>CAVXSE010000007.1:0-234546 GCA_963764325.1 uncultured Solirubrobacterales bacterium | reverse complement strand
AACCGACAATTACGAAGCGTCGGGCAGATTGGGCGTTGGAAGCAAAAACGAAAGCCTTGGGCTAGCGAACTACGGCACCTTCGAGCGAAGTAGCGGCAGCGGAACGCCAAAGCCCGGGATCGAAACAGCCTTCTACAACTACGGTCAGGTCAACGAAGGATCCGGCATGAAATTCACGCATTGGATCGAAAATATCACCAAGCTCGGAGTACGGCAACGAAACTGAATTCGGCCAGACCCACTGCTCGGCGACATCCAAACCCGTCTCGTGCGCTACAGGCAACGAGTACGAAACCCAACACCGACTTGCAGGTGGGCGGACGCGGTGTCGGTCTCAACCTGACAAGAACGTACAACGCAGAGGCAGCGGCGGCTGGCGCAAAAGGCGCGTTCGGCTACGGCTGGACGAGCTCCTTCAGTGAACACCTGACCTTCGAAAAACGAACAGCCACCGCGCGATGCTGGTTCACCGCCGAATGGCAGCCACCATCCCTTTCACGGAAACCTGGGCTGAATCGTTTACCGCGCCCGTCCTCGAGCCGCAAGATATCGCTCAGCGGCACTTAATAATATGGGCTACAAACTTACAGCCCGGACCAGACCGATTTCACGTTCTCAGCGCCACGGTTCGGCTGGAGAAGCATCACCGATCGAAACGGCAACGAGACGACGCTTGCCTACATATCTGGCAGCCGGCGAGCTCGGAATCGATGATTCGACCCCGCTGGACGGAAGACTCGAGCTCGCCTACAACTCGGAGAAGGCCTCGTAGAAAGCGCTGAAGACCCGATGAATCACACGTCGTCAAATACACGTACGAAGGCGCGAAAGCTTGACGACGCGTCACATAGCCTGGCGAAACCAGCGCCGAGCTGGCAGTTCAGATGACAGCGAAGCGCACCAGCTGACCGACAATGACCGATGGCACGGGCGGCAAAACCGACCATCGAGATACAACGGCATCCCATCAGGACACGAACAGTCATAGACCCAATGACGGCGTCACTACGACCTTCGAATACAGCACGGGCGCGACGAAGACCACGAACGTTGCTACCGGAGCTGTCACGAGTCGCAGCGCTTGGACCAGCAATGGACTCGAGCCCGCCGATCACCCGCGGCTTCGGCACCGGCGCCGGACTACCAGGAACATTCGACGTATAACAGCGCCGGCGAGCTTCCGCACGCGTACGGACGGTAATGGTCACACAACCTAATATGCACCTACGAATCGGAAATCGACCGGTCGAGCATGCGTGATCCGGACGGTGATGAAACGAAATGGAAATACGACTCGACACACGACTGTTCGGAGATCACGACCCCCGAGCGGGGAGAAGACCACGATCGAACGCGATAGCGACGGCAACCCATAAGGTCTCGAACGCCCGCCCCGAAGGCAAAACGCAGGCCACGAAATACAAATACGCACGCAGACGGCGAGCTGGAAAGCATGACCAGTCCCGCTCGACACGGATGGAAATACGAATACGACAGCTACGGCGACCGCACCGGCGAAACGGACCCAGAAGGCAACAAGCAGACCTGGGGCTACAACGAAGACTCCCAAGGGACCTCGACCGTCAGCCCACGCGGCCACGTCGATGCGGGCGCGACAGAAGCCAACTTCAAGACGACGATCGAACGCGACGCTCAAGGCCGGCCGGTCAAGATCACTGACCCGCTCGGGCAGACGACGAAATACACCTACGAACGCCGACGGCAACCTGGAAAAAGAAACGAGCCCGACAGGCCACACGACGACCTACACCTACAACGCCGACGACGACCGACCAAGAACGAACAACCGAACGGCGACACCACCGAAACCGAATACGACGCGCTCGGCCAGGTGACCAGCCAGACCGACGGCAATAAACAGACCACTAAATACAAACGCAACGCTCCTCGGCGAGGTCACCGAAGTTGCCAACCCACTCAGCCAACAAGACGACCAAGGAATACGACGCCGCAGGGAACCTCACGAAGCTGACCGACGCCGAGAAACGCAGCCACCACCTACAAATACGATCCCGCCAACCGCCTCGTCGAACTCGTACTCCGACGGCAAAACACCGACCGTGAAATACGAATACAACGAAGACGGCGAGCCGCACGAAGACGGAAGACGGGACCGGCACCACGAGCTACGAATACGACCAGCTAGACCGGCTGACCGAAACCAAGACGGCCACGGCGACACCGTCGAATACGAATACAACCTTGCCAACGAGCCGACCAAGATCACCTACCCAACGGCAAAGCGATCACCCGCACCTACGACAACGACGGCCGCCTGAAGACAGTCATTGACTGGCTCGAACACACCACCAGCTTCGCCTACAACCCCGACTCAGACCCCGCCACCACCACCTTCCCGCCGCCACAGCGACGAAGACACCTACGCCTACAACGACGCCGACGCCATGAGCGAACCCAAAATGGCCAAGCGCAGCGAAACGCTCGCCTCGATCGCCTACACCCGCAACGAAGACGACGCAATCACGAAAGCAACCCCAAAGGGCTCCCCGGCGAAGCGAAACCGGCCTACACCTACGACGAAAACGACCGCCTCACCAAAGGCGCCGGCTCGACCAACTACGAATACGACGCAGCGAACAATCCGACCGGCATCGCCGAAAGACACCTACAACTACAACAAAGCCGACGAGCTCGAAAAAACCAGCACCGCTAACTACATTTACGACGAAGTCGGACAACGCACCAAAGTCACCCCGACGAGCGGGCCCGCCACCACCTACGCCTACGACCAAGCCAGCAACCTGACCGCCATCGAACGCCCAGAAGAAGGCGCAACACCAAGAATCGAAGACTCGTATTCGTACAACGGCGAAGCGCTACGAACGTCGGAAACGATCTACGGCACGACGAGCTACCTGGACTGGGACACAAGCGAAGAACTCCCGGTCCTTCTCGCCGCAGGCGCGAGCAGCTACCTCTACGGTCCCGGAGGCTACGGATTCGAGCAGATCTCGAGCGCCGGCGTTCCAACCTACCTGCACCACGATGCAGGAGGATCGATACGACTTCTGACAGGTAGTAGCGGGACCGTCACCGGCGCTACGTCGTTTGAAGCTTACGGCAACGTCATCGAACATACAGGCTCAAGCACGACAGCTCTCGGATTCGACGGCCAATACATGACCCCAGACGTCGGCATGATTTACCTCCGGGCGCGGGAGTATGCTCCGGGCACGGCGGACTTTCTAAGCGTTGACCCCCTCGTCGCAACGACGCGAACTCCGTACGGCTATGCCGCCGACAACCCCGTAAACAGCGAGGACCCGACGGGACTGATGATCGATGGGCGCACGACGCCGGAGGTCGCTCCGCCGACCCCGACCCGTTCACACAAAGAGAGCCAAGCACAGCACGAACGCGAACTGCGCGAACTGGAATGTCTTAACCGGCAGGTCGAACGCGAAGACGAAGAAGAACGAAAGGAAATATCGCGAGAAGTGCACGAAGGGTTGGGTAATTTCTTTCAAGACTCTGCAGAAAAAGCATTCGCCGTCGTCGCGGGATGTGCCGCTAGCGGTGCGACTGTCACCGCCGTTGCGGGCCCGTATGCCGGCGTAGCTGCCTGCGCCATTGGCGGCGTTGGGGCGGCGGAGCTCCCGGTGAATCCGGAAATCCGTCGGAAGGGGCACCATAGATACGATGATTGATACTAACTCGGCAGGGACGTCCGGAGGCGACGAGGCAGCAGCGCTGGTCCTCCGCAGAGCCGATGTGCGTTGGACCGATCGCCTTCGCGCTTATCACATTAAGCTCGACGACAAAGATATTGGTCTGATTCGGCGAGGGCAAGAGCTGCGTTTCCCGCTTGCTCAGGGTCAGCACACGCTGAAGCTGACCCTCGACCTGGCGAGCAGCGCCGTGGCCACCTTCGAGGTGCCTGGCGGTTACGTTGCCGTTGGCGAGTGTCGGCCGAGGTATTCGTCATGGCTGTGGTGGCGAGGCGTCACGCGACGAACATCGTGGATCCTATTAACGGTAACGGTGGCTCGCGCGGCGGACGCCGACGCATAAGTGTACTCGGCTGCGCACCGGGGGGCAGGAGATGCGAACTTGTCCAGTGCTCCAGATATAGGACCTAGATAGGTTGTTCAGCTCGTTGAGGCGAGCGATGGGCGGCTTGTGGCCGAGAGAGCCGTGTGGTCGTCGATGGTTATAGACCGCGCCCGCTAGCGGCGATGTCGGTCTTGACTACGCCAACCTGCTTCTGAAGGCCGTGGATCAGCTCCGTTCGGTCTCGGCCGGCGATCACAAGCTTCGCGTCGCCGAACAGCGGTTTGCGAACTTCGATCTTCCACTTGTAGCGCTTCGCATCGATCACGTACACCCCGGACGGAGCGACCGCGATGTGGTCGATGTTCGCGCGACTCGACGGCATCCGTCTGTCGTGCAAGAGCGCCGTGCCTGGACACTTTCGCGCGAGATGTTCCGCGAGCATCTCCTCGCCGCGGGCGCCGGTCACCCAGTCGCGCTCCATGGCGACAAGTCGCTTCTCCGCGGCGGAAACGCCGAAGAAGATCCGGACAAGCCCCGAGCGTTCTCCGGCGACCCGCAGTCGACGCTCGCGCAAGCGTTTGGCCTCGCGTCTTGCACTGCGCCCGGGCACGCCGCTGCCCGACTCAGATTCACCGCTCGCCACAAGCAAGTTCATCGGCAAGCCCGCCAGCGAACCGAACGGCTGTAACCGCGGCAGGCCGCCGATTTAGTGCGTCGCAAAGGCCTGTCCGAGCAGTTCGGCGTCCGAAGTTCGACTCTTGGTGTGGAGATACCGTTCGGTCGTTCTGATGTCGCGGTGTCCGAGCCACTCCCTTACTTGGACAAGGGTGGCTCCGCCGTCGATCGCGAGCGTGCCGAATGTGTGCCGGAGGTCATGAAACCGCAGCCGACGCAACCCCGCGCGTTCTTGGGCCTCATGGCAGCGTCGAGTGAGGTTTCGGCCGTCAAGCTTGCGTCCGAGAGCGTCCGCAATCACCAGGTCGCCGTCGGACGCAGATAGTCGACTCCCCTGCAGCGCCTGAGCGAGCTGAGGCGCGAGAGGCACCGTGCGACCGGAGCCCCACTTCGGTGGACTGTCTTCGCCGCCGCTGATGCTCTCGTTGACGAGGATGAGGGCGCGATCGACATCGATGTTGCTCCAGCGCAGCGACAGCACCTCGCCCCTCCGCAGGCCGGCATAGGCGGCGAGACGGAACGCCAACGCGTCGTCTGCCGTGGCGGCGGCGGCGATCAGGATCTCGACCTCGACAGGGGAGTAGAAGTCAACAGCCGCCGACGTCTGTTCGGGATGCTTGGCGATTCCGTCGGTCGGGTTCGCCGCCAGTCCGTACTGCTTGCCCGCCCAATTGAAGAGCGCCCGCAACTCGGTCAGCTGCTTGTTCGCGTTGCGGTCCGACAGCGGCCGCGGCGGAGCATGCAAACTTCGCCACCACTTTTCGACAGAAGCCCTAGTTACATCAGTCAGCGCCTTGTCGCCGAACGTGGGCATGATGTGCGCGGTCTCGCCGAGCGTCCACCGGCGATCCTGGACGGTGCTGGCGGACCATTTGCGGGGAGCGTCGTACTTGCCGTACTTCAGCCAGGCTTGGGCCGCGTCGCGGAACGTGGTGCCCTTGCGGGCCGCGCGCGTGGGGAGCGTCGCCTCGCGCTCTCGGATCAGGCCGTCGAGCCGGACATGGGCATCCTTGGGCGTCAGATAGCCAGGAGGCGCCGACCCGCCCCGACGGACAAACGAGTCGCCCTTGCGTGTGACCCAAGCTGGGCCGAGGACGCGTTTCACGAGCCTCCGCGAGCTGTCGCGCCACATGCCGAAGGCGACGATGTCGGTCTTGCGCTCTACGTAGACGACGGAGCCGTTGCTCATCGGCCCCGGAAGCTAGCAGGGCGAGTAACAGAATGAGTAACAAGCTAACTCCGCGCAGCTCGATTTGACCGCCCCAAGGGGCTTCAACAAGCCTTATCCGACCGAAGCTCGATGAAAAAGCCCCTGCTTTGGGAGCAGGGGGTCGCGAGTTCAAATCTCGCCGTCCCGATGGGGAGCACTGGCTTTACTACTGAAGCGCTCCGCGAGCTCGCCGCTCGACCGCGGAAGCGTGGCCAAGCTCCACCGGTAGTCAAGCCCGTGTAGCAAGCTTGACCAGGCTCGCCTCATACTCAAGGTTAGCGGCTATCCTTGAGTACATGGCGAAGTCGCTACGACGTAAGTGGACCCCAACGGAGGCCTCGGGCCTGCCGCGTCGCGATCGCCAAGGGTGTGACTACGAGGCCTACGTCCCGGATCCCCTAGTCGGCCGCGCGATCACACTCGACGGCTCGACTGCGGCGGACGTCGCCGATGCTGAAGCTGCAGTCGCTCGCCTCAACCTCGAGGCGCGCACGTTGTCCGACTCCGAGGCGCTTGCCCGACTGTTGCTTCGAGCCGAGGCCGTAGCGTCATCGAAGATTGAGGGTCTGGAGGTCGGAGGCCGTCGGCTGCTGCGAGCACAGCAAGCGCGACGGATCGGGGACGACCCGAGCGACGTCACGGCCATCGAGGTCCTTAACAACATCGAGGCGATGGCCTGGGCGATCGACAACCTGACCGCGGCGAAGGAGATCCGCACGCCGGACGTCTTGGCGATCCATCGCCGACTTGTTGCTGGGACTCGCCTCGAGGCCCATGGCGGCACCGTCCGGAGCGAGCAAAACTGGATCGGTGGAAGCGAATACAACCCATGCTCTGCGGCGTTCATTCCGCCACCTCCCGAGCGCGTCGCGAATCTTCTCGACGATCTCTGCGCATTCTGCAACGCAGATGATCTCCCCGCCGTTGCCCAAGCAGCGATCGCCCATTCGCAGTTCGAGACAATCCACCCATTCGTCGACGGCAACGGGCGAACCGGCCGAACCCTGATCCACGTCATCTTGGGCCGGCGCGGACTCGCCTCCCGGGTCCTCGCCCCAATATCGCTTGTGCTCGCGACGTGGTCGACGGACTACATCGAGGCATTGACGGCGACTCGCTATCGCGGATCCCCAGATAGTCGTGCGGCGCACGACGGCATGAACCGCTGGATTGCTCTTTTTGCGACGGCGACGCGTCGCGCGGTTGATGACTCCCAAGTCTACGAGCGGCGGGTCCGCGATCTCCAGCAGACGTGGCGCGCACGCGCTGGGCGAATTCGCGCCGGCTCAGCGGCGGACCTACTCGTCAACGCGTTGCCCGGGTCGCCCATACTCACGGTCCAAAGCGCCGCGGCGCTGATAGACCGAAGCGAGCAGGCTGCTAACGAAGCGATCCATCGCCTCGTCGGCGCTGGCGTCCTCGCGCAGATCACGGTCGGACGACGAAATCGCGCGTTCGAAGCCGTCGAGCTCATCGACGCTTTTACGGAGCTCGAGCGACAGCTCGCGAGTCCCGACGGCGACACAGAGTTCTCAGAGCCGGCGCGGACCGTTCCCCGCCGTCGACCTGCGGTCCGAGCCTAGTCGTCGAACTAGCCCCGAGAGGCCCGCATGTGCCACGATCTCGCGGCACATACCTGAGGAGGCTCGAGAGCAGTGGCAGCAGACGGATGAGCCACAGGCGATTCTGGTGGCGCCCAGCGAGGCAGCGATCTTCCTCGTGCTCGTCGTCGACGACGGCGGGGAGGAGCGGGTGCGCGAGCTGCTCGGCGACGTCGGCGGCCTTATCCGCTCGGTCGTCCTTCCGCATCCCCGACGGCGGCCTGGGCTGCGTTGTGGGCGTCGGCTCGGACCTTTGGGACCGGCTCGCCGGCGACCCCCGCCCGGCCGGCCTGCATCCGTTCGCCGAGATCGCTGGCGCACGCCACACCGCCGTCGCCACGCCCGGCGACCTGCTTGCTCCACATCCGCGCGCGGCGCGCGGACCTATGTTTCGAGCTCGCGCAGCGGCTCGTCGAACGTCTGCGTCCGGTCGCCAGGTCGTCGACGAGGTCCACGGCTTCAAGTCGTTCGACGAGCGAGACCTGCTCGGATTCGTCGACGGCACCGAGAACCCCGTCGGTGCGGCGGCGCCTGCCGCGGCACTGATCGGCGACGAGGATCCCCGGTTCGCGGGCGGCAGCTACGTGTTGGTCCAAAGGTACGTTCACGACCTCGTGAGCTGGGAAGCGCTGACGGTGGGCGAGCAGGAGCGCGTCGTCGGGCGGACGAAGCTGAACGACATCGAGATGGCGGAAGACGTCAAGCCGACCAACTCGCACTCGCGCTGACGACGATCGTCGACGACGATGGCGAGCAGCGCCAGATCCTTCGCTACAACATGCCGTTCGGGCGCGTAGGCGCAGGCGAGTTCGGCACCTACTTCATCGGCTACGCGCGGACCCCGGACGTGCTCGAGCAGATGCTCACGAACATGTTCGTCGGCAGCCCGCCGGGCAACTACGACCGCATCCTTGACTTCTCAACGGCGAGGACGGGCAGCCTCTTCTTCGTGCCCAGCGTCGCGCTGCTCGAAGATCTTCAGCCGGCCCCGGCGAGCGAGACCGACGCAGACCTGCCGGACGCCGCCGCCGCGGACGGCTCGCTGGGTATCGGCAGTCTGAAATGAGCGCCCACATCGCATTAGGCTGTCGCAACCTGACCACCGTCGACCTCAGGCGCAGAACGGGCCTGCTCGCGCTCGACCGAGGACAACGCCAATGAACCACCTGCTCCGCTCTCACGCGCCGATCAGCGACGCCGGCTGGCAGCTGCTCGACGAGGAGGCCCGTCAGCGGCTCGCGCCGGCACTCGCCGCGCGCAAGCTCGTCGACTTCGCCGGTCCGCACGGATGGACGCACTCGGCCACCAACCTCGGCCGCACGAGCGCTCTCTCGTCCGCTCCGGGCGAGGGCGTGACGGGGCTGCAGCGGCGCGTGCTCCCGCTCGTCGAGGCGCGAGCGGATTTCACGGTGTCTCTCGATGAGCTGCGCGACGCCGACCGCGGCGCGAGCGACGCCGCGCTCGACGAACTTGACCGCGCCGCCAGGCGCATCGCGATCGCGGAGAACGTGGCGGTGTTCCATGGCTGGGACGGCGCGATCACGGGGATCACGCAAGCCTCGCCGCATGAGCCGATCAACGCTCGCCGAGGCGGGCGAGGAGTATCCGGGCGCCGTCGCGGCGGCCGTCGAGGTGCTGCTGGCAAGCGGAATCGCCGGCCCGTACGCGCTGGCGCTCGGCGAGCAGGAGTACCGACGCGCGACCGCAGCCGCCGAGCACGGCGGCTATCCGGTCCTCGAGCACCTCCACCAGATCATCGACGGCCCGATCGTCTGGGCTCCCGGCGTCCAGGGCGCCGTGCTTGTGAGCCAGCGCGGCGGTGACTTTCTACTCGACTGCGGTCAGGACCTTTCAATCGGCTACGACTCGCACGACGAGAGTCTCGTGCGCCTGTATCTGCAGGAGAGCCTCAGCTTCCAGGCTGCGACGCCGGAGGCCGCGGTTCCCCTCGTCGGCTAGCCCCGGCCGTCCCCGTAGCCGCTGGCGCTGCGGGTGATTGCGTCGGAACGCGCTTCTGCTTCGCCCAGCGATTACGTGGGCGCATGCGCCATCCGTTCAGAGATGACCCGATTCTGCCCCCGGGTCCCGCGCCCAGCGGTCGAGAACGATCAGCGTCCTCGTCCCCGTGATTCGTCCGCTACGCCGCAGCACGTTCACGACGCGCTTCAGGTGCTCGACGTCCTCGACTCGGGTTCGAACGATCGCGTCGGTGTCACCAGCGAGCGTGTAGACGTCCTGCACCTCGGGCAGCGCGGCGACCGTCGCGACGATCTCGTCGACATCCCCGTCGCCGGCGAACTGCAGCTCGGTGAATGCCTCGATCGTCGCGCCGATCTTCGCGTGATCGAGCACGACCGTGTATCCCCTGATCACGCCGAGTCGGGTGAGCCTGTCTATCCGCCGCTTCACGGGCGCGGGGGACAGGCCGACGCGCGATGCGATGTCGGCGACCGTTCGCCGCCCGTCCTCGTGAAGCAGCTCGAGGATCCGGTGGTCGGTCTCGTCGAGAAGAACGTCGGCTGGCATCGCAGCCAGAATATAGCGTTTGACGCTTGTATCATGCGCACAAATCATGTCTGGCGCTTGAATCAAGCCCCATCACGCAGAATCACATCATATTGACTGCGTGTCGTCCCTCGAATGTGCTTGTGTCATTTGAGACATAACGCCAAGAGCGAGGGGGCAGGATGGCCGACTTGTGGAACTCAGAGCAGCTCGTGATCTGCCGGGATGACGACGTTGGGCTGCGGGCCGTCATCGCCATCAACAACACGCAGCTCGGACCCGGCCTTGGCGGCATCCGGATGCGCGACTACCCCAGCGCCAACGACGCGATCGTGGAGTGCCAGCGGCTTGCAGCCGCGATGACTCTGAAGAATGCCTTCGCCGAACTCCCCTTCGGTGGCGCGAAGGCGGTGATAATCGCGGCGGACCCGGTCGGCGACCGGTGTGAGCTCATGCGCCGCTTCGGCGCATTTGTAGCTCGTACGGGCGGCGCATACCTGCCGGGCGTCGATATGGGCACCAGCCCGCAGGACCTCGGCGTGATCGCCGAGGCCGGCGCCGACGTCTCGTGCTCGAGCGACGACCCGTCGCCGTGGACGGCGGTAGGAGTGGCGGCGGCTATAACCGCCGCAGTTGAGCACGTCGATCGCCGCAGCGGCCTCGAGGGAGTCCGCGTCGTGATCCAGGGTGCTGGTCACGTCGGCGCCGCGCTCGCTCGCGACCTCGCCGCGGCGGGTGCGCAGGTCGTCGTGGCGGACGTCGACGAAAAGCGGGCGGCGGACGTCGCGGCCGACGTCGGGGGCCGAACCGTTGCGGTGGATCGGGCGCTGACGGAGCCCTGCGACGTGCTCGCGCCGTGTGCCGTCGCGCGTGTCTTGGACGCGAAGTCGATTCCCGCCCTGCGTTGCAGGATCATCGCCGGTGCGGCGAACGACACCCTCGCGACCCCGCTTGACGCGGAACTCCTTCACCGCAGCGGGATCACCTACGTCCCGGATTTCGTGGCCAACGCTGGCGGCGTCATTCACATTCACGCGATCCGCTGCGGCTACAGCGAAGAAACGCTGCGCTCCGAGGTCGAGCGGATCGGTGATCGCGTGCGGTCGCTGCTCGGCGACGCTGAGCGTGCCGGCCGCCCGCCGCGCGAGATCGCCGAGGGGCTTGCGCGAGCGCGGCTCGCCCCTGCCGGAGCGGGCCAGCGCGTGACGGTTGCGGCGTGATCGACGCGAGCCCCCATCGGCAGGAACTCACGCTCGACGACCGTTACACGGCCGACTCCGGCGCGATCCTCATAAACGGCATCCAGGCGCTGGTGCGCCTGATGCTCGAACTTCGACGGCTCGACGATCGGCGCGGGTTCGACACGGCGATCTTCGTCAGCGGCTACCCCGGCTCTCCGCTGGGCGGCCTCGACCGGAGCTCTCGCGTGTGCACCACCTACTCGAGCCTGCGGGAATCGTCTTTCGCCCGGGCATCAACGAGGAGCTCGCCGCCACGGCGGTCGGCGGGACACAGCTGCTCGGCCAGGTGAGCGGCCGCCGCAAGGATGGCGTGACCGGTTTCTGGTTCGGCAAGAACCCGGGCTTTGACAGGGCCGCCGACGCGATCCGCCACAGCACGCTGAGCGGCACGGCGCCGCTCGGTGGCGCGGTGGCACTGATTGGCGATGACCCGACGAGCAAGTCCTCGACAGTTCCGAGCTCCTGCGAGCAGGCATGTCGCAGCCTCACGATGCCGCTGCTCTCGCCGGGGTCTCTCGCGGAGGTCATGGCGCTCGGCATCCACGCCGTCGAGCTCTCCCGGTACGCCGGGCTCTGGACCGGCTTGAAGATCGTCGCCGACCTCGCCGACGCAAGCGCCACCGTCACGGCCGGCCAGGCCATCGAAGCCATCCCCACGCTCGCGGCGCGGCCCGCGGCGCCACCGACGGTGCTGCTGCCGCCGACGAACCTCGACGCCGAGCAGGACCTCTTCACGGTTCGTCTCCCGCGCGTGCACGAATACGCGCGCGCCGCCGACCTTAACCGGATCGCGTTCGAGCCCTCGCGGCCACGCGTGGCTGCTCTCGCAGGCGGACTCGGCTACCAGTCGCTGCTACGTGCGCTCGATGACCTCGGACTCGACGAACGTGCCTGGGAGCAGATGGGACTGCGGCTCGTACGTCTCGCGATGCCGTGGCCGCTCGAGCCGTCGCGGGTGCGCGAGCTGACCACCGGCGTGGAGACGGTGATCGTGATCGAGGACAAGCTGCCCTTCATCGAGTCCCAGCTCAAGGAGGCGCTCTACGGTCAGCGTGAGCAGCCGCGCATCCTCGGTGAGCGCGACGCCGACGGGCAGCCGCTTCTGCCTGTGCGTGGGGCCGTCGGCGCCGACGACGTCGCGTCCGCGCTCCTCCGCGTCCTGCCGGCCGAGGCGCTGCCCGAGCGTCCACGGGGCCGCCGGACGTTGCCCCTGCCCGAAGCCGCGGAGGCCCGCCGCGTCCCGACATTCTGCTCGGGCTGCCCGCACAACGTGTCGACCCGCGCAAGCGCGGACCAGCTCGTCGGCGCCGGCATCGGCTGCCACACGATGATCGCCCTCGAGGAGCCGCAGCGACGGGGCCAGCTGCTCGGGATGCCGCAGATGGGCGGCGAGGGAGCGCAGTGGATCGGCCTCGCGCCGTTCACCTCCGAGCCACACTTCATCCAGAACCTCGGCGATGGCACGTTCCACCACTCAGGATCCCTCGCGATCCGCGCTGCGGTGGCCGCGAACGTCAACATCACGTACCGCCTGCTCTACAACGGGGCCGTCGCGATGACCGGCGGGCAGCGGCCGCCCGGCAACCTCACGGTCCCCGCGCTCGTGCGCGAGCTGGCACTGGAGGGCGTCAAGCGGGTCGTCATAACGACGCCCGAGCCCGACGCTTACAAGGGCGTGACGCTCGACCCGATTGCCGAGGTCCGCGACCGCGACTCGTTGCAAGAGGTCCAGCGCGAACTGGCCGCCGTCGAGGGTGTGACCGTGCTCCTGCACGACGATCTCTGCGCGACCGAGAAGCGCCGCATGCGCAAGCGCGGCACGCTCCCGGCGGCCACCGAGCACGCGTGGATCAACGAGCGGGTCTGCGAGGGGTGCGGCGACTGCGGCGAGAAGTCCGGCTGCATGTCGGTGATACCGGTGCAGACGCCCTTCGGGCGAAAGACGCGCATCCACCAGAGCTCGTGCAACCAGGACATGACCTGCCTCGCGGGAGACTGCCCCTCGTTCGTGCTCGTGACGGCTGATCCAGATCGGCAGCGCACGCTGCCGCAGCCGCCGGCAGCACTCCCGGAGCCAGAGCCGCGTGCCCCCGACGAAGTGCTGATCCGCATGACCGGCGTCGGCGGTACCGGCGTTGTCACGGTCTCAGCGATCCTCCAGATGGCGTCGCACCTACAGGGTCGCCACGCCGCGGCGATCGAGCAGACCGGACTGGCGCAGAAGGGCGGTCCCGTGACCTCAGACCTGCGGCTGTCGGCCGGCCCCTCGGAAGGCCAGATTCGGGCGACCAGCGGATCAGTGGATGTCCTGCTCGGCTTCGACCTGCTCGGAGCGTCGACCGCCGAGACGCTCGCCACGCTCGACTGCTCGCGTTCGGTCGCCGTCCTCAACACCGGCGTCACGGCAACCGCGTCGATGATCAACGATCCGCGCTCGCCGATGGCCGACGTCGGCCGACTCGTCGAGCGTGTCCGACGGGCCACGCGAGGCGAGGACGCCGTGGCGCTCGACATCGAGGCGATCAGCGAGCAGCTCTTCGCAGATCACATGCCGGCGAACATGCTGCTCGTCGGCGCCGCCTATCAGCACGGCTGCCTGCCGATTGAAGGGGCCACGATCGAACGCGCGATCGAGCTCAACGGGGCCGCGGTCGAGGTCAACCTCGCCGCTTTCCGCTGGGGACGATGCGCGCTCGCCGATCCGGCGGCTCTCGATGCTGCGCTCAGGGCCGCGTCGCCCGCGCCGGAGGCGGCGAAGCCGACCAAGGCGGCAATCGACCTCCTCGCCGCCGTCGACGCCCCGGCGCCGGTTCGCGCCGAGCTCGAGCGCCTCGTGCCGGAACTGCTCGCGTACCAGGATGCCGCTTACGCGGAGCGTTACGCGCGCGACGTCGAGAGCGTCGCGACGGCGGAGCGCGAGCGAAGGGGAGATGACGCGGCGCCCGTAGCCGTCGCGTACGCCCGCGGGCTCTTCAAGCTGATGGCCTACAAGGATGAGTACGAGGTCGCTCGATTGCACCTCGACACGATCGAGCGCGCGAAGCTCGCGCACGAGTTCGGATCCCGCGCGAAGGTCGCGGTCCTGCTTCACCCGCCGCTGCTGCGCGCCCTTGGAATGCGGCGAAAGCTGCGACTGCGCCGCTCGGCGAAGCCGCTCTTCACTGTTCTGCGCGGCGCACGCCACCTACGCGGCACGTGGCTCGATCCGTTCGGTCACACCAAGGTGAGGCGCGCCGAGCGCGCCCTCATCGAGGAATACAACGTCCTCGTCACTGACGCACTCACAGAGCTCGAGCCCGCGAACGCGCGCCTTGTAGTCGCGATCGCGGAGCTCCCGGACCTCGTCCGCGGCTACGAGTCGATCAAGCTCGCGAACATCGAGCGCCTGCGCGCACGTGCCCGCGAGCTGCAAGCTGCCCTCGAGCGACGGAGCGAGCCGCCCCGCGCTTCGCTTCCGATCGTCGTCTCGCGCGCGCCAACGGCCGAGCGCGCAGCGCCGAACGCCTGAGCCGTCGCTTCTGGTTCGACGCCCCTCGCCGGTCGGCGCTAGCCTCGAACGCGTGCTTCGGCGCATCCCCGTACTCGCGCTGGGGGTTGCGGCTGCGGCGGCGTTCACCCTAAATGGATCCGCCGCGGCCGACGCCGCGTCCCACCACGCCTCGTCTCACCGCCACGCCCAACGGCGCTCGCATCGCGGCCCGCTGGCCTCGATAGCGCCGCCGATCCCGCCCGGCGGATCGCGCTGGTACGTCGCTCCGCGCGCGCACCCCGCGAGCGTGCTCGAAGAAAACCAGCTGATCGGAACTTCGAGCTGGCGCCTCAGCGGGACGTCCAAGCTCGGCGGCGAAGCGACCGGGGACGTCGAAGGCTACGTGTCAGACCAGGCGCCGAAGGTCGGCGAATCCGAGACCGTCTACGTCAACGCGCCCGACGCGAAATTCGTTTCGCTCGACGTCTACCGCATCGGCTGGTACGACGGGACGGGCGGTCGCCTCGTGCTCGCTACGGGCCTACTGCCCGCCGTCGCGCAGCAGCCCTGCGCCCACGACACCGTCAGCGGCATCACCGAATGCAACTGGCAGCCCACGTTCTCGTTCCAAATCCCGACCTACCTGACGAGCGGCGTGTACAGCGTGAAGATCACGACCGACACGGGCGAAGAGGCCGACTCGATGTTCGTTTTGCGCCCCGCGTCGCCGCCGCGCATCTTCGTCCAGATCCCCGTCGCGACCTACCAGGCCTACAACTTCTGGGGTGGAGACAGCCTCTATCCCGACGGACTCGAGATCTCCGGCCTCAGCGGGTCGACTCAGGGCTACGAAGTCTCGTACGACCGACCGTACGAAAGCGACGAGGCCCCCGAGAGCGACACCGGTGCCGGCGAATTCTTCGACCGCGACATCGCGCTCGTGCGCTTCCTGGAGCGCTACGGCTACCCGGTCGGTTACACCACGGATTTCTCGATCAGCGAAGAACCGGACCAGCTTCGCGGAGCAAGCGTGGTCATCGATTCCGGCCACTCCGAGTACTGGTCGACGTCGCAGTTCGAAGCGTTCATGGAAGCACGCGAACGCGGAACGAGCCTGTTGTTTCTGAGCTCGGATACCGCCGCGTGGCGCGTGCGCTACGGGCCGGCGGGCAGCAATTCGAGCGCGCCCGGTGTGCCTTATCGCACGATGATCTCCTATAAGCAGAACGAAGCCCACGACCCGAACAAGACCGAACCGACGGGCTACTTTCCGTTCAGCGGCGCACCGCTGACGGGTAGCGCCTACGACGGGTGCATCACTCCCCGGACCAAGCCGACCGGCCCCCCGATCTACCGCTACTACGACTGGCGCCCGGACAGGTCGCTGACGCCGCGCTGGCTCTTCCAGGACACGGGCCTCACGGCGCGTAGCACAGTCCCGGGCATCGCTGGCTACGAGCTCGACGAACGCGATTCGTTCAGCCCGCCGAACGTGACGACCGTCGGCGAAAGCGTCGGGGTCTCATGCCGCCACATCGCCCACGTTGGGAGCACCGGCGAAACGACGCTCTTCACCGCGCCTTCGGGCTCTCTCGTGTTTGCGGCAGGGATGCTCGGTTGGCTCTACGGGCTGAACCCGGTACCTGGAGCCACGGCCGACGTGCCGAGCCGGCCGAGCAAAGCGATCGTCCAGATGACACGGAACGTCCTCGCGCGCGCACTATCGGTCAGCTCGCCGGTCGCTCTCAGCAGGCGCCGCAGGCTCCTCGCGCGTCGCGGCTAGAAGTCCGCGGAGGGGCCTTCCGTCGGCAGGATGCTCTCGAGGACATCCGCATATCGCGAGAACAGGAGCGACAGGTGCCCCTCGCCTTCCTCGAGCCGCAGCACTGCTCCCGGGATCCGGTCCGCCAGCCAGACGCCGTGCGACGGCGGCACGAAATTGTCCTGCGTCCCATGCCACACGATGAACGGGCGGTCGATCGTGCTCACCGAAAAGCCCCAGTCGCGTTCGAAGGCCAGGTCGTCGTCGAACCAGCCCCACACGCCTGTTGAGAGCGCGCCGCGCGCGCATTCAGCAATGTAAACGCCGCCGTCGCCCTCCAGGGCTTCGCGGTCCGGCTCCGAGATGAGCCCACCCAGCGCCTCGCGGAGAGCGCCGGCGTCGGCGTGCGCCATGCCCGCGGCCTCATGCTCCAGGAAGGCGAGCAGCGCCTCTTCACCGCGGGCTGCGGCGGCGAACTCCTCAAGATTCTCGGGAGCCATTCCGGCGTGCCAGTCGAGCCCCTCGGCGTCCTGCGGCGCGACGCTTCCCAGAACCGCCGCCGCGATCACACGCTCCCCGAGGTGCGCAGCCGTCGCGAGGACGTGCGGTCCGCCGCCTGAATGACCCACCGTGTAGAAGGTCTCGGCGCCGCACGCGTCGGCGACCGCCGCGACGTCCGCCACGCAGTCCGCCACGCCCCGACCGCGGTTTCGATCCGAGCGCGCGTAGCCGGGTCGCGAGTACGTGATGTGCCGCAGGCCACGATTCGCGCCGGCCGCCACGATCGCGGGCGACAGCCGTCCCGCGCACGGCGTGCCGAGCTGGAGCAGGACGGCGTCGCCGTCGGGCGGGCCGGCGATTTCGACTTCGAGCCTTCGACCGCCAGGGCCGTCGATCAGCGACCGCGCGGGCACCGCAGGAGCTTACATACGCGAGACGCCGGCAGGACTACCGCGTGAGCGTCAGCGGCGAGGCATCCGCGACGAGCACCGGCCGAACGCGGCGGGCGAGCGGCAAGCCAAGCAGCGCCACCAGCGCGAGCGCGACGAAGGCCTCGTCGGGGTGATGTACGAGTGCCTGTGCGATCAATGCGATGACGATTCCGCCGAGATTCCCGGCGAGCCACACGATCGCGCCCGCCGTCCCCGCGGCTGGCCCAGCCATCTGCTCAGCGCTCGTGAGGATCACGGGAAGGGCCGGCAACAGCAGAATCCCCATGATGGCGAGCGCCGTTGCCCACACTGCGATGTGAGAGGCCGTCGCGAGAACCACGCAGCCGCCGCACGCCACGAACACCGCGGTGACCATGAACGGGCGCTCCGCTCCCCGCCGCGCGACCAGTGGCGGCAGGACGGCGCACGCGACGATTCCCGCGACCACCATCCCGACGAGCATCGCGCCGGCCTGCTGTTCGGTGACCCCCGCGGGCTGCAGCAGCTGCTGTAGCCAGGTCGCAAGCGCGACGAAGATCCCGAAGCCAACGAACGCGAGGCCGCAGTACGTCCGCATCGCCGGAATCGCCCACAGCGCCCTCGCGGCGTTCCCCTCAATCGCCGCGTGCTCGTCGCTCTCCTGGCCGGGACGGCGCAGGAGCACCGCCAGCCAGAGCGCGGGGATGGCGGCGAGAATCGCCTCGACGACGAGCAGCCGCTCGATCTGGCCGTGTGCGCCGACGGTTGGACCGAGGACCAGCGCGATGACCATGCCGGCGAACGATCCGGCCGAGCCGACGGCGATACCCGTCGCACGTTCAGAGCGCGGGAGGTACTCGCCGGCAAGCTTGCTCACGGAGCTGAGCACGATCGGCTGCGCCACGGCGACGATGAACTGCCCCGCCAGCGCCCACGCGAACGTCGAGCCGCCGAGCCGCACCAGGCCCCCCGCGGCGACCATCGCTGCGCCGACCGAGAGCGTCGGGCGAAACGTGCGGTCCAGCAGCAGGCCGGCCGGTATGGCGAGCACGACGTAAAGCAGCGGGAAGATCTCGGCGAGCCAGCCGATCGCTGAGACCGAGACACCGTAGTGGTGGGCCGACTCAGTCGTGATCGGGGCGAACGTGAGCCACAGCAGCTGGGTACCGGCGCAAACCAGGCTGTAGGCGACGATCACCTGCCAGCCGCGATGCCTCGACGCGACTGCTCTCGTAGCTGCCAGCTCAGCGCCCAACGCGCCGCCGCCCGGTCTTTAGCCGCGTCATCGGCAACGCAGTGTAACCAGCGCAGCGCACCGAATCGGCACGGTCAGGAGGCCGAATCGAGCCGATGCCCGGCTCAAAAAGCGAGGCGCCCGATGTCGCTGCCGCCGGCCGGTTTACCCGGCGGGCGGGGTCATGATGTATGGGGTCGTCGTGCACAGCGTCACGAAGCCCAAGCGCCTCAGAATAGGCTCGCTCTGGCTGCCCGCATCGACCTGCGCGTAGCGGTATCCACGCTCGAGCGCGATCCCGCGCGCGTGGCTGAGCAGCGCGCGAAAAACGCCACGTCGCCGCTCGCGATCGACCACACCGCCGCCCCACATCGAGGCGAAGCCGGTGCCCGGATGAAACACCATGCGGCCTGCCGCGACCGGCACGTCATCGACGCGCGCCACGAGCACCGCCGCCGTAGGCGGGTCCTCGCGGATGGCGGCGAGGGTAGCCGCGGCCACCGCCGCGTTGCCGGCTCCAAATACCGCGTCCTGGACTGTGACCATCTCTGCGATGCCGGCCTCGTCGCTGACATCGACGATCTCGACGCCCGCCGGAGCCGCAAAGTCGAAGTGCAATTCGCCTAGATCGCCGATCATGACGCTCTCCTCCTCCTCGGCGCGGAATCCGGCATTAAGCAGGCGTTGCGGCAGGTCGGGCGGCCGGTCGTACGAGTAAAGCTTCCACTCCCAATCCTTGCCCGGCTCGGCGAAGATGGCGACCTGCTCGGCGATCACTGCGTCTGCGTCGGCGCCGTCGAGATCGCTCCACGTGACTCCCCGCCAGTCGTCGTAGACCTCGCGAAGCACGCAGCCGTCGCGTTCGACCCGGGCCCCGGGCACGTCGTCACGCGGACGGCGTCGCAGCTGACTATCGAAGACCTCAAGTAGCTCGTCGGCGTCCACCGTGCAAGCGTACGGCGTCAAACGGGCAGGGGGGCGTCACATCGCGCCGCAGCGACATCGGACTAGATGCGCCCGCAAACCCGGATCCGACGGACGTGCTGAGCGCGCGCGACCGCGAAATCGTCGGCTGGATTGCCGGCCTTGGCGCGGCGAGCGCGGGTGACGTCGCCACGCGCTTCGCGATCGACGAGGCTGCGACGTACCGGCGGCTGCGGACACTCGTCGGCGAGGGTGTGCTGACGGTTCACCGCGTGCTCCACGGTCAACCTGGTCTGTACGCCGCGACAGCGGAGGGGACACGGTGGTGTGGGCTCGGTGGCGCTGGCGTGCAGCGACTGGGCCCGGCGAACTTCACGCATCAAAGCGCGGTGGCCCGCGTCGCGACGGCGCTCTGCCGCGGCGACGCCGAGGTGCTCGGAGAGCGCGAGATGCGTCTACGCGAGCGTCACGACGGCACGCTGCTCGGCTCGGTCGAGCTCGGCGGCGGAGCGCTTCACCGGCCCGACCTCCTTGTTCTATGTGGCCAGCGCCGGGCTGCGATCGAGGTGGAGCTCACCGTCAAGTCACCGCGCCGGCTAGCACGTATCTGCACGGCGTACGCACGCGCGCGCCACCTCGACGACGTCATATATCTTGCGGCCCCCAGCGCTGCGCGTCCGCTGCGCCGCGCGATCGAAAGGTCGGCGAGCGCGCCGAAGGTCCGCCTGCTCGCACTCCACGAGACGGCGCGAGCGCTATTGGCGCTTCGCGCGTCGCCGTGATCGCGGACCTGCTCGAACCCGTACTCCTTGCTGTCTGCGTCGTCGCCGCGGCCGGGTGGCTGCTGGCGCGGTTCCTGCTCTCGCTTGGCGCGCGCTGGCATTGGGCCCTGCTGGCGGTGCCAGCGGGCCTCCTCTTGCGCGGCAGTGGTGCGACGCTCCCGTTGTGGCTCGTCGGAGGCGCTGCCGCTCTCGCCGGTGCGCGGATGGAACGCGCGGGCGCGCCGCGGCGGTCACCGGAAGCTCGCGGCTCGCAGGCGATCGATGGCACGCTTGAGGTCGGCGTGACCGCATCCGGACGGCCCGTTCAGATTGCGTGCGAGCCGCGCCGTGGGTCGCACGTGCTCGTGCTGGGCGCGACAGGGTCCGGCAAGACCGTCACTGAGGCGTGGATCTGCTCGAACATGATCGCCGACGGGCACGCCGCGCTCGTCATCGATCCGAAGGGCGACAGCGAGCTGCGCGCCTCGCTCGCGAAGGCAGCCGAGCGCCGCGCCGTCCGCCTCCTCGAGTGGACGCCGGAAGGCCCGAGCTCATACAACCCGTATGCAGCCGGCTCGGCGGGCGAGGTCGCCGATAAGGCGCTGACGGGCGAGGAGTTCAGCGAGCCGCACTACATGCGCCAGGCGCAGCGCTATCTGGGCCACGTCGCTCGGGCCATGCGCGAAGCGTCGCTCGAGATCACGCCGACGTCGCTGCTCGACCACATGGACCCGAAACGCCTGGAGCAGACGGCGCGATCGCTCGCCGAGCCCCAGGCGAGAGCAGTCCACGGCTACCTCGACGCGATGTCCGATCGCCAGATGCGCGACCTCGGCGGCGTCCGCGACCGGTTGGCCGTGCTCGCCGAGTCCGAGATCGGACGGTGGCTTGAGCCTGGCAGCGGCCCGCAGCTCGAGATCGAGCAGGCGCTGCGCGAGCACGCAGTTGTCTACATGTGCCTCGACGCCGACCGCCGACCTCTGCTGGCCCAGATGCTGGGTGCGGCTGTCGTTAGCGATCTCGTGACGATGAGTGCGCGAGCCCAACGCGACCCCCTGGACGCGGTGGTCCTAATCGATGAGTTTGCAGCCGTCGCCGCCGCGTCGGTTGCGCGGTTATTCGGCCGCGCCCGCTCGGCCGGCGTGACGCTCGTGCTTGGCGCGCAGGAGCTCGCGGACCTGCGTAGCCAAGCCGGTCGCTCGATCCGCGAGCAGGTCCTCGGCAACGTCAACACCGTGGTCGCGCACCGTCAGGGTGTGCCCGAGTCGGCGGCGCTCGTGTCGCGGCTCGCCGGCCGCCGCGCGGAGTGGCAGACGACAAATCACTCCGGCACGGGCCTAGTGCGATCGCACTTCGTGACGCGCCGAGCGCGGCGCCGCGAACTGGTGCCGCGGATCGAGCCCGAGGAGATCGCCGCCCTCTCCGTCGGCACCGCCCTCGTCATCCGCTCCGGCGGCGAACCGCAGATCGCAAGGATCCACCGACCTGCGCGCGCTTAACGAAGGTCAGCTCCGGCGAGCGCCCGCAGTCTGTTCGCCACTTGCCGAGGGCGAGATACGCGCCATCGCGCGCCGGCGCACCGAGCGCCGCCACGCGAGGAAGATCGCCTTCGAGAAGCCATAGCCGTATCGCAGCGTCGGTGGCTTCTTCGTTTTCCCGTGCAGCCGGTGGACGACGGTGACTGGCACCTCTTCGACGACGAAGCCCCGCGTCAGCGCCTCAATCAGGAACTCGGAGGTGTGGAACTGGCGCTGGCGCAGATCGAGGTGCGGAAGCATCGCAGGGTCCATGCCGCGGTAGCCGTTGGAGCAATCGGTGATCTTGGTCCGCGTCAAGACGCTCACGAGGCGATTGAAGAGAGCGATTCCGAGTTCACGCGCGAAGACGCCCGGCTCGCGGTGGCCGAGAACGCGCGAGCCCTGCGTGAGCTGCACGCGGCCCTCGAGAACCGGCGCGGCGAGCAGGTCCAGGTCTTCCGGCAGGTGCTGGCCGTCTGCGTCCATCGTCACCACGCAGCGCGCACCGGCCGCGATCATCAGCGCGTAGCCACAGCGCAGCGCGGCGCCGCCGCCCCGGTTGGCGGGGAACGTCGCCACGACTGCGCCGTCGGCGAGCGCCGTCGCGGTCGTGTCGTCGGGGGAGCCGTCGTCCACGACGAGGACGCGTGCGGGCACGCCGCAAACACGGTCCGGAATCGTGGGCAGCAGCTCGACTAGATTCTCGGCCTCTTCATAGGCCGGCACCACGATCGCGACGGCGCCCTCGAAGATCTCGTGCAGGCGCTCGGGCGTAACCGTCTCGTTCCCGACCGCGACGGGGACACCGGCGGCCTCGCTCATCAGGTCCGTTGACTGGTTCGTATCGGCCATTGGGCTTTGCTGTTCAGTGTCCGTTGTCATGCGGCGGCGTCCATCGGTCGGGCGACATAGTATGCGGCCATGCGAATTCTTATTCTCGGTGGCGACGGCTATCTCGGCTGGCCCACATCTCTGCATTTCTCCCGCGGCGGCCACGAGGTCGCTCTAGTTGACAACTTCAGCCGTCGCCGATGGCACGGCGAACTCGGCAGCGACTCGCTGACACCGATCAGCGATCTTCCGCAGCGCCTGCGCGCCTGGCGCGAGGTTAGCGGCCACGAGCTGACTCTCTACGGCGGTGACGTCGCCGATGCGGAGTTCATGGTCGGCACCATCGCCGAGTTCCAGCCCGACGCGATCGTGCACTACGCCGAGCAGGCCTCGGCGCCGTTCTCGATGATGAGCCTCGCGCGCGCCACGGAAACGCAGGCGGTCAACGTGATCGGAACGCTGAACGTTCTGTTCGCGATGCGCGAACACGCGCCCGACTCACACCTCGTCAAGCTCGGCACGATGGGCGAGTACGGCACGCCCAACATCGACATTGAGGAGGGGTACATCGAGATCGAGCACAACGGTCGGCGCGACACGCTGCCGTTCCCGAAGCTCCCGGCCTCGCTTTACCACTGCTCCAAGGTCCACGACTCAACCAACATCCACTTCGCCTGCCGGATGTGGGGGGCGCGAGCGACGGACCTCAACCAGGGCGTCGTTTACGGCATCGAGACCGACGAGACGTCGCTCGACGATCGGCTCATCAACCGCTTCGACTACGACGAGTACTTCGGAACCGCGCTCAATCGCTTCTGCGTGCAGGCCGTGATCGGCCGCCCGCTAACGGTGTACGGGTCCGGTACGCAGACTCGCGGCTTCCTGAACATCCGCGACACGATCCAGTGCGTCGATCTGGCGGTAGCCAATCCCGCTGATCGCGGCGAGTTCCGCGTCTTCAACCAGTTCACCGAGCAGTTCTCGATCGCCGAACTCGCCGAGCAGGTTCGCCAGGCCGGCGAAGCGGTCGGACTCGAGGTCGAGATCGACTCGCTGGAGAACCCGCGCGTCGAGGCCGAGCACCACTACTACAACGCCGCCCACAGCAAGCTCCTCGATCTCGGACTCCAGCCCCACCTTCTCGGCGAGGAGCTCGTGACCTCGCTGCTGCGGACGATCGAGCGCTACAAGGACCGGGTCATCCCCGAGACGATCGAGCCGCGGACGCGCTGGAACCCAGCAGCCGCGACGCCCGCGGCCTGACGCCGCCGCGGCGGGGGCCTAGTAAAGCTTGATCGGCAGCGGTTCCGGCGGCGCGTAGACCTGCCAGTGCTTGCCGTTGAGCAGTAGCCGCCAGCCGGCCGGCACGGGCTGGCGTTTGCGGTTGTCGAGTTTGTGTGCGTCGAGTTCGCGGATCGTAAGCTGCGTGGGCTCGACGATCAGGTGCGTCCGTGTGCCTTCGGTCTGGTTGATCACGGTCGTGTAGGGAACGTTGAGCACCCAGGAGAGCTCGGAATCGTCGACGGCGCCGACCATTGCCACGGAGTGCCAGCGGGCGCCCTTGACGTCGATGTCGTGAGCGATGGAGCCGATTTCGCGGTTGAAGCCCTGTTCGATGTAGCGGCCGAACGCGACGTATTTGAGGGTCGGTCCGAGGCGGTTCATCGTGTGGGGCACCGTGAAGTAGATCAGTAGCGCGAAGCACACCGCCCCGACCCCGAACACGGCGCCGAAGTTCTGGCCGCGGCGGCGTACGTAGCGCGCCGGAATCGAGAAGCCGACGACCGCCAGCAGCGCCATCAGGGGGCTGAGCAGCGAGTAATCGCGGCCGGGAACGTTGAACTTGGAGTGCGCGAGGATCAGCAGGCCGAGGAGCGTCAGCGCGGTCGTGGCGGTGAGGAGAAGGACGCGGTTTCGGCGCGGGAAGAAAAAGGCCGACGCCGCTCCGACGAAGGCACCGACGATGATCTCCCACGACAGCTGCAGGTGGATCGTGTCGAATATCCCGGTGTAAGTGCCGGTGCCGGTTTTGATGACGGCCGAACCCGCGCTCGACTCCTCCGAGTAGAGCGGTTTGCCGGCCACGATCCATTCCAGCGCGAGCCACAGCACGATCGGTGCCGCGACGAGCGTCGCGATCCGAAGCAGCTTGAGCGGGGCGAGCGTTCGGCCTTCGCGCCACCAGGTGAGGACGCCGTACGCGCAGAGGAAGACCCAGGCCTCGGGGCGCACGAGACCGTCGACGATCAGTAGCAGCCAGGCGCCGCGGTACTTCTTCTCCATGTCCAGCACCAACGCCCAGATGATCAGCGTCGCGTACGGCGCGTTGTTGTAGGCGACGTCGGCGACGTAGAGCGACGGCATCACGAAGCCCGCGAGGAAGGCCGCCACGATCGGCGCCGGCTGCGGAATCTCGAGCAGTTCCATAATCCGCCAGGCGCCCGCGGCGAGGATCACGAGCGAGCCGAGCGTGAACATCATCGTGATGTCCGGTGCGGAGCCGCTGAAGAGCGAGAGCCCGGCGCCCGCGGCGATCGGCAGCGGCTGGAATGCCCGGCCGCCGAGCAGCGGGAGGTAGTGGTGGCGCAGATCGCGGCCCCAATCCAGGAACGCGTAGCTGTCGTCCGTCACGTTGCCGCGATGCAGATAGAAGAGGATCACGCCGCCGACGATGCCGAGCGCCCACAGCCACGCCCACCGCGGGCCCGGCAGGGTGAGCTTCGGAGGTGGGGTGGCGCGCCGTGTCGGCGCGTGGTGCAGCGGGCTTTCTACTGCCATCGGCGCTGCATATTTACAGAGCGGGCGCGCGGAACCGTCGGTTCACGCATCCTCGGCGGCCGCTCTTAGCGAGGAAGAAACGTTGCCGCGGAATAGACTCAGCGCGGGGTTGAGCATCTATAGTCTATACCTCACCTGACTGATGAACAAAAGGAGAGAGTCCTGATGACGCTGCAGCTTGGCGACGTGGCCCCGGACTTCGAGGCCGACACGACGGAGGGTCGGATCAAATTTCACGACTGGATCGGCGACTCCTGGGCCGTCCTCTTCAGTCATCCGAAGGATTTCACGCCGATCTGCACGACCGAGCTCGGCTACATGGCCAAGATCAAGCCTGAGTTCGACCGGCGCAACGTGAAGATCATCGGCTTGTCCGTCGACAGCTTGGACAACCACGAGGCGTGGGCGAAGGACATCGAAGAGACGCAGGGCGCCGCGCCGAACTACCCGATCATCAGCGACTCGGACTTCGCGGTCTCGAAGCTCTACGGCATGCTGCCGGCGTCCACGGAGGGGGACAGCGCCAGCCGCACGCCGGCCGACAACCAGACCGTGCGGAACGTATTCGTCATCGGGCCCGACAAGAAGGTCAAGCTGATCCTCGTCTATCCGATGACGACGGGGCGCAACTTCGATGAGGTGCTGCGCGTCGTCGACTCGCTGCAGCTCACCGCGAGCCACAAGGTCGCAACGCCCGTCAACTGGCAGCCCGGCGAGAAGGTCGTCATCGCCGGTTCGGTCTCAAACGACGAGGCCAAAGAGACCTATCCAGACGGATGGGAGGAGCCCCGCCCCTACATCCGTCTCGTCCCGCAGCCGCAGGATTAGCGCTGCGCGTGCGCTTCGCCGCCGGCCGGTTTCGCCCGGCCGGCGGCGCTTTGTCGCGCCTGGACCGCGACTGGTTGATTGGCCAGTCAACGGTTGCCGATCTCCGCTAACCTTTAGTTGTCGCGCGGTTTGCCGGCTCCGGCCAACGCCGCGCCTCGCGTTCGTGCCCTCAACTTCTTCAAGGGAGACCGGCATGTCAGCCACCGACGCATACGTCTACGACGCGATCCGTACGCCCCGCGGCAAGGGGAAGGTCACCGGGTCGCTCCACACGATCAAGCCCGTCGACCTCGTCGTCGGGCTCATGCACGAGACGCTCTCGCGCAACCCGAGCTTCGATCCCAAGCGCGTCGACGACGTCGTGCTCGGCTGCGTCTCGCCCGTCGGCGACCAGGGCGCCGACGTCGCCAAGACAGCGGCGATCAAGGCCGGACTGCCGGACACGGTCGCCGGCGTACAGGTCAACCGCTTCTGCGCGTCAGGCCTCGAGGCCGTCAACATCGCTTCGCAGAAGGTCGCGTCGGGCTGGGAGGACCTCGTGCTCGCCGGCGGCGTGGAGTCGATGTCGCGAGTCCCGATGGGCTCCGACGGCGGCGCCTGGGCGATGGATCCGGAGACCAACTACGACACGTACTTCATCCCCCAGGGCGTAAGCGCGGATCTGATCGCCACGATCGAGGGCTTCTCCCGCGAGGACGTTGACGCCTACGCTGCAAGCTCGCAGGAGAAGGCGTCGCGCGCCTGGGACGAGGGCCGCTTCGGCGACTCCGTCGTCCCGGTCGCCGACATCAACGAGAACGTCGTGCTCGACCACGACGAGTTCATCCGCCGCGGCACGACCGTCGAATCTCTCGTCGGGCCTGAAGCCATCATTCGAGACGATCGGCGAGATGGGCGGCTTCGACGCCGTGGCACTCCAGCGCTACCACTGGGTCGAGAAGATCGGTCACGTCCACACAGCCGGCAACTCGTCGGGCATCGTGGACGGTGCGTCGCTGCTCACGATCGGCAACGAGCGCGTCGGCGACGAGCTGAGCCTCACGCCGCGCGCGCGGATCCTCGCGACGGCGCTCTCGGGCGCGGACCCGACGATCATGCTCACCGGTCCCGCGCCCGCAAGCCGCAAGGCGCTCGAGAAGGCCGGTCTGACGGTCGACGATCTCGACCTCGTCGAGATCAACGAGGCGTTCGCCGCCGTGGTGCTGCGCTTCGTTCGCGACATGGGCCTGGACATGGAGAAGGTCAACGTCAACGGCGGCGCGATCGCGATGGGCCATCCGCTCGGCGCGACCGGCGGCATGATCCTCGGCACGCTGATCGACGAGCTGCACCGCACGGGCGGCCGCTACGGCCTGGCAACGCTGTGCGTCGGCGGTGGCATGGGCATCGCCACCGTCATCGAGGCCGTCTGAAGCAGTCCGCAACCCCCGGAATAGAGAGCGAGAGATGAGCGAGAGCACCACGATCACCTGGGAGCAGGACGACGACGGCATTGTCACGCTGACGCTCGACGACCCGAGCCAGTCCGCGAACACGATGAACGCCGCGTACATCGAGTCGATGGGGGCGACGCTCGATCGCCTGGAGGCCGAGAAGGACCGCATCAGCGGCGTGGTGATCACGTCCGCCAAGAAGACGTTCTTCGCCGGCGGCGATCTGCACGACCTGCGCGCGGTGACCAAGGAGCAATCGGAGGAGTTCGCCGCAGGGATCCGCCACGTCAAGGCGCAGCTGCGCCGGCTCGAGACGCTCGGCGTGCCCGTCGTCGCGGCGATCAACGGCGCCGCGCTCGGCGGCGGACTCGAGATCGCGCTCTGCCACGCACCACCGCATCGCCGTCGACGACCCGTCGGTGCAGCTCGGCTTCCCCGAGGTGCACGCTCGGCCTGCTCCCCGGGGCCGGCGGCGTCGTGCGCACCGTGCGCATGCTCGGCATCGTCGAAGCGCTGATGCAGGTGCTGCATGCAGGGCCAGCGCCTCCGGCCGGCCAAGGCCAAGGAGCTCGGCATCGTCGACGAGATCGTCGCCACGCCGCGAGGAGCTCATCCCGGCCGCGAAGGCGCTGGATCGCCGAGCAACCCCGAGGCCGTCAGCAGCCCTGGGACGTCAAGGGCTACAAGATCCCCGGCGGCACGCCGTCGACCCCGGCGCTCGCGCAGAACCTGCCGGCCTTCCCGGCCAACCTGCGCAAGCAGCTCAAGGGCGCCAACTACCCGGCCCCGCACCACATCATGGCCGCCGCGGTCGAGGGCGCGCAGGTCGACTTCGACAGCGCGATCGAGATCGAGGGCCGCTACTTCGTCGACCTCGCCACCGGCCAGGTGGCGAAGAACATGATCCAGGCGTTCTTCTTCGACCTGCAGCGCGTCGAGCGGCGACCGCGACCGCGCCCGGACGGCCTCGAGCCCTTCGCGGCCGAAGAAGGTGGTCGTGCTCGGCGCCGGCATGATGGGCGCCGCGATCGCCTACGTCTGCGCGAAGGCCGGCATCGACGTCGTCCTCAAGGACGTCTCGCTCGAGGCCGCCGAGCGCGGCAAGGCCTACTCGCAGAGCCTGGTCGACAAGGCGCGTCGAACGCGGCCGCACGACGCAGGAGAAGGCAGACGCGCTGCTCGCGCGGATCACGCCGACCGCCGACCCCGCCGATGCCGCCGGTGCCGACCTCGTGATCGAGGCGGTGTTCGAGGACCCGGGCGTCAAGGCGCAGGTGTTCGCCGAGATCGAGCCGCACCTGCGCCGCGACGCGCTGCTCGGCTCGAACACCTCGACGCTGCCGATCACCGGCCTCGCCGAGGGCGTCTCGCGCCCGGCCGACTTCATCGGCCTGCACTTCTTCGTCGCCGGTCGACAAGATGCCGCTGCTGGAGATCATCAAGGGCGAGCAGACGAGCGACGAGACGCTCTACCGCGCGCTCGACCTCGCGCGCCAGATCCGCAAGACGCCGATCGTCGTGAACGACAGCCGCGGCTTCTTCACGAGCCGCGTGATCGGGACGTTCATCAACGAGGGCATCGCGATGCTCGCCGAGGGCGTCCCGGCGCCGTCGATCGAGCAGGCCTCCTCGCAGGCCGGCTACCCGGCGCCGGTGCTGCAGCTCTCGGACGAGCTGAACCTCAAGCTGATGCGCAAGATCCGCACGGCGGCGCAGGACGCGATCAACGCAGAAGGCGGCACGCCTCCGATCGCATCCGTCCGAACAAGTGATCGACCGGATGCTCGACGAGTTCGACCGCGGCGGCAAGGCTCGCCGGCGCCGGCTTCTACGAGTACGAGGACGGCAAGCGCGCCGGCCTGTGGCCCGGCCTGTCCGAGGCCTTCCCGCCGGTCGCGGACCATCGAGCATCTCGCTCAAGGACCTCGAGGAGCGGATGCTCTTCATCGAGTCGATCGAGTCGCGTCAAGTGCATGGACGAGGGCGTGATCGAGTCGGTGGCCGACGCGAACGTCGGCTCGATCCTCGGCATCGGCTTCCCGGGCTGGACCGGCGGCGTGCTGCAGTACATCAACGGCTACGAGGGCGGCGTGGCCGGCTTCGTGGAGCGCGCACGCGAGCTGGCCGAGAGCTACGGCGAGCGCTTCGAGCCGCCGGCGTCGCTAGTCGCGAAGGCCGAGCGCGGCGAGATCTACAGCGACGAAGTAGCGCTCGCCTCCGCCGCCTAACGGCGACGCTGCCGGCTTCACGGCCCACTCCGGCGTGTCGGGGGCGGCGTTTTGGATGCGCGCTTGACAGCGCACTTGTTCGGCGTGCGCCCTCGCACGCTCGATGCCGCCGCTCGCTCCCATCGCGGCGACGGCTCGAACGCGCGGCTCCGGGTCGCGAAACTTCCGCGCGCCGCTTAGGCGCCCGGCGCCGCGCGTAGCCTTTTCCTCAGCTACCCGCAGCGAGAGGAGAGGTCATGAGCACGGGGCCGCACAGCATGGCGACGAACCATGCCGCCTACCAGAGAGCCGCCAACTTCCGCAAAGGGCACATACGCGAGGCGCTGAAAGATGTCGAGGGCTTCAATGCGAAGCTCGCGGTGCTCATCACCTCCGCCGTCGGCACGATGGCCTGCGCGTATCTCTTCACGCTGATCGCGCTGATTTCGCTGCCAGCCATCCTGATCGAGGCCGGAGTGCTCCAAAAAAGCAACGTTCCTGCGTTCTTCACCAAACCCGGCCTGATCCTGATCGTCGCCTGGGTCGCGCAGACCTTCATCCAACTCGTGCTGCTCTCGATCATCATGGTTGGGCAACGTGTGCAGAGCCTGGCCGCCGAAGCCCGCGGCGAAAAAACGTTCAGCGATGCCGAGACGATCCTCGACCGCCTCGACGTGCACACCCAGGGCGGGCTACGGGAGATCCTGGATGCCGTGTACGCACTTCCCGGTTCGCCCGGGGCGCCGCCCGAAGCCGTAAGCAAGACGTGAGCGGCAGCTACGCCATTGCCCCGGCGGGCGAGGCCGACCTCGGCGACCTGATTCCACTCCTCCGCGGTTACTGCGACTTCTATGAGACCTCGCCTTCCGACGATGAGCTGCTCTGGCTCGCACGCCTGCTGATCGCCGACCCCGAGCGCGAGGGCATCCAGCTCCTGGCCCGCGGCGCGGCCGGCGAGGGGGCGGGCTTCGCGACCGTCTTCTGGAGCTACGACACCTCAGATGCCTGCCGCATCGGCATCATGAACGACCTCTTCGTCGCGCCCCGGCCCGCGGCACGGGCCTCGCTGACGCCCTGATCGGTGCCTGCGCCGATCTCTGCCGCGAGCGCGGAGTCCGGCGTCTTGACTGGGTCACGGCGGCCGACAACCTTCGAGCCCAAGCCGTATATGACCGCGTCGGCGCCAGGCGCGAGTCCTGGCAGAACTACACGCTGCGTGTCGAGACCGGCTGAGTACGATTTGCAGCGTGATCCGGGCGAAGACGCTCACCCTTGCCACGGCGGCCGTCGTGCTCATCGTGCTGATGGCGCCGGCCGGCGCCGCGGCCCAACCCGTGCAGCTAGCCGCGCCCTACGAGTACCTCGGCTGGGGCGAACCGCAGGCGCCGGCCCAGGTGATCGAGGAATCGGGGATCCGCGCGATCACGCTCGCGTTTGTGCTCGCGCACGACGGCTGCAACCCCGAGTGGGAAGGCAGCGAACCGCTGCTCGGCGGCCCCGACCAAGCCGCGATCGAACAGATTCGCGCCGCCGGCGGTGAAGTCGTCGTCTCGATCGGCGGCTGGAGTGGCAAGAAGCTCGGCAACGCGTGCAAATCCGCCAGTGCGCTCGCCGCGGCGTACGAAAAGGTCATCACGGCCTACGGCTGCATGGGCTAGACATCGACATCGAGCACACCGAACTGGCGTCGGCGAAGGTGCGGGCACGCGTCGCGCAGGCGCTGCGGATCGTCCAGCTCGCCTACCCGTCGCTCGAGATCTCGCTGACTATGCCGGCGGGCGAAGAAGGTCCCGAAGCGAACAGCGCGAGCCTCATCGCCGACGGCGCTGCGGACCATCTCGCGCCCTACGCCTGGACGATCATGCCGTTCGATTTCGGTCCGCCCGGCGAGCGACATGGCGACCGCGTCGATCCGCGCCACGGAAGGCCTCGCGCGCGACATCGCCGCGAGCTACGGCATCGGCGAAGGCGAAGCCTACGAAGAGTCCGGGATCTCCACGATGAACGGGAAAACCGACGAAAAGAGCGAGACCGTGACGCCCGCGAACTTCGAAACGATGCTCGCCTTCGCGACCGCCCACCACCTCGCGAGGATGACGTTCTGGGCGGTCAATCGCGACCGCGCCTGTCATCCGGCGCACGAATGCAGCGGCATCGCCCAGACGCCGCTCGAGTTCACAGACCTACTCGCCGGCTACCGCGGCTGATCGCCGCCCTGAGTCTCGCCGTGATGCTTGCGGTCGGGCCAGCGCCCGTGCTCATCAAAGTACTCGCGCGCCCGCTGCTCGCGCTCGCGCTCCTCGTCGCCGCTCGCGCCGAGCCTGACCAGCCAGTTGAGGAAGTAGATCGCGAGGCCCGCGCTGACGATGCCGGCACCGCCCTCAAGGTTGATTTCGCCGCCCCCGGCCATCACGACGATGCCCGCGACGACGACGGCCGCCGGGAGCCCGTAGCGCACGGCGAACATGAACGGGCTCTGTCGCACTCGAGCAAGGATATGCGTGCGGCGATCCGCGCAGGAAGCCTTCGCTGCTCCGCGTGCCCGTTCATGCAAGCGCCAGGCTCGCGAGTCGCGGCGGATCGCAGGCGTATACGGTTCGTGGCGTGCCGGACGGGGCTCCGACCGAACTGCAGGAGCTGCGCCTGGCCGACGAGCCTGAGCGCTGGGAAGCGCTCGGCTTCACGCTCCACGACGACGTGGTGCCGATCGGCTCGGTCGACGTTCGTCTCGGCGGAGCTCGCGACGGCGCGAGCATCACGGGATGGACTCTTGCCGGCAATGCCGGCGCCGAGCTCGACGGGCTACCGACGTCGCTTGGGGCTCCGCGTGCCGCGCCCGCGGCCGTGATCCACCCGAATGGCGTGACGCACATCGACCACGTCGTCGCCGTGTCGCCGGACCTCGATCGCACGATCGGTGTGCTCACAGCGGCCGGTCTCGACCTGCGGCGCGTGCGCGAGGAGCCGACACCGGCCGGCGCGCCGCGGCAGGCCTTCTTCCGGCTCGGAGAGGTGATCCTCGAGGTCGTGGCCGAACCCGAGGAGACAGCCGAGGCTCGCGGTGGAAGCGGCCGCGACGCGTTCTTCTGGGGGCTCGCGCTCTCAGTGCCCGACATTTCGCTCGCCGAGCCCTTCTTCGGTCAGCATCTCGGCGAACCTCGTCCGGCGGTTCAGCCAGGCCGGACGATTGCGACCGTGAAACGGTCTGCCGGGTTGAGCGCCCCGGTTGCACTGATCACGCCGAGGCAGGCGGCATGAGCACGCCAGAGGAGCTCTGGTCGGCGGTCGACGCGTTCGCGAACGAGCAGATCGTCGGCGAGGACGACGCGCTGCGCGCAGCCGCCACCGCGACCGCGGACGCCGGTCTGCCATGGATCGCCGTCACGCCGGCCCAGGGCAAGCTTCTTTACCTGCTGACCCGACTTTCCGGTACCCGCCGGGTCCTCGAGCTCGGCACACTCGGCGGCTACTCGACGATCTGGCTCGCCCGAGCGCTGCCCGCCGACGGCGAGATCGTCACTCTCGAGCTCGAAGGCGAGCTACGCGCGCGGTCGCCCGCGGCAACGTCGACCACGCCGGCGTGGGCGCGAAGGTCGACATCCGGGTCGGGCCGGCGCTTGAGTCGCTGGAGCACGATCAGCGAGCGCGGCGAAGGGCCGTTCGATCTTGCGTTTCTCGACGCCGATAAGAAGACGACGCCCGACTATCTTCGGCGCCGTGCTGCCGCTGATGCGCACCGGCGGCCTGATGATCTTCGACAACACGTGCGCGGCGGCGAGGTCGCGAATCCGGACAGCGACGACGAGGGCGCGCGCGGCATGCGCCGCTACCACGAACTGCTGGCGGTCGAGCCGCGGGTCAGCGCGACGACGATCCAGACCGTCGGCGACAAGGGCTACGACGGCTTCACGATCGCGCTGCTCGACACCGCGCCGCCGGACGGCGCGTAGGATCGCCCAGTGGCGAAGCTCACTGAAGCTCGGGTTGAACACCGGCTACTGGGCCGGCGGCCCGCCGGCCGGCGCCGCCGAGTCGGTGCTCGAGGCCGAGCGCCTCGGCTTCGACTCCATCTGGACCGCCGAGGCCTACGGCTCCGACTGCCTGACCCCGCTCGCGTGGTGGGGCGCCGCGACCGAGCGCATCAGGCTCGGCACCGCGATCGTGCAGATGTCGGCGCGCCAGCCCGCGGCCACGGCGATGGCCGCGATGACGCTCGACCACCTCTCGGGCGGCGCTTCATCCTCGGCCTTGGCGTCTCGGGACCGCAGGTCGTAGAGGGCTGGTACGGCATGCCGTTCGCGAAGCCGCTCGCGCGGACGCGCGAGTACGTCTCGATCCTGCGCGACATCTGGGCCCGCGAAGGGCCCGCTGGACCGCGCCCGGGCCGCACTACCCGCTGCCGCTGCCGGACGGCACCGGGCTGGGCAAGCCGCTGAAGAGCTCGATCCACCCGCTGCGCAGGACATCCCGATCTACCTCGGCGCCGAGGGGCCCAAGAACATCGCGCTCTGCGCCGAGCTCTGCGACGGCTGGCTGGCCCTGTTCTTCGCCCCCGAACACCAGGACCTCTACACCGACTCGCTCGCCGAGGGCTTCGCACGCGCGGGCGCGCGGCGCGGCGCGGAGGACTTCGAGGTCGCGGCGACAGTCCCGCTCATCATCTCCGACGACGTCGGAGGCTGCCGCCGACACGCTGCGCCACTACTACGCCCTCTACTTCGGCGGGATGGGCGCCAAGGGCACGAACTTCCACGCCAACGTCGCGATCAAAATGGGCTATGAGGCCGATGTCGAAGCGATCGCCGACCTCTACCTCGCCGGCAAGAAGCACGAGGCTGCGGCGAAGGTCCCGCGCGAGTCTGATCGAACAGATGTCGCTGGTCGGGCCGCCGGCGAAGATCCGCCACGATCTCGAGCGCTGGCGCGAGTCGATCGTCACCACGATGCTGGTCTCCGGCGACGTCGCGACGCTCCGCACGATCGCTGAGCTCGTCAACGCGTAGTCGCGGCGGCGCCGGCGTCACTTCGCGCCGGCATAGTCGCGCATCGCTTCGATCAGTGGCGCGAGTCGCTCGCCCTTCGCCGTCAGGCGGTATTCGACGCTCGGCGGGCTCGTCGGCAGCACGCGGCGCTCGAGTAGGCCCGCAGCCTCAAGATCCCGCAGGCGCTCGGAGAGCATCCGAGGCGATATTCCTTCCACGGCCTGGGTGAATTCGTTGAAGCGGTGTACGCCGCTCATCGCCGCGTAGATGATTGAGATCTGCCAACGGCGCTCGAGGAGGTCCGCCGCGCGGCGGACCTCCACCGGCACCGACTCGCAGCGCTTAGACCCGCGCGACATCGACCGACGGCTCCAGAGCCTGCTCGAGGACCTCGTGGACGGTCATCACCGGGTGGAACGTCATCTGCTCACGAACCTCCTCAGGGATGTCGTCGAGATCGCCCCGATTTCGCTCGGGCATGATCACGTCAGTCAACCCGGCGGCGTGCGCCGCAAGGACCTTCTGCTTCAGGCCGCCGATCGGCAGCACCCGTCCCTGCAGCGTGACCTCACCCGTCATCCCGACGGTGTGCTTCACCGGCCTGCCGGTCAGCAGTGAGGCGAGGGCCGTCACGAGGGCGACGCCGGCGCTCGGCCCGTCCTTCGGAACCGCACCGGCGGGCACGTGGACGTGGAAGTCGCGTCCCTCGAACGCGCGCTCATCGATGCCGAGTTCGTCGGCGTGTGCGCGCACGTAGGAGAGTGCGATCTGTGCGGACTCCTTCATCACGTCTCCGAGTTGGCCGGTCAGCACGAGTGCGCCGCTCGACGGGCCGCCGGTCTTCATCGCCGTGGCCTCTACGAACAGAACGTCGCCGCCCGCACCGGTCACCGCAAGGCCGGTCGCTACGCCGGGGGTCGCGGTCCTCGCCGCCGACTCCTGGAAGAACTTCTGGCGGCCCAGCGCGTCGCGTACCGCGTCGACGTCGATCGTCAACGGCCGGCGCCGCTTGCGCTTTTTCGCTGGGGCCGTTGCCCCATTGTCGGTGCTCGCCTCGACCTCGACGACGTTTTCGATCGTCTGCTCCGAGGCGATTCGTGTGGCTGTCTTGCGAAGCACCGTTCCGAGCTGGCGCTCAAGCGTGCGTACGCCCGCCTCGCGCGTGTACTCGGAGATGATCAGGCGCAGCACGTCGTCAGAGATCTCGACCTCGTTCTCGCGCAGCCCGTTGCGCTCGACCTGGCGGGGCCACAGGTAACCCTTCGCGATCGCCAGCTTCTCCTCGGCCGTGTAGCCGTCGAAGCTGATGACCTCCATGCGGTCGAGCAGCGGACCGGGGATGGTGTCCGCGACGTTCGCCGTCGCGATGAACATCACCTGGCTGAGGTCGAGCTCGACGTCCAGATAGTGGTCACGGAACGAGTGGTTCTGCGCGGGGTCCAGGACCTCGAGCAGTGCCGCCGACGGGTCGCCGCGCCAGTCGGCGCCGACCTTGTCGACCTCGTCCAACAGGATCACCGGATTCATCGTCCCCGCATCACGCAGGGCCCGGACCAGCCTGCCCGGCAGCGCGCCGATGTACGTGCGCCGGTGCCCGCGGATCTCGGCCTCGTCGCGCACGCCGCCAAGCGACATGCGAACGAACTCGCGTCCGGTTGCGCGCGCGATCGACTCGCCGATCGACGTCTTCCCGGTGCCCGGAGGTCCGATCAGCGTGAGGATCGCCCCGGCCCGCGGGTCGGCCTCGATCTTGCGATCTGCGCGGAGCTTGCGCACGGCGAGGTACTCAGTGATCCGGTCCTTTACGTCCTCAAGCCCGGCGTGGTCGGCGTCGAGCACTTCGCGTGCCGCGACAGGATCCAGCCGCTCCTCGGAGTTCTTGCCCCACGGCACGGCTATCAGCCAGTCCAGATACGTGCGGATCATGCTCGACTCGCCCGTCTGCTCGCCCATGCGCTCCAGCCGAGCGACCTCCTTCTCAGCCTGCGCACGGACTTCCTCCGGCATGCCAGACTCCTCGATCTTGGCGCGGTACTCCTCGGCGACCGACGCCTCGTCCTCGCCCAGCTCCTTGCGGATCGAGTCCATCTGCCGACGCAGGAAGTACTCCCGCTGCTGCTTCTCGGCTCCCTCCTGCACGTCCTCGCGGATACGACGGCGCACTTGGAGCTCGGCAAGGCTTTCGCGCTGCAGCTTCACGGCAAGCGCGAGGCGCTCGGTCACGTTAAGCGTGCGCAGCAGCTCGACCTTCTGCTCGTAGCTGAGAGTGGGGGAGTATCCGGCCGAATCGGCCAGCGTGCCGGGCTCGCTGATGGCGCGCAGGAACGCCGAGATACGCCCGTCGTCGCCGCGCAACTCCAGGATCTCCTCGACCGTGGCGCGGTACTCGGTCTCGAGCTCGCGCGTGCGTTTGTCATTTGGCACCTCGTCGGGCCGCTCATCGACCTCGACGCGAAGCTCGCCTTCGGGGCCGGCCTCGGCCTTGCCGATCAAGGCCCGGTGCTCGCCCGAGAGAGCGACAGCGCGCCCCCCACCGGGCAGGCGGACCTTCTCAGAAACCGAGACGATCGTCCCGACGTCGAGGTACTCGCCTTCGTGGCGCGGCACGAGCACGACCTGCTCGTCACTGCCGACGTCAACGGTCAGCGTGATGCCCATGTTCGGAAAGACGACGGTGTCGTCGAGGGGGATCAGGCGCAGCCTTGGAGTGGCGTCCGCGGCGGCCCGAAAGTCTGGTGTCTCTTTTGCGTCCGGCATGCTCATGCCTCCATAGGTGCTTACGAAACTGTAGTTAGTATAGCGTCGTCCACCGGGCATCGTGAGGCGCTGGCGGACCGCGTGTAGACGACGCTCACTTGCCGTCGAAATCGACCTCGACGTTCTCGATGTCGATGCGCGCCTCGACTTCCGCCGACATCGTCAGGGCTCGCCGGTCGGCGTCCAGCACTTCTTCGGTGAAGATCGTCCGCGGCCAGAGGCGGTAGTAGCGGACGGCGTTCACCTCGGCGGCCAGGAGGACGAGCTGTCCAGCCAGATACAACCACGCGAGCAGGCCCAGAACTACTGCAAACGCCCCATACAGAGGCGTCGTTCGCTTCAGCGTGTGGTCGACGTAGATGCCGCCGAGGTGCTCGAGGAGCTGCCAGAACACCGTGGCCAGGACGACGCCGATGATCACATCTCGCCATCCAAGGTCCTTCGACGTCAGCAATTTGAAGGCGAGGAAGAACAGCAGCAGGTTGAACGCCAGCGCGACGATCGTCGCGACGATGGGTTCGACGATCGTCTCGCCGCCGGCCCCGACGGCGCCAGCGACAACGGCCGAAGCGACGGTCAGCGTTCCGAGCAGCAGGAGCGTGCCGAGGCTGTGCAGACGGCGGACGATCAAATTGGGCCGCGCCCTGAATGGCACGCCCCAAATGCGATTGAAAGCGCTCTGCGCCGCGTTGGCGATCCCCAAGCCCGCAAGGAGAGCCAGGACGATGCCGATGACGAGCGCCGCGATGCTGCCATGAAGTCCCTGAATCGAGATCGAATCCGAGATCAGGGGGATCTTGCCGAGGGTGCCGTCGAGGATCGTTTGGCGCTCCGAGGGGTTGTGTTGGAGCACGAATCCGAGCACCGTGACGAGAATCAAGAGAAGCGGGAAAAGCGAAATGAACGCGTAATACGCGATCAGCGCGCCGAGCTGGCCGGCCTGGTCTTCGCTGAACTTCTTGACGACGGCGACGGGGAACGCGAGCACACGACTGTTCCGCTGGCGGGCGTCGAATCTTCGTAGCCGGTCGCTCATCGGTGAATCGCCGTCAGCCCGCAACGGGCCTGTGACGGGATTGTCCGATCGCCGGGGGGCCGGCGTAGCACAAGCGGCGACATACCGATGTGTGTATCCGATGCGAGCGCGAAACACGAGGAATTGTGCCCAGCCGCCCTGGAACCTCGCGTCGAAGCGACGCGGAGTTGGAGTGGCGCATCGCATACATCGTGATCGCTCGATCGGCTGTTCTGCTGCGCACGCACAGCCGAAAGTTGCGACGGAGCGACCTCGAGGAATGCCTCAGCCAAGCCGCATTCGAGCTAATCCGCGCCGGGCGCAATGGCCGAAGCTTTGAGTGCGACGGTCACATCGCGAGTTCGTTCGACCAGCGATTTCTCTCGCGCGTCGCCGACCAACAGCGCGCACTGAGCGGAAGGAGTCCTCGACGAGCCGAACTCGAGCGCGCGCTCTCCACGCAAATCGACCGCGACGCGCCAGAAGGGCTCCAGCACCGCGCGGCGGGGACGTCGCTTGAGGAAACCGTCTTTGCCCGAGATGAGCTAGCGGGCGTACTCCGTGCCGCGCGGCGTCTAACGGCCGACGAGCGAATCGTGGTCGGTTCTCGCCTCGGCGTGCTCGGTGACCGCGACGAGATTTGCGCCCAACACGGCTGGTCGCCAGAGAAGTACCGCAAGCTCGCGCAGCGCGGACGGGACCGACTTCGAAGGCACGGTGAGTTCGGATCGCTACCGACAGGCGGAAACGGAGAGCCCCGGTGAGGGCACAGTCCGCCGAACGGCAACAAGACACGTCGCATACCTCGTCGATCGGATCGCGGGGGAACCGCGGCTCGACAAACGGCAGTCCGCCTAGCGACCCGAACCTCTTCACAGTGCGGGACGGCGGCATCGACCGCGCCGCGAAAATAGAGCGGCCGCACGCCGCACACCGCCCGCCACGATCGGGGCGCCTCATCCGCACGCGCGCTGCCATTGCGCTCGCTGCGGTCGTGGCCGGGGTCGCCGTCGTCGCAGGGACGCACGCCGAATCCCGCGATGGCAGCGTAGTTCGAGAAAGTCGACACGGGCTGCGCAGGTTCCCCCGACCCAACCCGCTCGCACGTCCCGAGCGTCCAGGGCCGGCCAAACGTTACCGGCCGTTGCTTGACCGTCACCGCGGCGCGAGGACATCGTTCTCCGGGGCACCGGAGGTGACCACTCCCGCCGCAGCTGTGCCGCAAGCGCCTCGCGAAGCGTGCGGCGCTGGCGCCGAGTTCGGCTTCGAGACCTGTCGAAGCTGACAAGGCCGCGCACTTGCACAAACCCACCGAGAGGAGCATCCGTGTCCCGCAGCTTTGCCGTTTTCGCATCGGTCGCACTTATCAGCTCGACCACGCTCGCGCTAGGGCCCGCGGCGGCAAGCGCCGCGGGCTTGAGCCGTGTCGGTAGTCGTCAGGAGCTTGCAGCGGCCACGCTGGAATCCGCCGCCACCAAGGCCGGCGATGTGGCGCGATCGGTTGCCATGAGCGTCATCGGCATCGCGTTTGCGGCAGCCGCGGTCGTCCTCGCTTTCCGGCGTGACTTTCGCGACGCCGTTGCTGCCTTTGCCGTCGGCGTAGTCGCCGTTCTATTTGCGACGCCAGCGGGTGTCGCCCTTCTTCGCACCACCGTCACGTCTCTGTTCGGCTAGCCGTGGACGTCTCGAGTTACCACCAAGTGTTCGCGCCGGAGCGCCGGATCTACCGAATCGACCGAATTCAACTCGGACCCGGCGGGATTCGAGTGCGAGCGCTTGTCTACTTTCTCGGGCTGGTCGGGGCGGCCCTTCTAGTGGGTCGGCTGCCGGGCACCGATGAGCTTTTGGGCTGGCTCCCGTGGCCGGTGTGGACGGTGGCCATTCCCGCCGCCGCCGCCGCGGCACTTGTAGCGGTTCAGATTGACGGACGGAGCACGCACTCGTTGCTTGGCCCCCTTGCCAGTGAAGCGAAGCGCTCGCTCGTCGCGCGATTCGTGCGAGCCCGAGATCGACGCGTGCGACTGGACCCCGGCGTCTCGTACGTTGCGTCTGGCGCGCGCGTCAAGTACGTCGGTCCTGGCTGGGTCGAGATCCAGTGCGTCCACCAACTCGCGTGGGCGAGATCTCGCGGCCCGTCGCGGGCCATGTTTCGACCGTCCACGATCGAAGTGCGCTGTCTGAAGCATCGCTCGCGGGAGTCCGTCTCGGTGTGGGTTCCGCGGGGCGCCACGCTGCTCTTCAACGCGACCGTCGGCGCCTCGTGAGGAACGCGCTCACCGCGATTGTCGGCAACTGCGTCTTCGCAGCCGGCATGCGCGACGCATGGGCCGTGTACGCGCTACCGACCGAAACGTACGACCTTCTTCGCGACGACCAGAAGGTTGCCCGGCTCGTTTCGTTTTCCCAAGCGCTTGAGGCGGCTCAAGCCGACCTGCAGCTCTTACGAGTAGCCGACACTCGCTTCGCCCCCGCGAACCCAGGACGGCCCGACATCGACGCCTCGCTTGCAGCTGTCCGCGACGATTACGTCGCCGCTCAACAAGCAAGGATCGGGGCGGCTCGATCCGGTACGCCGCACGTGTTCCTGGTCGTCTGCTTGTCTGAACGCGAGCCGACACTCGAGCGGTTCGCGGCGGGATCTCGAGTCGTGCGGCCCGGATGGAATCCTCTCGTGGCCATCGGCCGCGCGCCGATGTTGAGCGCGCGTCGCCTCGCTGAGGCTCAGATTCGAGCCGACCAGGCTCAGCTGCGGATCGGCGAACACGTGTCGATCAGGCCGGCGACCAGCCGCGAGATTCAGTGGATGGTGCGTCGCGCTTACTGCCGGGCCGTCGACGAGCCTGACCTGGATGCCTTCGACCAGGCGGCGCCGATCGCGTTTGAGCGTAACGGAGAAGCGCTGATCACTCTTCTCGACGGGCGAGTGCACCGCTGGAGCAATTGTCGTGCCGAATCTCGCCTGCGTGAACTCGTGATCCATTCGGAGCTTGGCTCCGCGCACCAAACGACGCTTATGTTCGGCGCGCTCCCTGAGGCCGTCGATTTCCCTGGCGACGAACTCGAGCTGATGTTTCGCCCAATGGAGCGCCTCGGCTTCCCCCTCGACGTTTCGCTGAACGCGCGCTTTCTCCCTAATGCCGCGGCCTTGCGACTCGCGCGAAAGCGGCTTCAGGACGCCGATCAGATCGTGCGCGCAGAGGCCGAGGGCGAACACGGCGCGACTGACCTTGGGGTCAAGCGATCGCAACTCGCGCGCCGCTTACTGTCCGAGCTGCAGTCAGGTCGACTGCCACCACTTTTCCGAGCGAGCATCGCCGTTGCCGTGGCCGGGCAAAGCGTCGAGGAGCTCGCCGATCGCGTCGACGCGTGTCGGCGCGCGTTCGCTCCGTTACGCCTACATCGACCAGTCGCCGATCAAGTCCGCGCATTTTCGCACCACATTCCGGCCCAGCGCAAACACATGCGCGGCTACGACGACGTTCTCACGGCCCACCAGATCGCCGCACTCATGCCGACAGCGTCGGAACAGGTCGGGTCAGACGATGGCTTCTATCTCGGCCACACGCTCACGGCCAGCCGACGGCCGATACGGCTCAACCTTCGCGACGGCTCGGAGGGAGACCAGAACGCCGCGATCCTCTGTATCGGCGCACTCGGTACCGGGAAGACGACGCTGGCGCAGAAGCTCTGTTACGAGGCATTGCTCCAAGGCGCTCGCGTCGTCGACTGCGACCCCAAGGGCGACCATCGCCTCCATCTCCTTGACGAGGTCGCCGAGCGCGCCGAAATCCTCGCCGTTCGACCCGAGCGCAGCCTCCGCGGCCTGCTCGATCCGCTCCGGGTTTCGCCCCCGGATCTGAGGCACGAGTCGACGATCGCCTTCCTCCGGGCGATCTTGCCGGCGGGCCGCGAGCCGGACTGGGAGCCGCTGCTTGTGACCGCCGTCGACCGAGCTATAAGCGGGTCGGCTCGGCCGACCTGCTTCGACGTCATCAGGGAGATTCGGGCGAGCGGGAACTCTTCACTTGCGGAGATGCTCGAGGTTCACGCTCGGTCAGGGCTCACGCAACTCGCCTTCGCCGACCCCGATGTTGAACTGCCCGTCGTCGGCGAGCGACCGTACACCTACATAGCGATCCGTGATCTGCCCGGACCGCCAATCGGAACACCGCGCTCGCAGTACTCGCACTCTGAGCAAGTCGGCGAGCAGATCGTCCGACTGGTGGCACTTCTCTCCATGCACCTGATGGCGCAAGAGCGTGCACGTCTGAAGGTCTTTGCGTTCGACGAGGGATGGCGACTTCTTGGCGACCCAGTGGGTCGTGCGCTGCTGACAGGCCTGCAGCGGATGGGGCGATCCGAGCTCGCCGTGCCGATTATCAGCACGCAGCTCGTCGGCGACGCTCTGCTGAGCGGTAGCGAGTCTCTCGAGAATCTCGTAGGCGCGGCGTTCGTGTTCGGAATGAGGGCTGAGCGGGAGGCAAATGCGGCGCTGCGACTTCTCGGACTCGACGCCGACGCCCGCTTGGTTGACCGCCTGCTCGCGATGCGAGCCGGACGCTGCATATTTCGCGACCACCGGGGGCGCGCCGGGGCGATCCAGATCGATGTCGTCCCGGAGCGATTGCGTGACGCGTTATCGACTACCCCTCCGGCCGCCGCAACGCTCGCTTGACGGCCCGTGCGCTAGCGCTCGTCGCGACAGCCGCCGTTTTGGTCATCGGGTTCGTGCCAGCGTCTGCGCTCGGTGCAAGCGAGCGCTCGCGCGCAGCCTCTCGGCCGCCCATCACCGACCGCTACGGAGCGAGCCGAGCGCCGCGCGAATCCTTCACACCGAGCACCGCCGAACCGTTCGGAGCCAACGGGCTGATCGGGCCGCCGTGCGCCGAGCAGCTGCACACCGGCGCCGAGAAAACGTGCTCGACTCCCGTGGATCCTGGAGTTTCGGCATACGCGATCGATATCAACGTCAACACCGGCTTGCTGGGGATCGGCGAAGGCGCTCTGCTCAACGCCGTCCAAGCCCTCCTCGTTCAACCGATCTGGCTGGTACTCGTGTGGTCGGTTCGCGCGGCAACCGTGATCCTCGAATGGTGCTTCTCCCTCGATCCGTTCTCTGCCGAGTTCACCTCACGGCTGGGGTCGGGGCTCCGCTCGGTCGAGTCTCTTGTCACGTACCCCGCGCTCGGCTTCGCCCTAGCTTGCGCGGCGGTTCTCGCTGCCTATCACGGCGTTCTGCGCCGTCGCGCTGGATACGCGGTTGGCGGCGCGCTGGCGTCCGCCGCGATGATCGTCGCGACCCTGGCCGTCAGCGCCCAGCCAGCCGCGACCGTCGGCGCGGTGGTCAACGAGAGCAACCGCCTGTCAGCGAGCACGTTGGCTGCGGCGTCCGGAGCGCTCGGTGGCAACCCCACGCTTCACCAGGCACTCTCGAGTCTTGATGCACGGTTGCTCGAAGCGCCTTGGTGTTACCTAGAGTTCGGCAACGTCAGCTGGTGTACCTCGCCGCCGGCGTCCGACCGGCCGCTGGAACGAGCCGCGCTCGCCGTCGCTGCCGAATCCGTACTCACGGCGGGCTGTCGTCGCGGCCGCCACGGCGTGTCATGCCGAAACGGAAACGGACCGCTGAGCGTTGTTGATGCCGTCGAGGAATCCAGAACGGTCGGCAGCCTGTTTCTAGCCTTTCCTGCTGGGGGGACGGCGAGAAACGACGCCGAACGGTCGCCCTCGCTTCTCAATGCGCTCTGCGGCGGCGGTGACCTCTCGAACTGTCGGGCGGCAACGGCGGCGCAGGCAGAATTTCGTACGGCGGCAGGGACGTGGCCGCGACTCGGCGGTCTGCTTCTGATCGCCGTTGGGATCGCCGGTGCACTCGCGCTTATTGGATCGATCGCGATTCGTCTTCTGGTAGCGACGGCCCTAACGATCCTTCTACTGCTTGTATCACCCGTCGTGGCGCTCGCCCCCGCGTTCGGCGAGCGAGGGAGGGCGCTGTTCTGGGTGTGGGGCGAGCGCCTCGCTGGCGCGGCGCTAGCGAAGTTGTTATACGCGTTCCTGTTGGGCGCGCTCTTCTGCCTGCTCACCCTGACGGCGGAACTGGTGCCCCGTCGATGGATGACCGACTGGCTGCTTACCGCTGGCGTCTCCTGGGGGCTTTTCCTTAACCGAGGCGCGCTGGCCACGAGCCTGCGCGCCGGAGAACGGCGCGGCGGACGGGTCGGCCGCGTGGCGCAGGCGGCCAGCATCGGCTGGCTGCTAGAGCGGCCGTTCGGGCGCGCGCCAGGCGCTCTGCAATCCACTCGCGCAGCACGCAACGATGCCACGAGTGCCCCGAAGGCGCCTCCTCGCGGCCCGCGTGAGCAAGCGTCAGGTGTGGTGTCGCGGGTTGAAACGGAGTCGGAGCGCCGTCACGCCCGACTTCTCAACGCGTTGTCGGACGCTCGCCGCCACGGTGAACGGCGGCGCGAGGTGAGCCTGCGCGGCCGGCTGGCGGCCGTAGAAGCGTCAGCGCCGCCGACGGACGCACAGGGCGCGGAGTGGGGCGCCCGGTTCGCGCCGCTTGCGAAGCGCCTTAGGCGACCGTCGTCGGAGTAGCAAATGCGTGCCCGAACCTCGCAAACGCATCCCCGCTCTCGCGGCGCTGGCGCTCGCCGCTTGCTTCGTGCCGGTGATCGCGTTCGCGATCGTCGCCGTCCTGCTCCTGGGGGCGACGACGGCTGATTCCAGCGCGGCTGGGCCAGGCGCCGAAAGCCCGCCGTCGCAGCGAGCGACGAATGAAATTCCGCCTAGATTCTTGGCCCTCTACCGCCAGGCTGCGCGGCGCTACGGGATCTCCTGGGCAGTACTCGCGGGCGTAGGGAAGATGGAGTGCGACAACGGCTTGGACACCGACCCCGCGTGCTGGCGGGAAGGGTCGGTCAACGCAGCTGGCGCCGGCGGGCCGATGCAATTTCTCGCAGCCACGTGGTCTGAGTACGGGGTCGACGCCGACGGCAAGGGTCGCAAGAACCGGTGGGATCCCGCTGACGCCATTTACGCTGCCGCACGTCTCCTCGCGGCTTCGGGCGCTCCCGACGATTACCGCCGAGCGATTTATGCGTACAACCACGCTTCCTGGTACGTCGCCGATGTCCTCAGCTGGGCGCACAGATACCAGGGCGGCGGCGGGGCCGCGTACGACGCGAATGAAGCCTCAAGTCTCCAAGCTCAGACTGAAACGCCCGTCATTTTCGTCTCGGGCAGTCGAGCTTCACTCGAGCCTGGCGACGGCCATGTCGCACTCATTCCGGCTGACATCCCGTTTGTCGTCAAGGCGATGCTCGTCGCGGGAAACGAACTTCAAGATTTGCCCTACGGACCGCAGGGGCACCCCGATCCGCTTGGTGCTCCGGCTGAGGACTGCTCCAGCACAGTCAATTACGTCCTATATCGGGCAGGAATCAGGCCGCTCACAGAAATTGTTCGTACCAATCCTCTTGCCCAGGATTACGTCGGATGGGGCAAGCCCGGCCCTGGGCGGTGGGTGACGATCTATGCCGCGGACACGCCGACGCCGCACGTGTTCATCGTGATCGCCGGATTGCGCCTCGACACGAGTCACGACGGGACCGACGTCGGACCGAATCAGAACGAAAATGGACCGAGGTGGCGAATCTTCGCTTCGATTCCGACGTGGGCGCACTGGTCGGTTCGGCACCCGGCCGGACTGTAATCTCCCGGCAATGGCGGATCGCTCGATCGATTACCTGCTCGTCGGCGGCGGGCTGGCAAGCGCCAACTGCGCACGCTGGCTGCGCGAGGCCGGCGCCGACGGCAGCGTCGTCGTCGTCGGCCGTGAGCCGGACCGCCCTTACAACCGTCCGGAGTGCTCGAAGGGCTACCTCAGGGGAGAAGAGACACGCGCCGAGCCGATGTTCCGTCCCGAGGAGTGGTGGGGCGAACAGGACATCGAGGTGATGACGACGACCAGCGTCACGTCACTGGACCCGCAGGCGCGCACGGCGACGCTGTCGACCCGCGACGTCGTCACGTTCGATAAAGCGCTGCTCGCGACCGGCGCGAACGTCCGTCGGCTGAACGTTGACGGCTGCGACCTCGACGGCATCCATTATCTGCGCACGCTCGGTAACGCCGACGCGATCCGCGAGAGCACTGCCAACGCAGACGAGGTCGTCCTGATCGGCGGTTCCTTCATCGGCTGTGAGGTCGCCGCTTCGCTCACTGCGATCGGCAAGCACTGCACGATGGTCATGCAGGAGCACGTCGCGCTCGAAGCGCGCATCGGCAAACAGGCCGGCCAGTTCGTCCAGTCGCTGCTCGAGTCGCACGGCATCGTCCTGCACGGCGAAGACGGGCTGGAGCGCTTCGAGGGCGATGGACGCGTCGCGAAGGTCATAAGCAGCAGTGGCCTGGAGCTCGCCGCCAACGCGGTCGTCGTCGGCGCTGGCGTGACGCCGGACGTGACGCTCGCGAAGCGAGCGGGAATCGAGATCGGGGAGCGTGGCGGCGTCCGCTGTAGCGAGCAGCTTGAGAGCTCCTGTCCGGGAGTCTTCGCCGCCGGAGACTCCTGCGAATACAAGTCGGTCATCCACCACGGAGCGATGATGCGTCTCGAGCACTGGGATGTCGCGTTCAACCAGGGCCGAGCCGCCGCGCACAACATGCTCGGAGCCGGCGAGCCCTACAAGACGGTGCCGTACTTCTACTCGGTCCTTGCCGACTGGGGCGAACTCGAATCGGTCGGTCCGATCGCGAACTGGGACGAGGAGATCGTCCGCGGCTCCTACGACGACGGCGACTTCACGACGTGGTACCTGGAGGACGGCGTTGTGACCGCCGCTCTGACGTTCGGACGGCCCGACGAGCTCGATCACGCCCGGCGGCTGATCGAGCAGGCACGCCCGCTTGACGCTGGTGAACGCGAAATGCTGCGCGACGTCCACAGCGATCTAGCGACGGTTGGCAGCTAGCGCTTCGGGTAGACTTCCGGCCGCTAAGAGAAACGTCGGTCGCTAAGGGAAGCCGGTGAAAGTCCGGCGCGGACCCGCCACTGTGACCGGGGGAAGCCCGTCGCTTGCACCCAGGGTGCAGCCACTGAGCAACGAGCTCGGGAAGGCGCGTCGGTCCAGACCCGGAAGCCAGGAGACCTGCCCCGACGGCAAGCCCACATAGACCCTCGTGGAAAGGGGTTGGCCGATGCCAAACGCAGCACTTCATCTACCGCGATCGCGGCGTTCCGTGATCGCAATCGTCATGCTGGTCCTCGCCGTCCTGGCGGCGACCGCAGGGGCGCGCGCCGTCGCGTCGCGCTCTCACTATCCAGCCGTCGAGATCATGATTGTCGGCAAGAACGGGCGCGTGCTCCTGCCCGCCAGGAGCGTGACCGTCGCACCCGCGACGATCCACGTCGAAGGCCACTCATGCGTGGTTCCGGCCGGAACTCCGCTCGCGGCACTCGCCGACCTCGCCCGTCAGCACGTCCACGCGCCGTTCGCGCTTCACGCCTACTCGCCGTGTGACACAAACCCCGCGAGCGCCGAAGGGCTGTTTGTCACCACCGTCGACGGAGTCCACCAGAGCGCTGCCGAAAGTAAGACGTACAACGGCTGGGTCTACAAGGTCGGCAACCGGAGCGGAACCGCCGGGGCTGGGAGCGAGCAGGGCCCCTTCGGAAACGGCCGGAAACTCACGAACGGCCAGGACGTCATGTGGTTCTGGTGCGTCTACCACGGCGAAGTCTGCGCGAGCACGCTCGGTGTCGCGCCCGCACGGACCAGGGTCGCGGCCGGATCCAAACTCGCCGTACGCGTTTACTCGTATGACGAAAAGGGCAAGGCGAAATCGGCCGCCGGAGCGACGATCACGCTCGGCAACGAGTCCGCCGTCGCCGCCTCCGGTGGCAGCGCGAAAATCGACGTTCCGTTGCGCCCGGGCCGTTATCGGCTCTCAGCGCACGAGCGGGGCCTGGTAACCGCCTTTCAGCGGACCATCACCGTCACGGCCGCCGGAGGCTAGGCGCTGACGGTGCGCCCGCTGGCGACGCTCGGGGCCGTCTGCATCGCCGCCGTCACGATGACGGCGTGCGGGCTCGGCCCCGGGCCGACGCCGTCCGCGGTATCGCTGACCGTCACGCGGGACTTCGGAGCCACCCCGGTGCCCGCCAACGGGACACTCGACGCTCACGGGCAAGAGACCGTCATGAGCCTGCTGATGCGCAACTACCGTGTGAAAACGGAATACGCGGGGGGCTTCGTTCAAAGCATCGACGGGCACGTCGGCGAACCACAGGCATCGCCGCCCGTGGCGTGGTTCTACTACGTGAACGGTGTCGAGGCCGCCCAGGGAGCGGACGCAACCAACGTCGCCAGCGGCGACAGGATCTGGTGGGACCTTCACCCGTGGGGAGCGACTGAAAGCACTCCCGCCGTCGTCGGCTCGTTTCCCGAGCCGTTTCTGAGCGGACTCGGCGGCAAGCGTTACCCCGTTCGCGTCGAATGCGGCGCCGGCGCCCAGACGGCCTGTCAGACGATCGCGGCGAAGCTCCAGAAATACGGGGTCCCTGCTGCGATCGCGGGACTCTCGGAAGGCTCCCGCCCGGAAACGCTGCGGATTCTCGTCGGCACGGTCAACGAACTGGATTACGAAGGCGCGGTGCGCTCGCTCGCCGACGGCCCGCGGTCGAGCGGCGTCTACGCGCGGCTGACACCGACCTCGATCACGACGCTCAATTCGGCTGGCAAGCCGGTCCATGTCTACGGCGCGGGGAGCGGCGCCATCGCCGCCACCATCCAAGGGAACGAACCTCCGGTCTGGATCGTCGCCGGCATCGACGCCGCGGGAACCCAGCGGGCCGCCTCCGACTTCGACGAACCCGCGCTCCGCAACCACTTCGCGCTCGCCGTGACACCTGACGGGCCACAGGCACTCCCCGCCGCAGGTTGACCCGATGAGAACGAAGATCGCCTACCGCCGCCGACCAACGCCGCTCCACGCGTGCCGCGCGACGGTCGGAGCCGCGTTCTGCGGCGCGATCGCCCTCGCCGCGCTGATCGCGACGAGCCCCGCCGTTCTCGTGGCTCTGCTCGTCGCCGTCGCCGGCGCGGCAGCGCTCGCGTCCTTGGCGCAGGAGGTCCGAGCCACCGCCCTGTGGGCCCTCATCCCGCTTGTCGCGATGACGGTTCTCGTGAACCTCCTCGTGAGCCGGGACGGTCTCACTGTCTTCGCGAGGCTCGGCGATTGGGGAGTGCTCGGCCAGGTGAACCTGACGCTCGAGGCGCTCGTGTTCGGACTCGTCTCGGCGCTGCGGCTCGTGGTCGTCGTGCTGGCGTGCGTTCTCGGCTACTGCGCGGTCGACCCGGACCAGCTGCTCGTCGCGAGTCGCCGGGTGCTCCCTCGCTCAGGTCTGGCGGCCGTGCTCGGCACGCGCATCCTGCCCGTGCTGGCTGCCGACTCACACCGCCTTTCGCAAGCGCAGCGCTGCCGGCCCGACGGAGGCGGCGGAGGCACACGCGCACGCCTTGCCATCCTGCGGGCAACGGTTCAGGGGTCACTCGACCGCTCGCTCGACGTGGCTGCAGTGCTCGAGCTGCGCGGCTACGGCGCCGGACCGCGCACGCGTCCCGAGCGCATTCCGCTGTCCCGTCACGACATAGCATTTGCGGCTGCGGCGCTGGCGATCCTCGCGTTCGCGCTCGCGTCGACGAGGCTTGGATTCGCGTCGTTCGCGGCGTATCCGACCGTGCACGCTCGCTTCGGGGTTCCCGTCGCTGGACTTGGGGTCGCGATCATCGCGGCGGCGTTCCTGCCGTTTCTCGATCGCCGGGGGGTCGAACGTTGAGCGTTGTAGAGCTCGACGCAGTGACGTACACGTATCCCGGGCGCTCAGAGCCGGCGCTCCGCTCCGTGTCGCTGGCGCTCGAGCCAGGGGAGTTCTGCGTGCTCGCCGGGCTCTCCGGCTCGGGGAAGTCGACGCTCCTCCGCGCTGCGGCCGGGCTCGTACCGCGCTTCTTCGGCGGCGAGCTCGCCGGCCACGTACGAGTCGCGGGTACAGACACGCGCGAGCTGAGCGTGGCGCAGATCGGCCAGCTCGCAGGCACCGTCCTGCAGGACCCGGAGACCCAGGTCGTCATGGGGACGGTGCGTGCTGAGCTTGCGCTCGCGCTGGAGAACCGCGGCCTACCGCGGGCCGAAGTGGCGCGAGCGGTAGAGGAGACCGCGCTGTCGGTCGGGATCGGGGAACTCCTCGACCGCTCGACAGGCGACCTCTCCGGCGGCGAGCTGCAGCGCGTCGCGCTCGCCGCGGCACTGGCGCCGCGGCCCGGCATCGTGCTGCTCGACGAGCCGACTTCGCAGCTGGACCCCGTCGCGGGCGACGAGCTGATCTGGCAGCTGCGGCGGCTCAACCAGGAGGCCGACACGGCGGTGCTCCTGATCGAGCACCGCCTCGAGCGCTGCCTTGCCGCGGCGGATCGCGTCGTTGCGCTGCAGGACGGGGAGCTCGTCTGCGACGCCGACCCGCAGGGGTTCCTGCGTTGGGCAGCCAAGGTGTCACCAGAGCTCATGACGCCCGGGGCACGGCTCTTCGCGAAGGCCGACATCAGCCCGCTTCCAGCCGGCGTCAAGCAGGCACGCGCGACGCTCCGCCGAACCGGGCTCACGCCGGCCGCGGAGCGCTCGGCGAGCGGAAAGCCGCGGCCGTCGGCTGCGGCGCCGGCGCTCGAGCTGAAGGGCGTCTGGCACGAGCTGCGCGACGGCCCCGTGCTGCTTCGAGCTGTCGACCTCACGATCAGGGCGGGGGAGACCGTCGTCGTCATGGGTCGCAACGGCGCAGGCAAGTCCACCCTGCTGAAGCATTGCGGCGGTCTTCTCGAGCCGACGCGGGGCAAGGTTCGCCGCGCTGGACGCGTCGCGCTGCTTCTGCAGAACCCCTCCGACTACCTCCTGCATGAAAGGGTCGCGGACGAGGCGCCCGAGCGGGCGCTCGAGCTCGCCGGTCTCGACGGGCTCGCCGAGCGCAACCCGCGCGACCTCTCTGGCGGCGAGCGTCAGCGGCTCGCGCTCGCGATCGTCCTCGGCGGTGAGGAGCTGCCCGCCGTCATCGCTCTGGACGAGCCGACGCGTGGCATGGACGGCGCTGCGAAGGGAGCGTTGGCGTCGTGGCTGCGCGATCGCAGCGCCGAAGGCTGCGCCGTGCTCGTCGCGACCCACGACACCGAGTTCGCGGCCCGCTTTGCGGCTCGTACAGTTCTGCTCGCCCGCGGGCGTGTAATCGCCGACGGCCCGACCGGCCCGACACTGGCCCGCGGGCGCTGGTTCACGACCGAAACGGCGCGCATCCTCGACGGCGCGGGCGACGCGCTGCTGCCCGAGCAGGGCGCGCTCTTGATACGCACGCCGCAACCCGAGCCCGGCGAGCCCTCGGAGGCACGCGCGTGAGCTGGCAGCTCGCGTCGCTTGCGATCGTCTCCGCGGCGGTGCTCTGCGCCGTCGTCTGGATCGAGCTCGCCAGGCCATCCGCGCGCCTCGTCGCGCTCGTCGCGGCTCTCGCCGCCCTCGCCGCGCTCGGGCGCGATGCATTCGCGGCGCTCCCCGACGTCAAGCCGATCACAGCGATCGTCGTGGTTTGCGGCATCGCGTTCGGCGCCGGTCCGGGCTTTGCCGTCGGGGCGCTCGCGGCGCTGCTCTCGAACATGCTGCTCGGCCAAGGGCCATGGACGCCTTGGCAGATGCTCGGCTGGGGTCTCGTCGGACTCTTCGGGGCGCTAGTCGGTCGCCTCACGAGACGCGCGCCCGGGGCGCTCACGATCGCGCTCGCGTGTGCCGTCGCGGCGGAGCTCTTCAACCTCGTCGTGGACCTCTTCACGCTCAGCACCACCGGCAGCCACTCCCTCGCCGCCTTCGGCGTCGTGCTCGCCGCCGCCGCACCCTTCGACATCACGCACGTCGTCGCGAGCTTCGTTTTCGGGCTGGCGTTCGGCGTGCCGCTATTGCGAATCCTGATGCGGGCACGCGCTCGGATGGCCTTCTCCTGGCAGGACGAAAGCGCGTCCGTCGCAAGCAGCCGCGCCGGCACCGGGGTCGCCGTTGCGCTTCTCGTCGCACTTGTCGCCGCGGCCGCGCCGGTCCCCGGCGCGCGTGCCGGCCAATCTGCGCTGCAGCGAGCGCGCGCGTATCTGCTGCACGCCCAGAATCGTGACGGCGGCTACGGCTCGTCACCGGGGCTACCGAGCAGCGAGCTATACACCGCGTGGGCCGCGATCGGGCTGGCAGCCGCCGGCGAGCCGCCGCAGTCGGTGACGAGGAATGGCCATTCGATCGTCGATTCGTTGGAGGCGAGAGCCGGCTTGCTCCACGGCGCCGGCGATATTGAGCGCACGATCCTCGCCCTTCACGCCGCCGGCGCCCCGTTGGCCCGCTCGCCGGGCACCGGCCGGTGCGCGAGCTTCTCTCACGGCAGGGCCGCGACGGATCGATCGAAGGGCTCGTGAACCTCACGGCGTTCGGCGTCCTGGCAATGCGCGCCGCGGGCCTCCCCAAGCACGGCCGGCCGGTCGCCGCTGCCGTTCGCTGGCTCGTCGCCCAGCAGACCACGAGCGGCGCCTTCAGCTACCACGGCGGTCGTTCCGCAGCCGGCGATGTCGACGACACCGCTGCCGTTGCGGAGGCGCTCGCAGCCGGCGGCGGTCCCGGCCGCGCGATCGGCCGCGCCGCGCATTACCTTGAGCGAGCGCAGAACCGCGACGGCGGGATGCCCGAGGTGCCCGGCGAAGCGTCCAACGCCCAATCGACAGCCTGGGCGGTTCAGGGGCTGCTTGCCGCCGGCTTCTCGCCGCGACGGGTGCATCACGGTGGCCCAAGTCCAATCGCCTATCTCGAAGAGCGGACCGCTCCGGACGGCGCCATCGCGTACGCGCGCGGCGAGAAGCAGACGCCGGTGTGGGTCACCGCCGAGGCCCTCGCCGCGCTTGCCGGGCCGGCCGCTGCCTGTGGCCACCGTCTCGCCGGTCTCCGCGTCGTACAAGCCGTCGAAACCTGCTGGCGCGCGGCCGAGGGAGCCGAGCGATGCGCAGCTCCAGGACGCCGTCGAAAGCCTTGTCCGCCGCGACATCGGCCCTGTGACGGCCGGACTTTCAGAGGGTCTTTAGCCGGCGACGTAACCTCTGTGCAATGGCCGTAGATACCCAGGCCTCCTACACCGCGCATACCTCCACTGCGCAGGATCGCGTCCGCAGCCCGCGCGGTCCGCTGCTGCTCGCGCTGTCGTTCCTGGTGGCAATGGCGCTGCTCTGGGTTCTCGCCGAGCTCGTGCCGTACGTGCGCGCGCACGACGCGCTCCTGCTGGCGCGCGCGACGTCGTTGCAGGGCCCACGCATATCGTCGCTTGCCCGCGGCCTGCTCAGCACGCTCGAAGTGCCGTACGCGCTGCTGTGGGGCGCGGCGATCGTCGCCGTCGCGCTCACCCGGGGACGGCCGCGGCTCGCGATTGCCGCTGCCGCCATCATGATCCTCGCGCCCGCGAGCGCTGACATCCTCAAGCCGGTGCTCGCGCACGCCCACGACCGGGCCGGCGCGACGCGCGTCGGCGCGGCCTCATGGCCGAGCGGCCATGCCACGGCTTCGATGGCGCTCGTCTGTGCACTGGCGCTCGTCGCATCCCGCCGGATCCGACCCGCCGTGCTCGCGGCGGGTTCGCTTTACGTGCTCGCGGTGGCCGGCGCGCTGCTCCTGCTCGCCTGGCATATGCCGAGCGACGTGCTGGGCGGATGGCTGCTCGCCGGGCTCTGGACGGCGCTCGCCGTCGCCGCGCTCCGGGCCGCCAACCTGTGGCGCCCAGAACGCCGCGTTTGGTGACTCAGGAGCTGCTCGTGCCGTGCGTGCCGGGCTGCCAAAGCGGCTCGGGATGCTCGTCCGGCTCGTTGGCGGCGCGGCTGAGGACGAAGAGGAAGTCCGAGAGCCGGTTCAGATAGCGAACGGCTTCTCCGTCCGCGGCGCCGTCGACAGCGAGCGTTCTGCGCTCGGCGCGACGACAGACGGTGCGGCAAACATGAAGCTGCGCGGCGGCCGCAGAGCCGCCCGGGATGACGAACGAGCGCAGCGGCGCAAGGCGCTCATTGACCGCGTCGATCGACTGCTCGAGCCAGACCGTGTACTCCGGCGTAACGCGCAGGCGCTCCCTCGCTCCCTCATCCTGCGGCGGCACACACAGATCCGCGCCGACGTCCAGCAAGTCGTTCTGTACGCGCTGCAGCCAGGGGCGGAAGGCCTCAGGCAGGCCCGCAGTGCAGAGCGCGACGCCCACCGTGGCGTTGAGCTCGTCGATGGTCCCGTAGGCCTCGACGCGCGGATCGAGCTTGGATACCCGGCTGCGGTCGCCGAGGTCTGTCTGGCCATCGTCGCCGCGGCGCGTGTAAATCCGGGTCAGGTTGATCGTCACAAAGACGAGTCTCGCACAAGCGGCGGTGCGGCCTTTGGCCGTCCGATCGGATAGGTTCAGCCTCCTGCGATGAGGATCGGCGTGCCGAAGGAGACTGCCGAGGGGGAGCAGCGCGTCGCGCTCGTCCCGGACGTAATAGCGAAGCTCAAGGCGAGGAAGCTCGACGTCGTCGTCGAGGCCTGCGCCGGCGAGAAGGCGATGCTTGACGACGCCGCGTTCCTCGACGCAGGCGCCGAGATCGGCGATGCCGCCGCGGTGTGGGGAGCCGACCTCGTGGTCGTCATCGCGCCGCCCGCAGCGGACCAGATCGAGCGGCTCGCCAAGACTTCGGTTCTCGTCGGATTCCTCGCTCCGCTCTCGAGTCCGGAGACCACGCGTGCGCTCTCCGCGGCCGGCGCCACGGCCTTTGCGATGGAGCTCATCCCGCGGATCTCCCGCGCCCAATCGATGGACGCGCTCTCCAGCCAGAGCAACGTCGGCGGATACCGCGCGGCGCTGCTCGGCGCCGAGGAACTTGGACGCTTCTACCCGATGCTGATGACCGCCGCGGGGACGATCCCCCCCGCCAAGGTGCTCGTGCTCGGGGTCGGCGTCGCTGGGCTGCAGGCGCTCGCCACGGCGAAACGGCTCGGCGCTCGCGCCACGGGCTACGACGTGCGGCCCGAGGTCGCCGAGCAGGTGACCTCGCTCGGCGCTCAGTGGCTCGACCTCGGACTGGAGGCGAGCGGCGAGGGCGGGTACGCACGCGAGCTCAGCGACGAGGAGCGCGCCGTGCAACAGCAGGCCCTCACTGACGCCATCAAGGGCTTCGACGTCGTCATCACGACCGCGCTCGTCCCGGGCCGGCCGGCGCCCAAGCTCGTCACCGCGGAGGCCGTCAAAGGCATGCCCCACGGCTCCGTGATCATCGACATGGCAGGTGAGTCCGGAGGAAACTGCGAGCTGACAGAGCCAGGCAAGACCGTCATCCGGGAGGGCGTGAAGATCGTGTCGCCGCTCAACCTCCCGGCCACGATGCCAGAGCACGCCTCTCAGCTCTTCGCGCGCAACGTTCTGGCGTTGCTTGAACTAATGATCGACGAGGAGGGGGAAATGAACCTGGACTTCGAGGACGAGATAATCGCCGACTCTTGCGTTGTGAGGGACGGCGAGATCGTCCACGCCGGTGCGAAGGCGGCGACTTGGCTGTGATCCTCGCATCGACTCTCACCACGAACCTCGCGATCCTGGTGCTCGCCGGATTCGTGGGCTTCGTCGTCATCAGCAAGGTTCCGAACACGCTGCACACGCCGCTCATGAGCGGCACCAATGCGATCCACGGGATCGTGATCCTCGGCGGGCTCTTGCTGATCGGGCTGTCCGGGAACGACACCTTCAACAAGGTGATCCTGGTGATCGCGATCGCGTTTGGCACGATCAACGTCGTCGGCGGCTTCCTGGTGACGGACCGGATGCTCGAGATGTTCAAGTCCAAGCCGCGGCCCAAGAGCGACGACGGCGACGGAGACAGCGCTTAAGCGTGCCGCTCGCGACCTCGTTCATCCACAGCGAGAGCTTCCTCGACGTCCTCTACATCGTGGCGTTCGCGCTCTTCATCCAGGGCCTGCGCGGGCTCTCGGGCCCGACGACGGCCGTGCGGGGCAACCGCATCGCCGCCGTCGGCATGGCGATCGCCGTCGTCGCGACGCTCCTACAACCGAGCGAGGGCACATGGCTTTTGATCGTGCTCGGTGTGGCCATCGGGACGGCCGTGGGTGTCCCCGCGGCGCGCAACGTACGGATGACAGCTATGCCGCAGATGGTCGCGCTGTTCAACGGCGTGGGCGGCGGCGCGGTGTTCCTGATCGCATGGGCCGAGTTCCGGCGCTTCGGATCGACGTACGGCGGGCACGAGTACGTCGGGGCTTCGCACATCACGCTTCCCGGCGGGTCCGAAGGGCTCTTCCTGCACCACCTGACGCTTCCCGGGCCGCCGACGTACGTGGCGATCTTCTCGGTCTTCGCCGCGATCGTCGGCTCGATCTCCTTCTGGGGCTCGAACATCGCCTTCGGCAAGCTCCAAGAAATCCTGCCGGGGCGGCCGATCACGCTCGGACCCGCCCAGCAGGTCGTCAACTTCCTGCTCCTCGCGGTCGCTCTGGCGTGCGGCATCGACCTCGTCGCCGGAGCCCACTCGGAAGTTGTCTTCGTGCTCATGCTGGTCGCCGCCGCGCTCCTCGGCAACGCCGTCGTGCTGCCGATCGGCGGCGCCGACATGCCCGTCGTGATCAGCATGCTGAACGCTTTCACCGGTCTCTCGGCCGCGGCGACCGGGATCGCCCTGGACAACACCGCCTTGATCGTCGCCGGGATGATCGTCGGCGCCTCGGGGACGATCCTGACGAACCTCATGGCGACCGCCATGAACAGGTCGATCCCGTCGATCATCGCCGGCGGCTTCGGCGGCGGCGCCGAAGTCGCTGCGCCCGGCGCCGAGAGCGCGCACGGCGGCACCGTACGTTCCACGAGCGCCGCCGACGCCGCGATCCAGCTCGCGTACGCAAGCCGCGTCGTCATCGTTCCGGGCTACGGCATGGCGGTCGCACAGGCGCAGCACGCGGTGCGCGAGCTGACAAAGGAGCTCGAAAGCCGCGGCGTCGAAGTGACCTACGCGATCCACCCGGTCGCGGGCCGGATGCCCGGACACATGAACGTCCTGCTCGCCGAGGCCGACGTGCCATACGACCAGCTCAAGGAGATGGACGACGCGAACTCCGAGTTCCAGCGCACCGACGTGTCGCTGGTGATCGGCGCCAACGACGTCACGAACCCCGCAGCGAAGAACACACCCTCGTCGCCGATCTACGGCATGCCGATCCTCGAAGTGGCCAACAGCCATTCGGTGATCGTCATCAAGCGCTCCATGAACCCGGGATTCGCCGGGATCGAAAACGAGCTCTACTACGACCCGAAGACCGCGATGCTCTTCGGTGACGCAAAGACGGCGGTGAGCGAGATCACCGCCGAGCTGCAGCATCTCTGACGCGACGCTCTGCGAAACTGCGGCCGTGATCGAGCGCGGCCGGGCCCTCGACGAACTAGCCGAGCGCGAGTTTGACGTCGTGGTCGTAGGCGGCGGCATCACCGGCGCCGGCGTGGCGCTCGACGCAGCCTCGCGCGGCTACAGCGTCGCGCTGCTTGAGCGCAACGACTACGCCGCGGGAACCTCGAGCCGCTCCAGCAAGCTCGTGCACGGCGGGCTGCGATACCTGCAGAACTTCGACCTGGGCCTGGTGCGCGAGGCGCTCCTCGAGCGCAGCCTGATGGTCAAGCTAGCGCCGCACCTCGTTCGTCCGCTGCCCTTCGTCGTCGCGTCCTTCGAGGGCTCCCGGCCGGACCGCCTCGTCGGGGTCGGGCTGAACCTCTACGACGTGATGTCTGTCGACTCCGGTCGCCTGCGGGGCCGCCGCGCCCGGCGGGCCGCCGACGAGGACGGCCAGGAAGCGGCGTGGAGCCCCGCCCGGCACCGCGCGATCGACGGCGCCGACGTCGTCGAGCTTCTGCCCGCGCTCGCGGCGCGTGAACCGACCGGCGGCTACCTCTTCTACGACTGCCAGACCGACGACGTGCGCCTGGTGCTCACAGTGCTCGGCGAGGCCGAGCGATTCGGTGCCGTCTTCGCGAACCGGGCGGAGGTAACCGCGCTGCTGGAAGGCGAGGGGCGGACGGTCGGGGTCAAGGCCCATGATCGCGAGAGCGGCGCCGAGTTCGAGGTGCGCGCGGCCCACGTCGTGAACGCGACCGGCGTGTGGGCCGACGAGCTGCGGCCGCAGGAGCTCCACGACGAGGCCGAGCTACCGTCGATCCGGCCGAGCCGCGGCACCCACATCGTCTTCGAGAGCGCCGACCTGCCGCTGTTCGCCGGCGCGATCGTGCCGGCGGGCGAAGACCGCTCTATCTTCGCGCTGCCCTGGCTGGGCCACACGCTCATCGGCACCACGGACCGCGACTACGAGGGGCCGCTCGACCACGTGATGACCTCCGAGCAGGACGTCGCCTATCTCCTCGACGCCGTGAACGGCTTCTTCGGCACCGCGCTCGGGCCGTCCGACCTGGCCGGAGCCTTCGCCGGCGTGCGGCCGCTGATCGCCACGGGCGACCCCCGCAAGTCGGTTGACATCTCCCGCAAGGCCGAGCTCTACGAGACGTCGTCCGGAATGATCACGATCACCGGCGGCAAGCTCACGACGTGGCGCCGGATGGCAAAGATGGCGGTCGACCGCATCGTGCTCCGCGAAGGTCGCGACGTGCCGTGCCGCACACAGGAACTCGCTCTCGGGCGCCCGATCGAGAGCGACCAGTTGCCGCGCGTCGATGGCGTGAACGACGCCGCCTACGGCGCGCTCGCGGCACGTTACGGGGTCGCAGGCACCGACGTGCTCGAAGCCGCCGCTGCGCGGCCCGACCTCGCCGAGCCGATCGTGACCGGCCTTCCGGACCTGCTCGCGGAGGCCGCCTTCGCGGCGCGACACGAGCAGGCGCGCTCCGTCGGCGACGTGCTGCTGCGCCGCACCCGCGTCGCGCTGCTGCGCGCACCGTCTCTTACAAGCACCGTCGACGGTCCCGTCTGGCGCGTCGCACGCGCGCTCGGCGACGAGCTCGGCTGGGATGCGCGCCGGCGCGACGCCGAGGTCGAGCGCTTCGCCGCCGAAGCCCGCGCCGAGGGACTGCCGATCGGCGCGGGGGCACCGGCGTGAGCGTCAGCCCCGCGTTCTTCACTGCGCGCGGCCGCACGATCCGGATCACGGCGCAGCCGCTTCTGATGGGGATCGTCAACGCCTCGCCGGACTCCTTCAGCGACGGCGGCCGGCAGGCGACGCTCGAGGATCGCGTCACGCTCGCGCACCGTCTCGTTGACGACGGCGCCGCGATAATCGACGTCGGCGGCGAGTCGGCCACGACCGGAAGGGCGCCCGTCGACCCGCGGCAGGAGGTCGAGCTCGTGGAGCCGCTCGTGCGGCGGATCGCCGACGAGCTCGACGTACTGATCTCGGTCGACACTTACAAGCCGGCCGTCGCGGCCGCGGCGCTGGACGCGGGCGCTCACATCGTGAACGACGTGAGCGGGCTGCGCGACCCCGCGCTCGCGGATGTCTGCGCGCGCGAGGGTGCGGCGCTCGTGCTGATGCACACGGCGGCGGCACCGCGGGTGCGCGTGCAGGACGACGATCTCTACGGGAACATCGCCGACGATGTGGTCGCGTTCCTGCGCGCGCGCATCGACATTGCTGTCGCGCGGGGCGTGGAACGCGACGCCCTGATCGTCGACCCCGGCCCCGACTTCGCGAAGACGCCGGCGCAGACGATCGAACTGCTCGGCGCGGTCGACCGCCTGCACGAGTTCGAGCGCCCGATCCTGATGGCGATCTCGCGCAAGGACTTCATCGGCGCGCTGACAGAACGCCCGCCGCGCGGCCGCGACGCCGGCACCCTCGGCGCCCTCGCGCACGGGATCGACCACGGCGCGCAGATCTTCCGGCTGCACGACGTCGCCGGCGCAGCGGACTTCCTGAAGGTGCGGGCCGCCCTCGCCGAAGGCGGCGGGGAGCTCACCGGGGTGCGGCTCGCCGACGAGCTGCGCCACGAGCCGGCATCCGGCTGACGGCTGCCCGCGGATCGCCGCGCTAGGGTTGCCGCAGCGGGTGCCCGCGGCCGCAGACGCCGGGGACGCATACCGCCCACCACGACGAAGGGAACGAACACATGGCTGTACTTGAGCGCTCCGAGCTGGAAGCGAGCCCGCTCGCCGACCTGCACGCGCTTGCACGGGAGATGGGGCTTGACGGCTACCGGCGCCTGCGCAAGTCCGATCTGATCGACGCGATCCTCGGCGAAAAGTCGTCGTCGCCGCCGCCGGCGGAGACCGCGACTGACGAGGAGGCACCACCCGCGCGCGCAGGCGCGCGCCGCCGGCGGCCTGCCCGCCGCGGCCGCGCCGCAGACACCCCCGAGGCCGACACCGAGCAGGCGGACGCGCCCGCCGAGAGCGGCGCCGAGGACTTCGTGGAGGGAGTCGTCGAGGTGCTCGGGAACGGCTCGGCGTTCCTGCGCGTCGCCGGTCCCGATGCTTCCGACGGCGACGTGTATATCTCGGCCGCTCAGGTGCGCCGTTGCGAGCTGGTCAGCGGCGACCGCGTCGCGGGCCCGGCGCGCCCGCCGAGGCGCTCCGAGCGCTATCCGTCGCTGATCCGAGTTGAACAGATCAACGGGGCTCCGGCCGACGCCGTCTCGGACGGCGCCCGCTACGACGAGCTTCCGGTGGGGTGGCCGAGCGAGCGCTTCACGCTTGGCGCCAGCGACGACGCGACGATGGAGGCGATCGAGTGGCTCACGCCGCTGGGCAAGGGCTCGCGCGCCGTGATCGTCGGCGGACGGCACACCGGCAAGAGCGACACGTTGCGCCGCCTACACGGCTGCGCTTGCTCGCACCGAGGGCCTCGACGTATCGCTCGCCCTGCTCGGCGTTCGCCCGGAGGAGATCGCCGACTGGCATCGAGGCCGGCGTCGAGCCCGCGGTCGCGCTCGCGTTCGCCGCACTCCGCGGAGGCGCAGGCTCAGGCGCTCGAGCGGCTGCTCGACGGTGCGCGGCGCGCGGCGGCGCGCGGCGGCGACGCGCTCGTCTTGATCGACACGCTCGACGCGCTGACGCCCCACGCCGCGCGGCGTGCGCTCGCGGCGGCGCGCAATCTGCGGGACGCTGGCTCGATTACGATCGTCGCTACGGCCGCCGAGCCGGTCGGCGGCGAGACGACGGTGATCGCGCTGCAGGCGCTCGACGACGACCGGGGGACGCCCGCTCGTCGACCTTGTGGCAGCGGCACGTTGCGCGCCGACCTGCTGGTCGGCGAGCGGGGGCGCAGGAGATCGCGAAGGCCCGCGGCAAAGCGCCGAGACGTCGTTGCGCGCCGACGCTCAGCGCGCGGTAGGCGACGCGGCCCCAGGAGGGCTCGGGGGCGAGGCGATCGGTTCGCCCTCGCCGTCGCCGCTGCGTCGCCGCGCTGGATGTAGGCGAAATGCCGTCGCGTCGGATCGAAGCTCACGTCGAGCTCGCCCTCTTTCACCCGCTGGTCGAGCCATGCGCCGCGGAACACCAGGCGGCGCAGCCAGTGCACGAGCGAGCGCTCGGCTGGGCCGACGAGCTCCGGCCAGCAGTCGTTCACGTGCTCGCCCAGCGCTGAGGCGGGGTCGGCGATCTCGCCGTTGACGGCAAGGTTGACGAGATCCTCGAGCTCCTCGTCGCTCGAGTCGCCCGCCGACGAAGCCGAGCCTTGCAGCGCTGCCTGCTCGCAGCGCTCGGAGAAGTCCACCTCGTTGAAGGTGAAGCGAAGCTCACCGTATTCAAGCACGAAGTGCTCGCCAGAGTCGTAGTTTTCCCGTCTGGTCGCGTCCATGTCTCCGCAGGGATCTCCCTCCCGCTGCGTCGGGATCATATGCCTGGCTCCTGCTCCGCCGGACGTCATGAATTTCTTGTTGCAGGGCGGCGGCCCCACGAGGTTTGTAGCCTGCGGCGGATGGCGAAACTCTCGCAGCGCGGCCTGCGCAAGTCGGTCGGGACGGCCGGCATGTTCGCCACCGCCTACGGAAACGTGGGTTCCTCGATCTACTACGCGCTGGGTCTGGTCGCGGCGCACGCGCTCGGTCTCACACCGCTGGTCTTCCTGTTCGCCGGCGGCCTCTTCGCGCTGACGGCGAAAAGCTACGCCGAGGGCGCGTCGATGTTCCCCGAAGCGGGCGGTTCATCATCCTTCGCCCGCCACGCCTTCAACGACGCCGTCTCGTTCTTCGCGGGTTGGGCGCTGAGCCTCGACTACATCCTCACGATCGCGATCTCCGCGTTCTTCGTCCCGCACTACCTCAGCGCGTTCCCCGGCCTCGGCGCGCTCAAGCACAACCCGGACGACATCTTCGGCGGCCTGATCGTGCTCGTCGTGCTCGTCGCGCTCAACATCCGCGGCCTCGGCGAGTCGGCGCGACTGAACCTGGGCCTGGCTTGCCTCGATCTGTGCACGCAGGGGCTGCTGGTGATGTCGGCACCGTCCTGGTGCTGAACCCCTCGCTGCTCGTCCACCAGGTCCACTTCGGCGTCGCGCCGACGTGGAAGGAACTGATCTTCGCGTTATCGCTCGCGATGCTCGCGTACACCGGGATCGAGACGGTCGCGAACATGGCCGAGGAGGCCGCGCGATCCCGGGCGGCAGGTACCGAAGGCCGTCAACCTCGTGGTGATTGCGGTGCTCGCCGTCTACGCGGGCATCTCGGTCGTCGCGCTCTCCGCACTGCCGATCATCCACCACGGCGTCGGCTACAGCGAGCGCTCAAACAGAGCTTCGCGCACCCCGGCTACGCCACGGCGCTCGGGCACTTCTTCGAAAACGACCCGATCCTGGGCGTCATCGAACACCTCGGTCTACACGGCGCCGTGCTCGACGGCGCGCGCTACTACGTCGGCTTCCTCGCCGCGACGATCCTGCTGATCGCAACGAACGCGGGCATGATCGGCATCTCCCGCCTTTCCTGGTCGCTGTCCGAGCACCGCCAGCTGCCGCGGCATCTTCTCCTCGCTGCACCCGCGCTTCCGCACGCCGTGGTTCACGCTCATCTTCTTCTCGCTCTTCGCGAGCGCGCTGATCATCTACGGCAACACCGAAGTCCTCGGCAACCTCTACTCGTTCGGCGCGATGCTCTCGTTCACGATCGCGCACATCTCGATCATCCGCCTGCGCCAGAAGCTGCCCGACCAGGAGCGTCCCTACAAAGCTCCATTGAACTTCAGGTACAAAGGCTCCCTAATCCCGTTGACCGCGGTCATCGGCGGAATGGGCACCTTCCTGGCCTGGGTCGCGGTGACCGTGCTGCATCCCGAGGCGCGCGTCGTCGGCATCCCGTGGATGATCATCGGCTGCGCCGGCTACGTCCTCTACCGGCGCAGCAAAGGCCTCTCCATCACGGCGTCCTACCGGCTCTCCCAGCCCGAGCGCCCCGCCGACTTCGAGCAGCTCGCCTACCGAACGGCGCTGGTCCCGATCTTCGGCAGCGACATCAGCGCCGATGCGCTCAGCGACGCGGCGCGCCTGATCGGTGAGGAAGGCGTGGTCTACGCCGTGTACGTGTTGGTCGTGCCGCAACAGCTGTCGCTGGAAATCGGCCTGGCAGATGAGGAGGCCGCGGGACGCAGGGTGCTCGAGAGCGCACGGCTGCAGGCAAAACGGCGCGGCATCAAGATCGAGACCGGCCTGATCCGGACCCGCAGCGCCGGCCAGGCGCTCGTGGACGAGGCCGAAAAAGTCGGCTGCGACGTCATCTACTGGTCGACGATCCACGCCCCGAGCGACGAGCAGGGCATCGGACCGACGGCCTCCTACCTGCTTTCGCGCCGGCCCTGCCGGATCATCATCGAGAGCGAGAATCGCGCGCGCCCACAGCAGCAGGCTGCGCCCGTCCCCGTCTGACGCTCACTCGGCGAGCGCCGCGCGCAGCGCGCCGTCGAGCTCCGCGTGGGCGAACTCGTAGCCGAACACGAGGGCCCGCGCGGGCATCACGCGGGCGCCGGTCGTCAGGAGCGAGGCCATCTCGCCGTAGCGCAGGCGCAGCGCAAAGCCCGGCACCGGCATGACGGCCGGGCGGCTGAGAATCGCCCCGAGCTGCCGCGCGAACTCGCGATTCGTGACCGGCTGGGGCGCCGTCACGTTGAAGGCGCCGCTCCAGCGCTCGTCGCCCGCGGCCGCGAGCATCACGCCGACCACGTCGTCGGCCACGACCCACGAGATGTACTGGTGGCCGCCCGCGACCGGCCCACCGAGGCCGAGCCGGAAGGGCGGCAGCATCGCGGCGAGTGCGCCGCCGTGGGCGTCGAGCACGACGCCGATGCGGGGCGTCGCCACGCGCACGCCGTAGCTCTCGGCGCCGCGCGCCGCCTGCTCCCACTCGACGCATACGCGCGCCAGGAAGCCCTCCCCAGGCGGTGCCTCCTCGTCGAGCGGCTCCTCTCCGTGCGCGCCGTAGTAGCCGACCGCGGAGGCCGAGACGAGGACCGCAGGGCGTTCGCTGGACGCAGCGAGTCCGGCGACGAGGTTCGCGGTGCCGACGGCGCGGCTGTCGCGGATCGCGTCGCGCGCGCGGGCATCCCAGCGCTGCGCGATCGGCTCGCCCTGGAGGTTGAACACGGCGTCGACGCCGTCCAGCGCGTCGGCGGGCGCGGGCCCCGCGAGTGGATCCCAGGCCACGGCGCGCGTACCGGCAAGGGCCGGGCGCTGCGTGATGGGTCTCTGGTCAGCGCCGTGACCTGACGTCGCGGTCTCTCAGCGCCGACAGCAGGCGGCGGCCGATGAGACCGCTCGCTCCCGTTACGGCCGCCCGCCGCAGCGTCACGCCGGAGTGCCGCTCCGGCTGCGGCGCCGGTCTGGGTGGCTGTGCGCGCGACGGCTTCGGCGACCGCGGGCGCGACCGCTCGGTTGAACACGGAGGGGATTATGTAGTCGTCGCGGAGCTCCGCTTCGGGGACGATCGACGCAATCGCGTGAGCCGCGGCGAGCTTCATCTCGTCGGTGATGGCCGTGGCGCGAGCGTCGAGAGCGCCGCGGAAGACCCCCGGGAAGCAGAGAACGTTGTTGATCTGGTTGGGGTAGTCAGAGCGACCGGTCGCGATGATGCGCGCGTAACGCGCCGCCTCCTGCGGGTCGACCTCCGGCGTCGGGTTGGCCATCGCGAAGATCATCGCGTCGCGGTTCATCCGAGCCAAGGCCTCCGCCTCCAGCAGGCGCGCGCCCGAAAGGCCGATCACCAGATCCATTCCGTCGATCACGTCCGCCGGGCGCCCGAAGCGCCGCTCGGGGTTCGTCCGGTCGCAGAAACGTCGCTTGGCTTCGGTCATCGTGCCGTCGAGGTAGTCCTCCCGCCGGTGTGAGAGCGCACCCTGGAGTCGCAGCCGACGATGTACGTCACCCGCGGCCATCACATCTCGGTCACGGCGACGCCCGCCGCGCCGACGCCGATGACGAGTACCCGCGATCGACTCGAGCGAACGTCCCGTCAGCTTCGCGGCGTTGAGCACCGCTGCGAGCACGACGACCGCGGTGCCGTGCTGGTCGTCGTGGAAGACCGGGATCTCGAGCTGGCGCTGCAGCTCGGCTCGATCGCGAAACAGCGCGGGGCGGAGATGTCCTCGAGGTTGATCCCGCCGAACGCCGGGGCGATCATCCTGACGGCGTTGATGATCTCCTCCGGGTCGTTGCTGTCGAGCGCGATCGGGAACGCGTCGATGCCGGCGAACTCCTTGAACAGGCAGCACTTGCCCTCCATCACGGGCATCGCGGCCTGGGCGCCGATGTTCCCGAGGCCGAGCACCGCGCTGCCGTCCGTGACGACGGCGACGGTGTTGCGCTTGATCGTGTACTCGTAGGAAGTTCCGGGTCTTCGGCGATCGCCATGCAGACCCGCGCGACGCCCGGGGTGTAGGTCATCGCCAGGTCATCCCGGGTCGCGAGCGGATACCTGTTGCGTTGTTCGATCTTGCCGCCGAGGTGCACCTCGAGTGTGCGATCGGTCGTCTCGAGGACCGAGCTCCATGGACGGCTTCGATCGCCGCGATGATCCGCGGCCAATGCTCGATGCCCGTTGCGTCGACCGTGAAGTCGCGCAGAATCTGGCCCGCGCCGCCCTCGACGGTCACGACCTCGTCGATCAGCCGCCGGTCTCGGCGACGGTCCGAGACGCCGTGCCGTTATCGGTCACGTCGAACTGACGCTAATCCTATCCGGTACTGCGCGCTTATCGTCACTCTCGAGACCCCTCATAGACCCTGCTGGCGATATCTTATGCGGTTTCTGCGCGAAAACCCGCGGACCGCCCCGGTGGCCCCTAGAGTTGCGCGCGTGAGTGCAGTGAAGGGGAACGGCGGCTTTTCCTGATCGATGGGCCGAGCCTCGTCTACAGGGCGTTCTTCGCCCTGCCGGAGACGATCGCGACTGCGAACGGCGAGCCGACGAACGCGATCTTCGGCTTCGCTTCGATGCTCGTCAAGATCGCGACCGAGTACGGTCTCGCGCCGACGATCGTCGCCTGGGACGCCGGCACCTCAGGCCGCACGGAGTTGTACCCGGCCTACAAGGCTCAGCGCCAGAGCCGGCCGGACCTGCTCAAGGAGCAATGGCCCGCGATGGAACCGCTCGTCGAGGCGTTCGGCTTTCGCAACGTCCGGTCGAGGGCTGTGAGGCCGACGACGTCATCGCCTCGCTGACGGCCCGCCGCTCGCCGCGCAGCCACCCGTCGATGTCACGATCGTGACCGGCGACCGTGACGCGTTCCAGCTGATCGACGAGGCCGGGCACGTAGCGGTGATGGCGACCTCGCGGGGCATCACCGACACCAAGCTCTACGACCGCGCGGCCGTGCTCGACCGCTACGGCATTGCGCCCGAGCTGATCCCCGACTTCTACGGCCTCAAGGGAGACACGTCCGACAACATCCCCGGCGTCCCCGGGATCGGTGAGAAGACAGCCGGCGAGCTGATTTCGCGCTTCGGGACGCTCGAGGCCGTGCTCGACACGCATCGACGAGATAAAAGGCGCGAAGCGCAAAGAGAACCTCGGCGCACGCGGCGGACGCGCGGGTGTCCAAGGAGCTCGCGACGATGCAGCGCGACCTCGACGTCGGCGTGGAGATCGACGCAGAGCTCGCGCGGACGGCGGACCGTTCGCAGTTGCGCGAGACGCTGCGTCGCTGGGAGCTGCGCGACCCGCTGCGGAGAATCGAACCGCTGCTCGGCGACGACGGCGGTCCTGCGGACGCGGCCCCGCAGGCGCTCGCGGCCGAGCTCACCTAGGGTGCGCTCGCCGATGTCGAGAGTTTTGCGGCGCAGGCGGGCGAGGTCGCGGTGGTTGTGCTGCAGACCGCGCCGCCCGAGGGCGAGCTGTTCGCCGAAGGTCGCGCATGGCGTTTCGCCGTCCACAGCGACGGCGAGGTCCTCGCCGGCAGTGCGCTGGGCCCGACGAGCTCGTCGCGGCCTCGGCACGCCGCCCGTCGTGGCGCACGACGCGAAGTCGCTCGCGACCGTGCCGCCCTCGCTGCGTCTCGACACGATGCTTGCCGCTTACCTGCTCGACCCGGCCCGCCGCGGTTATCCGTTCGCGGAACTGTGCGAAGAGGCCGGTCTCGTGGCCGGCACGGACGACCGTTGGCGGCGGAAGCAGTGCTGCTCGCCGAGCTCGCGGCGCTCAGCGCAAGCAGATCGACGAACTCGGCCTGGCGCCGTGATGGACGACATCGAGCTGCCTATCGTGCCGATCCTGCGCGAGATGGAGATCACCGGCATCCGCCTTGACGTGCCGCGCCTGGAAGCGATCACCGCGCGTGTCCACGGCGAGACTGCGCGAAGCTCGAAGCGCAGATCCACGAGCTCGCGGGCGACGAGTTCACGATCGGCTCGCCGCAGCAGCTCGGCGAGGTTCTCTTCACGCACCTCGGCCTGACACATGCCGTCGCGGCAAGACCGGCTATTCGACGGACGCGCGCGTCCTGCAGGCGATCCGCGAGGAGCACGAGATCGTCCCGCCGTGGAGCGCTGGCGCGAGCTCTCCACGCTGATCAAGACCTACCTCGACGTCCTGCCGCGAGCTCGCCGACGAGCGCCTCACGGATCCACACCACGTTCCTGCAGGCTGTCGCACAGACGGGGCGGCTCTCCGAGACGAACCCGAACCTGCAGAACGTGCCGATCCGTACCGAGCTGGGGCGCGAGATCCGCGGCTGCTTCACGGCCCAGGACGGGTCGGTCCTGATCTCCTCCGACTACTCGCAGATCGAGCTTCGCGTGCTCGCCCACGTAGCTGAGGAGCCCGCGTTGATGGAGATCTTCGCCCGCGGAGAAGACGTCCACACCGCGACCGCTTCGCGCGTCTTCGGCCTGGATGGCGACAAGCCCGACGCCGGAATGCGCTCGAAGGCCAAGATGATCAACTACGGGATCGTGTACGGGCTATCCGACTTCGGGCTCGCCGACCGGCTGAACATCCCGCGCGCCGAGGCCAAGGAGTTCATCGACGCGTACCTGGAGCGCTTTCCACGCGTCGCGGCGTTCATGCAGGAAGTCGTGGACCAGGCGACGCGCGACGGCTTCGTCACGACCCTCTGGGGCCGGCGTCGGCCGATACCGGAGCTCACGGCGCGCAACGTGCAGGTGCGGATGCTCGGCGAACGTCTCGCGGTCAACACCGTCGTGCAGGGAACCGCGGCGGACGTCATCAAGCTCGCGATGATCCGTTGCAGCGACGCGCTTGCGGCCGAGCGCCTGAAGACGCGGCTGTTGCTCACGATCCACGACGAGTTGCTGTTCGAAGCGCCGGACGCCGAGCAGGAGCTCGCGATCGCGTTGGCGCGCGAACAGATGTGCGCCGTGTGGGGCGACCGCGAGCCCGCGCTCGCGGTCGACGTCGGCGCAGGCACCGACTGGATGGGCGCGAAGTGAGCCGCGGCGGCGCGATCGGGCTGGTGATCGCGGCGGGCATCGTGATCGCGACGCAGGCGCCCGTCAACGGTCGCCTGGGACGGCAGATCGGAACTTTGCAGGCGGCGACCGTGTCGTTCCTCGTCGGCACCGCCGCGCTCATCGCCGTGACGGCGGCGTTCGGCGACGGCGGACTGGGCGCGATCGGCGGCGCGCACCGCGCGCCGTGGTGGGCGCTGATGGGTGGCCTGCTCGGCGCGTTCTATGTCGCCGTCGCGCTTCTCACGGTGCGCACGCTCGGCGCAACAGTGCTCACCGCCTTGGTGGTCTCATCGCAGCTGATCACCGCCGCGCTGCTGGACCACTTCGGTCTCTTCGGCCTCACGCGTCAGCACTTCACGCCGCTGCAGCTGCTCGGCGTCGTGCTCTTGATGGGCGGCACGGCGCTCGTGATCCGTCCGTAGCTTTGGAGCCCAGGCCGACGCGGCCCCCGCCTCACGGGCGTCGAGACCCGTTCAATCGGGTACAACGCCCTCCCGCCAGCCCTCGAGCGCGTAGTCATTGAGGAATTGGCGCTTCCAGAAGTAGCGTCGGTCGGTCTGTGAGAGTTCCCCGAGGTCGCAGACCTCGGACCAATTTCGTCTGATGACGTCGATCTGGTGAGCGACGATGCCTGCCGCTTCGCTCTTGTTCAGCTGGTAGAGGTGGGCCCGCTCGACGCAGCCGGCGACCTGGCTCTCCTTGAAGTGATCGGCCGCGCTTCCGATAATCATCGCCTGGGTCGCGCGGCCGGTGTTGCGGAGTTGCGGGCAGATGTCGAAGGCCGGAGTCAGGGTCAGTGTCCGGCCGTCCCAGAAGGCCGCGTGGTTGCGGGCGTGGTCGTCGGTGTTTCCAACGAGGATGTTGAACGTGATCCGAGAGAAAAGCTCGCGTGCGTTTGAGCCCGGATTGGCGAAGCGCGCCCGTATGATTTGGGCAAGTTCGGCGTAGCTGGCGTGCCTCGCAGCGGCCTCGTTGAGGCCGAGCATCGTTAGGGCCGAAACAAACCCGAGGCGCTGATCGGTCCGAGGGACCCGATCGAAACGCTCGACCAGCAGAGCTGTCTTCTTGAGCGCCGTGGTGAGTTCGACGCGCGCCACGTGCAGTCCGGCACGGCGCGCGAGCTCCATCGCGACGTACTCACCCTTCTCCACTGGGAACGTATCCGTCGTCGACGAGAACTTGACTAGAAGCTCACGTGAGCCGTCCTCGATCAGGGCCTTGGGGCGGGCACCGCCGATCGAGCTGCCGTGGAGGAGCGCTGCTTCGAGGGACGGTGACAATGACAGACCCTCCTCCACGCGCTGAGCCGCCGTGGCAAGTTCGTCAAGGCTCGCGGTCGCCCCGCCGCGTCCGACGTATGCGTCGGCGGAGTGCTGGAAGTCCAGGGCCCCCGCCCGGTCAGAGCTGGATTCGAGAAGCAGGGTGATCAACCCGAGGTCCGCCCGGTCTGCGTGGGCCGCGCGGGAACCGACAATCCGGGTCAGGATGACGCGCTGTCCCCAGGCATCGGGACGAGCATCGAGGATGCAGCCTGGGGCGTCGAGACCCGGGAGCGGCCTGATCCGTTCTTCCGTCAGCGGCAGCTCGGGCGAATACAGCGAGATCGCGTCGGGGCGCGCAAGGTAGCTCCGCCCGTAGACGAAGCTCGTTTCGCCGCCCTCCTCGTCGAGTCGACCGGCTACGACCGGCTCTGACGCGCCGGGCAGCCAGATCCATACGAATGCCTCGCCTACGGGCTCAGAACTCATTGTCGAGGCGCTCTCGACGATGACTCACTCTTCGCGGCAGGATCGCCGGGTGCCGAACGCGTGCTGCCTCGTCCGCAAGGCGCGAGCTGTCCGCGTAGAAGAGTGGCACCCCGACAAGGGTTGCGGCGTCGAGCGCCGTTCCTAGCGCGACGCTGGGGGTGCCCCGTTCTACCTTCTGCAGCGTGGTCGGGCTGACGCCGACTCTCTCGGCGAGTTCACGCACGGTCCAGCGACGCGCTAGGCGGGCCTGCGTTATCTGGGAGCCAAGGAGCTCCGCGGCCTCATACACCGTCGGGGAATATGCATGCTGACGCTTCGGCATCCTTGTGCCAATAAAATAGCATTTACGGCCTTCCGTACCGGTTTATTGGTATGGATGCGCTACCGCCCCTCGGGATACGCGTGGTGCGTCATTGCCTGCGGCGCTAAACCGACTCGGTGCTACTAGGCCAAGCCCTGCGCGAAGCCCTCGCGCCAATCCGGGAACTGGGGCGCGAAGCCCAACTCGGCGCGAGCCCGCGCGGCGCTCGCGCCCTGCGCACTGGTCATCATCCGCACGCCGAACTCGCCGACGGCGGCGCGGGCCAGCCACACAGGCACGCGGCGCGGCGCCGGCGCCTCGAGGGCGCGGGCGAGCTCCGGCAGCCATTCCGCGACGCTCGCAGGGTGCGCGTCGACGATGTTGTAGATCCCGGCCGGGCCGCTCAGCGCCAGCACCGTCGCGCGCGCCGCGTCATCGATGTGGATCAGCGACCACACGCCCGTCCCGCTGCCGACAATCGGCAACCGCCGCCGCGCGACATCGACGCCGATCGAGCCGTCTGGCGCGATCGCCGTACCGGGGCCGTAGAAGTAGCCATAGCGCAGCACTGTGCCGCCGGCCTCCAGGACGGTGCTCTCGAGGGACGCGACCGCGGCGATCGTCCGGGTTCCACCCGCCTCGGCGACGTCCAACGGATCGTCCTCGCCGTGGATCGTTCCCGGCGGGCCCGGCGCGTACGCGAACGCGATGCTCTGGGCCACGATCGTGCTGACGCCGGCGCGCTGGGCCGCCGCGACGAGGTTCGCCGTGCCCTCCACGCGGAGCCGGTCGTTCTCTGCGAAGTCGCGTTCGACCGAGCGCGGGCGGATGCGCGCCGGGATGCTCGTCATCTGGTGCACAACGGCGTCGGGCGAGACGCCCCGCATTACCGTGTCGAGCGAGACCGGGTCAAATGCGTCGGCGACGACGCCGATCGCGCCGAGCGAGGCGATCGCGGCGGCGCCGCGCTCCGAGCGGCTGGTGCCCGCGACATCGTGTCCGGCCGCTTTCAGGATCGGCAGGAGGCGCCGGCCGATCACACCGCCGGCGCCGGCGACGAGGACCCTCATGCGCGAGCCCTCAGCGCGAGCGTGAGCAGGTAGAGCAACGTGAGCGTCGCGATCGTGAGCGCTGCGAAGTTCGCGTAGCCCAGCCACGCCGGCGAGGCCTTCGAGATGTCGAGCAGGTGGTTCAGCGAGTGAAGCGTGTACTGCACGACGGTGATCACGAGGACCGGCACGCGCCACGACGGCATTCGTACGGCTACGAGCAGGCCGGCCGCGAACGCCAGGTTGTACGTGGCGAGGTCGCGGACGTAGTGCGCGTTGAAGAGGCCGAATGGCCCTACCTGCAGAAAGAAGGAGTGGGGGGCTACTGCCATCCAGCCCCCCAGTAAAAGCTCGATCACGCCGAAGGCTGCGAGTCCCGCGCGCAGCTGCGCGTCGATGCTCTCGGCGTCCACGCGCTAGGCGACGGCGACACGCCGGCCGCGGGCGGGCAGCGGCCGCACGTACGTAGGCGGGGCGATTTTCAGGTAGTGGTCGAAGGTCCAGTCGGCAACGTGCGGGCTGGCGAACGCCCGCACGAACGTCGTCATCGCGCGGCGCGGCGTGATCTGGCCGATCACCTGCTGAGCATGGAGCAGCCACCTGTATTTCCGCTCGTGGGCGTCGGAGAACGCGGCGTACGCATCGAGGGCCTGTGCGGCGGTCCTCCGGCCCTCGAGCGCGGCACGCAGCTCGCGCCCGCAGGCCAAGCCGAAATAGAGCGCCGGGCGGATCCCCTCGGCGGTGAGGGGCAGGCAGTGACCGGCGGAGTCGCCGACGAAGAACACGCCGTCCTCGCCGGCGCGCCGCAGCTGGTGCGGAATCCAGTTGCCCTGGTAGCCCTCGGGGGGCAGCCCCAGCTCGCCGGCCAGGCGGACCGTCGGCTCCTTGACGTGGTGCTCGGGCCAGAAGGAGCCGACGCCGACGCGCATCTCGTCGGCCGCGGGGAAGCTCCAGCCGTAGCCGGCGCGCGCGTAACGCGGATCGATCCATACTTCCATCTCCGCGCTCCGGCCCGGCGGATGGACCTCCAGGCCGCGCGAGAGGCGCCCCTTCGGCGGCTGGATCGTCACACCGTTGGAGAGCACCCGCCGCCAGCCGAGCGCGTCGACGATCAGCGGAGCCGACAGGTCGCCGCGGTCGGTGTGGACGGTCGTGCCGCTGCGTCCGTCGACCTTCGCCGTCTCGAACTCCACGTCGGGCCCGCCCTGCGCGGCGAGCGCGGCACACAGCTCGCGGTAGTCAAAGGTCGCGAACGACCAGGGCAGTCGCCAGCGTGAAGAGGTGTACGGCGTGTGGACGACCAGCTCGTCGAACTCCTGGCGAAGCGAAGACATCAGCTCCATCGCGCGCAGCCAGTCCGTCGGCGCGGCGCAGGCCGAGGTCTGGCGCTCGCCGATCTCGTAGCGGTCGACGAGGAGCACCCGCGCGCCGGACCCGGCTAGTTCGCGGGCCACGGCGAGCCCTGCGAAACTCGCGCCGCAGATCAGGACGTCACAGTCGCGCGCCAGCGCCGTGCGCTCGACGCCGCGCTTGGTCGCTCTCACCGGCATGTGGCCGAGATGATACGGCTGCGCTAAGGTTCGCCGGTGCAAACTATGGCTGATGGCGGCGTCATACAGGCCGCAGAGGGGACCAGTGCGCTCGTCCTCGAAATCGACGGCAAGCTCGTCCCGAACTACGACGCGACGCTGCGTGACATTCAGGAGGGCGAGGTCGTCACCGGCCACGTCGTGCGCATCGACAAGGACGAGGTCCTCGTCGACATCGGCTACAAGTCCGAGGGCGTGATCCCGGCCAGCGAGCTGTCGATCCGTAAGTCCGTCGACCCCAACGACGAGGTCGAGCTGGGCGAGGAGGTCGACGCGATCGTCCTCACCAAGGAGGACCAGGACGGCCGCCTGATCATGTCCAAGAAGCGCGCCCGCTTCGAGAAGGCGTGGCGCCGCGTCGAGGCCGCCGTGGACTCCGGCGAGCCGGTCACGGGAACGGTGATCGAGGTCGTCAAGGGCGGGCTGATCATCGACCTTGGCGTACGCGGCTTCCTGCCGGCCTCACTCGTCGACATCCGCCGCGTCCCGAACCTCGACGAGTACATGGGGACGGAGATCGAGACGAAGGTCATCGAGCTCAACCGGGCGCGCAACAACGTCGTGCTCTCGCGACGCGCGGTCCTCGAGGAGGAGCGCAAGGAGGTCAGGCAGCAGATCCTCGACCGACTGCAGCCGGGCCTCGTCGTCGAAGGCCAGATCTCCAACATCGTCGACTTCGGAGCGTTCGTCGATCTCGACGGCATCGACGGCCTGATCCACATCTCAGAGCTCTCCTGGTCGCACGTGAACCACCCCAGCGAGGTCCTCACGATCGGCCAGACCGTGAAGGTCAAGGTGCTCGACATCGACCGCGACCGCCAGCGAATCTCGCTCGGCCTGAAGCAGACGCAGGAGGACCCGTGGCAGCGTGTCATCGACACGTACACCATCGGCGACGAGCTCTCCGGGAAGGTCACGAAGGTCGTCCAGTTCGGTGCCTTCGTCGAGATCCTCGACGGCGTCGAGGGACTCGTACACATCTCAGAGCTCGCGTCGCACCACGTCGAGAGCCCGCGCGAGGTCGTCCACCCGGGCGACGAGATCCGCGTCAAGATCCTCGAGATCGACTCCGATCGCCGCCGGCTCTCGCTCTCGGCAAAGCGCGTCGAGGGCCAGGTGCTGCGCAGCTCGGCGCCGGCCGAAGGCGCCGGCGATGACGAGATAGCCGACCCGTCCGCCGAAGCAGCGACCGCGGATGCAGAGGTCGCGGTCGCAGAGGTCGCTGACGCAGAGATTGCCGACGCAGAGATTGCGGACAGTGAGGTTGCGGATGCAGAGGTCGTAGAGGCCGTCGCGGCCCCCGCGGTCGAGGAGCCGGCGGTGGCGGAGGACGAGCCGCCAGCCGAAGCGCCCGTCGAAGCGGAGGAGCCGGCCGCCGAGGCCGATGCGCCGCTCGCCGACGAGCAGGCCGAGGGCGCAGAGGCCCCCGAGGCCGACGCGCCCGCCGAGGGTTAGCGCCGAATCCCGGCGATGTCCGGCACCGTCCCGTTCGTCGGGCTGACCGGCGGGCTCGGCGCGGGAAAGTCGACTGCGCTCGCCGCGCTCGAACGTCTGGGGGCGCGCGTCATCTCAAGCGACGCCGTGGTCCACGAGTTGTACGGCGATCCGGCCGTCCGCGATGCCGTCATCGCGCGCTTCGGCCCCGAGATCGCGCCCGGCGGGGTCGTCGACCGCGCCGCGCTGGCCCGCGCGGCGTTCGCGACCGACGAGGGCCGGCGCTGGCTCGAGGAACTGATCTGGCCGCGGGTGGGGAAGCGGATCCAGGCCTGGCTCGAGGCGGCCCGCGCCAGCGACGCGCTGGCCGCAGTCGTCGAGGTGCCGCTCCTCTTCGAGGCCGGCCACGAGGGCATCTACGACGCGACGATCGCGATCGTCGCCGCGGAGCCACTGCGCGAACGCCGGGCCAGCGAACGCGGTCACGCCGCGGTCGACGAGCGCGCTGCGCGCCAGCTCAGCCAGGAAGATAAGGCGGCGCGAGCGACGTTCGTCGTGCGCAACGACGGCACGGTCGCGGACCTCGAACACAGCCTGTCGGACGTCCTTGCCAAGCTGACGGCGTGAGACGCGCGGTCGCGAAGGCGCTACTCGCGGCGACCGCCGCGGGCGCGGTGGGGCTCATCCTCTCGTTGGACCTGCGCCACGCCCGCGAAGCCGCGCTTCCGCTCGCCGACACCGCGATCATTCGCGAGCAGGCTGCCGCCAAGCACCTGGACCCGGCGCTGATCGCGGCGGTCATCGACGCCGAGACGCACTTCGAACCGCGCCCCTCGACGGCAGGAGCGCAGGGGCTGATGCAGCTCTTGCCGAGCACGGCCTACTACCTCGCGCAGCTCTCGGGCGGAAGCGGCTTCACGGCCCGCGACCTCGCCACGCCGGCGGTCAACATCGCCTACGGCAGCTACTACCTGCGTTACCTGCTCGACCGCTTCGCCGGCAACGAGATGCTTGCGATCGCCGCATACAACGGAGGCGTCGCCAACGTCGAGGGTTGGCTCGCACACGCCGAACAGCACGGCGAAACACTGACGGTGGCGCAGATCCCGTTCGCGCAGACCAGGGAATACGTGCGCCGCGTGCTCGCGGCGCAGGCGGAATACCACCGCCGATACGCCGACCAACTCGATCCCTGAACACGGCGACGCCCCGAGCTACTGTGAGCGCGGTGGCGCAGTTCAAGCTCGATTCCGCATTCACGCCGACCGCCGACCAGCCGGCGGCGATCGACGCGCTCGCCGCGGGCCTCAGCGACGGCAAGCGTTTCCAGACGCTGCTGGGCGCGACCGGCACCGGCAAGACGATGACGATGGCCGGCGTCATCGAGGCCGTTCAGCGCCCGTCGCTCGTGATCGCCCACAACAAGACGCTCGCCGCTCAGCTCTGCAACGAGTTCCGCACGTTCTTCCCCGACAACGCGGTCGAGTACTTCGTCTCCTACTACGACTACTACCAGCCGGAGGCTTACGTCCCGAGCCGCGACCTCTACATCGAGAAGGACTCCGCGATCAACCAGGAGGTCGACCGCCTGCGGCACGCCGCGACCGCCGCCGTGTTCGCACGTCGCGACGTGATCATCGTGGCGTCGGTCTCCTGCATCTACGGTCTGGGCTCGCCCGAGACATACGAGATGAACATGCAGATCCTGCGCCGCGGTGAGCTCATCAACCGCGACGAGCTGCTGGCGAAACTCGTCGCGATCCAATACTCGCGCAACGACACCGTGCTCTCGCGCGGCACGTTCCGCGTCCGCGGCGACACGCTCGAGGTCTTCCCCGCCTACGCGGAGAACGCGCTGCGAGCGAGCCTGTTCGGCGACGAGGTCGAACGGCTGCAGGAGTTCGACCCCCTGACGGGGGAGCTGATCGCCGACGACCTCGAGCACGTTGCGGTGTGGCCCGCGACCCACTACAACGTCCGCGAGGGGCTGATCGAGTCCGGCGTGCAGGAGATCGGCCGCGAACTCGAGGAGCGCTGCGCCGAACTGGAGGCCGAAGGCAAGCAGCTCGAGTCACACCGCTTGCGCCAGCGCACGCAGTACGACATGGAGATGCTACGCGAGGTCGGCTTCTGCTCGGGCATCGAGAACTACTCGCGGATCCTCGACGGCCGAGCCCCGGGTTCGCGCCCGTACTGCCTGATCGACTACCTGCCGGAGGACTTCGTTTGCTTCCTCGACGAGTCCCACCAGACGGTGCCCCAGCTCGGCGCGATGTACCACGGTGACCGCTCGCGCAAGCAGACGCTCGTCGACTACGGCTTCCGCCTGCCGAGCGCGCTCGACAACCGCCCCCAGACCTTCGAGGAGTTCCTTTCCATCACACCGCAGTTGCTTTTCGTGTCTGCCACGCCGGGCGAATTCGAGCGCGTCAACGTGCGCGGGGTGGTCGAGCAGATCGTCCGCCCGACGGGCATCGTCGACCCCGCCGTCGAGGTGCGAGCGACGCAGAACCAGGTCGACGATCTGATGAACGAGATCCGCACACGCACCGAGCGCGACGAGCGGGTTCTCGTCACGACGCTGACCAAGAAGATGAGCGAGGACCTCTCCAAGTACCTGGTCGAGATGGGCTTCCGCACGCGTTACCTGCACAGCGAGATCGACACGCTCGAACGCATCCAGATCATCCGCGACCTGCGACTCGGCGAGTACGACGTCCTCGTCGGGGTGAACCTGCTGCGCGAGGGTCTCGACCTGCCCGAGGTCTCTCTCGTGGCGATCCTCGACGCTGACAAGGAGGGCTTTCTGCGCGGGGAGACATCCCTGATCCAGACCATCGGGCGCGCGGCGCGCAACGTCGACGGCACGGTCTTGATGTACGCCGACCATGAGACGGCGGCGATGCGCGCCGCGATCGGCGAGACCGAGCGCCGCCGCGAGATCCAGGTCGCCTACAACGAGGAGCACGGCATCACCGCCGCGACGATCGTCAAGGGCGTCTCGGACATCGCGGAGTTCCTGCAGGGCGAGTCGAAGGTTCCCCGCCGCCGCACGCGCCGCCGCAGCAGCGACAGGCGCGAGCTCCCGGGGCACGAGCTCGAGCGGCTCGCCGTCGAGATCGAGGAGGAGATGATCGCGGCGGCAGACGAGCTGCGCTTCGAGTACGCCGCGCAGCTGCGAGACGAGTTGCGCGAACTGCGCCGCGACCTCGCGCAGCTGCAGACGGAGCAGGCGCCGAGCTAGCGCTCGCGCCGGCTCGCCGCCGCGAGCGCGCGCCGGAAGTTCGCCTAGCATTGCCGGCGTGGATCTCGACCGTCAGGCGATTGAGCGCCGCGACTTCCCGCTGGCGCGACGTGGCTACGAGCCCGCGGCAGTCGACGCGCATCTGCGCGCGCTCGCCGACGAGGTAGAGCGCATCCGTCGCTCGGCGGCCGGGGGCGGCGAATCACTCGCCACGAACGCCGGCGTCCAGGTACAGGGAATCATCCAGGCGGCCGAGCAGGCCGCGACGGTCATGGAGCGCCAGGCGGCGGAGGCCGCGCAGACAATGCGCGCCACGGCCGAATCGGACGCTGCGCGCACGCGCGAATCCGCCGTCGACCAGGTACGCGAACAGGTGAGTGCGGTCTCGCGTGCGGCGGAGGCGCTGCTCACGAGCGTCGACACGATGGACGGTGAGGTCGGCGCGCTGCTCGGGCAGCTGCGCGGCGGCGCGCAGCGCATCGCTGCCCAGCTGGAGCGCGCCACGGGATCCGTCGGCGAGCTTCACGGCGCGGTGCTGACAGCGCGGCCCGCGGCGGCGCTCCCTCCGCCCGCGCAGCCGCAGATAGAGCCCGCCGCGCAGGCGCCGGCGCCCCCGGAAGCGCCGGCGATCGCGCCGGCGCCGCCTCCGCCGCAAGAGGAGGCCCCGACGGCCGCGCCCGCGCCCGCCGACGCCGACATCGACAAAGCGCGCCTGGTCGCCGTGAACATGGCGCTCGGCGGCTCGAGCCGCGAAGAGACGGCACGCCACCTGGCTGACGCGTACGGTCTCGCAGACGCCGACCGGCTGGTGGCAGACGTCTACGCCGCGATCGACGCCTGAGCGCCGATCTTTGGCGCGGGACGGCGCACCTAGAATGGTGCGCCGATGGCTGGAAACCGAATAGTCGTAACTGGCGCCAGGGAGCACAACCTCAAGGACATCTCGCTCTCGTTGCCGCGCGACGCCCTCGTCGTGATCACCGGGCTCTCCGGTTCCGGCAAGTCGAGTCTCGCGTTTGACACGATCTACGCCGAGGGCCAGCGTCGCTACGTCGAGTCGCTCTCCGCCTACGCCCGTCAGTTCCTGGGCCAGATGGACAAGCCGGACGTCGACTCGATCGACGGTCTCTCGCCGGCCATCTCGATCGATCAGAAGACGACATCGCGCAACCCCCGCTCGACTGTCGGGACGGTCACGGAGATCTACGACTACTTGCGCCTTTTGTGGTCGCGTGTCGGTGTGCCGCACTGTCCGATCTGCGGCCGGCCGATCACCGGCCAGTCTGCCGAGCAGATCATCGACCAGGTCATGGAGCTCGCGGCCGGGACGCGTTTCATGGTGCTCGCGCCGATCGTGCGCGGGCGAAAGGGGGAGTACGGCAAGCTCCTCGACGAGCTCCGAAGCGAAGGCTTCACACGCGTCAAGATCGATGAGCGCGTTCGGCTGCTCGACGAGTCGATCGTGCTCGACAAGCGCTACAAGCACGATGTCGCAGTCGTCGTCGATCGCCTCGTGATGCGCCACGACATCCGCAAGCGTCTCGCCGACTCGATCGAGACGGCGGTCGCTCGGGCCGACGGGCTGGTCGAGGTCGAGATCGTCGGCGCCCGCGACGCGGCTGCCGGCGACGACGCGCCCACCGCGTCAGGCATGCGCGGCGCCACCGCGCCACGCGCCACGGCCGCGCAGATCACGCCGGAGGCCGAACCCGATCCCGGGACCGTCTACACCTTCTCGGAGCGCTTCGCGTGCCCCGAGCATGGGCCCTCGCTGGTCGAGCTCGAGCCCCGCATCTTCTCCTTCAACTCTCCCCACGGGGCATGCGAGCGCTGCACCGGTCTCGGCGCGCAACTCGAGGTCGACCCCGAACTCGTCGTCCCGGATCCGACGCTGTCGATCGCCGAGGGCGCGATCGCACCGTGGGCGATGAGCTCCGCCAACTACTACCAGCAGATGACCCATGCGCTCGCCGAGCTCTACGACATCGACCTGGACGCACCATGGCAGGACCTCACCCGCGAGCAACGCGACGCATTCCTTTACGGCACGGGCGACCGCCCGATCAACGTGACGTACCGCAACCGCTTCGGCCGGCATCGCTCGTACTCCTCGCGTTTCGAAGGCGTCATCGCGAGCCTCGAACGGCGCCACCGTGACACCGAATCACAGATGGTCAGCGAGCGCATCGAGCAGTTCATGTCGCTGCGCGACTGCCCGGCATGCGAAGGCAGCCGACTGCGCCCGAGTCGCGCGCCGTGCTCGTCGCGGACACCTCGATCGACGAGTTCTGCGCGCTCTCCGCGAAACGCGCCCTCCAGTGGATCGAAAACATCGAGCTCAGCGAGACCGATCGCCACGTCGCGCGACTCGTTTTGCGCGAGCTCGCCGAAAGACTGCGCTTCCTGGACAACGTAGGGATCGGCTACCTCTCGATGGACCGCGCCGCGGCGACGCTCTCCGGTGGCGAGGCGCAGCGGATCCGTCTGGCGACGCAGATCGGCTCGTCCCTCGTCGGCGTCCTCTACATCCTCGACGAGCCGTCGATCGGGCTGCACCAGCGCGACAATTCGAAGTTGATCGGGACGCTCGAGCGGTTGCGTGACCTGGGAAACACGGTGATCGTCGTCGAGCACGACGAGCAGACGATGCGGGCTGCCGATCACCTCGTCGACCTCGGGCCCGGCGCCGGCGAACACGGCGGCCGGATCGTCGCCCAGGGAACCGCCGAGGAGGTGACCGCGGTACCGGAGTCGCTGACAGGCCAGTATCTGGCCGGCGTGCGCTCGATCGCGGTGCCGACGCGGCGTCGCAAGGCGACCGGCAAGATCGAGATCCGCGACGCCCGCGAGCACAACCTGCGAGGCCTCGACGTCTCATTCCCGCTCGGCGTCATGACCTGTGTCACAGGAGTCTCCGGCTCGGGCAAGTCGACCCTCGTCAACGACATTCTCTACAAGGCCGTCAGCTCGCGCCTTCACCGCGCTCGCGGGCGCGCCGGGGCCCACGATGCAGTCGACGGGCTTGAGCAGCTCGACAAGATCATCGCCGTCGACCAGTCACCGATCGGGCGAACGCCGCGTTCCAACCCGGCGACGTACACCGGACTCTTCGACGTGATCCGCGATCTCTTCGCCAAGACCCAGGAGGCGCGGGCGCGCGGCTACAAGCCGGGACGCTTCTCCTTCAACGTCAAGGGAGGCCGCTGCGAGGTGTGCCGCGGCGACGGGCAGATCAAGATTGAGATGCACTTCCTGCCCGACGTCTACGTGCCGTGCGAGCAGTGCCACGGCCGGCGCTACAACCGCGAGACACTCGAGGTCCGCTTCAAAGGCAAGACGATCGCCGACGTCCTGGACATGCCGGTAGAGGAGGCGCTCGAGTTCTTCACCAACATCCCCAAGGTTCGCCGGCGGCTCGAGACGCTCGACGCCGTCGGGCTCGGCTACATCCGCCTCGGCCAGCCCGCGACGACCCTCTCCGGCGGCGAGGCGCAGCGCGTGAAGCTCGCGACGGAGCTCTCGAAGGTCGCGACGGGACGCACACTGTACGTACTCGACGAGCCCACGACCGGGCTGCACTTCGCCGACGTCCAGCGCCTCCTGGAGGTGCTCGAACGGCTCGTCGACGCCGGTAACAGCGTCGTGATAATCGAGCACAACCTCGACGTGATCAAGTGCGCAGACCACGTGATCGACCTCGGCCCCGAGGGCGGCGAGGACGGCGGCCTGGTGGTCGCCAGCGGCACACCCGAGCAGGTCGCGGAGGTCAAGGAGTCATACACCGGACGCTTCCTGACGGAGCTCCTGCCGGTGCGCGCAGCCCGCGGGCGGGCGCGGCGTGAGCCGCCCGCGCGGGTTGCGGCGTGAGCTCGCTCGCCGAGCGGATCATCCTGTGGGAGCGGCGCTGGCGGTGGTACGAGCGCTCGAGCCTGCCCTGGAACCGTGCCAGGATCCACTGGGAGATGATGCGCCGCGAAGCGTTCGTGCGCTGGCCGATCGAGGGCAACGTGCTGGAGCTTCTGCGCGAGGACCGGCTGACCGTTGGCCCGCACGTCCTCTTCGAGCCAGGGGTGTGGCTGACGGCGCCCGCGCCGGCCCGGATCGAGATCGGCGAAGGGAGCTTCCTCAATCGCGACGTGATGGTCGCGGCGCAGGACCGCGTCAGCATCGGCCGCCACTGCATGCTCGCCAACGGCTGCTTCGTCTCGGACGCCGAGCACCGCTTCGACGACCCCGCGCGGCCGGTGCCGTGGCAGGGGTTCCAGAGCCGTGGCCCGACGCGCGTCGGCGACAACTGCTGGCTCGGAGCGCACGTCGTCGTGACCAGCGGCGTGACGATCGGCGAACGGTGCGTGATCGGCGCGAACAGCGTCGTCACGCGTGACGTTGAGCCGTTCACGATCGCAGCGGGAGCGCCTGCGCGCCCGCTACGACGGGTCGAGTACGGCCCATCGGCCGGTGCCGATTAGCGCAGCGGCGCGATGCGCTCGCGCAGCGACGCGAGCTCCTCGTCGGCGATCGAGTATGCGTGCTCCGGGCCGGGGTAGCTGCGTCCTCGAACGTCCTGCGCGAAGGCCGCGACACCCGCGTTCATCTCGTCCTGCAAGTTCGCGTAGCGCTTTACGAAGCGCGGTCCGAGCCCATCACGGATGCCGAGCAGGTCGTGGAACACGAGCACCTGGCCGTCCGTCGCAGGTCCCGCACCGATGCCGATCACGGGCACGCGCATCAGCGGCATCAGCTCCTGCGTGACCGCCGCGGGGATGGCCTCGAACACGATCGCGAAGCAGCCGGCGTCCTGGAGCGCGAGCGCCTCGTGTGCGATGCGCTCCGCGGCCGCGGCCGTCCGGCCCTGCGCCTTCCAGCCCCCGAGCGCCGTCGAGCTCTGCGGCGTCAGGCCGACGTGGCCCATCACGGGGATGCCGGCGCCGATCACAGCCCGGGCGCGGCAGACGGGGGCGGCGCCGCCGCCCTCGAGCTTGACGGCGTCGCAGCCGGCCTCCTTGACCATCCGTAGTGCCGTCCCGATCGCCTGCTCGTCCGAGATCTCGTATGAGCCGAACGGAAGGTCCCCGATCATCAGCGGCGTCGTCAGCCCGCGCCGTGCGGCGCGGGCCAGCACCAGCATGTCGTCGAGCGACACGGGCGTCGTCGCGTTGTAGCCGAGCACCGTCGTCGCGGCGGAGTCGCCCACGAGGACGAGGTCGACGCCTCCGGCTTGCGCCGCGCGCGCGCTCGGGTAGTCGTAGGCCGTGACCATCACGATCGGCTCGCCGAGATCGCGCCGTTCCTGGAGCAGCGGCAGCGTCATCGGCAGGCGCGCGGGATCGATCGGCGTCTGGACTGCGGGTTGGCTTGACATTGCTTCCTCTCCGTTCGGTTGACGCCCGGCGCTCAGGCCGCGGTCGCCACCTCACTGGGGTTGCTGGCTCGCTGTTCGCCCACCGAGGCGGGCGTAAAGGTTTCGTTGTCGATCAGGCGCACCGCACCGACGCGGGCCGCGATCGCGACGAGAACGGGACCCTCGAGGCGCGTCACGGCGGTGAAGGTGTCGGGGTCGACGAGCGCGACGTACTCGACCTGGGCTCCGCGCGCGGCCATCGCCTTCTCGGTGGCGCGCTCGACGCTCGCGACGTCCGCGTCGTCCGCCCGCATCGCGGCCGCGGCCGCGGCGAGTCCGGCGGGCATCGCCAGCGCGCGGGCCCGTTCGTCGGCCGTCAAAAGCGCGTTGCGCGAGGAGAGCGCGAGCCCGTCGCTGCCGCGGACGGTCGCGACGCCCGCGACCTCGACGGGGATGTTGAGGTCCGCGACGAGCCGGCGGATCACATGGAGCTGCTGCGCGTCCTTGCGCCCGAAGTACGCGATGTCCGGCTGGCACGCGCAAAGCAGCTTCGTGACCACCGTCGCCACGCCGTAGAAGTGCTCGGCGCCGCGCGCCGCCCCCTCATAAAGTTCGGTCGCGCCGGCGACGCGGACGCTCGTCGCGAAGCCCGGCGGGTAGATCTCCTCCAAAGCGGGCGCGAATACTGCGTCGCAGCCCGCAGCCTCGAGCGCCCGCAGGTCGGCGTGCTCGTCACGCGGATAGCGCTCGAGGTCGTCGGCGCGCTCGAACTGCGCGGGGTTGACGAAGATCGACGCGACGACCGTGTCGCACTCACCGCGAGCCGCCTGCAGCAGCGCGAGGTGACCGCTGTGCAGGGCGCCCATCGTCGGCACCAGGCCCACGCGGTCGTGGCGCGCGCGGGCGCCGGCCACGTATTCGCGGAGCGCGCCGACGGTGCGCAGCACGCTGACGCGGGAGTCGGGGGTGTGAGGGCTCATGCTTGCGTCCAGTTCCGTCGAGGCGGATACCGGCGTCAGGTTTCGTTCCGTTCCGTTGGTGCGTCCCGCTCGCGGTGACGCCCAAGGCCGATGATACCCCCGGACGGTCGGCGCGGAAGGCCTACCAGGCGTCGACGTTCGGCCGCCGCGGCCCTGGCGGGTGCCAGTCGTGACCGTCGAAGAGCGTCATGATCCAGCGCCGCGAGTCGGCGGGGTCGATCACGTCGTCGATCTCGCCGTAAGCGGCCATGTTCACCGCCCGGCCATGCTCGTACGCGGCCGCGACAGCCTGCTCGAAGAGCAGCTGGCGCTCCTCGTCATCCTCGACGGCCTCGAGCTCGCGCCGCATGCCGAGCTGTACCGCGCCCTCCAGGCCCATCCCGCCGAACTCGCCGGTCGGCCAGGCGACCGTGAAGAGCGGCGCCCTGAACCCCCCGGCTGCCATCGCCTGCGCCCCGAGGCCGTAACCCTTTCGCAGGACGATCGTGCCGACGGGAACGGAGATGTTGGCGCCGGTCACGAACATCCGCGCGAAATGGCGCACCGTCGCGGTCTGCTCGGCCTGGGGGCCGACCATGAAGCCCGGCGTGTCGCAGAGCATCAGCAGCGGCAGCGCAAACGCATCGCAGAGCTGCATGAAGCGTGCGGCCTTGTCGGCGCCGTCCGCGTCGATCGCGCCGCCGAGGTGGCGCGGGTCGTTGGCGAGGATCCCGATCGGGTTGCCGCCGACGCGGGCGAGCGCGGTCACCATACCGGCGCCGAATCCGTCGCGCAGCTCGAGCACCGAGTCGCGGTCGCTGAGGGCGTCGACGACCGCCCTCACGTCGTAGGCGCGCTTTCGCTGCTCCGGGATCAGGTTGCGCAGGATGTTGGCGTCGGCCGGTCGGCCGGGCTCCGACGGCCCAGAGAAGTACGAGAGATAGCGCTTGGCTGCGGCGACCGCGGCACGCTCGTCGGCAACGCGCACGTCGACGACGCCGTTGGCGTGCTGGACATCGATCGGTCCGACCTCCTGGGGATCGAACACGCCCAGCCCGCCGCCCTCGATCATCGCCGGTCCGCCCATCCCGATCGAGGAGTCCTCCGTCGCGATCACGACGTCGCAGCAGCCGAGCAGCGCCGCGTTCCCCGCGAAGCAGTAGCCGGCGGCGACGCCGACCAGCGGCACGTCGCCCGAGAGCTGCGCGAAGAACTCGAAGGCGCGGCAGTCGAGGCCCGCGACGAGTGGCACGTCGACGTCGCCGGGCCGTCCGCCGCCGCCCTCCGCGAAGAGCACGACCGGTAGCCGCTGGCGGCGGGCGACCTCGAACAGGCGGTCCTTCTTCTGATGGCCGCGTGCACCCTGCGTGCCCGCGAGGACCATGTAGTCGTACGACACCGCCACGCACGGGCGACCGTCGATGGTGCCGAGCCCGCCGACGAGCCCGTCGGCAGGCGTGCGTGCGATCAGCTCCTCCCGGGGCCGCCTGCGCTCCTGGGCCGCGAAGACGAGCGGGCCGTACTCCACGAAGCTGTCGGCGTCGAGTAGTTCGGCGAGATTCTCGCGCGCCGTGCGCTTGCCGCTCTCGTGGCGCCGTGCCACGGCCTGCGGGCGGGCGTCGTCGAGCCCGATGCGGTGACGCTCGTGGACGAGGCGAAGGTCCGCACGCTCCCCGGTCGGGGCGTCGGGCGCCGCCTCGGCGGCGGCCACCGCGCCATCGGCCGGCGCGAGCGTTGCGAGCAGCTGACCCTCGTCGACGTTGTCGCCGACTGCGACGGCGACGTTCGAAACGGTCCCGGCGGCGTCCGCAGCGACCTCGTGCTCCATCTTCATCGCCTCGAGCACCGCGACGACATCGCCGGCGGCGACGAGCTCCCCGGTCGCGCGCGGCAGCCTCACGACGAGACCGGTGAAGGGGGCGAGGATCTCGATCGGCTCGGTGCTCGGCACGCGCGGATCATGGCGCAGGCCCGGCCCGCGCGCTCTGTGCCCGCGCTAGCACGTAGCATCGGCTCATGGCTGACACGGCGCCGGCCGTCACGTCTGAGGAGCGGCGCGACGAGCTCAAGAAGGTGTACGCAAAGGCAAGCGTGTGCGAGCGCTGCCCGGAGCTCGCGGCGACGCGGCACAGCGTCGTGTTCGGGGCCGGGAACGCCGACGCCGAGCTGATGTTCGTAGGCGAGGCGCCCGGCGCGAGCGAGGACGAGCAGGGGCTGCCATTCGTGGGTCGCGCGGGCAAACTGCTCGACACCTTGCTGGGCGAGATCGGCCTTCAGCGCGCCGACGTGTTCATCGCCAACGTTCTGAAGTGCCGCCCGCCCGGCAACCGCGACCCGCAGCCGGAGGAGATCGATGCCTGCCAGGAGTACCTGCTGCGCCAGGTCGACCTGATCGAGCCGACCGTGATCTGCACGCTCGGCAACTTCGCGACGAAGCTGCTGCGCGGCGAGCCAGTCGGCATAACGCGCCTGCACGGCAGGCCCGAGACCGTCTCGATCGGCGCGCGGGCCGTTCGCCTCTATCCGCTCTTCCATCCCGCCGCGGCGCTCTACACGCCGAGCATGATCGACACGCTGCGCGAAGACTTCGCGCGACTGCCGGAGCTTCTCGCGCTCGGCGCCGTCGAACCCGAGAAGCCGCCCGACGTCCGGCAGGACGAACCGGCCGACGAGGGCCAGCTCGGGCTCTTCTAGACGACGGACGGCAGCTGGACGTCCATATGACCGAAACGGCCCGCAAACAGGCCGCTTTGGCGATTTCGTGCAAGCGACGGTGCCGGCGCTAAAGGCGGCGCGCGTCGCGGACGATGAGGTGGATGTCTCCATCCCTCCAGAAGCGCCAGCCGGCCCGCGTACATTCTCCCGCGGGCCGGCTTTTTTTCGCGGCGCTGGCGCGCATTCAGGCTCCACAGTCTCCCCGGTGCAGGACACCAGCATCGAGACGGCCGGCCCGCAGGAGACCGAAGCGGCCGGGGCGGCGCTCGCGGCGCGGCTCCATGACGGCGACGTCGTACTCGTCCGCGGTGAGCTCGGCGCCGGCAAGACGACCTTCGTCCGCGGTGCGGCGCGGGCCCTCGGCGTCAGTGATCCCGTGACCAGCCCGACGTTCAGCATCGGCCACCGCTACGCCGGCGACCGTGTCGCGGTCAGCCACATCGACCTCTACCGCGTCGGCGGTCTGGACGGCGAGGAGCCCGACCTGCTCGACGCATACCTCGGCGGCGGCCGCATCGCCTTCGTCGAGTGGCCGCCGGATGGGGAGGGGGAGCTGTCCGGCGCGCGGGCGCGCGTGACGATCGAGCACGCAGGCGCCGATCGCAGGTTGATCACGCTCAGCGAGGTCAGCGCGTCTTGATCCTCGGCATTGACACTGCGACCGCTGCCGACCAGCGTTGCGCTTCTCGCCCGCGGCGGCGAGACCTTCGAAGCACGAGACGACCCGCCCGCCGACGCGCATCCCGGACACGCCACGCGCCTCCTCGCGCTTGCCGACGGTCTCTTCGCGCAGGCCGGCGCCGGCTGGGAGGACGTCGACCTCGTGGCCGTCGGCACCGGTCCCGGCGGCTTCACCGGGCTGAGGATCGGCGCCGCAACCGCGCGCGGCATCGCGTGCTCGCTGGCCATCGACGTAGCGGGCGTGTCGAGCCTCGCGGCGCTCGCCGACGAGGCCTTCGAGCAAGGAGAGTGGCGCAGCGCGCTGGCGGTGATCGACGCCCGTCGCGGCGAGGTCTTTACGGCCTTCTTCAGCCGCGGCGAGGACGGGCTGCCGGTAGCGGCGGCGGCGCCGCGCGCAGCCGCGCCCGGACGACCGTGCCGGCGCCGCCCCCGGCACCGTCGTCGTCGGCGACGGCGCCGTGCGCTACGCCGACGTGCTGGATCTTACAGGCGGCCGATCTGCTCGACGCCGACTCGCCGCTTCACCGCGTACGGGCCGCGGCGATCTGCCGGCTCGCGGCGGCCGGCAAGGGCGTGCGGCGCAATCCAGGTACGTGCCAGGCACCGGACGCGGAGCTCGAGGCGGCGGCGCGGTGAAGTGGGCCTCAGCAGAAGCCTGAGCTGCGCCGGCTCGACTACGCCGACCTGCCGGCCGTGCTCCAGATCGAGCGGCGCATCTTCCCGACGCCCTGGTCGATGGCCATGTTCGTGCTCGAGCTTTCGAAGCAGGCGGGCATCTGCCTCGCGGCGGTCGACGACGAAGGCTCGTCGGCTACCTGATCTGCGCGCGCTACGACCACGTCTGGCACGTGATGAACGTCTCCGTCGCGCCGGACACCAGAGCAGCGGGCATCGCGACGGCGATGCTCGAGGCCCTCTTCCGCGAGGTCGACGACCAGGACGCGCAGCTACACGCTCGAGGTTCGCCCGCTCGAACGCCGTCGCGATCCACCTCTACGAGCGCGAGGGATTCCGTGCCGCGGGACGCCGCCGCCGCTACTACCGCGACAACGGCGAGGATGCCCTGGTCATGTGGCGCACGCCCGGCACGCTCGCGCGGCACGCTCGAGGACGTCCCGAACCCGCTGCCGATATGACGGTCCTCGCGATCGAGACGAGCTGCGACGACACGTGCGCCGCGGTCGTCGACGCTCGACGGCACGATCCGCGCGAACGTGATCTCCTCGCAGCACGCCCACGACCGATTCGGCGGCGTCGTGCCAGAGATCGCCGCGCGCCAGCACCTCCAGGTGATCGATCGCGTGATCGACGCACGCCCTGGGCGAAGCCGGCGCCAGCCTCGACGACGTCGACCTGGTCGCGGCGACACGCGGCCCCGGGCTGATCGGCGCGCTGCTCGTCGGCTTTTCGCACGCCAAGGCGCTCGCCGCGGCGCGCGCGCCTGCCGTTCGCCGCGGTCGACCATCTGCAGGGCCATGTCGCCGCGAACTTCCTGCGACGGCGGCCGGAGCCGCCGTTCGAGCCGCCGTTCCTATGCCTCATCGCCAGCGGCGGGCACACGCTGCTCGCGCGCGTCCAGGAGCACGATGGCTTCGCGGTCCTCGGACGACGCTCGACGACGCCGCGGGCGAGGCCTTCGACAAGGGCGCGCGGATGCTCGGGCTCGGCTATCCCGGCGGTCGCGGCGCTGGAGCGGCTCGCCGCCGACGGCGACGACGAAGCGTTCTCCTTTCCGGGCTCGCCCGCCGAGCGGCACCGCGGCGGTCGCCGCGGCGCGCTCGACCGCACGCTCGACTTCTCCTTCGCCGGCGTGAAGACGAGCCTGCTCTACAAGCTGCGCGACCTCGGCGATCGCGCCGACGCGGCGAGGGCCGGATCTTGCGGCGTCGTATCAGGCGCGCGATCGTCGACGCCCTCTGCGAGCGCTGCGAGCGGGCGCTGGACAGCGAGGGCCGGTCGCGCGCCTTGCGATCGGTGGCGGCGTCGCCGCCAACGGCGTGCTTCGCCGCCGCCTGGCGTCGCTCGGCGCCGAACTGCACGCTGCCGCCGCTCTCGCTCTGCACCGACAACGCAGCGATGATCGCGAGCGCCGCGCGGTACGGCGAGATCCTCGAGTACCCGGCGTACCTCGCGCTCGATGCCTACGCGACCGGTGAGAGGGCGGCCGCGTGAGGGAGATCGTCGTCTACTCCGAGCCCGACTGCCACCTCTGCGACGTCGCGGCCGAGCGGCTGCGCGAGCTCTCGCGCGGTGGCGCGTTCTCGCTTCGCGAGGTCGACATCACGCGCGACGAGCGGCTGCACCGCGCAATACTTCGAGCGCATTCCGGTGATCCTGCTCGACGGTGAAGAGCTCTGTGAATACGTACTCGACGAGGGACTGGTGCTCGAGCGACTAGAGTCCGGGGCCGTCGATGGTTGACGAGCACTTCACGCCCGCCACGGTCCATGTGCCGCGGGGCGGCCAACAGGGGCCGGGCGAACGGCTCTCGCTGGGCGTCGCCGCGCGGCTCTCGCGCTACCTGCAGGTCCTCACGCAGGCGCGCAAGATGGGCAAGGAGACGATCTCCTCGCAGGAGCTCTCCGACTACACGCACGTGAACCCGACGCAGATCCGTCGTGACTTCTCGGGCTTCGGCAAGTTCGGCAAGCGCGGCGTCGGCTACAACGTCGAGGCGCTCGTCTCGGAGATCCGCAAGATCCTGCGAACCGCGGGCCAGCACAACATCGCGCTGCTCGGGGCCGGCCATCTCGGTCAGGCGATCGCCTCCTCTGAGATCTTCGCCGACCACGGATTCCGCGTCGTCGCGATATTCGACCGCGACCCGGCGAAGATCGGCCACCGCGTGGGCAGCCAGAGCGTCCGCGATATCGCTGAGCTGAGCGATGTGGTCGAGGACGAGGACATCGTCGTCGGCGTCCTCGCGGTGCCGTCTGACGCCGCTCAGCCGCTGGCCGACGAGCTCGTCGAGAGCGGCGTCAAGATCATCTTCAACTACGCAGAGACGCTGCTCGATGTGCCGCCGGAGGTGACGGTCCACACGTCAAGCCCGGCGGTCGATCTGCTCTACGCGCTGTACTTCTACCTGACGTAGCGTCGGCCGCCCCGATCGCGCAGACGAGAGTTCCCGTGACGATCGACCTCGACCAGGCACAGGCTACGTTCGATGAGGCGCAGGACCTGACCGTCGGCGTCGAGGAGGAGTTCGCGATCCTCGCGCCGCAGACGCTCGAAATGCTGCCGCTGTTCGAACAGCTGCGCGACGCCGCCTCGGCCGACGAGGAGCTCGGCCCGTACATCACGGGCGAGCTGATCTCCTCGGAGATCGAGATCATCTCCGGCCGCGGCGAGGACCTCAATAGCGCGCTCGAGTCCCAGCGCGAGCGCCGGCGCCGGCTCTTCGCCCTCGCCGCCGCGCACGACGTCCGGCTCGGCGCGACCGGGACGCACCCCTGGGCCGACTACCGCGAGCAGCACGTGATCGACACGGAGCACTACCGCCGCGTCGCCGCGGACCTCTGTTACGTCGCGCGCCGCAACAACACGTTCAGCCTCCACGTGCACGTCGGCGTCCGCGACATCGACCGCGCGGTGCGGGTCTGCGACCGGCTGCGCGACACGCTGCCGGCGTTGCTCGCGATCTCGGCGAACTCGCCGTACGTCGACGGCCGCGACAGCGGGCTGCACTCGGCGCGGACGCAGATCTTCACGAAGAGCTTCCCGCGCTGCGGAATCCCGGATCCGTTCGGCGGCTGGGCCGAGTACCGCGACTACATCGAAACGCTGCTGAAGGTCGGCTCGATCATCGAGTTCACGCAGATCTGGTGGTCGGTGCGCCCGCACTTTCGCTTTGGCACGGTCGAGGTGCGGATCTGCGACGTCCAGATGACAGCCGCCGAGTCCGACGCGCTCGCGTCGCTGATCGTCGCCTGTGTCGCGCAGGCCGCCCGCGACGCCGACGAAGGGCGACCGTTCGAGATGCTCCCGCGGCGCCTGATCGAGGAGAACATGTGGCGCGCGATCCGCTACGGACTCGACGGGCAGCTCGTCGACTTCGCCGCCGGCAAGCAGTACCCGGCGCGCGAAGCCGTCGATCACCTGCTCGAGTGGACGGCGCCGCTGCGCGCCGAGCTCGGGATCGATGTCGCGCTCCCGGAGCGCAACGGCGCGCAGCGCCAGCGCGAGCTGATCGACGGCGGCGAGTCCGCGCGAGGCTGTCTACGCTGAGGCCGTGCGCCAGACCACAGAGACATATGGGAGGGGAGAGTGAGCGAGAGCGACAGTCAGCAGGCCGCAGACGCCGAGGAGCAGCTGCGCGCCGCGTACGAAGCCGAACTAGCGCGAATCGACGCCGGCGAGATGATCTTGCAGGCTGCGGTATCGCTCCTGAACCTCGGTGCGCTGCGCCTCGCTCCGGGGGGCGAGCAGGGTCCGCCGCAGGACCTCGAACAGGCGCGCGAGGCGATCGACGCCGTACGCGGTCTGCTCGACGTACTCGAGCGGCGGCGCCCCCAGGACGTGCAGAGGCTACGCGGCGCTCTCTCGCAGCTGCAGATGGCTTACGCCCGCGAAGCCGACGCGGCCAAGGCGCCGCCGGACGGCGGCGAGGGCGACAACGGCGGTGAGTCGGGTTCGGCCGAGCCGGACGCGAAGTCTGATGGACCGGGACCGGCACAGGCCAGCGGAAGGCTCTGGGTTCCCGGCACCTGAACACGGGTTGCCCTGCAAGTGCCGTAGGGCGCGCTAGACTGCCCGACCGTTGCTGCGGTTCGCGGCGCCGATCGGCGCGCCGGGGCCGCTTTTGCTCGCGCGAAGAGTGCTCGCGCGGCACCTGAAAAATACCGCGGAGGATCTTCCTTGAGCAGCTTTCTGTCGAACCATGGGGTGATTGTCGCCCTCGTCTGCGCAATGTGCGCAGTCGTGTACGGCGTCGTGACGACGCGCTCTCTGCTGGCGCTGCCGGCCGGGAACGAGCGCATGCAGGCGATCTCCCGTGCCGTTCAGGAAGGCGCGAGCGCCTACCTGAGGCGCCAGTACATGACGATCGCCGCCGTCGGCGTTGTGGTCTTCGTGGCCCTGATCTTCATCCAGAACATCTCGGTGGCGTGCGGCTTCTTGATCGGCGCACTGCTGTCGGCGTCCGCTGGCTTCATCGGCATGAACGTCTCCGTGCGTGCCAACACGCGCGTCGCCGAGGCCGCACGGGGCGGCGTCCCGCCGGCCCTGCAGGCAGCGTTCCGCGGCGGCGCCATCACCGGCATGCTCGTCGTCGGCTTGGCGCTGTTCGGCGTCGCCGGCTACTACGGGCTGCTCACCGCCGTCTTCGGTGAGACGCAGAAGCACGCCGTCGACGCGCTCGTCGGGCTCGGCTTCGGCGGCTCGCTGATCTCGGTCTTCGCGAGGCTCGGCGGCGGCATCTTCACCAAGGCCGCCGACGTCGGCGCGGACCTCGTTGGCAAGGTCGAGGCCGGGATCCCCGAGGACGACCCCCGCAACCCCGCGACGATCGCCGACAACGTCGGCGACAACGTCGGCGACTGCGCCGGCATGGCCGCAGACCTCTTCGAGACCTACGCCGTCACGGCCGTCGCCGTGATGCTGCTCGGCGTGCTCACGTTCCACGTCGCCGACCGCGTCGTGCTTTACCCGCTGGTGCTTGGCGCCGTCGCGATCGTCGCCTCGATCATCGGCACGTTCTTCGTGCGCAGCGCATCCGGCAACGTCGAGCGCGCCCTCTATCAGGGCCTGATCGTGTCGGGCGTAATCGCCGCCGCCGCATTTGCGCCGGTCACCTACTGGATGATGCGCCACATCACCTATCTCGGCCGGACGTTCTCGGTCGGCGGACCGGCCTGGGGCAAGCTCTACCTCTGCTCGATCATCGGCATCGTGGTGACCGCGCTGCTCTTCGTCATCACCGACTACTACACCTCGACGCGCTTCCCGCCCGTCAAGAAGACGGCGCGAGCCTCGATCACGGGCCACGCCACGAACATCATCCAGGGCTTCGGTTCAGGCCTGCAGGCCACGGCCTTGCCGGCACTGGTGCTCGTACTTGGCATCCTGGCGGCCTGGAAGGTCGCGGGCGGCGGCACCGTCGGAATCTACGGAGTCGGTGTCGCGGTGATGGGTCAGCTCTCGCTGTGTGGTCTGATAGTCGCGCTCGACGCCTTCGGCCCGATCACCGACAACGCCGGCGGCATCGCCGAGATGGCCGACATGCCCGAGGAGGTACGCGCTGTCACCGACCCGCTTGACGCCGTCGGCAACACGACGAAGGCCGTAACCAAGGGCTACGCGATCGGCTCGGCCGTCATGGCGGCTGTCGTGCTGTTCGCCGCCTTCCGCCAGGAACTGCTCAACCACAGCCAGTCGATCTCCGGCATCTTCTCGATCAACGAACCGCCGGTCCTGATCGGCCTGCTTCTCGGCGGCCTGATGGTGTGCCTCTTCGCGTCGCTCTCGATCGAAGCCGTCGGCCGCGCCGGCGGTGCCGTGGTCGAGGAGGTGCGCCGTCAGTTCCGCGAGCACCCGGGGATCATGGAGGGCACCGAAGACCCCGACTACGCGACGTGTGTCGACATCGTTACCCGCACCGCGCAGCGCGAGATGATCCTGCCCTCGCTGCTGCCGATCGGCATGACGGTGATCGTGGGGCTGATCTCGACGCAGGCGCTCGGCGGCCTGCTGATCGGCGTGATCGTCGTGGGCTTCTTCTTCGCGGTCCTGATGACCGCCGGCGGCGGCGCCTGGGACAACGCGAAGAAGCTCATCGAGGACGGCGAGTACGGCGGCAAGGGCTCCGACGCGCACGCCGCCGCGGTGACCGGCGACACCGTCGGCGATCCCTTCAAGGACACCGCAGGACCGGCGATCAACCCGATGATCAAGGTCGCGAACATCGTCGCGATCCTGATCATTCCGCTGATCACCTGAGCACCGCGCAGCGTGCCCCGCGCGGCCCTAGGATCACCTCAGGATGACCGGGCGTAGCGCACACAGAACCGGGACGACGATCCTGTCGGTGATCATGGTGGCGCTCGGCGTCGCCCTGATCACCGAGGCGCTGTCGCGCGACGGCGTCATCTCCCCGCGCGCGCTGCTGGGCCTGCTCTTCGTCGCGGCAGGGCTGCTGCGGCTGCGAATGCAGCGGCGACGCGAGGAGTCGTGATGGCCGCCGACGCGGCGGCCGGCGACCCAGCACAAGGCGACGCCCCGCCCGCTGCCTCGCGCAGTGGTGAGCTCCTGAAGCGGAGCGTCGGCTCGCCGCTTCTCTTCACCGTCGTCTACTCCTCGATCGCGAGCGCGATCTACTTCACGCTCGGTGTCGTCGCGGGCCACGCGCTGGGCCTCACGCCGCTCGTGTTCCTGATCGCGGCGGGCATGTACGCGCTAACCGCGATGACGTATGTGGAGGCGGCGTCGCTCCATCAGGAGCGCGGCGGCTCGACCGTCTTCGCGCGCTACGCGTTCAACGAGCTCGTGAGCTTCGCCGCGGGCTGGGCGATCCTCCTGGACTACACGATCCTGCTCGCCGTCACGGCGTTCACGGCGACGCAGTACGCCGGCACCTTCTGGGCGCCGCTCGCCGAAAAAGGCCCGGCGCTCGCGATCGCCCTGTGCGTCATCGCATTCGTCGTGCTGCTGAACATCCGCGGTTTCAGCCCCCGCCGGACGCTGCGCATCGGCATGCTCCTCGCCGGCGATCTCGCGCTGCAGGCGCTGATCGTGGTGATCGGGTTCGTGATGTTCCTGGAACCACACAAGATCCTCTCGACCATTCACCTCGGCTCGACTCCGACGTGGACCGGACTGCTGTTCGCGGCGACTATCACGGTCGTCGCGTTCACGAGCCTCGAGTCGGCCTCGGGGCTCGCGGGCGAGGTGCGCGTCGGGCGCGCCGGCCTCAAGCGGCTCGTCGGGTCCACCACGGCGACCGTCGCATTTATCTACGTCGGAATTGCGATCGTCGCGATCAGCGCGCTGCCGGTCCACGACGGCACGACGGCCCTCGCGGGCCGCTACCGCAACGCGCCGATGATCGGCGTCGTCGAACAGATGCACCCTCACTGGCTGGAGCAGATCATGCTGTACACGGTCGCGGCGCTCGCGACGGCCACGCTTGTAGCCGCCGCGAACTCCGCGATGCTTGGCCTCTCGCGGCTCGCGTACTCGCTGTCGACGAAGCGGCAGATCCCTACCGGGCTCGGGCGCCTTCACCCGCAGCGCTCGACGCCGTTTGTCCTGATCGGGCTCGCCGGCATCGCTGCCGCGGCGCTCGTGATCCCCGAGGACCTCGAACTGCTGATCGGTACATACGCGTTCGGCGCGATGCTGGCCTTCACGATCGCCCACCTGTCGGTGATCCGCTTGCGCTACACCGAGCCGCAGCGCGACCGCGCGTACCGCATACCGCTCTCCGTGCAGTTCCGCGGCGGCAGCCTGCCGCTGCCGGCCGTCTTCGGAGCGATCATAAGTTTCGCCGGTTGGATCGTCGTATTGGTCGTCCACGCGCCGGCCCGGTACGTCGGGCTCGGCTGGATGATCGTCGGCATCGCGCTGTACGTCGTCTACCGCCGGGTCTCCAAGCTGCCCTTGCTCGACGAGATCTCGGTGCCCGCGTCGGTGCTGGTGCGCGACCATCCCGCGGGCCACGAGTACGGCTCGGTCCTCGTGCCGCTTACCGGCACCGAGCTCGACGACGACATCATGCAGACCGCCGCGCTCCTCGCGGCCGGCGAACAGCAGGACAGTGCGGCAATCGACTCCGCGACGATCGAGGCGCTCTGGATCAGCGTGATACCGATGGCGCTTCCGCTCGACGCGAGCCTGCCGGCCGAGCAGCTGCGCAGCGCCCGCGGCGTGCTGGCGCGCGCCAAGGCGATCGGCGAGGAGTTCGCAGGCGTTCACGTCGCGACGGCGATGATCCGCACGCGCCGCGCGGGCTACGCGATCGTCGATGAGGCCAAGCGACGCGGCGTCGAGGCGATCGTCCTCGCGGCCGAGGAACCGACGCGGATCCGCGGCGGCAGCATGTTCGGCGGCCTCGGCGGACCGCGCGAGAGCTCGCTCGGCGAGGTCGCCAAGTACGTCATCGCGAAGGCCGAGTGCCGCGTGATCGTGACCGCGCCAGCGGCCCGCGACGACCCGGTCGAGGTCGCCCGGCGAGGCGAGCGGGCCGAGACGCCGATCGTCTAAGGTCACCTCTGGAAAGGCACAACAACGGGATGTTTGTTCTCATAATCGGCGTCGGACGCGTCGGCTCAGCGGTTGCAAAGGGCGCCCTCAGCGAGGGGCACCAGGTGTCGGTGCTCGACTCGGACCCCCTCTCACATGAGCGGCTCGACGTCGGCCAGCCGACCTCCTGGGAGTCCGCCGGCGGCCAGTTCACGCTGGGCGCCGCGCTCGAGTTCACGGCGCTCGAGGAGGCCGGGATCGACCACGCCGACGTCGTGATCGCATCGACGAAAGGCGACAACACGAACATCCTGATCGGCCAGATCGCGCAGAAGCGTTACGGCGTGGAGCGCGTCATCGTGCGCGTCAGTGACCCCGCGCGGGCCGAGTGGTATGGCAGCCAGGGGATGCACACGATCTCGCCCACGCGCACCGCCATCGAAATGTTCAAGGACGCCCTGCAGGAGGAGATGGCCTGATGTACGCGATTATCGCCGGCGCCGGCAAGGTCGGCCGGAACCTAGCGCGCGAGCTCAAAGCCAAGGATCACGAAGTCACGCTGATCGAGTCCGAACGCTCGCGCTACCTGGCCTCCGAAGACGAGTTCGGTTACTGCATCCAGTACGGCGACGCGACAGAGCTCTGGGTGCTCGAGCGCGCCGGCGTCCAGCGCGCCGACCTCGTTATCGCGGTCACCGGCGACGATGAGGACAACGTCCTGATCTGCCAGATGGCCCGCGAGAAGTACCTATGCGGCCGCATCATCGCGCGCGTCAACAACCCCCGGAACCACGAATACTTCCGCCTGCTCGGAATCCAGCCAGCGGTCTCGGCCACCGACGTGATCATGCGCCTGATTGAGCACGAGGTGCCCCGCTACGGGTTCGTCCACCTGCTCGAGCTGGAAGAGGAGCACATGGAGATCGTCGAGCTCGTCGTCAGCGACGACGCGCCCGCGGCAGGCAGGCGCGTCAGCGACATCGAGATGCCGGACGGGTCACTGATCATCACGATCCTGCGCGACAACAAGGGCATCGTGCCCCGCGCGGACACCGAGATCCAGGCCGGCGATGAGGTCCTGATCGTGCTCGACACGGACCTCGAGGCCGACATCACCGGGATGTTCGCGCCGAGCATGAACAGCTCAGCGGCCTGAGCGCCGCACGCGCTGGTCTATCCTTCCCCCGCGGCGTTCCGGGATGGTGTAATTGGCAACACGCGACACTCTGGATGTCGAATTTGGGGTTCGAGTCCCTGTCCCGGAGCCTCCTTTTGGCGGTGTTGGTGCTGATGTATCGCGATGCGACGCGCGAATTCGCGCCGCATTTTTCACTCGCTTGCCGGCTTCAATGCCCGCCGTGGGTAGCGCTGGCGCTCGCTGGCTTCTCCTGACGGCTGATCCCACCTGACCCAGACCGCGCCTTCAGCGTCGATGCAGTCGACGGTGCCGACTCTGTCGTCGCGCGCCGGGAGCCAGTCCTGGAGCGCGACACGGTCGCCGGGGGTGTAGTCGTACGGCATTGCAGTGCAGATGGATCGGCGTGGAAAATCCGCCGATCGTTACATACAGGCCGTCGGGCACGCGCCGACTCGTGCTGCCGTCCTTCCGGGTTGCGACGGACAAACGCGGACCGCGGCATGCGGGTCCTAAAGCATCAGCGGCGCCCGTGCCGATGGACGGCTAGCTCCGCGCGCCTGGTCGACGGCGCGCGGAGATCAACCTCCACCACGACTCCGGAGATCGCATGACACGACTGCTGCTGACCCGTGCGGTGCTTGTGCGCCGCATTCTTCACGCTGGTCGCGGCGCCGCCGGCCGCGGCGTCCAGCACGCTGAGGCTTCATTCGAGCTTCGGGATCTCGCGCCCGGTGATCAGGTCGAAGCCGACGCCGAGGCGTGGACGCTCGAAACGACGCTCGGCAGCGTCTCTTGCGTTGCGAACTCGGCCTACGACGGGACGTACGGCTCGGATGGCACGAACGGCGAAAAGACGGACAAGATCTCCGTCGGCGAGACCGAGGAAGGACTGTTCGAGTCGCAGTGCACGAGCACGCTCCCGTTCGCTGGCCCCCGCGGTGGCTTTCAACCTGAACGGGAACACGCTCGGCGACGGGGCGCGCGGCACGTTCAGCCTCGGCGCGAACGGGAAGGCGGAATTCAAATCGTCGGGACACCTCGAATACGCGGTGAAGGTCGAATGGAGGGGCGAATTCCCGTCGCCTCACTGCATGTGGGAAGTCGTCAAGCTGAAAGGCACCGAGTCGGCGTTTCCGGGCGTGCTCTCCGTGACCTTTGCGAAACAGAAGCTCAAGCTCGCGGCGGGCAGCTCGACCGGATGCCCCAAGACTGCCGACTACACCCTTGTGCTGCCGAGCTGGTGGGTCCATTCGCCCGAAGGCGAATCGCGGATCGACGGCGAAGTCGTCGCCTGACGGACCGCGGGTCAGTGCCGTCCGCCGCCCGGGGCGACGGACGGCACCGCGACTAGGCGATGATCATCACCGGTTCGCTGAAGCCGAGCAGCTCCTTCGACGTGAGCCCGGATTCTTCGTAGGGCCCACCGAAGCTGGTCGCGAAGAAGGTCGGCGGGCCGCCTTCGAATTGCTTCGGTTTCTGTACGCCTTTCGCCTGCTTGAAGGCGAGCGTGAAGTGTTTCGGCAGCGGTTTGACGAGTTTGTTGATCGGCGTGATCTTGCCGATGATCGAGCCGCGCACGGTGACCTTGTTGATGCAGTCGAATTCGGCGAATATGACTTCACCGCTCCCGATCTGAAGTCCGACCACGGCTTTGGTCGGGGTGTGGCTCATGTAGCCCAACTGTGCGGGAAGAGGTGGCGTGACAATCGTTTCGGGCGGCGTGCCCGGCGTCGTGCACGGCACCTTGCCGGACGCGAGCACCAGCTCGCAGCCGGTGAACGTCAGCGAGATCGTGCCGCTTTGCGGTGCCGTGACTGCACCGCCGGCGGTGTCGGCGGCGCACTCGATTTTCATCCCGCCGACGGTTTCTAGCGTGCTGGCGCCGCTGGTCGCACTCATGTTTTTCGGAAACGGCGGCGTGAATTCGGGCAGCGCCGCCGAGGCGCTCGATGCGGCTATGGCGAGGAGCGCCGCTGCGACTCCGAGCGCGCCCGCGAAGCTACTGGTCGGTCTCATTTCAGATCCTTCCCTCGTGGGTTGAGAGTCGGTCCGTGACGCGATTCACGGCGGAGCGTCGGGTGCCCTGCCGGCACATGGTGCGGCGCGCGTCCATCGTGGGCGTCGGCCCGGTTGCCTGCGGCACGAGCGTCGGGGCCGGCAGCGGCGCGATGGTCCAGCGACGCCTCTCCCGCTCCTCTGGCTGCCGGAAGAGCGGACACCGGGCAGCTGCGAGCGTAACGCCCTCTGCGCGTCGCGTGTTGCTTTTCGGTGTCGCGCGGGGGTTTTTTTCTTGACAGGCCTTGTTCGGCGCGCGTAGGGTCACGGCGAACGAGCCGCGCGGCGGGCCCGCGACGGTGAACGCGAAGCAACGGGGAGGCTCGCCGTGTTCAGGGCAAAGATCGCTCTTGGGGCAGTAGCAGCTGCACTTTCGTTCGGTGCGGTCGCCGGCGCGGTTCCGGCATACGCAGCCAAAGGGAACGTGCTCGTCTTCGCGCGGGCGAACAACGGTCTCGAAGGCGGGAGTGCGGCCGCGGAGCTCCGTTCCATGGGCTACGCGGTGACGTTGACCGAAACGCTCCCGAGCGACCTCGCCCAGTACACGTCGGTGTGGTCGATCCTTGCCTACGAAGGCCTCACGCCGGAAGAGATCGAAGAGCTCCATGCGTACGTCAGCGGCGGCGGAAAACTGTATTTGACGGGCGAGCGGCCGTGCTGCGAATCGCTCGATCTCTCCGACCAGACCTTGCTCCGCTCGCTGCTCAAGGACCAGGAAATCGTCGTCGGGCAGCAGGGCGACATCCCCGGCGAACTGCGCTTCAATCCGGCCGCCAAGGACCACATCACCTCTGAGCCGAACGTCCTCGAAGAATTTCCGGCGTCGGCCCCTGGAGGTGTCGCGGGCATCGGCAACATCAGCGCACCCAACGTCCTCGCGAGCAACGGCTCGATCCCTGTCGGCGGCGTTTTCGACGAAAGCGACATGCTCGACGGACAGGGGCGGGTCGTCCTGTACATGGACATCGACTGGCTGCGCGGCTACGCGCCGCCCGCCACACGCCACGCGGTCATCGAAAACATCGAGGACTTCCTCGAAAAGACGCCGAAACGGGTCGCGCCAGCCTCCGACGAATACGTCGCGCTCGGCGACTCGTACGCCTCTGGCCTCGGCTCATTCTCGTACCTGGAAGGAACGACGGGCAAGAAGAACTCGTGCTACCGCGCGACGAACGGCTACGTCGAGGAAATCGCGCGCGAATCGGGCGACTCGCTCGATTTCGCGGCCTGCGCCGGCGCGACGATCGGCAGCCTCTGGGAAGGCAAATCGTCTCAGCTCGTGCACGTCGGACCCGACACGCGCCTCGTGACCCTCTCGATCGGCGGCAATGACGTCGGCTTTTCGGGCGTTCTTCAGAGCTGCGTTGGCGGGCTCTACTCCCACGGCGGCGGCAAGGGATGCGCCGAACGAGACGGGCCGGCGGCCGAAGAAGCCCTCGGCTGGCTCCGCTACGGCCGCGAACCGGGCAAGTACGAGCTTCCCGGCAAGCGCGCATCGAGCACCAACAAGCAGCGCCTGCCGAGCCTCGTCGAACTCTACGAGGGGATCATCGACCAGGCGCCGGGCGCCGAAGTGATCGTCGTCGGCTACCCGCTTCTGTTCGAGAGCGACGAGCCCGAATTCACGGACTGCCAGGTCGGCACGGCCGGGGGCATCGACAAACTCACGATCGCCGCGGGGGACGTCCAGTGGATCGTGGGCGAGGAGGAACAGCTCGACGACCTGATCCACGAGTCCGTTGAAACGGCGCGCTCTGCGACCGGCGGCGACATCAAGTTCGCCGACACCCGTCCGATCTTCCTCGGCCACGGGATCTGCGATACCGAAGAAACGTGGATCAACCCGCTGCTGTTCGAAGGCATTGTGCCGCCGCACCCCAAGCAGGAGGACTTCCACCCGACCGTGACCGGTCAGGAAGCGATCCACTACGCGATCATCCTGGCGCACGAAAGCGAGCCCGGCGGGGGAGGCGGGGGCGGCAGCCCGTCCTGAGCCGCACCGACGCGCGGTGACCGCCGGACTCCCCTGTACCGTCGTGCCATGCGGCGCCCGGCAAGGCTTGCGGTGCTCCTCGTGATCGCCGTCACGCCGATGGCGGTCGCAGCCTGCAGCTCGGAAGAGAGCCAGCACGAAGAACACCAGGTCGAAGGCGCTCAGTCCAAGGCCGAAGAAGCGGTCAGCAAATCGGCCGTCGAAAAGACGAAAGAAGAAGGCGAAGGCTCGAAGCTCGAAGGTCGCGGCGGCTGACGCGCTCGGCGAGCGTGCGGCGCGTGCGCCAGCCGGTCAACACCTGTGCGCACGGCGGTTCGGTGACGGCCAAATTGCGGATTCGCTGACCGTTCCCCCCGAGCCCGTCACGCCGCTGACTTCGGAAGCGTGAGCGCCGCCAGCGGCTGACTGGCAGGACGAAATGGCGCGATGTTCTGCCGCGTGGTGTACATTTCGCCGATGCCGAGGCTCGTCCGCAGCGCGACGAGGGGGATGCTCGCGGCGACCGCGACTTGCATCGTCCTGCTAGTTCTCGTCGCCACCGCTCTTGGCGCGAGCGTGGGCAACCCGCCCGCGCACGCCGGCACGTCGATCACCGTGAAGGTGCACGGCATCACGGGCAAGGCCGCGGCGTACCTAAGCCCGGCCCGAAAGCTGAAGCACGGCGACTACTCGCTCGGCACCGTGCGCGTCAAACACGGCAAGGTCACGATCAAGGTCAGCTCGCGCGTCAAGGCGGGCTCCTACTACGTCGTGCTCTGCGTGGGCCGCGCCCACCGCAAGTGCACCGCCTCGCACGGCAAGACGAAAGTCACGCGCGCCAGCGAAAAACCGAAAGAAAACGGCACGCCGGAAGAAAAAGAAAAAGAAAAAGAAAAAGAAAAAGAGCACGGCGAATGTGAACCCGTCGCCGGCGGCTCTGGTTCGGAAGTCAGCAAATGCGGCGGGAGCGTGACGACGACCGGGCCTGAAGGCACGAAGTTCACGCTCGGGTACTCCGCGCAGGCGGCCACGCCGGGCACGAAAATCACGCTCACGCCGCTTCCGTCGTCTTCGCTGACCGACCTGAACCTGCGTGGAGGGAAACTGCTCGGCGCTGTGAGGGTGGAACCGGCCACGACGAACTTCTACCGTGACACGGACCTCGTGATAACTCCTCCCTCGGAACCCGGCGAACAGGAACGCGAGGCGGTTACCTTCACCGGTGAAGGCGAACACGAGCACGCACTACCGCTCGCGCCCCAGAGTTCGCCGATCGTGCTCGCGATCGCAGGGGGCGGCGAGTACGCGCTCATCGGCGGCGCTAAATTCAAACGCGTCGCTCGACGCGCCGCGTTCCACGTGCACCCGGCGACCGCCGAACCGCCGCCTCTCCCGTACTCCGCCGGTTATCAGGAACACTTGGCGGAACTGCTCCAGCAACTCGACAAGTCAGAGGACAATCAACTCGACGAACCGACATCCGAATTCCGCAAAACGGCAGTCGAAATCCTGAAGGAATGGTATGCCGAAATCAAAGCCAACCTATTCGAACCGGCCGAAGAAACCGACGCGGATGCCGAAATCGCAGTCCGGGAACTTCTCACTTGGGGGCATACAGGCGCGCTCATAATCGGCGACGGCCATTCCAATGTCGGCGGCGCCCAGGGCTATGAGGAGACCTGGACCGGGATGAGCGAAGTCTTCGGCTCCAGCTGGGAAGAAGAAAAGATCTTCACGCCGGCCCGAAAATTCATCGGCAAATCGTACGATCGTCATCAGGAAGCGTGCCGTAACGAACACAAACTGAGTGAAATCGAAAAAATTCTCGAACGCGCTCGCGAATATGTCCTGATCGGCGGCGAAGAACAGTCCTGGGAAAACCTCCTGTCGTGCGAGACGTTCAAGATCAAATTCGAATCGACGATGTTCGACGAATTCACCGGCAACGGGCACGGCTCGCTTACGAACCAGTACGTCGCCAGCTTCAAGATCAAACCGGAAACGCAGAACACGGCCACGTTCCCGCTGAAGGGCGAAGGGAAAGGCAAGTACGAACTCCACGAAGGCGAAATCGTCAAGGAAGAAGAATGCGCTGAAGGCCCGAAATTCAACAACATCGCGGAAGAGAAGGAAGGCACGGGCGCGCCGATGAAGATTGCGAACCTGGTAGTGCCAGAAGGGTTTGGAGCAGCGGGCGGCTCGCCGCCAACTCTAAAGCTGGAAATCGAAGGCCCGTCCGAGAACTACAAGTTCTTCTCGACGGCGACCTGCAACGGAATGGAACCCCCGGAAATCGAAGCGTCGATCCCGTGGTGGTGGCTCGACTGGTTGGTCGAACACGAAGAGGTCGGTCAACCTAGTTTGGGCGGCGGTCAGTTCGAATTCGAACTGGAAGGCGCGTCCGGAGAAAACTTCGGCGAATTCGACGACGAAAACAAGTTCCACCGCGACGGTGGCGCATTCGGCGGTGCGTTCGACGTAAACGAACACACGAAGATCACGTTGACGCAGGTCAACGAAACCTTCACGAAGCTGCCGACGTCCTAAACCGCAGCCTGCTCGGCCCAGTCTCGGTAGAGGTCGAAGTACTTGCCGCGGGCCGCGATCAGTTCGTCATGAGAGCCCTGCTCGGCGATCTTGCCGTGTTCGAGCACGATGATCCGGGCGGCCTGACGGATCGTTGAGAGCCGGTGCGCGATCACGATCGATGTGCGGCCGGTGAGCAGCCGCTTCAGGGCCTCCTCGATCGTCGTCTCGGTGTGCAGGTCGACGTTGGACGTGGCCTCGTCGAGGACGAGGATGCGCGGGTCGGCAATCAGCGCCCTGGCGAACGCGAACAGCTGACGCTGACCGGCTGAGAGCTGCGCGCCGCGCTCGCCGACCTGGGTGTGGATCCCGTCGGGGAGCTGTCGAGACCAGGTCGTCGGCGCCGACGGCGCTGATCGCGTCGCGGATCTCCTCTTCGCTTGCGTCGGGGCGCCCGAATGCGACGTTCTCGGCGATCGTTCCCGCGAAGAGGAACGCCTCCTGAGGCACGATTCCCATCTGGGAGCGCAGCGAATGACTCGACACAGTCTTCAGGTCGTGGCCGTCGACGAGCACGCGCCCTGACGTCGGGTCATAGAAGCGAGCGACGAGCTTCGCCATCGTCGACTTGCCGGCGCCCGTCGCGCCGACCAGCGCGATCGTTTCACCGGGAGCCACGTCGAGGTCCACATGGTCGAGCGCCGGCGTCGGGTCGGCAGCGGCTCCGCGCCGTCGGGCGTAGGCGAACGTCGTGTCCTGGAAAGTGATCCCGCCCTCGATACGCGGGAGCTCGATCGCGTCGGATGCGTCGCTCAGCGTCGGCTTCTCGTCGAGCAGCTGGAAGATCTTCTCCAGTGCGGCCATCCCGGACTGGTAGGTGGTGTACAGCTGGGAGAGCTGCTGGATCGGTTCGAAGACGTTCGAGAGCGCGCCGACGAACGCGACAACGGTACCGACGGTGATCAGGCCCTCGATCGCCTGCGTTCCGCCGTAGAGGACGATCACAGCGATCGCGACCCCGGAGAGCATTTCGACCGCCGGGAAGTACGCGGCGTTCAAATAGACGGTCTTCATGTTCGCCTCGCGGTTGTCGTCGTTGAGCGCCGCGAACGTCGCTTCGTGGAGCGCTCCTGTCCGAACGTGCGGACCACGCGAATTCCCGAGAGCGTCTCCTGCAGGTACGCGGTGACGGCGCCGATCGTCTCGCGGGTGCGCCGGAACGCGGTCGCCGACGCGAAGCGGAACCACAGCGATCCCGCGATCAGGAACGGGAACACCAGAAACGTGATCAGCGCGAGCTTGACGTCCAGGACGAGCAGGATCACGACGGTGCCAGCGAGCGTGAGGCCAGCCTGGAAGAGCGATCACGACGGAGTCGGTGACGAGACTTTCCAGTGCTTCGACGTCGTTGGTGATGCGGCTGATGAGCACGCCGGCGGGCCGCGACTCGTAGAAGCCGACGGGCATCTCCTGGAGGTGGCGGAAGATCCGGATCCGCAGGTCGGCGAGTGTGCGCTGGCCGATCCAACCGACCAGGTACGTCTGGGCGTATGTGGTCACCAGCACCAGCACGGCGGCGATGAGGAACGCGATGACGACGAGCACGAGCGTTTCGGTGTCGTGCTTGTCGATGCCGTCGTCGATCGCGACTTTCGCGAGCAGCGGCGGCGCGAGCGCCGCGGCGGTGCCGATGACGAGTGCGACAGCGGTGCCGGCCGCGCGCCAGCGGTAGGGACGGATCATCTGCATTAGGCCACGCAGGTTTCGACCGCGCGTGCCCTTGCTCGGTTTCTCGCCCGTCCCAGGTCGATCCCCAGCGTCCGCCTCCGCCGCCGCCCCCGCCCCCTCCGCCTCTCGCGACTCCGGGACTCACAGTCCGCTCACCTCGGCCGGGCGCGTCTCGCGCGTAAGGAAGACCTGGTCGGGTAGGCCCTTGGCGACGATTTCGCGGTACAGCTCGGAGCGCTCAAGCAGTTCGGCGTGGTTGCCGCGCGCCAGCACAGCGCCGCGCTCCAGCACGACGATTTCGTCGGCCAGCGCGATCGTCGAGAGGCGGTGCGCGATGATCAGCGTCGTGCGGCCGGCCATCGCCGCGTCGAGCGCGACCTTGATTTTGCGCTCCGTCGAGGAGTCGACGGAGCTCGTGGCATCGTCGAGCACGAGGATGCGCGGATCGGCGACGAGCGCCCGGGCGATCGCAAGGCGCTGGCGCTGGCCGCCGGAGACCGTGAGGCCGCGCTCGCCGACCTGAGTGCGGTAGCCGTCGGGTAGTCGCTCTATGAACTCGTGTGCCTGAGCGCGACGCGCCGCGTCGATGATCTCGTCCTCGGCTTGCCTCCGGGCGCGCGTAGGCGATGTTCTCGGCGATCGAAGCCGAGAAGAGGAACGGGTCGTCGCTGACGACGGCGACCTGCGAGCGCAGCGACCGAAGGTCGACGCTGCGCACGTCAGCACCGTCGATCAGGACCGCTCCCTCGCTCACGTCGTACAGCCGCGGAATCAGCGAGACGAGGCTCGTCTTGCCCGAGCCGGTCGCGCCGACCAGCGCGACGGTCGTGCCCGCGGTGATCGTCAGGTCGATGTCGCGCAGCACGAGCCGCCCGAGGCTCGCGCTCGGCGCAGCACCTTCGACAAGTTCGGGCTCCTCGCTCGAGTCGTAGGCGAGCGACACGTGGTCGAAGGTGATCTGCCCGCTGCCCGGCGGCAACGGCGGCGCATTCGACGGCGACACGAGCTGCGGCTCGCGGTCCAGAAGCTGGAAGACGCGGGCGCCGGACGCCGTCGCGCGCTGCGCGAGGCCGAGCGTCACGCCGAGCGTGCGCATCGGGCTGATCAGCATGTTCAGGTACAGGTAGAAGGTGGTGAACTGGCCGAGCGAGAGCTTCGCGTCTATCACCGCGGTGCCACCGATCAGGAGCACCGCGGCCAGCCCGAGCTGCGGCAGGAACCCGATGATCGGGTTGAAGACGGCCTCCAGGCGCGTCGCGACCATCGACTGGTCGAAGACGCGCGACACTGAACGGCGAAAGCGTTCCAGCTGAAGGGGCTCGCGGGCGAAGCTCTTCACGACCCTGACGCCGGCGATGTTCTCCTCGGCGTTCGCGGTGAGTTCCGCGATCCGCTGCTGAACCTCCTGGATCGCCGGGCGCGCACGGCGACCGTAGCGTTGCGAGATCACGACGACGAAGGGGACGGGGATGATCGAGATCGCGCCGAGCCCGGGGTTGATGATGATCATCGCGATCGCCGCGAGCAGGATCGTGATCGCGGACTGCAAGATGAAGACCAGCCCGTAGCCGAGAAAGAAGCGCACCGCCTGCAGGTCGACCGTGACGCGCGACATCAGCTGGCCCGTCTGCTGGCGGTCGAAGAAGGCGAGCTCGAGGGCCTGCAGGCGCGTGTAGAGGCGCTCGCGCAGGTCGTATTCGATCGCCAGCGACACGCGCCCGGCGATCATCCGGCGCATGTAGGTAAGGCCCCAGCGGATCAGGACCGCGACCGCGATCGCCAGGGCGGTCAGTTCGAGCTGGTGCTGGTAGTGGTCGCGCTTTTCGTAATCGTGCGCCTGGCTCGCTTTCGCACCGTGCTGAAGCGCGTTGACGGCGTAACCGGTGAGCGCGGGAACCAGGACCGTCATCACCATCGCGAAGCACGCGAGGACCGCCGCCGCAATCACGGCGCGGCGGTACGGGCGTAGAAAGCCGAGGAGGCGGACGAACGTGTTCACGCCGTCACCTTGCGGCTGGCGTGGCAGAGTTCGGTCATGGACACCGAGTCCCGCACGCCGTATGGCGGCCTGTGCCCGATTTGCGCGCACCGCCGTGAGGTACCCAACACCCGCGGCTCGGTCTTCCTGCTCTGTGAACGCTCGCGCAGCGAACCCGAGTACCCGCGGTATCCGCGGCAGCCCGTCCTCTCGTGCCCGGGCTTCGAGCCCGAGGCCAAGCGTCTGTGAGGCACGTCAGGCCGTGACCCCGGCGGGCTCCACGGCCTCGGCGACCTCGTGCGATCCGGCCTGGAAGTCCGCGGAACGAACCAGCCAGAACGCGCAGAGCGCGCCGACCAGCGCTACGCACCCCGCGATGACCAGGATGCCGTCGAGCGCCGTAGTGAAGGCGCCGTGGTACGCGCCGATGAGCGCGGTGCGCGCCGGCGTGGGTAGGTGCTGTGCAAATTTGCTCACGCCGCCCGACTCGAGCACCGTGCCGAGATTTCCGTGCGCCGCCGCTGCGATTTCGCCGCCGCGCCCGGATCCGGCGAGCGCATTGGTGGCGCTCTTGATGATCGAGTGCTGGAAGATCGCGCCGAGTGCCGCGATCCCGGTCGCGATGCCGACCTGGCGGAAGGTGCTGTTGATCCCCGACGCCATGCCGCTGCGATTCTGCGGAACGACGCCGATCGCGGTCGCAGCGAGCGGCGGGTTGACCATGCCGATGCCGATGCCGGCCGCGACGAAGCCCGGGATCAGTATCGTCCAGCCGCTCGTTTCGCTGATGCCGGTCATCAGGAAGAGCCCCAGCGACACGAACAACAGCCCGCCGCCAAGCAGCACGCGCGCCGGCACGCGGACGATCAGGCGCCCCGCGAACGGCGCGACCGCGAACGACAGCAGCGTTATCGGCAGGAAGCGCAGTCCGGCCTGCAGCGGCGAGTAGCCGAGCACGTCCTGGATGTAAAGCGTGAGGTAGAGGAACATCGAGAAGATCGACCCCGCGAGCGTGAATGCCACGATGTTCGCGCCCGTGAACGTCGGTCTGCGGAAGAGCGAGAGGTCGAACATCGCGCAGCTGCTGCGCCGCTCGACGACGAAGAAGAGCGCCATCAGCACGGCGGCGCCGGCGAGCATCGCGACGATTGTCGTCGAACCCCAGCCCGACTCATTGCCGCGCACCAGCGCGAACACGAGCAGGAAGAGCGAGCTCGAGAACGTCGCAAAGCCCGCCCAGTCGATGCCGGTGCACGACGGGTCGAACGACTCCTCGACCTGCGTGAGCGTCACGAACACCGCCAGCGCGCCGATCGGCAGGTTGACGAAGAAGATCCACTGCCAGCCGATGCTGCTCGTAATGATGCCGCCGATCAGCGGACCGACGGCGACCGCCGCGCCCGTGACGGCGCCGAACACGCCGAACGCGGTCGCTCGCTCGCGGCCCGTGAAAGCCTGGGCGATCAGGGCGAGCGACGTCGCGAACATCATCGCGCCGCCAGTCCCCTGAACGGCGCGGGCGAGGTTCAGCATCAGCGAGCTGGAAGAGAGGCCGCAGACCGCGGACGAGAGCGTGAAGACGACCAGACCCGTGACGAACACCAGGCGCCGCCCGCGAATGTCGGCCGCCGATCCGGCCGTCAAGAGGAACGCCGCGAGGGTCAGCGCGTACGCGTCGACGACCCACTGCAGGTCCTGGAAGCTCGAGTGCAGGTCGTGCTGGATGTCCGGCAGCGCGACGTTCACGACCGTGATGTCGAGCAGCAACATGAAGATCGCGAGACAGACCGCTATCAGGGTCCACCATTTGCGATCCACCCGGGCCTCCTCAGTGCTCGACGGTTACGGCGACGGCCGCCAAATTAGTTTCCCAGCGAACTATATGAAGGTGCGTGGCGTCAACCGGAATCGCCTTGGAGGTGGCGATGCAGGAACGGCACGACGCGCGACCACAGTTCGTGTGCGGGGACCGGACGGTAAGACGGCCGGTAGTCGGCGAAGAAAGCGTGGCTCGCGTTCTCGTAGACGTCGACCGTTATGTCCTTGCCCTCGGCGATCGCCCGCTCGGCGAGCAGCTCGCCCGTCTCGGGTGAGGGGTTCTGGTCTTCGGCGCCGATAGCGGCCATCAGCGGGCACGAAAGGCCGGCGACGAGATCGAGCGGGGGGCGCGGCCGCTCGGGCGTCGTGACCTCGTCGGGCGTCGAGCGGTCGATGAAGCCGCCCCAGCAGTCGACGGCCGCGTCGATGCCTTCGAGCGAGCAGGCCGCGAGCAGCGTGTAGCGCCCGCCCATGCAGAAGCCGATCATGCCGACCGCGCCGCCCGCGTCGCCGCGCGCGCGCAGGACGTCGATCGCTCCGGTCAGATCTTCGAGTACCTGCTCGTCGGCGAGGCCGAAGATGCGCTCCATCATCGCCTGCATGTTCCCGGGCTCCGGCGGTCCGCCTTCGCGCGAGTAGAGGTCGACGGCGATCGTCACGTAACCGAGCTGCGGCGATTCGCGCCGCAACGTCGTGGATGTGCTCGTTCAGCCCACCGGCCTCGTGGATCACGACCATGCCCGGAAGCGGCCCCTTCTCGCGGGGCCCGACAAGGAAGGCGTTGACGTCATCGCCCGCGTAGCCTGGGTAGGTGAGCTCTTCACCGCGTAGCGCGATCGGATCTGTCACTGCTCCCGCTACGCCGTCGGGGCTCGGCTCGATGCGCGCTTCGGTCAAGTTCCTCTTCCCACGAGCTGCACCTCGCCGCCATTCTCCTCTTCTGAGGCGCGGGCGTCCAAATCGCGCAGCCGCCGCCGGATACGCCGCCGCGTGTCGGTGAGCTCGGCGTAAAGCCGATCGAGCTCGTCACGGCGTCGCCGCACGAGCTCGAGCTGGCGTTCCAGGTGCTCCGCCGACTGTGCGAGCAGCTCGCGGCGCCGCTCGTCCGTGATGTCCTCGCGCTGCCACTCGGCGCGCACCTCGGCGCGCGTCTGCTCCGCGGTAAGCAGGGTGCGCAGCTCCTCGACCGTCACGCCGAGGAGATTTTTCAGCCGCAGCACCTCGCGCAGGCGCTCCACGTCCGTCGCGGTGTAGACCCGATGGCTTCCGGAACTGCGGCCGGGCGCGCCTTCGAGGAGACCGAGCTCCTCGTAGTAGCGGATCGTCCGCGGCGTGATCGAGAGCTCCCGCGCGACGTCGCCGATTCTCATGCTCGTCGGCTCGCTCATGCTGCCTCCGGCGCGACGGCGGCGTGGCGTGGGCGCAGCAGGCACACGAACATGCCGACGAAGGACACGGCCGCAAGGCACCAGAGCGCCGCGTGCATGTTGGCGATGAACGGCGCGAGCGTCGATTCGGAGAGGCCCGCAGCGACCCCCGAGAAGACGGCGAAGAGTGTCGCCTTCGGGACTGCAGAGGTCACGACGGCCATCACGAATGCGATCGACAGAACCGCGCCGGTGTTCTGCAGAAGCGTACGCGCGCCGGCAGCGACGCCGCGGCGATTGGCGGGCACGACGCCCATCATGGCCGCAGTGTTGGGGCTGTTGAAGAGCCCCGAGCCGACGCCGACGGTGAACAGCAGCGCCGCCGAGATTGCATACGGGGTGTGGACCTCCAGCGTCGTCATGCCCGCGAGGCCGACGGCGCTCAGCAGCATGCCCACCGCTGCGAGAGAGCGCGAGCCGTGGCGGTCCGCCCACATGCCGGCCGGGGGGAGGCGATCGAGCATGCCGATCGCCAGCGGCGCGAGCTTGATGCCGGCTTCGATCGGCGAGTTGCCCTGGGCTCCCTGGAAGTAGAAGACGAACAGGAACATCAGCGCGAAGCGCGCGAGCCCGTTGATGAATGCGGCCGCGCCGGCGGCGGCGAAGAGGCGGTTGCGGAAGATCGTGAGGTCGAGCATCGGTGCCCGCGAGCGCGTCTCGATCACGATCCAAAGCGGCAGCAGAACGACGGCGGCAGCGAAGCCGGCGACGACGATCAGCGTCGTTCCAGCCGTTCAGGCCACCGCGGGAGATAGCGAGCACAAGACCCGTCAGGCCGATCGACGAAGGCGCCCGTGCCGTAAGGGTCGTAGCCGCGCACGGTGTCAGGGCGCGAGAGCTCGCGCAGCACGAGCGCGCCCCAAACGGCGCCCAGCAGCGCGATCGGGACGTTGAACCAGAAAACCCAGTGCCAGCTCAGCGACACGAGAAGTCCGCCGAGCACCGGTCCGAGCACGAGGCCCACGGCGGCGACCATCGTGTTCGCGCCCATCGCGAGCCCTAGCTGCTCGCGGGGAAAGGCGTCGGTGACGAGCGCCGCGGCGTTTGCGAAGAGGAACGCCGAGGCGACGCCCTGCAGCACGCGCCAGATGATCAGGACGTCGGCGCTCGTCGCAAGGCCGGCGCCGAGCGACGCGGCGGCGAAGAGCACGAAACCGCCGACATAGGCGCGCTTGCGCCCGAAGAGGTCACTGAGACGCCCGGCCGTCAGCACGAGCACCGTCGCCGCGATCAGGTACGCGAGGATCACCCAGACAAGCGCGAGGAGGCTCGCGTGCAGCGAGCGCTCGAGGTTCGGCAGCGCGATGATCAGCGTGCCGGAGTTCGTCGCGGCGAGGAGCATCCCGAGGCTCGTGCAGGAGAGCGCCCACCAGCGGTAGTTGGGGTCTCCGCCCGAGACGCCGAAGCGGCGCTCCCTCGTCTCTGGCCTCGCCGTGGTCGTCGCCAAGATGCCCCTCTCGCTGAATCTTACGCTTGCGTAAGGATTAGAATAGCGGATCGCGCGCTTTTGCGCCGGGTGCTAGAACACAGGTGTGGAGAGCGAGCAGGATCGCGCGGTCGCAATGAGCGACGACGAGTGGCGCAGCCGACTGACGCCCGAGCAGTACCGGGTGCTCAGCGAGGCCGGCACCGAGCCGCCGGTCACCGGCGAGTACACGTACAACAAGGATTCCGGCGAGTACCGCTGCGCCGCCTGCGACGCGCTGCTGTTCTCGAGCGGCACGAAGTTCGACTCCGGCACCGGCTGGCCGAGCTTCACCGAGCCCGCCGTCGCGGCGGCCGTCGAGCTGCGCCCCGACAACAGCCTCTTCATGCGCCGCACCGAGGTCCTGTGCCGCACCTGCGGCGGCCATCTCGGCCACGTCTTCGACGACGGTCCCGGGCCGGACGGCCAGCGCTACTGCATCAACTCCGCCGCGCTGCAGTTCATGCCCGAGCAGGGCAACGAGCAGTCCTAGGCTCGCCGCGCTCGGCCGCGATGATCCTGGTCGATCACCAGAAGCGGCTGTCCGAACCGCTCGAATGGGGTTGGCGGGAGCGCTGCTGCCGCTAGCGGGGTTCTTGCCGTTCTCATAATCGGCGCCGTCGTGCTGGCCTTGACCACCGGTCCGAAACGCCACGGCGCTGCGTCGAAGTCACGTTCGCCAGCACGCTCGGCGCGGCGCACATCGAACAGTGCGGCGCGAAAGCGCGCGCGTTCTGCGCGCATCCCGGCCGACTCCCGCATCTGCGGCCGCAGGTCGAAGCGGCCTGCCGGCGCGCCGGCATCGCCTAAGCGCGTATCGACAGCTGTCCAAACGCAGGGGCCAAGTCTTGGCCAAAGTGCCCCTACCGGCGTGCTCCGGCGCCAGATTTCATCCCTTTCGCAAACGGCGTCCGCGCGCTGCCCCTGCGCGCGGGCGCCGCCTAAACAACCAAGGGAGGCAGGCTACTGACCTGGCTCGCATATCCCCACTGGCTGAAGCCGGGCGACAACGCGTGGCAGCTGACTGCGGCGACGTTCGTCGGGCTGATGAGCCTTCCCGGCCTGGCGGTCCTGTACGGCGGGGTGATGCAGAAGCGCTGGTCGGTCAACAGCATGATGCTCACGTTCGTCGCGTTCGGCCTCGTGCTCGTCGCGTGGGTGCTGTGGGCCTTCAAGATGGGCTTCGGCACGCCGATCGGCAGCGGCACCAGCTTTTTCGACACGCTTCCTGGGGCAAGTCCGGGACCGTGCGTCTCGCCGCCGGGCGCTGGAGGGGCAGGCGATCGATCCCGTCGATCACGACGGGGCCACCGTTCCACTTCCCGACTCTCGTCGCTCGTCTACTTCCAGTTCGTGTTCGCGGCGATCACGCCGATCCTGATGCTCGGTTCGGTCCTCGGCCGCGTCAGCTTCAAGGCGTGGATCCCGTTCGTGCTCCTGTGGATCACGTTCGTGTACACGGTCAACGCCTTCCTGATCTGGGGCGGCGGCTACTTCGCCGCGCACGGCGCGCTGGACTACTCGGGCGGTTACGTCATCCACCTCTCGGCCGGGATCTCCGGCTTCGTGGCGGCGGCGGTGATCGGACCACGATTGCAACGAGACCGCGAGGTCGACGCCCCGAACAACCTGTTGATGGTCGCCTGCGGGCGCCGGTCTGCTGTGGCTCGGCTGGAACGGCTTCAACGGCGGTGACTCCTACTACGCCGGCGCCAATGCGTCCGCGGCGGTGCTGAACACGAACGTGTGCACCGCGGTCGCGATGCTCGTGTGGATCGCGTGGGACTACATCTTCCGCGACAAGCCGTCGCTGCTCGGGTGCGGTCAACGGCATGATCACCGGCCTTGTCGGCGATCACGCCGGCGGCCGGATTCGTGAACGGCTGGGGCGCGATCGCGCATCGGCATCATCGCCTCGACGATCGTGTGGTTCGCGATCCGCTACCTCAGCCGAGCGCCGGTCTTCCGAAGCGTCGATGACACGCTGGGGGTGATCTACACGCACGGCGTAGCGGGCTTGTGCGGTGGCCTGTTCGTCGGACTGTTCGCCGATCCGACAGGTCATCGAGTACATCGGTGACGGCGGCGGTGCGACGAACCTGCCGGGTTCGACGGGCGTGGTCTATCGGCAGCTGGACGCTGCTGCGCTGGCAGGCCGAGGCCGGGCTGTGGGTGATCGTGTTCAGCGGCGTGATGACGTTCATCCTGCTGAAGCTCGTCGGGATCTTCATCCCGCTGCGCCTCACCGACGAGGAGCTGGAGATCGGCGACCACGCCATCCACGGCAACGAGGTGTACCCGTCGGATGTCCCGACGCTCGGTGGACCGCACACCCGCGAAGGACTCACGGGTGGGCCGGCTGCCGCGCCGGCTGGCGCGTAACAAGCGGGGTCAACTGGGGGAGGGCAGCTGTCGGGGCTGCCCTCCCCCTTAGCTCCGCCTTGGCGGCGAGCACGGCGAGCGTTCACGCCAACGAGTCAATGGGGGACGGCGGATCATGAGCGTCCGGTCCCGCTGTAGCTGAATCTGAATGCGGCGCCCTCGCATTCGTCCTGGTTGACCGGAAGTTCGAGCATCTGAACGGTCGGCGCGGTGACACCTTGGGTCGGCAGCGTCGCCGAGCCGTTCGCGGGCACTACTACGGGCGTCGTTTCGGACGCGCTCGACTGAACGATCAGGAGGTTCTGCGCTCCGTCGCAGCCCGGCGGGCTGTTGCTCACGCTCACGGCAAGGCTCGTCACGTACAGAGGTTCGGCGTTCGGGTTCTGGATCGTCAGCGGAACGTTCTCCGGCGGTCCGCCGGGATAGAGCGGTTCGCCCGTTCCGGTGGTCGTGATCGTGAACGGGAGTCCCTGCACCGGCGGAGGAGTCGGCACGAAGATCGTCCAGCGGTAGACCGCTGCGTGGCTGACTCGTCCGGAGCGCGTCACCGCCCTCACGCGGAACCTGTGGTTACCGACCTTGAGTTGCCGGCCGACGACCCGGGTTGAAGCCTTGCAGCGTCGTCGCTGGTGCGATCCGGCGTGGCGCTTGGCCTTCGGGCAGTGCCTGCGGACCGTTTTGGGTCCGAAAAACTTGGAGTGCGAGCAGCGCGTGAATCGGGCGCGGTCCAGTGAGCACTGAAAGTGGACGCCGCGAGTTCGGTCGGTGAACGTGAAGTACGCGACCGTCTTTGTCGTGCGCTTCGCGGGCTTTCGGTGGAGTCTCGGTGCCGGCACGCCGCGATGACGGGAGCGGGCCGCGTTTGCGTGCAGCGCGCTCGCGGCAGCGATCGGCAGGAGCAAAAGGACGGCCGCGAGCGTGAGCGCGGCGAACGGGTGTCGTCGTACGCAATCGTTTGCTGCCTTGCTGCGAGCGGCCATCGCGCTTGTCGGCTCCTCGTCCGGATCGATCGTTCGGCTCCGCTGGCTCGCGGGTCGGGCTTCCTCGCCTTCTCGTCCGCGTGGGGGCGACGATCGTTGTCGCCGCCCCCGCGCGGGCTGCCAGTTGAGCCGGAACTATTCGGCGCTGTACTTGAGCGTGACTTTCGCGCTCTTGCAGCCGTTCTGGTTCTTCGCGGCTTCTTCTTTCATCAGCACTTCCACGGGGAATTCTTTGGTCGTCCCGTGTTCGATGTTTTCGTTCGGTTCTGCGAACGTGCCCGCGGTCCCGTTGACCTTCTTGACTTCAAACCAGCCGACGAAGCACTTCGCTCCGGTTTCCGCTTCGACGAGCGTTCCGGAGTTGCTGACGCTCTTGACTTCGGCCGTCAGCTTTTTGATGTGCTCGGAGCCGGCGGTTTCGATGTTCTTGACCTTCGCCTTCGGTTCCGCAGTGCCGCCGGGATAAAGTTCGGCACCTTCGACGTTCGAGATTTCAAAATTTGTCGTTGAGGCCTTGGCCTTGGCGTATTCGCCTTCGCCCGTTCCAGTCGCGGACCAGTACGCGATCGCGCCAGCAACCAGTACAAGCATGGTGGCGGCAAGAAGCGCAGCGATCCTGGACGTTCTGCTTCTTAGAATCTTCGAGTGCATTTGTGGAATTGCTCCTTTTAACGACGCGGCTATTTGGAGCCTTTCCGCTCCATGACTTCGCATCGCTGTCGGCGCAAGAGGGGCATCGGCTTAGATCTGCAAGCGTCTTTTGCAACAAGTGTGAGGCGGTAGTCGGCCCGGCCGCGCTCGCAAACGGGCAGTAATTTCGGGGATCGACGCCCGTCCCGCCACCGTGCGCGGGTACTACTCTGAAGACATGGAAAGCCCCACCGGCGGTCTCAAGCTGCGGCTAGACGCGGCTGCCCGCGACGACTCGCGGCTGCGCTTTGCGGTCGTGTCCCTGCAAGCCGCTGACAGCGCGGCCGAGTTCGAGCTCGTTACCGACTCGGATGGGCGCCTTCGGCGCCACTTGCGCGCCGGCGAGTACCGGCTGCGCTGCGAATACGCGCCCGAGATGCGCTTCACGGTGGCCGACCGCGGCTGGACTTCGGTACGCGTTCGCCTCGTCTGACCACCGAGCTCCGCGGGATCCGGCGGCCCCGACGGGAAGAAGGAGACCCTACTGGGCCGAAGCGCTCTCGTCGGCCGCGGGCACGCCCACGCCGATCGGGCAGCTCACGCCGGTGCCGCCGAGGCCGCAGTAGCCCGCCGGGTTCTTCTCGAGGTACTGCTGGTGGTAGTCCTCGGCGTAATAGAACTCGCCGAGCGGCGCTATTTCGGTCGTGATCTCGCCGTATCCCGCCGCGCTGAGCTCGACCTGGTACGCCTCGAGCGAGGCCTGGGCTTCCTGGTGCTGCGTCTCGTTCGCATAGAGAATGACCGAGCGGTACTGCGTGCCGACGTCGTTGCCCTGCCGCATTCCCTGCGTCGGATCGTGTCCTTCCCAGAACAGGCGCAGCATCGCCTCGTACGTCGTCTCGTCGGACTTGAATGCCACGAGCACGACCTCGGCCTGGCCGGTCTTGCCGCTGCAGACCTCCTCGTACGTGGGGTTGGGAGTCATGCCGCCGGCGTAGCCGACGGCGGTCGTGTAGACGCCCGGGGCCTGCCAGAAGATGCGCTCAGCCCCCCAGAAACAGCCGAGCCCGAAGACCGCCGTCTCGACGCCCTCCGGGAACGGCGGGCGAAGAGGCGTGCCGAGTACCGCATGGCGCTCGGCGACCCGCATCTGTTCGTCGCGCCCGGGCAGCGCCTGCTGGGCGTCAACCATCGACGGATTGCGGCGAGAGAAGAGGCCCATGTTCACAAGCGTAGACGAGTCGCGCCGCCGTTGATAGCCATCGGACCGATCGCGGTCGCAACCCGACCGGTGGGCTGCCGGCGAGGCGGTCGCGACGATCCACTCGGGCGGGTGAAAGGATGCTCGCCATGAGCCGACGATCGTTCCGCACGATTGCCGTCGCTGACTGGGCGCTCGCGCCGTGCGGCCGATGAGCGAGGTCCTCTACGAAGTCACGGGCCGCGTCGCGCGTCTGACCCTCAACCGGCCGGAGCGGGGCAACGGCATAACGCGGCTCTGATGCGCGGCCTCGTCGAGTCGGTCGAGCGCGCCGACCTCGACCCGAACGTTCACGTGATGCTGTTGTCCGGCGCCGGAAGCGGCTTCTGCGGCGGCTACGACCTCGTCGACAGCGCCGAGGAGATGGGCCGCGCCGCCGGCGGCGACGCCGCCGGGATGCGGGTTCGCCCCTCGACCCGCGCACGATCGCCGCCAACCACGATCCCGCCGCACGTGGGACCCGATGGTCGACTACGCGATGATGCGCCGCAACGTTCGCGGCTTCATGAGCCTCTTTCACGCGCGCAAGCCCGTGGTCTGCATGGTGCACGGCTTCTGCGTGGCGGGCGGCACGGACATGGCGCTCTGCTCCGATCTGCTGGTCATCGCAGAGGACGCGAAGATCGGATACCCGCCGGCCCGCGTCTGGGGGTCGCCGACGACTGCCCTTTGGATGTACCGCGTCGGGCCGCAGCGTGCTGCTCGGCTCCTGTTCACGGGCGACAGCCTGTCGGGGCGCGAGGCGGCGGAGTGGGGGCTGGCCGCGGAGGCGCCGCCCGCCGCCGAGCTGCGCGAGCGGACGGACGCGCTGGTCAAGCGGGTCGCGCGCGTGCCCGTCAATCAGCTGGCGATGATGAAGCTGCTGATCAACCAGTCTTCTTCGCGCAGGGCCTTCACGGGACGCAGGTCCTCGGCACTCTGCTTCGACGGAGTCGCCCGGCACACGCGCGAGGGCTACGAGTTCCAGCGTTTGGCCGCCGAGGAGGGCTTCCGCGACGCCGTTCGCCAGCGCGACGAGCCGTTCGGCGACGCCGGCCTCTCGACGTTCAAAGGCTGAGTGCAATGCGCGCGCAAGTCGCGCGCGGGCTAGAATGCCATTCTCTCGCGGATGTAGCTCAGTTGGCTAGAGCGTCGCCTTGCCATGGCGAAGGTCGAGGGTTCGAATCCCTTCATCCGCTTCACCGAAGCACACCGTTTTCCGGATCCATGTGCGGGCCCACTCGCGCCTGCGCCTCGATCTCGCGTTGCAAGCGGCGCGCCCGGCCAACACGCTCGACGGTGCGCGTGACAACTCGTTCGAGCCGTGGCCGCCGGAGGGCTCGCACGACGACGGCGGGTAGCCCGTTGAGGAGCGCCGCGCCGCCTGCGCGTGAGAGGCTGCCGCCGGGCAGCATTCGGGGATGCCGAGTGACACTGACATAATCGATGCCCTTTGCCGCAGCCTGTCGAGGGCCATCGTAAGTACATCCCGGGGCTCGACGGCCTGCGGGCGATTGCCGTGCTCGCGGTCATCGTGTACCACCTTGGCTTCAGCTGGGCCCCCGACGGGCTGCTCGGCGTCGGCGTCTTCTTCACGCTGAGCGGCTACCTGATCACCGACCTGCTGCTCGAACAGGTCGGCGAAGGCGGGATCAACCTCGGTAGCTTCTGGCTCGCCCGTGCCCGGCGTCTGTTCCCGGCGCTCTACGTGATGCTGCTCGTCGTCATCGTCTGGATCACGGTCATCGGGCCCGCGGCAGGACACCGACTTCCCCGGCGCCGTGTGGTCCGCCGTGCTCTACGTCAACAACTGGTGGCTGATCGCCCACAAGGTCTCGTACTTCCAGCAGTTCGCCGCGCCCGCAGCCGCTGAACCACCTATGGTCGCTGTCGGTCGAGGAGCAGTTCTACCTCCTCTGGCCGCTGCTGATCATGGTCGCCGTCCGCTTTCTGCCCGAGCGCAGCCCACGCTGGGGCCTGCGGCCGCGCCTAGCACTCGTGACGCTGGCGCTCGCAGTCGTCTCGGCGATCGTGATGGCCACGATTTACAACCCGGCGCTCGATCCGTCACGCGTCTACTACGGCACCGACACCCGCGCACAGGAGCTGCTGATCGGTGCCGTGCTCGCGATGCTTTGGCCGTCGGGACGGCTGCGAGCCGGGGTAATACGACGGCCCGGAACACGATCGACACGGTCGGGGCGATCGGGCTGCTCGGGATCCTCTACATGTACTGGCGCACGACCGAGTACTCGGCGTTCCTCTACCGCGGCGGCTTTTTGGTCCTGTCGCTCGCCACTGTGATGCTGATAGCCGCGCTCGTGCACCCGGCCGCGCGAATCTCGAAGCTCGTCGCCGTGCCGCCCGCTGCGCTGGATCGGCGTTCGCTCTTACGGCATCTACCTGTGGCATTTCCCGATCATCGTCCTGACCGGCTGGTCGGCGGTGCACGGCGTGCCGCTCGGCCGCGCCGCGCTCCAGATCGGCGCGACGTTCATCTCCGCCGCGCTCTCCTGGCGCTACGTCGAGAACCCGATCCGGCACGGGGCGCTCGAACGGCTGTGGCGGCGCCACTTCTCCGGTCAGCGCCAGAAACCCACCAGCCGCGAGCTCGCCTGGATTGGCGCCGGGGTTTTCCTGCTCGGCGTCGCTATCGCCGGCCTTGCGGGAGCCGCCACCAAGAAGACAGGCCGCCGGACTCCAGACCGCGACGCTCTCCAAAACCTTCCAGTCCAAACCGGTTGCGAAGGTCGCGAACCGGACCGTCTGCCGTTCCGTGGCGCACATCGGCGACTCGACATCGGACGGGCTCGAGTCGCCGGAATACCTGCCGGATCCGAAGCAGCGGATCAGCGCCCGCTACGCGCGCGTTGGAGCGACGACGACGTTCATGGATGTCTCCGGCGGACGATCGATCGTCGAGCGTTACGAAGATGAGCCCAACGGCCAGGAAGCGGCGGAAGCGCTGAAGGCCCGAAACCGCGCCGGCTGTTGGGTGCTAGCGCTCGGCACCAACGACGCGGCGAACGTCGCGGCCGGCTCGACGTACGGCTATCGCGACCGGATCAACATCATGATGCATACGATCGGCGACGCTCCTGTGATGTGGGTCGCGGTCAAGACGCTGGTTACGACCGGGCCCTACGCCGAGGCGAACATGAAAGCCTGGGACGAAGCACTCGTGCGGGCCTGCAACACCTATCCGAACATGCGCGTGGACAACTGGCCGGCTGTCGTCAAGGAAAACTGGTACACCGCCGACGGCATTCACTTCACGAGCGAAGGCTATGCGCACCGCGCGCAGCAGATAGCAAGCGCGCTGCTCAAGCGTTCCCCGCTGACGAACCGGTCGACCGCACAGACGCCTCGGACTGTGTGGTGGCGCCGACGGTGGTCGAACGGCGGCCAGCCGTGCGCCTAGCCCGCCGGACGGACACGCCGTAGACGCCGTCGCATGCGCCAAGGCCCCGCAACCTGGGGCTTGCTGGCCGCTCGTACTAGTACAAGCGTTCAGTTAGATAACGCTTAGTCGAGCGAAATGAGGAAGTTCTCAAGCGCCCGCACCGCGGCGACGATGCAGCCGTGAATGACCTCCTCACGGGCAACCCACGGACTGCACGCTCAGGGTCTCCAGCAGACGAACGACGGTGCCATCCTCATCGGCGTCATGCTGCTCGGACTCGTCATTGCCGGCTCGTCGCTACTTGCGCTGCTCGGCACCGTGACAACCCCCTCGTACTCGGCGACCGGCGGCAAAACGCTGTTCACGGTCGTCGAGTTCGGGGAGTTGATGCTGGGCATGGGAATCATGCTGCGGCTCGACGTCGCACGGCAGCTCTACGTCGTCCTGACCTCGATAGGAATCGTGCTTGGCGTCGTCGCGATCGTCGTCGCGCTCGCGTCCGGTTCCAACATCAGCTCGGCGGCAGCCAAGGGAGTCACCACCGCGTCCAGCCAGACGGTCGTGGCGACAAACCTGCGCTCCGAGATCGCCGCCGACGAACAATCTTCGGCGCTCAGCGCGCCGCAGCGGGAATCGCGCGTGAACGCGCTTCGTTCCGAACTGGCGCACACCGAAGCCGGAAGCGCCACGGGCCCCATCGACTCCCGCGGTCTGACCGAGTTCGCGCTCACGAGCTTCCTGCTCAGCGTGTTCGCGCTGTTCTTCTTCACGCGCAACCGCGTAAAACGCGTCTTCGCCTAGCACGGCTGGACGGCATACCATCGGCCGCGCCGCAACTGCGGCGCTAAGGCTCTTGCGCGCACGCGCCGATAGCGCCCGTGATGGACCAGGCGGTCGAGTCCCAGGCGCTCTACGTCCGCGCGTCGGGCACGTGGAGTCTCGCGCCCGCGATCGTGCTGTTCGGTGCCCTGGTATTCGCCACGTCCCTGTTCGCGCTGGCCGCAGCGTTCACGCTCGGCGCGGCGCTCCCGATGGCACTTGGTGCCGCGATCGCCGCGGCAGATGCGATGGCCGGAATCGGCTTAATGCTCCGGCGCGAGCGCGCGAGACAGCTGTTCGTAGGCTGTGGCGCGATCGCGTTGGCGCTCGTCGCGGTCGCGGCGATCGCGCTCGGCGGCAGCGAACCGCGCCGGGCTCCCGCCCGACCCGATGTCACGCGCGGCGCAGCAAGCGTTCGCGCGCAGCTCAGCGAAATCGGGACGCCGGCCGCCAAGGGGGGCGCGGCGACACTCGGCGGTACGCTCGCCCATCGGGATGCCGCGACTGCCGGGGGGTCAGTTCAGCCGGCGGCGCTCACGGGAGCGCTGCTAGTGGCGCTCGCGCTCGTCGGCGGCGAGCTCTGGTTCTTTACGCGAGCGCCGGTCGTCCGCGCGTTCGCCGCAGGCCCGCGCGACCCCTGACGGGGGGTGAGAGAGAGGAAGCCTCGCGGGCGACGCCACGTGGCGCCGCCCGCATGACCTCAGAGTCCGTCGGGGTGCCTGACCACGTAGCCGGCCGTCGAAGCCATCGAATCTGACCAACGGCTGCCGGTTTCGGCGAGTGCGACGGTGTCAAATCGTCGACCGTCGATCGTCATCCAGGCGTGTTCGGCGTTCGCGTAGATCGTGATGTAACGCCCCGGCCCCGCTTCTCCGTAGGACTCAAGTTCGCCCGAGTCCTCGGGTGAGCTGATCAGGCCGCCGCCGTGCAGCGCATAGCTCACGGAGCCCGAGCAGTCATAGCCCTCTGAGATGAACGAGCCGTGGCCACCCCCGTACACGTACGGGCGCGTCGCGATTTCGTCGGCCGCTGCAATCACCGCCGCGACGATCGACGGCGCGTTGCCGGCGGGAGTCCCGCTCGACGGCGACGAGGGCGCTGTGGTCGTCCGTGGGCGCGCCTTCGCCCAGGACGGCGGGCGCAGGATCGGCTCGCCGCTGAGCCCCAGTGCACTCCACGTCGAGGGTCCGACGACCCCGTCGACTTCCAGGCCGTGTTCGGACTGGAATTTGCGCACTGCAGCCTCGGTTTCGGGCCCGAATTCGCCGTCGACGGCGACATGCAGAGCGGTCTGCAGCTGCTCGATCGCGGTGCGTGCCGAGATGCGGTGGGAGCTCGCCGCGATCGACACCACGCGCGGACGCGAAGCGCGGTGGCGTGCGCGAGCCGCAGCATGTTCGCTTTCGATCGCCGCGTTGAGTGCAGCGGTCGGCGGGTTAAGCGTCGGCTGGCCGTGGACTCCCAGCGCACCCCACGTAGCGGGGCCCGCGATACCGTCGACCGAGAGGCCGTGAGCGGACTGGAACTGGCGCACCGCCGACTCGGTGACCGGGCCGAACACGCCGTCCTGTTCGACGCCGAGCGCGGCCTGCAGGCGCTTGACTGCGACGCTCACCATGCCCCGTTCGGCACGCTGGCTCTGCGAGAGCGGGTGGTAAGCGACTGCAGCCGTCGTGTGAGCGAGGCTGCCGTGGGGAAGAACGAGCGGCGCCGGTTCCGCCGCCTTCGTCGACGCGGTGCGCCGTGCTGTGCGCGCAAGTGTTTTCGGCGATGTCTCAGCGCCGGTCACCACTGCCGCGGTGCCGAGCGCTACGACCGCGAGCGCGCCGGCCGAGGCCTGCCGCGCACGCGATGCCGGCGTCAGCGCAAGACGCGTGTCGGCGGCGCGGCGGCGAGCTCGGGAGACGCCCAGAGAGCGTTCCCACGGTTCCATCCGCGTGAGATCACGCGACCGGCCGGTGGGGGCTGATTGTCTCGAGGGCGCCATCCTGGCGCGCGGCGAGACGGTGCGCCTGGCCCGAGAGCGTTCGAGCGAGGCTGTCCAATGATGCACATCGGCAAGATCACGGGGTGATCCCGACATGGGGCGTCCTTTCGTCTTCGTTTCCGGGCGCCTACGGGGTTAGCTGTCGGGCTCGCGTGAACGACACACGCTACGCCACAGTCGTGGCGATTCGCCCCCGCGGCTGTTAGGCCGCTTTGGGTCCCCCGATCCCGCTCCCGGTGGGAGCGAAACTCGGCGCGATCGGGGGTGAACCTACCAAAACCCCTGCAAACTGTCCACCAGTAGAAGGAATGCAACGGATCTTGCCGACGCGCGTCCGGCGTCCGAGCGTTCGTCGAATGCTAAGTTCGGCCCGATGTTCAGGCAAGGTCTGCCACGACGCGTGCCACCCGCGCCGCGGGTGGTCGCCGGCGTCACGGCAGCGGCGGCGACGGCGCTCTGAATCGTATGCGACGTCGCGCCGTGGTCGCCGGCGGGGTCGCGCTTGTCGTCGGAATCCTCTTGGCGGTCGGCCTCTCGTCGGCCGGCAGCGGGCACCATCGCAGGGCGCCCGCGCTGCCGCATGAAGTACTCGCCGGAGGGGCGACGACCGTCGCCAAGCTGACGGCCGGGCACTCGGCGCTCGTGCTCTTCTGGGCCAGCTGGTGCGAACCGTGCCAGCACGAGGCTCCGGCCGTCGAGCGCTTCGCGCGCGGGCCGGGCGCCGGGCGAATCGTCACCGTCGACTGGAGCGACGCTCGCGCCGGTGCGAGGGCGTTCGTGCGCCGCTACGGCTGGACGATGCCCGTCCTGCGCGATGGCGAAGGGACCGTCGGCTACTCGTACGGCTTAACCGGCCTGCCCACGACATTCGTCGTCGACAGCGCAGGGCGCATCACGAGCGAGCTCCGCGGACCGCAGACGCAGGCATCGCTGGAACGCGCACTCAGGGCAAGCTGACACCGAGCGGCCGCGCGGGGCGTTTGACCGCCGCGCCGGTCGCTGGGAGACTCGCCCCGTGGTCCTTCCGCACGACGAAGCCGGCGACGGGCCGGTGCTGCTGCTTCTCCACGCCGGCGTCGCAGATCGCTCCATGTGGAGCGAGCTCCTCACGCCGCTCGCCGACGCCGGCCACCGCGTCGTGGCCGTGGACCTGCCGGGCTTCGGTGAAGCGCCCGGTCTGGCGTCGCCCGTCGGCCCCTGGGCCGACGTCAAGGATACGTTGGATGCGTTGCGCGTCGACTTCGCCGCGGTCGTCGGCGTGTCGTACGGCGGCATGGTCGCCCAGCGCCTGGCCTACGTGTACCCGGGGAGCGTCTCTGCCCTGGTGCTCGTCTCGACGCCGGCGCCGGGGCACGAGTTCTCCGAAGAGCTCCTTGCCGCCGAGTCGCGGGAGGAGCAGGCCCTCGAAGAGGAAGACCTCGACGGCGCGCTGGCGGCGGTGCTTGACACCTGGACCCAACCGGACCGGGAAGACGTCCGAACCAGGATTGCCGCAATGCAGCGACGAGCATTCGAGCTTCAGGCCGGCATCGAGGACATGAATGCCGACGATCCGCTTGACGAGGACCCCGGCGCGATCGCCGCGATCACGGTGCCTACGCTCCTCGTCAACGGCGCGCTCGACTGGGAGGACTTCCGCGCCTCCGGCGACGTCCTTGCGCGGGTGTTGCCGGATGCGCGCCAGCTCACCCTCGACGGCGCGGGCCACCTCGCCCCGCTCGAGACGCCCGAGGCGTTCACGGAAGCCGTGATCTCTTTTCTGGAAACTTCCTGACGGCGCCGCGTCGCCGGGCCGGCTCGCCGCTCCCTGGGATTGCGCTAGCGCGCCGCTTCGATTACGGTCGTCAGACCGACGGAAGGGGGGCTAATGGCCCGCAAGTACATCGACTGTCGTGAGATGCCGAGCGACAACAACTGCGACTTGGCGATGAGCGGCAGCGAGCAACACATTGTCGAGGCAGCGGCGATTCACGCTGTCACGGCCCACAACCACGAGGACACGCCCGAGCTGCGCGACGAGCTGCGTGGGATCCTCAAAGATGAGGTGCCGGGCGCTCTCGTTTGAGCGCGGCGGCGAGTCACACCGCACGGATGGCGACGGGCGCTCGGCGCGGCAAGCGCTGGCGCCCGTCGCTGATCGCGCGCCGACGTCGTAACGCACGTCGACGGCGCGTCAGCCCACCGCGCAGCGGTGACGGTTGTGGTCGCGCTCGTCGGTTGCGGATCGCAGCGAGCCACCGAGACGAACACCGGACCCAGCACGGGCGCAGCGACGACGGAACCTCGGGCGCCGTCGGCGTTCCGCATCTGTCGCAAGCTCGACGGCGAATTGTTCGCAGACTGGAGCGTCTCAGTGCGCGGTGAAGGGGCCAGGTACCACTACCGGCGCAGCGTCATCGAAGGGGCACGCGAGAGCGTCGGGGCTATTCACCAGGCGATCAGCGAACTCACGCAAATCAACCCGCGACTGTCTGCGCAGACGCGCCGGCCGCTTGAAGCGAAGGCAGCGGAGTACCAGGTGATGGCCGAGAGCGCCAGCAGACTGAGTCGCGCGAGCTACGAAGACACTGAAGAGGGTGATGTAAGGCCCGGCGTCATGGAACGGTTCCAGATCGACTTCGCCCGGCTGACGAACCCGACGGTCAAGCTCTGCTCAGGGACGCCGAGCCCGAAAACCTGACCTCGCGACATGCACGGTGGCGCATCGCGGCGGGTACGCAGCAGGGCGCGCTGCTCCGCCGAATCCGCGGTGGGGGCGCCGGCGCTACGCTCCGAAACGTGCATCTGCGTTGCCTTGGGCTGGCAGTTTGCCTCGCGAGTTTCGCGTTGGGCGTCGTCGGCGCGAGTGACGCGCAGGCGCGTTGCGTGTGCGATCGCGATTGGGGAGTTTGGAAGTCAACTGAAGAAAGCAAGGCGTTCGCGACGCGGGAGGCGCGAGAAGCGGTCGCGGAGGTTCTTCTGCCTCCGGGCGCATTGCGCACTGCTCAGGAACCGGCGGGGGCCGGAGGTCTGCTGGCTAGCTCTCCCGAAGCCCCGCTTACCCCGAATTTCGTCGACGCGTACTCCTGGTGGACAGTGCCGGGTACACGGCAGGAGCTGATCTCCTACCTGCAAGAAAGCCGCGTTAAAGATCAAGAAGAAGAGCAGATCAAGCTGAGAGAAGAAGGCGGCCGGGAATCCCCCGGCCGGCGTCTTGAAAATGGGCCGCTGATCTCGGAAGATGCACCGGGGTTGACTCCGGCGGGGCCCGTTGAAGAAGAATCGGTGGCGACGTACATCCGGGCCGTCAACGTGGGTCCCGAACTGACGGCGGTGCGATTCGACGCTGAGGGGCTGTGGGCGGTCGGGCGCCCGCGAAGCGAGGTTGTGCCGACGAGCGTGCGGTCGTTTGTCGTGTCGGAGGTTGTGGGCAGGCGAACGGTCTTGCGCCCGCTGCGTGTCGTCAAGGCGTGGCGAGCGGAGCAGGTCGTCGATGCTTTGAACAGACTGCCCGTGCAGCAGCCGGCTGCGGAGCTCGGATGTCCGGCGGCCTCAGCTGCGAGTCCGCGCATGAAGGTGTTGCTTTACGGCTCACGTAGCAACGCCGCGATCGCCGTGGTGTCCGCAACCGACGTGGAGAGGAACGGTTGTGGCGCCGTTCGCCTCTGGCTGCGAGGCCGCGAAGAGCCGCAACTCGTTGGAGGAGACCCGCTGCTCGAGGAGGTCAAGTGGATCCTCGCGCCGGCCGAAGTTCGACGAGACGGCTGCGGTCGCGAGTGCGAGCCTGGAATATGAAACGAACGCCCTGGGGTGTTGGAGGCGACCTCCAAAACCGGCCAAGGCGACGACCGGAATCGAACCGGTGCTCGCCTCGATTCGGGTACCTAGACCGATTTTGTGGCATCCCGGTGGGGAGCCGGGGTGGCTGCCGCCCATGCAGGTCTAAGCCGGGCGGTCCTGCAAGGCCGGCACGTCGGGGATGGAAACGGCGTCGTCCGGCGGTGGTGTCCGGGTTGCGGTCGCCCCGCCTGGGGGCGGGCGCGAACGTGCCGCTCGCGTCGCTGCGTGGCGTACGGCAAGACCTGGGCCGGTGACCAGCGCCAGAAGCTGTTCCGCAATCTAGAGATCATCGAGGGGGATGTGGCGCTGAGCGCTGTGACGGCGCCGGGCGCCGAACGGCTGCCGTGGGACGAGCGGCGGTGCGCTGCATCTCGGCCCCCATCGCCATGAAGGTGCGCTGGGCTGTCGCGTCGTCGACGCGGCGGCAAGAGCGTGGAACGAGAGCGCGCCCGGGCGATGGCGCAGGTTGCATCGCCGCAGCTACCAGGACACGGTGAAGCGTTACGGGGACGGGTCGCTGTGGCTGGTCGCGCGGGTGTGGGAGATGCAGGCGCGGGGTGTGCTGCATGTTCACCCGGTCCTCGCCATAACGTGCGCAAGCCAGCGTGCCGCTGTCGAGTTCTATGTGCGGCGGCTGTCGCGAGTTAGCGCCGATGTACGGGTTCGGCTTTGTCGAGCGGCGAATCAAACCCCAGCCTGCTGTTGCCGCAGCCGCATACGTCTCGTCGTATTTCGTGAAGGGGCAACGGGGCAAGGAGACACTTTGGGAATCAGTGACAGCAAATGCGATGCCGCGATCAATTGTCCACGTGTCAAATCGACTCACCGCGGCGACGCGCTGCACGATGCGCACGCTTAGGCTGAAACGGGCCCTCCATGCTGACGTGGGGCGTTGCCTTGTCGTCAGCAGACGTACACAGTGTCGGGCTCATGCTAGGCGCGTTCCCTGGGGCTGGACTGTCGCGGACCGATCGGACGCGCGGCTCACCGTAATGGGTCTCGGCCGGCGGAAGGCTCCCGCGCCGGCCGGCGGGGGCGCGCGAGCCTAGGGCGGAGGAGGGAGCCCGGAAAGGCTTCCGCCGGCAGTGCGCTTAGAAACTTGTCAGAATCGGGCGAGGTGGACGTAGACCGGCTGACAAGCGAGTACTCGGCGCGGGCGACGGTGTGCGCGGAACTTGGACTAGTCGTCGAGCATCTGTTGCGAGAGCTGATCGTAATCGCCGGAGTGCGCGTGCACTCGATCAACCACCAAGTTAAGGAAGCGGAGAGCTTTGCCCGGAAGATCCAAAGGGATAGCGGTGCATACGACGCTATCGACGACGTGCACGACATCCTCGGGGTACGCGTCATTACGTACTTTCCGGACGAGGTAGATGAGATTGCGAAGGTCGTTGAGCAGCAGTTCGCCGTTGATAGTGAGAATTCGATCGATAAGCGCGCTTCGTTAGCGTCCGACCGCTTTGGCTATCTGTCGGTCCACTACGTCGTGTCGCTGAACGAGGCGCGGGCGTCGCTCGATGAGTACTCGAGGTTCGCCGGGATCAAGTGCGAGGTCGCAGTCGGTCGATCCTCCAGCACGCCTGGGCCGAGATCGAGCACGACTTAGGCTACAGAGCGATGCGGAAATTCCGGCCCAAGTCAGAGCGCTTTACGCGATTGGCCGGTCGTGCTGAGATCGCGGACAGCGAGTTCCTGAGCATTGACGATGAGGTGGCGGCGTATGGCCGGGCCGCCGACGCCCAGATCGAGGCGGCGCCCGGTGAGCTGCCGATCGATCGGGAGACTGTGCTCGCGTACGCCCGCCGATCTCCGGTGGTTGCCGAGATCGCAGAGTTCATCCGGGCGGATAGCGATCACGACCAGGTCGACGACATAACCGAGCGATACGCGGGGAACTTGGTGCGACAGCTGCGTTATCTCGGGCTTCGGACAATCGCCGATGTCGACGAGGCGCTCGCGCGGCGAAAAGACCTGACTGAGCAGTTCTACGTGCGGTGGTTTCCCGAAATCCGGGTTGGAGACGTGTCCTTGGGGACGCCGTTGTTCTATTTGACGTGGGTCCTCCTTAGCGAGGCCGGGGATCGGGACGCGGCTGTCGATTATCTCGAGGCCATGAACTTTGCGGCGGGGCCGGACCTCCCAGACGATCTCGCGAGGACGTATGCGGCCGCATCAGCCGCGGTCGCGGGCGACGGTCCGGAGCGTTGATGAGCGGAGCCGCTTATCGGGAGGGAGCTGACTTGATTCTGTACTACACGCCGTTATCTATCGCGGGCCGGGAAGGCTGCGCGTCGGCAGCACGGCGGCAGGAAGGGGCGAAGCGGAGCGGCGCCCCGGCGCGCACGCGCCGGAGCGAAGCACCGCCCCGCTCTGCCGCCCTCAGTTGGCGTCCGGCGTCGACGTTACGGCGACACTGTGACGTAGCGCACTATGCGGTATTGCTGGCGGACGTAGCGCGGACCTCCCGGGGCGGGGTTCAGAACCTTGACCCAGCGCCATTTCCATGGGCCGAGCTCCGCGGACGACCGACGGAGAAGGGGTGGCCGCGGTTTGAGCGGGAACAGGCGTTCGGACAGATCGCACAGGATTGTCGGCGGAAACGTGAACGCGAGGTTGCGCGCGGCCCTGCGGCGTTGGAGTGAGTGTCGTAGGCCCTGAGAGGCGCGGGATGTGCACGATGCCGATCGCCGCCGCTAGGGCCGCGGCCGAGAGGCCAACTCCGAGGGTTCTCGCGAATGCGTGAGTTGGGGCGGAGAACGAGCGCGGCCGGGTCAGGGAGCGTCGCCATGTGGGCTGTTTGGCGCGCCGGCGTGCGCGTTCGGCGCGTCGGTCGTTCGCCCAAGGTTCTTCGTCGTGGGTCGGCACAACGCCCAGATCGGCACAGCAGGGCTCGTCATTGAGTCTTGGTCTTCGTAAAGCAGTGAGGACACGCGAGACAGACGGCACGGCGGCAGGAAGGGGCGGAGCGGAGCGAAGCGCCGCCCCGCACCTGCCGCCCGACTAGGCGCTCATCCCTCATGCGACACTCCGGTGGCAATGTTCGAGCTCGGGAAGGTCTACCGACAGCGCGAGCTGCATGACCAGTACAGCAGGCAGCAGCAGGGGGCATCGTCACTCCGGCTGACCGTCCGTTCATCCTGCTCATTACCGGAGAGGCTGGCCAGGACTACGGCTACGAGGACAGCGAGCTCAGCGACGGAACGTTCATCTACTTCGGCGAGGGGCAGGTAGGACCGATGGAGTTCAAGCGCGGGAATCGTGCCGTGCGCGATCACGCGGTTGATGGTCGCGACCTACATCTGTTCGAGAAGTTCCGACCGCGCACGTGCGGTACCGCGGGCAATACTTCTGCGCCGGTTACGAGACGGTCAAGAACGTGCTCGACGCTAACGGGGACCGGCGGACGGCGATCGCGTTCCGACTGCTTCCAATCGCCGCGGATGACGCCGACGAGCGCGCCGCAGAGCTCGACCTCGCTGGGCTGTCGCTCGCAGACTTGCGCGCCGCAGCGCTCGAATCGCCAGGGAGGGCGCGCCACCGTCGGTCATCAAGACGAAGGCCTACAAGCGGTCGGCTGCGGTGCGTGAGTACGTTCTCGCGCGAGCTGCCGGCGATTGCGAGGGATGCGGTCAGCCGGCGCCGTTCGAAACGCGTGCGGGGCGCCCGTACTTGGAGCCGCACCACACGCGGCGACTATCGGATGGTGGGCCGGACCACCCGGCGTACGTCATCGGACTTTGCCCGACGTGCCATCGGCGAGTGCATCACGGGCGGGGTGGAGGGGAATACAACGAGCAGCTGATCGAGAAGCTCTCTGAGCTTGAGCCGGAGATCTAGCCGCCTTCTGCAGTCGTTATTGTGGGACTAGGTGAGCGACCAGGTACCAGTCGTGAGCCTGATTTTCGGGCTCAACGCATGCCGTCGCCAGACGGTCGTGGAATGCGCGCAAGGCCTGGGACGCTTACATGTCGACAGGCCAGAAGGTGGTGAAGGCAACACCGGTTGGTACGGGCATTGAGCGGTCGGCCGCAGCGACGGTCGTCGATTCGTTCGGGTTCTGGCTGTGGTGGCATCTCGAAGGCGGCTACGAGGGCCTACGCCGGGCAGGTATGGTCGATCAGCGATCTACCGGCGTCGCGAGCGTTCCGGCGTCACTACGGGGTTCAGCCCGACGAGTTCGAGATGCCAGGGGTAACGATTGACGTGAAGAGCGTTCCAGGAAGGGAAGTGTCCGCCTCTAGCGAAGGCGGGCCGGTGTGCTCTATATAGTCCCAGTCGTGGGACTACGTTTCCGAGGGCCGTTCATGAAGTTCAGTGAAGCGATCGACTCCTACGTCGCCGACATGCGTGCGCAGGACGGCTGAACTCGCCCTCGTCGTGCGGTAGCTCTCGGCTGGTTCTCGAGAAGCACGGCGAGGACGTAGGAACCGGGATCCGGCGTACGTGGGCCTGTGAGGACGTGAAGCGGACGCTTCGCCGGTGGCCCCACGCGAATACGCAGGGGACCAGCCGGGCGAAGCTCGTGTTCGTTCTACCGGTGGACGATGGAAGAGGGCATCCGGAAGGACAACCCGCGCTGAGCAGACTCGGCGGCCACGTCGGCGCCCGTCGCCTCGGAGGAGGCTCACAGAGGATGAGGTGGTCTCCCTGCTCACGTTTCGTGCGAAACGCGCCGCGAGCGTTGGGCGATCTATCTCGCTGCTCTATGTGGGCCTGAGGAACAGCGAGCTGCGGGGACTACGCGGTGAGCACTTCGCACGGCCGGGGTGGCCGTTTGGGTGTCACCGGACATCGCGAAGGGATCACGCGAGAGGTTCGTGCCCGTGATCGCCGGACCTTGCGCCGGTCGTCGCCGAGATTCGCGCGTACGTCGCCGGCGACGAGTACGTGCTCCCGGCCGCAACGATGGCGTGATCCTGGATGCAACAAGGTGCGCTGCGAGCTGCGTTACCTCCGTCCTCGACGCAGGCGCTCGGTGCCTCTTGTCGACCGCGTCGGTCGACGGGCCGGCCTGACGTGTTCGAGTGACACCGCACGCGCTGAGACATGCGTATCGCGGATCACATACGCGCGGACGGCTGACACCCACGTCGCTCAGCACCTCTTGGGTCACGCGTCACATCGGGACTACGCAGGGTTACCTGGGGAGACCGACGCTGGACGAGCTCGCGGCCGCGGTGGCAGGTGCGAGCTACGGCATACGAACAAACGTTCTAGGGGTGCTGGAAACGGCCGTAAAGACCGCTCAAGGCGACGACCGGAATCGAACCGGTGTAGACGGCTTTGCAGGCCGTTGCGTAGCCACTCCGCCACGTCGCCAGGTGGGTCAAGCGTAGCGGTCCGCTGATACGCTGGGCCGAGGTCCCAGGGCGATTAGCTCAGCTGGGAGAGCGCCGCCTCGACAAGGCGGAGGTCACTGGTTCGAGCCCAGTATCGCCCATGTCTCGGCTTCGGAAGACGCTTTCAGGCACGTATCGCCCATGGGCTCTGTCTGCGGCACGCGGGCGAGTCGAGGTCGCCGCGGCCGCCAGATTCGAGTTCAACACGAACGGAGAGAAAATGGGACTTCTTGATAAGGCAATCGCGGCGGCCGACCAGGCGTCGACGCACCTCAAGGAGGGTGTCGACGAAGTGCAGGACAAGCGGCTCCTCGCCCAAGCCTACGAACAGCTCGGCCAGGCAGCCTACGACCTTATTGCCTCAGGCGACCTGACGCACGAAACCCTCGCTGCGCCAGCCGAAAAGATTCGCCACTTGCGCCAACATCGAGAAGACGCGGGTCCGGCGCAAACTCCCTCGTAGCGGCCATCGGGCCGCGCCACCGGTCACAGGACGCTGTCGTGCACGCGGGGGCTGCGAGACGTTGATCGGGCGCGCTTTACGACTCGCTCGACGGCCACACGTGAGCACAGCCCGCTAGCAGCACCTCCGAGGTCGGCGGCCCCACGGGGACCGCCCCTCGTTTCGTACCTACTGCGGGAGGCGGCTGGAAGCAAGCGTGGACGTGGCCCGGCGCGCGGCAGTCGACGAGGTGAGCCACGATCTCGCAGGTCGTCTCCAGGATTCTGAGGCGGCCATTCGGGCGCCGGGCGCGGGGCATATCATGTCCGCCGCATGACCAACGAACTCGCACGCTGGCAGTTCGCCACGACGAGCATCTACCACTTCCTGTTCGTCCCGGTCACGATCGGCTTGGCTTTTCTCGTCGCGCTGCTCCAGACGGCGTGGTACCGCAACCAGCAGCCGGAGTACAAGCGGATGGCCAAATTCTTCGGCACTCTGCTCCTGATCAACATCGCGGTCGGCGTTGTGACGGGACTGGTTCAGGAGTTCGAGTTCGGCATGAACTGGTCGGCGTACGCCCGCTTCGTCGGCGACGTCTTCGGAGCTCCGCTCGCAATGGAGGGGCTCGCCGCGTTCTTCCTGGAGTCGACGTTCCTGGGCCTTTGGATCTTTGGCTGGGACAGGCTCCCGAAGCGGGTCCACCTGGCGTGCATCTGGATCGTGTCGCTGGGCACGATCCTCTCGGCGATGTTCATCATGGTCGCCAACTCGTGGATGCAGCACCCGGTCGGCTACGTGCTCAACGCGCATCACGAACCGGAACTGAACAACATCGGTGCGTTGTTCACGAACCCCACTTTCCTGTGGGGCTACGTCCATGTGATCCTTGCCTCCCTCGTGACCGGGGCGCTGGTGATGCTCGCGGTGTCGGCGTGGCATCTGCGTAAGGGTCGCGAGGTCGCGGCGTTCCGCCGCACGGCGCAGGTTTCGCTGATCGTGCTGCTGCCGGCGATCTTGCTGCAAATGTTCGTCGGCAACAAGCTCGGTGAGATCGAGGCCAAGTATCAGCCGGCGAAGATTGCTGCGGCGGAGGCGCAGTGGGAAAACTGTCAACCGTGCTCGTTCTCCGTGGTTCAGATAGGGGGAGGCAGCAACGATCACACGCCAACGCAGATCATCGAGATCCCTCACCTGCTCTCGTTCCTTGCGACCGGCACGTTCGACGGCGCCGTCGTGGGGCTAAACCAGCTGCAGAAGGAAGACGAAGCGAAATACGGGCCCGGCAACTACGTCCCGGACGTTTTTATCCAATACTGGTCGATGCGGGTGATGGCATACCTCGGGTCGCTGATCGCGTTGCTCGCGATCGTCGGTGGCTGGCTCCTTCACCGCGGCACGCTCGAGCGCTCCAAGTGGTTTTTGTGGCTGTCGACGTGGGCGGTCGTGACGCCATTCCTGATGAACACCGCGGGCTGGCTGCTCACCGAGAACGGCCGTCAGCCGTGGATTGTCCAGAATCTCCTGAAGACGGTCAACGCCAATTCGCCATCGGTGAGTTCGACTGAAGTGTGGATCAGCCTGGTCGGTTTCGTGTTGGTGTACATCGCGCTCGGCGCAACAGACCTAGTTCTGATGCTCCGCTACTCACGCAAGGAGCTCGGCCACGACGACGGCGAGTCAACGGGCTACCCGCCAGCGCCGCCTCCAGAACCCGCGATCCCGGCCGCGCGCTTCTAGGCCGCCATGCATCTTCACACGCTCTGGTTCGTCATCCTCGCCATCTTTTGGGTCGGCTACTTCGTGCTCGAGGGATTCGACTTCGGTGTTGGCGCGCTGCACATGCTCGTCGGCAAGAGCGAGGAGGAGCGCTCAACCGCAATCAGGACGATCGGACCGTGGTGGGACGGCAACGAGGTCTGGCTGATCGTCGCCGGCGCCGGTACCTTCGCGGCGTTCCCTGACTGGTACGCCACGATGTTCTCTTCGCTGTATCTCGCGCTGCTACTTGTGCTCATCGCACTGATGCTGCGCGGCGTCTCGTTTGAGTACATCGGTCGCAGCACGACCGAGCGCGTGCGAATGACCTGGCGCTGGGCGATGACGATCTGCAGCATGCTCATCCCGCTGCTGGTCGGCATCGGACTCGGCGACCTGTTGAATGGCCTACCGATCAACTCGAGCCACGACTACACGGGGAACTTCTGGGGCCTGCTGACGCCATACGGCATCTGGACCGGCCTCACGCTTCTGGCGCTCTGCCTGCTGCACGGCGCAACTTTTCTGAAGCTACGGACCACCGGTCAGCTGCGCGCGCGTGCTGCGGCGATCGCGCGCCCGCTCGGCTGGATTGCAATTCTGGCCGTGATCGGGTTCGTCATCTGGACGCGCAGTCGTCGCCGGCGGGACTCAGGTTCCAGACCCGGTGGAGGTGCTCGCTGTCATCGCCGTGATTTTCGCGGCACGCCTTGCGGCCACCGATCATGACGGCTGGTCGTTCAGCGCCTCGGCGGTCGCCATCGCCGCATCGGTTGGCTCCATCTTCATCGCGCTCTATCCGAACGTGATGATCTCGAGCACCAGCGCCGCGAACAACCTCACAGTCAACAACGCCGCATCCGGTCACTACGCGCTCGTCGTGATGACCATCGTGGCGGTCATTTTCTTCCCCATCGTCTTGCTGTATCAGGGCTGGTCGTTCCACGTGTTCCGGGGCCGTCTCAAAGGCCCCATGCCGGCCTCCGATCAACCGCCCGCCGCCGCGCCAGTCCACCCGCAGCCCTAGGCGTTCCAGTTAGCCGGTGGACGCTCGACGGCGTCGGCGTTGGCCGTCGTTCGGGGTGCCGCCGCCATTGCGCGGGCCTGGCTGCTGTGTTCGCTGGGCTAAAGGCGTGAGACGAGTTCGGCGACGATGTCCGCGGCCGGCTGCTGGCGCTTGGCGAGAGCGACACTCTGCCCGGCCCACAGCGACAAGGCCTCAATCTCGCCCGTTGTGCCAACCAGTGGCGGCGCGGGGGAGTAGCGAAGAATCGGTTCGCCCGATGGGGAGTGGGCGATCACTTCCCCTTCTCCGGGTCGGCTACCTGGCGGCGGCCGACCCGCCGCCTCCCATTTCTCAGCGGTCGAGTTGTGAAGTGCGCGGTGGGGGGAGTCGGGCCAGCCCACCTCGTAAAGGTTCGGGTACCACTCCGCGTCGGTCTCTGACGCGTCCATGAGGTCGCGCCGATATAGGTCGTGGACCGGCATCTCGTCGGCCAACAGGAAACGGGTCCCCAGCCAGGCGGCCTGTGCGCCGAGGGCGAGCACCGCCGCGACTCCGCGGGCGTCGCCGATGCCGCCCGCAGCGATGACCGGTACCGGCGCCACCGCGTCGACGACTGCTGGCACCAATGGGAGCGTCGCGACGCCGCCCCATACGTGCCCACCGGCCTCCCAGCCCTGCGCAACGATGATGTCCACGCCGCACGCGACTGCGCGCCGAGCTTCCTCGGCATTCCCGACGGTATGCATGACCAGTCCTCCGGCGTCATGAATCGAGTCGACGTAGCCGGCGGGATCGCCCCAGAGAAACGAGACGATCCGCAGACCAGCCGAGAGTGCCTGGTCGAGTCGACCGTGCTGATCTGAGGTCAGGACAAAGTTGCCGGCAACGGGCCCGTCGGTCAGTGCCGCCGTTTCACGAAACAGCTCCCCGGCATCGTCCGCCCACCACAGTGCCACGCTGCCAAGTGCGCCGGCGTTGGAGACGGCGGCGGGCAGGCGCGGGTCGGCGGCCACCGGTGCCTGCACGATTGGGTGTTCGATCCCAAGCAAATCGCACAGCGGCGTATGGGTGCCCATCGAGACCCCTTTCTGGCGTCCGCCGCGCCGGTTGACTAGGCTCACTGTAGACCCGAAAGGCTTCGACGGGCGCCCGGTTCACACCGGTCCACGACGGAGCCGCGGTCTGGATCCGGACCATGCAGGACAGGCGTCAGTGGGACGGGACGGCCGCCATCCTTCCCCTCGTTTCTCGACTACGTTCAGGAGCAGATCATGCGAAGCGACATCATTCCCGGCGGCACGTTCCCCGATTACGAGTTGCCAGACCACGAAAGCGTCCCTCGAAAGCTCAGCGAGATCCAAGGCGACGACCCGCTGATCCTCACGCTGGCGCGAGGGCATTACTGCCCCAAGGAGCACCAGCAGCACCTCGAACTCGCCGCTAACTACTCGAAGATCGCAGTGAGCTACACGCAGGTCGCCACAGTGTCGACCGACGACCACCACACCAACCAGGAGTTCCGGGCGTCAGTCGGTGCCCAGTGGCCTTTCCTCTCCGACCCAGAGCGGACCGTACAGAAGGACCTCGAGATCCAGGAGTACACCGACCCCGAGCACGACCCGATGATCCCTCACACGCTCGTGCTCAAGCCGGGGCTCGTCATTCACGCCGTCTACAACGGCTACTGGTTTTGGGGTCGTCCCTCATTTGCCGACCTCTGGCGCGACCTAGCGACGGTGACGAGCGAGATCCGTCCCGACTGGGACCTAAGCAAGCCCGGCTTGCGCGAAGCCTGGGACGCTGGCGACTACTCGCCGTTTCACGGCTGGAACAAGAAGTCGCCGCAATCGACGCCGACGTCGTACACGTCGTAGGGCCGCGATCGCGACCAACGCGGCCGCGGGCGATGCATCAGCCGCGGGGGTCTCCCACGGCTGCCCCCCACAGCAGCGCTCTTTGCGTGCTGCCGCCACGAGGCCGTCTCAGGACAGCCAGTCGCTAAGGCAGGGAGACCCCGTTACATCGCGCGCCACGGCGAGAGCCGCGTGGCAAAGGCGTGTCCTGATGAGCTCCCGCCGACTCCGGACCGCTCTCCGCTGCCCTGGTGCAGAACGGAACGCTCAAGACGTACAAGGGGCTCCCGCACGGGATGCCGACCACCGAGGCCAAAACGATCGATGCCGACCTGCTGGACTTCGCGAAGTCCTGAGCGAACCGGCGGTCAGGAGGAGGGCCAGCGTCAAGGCGCCCGCCGCGACCGTGCGCCGCGTGGCCGAGTCAGTGCTCGCGGTGCCAGTCGCTGCGGCCGGTGTACTTGCGCACGATGTGGCTCCACTTGGTCTGAGCGGCCACGTCGCCGTCGTATACCGGTGCCCCGCCACCGGGGGCCGGCAGTTCGTTCGCCGCTGCCGAATCGATGCGAAGGTCAACGCCGTGTTCGTGCAGGCGGTCGACGTCCGCAGCCTCCACGAAGCGCTTGCCGTGCGCGGTGCTCGCGATCACGATCCCGTCGAAGATGTCCTTCTCGGGTGCTGCGACCACGTGGTCGACGGTGCCGATGACCTCTCCGTCGCTCGCGTGGACTGGCACGCCCTCCTCGAGCACGGTGTATGCGATCGGAGCTCCCTCGTCCATGGCACGGACGATACACCCCGGGCGGGGACCTGCTCGCCCGCGCTCAATGAGCGCCGCGACGAAAATCTTCCGCGCGTGCGCGATGCGTCGAGCAGAGCTCGACGCATCGCTGGTGCGCCCGACTCGCGCCGGCCGCACCAGCATGCGTTTCGCGCCCACTCCAAAAAGTGGACGCGGCAGGGCTCGAGGCTACGGGTTTTTAGCCGTGACGGTCGGAGGTGCGAAGTTGTCGATCCCGTTCAGCGCGAGCGCGCCCAGCGTCCCGGTTGTCGGGGAATCGAATTCCAACGCGCCGAGCAGTACCCACGGCCGAAGCGTCCCGGAGTACGTCTGGAAAATCGTCGATCCTTTGCACGAGAACTTCAGTTCCATGCCGGTGATTTCATCGGCGATCGGCGGCACTTCGACTAGCGTCGTCGCCCACGGCAGATTGAGTGCCTTCACCACCAGCGGCTCCAACGTGCCCGTTTTTCCAGCTGGGCAAGGGTCCGGGCCGCAGTTTGAGACTTTGAAGGCCTTCATGCTGTCGATGCCGGCGCCTCCGCCCACCGGATTTTCGATGAGCTCGGCGTCCGCGACTGTGCACGTGACGGCCACGCCGGTGTTGACGTTCGTGAACGTGATCTGCCCACCGGTCTTGACGGTTTTGTGTTTGCCTTCTGGCAGACGAACGTTGTTCACGTACCAGTGCGGTTCGGACGCGTGTGCGACTGCCGGAGCAGACGCAACGGCCACCACCGCGAGGACTGGCGCTAAGCGCCTTGCGAGTCTTACGAGCATTGTGCTGCCTCCTTTGTCGGCGAGGGGTGGCGTGGACCTTCCGCGCCCAAGGACCCCTCGACGGCAGGGCCTACCACTCGTACGGGGGTGACGGTAGTCGCGACGGCGCTGCCAAGTCAACCCGCGCGGAATTGGTACTGGGAAAAGTGATTTCGACGAACTCGAGATCGCGTCGCGTAGCCGGGACTCGAAATCATCCAGCACCGTCGTTGCGGGGCTGGCCGCGCGAGCCCTGCTCGCGCTGTCAGACGATGCGCACTTCCGCGCGCGTCCTCTTCCGTAAGGTCCGTGCGAAGGCGTTGCCGCCTGGCGTGAACCGACTTCGCGGGAGGAGGACAAGCCCGAAACGGTGTTCGGCGACCCAGTTGGCGAGCGGCGGACGCGGCGACCCTTCCACGATCGAGAACGTCGCGCGGTCGGCGAGGGAGCCTAGTGCGCGACGCGCCTCGTCGAGTTCGCGCGCGGCTTCCTCTTTGATCGCGATGTTGTATGGGCCTTCACACTGCGAGCGGCAGCACTTTGCGCGCTCAGCCTGAGGCGCGAGTGCGATGACGGACAGCTTGCGTCCGGCGGCCGCGAGCTCAGCGGCCTCTCGCAGGACTCGGTTTCCCGACTTGCCGCGCTGGAAGACGACGGCGACGCTCCCGTGTGCGCCGTCGAGAGCGAGTGGACCGTCGCTGGTCGGCTGTTTCGGCAGCGGTTCGCCGAGCGTGCGCATCGCTCACAACGGTACAACGCTGCCGCCGCGGAGGTCCGTGATCACGGCGTCGGGCTGTCGCGGGCGTCATCGGCGAGCACCATCTCGATCAAGTCTGCTCCATGCTCGATGAACTCGCGAAGCCTCTCGAAGTCTTCCGTCTCGACTTCCCCGGAGGAGAACGGCGGCCCGGCAGCGAGCACGACGGCGCTGTCGCCGCGTCCGACCTTCTCTAGGCCGGCGGACAGTACGTGGGCCCATCGGGCCACAGCACCGGTGAGGTCCACGAGTGACATCCGGAGCGCAAAGCGGTCCATGCGCTGCTGCTCCGTTCCGATCAGGTCGCGGCGCCTTGCGAGCGCTCGGAGCGCGTGGCGCGCCCAGACTCGTTCGTGTTCGAGCCAGGTCCTAAATTCACGCGTGAGCGGTGGTCGCGTCGGGATCGACATCTGACTGGTCGCAACGCTAGCCAGCCATGGTCGCGTCGCAGGTCGTCGCGCTGACGCCACGCGCACTACGCGCGAGCTCGTCAGCGAAAACCGTAGCGGAGCCGTTCGCCTACGGAGCGATCGCGGCGCCTAGAGCAGCCCCGCGATTAGCCCGGTGACCGTTGAGTCCGCGGAGGTCGAGCCGCCAGCGTTCGTGGCGGTCACGACGACGCGCAGCTTGATCCCGACGTCCAGAAGTTCAAGTTTCAACGTTGACTGGATCGCTTTTCCGATGTTCGTGCAGGTCGTGCCGAGGACGCCGCACGTCTGCCATTGGAAGCCGTAAGTGAGGGGCGTTGATCCGGTCCAACTTCCGGCGTGAGCGGTGAGGAGCTGTCCGTCTTCAAGAATGCCGGTGATGGAAGGTAGTTCGGTGTTGGCGGGGAGCAGTGCGGCGACGAGGCTGGTTGCGGGGGAGGTGGCGGAGACGGATCCGGCGGCGTTGGTTGCGGTCACGCGGACGCGGAGCGTTTTGCCGACGTCGGTGGAGACGAGCGAAAGCGCCGAGGTTCCTGCTTCGCTGATGTTTTCGCATGTGGCGCCCGCGCTGTTGCAGAGTTGCCACTGATAGGTGTAGTTGAGCGGTGTGGTGCCTGACCAGGCGCCGGTAAGTGCTTTGAGGGTTTGACCGTCCTGCAGCAGGCCGGTTATTGAGGGGAGTTCCGTGTTGCTCGGAAGGAGTGCGGCGACGAGGCTCGTTGCGGGGGAGGTGGCGGAGACGGATCCGGCGGCGTTGGTTGCGGTCACGCGGACGCGGAGTGTCTTGCCGACGTCGGTGGAGACGAGCGAAAGCACCGAGGTCCCTGCTTCGCTGATGTTTTCGCATGCTGCGCCTGTCCCGTTGCAGAGTTCCCACTGGTAGGTGTAGTTGAGCGGTGTGGTGCCTGACCAGGCGCCGGTAAGTGCTTTGAGGGTTTGACCGTCCTGCAGCAGGCCGGTTATCGAGGGGAGTTCCGTGTTGCTCGGAAGGAGTGCGGCGACGAGGCTGGTTGCGGGGGAGGTGGCGGAGACGGATCCGGCGGCGTTGGTTGCGGTGACGACGACGCGGAGTGTCTTGCCGACGTCACTTGAAATCAGGGCGAGCGCTGGCGTTTCGGCTTCGGAGATGTCTTCGCATGCTGCGCCTGCCCCGTTGCAGAGTTCCCACTGGTAGGTGTAGTTGAGCGGCGTGGTGCCTGACCAGGCGCCGCTGAGTGCTTTGAGGGTTTGACCGTCCTGCAAGAGCCCCGTTACCGACGGGAGTTCCGTATTGGTGGGAAGGAGTGCGGTGACGAGGCTGGTTGCGGGGGAGGTGGCGGAGACGGATCCGGCGGCGTTGGTTGCGGTGACGACGACGCGGAGTGTCTTGCCGACGTCACTTGAAATCAGGGCGAGCGCTGGCGTTTCGGCTTCGGAGATGTCTTCGCATGCTGCGCCTGCCCCGTTGCAGAGTTCCCACTGGTAGGTGTAGTTGAGCGGCGTGGTGCCTGACCAGGCGCCGCTGAGTGCTTTGAGGGTTTGACCGTCCTGCAAGAGCCCCGTTACCGACGGGAGTTCCGTATTGGTGGGAAGGAGTGCGGTGACGAGGCTGGTTGCGGGGGAGGTGGCGGAGACGGATCCGGCGGCGTTGGTTGCGGTGACGACGACGCGGAGTGTCTTGCCGACGTAACCAGAGATCAGGGAGAGCGCCGCGGTGCCGGCTTCGGAGATGTCTTCGCATGCTGCGCCCGCGCTGTTGCAGAGTTCCCACTGATAGGTGAACGTGATCGGCGTGGTGCCTGACCAGGCGCCGGTGAGCGCTTTGAGGGCTTGACCGTCCTGCAGCAGGCCGGTCACCGACGGGAGTTCCGTGTTCGCTGGAAGCAGCGCGCTCACGAGGCTGGTTGCGGGCGAGGTGGCGTTCGCCGAGCCCTGCGAGTTCGACGCCGTCACGACGACCTCGATGGAGTCGCCCGAGTCGAGGGGCTGCACTGTGTAATTGGGACCCGTGGCGCCGGGCAGTTCGCTGCATTCACCGAGGAGGTTGCAGCCGAGCCACTGATAGGTAAACCTCACGGGCGCGGTACCCGCCCACGAGCCCGTGCTCGCTTCGAGCGTGAGCTCCGGAGCCGGCGTCCCCGATATCCGCGGCGCCGCGATGCTCACGGGCGGCCCGGGGGTAACGCGCGACGTGAAGCGAGACTTCGCGGTCGCCGTGCCGTGGGAGTTCTGCGCGGTCACTGTTACCCGTAGCTTCTGACCAATCTCCGAGCTGTCCGCCCGATACGTGGGTTCGGTCGCTCCGAGGATCGTGGTGCAGTCGCGCTTGAGGCAGGACTCCCACTGATAGCCGAATTCCATCGGCGTTTCGCCCTTCCACACTCCAGCGGTAGCTGTCAGCAGCTGGCCGTCCTCGGCGGCGCCCGAGACGACCGGCGCCGTGCGTCGCCGCGGCGCCGTGACCACCGTCTTTGCGCTCCTGGTGACGCTCGCGGGTGCGCCCTCCGCGTCCGCGACACCGGCGCCCGCTGCGGCGGTGAGGATGGCGGCGATGGTCGCCGCAAGTGTGGCTAGCGCCCACGCGCGGCGCGCGCGCCGGCCTGTCCTTTGGCCGCGGCGCCGCGCCTCGAGAATGGTCACGTGTTGCGGCACGGGCTCCCCCTCCGTGGTGTCAGGGAGCGGTTGCCGTCCGCTCCGTCTCCCGAACTTGTTCGATGTTTCCAAAGCAGCAACCGCCTGTCAAAGCCGCTCGCGGACGGCACTCAGCCTGCACCCGCGCCAACGAAGCGGGCACTCATCTCTTCGACACGGTGGATAGCTTCGTCCGGCCCGATGAACGGCGCGAGGCAGATGTATGTGATTTGCGGGAGCAGTCGCGGCGCGTCGGCTGACCTGCCTGCGGCGACCTCGCGCTGGATGATCTCGAAGACCGCTCCGGCTATCGCCTGCGGGTAGAGGCGAGGCAGCGTCCGCGCCTCCGGCCGCTGCCGATATCCCTCCTCCAGAAAGATCGTGAACGAGCGCGTAATTTCCTCGGCCCGCCGGATCGCCTCGGGCCCGGCCGCGTAACACTCGACCAGCCGCAGGTGCGCTATCGCCTGGTTCGCCGCGATCAGGCTGAGCAAAGTCGTCAGCCCCGTCCACAAGCGTTCGGGCCACTCGTCGGGGCCGAAATACGACTCGACGCAGAGGTCGAGGATGTCTTGCGTGAAGTGCTGCTGGGCTTCGAGAAAGGCGTGTTGCTTGTCGGTGAAGTGCTTGTAGAACGCCTCTTTGGCGACGCCGGCGGTCGACACGATGTCCGCGACCGTCGTGTCGGCATAGCCCTTGTCCATCGTCACCTGCGCGACGGCGAAGATGATCCGTGTCCGCTGACTGCGGGCGACCACGCTCGGTGGAAGGCCGTGTCGCCCGCGCGGGAGGGGCTCGATCGACAGTTGAATCGCGTTGGTAGCGATGCTTGTAGGCATCGTCGCCGGATCGAGCGTTGCCCGGTCACCGACGCTCCAGCGCCCCTGCTCCACGGGGACCGCATAACTGGCCATCCACGACAGCACGTCGCCGGTCATCGGCGGCAGGCGATCCTCGCTCCTCATGCGCAGGTGCCGCGCGACAAGCGATCGCACGCCGCCGACGAGGACCGCCGCCGGAACGTCGAGTGTTGTGCTCTCGTCGGGCAGATGGTCGAGCAGCGCTTCGGCTCCGACCTCGAACTCATCGAGCGCGGCGGCGATCTCAGCCCGCACGCGCGGCCCGCCGGCCATCGACTCGATGAACTGGACGCGGGCGCCGGCCGGGTCACGGTGCACGCCGCTCAGCACCTCGACAAATGCATCGCGGGTAGCGCTCACCCAGTCGCTCTCGCCGATCACACTCCGCAGGCGGTCAAACGTGCGATCGTTGAGTTGCTTGTAGGCAGCGAGAAGGCAGTCTTCCTTGTCCTCGAACTGCTGATAGAAGGTCGCGCTGGACACTCCGGCCCGGGCGCTGAGCTGGGCGATGCTCACCGACTGGTAGCCGTCGCTTGAGGCGAGCGCGATCATCGCCTCAATGAGCCGTGCGCGTTGCGACGCATCGCTTGCGGCCGCCCGGTGGGGTGAGCTCGAGGCCCGTCGGCTACGCCGCCGGGATGGGTTCGGTGAATCGCGGGGCGGCCGTGACATCGGGAATTCCCCGTGACGATATCGAGACTTCAAGTTAAGCCTCCACCCGATTTTTTATGGCCGTCCGGCAGATTTCGCGAAGGGCGCTGCGCTGGGCGTTCTAGTCCGTGGGGCGGCTCCGCGGCAAGCATCAAAAGGCTTATATCACAGCCCTTATTGTCTGTACAGGGACCCGGACTCAGGTTCGGTGTTGACAGGAGCCGACGCATAACTTAAGCTGCCGTTGTCGTTCAAGTCAGGAGGCCGCGTAGCGATGATGGTTCAGGCGGATCGCAGTTTCGAGGGGCAAGGCGCGGTCGCGGTGCGGCCGCGTGCGGTCGATCCGCCGCCGGTCTTCGGCAACGATGCGTCGCACGCGGACCATGCTCGGTGTGCGACGTCCCCTGTGGTAGGCCGGTGGTCGGGCGTTGCGCACCCATCCTCCGCGCAACGCTCGACTGCCCGGCCATCCACGCACCGACGTCGCCCCGCCAGTCATCCGTACGCCAAATCGAAGGGAATAGCCAACGATGAATGAGGCAAGGAAGCGCGGCGGCTGCCGCGATCAAGGTCGGGCGCTGCTCGTGGTGTTCGCGTGCGCGGTTGCGCTGGGGGCTCTCGCGGCTCCGTCAGCGCTCGCGAAGGCGGTCCCCAACGAGGCATACGCGAAGTTCGTCAACTGTCCGGTCTCGGTCAAGAAACTTGAATACTGCGTCGTTGTCTCGGTCACCGGAGGCGAATTCAAGGTCGGCAGCAAGACCGTGACGATCAACAAGCCGATCACGCTCCAAGGCGGCATTCTCGAGAAAAGTGAAACGCTCGTCCCGCCCGCGCACGGGCCGATGCTCTCCAGGACTCCGCTGACAGTCCCCGGCGGCCTCACCGGCATCGAAGGCGTCGGCGGCGAAGTGACGGCGACGACAGAACTTGTGGGCCCGGTCACGCTGAACAGCGGCAACCTTCTCGACGAGCGCGGAATCGCGGCGACGCTGCCGATCCGCGTCAAGCTCGAAGGACCCGTGATCGGCAACGAATGCTACATCGGCTCCGAACTGGAACCGATCTCGCTACGGCTGACGAGTGGGACGACAAATCCGCCCGCGCCGAACGCACCGATCTCGGGCACCAAAGGGTCGCTGAACATCACGGAAGGAGGCACGATCGTCGGCCTCGAAGGGGTGTCGCTCGTGGACAACTCGTTCGCCGCGCCGGGCGTGAACGGATGCGGGGAATCGGCGTCGTCGATAATCGATCCGGTTGTAGACCTCGATTCGGGGCTGCCCTCGACGGCCGGTAACAACACGGCGATCATGGATCAGGACGTCGCCGAGACGGCGCCCAAGTTCGTGAAGAAAGCTCACGTCATTCCCAAGGAATAGACGAGCCTTCAAGTCGCGAGCCGCTCTGCGCCGGGCCTCGCCTGTCGGGTGGCGCGGAGCGGGCTCGAGGCGTGCTGTCCCGGCGACCGCGCGGCGGCGGCGCTGTGGCACGTGGACCGCGGGCGGCGGCGCTCGCGGTCCACGGTCTTTTTCACCTGGCGTTGGACGCACCCGCGACAGCGATCACTGCCGTGCTTCGCCAAGTCGCCGTTCGAGGAACTTCCGCTCCGGCTCGGAAGGCGCGATCTGCAGCGCCCGCTCGTACGCCGCGACAGCGGCGGCGAGGTTGCCCGACCGTCGATGCAGGTCGGCGCGGGTGGCCTCGAGCAGGTAGTAGTCGTCGAGCGCGTGCGTGTCGCTGAGCTCATCCACGATCGCGAGCGCGGCACCCGGATCGCCCGCCATCGCCACCGCGACGGCGCGGTTGAGTCGGACGACCGGAGACGGCGTCATCGCCTCAAGCAGTGCATATAGGCCCGCGATCGTCTGCCAGTCGGTCAACGCGTAATGCGGTGCCTGGGCGTGGCAGGCAGCGATTGCCGCCTGCAGTTGATACGGACCGACGCGTCCGCTCAGGACCGTCTTGTCAAGAAGGCGTGTCGCCTCTTCGATCTCGGCGTGATACCAGGCATTACGGTCCTGCTCTTCGAGGTTGACTAGCTCGCCGGTGTCGCCGACCCGTGCGTCGCGGCGAGAGTGCTGGAGCAGCATGAGCGCGAGCAGCCCGGCGGCCTCGGGCTCGTCCGGCATCAGTTCGCATAACGCGCGGGCAAGCCGTATCGCCTCGGCACAGAGGTCGGGCCGGAGCAGCTCGTCGCCGCTTGACGCGTAGCCGGTGGTGAAGAGGAGGTACAGAACAGCGAGCACGCCGCCGGTGCGTTCTGCGAGGGCGTTCGCCGGTGGCACGCGGTAGGGGATAGCGGCGGCGGCGATCTTCGCCTTGGCGCGCGTGAGCCGCTTCGCCATCGCTGCGTCGGACACGAGGAAGGCGCGCGCAATGTCCGCGGTCCTCAAGCCCGCCAGCGTCCGCAGCGTCAGGGCGACGCGGGCCTCCAGTGCGAGCGCCGGATGGCAGCAGGTGAAGATGAGCCGCAGACGGTCGTCCTCGATCTGATCCTCCGCGTCCATCAGCTCCTCGACCGAGCCGGCGGCGGCATCCGCTTGCGTGGGATCGCGACCGACGCTGTCGAGGAGCTCGCTGCCACGGCGTGCGCGGCGGAGCCGGTCGAGAGCGTGGTTTGCCGCGACCGTCGTCAGCCAGGCACCCGGCGTGCGCGGCACGCCGTCGACCGGCCAGCGCTGCGCCGCACGAGCGAACGCCTCCTGGGCACTCTCTTCGGCGAGATCCCAGTCGCCCGTGCGGCGAATCAGCGTCGCGACGACGCGACCCCACTCGTCGCGGAACGCGGCTGCGAGCGCCGCGTCAGCCGAGCTTTTCATCTCCCCCCGGGTAGGCAGCGAACGGCCTGAGCTCTACGGGGTGGTAGCTCGCAAGCGGATGAGCGGCCGCCGCGGCGACGGCCGCGTCGCGATCGGCGGCGTCGAGGATCGCGAAGCCCGCGATGAACTCCTTGCTCTCGGCGAACGGCCCGTCGCTGAGCAGCGTCTCGCCGTCGCGCACGCGCACCGTCGTCGCCGAGTCCGCATGCGCGAGGGCGTGGGAGTAGATCAGTGCGCCGCTCTCCTCGTGCTCGACGCGCCAGGCTTCACCGTCTCGCACGATCGCCTCCTCCTCCGCGTCCGTCGCCGCGATCCCGTCGACGTGCAGTACGAGCATGTAGCGAGTCTTCCCGGCCGGCGCAGGACCATCGAGGGGGATCGCATCAGTTCCCGGCGTGCCGAGCTCGGTGCCCGTCACGCCGTTTGGTGTGTGGAACGGGCGCACCTCGATCTCGTGGAACCAAGAGACCGGATGTTTGGCCGCGATGTCCGTTGCCTCGTCGAGGTCGGCACAGTCGATTACGTCGAATCCTGCGAGCTCCCTGGTCTCCGCGAACGGCCCGTCGGTGACCATCACGCTGCCATCCTGAACCTGGACGACAGCCGAGGCGGACGGGTCGGCGAGCGCGTGTCCGCCCAGCCGCACGCCGCGTTGGGCGGTCTCCTCAAGCCAGCGCGGGATCTCGTCGCGCATCGTCTCACGCTTCTCGGGCGTCGCGATGCCGTCGCTGCAAATCATCAGTAGGTATCTCATTGGATGTCCCTCCGCGTCTGATTTTGACTTCCGTAGAGACGACGAACGACCGGACCCCAAAAGGACACGCGGAGCCGCTCCGCTTCCCGACGTCCGTCTCTAGCGCTCGCGTTCGGAGCGATAGATACCGATTAGCGTCTCCAAGAGCTTCCAGCCAATCGCCCCGTTCTGCTCGACGAGCGGCCGGAAGTCCCAGAACGTGACGCCCGAGCACTCGAGGTCGCTCGCGGCGGTGACCGTCGCGGTCCGCGTTCCGGCGTCGATCAGCGCCATCTCGCCAAAGTAGTCGCCGGCCCGAGCGTCCGTTGCTCCTCGCCGTCGACCGACACGGTCGCCTCGCCCGAGTCGATCACGAAAAACGCTGCCCCGCCCGAGCCCTGCTGGATCACCGTCTCGCCGGCGGCGAACCGCCGCTCCTTGAACACGCTGGCGACCCGCGTGAGCTCCTCGTCGCTCAGCTCGGCGAACAGCGGCACGCCCCGAAGGACGTCGAGCTGCGGGCCCGCCACCCTAGGGCCTCGCTGCCGGTCCGGCCCGTCAACGCGTCACCGCGCGGCACTGCAGGAGGTACAGCGTCCCGTCCGCGAACGCCCACTCGATGTCGCGATTCTGCCCGTAGACCTCCTCGCACCGGCTCGGCGAGCGAGCGAGCTCGGCCAGCTGCCCGTCGTCGAGGCACAGCCGCTCGACCGAGCTCGGCCGGCACCTGCCTCCTCGACGGTGCCGCCCTCGGGCAGCGAGCGGAACGCGACGTCCTTGCGTCCCGGCTGCGCTCGAGCACCTCGCCGTCGCGGCCGACGCGGAATGGTCCGGGATCACGCGGCCGGCGACCACCGCCTCGCCGAGGCCCCAGCTCGCCTCGATCACCCGCTCGTCGGCGCCGGTGATCGGGTTGCTGCGTGAACATCACGCCCGCGGCTTGCGGGCTCGACGAGCAGCTGGACGACGACGCCGACGCTCGGCCGGGTGAACAGCCCGACGCGCTGGCGGTAGGTGATCGCCGAGTCCGAGTTCGCCGACCACCAGATCTCGCTCAGCGCCGCGCCAGGTCGTCGGCGCCGCGGAACGTTGAGCAGCGTCAGGTGCTGGCCGGCGAAGCTCGCGTCGGCGCCGTCCTCGTCGACGGCGGACGAGCGGACGGCGAACGGCCCGCCGAGCGGCCGCACGATCGCCTCGCGACCTGCTCGATGCGCCTCGGCGTCCTCGCCCGGCGACGGCCTCGACCACGTCGCCGGAGAGCGCCACGCCGGGCGGGACCGGCAAGCCCGTCGCGCAGCGCCTGCCCGAGCCCCACCGCCTTTGACCCGTAAAGCGACGTGTCGCGCGCGTCCGCGAGCGGGACGACGCCGCTCACCCGAGCACCGTCACTTCGCCGGCATCGCCGTCGACGCGCACGCGCACGCCGTCGGCGATGCGTTCGGTCGCCTCGCGGGTTCCGACGACGCCGGGGATGCCGTACTCGCGCGCGACGATCGCCGCATGCGACAGCAGCCCGCCGCTGTCGGTGACGATCGCGCCGAGGAGCGGCAGGAGGATGTTGAAGGCCTCGCTCGTCGACTCGGTGACGAGCACGTCGCCCTTGGCTGATCCGGTCGAACTCGGCGGGGCCGGAGACGCGGCGCGCCGGGCCTTCGTAGACGCCCTCGCTCGCCGCGAGCCCGCGCAGCACGTTCTCCTCGTGCTGCGCCTCGGAGCTCGCCGAACATCTCGCCCATCGCGATGCCCATCGCCCGCATCACGCGGCCGCCGCCGGCGGCAGCCCGGAGGGTCCGGCGGGGGCGGCGCGGGCTGGCCCAGGAAGGGCGGCGCGTCCTTGGCGCGTGTGCGTCGCGCGGTATTCGGCGCGCGCGGCGAGCTCGTCGGCGGTCGGGCCGCCGGCGCCGGCGACCAGCGCGCACATCTCGTCGAGGCTCGCGTCCAGATGTGCTCGGGGTCGGTCGATGCGGCCGCGGCTCGGCGACCCGCCGGCCGGCCGCGAGCGCGGCCCGCCGCATGAGGCCCGAGGCCCAGATGTCGCTGAAGACGCCGCGCTCGTCGCGCAGCCGGTACATCAGCCGGGCCTCGCCGAGCAGTTCGTCGAACTCGGCCTGGTGCTCCTCGGGGACCTTCGCGCGCGTCCGGGCCGTGAGCGCGTCGACGTCCGCGCCGTCGGCGTCGCGCCCGCCGGCGGCGATGCGGATCGCCCGGAGCAGCGCGTCCGGCAGCTCGAGTGCGCAGGGCCCGGAGATGTCGAAGCCGTCGAGCAGGCGCTAGCCGACCAGGTCGAGGTAAGCGGCCACCGCCGCGCCGGCCTCGCCGTCGAGCGAGCGCAGGCTCGCGAGCATCTCGCGCGGGGTCGCCGTCGGATTCCAGCAGCTCCCGCGCGCTGCGGGTCCTTCGCAAACGCTGTCGACGAGCCGCTCGAGCTCTGCCGGACGCGCCGGCCGACACCGGCGCCGCGCCGCGCATCAGGCCCAGCAGTTCGGCCAGCCGGCAGCCCCGTCCACTGCGACCACGTGCGCGAGGAAATCCCCAGTCGGGATCATCGCCGCCGCGGTGAAGCGCATGTGCTGGGCGATCATCGCGCGGTGGTGCTCGCGGCAGCGCGTCAGGTAGGCCGCCAGCTCCTCGTCCGAGAGTGCGTCGGGATCGACCGCCTGCATTTCCCGGTGCGCGGCGATCGAGGAGGGCTTGACGGAGTCGTCCCATTCGCGAAGCTGCTCGCGCCACAGCTTTCCGGCGAAGACCTCCTCCGCCCGCGGCAAATCGCGCGGGCGCCTCCTCGGGGGTCACCGGGACCATCGTTTTGTAGGCGAAGCCGTTCACGTAGGCCATTTCCAGCGTGCCGAGCAGCATCCCGTAGAAGCTCGTGAAGTCGCTCACGCCGCGCTTGAACGCGTCAGGGTGGGTCTCGGCCCAGTAGCGGGTAGCGGGGCGCGGGAAGTGGACCGCGTCGATGTCCCACGCGCCGGGCCCTGGCGCTTCGAAGCTCAGCTCGTCATCCGTGGTGGCGTGCGACATCTGGGGCTTCCTCCCTGCTCGACGGCGATTGGCCGGGTGCGGGTCCGCACGCGGCGTGGCATTCGTAGCGCATGACCGCGCGCGGTGTCTAGGGGGTCCAGTTCGCAAGGAGCTTGTTCGCGTAACGAGCTGCCTGCGGAGGGCGCACCTCTACGCGGTCCCCGCCGAAGTCGGAGATGATGCCTCCCGTGACGCAGCCGCATCGCGAGACCCGGAGCCGAGCTCTTGCCTGAGGGCCTCTCGCCATCGGAGGTCGGGAAAGAGATCGCGCATCACGGGGCGCACGAGGATTCTGACGGGGACCGGCGTGACCGGCTGCTCTCGATCCTCGAGGCCGTGATGCTCTCCGTCGTCGCCGTAATCGCTGCCTACTCGGGCTTCGCGGCCGCGAAGTGGTCGACCGAGTCGTCAGTCGAGCTCGCCCGTGCCTCCGCCGATCGCACGAAGGCCAACCGCTCGGACCTCGAGGCGATCTCGACGCGGACGTACGACTCGGTCTCGTTCAACGCGTGGTTCACGGCCTACGTGAACCACAACGCGTCGGCCGAGCGGATCGCCGAACGGCGCCTTCGACCCGGCTATCGACCCGCATTTCACGCCTGGCTTGCGACCGACCCGGCGAACAACCCGCACTCGCCGCCGGGGCCGGCGTACATGCCTCAGTACGTCATCCCGCAGGAAACTGCTTCGAAGGAGCAGGATGCGGCGGCGAACTCGGCGTTTTCTAGGGGCGCGAGCGCTGGCGCGACCTCGGACAGGTACGTGCGGGACACCGTGTTTCTTGCGACGGTGCTTTTCCTCGTGGGGATCTCGAGCCACTTCGGCTTCAAACAGGCGCGCTACGGGCTGCTCACTGTGGCAGCAGTGATGTTGGCCTTCTCGGTCGTGCAGCTTCTCGGTCTACCGCCGCCGCCGTGATCGGCACGGCGGCTGCACGCTTACTGAGCGGCGCCGTCGGGCTCGAAGATGTTGACCATCCAGTCGACGCCGTAACGGTCGGTGAGCGCGCCGAACGTCGCGCCCCAGGGCGCCTTCGCGAGCGGCATCCGGACATCGGCTCCGTCCGAGAGTCCGTTGAACGCGGCGGTCAACGACTCGTTGTCGGTGCCCGAGACGCTGAGCTGGATCTTCGCCGCGACCGCCGATGCATTCTCGGTGTCGGAGCCCATGAGGTTGACCAGCCCATCATGAAGGCTCGCGTGCATCAGCCACGACGGGTCGGCCGCAGGCGGGTCGGTTGCGCCCGGGCCATCGGCGTAAGTAACTGCGTCGAGCTCGCCCCCGAAAACGGAGCGGTAGAACTGCATCGCCTCGCGGCAGTTGCCTTTGAAGTAGATGTACGGCTCAAGCGTCGTGCCAGACATGGATAGCTCCGATCGTCGCGAATCGCCGGCCCGTTGAGGCTACACCCGCCGCTCGTGCGGCGGTCTTAGCTCGTGAGCTCGCGCCGCAGCGCGGACGGCAGCGCTCCGCGCACGGAGATCACGCAGAGGCGTCCGCGTTCGGTCCACGCGATCACGTGGCGCCCGGCCGACGAGAGAAGGCGGTATTCGATGCCTTTGCTCCAGGTCACGGCGCCGCCAGTGATCGCCGGCGCGGGCGTTCCGGCGAGGATCGTGTAGGCCACGAGCCGCCCGCCGCTCGCACGGTAGTAGACGGTCGTCGCGGTGCGCCCGCCGACGGTGTCCGTGCGTGCACCCACGGCCCGCGGCCCGGCCCCTGACCAGTAAGGGAAGGCGATGCCGTCAACGGTCCGTCCGAGCGTTGAAGGGTCGCTCGCGTCGCGCGCGGGAGGGGCTTCAGTCGCCGGCAGGCCGCCGAGGCTCGCGACGCTCTCTACGGTCGGCGCGCTCGTCCCCGCACCGGAGCTCGCGATGATCACCGCGATCGCCACGAGAGTTGCCACGCAGGCGGCGAGCGCCGGTGCGAAGCGACGTGCCGACTGCGTGCGTGGCTGCGGCGCACCGAGCGCTGCGACCCGCGCGCGGAGGCCGGCCGGCGCAGGCGTGTCGAGCTGGCCGAGATACTCCACAAGTTCTGCCTCTGAGCGTGGCCGGCGCGCGCTCATCTCGCCGCCTCACTAGCGAGCACGGCCCGGCCCGTCGCGATCGAGGGCCGTGAATTTGCGGCGTGCCCTGGTTTATGGGCCGTCGGCTCCGTTGAGATCGCGCGTACGACGTCGCGTCGGGCGCGGAAGAGGCGAGTCGTGACGGTGGCCTCGATCGTGCCGAGCGCGTCGGCAGCCTCGCGGTAGGAGAGGCCGACTACGTCGATCGCGATCAGCGCGAGGCGGAAGTCGTCGGGCAGCGCTGCGATCGCGCCGAAGAGCTCGTGCACCTCGAGGGCCTGCTCCGGTTCGCCGGCGTGGCCGCCGTTTGCGGGCAGCCGTGTCTCATCGAGTGGAGCCACGGTCGCCGGGCGGCGCGAGGAGAGTCTGTACGTCGAGACGTACGTGTTGCGCAGCGCCTGAAGCAGATAGGCGAGCTCGCGCCCCTTGCGCACCCGGCGGGGACGCGCGAGCACTTTCGCGTACGTCTCCTGAACGAGATCCTCCGCATCCTCGCGTGAGCCGCACATCGCCCAAGCCGCCCGGTACAGGCGGTCGACGTGCGCCGTCAGGTCGTGGTCGCGTTTCGACATCTCAGTTGCGCTCCCGTACCGCGAATGTAGCGCGCCAAATGCGTCGTGGAGAAACCTTTTTTCGGCCGGGAAGGATCTCGCGTAAATGGCGTCTTGCTAGGGGACGGAACCTCCCCCGACAGAAAGGACACGGTGATGAAAACCCCGACTTCGCGCACACGTCGCAACGTCGCGCTATCGCTGGTTGTCGCCGTCGCGCTCGTGACCGTCGCGGCGACCAGCGCGAGTGGCTCCCGCTCCTCGGCGACGGTGCTCGCCGCGCACAACTCGCCACTCAGTCAGACGATCGTCGTCGGCGCCCACGGACGGACGCTCTACGCCCTGCTTCCCGAGACGACGCACCACCTGCTCTGCACCTCGAGTGCCTGCCTGTCCGCATGGCCTCCCTACACCGTTGCGTCGGCTCACGCCCGGCTGAGGGACGGCGGCGGCGTGCACGGGACGCTCGGCCTGATCCACCGAGACCACGTTTTCCAGGTGACGCTGCGCGGACACCCGCTGTACCGCTATGCCGGCGACAGCGCCAACGGCCAGGCGAACGGCCAGCGCCTCCAAAGCTTCGGTGGAACGTGGCACGTACTTGTCGCTAGAGGCGGAGTCAGCGACCGCTCACTCTCGTCGCAGCACACCTCGGTCGGCGGTGGTTGGTGATGCGGGCGAACGACGATTGCGAGCCAGGTCGGCCGGGGCGTCGCCGACCGATCGTGCGGATCGCCGTGACGGTTGCGGCGTGCGCGGCGCTCGTCGCGCCCGCCGCGTTCGCGCGCGAACCTGAGCCGGTGGCGGCGGATTGTTCGGCGTCGCGTTGACATCGAGCGGCAAAGGCCTGCTCTACGTCGACGACGCGACGAACACGCTCAACGACCTCCGTTGAGCGGGGCTGCGGACGCCGGGCTCGCCTCGCCCGGCGTCCGCAGATCCAACTTCCCGCCCGTCGTGATCCACACTGCGCGATGGCGGCGCGGTACGGGCGCACTCGCGCCTGCGAATTGGTTCGCGGCGCTACTCGCCGCTTGTCGGCGTGACGATGACGCCGCGGTCGCCGTACGGGAGACGTTTGCCTTTGAGCGTGGTGATGAGCGTTCCGAGCACTTTCGTGATTTTCGTCTGGAAGCCGTACTTGGCGACGACGTTGCGCCGGATCTCCTCGAGCTCGTCGCCACTGACGACGCGAGCCGTCGCCTCGATCGGCTTGGTTCCGCTCTTGACGCGACCGCGCGCGTCCGACGGCTGCACCGTGACGCGCTGGGTGTGCGCGAGGCGCTTGGCCTTGCCGGAGCCGGAGCTCGTCCAGAAGGCGACGCTGCCCTGCCCGTAGGGCGTGACCCACACCGGCGTCGCGACCGCAGTTCCGTCGCGGCGAAACGTGGTGAGCAGCATGTACCGCTCGTCTGCGAGTGCCATCGCCGATCAGGCTAGCGCTGCGCGCCGGTTAGTGTCAGGGCGTGGCCGAGTTGCGCGACCGCTACGACGCCGTTGTTGTCGGCGGCGGCCATAACGGGCTGACCGCGGCCGCGTACATCGCACGCGCCGGCTTCTCGTGCCTGGTCCTTGAGCGCGCCGAGCGCGTTGGCGGTGCCGCGGTCTCCGGCCGCCTCTTTCCCGGCGTTGACGCCAACCTCTCTCGCTACTCGTACCTCGTGAGTCTCTTGCCGCAGCGGATCGTCGACGAGCTGGCGCTCGATGTGCGCCTCGCACGTCGCGCCGTGTCCTCATACACGCCCGACCCGAGGTGCGCGGGAGAGCGCGGCCTGTTCGTATCCGACGACACCGCCGCGACGCGAGCCTCGTTCGCGGACATCGCGGGATCCGAGGCGGCGTATGAGGGATGGAGGTCGTTTTACGGCACGACAACGGCGCTCGCGCGCGCCGTCTTTCCGACGATGACCGAGCCGCTGCGTGGCCGCGCCGAGTTCAAGAAGATCGTCGGGCACGCGGCGTGGGAGGCGTTCTTCGAGGAGCCCGTCGGCGAGGCCGTTACGGCGGCGCTCGGCGACGACGTGGTCGCCGGGGTCGCGCTGTCCGACGCCCTGATCGGAACCTTCGCGTCTGCAGATGCCGCAGACCTCGCCCAAAACCGGTGCTTTCTCTACCACGTGATCGGCCGCGAAACCGGCGAGTGGCTCGTTCCGCTCGGCGGCATGGGCAGCGTGACGTCGGCGCTCGAGCGATCTGCGCGCGGCGCGGGAGCGCAGATCGCCACCGGCACGCCGGTGCTCGCCGTGGAACCGGACGGCGAGCGGGCAAACGTCGTCTACGAAGACGGCGGAAATCGGCGCACCGTCAGTGCGTGCCGGGTCCTTGTGAGCGCCGCTCCAGCGGTGCTCGATCGACTGCTCGGCGCCGCCCCGGACGAAGTCGCTGAGGGCTCCCAGCTGAAGGTCAACATGGTCTTGCGGCGCCTGCCGCGCCTCCGTGACGCCGCCGCCGACGGCCGCCTCGCGTTTTCCGGCACCTTCCACGTCAACGAGTCGGCCACGCAGCTGCAGCGTGCATTTGAGAGCGCCTGCGCGGGAGCGATCCCTGATCCTGCGCCGTGCGAGATCTACTGCCACTCGCTCACCGACCCCTCGGTGCTCGCTGAGCCGCTGCGCCAGGCCGGCAACCAGGCGATGACGCTCTTCGCGCTGCACATGCCACAACGCCTCTTCCGCGAGGACCCCGAGCGCTCGCGGGCGCGGGCGCTGAACGCCGTCCTTCGCTCGCTCGACGCCGTGCTCGACGAGCCGATCGAGGAGTGCATACTCGAGTCGCCCGACGGGCGGCCGTGCATCGAGGCGTGTACGCCGCTCGACCTCGAAGAGCAACTCGCGATGCCGGGCGGCAACATCTTCCACCGGGCCCTGCAATGGCCGTTCGCCGAGGACGACGCCGACATCGGCACCTGGGGCGCCCAGACCGCCCACGCCGCGGTCCTACTTTGCGGCGCGGGCGCTCGCCGCGGCGGCGGCGTGAGCGGCATCGCGGGCCGCAACGGCGCGATGGCAGCTCTGCCGGCACTCGCCGGCTAGGCGACCTCAACGTTGCCGCCTTGTACGCCGCGGCGCGCGAGGCCGGCGTCTCGGTCCGGATACGCCGGGACGAGGACCACCCCTCCCTCCGCGCCGGGGTATCGTTCCTCTTGCGATGAGAACCAAGCGATCGCTTCTCATCGGCGCCGCGGGGGTGCTCGTGGGCCGGGCGATCTTTCAGCGGGCGCTGCTGATGCGCCTGCGCGGGGACGTCGCGCGGCTGAACGCCGGTGATTACGGTCCGCTGCTCGCCGCATTCGCCGACGACGCCGTCTTGCAGTTCAACGACGGCCCGCACCGTTGGGCGGGCGAACATCGCGGCCACGCGGCGATCGAGTCGTTTCTGCAGTCCTTCGTCGCGGCGGGGCTGCAAGGCGAAATCATCGACTTCTGGACCGTCGGACCGCCGTGGGCGATGACGCTCATCTGCAGGTTCGACGACTGGGCCGACGACCCCGAGGGTCGCCGCATCTACGAGAACCGCACGGCCCTCATCGCCCGTACGCGCTGGGGAAAGATCGTCGAACAGCGCGACTTCTACGAAGACACGGGCCGTATCGTGGAGCTCGATCGGGCTCTTGTCGAGGTCGAAGCGCGCAGCGGGGAAGGCGTGCCGAGCTCGTAGCCGGTCAGCGCGCGCGGGGCCGCGGTAGCTCGCGGCGGTCGAGCGCCCTCGTGACGCGTCGCGAGACCACGGCGTGCCAGCCGAGCAATAGCGCTCCGGGCACGACGAGCCACGCGGGCCAGAACGTGCCGGCGCCGGTGAGCGCCCAGATCGCGAGGACAGCGACGGTCAACGATGCGTACAGCGCCGCGTGTGCTCGCAGCAGCGCACGCTGGGCGCGCCGCACCAGGCGCAGCAGCCACTGGCGGCCGGCGAGCCGGAGCGGAAGGGTGCCGGCCCGCAGCGCGAGCTCGCCGCGGCTACGCGCGCGCAGGACACGCTCCGCCCGTGCCTCGAGCTCCTCGCACGTGAGTGCCCCGTACGCGTAGCCGAGCGCCAGCCCCTCCAGCGCGAGGTCGCGCTCCCGGTCGCCTGGCCGAGCGGTGACTGCACCTGCGATGCGCGTGCCGTCCACGTGCCGAGTATTGCAAGCCCTGGCTGGCTGCGCTCGCCTACGATCCCGGCGTGCGACCGACCCGCTCGAACCTTCGTGTCGCGGACGGCGTCGGTGCTGTGACACTCGCCGACGGAGCGACGATCGAGATCAGGCCGATCGCCGCTTCCGACCGCGCCGCCCTTGCCGACGGCTTCGGCTCACTCTCAACGACATCGCGCTACCGGCGCTTCCTGGCGCCCGTCGACCGCCTCTCGGACGGCTGGCTCACATATCTCACCGAGGTCGACCACCACGACCACGAGGCGCTCGTCGCCGGCGTCGCGGGGACCGGCGAGCCCGTGGGAGTGGCGCGTTTCATCCGCCTCGCCGATGAGCCGCTCGTCGCGGAGGCCGCCGTCGCCGTCGTGGACGACTGGCAGGGCAGGGGCGTCGGCAGCGCGCTTGTGACGCGCCTTGCCGAACGCGCCGCCGAAGAGGGCCTCGAGCGGCTGCGCGCGACATCGCTTGCCGACAACGTGCCGGCGATCCGGCTGCTCGAAACGCTCGGGAACGTCAAACGGCAGGCCACGTCGGGTGGCGTCGTCGACCTCGAAGTCGAGCTCGCGGGCGTCGTGGAGCGCGAGCACCCGCTGCGCGCGGCGCTGCGGCGTGCCGCATCCGGCGCGCTCGAGTTCAGGCACCCGGTCGCGCGCCTGCGCGAAGAGCGCGACGACGGCGAGTGAGCTCCGCTCCCGCGGGCGTGGGATGATCGGCGCGTGGAGGACGGCTTCACCCGCACGGCGCTCGTGCCCGACAGCGCAGACCGGTTTCTCTCGCTGCGGCGCGAGCTCGGCGTCACGACATTCGGCATCAACCAGATCGTGTTCGAGCCCGGGCAGCGGGCGCGCATCCACAGGCACGAGCGCCAGGAGGAGGTCTACTTCGTGTGGAGTGGCACCCTCACGGTGCTGATCGAGGGCGAGGAGGTTGACATCGCCGCCGGCGAACTGCTTCGCGTGGCGCCGCGCCTGCGTCGCCAGCTCGTCAATCGCGGGCCTGAGCGCGTCGTACTGGTCGCGCTCGGCGGCGACGGCGAGCACGGCGGCCGCGACGGCGAAGCGTTCTCATCCTGGGACCAGGAGGTCGGCGCGCCGCCCCAAGAGGTGCCGCCCCCGAGCGACCTCGACGCCTCGGAACTGCGCCACTGACCGCGCGGTCAGTCGCCCTGCTCGGACGCGTTCTCCTCGTCGCCGATTAGGCGGCCGATCATCCAGACGACCCAGCCAGTGACCGCGCACATCACGAGCGCGGCGATCACGAGGATTCCAGAGGACGGTTCGAGCGCGAGGCCGATGATCGTCGCGACCATCACGGCGAGGCCGAGCGCAAGCCAGAAGATCGGCCCGCCGTCGCTCTCTTCCATCTGCTCATCCTCGATCGTATTCACCGCGGCCTCCTGGTCCGGGACGCCGCGCGTGAGCACGGCTCGCAGCTGAAATCTACAGCCTCACCGGGCGCTCGCGGTGCCCCGATCACGGGTTGGGCCGCTGGCCGTCCGTCTACGATCCGGCGAGCCGAGCGAGCCGACAAGCGCCGAGCCAACGCGTGACCTTCGAGATCATCTTGCTGGCGCTTGCCAGCACAATCCGCCCGACGAGCCTCGCGGCCGTCTACGCGATCCTGAGCGCCGGTACGGCGCCGCGACGGCTGATGGGGATCTATGTCGCCTGCGGGCTCGCCTTCACGGTGGCCGTCGGGCTGATCATCCTGACCGCCTTCCACGGCGTGCCGCTGCACTCCGGCACATCCCACACGAAGGCCGTCGCCCAGATCGCCGCCGGGATCCTCGCGATCGCGTTCGGGCTCGGCCTGATGACCGGCCGCGTCGGCGGCCGCCGAGCCGAAGACACGCTCGGTGGCTCGGGCCGCCTGCAGGAAGCCCTCAGCCGCCACCTCACGCCGCGCACCGCCGCGGTCGCCGGGCCCGCGACCCACATCCCCGGGCTCTTCTATCTGCTCGCGTTGAACGTGATCGTGGCCAGCGAGTCTCGCCTGCCTGGCGCGCTCGTGGAGCTCGGCATCTACAACGCCGTGTGGTTCGCGATCCCGCTGGGGATCTTCGGACTGTGCATATTCGACCCGCCGCGCGCACGCGAAGCGGTCGAGGGGCTGCGTTTGTGGACCGACGCCCACGGTCGCACCGCGATAGTCGTTATTTGCATCGTCCTCGGCGTCGTCCTCGTGGTCACCGGAGCGATCGAGGCACGCTGAGACCGGGGGCAGCCTAGCCCAGGTGGCCTTCGCAGGTGCCGCCGTCGTTTTTGCTTAGGGTGCCGTCGGGGCAGACCACGCTGCCCCACTGGACGCCTTCGAGGTTCGCGCCTTCCATGTTCGCTTCGAAGAGGTCCGAGCCGTTCAAACGGGCGTTTTCGAGCGTCGCGCCTTCGAAGTTGACGCGCTCGAGGTTCGAGCCTTCGATGTCGGCGCCGGCGAGATTGGCGAACTGCAATTCGGCGCCTGAGAGTTCCGATGCCGGGAGGTGTGCTGCCGGTCCGATCAGGTACCCGTCCACGAGTTTCCAACCCGCCGTGAGCTGTTCGGGCCGGCCGCTGACGGAGCCCGAGGAGACGCCTGTGAGTTTCGCCGTTTCGAAGTCGGAGGCTTCTAGGTTCGCGTGCGCCAATTCCGCGTTTTCCAGGTTCGCCGCGCTCGCTTCGGCGGCTGTCAGGTTCGAATGTTCGAGGCCAGCTTCATCGAAGTCGGCGTGCGTCAATACCGCGCCTTCGAGGCTCGCGCCGGTCAGCGTCGCGCGCACGAAGTTCGCGCGTTCCGCGTTGGCGGAGCTGAGGTTCGCGTCGATCAGGACGGCCCGTTCGAAGCTGGCTGCCGCCAGGTCGGCGCCTTCGAAGTTCGCGTCGCGGAATTCGGCGCCGATGCTGCCGTTGCCGATGTCCATCTCGGCGCCCTGGAACTGCGCTTCGCGCGCGTCGACGAGTTCGAGCTCGGAGTAGTTGAGGTTGGCGCGCTGGAGGTTGGCTTTTTCGAGCATCGCGTTGGCAAGGTCGGCCTCTTCCAGGTCCGCGCCTTCAAGGTCGAGCCGATTCAGGTTCTGGTGGTGCAGCTGCGCGCGGAAGAGGTCCGCCCCGGGGCCGATCAGATATCCGTGCTGGAGCGCCCATTCGGCCGGTAGCGCGGCCGGGATGCCGCTGAGTAGACCCGAGGAGACGCCCGTCAGGTTGGCGCCGGCAAAGTTGGTGCTGCCGACTCTCGCGTGCTCCAGCTGTGCACCTTCGAGGTCGGCGCCTTCGAGGTCCACGCCTTCGAGGTTGGCGCCGTCGAGCACGCAGTTTTTGAGGTTCGCTCCCGGTCCCGGCATGCACTCGTCCTGGGGTGGCTGCACGAGGGACACGAAGGCCTTTGCCGATCCGTGACCCTTGGCTACGAGCGTCACCTTCCACGTCAGCGATGTGCGTTTCGTGTTCGCTGGAAACGTGACGCTCTCTTCGATCGGTTCGCCGGTGCATGGGACCGTCGCGGGCAGTCCGACGATCGAGTGGTTGCTGGAGAAGATGCATTCCGTGGCGTTCGTGACCGACGCCGTCATCGTGAGCGTCCCGCCCGCGCCGTCGACGCCGCTCGCGCCCGCCGAGAGTTCGCTGATCGTCGGCTTCGGGAATTTGGCGCTGGCAGCGGCCGGCGACGCCGCTCCGAACGCGACGACCGCGCAGGCAACGACTGCCAAGGTAGGCGTGCGCCCAGCGATTCTCTGTCGGCGCGTTGCGGCCACGTCTCTCTCCAAATCCTCCGTGATCGACTGCTTGTCTGCGGCGACGCACGCTTCCGTGCGATCCGACAGATGCTACAGCGCGCGGGGCCCAGTTTCCACCGACAACCGGGCGCTTTCGCCCGTCTGAACTCGCCCTGCCTCAGTCGCGCGGAATCACGCGGTCGATCTCGACCTGGGCGCCCGAGGCGTCGTCGGGGTAGACGACGATCGCGAGCGGAGCGCCTCCGAACCAGGCGCTCGTCTCGGCCTGGCCGACGTACTCGGCTGCGCGCCGTGAACCGTCGGGCTGGACGACCCAGACGTTCTGCCCCCTGCTGTACGGCCCCTCGGCTATCTCGGCCACGGCCCGAGCTTACCCCTTGCCGTGGCGCCGGCGCCCCGCGATCGACGGGTCCGGCCTATCTAGGCCGCCGCCGCAGAGCCGGCGGGCGCTGAGCGCCTCTCGGGAGCGTGGGTACGCGAACGGCGCTGGCTGTCGGCCGTTGCCGGGGCATCGAGGACGCGGATCGCGCGCTGGCCGTCGAGTGCCGCCTGGCCGTCTGCGCGCTGCGCAGCGACGCAGAGGACGACGACCGCGAGGCCGACGAGTAGCCACACGAGCGCGGCCACGGCGACGATGATGAGCGTCATCGACGGGCCTCGTGCGGGCGCGGGACAGCCGCGGCGTCGCGGTGTCCCAGGAAGCGGGGGGGCGCAGGAACGGTCAAATCACGGCTAAGCCTATCAATCCGATGAGGAATGTCAAGTCGACTGTCGCGGGCCGCGTTTACAGGGCCGGCGCCGGCGCCGGCGCCGGGCGCGGCGCCGCTTTCGGGGCCGGCGGCGAGGCGGGGAAGGGGCTCGCACGCAGCGGCGTGCGAGCCCCCAGCCGTCCCTGGCGCTCAGGTGATTTTCTCGGTCGATTTCTTGATCGGACCGAGTTCGTTCACGCTGTAGACGACGGTGCCACCTTTGCTCACCGTCAGGCTCAGATACGTTTTGCCTTCGCCGACCGTGATCGTGAAGGAGATCGTGTAGCCCTTCACCTTGTCGAGCGTCGCTTCGCCTTCGCCTTTGAATACCTTGAAGTTGCCGTGCACTTCGCAGGTCGCGGACGTCAGCTTGACGAGGCGGACGTGGTGGCCGCGGTTGTCCCAGCTGTATTCGAACTGGTTCTTGTGTACTGCCGGGACCGTCGACAGGTGGTTGTCGAACGTGATCTTTTCGCCGCCGCCCGTTTCGTGGCCCGCACCGATGGCGGTGGTGCAGGTTTCGATGTGCGCTTCGACGCAGTGCTTGACCGTGCGGCTCGCGGAGCCTTCGGTGCCGGTCGAGTCGGTCACGAACGTGGCGATGTTTTCGTGCGTCGTGCACTGGCCTTCCGGGTCGCCGGTGAATTCGTGGCTGTATTCGAACGTCTTCGGGCTGGCTTCGCTCGCCGAGACCGTGCCGAGGTTGCCGGCGAGGGAGTCGGTGACGTTGACGCTGCCGTTGATGACGTTCGTCGGTTCGCCGAATTCACCGGATGCCGTGCCGTCTGCGCTCGAGTTCGGCGTGTCGGCGGCCGCGGCGTCCCAGGTCGCGGTGGCGGTGTTCGTGAACGTGGCCCGCGCCGGCGCTTCGGCGTAGGTGCATTCGTAGCCGAGCGTTTCTTCGCCTCCGGCGGGAATCGTCGCTTCGGTGTTGCCGCTCGTGAAGTGGCAGCTGCCGCCGTTGTTGATTTCGTCGGTCACGCCGGTGAGCGTGATCGGCTCCCAGTCGTTGGGGTTGGCGACCTTGACGTTCCCGGTCACGGTCCAGGCGCTGTCGATTCCCGCGGTGTGCGAGACGTGAACGGCGTAGTTGAACGTCGCGGATCCGCTCGAGTTGGTGATTTCGGTCGGGCTGGCCGTCTTGGTGATGCTCCAGCGGTAGCTCCGCGTGAACGACGGGGTGGCGGTCTTGCTGACCGTGAGGTTCGCGCCCACGCAGTGCTTAAACGGCTGGCTCGCGGACGTTTCGGCGCCCGTCGTGTCGGTCGTGATCGTGGCGGTGTTTTCGTGCGTCGTGCAGGTCCCGGCAGGGTCGCCGGTGAAGCGGTGGCCGTATTCGAAGGTCTTGGGGCTTTCTTCTTCCGCCGTGACCGTGCCGAGGTTGCCGGCGAGCGTGTCCTTGACCGTCACGCTGCCGTCGATGACCTTCGCCGGCCCGCCGAATTCCGTTTCGCTTTCGCCGGTCGCGCTGCCGTTGGGCGTGTTCGCTTCGGCTTCGTTCCAACTGGCCGTCGCGGTGCTCGCGAATGGGCCTTTCGCCGGAGCGTGCGTGTAGCTGCATTCGTACCCGAGCGTCACTTCGCCTTCGGCGGGAATCGTCGCTTCGGCGTTGCCGCTCGTGATGTGGCAGTCGCCGCCGTTGCTCACTTCGTCACTGACTCCTGTGAGCGTCACGGACTCCCAGCTGTTGGGGTTTTTGACCGTGATGCTGCCGACGGCGATCCATCCTTCGTCGGTACCGCCATCATGCGTGACGGTGACCGTGTAGTTGGTCGACGCGGTCGAGGTCGAGTCGTCGACCTGGGCCGGTTCGGCGCTCTTCGTGACGCCCCATTTGTAGGTGCGCGTGAAGGACGCGTTCACGCTGTTGGAGATCTTCAGGTCGGCGCCGACGCAGTGCGTCACGGGCTGGCTGGCCGAGATTTCGGTGTGCGTCGTGTTGGTTGTGATCGTGGCCGTGTTTTCGTGGGTCGTGCATGCCCCAGCCGGGTCGCCTGTGAATTCGTGGCTGTATTCGATTGTCTTGGGGCTTTCTTCTTCTGCCGTGACGGTGCCGAGGGTGCCGCCGAGAGAGTCGGTGACTGTCACCGATCCGTCGATGACCTTCGTCGGGCCCGTGAATTCACCGCTGGTTTCGGATGACGCCGAGCCGCTCGGCGTGTTCGCAGCGCTCTTGCTCCATGTCGCGGCTGCGGTGTCCGTGAACGCCGCGCCGCTCGGTTCTTCGGCGTACGTGCATTCGTAGTCGAGCTTCGCTTCGCCTTCGGCGGGGATCGTGGCTTCGGCGTTGCCGCTCGTGATGTGGCAGGTGCCGCCGTTGCTCACTTTGTCGCTGACGCCGGTCAGCGTCACGGGCTCCCAGTCGTTCGGGTTGGTGACTGTGATTTCGCCGGTCACGACCCAGCCGCCGTCGGTGCCTTTGTCGTGCGTGACGCTCACCGTGTATTTGCTTGTCTCGCTGCCGCTGTCGCTCTTGACTTCGGACGAGTCGACGCTCTTCTTGATGCCCCACTTGTAGGCGCGGGAGAAGGCGGCGCTGGCTGTGTTCTTGACGGTGAGGTTCGCGCCGACGCAGTGCTTGAAGGGCTGCGAGGCCGAGCTTTCTGTGCCGGTCGTGTTGGTCTTGATCGTCGCGGTGTTTTCGTGCGTGGTGCACGCGCCGGCCGGGTCGCCGGTGAATTCGTGGCCGTATTCGAAGATCTTGGGCGACGGTTCGTTGTACGTCACGGTGCCGAGCGTGCCGGCGAGCGTGTCCTTGACGGTGACGCTGCCGTCCACGATCTTTGTCGGCGCGTTGAATTCGCCTTTGGCGTTGGACGTCGCGCTGCCTTCGGGTGTGCTCGCCGCCGATTCGCTCCAGGTCGCGGTCGCCTTGCTCGTGAACGCGGCTTTGCTCGGAGCCGCTTCATAGGAGCATTCGTACTGCAGGGTCGTTTCGCCACCGGGGGCGAGCGTCGCGTTCACGTTGCCGCTCGTGATGTGGCAGGTGCCGCCGTTGTTGACTTCGTCGCTGACGCCGGTGAGCGTGACGGACTCCCAGTTGTTGGGGTTCTTGACGCTGATTTCGCCGCTCACGGTCCAGGCCGAGTCGGTGCCGCCGTCGTGGCTGACGGTGACCTTGTAGTTGCTGGACGCGCTCGAGCCCGAGTTGTTGAGCTGGGCGGGTTCGGCGCTCTTGGTGACGCCCCATTTGTATGTCCGCGTGAAGGACGGGGTCGCCGTGTTGGTGATCGTGAGGTTGGCGCCGACGCAGTGCTTGAAGGGCTGCGAGGCCGAGCTTTCTGTGCCGGTCGTGTTGGTCTTGATCGTGGCGGTGTTTTCGTGCGTGGTGCAGGTGCCGGCGGGGTCGCCGCTGAAGCCGTGCGTGTATTCGAAGGTCCTGGGCGAGGGTTCGCTGTAGGTGACCGTGCCGAGCGTGCCGGCAATGGTGTCTTTGACCGTGACGCTGCCGTCGACGATTTTCGCTGGAGCGCCGAATTCGCCGGCGCTTTCGCTGGCTGCGCCGCCTTCAGGCGTGCTCGCAGTCGTCTTGTTCCACGTCGCGGTCGCCTTGCTCTCGAACGCGGCTTTGCTCGGGGCGTGCGCGTATGTGCATTCGTATGCGAGCTTCGTTTCGCCGTGCGCTGGGATCGTCGCTTCGTCGTTGCCGCTCGTGATGTGGCAGCTGCCGCCGTTGTTGACTTCGTCGCTGACGCCGGTGAGCGTCACGGACTCCCAGTTGTTGGGGTTCTTGACGGTGATTTCGCCGCTCACGGTCCAGGCGGAGTCGGTGCCGCCGTCGTGGCTGACGGTGACTTTGTAGCCGGCCGAAGCGCTGGAGCTTGAGTTGTTGAGCTGGGCGGGTTCGGCGGTCTTGGTGACGCCCCATTTGTATGTCCGCGTGAAGGACGGGGAGGCAGTGTTGGTGATCGTGAGGTTCGCGCCGACGCAGTGCTTCACCGGCTGGCTGGCCGAGGATTCCGTTCCGGTCGTGTTGGTCTTGATCGTGGCGGTGTTTTCGTGCGTGGTGCAGGTGCCGGCGGGGTCGCCCGTGAATTCGTGGCTGTATTCGAAGGTCTTGGGGCTCGCTTCTTCGAACGTGACCGTGCCGAGCGTGCCGGCGATGGAGTCTTTGACCGTGACGCTGCCGTCGACGACTTTGGCGGGGCTCGTGAAGGACGCCGGTGCGCTCGTCGAGGCGCTTGCTTCGGACGTGCTCGCAGCCGACTTTTCCCACGTCGCGGCAGCGGTGTTCGTGAAGGAGTAGCTGGTCGGCGCGTGCGCGTAGGTGCATTCGTACGCGAGTTCTGCTTTACCGCCTGCGGGGATCGTGGCTTTCGCGTTGCCGCTCGTGATGTGGCAGCTGCCGCCGTTGCTCACTTCGTCGCTGACGCCGGTGAGCGTGACCGACTCCCAGTTGTTGGGGTTGGTGACGGTGATCGTGCCGGTGACGATCCAGGCCGAGTCGGTTCCGCCGTCGTGCGTGACGGAGACTTTGTATTTGTAGGCAGCCGATCCGCTTGCAGATGAGGATTCGGTCGGGGTCGCGCTCTTGCTGACGCCCCATTTGTACGTGCGGGTAAGCGTTGTCGCCGACGTTTTGGCGATCGTGAGGTTTGCGCCGACACAGTGTTTGACCGTCTGGCTCGCGCTACCTGTGGTGCCCGTCGTGTTCGTCGTGAACATCGCAGTGTTTTCGTGCGTGGTGCACGTGCCGGCGGGGTCGTTCGCGAATTCGCGCGTGTATTCAAAGACCTTGGATCCCGATTCGCTCGAGGTCACCGTTCCGAGCGTGCCCTGCATCGAATCCTTGACGGTGACGCTGCCGTCGATGACCGTGGCCGTCGCGGTACTCCAGGTGATGGGCGCGGTGGCGGTTGTCGTGCCGGCGCCCTGAAGCGAGCCGCGGCAGGGGCCCTGTCCGGGCCACTTGACTTCGGCGGTGTCGGTCTCAGAGTTGCTGCTCGGTGCAGCGGAGTAGGTGCACGTGTAATGGACTTTGATCGTCGAGTTCGCCGCGACCGTGATGTTGGTGCCGCCGGTGACGGTGCACGTAGCGTTTTTGTCGTTGATCGAGTCGGTGACTTCGACGCCAGAGATCTGGTTGCCCGTCGGGTTGGTGACGGCGATTTCGCCGCTCACCGCCCAGCCGCTTTCTGTAGGACCGCTGTGTGTGACGGTCACGGTGTACGTCGCGGTGGTCGGGCCCGAGTTGTCGACGACCGGGTTCTTGACCGACTTGGTGATGCCCCACGTGTACTTACGTGTGAGGGTGGCTGTAGCCGTCGTGGTCGCGGTCAGTCCGCTCGCTTTGTGTTCCTGTTCTTTGCACGGGTTGACGTAACAGCTCTGCTGATTGCCGCCGTAGAGCTGGCTGCACTCGTGCGGGTCGTCGATGTGCAGCACGATCTTCTGGCCGGAGGGCGCTCCGCCGTGCCAGTTGCCCCAGCCGATCGTCTGCGTGCTGCCGTCGAAGGGCAGGTTGTTCCAGCCGCCGTCGCCGCTGCCGAGATCGAAGTAGCCGCTGCCGGATGAACTCGACCAGGCGCCGTTGAAGTTCGAGTAGCTGATCCCGGATTCGTGCGGCTGGCTAGACGGGTACACGCAGTAGTCCATCAGCCCGGGGTTGCCGCCGACCGGGTTGCGGTTGGAGGACGCGAACGAGTAGTCCGCGGTGCCGTTCCATTCGGTGTACGACGCGTAGAGTTCCGGGTCTTCCTTGAGGGAGCCGAGCGAGGAACTGCTCAGGCATCCGGTCTGGCCGCCATTTGCACTGGCGGTGGCCGTCAGTGACGGAATCAGAAGCAGGGCCGGCGTTATCGCGACCGCGCAGAGGGCGCGTCGGAGCAGGCGAGCTCGTTTTGCGGCTCCACGCCGTAGCCACCTGCCGTACCGGACTGCCTCCATGCTTTGCACCTCCGGGTTCCTGTGAACCCCGCCGACTTTCTTGCCGTGCCCGTTGTTTCGCAATGCGGGGCGTTGCGGCGAAATGCGCTGCCCTGCCTATGCGACCGAGTCGAGGCAGCGTCACACATCCGTCCAGTTATCGCAAGATCGGTAATGGATTTCTCACGAGCGGAGTTGCACCGCTCCGGTTCCTCACCGCCGCGGGCTGGCAGCTCAGGGACGGGTCAGCTTTTCGAGCGTGTTGACGTTGCGGTTGGTCGTCACGGACTTGAAGCGCGGCCGCGCCATCGCCTTCGCGAACGGCGTCTGGAGCGTGCTGCCGCGCTCCACGCTCCAGTAGACGACGCCGTCGCCGGCCTCGATCTGCTCGACGTCGCCTTCTCCCGCGGGCAGCGCGAGCAACGCGCCGAGCGTCTCCTCGTCGGCGCAGAAGACGACGTAGCGGTGACGCGTCTCCTGCGGTGCGAAGGGATACGCGGCGACGATCCTGGCGACCTTCTCGAGCGGGTAGATCTGCACGAAGGCTTCGTAGCCGAAACGGTCGCCGAGCGCCGGCTCGATCGCTTGCTTGAGCTCGCCGGAATCGCGCGCCGAGTCGAACGCGACATTGCCGCTTTGGAGCACGGTCCTGACGCGCTCCAGTCCCAGCGAGGCCAAGAGCTCGGACAGCTCAGCCATCGGCACCTTGACGCCGCCGACGTTCACGCCGCGCATCAGCATGGCGTACCTCACGGCCGCTCAGCGCGTCAGGTCGCGCGCACGTGGCTGACCACGGCGCCGAGGCCGTCGACTTCCACTTCCACCGTGTCGCCATCACGCAGGAAGATGCCCTGCGGGGCGCCGACCCCCGCCGGCGTGCCGGTGGCGATGATGTCTCCCGGCTCGAGCGTGATCGTGCGTGATAGCCAGGCAACAGTCTCGGCGACGCTGAAGATCATGTTCGACGTCGTGCCGTCCTGCACGACGCGCCCGTTGATCCTGGCCCGCAGTCCGAGCGCATCCAGGTCGCCGCACTCGTCGAGCGTGACGAGCGCCGGGCCGCAGGGCGCGAACGTGTCGACCGCCTTGCCGCTGGCCCACAGCGGGTTCTCAAACTGCAGGTCGCGCGCGCTCACGTCGTTGAACGGCATCGCGCCCGCGACGTGCCCGAGGGCCTCCTCGACAGACACGCGTTGCGCGGTGCTGCCGATGACAACTGCCAGCTCGGCCTCGTAGTCGACGTAGTCGGGGTGTGCACGCGGCAGAAGCACGACCTGCCCGGATCCGGCGAGCGAGTTCGCGAACTTCGCGAACCACATCGGCGCGTGCGGTATCTCCTGCCCCGTCTCCTCGGCGTGGTCGCGGTAGTTCAGGCCCATGCAGATGATCTTCTGCGGGTCCGGCACCGGCGCGAGAAGTTCGACCTCGCCCAGCTCCAGCCGCTCTGCAGCGTCGGCGGCGTGCGCGCCCAGCGCCGCGAGCTCCGCCGAATCGAGCGCCGCCAGCAGACCACGCACGCTCGTCGACGGCGCATCCAGTGACGCGAGCGGCACGACCTGGTCGCCGACGAGCACGCCGCCCGCGCTTCCCGTGCCAGCCGCATATGTGACGAGCCGCATCGAAGCGCCCTCCTTACTCGGCCCGAGCGGTTGCGGGGACGAGACGCGCGCCTGAGTACTCGTTCCAGGCGCGCTTCGCGCGCTGCGACGAAGCAAACACGAGGAAACTGACGCCCTCGCGCTTCCCGGGACCGTCGTCGACCATCCGCCGAGATTACCCGCTCGCGCCCGCAACTGCCCGCGGCGTGGGGCGTTCGGTGCGCGCGGCCCATCCCGTCTGACGAGAGGGGATCCGGCACGTCATGGCCACATGCCGGCCCCCGAGCCCGCGCAGGTCCCGCCATCACCGCAGGCTCGCGGTTGAGCGCTCACGCGTTCCGCGGTCGCGATCGCGGCGACTGCAAAGCCAAGACTCTCGACCTCTACCAGAGCGTTATGGTGACGAATGTTCAGTCTGAACCTGAGCGACACACCGTACGGCTAGAACGCTCCCGGTCCGCTTCTCAGCGCCGCGTAGCGACCGCCCGCACGGACCAGCGCGGCGTCGGTGCCTCGTTCCACGACCCGGCCGGCGTCGAGGAAGAAGATCTCGTCGAGCGCCTGGAGCCCGGCGAGCCGGTGCGTTATGAGAATGGTCGTGCGTCCGCGCCGCCGCTCGAGCATCCTCGCAATGACAGCCTCTGCCGTCATCACGTCGAGATGCTCACCGGGCTCGTCCAGCACGAGCACCGGGAAGTCGGCGAGCACGGCGCGGGCCAACGCCAGTCGCTGACGCTGCCCTCCCGACATCGCACTGCCGCGCTCGCCGAGGTCGCTCTGTAGACCGTCCGGCAGCCCGCGTACCCAGCCTGCCAGGTGCACCTGCTCGAGGGCGGCGAAGAGCTCCCCGTCGTCGGCGTCGCGCCGCGCGAGCCTAAGGTTCTCGGCGACCGTCGTCGCGAAGATGTGCGGCTCCTGGCCGACGAGGCCGATGACGCTGCGCACGTCGTCGCCGGCGAGCTCGTCGAGCTCCACTCGGTCGAGTTTCAGCGAGCCCTCGTAGGCCAGGAAGCGCACGAGTGTCCAGGCGAAGGTCGTCTTGCCGGCGCCGCTCGGGCCGACGATCGCGACGTGCGCGCCCGGCGCGATCGTAAGGTCCAGGCCCGCAAGTGCGAGCTCGTCACGCTCGCCGTAGCGGCAGCGCAGCGACTGTGCGCGCAGCTCTCCGGGTCCGCCCGGCAGCTTTCCCGGGCGAGCGGGGTCGACGACGGGCGCGGACGCCGAGAGCACCGCCTCGACGCGGTCGGCGGAGCGCTCGACCTGCTCGCGTCCCTGCGCGGCGGCGGGGAGCGGCGCCACTAGTTCGAAGGCCGCCAGTGGGATCAGCGCGAGGCCCGCCAGCAGCGCACCCGAGAGATCGCCGCTCGCGACCGCCGCGACGCCGACGGCGAGTGAGCCCCACATCGCGAGCCCCATCGAGAGATTCGTGACTCCCTGACCGGCGCCCGCGCCGCGCGCGGCGGCCAGCGCGACCCGCGTGAGCTCGGCGTCGGCAGCATCGGCGCGAGCGAGCGCGGCGTCGAGCGCGCCGTACACCTCGAGCTCGCTGGCTCCGGAGAGCAGGTCGACGGTGCTTGCAGCGACCTCGCCGCGCGCGGCGGCGCGGGGTCCCGCGAAGCGCGCCGCGTGGCGCCGCACGAGCCACGGCACCGCGGCGCTGGACGCGATCAGCGCGGCGAGCAGGATTAGCCCCGCGGCGGGGAGCATCGCGCCGACGACGACGACGGCCAGGCCGCCGACGAGCGCCGCGATCGCGAACGGTGGCCAGACGCGCAGGACGAGCTCCTGCAGTGAGTCGACATCCTGAACGAGACGGCCCAGCAGGTCGCCGCTGCGAAATGCCGGCAGGCCTGCCGGAGCAAGGCGCTCCAGCTGCCCGTAGACGCGTACGCGCAGCGCAGCAAGCAGGCGTAGCGCAGCGTCGTGGCCGGCCAGCCGTTCGCCGTAGCGGAGTAGCCCCCGGCTCAGCGCGAAGAACTGGACCGCCGCCGTCGCCACGGCGAGCGCCGACTCGGGCGGTCGCTGCGAGGAGCGCGAGATCAGCCACGCCGACGTCGCGATCAGCGCGACGGCGCAGCCGAGCGAGCCCGCGCCGAGCAGCGTCGCCGCGACGAGCGGCCGCGCCGAACGCCCGTCGATGCCGAGCGTTCGCGCAAGTGAGCGCGCCGACGACCGTCGCTCCCCGCTGGCGGCGCTCACGCTCGGACCTCCGCCTCGCCGACGTCGACGGTGCGGTCCGCCAGCGCCACGAGCGCCGGGCGATGCGCGACGAACAAGACGGTGCGGCCCACGCGCTCGACCGCGTCGAGCACGCGCCGCTCGCTCTCGCCGTCGAGCGCCGCCGTGGGCTCGTCGAGCAGCAGCAATGGTGCGTCGCGCAGGAGCGCCCGTGCGAGCGCGACTCGCTGGCGCTCGCCCGCTGAAAGGCCTGCGCCGCCGTCGCCGAGGGGCGTCTGTGCACCGAGCGCTAGTCCCGCGACGACCTCAGCCAGGCCGGCGGCCGCGAGCGCGTCCGCGACCTGCGCATCGCTCGCGGCCGGCGAGCCCAGTCGTACGTTCTCGGCGACCGTGGCCCGGAAGAGGTGCGGGCGCTGCGGCACCCACGCGAGCTGGCGGTGCCAGAGCGCACGGTCGAGCCGGTCGACGGCGACGCCGCCGACCGCAACGGCGCCCTCGTCGGGCTCGATCAGACCGAGCAGCAGCGCGAGCAGCGTCGACTTGCCGCAGCCCGTGGGCCCGACCAGCGCGACGCGTTCGCCGGGCTCGACCGAGAAGCTCAAGCTCCGCACCGCGGGGCGATCGCGCCCCGGGTACGTGAACGTGACCGCATCGAAGCCGATCGCCGCGTCCGCGGCGTCCGGCGGGACGATGCCGCCGACGGGTGGCGGGCCGGCCTCCTCGATGATCGCGATCGCCTGGTGTGCGGCGGCCAGGCCCTCGGCGCTGGCGTGGAAGTTTGCGCCGAGCCGGCGCAGCGGGGCGTACGCCTCGGGCGCGAGGATCAGTGCAAAGAGCCCGGCCCGCAGGTCCATCGCGCCGCCGAGGAGCCGCAGGCCGATCGCGACTGCGACGAGCGCCACGGAGAGGCTCGCGACCAGTTCCAGGATCAGGCCCGAAAGGAACGTGACGCGGAGCGTGGCGAGCGCGCGCTGGCGGTAGAGGTCGGTCACGCGCGCGATTTCCGCTGTCTGGGCGCGGGCTCGGCCGAATGCCTTGAGCGTCGCGAGACCGCCGACGACGTCCAGGAAGTGTCCGGCCAGGCGCTGCAGCGTGCGCAGCTCGGCCTCGGTGCGGTCCCGCGTCGCGAGTCCAACGAGCGCCATGAAGAGCGGAACCAGCGGGATCGTGACGGCGATGATCGCCGCGGAGACCCAGTCGTCCGCGGCGACCGCCACGAGGATCGCCAGCGGGACGACGACGGCGAGCACGAGTTGGGGGAGATAGAGGGCGAAGTAGCCGTCGAGCGCGTCGATCCCGCGCGTCGCGAGAACCGCGACGTCGCCGCTGCGCGTGGGCGATCGCGGATCGGCCGCGCGGCGCGCGGCGGCACCGAGCAGCGAGACGCGAAGCTCGGACTTCGCGCGCGCCGAGGCCCGCGTCGAGACGAGCTCGGCGCCCCACGCGAGCGCCGCGCGGGCCACGATGACCGCCAGCAGCACGACCAGCGGCGTCGCCTCGTCGGCGAGCGAGCGACCGTGCTGAAACGCCGCGCAGACCACGTCGGCGATCAGCCATGCCTGTGCGATCAGCAGCAACGCGGCGACGAAGCCGAGGACCGCGCTTGCCGCAATGAAGGGCCGCGTGGAGCGCGCGTAGCGAAGCAGCTGCGGGTCAAGCGCGCCGCCCCTGCGTCGCGGCGCGGCAGCAGGAGCCGGCGCCGTCGGCGCGATCACCTGCCGGCTTGCCGGTGGAGCGCGCACGACGCGTCGGACTGTGGAGCGCTCGCCCTCACGGCCCGATTATGTCGTGCCTGCGGCGCCCGCAGCGCGCGCCGGGGCCGGCGCAACAATGAAGGACATGACGCCCGGCTCCGACCGTCTGGCGTTCAGGCCGGTCGCAGCGGGCGACGGCCCGCTGCTGCGCGCCATCTTCGGCGACGGGCGTGTCGCGGACTGGCTGCGGCCCGCAGGCAGCGCCGGCGCCTTCAGCGACGCTGAGTGCGACCGGCTCGCCTCGGCGGGCGCGGCGCGCTGGCTCGTCCACGGCTTCGGGCCGTGGGTCGTCACGGACGGCGCGGAGACGGTCGGCCACGGCGGCCTCGCGGTGAAAGTGATCGCCGGCCGCGCGGAGATCGAGATCGCCTGGGCCGTGGCGGCCGACCATTGGCGCCGGGGCGTCGCGACATTGATCGGCGAGCGCGCGCTCGGCTGCGCGCGCGAGCTCGAGCTGCGGCGGATCGTGGCGATCGCGCGCGTCGACAACGCCGCGTCGCGGGGCGTGATGCGCCGGCTGTCGATGCGCGAGCAGGGCCGCGTGATGTACGCAGGCATGGAGCACGTCTTCGCCGTCGCGGCGGCCGGCGATGCCCCGGCCGCCACGTAGGCGCCGTTTGTACCCGGACTAGACTGGTAGGGGAGAACATGGCGGCGACAAGCGAAAAGGCAGAGGCTGGAACGTGTAAGTACGTGATCGGCGACGAGGCGCTCGCGCAGCTGCCCGAGGGGCACGCCGCAGCGTGGATCGGCCTCCTCGAGGTCGCCAAACGGATGTCGCGCGAGCTCGATGGCGAGCTCGAGGCGGCTTACGGCATCGGCATGAGCTCGCTCGAGCTGCTCGGACGTCTCGCCGCGGCACCGGAGCTCCGGATGCAGCTCTCCTCGCTCGCGGCGGCCGCGAACCTCAGCCTCAGCCGCGTCTCTCGCATCGTCGACGCGCTCGAGGAGCGCGCACTGCTCACGCGGCGCCAGTGCCCGAGCGACGCGCGATCGGTCGAAGCGGAGCTCACGCAGGCGGGCTTAACGCTGGCCCGCGAAGCTCAGGCGCTGCACATCGCGGCCGTCCAGGAGCGCTTCTTCGGCCAGCTCGACGAGCAGGAGATCCGAACGCTCGCGGACGTGTTCGGGCGCCTTGCGCCCGGCGCCGCAGAGGAGTGCACCGCCGCGAGCTAGGAAGGTTCGGCGGCGTGGCGCTAGTACCGTCTCGCGAGTTGCCGGCGGATGTCAAATCGCTGCACGCGGCGACCGCGGCGAAGTCCGGCCGCGCCACGGTCGCGGTCGTGCTTATCGCGGTGATCGCGTCTGGCTGCGGTGGCGCGTCGCAGAAACCGCCCGAATCGAAACCCTCGCGAGCGGAACAACACCAAATCAGCGTCCTCTCGCGCAAATGCCGCGAGTCGAAGCCCACAGTTGCCCGACAGCTCGACGTAGCTCTCCATGTTCTCCACAGGCGCGGACTCGGCGGCTCCCGGGCCGAACTCGCGGACGCCCTCGACACGATGGTGATCTACGCAGGCGAACGCGAAAAAACGGTCGAGTGCAACGGTCTGTTGATCGCGCTGGTTGCAACCATCGAGGGCAAGGCGAAGTGAGCCTGCGGGCGTGGTGTCGCCAACGCTTCTAGGCGGTCAGACCAGCGGCGAGCGTGTCCGCGGCGATGCGGTGCGCGTCGACGATCCGCCCGAGGTGAAGCAGCGAGTCGGTCTCCGTCGCGACGTCCCCGTCGCCGAGGCGCATTACGAGCGGCGTGGTGGGCGAAAGGTCCGCTGACGCGAGGCCGACCTCGACGTTCACGAGATCAGCCGAGGTGACAGCGGCGACGGCCGCGCAGCGGCGGATCCCGGCGCGTTCGAGGACCTCGCGGTCGTCGCCACGGCCGACGGCGACCGGTATACCGGCCCGCCGCGCCAGGCGCACGCAAGGCGCGTCGGGGTCGCGCTCGACGGCGAGGACCGGTGCGCCGCTCTCGCGCAACACCTGCGCGAGGCGGAAGCCGACCTGGCCGAATCCGATGAGAAGGACGTGCCCGCGCGCCGGCGCCGCACGGGGGCCGAAGAGAGTCGTAAGGCGCGGACGGCTCAGGCGCCGCACAAGCGCGGCGGTGAAGACCGCCACGAGCAGCAGCGCCGCGATCACGTCAAGGACGCTGACGATCTTGTACCAGAGCGGAGCGTGGCCGACCCCCGGCGTCCCGGCCACCGTCGCGACCGAGCGCGTCGAGTAGAAGAACGCGTTGACGAGCCCCTCGTGCAGCGCCGCCACGCCACTCAGCGCGTCGATCAGCAGCGCGGCCGCAAGCCCGGCACCGGCGAACACCATCAGGCGCAGCGCGTCGTCGACGACGCGCACCCCAGCGAAGCGGCGGCGTCCGAGTTCGCCCGCGACCTCGCGGCAGGCGTCGGCCAGCTCGCGCGCGACGAGTTCAGAGGGCGAGATGATGTGCAGCGCGGGGAGATCGTGCTGTAGCCCGTGCATCACGGTGCGGTCGAACATCGTGACCCACAGCGGCAGCTGCGGCTGCAGGTGCGCGCAGAGCAGCGTCAGCCGCAGCGCGAGGACATCGTCGCGCGTGACGATCGCGACGGCCCGCCAGCGGCCCTCGGCGAGCAGGCTCGTGAGTTCGCTGTCGCTCGGCGTGCCGGCGGCGTGTGCCGCGACACCGGCGAGCTCGAGGCGGCGCATGACGGCGGCGGCAAGGCCGCCGGGTTCGCCGATCAGCAGCACGCCTCCGGCTGTGGCGGGGGCGGCGTCGGCCATCAGCGTTCCGGGAGAAGCGGAGGCGCCTTGAAGCGGTCCACGAACATCGCCCGCGGCGCCCTAATTGCGCCCGAAGATCTGCAGGAAGAAGAGAAAGATGTTGATCACGTCGAGGAAGATGCCGGCCGCGAGTGACACGACTTCGCCGCGGCCGGCGCGGCGCATGCGGTTGAAGTCGAGATCGTGTAGCCGCCGAAGATCACGAGCCCCGCCGACCGCGTACACGACGTTTCCGCCGGGCATCCGCGTGAACAGCAGCACGATCCCGAAGACGATCAGCGCGAGCAGCGCGAAGAAGAGGAATCGGTAGAGAAGGAGAGGTCGCGGCGTATCGCGTAGCCGATGGTCCCGAGCGAAGCGACGAACAGCGTCGTCGCGGCGGCCGCATTCCAGACCGCTTCGGGCTCGATTTCGGCGTAGTAGTGGAGCGCCCCGCCGATCCCCAAGCCGAGGAAGAGCCCGGCCGCGAACAGCAACGTGATCGCGAGCCCCTCGCTGCGGACGAAGTTCAGGCCGATGATGCAGCCGAAGCCGACGAGGAAGAGCAGGATCCCGCTCACGCCAGTGCGCTTCGCATCAGGTACGCGCCGGCGTGAAGAAGCAGAGCGTCACCGCGACGAGCCCCATCACCTGCCCGAAGACGCCCGCCTCCCGACCGTCTCCACCGTCCCGAACGCGTTCCCGGCGTAAGCCGGTGCCTGTGTGCCATGGACGTTGCGCCTCCGCTGTCGCCGCCTGATCGGCCAATCTTATGCGGCGGACGGCCGCGTCTGATACAAGCCTAGCATGCGGCGCGGCACCTACTCGATCGTCGCGCGCGATCCCGACAGTGGCGAGCTCGGCGTGGCCGTGCAGTCGCACTGGTTCTCGGTCGGCAGCGTCGTCTCCTGGGCGCAGCCCGGCGTCGGCGCCGCGGCCACGCAGTCGATCGCCGAGCCGGCCCATGGCCCGGAGCATGCTCCACGCGCTCGCCGAGGGACACGACGCGCCGGCCGCGATCGCGCGGTCCTCGCGCCCGACGAGCTCGCCGACTACCGTCAGCTCGGCATCGTCGACGCGCGCGGGCCACGCCGCTGCCTACACCGGCCCGGACTGCATCCCGTACGCCGGCGACGTCGTCGGGCGAAGCTTCGCCTGCCAGGCGAACATGATGGCCCGCGAAGGCGTGCCCGAGGCGATGGCGCGCGCCTACCGCGCAGCCGACGGCGAACTCGCCGAGCGGCTGCTGCCGCGCTCGAAGCCGCCGAGGAGGCCGGCGGCGACGTGCGCGGGCGCCAGTCGGCGGCGCTGCTCGTGGCGCCCGCCGTCGGCGAGCCCTGGCGGACCGCGATTCGACGTTCGCGTCGAGGACTCGCCGCAGCCGCTCGTCGAACTCGCGCGTCTCGTGCGGCTCGCGCGGGCCTACGAGATCGCCGGCGCGGCCGACGAGCTGCTCGCCGACGGGACCAGGGCGAGAGGCGAGCGCGCTCTACCTGCAGGCGGCCGAGCTCGCTCCGGAGATCGACGAGCTCGATCTTCTGGGCCGGGCGTCGGCGTCGCGGGCGAGGACATGGACGCGCGGCCTCGAGCTGGTGCGCGGCGCCGTTGAGGTCAAGGCGGCTGGCTCGCTGCTGCTCGAGCGGCTGCCGGCCGAGCTCGCGCCGACCGCGCGGCGGTCAAGCAGGGCTCGAGCGTTCAGCCGTAACGCCGCCAGGCGCGACCCAGTTGGTCGCGATCAGGAGCTGCGCGCGGGCCAGGCGCATCTCGCCGTCGCAGACCATGCGCTTGAGCTTGTACTCGAGTTCATCCTTGGGGTTAGGTTGTAGTACCCGTGCGGCGCGCGTAGTCGAGCTCGGGCCAGAGGTTGCGCGGATCGTTGCGGCCCCGCCGAGCTCGAGCGGCACGAGATGGTCGTACTCGTAACGCCAGCCTCGTTCCGACGCCGTACGCCGCCATGCTCGCGTACTTCTCGGGCTCGCTCACCCACTCCGGCGGGCGCACCGCCGACGTCCAGCCGGAGCGCAGATCGTCGAATAGATCGTCGCCTGGCGAACGGCCGGGTCAAGCGCGCCCGGGGTGCAGTGCGGGATCGGGTAGCGCGTACAGCCCGCGCCCGCGCGCATGGCAGCTCCCGGCACGTGGCTGGCGCTGCACGCGGTAGGCGTGGCCGTCGAGTACGGCAGGGCCGAGGCGAGCTGTGAGCCGGCGAGGGCCGCCCCTGCGACGATCGCCACGATGAGCATTCTGCGCACCAGCGCCGCGATCTTACGCGCGCACCGGGGCGCGCGCGATCTACGGGTGCCCTGCGTCGCCCCATGGCGATGGGGCGCATCGAGGTCACCGAGTTCACCGACTCGGGCTGCCCGTGGGCGTACTCCGCGAGCCCGGCGCTGGCGGTGCTGCAGTGGCGCTACGGCGACCAGCTCGACTGGCGGACCGTGATGATCGGGCTGGCCGAGGACCCCCAGCGTCTACGTCGACGCGCGGCTACACGCCGACGCGAGCCGCCGCTCGGCTCGCTGCTCTTCAAGCGCTACGGCATGCCGTTCGCGGCGCAGCCCCGCGCGCGCGTGTGCTCGCGACCTACCCGCGGCTGCCGCACGGTCGTCGCCACCCGGCTGCTCGTTCCCCGGGCGCGAGCGCGACGTCCTGCGGGCGCTGCAGTTCGCGTGGTTCAACACCGACGCTGCTGCTCGACGAGGACGACGACATCGCGGACGGCGCTCGCAGCGCGTCGAGGGCCTCGACGTCGCACGCCGTCGTCGCCGCGATCGACGACGCCGAGACGCGAGGCGGCGTACGAGGCGGACCGCGACGAGACGCGCCAGCGCCGAGGGCGGCCCCACCGACTTCCAGGGCAAGGCCCGCCAGACCGACGGCCCGGTGCGCTACTCGGCGCCGTCGCTGATCTTCGAGGCACGAGGACGGCAGGCGCGCTCGAGGCCGGCGGCTTCCAGCCCATCGAGGCCTACGACGTGCTGTATCGCGAACCTCGACCGCTCGCTCGAGCGCCGCCCGCCGGCCGGAGGACCCGCTCGAGGCGCTGCGCGCCGTTCCCGGCTGGCCTCGTCGACGCAGGAGGTCGCGGCGGTGATGGCGCACAACAACATGCCGGTCGACCGCGACGCCGCCGAGCGCGCGCTGATCGAGGCTGCTCGGCGAGGGCGCGCGTGCGAGCGCATCGCGCTCGGCGACGACGCGCTCTGGCGCGTCGCGCTGAGGCCCCGGCAGGTAGCTGGCGCGGACGTGCCCGTCACCGTCACGCTTCCCGACGGCAACGCCGCTCGAGCTGCGCCGACGGCGCCACCGGCGCCGACGCCGCCGCGGCGATCGGCCCCGGGCTCGCGCGCGCGGCGCTGGCGATCGAGGTCCGTCGCCGACGCCGGCGAGACGCCGAGCTGCGCGACCTCGCGCGCCCGCTGCCCGACGGCGCCGACGCTCTCGATCATCACCTCGCGCAGCGGCGACGAGGCGCTGGAGCTGATCCGCCACGACGCCGCCCACGTGCTCGCCACCGCCGTGCTCGAGCTCTACGAGGGCGTGAAGATCTCGATCGGCCCGCCGATCGCAGAACGGCTTCTACTACGACTTCGAGTTCCCCGACGGGGTGCCGGTCTGCGAGGCCGACTTCCCGGCGATCGAAGAGCGCATGCGCGAGCACGTCAAGGCCGGCCGAGCCCTTCGTGCGCGACGACGTCCCCGTCGCCGCAGGCGCGCGAGCGCTTCGTCGCCGAGGGCCAGGACTACAAGGTCGAGCTGATCGACGACCTCGTCGCCAGCGCCGACCGAGCACGCCCTGCAGACTGTCTCGCTGTACACGAACGGGCCGTTCACCGACCTCTGCCGCGGGCCGCACGCCCCCACGCACCGGCGACGATCGGCGCCTTCCAGCTGATCTCGGTCGCCGGCGCCTACTGGCGCGGGGACTCGACGCGCACGATGCTCACGCGCATCTACGGCACCGCGTTCTTCTCGCAAGGCCGAGCTCGAGGAGTACCTCGAGCGCCTCGAGCAGGCGCGCGCTGCGCGACCACCGCAAACTCGGCCGCGAGCTCGGCGCTGTTCACGTTCTCCGACGTCTCACCCGGCGTCGCCTTCTGGCTGCCCGGCGGCACGGCGATCTACAACGCGCTCGTCGGCTCTCGCGCAGCGATGAGCGCCGAGCGCGGCTACAGCGAGGTCAAGACGCCGCTGATCTTCGACGCCGAGCTGTGGCAGACCTCGGGCCACTGGGGCAAGTACCGCGAGCACATGTTCCAGCTCGAGGTCGAGGACCGCGAGATGGCGCGTCAAGCCGATGAACTGCCCGGGCCACGCCCACCTCTTCGCGGCCACGCGCCACTCCTACCGCGAACTGCCGGTCCGCTACTTCGAGCCCGGGCTGCTGCACCGCAACGAGGCGTCGGGCGTGCTCCACGGGCTGCTGCGCGTGCGCCACTTCGCCCAGGACGACGCGCACATCTTCTGCACCGAGGAGCAGGTGCAGCAGGAGGTCCGCGGCTGCCTTGAGCTGGCCTTCGACACCTACGAGCTGTTCGACTTCGAGGTCGACCTCGAGCTCTCCACGCGGCCCGAGCAGCGCATCGGCGACGACGAGATGTGGGACCGCGCCGAGGGCAAGCTGAAAGGCGTGCTCGCCGAACTGGATCTCGACTACCGAGCTCAACGAGGGTGACGGGCGCCTTCTACGGGCCGAAGATCGACATGCACATGACCGACTCGCTCGGCCGCTCCTGGCAGCTCGGCACCGTCCAGCTCGACTACTCGATGCCCGAGCGCTTCGAGCTGACCTACACCGGCGCCGACAACGCCGAGCACCGCCCGGTGATGATCCACCGCGCGCTGTTCGGCTCCTACGAGCGCTTCATCGGCATCATGCTCGAGCACTACGCGGGCGAGCTGCCGCTCTGGCTCGCGCCGGTACAGGCCATCGTGCTGCCCGTCTCGGACCGCTTCAACGACTACGCCGAGGACGTCGCGGCGCAGCTGCGCGAGCTCGGCAGCGCGCGTCGATGCTCGACGATCGCAGCGGAGTCGATCGGGCGCAAGATCCGCGACGCGGAGCTGCGCAAGATCCCGTACATGCTGGTCGTCGGCGAGCGCGAGGCAGGCGAGGGGACGGTCTCCGTGCGCGAGCACCGCGCCGGCGATCTCGGCGCGAGCACGGTCGGTGAGCTTCGCCGGGCGCTTGCGGGGAGAGCTATACTCGCCCCCGTTGAATACCGCCCAGAGCCCTGAGTTCCGCGACTGACGTCAGCTTGACGCCGGTTAGCCACAGCTAGTGCCGGTCCCCCGCAGGTTCGACCGGCGCCCGCCCGAGCGGGACACGACGCGGATCAACGATCGGATACGCGTACCCGAGGTGCGCCTGATCGACGACGAGGGCAACCAGGTCGGCGTGATGACGACGCCCGACGCGCTGGCCTTCGCGCAGGAGCGCGAGCTCGACCTGGTCGAGGTCGCGCCCGAGGCCAGACCGCCCGTCTGCCGCGTTCTCGACTACTCCAAGTACAAGTACGAGCAGGCCCAGAAGGTGAAGGCCGCGCGCAAGCACCAGCAGCAGATAACGGTGCGCGAGATCAAGTTCCGCCCCAAGATCGCCGAGCACGACTACTCGACGAAGAAGCGCGCACGTACGAGCGTTTCCTGCGCCACAAGGACAAGGTCAAGGTGACGATCATGTTCCGTGGCCGCGAGGTCACGCACCCCGAGCGCGGGCACGGCGATCCTCGACCGCCTGGCGGAGGAACTCGCCGCGTTCGGCGTCGTCGAGCAGCGACCGATGCAGGAAGGGCGCAACATGACGATGCTGATGGCGCCGTCCAAGGCGGTGCTGGCAGACCAGCTCGACGCCGACGGCGTGCCGACGGGCGTTGCGGAGGCCGACGCGGCCGAGACGCCCGTCGCAGCCACCGACGCCCCCGCCGCAGCGGCCGACGCGCCCGCCGCGGCAGAGGACCCGCCCGTCGAGGCGTCCGAGGAGCAAGCCGACGCGCCGCCAGAGGCGCCCGCAGCCGAGACCGACGCGCCGCAAGAGGCGCCCGGGCCCACAGCCGTCGTCCGTGAGGCCGACGGCGCCGTGTCATAATCGCTCGGCAATGCCGAAGATGAAGAGCCACTCCGGCGCTAAGAAGCGCTTCAAGGTGACCGCCAAAGGCAAGGTCACCGGCCGCCACGCGTTCACGAGCCACATGCTCGAGAAGAAGTCGCCGAAGCGTAAGCGCAAGCTCGGCGAGCCCGCCGCGATCTCGGCCGACGACACGCCGCGCGTCAAGCGGATGCTCGCGGGAGGCGGAAGGTGACACGCGTAAAGCGCTCCCTGCACGCGCGCAAGAAGCGCCGCGCGACGCTCCAGCAGACGAAGGGCTTCCGCGGCGAGGCGAACTCGAACTACCGGCGCGCCAAGGAGGCCCTGCTCAAGGCCGACGCCTACGCCTACCGCGACAGGCGCAACCGCAAGCGCGACTTCAGGCGCCTCTGGATCACCCGCATCAACGCCGCCGCGCGCGTCAACGGCACGAGCTATTCGCAGCTGATGCACGGCCTCTCGGTCGCCGGCATCGAGGTCGACCGCAAGATCCTCGCCGACATCGCCGTGCGCGACGCCGACGCCTTCCGACGTTTTGCCGAGATCGCCCGGGAGGCGACCGCCTGAGCGAATCCGCAAGGGCAAGGTCGCGAGAACCTTCCGGGCGTCGCTCCCCACAGCGGGGACGGCGCCCTTTCTTGTTTTCAGCCCCAGCAAGTCATGACAGAGACACATCAATTCGCCACAGAATCCACGCGTCAAGCAGATCCGCCGCCTCGCGCGCGGCCGCGAGCGCGCCCGCAGCGGACTCTTCGTTGCCGAGGGCGAGGATCTGGTGGCCTCGGCGCAGCGCCGCCGGACGCAGCGCGATCTTCGGCCTGCGAGCCGCCGACACCGCAGACGGCGAGGAGAACCTCGCCGTCGCGTCGCCCGCCGCGCTCGCCGCGGCGTCGGCGCTCGGCTCCTCGACGCGCGTGCTCGGCGTCTACGAGCAGCGCTGGAGCGAGATCACGGGCCCGCGCTGCGTTTACCTGCACGGCGTCGCTGACCCCGGCAACGTCGGCACGGTGCTGCGAGGCGCCCACGCCTTCGGCTTCGGCTGCGTCGCGCTGGGGCCGGGCTGCGCGGATCCGCACGGGCCGAAGGCGGTGCGCGCAAGCATGGGCGCGATCTTCGCGATACGCCTCGCCCACGCCGCCGACATCTCAGCCCTGCCGGGCCGCAAGGTCGCGTTGAGCGCGGCGGCCGGCGAAAACCTGAGCGCGGCCGTCGCCAACGCGGCTGAGCTCACGCTGCTCGTTGGCGCCGAGCGCGACGGTCTTCCCGCACGAGGTCCTCGCGGCCTGCGAGCGCTCGGCGCGAATCGAGATCCGCGGCGACTCGCTCAACGCCGCGATGGCGGCGACGGTCGCGATGTACGAGGCGACGCGCGAGTCATTTAGGGTGCCGAGCGCATGATCGAGCGCATCGAGCAGCTCCGCGCCGAAGCGCGCGAGCAGATCGCCGCCGCCGCCGACAGCGCCGAGCTCGAGCGCCTGCGCGTCGCGTGGCTCGGGCGCCGTGCCGAGCTGCCGCTGCTGCTGCGCTCCGTCGGGGAGCTCGCGCCGCAGGAGCGCGGCCCCGTCGGCCGCGCCGCCAACGAAGCCCGGCGCGAGCTCGAAGCGCTGCTCGACGAGCGCGCGCGCGAACTGAACGCAAGCGAGCTCGAGACGAAGATCGAGGCCGGCGCCCTCGACGTCACGCTGCCCGGCGCGCCGCCGTCACCCGTCGGCTCGCTGCACATTCTCACGCGCACGCGCCGCGAGCTCGAGGACATCTTCCTGGGCCTCGGCTTCACCGTCATCGAAGGCCCCCAGGTCGAGACGGTGCACTACAACTTCGACGCGCTCAATCACTCGCCCGACGCACCCCGCACGCGCCCTCACCGACACCTTCTACGTCTCCGACGACACGGTGCTGCGCACACACACCTCGCCGATGCAGGTGCGCGCCATGGAAGCGCACCCGCCGCCGCTCTACGTCGTGATCCCCGGGCGCGTCTACCGGCCCGACTCAGACGCCACTCACACGCCGCAGTTCCACCAGATCGAGGGATTCGCGGTCGACGAGGACATCACGCTCGCGGACCTGAAGGGAACGCTCCTGGAGTTCGCGCGGGCCGTCTTCGGCGACCGGCGCGAGGTACGCCTTCGCCCGCACTTCTTCCCCTTCACCGAGCCCAGCGTGGAGGTCGACGTCTCGTGCTTCAACTGCGAGGGCCGCGGCACGCTGCGCGACGGCTCGCGCTGCCCGCTCTGCAAGGGCGAGGGGTGGCTGGAGGTGCTCGGGCGCCGGCGAGGTCGACCCGAATGTCTTCGCCGCCGTGCCGGACACCGAAGCGAACGCGCCCGGATACGACCCCGAGCGCATTCGCGGCTTCGCGTGGGGGATGGGGGTCGAGCGCATCGCGATGCTTCGCCACGGCATTCCGGACCTGCGCCTGATGTACGAAAACGACCTGCGCCTGCTGGAGCAGTTCTGATGCGCGTCCCGCTTCCCTGGCTGCGCGAATACTGCGACCCGCCGCTCTCCACCGAAGAGGTGGAGCACCGCCTCACGATGACCGGCACGAAGGTCGAGGCGATCCACCACCACGGCGTCGCCGACGGAGCGAACTTCGTGGTCGGCCATGTCGAGACGAGCGAGGCTCACCCCAACGCCGACCGCCTGCGCGTCTGCACCGTCGACGTAGGCGGTCCGGCGCCGCCGCGACGATCGTCTGCGGCGCACCGAACGTGGCGGCCGGCCAGACCGTCGCCGTCGCGCTCCCCGGCGCGGTACTTCCCGACGGCACGGCGCTCGGCCGCGCGAAGCTCCGCGGCATCGTCTCGGAGGGCATGATCCTTTCGGAGACCGAGCTCGACGTCGGTGCCGGAGGCGAGGGGATCATCGTGCTCACCGACGACGCGGCGCCGGGAACCGCGCTCGGCGAGATCCTCGCCATCTCAGCCGACGTGCTGGAGCTCGAGGTGACGCCGAATCGGCCTGACTGCCTCGGCCTCTATGGCGTCGCGCGCGAGTTGCACGCCGCGACAGGCGCGCCGCTGGCGCCCCCGCCGTGGCTCGAGGACCCCGGCTCCGCGGGGGTCCTCGACGCGGTCAGGGTGACGGTTCTCTGCCCGGAGCTCTGCCCGCGCTTCACGGCGCGTGTGCTTGAGGACGTGACGATCGCGCCTTCGCCGCTCTGGCTCCAGGCGCGCCTGATCGCCGCCGGGCAGCGGCCGATCAGCAACGTGGTGGACATCACCAACTACGCGATGCTGCTCACCGGTCAGCCGCTGCACGCCTTCGACCTCGACCGCATCGACGGCGCGGAGCTCACGGTGCGCCGCGCCAGCGACGGCGAGCGCGTCACGACGCTGGACGGCCAGACGCGGACGCTCGACGGCGGCATGGTCGTCATCGACGACGCCGCGGGACCGACGTCGATCGCGGCGATCATGGGCGGCGAGCGCTCCGAGGTGGGCGCCGACACGACGCGCGTGCTTCTGGAGGTCGCCAACTGGGACGGGCCGGCGATCCACCGGGCGTCGTGGGCGCTCGGGCTGCGCAGCGAGGCATCGAGCCGCTTCGAGAAGGGGCTCGCGCCGGAGCAGTGCGACTGGGCGCAGGCCGTCGCCTGCGCGCTGATGATCGAGCTCTGCGGCGCGCGCCTGTCGCCCGGCACGATCGACGTCGCGGCGCCGCGCGAGCCGGCGCCGCCGATCGCCTTGCGCGAGCGGCGCGTCAGCGAGATCCTCGGCGTCGAGGTCACAAGAGCGCGCCAGCAGGAGATCCTCGGCGCGCTCGGCTTTGGCGCCGAGCCGACCGCCGACGGTCTCCTTGTGACCGTGCCGGCCGAGCGGCGCAACGACGTGACGCGGGAGATCGACCTGATCGAGGAGGTCGCGCGGATCGACGGCCTGGAGCGGCTGCCGGCGACGCTCCCCGCGCGCCGCGGCGCCGCCGGACGCCTGACGCACGAGCAGACCTCCAAGCGCCGCGCCGAGGACGAGCTCGCAGGGCGCGGACTACACGAGTCGGTCGGCTGGAGCTTCGCGGACCCCGGCGTGCTCGAGCGCCTGCGGCTCGGTGCCGGCGATCCGCTGCGCGACGTGGTGCGGCTACGCAACCCGCTCTCGGAGAGCCAGTCGATACTGCGGCCGACGCTGCTCGCGTCGTTGCTCGACACCGCCGCGCACAACGTCGCGCGCAACGGCCCCGACATCGCGCTCTTCGAGTCGGGCACGGTGTTCCGCGCCGCCGCCGCGGGCCTCGCCCAGGAGTACCACGAGCTCGGCGTGCTCCTGAGCGGTGCGCTCGCTCCGCGCAGCTGGGGTGGCGGGACGCGCGAGGCCGACTTCTTCGCGGTGAAGGGGCTGCTCGAAGGGCTGCTCGGCGCGCTGCACGTCGACTTCTCGCTGAGCGCCGAAGAGTGGCCGTTCCTTCACCCCGGGCGAAGCGCGGCGATCGAGCTCGCCGAAGCGCGGCTCGGCTGGATCGGCGAGGTTCACCCCCTGGTTGCGCGCGCCTGGGACCTCGAGCGCGCCGCGGCCTTCGCGCTCGACCTCGACGCGCTCGCGGCGGCCGTGCCGCGGATCGAGCACTTCGAGGCCTTCGCGCCGTACCCGCCGCTGCGCCGCGACATCGCCGTCGTGCTCGACGTCACCACGAGCGCCGGCGACACCGTCGCGGCGGTCCGCGCCGCAGCGGGCGCCACGCTGCAGGACGCGCGGATCTTCGACGTCTACGAAGGCGAGCAGGTCGGCCCCGGCCGGCGCTCGCTGGCGCTCGCGCTGACCTTCGCGGCGCCCGACAGGACGCTCGCCGACGCCGACGTCGAGCCCGCTGTGCAGCGCATCGTTGCCGCCCTCGACGCGCTCGGGGGAACACTCCGTGGCTGACTTCGCCGCCCAGCCCGCTGCGGCCGGGGCGCCGCGCGTCCTCGTCGCCGGCGCCACCGGCTTCGCCGGTGCGCTCGCCGCGCAGCTCCTCTGGCACCACCCGGACTTCGAGCTCTGCGCGGTCACGGCACGCTCGAACGCCGGCGAGCGCCTCCAGGACCTCTACCCGCGCTACCGCGTGCCGCTCACGCTGAGCGAGCTCGACGTCGAGGCCGTCGACGCGGACGCCGCGATCGTCGCCTACCCCCACGGCGCGTCTGCACCGACGGTCGCGGCGCTCGCCGGCCGCGGTCTGCGGGTCGTCGACCTGAGCGCCGATATGCGCCTGCGCTCGGCCGAGCTCTACGGCGAGTGGTACGGGACGCATCCCCACCCCGAGCTGCTCGACGACGCCGCATACGGCCTCACCGAGCTGCACCGTGAGCAGATCGCCTCGGCGCGGATTGTCGGTAACCCGGGCTGTTACCCGACGGCCACGCTGCTTGCGCTCGCGCCGCTCGCGCGGGAGGGCCTCATCGCCGACGCCGTCGTCGACGCCAAGCAGGGAATCTCCGGCGCCGGCCGCGCCTTCGACGAGCGAACCCACCTCTCATACGCGGGCGAGAACATTGTGCCCTACAGCGTCGGCGCCCACCGCCACGCGCCGGAGATCGAAGAGCAGCTCGAGCTACTCGGCTACGGCGACGGGATCGTCTTCCAGGCGCACCTCGTGCCGCTCGACCAGGGCGAGCTCGTCAGTTGCTACATCACCCCGACGCGGGAGCTCTCGCAGGGCGAGCTGGCCGGGCTCCTGGCCGACGCCTACCGCGACGAGCCGTTCGTGGAGGTCGTCGACTCGGCTCCCGGTGTCCGCGAGGTCCGCGAGACGAACTTCTGCCGCCTGCACGGCGCCGTCGACCGCCGCACCGGCCGTCTGCTTCTGTTCGCCGCGATCGACAACCTCTGGAAGGGCACGAGCTCGCAGGCCGTGCAGAACCTCAACGCGATGTTCGGCCTGGCCGAGGAGAGCGGGCTGACATGAGCGAGCCGTTCTTCCGCTCGCGCTGGGTCGGGGCGCCGGCGCACGTCACGGACCTCGCCGGCGCCGGCGGCCTGCCGGCCGGCTTCCGCGCCGCCGGCGTCGCGGCTGGCATCAAGGAATCCGGGCGGCCGGACGTCGGACTGATCGTCTGCGACGGCCCGCTGATCACGAGCGCCGCCCGCTTCACCGCCAGCTCGACCCCCGCCGCGCCGGTCCTCCTGAGCTCCCAGCGCTGCCGCCTCGGCGCGCTGCGCGCTGTGCTCGTCAACAGCGGCTGCGCGAACGCCGCGACCGGCAAGAGGGGATTGGAAGACGCCGCGAAGTGCCAGGGTGCCGCCGCGATCGCCGTCGGCGTGGAGGCCGACTCCGTCGCGCTCGCCTCGACCGGCGCGATCGCCCACGACCTGCCGGTCGAGAAGGTCCTGCGGGGCATCCTCGCCGCGCGCGGCGAGTTGCGGGCCGACGGCGATGTCGACCTGCAGCAGGCGATCGAGACGACCGATTCGAGCGAGAAGCGCGGGTGCCTGGAGGTCGAGCTCGCGGGCGGAACGGTGCGCCTTACGGCCCAATGCAAGGGCGCAGGCATGATCTCGCCGAACTTCGCGACGATGCTCTGCTTCGTGCAGAGCGACGCCGCGCTGGAGGCCGACCACGCGGAGCTCCTGCTCGACGTCTGTGTCAAACGCTCCTTCGAGCGGATCACGGTCGACGGCCAGCTCTCGACGAACGACACCGTGATCCTGATGTGCTCCGGTGCGAGCGGCGTGCGCGTGGAGCCCGAGACCGCGGATGAGCGCGCCTTCGGCGAGGCACTCGACGCGCTCCTGCGCGAGCTCGCGCTGCGCATCGTCGCCGACGGCGAGGGCGCAGCCCGCGTCGGCCGCGTGATCGTCGCGGGCGGCGTGCCGCAGGACGTCGAAGCCGCCGCGCGGGCCGTCGGGAACTCGCCGCTGGTCAAGACGGCGCTCCACGGCGCCGACCCGAACTGGGGCCGGATCGTGCAGGCCGTCGGCGGTGCGCTGCCCCACGGCGGGCCGCTGCCGCTCGACGTGACGATCGAGGGTGTCGCCGTCTGCCGCGAGGGTGCGGCGGTCGGCTACGACGCCGCGGCGCTCGCCGCCGCCGTCGCCCGGCCGGAGGTCGAGTACGAGGTGACGCTTCCCGGACAGGGCGCGGAATGCGAGCTCTTCTTCTCGGACCTCTCGCACGAGTACGTCAGCATCAACGCGGAGTACACGACATGAGCGGGCGCGAGGCCGGCCACGGCGACGTCGCCACACTGCTCGAGGCGCTGCCCTACATCCGGCAGTTCCACGGCAAGACGATCGTCATCAAGTACGGCGGCGCCGCGATGGTCGACGAGGCGCTGCGCGAGGAGTTCGCGCGCGACGTCGTGCTCCTGAAGTACGTCGGGATGAACCCGATCGTCGTCCACGGCGGCGGCCCGGAGATCACCGAGTTCATGGAGCGCCTCGGCCTGCCGGTGCGATTCGTCGAAGGCCTGCGCGTCTCTGACGCCGCCACCGTCGAGGTCGCAAAGATGGTGCTCGTCGGCAAGGTCAACAAGGAGATCGTGCTGCGCATCTCGCGGCACGGCCAGCCCGCAGTCGGCCTCAGCGGCGACGACGGCGCCCTCTTCCGCGTCGGGCGGCGCAGCGCCCCCGACGGCCAGGACATCGGCTTCGTCGGGACCATCGAACGCGTCAACGCCGACGTCATCGACCACATCGCGCGCGACTACATCCCGGTCATCGCCTCCGTCGGCGCCGACCGCGAGGGCAACTCCTACAACGTCAACGCCGACGAGGCCGCCGGCGCCGTCGCGGCGGCGCTCCGCGCGCACCGAGTGATCTTTTTGACCGACGTTCCGGGCTGGCTGCGCGACCCGGGCGACCCCGCGAGCCTGATCAGCGCCGCCTCCGTGGAGAGCGTCGAGCGCGAGCTCGAAGGCGCGCAGGGCGGGATGCGCCCCAAGCTCGAAGCCTGCGTGCAGGCCATCGCGGGCGGCGTCGGGGCGGCGCACATCCTCGACGGGCGCACGCCGCACTCGCTGCTGCTCGAGCTCTTCACCGACGCCGGCGTCGGCACCAAGATCGAGGCCTCGGCTTGAGCCTCGCGACGCTTCGCGAGCTGGAGAGCGAGTACGTGATCGGCACGTACGCGCGTCAGCCCGTGCAGTTCGTGCGCGGCGACGGCGCGCTGCTCTACGACGTCGACGGCAACGAGTACCTCGACCTGCTCTGCGGCATCTCGGTCACGAGCCTCGGCCACTGCCACCCGGCCGTCGTCGCCGCGGTCCGCGAGCAGGCCGGAGAGCTGATGCACGTCTCGAACCTCTTCTACACCGAGCCGGCGATGGAGCTGGCCCGCGAACTGTCGCGCTCGAGCCTGCACGGCAAGGTCTTCTTCTGCAACTCAGGCGCCGAGGCCAACGAGGCCGCGATCAAGCTCGCGCGGCGCGCCAAGCCGCAGGGTGAGGTCGTCGTTCTGCATGGGGGCTTCCACGGCCGCACGTACGGCGCGCTCTCGGCGACCGCGCAGGAGGCCAAGCAGGCGCCGTTCGCGCCGCTCGTGCCGGGCTTCGTGACCGTCGCCGCCGACGCGGAAGCGATCACCGCCGCGGTCGGGCCGCAGACGGCGGCGCTGATGCTCGAGCCGATCCAGGGCGAGAGCGGCGTCCACGTCATCGCCGACCACGTGCTGCGCGCCGCGCGCGCGGCGTGCGACCGCCACGGCGCGGCGCTGATCTTCGACGAGGTGCAGACCGGTATGGGGAGAACCGGAACGCTCTGGGCCTACCGGGGCACGACGGTCGAGCCCGATGCCATAACGACGGCGAAGGCCCTCGGCGGCGGCCTTCCGATCGGCGCCCTGATCACGGCGCCGCACCTGGCCGACGTCCTGCAGCCCGGCGACCATGGCTCGACCTTCGCGGGCGGGCCGCTCGTGGCCCGTGCCGCGCTCGCGGCGCTCGCCGTGACAGCCGACGAGGAGCTGCTGGCGCGCGTGCGCGCGGCCGGCGAGCGCCTCGCGGCCGAGCTCGCGCAGCTTGAGGGCGTCAAGGCGGTACGCGGGCGTGGCCTGATGCTCGCCGCGGACATCGACGCCCCCGCGCCGGCCCTCGTGCGCCGCGCGCTGCTCGAGGAGCGTCTGGTGCTCAACGCGACCGGGCCCGCGACGATCCGCCTTTTGCCGCCGCTGATCGTGAGCGACGAGCAGCTGGATGATGCCCTCGACCGCCTCGCGCGCCTGCTCGCCGCCTGACGGCGCCAGGCAACTGCAGCGACTAGGGTTCCGCGCGTGAGCGAGCAGCAGGAGAGCCGTAAAACCGCCGCCTATGAGGCCGACCCCGAGAACGTCGGGCGGGTCCTACTCCTCTACTCCGGCGGTCTCGACACGAGCGTGATGGTGAAGTGGATTCAGGAGCGCTACGAAGCCGAGGTCGTGTGCCTGACCGTCAACCTCGGCCAGCCCGGAGAGGACTGGGAGGTCGTCCGCGGCAAGGCGCTCGAGCTCGGCGCCGTCGAGTGTCACGTCGTCGACGCGCGCGAGGAGTTCGCCTACGACTACGTCGCGCCGGCGATCCACGCGAACGCCGTGTACGGCAACGGCTACCCGCTCTTCACGGCGCTCGGACGCCCCCTGATCGGCAAGCTCGCCGTCGAGCAGGCGCGCGCGAGCGGCTGCGACACCGTCGCCCACGGCTGCACCGGCAAGGGCAACGACCAGGTACGGATCGACGGCACGATCCAGACGCTCGCGCCTGAGCTCCGGGTGCTCGCGCCCGTGCGGCAGTGGAGCATGGGGCGCGACGAGGAGATCGAATACGCCCGCGAGCACGGGATTCCCGTGAAGGGCGGCACGGAGGTCGCTCCGTACTCGATCGACGAGAACCTGTGGGGGCGCTCGTCCGAGGGGCGCTGGATCGAGGAGCTCGACCACGCACCCGACGAGGACGTCTTCCAGCTCGTGACGCCGCCGCGGCTCGCGCCCGACGAGGCGCAGACCGTTGTGCTGGAGTTCGAGCGCGGCCTGCCGATAGCCCTCGACGGTCAGCAGCTCGAGCTCGTCGAGCTGATCGAACGCGTCGCGGAGATCGCGGCGCGTCACGGCGTCGGGATCCTCGACCACATCGAGGACCGCATCGTCGGCCTGAAGGTGCGCGACATCTACGAGACGCCCGCTGCGGCCGTGATCCTGACCGCCCACCGCGAGCTCGAGCGCCTGGTCAGCACGATCCACCAGAACCAGCTGAAGCCCGACCTCGACCGCCAGTGGGCCTACCTCGTGTACGCCGGCCTCTGGTGGGAGCCGCTCCGCGGCGACCTGGACGCGTACATGTCCCACGTCAACGAACGCGTCTCCGGCACGATCGGCCTCGAGCTCTACAAGGGCTCGGCGCGCGTCACGACGCGCGAGTCGCCGCACGCCGTATACGACGCGCAGCTCGCGACGTTCTCCGAGTCCGGCGGCCTCTTCAGCCAGAGCTCATCGCCAGGGTTCATCGAACTCTTCACGCTGCAGTCGCGTCTGGCGTGGCAGCTGCGCAACGGCATCCGCTGAGCGCGGCGCCCGTCCGGGCGCTCACCTAGCCTTCGGCCATGACACTGGCCGCCCCCGACGGCGAGGATTCCGGCGCCGGTCCGCCCTTCGGCGGTGGGCTCGAACGCGACCTGCTCGCACGACGCCGCGCGATGCGCGCCGCGGGCGATGCCGATGACTCCCTGGCTCGCCGCACGGCTGCCGCCGAGGCGACCGTCGAGACGCTCGAACGCCACGTGGCGAGCCTTCAGCGGCGCCTGCGCGAGCTGGAGGAGGAGAACGAGCGAGTCGCCGAAACGCTCGACGACGAGCGCGCCGTCGCGGCGGAACGCGATCGGGAGCTGCGCCGGATCCGCCAGCGCGAGTACGCCGAGCAGCAGCTGCGCGCGGAGGCCGAGAGCCGCCTCGTGGTCTCCGCCGCCGCGCCTCAAGCCCCCGCCGTCGACTGGCTCGAGGCTCGTGTACGCGCCGGCGAGGGCGCAGCCCGCGAGCTCGCGGCGCAGCTGCAAGCCGTCACCGCTCGACTGCAGACGCTGGAACGACCGCGCCCGCCCGCGCCGCAGCCGCCGGACCCGGCCTTCGAACGGCGCGTAGCGGAGCTCGAGCAGCGAGCCCGCGCCGCCGAGGACGAGCTCGCGAGCGAGCGAAGCGCGCGCGAACGCGGCGAAACGCTGCTGCGCGAGGCGCGCGACGCATCGGACCCGGCCCTGGAACGCCGCGTCGCGGAGCTCGAGCTGCGCGCCCAACGGGCCGAGGGAGACCTCGCAGCGCAGCTGCAGACGGTCACGGAGCGCGTGCAGGCGCTGGAACGCGCGCGTCCGCCGCAGCCCCCGGACCCGGCCCTGGAACGGCGCGTCGCGGAGCTCGAGCGGCGCGCCCAGGCCGCCGCGGGCGAGCTCGCGAGCGAGCGAAGCGCGCGCGAACGGGGCGAAGCGCTGCTCCGCGAGGTACGCGACGCGAGCGCCGGCGCGACGCGGCTGGTCGCCGAGCTGCGCGATCTCGTCAGCCGCCTGGGCGCGCAGCTGCAGCGCCCCGTCCTGTCTGCGCCGGTGCCGCTACCACGCCAGGATCCAGCCGACGGCGACGACATATCCGCGGCCCTGCAGGCAGCCGCCGAGCGCCTGCGCGCGCGTGCCGCAGAGGCCGCAGACGACCCCGGCGTGACCGCGCAGGCGGCCCCGATACGCACTCCGCACAAGCACTCCGTGTCGCTGATCGCGCGCATCCGGATGCGCCGCAAACAGCGCGCGGCGCCTTGATCCTCCGCCGCTCGCCGACATACGATTGCCCGGCGTGAGCGAGAACTCCTGCGTCCACCTGCACGTCCACTCCGAGTACTCGCTGCTCGACGGGGCCTGCAACATCGACGCCCTCGCCGAACGCGCGGCCTCCTTCGACCAGGGCGCCCTGGCGCTGACCGACCACGGCGTCATGAGCGGCTCGATCGAGCTGTTCAAGGCCTGCCGCCGGCACGGCATCAAGCCGATATTCGGCTGCGAGATCTACCTCTCGGGCGACGAGCTCGTGCCCGGCAGCGGCAAGTTCGAGCACAACCACCTCACGCTGCTGGCCGAAAACGAGCCCGGCTACCGAAACCTCATGGCGCTCTCCTCGACGGGCTTCCTCGAAGGTCTGCAGCGCGGCAAGCCGACCGTCGACCTGGCGCTGCTCGAGCAGCACAGCGAGGGCGTGATCGCGCTCACCGGGTGCCTGGCGTCACGCTTCTGCAAGCGCCTGGCCGAAGGGCGCGGCGACGACGCCCGCGCTCACGCCGATGAGCTGCGCCAGATCTTCGGCCCGCAGAACGTCTACTTCGAGCTCCAGCGCAACGGCATCGAGCTGCAGGACCGCTGCAACGAGGGCATCGTCGCGATCGCGGGGGAGATGGGCGGAGCCCTCGTCGGGACCGGCGACGTGCACTACCTGCGGCGCGAGGACTACGACCGCCACGCGGCGCTCTTGTGCGTGCAGACCAAGACGACCCTCGACGACCCGAAACGGCTGCGCTTCGACACCAACGAGTTCTTCCTGCGCGACAGCGCCGAGATGGCTGACGCCTTCGCCGCGTGGCCGCAGGCGCTCGCGAGCACCGTCGAGATCGCCGAACGCTGCGACGTCGAGCTCGCGCTCGGCGGACAGCTGATCCCGAGCTTCCAGACGCCGGACGGCAGCGACGAACGCGACTACCTGCGCGGTCTGGTGGACGCCGGCATGCGCGAGCGCTACGGCGACCCCGTGCCGGCGGAGGTCGCCGAACGCGCCGAGATGGAGCTCTCGGTGATCGACAGGATGGGCTTCAACGCGTACTTCCTGATCGTCTGGGACTTCGTCAAGTTCGCGCGCGAGAACGAAATCGCGGTCGGTCCCGGGCGCGGCTCCGCTGCCGGCTCGCTCGTCTCCTACTGCCTGCGCATCACCGACATCGAGCCGCTTCGCTACGAGCTGCTGTTCGAGCGCTTCCTGAACCCCGAGCGTGTCTCGATGCCGGACATCGACATCGACTTCTCGGTGCGCGGGCGCGAGCGTGTGATCCGCTACGTGACCGAGAAGTACGGCCGCGACTGCGTGGCCCAGATCGGCACCTTCAACCGCATGGCGCCGCGCCAGGCGACGCGCGACGCCGCCCGCGTACTGGGCCTTGACTACGCGACCGGGGACCGGCTCGCAAAGCTCATCCCGGACCCCGTGATGGGGCGCGCACCGTCGTTCGAGGAGTGCCTGAAAAACGGCCAGGAGCTCCGCAAGGCCGTCGACGCGGACGATCAGGCGCGGCGCATCGTGGAACTAGCGCAAGGCATGGAGGGGATCGTCCGCAACAGCTCGATCCACGCCGCAGCCGTCGTGATCGCCGACCGCCCGCTCACGGAGGTCGTGCCGCTGCAGCTCGCCGACGCCGGGCCCGATGAGAACGGCGTGCGCCAGCAGAAGACCGTGACGCAGTTCGCGGGCACGCAGATCGAGGAGATCGGCCTGCTGAAGATGGACTTCCTCGGGCTGCGCAACCTCGACGTGATCGATAACGCGCTGGCGCTGATCGAGCGCAACACGGGCCAGCGCATCGACATGTCGACGCTGCCGCTGGACGACGCGAAGACGTACGAGATGCTCTCCCGCGGCGACTCCGTCGGCGTCTTCCAGTTCGAGTCGGAGGGCATGCGGGACGCCCTCAAGAAGGTGCGTCCGGACGAGTTCAACGACGTCATCGCACTCAACGCGCTCTACCGCCCCGGCGCCATGGACCAGATCCCGACGTACGCGCGGGGCAAGCACAACCCGGCTTCGATCACCTACCACGACGAGCGTCTGCGGACGATCCTCGAGCCGACGATGGGCGTGATCCTCTACCAGGAGCAGGCGATGCGGATCGCCAAGGACATCGCGGGCTTCTCCGGCGCCAAGGCCGACGATCTGCGCAAGGCCATCGGCAAGAAGAAGCGCGAAGCGATGGCCGCGCTGAAGCCCGAGTTCTTCGCCGGCTGCCGCGCGTCGGGCACGCGCGAGGAGGTCATCGAATACCTCTGGGAGACGAACGAACGCTCCGCCGACTACTCGTTCAACAAGAGCCACGCGGCCTGCTACGGCATGCTCTCCTACCGCACCGCGTACCTGAAGGCCAACTTCGCGCCCGAGTACATGGCGGCACTGATCTCCTCGGTGATGTCGACCAAGGACCGCGTGCCGTTCTTCGCCGCGCGCTGCGAGGAGATGGGCATCGAGATCCTCGCGCCCGACGTCAACAGCTCGGAGCACGAGTTCACCGTCGTCGACGGCAACATCCGCTTCGGCTTGGACGCCGTGAAGGGGGTCGGCTTCCAGGCAGTCGAGTCGATCAAGCGGGCGCGCGAAGAGGGTGGCGAGTTCACCTCGCTGTGGGATTTCTGCGAACGCGTGGACGCACGATCGGTGAACCGCGCCGCGATCGAGGCGTTGATCAAGTGCGGCGCGTTCGGCTCGACCGGCGCGACGCGCAAGGGGCTGCTCGCCGTCCTCGAGCAGGCCCAGTCCGCGGGGCAGAAGGCCCAGCAGGATGCGCAGATCGGACAGGGTTCGATCTTTGACCTCGGCGACGAAGGCGGCGGCGGGGCGACGCTCCCGCGGCCGGCGCACCCCGCGATCGACAGCGAAGAGTTCGAACAGCCCGAGCTGCTGGCCGCCGAGAAGGATGCGATCGGCCTCTTCATCTCTGCCCACCCGCTCAAGCCGCTCCGCGAGGCGATGCGCGCCAAGGTCGACCGCCCGATCTCAGAGCTCGAGTCACGCCCCGACGGCGAGCAGGTCCTCGTCGGCGGCATCGTTAGCCAGTACCGGCGCGTCAAAGCCCGCTCCGGGCAGACGATCGTCTTTGCCGCGCTCGACGACCTGACGGGAACCGTCGAGCTGACCTTCTTCCCGGAGCGCGCGAGTGAGGAGCAGCGCGCCGCCCTCGCGCTCGACGCGGTCGTGCTGGTGCGCGGGCGGCTCGAGCACCGCGAGGCCGACCGGCCGTCGGGGCGCGGTGAAGAAGGTCCTCGAAATCGCACCACGATTGTCGTGCAGTCCGTGGTGCCGTTCGCGCCGAGTGAGCAGGAGATCGACGAGGCGCGCGCCGCAGCCCGCGCGACCGAGCGCGCCGCGGCGGCGGCGGCCGAGCCGGTGCACCTCACGGTCAGCGCCGACGAGCTCTCGCCGACGCGGATCGACGACCTCAAGCAGACGATCGGAGACTTCGCGGGCATGGCTGAAATCGTGATCGACATCCGCACGAGCAGCGGCACGCGCCGCCTTCGCCTCGGCGAGGCGTTCCGCGTGCTCAACACGCCGGCGCTGCGCGCCGAACTCGCGCAGACGCTGTCGCCGCGCGCACAAGCCGCCTGACGCTCGGTGACGTTCGAGCCGGCGGGCGATGGCACGCGAGTGCGCCTGGTTCACCGGCACCTTGAGCGCCACGGCGATGGCTGGGAGCGCCTGCGTGACTCGATCGGCTCGACCGGCGGCTGGGCAAGCAGTCTCGACTCCTACGCCGAGGCGGCTGCCGGCTAGCCCTGGGCGGCGCGCTCGGCAAGCCCGCGCTCGCGGAGCGAGACGGCGAGCGCGACTTCCTCTGGCCCAGCGCCTTCGCGGGCCTCGCCCGGCGTCTCCAGGACGCAAGCGAGGCCCTCGAAGGCCGGCGCCGACAGGAACGCGGCGCAGCCCGCGAGTCCGAGCTCGCCCTCGCCGAGGTTCGCGTGGCGGTCGCGCTGCGAGCCGAGCGGGTTAACCGAGTCGTTGAGGTGCAGCGAGCCGAGGCGCGAGAGCCCCAGCTTCTCGCCTACCTCAGCGACGACCCCGTCGACGCCCTCCGCGGTGCGCACGTCGTAACCCGCCGCGACCAGGTGGCAGGAGTCAAGGCAGAGGCCGAGCCGCTCGTCGCCGCCGGCGCCCTCGATCAGCTCGGAAAGCTCGTCAAACGTGCGACCCAACGTGCCGCCTGCGCCCGCCGTGTTCTCCAGATGCAGCGGGCATCCCTCGCTCTCAGCGAGGGCCTCGCCGATCGTCGCCCCGGCGCGCTTGATCGCCTCGCCGACGTCGCCGCCCTTCGCCGAGCCCGGGTGCAGAACGACGCCCACCGCGCCGATTCGCGCCCCGACCTGCAGCGAACTCGTGAGCGAGATCAGCGTCTTGGCGCGGATCGCATCGTCCTCGCTCGCACAGTTGAGTAGGTAAACGGCGTGGATCATCACGGCATCCACCGCGCTCTCATCCATAGCCGCGCGGAACTCGGCGACCGTCTCGTCCGAGTAGACGTTCGGGCGCCACATGCGCGGCGACTGGTTGAAGATCTGGATCGCGCGGCAGCCCCGCTCGACGCCGCGCTCGATCGCTTTCGGCAGGCCGCCGGCGGGGGAGACGTGAGCCCCGATTAGCATTGCGCCGATTATGAGGGTTCGTTTCGCGCCATCGCCGACCGGTGCGCTGCACATCGGCGGCGCGCGCACCGCGCTCTTCAACTGGCTGCTCGCGCGGCACAGCGAGGGCGAACTCGTGCTGCGCATCGAGGACACCGACCGCGAGCGCTCGACGCCGGAGAACGTCGCGCAGATCATCGACGCCCTCGAGTGGCTCGAACTCGACTGGGACGAGGGGCCGATCATGCAGAGCGAGCGCGCGGCGCGGCACGAGGAGGCGCTCACCGTGCTGCTCGAGTCCGGCCACGCCTATCGCTCGCGCGCCACCGCGGACGACGTGCGCCGATACAAGGAGGAGCACGGCAGCGACCGTGGCTTCCGCGGTGCAGCGGAAGCTGAGGGCGCGGTGCGGCTGCGGGTCGGCGACGAAGGGGAGACCGTCGTGCACGACGCCGTGCGCGGCCCCAACACGTTCCGCCACGAGCACCTCGACGACCCGGTGATCGCGCGCGCCGACGGCTCCGTCCTCTACAACTTCGCGGTCGCCGTCGACGACCTGGACGCCGCGATCACGCACGTCGTGCGCGGCGAGGACCACGTCTCCAATACGCCGAAGCAGCTGCTTGTTCTTCGAGGCGCTCCGCGCCGCCGGCCTCCACGACGCGCCGGATCCGCTTTACGCCCACCTGCCGCTGCTGCACGGGCCGGACGGCAAGAAGCTCTCCAAGCGGCACGGCGCCGCGTCGGTTCAGGAGCTGCGCGACGCGGGTTACCTGCCGGAGGCCGTGCGCAACTACCTAGCGCTACTCGGCTGGGGCGCGGGCGACGATGACACCGTGCTCTCGACAGAGGAGCTCGTGCGGCGCTTCACGCTCGAGCGAATCAGCCGCAACCCGGCGCGCTTCGACGAGGTGAAGCTCGGCTGGCTGAACGGCGTTTACATCCGCGCGATGGACCCCGACGAGCTCACGGCTCGCGCGGAGCGCTACACCGGCCGCGACGGGCCTCGGCCCGATCGTGCGCATCAGCCAGGAGAAGATCCACACGCTGGCGGACCTGATGCCGCTCGCCGGCCCGCTGCTCGACGGCCCGCAGATCGACGAGCAGGCCGCTGCGCGCTGGCTCGACGCCGACGGGCTCGAGGCGCTCGCGCAGTCACGCGACGCCCTCGCGGATCTGGACCCCTTCGACGAAGAGCACGTCGAGCAGGCGCTCGACCGGTGTCGTCGCGAGCCGCGGCGCCAAGCCCCGCGAGGTCTACCAGCCGCTGCGGGTCGCGCTGACCGGGCGCACAATTTCGCCAGGGATCTTCGAGAGCATCACGCTGCTCGGACGCAGCGAGACCCTGCGCCGGCTGGACGAATCTCTGAGCGCCCGGCGCTAGCCCAACATCCGGCCACGCACTGCCGAAGTGGTCTGACTGAAGGCGGCCGCTAGGCCCGCCACGGAAGGCACGACCCCTCGATGCGCAGCGAAACGAGCGAACCCATCGGCACCCAGGACGAGATCAAGGCCCGGCGCACGGCGTCAGCCGATCATGCGACCCCAAGCCGCAAAGCCTCGACCGCCAAGGAGCGCGACGGTGGCGAGGGCCACGGCCGTCGCCTGACTAAAGCGTTCGACGCGATCGAGGCCTTCCCGGCGCTCGTCGAGTCGCGCGACCGGCTGCTCTCGCTCGTCGGCCAGGAGCAGCCGCCGATCGGCGATGTCGTCGCTGCCGTGGAGTCCGACGTCGCGCTGCTGATCCCGCTGCTGCGACTCGCCAACCGCGCCCCGAACACCGGGCTGCGCGTCGACACCGTCCATCGACGCCGTGACGGCGCTCGGTCCGCACACCGTGCAGACGCTCGCGGTCCGCGTCCGCACATTCGACTTCTTCGAGCGTTCAGGGATCTGGGAGACCGTGCCCGAGCGCTTCCGACTGCACGCCCTCGCCACGCAGAAGGCTGCGGCGATGATCGCCTCCGAGATCGGCTACGAGGAGCGCGACCGCCTGACCGTCACGAGCCTCTTGCACGACGTCGGCAAGCTGATCCTGCTGCACGCCTACCCCGGTTACCCGGCGCAGGTCCACCGCGACGCGCGCACCCCCGAGGAACGTATCCGGCGCGAGCGCCTCGAGCTCGGCGTCGACCACGCCGTCGTCGGCGGCGTGCTGATGCGCCGCTGGGCGCTCCCGACTTCTCTCGCGCGCGCCGATCGAGCGCCACCACCACGACGACGCCGACGGCGAAGCCGCCATCATCCGCCTCGCCGACATGCTCGCCCACTACGCCCGCGGCGGCAGCGTCTCCCCTCGGCGATGATGAAGTGCGCGCGCACCGTCGGCCTCGACGCGGCGCAGCTGCGCACGGTGATCTACGAACTTCCGAGCGCCGGCGGCATGCGCCAGCGCCGCAGCGAACCCTGCCCGCTGTCGGCGCGCGAGCTCGGCGTGCTGCAGGCCGCTCGCCGAAGGCAAGGTCTACAAGCAGATCGCGCACGAGCTCGGCCTCTCGACGAGCACGGTCCGCACGCACCTGCACAACATCTACGGCAAGATCGGCGCCGTCGACCGCGCGCAGGCAGTCCTGATGGCCACCGAGCGCGGCTGGCTCTAGGTCCGCCCGCCACTAGGATCGGGACTCGCATGCATCTCGATCACCAGCAAGTCGCCTTACGCCGTCCGCGCCCTCGCCGAGCTCTGCTGGCGCCGGCGGCGACCGCTCCGGTGCCGCTCGGCGAGATCGCCCGCCGCCGCGGCGTGCCGCCGCAGTTCCTCGAGCAGCTCTTCGCGCAGCTGCGCCGCGCCGGCATCATCGCCTCGCAGCGCGGCGTCAAGGGCGGCTACACCTTCGCGCGCGACCCGGCCGACGTCACCGTGCTGGAGGTCGTCGAGCTCCTCGACGGCCCACTCGGCCAGGGCACCGAGGGCATCTTCGCCGAAGCCGCGCAGGCCGCACGCGCGGTCCTCGCGGCGACGAGCATCGCCGATGTGCTCGATCGCGAGCGCCGCGAGAGCGGCGGCGTGATGTACCACATCTAGACGCGCCGACGCGGCCTGTTCGACCGAGACCACGCCGGCACGAAAGCCCGTGAGTAGCATCGCCCGCCTATGGACTCCTGGTTCGGGCGTGTTGCAGCGTTGGCCGGCGTCGCGCTGGTCGCGGGCGCGCTGGCGGTTCTGCTGTACGTCTTGATCGCCGAACAGAGCCTTAGCGGCACGGGCTGGTTCGTGATCGTCGTTGTCGGCGTCGCGGGAGCGGCGCTCGTGCGCGGCGCGGTGACACGCGGCCGGCCCCTCCATTGCCCGCAGTGCGGCGAAATTGTCGAGCGCGGGACGATCGCCTGCCCGCGATGCGGCTACAGCGTCGAGAGATCGATGTGGGCAGCCCTCGGCGAGCTCAGGTGGCCGTAGCCGCCGCCTCACCGGCGCTCCAGCGCTCCACTACAGTCGCAGCCATGGCGCGAATTCCGATCAACATTGCCGAGCTTGTCGGCGATACCCCGATCGTGGAGCTGCCCGAGCTGCTCGCCGGCGGCGCGCCGCGGCGGCAAACACGCGCCTGTTCGCCAAGCTCGAGGCGTTCAACCCCGGCGGTCAGCGTCAAGGACCGCATCGGCGTCGCGATGATCGAGGCGGCGGAGGCCGAAGGTCGGATCGAGCCGGGCCGCACGACGATCGTCGAGGCGACGAGCGGCAACACCGGCATCGCGCTGGCCTTCGTCTGCGCGGCCAAGGGCTACGAGCTCGTGCTGACGCTGCCGCAGGGGATGAGCCGCGAGCGCGAGGCGCTGCTGCGCCTCTACGGCGCGCGCGTCGAGATCACCGAGTCGATGGGCGGAATGGACGAGGCCGTCGAGGCGGCACGCGCGATGGCGGCGGCGCGGCGACGTCTTCCTCCCCGACCAGTTCTCGAACCCCGCGAACCCGCAGGCGCACCGCCGGACGACCGGCCCCGAGATCGCACGCGCGCTCGACGGCGAGCGTCGACGTTCTCGTCGCCGGGGTCGGGACGGGCGGCACGATCACCGGTGTCGGCGAATACCTGCGCGAGCAGTGCAACCCGCAGCTGCGCATCGTCGCGGTCGAGCCCGCGGGCTCGCCCGTGCTCTCGGGCGGGCAGCCGGGACCGCACCGCATCCAGGGAATCGGCGCGGGCTTCATCCCGCCGGTGCTGAACCGCGAGCTGATCGATGAGGTGATCGCGGTCAGCGACGACGACGCGATCCGTGCCGCCTGGAGCTGCGCGCGCCGCGCGGGCCTGCTCGCCGGCATCTCCGTGCGGCGCCGCGCTGTACGCCGCGCTCGAGGTCGCCGCGCGTCCCGAGAGCGCCGGCCAGCGGATCGTCGTCGTGATGCCCGACTCTGGCGAGCGGTACGTCTCGCAGGCCTTCTTCGCTCCGTAGATCCGCCGCGTACCGTCGCTACAGTTGACCAATGGCGCTCCTCGGATCGCCTGGCAGGGGTCGCGCAGGAGGTACGGCGCGACGTCGAAGCGGCCGCCCGCGATCGCGACCCCGCAGCCCGCGGCGTGTCGCGCGTGGAGATCCTCCTCGCCTGGCCGGGGATCCACGCGCTGCTCGCGCACCGCGTGGCGCATCGCCTGACGAAGCCGGTGTGCCGATCGTGCCGCGCGTGCTCGCGACGCTGACGCGCTCCTTCACGGGAATCGAGATCCATCCCGCGGCGCGCGTCGGTCGCGGGCCTCTTCATCGACCACGGCACCGGCGTCGTGATCGGCGAGACCGCGGAGATCGGCGACGACGTGACGCTGTACCAGGGCGTCACGCTCGGCGGCACCGGCTTTGCGGTCGGCAAGCGCCACCCCACCGTGCAGGACAACGTCACGATCGGCTCCGGCGCGAAGCTGCTCGGCCCGATCACGATCGGCCACGGCGCGAAGATCGGCGCGAACAGCGTCGTCATCACCGACGTCCCGCCGAACTGCACCGTCGTCGGCAACCCCGGCCACCCGGTGCGCGTCGACGGGCGCCGCGTCGAGGGGCCGGACGCCGACTGGATCCACCTTCCGGACCCGATCGCCGAGGCGCTGCAGGAGCTCTCGCGCCGTATCGCCGCGCAGGAAGAGCAGCTCGCCGAGCTCACCGGGCGCGACCATCAGGAGGCCGAAGTGCGACCGCTGCGGACGCGTTCGCGGCCCCAATCCCGCCGGCGGCTGAGCGCCAGCGCGCGCGCCCGGGCGCGCATCTATCCTGGATGCACAGTGAGCGACCTGCGGTCAGCCGAGCCCGCCGACGCGCTGCTCGAAGGGCTGAACGGGCCGCAGCGCGAGGCCGTGACGCACGGCGACGGGCCGCTGCTGATCCTCGCCGGGGCGGGCATCGGCAAGACGCGCGTGCTCACGCACCGCATCGCGCTACCTCATCTACACCGACGCGCTCGGCCCGGCGAGATCCTCGCGATCACGTTCACCAACAAGGCGGCGGGGGAGATGCGCGACCGCGTCGAGCGCTGCTCGGCCACGGCACCCGTTCGGCATGTGGCTGCTCGACGTTCCACTCGGCCTGCGCGCGGATCCTGCGCAGCGAGGCCGACCGGCTCGGCTACACGCGCGCAGTTCACGATCTACGACCAGGCCGACTCGCGCCGTCTTGCCAAGCGCAGCGCCGAAGCGGTCGGCGTCGACCTCGACGCGCTTCAAGCCCGCCGCGCTGCAGGCCCGCATCTCCGATGCCAAGAACCGCCTGCTCGACGTCGACGCGTACCGCGAGCAGGCACGGCACCCATTCGACGAAATGATCGCCGAGGTCTACGCCTCCTACGAGCGACAGATCCATGCCGATGAACGCGATGGACTTCGACGACCTGCTGCTGCGCACCGTGGAGCTGCTCGAACGCTACGAGGACGTGCGTCAGCGCTACGCCGCGAGCTTCCGCTACGTGCTCGTCGACGAGTACCAGGACACCAACCACGCGCAGTACCGGCTGCTGCAGCTGCTCGTCGGCTGACGCGGAGCCCGCAGCGCCCGCGCAACATCGCCGTCGTCGGCGACGACGCGCAGTCGATCTACGGCTTCCGCGGCGCCGACGTCCGCAACATCCTCGACTTCGAGCGCGACTTCCCCGACGCCCACGTCGTCAAGCTGGAGCAGAACTACCGCTCGACCGAGACGATCCTGCGGCGTCGCGAACGCCGTGATCGCCAACAACCACGGGGCGATCGCGAAGGAGCTGTGGAGCGAACTCGGCACCGGCGAACCGGTCCAGCTGCGCGAACTCGACGACGAGCACGCCGAGGCGCGCTATGATCGTCGGCGAGATCCAGCCGCCTGCTCGACGAGGGCGCGGCCGCCGCCGAGATCGCGGTCCTCTACCGCACCAACGCGATGTCGCGCGTGATCGAGGATCAGCTGTGCGCGGCGACATCGCGTACCAGGTGATCGGCGGCACCAAGTTCTACGAGCGCGCGGAGATCAAGGACGCGATCGCCTATCTGTACGCTGCTGGCCAACCCCGCCGACGTCGTCGCCTTCACGCGCATCGTCAACTCGCCGCGGCGCGGCATCGGCCAGACCTCGCTCGCGCCGGATCACCCACGCAAGCCCAGACCTCGGAGTGAGCGTCTGGGAGGTCGCCGCGGATCCCGAGGCGGTCCCGGACTCGCTGCGGCCGCAGCCAAGGCGCTGGGGCGCTTCATGGACGACGATGGCCGAGCTGCGCGAGATCGCGCACGCCGGCGCTCCCGGTCGCCGAGCTGCTCCAGGCGGTGCTCTCGCGCAGCGGCTACATCGACGCGCTCGAGGCGGAACGCACGATCGAGGCCGAAGGCCGGATCGAGAACCTCGAGCAGCTCGTCGAGGTTGCGCGCGAGTTCGACGCGAGGACCGCGGACGCCGACGAGGGCGCTCGGAGCTATTCCTGCAAGAATCGCGCTCGTCGCCGACGCCGATTCGCGCCGCGAGCGACAGCGGCCTGGTGACGCTGATGACGCTTCACAACGCGAAGGGCCTTGAGTACCCGACCGTCTTCATCGCCGGCTGGAGGACGGCGTCTTCCCGCATTCGCGCTCCATCGACGAGGGCGGCCTCGAGGAGGAGCGCCGCCTGTTCTACGTCGGTGTCACCCGCGCCATGCGCTCGCTGTACCTGACCTACGCCAGGCGCCGCGCGCTGTTCGGCAGCCCCGACCTTGGCGATGCGCAGCCGCTTCATCGACGAGATCCCGGCCGAGCTGCTGACGACGTCGCCGGCGCCGGCGCGAGCACTCGGCGACCTCCTGGAGCGCGCGCGAGCGGGCGCCGAGGCGAGCGACCGCAGCGTGCTGCAACGCACTTCCGCCTCGGCGAGGACGTCGTTCACGCGGCGCTTCGGCGAGGGCGTCGTCACCGGCGCTCGAGCCCGGTGGCGTGATCGTCGTGCGCTTCGCCGGCGACGGCAGCGAGCGCAAGCTGATGGCCGACTACGCGCCGCTGTCGCGACCTTGACCGCGACTTGGCGCAGGCACGCCTGCCGACCGCCACAGCGACCGTAGCATGCCCAGCGTGATGCGCGCCTCATCGACGGCAAGCCGATCGCCGCCGGCGTCCGGGCCGAGCGTCGCCGAGGAGGTCCAGCGCACTTCGTGGCCGGCACGAGCACGCCGCCGGGCCTTGCCACCGTGCTGGTCGGAGAAGACCCGGCGTCGGCGGTCTACGTCGCGGGCAAGCAGCGGGCCTGCGAGGAGGTCGGCATGCGCGCCTTCGACGTCCGCCTGCCGGCCGACGCGACGCACGGCCGAGGTGGCCGAGCGAGCTCGACGACCTGACGCCGACAGCGCCGTCAGCGGGATCCTCGCTGCAGCTGCCGCTCCCGGACCAGCTCGACGGCGACTCCTGACCGCGCTGATCGCCCCCGCCAAGGACGTCGACGGCCTCACGCCCGTCAACGCGGGCCTGCTCGCGCTCGGGCGACCGGGCCTGCGGCCCTGCACCCCGCTGGCGTGATGGAGCTGCTGCGCGCGAGCGGGCGTCGACGCTCGGAAGGCGCCGAGGCGGTCGTGGTCGGCCGCTCGAACCTCTTCGGCAAGCCGATGGCACAGCTGCTGCTCGCAGGCGAACGCGACCGTCACCGTCTGCCATTCGCGCACCCGGGACCTCGCCGCCGTCTGCGCGCCGGGCCGAGGTGCCTGATCGCCGCGATCGGCCGGCCGCGGATGGTCGAGCGGCGACTTCATCGCGCCCGGCGCCGTCGTCATCGACGTCGGCATGAACCGCCTGACCCCCGAGCGAGGCCGGCAACAAGAGCGGCCTCGTCGGCGACGTCGACTTCGCGGCGGTCGAGCGAGCTCGCCTCGGCGATCACCGCCGGTCCCCGGCGGCGTCGGCCCGATGACGATCGCGATGCTGCTGCAGCAACACGCTGCAGGCGGCCCGCAGCCAGCAGGCGCGCGGACTGATCGCTGCGCCGAGACGCCCGCGCGCCGGGGCGAGACGCGTGGCGCTCGCGGCGCGATCGCGCTGATCGTCGCGTCGCTGGTTGTCGCTGACGCAGCTACACGCCCCGGCCGGCAACCTCGACGCGTGGGACACCTTCGGCGCCGCGCGTCGCGCTGCAGCTCGCCGCGACGTTCGCCGGCGCTCGCGATGGTCGTCGCGCGCCGTTGACCGAGCGCGACAGCGCCGCGCTGCCGTCGTCGACGGCCGTCTGGTGCGTGCCGTCGCGCTGCTCGGCCGTGGTCGCCGCGGTCGTGCGCGTGCTCGAGCGTCCCGAACACGCCACCTCGCCTTGCCGCCGGCGGCTGGCTTGCGCTGGCCGGCTCGCTCGCGGTCCTCGCGGGACGCCTGGCGATGACGCTCCGCGACGAGCACCTCCCGCTGTACGAGGCCGCCGCGCCGCCGGCCCTGACCGCGCCGCCGCCTAGAATGCCGGCGCCTGATGGATGTCCCGCGACGAGGTTTGCACGTCGCCGCGCCTGGCCCGGCTGGAGCTGGCCGAGGACGAGATCGAGCCGATGGCCCGCGAGCTCTCGGCCGTGCTCGACCACATCGCGCGATCGACGAGCTCGACCTCGACGGACGTCCCGCCGACATCCCACGTGGTCGAGCGTGACCGGCGCGCTGCGCGCCGACGAGCCGCGCCCTGCCTGCCGCGCGAGGTCGCGCTCGCGCAGGCGCCGGCCGTGAGCGACGACGGCTTCCTGGTACCGAGCCCGCAGGCATGAGCGACGTCGAGCTGCTCGCGCTCGTCGGCCGCGGACGCGGCCGTCGAGATCGCCGCCGGCGACGTCTCCGCCGCCGAGCTGTTCGACGCCTACCGCGCCGCGCCGCCGCCGACCGCGCCGCCGGCGAGGACGGGCTGAACTGCTTCACCTGGGTCGCCGACGAGGCCGCCGATGCACCGCGCGGCGCCGCTCGGCGGGCGTGCCGCTGGCCGTCAAGGACCTCTTCTGCACCGAGGGCGTGCCGAGCCAGTCCGGGCTCGCGCATGCTCGAGGGCTACCTGCCGCCGTACACGGCGACGGTCGGTGCGCCGGCTGCAGGAGGCCGGCGCGACGCTGCTGCGAAGACCAACCAGGACGAGTTCGCGATGGGCTCCTCGACCGAGAACTCCGCCTTCGGGCCCGCGCGCAACCCGTGGGACCGCGAGCGCGTGCCCGGGCGGCTCCTCGGGCGGCAGCGCCGCGGCCGTAGCGGCGGGCCTGGCGCCGTGGGCGCTCGGCACCGACACCGGCGGCTCGATCCGCCAGCCGGCCGCGCTGTGCGGGATCGTCGGGCTCAAACCGACCTACGGATCGGTCTCGCGCTACGGGATGATCGCGTTCGCCTCCTCGCTCGACCAGGCCGGCCCGCTGACGCGCGACGTGACGCGACGCGGCGCTGATGCTCCGCCACATGGTCGGCCGCGACGAGTGCGACGCGACCTCGCTCGCCTACCCGCACGAGATCGGCTGCCCGTCGCGCGAGGACCTCGACGGGTCCGCATCGGCGTACCCGCCGAGCTCACGGGCGAGGGCATCGAAGCGGGCGTGCTCGAGTCCTTCGAAGCGGCCCTCGCGCGTCGCCGAGGAGCTCGGCGCGGAGATCGAGCGAGGTCACGCTGCCGCACGGCGCCGCACGCGCTCTCGCCGCCTACTACGTGCTCGCGCCCGCCGAGTGCTCCTCGAACCTCGCCCGCTTCGACGGCGTGCGCTACGGGCATGCGCGTCGAAGGCCGACGACCTGCTCGAGATGTACACGCGCACCCGCCACGACGGCTTCGGACCCGAGGTCAAGCGGCGGATCATGCTCGGCACCTACGCGCTCTCCTCGGGCTACTACGACGCCTTACTACGGCCGCGCCCAGCGCGTGCGCACGCGATCGCCGAGGACTTCGCGCGCGCCTTCGGAGCACGTCGACCTGATCGCCACCCCGACCGCCCCGAGCGTCGCGTTCAGGCTCGGCGAGAAGACCGCGGACCCGCTGGCGATGTACCTGAACGACTACTGCACGGTGCCGATGTCGCTCGCCGGGATCCCCGCGATCTCGATTCCCGAGCGGCCTCAGCGACGGCCTGCCCGTCGGCCTGCAGCTCGCCGGCGCCGGCCTTCAGCCGAGAACGCGCCTGCTCGACGCCGCACACGCGCTCGAGCATGGCGCTCGCGCTTCGACGGGCAGCCCGTGTCGAGCCCAGTCGTCGTGACCGACGCTACGAGGCCGTCATCGGCCTGGAGATCCACGTCCAGCTGGCGACGCGCACGAAGATGTTCTGCGGCTGCGAGCTCTCCTTCGGCGAGCCGCCCAACACGCGCACCTGCGCCGTCTGCCTCGGGCTGCCCGGGAGCCTGCCGGTGGCCAACGAACGTGCCGTCCACTTCGGGCTGATGATCGGGCTGGCGCTCGGCTCCGAGCTCGCGCCGCGCTCGATCTTCCACCGCAAGAACTACTTCTACCCCGACCTGCCGAAGGGCTACCAGATCTCCCAGTACGACGAGCCCCTGTGCCGCGGCGGGCGCCTCGGCGAAGTGCGCATCCACCGCGTCCACCTCGAGGAGGACGCCGCCAAGCTGATCCACGTCGGCGCCAGCGGCCGCATCCACGGCTCCGACGCCAGCATCGTCGACTTCAACCGCGGCGGCACGCCGCTCGCGGAGATCGTCACCGAGCCCGACCTGCGCAGCGCCGAGCAGGCCGGCGAGTGGCTGCGCCTGCTGCGCACCACGCTCCGCCAGCTCGGCGTCAGCGACGTGAACATGGAGCGAGGGCTCGCTGCGCTGCGACGCCAACATCTCGCTGCGCCCAGCCGGCAGCGAGACGCTCGGCATCAAGACCGAGCTGAAGAACATGAACTCGTTCCGCTTCCTCGAACGAGGTATCCGCGCCGAGATCGAGCGCCAGCAGAAGGTCCTCTCGGGGGGCGGCGAGGTCGCCCAGGAGACGCTCCACTTCGACCCCGCCAGCGGGACGATCACGTCGCTGCGCTCCAAGGAGGAGGCCCACGACTACCGCTACTTCCCCGAGCCCGACCTGCTGCCGGTCGACGATCGACCAGGAGATGCTCGATGCGGCCCGCGCGGAGCGATGGCCGAGCTCCCCGCCGAGCGTGCGGAGCGCCTGGAGGCCGAGCTCGGCCTGAGCCGCGGACACGGCGCGCCTCTCGCATTTCGCCCCGAGCTCGGCGACTACTTCGAGAGCGCGCTCGCCGCGGCCGACGCGGAGCCGCCCGCAGGCGCTCGCCAACTGGCTCAACGATCTCGTCGGCCGCCTGACGGACGAAGCGACGCCCGCCGACTCGAACGTCACGCCGGCGGCGCTCGCCGCGCTCGTCGCGCTCGTGAGCCGCAAGCGGGTCACCGTGGCGGCGGACGACGCGTGCTCGACCTGCATCGTCGCCGACGGCGGCGATCGCCGCGGCGATCGTCGAGGGCGAGGGACTGGCGCGATCGGCGGCGATGACGAGCTCGCGGCGATCGTGGCAGCCGCGATCGCGGCCAACGCCGACGCCGCCGAGCGGGTCCGGGCCGGAAACGCCAAGGCGATCGGGCCGATCGTCGGCCACGTCATGCGCGAGAGCCGAGGCCGCGCGGACGGCGGCGAGGTCTCGCGCATCGTGAACGAGCAGCTCGGCGTCTAAGCTGCAGCTATGGAGACCGAGAAGCGTTCCGGGTCGTTCGGCCGCACAGCGATTGCGGTGCTGGTCCTGCTCGTCGCCGGCTGGCTCTTGCTGGGCGTCATCGGACACGTGCTGTCGTTCCTGTTCAGCACGGTGCTGCTGATCGTCGCGGTCGTTGCGCTGATCTGGGCTCTGCGCATCCTCCTCTAGCCCCGCGCCATGGGCTACGTGGTGATCGCGTTCTGCTTCGGCCTCTCAGGCGGGATCATCGGCCGCGTCAAGGGCAGCTCGTTCTGGCTCTGGTTCCTGATCTCGGGTCTCGTGCCGTTCTTCGGTCTGCTCGCCGCGATCTTCTACCGCTCGGAGAACGATGAGCTGCGCCGGCGCTGCCCGGACTGCGGGCGCGTCACGAAGATCTACGACGCTGTCTGCACGCGCTGCGGCAGCGAGCTCGAGTTCCCCGACGAGGCGATCGCACCGCAGTCCTGGGGCCCGCCCGCCGAGCACGGCCGAGCGGCAAAGCTTAGGCGTCCCTAAGCGCCGATCCTGGCCTACGCTGGCGCCCGCCTGGACGCTGGCCTGCTGTCGCGTACGCCTGCAGTGCACGAGCGGTCTCATCGAACGCGTGATCCACCGCTTCGGCTTCGCCAACGAGAAGGACTTCGTGCTGCGCGTCGTGCAGCCGGCGCTCGTCGGCATGATCGACGGCACCGTCTCGTCGATCGCGCCGATCTTCGCGGCCGCGATATCCGCCAACTCGCACACCGCGTTCCTCGTCGGCCTGGCGACGGCGCTCGGCGCCGGCGTCCGCATGGGCTGGTCCGAGGCGCTCTCGGACACCGGCGCGCAGACCGGCCGTGGCTCGGCCGTCGTGCGCGGGCACGATCACCGGCGCGATGACCACGCTCGGCGGTCTCTTTCACACCCTGCCGTTCCTGATTCCCGACGTCCACACGGCGCTCATCGTCGCGGGCTGCGTGGTGGCCATCGAGCTGCTCGTGATCGCCTGGGTGCGCAAACGTTTCCTGCACGTTTCGATGCGCGAGTCGCTGCTCGTCGTCGACCGCCGGCGGCGCGATCGTGCTCGTCATCGGCATCTCGATCGGCTCCGCCTGAGATGCCTGAATCCCGCTGGTAGACTCGGATTTCCGCTCTCGAACCGGCTGAACGAAGGGAGGTCAGTGCGCATGCGGGCAGTTGACGCGTTGATGGAATGCCTGAAGGCGGAGGGCGTCGATGTCGTCTTCGGGCTCCCCGGCGGCGCAAACCTCCCGACGTACGACGCCTTCGTCGACGCGCGGTATCCGCCACATCCTCGTGCGCCACGAGGCCGGCGGCGGCCACGCCGCCGAGGGCTACGCGAAGGCCACCGGGCGTGTCGGCGTGGCGTTCGCCACGAGCGGACCCGGAGCGACGAACCTGCGTCACGCCGATCTGCGACGCGATGATGGACTCCGTGCCCGTGGTCTTCATCACGGGCCAGGTGCGCACCGAGCTGCTCGGCACCGACGGCTTCCAGGAGGCGGACACGATCGGCATCACGATGCCGATCGTCAAGCACTCAGTGATGATCCAGGACGCGCAGGAGATCCCGCGCGCCATACACGAGGCGTTCCACGTCGCGCGAACCGGGCGCCCCGGGCCCGTGCTCGTCGACATCCCGATGGATGTCTCGCGGGCCGAGATCGTCTACGAGCCCGTCGAGGACGTCCGCCTGCCGGGCTACCAGCCGCGAATCGACGGCAACCAGAAGCAGATCCGACAGGCCGCGAAGGCGCTGGCCGCCGCGCGGCGGCCCGTCATCTACGCCGGCGGCGGCGTAGTCAACGCGAACGGGCGCGCCGAGCTGCGCGAGTTCGCGCTCTCCGACCGCTTCCCCGTGACGTGCACGCTGATGGGCCTCGGCGCATTCCCGGCGCCGCACCCGCAGTGGCTCGGGATGCTCGGGATGCACGGCACGCGCACCGCGAACTACGCGATGGACGAGGCGGACCTGATCTGCGCCGTCGGCGCACGCTTCGACGACCGCATCACGGGCAAGCTTTCGGAGTTCGCGCCGCGCGCGAAGTTCATCCACATCGACGTCGATCCGGCCGAGATCTCGAAGAACGTCCCGGCGCACATCCCGATCGTCGGCGACGCCCGCAACGTGCTGAAGCGCCTGGTCAAGGAGTACCGCGACGCTCGACGCCGAGCCGTCGCGCCTCGAGCCATGGTGGGAGCGCATCGAACAGCTGGCGCAAGACATACCCGCTCGGCTGGGAGGAAAGCACCGACAGTGAGATCAAGCCCCAATGCGATGATCCGCGCGCTCTACGAGGCCACCGAGGGGCAGGCGATCGTCACCAGCGACGTCGGCCAGCACCAGATGTGGACGGCGCAGTACTACGACTTCCCAGAGCCGCGCCGCTGGATCAACTCCGGCGGACTCGGCACGATGGGCTTCGGCCTGCCGTCCGCGATGGGTGCGGCGGTCGGCTGCCCCGACCGGACCGTGGTCTGCGTCGCCGGCGACGGCTCGATCCAGATGAACGCCCAGGAGCTCGCGACATGCGCTCAGGAGCGCATCCCGGTGAAGGTGTTCGTGATGAACAACGGCTACCTCGGCATGGTGCGCCAGTGGCAGGAGCTCTTCTGGGACGGGCGCTACAGCCACGTCGACATGGGCGAATTCCCCGATTTCGTGAAGCTCGCCGAGGCCTACGGCTGCGCCGGCGTGCGCCTGTCCGACAAGGCGACGCTGGTCCAGGACATGCGGAGCGCGATCGAGATCGACGGCCCCGTACTCGTCGACGTTCGCGTCACGCGAGAGGAGAACACGTACCCGATGATCCCCGCCGGCCACGCCGCGCGCGAGATGGTCGGCTAGGTGGCAGCCGTGGGTGAACCGGGAACCAAGGAGCCGCTGAGCCTCGAGGAGCTCGAGGCCGCGTCGAGTTTGCGCACCGGGCGCAAGCACGTGCTCTCGATCCTCGTCGAAGACAAGTCCGGTGTCCTGACGCGGATCGCGGGGCTCTTCGCGCGCCGCGGCTTCAACATCGACACGCTCACGGTCGGCCCGACCGAGGACGAGCGCATCTCCCGCATCACGCTCACCGTCGACGGGGCGCTTCACCCGATCGATCAGGTCACCAAGCAGCTGCACAAGCTCGTCAACGTCCTGAAGATCCGCGACCTCGAGCCATCGGAAACGGTGTCGCGCGAGCTCGCTCTGTTCAAGGTCAACGCCGACGGCGTCCAGCGCGGCGAGCTCGTCCAGGTGGCCGACATCTTCCGCGGCAAGGTCGTCGACGTCACCAAGCGCGCGATCATCATCGAGGTCACCGGGACCTCCGAGAAGATCGAGGCGTTCGAGGCGATGGTGCGGCCCTTCGGGCTCATCGAGATGATGCGCACGGGCGAGATCGCGATCGCCCGCGGACGCAGCGAGACCTGATGCCGGCCGAGGGCCGCGTCGCGGCCCGCGTGGTCGACGGCGCTGCGCTCGCGGCGACCATGGGGCGCGCGGTCCAGCGCTCGCGCGAGTCCGGCCAGCCGCTGCTCGCGAGCCACACGTTTGAGCTGCCAGCAAACGCCGACCCGTCGGCCTGGGTCAACGCCTCGCGCCGCCCGGGGGAGGACTGGTTCCTCTTCGAGCAGCCCGACAGAGACCACTCGCGCCGTGGCCGGTCTCGGCTGCGCGACGAGCATCGACAGCGCTGGCCCCGACCGTTTCGCCGAGACCGCGCGCCGCTGGCGCACGCTGGCTGCAAAGGCCATCACCGGGGGCGAGGGAGGGCCGATCGCGGTCGGCGGGTTCGCGTTCGCGCCCGACGGCGGTCACGCACCGCACTGGCAGGGGTACGAGCCGGCGTCGCTCGTGGTTCCCGAGCTCGCGATCATCCGGCGCGGCGCGAGCGTCCGCGCGACGCTGGCGGCTCTGGTGGCTCCCGATGACACGGCTGAGGAGCTAGGCGAGCGCCTCGCGCGGCGCGCCCAGGAGCTTCGTGCTGCGGGTCTGCCGATGTTGGACCCCTCACCCGCCGGCCGCTACCGGGTTGTCAGTGCGATGCCTCCCGAGCACCACGAACAGGCCGTCCAGCGGGCCACCGAACTGATCGCCAGCGGTCGCTTCGAGAAGATCGTGCTGGCACGCGAAGTCCAGGTCCACGCGCCCGTGGACTACGACCCGGCGGCGGTTTTCGGCGTGCTGCGCGAGCAGTTCCCGTCCTGTTTCGTCTTCTGCGTTGGGCGCGGCGCCAGCGCATTCATCGCTGCGAGCCCGGAGCTTTTGCTGCGCCGCGAGGGGCAGCGCGTGAGCACGGTGGCGCTGGCCGCGTCGACGCGGCGCAGCGCCGACCCGGCCGTCGATGACCACCTCGGCGAGCAGATGCTGCGCGACCCGAGTTACCGCGAGGAGCACGACATCGTCGCGCGACGCATCCGGCGCATGCTCACGCCGCACGCCGTCTGGGTGGCGGCCGCCGACGAGCCGGAGATCGTCCGTATCGCCAACATCCAGCACCTGGCGACGCCGATCCGCGCCCAGCTCGCGTCGCCGATCGATGCTCTCGAGCTCGCCGGGCTGATGCATCCGACGCCGGCCGTCGCGGGCGAGCCGCTGGCCGGCGCGCTGCCGCTGATCCCGGCCCTCGAGGGACTCGATCGCGGCTGGTATCTCGGACCGGTCGGCTGGACCGACGGCGTCGGCGACGGCGAGTTCTGCGTCGCGCTGCGCTGCGCGCTTTTGGCCGGCAGGCTGGCGCGCTGTTTCGCCGGCGGAGGGATCGTTCGAGGATCGGACCCGGCGCGCGAGCTTGCGGAGACGGAGATCAAGCTTCAGGCGCTGCTGCCTCTGCTCAGCGGCTGATCGCCGCGGCGACCTCGCTCCACATCCGCTCGTGCAGCGCGACGTTCTCGGCGCGGTCACTGCGTACCTCGATGACGCGGCTGGTGGCCGCCGGCAGCGATTCACGGACGAGGTCGGCGAGCTCGTCGGCGTCGCGCGCGAGCACGTGTTCGATTCCGTAGGCGCGCGCGAGCGCGGCGAAGTCGAGACCCGGGTCGGTCGCGACGTGGCGCTCGAAGAGCTCGCCGCGGGCAAGCTCGCTCCTGGCGAGCGGCAGGAAGTCGAAGATGCCGCCGCCGCCGTTGTTGAGCAGCACGACGGTCAGCGCGAGGCCGAGACGCGACGCGCAGATCAGCGATCCGACGTCGTGCGCGAAGGCGACGTCGCCGATCAGAGCAACGACCGGGCCATCACCGGCTGCCGCGACTCCGAAAGCGCTCGCGAGCGTCCCGTCGATGCCGCTCGCGCCGCGATTGCACAGCACGCGCGGCGGCTCCTCGCGCGCGCCCCACATCGTCTCGATGTCGCGCACCGGCATCGAAGAGGCGACGAAGAGCGTCGCGTCCGGGGAAAGCACGTCGCCGAGCAGCGCCGCCACGCGCGGCTCGCTGAGATCCTCCGCCACGGCCGCGGTTAGCGCCTCGTGGGCGACGCCGTCCGCCGCAAGCCAGCGCTCAAGCCAGCCGGTCTCGCAGTCCCAGCCGTCGTGGCGTGCGAGATCCGCGAGCACGACGGCCGGGTCGTCCTGCCAGTAGGAGGCGAACGTCGCGTCGGGATCCTGCCAGGCCTCCTCCGCGTCGACCGCGACCTGCGGCACGTCGGGCATCGAAGCGAGCCACTGGCGAAGCGGCTTTGAGACCGGCAGGTCGCCGACGCGGACAACCAGATCGGGCTTCGCAGCCTCGCGGAACGCAGCGTCGCGCAAGAGCGCGTCGTAGTGCGCGACCGCTGTCGTCGGCCGCCGCGCACCGGACATCGGGTCCGCCAGCAGCGGCCATCCGGCGTGCTGCGCGAACGCCCTGGCGGCCTCGCCGAGGTCGCCACGCTCGTCGCGGCCTGCAACCAGCAGCGGCCGCCGCGCCGCCGCGAGAACCTCGGCTCGCCTGCTCTCCAGTGGCGCCTGGCGTCTGGCATGGACCGTTACGAGCGGTCGGCCGTCGGGTCGACCGCCCTCCGCGCGGTCGGGCACGGCGTCCGTGACGAGCGGCTCGCGCAGCGGGAAGTTCAGGTGCACGGGCCCCGGCCGGCCTGACAGTGTGGTCGCGAACGCACGGCACGCGAGGGTCCTGATCCAGCGCAGCTGCGGCGCACCGGCACCGGCGAGCTCGACCTCCACGAACCACTTGACCGCGCTTCCGTAGAGCTTGATCTGGTCGATCGCCTGCCCGGCGCCGTTTTCGCGTAGCTCCGCGGGACGATCCGCCGTCAGCAGCAGCAGCGGCACTCGCGCCTCGCGCGCCTCGATCGCCGCGGCGTGAAACTCGGCGGCGGCCGTGCCCGACGTGCACGCGACGGCCGTCGGCGTCCCGGTGGCCTTGGCGGTGCCGAGTGCGAAGAACGACGCGGAACGCTCGTCGATGTGCGAATGACACGCGATCCGCTCGTCCCGGGCGAGCGAGATCACCAGCGGCGCGGAACGCGAACCGGGCGATGTGGACGCGTGGCGCAGGCCACAGCGCGCGAGCTCGTCGACGAACGCCGCGAGCAGAGCGTACGTCTCGTCGACGCCGCTCATACGATGCGCCCGTGCCCCGAACCGTCTTGTTCCTGCACGGCTTCGGCGGCAGTCGCCGCAGCTGGGATGGCGTTATCGCCCATTTGGACGCCTCACGGTACCGGTCGCTCGCCGTGGACCTCCCGGGCCACGGTGCCTGCGCCGACGTCAGGCCCGCGAGCTACGAGAGCGCGGTGCAGCTCGCACTCGCCGGTGCTCCCGGGAAGCTCGTCGTGTGCGGCTACTCGATGGGTGCGCGCGTCGCGCTGACGATCGCACTCACGCACCCCGAGCGGACAGACGCGCTGGTGCTGGTTTCGGCCCACGCGGGGATCGAGGACGACGACCAACGCGCGGCGCGCCGAGCCGCCGACGAGGAACTCGCGACGCGGATCGAACAGATGGACGGCCAGCAATTCGCCGACCTCTGGAATCGCCAGCCGCTGTTCGCCGGCGACCCGCCGGGCGTGCTCGCCGCGGCCCGCGGGGAGCTCGTGCGACAGCAGCCCCACGCACTCGCTGCGGCCCTGCGCGGCCTCGGGCCCGGCGTGTTCGATCCGGTCTGGTCGGAGCTGGCCGGCCTTGACTTGCCGCTGCTTGCGCTGGCGGGCGAGCGCGATGAGCGCTACGTCGGGCTCGCGCGGCGTCTGGCCCTGGAAGCGCGCCGCGGCGGCGCCCAGATCCTGCCCGGAGGGCACCGGCTCGCGCTCGAGTCGCCAGGCGCGCTGGCGCGAGCGCTAGAGGGGCTCGACGCCGAGGCCGCCTGACGCCGGCACGGCTATCGCGCCACCGACGGGGGCGAGGACCGTCGGCGCGTCGCTGAAGAGTTCGAGCGTCGCAAGGCCGCAGTGCGCGACATGGCCGGTCGACGCGAGCGCGGCTGCGGCATGCAGCGCAGCCGCGATGCCGACGGGGCCGTCGTATGTCGATGCGAGGTAGACGTCGGCGCCGCCGGCGCGCACTAGCGACGCCGCCGCGAGCAGCGGCGTGATGCCACCGCTCGCCGACACCTTCAGGCAGACCGCGTCGGCGCAGCCCGAGGCGAGCGCGCCGGGCTGCATCGCCGTCTCGTCGATCGCGACGCGCACCGCCACGCGGTCGCGCACCTCGCGGACCGCGTCGACGCCGTGGACGGGCTCCTCGACGAGCTCGATCGCGGCCGCTTCAAGCACGCCGATCGAGGCGACCGCTGTCTCCACATCCCACGCGCCGTTGGCGTCCAGGCGCAGCAGGGCGCCGGGACCCACGGCAGCGCGGACCGCCGCGACGCGGGCCGGATCGTCGCCGACCCCGACCTTCAACTTCAGGCACTCAAAACCCGCTGCGACAGCCCTCGTGGCCGCGCTCGCCGCGCCGCTGCGATCGGCCTCGGTGATCGTCGCGTTGACGGGAACCGCCGGCGCGGGCGGATCGGAGAGCAGCGCGCAGACGGGCCGTTCTTCGCGCGCGGCCCGCCATGTCCCAGAGGGCGATGTCGATGGCGGCCAGGGCCTGCGGCAGCGGGTCGGTCGCGCGGCATGCTTCGAGGCCCTGCGCGCCGCCGTCGACGCCGTCAAGTGCCCGGGCGTACTCGCGCAGCGCTCGCTCGACGCGTGCGATGGAGACGCCGTCGTAGGGCTCGAGCGGCGCTGCCTCGCCGTATCCGACGTGTCCCTGCCGGCTCTGGAGTTCGACTTGCAGGATTTCGCGCTCGCCGAGCGCGCCGTAGGACGCATGGGCGTTCTCGGAGAAGCTCAGCGTGCGCCGCTCCAGCTCGAGCCTCACGTGATGCCGCCGCTCGCGAGGATGCCGGCGGAGTAAAGGAGGCAGAACATGAGCTGCGTCATTCCCGTGCCCGCGAGCGCGACGTTGAGCGAGGGTCCGTCGGTTCGCGTCCGCACCACGTCGGTCAGGCGGAGAGCGAGCGGGATCACGGCCCACGGCAGCAGAAGCCAGGCCGTCATCGAGCCAAAGACCCAAGGCAGGGGCGCAGCGAGGAACGCGAGCGTCAGCATCGACGCATAGAGCGTGCGCGTGCGCTCGCGGCCGAGGCGGACGGCGAGCGTTCGCTTGCCGGCGCGACGGTCCGTCTCGAGGTCGCGGACGTTGTTGACGACGAGGATCGCGCTCGCCAGCAGACCCACCGGGATCGCACAGACGAACGCCTGCCACGCCCAGTCCTGAGTCTGCACGTAATAGGAGCCGGCGACGGCAACGATCCCGAAGAAGAGGAACACGAAGACCTCGCCGAGGCCCTCGTATCCGTACGGCCTCGGTCCGCCCGTGTAGAGCACTCCGGCGAGGATCGAAGCCGCGCCGATCGCGAGCAGCTCCCAGCCGGCGACGTACACCAGGTAGGCGCCGCACAGGCACGCCAGGCCGAACGAGACGTACGTCGCGAGCAGGACCTGGCTCGGCGGCACGAGGCCGCCGGCGGTGACGCGAACCGGTCCCAGGCGATCCTCGGTGTCGGCGCCGCGGCGGGCGTCTGAGTAGTCGTTCGAGAGGTTCGTACCGACCTGGATGAACAGGGCGCCGAGCAGGGTCGCCACGAAGGCGAGTGCTTTGAAGTGTCCGGCCCCGAGCGCGAGCGACGTGCCAACGAGGACCGGAGCGACCGCCGCGGGCAGTGTCCGCACGCGGGCCGCCATGACCCAGATCCGGATCGTCCGCACGCTTGTCAGGCCCGCTTCGGAAAGCGCGAGAAGTCCGGCCGGCGCTTCTCGCGGTACGCGTCGCGGCCCTCGGCCGCCTCGTCGCTGGCGTAGAAGAGCAGGTTCGCGTCGTGCGCGAGCTGCTGGAGCCCCGCCATGCCGTCCTCGCTGGCGTTGAAGCTGGCCTTCATGAGACGCAGCGCGAACGGCGACACGGCGAGCATCTCGCGGCACCAGGCGACGGTCTGTTCCTCGAGCTCGGCGAGCGGCACAACGGCGTTCACGAGCCCCATCTCGCGCGCCTGCTCGGCGTCGTACTGCCGGCACAGGAACCAGATCTCCTTGGCCTTCTTGGGCCCCACGAGGCTCGCGAGCAAACTCGCGCCGTAGCCGCCGTCGAAAGAGCCGACGCGCGGGCCGACCTGGCCGAAGCGCGCGTTGTCGGCGGCGATCGTCAGATCGCAGACCAGGTGCAGGACGTGGCCGCCGCCGATCGCGTAGCCGGCGACCATCGCGACGACCGGCTTGGGGAGGCGCCGAATCTGGACGTGAAGGTCCGTGACGTGGAAGCGGCCGACCGTTGCGCCCTCCTCGATGTAGCCGGTGTCGCCGCGCACCCGCTGGTCGCCGCCGGAGCAAAAGGCGTCGGGCCCCTCGCCGGTGAGGATGATCACGCCGATCGTGGGGTCCTCACGGGCGTGCTCGAAGGCGCGCGAAAGCTCGATGACGGTGCGCGGCCGGAACGCGTTTCGGACCTCGGGACGGTCGATCGTGACCTTCGCGATGCCAGCGTCGTCACCCTGCGAGTGCTCGTAAACGACGTCCGTGAAATCGGCTACGGCGTCGTCGTCGACGGCGCTCCAGAGGGTGCTCACGCCGCGAAGGCTAGCCTGTGCGCCGTGATCGTCCCCTACTGGCTCGTGCGCGCCGCACGTCGTCGCCCCGACGGCATAGCGCTCGTGAGCGCCGAGGGAACGTGGACCCATGCACAGTTGCTCGAACAGTCGATGAGCGGCGCCGGGGCACTCGCGACGCTGGGCGCGGGGCCCGGTGACCGTGTAGCGATCGAACTTCCACCCGGCCTCCAGTTCGCGCGTGCGCTCCACGCCTGCATGCTCAGCGGAGCCGTCGCGGTTCCCGTCGACCTGCGCCTGGCGCCGGCCGAACGCGCGGCGCGGCGCGATCGCTGCGCGACGGTCGTCGGCGAGCCACTCGGCGACGGCGCCGCGTGGGACGGCGGTGCCGGCGGGCATGACCTCGGCGCGAGCGCGGTCGTCCTCTACACATCGGGAACCAGCGCCGAGCCGAAGGAGGTCGAGCTCAGCTTCGGCAACCTCCTGTGGAGCGCGCTCGGCTCGGCGGTCGCGCTCGGCGTCGACGAACGCGAGCGCTGGCTCTGCGCCTTGCCGCTCTCGCACGTCGGCGGCCTCTCGATTCTGGTGCGGGCCGCAATCTATGGCACGACGGCGGTCGTGCACGAGCGCTTCGAAACCGAGCGGGTGCTCGCAACTCTGCAAGAGGAACCGATCACGGTCCTCAGCCTCGTCGCGACCACGCTCGCCCGGCTGCTCGACGGCGGCCTTGAGGGCGGCGGGGACCTGCGCTGCGCTCTCACCGGCGGCGGCCCGGTGCCCGCCGCGCTCCTCGACCGTGCCGCCGACTCAGGCGTTCCGGTCGCCTTGACGTACGGCCTCACAGAGGCCGCATCGCAGGTGACGACGACGCCTTGCGCGATGCTCGCCGCAGGACGTGCCGTGGCGGGGCCACCGCTCTTCTGCACGGACGTTCGGATCGCCGACGACGGCGAGATCCTCGTGCACGGGGCGACCGTGAGCGACGGCTGCGTCGACACCGACGGCTGGCTTCACACCGGCGACCTCGGGGAACTGGACGGCGCCGGCAACCTCGCCGTGAACGGTCGCGCCGCGGACACGATCGTGAGCGGCGGTGAGAACGTCGCGCCGGGCGAGGTCGAGGCGGTGCTCGAATCACACCCCGCCGTCGCGGAGGCCGGGGTCTACGGCCGCCCGGACGAGGAATGGGGCGAGGCCATCTGCGCGGTCGTCGTCGCGCGCGAGGGCGACGAGGTCGACGCAGACGCGCTCGTGGCGTTCTGCGCCGAGCGGCTCGCGCGCTTCAAGGCACCGAAGCGCCTGCGGGTGACCGACCGGCCGTTGCCGCGCACGGCGTCGGGCAAGCTACTGCGCAGGGAGCTCGCATGAGCGACCCCGACGCGCAGCGACAGGCGAGCCTTGAAAACTGGGAGGCGGCCGCGGCCGGATGGAGTCGCCGCCAGGCGCTGATGCGCGACATGTCGGCGCCGGTGTCCGAGTGGATGCTCGAGGCGCTCGATCCGCAAGCCGGGACAGCGCATCCTCGAGCTCGCCGCGGGAGTCGCCGAGACGGGGCTCCTCGCCGCGCAGCGCGTCGCGCCCGTCCGGCACCGTGCTGATCTCCGACCAGGCCGAGGCGATGCTCGACGCCGCGCGCGAACGCGCCGCCGAGCTCCGTGTCACGAACGTCGAATTCCGCCAGCTCAACGCCGAATGGATCGACCTCACGACCGCGTCGATCGACGGAGTTCTGTGCCGCTGGGGATACATGCTGATGATCGACGCCGAGACGGCGCTGCGCGAGACCAGGCGCGTGCTCGTCCCGGGCGGCCGCGTCGTGCTCGCGGCTGGGACGACGTTGCCGCCAACCCCTGGTTCGCGCTGCCCGCGCGCGAGCTCCTCGAGCGCGGCGTCATAAGCTCGCCGCCGCCCGGGACACCCGGACCGTTCGCGCTCAGCGACGTCGAGCGGCTCAGCGAGCTGCTCTACGCAACGGGCTTCACCGAGGTGCGCGTCGAAGGCGTTGACATGGCGCGCCGCCACGCCGACTTCGACGAGTTCTGGGAGAGCACGCTCGACTTCTCCGCCTTCGTGCACAACGCCGTGATGTCGCTTCCCGCTGACCAGATCGACGAGATGCGCGCTTCGCTCGCCGAGCGCCTCGCGCCGTTCACCGCCGACGACGGAAGCGTAAGCGTCCCCGGCCGTACGCTCGTCGCCGTCGCGTCGGCCTAGAGGCTCTGCGGACATCGGCTAGCCTGCCGTCCATGATCTACGACGACGACGCAGACCTCTCACTCCTCGACGGCAAGACCGTCGCGATCATCGGCTACGGCTCGCAAGGCCACGCCCACGCGCTCAACCTCAAGGACTCCGGCGTAAGCGTCGTCGTCGGGCTGCGCGCCGACTCCGCATCGGCCGCGAAGGCCCGCAGCGAAGGTCTCGAGGTCCTCTCCGTCGTCGATGCCGCAAGCCGCGGCGACCTCGTCATGATTCTCGTGCCGGACGAGCTTCACCGCGAAGTCTGGGAGGAGATCCGCGACGGCATCGCGCCGGGCAACATGCTCCTCTTCGGCCACGGCTTCTCCATCCACTACGGCGAGATCGAGCCGCCCGCCGGCGTCGACGTCGCGATGGTCGCGCCCAAGGGCCCCGGCCACCTCGTGCGCCGGCAGTTCACCGAAGGCAGCGGCGTCCCCGGGCCTGATCGCGATCGAGCAGGACGCGACCGGTAACGCCCGAGCACTTGCGCTCGCCTACGCCAAGGGCATCGGTTGCACCCGTGGGCGGAGTCATCGAAACGACCTTCAAGGACGAGACGGAGACGGATCTCTTCGGCGAGCAGGCAGTCCTCTGCGGCGGCGTCTCCGAGCTCGTCCAAGCGGGCTTCGAGACCCTCGTCGACGCCGGATACGACCCGCAGATGGCGTACTTCGAGTGCCTGCACGAGGTCAAGCTGATCGTCGACCTGATGTACGAGAAGGGCCTCGCGGGCATGCGATTCTCGATCTCCAACACAGCCGAGTACGGCGACTACACGCGCGGCAAGCGCGTCATCACCGACGAGACGCGTGAGCAGATGCGCAAGATCCTCGGCGAGATCCAGTCCGGCGACTTCGCGCGTGAGTGGATCGCGGAGAACCGAGCCGGGCAGGAGAGCTTCAAGCGGATGCGCGAGGAACAAGAAGGCACGCAGATCGAGCGCGTGGCGAAGACCTGCGCGCGAACATGGACTGGCTCAAGCCCGCTTTCTAGGCGAGCCGTGCTCGCGTACGTGTTCTGGCACCGCCCGCGCGAGGACGCCGACGCGGATGCCTACGAGCGATCCGAGCTGGACTTTCACCGCGCCCTGGCCGAGCACGGTCCCGCCGGGTTCGTGCGCTCGTCGTCGGCTCGCGTGAGCGAATTGCCGTGGCTCGACGGTCGCGGTTACGAAGACTGGTATCTCGTGGAGGACTACGCCGCCCTCGGACGGCTCGGGCCTGCCGCGACCGACGAAGCGCGCGGGCCGGCGCACGACCGCGCCGCCGCGATGCTCGCCGACGGCACGGCGGGCCTGTACAAGCTCGTCGACGGCTCGCCCGAGGCCATCGCCGCCGACCGGGCGCTCTGGCTCTCACGGCCGCTCGGCAGCCCGTACCCGACGCTCGCGCAGCTGCTCAGCGGTCGCGCGGCCACCGGCGCCGGCCTCTGGCGCCGCGAGCTGGTGCTCGGCCCGGCACCTGAGATCTGCGTCCTGCACCAACGAGGAGCGGCGCCGAGGCCGCCACAGCAATGGCCGACGCTGGCCGTCGAGAGGGAGGTCCTATGAGCATCGTCGACGCCGAGATCCACGACGGCGAATTTCAGCGGCAGGTCTCAAGCTTCCGCGACTGGGTCGGGATCGACCCGCGGCCGGGCGGCGGCGAAGCGCTCAGCGCCGAGGCCGGCCGGTACCACCTCTACGTCTCGCTCGCCTGCCCGTGGTGCCACCGCACGGTGATCGTGCGCTCGCTCGCGGGTCTCGCCGATGCGATCCCGATCTGGTTCGCCGCGCCGTTCCGTGACGAGCGCGGCTGGGCCTTCACGGGCGAGTCGTTCGACGACGGCCCCGGAGGCCGCTACGTCGACGGCTTGAACGGTTGGAGCTACCTCGCCGAGGCGTACGCCGAGAGCGACCCCGGCTACGGTGATCGCGTCACGGCGCCGGTGCTCTGGGACTCACAGCGCCGGCGCATCGTGAACAACGAGTCAGCGGACATCGTCCGCATGATGGGCGAAGGCGAGTCGCTCGGTGGCCTCGGTTCTGGCGCCGAGCTCGACCTCTACCCCGCGGAACTGCGCGAGGAGATCGACCGAACGAACGAGCGAACGTTTCGCTCGATCTCCAACGCCGTCTACCGTGCCGGTTTTGCCCGCAGCCAACGGGCATACGACCGGGCGTTCCGTGAGCTGTTCGAGAACCTCGACTGGTTGGAGGAGCTTCTCAGCGGGCGGCGTTTTCTGCTTGGCGACCGCATCACCGAGGCCGACTGGCGCCTCTTTCCCGCCCTCGTCCGCTTCGACGAGGTCTACGTGACGCACTTTCGCTGCAACCGCCGGCGGCTCGTCGACTATGAGAACGCCTGGGCCTACGCGCGCGACCTCTACCAGCGGCCCGGAGTGGCCGGGACCGTCGCGATGGGGCAGATCAAGACGCATTACTACACGACGCACGACGAGCTGAACCCCAAGCACATCATCCCCCTCGGGCCCGGCTATGACTGGGACGAGCCGGCCCGCCGCGGCAGCTGACCGAAGCCAGCTCGCGCGCGCTACACTCGCGCTGTCGTCGCGACTGGCGCATGGGTGGAGTCCACCACCGGGAAGCGACGAGTAGACCCCCGCCGCGCGCCTGGGCTCCCATCCCCGAGACTCCCGAAGAGAAGGAGCTTCACGATGTCGTCCGCGCCGGCAACCGCCCAGCAGCACCCCGCCATCCCCGCCGACCTGCTTCCTGTCGATGGCCGCTTCGGCTGCGGTCCCTCGAAGGTGCGCGACGAGGCAGTCGCGCGCCTGGCCGCCACCGGCCACTTGGTCCTCGGCACCTCGCACCGCCAGAAGCCGGTCAAGGCCGTCGTCGGCCGGGTCCGCGCCGGGCTCGCCGACCTCTTCTCCCTGCCCGAGGGCTACGAGATCGCGCTCGGCAACGGCGGCGCAACCGCCTTCTGGGATGCCGCCGCATTCGGGCTCGTTCGCGAGCGGGCCCTGCACCTCGCGTACGGCGAGTTCTCGCGCAAGTTCTCCTCTGTCACGGACGCCGCGCCGTTCCTGGAGCCGAGCGTCATCGTCGCCGCGGACCCCGGCGACGCTCCCGACCCCGCACCAGCGGGTGCGCTCGCCGCCGCGGAAGGCGCGGACATCATCGCCTGGGCCCACAACGAGACCTCGACCGGCGTCGCGGTACCCGTGGCGCGACCGCACGACGCAGGCGACGCGCTCGTGGCGATCGACGCGACCTCGGGTGCGGGTGGCCTCCCCGTCGACGTCGCCGAAGCCGACGCCTACTACTTCGCGCCGCAGAAGAGCTTCGGTTCCGACGGCGGGCTCTGGATCGCGATCCTCAGCCCCGCCGCCGCCGGGCGCATCGAAGAGCTTCACGGGAGCGAGCGCTGGATCCCCGACTTCCTGTCGCTCCACACGGCGCTCGAGAACTCCCGCAAGGACCAGACGTACAACACGCCGGCGGTCGCCACGCTCGTGCTGCTCGCCGAGCAGATCGACTGGATGCTGGGGCTGGGTGGCCTCGACGCCTGCGCCGGGCGCAGCCGCGCCAGCGCGGACGTCCTCTACGGCTGGGCTGAGCGGACGAGCTACACGACGCCGTTCGTCGCCGATCCCGCGAAGCGCTCGAGTGTCGTCGGCACGATCGACTTCGACGACTCGGTCGACGCGGCACAGGTCGCGGCGACGCTCCGCGCCAACGGCGTGGTCGACGTCGAGCCATACCGCAAGCTGGGCCGCAACCAGCTTCGCGTGGGCATGTTCCCCGCCATCGAGACGTCCGACGTGCAGGCGCTCACGGGGTGCATCGAGTGGGTTGTGGAGCACGCGTGAACGCCGAGGCGGCGCGGCCGCGCGTCCTCGTCAAGGAGAAGATCGGCGACTCGGGAATCGAGCTCTTGCGCTCGCACTTCGATGTCGACCTCGGCGTCGACTGGAGCGATGAGGAGCTGGCTGAGCGCATCGGGCAGTACGACGGGATCGTGATCCGCTCGGCGACGAAAATGACCGCCGAGCTGATCGAGAAGGCCACGCGACTGAAAGTCGTCGGCCGCGCCGGCGTCGGCGTCGACAACGTTGACGTGGCCGCGGCCACGCGTCGCGGCATCGTCGTCGCCAACGCACCAGAGTCCAACGTCGTCACGGCTGCCGAGCACACGATGGCGCTGCTGCTCGCGCTCGCTCGAAACGTGCCGCAGGCCTACAGCGCGCTCATCGACGGTCGCTGGGAGCGCTCCAAATACTCCGGGTGTCGAGCTTTACGAGAAGACGCTCGGCATTCTCGGCTTCGGCCGGATCGGCCAGCTCGTGGCCCAGCGTGCCCGCGGCTTCGGGATGCGCGTCGTCGCCTTCGACCCGTTCGTCAGCGCCGAGCGTTACCGGGAGCACGGCGTCGACAAGGCCGACAGTCCGCGAGGAGCTCTACGCCCAGGCCGATTTCGTGACGATCCACCTGCCCAAAACGCCGGAGACCGAAGGCTTCGTCTCACGCGATGCGATCGCCGCGATGAAGGACGGCGTGCGGATTCTGAACGTCGCGCGAGGAGGCCTGATCGACGACGACGCGCTGATCGAGGCGCTCGACAGCGGCAAGGTCGCGGGCGCGGCGATCGACGTGTTCAAGAACGAGCCCGTCACCGAGCACGCGCTGTTTGCGTACCCGAACGTGATCGTGACCCCGCACCTCGGCGCCTCGACGGCCGAGGCGACCGATCGCGCCGGCTACCAGTCGGCCGAGCAGGTTGTCGCGGCCCTCAACGGCGGCGTGGTCTCAACGGCCGTCAACATCCCCGCCGTCGGCGCCGAGGACATGGATGTCCTCGGACCGTTCCTGCCGCTCGCGACGCAGCTCGGGCGACTTGCGATGACGCTCGCCGAGGGCAGCTCCGTGGAGCGCATCGAGGCCGCCTTCATGGGGCGCATTGCCGACTTCGACACGCGCCTGCTCGGGCTCGCGGTGATCGTCGGCGCCCTGGATGGACGCACCGAGGAGCCCGTCAATCTCGTCAGCGCCCCATCGATGGCCCAGCAGAGGGGCATCGTCGTCGAGGAGAAGGCGGTCTCCGAGGCACAGGACTTTCACGAGCTGATCCGCGTCACGGTCGTCGCCGGTGACCGCCGCGTCGCAGTCGCCGGCACCGGCATCGGCCCGAGCCGCGTCCCGCACCTCGTCGAGGTGCAGGGCAGGCGCCTGACGATCGAGCTCGAGCGCCACGTGACGATCTTCCGCTACGAGGACCTGCCGGGCATGATCGGCCGGGTCGGCTCGATCTTCGGCGAGCACGGCATCAACATCTCCTCCGCGGCCGTCGGCCACGCGCCGCTGAACGGCGAGGGGGAGAAGCTCGCGGCGATGGTCGTCACGACGGACGCACCGGTCGGTGAGGCCGTCGTGCAACAGATCCTCGACAGCGGCGACTTCGTCGACGGCTGGTCCGTCGACCTGGGCTGACGCCGCGCCTCGCACGCTGCTACTCTCGCCCGTAGATGCACAGGCAGGTCTCCCTTCTCGCGCTCTCTCTGCTCCTCCCCCTCCGGGGGGAATAGTGCGTGGCGGCCGCTGAGCCGCGAACCCAGCAGAGAGGAAGTGACAGCGAGAAACCGAAAGGAGAGCTAACCGATGGACGATGAACGGCAGCGCAGCGACTCAGATCGAGTCCTGATTTTTGACACAACGCTCCGCGACGGCGAGCAGTCGCCGGGCATTTCCCTGAACCGGCAGGAAAAGCTCGAGATCGCGCACCAGCTGGCGCGCCTCGGCGTCGACGTCATCGAGGCCGGCTTCCCGATCACCTCGCCGGGCGACTTCGACTCCGTCCAGGCGATCTCGCGGGAGGTCGAAGGGCCGGTCATCTGCGCGCTCGCGCGGACCGCGAGTCGCGACGTGGAGGCGGCCGGGGACGCGGTACGGGACGCTCAGCGAGCCCGCATCCACATCTTCATCGCGACGAGCGACCTGCACATCGAGCGCAAGCTCCAGACCACGCGCGAGGACGTCAAGGGGCAGGCGCGTGCCGCCGTGGCGCAGGCCCGCGAATACACCGACGATGTCGAGTTCTCACCGGAGGACGGATCGCGCTCGGACATCGATTACATGGCCGAGGTGATCCAGATCGCGCTCGACGAGGGCGCGACGACGATCAACGTCCCGGATACCGTCGGCTACGCGCTGCCGGGGGAGTACGCGGCATGTTCGGCGAGCTGTACAAGCTCGTCCCCGGGCTGCGGGACGTGACGGTCTCGGTGCACTGCCACGACGACCTGGGCCTGGCCGTTGCGAACTCGCTGGCCGGCCTCGAAGCGGGCTGCCGCCAGGTCGAGTGCGCGATGAACGGAATCGGCGAGCGAGCCGGCAACGCGTCGCTGGAGGAGATAGTGATGCTGCTGCGCACGCGCGAGCCGCGGCTCGGCCTCTGGACCGGCATCGAGACGACGGAGATAGCCCGCACCAGCCGCCTGGTGTCGCGCCTCACGGGCTACCCCGTGCAGCCGAACAAGGCGATCGTCGGGCGCAACGCCTTCGCCCACGAGGCGGGGATCCACCAGGACGGCGTGCTGAAGGAGCGCGCGACGTACGAGATCATGGACGCCACCTCGGTGGGGCTGGACAGCAACTCGATCGTCCTCGGCAAGCACTCCGGCCGCCACGCGCTGCACAAAGCTCTCGAGGAGATGGGCTTCACGCTCGACGGACAGGCGCTCAACACCGCCTTCGCGCGCTTCAAGGAGCTCGCCGACCGCAAGCAGCGCGTCACGGCGATGGATCTCGAGGCGCTCGTGACGGACGAGCTGCGCGAGGAGGTCGTGGGGTTCACGCTCGACAGCTTCGAGGTCGAGGCGTCGACGTTGCGGCCGCCGCACGCCCGGGTCTCGCGTGCACCTCCCCGACGGTTCGACGGCCACGGGCAGCTTCGGCGGCGACGGGCCGATCGACGCGGTGATGCGCGCGATCGATGTCGCGACCGGCATCAACCCGCGGCTCAGCGATTTCACGATCGGCGCCGTCACCGAGGGCCAGGACGCGCTCGGCGAGGTCTCCGTCGTCGTCGAGATCGAAGGCTCGAGCGGCGCGGGCCAGGCGCTCTCCACGGACATCATCGACGCGGCGGCGCGGGCCTATTTGCGCGCCATCTCGGTCGCCGTGGCGAGGGCGAACCGCGAGCAGATGGCGTCGTCAAAGGCGGGCGAGTAGGCCGGGTCCGCGGGCCGAGGCGCCCGACGAGACGCGTAGCGCTTGTACGTGATAACGTACAAGCGTATGGCGAGCGTGACACCGGAAGAGCAAGTCGAGGCCGCGGGCGACCAGCTGGAGCCCGCGGCAATCGGCGCCCGCGTCAAGGCGCTGCGAGAGGCCTGCGGGCTGTCGCTGCGCGAACTCGCCGAGCGCAGCGGCGTTAGCGCCCCGATGCTTTCGCAGGTCGAGCGCGGCGCCACGAGCCCCACATTGACCGTCGCGGCACGGATCGCGGCGGGGCTCGAACTGCGTCTGTCGCAGCTCTTGCGTCTCGACGAGCAGGGCGCCGTCACAGTCACGCGCCCTGCGTCGCGCCGGCGCGGAGGAAACGGGCGCCGCGGCCACCGATTCGAAATCCTCACGTCGTCCCAGCCCGGGCAGCGCGCGGAGCTCTCGCGCCACACGCTGGCCCCGGGAGGCTCGACAGGCGGCGCCGAGGACCCGCCGATGCACGAGCCGGGCAGCCGCGAGACGGCTCTGGTCGAGAGCGGCACGGTAGTTCTCGTACTGCGACGGCGCCGAACACGAACTTCAGGCCGGCGACTGCGTCACGTTCGACGCGGATCTGCCGCACCGATTCAAGAACAACAGCGCGGACGAGGCGTCGCTGCTGGCCGTGGTGTCGGCCGGGCTGCGGCGTAGCTGAAGCGCGGGACCAGGAGAAACGCCATGCCACAGACGATGTTCGACAAGATCTGGGAGGCCCACGAGGTCACGCCGGGACTGCTCTACATCGACCTTCACCTCGTCGCACGAGGTGACCAGCCCGCAGGCATTCGACGGGCTACGGCTGGCCGGACGCCCCGTGCGCCGGCCGGACCGCACGCTCGCGACAGCCGATCACAACACGCCGACGGACGGCACGCGCACCGCCGCCCTGATCGCCGACGAGCTCTCGCGCGTCCAGGTCCAGACGCTGGAACGCAACTGCGAGGAGTTCGGGATCCCGGCCTACTCGCTCGGCAGCGAACGCCAGGGGATCGTGCACGTGATCGGCCCAGAGCTCGGCGTCACGCAGCCCGGCATGACGATCGTCTGCGGCGACTCCCATACCTCGACGCACGGCGCCTTCGGCTCGCTTGCGTTCGGCATCGGCACGAGCGAGGTCGAGCACGTGCTCGCCACGCAATGCATGGTCCAGCAGCGACCGCGCTCGATGCGCGTCCTCTACGACGGCGACCTCGGGTTCGGCGTGACCGCCAAGGACCTGATCCTTGCGACGCTCGGCGAGCTCGGCGTCGGCGGCCTCACCGGGCACGTCGTCGAGTACGCCGGCAGCGCGATCGAGTCGCTCTCGATGGAAGGCCGCATGACGGTCTGCAACATGACGATCGAGGGCGGCGGCCGCGCGGGCATGATCGCGCCCGACGAGACGACGTTCGCGTGGTTCACCTCAAGCGAGCGGCCTGGCGCGCCGAAAGGCAAGGACCTGGACACCGCGATCGCCGCCTGGCGCGAGCTGCCTACGGAGACGGCGCGCACTTCGACTCCGAGCACGCGATCGACGCGTCTGCGATCTCGCCGCAGGTGACGTGGGGCACCAACCCCGGCATGGTCTGCCCGGTAGACCGACGCAGTGCCCGCGCCGAGCGTTTCCAGACCGCGGCCGAGCGCGAGGAGGTCGAGCGCGCCCTGACGTACATGGGGCTCGCCGCCGGCACATCGATCGAAGAGATCACGCTGGACCGCGTGTTCATCGAGCAAATGGCGCTCCGCTCTCGCCTCGGGCGCCAGAGTACGTATTGCTCAAGTACTATACGTCGGTACTTTTGTGGGATGTACCTGCCACATTTCTCTCCCTTAATCTACAGATAGCACGAACCATTAGGCCCCTTTGAAGCCCCGCCCAGGCTAAAGACCTTCGTGTAGGTGCGTGCCAATTTGCCTGAGGGAATCCAAAGCAGGTCTATCGCGCTAGTCTGCGCCGCCGCTTGGGCTATTGCCCGGGGCCATGGCGCAAGAGCGCCGTGTCTCCTTTCCCCAGTAATTCCCGATACGCAGTACAACGACTGGAAGAGCAGTTCGGTCTGGGCGCGGTGACGGCGACGGCCATGGGGCAGGACGCACAGGGCTTTTCTGTGGATTGGCACTAGGACGGGGCTGTACAGGTATGACGGTGCGCGACCCACAAAGAAGATGAGCGAGGTAGAGTGCCTGACGGGGCACTACATTGTGGACCTGTTGATCGCGCCAGATGGCACAGCATGGTTTGCGGGGAGCCGGGGAATCGCTCACTACAAGGACGGACGATTCGAGAAGCTGGCGATACCGGAATCGGCGAT
>CAVXSE010000006.1:0-66371 GCA_963764325.1 uncultured Solirubrobacterales bacterium | reverse complement strand
GACACCAGCGTCATCATCGACGGCCGCATCGCCGATATCGCCGAAACCGGATTTCTCGATGGCGTGCTGGTGATTCCGCAGTTCGTGCTGCGGGAATTGCAACTGGTGGCCGATTCGGCCGATTCCATGAAGCGCAACCGCGGCCGCCGCGGCCTGGACATCCTGCAGCGCATTCAGAAAATGGCGCACCTGCACGTGCAGATCGTGGAAGAAGATTTTCCGCACGTCCGCGAAGTGGACATGAAGCTGATCGAGCTGGCCAAGGTCTACGACTGCAAGGTCGTCACCAACGATTTCAACCTGAACAAGGTGGCGCAACTGCACGGCGTCGAAGTGCTCAACATCAACGAGCTGGCCAATTCGCTGAAGCCCATCGTGCTGCCCGGCGAGACCATGCGCGTCTTCATCCTGAAAGAAGGCAAGGAATACAACCAGGGCGTGGCGTACCTGGACGACGGCACCATGGTGGTGGTGGACAACGCCAAGAAGATGATCTCGAAGACCATCGACATCTCCGTGACCAGCGTGTCTGCAGACCACCGCCGGCAAGATGATCTTCGGCAAGTTCGACGAGCGCATGCACGCTGCGGCCGACGACGAAGGCACGACCGCGCCGGAGCGCAGCAGAGCGATCCGCGCAGCCGCATCCGGGCAGTCGTCACGGCCGAGAAAACCACGATAGAATCGTAGAGTCGACATGAGAGTCGCCGTCATATCTGCCCGCCGCGGGGCTTGGCACGCGCATGGGCAGCGCCGCTCGCCGGAAAAGACCGGCACCAGCCGCAAGCAGTTCATGCTGCTCGAAGGCTCGCCCATCCTGCTGCACACGGTGCGCAAATTCGCCTGGCTGCCCGCGGTCACCGAGATTGTGGTGGCGGTGCGCGCCGGAGGATCTGGAGTGGGTGGCGGAGCTGTGCGCAGGAGGGTTTCCCGAAGCCGGTGCGGGTGGTGGAGGGCGGCAACAGCCGCCAGCAATCGGTGGAGAACGCGCTCGCGTCGCTGCGATCGAATACCGATCTGGTGGCGGTGCACGACGCCGTGCGGCCGTTCATCGAGCCCGAGACCATTCGACAAGGTGATTCGCCGAAGCCGCCGAGACCGGCGCGGCCATCGTCGGGCATCGTGCCGGTGGATACGGTGAAACAGGTCAGCCGTGGCACGGCCGGTGCAGATTCGCGCCACATTGCCGCGCGAACAGCTGGTGCTGGCGCAGACGCCGCAGGTTTTCCGCTACGATCTGCTGCGACGCGCCTTCGAAAGGCGCGCGAGGACGGCTTCATCGGCACCGACGAATCCAGCCTGGTGGAGCGGCTGGATGTGGAAGTGAGCGTGGTGCTGGGCAGCGACCGCAATATCAAAATCACCAGCCCGCCGACATGGATCTGGCGCGCCTGTTCCTCTCGCGAGAGACGACGGCGAAGGAAGCGAGCCGGCCTGATGGCGGAATACCGCACCGGTCAGGGCTGGGACGTGCATCGCATCGCTCGCGCGGCCGGCCGCTGATTCTGGGCGGCGTGACCGTGCCCATGCGAGTTCGGCCTGGAGGGCCACTCCGACGCCGACGTGCTGGCGCACGCCATCACCGACGCCATCCTGGGCGCGGCTGGCGCTGGGCGATATCGGCATGCACTTTCCCGGACACCGACCCGCGCTGGAAAGGCTGCGACAGCCTGGTGTTCCTGCGGCACGCGCGGCGATGGTGCGCGGGCGCGGGTATCAGCGTCGTGAACGTCGATTCCACGGTGATTCTGGAGCGGCCCAAGCTGAAGGATTATCGCATGGCGATTCGCGAGCGGCTGGCCGACGCGCTGGGTCTCGACGTTCGACCGCGTTCGGTGAAGTTCAAGACCGCGGAAAAAGTGGGCCCGGTGGGCGAAGGGCGGTCGGCGGAAGCACAGGCAGTGGTGCTGCTTACGATCAAGAAGACTAGCCGGATGCGGTGTTTCGATGGTTTCCTCCATCGCCTTCCCGGTCCTCGCGCCGTTGCTTCTTTGCCTGCTGACCGCATCGCGCGCAGCGGACTGCCCACCAGCCTCCCCTGAGAAAACTGAAGACACGAAAGTAAACGCTATTTGTCAGAAGATGGACACTACCATCTCGCCCGGCTGTGCGCTGTCAGTGATGCCGCAATCAGGAAATCGTCTACAAGCGAGGCTACAGGGATGGCCGACCTCGACCACAACATCGCCAGGGCGCCAGCCACGCTATTTCACGTCGCGTCGATGTCGAAGCGGTTCACCGCCGCGGCGATTCTGCTGCTGGCGGCGGAGGGCAAGCTCTCGCTGGACGACCCGGTGCGCAAGTACACTCGCAGAACTGCCCGATTTCGGCGCGCCAGTGACAATCCCCCCCATGCTGCACCACACCAGCGAGCTGCGGGATCAGTGGGAGCTGGGGAACCTCTCCGGCTGGCGGATTTCCGGAGCCACCCCATCGCCGATGCCAACGTGCTGTACGTTGTCTCGCACCAGCGCCAACTCAACTTCACGCCTAACACCCAATTCCTGTACAGCAACACCGGCTACACGCTGCTGGCCCAGATTGTGGCACGGGTCAGCCACCACTCGTTCCGCCGCTTCAGGTTTGAAAAAACAATGCGCCGCTGGGAATGTGGAAGACGCCAATGCGTGACAATTTCGACGAAATTGTCAAAGACATGGCCTGCGGCTATCAGCCATCCGGGGATTGGTCCCGCCTCAACGTGACCAATTTCGACACGGTGGGCGCAACCAGCCTGCTGACCACGGTGGAAGACCTGGCCCGCTGGAACAAGATTTTATGCGCCACGCATGGGCGGGGCCGAGCCTGTGCGCCAGATGCAGGAGCGCGGAAAACTGAACGACGGATCGCCGGATCGGGTATGCAGCTGTTCGTCTCCAGACTGGCAAATATCGCGGCCTGAACACGGGTCGACCACAGTGGCGCGGATGGGGGTTACGGCTTAAGAACATGGTTAGCTTTCCCGATCAACATTTCAGCGTGGCCTGCCTGTGCAACCTGGGCGCCGCCAACGCCAGTGAGTTGACGCGCGGAGAGTCAGAGTTTCTGTCGGCTGGCTGATGCAGCCGGAGGGGTACGGCAGCACGGCTGGCGATCCTCACGCGATGACGCTCACGGCCGCACAGATGGAGGCCAGGGCGGGATACGTGACGAAAAAGACCCGGGGATGTGGTTCGCTGGTTTGTCAGCGACGGAAAATTACTGGTTGGTAACGTGGGAGAGGATCAAACCTACGAAGTGCGGCCAGCCGGCGAAAACGAGTTTCATCTTGGCGTGCCCACGGCTCTTGTTATCTTCTTTCTTCCAGCTCAGCCCGGCAAGCCGCTACAGTTCACACTGAAGCAAGACGGTAAGGTGGAGACATACTCCGCATTCCCGGCCTTCGCGCCAACGGCGCGATCTCGCCCAATATGCGGCGGCCTACAGCAGCCGGGAAATCGATTCGCTGTTCGAACTGAAGTGGAGTCCGGTGCGGACGGTAAAGACCACCGGTGCTCCACCGTCCCAAGGGCCAGGCGAACGCGCTGGTTGGGATGACGCGTCCTTTTACCGTGACCGGGGGAAAATCCGCTTCATGCGCGACGGGGAGGGCCGGATCGCAGGGTTTTGCTCGAGCGATGGACAGTGGTGGATTTTCGTTTTCGTGGAGCCCGCGCCCCCCAGCCATCCCGGCGCATTAATGAAATAGCGCGTCGGACGGCACTTCGGCCAGCGGCACACCGGACCTTCCCAACGCAACAGCGAAGCCACCCGCGCCATCGGTGTCGGTGATGTCCATGCGAATCGGATGCAGGCCGGCCTTCAGTCCGATACTGCCTCGCGCGGCCTGAACCATATCGCCTACGCTCCCGCAAACCTGACCAACAGGCGCGGGACTGCTGGCGACGAGAGTGTCGCCGATGCTCAACTCGCCGCCGTCTCTTGACAGCAGCGTGAATGTGTAGCCGCCATCGGCCGGAATAGCGATATAGCCATCGAATACAATCGCGTAGTCATCCTCGCGTAGGCGCACCGCGTCCTCCAGATTCGAGGCGATTCCGCTGCTCACCGCGGTCATGTCGTCGAATCTCGGCGCGCTCTTCCAGAGGCCTTCGAAATATCGGTAATGAAGGCCGGGCGCGGCGGCGTCGACTGTTACCGCCGGGTACAAGGACCGCGTCACCACCACCGCATGCGATGCCCAGTCGGTTCGGCCCGTCGAATCGGTCACCTTCAGCAAAACGCGAAAACGTCCCGAACTGTCGAGCAGCGTGCCCTCGGCATCGGGGAAGGCGTGCCGCACCATGCGTCCTCCGGCGGATGTGCCATCGCCGAACAACCATTCATACGTGACGTTTCGCTGCGGGGCTCCACTTACTCGTTCAGCGTGTTAACGGCGGCGACCTCGGCGCCGACGCCGTGATGATCGGCTCGCCGCTGGCACGGGCCTACGAAGCGCCCGGCCACGGCTTCCACTGGGGCATGGCCACGTTCCACCCGACGCTGCCGCGCGGGGCGCGCGTCGCGACCACCCAGAACGGAACGCTCGAGGAGATCCTCGCCGGCCCCGCCACGAGAACGACGGCACGTTCAACCTGTTCGGTGGCCTGCGCACCTCGATGGCGACGTGCGGCCACAAGGACCTCGCCGAGTTCAACCGCGCCGAGGTCGTCGTCGCTCCGTCGCTGCAGACCGAGGGTAAGGCGCTGCAGCGCGACCAGCGGGTCGGATGGGCGCGATCGGCGGGAAGGTTGCCGGCCCTCGTCGATGACTGAGACCGCCGCGGCCGCCGGCGGTCCGACACGCGAGCGCCCGCTCGAGCGCGCCGCGCGTCGAGGAGGTCCTCGTCCTCGACTACGGCGGCCAGTACTCGCAGCTGATCGCGCGCCGCGTGCGCGACTGCGGCGTCTTCAGCGAGCTGCTGCCGCACGACACGCCGCTCGAGGAGATCGCGCGCGCGCAAGCCGCGCGGGATCATCCTCTCCGGCGGCCCCGCGTCGGTCTACGCGCCCGGCGCGCCGCGCCTTGAGCGCGGTCTGCTCGAGCTCGGCGTGCCGGTGCTCGGCATCTGTTACGGCATGCAGCTGCTCGTGCACGAGCTCGGCGGCGCGCGTCGAGGAGGCGGAGGTCGGCGAGTTCGGCCGCTCGGAGCTCACGGTCGTCGAGAGCCGGGACGTCTGCTCGCCGGCCTGCCGCATGAGCAGACGTGCTGGATGTCGCACCGCGACACCGTCTTCGCGCCGCCGCCGGGCTTCACGGCGCTCGCCTCCTCGACGGCCTCGCCGGTCGCGGCGGTCGAGAACCCCGAGCGCGGCGATCTACGGCATCCAGTTCCATCCCGAGGTCGTGCACACGCCCTACGGCAAGGAGATCCTGACGCGCTTCCTGACCGAGGTCTGCGGCTGCGAGCGCGACCTGGTCGGCCGCGTCGATCGTCGAGGAACAGATCCGGCGCATCCGCGAGCAGGTCGGCGACGGCAAGGTCATCTGCGGGCTCTCGGGCGGCGTCGACTCCTCGGTCGCCGCGCTGCTCGTGCACCGCGCGATCGGCGACCAGCTGACCTGCGTGTTCGTCGACCACGGGCTGATGCGCAAGGACGAGGGCGAGCAGGTCGTGCAGCACCTTCCGCGACACTTCAAGCGTGCCGCTCGTCGCCGTCGACGCCGAGCAGCGCTTCCTCGAGCGGCTCGCGGGCGTCACCGACCCCGAGGCCAAGCGCAAGGCGATCGGCGCCGAGTTCATCCGCGTCTTCGAGGAGGAGGCGCGAAGCTCGCCTTGCCGAGGCGGCGGCGAAGGCGCCCGCTTCCTCGTGCAGGGGACGCTCTACTCCGACGTGATCGAGTCCGGCGGCGGCACCGGCGCGGCGACGATCAAGTCCCACCACAACGTCGGCGGCCTGCCCGACGACCTGCACGTTCGAGCTCGTCGAGCCGCTGCGCGCGCTGTTCAAGGACGAGGTGCGCGCCGTCGGCGCCGAGCTCGGCCTGCCCGAGCGCCTCGTCTGGCGCCAGCCGTTCCCCGGACCGGGCCTCGCGATCCGCGATCGTCGGCGGCGAAGCGACGAAGGAGCGCCTGGACCTGCTGCGCGAGGCCGACCACATCCTGCAGGAGGAGATCCGCAGCGCCGGGCTCTACCGCGAGCTCTGGCAGTCCTTCTGCGTGCTGCCGGACGTGCGCACCGTCGGCGTGCAGGGCGACGAGCGCACGCTACGGCTACGTCGTCGTGATCCGCGCGGTCACCAGCGACGACGCGATGACCGCCGACTGGGCGCGCCTGCCCTACGACCTGCTCGAGACGATCGCCTCGCGGATGATCAACGAGCTGCGCGAGGTCAACCGCGTCGTGCTCGACATCACCTCCAAGCCGCCCGGCACGATCGAGTGGGAGTGACCGGCGCCGAGCCGCGACGCGGCCGACGGCGCGGCTTGAGCGTCCGGCCGTATGCATGTCACTCGCAGATGGCGCTGCGCCGCGCGGTCGCCGCGTGGCCTTTTTGACGCCATGGCGCCCTCCGACCAAGACATACGTCGCCAAGCCGACCGACCGCGAGCGCGACTGGGTGCTCGTCGACGCCAACGGCCAGACGCTCGGCCGCCTCGCGACGCAGATCGCCGACATCCTGCGCGGCAAGCGCAAGCCCGAGTACACGCCGCACGTCGACACCGGCGACTTCGTCGTCGTCGTCAACGCCGAGAAGGTCCACGTGACCGGCAACAAGCGCGCGGACAAGCGCTACTACCGCCACTCCGGCTACCCCGGTGGTCTGCGCTCGCGGACGTTCGAGGAGATGCTCGCGCGCCGTCCGGAGGAGATCATCCGGATCGCGGTGAAAGGCATGATGCCCCGCAACCGCCTCGCACGGAGGCAGATCACCAAGCTGAAGATCTACGCCGGTCCCGACCATCCCCACGTCGCGCAGAAACCGCAAGCCGATTGAGCTGGAGACCAGATGAGCGACGAGCAGAGAGCCCGAGCCGACGCAGGCCGACCCCGAGACGCCGGCCGACGAGACCAGCCGCAGGCCGCCGAGCCTGAGCAGGCCCCCGCGGCGTCGCCGAGGCCGCCCCGGCAGAGACGCGCCGAGGCCACCGGTGGCCGAGGAGGCCGTCGAGATCGACGATCGTCGCGAGCCGACGAGCGCCGACGGCGAGGTCGGAGGCCGACGCGGTCGCGGTGAGCGAGGCGCCGCGCGCGAGAAGCCCGCAGTGCCCGGCGCGCACCTCGAGGTCGACATCGTGCCCGAGGGCGCCGACCCGCTCGGGCCGCCGCTCAGGAGGACCCGTACGCGGATCCGTACGCGATCGAGGAGGCCGCCGAGGCGGCGCAGGCCGACGAAGCCGAGCAGGCAGACGACGACGCTCCGTCGCCAAGCCGATCGCCTCCGCCGCGATCGATCTCGCCGCCGGCGCGCGCTACCGCGCGACCGGCAAGCGCAAGACGGCGATCGCGCGCGTCATGCTCCGCCCCGGCACCGGCACATACCTCGTCAACGGCCGCACGCTCGAGGAGCACTTCCCGCGCCTGACGCTGCAGCGCAACATCCGCCAGCCGCTCGAGGCCGTCGGCTACGAGGACCGCATGGACGTCGTCGCACGACTCCACGGCGGCGGCATCTCGGCGCAGGCCGGCGCGCTGCGCCACGGCGTCTCCCGCGCACTGCTGGAGGCCGACCCGAACCTGCGCGGCGAGCTCAAGCGCCGCGGCTTCCTCACGCGCGACTCGCGCGCGAAGGAGCGCAAGAAGGCCGGTCTGAAGAAGGCGCGCAAGCGCCCGCAGTTCTCGAAGCGCTAGCCGGCGCAGCCGGGCATGGCCCGCAAGCTGTTCGGCACCGACGGCGTCCGCGGCGTCGTCGGCGAGCTGCTCACCGCCGATCTCGCGCTGGCGCTCGGCCGCGCGGCGACGCTCGCACGTCGCCGGCGAGCACCCGCGCGTGCTGATCGTCCGCGACACGCGCGAGTCGGGCGCGATGCTCGAGCAGGCGCTCGCCGAGGGCATCAGCGCCGCCGGCGGCGAAGTCGCTGCTCGGCGGCGTGCTGCCGACGCCCGCCGCCCCGCTGCTGATCCGCCGCTACGGCTTCGACCTCGCGGCCGTCGTCTCGGCGTCGCACAACCCCTACCGGCGACAACGGCATCAAGTTCTTCGCCGCCGACGGCTTCAAGCTCTCCGACGACGCCGAGCTCGAAATCGAGCGCGAGCTCGACGCGCGGCGGGCCGGTCGCGCCCGGCGGCGGGTCGGCGCGCGTGCGCGACCTGCGCGCGGCGGACGAGGACTACCTGCGCGAGCTCAGCGAGCGCTTCGCCGGGCTCGACCTCGACGGCCTCGACGTCCTGCTCGACTGCGCCAACGGCGCGACATACGCCGTTGCGCCCGAGATCTTCCGTCGCCTCGGCGCGAGCGTCACCGCGATCGCCGACGCGCCCGACGGGCGCAACATCAACGCCGGCTGCGGCTCGACGCACGTCGAGTCGCTCGCCGAGCGGGTCCGCGACGGCGGGCACGCCGTCGGCTTCGCGTTCGACGGCGACGGCGACCGCGTGCTCGCCGTCGACCGCGTCGGCGAGCGTCGTCGACGGCGACGAGCTGATCGCGCTCGCCGCGCTCACCTGCGCGACCGCGGGCGCCTGCCGCGGCGGCGGCGTCGTCGTCACGGTGATGACCAACTACGGCTTCCATGCCGCGATGCAGCGACGCCGGCGTCGACGTCGCCGTGACCGCACGTCGGCGACCGCTACGTGCTCGAGGAGCTGCGCGCGCGCGGCTGGCGCTCGGCGGCGAGCAGTCCGGGCACATCATCGACATGGCGCTTCAACCGCACCGGGCGACGGCATCGCGAGCGCGCTGCTGACGCTCGAGGCGCTCGCCGGCGCGCGACCTCGTCGAGCGCGACGCGATGGAGCAGCTGCCGCAGCGTCTCGTCAACGTCACGCGTTCGCGACCGCGGCGCGCTCGCGCGGCGCCGCAGGCCGTGACGAGCGCGATGCGAGGCGCGCCGAGGCCGAGCTCGCCGGGCCGCGGGCGCGTGCTCGTGCGGGCCGAGCGGCACCGAGCCGCTCGTGCGGGTGATGGTCGAGGCGCCGACCGAGCCGGAGGCGGACGAGCGTCTGCGACGCGGCTGGTCGCGCTCGTCGAGCGCGAGCTCGGCTAGATCCGGCGGGGCCACCGATACACTCGCAGGGGTGTGCGGAATCGTTGGCTACGTCGGCGCGCGCTCCGTGCGCGACGTTCTGCTTGACGGCCTCTCAAGGCTCGAGTACCGCGGCTACGACTCGGCCGGGATCTCGGTCCTGGCGGGCGAGCAGATCGAGGCCATCCGCGCCGTCGGCAACCTCGACGCGCTGCGCGCGAAGCTCGCGACGGCAACGCGCCGACGGCCGGCGGTGCCGTCGCGCTCGCCGAGCGGCCCGCCACGACCGGCATCGGACACACGCGCTGGGCGACGCACGGCCGTGTGAGCGAGGAGAACGCCCACCCGCACTTTGACGGCGACGACCGCGTGCACGTCGTCGTCAACGGGATCGTCGAGAACTACATCGAGCTCAAGGACGAGCTCAGCGCCGCCGGCTGCCCCTTCACGCTCCGAGACCGACGCCGAGGTCATCGCGCACCTCATCGCGCCGTCTCAACGACGGCGACCTCGTGGCGGCCGTGCGCGCGGCTTTCGCGCGCCTCGACGGCCACTTCGCATTCGTCGCGATGAGCGCCGACGAGCCCGAGCTGCTGGTCGGCGCGCGGCGCGAGTGCCCGCTGGTCGTCGGCCTCGGCGACGACGAGAACGTTCATCGCCTCGGACATCCCGGCCTTCCTTGCGTACACGCGGCGCGTCCACTACGTCGAAAACGGCGAGATCGTCGCCCTGCGCCGCGATGGCGTGCGAGCTGACGAAGGCCGACGGCACGCCCGTCGAGCGCGCGCTCGTACGGTCGACTGGGACGCCGAAAAGGCGGAGAAGGGCGGCTACGAGACGTTCATGCTGAAGGAGATCCACGAACAGGCCGACGCGCTGTCCGACGCCATCGCCGACCGCACCGTGCTCGGCGACCGCGTGACGCTCGACCGAGGAGGGAGCCTTCGACGAGGCGCTGCTCGCGCGACGTCGAGCGCATCGTCATCGTCGCCTGCGGCACCTCGCTACCACGCCGGCCTCGTCGGGTCGCTACGCGATCGAAGAGTGGGCGCGGATACCCGTCGAAGTCGACATCGCCTCCGAGTACCGCTACCGCAATCCGGTCGTCGGCCCCGGCGACCTTGTGATCGGGATCACGCAGTCCGGCGAGACGGCCGACACGCTCGCCGCGATGCGGCTCGCGGCTGAGCGCGGCGCACGCGTGATCGCCGTCACCAACGTGATGGGCTCGCAGGCCACACGCGACGCGGACGGGCGTCCTCTTCACGCGCGCCGGTCTCGAGATCGGAGTGGCCGCGACCAAGACGTTCCTCTGCCAGGTCGCCGTGATGTATCTGCTCGCGCTGCGCCTCGCGGAGCAGCGGGCGGCGCTCTCGACCGAGCGGCGTGCCGAACTGGTCGGCGAACTCAAGCATCTGCCGCACGTCGTCGCACGAGTTGCTCCAGACCGTCGAGGACGAGGTCGAGCCGGTGGCGCAGAGCTGCTGGGAGAGCAACTTCTTCCTCTACATCGGGCGCCACATCGGGCTGCCCGCAGCGCTCGAGGGCGCCCTCAAGCTTAAGGAGATCTCCTACATCGCGACCGACGCGTACGCGGCGGGCGAGATGAAGCACGGGCCGATCGCGCTGCTCGACGAGTCGACGCCGGTCGTCGCGGTCGCCACCGACTCGCCGGTGCTCGGCAAGGTGATCTCCAACCTGGAAGAGGTTCGTGCCCGCGGGGCCCGCGTGATCGCTGTCGCGGCCGCCGACGAGCGCGTGGCACGCGTCGCCGACGCAGTGATCGACGATCCCGGACGTCGACTGGATGCTCCAGCCGCTGCTCGCGGTCGTGCCGCTGCAGATCCTGGCGTACAAGATCGCGCGCCGCCGTGGACTGAACGTCGACCAGCCACGGAACCTCGCGAAGACGGTAACAGTCGAGTAGCCGGCCGCAAGGCGGCCAGCCGACCATTTAGGATCGCCTCCCGTGCAGGATGCTTTCGACTGGCTGCTTCCGCTTCCGGACGCAGAGCAGATGCGTGCCGTCGACCGCCACGCGATCCAGCAGCACGCCATTCCGGGCATCGACCTGATGGAGCGGGCCGGCGCGCAGGTCGCGCGCGCCGTCGAGCGGCAGGCGCCCGACGGCCGCATCGTCGTCCTTTGCGGCACCGGCAACAACGGTGGTGACGGCCTCGTCGTCGCGCGGCTGCTTCGACAGGCAGGTCGCCAGGTGACGGTGGTCTGTGTCGCGGACCCCGCAGCGTTTCGCGGCGACGCCGCCGTCAACCTGACGCGGCTCGGCGGCGAGAGCCCGGTCAACCTCGACGGACGGCCGTGGTCCGGCTTCGGAGCCGGCGACGATCCGGTTGCCGCTGCGGCGGTCCTCGTCGACGCGCTCCTCGGCACCGGCTTCCAGGGCTCGCCGCGCGATGATGTGGCAAGGGCGATCGAGCGGATCAACGCTCACGGCGCGCCCGTCGTGGCCGTCGACGTTCCCAGCGGCATCGACGCGAGCGACGGCACGGTGCCCGGCGCGGCCGTGCGGGCCGGCATCACCGTCACCTTCCACGCGGCAAAGGTGGGGCTCTTCGTTCATCCCGGCAAGGAGCATGCCGGCACCGTCGACGTCGTCGACATCGGCATCCCCGCGAGCGTGCCGGTCGGAGCGTCGGCAGGGCTCATCGAGCCGACCGTCGTAACGGGGCTGCCGCGCCGCGGCATGACATCCAACAAGTTCACTTCCGGGCACGTCGTCGTCACCGGCGGCAGCCGCGAGCTCGCCGGCGCGCCGCGGATGGCGGCCGCTGCGGCGATGCGCGCCGGTGCCGGCTACGTCTCGGTGTGCGTGCCCGCCGCCATCCAGCCGTCGATCGCTGCCGCGATGCCCGAGCTGATGGGGCACGCCCTGCCCGAAGAGCAGGGCGCCCTCAGCCCTGTCGGTGCCGGCGACGCGCTCGAACTTTCGGCGCGCGGCGGCGCGCTCGTGGTCGGGCCGGGCCTCGGCAGGAGCGCCGGAGCGCGCGAGCTCGCGAGGGAGCTGGTGTCGGGCTCGCCCGTGCCGCTGGTGCTCGACGCGGACGGGCTGGGTGCCTTCGACGGTGAACCTGAGGCGCTCGCCGAGCGCTCGGCGCCGGCCGTGATAACGCCACATTCGGGCGAGATCGCGCGCCTTCTCGGTGTCTCCGGCGACGAGGTACAGGCGCGGCGGCTTCACCACGCGCGCTCGGCGGCAGCCCGCTCAGGCGCCGTGACGGTCCTCAAGGGTGACGACACGATCGTCGCCCTGCCCGACGGTCGGGTCGCGATCTCCGCCGGCCAGAGCCCGGCGCTCGCCACCGCCGGCACCGGCGACGTGCTGTCGGGCGTCGTCGGGGCGCTGCTCGCGCAGGGCTGCGAGCCGGTGCGCGCGGCCTGCGCCGCCGTGTGGCTGCACGCCGAGGCCGGACGCATCGCTGCGCAGCTCGCCGGCGCGCCGGAGGGCGTGATCGCCGGCGACGTGATCGCCGCGCTTCCCAGGGCTCGGGCGAGCGCAGACGCCTGATGAGTGAGCCGCGGCTCAGGGTCCAGGCGCGCGTGGACCTCGGCGCGATCCGGCGCAACTGTGAAGTGCTGCGACGCGCGGCGGGGGCGAGCGAGCTCTGTGCCGTGATCAAGGCCGATGCCTACGGCCACGGAGCCCTTCCGGTCGCGCGCGCCGCGCAGGCCGGCGGCGCAAGGCGCCTGGCCGTTGTCGACGGCATCGAGGCCGAGCAGCTCCGCGACGGCGGGCTCGAGGGAGCGATCCTCGTGATGGGCGCGCTGACCGGCGACGGACTGCGACGTTCGCTCGCCGCGGAGGCCGAGGTCGTGGTGTGGGACGAGCAGGGTCTCGGCTCCGTGCTCGAGCACGGGGGCGGCAAAGTCCATGTCAAGCTGGACACCGGAATGGGTCGGCTCGGCACACGCGACGAGGCGGGCGCGAGCGCCACGGCGCGTGCGGCGCTCGACGCCCCCGAGGTCGAGCTAGTGGGGCTTATGACGCACTTCGCGACATCCGATGAACGCGACGACGACGGATTCATGGAGCGCCAGCTCGCGGCGTTCATGGCCTGGGCGACGCCCTTCAAGCGCGAGCACCCGGAGCTCGTGCTCCACGCCGCAAACAGCGCCGCCGTGCTGCGTGACGCGGCGACGCACCTGGACATGGTGCGCTGTGGCATTGCGATCTACGGCATCGACCCGTTCGGCGTCGACGGGCGCGCCGCCGGGCTCGAGCCCGCTCTTGAGCTGACGTCGTACGTCGCGCAGGTCAAGCCGTGCGGGCCGGGAGAGAGCGCGGGCTACGGCCGGCGGTTCGTGGCCGACGAGGCGACCAACGTGGCCGTCGTGCCCGTCGGCTACGGCGACGGTTGGCGGCGCGGCCTCACGAACAACGGCACGGTGACGATCGACGGCACGCCGTACCCGATCGCCGGGACGATCAGCATGGACAGCTTCACCGTCGACGTCGGATCGCGCGGCCAGGAGCTGGTCGGCGCGCCCGTCGCCCTGATCGGCGGCGTCGGGCCCACGGCCGAGGATTTGGCGGTCCGCCTCGGAACGATCGGCTACGAGGTCACCTGCGCCCTCACGGCGCGCGTCCCGCGCCTTTACGACGGCGAGGCAGCGTGAGCGCGTCGCCGGTCCTCGAGGCAAGCCGCCGCGCGCTCGCGGGCCGGCGCGCCTGGATCGTCGGCGGCGCGGTCCGCGACGAGCTGCTCGGACGCACGACGTTCGACCTCGACATCGTGCTCGACGGCGACGTCGAGCGCGCAGCGCGCGCGATCGCGCGCGAGAGCGGCCGCGCCGCGGCGTTCCAGCTGTCGCAGGAGTTCGGTGCGTGGCGTGTGAGCGCCCGCGACAGCAGCTGGCACGTCGACGTGGAGCCGCTCCACGGCGCGACGATCGAGGAGGACCTTGCGCTGCGGGACCTCACGGTCAACGCGATCGCCGAGCCGCTCGCGGGCGGCGCGCCGATTGACCCCTTCGACGGTGTCGCCGATCTCCAAGCCGCCACCCTGCGCATGGTTTCGCCGTTCGCATTCGAGGCCGATCCGCTGCGCGTCCTGCGCCTGGTCCGCATCGCGTGTGAGCTCGGCCTGCAGGCCGACGCCGCGACGCTCGCGGCAGCACGCTCCGCCGCGTCGCGCCTGGCGTCGGTCTCGCCGGAGCGGGTCTTCGCCGAGCTGAAGCGGATCGTCGAGTCGCCGCGCGCCGTCGCCGGCATCGAAATGCTCGCCGACCTCGGTGCTCTCGCGATAGTGCTGCCCGAGCTCGACGCGCTCCGCGGCGTTGAGCAGAGCCACTTCCACCATCTCGACGTCTACGACCACACGCTCGCGGTTCTCGCTCAGGTTACGGCGCTCGGCGAGGCGCAGGCTGAGGGCGACGCCGCCCTCGGCGTGAACGCGGGGGCCGTCGACGCCGTCCTGAGCGAGCCGCTCGCGGACTCGATGACCCGCGGCGCGGCACTGCGCTGGGGGGCGCTGCTCCACGACATCGCCAAGCCCCAGACGGCCGGCGAAGCGACCGCCGGACGCGTGACGTTCATCGGGCACGACGAGCAGGGCGCGTTCGTCGCGCGGCGGATCCTCACGCGACTGCGTTCCAGCGAGCGCCTGCGGGGCCACGTCGCGGCGCTCGTGCGACACCACCTGCGCCTCGGCTTCCTGGTTCACGAGCCACAGCCCCTCGACCGTCGCACCGTCTACCGCTACCTGCGCGCGACAGCTCCCGTGGAGGTGGACGTCACGCTGCTCTCCGTCTCTGATCGCCTCGCGACCCGCGGCGAGGGCTCAGAGCGCGCGATCGCCCGCCACCTGGAGCTCGCGCGGCCGATGCTCGAACAGGCCCTCGCGTGGCGAGCGGCGGGACCGCCGCGCCCGCCGCTCAACGGGAACGAGCTGACTCTGGAGCTCGGGATCGCGCCCGGCCCGGACATCGGGCGCCTGCTCGAGCTGCTCGTCGAAGCCGACTGGGCCGGTGAGCTCGCGGGCCGCGACGACGCGCTGGCGATGGCCCGCGAGCTGCTTTCGAGCCTCTAGGCTGTCGTCCGTGGCTGACGAGGATTGCATCTTCTGCCGGATCGTCGCCGGCGAGATTCCCGCGCGGATCGTCGACGAAGACGAGCTGACGATCGCCTTCATGGACATCGCGCCCGCGAACCGCGGCCATGCCCTCGTGATCCCGCGCCGCCACGCACGCGATCTCCGCGAGATCGAGCCCGACGAGCTAGCGGCGACGGCCGCCGCGGCGCAGCGCCTCGCCACACGGATGGGCGAGCGGCTCGGCGCCGACGGCGTGAACCTCTTGAACTCGTGCGGCGCCGCGGCCTGGCAGACGGTCTTCCACTTCCACATCCACGTGATCCCGCGATACGAGGGCGATCCGCTGCGTTTGCCGTGGACGCCGGAACCCGGCGACGAGCAAGAGATCGCCCAAGCAGCGCGCGAGCTCGCCGCGTAGGCGATAATCAGCGGCTCCGCAACTTCGCTCGTATGCAGGTGTCTTTACCCTCGATGAAACGCGCAGCAGCGATAAGCCTGGGCACGCTCGCGCTGGCCCTGGCGGTGCCGGCGATGGCGCCGGCCGCCCTCGTCGAAATCAACGAAATCGGCGTCGTGACGAAGCCGGGCGGCCCGATGTGCCCGCGCGAACCCTGCGAGGTGCTGACCCGCACCACCGGCTACCAGTCGAAAGTGGTCGCGACGGGACTCTTCGAGGTTCCGCGCGGAGGCCGCCTCGCCGCGTGGACGATCTCGCTGGGACACCCCAACGCCAGCCAGACCGCATACTTCCGTAGCCGCGAGGGTGGTCCCGCGGAGGCCGGCATCGAGGTGCTCGCGCCGGTTCGCAAAGCGCCCCACACAACCACCACCAACGGCTACAAGCTGCTCGGCGCCGGACCGGTCGAGCGCATCGGCGGCTACTTCGGCAAGACCGCGACGTTCACGCTCGAAACGACACTTCGCGTGACACGCGGCGACGTCATTGCCCTGAACGTTCCGACATGGGCGCCCGTGCTCGCCTGCGAGAGCACCGAACACGTGACGGTGACCGAAACCGTGAACGGCAAAGAAATGCGCCGCACGCGGACCGTGTGCAAGGCCGCCGGACCGTGGGCCTGGCGTGCGAGCCGCACCAAAACAGCATGCCTGAACACGAGTACGCCGACCAACCAGACGGCTGTCAACTCGATGTCGTACTACGAATGCCTGTACCACGGCGTGCGCCTGACTTACAGCGCGACCGTCCTGCGCGGCCGCGGCTAGCCGCCACGCCTCAGCTTTAGCTCTCTAGGGTGCGCTCGCGCCGCCGGTCGGCGAGCTGCCGGTACCGCCACCGGTGGCCGGCGTTTCGGCCGGTTTTTCGGTCGCGCCGCCGGTTTCCGAGGATTCGGGGCTCGAGGCCGATTCGCCTGAGCTCGGTGCTTCGGTGCCGGAGCTCGATTCTTCTTTCGTCGTCGGCGCTTTCGTTTTGGCCGTGGTCGTCGACGTAGTGTCGGCGGCTGCCTTTTCCGCGCTCGTGTTGGACGGCGGGACGATGTCGGGCGTCTTTTTCGGGGGCGTTTCGCTCACCGAGGAGCCGCCGCACCCCACCGCGAACACGACGAGAGCAGTCAATGCCGCCGCGGGCAGAGCAGCGCGCAGGCGACGGGCCACGGGCGACCTCAGCTCGCCTCGACGGGGCCCATCCGGCGGCCGCACTTCGGGCACTCGTTGAGGTCGCGCTGGCAGTGCTGGTCGCACCAGGGGCACATGCGCAGGTACTCCACGCCCCACGGCAGCTGCGAGTTCGAAGGGGGGAGAGGCAGGACCTTGCCGACGACCTCCAGGCGCTCGCCCGTGTCGCGGTCCTTGTAGATCTCGCCGGGCTCAGCAGCGACGATGATTTCCCGCCCGGTCACGGGGTTGCGCATCCGGTAACGGACCGCGTCGCCCATCGTCAGTGGTCGCTGTGGTCGAGCGGAAGTTCGGCGGTTTCGCGCCGGGTATCACCGATCCAGCGCACGATGCAGACGACGGTGATGATGGCGCCGACGACCGAGAAGAAGTGGATCGTCGTGAGTCCGATGATGAGGAGCGTGATGCCGACCGCGGTGAGGATCGGCAGCTTGCTCGGGCCGGGGAGGTGGATCTCCTCGCCGACGGGCGGTAGCTCCGGCTCGAGCGGGCTCACGAGATGTACGCCGCCGCGACGACGAAGCTGAGCGCGAACAGGATCAGCGAAACCCCGCCGACGATCACGGCCAGGCGCAGGTTTTTGCTTGCGAGCTTGCGGTCCACGGTCTCGAGATTCTATACGTGGACGTCCGCCACCATCGAGCAGAAGAGCAGCGCGAGGTACAAGAGCGAGAAGAGGTACAGGCGCAGCGCCGAGGCGCGGTCCTTGCGCACGTACAGCCGGACCGCGCCGGCGATGAACGCGAAGCCCAGGAGGATCGAAGCGACGAGGTAGATGCCGCCGAGGCCGCCCGCGCAGAACGGCAGCTGCGTGACGGCGAAGAGAAGCACCGCGTAGAGCAGGATCTGCCGGCGCGTCTCCTGCTCGCCGCGCACGACGGGCAGCATCGGCACTTTCGACGTCGGCGTACTCCTGCTTCATAAGCAGCGACAGCGACCAGAAGTGCGGCGGCGTCCAGAAGAAGACGATGAAGAACATCATCACCGCGAGGCCGCCGATCTGGCCCGTGACGGCGGCCCAGCCGACGAGCGGCGGGACAGCGCCGGCCGCGCCGCCGATCACGATGTTCTGCGGCGTCCGCGCGCTTGAGCCACATCGTGTAGACGAAGACGTAGCCGAGGAAGCCGGCGAAGGAGAGCGCCGCGGCGAGCGGGTTGACGAGCAGCGAGAGCTCCAGGACCGAAAGCGCGGCGAGCGCGCAGCCGAAAGCGAGCGCCGCGCCCGGAGCGACCCGCCCGGCGGGCACAGGCCGGTCGCGCGTGCGGCGCATCTTGGCGTCGATGTCGCGGTCGTACCAGTGGTTGATCGCGCTCGCCCCGCCCGCCGACATGTAGCCGCCGAGGCACGTCAGCAGCACGAGCGAGACGGCGGGATCGCCCGCGACGTACATCGAAGAGATCGTCGTCAGCAGCAGAAGCGTCTGGACCTTCGGCTTGGTGAGCTGGAAGTAATCGGTCGCGACCTGGCGGACGCGCGACGTCGATGCGCTCGCCGCGACCGGCGGCGTGAAGGCGCTGCCGGGCTCGCTGGCCATCAGACGCCCTGGTTCGCGGTCGCGGGCTTGGTGACCGGGGCGCCGCGTTCGATTTCACGCCGGATGTCCTTCATCGGCTCGCCGGAACGGACCCGCGGCACCTGGTCAAAGTTGTTGGGCGGCGGCGGCGACGTGGTGAACCACTCAAGGCTGTTTGCCTTCCACGGATCCGGCCCTGCCACTACGCCGGTTTTCAGGCTGCGCCACACGTTGAAGATCGTCACGAGAACGCCGGACGCCAGGATGAACGCGCCGATCGTCGAGATCAGGTTGTAGAGGGCGAGGTGGCCGACGTCGTCGTACTCGAAGATCCGGCGCGGCATCCCGTCGAGCCCGATGACGTGCTGGATCATGAACGTGCAGAGGATCCCGACGATCATCAGCCAGAAGCTGATCTTGCCGAGGCCTTCGTGCAGCATGCGGCCCGTGATCTTCGGGAACCAGTAGTAGATCGCGGCGAAGATCGGCAACACCGCGCCGCCGAGCAGCACGAAGTGCAGGTGCGCCACGACGAAGTACGTTTCGTTGACCTGCCAGTCGATCGGGAAGACGGCCAGGAAGACGCCCGAGATGCCGCCGATCAGGAAGATCCCGACGGCGCCGGCAGCGAACATCAACGGCACGCGGTATTCGATCGTGCCTTTCCAGAGCGTGGCGATCCAGTTCAGGATCTTGACCCCCGTCGGCACCGCGATCAGGAACGAACTGAGCATCACGAAGATCAGGATCGCCTCGGGTACCGGTGCGGCAAACATGTGGTGAGCCCACGTGAGGAAGCCGAGGAACGCGATCGCCACCGTCGACGCGGCGATCGCCTTGTAGCCAAAGATCGGCTTTCGCGCGAAGACCGGCAGGATCTCCGAAATGATCCCGAAGCCTGGCAACACCATGATGTAGACCTCCGGGTGCCCGAAGAACCAGAACAGGTGTTGCCAGAGCAGCGCCGAGCCGCCTTCTGCCGCCTCGAAGAAGTGGGTTCCGAAGTGGCGGTCGAAGAGCAGCATCGTGACCGCCGCCGCGACGACCGGCAGCGCCAGGATGAGCAGCACCGCGTAAGTCAGGATCGCCCAGCAGAAGAGAGGGATCCTGCCCCAGCTCATGCCCTTGGTGCGCATGTTGACGATCGTGACGTAGAAGTTGATCGCGCCGACAAGGGACGAGATGCCCGTCAGGTGGATCAGGTAGATCCAGGCGTCCTGCCCCCCGGTCGGTGAGAAGACGGAGTTCGCGAGCGGCACGACGCTTGTCCAGCCGTCTTCCGGCGGAGTCCAGAAGATCGACGCGTAGAAGACGATCCCGCCGGCGAGGAAGAGCCAGAGCGAGAGCGCGTTCAGGCGCGGGAACGCCATGTCACGAGCGCCGATCATGAGCGGCACGAAGTAGTTGCCGAGGCCCGCCATCATCGGGACGATGAACAGGAACACCATCGTCGTCCCGTGCAACGTGAAGAGCTGGTTGTAGACCTGCGGCGTAACGAGCGTGTTGTCGGGCACGCCCAGCTGCAGGCGGATCATCAGGGCCTCGACGCCGCCCAGACAGAAGAAGACGAACGTCGAGACGATGTACATGATCCCGATCTTCTTGTGATCGGTTGTGGTCAGCCAGCTCGTCCAGCCGGTCGGCTCCGCGCGCACCGAGTGGGCGCTGATCTGGGGAAGTGTGCGCGGTGCTGCCGCTGCGTTTGCTGACATCGTTCTCGCCGTCTCTCCTGCGCCTACGGGTTCTCGACTCGGCCCGCGCCGGTCGCGGATTCTAGGTGCTTGCGGGCCACCGCTGCAGCGAGGTCAGCCGCCGAGAGCTGGCTTCGCTTTTCGGCGAGCCAGGCTTCGAACGCCGCCGGCGGAATGGCTCTCACGGTGGCGATCATCCGGGCGTGCTCGCGGCCGCAGAGGAACGCGCACTGACCGTGGAAGACACCCGGTTTGGAGATCTTGAACCAGGTGTAGTTGTTGTACCCCGGCACGGCCTGGAACTTGCCGCCAAGCTGCGGGATCCACCAGGCGTGGACGACGTCCTCGGAGACGATGTCCAGCGAGACCGTCGTTTCGGTCGGCACGACCATTTCCTCATACGTGTACGGCGCGCCGAGGCCGTCTTTCTGCGTCGCGCCGGGGTAGACGTACTGCCAGATGTACTGGCGGCCGATCACCGTGATGTTCAGCGATTTGCCGTTCGGCGGCAGCCGACGTTCGGTGCTCGCAACCGGTTCGGCTTCGCCGTTGACCGACGCCAGCGAGAGGCCGTTAGGTCCCGAGTTCGGCGGATTCTGGATCGAGGGCAGCTTGATCAGCGTGAACACGGCGAGCGCCACGAGGATCACCGCGGCGCCGAGCGTCCACGCCGTCTCGAGCCGAGTGTTGCCGTGGATCTGGGCTGCCACGGCGCCCTTTTTGAAGCGGAACTTGATCAGCGCGTAGATCAGCGCGCCCTCGACCACGAAGAAGATGATCAACGCCAGCACGAGCGTGACGTTGTAGAGGGTGACTATCTCGTTCGCGTTCGGCGAGCCGCCCGACTGCGGCGTGAAGAACGAGAGGATCGGTGCGAGTTGCACGGGGCGGGATTCTATTCGGGCGTGCCCGCGACGTGCTTGGTCACATATGCAACGAGCATCAGCGTCCCTGGAAGCGCGGCTCGCGTCTCTCGACGAAGGCGATCGCGCCCTCGACGGCGTCTGCACTGTCCATCATCTCGCGTTGCAGCTGGGCCTCCAGCTCGAGCTGCTCATCCATGCGCGGATAGACCCAGTTGTTGAGCTCTCGCTTGGCGCCCGCGTAGGAGCGCGTCGGTCCCGCGGCCATCCGCTCCGCGAGCTGGCCGGCGGCGCCGGCGAGCTCGCCGTCGCTTACGACGCGATTGATGAGCCCCCATTCCAGTGCGGTTCGAGCGGGCAGTCGCTCGCCCAGCATCGCGAGCTCGGTGGCGCGGGCGATCCCGATCTTCGCCGGCATGAACAGCGACGACCCGCCGTCGGGGACGAGGCCGATGTTGACGAAGGCCAGCAGGAAGTACGCGCTCTCCGCAGCGACGATGAGGTCACAGCACAGCGCGAGCGAGCAGCCGATCCCGACCGCCGGACCGTTGACCGCGGCGATCACGGGCTTGGGCATCGTGCGGACGGTCGCCATGATCGGGTGGTAGAGCTCCGTCAGCACGCGGTAGACGTCGGGTCTTCCGTCGTCCGCCGCGAAGCCGCGCTCCTTGAGGTCGGCACCCGAGGAGAATCCGCGCCCGGCGCCGGTGATCAGGACGGCGCGCACGTCGTCGCGCTCCTCGGCTTCGCGTACCGCGGCGAGCAGGTCGGTGCCGAACTGTCCGTTCCACGCGTTGAGCGTCTCGGGCCGGTTGAGAACGATCGTCGCCGCGCCCGAGGCGACGCTCAGATCGACGGTCTCTCGTTGCACGCTCGCCTCAGCCATCGTTCCTCCTTCGCGGTCTTCGGCTGCCACCGGTACGGGGGCGTCCGCGGGGATCCTATGGTGTACGCATGAACCGCCCTGTGATCGGCATCTGCACCGCGCTCGAGCCCGCGCGCTGGAGCGTCTGGGAGCAGCGCGCCGCGCTTCTCGGAGCCGACTACTTCGAATCGGTCCAGCGTGCCGGCGGGCTCGCACTGATGTTGCCGCCAGACGCCGAAGTCGTCCGCGACCCCACGCAGGTCCTGGACCTGATCGACGGCTTGATGCTCGCCGGCGGGGCCGACCTGGACCCCGCCTCCTACGGCGATGAGCCTCACCCGCAGACGGTCGACGTCGTGCCCGAGCGCGACGCGTTCGAGCTTTCGCTCGCCCGCGGCGCGATCGAACGCGACATGCCGGTGCTCGGAATCTGCCGCGGGATGCAGCTGATCAACGTCGCGCTTGGCGGCTCCCTTCTGCAACACCTGCCCGACAGCGTCGGACACGAAGATCATCGGCGCGTGCCCGGCTCGTTCGACGGCGCGGACCACGACGTCGAGCTCGTCGAAGGCTCGCTGGCGGCGGCGACGGCGGGCGAGGCCGTGCACCGCACGCTCTCCCACCACCACCAGGGCGTCGACTGCATCGGCTCGGGGCTCGTCGTCAGCGGCAGCTCCGTGCTCGACGGGCTGCCCGAGGCCGTCGAGATGCCCGAGCGCACATTCGTGCTCGGCGTGCAGTGGCACCCCGAGGCCGACGGCGGCAGTCCGGTGGTCGCCGCCCTCGTGCAGGCCGCCGCGTCGCGCGCCGCCGCGCCCGCCGCCTGAACGGCGCTGGCGGCCGACAGGCCCTTCATATACTGCTCGGCCGTGCCCGTGCGCAAGGCGATCAGGGTCGCCGCCTGGACGATGGTCGCCGCCGGCATCGCGACGCCGCTCCTGAGGAAGCGGCTACCGGCGCCGCCTCTTGTGACGCAGGCCGTCGCATTCGGGGCTCCTTTGGGGCTCGCCGTGGCGGCACCGCGCTCGCGTCGCCGGGACCTGGGGATCTGCGCCTTGCAGATGTGGGCGTATGTCGCCGCGTACAAGTCGCCGCACGATGACGAAGAGGGGCAGGCGGGCCGCGTCCACATCGATTACCCGATCGCGATCGATCGGGTGCTCGGCGTGGGCGAGCTTCCATCGAGGCGTCTTCAGCGCTGGCTCTCGCGCAGCGAGGGCGGCGCTCCGCGCTGGCGCGCCATCGACCGTGTCCTCGCGTGGGCGCATTGGAGCTGGTTCCTGGTTCCGCACGGGACCGTGCTTTACGTGCTTTGGCGGCGTCCTGATCGCTTCGCGCGCGCGGCGACTCTGACGTACGCGGTGTTCGACACGGGTTCGGTCTTCTACTGGCTCGCGCCAACCGCTCCGCCGTGGTACGCGGCGTCGCGGCGCGACTCGGCGCGCGACGTGCGGCGGATGATGGTCGAGTACGGCGAGGACTTCTGGGGCGAGGGATGGGATTCGCTGTACAGCGTGTTCGGCGGCAACCCGCTCGCCGCGATGCCCTCGCTGCACTTCGCCACGTCGCTGATGGCCACGTGGCTGCTCGCGGACGTCGGGCCCTTCGCGGGGCTCGCGGGCGGCGCGTACACCGCGACGCTCGGCCTGTCCCTTGTGTATCTGGGCGAGCACTACGTCGTGGACCTCGTCGCGGGCGCCGTGCTCGCGGACGCCGTGCGGCGATCGGAGCCGCACCTCGCAAACGCCGTGGAAGGCATCGGGCGTGCCGTGGCGAATGTCGGTCGGTACGCCCATGGAGCTGGCTGATCAGCTGGAAGCCGAGCTGGGCGCGCTGCCCGGTGCCGCAGACCAAATGCCGAGCGCGTCGCTGACGCGGCGTCAGCTCGTCCTCTTCTGTGTCTTCATCGCGCTCGCCGGCGGCTTCCTGTATCTGGTGCTGCCGCGTGTCGCCGGTGTCGGCCAGACGCTCCGCTCGTTGGCCGGCGGGAATGTCTGGTGGATCGGGGCAGCTTTGCTCTTCGAGGTCTGCTCCTACGCCGGCTACGTCATCCTCTTCAGGGCCGTCTTCGTTCGTGAGTCTGAGCGCGTAGACCTCGTCGCGAGCTACCGGATCACGATGGCGTCGCTCGTCGCCACGCGGCTCTTTGCGACGGCCGGGGCGGGCGGGATCGCGTTGACGGCGTGGTCGCTGCGCTGCGCCGGCATGGGCCGGCGACTGGTCGCGTCGCGCCTCTTGACGTTTCTCGTGCTCCTCTACTTCGTCTTCGCCGCGGCGCTCTTGGTGTGCGGAGTGGCGCTCGCGACCGGCGTCGCCGCGAGCGGCGGGCCGTTCCTGCTGACGGTCGTTCCGGCGCTCATCGCGGCGGCGATGTTCGCGCTCACGGCGGCGGCGACACTCGTGCCGGGCGACGTCGAGCGGCGCCTCGCTCATTGGTCGACGGGTGCCGGGCGACTTTCGCGCTGGATGGCCCACGTCGTGGCTGCTCCCGGGCTCGCAGCGGCTGGCGTCCACGAGGCGCTCGCGCTCGCGCGGCGGCGGGAGTTCGGGCTGCTCGGCGCGCCCGCCTGGTGGGCGTGCGACATCGCGGTGCTGTGGGCGATGTTCCACGCCTTCGGGGCGACGCCTCCGGCGCTCTCGGTGCTCGTGATGTCGTACTTCGTCGGGCTGCTCGGAAACCTCCTGCCGCTTCCCGGCGGGCTCGGTGGGGTCGAGGGCGGGATGATCGCCGCACTGGCCGCGTTCGGCGTGGAGCTCAACATCGCTCTCGTCGCCGTACTCGGCTACCGTGCCATCTCCTTCTGGCTGCCGACGGTGCCCGGCGTGTTCGCTTATTTCGGCTTGCGGCGGATGGTCGGCCGCTGGCGCGCGGAGCAGGGCCTGCCGCGGACGGGGCGCTTCCGGCGACCCCCGCCATGCTACGCTTTACAAAGTGAAGCGGGTCCTGTTGGGGCTCGTTCTGTGGCCGAGAAGCCGCCAGCCCGGTCGGCGGCGTGAATGGGAGCACGGATGGCTGACGTCGAGAACGTGATCATCATTGGCAGTGGTCCGGCGGGATATACGGCCGGGCTGTACACGGCGCGGGCCAATCTCAAACCGCTCCTGGTCGAGGGTTACGCGTGGGGTGGTCTTCTCCAGCAGACGACTGACGTCGAGAACTTCCCCGGCTTTCCCGCCGGCATCATGGGGCCCGAGCTGATGACGCAGATGCGCGAGCAGGCGGAGCGCTTCGGCGCGCGCCTGATGGCCGAGCAGGTCGAAAGGGTCGAGCTCTCGCCGGATCCGCGCGTGCCGCACCGTGTTTGGACCTCCGACGGCGAGCATCTCGCCCGGACCGTTGTCCTGGCGATGGGCGCGGAGCACAAAAAGCTCGGCGTGCCCGGCGAGGAGGAGCTCGCCGGCCGCGGTGTGAGCTATTGCGCGACGTGCGATGCGGCGTTCTTCCGCGACGTGCCGACGATCATCGTCGGCGGCGGCGATTCCGCGATGGAGGAGGCGATCTTCCTCTCCAAGTTCTCGAGCCGCGTCGCAATCGTTCACCGTCGCGACGAGTTCCGCGCGTCGCCGATCATGCTGGACCGCGCGCGCGAGCGCGAGAACATCGACTTCATCACGCCTTACGTGGTGCGGGAGCTCGTGCCCGGCGAGGGGGGCGCGCTCGACCGCGCGATCCTCGAGCACGCGAGTGACGGCGCGGCGCGCGAGCTCGAGATCAAGGGCGCGTTCATCGCGATCGGCCACGAGCCGCAGTCAGAGCTCGTGCGCGGCCAGGTGGACGCTGACGAGAACGGCTATCTGGTGACCGATGGTCGCTCGACGCGGACCAGCGTGCCGGGCGTCTTCGCGGCCGGGGACGTGGTCGACCACACCTACCGGCAGGCGATCACGGCAGCCGGCACCGGCTGCCAGGCGGCGCTCGACGCGGAGTGGTACCTGCGCGACACGCCCGCGATCGCCGACGTCGCCGTCGCCTAGATCGCGCCCTCGAGCGCCAACAGGGCGCGCTTGATGTGAAGTCCCCCGCCGTAGCCGCCGAGCGCGCCGCACGCGCGCACCACGCGGTGGCAGGGGATGAAGATCGGCAGCGGGTTTGAGCCGAGGGCATTGCCGGCGGCGCGCGAGCCGCGCGGACTGCCGGCGGCCGCCGCGATGTCGGCATAGCTCGTCGTGCGGCCGTAGGGGATCGCCTCGGTCTCGCGCAGCACCTCGCGCGTGAACGCACCATCGATGAGCGAGCGGTCCAGCGGCAGCGAGAATGAGCGCAGCGAGCCGGAGAAGTAGGAGCAGACCTGCCGGCGCACATCGTCCGGCACCGGCGCTTCATCGATGTCGGGCGAGACCCGCTCGCCGACCTCGAGGATCACATCGTCGCGGCGCTCGTCGGGGTACGCCACGCGGACGACGCCGCTCTCAGAGCACGCGACGAGTAGGTCGCCAAGCGGCGACTCGAGCGCTCCGATGCGGACCGTGGCGTGGGCCGTCGCCGACATGCGCGCCAAGCGAACCACACGGCGTAGCGGCTGGGTGCAGGTACCACCGGGCGACGCCGCACTTTGCGCGATTACGCGCCGCGCGCGCCGCGAATGGTCAGCCCTTCAGGTGGCCGACGCAGGTTTCTTCGTGTTCGCTGCTCAGCGAGCCGTCGGGGCACGTTGTGACCTGCCACGAGGTTTCGTTGAACGTCGTCGCGACGGCGCCTTTTGCGCCCAGGAGGCTGGCGTGAGCGAGGTCCGTCCCTTCGAAGCTTGAGACCTTCAACGCCGCGTCTTCGAAGTTCGCGAACTGCGCGTTCGCGCCCACCAGATAAGCGCCGACGAGGTAGGCGTGGCGCAGGTTCGCGGTCGTGAGGTCGCTGCCAGAGAGCACCGCGTTTTCCATCTTCGCGCCGCGCAGGTTCGCGTTCGCCAGGTTGTCGCCTTTGAGGCTGGCGTCATGCAGTTCGCCGTGTTCGAGGTCGACGTCTTCCAGCAGCGCGCCGACGAGGTTCGCGGTGCTCACGTTCGCGTAACGCATTTCGGCGTCCATCAGGTCGGCTTTCTGGAGCCGCGCGCGCGTGAGGTCCGCTCGCTCAAGCGCCGCGCCGGCGAGGTCGGCCCCCTGCAGGTTGGCTCCTTCAAGGTCGACCTCGGCGAGCGACGTGCCCTGCAGCTGGGCGCTTTGGAGGTTCGCTTCAGGGCCGACGAGGTATCCGGCGACCAGATACCACTGCGCGGGGAAGCTCGCCGGTTCGCCGGAGAGTCCGCCGCTCGTCACGCCGGCAAGTTTCGCTTCGGCCAGGTTGGTGCCGCCGATGGCCGCGCCGCTCAGCACTGCTTGCTTGAGCAGCGCCCCTTCGAGGTCCGCTTCGTCCAGGTTCGCGCCTTCCAGGTCGGCGCCTTCCAGGCGCGCACCGTGGAGCTTGGCGCCGCGGAGGTCGGCGCGCGGACCGACGAGGTAACCGGAGACGATCTTCCAGCCCGCCGGCAGCGCCGCAGGTGTGCCCACGAGCAGGCTGGATTCGACGCCTTCCAGGTTCGCCAGGAGTCCCGCGCCGGCGACGCGGTCGCCGGTCAGAGCAGCGCCGGCCAGGTTCGCGCCGGCGAGTTGGGCTTCCTGCAGGTTCGTATAGGCGAGGGTCGCGCCCGACACTTCGGCGTTCGCGAGATTCGCGCCTTCGAGATCCGTGAGTCGCGCGCTCGTGCGGGCGAGGTTCGCGGATTCCATATCGGCCAGTTCGAACGTCGCGCTGTCGAGCGTCGCGTTTTCAAGGTCCACGCCGACGAGCTGGGCGTCGAGCAGGTCCGCTCCCGTCAGATCGACGCCCGCGAGCGCCGCGCCATCGAGTTCGGCGCCTTCGAGGTCTGCGCCCGGCCCCACCAGATAGCCGTCGGCGAGGGTCCAGCCCGCCGGCAGGCTCGCCGCTTCGCCGCTGATGTCGCCGGAGCTCGCCCCGAGCAGGGCGGCTCGGCTGAGGCGCGAGCCGGCGAGGCGAGCATGCGCGAGGTGCGCGCGGGCGAGGTTCGCTCCAGCCAGGTCGGCTCCGCCGAGCTGTGCGAGCTCGATGTTCGCGCCTTCGAAGTCGACCGCCGCCGCTTCGACCTCTTCCAGGTCGCACCCTTCGAGGTCGGCTCCTGCCAGCGAGATACCGCTGAGCGTGTCGCCCGCGAGGTCGGCTGCCCGCAGGTCGGCTCCCTGCAGGTCGGCTTCGATGAGCGTCGCGCCGGCGAGCTGGGCGCCGGCGAGGTCGGCCTGTGGGCCCACGAGGTAGCCCCGCGCGAGCAGCCAGTGCGACGGCAGGTCCGCGGGCTGGCCCGTGACGCCGCCGGACGCCACGGCGCTCAAGTCCGCTCCGGCTAGGTCCGTGACATTGACGTTGGCGCCCGCGAGGTCAGCGCCCGCGAGGTCGGCGTCGCGCAGGTCGGCGTGGCCGAGGCGTGCGCCGCGAAGGTCGGCTCCCCTGAGATCCGCGCCGCTCAGTTCGCAGTATTCGAGGTCGGCGCCTGAATCCGGCGTGCAGCCGTGCCCTGGCCCAACGTTCAGGTAGAGGTTTACGGTGTGATGCCAACGCCGTCCGCGCGCAACCAGGGTGACGCGGAAGCGTCTGCGGCTCGGTCTCGGGTTGGCGGGCGCCGTGAAGCGCACCCGAAGGTGTGAGCGGCACCGGACGGTGTGGGGCAGGCCCGCGAGGGCGGGCGCCGCGAGGACCGTGCACTTGGTGCCACGGCGTACGTGCGCCGTGAGCGTCACCCGGCCGCCGCCGCCCGCGATCGTCGCGGGCGAGAGCCGGACCGCAGAGAGAGCACCGTGCCGGGCGCTCCCGTGTGCATCTCGGGTCGCTCCGGCCGAATCCGTGGCCGATAAAAACGCGGCTATCGCGATGGACGCCAAGAGATACTGCTTAATCCATGGCATCACAACGATTCTAGGTCGCTGTGGACGCCTATTCGTAAGCGAACCCTAATCGTGGAGCGCTAATCGTGGAGCGCGAGGCCGGCTTCGGCCGCGATCCGTAGCGCGGGCGCCGCGCGGTAGCGCCCGTCGCGCTGCAGTGACCACAGCCCGTCGAGCACCGCGAGGACGTGTTCGAGCCCGATCGCCTGGGCCCATTCGAAGGGGCCGCGCGGGTGTGCGAGGCCCAGTCTCATGCCGACGTCGATGTCGGCGGCGCTGCCGACGCCTTCGCCGAGCGCGAACGCCGCCTCGTTTATCAGCTGGCACACGATCCGCCCGAGCACGAGGCCGGGCGCGTCGGCCACCCATTGCACGGGCCTGCCGAGCGACGCAAAGAAGCGCTCGGCGCGCGCCGCCGCGAGCGGCGAAGAATCCTCGCGCCTCGTCAGCTCGACGAGGCGCACTGAATCGAAGGGGGGCAGGGCGTGGAAACCGACGGCGCCGCCGCGGTCGAGGAGAGCGAGTGGAGCGCTCGCGCAAAGCACCAGCCGAGCGCCGCCAGCGGGGCCCGCTGATCGCGGCACCGGCCGGCAGTCGATCGAGAGCGCTGGCAGGACGTCGGCCGTGCCGCGCTCGGCCGGCGCGTGCACCTCGTAGCCCGCCGCGCGTGCCGCCTGTGCGAGTTCGCGCGCCAGCGGCGTCTCACCGTCAATCACGACATCGCCCTCGACGCTGCCATCGGCGGGCGGCGGCTCGGCCTCGTCGGCGTCGCGGTAGTGCAGCTTCCCCTCGGCGTCCTTCTTGTACGTGTAGTAGCCGCGCCCACTCTTGCGCCCGAGGAGCCCCGCGGCGCTTTGGCGGGCGGCGATCGGCGACGGACGCCAGCGTGGCTCGCCGAAGCTCAGCTCGTAGAAGCTTTCGGAGACCGCGAGGCCGGTGTCGACTCCGACGAGGTCCATCAGCTCGAAAGGCCCCATCGGGAAGCCGCCTGAGAGACGGCAGATCCGGTCGATCGTCTCGATGTCCGCGACCCGCTCGGAGAGCAGCTTCAGGCCCTCGAGGCCGAACGGGCGGTTGCAGCGGTTCACGAGAAACCCCGGGCCGTCGGCGGCGCGGATCACGGTCTTGCCCATCGCGCGGCCCGTCGCTTCGACGAGCGCGAGGGCGTCGTCGCCTGAGAGCAGGCCAGCGATCACCTCGACGAGCGCCATCACCGGCGCCGGGTTGAAGAAGTGCATGCCGACGACCCGCTCGGGACGGACCGCACCGGCCGCCACGGCGGTGACGGGAAGCGACGAGGTATTAGTCGCAAGGACACAGTGCTCGTCGACGATGCCGGAGAGCGCGCCGAAAAGCTCGTGCTTGAGCTCGAGGCGCTCGGGGATCGCCTCGACGACGAGCTCGCACGAGGCGAACGCCTCGAGGCCGGCCGCCGCGGACAGCCGCGCCGCGGCGGCGGCCGCGTCCTCGACGGTGATCTTGCCGCGCCGCGCTTCGCGCTCGAGGCCCTCGCGGGCGCGCTCGAGGCCCGCCTGCAAGGCCTCCGGGATGGGGTCGAAGAGCAGCGTGTCGGCGCCGGCTCGCGCCGCCAGCTGCGCGATACCCGAACCCATCGTGCCTGCGCCGACGACGGCGACGCTCGCGGCCGGACGGTCGGCCATCGCCGTCAGGACGGCACGAGCGCGTTGATGCCCGTCGCGGCTCGCCCGATGATCAGTTTCTGGATCTGCGAGGTTCCCTCGTAGAGGGTCGTGACGCGCACGTCGCGGAAGTAGCGCTCGACGGGGTGGTCGTCGACGTAGCCGGCGCCGCCGTGAACCTGGATCGCGGTATTCGCGCACCACACGGCGGACTCCGTCGCGTTCAGCTTCGCGATCGACGTCTCGGTCGTGTTCGGTCGCTGCTGGTCCTTCAGCCAGCCGGCGTGCCAGACGAGAAGCCGCGCGGCCTCGGTCCGCACCACCATGTCGGCGATCATCGCCTGCACGAGCTGGAAGCTCGCGATCGGTTTGCCGAACTGCTCGCGCTCCTTGGCGTAGCGCACCGACTCGTCGACGCAGCCCTGGCAGATGCCGACGCAGCCCGCAGCCACGGAGTAGCGCCCGGAGTCCAGCGAGGACATCGCGATCTTGAAGCCGTCGCCGACCTCGCCCAGCATCTGGTCGTCGCTGACCTCGACGTCGTCGAGCGAGATGGCGGCGGTGTCAGAGGCGTGCAGGCCCATCTTGTGCTCGATCGGCTGCGGTTTGAAGCCCTCCTGCTCGGTGTCGACGAGGAAGCAGGCGATGCCCTTGTGGCCGAGCTCCGGGTCGGTCTGGGCGAAGATCATCGCGACCTTCGCGTAGTCACCCATCGAGATCCACATCTTGGCGCCGTTGATCACCCACCCGCGGTCGGTCTTGACGGCCCGCGTGCGCTGGTTCGCCGCATCGGAGCCGGTGTCGGGCTCGGTCAGGCCGAAACAGCCGAGCCACTCACCGGAGCACAGCCGCGGCAGGTAGTGGTGCTTCTGCTCCTCGCTACCCCAGCGCAGGAACGCCGAGCAGACGAGGGACGTCTGCACTGACACAACGGTGCGCACCGACGAGTCGCCGCGGCCGATCTCCTCGACGATGAGCCCGTAGCTCAGGTAGTCGAGGCCCGCGCCGCCGTACTCCTGCGGCACTATCGCGCCGAGATAGCCCTGTTGGGCGAGCATTTTCACGAGCTCGAGGTCGAAGTGGTGGTTGCGGGCGTTGATCTTCGAGCGCTCGACGATCTCATTGTCGGTGAACTCGCGCGCGGTACTGCGAATCAGCTTCTGCTCGTCGGTCAGTTCGAAATCCATCGCTCTCCTCTTCGGTTCACGCCGCCTGGTCGGCGGCGAGCTTGGGCGTCGTCCACGGTGCCGCGACGCGCGCGACGAGCTCGTCGGCGATCGCCGCGACGGGCAGGCGCTCCTGCTCCAGCGAATCGCGGTCGCGCAGAGTCACCGTCCCGTCCGCAAGGCTCTCATGGTCGACCGTGATGCAGAACGGCGTTCCGATCTCATCCTGGCGACGGTAGCGCCGGCCGATCGCGCCGCCGTCGTCGTACTCACACTGCAGCCGCTCGCGAAGCGCGCCGTGGATCTCGCGCGCGAGCTCCGGCTGGCCGTCCTTTGAGACCAGCGGCAGAACAGCGACCTTCACCGGCGCGATACGGGGGTGCAGGCGCAGCACCGTTCGCACCTCGCCGGCGCCGGCGCCTTCGCGGCCCACGGCTTCCTCGTCGTACGCGTCGACCAGGAACGCGAGCGCCGCGCGGTCGGCGCCAGCCGCGGGCTCGATCACGTAGGGCACGTAACGCTCGCCGGTCGACTGGTCGAAGTACTCGAGCTTCTCGCCGGAGTACTCGGCGTGGCGCGATAGGTCGAAGTCGCCGCGGTTCGCGATGCCCTCGAGCTCGGACCAGCCGATCGGGAACAGGTATTCGACGTCACTGGTCGCGGAGCTGTAGTGCGAGAGCTCGTCCCGCTCGTGTGCGCGAAGGCGCAGGTGATCCGGCCGGATACCGAGCTCCACGTACCAGCGCTCGCGCTCGTCGAGCCAGTGCTTGTGCCAGTGCTCGGCGTCGGCGGGCGGCACGAAGAACTCCATCTCCATCTGCTCGAACTCGCGTGTCCGGAAGATGAAGTTTCCGGGTGTGATCTCGTTGCGGAAGCTCTTGCCGACCTGCGCGATGCCGAACGGGGGTTTCTTGCGCGAGAACTGCAGGACGTTCTTGAAGTTGACGAAGATCCCCTGCGCGGTCTCCGGGCGCAGGTACGCGGTCGCGCCGGACTCCTTGACGGGGCCGATCGTAGTCTCGAACATCAGATTGAAGTCGCGCGCCTCAGTCAGGTCGCACTCCTCGCTTTCGCCGGGGTGCTTCGAGGGTTTGCGCCCGCACGCGAGTTCGCTGAGATGGTCGGCGCGGAAGCGCTGTCCGCACGCGCGGCAGTCGACGAGCGGGTCGGTGAATCCCGCCAGGTGGCCGGAGGCCTCCCAGACCCGCGGGTGCTGGAGAATCGCCGAGTCGAGCGCGACGATGTCATCGCGCTGCTGGAGCATCGCGCGCCACCACTCCGCCTTGACGTTGTTCTTGAGCAGGACGCCGTAGTGGCCGAAGTCGTACGTCGAGCCCACGCCGCCGTAAATCTCGGACGAGGGGAAGACGAAACCGCGCCGCTTGCAAAGGGCCACGATCTTGTCCATCGTCACCACGTCGACGGCGTCCGGGCGCCGCTCCACGTCTGCCATAGGGCAGGGATGCTAGAGCAGCGGCCCTGGGCGTCGATCGTAGAATCGCGCCCGTGGCGCGGATCTTGATCGTCGCCGGCGGCTGCCGCGGGCTCCGTCTCGCCGCACAGCTCACGGGCGACGGCAGCGCGGTGCGTGTCACGACGCGCGATAGCGGAAAGCGCGGGACGATCGAGGCCGCGGGAGCCGAATGCTGGGTCGGCACGCCGGACCGGCTCGCGACGCTGCGCGGCGTCCTCGACGGCGTCGCGGTCGTGATCTGGGCGCTCGGCGGGGCGCAGGGCGACGACACAGAGCTCGCCGCTCTTCACGGCGACCGCCTACGGGCGTTCCTCACGCAAGCCATCGACTCGACGGTGCGCGGCGTCGTCTACGAGGCGAGCGGCCGCCCGCAGACCCTGATCGACGGTGGTACGCAGATCGCCCGCGAACTATGCGCGGCAAATGCGATCCCGCTGCTGTTGCTCGAAACCGCCTCAGGAGACGCCCAGGCCTGGGCGGATGGCGCGCGCGAGGCCGTCGATGCGCTCCTGGCGTCGGGGTAAGAGTGCTGCCAGCGGGAGTTTTCCCGGCGCAGTCCCCGCAACGGGCATGTAACAATCCCTCGATTTGGTCACGGTTGACCAACACGGGGCAGGTGGCGCACCCCACGCCGCTCGGATGATCGCCTGCCGTCCGCCAACCCTTCTCGCGCTGGCCGTCGCCTGCGTGCTCTTCGCTGCCCTACTGGCGCCGGCTCGTGCCGCCGCAGAAGGCACGCCTGACATCTCGCTGAGCGCGGTCGCTCCGGCCGAAGTGCTTCGCGGCGCCCCGGCGACGATCACGCTGACGGCATCCAACCCTGAAAAACAGCCGACGGGCTACAACCTGAGCTACCGGGCCGTGCTGCCCGTCGGAGTCCACTACGCGGGCCACGCAGAAGTCGGCGGCGAACCGGTCACGCCGCAGATCATCGAAAACGCCCCCGGCGCGGGCGAAACGACGATCCTCTGGGTGAACGTCGCCGATCTACCGGCGAAGGCCGAAACGACACTCTCGTTCCGGGCCCTCGCGTGCACGACCGTCGCCTCGAGCTGTCCGACGCCCTATCCGGTCGGCTCGACGTTCAAAGTCTCCGCCGGCGCGTACGTCGCGACCGCTCCGCGAGTGGTTCCGAAATTCGGCACCAAAGGCGAACCCATCGGACCTTCGAAAACGTCGTTCACCGGCTTCGCGACGGGAACGACGACGACGGCGATTGCGGCGCTCGAAGTCACGCAGTCCGAGCCCTCGCCCGAAGGCAAGATCCTGCGCGGCCTGCACCACCAACAGGTCGTCTACACGGTAAACGTCAAGAACAACGAGACGGGGCCCACAGAAGGCACCGTCGTCGAAGAGTTCCTGCCTGCCGGCCTGGAGTACCTCGGATGCTCAACGAACACAGATCACACGACTGAAGCGCCGACCAACCCGGGTAGCAAAGAAGAGTATCCCGGGTCGGGCCCGATCGAAGTTCAGCCCGTCAGCGGCTGTGAAGAACCGGCCGAAGTCATCACCGAAGAAGTCGACCCTGATGGCACCGGCCCGCTGCCGAAAGCCGTCTACACCCGGCTCGTCTGGCACGTCGGCACCCTCGCGGCGGAAGCAGAAAAGAGCTTCTCCTTCCGCGCCGCGATCCCGCTGCGCGAAAACACGCTCAGCTGGCCGCACGGCGAACCGACGCCCGCAAGCCTCAAACAGTCGGCGAACCTCGACAACAACTCCGGAAAAGAAACCGGTCACAACGAGAGCCTCACGACGTACGCGCGAGCCGGCGGTAAGTACGAAGGCACCATCGAATCCGCGAGCGAAAACCACCTCACGCGGGTCTCAAAGGACCTCATCATCGAAAAGAAGGCGAGCTCGTCGTCCCTCTCGCCGGGCGCCGTGACGCTATGGACGCTCGACCTCCACTCCTCCGAGTATCGCTACAACACCGCACTCGAAATCGAGGACACGCTGCCCAGCGGCCTCTGCCCGCTCGCGGAAACGAACCTCTCGCCGACCAACAGCCCGGAATGCGAACCGACGGGACTCAGCGAAGACAACCCGTCGCCACCCTTCGCGTCGGCGGAAGAAGAGCCGGGGGGTACGTGGAAGCTCGTCTGGAACCTCGCGAAAATCGGCCACGACGAAAGCGCCGTGGTCACCTTTGCGAGCAAGACGCGCGCCGACTATCAGCTCGGCCCACCAACGCACGGCGCGGGCAGCCCGATCCTGTCCGAGGACTCCGTCAGCAACACCGCGAGCGTAAACGCGACGACGAACGTGATCTGCGGCGGCCCGCCGAACAACTGCACGAGCGGAAGCCCCATCGACCACGAACGTCCGCTGAGCGAAGTGATCGGCGACTCATCGGCAGCGGAACAGAAAGCCGCGCCGCCTACGGTGCGCAAGGAAGTTGCCGAAAGCGGCCCGGAATGCCTGAGCGCCAAATACACGACCGCTGAACCCAAATACAGCCCCGGCGACCTCGTCTGCTGGATGCTGACGGTCGAATTTCCGCAGAGCGTCGAAACCAACGGGAACACGCTCACGGACTTCATCCCCGTTCACGGGATCTTCGACGAAAACTTCAACGGCAAAACCGGGCAAGCCGCCACGAAAAACGACACGTTGCCTGAATCGACGTTCGACCACTCCGAAGCCGGGAACAACGAAGTGGGCGGCGAAGTGTCGTGGACGCTCTCCAAATCCGGTTTTCAGGCAGACAAGGCCATCTTCCAACGTGTGATCGCCACGGAAGCGACGATCGCTCCGACCTCCAGGGCCGGCGAACTTCAAGGCAACCTGATGACGTTCAGCGTCGAAAACACCCCCGGCCATGTCTTCTCGCTGCGGTCGGGCGCCGACTTCAAGCTCGAATACCCGCAGCTCTCGCTCACAAAGCAGATCGTCGCCGTCGACGGCAAAGCGGTCCCACACACGACGAAAATGCAGGTCGAAGCGGGCTCCGAAGTGACGTACGAACTGGTCGTCAAAAATGCCGGCGAAGTCGAAGCAAAAAACGTGCAGCTGCGCGACGTGCTGCCCACCGACATGACGTGCGCCGACTTCGTCGAAGCCTCCGAAGGCGGCGAATGCACGACACCGTCGCCGGAATTCGTCCACTGGGGAGAACCGACACAGAAACAGATCTCGGTGCCCGCCGGCGGCGAAACGCCGCTCACCGTCGTGATGAAGGTCCCGGAAGACGCCGGACCGTCAACGCTGTTCGAAGACAAGGCAGGCATCAGCGAGTTCACGTCGGGCACCAACACCGGCGGCACCTTCACGTACATCCCGAAGGAAAACATCGACCCGGCCCTCGAACCTGAAGCGAACACGCCGGAAGTCAACAAGCCGACGGCGCTCGTCTTCACTCACGAAGTGGAAATCACCAAGTCCCACACCACGTCGCGGGTCGAAGCCGGCAACAACGCCGAAAGCGCCACGATCGGCGAGATCGCGACGTTCGAAGTCCCGGTCACGATCCCGGTCGGAATCACACTGGGCGGCAAAGCCGAACTGACAGACAAGGCGATCGGCAGTACCGGACGGTTCGGGCTCATCAAAGGAAGCGTGTCGCTCAAGCTCTTCGAAGGCAAAACCGAACTCCCCGCGACGGGCTTCTTTGTCGGCGAAGAAACGTGCGAACACGGCAACGCTCCGGCCGTTCGCTTCCCCGAAACTACAAACCGCCAGGCAAATCAGCAGTGACGGCGGTTCTAACGTTCGAAGCCCGCGTCACGAACTCGGCCGAAAACCTGCGCGGCGCGTCGATCCCCAACACGGCCAAGCTCGCGTGGACCGATCCGATCGAAAAAACCGCGCGCGAAAAGACCTCGAACATCAACAACACGCCGATCGTCGAGCCGAAGATCTCGGTGACGGACACAAACTCGAGCAAAGAAAAAAAAGAACCGGTCCACGGCGGCGACATCGTCGAATACAAACTTACGGTCGCCAACTCCAATGAAGCCAACGTCAGCGCCGCGTTCAACACGTCGCTCGTGGCGAACGTGGCCACTGGCGTCACGCCGACGAACAAAGCCGGCACGCCGCTTGCAAACGGTGAAAAAACCGAAAGCGGCGGGACGTGGAACGAAGCGGAACGCACGATCACGTGGCCGGTGGGCAAACTGGCACCTGGCGCGAGCGAAAAACTCACGTACTTCGCGAAGGTCGACGAAAAACCCGTCTCCGGCAGCGAACTAAAGGACACCGTCACCGCGACGACGGAAAGCCTGCCGAGCACGGCGGAAGAACCACGTACCGCCGCAAACTCGCCGACCAAAGCGATCCAGGCCTCCTACGAAGCCAAAGCGGGCGGTGAACTCGAAGTCGCTGGCCCAACCGTCGTGAAGTCGGTCACGCCGACCAAAGCGACGATTGGGAACCTTGTCACGTACACCCTCGAAGTGACGCTTCCGGCGAACGTCGTCACCTTCGATACCACCGTGATCGACCAGCTGCCTGACTCGGTCGATTTCGTCGAATACGGAAGCCAGACCTGCACCAGCGGGTGCCCGCCCAATATCGAAGAACTCGCGACGTACACCCCGACGGTGACGGGCGAAGGCACGACGAAGGTCGCGTGGTGGCTCGGCAATCTTCCCGCCACTACCACCCCCCGCGTCCTCAAGCTCACGTTCGTGGCGGCCATTCGCAACACCCACCGGAGCTCGAAAGCGCTCCTGAAAAGCGGCGAAAAACTCACGAACACAGCGACGGTCCGCTACGACAAGTCGCCGACGAAGAAATTCGAAGAAGGCAAAATCCCGACGGAATTCGAACACACGTCGGCACAGGCCGAAGCGAGCGTCGAAGTGCTCCAGCCGGCGCTGTCCATCGTCAAGGAAGCCTCCGTGGAAGGTGGCCCCTTCTCGACGAAACCGTTCGAGCTGCAGATCGGCCAGACGGTCGCGTACCGGGTCATCGTCACGAACACCGGCACATCACCGGCCTATGACGCCGCGATCATCGACGCGGTGCCGAAACAGCTCAGCGAAGTCGTTGCGGCGACGCCGCCGACAGGCGTCAAAGTCACCAAAGCGTGGGCGCCAGGCAAACCGGAAATCGAATGGCAGGTCGAAGACGCGGCGCCGATCGCCCCGAAAGGGACCGTGACGCTCGAATACAGCGGCAAGCTTCAGACCGCCGCGAAACCGTCGCAGGGCGAAGTAATCACGAACACCGCAACGATCAACTCCTACTGGGGCGCGTCCGAAACCGAACGGAGCGCCGGTCACACGAACTTCAAAAAAGAACCTCTCGAATACCGCAAATACGAAGGCCCGAAAGCGAGCGTCGAAGGGAAAGTCGAACTTCCGACACTCGAAGTCACGAAGGTGCCGGCGAAATCGACGGTCGCGGCGGGAGAAGAAGGCTCCTACGCGATCACGGTCAAGGACACAGACAGTGCCCCGGCCCGCGAAGTGATTCTCAACGACACGATGCCCACTGGCATGACGTACGCGCCTGGGTCGGCGACAGCCGTTCCGTCCGCCGGATTCTCGGAGACCGCCGCCACCGCGTCCTCCGCGACGTGGAAGGTTGCGCTCATCAAAGCCGGCGCTAGCGTGACGATCACGGTGCCGGTCAAAATCGCGCCGACCGTCGCTCCGGGAACCGAACTGACAAACGCCGTCACCGTCAACTCGGAAGAACTCACGAAAGCGATCGAAGCAAAAGGCACGATCAAAGTGAGCGGCAGCGCCGACCTCTCGATTCTGAAGACAGCTACTCCAAAGCCGGTGGTCGCCGGCAAAAACCTGAAGTACAAGCTGGTCGTCACAAACAACGGTCCTTCGGAAGCCAAAGGCGTAAAAGTCGTCGATCCGCTGCCGCTTTCTGTGTCCTACGTGTCGAGCTCCGCCGGCTGCGCCTACAACTCGGGGACGAGGACCGTGACCTGTGAAGCTGCGAGCCTTGCGCTCCATGGGGAAGACGAATACGAAATCGAAGTGACCGTCTCGCACGGAGCGAGCGGGACGATCGAAAATACTGCGACGGTGTCGGCCGAAACGCCCGACCCGAACCCCGCGAACAACAAATCGACCGACAAAACGAACGTCGTCGGCGAAGCCGACCTCGAAATCGAAAAGAGCGCCGACCGCAGCCCCGCGATCGCCGGCGAACCGCTCACGTACAAACTTGTAGTCACGAACAAAGGCCCGTCGGATGCCGCCAACGTGAAAGTGACCGACGTCCTGCCCACGGGCCTGACGTACGAATCGAGCACCGGCTGCACGTACGTCGAAGGCACTCGGACGGTGACGTGCGAAGTGCCGAGCCTTGCTGCCGGCGCGAAAGAAACCTTCGAAGTCACGACGCTGGTCGACTCGGAAAAGACCGGCACGCTCGAAAACACGGCGACGGTGAAAAGCACGACACCCGATCCGCACGAAGAAAACAACACCGCGACGATAAAAACGCCGGTCGAAGGAAGCGCCGATCTCAGCATCGTCAAGGAAGCGAGCCCCAGCGTCGCGGTAGCCGGCGAAGAACTGACGTACACGCTCCGCGTCAAAAACGCTGGCCCATCGGAGGCCTTCGCAGTCAAAGTCACGGACCCTCTCCCCGCAAACACGAGTTACATCAGCAGCGGCGCGCCCTGCAAAGAGGCCTCCGGGACCGTCACCTGCGAAGAACCGTCACTGGCGGTCGGCAAAGAACTGATCTTCGTCATAACGGTCAAAGTCAGCCCCGGGGCCAAGGCCGACGTCGAAAACACGGCGACCGTGGCGAGTGCCACGCCCGACCCCGAAGAAGCGAACAACCAGTCGACGGTGAAGACGCCGCTCAACACAAGCGCCGACGTGAGCATCGAAAAGAAAGCGCCGGCGACAGCCGAAGCCGGGACGAACCTCACGTACACGCTCATCGTGAAGAACGTCGGGCCATCGCACGCCGCCGAAACTGTCGTCAACGACACACTCCCCGAAGGCGTCACGTTCGTGTCGGCGACCACGCCCTGCACGTACGCCGCCCCGTCGGTGACGTGCAGCCTCGGCATCGTCAACGCGGGACAGGAACTCACGCTCCAGATCGTCGTCCACGTCTCGCCGACGTTCACCGGCGAGCTCGAAAACACCGCGACCGTCAAAAGCGAAACGCCCGACCCCGAAGAAGCCAACAACACGTCGACCGTCAAAACGACCGTCGCTGACGTCGTCAACCTGTTCGTCAACAAGACCGGGCCGGCAAGCGTTTCGCCCGGCGCGACGATCACCTGGCACATCGAAGGCGGCAACCGCGGTCCCGGCACGGCTACCGAAGTCAAGCTCGTCGACCCGTTGCCGCACGGCGTTGACTACGTCAGCTCGACGATCTCCAAGGGGACGTGCGCATTCACGGCACCGACGCTGACGTGCGACGTCGGCACGCTCGAACCAGGTGAGACGATCCACGCGACGATCGTCGCGCGCGTTCTCCGCGGTCCCGGATCGCTCACAAACACCGCCACCCTCGAAGCCAAAGAACAGGCCGCGAGCAGCGAAGGCACCGCCAAAACGACGGTCCGCCACTACCCCGACGTGACGCTCGCCAAGAAAGCCGATCGGGCAACGGCGGCGCCCGGAGATCGCGTGGGTTACAGCCTGACGCTCCACAACCGTGGCGTCGGGGTCGCATACGAACTCCGCACGTGCGACACGATTCCGCGCCACGCGACCGTCGCCTCAGCCGGAGGAGGCAGGGTCGAAGGAGGCGAGGTCTGCTGGCACCTGGCGAAACTCGAGCAGGGCCGGAGCCACGTGTACCGGCTGAGCCTGCGCTTCGACTCCAACGCACGAGGCACGATCGTCAACCGCGCCACGGTCACAGGCCTGAACATCGTTAAGAAATCCGCCCGGGCCAAGGTCAAGGTACTCGCGGCCAGCCCGTCATCTTCGGCGTTCCATGCCGTCACCGGCTAGTGCAGCCCGGAAGCTAGCCGCCTTCGCGGCGGTCGCGCTCGCCGCTTGCGTGGTGCCGGCGGCGGCGGCGGGTCTGCAGGTGCGAGACGCGCCGATCGCGCATGGTTACTGGGTCGCGAACGTCATCTACGCCGCGCCGGCGCACGTCGCCCCGGCGCGGACCGCACGCGTCGAGCAGCGGATCCACGCGACGACCGAATGGGGCACCCCGACCGAACTGCTGGTCGTCGCAACGGCCCGCGGCTCGGACGGCGAACGGTGGCTGCGCGTCGACCTCGATCGGCGCCCGAACGGCACGGCGCTGTGGATCGAAGCGCGTTTTGCGACGCTCACGGTTGACCACTGGTCGATCACGGTGTCGCGCGCCCGCAGGACCGTCGCCATCTTCTACGGCGGCAGGCGCCGCCGCCTGTTCCGCGCGGTCGTCGGCAAGCGCTCGACGCCGACACCAGGCGGGCTCTTCGCCGTGGCTGCCGAGATCCGGCAGCGCAATCCGGATGGATTCGTGGGCTCATGGGTTGTGCCGCTGACCGCGCACTCGAACGTGCTGCACAGCTTCGATGGCGGCGATGGCCAGGTGGCACTGCACGGCCGCGGTGGAGCCAGCCTCTTGGACCCGCTCGGTAGCGCCCGCTCCCATGGCTGCGTGAGGATCGCTAATTCTGCGATCGACTGGATTGCGCGCCACGTGCCGATCGGCACGCCGGTGCGGATCAGATAGCGCCCCCCGCTACGGGGCGCCGAGGTCGAGCGCGGGCCCTGACTCGATGCGCTCGAAGAGGTGGCTGAGGATGCGCGCGGTCGCGCCCCAAATCACGTGCCCGTCGACGGTGAACGCCTCGGTCCAGAAGCGAAAGCCGCGGCGTTCGAGCTCCACAGGCGCCCGGCCGGCTTCGATCGAGTGGAGCGAGAGCTCAAGCACCGCCGCGACCTCGGCCTGCGCCGGCGTCCACTGCGTCCCGTCCGCGATCGCGCCGATCACGGGTTGTATGACGTAGCCGGTGGCGAACGTCGAAACTGACGGCAGCTCCCCAAGCAGACGCACGCTCTCGGGCTCGAGCCCGATCTCCTCGCGAGCCTCGCGCAGCGCCGTGTCGGTCAGGCTCGCATCGTCGGCGTCGCGCCGGCCGCCGGGAAACGAGATCTCGCCGGCGTGACGACGCAGGTCGTCGCGGCGCACGGTCAATACGGCGAACACGTCGCCGTGCCGCTCGAAGAGCGGCACGAGCACAGCAGCCGGAGTCTCTTGCGCCGGCCTCGGCCGCGGGCCGCCCGGTACGTCAGGCGGCGAGGTGGACGCGCTCAACGCGCTCCTGGAACATGACCTCGCCGTCGAGAACGCGGTGGACCGGGCACTTCGCCGCGATTACGCGGAGCTTCTCGACCTGCTCGTCCGGAAGGTCGGCCGGAAGGTGCAGCACCAGGTCGAACCTCGTGGGGCATCCCCGCTCCGCCGGCCGATACTGGACGTCGACCTCCACGCCGCCGATGTCCCAGCCCTTGCGTGCCGCGTACATCTCCATCGTGATCGCGGTGCAGCTCGCGAGGCTCACGGCGAGCAGCTCTTGCGGATCCGGGCCGGCGTCTTCGCCGCCGTCGCTCAGGGGCTCGTCGACTGTCAGCTGGTGGTCGCGCACCTGCACCTCATGGCGGTACGTGCTGCCTTCGCGGCGCACTACGGCCTTCATCCTTGACTGCCCATCGCTAACCGACACTGCTTCCCCCTGTAGCTCGACGTTTCTCAAAATGATACCGGCGGCTCCACTCACTCAAGCGGGTTCAAGAGCAATCCGGTGAGAAGCTTCGGATAAAAGAACGTCGACTTTGGGGGCATGTTCTCGCCGGCCTCAGCGATCTCGCGGACCTGCTCGACAGGCGTCGGGCGCATGACGAAAGCGGCTTCGAACGCTCCGGAATCGACCATCGCTACCGCCTCCTCCACGGTCCGCGCGTAGAACATGCCGTTGAAGTGAGCGATGTCCTCCTCGCTCATGCCGAGCGCGCCCTTCAAGATGAGCGCCTCGAGCACGCCCGTGTCCAGCTCCCGGTAGGCGGGCGAGAAGTCGGCGAGTGCGCGGTCGGCGATCCCCTGGTCTCGTAAGGTGAGGCGCAACGGCCGCCGGTGGCCACCGTCGTAGTACCCCATCGTTAGCGGGCCTCGTCCGGGAGGCGGCGCGAGCGATTCGAGTGGCACGTCCTCGACCAGGAAATCGCGTTCGACGGCCCCGCGTAGCGCGGCGCGCCGGTCGGCGTCCAGGCCGCCGACGAGCCGGTGGGTCGGGAAGATCGTCAGCCCGGGATCCTCCAGAGCTACCAGGCACATCAGGATGTAGTTGTGCGGCCCCTCGCCGCCGACCTCCTTGGCGTAGCTGAGCATCGTCTCGTAGCGGTGGTGCCCGTCGGCGATCAGAAGCTCACGACCTGCGGTCGCCGCCTGCACGGTCGCGATCGTGTCGGCGTCCGACACGCGCCAGATGCGATGCGCGGTGTCGCCGAGTGTCACCTCACCCCAAGGCTCTTCGGCGGCGAACGGTGCGAGCGCAGCCCAGGCGGACTGCCCCGGGTCGGAGTGGAGCGAAAAGATCGGCGAGACGTCGGCCTTCGTGGCCCGCGTGAGGCGAAGCCGATCTTCCTTGGGACCCGGGTGGGTGCGCTCGTGGGGCCGCACCCGCCCCGGGCCGTACTCCTCGAGGCGCACTCGGCAGAAGAATCCGCGGCGCGTGCGCTGCACGCCGTCGGGGCCCGTGTAGACCTGCTCGAGAGCCCAAATTGCCGGTTCGTCGTCCCGCACTAGGACTCCTTGCTCAAGCCAATCGGCCAGAACCGACGCCGCGTGAACGTACGGATCACCGTCGGCGCGGGGGAGGTCGATCTCGACGATGTTGAAGCGGGACTTCTCGACGAGCGCGACGCGCTCGCTCTCGTCGATCACGTCGTAAGGCGGAGCCACGACGTCCGCCAGCGGGCCGGCCACTGCGAGGTCGTAGTGGATCGCCGTCAGAGGCTCGACGTCTGCCATCGCGCGCGCACGCTAGCAGTCACCCCGACCAGCACGGCCCCCTACGCCTCTAAGCTGACGGCGACGGGACGTGGCGCAGCCTGGTAGCGCACCTGCTTTGGGAGCAGGGGGTCGCGAGTTCAAATCTCGCCGTCCCGATAGACGAAAGTGGCCATTTGGCAGGCGGAAAATGGCTGTGGCGTCAACTAGCGATCTTTCGCGGGTAACGCGGGCGAGTAACAAAGTCGCGTCGGGTCGCGCCCACGTGTCGTCCGGGCCGCCCTGCTCGATCTCCGTGACGGGGTTGCCACGGTCGCGATACCTGGTCCACTGCGGGCTGATGACTGTGCTCTGTCCCGCGTGGCAACCGGCGGCCGATCGGTGGAAACCGCGATCACGCGGAGCCAGCTGAGCCGTCCCTGGCGGAAAGCACCGTGACGCGATCCCCGTGCCGAAGCCGCGTTGCCGTTTTGCCTGTGGGCGTGAACGGGTCGGTTCGCTCAATCCGCACGGTCGGCGGCGTCGCCCGCTCCATTGCCTTGAGCGCCGCGCGGTAATGCTTCTCGATCCAGGTCCCGTGCGGATAGTCAACATTCAGCAGATCGACGAACCTCATGGCACTGCCCGCATACTCCTCAATAATCCGTTGCTGGAGGGTCGGATACGGGGACGCCTCATCAACCTCGAGCTCCATCTGGTCGGGCGGTCGTACCGTGACAGGCCAGAACGTCATCTCGCCTGACTTCTCGACCATTGCCTCCTTCATCTCCCGCATACCCACGTCGCTGTTGGTGAGGTGGACGAGGTAATAGAGGACGGTCCGGCGTTCGTCCTCGAACACGCGAAACGGCGTCGCCCACTGGGCTACGTTCGGTCTGACGGCCTCCTGGAAGCGAAGCAGTAGACACTCGGCGCGGTTGGACGCCTCCTCGCACTGCCTCCAGGTCTCTCCGCCGAACAGCGCGGTCAGCGGCTCGGCATAGTTTCCCTCCTTCAAGAAGCGTGCGGGGTCGCGGACCATAAGCGTGAGCAGCACCTCGACGCGGTCAGTGCTAAGGAGCCTTCGCAACAGCGGCAACTCGACGCCGCGGACGCCGTAGGGGTCGACCATCACGAACAGGGGCACGGCCGGCTCCTGTTCGGCCGCCCAGCCGGCGGCGGCGCTACCAAGCTCGTCAAAAGTCTGCCGGCGCGGGAGGATGACCACGCGCTCGTGACTAAGCTGCGAGCAGAGTGCCTGGAGGTGCGAGTAGTTCGTCTCGTCCGGCTCCGCACACCGGATTGACACACGCTGCGCGAGGCCGGCCTCGATGGCCTGGACAGCCTGATCAAACATGATCGCGGGCGAGCCCGGTTGCCCCTCGACATAGCGCCCGCGGCCCGCGAATCCGTCAATCAAGACGAGCCGAGCGTGTCGAAAGCTCGAGCCCTTGCGCCCCCGGCCCAGGATCGCGAGCCAGGCGCCAAGGTACCGCCGTAAAATCTCGTGCTTGGCGGCAGCGTGCTCGGTGTAGTGCCACTTCTCATCAGAGCCGTCGGGAATGTCGTGTTGACGGGCCATGCCCGCGGCAGCTTAGGCCGCGACCGCGACGGCGCCCGGCATCTCATTCCATTCGCGCCCGGCAAGCAGACGCCCACCTGACTTTGGACGCTGACCGCCCCATTGCTTGAAGAAAAACGGCACTTCCGCCCGCACGCACATGTCGCGCAGTTCCAAGAGCCAGTCTTCCTTGACCGGGCGATGCTTCGGACCCGACTCCCCGCCAGCGATCAGCCAGTCGATGTTTTCCAGGTTGAGTGTTTCCAGTGAGCCAAGCAGTGGCTCCGCGGAAATGAAGCGCACCGCGGCTGGTACGTCGCGTAGGTAGTTCGCGCGGTGCACGAAGCGCCGGTTCTCGATGCTCACCCCCATCCACACGTTCGCCGGCCACTTGAAAGTGATGCGGAGATCTCGAGCATCCGCTCATGACGCTTGGTGAGGATCTGGAACACGTGCTGTTCAGCTCGCGCCATCACGTCGAAGACCTCTTCAATGTAAGCGACTGGGACTTCGTCGTGGAAAAGATCGCTCATGGAGTTGACAAAGATGACCCGCGGCCGTTTCCAGCGCAGAGGGATCGCGAGAGTCCCTGGGTGAAGGGTCACCGCGAAACCAGGCCCACTCGAACCAGGAGCTCCATCGCGCTGGTACTTGGCCTGTCCGAAGCGCTTCAGCCGCGCAGAAAGGTCGAGCGCATAGCAGTGCGCGCACCCCGGCGAGACGCGGTCACACCCAGTCACCGGATTCCATGTTGCCTCGGCCCACTCGATGCTGGTTCCGCTAGCCATATGCGTAGGTTCGACGTGAGGGCGCGCGGCTCCTCGCACCCGAACATACGTTCGCCCCTATGCCGGACAGAACAGACCGCAGACCAAGACCGGAGCGCCGTCAACGGGGGCTTGAGCCAGCCTGGGTTTGACGGAGACTCTGATGCCGCGGGTTTGTCCGGCGGGGAAGGAGGAGTCTTCTGCTGATGCCAAGAGCGAGGAAGTATCCAGAGGAGTTGCTGGAGCGTGGCGACGCGGCTGGTGTTCGAGTCGGGGCGTCCGATCGCGCATGTTGGGCGTGATCTGGGGATCGCGCCGGAGACGCTGCGGAAATACGTGCGCCGGGTCGAAGCTGATGAGGGCCGGCGCAAGGATGTCCTGAGCAGCCAGGAGCGCGAGGAGATCAAGGCGCTGCGCCGAGAGGTTGCGCAGCTGCGGCGGGCGAACGAGATCCTGAAGTCCGCGAGCGTGTTTTTCGCGGGCGAGCTCGACCCACACCGTCCGAAGTGAGCGCGTTCATCGAGGAGCACCGCGAGCGCTTCGGGGTCGAGCCGATCTGCAGCACCCTGGGCGTGTCGGCGTCCGCCTACTACGAGCGCGCCACCGGCCGGCGCTCGCCGCGAGCGTCGAGGACGAGCGGCTGCTCGCGCGGATCCGAGAGCTGCACGAGGCCAACTACTGCGCCTACGGCTACCGGCGGATGTGGAAGGCGCTGCTCAGGGCCGGCGAGCAGGTCGGCCGCTGACCGCGTGCAGCGTCTGATGCGCCTGCCACGGCATCCAGGGCGCCAAGCGCCGCGGCAAGCCCTGGCGGACCACCAGGCCCGACCCGACGCGCCGCGGCGCCGCCGGATCTCGTGCAGCGCGACTTCGCGGCCGCGCGGCCCGACGAGCTGTGGTTCGCGGACTTCACCTATCTGCGCTGCTGGGAGGGACTGGTGTTCTTCAGCTTCGTGATCGACGCCTACAGCCGCCGGATCGTCGGCTGGCAGTTCGCCAGCCACATGCGCACCACGCTCGTCCTGGACGCGCTGCGGATGGCGCTGCACCAGCGAGCGCCCGGTGCCGACGTCGCGCTCATCCACCACAGCGATGCCGGCAGCCAATACACCTCGATCGACTACACCCAGACCCTCGACGATCACGGCGTCCTCGGCTCGATCGGCACCGTCGGCGATGCCTATGACAACGCGCTCGCCGAGAGCTTCGTCGACAGCTTCAAGACCGAGCTCATCGCCGACCGCATCTGGGCCACCCGCATCCCAGCTCGAGCTCGCCGTCGTGGAGTACGTCGCCTGGTTCAACAACGAGCGCCTGCACGAAACCCTCGACGACCGGCCGCCCCGAGAGATCGAGGAACTCTACGCTGCGAACAACGGCCCACACCCAATCAAATGAAAGTAGGGAACCTACAAAACACGTCTCCGTGGAACCCAGGACGGCTCATTATCTCGGCACGGCACCAGTCGACGCCTTCCTCCCAAACGGCTACGGGCTGTACAACACGACCGGCAACGTCTGGGAGTGGACCGCCGACTGGTTCGACCCGGGCTGGTACCGGATGTCGCCCACGCAGAATCCATCCGGGCCAGCGGATGGGAGCCGCCGCGTGACTCGGGGCGGCGGATACCTCTGCCACGCGACGTACTGCCGCCGCTACCGGGTCTCGGCGCGAAGCGCGAACCTTCCCGACGACGCTACTGGCAACATCGGGTTTCGAGTCGCAGCAGACTCCGGCGCCGATTAGTCGCCGAGTCCGGCAGTCTTGTTGCGCGTTCGGATCTCGGACCTCCTGTGACGCGCGCAAGAGATCGTGTGCGTCGCGCGGGAGGTCGCAGACCACGGCTTCAACGCTGCGGACTCTCGTGCGCGGTTCCTGGAGAGTTACTGGTGTATCTAGAGCGCGCTGGCGTCAGTAGTCTGACGCCGTGTTTCGCGGTCTCCTCACTAGCGGGCTCGAGGGCTGGCGTGCGTCCCGCTGCGACCGCCCGATAGCCGCGCTCGGCGATGCGCCGCCGCGCAGCGGACTCCGCGCACCGTCCGGCGCGACGGGCCCGCAGCATCGGAGTCGAGGCGGCGCGCACGAGGCGCGCGACGCGCGCGACTTCGACCTCGCTGCTCCGAGACTCAAAAGCCGGCGCCTTGGATTGGGGTCTCGCCACCGTAGGGCTCACGCTTCTCCTCGTCGCGGGGGTTTCGAGGCGGCTGTCCAACACGGCAATCACGCCTGCAATGGTGGTCGTCGCGGTTGGAGGGATCTCGCCGGCCCTCTCGTTCTCTCGGACGTCGCCGTTGGACCGACTAGCTCGACAGTTCGGAAGCTCACCGAAGCAACGCTGGCCGTGGTGTTTTTCTCGGATTCCTCGCGGATCGACCTACGAGCTTTGCGTCATGAAGCATCGATACCGATGCGTCTGCTCGGCATCGGGCTCCCCCTGACGATTGCGGCTGGCACGCTCGCCGCTCTCGCGCTGTTCGGCTCTCTCTCGTTGAGCGAGGCTCTGATCCTCGGGGTTATCCTCGCGCCGACGGACGCGGGGCTCGGCAGCGCGGTTGTGACAGACACGCGGTTGCCACAACGTGTGCGTCAGTCGCTGAACGTCGAGAGCGGCCTCAACGACGGGATCTGCGTGCCCCTCCTGCTTATCGTTATCGCCACAGCCTCGGGCGCGGACGCGACCCATCCGGCTCGGGTAATCGCCGAAGAGATCGGCTTCGGCCTCATCGGGGGCATCGCGTCCGGAATCTTTGCTGCCGCGATCGTGAATTTCGCCGACGAGAGGAACCTGACCGAGCAGCCATGGCGGCAGATCATTCCGGTGGCGGCGGCCGCGCTGGCCTACGGAATCGCCGTGGCGCTCGGCGGCTCGGGATTCATCGCCGCATTCATTGCGGGAGCACTATTCGGCTCGCTGGCCCGCGGGAGGGCGAGCCGAACGATGGGCTTCGCCGAGCAGGTCGGTGCACTGCTCGATGCCGTGACGTTCCTTGTGTTCGGCGCGGTGCTGCTCGGCCCCGCGCTTGAACACGTCAGCTGGCAGATTGCCGCATACGCGGTACTCAGTCTGACGGTCGTGCGAATGCTGCCCGTCGCCCTCTCGCTCTGGGGTACTCATGCACGAGGACCCACCGTCGCGTTTATTGGCTGGTTTGGTCCTCGCGGCCTGGCGTCCATCGTCTTCGCGGTGCTCGTCGAGGACACTTATCAGGGCCATGGCGACACGATCCTCACGGCCGCCTATTTGACGGTTGGTCTGTCGGTACTCGTCCATGGCCTCTCGGGGGCCCGCTCGTAGGTGGCTACGTGGCCTGGTTTCGGCCCGCCGCCGGCGCCCCTGTCGCTCCGGTTGGAGCGTGAGGCAGCACACGAGCACCGAGTCCGCGGACCGGCCGCGATGCCGCTGGCATGACCATCAAGGCCGCCCGCCGTGCTCACGACGATGCGGTAGGCTCGCGCCGAAACCGAGCCGGGTCGAAGTGGGAGAGCGGAATGGCAGCGCCAGATGGCGCCTCGGATTTGTCATCGTTGCCGCAGGCAGACCAAGAAGCGATCGGCGCAACGCTGATCGCGCTCAGGACGGGCTTTCAAGAGCGCGACGCCGACAAGCTGGTGGGCGTTTACAGCGCCGAGGCTGACTGGGTCAACGCCTTCGGCAGCGTGAAGAAGGGAAGCGAGGAGATCGTCGCATACCTACGAGGCCTGTTTGCGGACGCGAACTTCAATGCGGGCACGCTCAGAGCGCCGCCTGAGGTTGCGATCCGGGTCCTAACGCCAGAGGTCGTGCTCGTTTCAGCGCACCTGCAGGTAGAGGGTCAAAAGCTGCTTGGCGGAGGAGAGCTGGAGCTGCGGGACAACTATTCGCTGCGCGTCCTGCATCGACAGGCGAACGGATCCTGGCCAATAGTGTCGGAGATGTTCAACGACGCGAATCGCGAGAGCACGTACGCTCGCGGCTCCTAGCGCCGCTTCATTTAGCGCGGGGCTGCCACTTTGCACCTTGCGGGGCCACCCCGGCCACCTCACCGGCAATGATCTCCTGTCACGCATGCAGACGGTCGGGTCGTGCTGCCGCACGGACTCGACACGACAGTTTCGGACGACGACACGCAACCCGTCGAGCGTGAAACCAGCGCAAGTGCCAAGCGCCGCCTAGCTTGTCAGCCCCGTTACGCCATCGTGCAACAGCGCTACGGCCAGCAGCACAATAATTGCCGCCGCGATTGTCCTTGCGTATCGTTCAATCCAGCCCCGCGTTGCACGAAGCGTCCTGACGGTGCGCTCTCGCACGACAAGGAGCGAAAAAAGCGCAACCAGGAGTGGAAGTAGCGAAATCAGCGCGAAGCCGAGCCAAAGCGCGATGTATTCCGCGGCGCTCGGGTTCAGCTCTGAAATGTCCTTCAGGGCAATCGGGATGAACCCGCCTGGGTTCGCGAGCGTCGCGCCAGCAGCGACAATCGCAATCGCGGGAGATGAGGCGAGGCGGCTCATTTTTCCGACGGCGTCGGCGGTCCGTTTCGGGTCGCGCGGTCGGCGCACCGTGCGCACGACGAAGACGAACAGCAACACGCCGAAGACGATGTCGAGGATCGAAACCCACGTGGGAGGATTTCCGACGAGGTATTGGACGGACTTGCGGCGTTGCCGAGGACAAAGGCGGCAGCGACTCCGATGACCAACGTTACGCCAAAAGCGCCGAGGAAGAACCAGCAGCCGGTCCGCCCCGGCCGCTCGCCGAGGACGAGCGCAAGCACAGTGAACGTGAGCGTCGTCGGCGAGAGCATCGCGGCCAGAGCGGTGAGCCCGAGCTCGACCTCGGCAGACGTCATTTAGACCACCGTCCTTCTTCGACCCACGCCTTCACGGCGGCTCGACCGCCACCGCCGGCGTCGTGCGGCAGCGTCACTCTCGCCGATCCAGCCGGACCCCTCGCACGTATTTGTACTAGTTCGCCGCTCTCGACCCGTCCTTCGCGCGCCGTGACCTTCTGTTTGGCACGCAGGTGATCGAGCTGTCCGGCGTGCACGGAGAGCGACAGTTGCGGCGACACGTGCGCCAGCGGCGCCGTGTCGGCGTTCGACTGTCAGCCGGAGGTCGTGCGCTCGAGGGCACGCATCCGGCCTGGCCGCTGCGCGAGTCGCTCCACGTACCGCTTCAGGTTCTCGGGCAGCTCACCCAAGATGCCGATGCGCTCCGTGAACGCGAGCGTGCTCCCGACAAGTACGTCGGCCACCGAGAATCGGTCACCGACTAGAAAGTCGGCCCCATCCAGTGCGTCCGACACTGCACTCGCGGCCTTGTCAAAGCGTCCTCGCGCCGCGGCGGAGCGATCCGGATCGCGCTCGGAATAGACGGCGGACTCAATCAGCGGCGGCTCGAGCTCGGCAGGGCGAAGACCGTCCACTGGTAGAGCAGGGCTCGGTCGTGGGTCCCGGGGACGGGCGCCAGGCCGGCCTGCGGATGCAGGTCGGCCAGATGCAGGCAGATCGCCGCCGACTCGAATACGAACCGTCCCTCGTCGTCCTCGAGCACCGGCACGCGGCCGAGGGGGTGGCGGGCGCGGTGCTCGTCGCCGCCGCTCTCCTCGCGCGTCACCATCGTGACCTCGTACGGCTCGCCGACCTCCTCGAGAAGCCATGCGACGCGAATAGGCCGGCCCGCGTGCTCTCGATGGTAAAGGCGCATCACGCGTTGCACGATAGTGGCAGCCACAAAAGGACGACGGCCGGGTCGAGCCCACCTGCGCAGTCCGCCGGCAAATTCAGCAGTAGCCGAAGATGTGGCACCTCGAGCCTCAAAGCGCGTGGCCTTCTGACATGGACTCAGCGGATCGCCCACGAGACAGCCTCAAGTTCCATGCCCTGCGCGCAGAAGCAGAACGTCCGGCCCGACCCCCTTTTCACAGCAAGGAGAATCGCAATCGCCGAAATCGCGGGGTCCGACGCGGGGGCCTCCGGGTCAGCTGGGGAGGCCCCCGCGCGTAATACGTGTTAGCCCCGCGGAAACGGCCCGCGAGCGTTCAGCAAGCCCGCGACCTACCCTTCGATCGCCTCACCGGAACACACGCCGGATTGCGGAAGGTCGACGCGATGAGCAGCTCGTAAGACACATTCGTCCCGTTTGGCTGCCGCGCCGAGAAGTTGTCGTGCGTTGTCCCAGGATGCGAATGGGGTCTGCTTCGGAACGCGAGCAACAGCGTGAAGCTCGGGTTACGCGTTCGCGTCGAATGTTCGACGCGATGACGATGTCGATGCTGCTGCTGATGATGATCATCGTCGCCACGACGGGCGAGGTCGCGGCGCTGTCGTAGCTGTTGTCGCCATCGCCTGGGAGACGACGACCGTCCGGCATCATGATCGTCGTCGTCGGGTTCCGGCTGCCCGTCGTGCATCGCCAATCGATCGTGTGGGGTGCTGGAATATCCCGACATGTAGGATTGACGGGATATCCCGACATTGCTACAATGTCGGATTATGCCTGCAGGTGACCAAGACGGCGCCGCGGGACCTTTCCGGGTCTTCACGCCTGCGTCTGTCGGCGACGCCATCCGCCACTACCGCACGGAGGCAGGCTTGACGCAGGCGCAGCTTGCCGAGATGGCGGGGATCAGCAGGTGGTATCTCTCCGAGCTCGAGACCGGAAAGGAGACCGAGCAGCTGAAGCGACTCCTCATAGTCCTGAGGCAGCTTGGAGTGCGGATGACCTTGGAAAAGGCCACCTGGTAGTGGCAGGAGAGCTTGCGGTCTGGCTATACGGCGAGCGCGTGGCGTTGATTCATCAGGACCGCGGGCGCCCTCGTCTCGCCTATACCAGCGAGGCGCTCGCACGGTACGCGCTAGGCACACCGCTGTTGTCGCTGTCGCTGCCAGTAGTCAATCGTCTGTACCCGCAGGGAGTCGTCCGGCCCTTCATCGACGGCCTGCTTCCCGAGGGCGAGTCGCGCACGTCGATAGCGCGAGACGTTGGCGTGCTCGCCGCCGACACGTACGGCCTGATTCGCGAGCTCGGCCGCGACTGCGCGGGCGCAATCGTCATACAGCCAGCTGACGATCCCGCCCCACCAGAGGCCACCACAACTACCGCTGAAGTGCTCGATCCGGAGGAGATCGAGGCGCTAGTGAGCAACTTGCGCAGCGCTCCGCTCGGCGCTGGTGGTCGAGTGCGAATATCGCTGGCCGGGATCCAGGAAAAGTTGCTGCTAACGAGGATGCGGGACGGAGCTTGGGGCAGGCCGGTGGACGGTACACCATCGACGCACATACTTAAGCCCGAGATCGCCGCGTACCCGAACACAGTTGAGAACGAGGCTTTCTGCATGCGCGTCGCAAAGCATCTCGGACTTGACGTCGCACATGTAGAAACGACCGACGTCGCGGCGCGCAAGTTACTGATCGTCGAGCGGTACGACCGCACGGTGGGCGCCGATGGTTCAGTTGAGCGCATCCACCAAGAGGACTTTTGCCAGGCGACAGGCACGGCGCCCGACACCAAGTACGAGGAAGACGGTGGACCGTCACTCCGGCAGATCGCTGGGATCCTCCAGTCGGTCGCCGCAGCGGATTCGTTGGTACGGCTGCTGCGAGCCGTCACACTCAACGTCTTGATCGGAAACGGCGACGCCCACGCCAAGAACTTCTCGTTGCTTCACGATTCGTCGGGAGCCTTGACACTCGCGCCGCTTTACGACCTCATGTGCACGCTCCACTACGGCGACAACCGGCTCGCGATGTACGTCGACAGTGTCCAGCGTATCGATCGCGTCACCGCCGAGCGGATCGTGACCGAGGCGGTGGCATGGGGAGTTGCCCGCGAGCGCGCAACTGAAACGGTCGACGGCATTCTGGAGAATGCTGCCCCTGCCGTGGCTGCCGCTCGCGACGAAACCGACGAATTGCCTGACGCGATCGTCGCCACAGTTGAACATCAGCTGGACCGGCTGCGGTCACCGATCTGAATGCCGCAACGCCACTTCGATGTCCGGCGCATGCGCGACTCGGCCGGCGCCTGACAGCCACTCCAGCGGCGCGCGCCAGCGCTCTCAGAGGCTAGGGACGCGGCGCCAGGCGGCGCGATCTCCTGCCTACGCAGCAGAAGGTCACCCTCGGCGGCGGTCACCCGGTGCTGCCTGGCTGCCGTGGCAAGTGCTTGAAGCAGCGGCTCAAGCGTGGTTACGCGGTTCCCCTACGGCCGCACTCGCTGGTGAGGGGCCCTGTTTGCGCGCCCGAGTGCGGGCGGAAGGCGTGCGGGCGGAAAGCCCCCCACGCGGTCCGTGCCGCTCCCTGATTGCTGCGCTCCGGCACGTAGGCACGGGGTAATCGCAGCGGCTCAGACGGGCGGTCGCGCGGTCAGCCTGCGCTGCCGCTCGACCGCCCGTGCCTTGCGAGGCTGCGGTCACCGGTTTGGCCCTGGGTTAGTTCTCCAGGGCAAGTCGACCGCTAGTAGATCGCCACGAGTTTGAACTTGGTGTCCTTCTTGTTCACTTTGTAGCTGAAGTCGGTCGTCTTCAGTCCGGCATGAGCAGAGTCATCCGATTCCCACCCGGCAAATCCCGGGTACGGGAAGCCGCCTGTGGCACCGCTTCCTACTTCACCACCCGTCAGTCCTTCGAGTTTGCCACTCGGGCTGTTGCTTTCACACCGTTCGATTTCCTTACCGCCCGGGTTCGCCTTGTCCACGATGAACACGCCTTGACACGTGACGGGACCGTAGAATTCACCTGCGGAAAGCCCGGTGAACGTGAAGTGTTCTCTCGAACCACCGTGAGCGCTAGCGGAAACGGCGCCCACTGCCAACAGTAGGCCTGACGCCAGGAGCGCGGCGGTGAACGTCGATGACTTGCCAAACATCCTTGCCTGCATGAAGTGTCTCCATCCTGTTCGTTCGTGTTGCGAGGATCGGCAGCATCCGAGAGCGCCGACCGGTCCACCGGACGGCCGGTGGACTGCGCGACCCGGGAGTCTGCTGCGCCCAGTGACGAATGTCGAAGACAGAGTCGACGTCGTGGTATAGATTCCGGTTATCGCAGAGATACCCAGTGCGCATCGGGCCACGCGAGCCCAGGCGGGAAGCAAATGAGTTTTGGACGCGATCAGTTGCTCTACTTCGTGACGGTCGTGGAGGAGGGTCAGATGACTCGCGCTGCGGCCAAGCTCCACATCGCACAGCCCGCTCTTTCGCATTCGATCGCTCAGCTCGAGCGCGAGGCTGGGCTCAAGCTGCTGGACCGTCACGCACGCGGTGTCACGCTGACGCCGGACGGCGAGGCGTTTTACGAGAAGGCGCGTGCGGCCGTGGCCGCTGTCGCCGAGGTCGCCGAGACCGCTCGGTCGCTGGCACGTGCGCAGGTGCGCCTCGTCGAGCTCGGGTTCGTCGGCGCCGCGCCCGGGATCCACAGCCCCGACTTGCTCAGGCAGTTCGCTGAAGAGCACCCAGACATCGAATTCCGGTACCGCGAGCTGCCGTTCCCGAGCGCTCCAACGCGGTCATGGCTGGCGGAGGTGGACATCGCGGTTTGCCATCTCCCCGAGGCCGATCAGGCGGTGTGGTCGCAACGCCTGTTTCATGAGCCGCGGTCCGTTGTCGCTTCCGCCGGGCACCCGCTCGCTGGGTGCAGTGAGCTGAGGTTCGAGGAGGTGCTTGACGAGACGTTCATCGGGTTCCATCCCTCCGTCGAGCCGAACTGGGCGGGCTTCTGGAGTCTCGATGATCATCGCGGTGCGCCACCGCGGCGCTCGACCGTTGACCGCGCCGCGAACGTCGCGGAGGTCCTCGCGTCCCTTGCCATGTGCACTGCGATATCAACGATGCCGGCCTCCGTGGCAGCGGCGGTCACCAGCGAGGTCTCCGGACTTGTCGCGATCCCAGTGATGGACGCGCGCCACTGTGAAGTGATGCTGCTTGGTCGCGTGGACCACCGCAGCGCGGCAGTCGAGTCCGTGCTCTCGTTTATGCCCGTGCCCGAAGGAGGGCCTCAGCATCGGCTTGACGCTGCCGTGAGCTCGGCGAAGCAACCGTGACTAAGGAGTCCGCCGCACGCGCGATCTGCCGGCGAACGGCGCCCGGGCGCGGGGACGCTGAGGGAAAGGGCGTCCCCGCGCCCGGCCAGTTGCTGCGTCGGTGGCGGCTAAATCGGTGTACGTGACCTCACCGCGGACCGCACGGTCGCCGTAGCTTGCTGCCGCACACACTGCGACGACGAAGGTCATGACGGTTAGCCATGCGGTTGAGATGAGGATCGGCAGCATGCGAGAGCGCCGACGGTCCACCCGATGGCGGGCGGGGGCGCGACCGGGAGTCTGCTGCGCCTGGTGGCAAATGTCGAAGACAGACTCGACGCCGTGGCATAGATTCCGGTTATCGCAGGGCTGCCCGATGCGCATCGGGCCACTCGAGCCCAGGCAGAAAGCGACGACCGGAATCGAGCTGCGTTGGCGGCGGACCGATGGGATTGCCGCGGTGATCTCCTGCCAACACTGCAGGCGATCAAACGCCTGGCTCAATGTTGCGCACGCATGAGATCAAGGCTCGTGACGCGGTCTTGCGTTTCGTGCCCCCAAAGAAGGACGCGTGCGAAAGCGGCTCCAAGCCGCGGGAAGCTAGACGCGCTCGACGTCCACCGACTCCCCGAAATCGGAGAAGTCAGCGTCCTGAGTCCAGACGGTTGCGCCGTTGACTAAGGCAGTCGCCGCGATCCAGGCGTCGTTGATTCGTGGCTTCTTCCCGGTGGCGAGAAGTTCGGCAGCGAGCCGCGCGTATGCAGACGCCGTCCGCTCGTCGATCGGAAGCGCGACCGCGACCGACCGCACGCTGCTCAACGTCCGCAACCGAAGGCTCCGCACCCGAGCGTCACGTGCCAAGAGCACGCCGAGCTCGAGCTCCGCGAGCGTCACCACGGACACCGCGACTTCGTCAGGCAAGGCAAGCTCGGCTGTCCGTTGCTGCTCGAGCGCAATAAATACAGACGTGTCCAGCAACCCCCGGCTCATGGCTGCTCGACGGCTTGGTCGCGAATGGGTCGCAGGTCGTCAAGCAGTGCCGGGTCGGCTGAAGCTTCCCTGAGCACTCGTTCCATCGCCGTCCCTGTAGCCCAAGAAGAGCGCTCCAATGGGACTAGCTCTGCGACGGGGCGCCGGCTCACCGTTACACGCAGCCGCTCGCCGGCCTCTGCCCTACGAAGGATCGCCGAAGTGTGATTGCGAAGGTCTCGCGCAGATACGTCCGCCACACTCCGATCGTAGCATCGTTGCGACAACCGGCGCGCAGCTAACCAGCGGTTAACCGGCGCGCGGCTAACCAGCGGTTTGCCGCTTGAAAGGAGGCCGCGCCGGTCCAACACGTGACGTCCCTGCTACGCACGAAAGGAGTCAAACAAACTACGCCACTAGATCGGGGTCGGAAGCGGACCGGCGCTGCAGATCCACACCGTCGACGTCAAGCAAGTTTGATGAAGCGCCGGTCCCGGACGAGTACGGCGACGCGGGATCTGTGCGGTCACCGCGAAACGGTGATACATGTTGAGAGCTGCGTGGCTGATTGCCGCCTCGCGCGCGGGCCCTCTCAGTTCGCAGATGCGGGTCGTGCTGTGGCCTCGTCGACCGTCCGATCGATGAAGTTGAGTATCTCTGGGGAGAGCCGGTCGAGTTTTCGTCGGTCATACCAAGTAGAGACCCCGAGTCCGACTGCTGCCCAGAAGAGCACCTCGAGCACCAGGACAACCAGGGAATGGGTGAGTCCGGCATCGCCGCGGGCTTCGAAGTAGAGAATTGCGCGGGTGCCGGCGAGGGTGTTGCGCAGGGGCTCGACCGCACCGACAACCTTGAAGACGCCGGGGAGCGCTTGGATGGGAACCGTTCCTCCGGCGGATGCGAGCGATAGGTACACAAGCAAGATCATGGCCAGCAGTTGGCCAATCGAGCCGAACGTCGCCAGCAACGCAAGCGTGCCGGTGGCGATCATCAGCGCAGCGAGGGTCAGGATGGCCCAAAGCAGGAGCACATTCGGGGCATTCATGCCGAGCAGCCCGACAGCGACCAAAAGTACGATCCCGGTCAGGAGTGGAGCCGCGACGGCGGCGAGCGCCCACTTCACCACGAACGTCTGCTGCCGGTTAATCGCCACTGGGCGGCGCTGACTGTACCGCGGACCGATCTGGGACGACCCGTACCCGAGTGCGGCGTCGACCGATGAATTAACGAGTGTCGCGCCGACGAATCCGGCCATGAGGCCGAGGAGCGCTATGTAGAAGGCCGAAAGTCCGAGGGCCGTGTGGTCGGGCAAGGGTCGATACGTCGTTGCAGTGAGCGCTATCGGGTTTGAGATCCGGGCGGCCAAGATAGGGTTGCTACGCGCGGCCGGGCGGCTGAGAGCTGACACCTGGGTGCCAATCTGTGGCGAGATCTGGCCGGTTGCCTGGCGAAGCACTCCTTCCGCTAGGTGGACGCCCAGCGTGCCCAGGCGCGAGTTCTCGTCGAGTTCAACTGCGCTGGTTGCGGGTGGGGCGCCACCTGCGGTCTGAACGCCGGCGGCCAGGAGAGTCGATCGGGTGAGCGTCGGTGGGATAATCAGCGTCGCGTAGACGGCCCCCTTGTTCATTTCATCCTGAGCCTGCTTGAGGTTGGTGACCTTGAGCTTCAAGTGGCTGGTCACCCCCGGGCTCCGCCGCAGGGCGCTCGTAATGCTCGCGCCGAAGTCAACGTGCCGACCTTCGACGACAGCGCCTTGGTCCTCGTCCACGATCGCCACTGGAAGGCCGTGTAAGTGTCCGGTCGGGTCGACGACTGAACCGATGTAGGCAGCGACCATTACGGCGACGAACACGACGGCGATTGCAAGCGGCGCAATCCAGATTCTTCGTGCCCGCAGGACTCGCGAGGCCCGGACGGTAAGCCCCCGGTTGTCCGTCGTCCCGTTGTCGTTTCTCATGTCGCTCTGTTCCTTCGCCGCGTCGCTGGAGCCAGCGTCCAAGTCTCGCTTGTCGTTTGTCATCCGAGGTATCCCTCCAGCCAATCGAAGATCCGAGCATCGCGTAGCCCGTTCGCCATCGGCTCGCAGTGGCGGTTTGCTCCCTCATCTGCGGTGAATCGGACCAGCGCCCTTTCTCCGGTGAGACGTTCGTAGAGCTCGCGCGGCTGGCCGGGAAAGAACTGCTCGTCCTCCGGGTCGGTGATCAGCAGCGGCGTGGTGATTTCGTGCAGCTCGCCGTCGAGCCGGTATTGCGCGACGGTCTTGAAGAGGTCGTATCTGGACCCGCCGGTGATGCCGTATGGCCGGCCACGGAACTCCAGAGTGGCCGTGACGGCGGGTGAGGCTTGCTCTGCGGAGTGCATCTGCTGGTCAAATGTCGACTTCTCCTCGCGCTCGAACGCGCCGCGTAGTGGGGGTGGAAGCTGTTTGAGCCACGGCCGCGCGATGTCGACGGCCCCTCCGTCGACGACGGCGGCGGTGAAGCGGTGCTCGAAAGCGAGCGCGCGGGGTACCCAGAATCCGGCTTGGCTGACGCCTATGACGGCGACGCGGTCGCTATCGACGTCGTCGCGAGCCAGCATCGCGTCGAGGGCGGGTGTGAGTACGGCCTCCCAATCGGGGCGAAACGGGATCTTCTGTTCGTAAAGCGCGAATTGCTGGCCGGGGCCGTCGAACGTCATCCAGTGGTAGCCGCGCGCGGCTGACGCGGCGCCCCCGTGGCTCCACATCGAGGACGTCGCTCCATCGCTGCCGTTGTTGAGGATCACTAGAGGTCGCCTCTCTCCCGGCAAGGCGTCGGGGGCGCGGAAAAAGTAACCGCGCAGCGCAGTGTGCTCGTACGGGATCTTCAGGCGCTCGCCGGGACTGACTGAGAGATCAACGACGTGCTCCCAGCACTGGCGCTGCCGCCGCCAGGTCGCGAGTTCTCGCACCGGCCCGAAGTCGTTCGCCTTGGCGGCGCAGTACAGCGCCGTCGCATAGTAGGTAGCCGCTCGCCGATAGAACGAGAGGGCCGTCACGTTTCGCCCCGCATGACGTGCCGTCTCACCGGCGCCCCACGCGCGGTCGGCAGTTGCAGACCATTCGCGCACCCAGGCGTCCGCATCGCCATCGCGGATTCGCGCTGCGGTCGCGAACGATTCACCGACGTCCGCCGCTTGGTGGTACGTGGCGCCAAGCGCTATCTCCAGTCCGAACTGGAAGTCGTCGTCTGAAAAGGTTCGCAGTCTCACGCCGTCTGCTCCCTCTGCTCTTCGTTCGTCACGTCGGAGGTGTGTTTGATCGCCCATAGGACGAGCCCGACCGGAACGATCCAGTTGAACAGGACGTTTGTGGGCCGGGTGTTGATGGCACCGGCGGCAATGTGGAACGGAACCATCGCCGCAAAGACCGTTCCCCACATCACAGTCAGGCGCCGGTTGACTTCCTTGAATCGCGGGGAGGACCACGCCTCTTGTGGCACCTGTTCCCGCGCGTACTGCTCGGTGAACGGAACGGTCGCGAGCGATCCGAACGCAATGATCGCGAGGAGTGCCGCAGCGATCCCGCGGGCGTAGCGATCGACCCATGCGCCGAGTGAAGGATCGCCGGCGAACGCCACGATCACGAAGGCGCCGAACGCGGCTACGGCGCCGAGCTCGAGCATCTTGGGCTTGCCTGCGATCACGCCCGGCGCGCAGATCGCTATCGACACGACGAGTGCGGCCACTGATGCCAACTTGAGTGTGCCGTGCTGGGCTACGAGTGTGAAGAGCACCCATGGGATCAGGGCGACGAATACGCCCGAGCCCCCGCCGTGCCCCTTAGTCCTTTCGACTTCGTGTGCGCTGACCATTTGAGCCTCCGAATCGCTGGTTTCCATGGGCTCAAGGTCTCACCACGCGGCCTTCGGGTCATACGTAGTGGGCTACGTATCTTTTGCTTCGCCGGTTACGCAGGTCTCGGAGGAAGCCGCGCCGGCGCCAGGCAGGACATAGACTCCTGACGGTGTCCGGCGGGCACGTAGAAATCCCGGCGGTCTGGCCGTTTCAGGGCCGGAACGATGAGCTCGGGCGGATCGAGTTGGCCCGCTCACAGGGTGCGGTCGGGGTCGTAATTGTTGCACCCATGGGCGTCGGGAAGACTCGACTGGCCAAACGCTTCATCGACGACGCCGCCGAGCACGGCGCCTTTGCGCGCTGGGTACGAGCGACGCACAGCACGGCAGAGATCCCGCTCGGCGCGTTCGCTGGTCTGCTGTCCACGAGCCCGCAGACGGTGCACGATTACGCGTCTGTCATGGCAGGATTCGCAGCCGACCTTAGTGGGCGCGCCGCCGGGCGGGAGGTGGTCCTTGGCGTTGACGACGCCCATCTGCTGGATTCGGCCTCGGCCGCATTGCTCTTGCAGCTCGCCGAGAGCTCGGTCGTGTTTGTGCTCGCGACCGTCGAAGCTGGCGAGCCCTGCCCCGATGCGGTGACTGCGCTTTGGAAGGATGCCGGCGCCGCGCGGCTGGATCTCGCTGCTCTCGGCGAGAGCGAGCTTGCCGAGTTGGTCGAGGCGACGTTGGACGCCCCGATCGAGAAGAGCGCTCAGCGCTGGCTCGCGCAACGCAGCCAGGGCAACGTTCTTTACGCCCAACAGCTTGTGATCGGCGCCGTCGAGAGCGGTGCGCTGGTGCACACCGAGGGGATTTGGCGAATGATCCACTCGGTTCCTCTAAGTGCCTCTCTGCGGGAGCTGTTGGCGGCGCGGATGGGCGCGCTGACGGCGTCCGAACGCGATGCGCTCGAGCTCCTGGCACTCGGCGAGCCGCTAGCGCTGGAGGACTTCACCGAGCTGGCTGGAGCGAGCACGCTTGTTGAGCTCGAAACGCACAACCTCGCATTCGTCGACGCGCCGGCCCGGCCTGACAGCGAGGTTCGAACCGCCCACCCCTTGATCGGCGAGCTGGTCTTGACGAAGATGCCGGCGTCGAGCGGTCGTTCTCACCGGCTGCGCCTCGCCGACGCGCTTTCTGCGCGTGCCGAAGTCACGCCTCAGGACGCGCTCAGGAAGGTCGTGTGGCTGATCGATGCCGGCGAGGCAGTCCCCGCCGGAACCCTGCTTGAAGCGGCGCGAGCCGCGATTCTCGCCGGCGGCGAGCTCGGATCGCGCTTGGCAGGCTTGGCACTGGCGGACGATGGCGGCCTGGAGGCGAGCCTCGTCCTAGCCAGCGCCCACCTCGTGCACGGGCGTTTCGCCGAGGCGGAGGTCGTTCTGGCCAAGGTCGAGGGTGAGATCGAGGATCGTGAGCAGGCGTTCGAGTATGTGCAGGACCGCGGGGCCGCTCTCTACTGGGGCCTCGACCGCGGCGAGGATGCCATCGCTCTGTTCGAAAGGGCTAAGCAATGGTGGCCGGATGCGGACTGGGAGCGCGACATCGAGGTGCTTCGCCTCGAGATCGCCTCCCTGCTTGCAGAGCCCGGAAGGCATTCGGATGCTCTTGAGCGTGCGTCGGTGGACGAGCTGCTCAGCGCCGACCTGAGGGGGAGGGCGAAGCGAGCGCTCACGGCCGATCATTTTTTGAGCGGCCGCGTTCTTGAGGCAGAGGCAATCGCAGCGGCCATGCAGCCCCAACTGCCCCTACGCGGTGAGCTCGCCTTCCTCGAGTTCGGCACAGGGCAGTTGATCGGGGCTTGCCGCCGGCGTTGATCTCGAGGAGCTGGAGGCGCGGACTCAGACGTTGTTTGATTCCGCCGTTGACGCCGCAGATCCCGCCGCCGCTGGTCTATCGGCATTTACGATCGCCGCGACCTGCTACCTCACCGGGCGCTTCCTCGACGCCCAGCGGTGGCTAAACGAGGCGATCTCACAGGCCGAGCGGCGCGACCCGTTCGGCACGGCTCTGCTTGCTCGCTCGCTGCACGTCGGAGTGTGGCTCGCGATGGGTGATCACGAGCAGGCTATGTCCGCGGCCGACCGGCTCGAGGAAGAGGCTGCACTCGGCCCCGCGCGGAGATCGGTGGCACCGTGGGTCGCGCGCGGCCGCGCGTGGGGCCACCTGGCTGCCGCAGAGCCGCAACTCGCGCAGCGGCTACTTTCGGACAGCGCGGAAGAATTCGAGTCGGCCCCGGTCTATGGCGCCGAGCTGCGCTATGAGGCGATGCGCGCAGGCAGACCGGCACGTGACCTTGCGGCGTCGCTGGAGCGGCTGCTCGAGCGATGCGATGCCCCGCTCACGGCTGCGTACGCCGCCCACGCCGCGGCCCGCGCAACGGGCGACGCGGCAGCGATGCTGGCGGCGTCCGACACGTTCCAGGGACTCGGGGCGCGCTTGTACGCGTCGGAGAGCGCCGCGCATGCGTCGGCGACATTCGCGACCGAAGGTCGCCAGGACAGCGCGCGCCGCGCAGCCGCGCGCAGTCGCGAACTTCAGTCGCCTGGTCAAGGCGCGGCGGAAACGCAAATTGAGGGAGTTGACGTTGCCACGATCCAACTGACGCCTCGAGAGGCCCAGATCGTGTCCCTAGCCGCTCGTGGACTCTCAAATGCCCAGATCGCCGACCAACTGATTCTTTCGCGACGGACCGTCGAGACACACCTTTATCGAGCAATGCATAAGCTTGGCGTCACCGACCGCCGAGAGCTCGCGCTCTTGGGCTAGCGGAAATTGTTCACCGTCGCGGCGCACGGCTCAGCCGATCGGGTAGTAGCCGCGACTGCCGGGAGCTCCCCGGCCCACACTGATCTCCTGTCTACCCCACAGGGCGTCGGCCTCTATTCTCGGCTGTCTACGTCGTCGCGCCCGGTTCGACCGTCGTCGGGGTATTGATCGCTTCGCCGACGGTCGGTCGGCCGCCGCGGGTGTATGGTGGTGGCATGGACGTCGCTCGGCGTCGAAAGCTGGTAACGGCCATCATGGTCAGCTCGATCGCTGCGATGGTTGACGCGCCCGCCGCGACGGCGGCAACGCCGGTCAAATGCGCCGAACTGCCGGCGCTGTTCGGCGATGGCACCGGCAAGGCCGAACCCGGTGAGGTCGCGCAGCTCGAACCGGGTACCTGCAAGGCGAACGTGGAAGCGCGGAACCCAAGCCCGTTCACATTGGAGGGAGCGAGTAACGGCACTTCGACGCTCGAACCGGCCGACTCTTCTTTGCCAATCATTGCGGGCGACGTCTTCGACGCCACGATTACCGACGTCAAGCTAACCGGTGATACGGACTCAGTGGCGCTCGACTTGCGGGCTCCCACCGCGGTGACCCTGACTGACGACGCGTTCACGCGCGATGGTCCCTTAGCCTTCGGGGAAGGCGGCGCGGTCTTTATCTTGGCGCGCAGTCGACGACGATTGAGCACGATGTGTTCGCCGACGATAGCGCCTGGAGCGCTGGCGGCGCAGTCGCCATCTACAGTTCTGGTGCGACGGTGGCTGGGAACACTTTTGTAGACGATCGTGTAGGCGGTGACGGCTTTGGGGGCGGAGGGCTCGCTGTTTTCGACAGCAGTGCGACGAGCCCCACCGTGGTTAGTGACAATGTTTTTGAGGAAGACGAATCTACCAGTGGCGGCGGTGGTGCAGTCATCACCGCGGATCGATCCTCAGCGCCCGTGACGATTGACGGCAATCTGTTTGAGCGTAATAGCATTGCGGGATACGAAACGGCGATCGGCCCTCGCGAGGGTGCGGGGTTGCTGCTAACCCTCATCCAGGAAGAGCCGGTCAGCTTCACCGCGAGTCAGAACGGCAACACGTTCAAGGAAAACACGATCACCGAGACGCAGGAAACAGCGACTCCGTACTTGCCGGCAGGCGGCGGCGGCGAGTGGGTGTCGGGCGCCATCGTTCGAAGCGTCGGCGATCGGTTTATAGATAATCGCGTAGCGGTGGACGAAGGGCATACGAATTTGCCCTCTGAGGGCGGCGGCCTCGGCGTGATCGCCTCGAGGGCATCTCTGGAAACCCCGTCTCTGCCGGGGCAGTTCACTGGCAGCGACGACCTGTTCAGCGGGAACTCGACTGCAGAGGGAGGTTGGGGCGGTGCCGCCTACGTCGGCGATGCACGGGATCCCGACTGCGAACCCACCGGGCCTTGCCCTGGGAGCAGCCTGACGCTTGACGATTCGACGGTCGTCGATAACAGCGTCGATGAAGGCCCGGGCAGTCAGGGCGGCGCCCTGTGGGGCTCGGAAAACGATCTACTCGCGCTGAGCAACTCGATCCTCTATGGGAACATTCCACAGCCTGAGATCTGGGGGTTCGGATCGACCACGTTTGACTTCTCTGACGTTTGCACGGAGTCCGGAGGTCCCCTCGTCCCGAGCGGTAAGGGCGACATCTGTGCCGAACCAGATCTCGACTCTGAAGGTGCGGAGACCGTGACGAGCCCGACGATTGATGCGGGATCAAATGCCCTCGTTCCGTCTGGGCTGACGACCGACATCGCTGGAAACGCGCGCATCAAGTCCAGCCGTCTCGGCTGTCCGGCGACGGTCGACATGGGCGCCTTCGAGGCGACATTTACGAGCAAGGTGCCACAATGCGCACCGACCATCTCCGATCTGCGCCAAAGCGCGTCGACTTGGCTCGAGGGCAATTCCAAAGCTAGGCTGACCGCCCGAGTCCCGGTCGGAACAGCGTTTAGCTTCGTACTCAACGAGCCCGCCACGGTGAAGCTCGATTTCAAGCGGCGCTCCGGGCGGGGAAGGGTCACAGGCAGGCTCACGTTCTCGGCGCGCGTCGGGAAGAACGTGATCCGCTTCGACGGGATTTTGCCGCGCCACAAGCGCCTCAAGCCAGGGAGCTACACGCTCGTCGTAACCGCGATCGCCGCGGATCGTGCGTCTGAGGCTCACACGTTGCGGTTTTCTGTTCGCGACGCGTAGCACGTGTCACCGGGTGGGACGGCTGGCACGCCCCGAGGGCCAAACGCGTGTCGCCACCGTGGCACCGGGTCGACGACCTCGCCTTTCGTAACGTCCCAGTTGGCCGATTCCCCGTCGGGATCGTTGATGTCCCATGTCGATGGAAGTGGTTGAAGATTTTGGATCGTGCGGTCACTCTCGAAATTGAGAAGACTGCTTGACCAGTTCTTGCGGCGGCGATCAGCTATAGCGTCTCCCGTGGCCGCGCTAGATCGTCTTGAGATGAGGTATCGAGCTGGCTCTTCCCCCGGGCGTTTGTCTCGGGCTCAGTCGAAGGCGGGGGAAGAAGCGCGGCGAGCTCGGGGAGCATTCAACGTCCGCAGTTCCGCTGAACGCTCAGCGCATTGCGGCTCCTCGCCTCAGACGTCAGGTGATCTCCTGCCTACCCGGCAGGAGGTCATGTGCGTCGCGCAGGAGATCAGTCATCGTCAAGGCGCGGCGAGCGCAGGTAC
>CAVXSE010000005.1:0-39424 GCA_963764325.1 uncultured Solirubrobacterales bacterium | reverse complement strand
CCCGGGGACGTGATCGCGCACACCAACCTCTACTGGACCTACCAGACCGCGCCGGGCCGCACGGCGGGCACGGCGACGGCCGCGGACGTCGCCCTTCAAGGCGACTAGCCCAGCGGTCGGCGAGCGTCGTAGAGCAACCGCTTCGGCCCCGCCTTCGGCTTGACCCACCCGGCCGCGCGTAGGTAGGCTCCTGCGTCCACCGGCGCCGCGGCTACAAGGTCGCCGCGCCTTTTATGACATTCATCTGATAAGGGGAGACAGTGAAAGCAAGACTCCGAGACAGGCTGGGCGTGCCAAGCCCGGCCATGGTCGTCGCCATCGCAGCGCTCGTGGTGGCCATGACCGGAACGGGCATCGCAGCCAAGATCATGATCAGCGGCGCGCAGATCAAGAAGGGCACGATCACCGCAGCGCAGATCAAGAACGGGACTATCTCAGCGAACAAGTTCGCCCCCAACTCAATCGTGCCGAGAGGCCACGCCATGCTCACTGTGCCGCTGGCGGCGTTCTCGTCAAAAAGTAGGAGCCTTGCGCGCTCAGTCAATGCACGCAGTGCAGGTGTGGGCGGCGACCCTACAGCGGTTCTTTGCCCAAACGGGCAAGCCGTGTTTCAGACTCCGTGCAGCGGAGTCCCCACCGAAGGGTGTCCTGCGGGACAGCTGTTGTGGTCCTACGGCAACTCGGCGCAATGTAGCCCGGCCTGTCCGCCCGGCACCCCGCTCGAACCCCCAGGATGGAGCAAAACCGTGGACGGCGGTTGCGTCTCGGAAGACTCCTACATCGTTATCAGGATCGGCACCGGACAAGGGGGAGTCGCGCCGAACCGCATTGAAATCCCTGAAGGCTCAGGGCTCGACGGAGGCTTCGCGGCGGCTTACATGTCAAGCGCTCTCAAGCCGAAACTCGAAGAAGTCGAGATGTCGACGCCGTCGGTGGAAACGGAAATCAGCGACCTGTCGCTAAAACTCATCGGGACGCCACCGTCGGCTGAATATTTGCCCGAATTCGTATCGGCAACGCTGTTCACGCGAAGCGGCCTTTCAAGCGCGCCGGTCGAAACGCACGCGACCTGCACATTCGATCCACAAACACAGGAAGGGTGCACAATCACCGGCCCGTACAAGATCCCGGCCGGTGCAAGTATCGCGTGGGATATCCAGCTCGGAAAGCCGCATGCTCTGAATCCGACGTGGCATGCGTTCAACATGTCCATGGCGGGTGAGGAGTCCGTGGCGAGATAGAGAGGCAGAACGCGCGCATCGGTGGGTGGGGCGGCTGTCTTGGCTCTGCGCCCCACCCGCCGAGTGCTCGGCGGACTTGCAGTCGAGCATCGACTCGGCCGATGCTCGACAAGGATCACTGAACGGTCGCGGGGCGATCACTGGACGCGGTGTTTGGCCCGCCGACGTCGGCCGGGGACAAACCATCCACTACTGGAACTGCCAGATCGCGCCGGGGCGGACGGCGGGGACGGCCACGGCGGCCGGGCTCGCTCTCGACTAGCTCCGTCGTGCCGACGGCCACGGTGGGGCCGGGCGCCCCGTGAGCGGCGCGCGCAGTTAGAGTCGGCCGCGCCGTGGCAACCGCAGAACCCGCCAACCCGCCGGACGCCGATCTCGGCTCTCTCGCCTTCTGGGGCCGGCCGGCACAGGAGCGCGACGAGCTCTTTGCAGCGCTGCGCCGCGACGCACCGTTGTCGCTCCACGATCCGCCGGAGGACATCCTCGGCCTGCCCGAGTCCAGCCGGCCGCGCTACTGGGCCGTCGTCCGTTATGAGGACATCCGGACGATCTCCCGCGACGCCAAGACATTCTGCTCCGCTGACGGCGTGCAGTTCGGTGACGCTCCGCCGGAGCTGCTCGAGGCGTCGCAGTCGTTCCTGGCGATGGACGCGCCCCGCCATACCAAGCTCCGTGGCCTCGTCTCGGCTGCCTTCACGCCGCGCCAGGTGGCGAGGATCGAGGACAACATCCGCGTCAACGCCCGCCGCATCGTCGAGGCCGCCGCGCCGACCGGCGGCGGCGACTTCGTCGAGCTGATCGCCAAGCAGCTGCCGCTCGTCACGATCTCGGACATGATCGGGGTCCCCGAGGAGGACCGCGAGCGCGTCGTCAACGCCGCGGACGTGCTGGTGTCCGTCGCCGACCCCGAGTTCTTCGGCGACCGGCAACCGGTCGAAATGCTCGGCGAAGCACTGTGGACACTGACGGAGTTCGCGACGGCGCTCGCCGAGCACCGCGAACGCCAGCCGGGCGACGACCTGATGACCGCGCTGGTGCAGGCCGAGGTCGACGGCGACCGGCTGACGCACGCCGAGATCGCCGCTTTCTTCGTGCTGCTCTCGGTCGCCGGCAACGACACGACGCGGCACACGACGTCGCACGCCATGCGCGCCCTCACGCTCAACCCCGACCAGCGCGCGCTCCTCGCCGCAGACCTCGACGGGCGCATGCCGGCGGCCGTCGAGGAGTTCGTTCGCTGGGCGACCCCGGTCCTCACATTCCGCCGCACCACGACCCGGGAGGTCGAGCTGCACGGCGAGCGCCTGCCGGCCGGAGAGCGGCTGGTCCTCTTCTACCACTCGGGCAACCGCGACGAGCGGGCCTTCGAGGACCCATGGCGGCTCGACATCTCGCGCGAGCCGAACCGCCACCTCGGATTCGGCGGCGGCGGGCCGCACTACTGCCTCGGCGCGTCGCTGGCGCGCACGCAGCTGCGCTCGATCTTCGGCGAGCTCCTGCGACTCGTGCCGGACATCGAGGCCGCCGAACCCGAGCTGCTGCGCAGCGCGTTCATCCACGGCGTGAAGCGCATGGACGTTACGTTCACGCCGCGCCAGTGAGCGCGGCGGCCGAGTGCTCGGTCTGAAGCGAACAGCCGCCGCTAGGCGGGACCGAGTTCGGCGAGCTTCGGCACGACCTCCTCGCCGATCCGCGTCGTCCATTCCACGGGGTTCGCGCTGCGGGGCGCGACCTCCACGAGCTGCATGCCGAGCTCCGCGTACCGCGCCATGTCGGCGATGAAGGCGTCGACATCCTCCAGTGGGTCGCTGCCCGTCGCGATCATCGTCTTTTCGATCTCGGCCGGATCGCGGCCGGCGTCCGCGCAGTGCTGCTCGAGCACCTCGAGCTTGTGGGCGACCTCGGCCGGCTCGGAGGAGAAGAGGTTGCAGACGTCGGCGTAGCGTGCGACGAGCCGGAGCGTCTTACGCTCGCCGCTGCCACCGATCATGATCCTGGGCCGTGGCCGCTGGATCGGGGGCGGAGAGCAGATCGTCTCGGCGAGCTGGTAGTGGTTGCCCTCGAACGGCCCGTCGTCGTCGCTCCACATCTGCAGGCAGATCTGCAGCGCCTCCTCGAGACGCTCGAAGCGCTCGCCGAGTGGGGGGAAGGGGACGCCGAGCCCCTTGTGCTCGCGCTCATACCAAGCCGCACCGATGCCGAGCTGCGCACGGCCCTCGGAGAGGACGTCGAGCGTCGTGGCGATCTTGGCGAGCAGGCCGGGGTAGCGGTATGTCACGCCGGTGACGAGGGCGCTCAGCGTGATCGTCGAGGTGTGCGCGGCGACAAAGCCGAGCCCCGTGTAGCACTCGAGCATCGGATCCTGCGCGGTGGCGAAGCGCTCCATCTGGAACCAGTGGTCCATCAGCGTGAACTTGTCGCAGCCGCCGGCCTCGGCGGCCCGCGCGGTCGCCGCGAGCGTCGGCGCCAGCGACTCCGGCGCGCCTGGAAGCGTGAAATTGACGAAGTGGATGCCGAGCTTCATGGAACGCCCTCCCAGTCGTGAACTTGACGCCGCGCCGAGCCGGCGCGCGAAAACCCTAGACGATCGCCGAGCTCACGCCACGGTGGCTCGAGCTCGATCGACGCCGCTGCAGGCGCGCCGTCGTTCCGGGGCGACGCGGACACCACTGACCGCTTTACCCACAGCTGGCCTGAAAATCGCCGCTCTAATAGGCCAGGAGTCCAAAGTGAGCCCCTTGCGAGCGCCGGATAATTAGGGAATGTGCGCAAGCGTCGAGACGCGGCCAGACGGCGACTACGTCCCGCGTGCGCCGTTTCTCGATGAGTACGTCGAAGCCGACGGCTCACCGCGTCCGGTAGCTCAATCGCTGCTGTCGACGCTGCGCGCGCTCGGACCGGATTGGCTGGTCGAGGCCGGCCGCCGCCGCGACGCGATCTTCATGCAGCGCGGCATCACGTTCGAGACGATCGGAGCGGGCGAGATGTCGAGCGAGCGCCCGTTTCCGCTGGACCTCGTCCCGCGCATCCTCGACAGTCGCGAATGGACTGAGATCAAGCGCGGCCTCGCCCAGCGCATCCGGGCGCTGAACCACTTCGTCGACGACATCTATCACGGGCGCGAGATCGTCAGGGAGGGGATCGTGCCCTGGCGGCTGGTCGCTTCGAGCCCGCACTTCGCTCGTGCGGTGCACGGCATCCGGCCTCCCGGCGGCGTCTACACCCACGTCGCCGGATGCGACCTCGTGCGCCACAGCGACGGCAGCTGGCGCGTGATCGAGGACAACGTCCGCGTGCCCTCGGGAATCTCCTACGTGCTGGAGAACCGCGCAGCAATGGCCCGCGTCGTTCCGGAGCTTTTCGCGTCCTACCGCGTGCGCCGCGTCGACCACTACCCGCAGCTGCTGCTGCGGGCGCTGCGCTCCGTCGCCCCTTCGGCGGAGAGCGAGGCGACGGTCGTGGTGTGGACTCCGGGGCCCAGCAACCCCGCCTACTTCGAGCATGCCTTCCTCGCGCGCCAGATGGGAGTCGAGCTCGTGGAGGCCTCCGACCTCGTGGTCCGCGATGACGTTCTCTATCTGCGGACCACGCGGGGGCTCGAGCGCGCGCACGCCGTCTACCGGCGCCTCGACGACGACTTCGTCGATCCGCTCGAGTTCCGCGGCGACTCGCTGCTCGGCGTGCCCGGCCTCGTGCGCGCCTACCGCTCCGGGAGCGTCGCGATCGCCAACGCGCTCGGCACCGGAGTCGCCGACGACAAGGCCGTCTACTGCTTCGTCCCGGAGATGATCCGCTTCTACCTCGGCGAGGACCCGATCCTTGAGAACGTCGCCACGTACCTCCTCGGCGACCCGGAAGTGCTCGAGCACGTTCTCGGCCGGCTGGAGCAGCTGGTCGTCAAGCCGACCGACGGCTCTGGAGGACGGGACGTCGTCGTCTGCTCCCACGCGAGCGACGAGGAGGTCGCGTCGGTGCGCGCGCGGATCATCGCCGACCCCGAACGCTGGATCGCGCAGGACCTCGTTCAGCTTTCGACGATGCCGACGGTCAGTGACGACGGCACGCTCGTGCCGCGCCACGTGGACCTCCGGCCGTTCGCGGTCTTCGGCGAGCGCATCGAGATCGTCCCCGGCGGGCTGACGCGGGTCGCGCTCGCCGACGGCTCGCTGATCGTCAACTCCTCGCGCGGCGGCGGCTCGAAGGACACGTGGATACTCGAAAACGGCCAGGACGCCGACCACGCCGGCCCGCCGATTGCCGACACGCAGCCGCCGACGCTGCCGGACCTGAATTACGGCGGCTGGTCCGGCCAGCAGCAGCAGCAACAACAGCAGGGTCGTTCGTGATGCTGGCGCGGATCGCACACGAGCTCTACTGGCTCGGCCGCAACCTCGCCCGCGCTGAGTTCACGGCCCGCGCCGTCGAAGCCGTCTACAACGCCGAGCTCCAGGGATCGGCCGACGCCGTACCCGGCGTCAGTTTCGGCGCCGGGGGGCTACTCGCGATGCTCGGCGACCCGCGCGAGAACGGCGCGCCTCGCGGGTCGCTGCCGGCACTCGCGCTCGACCCCGAGCACCCCGGCTCGATCGTCGCGAGCGTCGAACGCGGCCGTGCCGGGGCGCGCACCGTGCGCGACGTGATCAGCGCCGAGATGTGGGAGGCCGATAAACACCACGAGCCTGCGCCTGCGCCGCAGCGGTATCGCGGGGGAGTGGCAATCTTCGTCGGGCCCGCAGCTCGCCGCACAGTACGTCAAGGAACGAACGGCGCTGATCTGGGGGATCGCGGACCGCTCGATGCTGCGCGACGAAGCGAAATGCTTCCTCGACGCCGGTGGCCTGATCGAGATCGCAGACATGGTGCTGCGGATGCTCCGCGTCTCGCTGCCGACCGGCGAGAGCGCCGCCGCGGACGGCCAGGCGCTCATCCTGCTCCACGCCGTCGGCGGTTTTCACGCCTATCTGCGGGCTGTCACCTCGCCGCCGAACGCGCACCCCGTCGCGCGGTTCCTGCTGTTCGAGCGAACCTACCCCGACAGCGTCGCGGCCTGCGTCGACGAGCTCCAGAGCGTGCTCTGCGAGCGCCGACGCCGGGCCGCGCAACTCCAAGCCCGTCCTGCGGATCGGTCGCCTCACCGCTGACCTCGACTTCCAGCGGCGCGCGCTACCCGAGCGTGCCGAGCTCGGATCCATCTGCCAACAGACACAGCAGGAGCTCGCGCGGATCGACCGCGACATCGCCGAGCGCTACTTTGCCGGCGCCGTGCGAGCGGCGACGATCGCCTGATCGAGATGCAGTTCTCAATCCGCTACATCACCGAGTACCAGTACGACGCGCCCGTCACGGACAACCTCAACGCGCTCCGAGTGCGTCCGGCGACGACGGCGCATCAGCGCTGCGACGAGTTCCACATGCGGATCGCCCCCGAGGCTCGCGTGAGCCGCTACCTCGACTACTTCGGGACCGAGGTCCTGGAGTTCGGAATCCCGACCAGCCACGAGGAGCTCACCATCGATGTGCGTGCACGCGTCGTCACCACGCCGCCAGCTGATCCCGCTGAAGCGCCGTGGGACGCGCTGGAAGGCGAGCGCTACCTCGACATCGCCGGCGAGTTCGCGCTGCCGTGGCAGGACCAGCCGCAGATCGCCGGACTCGACGCACTGGAGAGCGAGATTCGCGCCGACACGCCGCTCGCGACGGTCGCGCGCCTCTGTGCCGTCGTGCCGCAGCGGTTCGAGTATCGCTCCGGCGTGACCTATGTCGGATCGAGCGTCACGGACCTGCTTTCCGCCGGCGCCGGAGTGTGCCAGGACTTCGCTCATCTCTCGCTTGTGCTGCTCCGCCGGCAGGGAATCGCGGCGCGCTACGTCTCCGGCTATCTGTGGGCCGGTTCGGAGGACGCCGGCGACGAGTCGCTCGAAGTGGAGACGCACGCTTGGGTCGAGGCTCTGCTCCCCGACAAGGACGATTCGGAACCGGTCTGGGTGAGCTTGGATCCGACGAACGGAAGCCTCGCCGACGAGACGCACGTGAAGATCGGGCACGGGCGGTTCTACGCGGACGTCGCGCCGATCAAGGGGCTCTTCTACGGCGACGCCGCCTCCCGCCTGATGGCCTCGGTGACGATGACAAGGCTCGACAACTGAAACGCCGAGCCGTCGCGCGCGGATCGCGCGCGACGGGAACGTGTGGCGCATGCGGCGGCCGCCTCAGGAGGCGAGGACCGGCGCGAAGTAGTGACCCTCGTCGAGGTCCGCGATCAGCCCCGGGTGGGTCGGCGTCCAGTCCAGGAGCTCGCGCGTCAGCTCGTTCGACGTCGGGTTGTCGATCGCGACCAAGCCGGCGAGGAAACCGAAGTGCTCGGCGACGTCGTCGGCGTCGACGGTTCGCACCGGCACATCCAGGCCGCGCCCGATTGCCGAGGCGATGTCGCGGAAGGGGACACCGATGTCCTCGACGCCGTGTAGGCGCGTGCCCGGAGGCGCGCTCTCGAGCGCAAGCCGGTAGAGCCGCGCTGCGTCGAGCGTGTGGAGTCCCGGCCAGCGGTTGTCGCCGTCACCGACGTACCCGGCGAAGCCGGTGTTCCGGGCGATGCCGATCAGCGTCGGCGTGAAGCCGTGGAGGTCGAGCGTGCTGTGGACGAGAGGTGCGAGGCGCACGACCGAGGACCTCACGCCGCTGTCGGCGAAACCGATCACGGTGTTCTCCGCGTCGGCGCGGCCGCCTCCGTCGGCCGTGTCGTGCTCGGTGCCGGGGCGCCCCGTGACGCCGGCCGCCGCCAGCAGCAGCGAGCCCGACGTCCCGACCAGCGGCTTGCCGCTGCCCGCGAGCGCGTCGCCGAGTGCGCGGACCACGCTCAGGTCGCTTTCGATCGCGCCAACGAAGTCTCCTGACCGCATCCACTCGTGCTTGAAGGCGAGATGGATCACGCCGTCCGAGGAGCGCGCCGCCTCCTTGAGACCTTCGAGGTCGTCGAGGTCGCCGCGACGGGCCTCGCCGCCGGCGGCCTCGATCGCCGCTGCGGAATCATCGGAGCGGGCGAGGCCGACCACCTCGTGGCCGGCACCGATCAGCTCCGGTAGCACTGCCGAACCGATGTGGCCCGACGCGCCGGTTACAAACACACGCATGAGTTACCTCCGGGGAAGGCCGCCGTGCCGCGTCGCGGCGGCGGCGTGATGTCACAGGGTGCCATGACACTAGCAGAGTGTTGTCACCCGGTGTCATCAGATAGGCTATGGGTGTGTCCCGCTGGCAGCCCGAAGCCCGCGCCCGCCTGGAGCAGGCGGCACTCGACCTTTTCGAACAGAAGGGGTTTGAGGAGACGACGGTGGCGCAGATCGCGACGAGCGCCGGTCTCACGAAGCGAACCTTCTTCCGCTACTTCTCCGACAAGCGCGAGGTCCTGTTCGGCGGCTCGGATGGCCTCGCAGAACTCTTCGCCGACTCCGTGCGCGCGGCGCCTGCCGCGGCTGCGCCGCTCGAAGCGTTCGAAGCAGCCCTCTACGCGGTCGCCGACCTCTTCGAAGAGCGTCGCGAGTTCGCGACGCGGCGACGGCGCATCATCGCCGCGAGCCCGGAGCTCCAGGAGCGCGAGCTGATCAAGCTCGCGTCGCTGGGCAGCGTCGTTGCCGACGCGCTCCGCGCCCGCGGCGTCGCGGCCTCGACGGCCGACCTCGTCGCCGAGGCCGGAATCGCCGTATTCCGGATCTCCTTCGAACGGTGGTCGAGCGAGCCCGGCTCGGACCTGCGCAGCGTCTTCGCCGAGTCGCTCGCGCAGCTGCGCGAAGTCGCGGCCTGAGACTCAGGCGGAATTGACGCCGGCGCTCACGCTTCGGCCCGCGCCGTCTCGTATTCGTCGTGGCGGCGCCACCAGATGCCGGGCTCGTTGCGACCCAGAGGTGCGCGATCGAGCCATGCGTACATGCCCCACACGGCGTCGAGGCCGCGACCGTACGCCGAGTACGTGTGGTAGACGACGCCGTCCTCGAGGGCGAACGCGCTCATGCCGGGACCCTCTTTTCTGAAGGTCACGGCGTCGGTTCCAGAGCTCGCCGCGATCTCGATGAGGCCCGGGCGCGAGGCCGACTCCCGGAAATCGCTGGAGCGGAAGTTGTAATCGACGGCGCCCGACTGCCATTCGTCGTCGGTGTGGCTGACTCGGAAGTCGTAGTTGAAGTCATCGTCGAAAGAGGACGCCCACGGGAAGCTCCATCCCATCCGCTGCTTGTAGTCGCGGAGCTTCTCCAACGGCGCCCGCGACACCGCCGTGAACGCGACGTCGTGATTCTCGAGATGTACGACCGAGCCCGAGAATCCGTCGGCTATCGCCGAGCACGACGGGCACCCGGCGCTGAAGTCGGGCCCGAACATGAAGTGGTAGACGATCAGCTGCGAGCGGCCCCGAAAGAGGTCGGCGAGCGTCGCCGTCCCGTCGCCGGTATCGAACGCGTACTCCTTTTTGACGGCCACCCAGGGCAACTCGCGCCGCCGGCGGGCCAGCTCGTCGCCGCGCCGCGTCAGCTCCTTTTCGGCGTCCAGAAGCTCGAGGCGTGCCGCAAGCCACTCCTCGCGTGTTCCACTTCGGTGAGCGGTCATCTGTTTCTCCTTTTCGGTGTCAGCGGTCGATCGTGGCCTCGGCTTGGATCGCCTCGGCGAGGTCCCTGATGCGCCCGAGGCGACGGTCCCAGAGCGCCGCGACGCGGTTCATCGCGGCGGCGGCATCGTTCAGCCGCGCCGGCTGCACGGCGTAGCGCACTTCGCGCCCGCTGCGCCGTCTGGCGACAAGGCCCGCGCCGTCGAGCACGGCCAGGTGCTTGGCGACGGCCTGTCGTGTCACGGGCAGCTCGGCCGCGAGGCTCGTGCTCGTCGCCTCGCCCTTTTCGAGCAGCGCGTCGAGCACGCGCCGTCGCGTGGGGTCCGCGACCGCCGACCAAAGCGCATCATCTTCGGCGACGGCCGAGGTCATCGGGGCGTCCCCGAGCTCTCCTGTGACGCCAGGTAATCCACGAGTTCGCCGAGGTGCTTCTCCCAGCCACGTTCGTGATCGGCCATGTAGTGGGTCTTGGCGGCCTCGTCGGCGGTCACGGCGTCGATGCCGCTCTCGACGACCGTCAGTCGCGTGCCGCCTTCCTCGCGGGCGAGGCTGAACTCGACGAGCGCCGAGTTGCTCTCGTCGGGGCGGGTGCCCGGCGCGTGGTTCCAGCGGAAGGCGAAGCGGCGGAATGGTTCGGCGTCGACGACTTCGATCGGGACGACGACGTCAGCCTGTTTCTTGCCGTTGCGGCCGTCGCGGGTCCAGGTGAACGCGCCCTCCGCTCCGCTGCGGCTTTCGAAGTCCGCGTCGTCGGTGAACCACTGGCTGACCTGCTCCGGCTGCGTGATGACTCTCCACACGACCTCCGGGGCCGCGTCGATCAGGATCTCTCGTTCGACGCTGTCAGCCACGTGGGCTCCTTTACATGAATGTGCAACCGATGGTTGCGGGACGCTGCAGAGAATAGCAACCGTCGGTTGCGGATGCTGCCGCCGTCGGCGGCCTCACCAGGCGGCGAGCTGAATCGCGACCAGCGCGGTGATGCAGGCGAAGCAGATGATGTGCTGGCGGAGCACGGCGCGGGCGAGATCGCTCTGCTTCGTGGCGCTGGCCTGCCTCGCGCCGAGCCGCACGGCGCTCGGCACCGTCCGCAGCGCCGCGAGCAGGATCGCGCTCAGCGCGAGCGCGAGGGACGCCCACGCCGCCACAGGGCGTTTCCCCGAGCTGATCTCGACCACGATGCCGGCCGTTGTCGCGAGCATCACGACCGAGATCAGCCGATTCATCGGGCGCGCAGCGGTCGTGACGCGTGCGTAGTAGGCGGAGATCGACGAGAGGGCGTCGTCGGGAAGCTCGCCTTCGCGCTGGCGAGACGCCTGCACGTCGAACATCAGATCGAACCACAACACGGCCAGGAGGAAGCCGGCGCCAGCAGTGACGAACGCGTTCATGTGGCCGCCTCCGCTACTGGTCGCCCGCGGTGCGGATCGTCCGCGACGCCGTCGCAGCGTCCGACCGGACGTGGGCGATGATCCGACATGCCGTGTCGATCGTACGGGCGGCCCCCGAACTCAGCCGCGGGTGGGCGCCGCGGCACCTTGGGACTGGCGCCCACGCGCTGCGCTTCCATTAGCGTGTAGCCGTGAGCGCCGTTCTCTGCCGCCGCTGCCTTCCCGCCGCGTTTGCGAGCGCGATGGTCGCGTGCCTCGCGATCGCAGGGAGCGCGTACGCGTTCGCGACACGACCGACGTGCGAGCTCGCGAGCCTGCGCTCGTCGTCCACGGGCGTGATCGCCGCCAAGTTGAAGAAGTGCGGCCCGGGCGAGCTTCGGATCAAGTCGACGCCGTCCTACGCCAAGGAATTCAAGCGCCGGCTGGGCTCGCGCTCGTCGCTGACCGTGCACCTGAAGCCCGACGGGCGCGGCCGGGCGCTGCTGCGCAGCCACGGGCACACGCGCGTGACGATCCATCTGATGCTTGTCGCGACCGCAGCGCCACAGGTCGGCTTCGTGGTCAGGCACAAGCGGACGATCACGATCGGCGTCAACGGCTCGCGCGCCACCGAAGAACGGCAGGCCGCGCAGCTGCAGGTGAAAGAAGAAGAAAAGGCGGAGCAGGAAGCGCTCGCGAAGCGGAAGGCCGAAGCGACGGCGGACAGGGCCGCCGCGGCCAAGTTCGAAACAGAAGCCGCCGGCGACAAGAAAGAAGCGACGGCCGACGAAAACGAAGCGACGGAGCTGCGCTCCGATGCAACCATCAAGGAAACCGAAGCCGAAGGCTTCCGCGAAGCATCCGACGAAAGCGCGGGCGAGGCCCAGTTCTTCAATAACTTGGCGGCAGACGAAAAGAAACACGCCGAAGAAGACAAGGAAGCAGCCGAAGACGACAAGGACACTGCGGGCAATTACGAAGAGGAAGCCAGCGAAGACGAACGCCAGGCCGAGGCCGACGAACAGAACGCCCAATTCGCCTCGAACGAAGGAAACTTCACCGAAGCCCAAAACGACGAAAACGCCGCGAAAGCGGAGGACGCCCAGGCAGCCAAGGAACGCAACCACGCCAGCATGGAACAGGCGGCGGCCGAAAAAAGCGAAAACGAAGAGCCGGCCAGGGAAGCTGAAGCCGGCGCCGACGAAGCCGAAGCAGGGCTTTACGAAGAGCTGTCCAGAGATGAAGGCAATTCCGCGACAAACGCTGAAACCACGGCAGGCACGGACAAGTCGAGCGCCAATGAAAAGGACGCCAACGCAGCCTCGCTGAAGAAACTCGCGGAACAGCGGGAACGCGAAGCCGCCGAAAAGCGCGCCGCAGCCGAAGCGCTCGAAGCGCCGTAACGTCAGGTCGCGCCCAGGCGGCGCCCGGACTATTTCGTTTTCAGTTTCTTCGCCTTGCCGACGCCCGCGCCGGAGGCGTTCGTGGCGACGATTCGCACGTAATACGCCGTCTTCGCCGTGAGCCCGGCGATGGGCGCGGACACGGCGACGGCTGAAGTTCCCGCGCCGGGCAGCGACGAGCACGGCTCGCTGCTGCCGAATGCGGAAGTGGGGCCGTATTCGAAGGCACAGGCGGTGACTTCTTCGCCGTTCGGGTCGACCGTGGCGTTGAGCACCGCACTGCTGTCACCGATCGACGTGGCCTTGCCGGTGACGACCGCCGGTGCTTGCCCGGACGGCCCGCCAAACGCGGCGAGCCCGTTCGGCGCGCCGACTCCCGACGGTCCGTCGAACCCGGTGGCGGCGTCGCACGCCGTCGTACCGAGGCAGTCCACGTCGCCGAGCACTTCGTTGACTTCGGGCTCGTCGCAAGGCCCGTTCGCCTCGCCGTCGCAGTAGCCGTTGCCGCCGCTCGTGACGTCGTAGAGAGCCGAGCTCTGTCCCAGATGGTCGTAGAGCGTCTGAGCGGGATAGGCGACGCCGTGCGCACCGCCGGCGAGCGCGAACATCGAGGTGATCAGCGGCGAGGACAGCGACGTGCCACCGATGGTCAGCCAGCCCGGCTTGAATTTTTCTTCGTACACGTACGTGTCGTATATGTCGAAGCCCGTGTACGGGTCGGCGACCGCCGAGACGTCGTTGTCCAGGCGGTGCGTCCCGCACCCAGTCTTCGACCACCCGTTGACGCTCTGCTGCCACGGCGGTGCCGTGAAGAGTGTGCTGCAGCCGCCGCCGGTGGCACTGAACTGTTTGAATTCCTGTTCGTCGGACGGGCGGCCGCTGTCGTTCCACACGGTCTCGGTTTTTCTGGTCCCGTTGCTCGCGAGCTTCAGCGAAGTTCCGCCCGCGGCGACGACATCGGGAAGCGAGGCCGGGGCGTCCGGGACTTCGGGCGTCGTGAGGACTTCGGCGAGGTCGTCCCAGTTGAGGTAGCCGGAGTCGCCGGCGGCCGCGACGATGACGGTTCCGGGATGGTCGTAGGCGGCCTCTTCGGCGGAGCCGATTTCTGTCTCCGGGAAGCCGTAAGAGTTCGACACCTCCCCGGCTCCGAGGCTTACCGCCTCTTCGACTGCGCTCGCCAGGTCGGAGACGCTTTCAGAGGACGCCTCGACCAAAATGATCTTGCAGGAGGCACAAACGCTGTGGACCGTCTCGACGTCGAGTGAGGTCTCCACCGACCAGCCGACTTCGTCGGCGGCGGGGAGGGGCGCGGACTTGCCTTCCTCGTTGACCTGCTTGAAACACCCGTCGGCCGTTGTGCACGCCGCGAGGCCGTAGTGGGTGTCGAACGTGGCCAGGTTTTCTTCGATCTTGGGGTCGTTGAACGCGTCGACGATCGCGACGGTCTGGCCGCTTCCGCCGACCGTCGGTTTGAAGCTGTACGCGCTAGCCGAAATCGGCCGGCGTGAGCCCACCGGCAGGGCCGCTCGCGAGGGCGCCTGCGGCGCGCAGGTAGGCGTGGGCGCCGCGCGCTCCGGGGGCCACTGGGACGAGCTCGAGCGCGAGGCAGCTCGCGTCGCCCGCGCGCACCGCTGGACACAGCCGCTTCACGGTGGCGTAGCGGATCGCGGGCGTCTTCGCGGCGGCGCCGGCGGGCGGTGCGGCGTACGCTGCGGCTGCGAATAGCGCCGCAAGCGCGCAGGCCGCGGCCACAGCCAGTCCCGCCCTCCCCAGCGCTCGGATCATGTAGTTCACGCTACACCAGTAGTTCGCTCGCTCCCACGCCACTGGACACCTTGTCGCGGGGCCGCTCGGCGGGTCCTGAAGCCGGGCGTCGTCGGTCTACGCAAGATCTTCAGCGGCCTCGCGGCTACCTTCACGCGTGCTTGAAAAACCTCAAGTAGAAGGCGCCGAACACGAGGACGATCCCGACATTGACCATCAGCCGCTCCCAGAACTGATTCCTGAAGAGCGCGACATCCACGCCGACAACGACGGCAACCATCGCGAGTACGTACAGCGCGATGCCCGCCGGTTTCGTCATTCGTCCGATCGTACTGCGCGGGGACGGCGTCGCGGCCACGCATGATGCCGCTGGCCCGCAGCTGCTGACGTGCGACGAGCGCCCGGCCGCTATCGGTCGCGCCGGGAGCCAGTGCGACGCGCCGAGGCGATAGTCAGCCGGGGAGATTCTCGAGGGCGGCGACGATTTCGTCAACCTCGGTGCGGCCTGTGTAGTCCGGGTGGATGTCAACGAAGCGCACGACGCCAGCGCTGTCGACGATCAGCACGGTCGGCATCGGTATTACGGTGCCGGCGTCCGCACGCGTAATGCGGACGTCCACGCCGAGCTCGCGCTGTGCCGCGAGACCCTGCTCCGAGGGCTCGAACGTGATCCCGAGCGAGGAGGCGAGCTCGGCCCCGGCGTCGCTGAGCACCGTGAAAGCCAGCTCGCCCTTTTCCTTCGTTGTAAGTGACGCATCCGGTGTCTCCGGCGAGATGGCGACGAGGCGAGCCGAATATGCGCCCAGCTTTGGAAGAAGGTCCCGCTGATATGTGCGAAGCGCCACGTTGCAGTACGGGCACCATCCGCCGCGGTAAAACACGATTACCGCGGGACCCTCGGCGGTCAGCTCGTCGAGCGTCCGGGTCCCGCCCGTGGCGTCGGGCAGGGCGAACGGCGCGAGCGTGTCGCCTACGGACACCGCGTCGGCCGGGATTCCGCCGGCGGCGAGCGCGGCCTGATCGTCTGCGAACACGGCGACCACTTCGGCTGGCAGCCGGCTGGCAGCCGCCGCCTTCACTGCATCGGCCTGCTCTGCAATCGTCGTCATCGGTGCCGCCTCCCTCCGTCGATTTGCGGCCCGGACGCCACCGTCTCCGGCACTCTCGCCGGGGGTGCGGTCCGCCGCACGCAATGGCCTGGACAGTAGCCGACCGTTGATCCCCCGGACTTAATTTTCTGTGGTTCGAGCCGCCACGGCCTTCCTTACCGCCGTGGACGCGCGGCGACCTGCTCGAGATACCCGATCAACATCTCCGCGCCCTCGGCGATGATGCGGCGGTCGGCCCGGGGGCCGGCGCGGAACGCGAGGTCGAGGAGACGGTCGCCGACCTCGATCACAATCAGGGCCACCTCCAGTGGTACATCGTCGTCGGACAGTCCAGCGGCCAGGAAGCGAGCGCGAGTCCGTTCGGCGACGGCGACGTTGCCCGCCCGGGCGATGGCGGTGACCGCGGGCGACACGCGACCGCCAAACCACAGGCGGACAAAGAGGGGGTTGTGCTCGTGGTAGTCGAGGAACATCTCCAGCATGTGCTCGACGTAGCCCCGGATGGACCGCACTTCCCACGAGGATTCTGCCGCTTCCGCAGTCTTCTCGATCTGTGCGATCTCAGCTTCCAGCAGGCGCGCGAACAACTCGTCTCGGTCGGAGAAGAAGCGGTAGAGCGAGGAGGCCCCGACGCCCGCCCGTGTGGCGATGGCCGTCGTCGTTGCGGCATCCACGCCTCCTTCGAGGACCAGTTCCCGCGTGGCCAGGAGGACCCGATCGACCGTCTCGCGGCTGCGAGCCTGCACCGGCTGCCGGCGTTGATGGGGTGCCTCAGCGATCTGCATGACGGGCAATGCTCGCAGACCTCGCTGATCGGTTGACAGCGCCGAGCACCAGCGGATACGTTAACGCGAATCCCATTTCAATCACGGAGGAGGAGAGATGAAGCTCAGGCAACGGTTGCCAATTCGAGCGTGGGTCGTTTTGTCATTGACGACGGTGGCGGCCCTGGCACTACTCACGGGCACCGCGATGGCGGCGCACGCCCGGGTGATGATCGTCACGCAGGGGGAAATACCGGCCACGCCGCCGAGCGGTGTCGAGTACTTCCACACCATCCAGGCGGCCGTCAACGCGACCAGGCCCAGCGACTACGTGCTGATCGAGCCCGGAACCTACGACGAACCGGTGAAGGTGACTAAGCCCCACTCCCACATCTGGATCCGGGGCCTGAGCCGCAACGGGGTGATCATCGACGGGCAGCACAAAGGCGGAAACGGCATCGAAATCTACAAGGACAACGATGTCTGGGTGGAAAACCTCACGGTGCGCAACTTCGAATTGACCGAAAGCTGCGGCGACGAATCGTGCGGGAACGAGATCTGGTGGAACGGAGGCTCGGGCTCGGCCAAAGTCGGCGCACACGGCTGGTATGGCCGCTACCTGACCACGTACGACACAGGCATGAACGGTGGCTACGGCATCTTCACCAACGACGAGAAGGAAGGCGCGTGGGAAAACATCTACGCGTCAGGGATGGACGACTCGGGGATGTACCTCGGGGCATGCCGCGAATGTGAGGCACGCATCTCCAAAGCGACGATGGAAGACAACGCGGTCGGGTACTCCGGATCGAACTCCGGCGGAAACCTGATCATCGAAAACTCCGTCTTCCGCGACAACCGTGCCGGGATCGTCCCCAACTCGGAAAACCCGGGTGACCCGCCGCCGCCGTCTGACGGCGCCTGCAACCCGGTTCACCCGTACGAGGGCCCGAATCCGCGGCTGCCGAAATTCTCGAGCACTGACATCGCACACTGCACGATCTACCGCGACAACCTCGTGGAAGACAACAACAACCTCTCCGCCCCGACGAACGGATCCACGGACAAGGCTCCGTGGGGCATCGGCGTGGAGTTCCCCGGCGTCTACGGAGACGCCGTCGAAAACAACACGATCAAGGGGAATGTCAACGACGGGTTCCTCGGCTTCGAGTACCCGAACCCCTTCCCGCAGGAAGAAGACACGATCCTGTTCGCCCTCTCGGGCGACAAGGTCGCGAACAACACCTTCGAAGACAACGGGGGCAGCGATACCCCGTACTCGAAGGACCTCATGATGCAGGGCGGCTTCTTCGTGTCGTCGCCAAACAACTGCGCGATCGGTAACACGACGCCAGATGGCACCCAGCCGGAAGACATCGAAGGCACGTGGAGCTGCAACAACAGCACCACGCCGAGCCCCAACGGGGGCTTCGGAGCGATCGCCTGGGTCATCCAGCTCTCCGAAGAATCCGAAGCTCAGCCCGGCGAATCGCAGCCCGCGCCGGGTCCGCAGGAAACGATGCCCAACCCGTGCGAAGGGGTTCCCGCGAACCCTGCGTGCGAATAGGCGACAGAAAAACGCAGTGGGAGCTCCCCGCCGCCTAGGCGGCGGGGAGCGCCCCCCGCAGACCGGAGGCAAGCCTCACTCGGCCTCATATTCGGGCCGTGGTTAATGGCCCCCGGTAGGAGGGCGGTCCGGTACCAACGAACGTCGTGGCCGGCGCCCGTAGGCGAAGGCCACGCTTCTTGCTTCCGGGTATTGCGACTAAACGTGGGCCGAGCTGACTCGGACCAATGCGCCGTCTGGGCTGTCAGGGGTCAGGTGAGCACTTCGACTGCGCACTGGACGCCGCTGGCGCGGGAGAGACGCGCGTCGGCAGTGACGAGCGCGATGTCGAGTGCCTCAGCAAGCGCCACGTAGGCGGCATCGTAGGGAGTGAGGTTGTGGCGTAGCTCCCAGCAACGTGCCAGCAGGGGAAGGTGCGGCGCCCGCCTGAGCGGCAGATCAGCGAGATCGGCCAGCGCCAGGGATGCTCTGCGCTCGTCTGCCAACGTTCGCCTCCACACAGAGGCGACCTCGAAGTCGATAATTTCCGGCGCAGCCAGGTCCTCGCCTCGCAGCAGGCGCGCGCGGGCGGCGTCGCCGCTGGCATCGTCGTCGCCAAGAGCTGGCGCGAGCACGCTGGCGTCGACGACGATCACGCTTGGTCGCGGTCGGCGCGAATCAAGCGGACCGCGTCGGCGAAGCTCGTTGATCCGCCAGCGCGTCCCCCGGCGCGATCGAGGACTTCATCGATCGACGGGCGACGGGCATCTGCGACCAGGCGGCCCAGCAGGTATTCCTGGAGTGATTGGCCCGCACCGGCCGCACGTCGGCGCAGGACGGCGTGGACGTCGGCGGGTACATCCTTGATCTGCACGCTCGGCATCCGATTCAGTGTAGCGCCATTCTGGCGCCGAAACATGCGATACGGCGCCACGACGCGCCCGATTGGAACCGATGCCCCTGAACCCGCTCGAATCCCAACTCGCTTTTACTGCGTCTAGCCCGAGACTGCTGTGGCGAGTGCGGCTACCTCGTGGCCGGCGAGGACCATGAGCCACAGGTACACGATTTCGTTCTCGAGCTCGGGCAGTGAGCCGATGCGACCCTGGCGCACGTACTCGGTCGCGAGGTCGAGCACCGCGAGGATGCTCGCGCGCGGCACGATGTCGGGGACGGTGGGCAGCGCCGGGCTGCTCCGTTGCCGCTCGCTCGGCGATGGCCCGGAACAGGCGCGCGAAGCTCCCGAGCGTGCGTTCGCGCTGGACGAGAGCCGCCTCGCCGGCCGCCATGACCTCCACCGTGCAAGCGCGCGCCGCGTCGGGGCGCTCGCTCCAGAACCTCAGGTAGGCGCGGACGCCGTCGCGCACGGCGTCGACGTAGCTCGCCTGGCTCGTTCCGACGGCCACTATTTCGGCCAACAGTTCGCGCGTTATCGCGTCGTACGCCGCGAGGAAGCACTCTTCCTTGTTCGTGAACTGCTCGTAGAACGTGTCGCGCGAGACGCGCGCGCGGCGGCTGATGTCGCCGATCGTCGTCGAGCCGTAGCCCTTTGTGCCGACCATGGCGATCACGGCCGAGAGGATGCGCTCGCGCTGGTGGTTCTCGACCTCCTCGCGAGACAGTCGGTGGGGTCCCCGAGGGAGCCGGTCGGCAGTCGGCTTGCGCAGTGGTGGACACCCTGGTACCTTACTCGAGATTGAAGTACTGAGCAGTCCGCCATTGGCGGCGCTGGTCATCAATCGGCTCGCCCGCGACTGGCGGGCGCTTACCATCAACGGGGTCATCGAGAGGCGGAGGAAGCAACATGGGGACGGATTCTCACGGCGGGGGTAGGCGGTTTACGAGGAGCCGCCTGCTTGCGGTGCTCGCGGTGGTCGCAGCCGGCGATCATGCTTCCCGGCTTCCGCCGCGGCGTCTACAGCGTGTCACTGACCAGGACCACGGGTGGCGTCGCGAACGTCTCCGGCGAAAACTTCGCCGACGTCGGATTCGGGATCGGCTACGCACAGGCGCAGGACGGAATCTGTCTGCTCGCCGAAACGTTCCTGACGGTCGACGGCGAACGCTCCGCGTTCCTCGGCCCAGAAGGGACCTTCAAGAACGAAGCCGAGGGCGGTCTGGTGTTCACGAACCTCAACTCGGACGTCTACTGGACCTCGATCAAGGACGATCACACGATCCAGAAGCTGCTGAAACTTCCCTACCCGCAGGGCCCCTCGACCGAAGGCCTCGAAGCGGTGCGCGGCTACGCCGCCGGCTATGACGCCTACCTCAGGCACATCGGCGGGGCGAGCGGAGTCACGAACCCCGCCTGCAAAGGTGCGGCGTGGGTGAGGCCGATCAAGGCCGATCGACGTCTGGCGCCGCATCTACCAGGTCGACGACCTCGCGGGCAACTCTGCCCTCGGGCCGTACGCCGAGGCGAATCCGGCATACGGTCCGCCCGCGGAGCCGTCGCGTCGAAGTCGGCGAAGACGGCAGAGCGTGCGGACGGCCTCGACTCGAGAACATCTCGATCGGGAACCTCGCGCAGATCGGGCACAGCAAGCTGATGGGCTCCAACGGCCTCGCCGTCGGCGGCGAAGACGCCACCAACGGAGGCGGCGTCGTGCTCGCCAACCCGCACTTCCCGTGGCATGGCTCGGAACGCTTCTGGGAGATGAACGTCGAAATCCCCGGCAAGTACCACGCGATCGGCGCGGGAATCTGGGGGCTGCCCGGGATCAACATCGGTCACAACCAGGACGTCGCGTGGACGCACACCGTCTCGACGAACACGACGGTCACGTTCTGGGAGCTGCTGACCGCCGCGGGGCATCCGACCGAGTACATCTACAAGGGCAAAACGGTGAAGATGAAGACACGCACCGTGACGGTCGAGGCGCTGGAACACGGCGAACTGGTGCCGCGCACCGGCACCCTCTACTACAGCCACTACGGGCCGGTGATCTGGGAGGGCGGTCAGCGCGGTAGCGGTCGATGACGCCAATGCCAACAACCTCCGGGGTGTCAACCAGTGGCTCGCGATCAGCAAAGCCGAAAACGCGTCTCAGGTGATCGAATCCGAGCGTTCCATCCAGGGCGTGCCGTGGGTGAACACGATCGGTGCCGACGACGAAGGCAACGCGTTCTACACGGAGATCGTCGTGGCCTCGAGCCTGACGAAGTCCTACGTCGACTCGCACTGCAACCTCGAGCCGGGGTCAGACACCGGCCCGTTCTTCGGCAACGGTGAATGCGAACTGCCGGAAAGCCCGGGTGCGATCGTGCCGGGCATCCTCGCGGGCAGCGACGAGCCGTCGTTGATCCGCAAAGACTATGTCGAGAACTCGAACAACTCGTTCTGGCTCGCGAACGCGAACAGCCCGCTCACCGGGTTCTCGCCCGCCCTCGGCGGCGAAGAAGAAAACCCGGGCATGCGCGCCCAGACGGGGATCGACATGGTCGCCCAGCGCATGGGCACGTACAACGACGGCGTCCCGACCGACGGGCTCTCGCCGACGCCCGGATTCACGGTCGAAACGATGCAGGACTCGTGGACCAAGTTCCGCTCGCTCCCGGCTGAGCGCGCTCTGCCGGGCCTGCGCGAAATCTGCGAAAACGCGGTAAGCGAAGACGGCGGCGTGATCAACGGCGTCAACGTCAGCGGCGCGTGCCCCGTCCTCAACGCACTACGGCGCGACCGCCACGCTCGAAGACAAGGGCGCGCTGGCTGTTCCAGGAATGGTTCGAACGCGCACCCAACGGCCAGGCCGACTTCTGGGTCCACCCCTGGACGGCGAGCGAACCGGTCTACACCCCGAACACGCTCAACACCTCGCTGCAGGCGAGCAAGGAAGCGCTCGCGACAGCGGTGAGCTCGATGGAAGCACGCGGCATCCCGCTCGACGCCAGCACCGGCGAAGTGCAGCATGCACCGCAGGCCGGCGCGGCTCCGTTGCCTGGCTGCTCGGACGGGGGCGGCTGCTACGCGGCCATCGGAGGGTCCTTCCCGACGCCCACCTCGAAACAGACCGAGGTGACGGGCGGCACGAGCATCGTGATGTTCACGGAACTGCTGGCTGGCCACGAACCGGTCTCGAAAGCCCTCCTGGCCTACTCGCAGTCGGAAGACCCGACGTCTCCCTACTACGAAGACCAGACCCAGCGTCTGTCCAAAAACGAATGGATCACGCTGCCGTGGACGCCGGCCTCGGTCGCCGAAGACGCGATCGGACCGACGCTTCACCTGAAGTAGACGCGGACAGAGGGAGCGGCGCGGCCGGGGAGCCGCGCCGCTCCCAGGCGCACATTCATCCTTAGACTGGCTGGGTGGCATTGATCCGAGCCAGCCGGCCACTGTGCAGCGAGCTGAACCGGGTCTTTCCCTCCCGGCCGTTCCACGTGCGCTTCTGGGACGGCGGTGCGGTCACGGCAACGACGGACGTCGCGCCGACGTTTTACGTTCGCCGCCCGTCCGCGCTCGCGCACTTCCTGCGCGCTCCCGGGTCGCTGGGCCTCGGCCGCGCCTACGTCGACGGCTCGCTTTCGGTCGACGATCTCGATGCCGCGTTCATCGTCGTCGACGAGTGGGAGCCGCCCGCGCTGAGCCTTTCGGATCGCGCGCGACTCGGCGCGGCGGTCGCAACGGCGGCGGTCCCGGGCGGCATCCCGCGTCGCCCGTCGCTGGAGCTGATCCTGAACGGCAGGCTGCACAGCATCGAGCGCGACGCCGCGGCGGTCCGCTACCACTACGACGTCGGCAACGAGTTCTTCGCGCTCTTCCTCGACGAGTCGATGACCTACAGCTGCGCGATCTTCTCAAGAGGCGCCGAGACGCTTGAGGAGGCCCAGCTCACAAAGCTCGAGCTGGTAGCGAGCAAGCTCGAGCTGCAACCCGGGATGCGGGTACTCGATGTGGGCTGCGGCTGGGGAAGCTTCGCGATGCATGCGGCGGCCAACCACGGGGTGAGCGTCACAGGGGTCACGCTCTCGCCCGCGCAGGCGGAGCTCGCAACCACGCGGGTGCAGGCGGCGGGGCTCGCGGACCGGGTGGAGATCCTGCAAGCCGATTACCGTCGGCTGCCGAGCGGCTCGTTCGACGCGATTGCAAGTATCGGGATGGCTGAGCACGTGGGCGACGCACAGATCGACCTGTACGCCAATTCACTTACAGCGCTGCTGCGGCCTGGCGGCCTGCTTCTCAACCACGCGATCGCAGCGTGCGACCCGGGGCATGAGCCGCACAAGGATCTGTTTTCCACTCGCTACGTCTTCCCCGACGGCGAGCCGTTGCCGCTTTCCCGGATGCAGCTTTCGCTTGAGCGTGCGGGCCTGGAGACGTTCCACGTCGAGGGCTTTCGAGAGGACTACGCAGAGACGCTGCGCCACTGGTCGGAGCGTCTCGACAGGAATCTCGATCGCGCAGAGGCGCTCGCCGGCAAGGAGCGCACGCGTATCTGGCGGCTCTATCTACGGGCCGCGCGGCACGGCTTCGAAACTCGTCACACGAGCGTCTACCAAACGCGCGCGCGTCGGCCCGGGTAAACGCCCGGCGCGGCCGTCACGTTCACGGCGGCGAGCAGGCGTGCGGGTAGAGGCCCGGCACGGCTATCCCTGCTCGCGGGACGTTGGGCAGTAGTTTTACGCCCGTGCCTTCGCTCAGACAGGCGGTGCTAGCGGCCCGCGATCTGGAGTCGACGGTCGCGCGGCTACGCGACGAGTTTGATCTTGGAGAGCCCTATCGAGACCCGGGCGTCGCCTACTTCGGCCTCGAGAACGCGGTGTTCGCAATCGGGGATACGTTCGTTGAGGTCGTCTCTCCCGTTGACCTCGAGGCGCCCGGCGCCCGCACCGCAGCGCGTCAACTCGAACGGTCCAATGCCGCAGTCTGCGGCTACATGGCGCTCGTGCAGATCGACGACCTGAACGCCGCGCGCGAGCGCGCTCGCGCTGCCGGCGTCAGGGAGGTGTTCGAGGTCGAACTGGACGACATCGCCGAGGTGCATCTGCATCCCGGGGACATGTGCGGCGCGATCGTTGCGCTGTCCGAGCCGCGCCCCGCCGAGTCGTGGAGATGGGGCGGGGAGGGCTGGAAGGCCCGCGCCGTCCCCGGCGCCGTCACAGGGATCACCGTCGCGGTCGAGGATCCTGGCGCCGTGTCCTCGCGCTGGGCGACCGTCGCGGGCGGTCCCGTGACGGGTTGCACCTTCGTTGAGGAGGGGAGCGTGGGCGGCATCGTCGAGATCGCGCTACAAATCGCGGGCGCCGAGAGATCCTGCCGCCCCGACGAGTTGTGAGGAGGGCGGCCCGCCCGATATCGCCCCGGCGCCGGGCCGCGCGAGGATGTTGCCAAGCTGTGCAAACCCGCGGGTCTGAATCCGACGACTTTCACGCAACGGAGCGGAGATGAGCAAGCTGAGACTCAGCATCACGATGTCGCTGGACGGCTATGTCGCCGGCCCACGTCAAGACGAGGAGAACCCGCTCGGTACCGGCGGGATGGCTCTGCACGAGTGGTTTTTTCCGCTGAAGGCGTTTCGGGAGATGCACGGCGAGGCCGGCGGCGACGTGAATGCCAGTTCTGCCGTGGTCGAGGAGCGCTTGGCGAACGTGGGCGCCACGATCATGGGCCGCAACATGTTCGGGCCGGTCCGGGGTCCGTGGAACGATGAGTCTTGGCGGGGTTGGTGGGGCGAGAATCCTCCGTTTCGCCATCCGGTGTTCGTGCTGACACACTACCCGCGGGCGCCACTGGAGATGCAGGGCGGCACCACCTTCCACTTCGTCAGCGATGGGATCGCGTCAGCCCTGAGCCAGGCGAAGAACGCCGCGCAGGGAAGCGACGTCGCGCTAGGTGGCGGCGCGTCGGTGGTCAACCAATATCTCGCCGCAGGGCTCGTCGACGACATCGATATCTCGATCGCGCCGCTGATCCTCGGTAGCGGCGAGCGCCTATTCGACGGGCTCGACCCCGGGACGCTCAAGCTCAAGCAGACCCGGGCAGTCGACGCGCCCGGCGTTACCCACATCAAGTACGAAGTCGGCTGACCCGCTCTTCACAGGCCGCGCACCATGCGCACCGGGACCGCTAGGGCCTCGCTTGCGCGGTAAGTGGGGGAGTTAGTCTCCGTCAGCGCGGGCGCGACGATCGAGCGCAGCCGCGAGCTATGACTTATGTCTGGTCTATGGCGCGCGCCGGCTCAGCCGCATCGACGGTGGCCGCCCAGCTGCCGAGCAGCCGCAGTGCCTCCTCGGAGCGCGATCCGGGTTCGGCGGCGTAGGTGAAGAGCGTCAGCCCGGGGTCTGCGGCGAGGTCAAGGCGGTTGAAGCTGAGGTCGAGCTCGCCAACGACGGGATGATTGAAGCGCTTGATGCCGCTGTTGTGGAAGCGGACGTTGTGGGTCGCCCAGAGAGTGCGGAATGCCTCGCTCTGGGTTGCGAGTTCGCCCACAAGATCTGAGAGCTCGCGGTTGTACGGGTCGCGACCGGCGGCCGAGCGCAGGATCGCGACGGTGTCGGTGGCGACGCGGTCCCACTCTCGATACGAGGCTTCTGCTCGCGGATCGAGAAAGAGAAACCGTGCCGTGTTGATTGGTCGCGCCGGCGCCTCGTAGAGCTCTGAATACAATGCGCGGCCGAGCTGGTTGGCGGCCAGGACGTCGAGTCGATCGTTGCTCACGACCGCGGCGGCGCCGGTGATCGCGTCGAGGCTCCATTGGACCTCAGGTCGGACGGCGCGCTTGGTCTGGCGTCGGCGAGTCCGCGCTGGAATCGGGTGCGCGGCGCGGGCGAGGTCGAAAAGGTGGGTGCGCTCGGCGTCGTCTAGCTGGAGCGCACGCGCAAGCGCCTCCAACACGCCCTCGGACACTCCGCTCATGTCGCCGCGCTCCAGGCGGATGTAGTAGGGGACGCTCACGCCAGCCAGGACCGCGACCTCCTCCCGGCGAAGTCCGGGGACGCGACGCTGGCCGTAGGAGGGTAAGCCCGCCTGCTCCGGTGTCACCCTGCCGCGCCGGGAGGTCAGGAACTCCCGGATCTCGCTTTTCGTGTCCACAGCACCAAGGCTAGACACCTGCGGGCGCAGCAGGGAGACCCTGGCAGTAGCCCTTCGACAGGGACTCTCACTTCCCACGATTCAGTGCTTTCGTGGACAAGGAAGTGGCAATGAAGAACATCACAGCAGACGAGAAACGAGGCAGACATGAGTTCCTGGTCGAAGGATGACCTCAACGCGATCGAAGCGAACGACGACTTGTTCGTCTCTCCGTTCCGAGAGGACGGCACCACCTACGGCACGCCGACCCAGACCTGGGCGCTCGTCATCGACGGCGACGTCTATGTCCGCGCCGCCAATGGCCAGGAGTCACGGTGGTATCAGGCCGCACTGAGCCAGAAGGCAGGGCGAGTACGGGTCGCCGACAAGAACTACGAGGTCACATTCGAGCCAGCCGCCGAGGACGTTTCCGACGCCATCGACGCAGCCTACGAAGAGAAGTATTCAGGCAGCTCAGCTGTCCCAATCATGCAGGGCGAGGGGCCGAAGTCAGCCACCGTCCGAATCTCACCTCGATGACGCACTCTGCTTGATTTCTTACAAGGAGCGGCTAATGGAAGACATGACTGATAGGCAGGTTTGGTTAATAACGGGCGCGGGGCGCGGTATGGGCGCCGACTTTGCGAAGGCCGCCCTGGCGGCCGGCCACAGTGTGGTGGCCACCGGTCGCCATCCCGACGTTGTCACGAAGGCCGTGGGCGAGTCGGATGATCTACTGGTCGTCGGTCTCGATGTCACCATCCCTCATGACGCGGAGGCGGCCGCCAGGGCTGCGGTCGACCGCTTCGGTCGCATCGATGTGCTCGTCAACAACGCCGGCAACTTCTATGCCGGGCACTTCGAGGAGCTGACACCGGCCCAGATCGAGAGGCAGTTGGCGACGAGCCTCATCGGCCCGATGAACGTCACTCGCGCGGTTTTGCCGATTATGCGCAGGCAGCGCTCCGGCCAAATCATCTCCATCTCTTCAACAGCCGGGCTCGTCGGCTTTGAGTTCTGCACCGCTTACTCGGCTTCCAAGTTCGGACTGGAGGGCTGGATGGAGTCGCTCGCCCCTGAGGTTGAGCCATTCGGTATCACCACGACGATTGTCAGCCCTGGATCCTTCCGAACCGAGCTACTCACCAACGAGTCAACGCACTACGCCACGCCGTCGATCGATGACTACGCCGACCGCGGAGCCCAACAGCGCGAATGGTGGAACGCGCTAAACGGCCAGCAAGCCGGTGACCCGGCCAAGCTCGCCCAAGCACTACTGACGATTACGGCGCAGGACCAGCCGCCGCGCCGCTTCATAGCCGGCGCCGACGCGATCGCGCTCGCCGAGCGTAAGGTCGCGGAGCTGCAGCAACAGATCGACGCCTTCCGTGAGCTGTCGACGTCGCTGGCGATCGTCGACGCTGAGACCGCCCCGGCGACGGGCGGAGCGCCGGGAGCGGACACACTGCCTGGCAGGCCGCGGAATCTGTGAACACCTCTGGCGTGTTCGCCGTGCGGACGAAACGAGCGTCCGCGAACCCGCCAAACGCATCGATTAGCTCGTCTTGGACGCCATCATTGCGCGAGCGGTCACGCCGTCCACCATGCCTGGCATCGCGGTGACGTTACGTTGCGCGTATGCGCTGCCTCGCGCTCGCGAGCCTGACTCTTCCCTTTTTGCTCGCTGCCTGTGGCTCGGCCCACTCAGGAGCGGCAAGCGAGCGCTCGCCTAACACTCTCAAGCCGGTCGCAGAGAGCGCCCTGCACCAGGTTGTCCGCGGTTCGGAGCGGCGTGGATGCCGGTTGATAGAACCGATAAGCCTGGGCGTGGCGTCGCCAGGCGCGTTGTTGGACGTTCAGTTCGTGTCGCCCGCGGCGGGCTGGATGGTCGGCAGCGGGCGCATCCTCGTGACCACCGACGGTGGCAGCCACTGGAGTGTGCAGGCGACCTCGCCCACTGCGCAGTGGAGCGCGCTGGACTTCGTTGACGCCTCGCACGGGTGGGTCGTAGGAGCAGATGGCCTGCTCGCCACCTCCGATGGTGGACGGCACTGGCGGGAGCTGCCGGAGCACTGCCCGGCGATCCGCACGCTCGACTTCCTGAGCCCGGAGCGAGGCTTCGCCATCGCGGGCGGCGTCGCGGGAGGAGGAGGTGGGCTCGGCTCCGTGGTGCGGACGGTGTATTCCGGCTCGGACCGGAGGTCCCGGGAAGCAGGCCTCCTCGTCAGCGACGATGGGGGGAAGAGCTGGCGGCGCCTCTTGACGCCCAAGCCGCCTCAAAGCGTCTGCTTCAACAGCAGCGAACACGGCTGGCTAGGAGCTGGCGGCAACATCTATGCAACCAGCGACGGCGGGCGGCATTGGACATTGAGCTACAAAACGCCGCCGCGGCGGCAGCCTGAAACAGACGACCCCGCCGCGGTCGCGTTGCGATGCGCCGGAGCCCATGCTGCATGGGCTGAGGTCGTACCTCCAGGAGCCGGATCAAGCCAGGCGCCACACATCGGGCTGCACAGCTCGGGTGGCTCGTGGGAGGCGATCTTCGCCGAGCAGTACTTCCCCCACCCGGGTATCGCGGTGTCGAGACAGTCTCCGGGCAGCTACCCCAGTGCCTTCAGCGCGATCAGCGGATCGACCGCCGCCTTCATCGATTTCTGCCCTGCCTGCGTGCCTCAAGCCTCGACGCCCGTCGGGATCGCCGAAAAAGGCGGCTTGCGCTTCCGCCGTCCCGAGAACGTTCATGGACTGACCCAAGCGTTTGCGGCCAGCTTCATCAGCCCGAACGAAGGTTGGGTCGCGGGCGTGCTCGAGAACTTCCACCAACCGTGCTCGGCGACCGAGTGCCGAACGCCAAAGGCCAGCTTCCGGCTCGAGCACACGACGAACGGCGGGCGCACATGGCACACCCAATACAGCCACCGGGGCAACGCGCAATAGCCGTTGGAGCCCGTGGCTTAGCCGGGTTTGAGTAAGGCGAACTCCTGACTCGAGCAGTGCACTTGGTAGGGCGGCTTTCGAACCCCTCGGAGCTTTTTGGAACGCGTCCTGAGCTCGGCTTCTGTGGGCTAGGTGACAGTGCGAGTGCGCAGCAGAGCACCGACGGTGGTCAGCCAGCAGCTAGCGGGCCTGATCAGAAGCGGACCGTGGACCCGACGAACGTACCCTTCTTGACAGCCTTCGCGGCTTTTCCGCCGACCTTTTCGCCGCATGCCGCTCCGCCAGTGAAGCTCTCCGTGGCGGATCCGGTGAGCGTCGCTGGCGCGTAGGAGCCGGTCGCAAGTTCGCCCGCAAATGCGACACTGGGTGTTTCCGTCAGGAGCATGCTCAGCGATCCGACTGTCGCTTTCGCTCGGGGCCACCACGTGTATTTCGCGGCTCCGGCCGCAGCTTCGCCGGCTTCTTCCAACACCGAGCACGAGACCGGGCCGGCAGTTTTGAGCGTCGCGGTGTAGTTCGCTTCAGAGAACGGCTCGCCTTCGCACCCCCACAGGCGTCCCTTGATCTTCACCGTCTGCTCATGCGCGGTGGCAGTCAGCCCAGGCGAAAGCGCGACTGTCCCAGCGTTTTCGGTGCATACCGGGGCGATCACGGTGTAACCGATCGACGCCGTGCCAGTCTGGCCGTCATAGCTTTTCGCGGTCACAACGTACGTGTGCGGTCCCACAGTGGACGTTTCAAGCGCACCGGAGGAGCGAGACCCGCCGTTGGAGTCCGTGCACGACGCGATCCCGGGCCCTCCTTCGCCCTCGGCACACGAGAATTTCGTCTTGACGACCGCGCCCTGAAAGTAGGTACCGCCGCTCGCTGGAGATTCGATGGCTGCCTGCGGTGCCGAAGCGTAGTTTGTCGGAACCTCACTGACCGTACCTTCGCCCGAGTTCGCGACCCAGACGTCGGTTCCATCCGAAGACACGCCTGTGGGGAACAAACCGACGTTGATCGGGGGAAATACCTGCCAGCCTTCGCTCGGCGCCAATATCTTGTCGAGTCCGCCTCCGTTCGTGTGCGTGACCCAAACGTAGGATCCGTCGGCAGACAAGCCGATGGGTGGCTGCCCAGGGACTTCGATGTGGACGACGAATCCCGGATAAAGCTCGCTGAGCGCGGTTTCGCCCGAGTCCGCGACCCAGACATGGGTTCCACTCACGGCTACGCCGGAGGGGTACTTGCCGACGGCGATCGTGTGGATGACGGTGCCGCTCGACGCGTCGATCTCGCTGACTGTATCCTTCGGAGACGTGGTTCGTGACCCAGACGTCGGTTCCGTCCGACGTCACGCCGACGGGGAATTTGCCGACGGCGATCGTGCGGATGACGGTGCCGCTCGACGCGTCGATCTCACTGACCGTACCTTCGACGTAGGTGTTCGTGACCCAGACGTCGGTTCCATCCGACGACACGGCTGAGGGTTCGACGCCGACGGGGATCGTGCGGATGACGGTGCCGCTCGACGCTTCGATCTCACTGACCGTACCTTCGCCGCGGTTCGTGACCCAGACGTGGGTTCCATCCGAGGACACGCCTTCGGGACCGTTGCCGACGGGGATTGTGCGGATGACGGTGCCGCTCGACGCTTCGATCTCACTGACCGTACCTTCGCCGCGGTTCGTGACCCAGACGTGGGTTCCATCCGAAGACACGCCCTCGGGGTCAGCTGCCGACGGGGATCGAGCGGATAACCCCTTCGGCCCTCGCCGAGGTAACGCCGACGAAGCATGCGGCGACGGTCACTGCGGCGAGCAGCAGCAGGGCCGCTCGGACTAGACCGCTTCCGGACGAGCCATCGAGCGGCCTAATCCCCGGGGCGATGGATGCAGGATCGGCGGGCACTCTTCGGGCCTCCCTCCGGAAATGCCGGACGCGATCGAGCTGCGCCTGCCTCATACTACGCCGCGAGAACTGCGCGCGCATCGACGGATTCCGTCTGGGTTCGTCTCCGCGACACGTCGTCTCCGCACGCAGGCAAGCCCGCGACGCCATGACAGCCGCTTGTCTGCGCGACCGCCCGAGTGTCGCCGCGAGAGACAACGCTTCGCCTCCGCTCACACCGCACGCTGTTTCGGCCTAGATCTCTCGTTTGACAGGCTCCGCTCTTGGGTGGCTGTTGCGCGGGCCTCTCTAAGAAACCGAAGGCGCAGAGCCGGACCGAGGTTGTCCGGCGCATCAAGAGCCCGACGGCACCTGATCCAAGTCCGGGTAGCGAAAACGAGGCTGGATCATCAGCAGCACGAGGGCCGACGCCATCGCGCACGCCCCGATCACGACGCTGAGCAGCGCGGTGGGGAAGTCCAGCGCACCGTCACCGCCGGCCGCCAGGTAGGCCCAGGTCGCGATCGGCACGTACAGCATCACGGCCGTGAAGACGCCCGGGTTTGGTCGGCGGGCTTGGATGCTCGGGATGACGTGGAAGAACACAGCGTTGATCAGGCAGACCGCGGGAAACGCCAGCGCAAAGGCGGGGGCCTGCCATCCGACCGCGGCGGCGCTGATCGCGAAGATGATCAGTAGCCCGTTCGTCGCCCAGAAGTCGTCCCAGGATGGCGCGAGTCCTAGCCGGGGCCCGAGTGTCCGGGCTGCCCATCCCTGCCAGCCGAGGCCGCGCTCCTCGACGACGTGCATCGCCGCGGCGGTGGCCAAGACCCATAGCACCCACTCATGGCTCATTCCGTGCTCCTCTCCGTTAGAATAATTTACCGACGTGAGGAAATTAGCAGAGTCGGCAAACAAGCGCGGCCCCAAGCAACGGCGCGGAGTCCTTGCGGAGCAGATCGTGGCTGTCGCCCGCAGGTCCTTCGCCGAGCACGGATACGCCTCCACCTCGATGCGCGCAATCGCCAACGACGCCGGCGTAGACCCACGGCTCATCGGCTACTACTTCAGCTCCAAGCGCGAGCTACTTGAGGCATGCCTCGTCCCGCCTGCCGGTTTCGTCGAGGGCGTCGCCCGCGTGACCAGCAGCGATCTACCCACCCGCGGCCGAAGCCTGGTTCGATTTCTACTGTCCAGCTGGGAGCGAACCGACTCCGCCGAGGTCCTACGCTCCATCGTGCTCACAGCTGCGCACGAGCCCATCGCGCTCGAACGACTACGGCAGATCATCCACGGAAGCCTCATCAACGCCGTCGCGGCAAACCTCAGCGACAACGAGAGAATGCTCCGAGGCGGACTCATCGCCACCCAAATGCTCGGGCTGGCAATGACGCGCTACGTCTGGCGCATCGAGCCCATCGCCTCGCTCCCCGACGACGACGTAATCGATTACATCGCACCCACGATCCAGCGCTACCTCACCGACGAACTGAAACCGCGACCGACCTGAGCGCCTGCAAGATCGCCGACGCCACGGCGGCACTGCCAACCGGTGCGTCCGTCACCGCCGTACTCGACGACATCCGACGGTCTTTCGTCGACTGCCGGCTCGCTGTCGCATCCGGGGCGAAGCAGTGGGCGAATGCGCTCGTTCCGGCTGCCTTCGGGCCGCCTCAGGAACGCTCCGAACCGCACTCAGCCGTGCCGCACCGTGGCGAGGGTGGTCTGAGTTAGACGACTCGCTCCCTGAGAAATGCGCTCGAGTGGACTCGAACCACCACGGGAAATTCGCCCACAAGGCCCTCAACCTTGCGCGTCTACCAATTCCGCCACGAGCGCGCGGGGAGGCGCGAGTATAGCCCGGCGCCCGCTTGCCGTCCGGTGGGCTTGCTTCTGTCGCCGCACGTCGCTACTGTTACGAACACATGTTCGGCCCACGTCCCGCATCCGCGGAGGAAACATGGATCTGACCAAGCGCCAGCAGGAGATCTTCGACTTCATCCGCCGCTACTCGGCGAAGAACGGCTACCCGCCGACCGTCCGCGACATCGGCAAAGCGGTCGGGCTTGCGTCCTCCTCGACGGTCCACGCCCATCTCGCGAACCTCGAGCGAGATCGGCCTGTTCGCCGCGACCCCTCGAAGCCGCGCGCGATCGAGCTGCTCGGAGGCGCTGTCGGCGGCGCTGTCGATTCCATGAAAGGCATCGTCGCCGGCGGAGGCCTGCCTGTCGTCGGCACGGTCGCCGCTGGCCAGCCCGTGCTCGCCGAGGAGAACATCGACGAATACGTCGCGGTGCCCGACGCCGCCGGTGGCCGCGAGGGGAGTACGTCTTGCGGGTGCGCGGCGAATCGATGAAGAACGCCGGCATCCTCGAAGGCGACCTGGTCGTCGTGCAACCCCAGGACACGCCAGCAACGGCGACGTCGTGGTCGCGCTGATCGGCGAGGAGGCCACGGTCAAGCGCTTCTTCCGCGAGAACGACCACGTGCGCCTGCAGCCCGAGAACGAGACGATGGAGCCGATCCGCAGCAAAGAGGTCAGGGTGCTCGGCCGCGTCGTCGGACTGATGCGCAGCATCTGAGCGCGCGCCCGCCGCGGTGGCGCCGGCGACGCGCCGGCGCTACCGTTGAACGCGCAGGTCAGGCAGCCGCGGGGGCCTTGCGGCCCTCGAGGAAAGTCCGGACATCACAGGGCAGGGTGGTCGCTGGAAACGACCCGGGGAAACCCGCGGGAAAGTGCCACAGAAAAGAAACCGCCTACGTCCGCCGTCCCACGTGAACGGCGGGCCGGCAAGGGTGAAATGGTGCGGTAAGAGCGCACCGGCGTCGCGGTGACGCGGCGGCCGGGTAAACCCCACCCGATGCAAGACCAAACAGGACCGCTTGCAGGCTGCCCGCCGAGGTCCAGGTAGGTCGCTCAGATGGATGGCTGCTCAACGACAGAATCCGGCTTATCGACCCGCTAAGGGAGGGCCCCGCTCCGGCGGGGTTCTCTATTTGCTACGGCGCCGTGCGCGGCCCCGTCGCGGCTCAGGTCCTTGCTACTCTCGATACAGGCGCGGTGCTGGGAGCGTGGGGACACGGTGCGAGCGGTGCGATAGGCCGACTCGGTGCCTCCAGTCCGGCAGGTTCTGCGCAGGCCATCGCACCTCGCTCCTACGCGCGCACGCGGCGCCGTCGTCTCATCGGCGCCGGGCTGCAGCATCGCGGATCGCGCGAACGCGTCCCTCGCGCAGGTCGGCGATCGCGATGTTTGCGTCCTGCAGGCGGTAGGTCGTCACCTCCACGGGCGACCGGATGCAGGCGCCGCGCCTGATGCTAGGAGGAACTACGCGCCCGTCCGTCGCGCGTATGAGCTGGCAACCGAGCTTGCGGTGGACCGCTCCTCCCAGGAGCAGGTGCGTAGGGGTCGAACACGGAGGATCCTCGACATATCGATGCCGGCGCTGATCACACGGGCGCCGCGCGCGGACACGCGCAGGCCTCGCCATCAGGCGCCGTCGGGCGCGAACACGATCGCTCCGTCGAGCTCCTCTGGGCGGAGTCTCGTCCGAGCGCCGGCCCCGCCGCTCCCGAGGCCCGAGCGAACTCCTGGCCGCCGGAGTCGCCGCTTCTCGTGAACGCGAAACTCGCCTGCCTTCGTGCGCCGTCGACCTGGCAGAGGATGTTCGCCGAGGCGACGGCCGTCGAAGCCGACCCGCTCCGCGTCGCCGGCCATCCGCACGCCCGATAGCCGATCGGCCCGGCGCAGAGCAGGGCGCGGCTCTCGTCGTCGTAGACGCTCGGCGGACGGCGGGGCACTAGCTCCGTCGGCCGTCGGTGCGCTCGGCGTAGCCGCCGTCGACGTCGTAGCCGGTGAAGCGCGCTCGTTCGCAGAGGTTCTCGCGGCCGCTCGTGCAGTAACGGCGCTCGCCGTCAGTCCACGCCGAGCCACGGCACGCCGACCCGGTCGCCGACATCGAACACGTCCACCTCGGCACCGCGCGCTGCGACCCTGCCGACGATCTGATGCCCGAGGATCAGTGGGAGCTTCGGCTGCATGAGCTCTCCTCGAGGATGTGCAGGTCGGTGCGGCAGATCCCGCACGGGCGACGTCGATCGAGGAGCCCGCGCGGACCGGGCTCGGGCTCGTCAACGTCGGCGTAGACCAGTGGCGCGCGCTGCTCCTCGAGGACCATCGCGCGCATCTGCCGAGGCTCGCCGGCCGCCCGTCGCGGCTCAGTCGAAGACGGGGCGCGCTTTCAGCTCCTGCAGCGCGGCGATCATCGGGTCGAGCTCGCACTCGATCTTCGCCGGCCACGGCTTCGGCGGGATGGTCGTCGAGCGTCTTCAGGCCGTTGCCGGTGATGATCGCCACGACGGTCTCATCGGGCGCGAATCGCCCGGCTGCCGCCAGCTTTCTCGAGCAGGCGATCGTCGTCCCGCCCGCCGGCTCGGTCGAGGATGCCCTCGGTCGCAGCGAGCAGGTCGATGCCCGCGAAGATCTCCGGGTCGCTCGCGAAGGCCGCCGTGCCCCCGCGTTTGAGCACCGCGTCGATCACCAGGTAGCCGTCGCCCGGTGCGCCGATCGCCAGCGAGTGCGCCGCCGTCTCGGGCTCGATCGGGACGATCTCCGCCTCCTCCGCGAGGATCGCGCTCGCGATCGGGTTGCAGCCGCTCGGCTGCGCGATGTGGAGCTGCGTCGCGTCGGTCTCCGAGAGCCCCAGCAGCTGCAGCTCGCCGAGGCCCTTGTGGATGCGCGAGGACAGCGTGCCGCCGGCGGCCGGCGATGACGATGTGCTCCGGGGGACTGCCAGTCGAGCTGCTCGACGATCTCGAACGCGGCGGTCTTGGCGCCCTCCGCGTAGAACGGGCGCAGCGTGATGTTCGCGAACTCCATGCCCGTCGCTTCGGCGACTTCCCGGCAGCGGCGGTTGACTTCGTCGTAGTTGCCCTCCACCTGGCAGACCTTCGCGCCGAGCGCTCGGCAGGCGCGCGCCTTCGTGTCCTCGAGGCGCGTTCGGGTAGAAGACGTATGCCGTCGACGCCCGCCTTCGCCGCCAGCGAGGCGACCGCGGTGCCCACGTTGCCGGTCGAGACGCAGCCGATCTCGCGTGCGCCGAGCTCGAGCAGCCGGGCCACCGACATCGACACCACGCGGTCCTTGTAGGAGAGGCTCGGCCGCGAGGTCGAGTCGTCCTTCAGGTAGAGGTTGCCGAGGCCCAGCTCCGCGCCGAGGCGGTCGGCGTGGATCAGTGGCGTGTAGCCGGAGTACCGCCCCACCCGCGACTGCGCGCGCGGCGTCCGACGATCGGCAGCAGCTCCTCGAATTGCCAGATGTTCTCCGGGCGCTCGCGAGCGGGGCACCTCCTTGAATACGGCGCGCGGCGAGCTCGTAGTCGTAAGCGATGTCAAGGCCCTTGCCGCAGTCCGGGCAGGCGAAGATCGTCTCGCTCGAGCGGAAAGCTGATGCCGCAGCGATGGCAGACCAGCCCGGTCGCGCAGGAGCGCGTCCGCTCGATGCACCGGGTGGAGCGGCCTGGATGGCGTGCGGGCTCATGCTGCCACCTGCAACGATACGCCTGGCCACGGCGTCTGTCGCCGGTGCTCATCCTGGCCGAGGGCGATCCACAGCTCCTCCGCCATGTGCGGGCGCGAACGGCGCCGAGCAGCTGGGCGAGCACCGTCAGCGCCTCGATCAGCGCCTCGCATGTCCGCGCGCGCCCAGCTCGCCCCGGCGCGCGAGCACCCGCTTCTCGAAGTCCCTGATCCGGTCGAACAGCCGCATCACGTTGCGCACGGCGCTGTGCATCTCGAGCTCCTCCATGTCCTCCGTGATCTTCTCCACAGCCGTCTCGCACCATTTGCCGAGCCGCTGCGCTGCAGGTGCTCCGTAGTGTCCTTCATCGGCTCCTCGTCCCGATCGGATGAGCCGTCCGCCGCGCCCGCGCCGCTCGATGCCGCCTGGGTCGCCCGTGCGATCGAGTACTCCCACACCTGGTTCAGGAAACGGTGGCACCGCAGCACCGCAGAATCGCTCCAGTTCAGCGAGCGCTGCGGGCGGCGGCGTAGAGGACCGCCAGCCGCACCGTGTCCGCGCCGTAGCGGTCGACGAGCTCGTCGGGGTCGACGACGTTGCCCAGGTGCTTGCTCATCTTGCGCCCGTCCGCGATGACCATCTCGTGAAAGAGGCAGCCGGCGAACGGCTCGCCGTCTGAGAGGAACGCCAGCGGGCCGATGTCCCGCAGCGCCTTGGTGATGATCCGCTGGTCGAAGACGAAGTTGCCGCTGTCCGATCCCGCGACCAGCCGCTCGGAGGGCAGCCAGTGGCGCAGGTCCGCCAGCGCGAAGATCTCCCGACATCGGATGCTGACGCGCTCAGTGGCGGCACGCATGCCGGGATCCACAGCCACAGCGCGTCGAAGTGGCAGTCGAGCGTGTCGGTCTCGCGCTCCGCCGGACCCCCGCAGCCGGGGCAGGTCGTCGTTCACGAACTCCGTCGACTCGGCAAGCGGGTTGCCCTCGCCGGTCGGGGTGATGTCCAGCGGCAGCACCACCGGCAGCTCGCTCGATCGGCACCGGCACCGTGCCGCACCTCTCGCAGTAGACGATCGGGATCGGCGTGCCCCAGGAGCGCTGGCGGGAGACCGCGAAGTCGAATGCCCGGTAGCGGACGGCCGGGCGCCGTACCGCCGGCTGCGCCGGCGTCCTCAACGCCGTCCGCGCGCTCCTCGCCCGCCGCGCGTCCGGCGATCCCGAGCTGCCGATCCGCTCGCCGCGATCGCCTCGTCGGTGCGGTCGTCGCGCGGGGACGCCGAACACGACCGTCACGCCGAAGCGCGAGTCGACCACCGGCGAGATCAGCACCGGCAGGCGTCCGCCGGCCGGGCCCGGCGACCGTGCGGCCGGTGTCGATCACCGGGACCGTCTCCGCCTCGCGCGCGCTGCGCTCCCAGCCGCCCGAGCGCAGCGTCTCGAGCTGCTCGCGCACCTGCGGGCTCGACGGCCCAGGCCTCGGCCTCGGGGTGGCGGGCCGAGATCAGCACGAAGCGCGCGTCAGCCGAGCGCGTCCGCGTGGGGGTGAAGACGGTCAGCTCGCCCGCCGTCGGCGCGCCAGATCGAGCTCCACGCCGTCGACGCGGCCGAGCACGATCTGCTGCGAGGCCAGCGGCGACCTCGTCCCAGATCCCGCTTCGCGCAGCTCGCCCAGGCGCGCGTCGTTCTCCTGGAGATACGCGCTGATCCGCAGGTACCACTGAGGCAGCTCGATAAGCCGCACCGGTCCGTGGCAGCGCCAGCAGGTGCCGCCCGCCTCGACCTGGATCGACGCCAGCGTCGTCTGGCAGTTGTCGCACCAGTCGACGTTGCCCGTGCCGCGATAGATCAGGCCGGCGTCCAGCAGGGTCAGGAACAGCCACTGCGACCAGCGGTACATGAGCGCGTCCGAGCTCATGAACGAGCGCTCCCAGTCGAACGAGAAGCCCAGCCGCTCCAGCTGCCCCGTCATGTGCTCGCGCAGCGCTCGACCCACTCGCTCGGCGGCATGCCGCCCGCGATCGCCCCGAGCTCCGCGGGCAGCCCGAACGCGTCGAAGCCGAACGCGAACAGCACCGTCCTCGCCGCGCGCGCGGCGGAAGCGCGCGTAGGCGTCGCCGATCGAGTAGCTGCGCACGTGGCCGATGTGGATGTTGCCCGACGTGAAAGGCGCCGACGGCTTGATGTAGAGGTGCGGGCCGGTCCGCGTCGGGCGCGGGCGTGCGAAACGGCCGCGCTCGCGCCAGCGCCGCCTGGCGGCGGGCCTCGATCTCCTGTGGCTCATACGTGGTGCGCGTCTCGTCGTTCATCCGCAATCGAGGATATCCCGTGGCATTAGCCCCAGTCGCCGTTGCTATGCTCGACGCACTTGGCCCTGGCGCTTGAAATCGACCTCTCCGAGCGCTCCGCCCTGCACCGCGGCACCGTCCGGGCGGGGCTTTTCGTCCGCTGCGACTGCAAGGATCCAACGATGGAGATCGAGATCGGACGCGGCAAGAAGGCCCGTCGGGCATACGGATTCGACGACATCGCGATCGTGCCTTCACGGCGCACGCGCGACCCCGACGACATCGACATCTCCTGGAAGCTCGGTCCCTACCAGTTCGAGCTGCCGATGCTCGGCCTCCGCGATGGATGGCGTCGTCTCGCCCACGGACCGCCGGCATCATCGGCAAGCTCGGCGGGCTCGCGGTACTCAATCTCGAGGGCATCTTCACGCGCTATGAGGACGCCGAAGAGCAGCTCGAGCGGATCGCCACGCTGCCCAAGGACCTCGCGACGCGCGAGATGCAGGAGATCTACGCCGAGCCGGTCAAGCCCGAGCTGATCGCCCAGCGGATCGCTGAAATCAAGGAGCAGAAAGTCGTGGTCGCCGCTTCGCTCACGCCGCAGCGAGTGCGTCGCTACCACGAGATCGCGATCGAGGCCGGTCTCGACGTGCTCGTCATCCAGGGCACCGTCGTCTCCGGCGAGCACGTCTCGACGGTCTCCGAGCCGCTCAACCTGAAGGAGTTCATCCCCACGCTCGACGTTCCCGTCGTCGTCGGCGGATGCGCCTCCTACCACACCGGACTTCACCTCATGCGCACCGGCGCCGCCGGAGTCCTTGTGGGTGTCGGCCCCGGAGCCGCGTGCACCACGCGCGGCGTGCTCGGGATCGGCGTGCCCCAGGCGACCGCGATCGCGGACGTGGCACACGCGCGCTCGACGCACATGCTCGAGACCGGCGAGTACAGCCAGGTGATCGCCGACGGCGGCATGCGCAACGGCGGCGACGTCGCGAAGGCCATAGCG
>CAVXSE010000004.1:0-81896 GCA_963764325.1 uncultured Solirubrobacterales bacterium | reverse complement strand
CACCCTGAACGCCGTCGGCACCGCCAAAGAACCGATCACCTTCACCTCGATCGACGACAACAGCGTGGGGGGCGAAACCGGTACGGGCAAACCTAAAGCGGACGATTGGAGCGGGATCGAATCCACCGCCGGCGGGTCAATTGACGTTCAGCACGCGAGCTTGAACTACGCGGGCGCCTATTCCGACGCGGTGCATGCCCGAGGGACCGGTGCTCTGACTGTCATCAACGACAGCTTCAAAGAAGACGATCTCGACACCGACGGGCCCGCCTCCCCCGTGATCGAAAGCAACCGTTCCTAGCCCCACAGCCAGAGCGGTGGGCATCATCGCCAGCGGCACGCCCACTGTGAAGGGCAACTCGGTCAGCAGTCCCACCGGGACCACGATCGCCGTCGATGCATTGGGCCTGAACCCAGCCCTACTCTCGGGCAACACCTTCTCGGGCGGGCCCAGCTTGTTCGAGCTGACCGGTGAAGTCACCACCAGCGGTGCGCGTTCGTCGCTGAACGCGCCCTGGGAGGTCGGCTACTTCGACGCCGCCGATGGGGGCAGCCTTGGAGCCTGTCTGGACATCCCGGCGAACGTGACGCTCACAGTGAACCCGGGAGCGATCATCAAGGGCTTCGACGGAGGCGACGGGTTCGCGGCCAGTGCCTTTCCCGCTTGCCCGGGGCCTACCAGCAGTGGCGCGATCTCCGTCCAAGGCACCCTGAACGCCGTCGGCACCGCCAAAGAACCGATCACCTTCACCTCGATCGACGACAACAGCGTGGGGGGCGAACCGGTACGGGCAAACCTTAAAGCGGACGATTGGAGCGGGATCGAATCCACCGCCGGCGGGTCAATTGACGTTCAGCACGCGAGCTTGAACTACGCGGGCGCCTGTTCCGACGCGGTGCATGCCCGAGGGACCGGTGCTCTGACTGTCATCAACGACAGCTTCAAAGAAGACGATCTCGACACCGACGGGCCCGCCTCCCCCGTGATCGAAAGCAACACGTTCCTCAGCCCCACAGCCAGAGCGGTGGGCATCATCGCCAGCGGCACGCCCACTGTGAAGGGCAACTCGGTCAGCAGTCCCACCGGGACCACGATCGCCGTCGATGCATTGGGCCTGAACCCAGCCCTACTCTCGGGCAACACCTTCTCGGGCGGGCCCAGCTTGTTCCAGCTGACCGGTGAAGTCACCACCAGCGGTGCGCTTCCGTCGCTGAACGCGCCCTGGGAGGTCGGCTACTTCGACGCCGCCGATGGGGGCAGCCTTGGAGCCTGTCTGGACATCCCGGCGAACGTGACGCTCACAGTGAACCCGGGAGCGATCATCAAGGGCTTCGACGGAGGCGACGGGTTCGCGGCCATTCCTTTCCCGCTTGCCCGGGGCCTACCAGCAGTGGCGCCATCTCCGTCCAAGGCACCCTGAACGCCGTCGGCACCGCCAAAGAACCGATCACCTTCACCTCGATCGACGACAACAGCGTGGGGGGCGAAACCGGTACGGGCAAACCTAAAGCGGACGATTGGAGCGGGATCGAATCCACCGCCGGCGGGTCAATTGACGTTCAGCGCGCGAGCTTGAACTACGCGGGCGCCTATTCCGACGCGGTGGTGCCCGAGGGTCCGGTGCTCTGACTGTCATCAACGACAGCTTCAAAGAAGACGATCGACACCGACGGGCCCGCCTCCCCCGTGATCGAAAGCAACACGTTCCTCAGCCCCACAGCCAGAGCGGTGGGCATCATCGCCAGCGGCACGCCCACTGTGAAGGGCAACTCGGTCAGCAGTTCCACCGGGACCACGATCGCCGTCGATGCATTGGGCCTGAACCCAGCCCTACTCTCGGGCAACACCTTCTCGGGCGGGCCCAGCTTGTTCCAGCTGACCGGTGAAGTCACCACCAGCGGCGCTTCCGTCGCTGAACGCGCCCTGGGAGGTCGGCTACTCGACGCCGCCGATGGGGGCAGCCTTGGAGCCTGTCTGGACATCCCGGCGAACGTGACGCTCACAGTGAACCCGGGAGCGATATCAAGGGCTTCGACGGAGGCGACGGGTTCGCGGCCAGTGCCTTTCCCGCTTGCCCGGGGCCTCTACCAGCAGTGGCGCCATCTCCGTCCAAGGCACCCTGAACGCCGTCGGCACCGCCAAAGAACCGATCACCTTCACCTCGATCGACGACAACAGCGTGGGGGGCGAAACCGGTACGGGCAAACCTAAAGCGGACGATTGGAGCGGGATTGAATCCACCGCCGGCGGGTCAATTGACGTTCAGCACGCGAGCTTGAACTACGCGGGCGCCTATTCCGACGCGGTGCATGCCCGAGGGACCGGTGCTCTGACTGTCATCAACGACAGCTTCAAAGAAGACGATCTCGACACCGACGGGCCCGCCTCCCCCGTGATCGAAACAACACGTTGGTAGCCCCACAGCCAGAGCGGTGGGCATCATCGCCAGCGGCACGCCCACTGTGAAGGGCAACTCGGTCAGCAGTCCCACCGGGACCACGATCGCCGTCGATGCATTGGGCCGAACCCAGCCCTACTCTTCGGGCAACACCTTCTCGGGCGGGCCCAGCTTGTTCCAGCTGACCGGTGAAGTCACCACCAGCGGTGCGCTTCCGTCGCTGAACGCGCCCTGGGAGGTCGGCTACTTCGACGCCGCCGATGGGGGCAGCCTTGGAGCCTGTCTGGACATCCCGGCGAACGTGACGCTCACAGTGAACCCGGGAGCGATCATCAAGGGCTTCGACGGAGGCGACGGGTTCGCGGCCAGTGCCTTTCCCGCTTGCCCGGGGCCTACCAGCAGTGGCGCCATCTCCGTCCAAGGCACCCTGAACGCCGTCGGCACCGCCAAAGAACCGATCACCTTCACCTCGATCGACGACAACAGCGTGGGGGGCGAAACCGGTACGGGCAAACCTAAAGCGGACGATTGGAGCGGGATCGACGCCGTCCCGAGCGCGCAAGGCAACCCCACGATCGAACTCGTGCACGCAAAGGTGGCCTATGCCGCGACCGGACTCGACGCAACAACGAACAACGACGTCACCGTCGAATCGGATACGCTCACGCACAACTCCACGGCGCTGGATGTCCACGCCACACTCGGCACAAATGCCGCGATTCACCACAACTGGTTTGACGAAACTGAGGTCGCGCTGGCTGGCAGTTCGGATTGGAATCCGACTGAGATAACGGTTGGACTGTTCGGGAGCCCTTGTCGGGATGTTCCAGAGATGTCCGCGACCGAAAATGAATATGGGGCGGAGAGGCTTTCGGAGCCGTTTCTAACCCGAAGCGGAACTTGACGCAATCAACGTCGAGCTGCTCGTGCCGGAATCCGCCACGTTCCCGGATGGATGGCCCGAAGCGGTGAACACAGGAAGCGGCGACCTCATCAGCTGGTCCTCGCTTCCGTGTCAGCCTATTGAAAAAAAGCCGCCGACTGTCGTGGTAGCGACTCCATTCGAAACCAGCAAGTGATGCACCCACGTCGGCCTCAGAGGTATCTTTGGATGTTGGCACCGCTCGCCTGTCTGCTCTGCATCCCAGTCGTCTCAAGCCTCGCCGCGCCAAGCCACCAGCGGGACGCAGCGCCCCAGCCGTCGTCCGCCCGCGCCGCCCGCCAGCATCGCCTTGCCGACCTAACAGTCAGCGCCGCCACCGCCGAGCTGAAATCAGCGACCGTGCTCGCGGTACGGCCACCGTGCGCAACGCGGGCACCCTCAAAGCGCGCGTGACCACGGCGGGAGTGGACTGGAAGCACCCCGGGAGCTCAGCGACGTCAGATCGGCACGTTCAGTCCCAACGCTTGCGCCGGGGAAGAAGGACAAGGTCAACTACCACCTCGACGTCCCCAAAAGCGCCTCAGGCACCTATGAGGTGAGCGTCTGCGCCACGTCCTCGCCCAGGTCCTCGAACTGAGCAAGAAGAACAACTGCCATGCTGCCGGCACGGTCAAGGTCGCCGCGGAAGAAAAAGTGGTCACGACGGAAACGACGTCGACCTCGACCTCCTCGGTGGTCTCGACGACGACGGTGACCACGAGCACCGGCACCGGCCACGGCCTCTCACCGACGCCGAACACCTTCATCGACAGCGGCCCGAGTGGCACCGTCGGCGTCTCCTCGGCAACGTTCACGTTCCACGGCAGCGAAGCGAGCAACACGTTCGAATGCAACCTCGACGACACGTCATGGACGACCTGCACGTCCCCGCAGACCTACACGTCGCTCTCGACGGTCCCCACACCTTCGAAGTCCGAGCGGTCAACGCCGGTTCCACGTCGACCCGACCCCGGCCGAGGCCACATGGACGGTGAACACGAGCACCCCGGTGGTCACCCTCACATCACCGGCCAACGGAACTGAGACGAGCCACAACACCCCGACCTTCTCGGGGTCGGCCGGCACGGCCACCGGATCTCCCCGCAATCACGGTCAAGGTCTACTCAGGCTCGTCAGCCTCGGGCACACCGGTCCAGACGCTCACCACGAGCGCTACCGTTGGCACCTGGTCCGTCCCGGCCTCTGGTGCCCTGTCCGACGGCACCTACACAGCTCAGGCCAGCCAGGGCAGCGAATCCGGCCACACGGGCCTCTCAACGGCGAACACCTTCACCGTCGACACGGTCGCTCCGCTCGTGACCCTGACCGCTCCTGCAAACGGGGCCACGCTCTACAACGACAAGCCGACCCTCTCGGGCGCCGCGGGCATCGCAGCCGGGGACTCGATGACCGTGACCGTCAAGGTCTACTCCGGCTCTTCGGCCTCCGGGACCCCGGTCGAGACCCTTCCGGTCACCGCTCTCGGCAGCGCTTGGACGGCGCTCAGCATGAGCACGCTCTCAGAAGGCACCTACACAGCGCAGGCCGAACAGAGCGATACGGCCGCGAACCTGGGCAAGAGTTCTGCGAGCACCTTCAAAGTCATCACGGCCGCGCCGACCACGACGATCACGAGCGCTCCAAGCGGGCGCGTCCCGATCGGCGAACTCTCGATCTCCTTCAACGCAAATGAGCCCGGCAGCACCTTCCAGTGCAGCCTCGACGGCGTGAGCTATGCGACCTGCTCATCGCCCTACGTGATCAAGGCGCCGGCTGCCGGGTCCGCACACGTTCTCGGTGAAGGCGACGAACGAATCAGGGTTTACGACCACGACCGGCGCGATGGCCTCCTGGAGTTCGGTCGAACCGGTACACGACCTCTGCGGGACGATCGCGAGCAACACGACCATTGGGCCTGACTATGCGGCGGTCTATGTGCTGACGTGCAATGTTGAAGTGTCGTTGGGGGTGACACTCAATGCTCAGCCGGGGACCGTTGTCAAGGCGCAACTTGCCAAAATCTCCGTCGAAGGCACTCTGAACGCCGTCGGCACGGCCGAACACCCGGTCACCTTCACCTCGGTCAATGACAGCAGCGTGGGGGGCGAAACCAGTACGGGCAAACCTGCCGCGGGCGATTGGGACGGGATCGACGTGTCGGGTGCCGGCTCTGTCGCGATGACTTATTCGGTGGTGGACTATGCCACTACGGGCTTGTTGGGCGAAACGTCTGGCTCGGTGAGCGTGGTCAACGGAAAGTGGGCGCAGTTCACTACTGGCGGGGTCTACGTCACGGCGGGGACGATCGCGGTGCAAAGTTCGACGGTGCTGAACTCTGGGACAGCGCCGGCGTTCGCAGTGCACTCCGAGAACCTAGACCTCAATCAGTTGACGGGCAACTCGGCGACCGGAGGGGTGCCGGCGTTCCTTGTCTCGGGCTCGGTGTCAACCAGTTCGACGTGGCATTCCGAGGGCGCTTCGTGGCTGTTGGGTCCGCGGGGTGCGGTGTCGGCCTAACGATCCCCTGGGGGTGACCGTGACGGTCGAAGCGGGCGCGGTGATCAAGGGCGCGAACGAGAGCTACATCGGTTGCGGAGGCGCGGGTGCGCAGCTCTCCGTCGAAGGCACTCTGAACGCCGTCGGCACGGCCGAACACCCGGTCACCTTCACCTCGGTCAATCGACAGCAGCGTGGGGGGCGAAACCAGTACGGGCAAACCTGCCGCGGGCGATTGGGACGGGATCGACGTGTCGGGTGCCGGCTCTGTCGCGATGACGTATTCGGTGGTGGACTATGCCACTACGGGCTTGTTGGGCGAAACGTCTGGCTCGGTGAGCGTGGTCAACGGAAAGTGGGGTTACTTCACTTACTGGCGGGGTCTACGTCACGGCGGGGACGATCGCGGTGCAAAGTTCGACGGTGCTGAACTCTGGGACAGCGCCGGCGTTCGCAGTGCACTCCGAGAACCTAGACCTCAATCAGTTGACGGGCAACTCGGCGACCGGAGGGGTGCCGGTGTTCCTTGTCTCGGGCTCGGTGTCAACCAGTTCGACGTGGCATTCCGAGGGCGCTTCGTGGCTGTTGGGTCCGGCGGGGTGCGGTGTCGGCTGCTACGATCCCCTCGGGGGTGACCGTGACGGTCGAAGCGGGCGCGGTGATCAAGGGCGGAGAACGAGAGCTACATCGGTTGCGGAGGCGCGGGTGCGCAGCTCTCCGTCGAAGGCACTCTGAACGCCGTCGGCACGGCCGAACACCCGGTCACCTTCACCTCGGTCAATGACAGCAGCGTGGGGGGCGGACCGTCCCGGGAAACCTGCCGCGGGCGATTGGGACGGGATCGACGTGTCGGGTGCCGGCTCTGTCGCGATGACGTATTCGGTGGTGGACTATGCCACTACGGGCTTGTTGGGCGAAACGTCTGGCTCCGGTGAGCGTGGTCAACGGAAAGTGGGCGCAGTTCACTACTGGCGGGGTCTACGTCACGGCGGGGACGATCGCGGTGCAAAGTTCGACGGTGCTGAACTCTGGGACAGCGCCGGCGTTGAGCGCACTCCGAGAACCTAGACCTCAATCAGTTGACGGGCAACTCGGCGACCGGAGGGGTGCCGGCGTTCCTTGTCTCGGGCTCGGTGTCAACCAGTTCGACGTGGCATTCCGAGGGCGCTTCGTGGCTGTTGGGTCCGGCGGGGTGCGGTGTCGGCCTAACGATCCCCTCGGGGGTGACCGTGACGGTCGAAGCGGGCGCGGTGATCAAGGGCGCGAACGAGAGCTACATCGGTTGCGGAGGCGCGGGTGCGCAGCTCTCCGTCGAAGGCACTCTGAACGCCGTCGGCACGGCCGAACACCCGGTCACCTTCACCTCGGTCAATGACAGCAGCGTGGGGGCGAAACAGTACGGGCAAACCTGCCGCGGGCGATTGGGACGGGATCGACGTGTCGGGTGCCGGCTCTGTCGCGATGACGTATTCGGTGGTGGACTATGCCACTACGGGCTTGTTGGGCGAAACGTCTGGCTCGGTGAGCGTGGTGACGAAGTGGGCGCAGTTCACTACTGGCGGGGTCTACGTCACGGCGGGGACGATCGCGGTGCAAAGTTCGACGGTGCTGAACTCTGGGACAGCGCCGGCGTTCGCAGTGCACTCCGAGAACCTAGACCTCAATCAGTTGACGGGCAACTCGGCGACCGGAGGGGTGCCGGCGTTCCTTGTCTCGGGCTCGGTGTCAACCAGTTCGACGTGGCATTCCGAGGGCGCTTCGTGGCTGTTGGGTCCGGCGGGGTGCGGTGTCGGCCTAACGATCCCCTCGGGGGTGACCGTGACGGTCGAAGCGGGCGCGGTGATCAAGGGCGCGAACGAGAGCTACATCGGTTGCGGAGGCGCGGGTGCGCAGCTCTCCGTCGAAGGCACTCTGAACGCCGTCGGCACGGCCGAACACCCGGTCACCTTCACCTCGGTCAATGACAGCAGCGTGGGGGGCGAAACCAGTCCCCGGGCAAACCTGCCGCGGGCGATTGGGACGGGATCGACGTGTCGGGTGCCGGCTCTGTCGCGATGACGTATTCGGTGGTGGACTATGCCACTACGGGCTTGTTGGGCGAAACGTCTGGCTCGGTGAGCGTGGTCAACGGAAAGTGGGCGCAGTTCACTACTGGCGGGTCTACGTCACGGCGGGGACGATCGCGGTGCAAAGTTCGTCGGTGCCTGAACTCGGGACAGCGCCGGCGTTCGCAGTGCACTCCGAGAACCTAGACCTCAATCAGTTGACGGGCAACTCGGCGACCGGAGGGGTGCCGGCGTTCCTTGTCTCGGGCTCGGTGTCAACCAGTTCGACGTGGCATTCCGAGGGCGCTTCGTGGCTGTTGGGTCCGGCGGGGTGCGGTGTCGGCCTAACGATCCCCTCGGGGGTGACCGTGACGGTCGAAGCGGGCGCGGTGATCAAGGGCGCGAACGAGAGCTACATCGGTTGCGGAGGCGCGGGTGCGCAGCTCTCCGTCGAAGGCACTCTGAACGCCGTCGGCACGGGCCCTCGAACACCCGGTCACCTTCACCTCGGTCATCGACAGCAGCGTGGGGGGCGCGACGGGCTCAGGCAAGCCGGCAGCTGGTGATTGGGCCGGGATCGATGCCAAGCCGAGCACACAAGAAAACCCCACGTTACGGCTCGAACACGTCACCACGCGCTACGCGGCTACGGGGCTCGAAGCCACCACCAATGAACAACGTGTACCGTTGAACACGACGAATTCGCACGCAACTCAACGGCACTCGACATTCATGCGACGCTCGGACAAACCCTGCGATTCACCACGACTGGTTCGATGAGAACGGTACCGCGCTGGACGGAAGCTCGGACTGGGATCCCGGCGATCTCTCGCCGTTCGTCCCCTGCAAATATGAGCCGAGCATGTCGGCGACCGAAAACGAATACGGTCCGAACATGCTGACAACGCCCTACCTCTCACCATCGAGCGATGCGGCGCTCGACTTGGCTCTTCTCGCTAGTCACGGGCAGGAGTCGCCCGATGGCTGGAGCGACGATATCGCGGTCGGGGCCAGCGATGAAGCCACGACCGACACCATCACGTGGGGCGAGCAACCCTGCACGGCGGGACGTTGGTAGGCACGACAGTGGAGCCCGCCACGCCCTTCGACATTGGCGACGGCGGCGGAATCTTGGGTCTCGCAGCTGAGGCGCGGCAGTAGGGGCCAGCGGTCGAGCCTCCGCCTCACTCAAACGCCCGATCCACGGCCTCCGCCTCGGCCTCGGAAGGCTGATAGTGCGCATAGATCTGCGTCGTCTTCGAGTCCCGCGTGCCCCATCCAGTCCTGCAACGTCCGCAGCGGCACGGCCGTTCGCCGCCATCCGGGTGCCGAGGTCACGTCGGTAGAAGTGGTGTAACGAGCAGCGAGTAGGCCGGAGAAGGTTCCGGCCACCGCGGCGTCCAGACTCGTCGGTCTCTACCAAAGAGTCCGATGAGAAGGAGCACCACGATGGCCGAAGCCACAAGGATGACCACTGCCGATGTCGTCGCCAAGGTGATGGCCGGCGAGCACGGCGATTTCGTGCGCGAGGCGGTCGCGTTGGTCGCCCGCGAGCTGATGGAGGCGGAGATCACCGTCGAGGTCGGCGCAGAGCGCGGCGAGGTCGCCCCGAGCGCGTCACGCACCGCAACGGCTACCGCCCAAGGCCCTGGGAGACGCGGGTCGGGGAGATCGAGCTGCTGATCCCCCGAAAGCGTCAGGGGCCGGCGTACTTCCCGAGCTTCCTTGAACCGCGCCGGCGATCGAGCAGGCGATCGTCGCCGTCGTGCTTGAGGCCTATGTCAACGGCGTCTGCACCCGCAAGGTCGACCGCCTGGTCGAGCAGCTGGGGATCGCCGGGATGACCAAGGACCGCGTCTCTGCCGCTCTGCAGGGCCCTTGACGAGCAGGTCGAGCTCTTCCGCGAGCGCCCGCTTGAAGGCAGCTATCCCTATCTGTGGCTCGACGCCAAGCACCTGAAGGTCCGCTCCGGGGCGCACGTGCGCTCGAAGGCGCTCGTGATCGCCTATGCCGTGCATGACTCCGGCGTGCGCGAGGTGATCGGCCTCGACCTCGGCGAGGTCGAGTCAGAGGCCTTCTGGGTCGAGTTCCTTCGTTCGCTAGAGCCCGAGGGCTTCAAGGCGTCCGCCTCTGCGTCTCCGACCAGCACGAAGGGCTGAAGCACGCGATCGAGCGTGTGCTCGCCTGCCCATGGCAGCGCTGCACCGTTCACTTCGTCAGGAACATGCACCAGCACTGCCGCCCCTCTCAGCGCGGTCTGGTCTCCGCGGCCCTGAGGGAGCTCTTCCAGGCCGAGGACGGCGAGCAGGCCTCGAGCGCGTCGGGCAGGTGATCGAGCGCCTTGAGCCCACCGTCCGAAGGTCTGCCGGCTCCTTGAAGACGCAGAGGACGACCTGCTCGCCTTCTACGCCTTCCCGGCCGAGCACTGGCCGAAGCTCAGGAGTCGACCAATCCCCTGGAGCGCGTCAACCGCGAGATCGGACGGCGCTCTGATGTCGTCGGGATCTTCCCCAACGACGCCTCGGCGATCCGTCTCGCCGGCGCCCTGTTGATCGAGCAGAACGACGAGTGGCTCGTCTGCCGGCGCTATCTCTCCGCCGAGAGCATGGCGTTACTCGACGCTGTGAAGGTCGAGGACCCCATCCATCGAGGAAAAGGGAGAGGAGGTGATGAAGCTCAACGCCGCCTGAGCTATGAACGTCGCCGACGAGAGGCGTTACACCACTTCAGACGACTTGACTGGTGCCGGACGGTATCCTACCGCTCGTGGAACGTGATCTTCCGCACCTCCGCTCGCTCAAGCGCCTGCTTAAACCGCCGCACGAGCTTCGACCGATCCAGCGGATGTTCGGTCTCTGAGTGCTCGAACACGAGGTCGCCGTCCGCCGGGTACAGCGACCGCTGCGCAGCCCGGTCAGCGCCTCCGCGACCCGCTCGGCCATCCCCACCGAGCGATGCCAACGCGTCAATGCGCCGACCACACCAGAAGTCGATGTCGCTGCCGCGCCGGCTCAGGCAGCGGCCGCGGACACAGCAAATCTGCTTGTCGGAAACGTACCAGCCGGCCTTCTAAGGGCGAGGCCGTATGGCACAAGTCACCGAACACACCGACCGACGGTCGGAGATGAGCATCGCGCGGCTCGACGACCGCCTGCTCTCTGCGGACGAGGTTGCTGAGCTGCTCGGCATGAGTGCGTACTGGGTGCGTGAACAGACGCGCAAGCGCAAGATCCCCTTTGTTGCGCTCGGACCCAAGGTTCGCAAGTACCGGCGCTCCTCGCTTCAGGCTGGCTCGCCGAGAGCGAGGAACCCCCGCATTGACTACCGAAGCCGCTGGTAGCTTCCTCGTCGCGATGAGCAAGCGTGCATACGGGACCGGGACCCTGTACGAGAAGGACGGTGTCTGGTGGGGTCGCTGGCGCACGATGAACGGCCGGCGACCGCACCGCAGGATCGGCCCGGCACGCACCTCGGGCGCACGCGAGGGCCTGACCAAGAAGCAGGCCGAGCAGGCGCTGCGCGAGATGATTCTCGCGAGCAACGCCGGCGCTCGCTCGCGGGGTCGCTCGATCCGACGGTGGTGGCGATGGGCGGGGCGCTGATCGCGAGGCTCAGGGCTCAGGGCCGCAAGCCCTCGACACTTGAGAGCGTGGAAGGTCACCTGCGCGCGCACATCAAGCCGCTACTGGGCGACCTGCAGGTGAGTGCCGTTGAAGAGCGCGACATCGCGCGGCTGATCGATCAGCTCGCTCGGTCCGGTCGCGCACGGAAGACCACCCGCAACGTCCTCGGCACGATGCACTCGCTGATGGACCTGGCGTTGCGGGATGGGCTGATCGCACACAACCCGTGTCGGTTCGCCGAGGTCCCGCGTGAGCTACGCGACCCCGAGATCAGGTTCCTCGCACCGGCCGAGCTCGAGCGAGTGCTTGCGGCGGCGCCCGGTCCGGACGCCGCGCAGACGGAGCTCACATGGTGGCCGGTCCTGCAACTGCTGATCCTGACGGCGGCGATGACCGGGATGCGCAAGGGCGAGCTGCGAGCCCTGCGCTGGTCGGACCTTGACTGGGGCGCGCTGAAGCTGAGGGTCCACCGGTCCTACGTGCGCGGACAGTTCGGCACCCCGAAGACCCGGCGCTCGGTACGCGCGATCCCGCTCGCCTCGCGCCTGGTCGAGGAGCTCGAGCAACACCACCGCATGACGGCGTGGAACGCTGACAGCGACCTCGTCCTCGCGCATCCTCACACCGGTCGTCCGCTCGACCACGCGCGGCTGCTCGCAGCACTTCAAGGCGGCACTCATCCGCGCGAATGTCCGGCCGGTCAGGCTCCACGATCTGCGGCACACGTTCGCGACGCAGGTCGCCGCCTCAGGACAGGTGTCGCTGCGGACCCTCCAGGAGTGGATGGGACACTGCGACGCGAAGACTGACGCAGATCTACGCGGACTACATTCCCGGCGAGCGTGAGGCCGAGCTGATCGACCTCGCCTTCGCTCGCGGCCATGGTCCATTCATGGACCAATACGCGCAAAACACCCCCTCAGGAGGCCCCGGTTAGCCCAGTAAACACGGTCAACCAACACATCCCCACACGCTCTGATCGGTTTCGAATCCCGGTAGCGGTACTCGTGCAGGCCCTGCTAATCGCTGGGGTTTTCGTCTTTCGAGTCCTTCGCACGCAGGGTCGTGCCTGACCATCCCGAGGTGCCGAGCGTGCTACCGGCCGACTGGGCTACCCCTCGTCAGCGAGTAACTGCGCCTGCCCAGCAACAACGGCGCCCGATATGATCGCCGAGGTGCTCTGATGCTCATCGATACCGACTATCTGGTTGTCGGGGCGGGGGCGAGCGGCCTTGCCTTCGCCGACGCGCTGACGGCCGAGGCCGACGTCGAGGTGACGCTTGATCGACCGCCGCCAGCCGCGGGAGGTCATTGGCTGCACGCGTATCCGTTCGTTCGCCTGCATACGCCCTCCGCGTACTACGGCGTGAACTCGCTGGCGCTCGGCGAGGACCGCATCGACCAGGTCGGCGAGAACGCCGGCTACTACGAGCGGGCGACCGGGCGAGAGGTCTGCGAGTACTTCGCCGAGGCGGCCCGCGCGGCTGACGCGGACGGGCCGGGTCCGCGTGCTCACCGGCCACGAGCACCTGGGTCGCCGGGAGCGACGGTGGGCAGGTCAGGGACCTGAGCACCGGAGCAGCTCCACGACCTCGCGGTGCGCCGCAAGATCGTCGACGCTCGATACCTGGAGGCGTCGATCCCGGCCACCCACACCGCCCCGTTCGACGTGGCGTCGGACGCACGGGTCGTGCCGGTCAACGACCTGCCGGCGGCCGCGCAATCGGCCTCCGTCCTATACCGTGCTCGGGTCCGGAAAGACGGCGGCAGACGCGTGCATCTGGCTACTGGACAACGACGTGCGAGCCAGACCGGATTCGCTGGATCCGGCCCCGCGACGCGTGGTTCTACGACCGCCGCCACTTTCAGCCGCTGGAGCAGGTCGGCGCGATCATGGAGGGGCTCGCCCTCGATGCCGAGGCCGGCGCCGAGGCGGCGACCATCGACGAGCTCTTCGAGCGGCTCGAGGCCTCGGGGCGGCTGCGTGCGCATCGACCCGTCCCGGCCGGCGACGATGTACCGCGGCACGATGCTGAGCGCCCGCGAGCTCGAGGCGCTGCGGCAGATCGAGGACGTCGTCAGGCTCGGCCGCGTGCGGCGGATCGAGACCGACCGCATCGTGCTCGAGCACGGGGAGACCGACACCGGCCCCGACGTCCTGCACGTGGACTGCACGGCGCTCGGCCTGAACAACGCCCCCGCGACGCCGATCTTCCAGCCCGGTCGGATCGTGCTCCAGCAGGTGCGCCACCTATCGCCCTGCTTCAACGCGGCGCTCATCGGCTTCGTCGAGGCCCACCGGGACGACGACGCCGACAAGAACCGGCTCTGCCCACCAAACCCCTACCCCAGCAGCATCGAGGACTGGCCGCGGCATGATGCAGCCGCACGTGGAAGACCGAGGGACGATGGTTGCGCGAGCCCGACCTCTCGGCGTGGGTCGCCGACAGCCGGCTCAACCTGCTGCGCGCGCTTCCCGACCACGCGGCCGAGCCCTCCGTGCAGGCGGCGGTCCAGCGATATCTCACCCACGTCGCGGACGGCGATCGAGCGGCTGGCGCAGCTGGACGGCTCGACTTCACGCGACAGCGATGTGAGTCCGGCGCGCTAGCCCGCCAAGCTCGAAGGTTACGCCGGCCTGTATGCCGACGTGCTGCGCGAAGGACGGATGTGTCTCTGCGGCATGCTCGCAGCCGAGTATCAAACCTTGCCCACACCGATCCGGGTTGCGGTGGTCGCCTTCCTCGACGAGAACGAGGATTGGCTCGAGGGTGTTCTCGAGCAAGGCCGCAGCGATAGGAGCCTGCAGTTCGACGGCCCGGCGAGAGAGACGGCGAGAAGCATCCTCAGCGGTCTCCAGGGCGCCATGCTGGTGGCTCGATCCCACGGAGAGGTGGAGAGCTTCCAGACCGCGGCGAGGCTGCTGTTGAGAGGTCTCGCCGGCACGGTCTGAACTACACCTCCACCTCGCCGCTTACGCAGGTGACCGTCCCGCCCCCGACCCAGATTCCCCCCTCCGCATCCTGCGAGATGTGGACTCGTCCGGCTCGGCCGAGCGCCGTGCCCTGGCTCACGACGTAGGGAGCGCTCGCCCGACCGCTCGCAATCAGCCATTGAGCGAGCGAGGCGTTGAGGCTTCCCGTCACCGGGTCCTCGACGTAGCACCCGTCCTTGGGGAAGAACGCCCGCACCTCGAAGCCCTCAGGCGCTCCGGGCGGATAGGCACCGACGACCCCAACGTCAAGGTCGATCAGTCCTGGCTCGAGCGCACGCACGCGCTCGGCGCTCGCCAGCATCACCGCCACCCAGCCCGGGCCGTTGTCCACCCACTGGGCGTCCAGGATCTCCTCGCGCGAGATGCCCAGCAGGGATGCGATGCGCCTGATGAGCTGCTCCTCGACGCTTCCCCCGCGGACGATCGGGGGAGCTCTGAACGCCAGACCCTCCGGCGTGCGGCGCACGGCGATCCGCCCTGCGGCGCACTCCTGGATGATCTCCTCCTCGCGCTTGGGCCGACCGCCGTCGGCGAGCCAGACATGACAGCTCCCGAGTGTCGGATGCCCGGCGAAGGGCAGCTCGGCCACCGGGGTGAAGATCCGCAGGCGGTAGTCCGCCTCGGGATCGCTCGCGGGCAGTCGAACGTTGTCTCCGACAGGTTCATCCAGTGAGCCAGGCGCTGCATCTGCTCGTCGCCCAGGCCCTCGCCGTCGAGTACCACGGCCACCGGATTGCCACGGTAGGGCACGTTGGTGAAGACGTCGACGATCGCCAGACCGCGCATTGGCAGTTGTTATGGCACACACCGGCTCGCCAAGCCGCGCCCGCAAGCCCGGTTACCGAGCCGATCACGTCACGCGCGTGCAGGTGCTGTTCGTCCTGAGCGGTCCAGCGGACGCGACCCTCACCGTCTCGCGCGGAGCGCTCCCGTCGCAGGTGTGGGAGCATCCCGATGCCGATGAGCGATTTCTTGGTCAAGCGCAACGACCTCCGCGAATGCCGGATCGTGGAGTCCAGGTGCCAGAGCTCGAGCCTGGCCAGACGCTGCTTCGGGTCGACAGTTTCGGGCTGACCGCGAACAACATCACCTATGCGGTGTTCGGCGAGATGATGTCCTACTGGGCTTCTTTCCAGCCGAGGACGGCTGGGGTCGTGTCCCGATGTGGGGCTTCGCCGAGGTGGAGCAGAGCGAGGCAGAGGGTGTCGAGCCGGGCATGCGCCTGTACGGCTATCTGCCCCCTTCGTCTCACCTTGTCGTGACGCCCGCCCACGCGGGCGCGGACGGCTTCATTGACGGCTCGCCGCACCGCGCGGCGCTGCCCTCGGCCTATCAGCGCTATCTGGCGACCGACGCAGATCCCTTCTACCGAACGGACACCGAGGATCTGCAGATGCTCTTGCGTCCGCTGTTCTTCACCTCCTTCCTGATCGAGGACCAGCTCATCGACGACGGGCTCACCGCGCGCGGGCCGATCGTGATCTCGAGCGCCTCGAGCAAGACCGCGATCGCCGCGGCCTTCCTGCTGGCACAGCGCGAGGGAGTCGAGCTGATCGGGCTGACCTCGCCCGCAGCGCCGGGTTCGTCGAAGACCTCGGCATCTACGGCCGCACCGTGACCTACGACGCGATCGATCGCTCGAGCGAGGACCGGCGACTTCGTCGACATTGCCGGGGACGGCGGCGGTCCGCCTCGGCTGTCCATGCGCACTACGGGGAGGAGCTCGCTCTACAGCATGACAGTGGGGGTCACGCACTGGGAGGAGCTCGGCGCCGGCGGGGGCGAGCTGCCCGGGCCGTCACCGACCCTCTTCTTCGCCCCCGATCGCGTCACCAAGCGCTCTGAGGACTGGGGGCTCGCCGAGCTTCAGAGGAGGGTCTCCGAGGCCTGGCACCCGTTCTGTGAGTGGACGGGCAGGTGGCTCGAGGTGATCCATGGCCGGGGCTTTGAAGCGGTTCAGCGCGTCTACCTCGATGTGCTCGAGGGACGCGTCGACCCCAAGACCGCCCACGTGCTCTCGCTCGATTAGCCCGGACACCGTTCGGCTCGCGCGCGGTCTGGCTCAAGGTCCTCCGCCTCGCTCGACCTCAGCCGAGCATCGCCACAAGCTCCTCGCGGCTGGGTCCGGGCATCGCAGGCGCTGGTTCTCTCCCGCCAGCTCGAGCGTTCGCTCGGCGACGCCGTTCTCGGCGAACGTCTGCTCGAGCGGCTTCAGGACGGCGCGAGAGATCCAGGATACGCCCTGAACAGGTCGGGATCGTCAGCATGCGGCCGTGCTGAGCGCTCGTCCGCAGCACCGCCGGGCGCTCGCTCGGCGGCGCGGGCTCCAGCCCGTTGCGCAGCGCTTCGATCTCGCGCAGACGGTCGCGGTCCTCTTCAACCGTCTCCCGATACCAGGGGGTCAGCTTCGCCTCGGTGGCCGCATCCCACGCTTCCGCGAACTCCAGTGGATCCTCGAGGTGCGAGCCGACCACCTCGCGCAGACGCCCGGTGTGCAGCAGGCCCAAGCGAGATCCCGCGACCGAGCGAGGGGTTCGTGCAGGCCCAGGCGTCGCCCAGCAGCGCGATCCCGGTGAGCAGCGGCCGGCCGTCGGCGACCGGCCGGCGGTAGCGGTCGATCACGCCGCCCATCGCCTCGAGCTCGCTGATCGGCTCGCCCTCGCAGCCAGTGCGCGTGCAGCGGGCAGGCCTCGCAGGACGGCCGTCCACAGATCGGGGTCACGCATCCGCTTGAGCACGCGGTCGCCACTGGAGGTGACGAGGACCACCGACCATGTGCCGTTGTCGGAGAGCAGTGTCAGGATCGAGAAGCTCCCGATCGGCGCGAGCAGCGGGCCGAACGGCTGCGGCGTCGTCCCGTCCGACGATCGGAAGTAGCGCCCGTAGTAGATGAACCCCGAGTCCTCGGACTCCTGCTGCATGGGCCGACGCCCGCGTCGCTCAGCCAGGCGGCAGCTGCGAGCGCGCGGCCCATCGCGTCGACGACGAGATCCGCGTGCAGCGTCTCGCCAGAGTCCAGCCGGACGCCGGTCACGTGAGGGTCCCGTTGCCGAGTCGATCGTCAGCCCCTTCACCGCCGCGCCCCGCCGCACCTCAAGGCCCGGCTCCTCCGCCGCGGCCCGCCGAGGACCTGCTCGAAGATCCGGCGGCGGGCGGTGAACGTCACGAATCGCTCATCGCCCGCTCGCGGGCCGGCCTCGGCGAGGTTGGGGGGCATCAGCGAGAGCAGGTCCATGCGCGTAGCGCCCGCCGCGACAAGTCCGTCAAATACCTCGGGAAGATCCTCCTCGAGCACCGCGCGGCCCGCCGGTGCCAGGAAGTGGGCCAGGCGGAACTGGGTCACGCCGTCGCGCGATCCACGCCTCCCACGCCTCCTCGGGGACTCCGGCACCGGCACCGCGTCGCGCTCGAGCACCGTTACCTCGTGCCCGTCGCGCGCCAGCATCATCCCGCCCGCCAGCCCGCACACACCGCCGCCCATGACGACGACCCTGGCCATGTGCCGCTCACCCCCTCAGCGCGCTCGGCGGCGCTCGCTCGATGAAATCGGCCCCCGCCGAGACCGGCGTACCGAGAGACCGATGGTACTCCCCGGTGCTCCCGCGCTTGCAATCACGAGGGACCGCACACAGCGTCCGGGCATTCAAATGGAGCATCGCGACGGCGACGCCCGTACGATCTGCGGGTGGTGACCAGTCAGCGCGCAGGGGGCTGCAGCGGCCGGAGCACGTCCTCGGCCACCTGCAGCGCCCATCCGGGGGCCGGGAGGGTGTCGCTGCATCTCGGCCGGGTCGGCAAGCTCGTCGCGCTGATCGCGCTGGGCTTGGTGGCAGGCGTCACGCTCGTCCCAGCGGCGCGCGCCCTCCGACCAGCGCCCGCGAGCGCAGTGGCGCTGCCCTTCAGGCTGGGCCTGCATGTAACGGGGACGCCAGGGAGGGCGCCGTCAACCTCGTCAGGGTGGCCGTCTCAGCGCCGGCGAGGACGAGCTGCACGCTGCAGATCACCGCCGAGCACTTCGAGAAGCCGTTCCGGAGCGACCGGCTGGGGAGTGTCGTGTGGAACTGGAGAGCCCCCGTTCGAGCGCCGAAGGGAGTGTGGACGTTCGCGGCCACGTGCAGTGAAGGCGCGCGCTGGGCGAGGTACTGGTTCCAGGCGGAAATGGGCTTCCCCGAACGCTCCGGAGCACTCGTTGCAGCCCCGCCGGTTGGCACGCCCGCGGCGAGCAGCGATTCCTGCGACAGCCAGGGCGTGTGTTTTGCGAGCGACCCGTTTCCGGTGGGGCAGTGCACGTGGTACGCCGCCGGTCGGCGGCCCGATCTCATCGGCATAGTTCACGGCGACGCTTGGGAATGGCTGGGCGCGGCCAGCGGCCGCGTCCCCGAGGGCTCACGTCCAGCCGTGGGCGCCATCGCCGTGTTCGCACCCGGGGCGCCCGGAGGTACCGGACACGTGGCCTACGTGGCCGCGATCTCCGGCTCGCGAGTCCTGCTTGACGATTCAAACTGGCGCCCGACGCCATGGAGTCCGTGGCTTGAGGTTCACGAACATTGGGAACCGGCGAGCTCTGCCAGCGGATACATCTACGGAGGGCCCGTGTCGAGCGCCCCGTGATCGCCCTTCATGTCCGCTCGTCGCTTGAGATCTCATCGATCGGCCGCACGCTGCCGACACGTTCTCAATGGGCGCCCTCTTCTCAACCGCTCGGCGGATCAGTCTGCTTGGCATCGTCCTTCTCGCGGGGTGTGTGTCGACCCTCGCCGGGATGAGCGGCTCGGCGAGCGCGAGCTCCGCCATCATCAGCTCCGCTGAGTACTGCGCGCAGATCCCGATCGTCGGCGGGATTCCGCCCTGGGGCTTCCACACCGGTGCGCCGATCACGGGAGCGACCGGAAGCTTCGCACGCGGCCACGGCGACATCAACCTGGCCGCCAACACCGTCTCCGGGATCCTCTGCCAGGTCGATCGCGTCCGCGACCAGCCTGACCGCCTGATCATCATGACCGTCGAGCACCACCTGGTCTACCACTCGCACGACGCGGTGATGTGGGGTGTGCCCGGGAACGTCATGAAGATCGTCGTTCGCGTGCAGAGCAGCACCGACCCGCGGTGCACGGTCGGCACCCTCGGCAACGTGACCCTGTTCGCGAGCTACAACGGCGTGCGCAGCGACAGCGTCCAGTTCACCTTCCCGCCGACCTGCAAGGACCACGACCACCTCTACCACGGGCCGCAGGTCAACAACCAGGTCCCGCCGCTCTAGCCGGATTCCTCGCGGCTCATCAGTGCGACGGGCACCGACAGGCCGGCCGTGCGAGCAACCGTCGCGATGCGGCGCCCCGGTTGCACGGCTGCTCGGATCGGGCTTGACGTTCGGGCCGAAGGCCTCGACGGTCAGCTCGAGGTCTTGGGTGAGAAGCGCGAGCCCCCAGAAGCGGGCGGGGCGATCGGCATGCCCTGCGTGGCTGAGCACCTCCTCAGGCTCCTGGACGACCTCGAGGATCTCGCGGCCGAGCCGAAAGAAAGCCTGGCGGGGCGCACCCGCCGGCGTCGGCTCCTCCCGGATTCGTCGCAGGTCAAGGCCGGCCGCCTGCAGCGCGGCCACCGTCCGCTCGAGATTTGGGGACGTCGCCACGACGTGGTCGATCGCGGTCACGCGGTTGGCATGCTCGCCAAGATCGGCGACGGGCGCCGGGCGGGTGGAGCTCGTCGTGGGCAGGCCATCGAGCGACGTGCTCACGGCGCCCCGCAGCGACCATCCCAGCATTCCCCTGTCCGGGGGGCGCTCGACGAAGCGAACCGTGACCCCGTCGAGCTGCAGGACTCCGTCGGTTAGGGCAAAACCGACCGCCGCCCAGGGCTCGGGGTCACCGGAAAGGGTGATCTCGTCGATCGTGACCGCCATCGCGGCCCGACGCTACCTGGTCAGGTCCGCCCGCGCGCGGCAAGCGGTGGCAACCCGCATGCGTCTCAGCCCTTGAAGCTGGACGCGCCGAGGTCGCCGAACGGCTCGTCGCGCTCGCGCACCGCCTCGCGGAAGCCGGCCTCGGCGGCGCGGCGCTGGAAGTCGTAGCCCTCGGGCGTGTGGCGGGCGATCCCATCGAAGACGGTGCCCAGGATCTGGGTGCTGTGAAGTCCGTGAGACATCGTCTCCTGGTTGATGAGCAGCTTCATCATCATCAGCTGATTGACCGGCATCCGTGCGATTCGCCCGAGGAGGATCTCCGTACGCTCGTCGAGCTCCTCGGCCGGCGGCGCCTCGATCGCCAGTCCCCACTCGAGAGCCTCCGCTCCGGAGAGGCAGTCCCCGGTGAAGAGGAGGCGCTTGGCTCGCTGCGGCCCAAGGCGATGAGCCCACATCGACGTCGTCGGCGAGCCCCACACGCGCGCGGGGGGATAGCCGATCTTGGCGTCCTCGGCGATCAGGAGCAGGTCCGAGCAGAGCGCGAGATCGGTGCCGCCGGCGACGCAGAAGCCGTGCACCTTGCAGACGACGGGCTTGCCGCAGTAAAACAGCGACATGAATGCGCGAACGTTGCGTCCCATCATCGCGTGGTCGATCATCGGGTCCCAGGTGCCGCTGGGATCATGGTTGGCGGCGATCACGGCGGGGTCGAGCGGCGAGCCGCTCACGGCGTCGGCGCTCAGCCCCGTCATGTCGGCCTCGGCGCTCTCGACGAGGTCGTAGCCGCCGCAGAACCCCCTGCCGTTGCCGGCGAGGAGGATCACGTGAACCGCCGGGTCGAGGTCGGAGCGCTCGACGCACGAGACGAGCTCCGCGATCAGGGTCGGCGTGAGGCCGTTGCCGCGCTCCGGGCGATCGAGCGTGATCCGTGCGATCCGCCCGCCGACCTCGTAGGTCATCGTCTCAAGCGCGCTCATAGGGGGCACTGTCTGGGACTCATGCGGTGAAGTCTCCCGCTTTGAGTCGTGGAAGGATGTGCTCCGGTGAGCACGGCCTCCGCACACGATTTCTTCGCCGCCTGCGCGAGCGCCGGGGGTGCACTGATAGGCCTCCTCTTCGTGGCGATATCCGTCGCGCCGGAGCGCATCCTCGGCCCAGAGGCCTCCGACGTTCACGGCGTTCGGGCGGCGGCGACGCTCACGGCCTTCACGAACGCCCTGACGGTGGTCCTGTTCGGCCTGATTCCCGGCGACAACGCCGGTTATCCGGCGCTGGCGGTCGCCATCGTCGGCCTGCTGTTCATCACGGCGGCGATGGTGCGTGTCTACCCGGGTTGGCGCGCCAAGCAGATTCGCCTCCTCGACTTCACGTTCCTGATCGGGCTGTTCATCGTCTTCGTCGTCCAGCTGATCGCCGGGCTCGCCCTCGCGCGTCATGCCGGCGATCGCGGCGACCTGCAGACGATCTGCACCCTCGTGATTGTCTGCTTCCTGATCGGTATCGCGCGGGCATGGGAGCTCGTCGGCGGGCCCACCGTGCGGCTCGGGCACGAAGTCGCCGCGCGGGTGCAGGAGCGCCATTCTCCCTCCGGCGTGGATGACGCGGGCGGCGGTCAGTGATCGCGAGGCTCGCGCTCGAGGAACCGGCGCAGGCCGTGGTAGCTCTGTCCGGGCGGCAGCCCCTGCCGATAGGCGGCGGCGGTGACCGGTTCGACGCCCGAGGCCAGCGGTGCGAGCATCTGATCGACGAAGCTCCGCTCGCCGAGCGTCTGTGCCCAGCGGGACTGTCGCTGCAGGGCTTCGCGCATGCGCCCGAGGTGCTCGGCGACGTCGGAGTGCATGCCGAAATGGGTGATGAGGAGGCGCTCGGGCGCCCACGCCTCGACGATCTCCAGGGAGGCGCTCCACAGGGCGAGATCGATGTCCGGCGGAGGCGTCGGGGCGAGCACCGGCCCGTCGTCGATCCGAACCCCGGTGACGTCACCGGTGAATGCATTCCCGGAGGCCTCGTCGAGGTAGCTGACGTGGTGTGAGGCGTGGCCGGGGGTGTAGGCGACGCTGAAGGGCCCGACGGTCTCGCCGCCGCTCAGTGGGCGGATGTTCTCCGCGGGCACCGGCAGCACCTCGCCCCACAGGCGCTGCATGTCCTCTCCGTAGAGGCTCCCCGCGCTCGCGAGCAACCGGCTCGGGTCGATCAGATGGCGAGCGCCGCGCTCATGGACCCACACCTCGAGGTTCGGGAACCGCTGCACGAGCGAACCCGTCGCCCCGGCATGGTCAAGATGGATGTGGGTGAGGGCGAGCACGCGCGGCTCGACGTCGCCGAGCCCGGCGAGCAGAGTCGGCATGCAGGAGGCGGGGCCGGGGTCGACGACGATGTCGCCGATCTGCCACGCGCAGATGACGTGCGGGCGCCCGGCCTGTTGCAGGTCGATCGCGTTGGGGGAGTTGGTGTTCATCTGCTGTGCCGGGGGTTTCGCGAGGGATCGACGGTCCATGGCGCTTGAGCGTAGTCTGCCCGCTGGCGCTCGGCCCTCGTGGGGGTCGAGTAACTCGATCTCACGTCGTAGGGTCAATTGAAAGGACCGACCACATGCTGATTCATCGTTCTCGCAGCCCTCTGAAGGGGCTGCTCGCGGCGTCGCTGCTGGCCGTTTTGAGCCTTGCAGCTGCGACCTCCGCGCAGGCGACGACGCTGCCGACGCTCACGCTTGCAGTCACCCCGACCACCATCACGGTGGGCGGCTCCACGCAGTCGGGCGCGGTCAATGTCGTTACGAGTGGTACCGGCATCAAGGAAGCGAGCGCGATCCTGTTTCTCATGAAGCCGGGTGTCACCGATGCGGAAGCTGAAGCCGTCCTGAAGAAACCGGTGAAGGACCCGAACGACACGGCCAAATACGGCTCGATCGTTTTCGACGTCGAAGTTGCATCGCACGGCAGTGTCGAAGCCCAGACCTACCTTCAGCCCGGAAATTACTTCGCTCTGGAGCCGGGAGAAGGAAAGGGCGCGAAGGCCTTCAGCTTCTTCACGGTGACGGCCGCGGCGTCGCCGGCCGTGCTGCCGACGCCGGAAGCGACGATCCGCTCGATCGACTTCGCCTTCCGCGGACCGAAGGTCCTGCACGACGGCGAGCTCGTTCGCTTTGAAAACGAAGGCTTTCTCGTGCACATGGACTTCGCGATTCCGGTGAGCAGCAAGCGTCACGCCGAGGACGCGGTGAGGTACCTGCTCGAGGGCAAGGAAAAGGCCCTTGAAAAGGTCATCGTCGGACAGCCGATCGGTTTCGCGGGCCCGCTCTCCCACGAAGCCTTCCAGCAGGAGACGATCACGGCAAAGCCGGGCTGGTACGTGCAGGCCTGCTTCATGGAAACACAGGACGGCCGCGACCACACGCTCCTTGGCATGGAGCGCATCATCAAGATCGTCAAATAGCCGCAGTCATGGATGGCCCGTCCCGACGCGCGGGACGGGCCATCCGGCACTTCTCCTCAGTCGCTCAGGCGGCGGCGGCGACGGGTGCGGCGGTCTTGCCCTCGTAGACCTCGCCGCGCTCTGCGCGCTCGACGAGCGAGGCGGGCGGCTGGAAGCGAGCGCCGTAGATGCCGGCGAGCTCGCGGGCACGCTCGACGAAGCCGCTGGGGCCGCCGGCGTAGCCGTTGATGTACTGAAGCGCGCCTCCGGTCCAGGGCGGGTAGCCGATGCCGAAGATGGAGCCGATGTTGGCGTCGGCGACGGACTCGATGACGCCCTCATCGAGACACTTGACGGTCTCGAGGGCCTCGGCGAAGAGCATCCGCTCCTCGAGATCCTTCAGCGAGATGGAGGAGGGATCTGAGACCGGCGGGAAGGCCTCGCGCAGCCCCGGCCAGAGCGCTCCGCGGCTGCCGTCGTCGTTGTAGTCGTAGAAGCCGGCGCCGGCGAGCCGTCCGCCGCGGTTGAACTCGTCGAGCATGCGGTCGATGACGCTCATCGAGGGGTGGACCTCCCACTCGATCCCCTCGGCCTCGGCGGCCGCCTGGTACTGCAGGCGGATCTTGCGCATGAGGTTGAGGTTGAGCTCATCGGAGAGCTGCAGCACGGGCGCGGGATAGCCGGCCTGGGAGGAGGCCTGCTCGATCGTCGGGCCGGGGATGCCCTCCAGCAGCATTGCGAGACCCTCGTTGATGAAAGTGCCGATCACGCGCGAGGTATAGAAGCCGCGCGCGTCGTTTACGACGATCGGCGTCTTCTTGATCGCCTTGGCGACGTCGAGCGCGCGGTAGAGCGTCTCATCGGTCGTCTGCTCGCCCCTGATGATCTCGAGCAGCGGCATCTTGTCGACGGGGCTGAAGAAGTGCAGCCCGATGAAGTCGGCCGGTCGCGAGACACCGTGGGCGAGGTCTGAGATGGGCAGGGTGGAGGTGTTGGAGCCGAGCAGCGCGCCCTCGGCGAGATGCGGCTCGATCTCGGCGAAGACCTGCGCCTTGACGGCCGGGTCCTCGAAGACGGCCTCGATCACGAGATCGGCGCCGGCGGCGTCCGCTGGATCGGCGGTTGGGAGGATGCGCGCGAGCAGCTGCTCGCCGGCATCGGCGCTCGAGCGTCCGCGCGAGACGGCCTTCTCGACGAGTTTGACCGAGTAGTCCTTGCCCCGCTCGGCTGCATCCTTGTCGACGTCCTTGAGTACCACCTCGATGCCCGCTTTGGCGCAGACGTAGGCGATCGCGGCGCCCATCATGCCGGCGCCGAGCACGACGACCTTCTTCGGCTGGAAGCGCTCGCGCCCTTCCGGACGTCCGCGGTCGCCGTTGACCTGCTGCAGGTCGAAGAAGAACGCCTGGATCATGTTCTTGGCAACCTGGCCGGTTGCGAGGTCGGTGAAGTAGCGCCCCTCGATCTCGATCGCGTTGTCAAAGTCGACCTGCGCACCCTCGACGGCCGCGGCCATGATGTGATGCGGCGCGGGGTAGTTGGCGCCCTTGAGCTGCTTGCGTAGGTTGGCTGGGAAGGCCGGCAGGTTCTGCGCGAGCTTGGGGTTCGAAGGTGTGCCACCCGGCATCTTGTAACCCTTCACATCCCATGGCTGGGCCGCCTCAGGATTGGATTTAATCCACGTCCTTGCCGCCGGCAGCAGGTCCTCACGGGTGGCGACTATCTCATCGACGAGTCCCATCTCCTTGGCCTTCTCCGGGCGCACTTCCTGGCCCTGGAGCAGGAGGTTGACGAGCGCGTCGGCGATCCCGAACATGCGCACGGTGCGCGTGACCCCACCGCCGCCGGGCAGCAGGCCGAGCTTGACCTCGGGAAACCCGAGCTTGGCCTTCGGGTCATCGACGATCACACGGTGGTGCGCGGCGAGCGCGATCTCGAGCCCGCCGCCGAGGGCGGCGCCGTTGATCGCCGCGACGACGGGTACGCCGAGCGTCTCCAGGCGCCGCAGCTGGCCCTTGACCTCGCGGATGCCCGCGGCGAACTCGCTCGCGTGCTCGCGTGTCACCCGCTTCAGGTCGTTTAGATCGCCCCCTGCGAAGAAGGTCTTCTTGGCGGAGGTGATGATGACGCCGGTGATGTCGTCCTTCTCCGCCTCCAGCCGCTCGACAGTCGCGCCCATCGAGGCGATGTAATCGGCGTTCATCGTGTTCACCGACTGGCTCGGATCGTCCATGGTGAGGACGACGATGCCGTCATCGCCACGCTCGTATCTGATCGTGTTCGCATCCGCCATCTAGATCGCCTCCACCACTGTCGCGATGCCCATCCCGCCGCCGACGCAGAGCGTCGCGAGGCCGTACCTGCCGCCGGTGCGATGCAGCTCGTCGATCAGCGTGCCGATGATCATGCCGCCGGTCGCCCCGAGCGGGTGGCCCATCGCGATCGCGCCTCCATTGACGTTCACGCGCTCCATGTCGAGCCCCATATCCCTGACGAAGCGAAGGACGACCGCGGCGAACGCCTCGTTGATCTCGACGAGATCGAGCTGATCGGCCGTGATGCCGGCCTTGGCGAGCGCCTTCTTGGATGCCGGCGCCGGCCCGGTGAGCATGATCGTCGGGTCAGCGCCCGAGACGGCCGTGGCGAGATCGCGCCCGCGCGGGGTCATGCCCGAGCTCTGCGCCCGTCTGCTCGTTTCCGATCGCCAGCAGCGACGCGCCGTCGACGATGCCGGAGGAGTTGCCGGGCGTGTGCACGTGGTCGATCTTCTCCACCCAGTGGTACTTCTGCAGCGCGACGGCGTCGAAGCCGCCCATCTCGCCCATCACCTGAAACGAGGGCTTGAGCTCGCCGAGCGTCTCGACGGTCGTGCCCGGGCGGATGAACTCGTCGTGGTCGAGCACGACGTTCTCGTTGATGTCCTTGACCGGGACGACGCTGCGCCGAAGCGGCCCTCCTCCTGCGCGCGCGCGGCGCGCTCCTGCGAGCGGGCGGCGTAGGCGTCGACGTCCTCGCGGCTGAACTCCTCGATCGTCGCGATCAGGTCCGCGCCGACGCCCTGCGGGATGAAGGAGGTGTCGTAGTTGGTCTCCGGGTCCATCGCCCAGGCGCCGCCGTCGGTGCCCATCGGCACGCGCGACATCGACTCGACCCCGCCGGCGAAGACGAGGTCCTCCCAGCCGGAGGCGACCTTCTGGGCGGCGACGTTGACGGCCTCCAGGCCGGAGGCGCAGAAGCGGTTGAGCTGTACGCCGGCAACGGTGTCCGGCAGGCCGGCCTTGATCGCGGCGGTCTTTGCGATGTCGGCGCCCTGGTCGCCGACGGGCGTGACGCAGCCGAGAACGAGATCATCCACCCGGTTGGGGTCGAGGTGATCGTTGCGGATCGAGCATCTCGTGAAGGAGGCCGACGACGAGATCAACGGGCTTCGTGCTGTGCAGCGAGCCGTTTGACTTCCCTTCCCGCGCGGCGTGCGGACCGCGTCGAATATGAGCGCCTCGGTGGCTGCCATTTTGAAACTCCTCTGTTGGGGGACCGCTTTGCGGGTGACCGCTCGCCGGCACTATAACATTCAGACGTGAACGCAACTTTCTAAAGAGTAGGGGTCCTCTCCCAGATGTCAGGCACACCGACAATCCCCGCCCGCCGCAGCCAGGCGGAGCGCAGCTCGACGACCCGCCAGGCGCTCCTCGACGCGACGATCGCCTCGCTCGTGGAGGACGGCTACGCGAACACGACCACCAGCCGTGTGGCCGAGCGAGCGGGGGTCTCGCGGGGGGCGCATCTTCACCACTTCCAGACGCGCCAGGCGCTTGTCGCCGCGGCGATCGAGCACCTCTCCCGCAGGCGGAGCGCCTCGCTGCTCGCCGCGGCGGACACCCTGCCGACGGGGCCGGAGCGTGTGGCGAGGGGCCTCGATCTGATCTGGGCGAGCTATGCCAGCCCGCTGTTTCAAGCGGCGCTCGACCTGTGGTCGGACGCACGCACCGATCCCGAGCTGCGCCGGCACCTCACGGGGGTGGAACGCGAGCTGGACCGCCAGACGCTCGAGCTCGCCCGGCGCTTCTTCCCCGACCTCGCCGGCCGGCCGGATTTCGAGCACCACATCGAGATGGCCGTCGCGACGGCCCGCGGCCTGGCCCTTCTGGACACGCTTCACCCGGGCGCCAAGCGCAACCGCCAGCAATGGGCCTTCTGCAGGGATCGCCTCGCGGAACAGTTCGCCGACCGTCCGCCCAGGTCCCGGCGACCGCCGACCTAGGTCCCGGCGACCGTCCGCCCAGGTCCCGGCGGCGGCCGACCTGTCGAAGTCGCGGGTTGCTGCTGCGAAGGGTCGGTCAGTGCCAGCCGAGCGCTCAGCCGTAGGCCGGGAGCGCATCCAAACGCTTGAACGCCCTCAGGATCACACCGGCCCACGGCCAGTCGAGCGGCAGGTGAAGCGTCGTGCGCCGAGCGTGGCGGGTCATCTCCCCGGCGACGTGAAGGATGCGGTAGCGCAGCCGCTTCGGTTCCGCGCCCCGGTGCTCGCCGTCGAGCAGCAGCTGCTGGGTCCAGACCATGATGTCGTGGGCTGTCAGCGAGAGCTCGAACCAGGCGGCGTTGGCCTTGAAGGAGTGGAAGGGGAGGTGCCCGGCGCCGGTGGCCTTCAGCGTCTTTATGCGGTCCTCGACCTCGGCGTGTTGGCGGTGGAGCGCCTCAAGCGCGGCGATGTCCTCCCCGCCCTGGTCGGTGGTGGAGCCTGGAAGCGGTGCCCGTCCGCGTCAGAGAATGAGAGCTGCGCGCCGGGGTGGGACGCTCACGGCAGCAGATCAGCCGGGTGCCCACCGGCCAGGATGAGAGATCGATGAGGCCTGTGAGCTCTGTGAACCAGGCCCACCTCGCGCAGGTCCCCATCGCGGTTGACCGCCGGCGCCAGGCCTCCTCTGAAAGGGAGAGGATCTGCTCGCGCACCGTCTCGTTGATCGCATAGCCCAGTGAGAACTGGATCCTCGTCTCCCGGCAGCCTTCCGCGAAGGCGTGGCTCGCTCCGGCCGAGTCCGAGCGGGCGAGGATCTCACCGTCAAGGGCGCTCTGGGGCAGCTGCTCGAGGGCGAGCTCGAGCGCCTTGCAGGTGATCATCCGCGTTGTTGGCCCCGGCGTTCCCCGGGCGCAGGATCCCGGCGAGCACCTCCCGGTTGCAAGAGACGATCAGCGGGTTGAAGCCATCACCGCCCTTGTAGTGCCCGGCAGACCTGCTCCTTCTTCAGAGTGGATGCTGATCGGCGTCGCGTCGAACTCGAGCATCGTCTGCGCGGGAGCGCCACCCGCCTTCCTAGGGGAGATACAGAGGTCCCGGCGACCCCCGCCCAAGTCCCGGCGACCGCCCTCCTAGACCCCGGCGACCGCCGATGCGGAGATTGGGAGGACGGGCGCCCGCCCGTCGACCCTGCGCGGGATCTCCTCATACACGGCGGGATCGAAGTGGCGGGTGCGGCGGCGGTACTCCACGTGGGAGCCGAACCAGACGGTCGTCACCCGGCCGCTGTCCGTGGTGTACCACCCGGGGCAGCCCGAGGTGAAGACGGTTTTCTGCAGGCGCTCCTGCGCTTCGGCGACGAACGCAGAGTGAACCTCCTGGCGGATGTCCAGGGCGACGTCCCTGCGCTGCACGTATTCGATCGCCTGGCGCATGTACGCGGCCTGGTACTCGACCATGCTGACGAGCGTGTTGGTGAGGGAGCCCGTATTGGGCCCATAGCTCATGAAGAGGTTGGGGAAGCCGGAGGTGGCGAGGCCGAGGTACGCCTCCGGGCCATCCGCCCACGCCTCGCGGATCCCGACGCCGCCGCGCCCGGTGATGCGGATCGGTGCGAGGTATTCGGTGGCGGTGAAGCCCGTGCACCATACGACCACGTCGGCATCGATCTCGCGGCCATCGGAGGTGACGATCCCCGTCGGCGACATCGCCGTCACGCCCGCGCGGATCAGGTCGACGTCCGGCCTTGCGATCGTCTCATACCACTCGCTCGAGAGCAGCAGGCGGTTGCAGCCGAGCGCGTAGTCCGGAGTGGCCGCCGCCGCCTTCGCCGGGTCCTTGACCACCTTGCGGATGCAACGACGCAGGTGCGCCTCCCACACGCGCCGCAGCGGGTCCATCCGTCGCAGCACCAGGGGATAGCGCGACTCGAACCACCACCACATCGCTTGGTGGTAGAGCGAGAGAAGCGCCGGCACGCGGCTGGTGAGCTGCTGCTCCAGGCGCGACGGCGTCCAGTCGTACTTGGCCACGACCCAGCTCGGTGATCGCTGCACGACCGTCACGTGCTCGGCCGCGTCCACGATCGCCGGGACGATCTGGATCGCGCTCGCCCCGCCTCCGACCACCACCACGCGCCGGCCGGCGAGCTCCACCGAGTGATCCCACTCGGCCGAGTGGAACTGCGCGCCCTGGAAGGCCTCCGGCGCCCCGAGGTCCGGCAAGCGCGGCCGGCTCAGCTGGCCGGTTGCGCAGATCAGCACGTCGAAGGTCAGCGTCTGCCCGTCCGCCATCTCGACATGCCAAATGGCCGCCCGCTCGTCGAACGTTGCCGCCACGACCTCCCTGTGGAACTGGATGTGCTCGCGCACGCCCGTCTCGATCGAAACCTCGCGCAGGTAGTCGCGGATCTCCGCCTGGCGCCCGAAGCGGCGCGACCAGTTCGGCTTCAGATGGCGGGAGAACTGATAGATCACGCTCGGCACGTCGCACGCGGCGCCGGGGTAGGTGTTCGCCTGCCACACGCCCCCGACCTCCCCTTCACGCTCGAGGACCGTGAACGAGTCGATCCCCGCGCCCTTCAGCTCCAGCGCCGCCGCGAGCCCGCCGAAGCCCGCTCCGACGATACCGACGGCGGGCGTTGCGCTCATTGCGGCCGCGAGTCGATTACGTCAGCTGCGACGCGTGCTCTCGCCTCAGCTGCGACGCGTGCTCTCACTTCAACCGCGACGCGTGCGCTCGCTTCAGCCGCAAGGCGTGCTTTCACTTCAGCCATGGCCGAGAGCTCTCCTGCAGCGCGCTCCCGTCGCGTCCCACGAACTGCTCGTCCACGCCCATGATGTGGGCGAGCGCGTTGCCCACCCTGCGCGGGAGCAGACGCTCAGAGGTGTTCACGATCACCGCCGCCGAAGGCGGCAGGATCGCTTCATCGCGCGGCGTGATGATCGCCGCCACGATGCCCTTCGCGATGTCCTGCGGCTGGGCTGCCGGCGCCCTTCCCGTGCTGAGGCCGTCCGTCAGCGCCGTGCGGGTGAAGGCCGGCATGATCAGCGTGAACCGAACGCCAGAGTCGCGGTGCTCGCGCTGCAGCGCCCTCGTGAAGCCCACCACCGCATGCTTCGTCGCGCAATAGGAGACGATCCCCGGGGCCACCGCCCTGCCCGCCAGCGAGGAGATGTTGATGATCTGGCCCGAGCGGCGCTCCAGCATCGCCGGCAGCGCCAGCCGCGTCCCGCGCATCAGCCCCAGAGTGTTCACTTCGAACATCCGCTCCGCCGCCTCCGGCTTCTGCGCCAGGTAGCTCCCCGTCAGCATGATCCCCGCGTTGTTGATAAGCACATCCAGGCGGCCCGACGGCGCGCTCGCAGCGTCGATGAACGCCGCAAAGGAGTCCTCGCTGGTCACGTCCAGCTCGAGCCCCGTCGCACCCAGGCGCGCCGCCTCTCGCTCCGCCAGCTCGCGGTCGATGTCCCCGATGAACACCGTCGCGCCCGCCGCTCGCAGTCGCGTCGCCGTCGCCAGGCCGATGCCCCGTGCAGCGCCCGAGATCGCCACCGTCCGCCCAGCCAGCACCGTCGCGCCGTCTGCCTTTCCGTTGGTCGCCATGGGCTGCATTCTGTCACCTCGCGCGACCCGGTGGCAAGGGGCTTCCCGCTGCAATTTTCGAGCGAGATGGTGCATAATGCACCGTTGAGGACGGCAAAATATCCTTAATCATCGCTTCCAGGGTGCAACTCAAACTCCCCCCACAATCGTCAGGACATGCCCAGCACGCTTGAGATTCGCCTCGCCGACGAGTTTGACGAGCACGCCGAGCGCTACGCCGACCTCGCGCTCGCGCTGATCGAGCGCGAGGTCCCCGAGGTCGTTTCCGACGCCACCCGCCGGCGTCTCGGGCGCGATGGCTCCGCCGCCTTGCTGCGCGAATGCGCCGGCGCGCTGCGTCATGAGCTCGGCGCGGTTCGCTACCACGCGCCCGCCGCCGCATTGGCCTACGGCCGCCACCTCGCGCGCGAAGGGGTCGGGCTCGCCTCCATCCTGCGCGCCTATCGCCTCGGCCAAGAGGTGCTCTTCGCACGCGCCGCCGAGCTCGCCCTCGAGGATCCCGATCCCCGCGGTCAGCTCGCCGCGCTCGCCCGCGTGGCCGCGCTCTCCTTTCGCTTCGTCGACGGCGCCATGAGCGACGTCGCCGACGAGTACGAGACACAGCGCGAGCTCTTCATCCGCGGCGCGCTCGCCCAGCGCGCGGGCGTGCTCGCCGCCCTGATGGCCGGACAGCCCGTCGATCGCCATCTCGCCGAGCGCACCCTCTCCCACCGGCTCGACGGGCGCCACCTTGCGATCGTCGCCTGGTCGACCCCCGGCGCCGTCGAGGACGAGCGGCTCATCGTCGCCGTCCGCGCGCTCGCCGGCGTCATCGGCGACGGGCGGCAGCTGCTCTCAGCGACACGCCCGGCGAGGCCACCCTTTGGACCACTCCCTCAGTCCGTCCCCGCCCGCGCGAGCTGAGCGCCCTCGTTCCCCGCGGCGTCCGCGCCGCCATCGGCACGCCCGGGACCGGGATCGACGGCTTCACCGCAACCAAGCGCCAGGCTGACCTCGCCCGTGCCGTCGCCGATGCGCGGGTCTCCGGGGTCGACGGACGGGATGCCGCCGCCGTGACCCTCTATGAGGACGTCGCCCTCGCCGCCGTCATGCTTCGCGACGGCGAGGCCGGGCGCAGCTTCTGCGAGGCAGAGCTCGGCGAGTTCGCCTCACCGGCGCCCGCCGCAGCCGAGCTCCGCCGCGACGCTCTCCGCCTTCTATGCGAGCGGGCAGGACCGCACACGCACCGCCCGGATGCTCGGCGTCCATCGCAACACCGTCACCCGGCGCCTGCGCCGAATGCAGCTCACCCTCGGCCGCTCCCTCGATGAGCGTGCGCGCGAGCTCCAGGCGGCGCTCGCCGTCGCCGAGGCGATCTACCCCGAGCCGCTTCCCTAGCGCCGCCCGTCGCGCGGCCGAGTCCCGCTCAGGCGGCTCCGTCGGAGTGGAGGGGAGGTGTTCCGTTTCCTCTTCTGGCGGTTGCTCGGGCTCTTGGGACTGCTCGTGGGCTTCACCGCCGTCGTCTGGCTGCTCGGCGGTGGCGCCGGGCGGGCGCTGCGCGGCAGGGATGATGCCCGCCGTGTAATCGTCGCGCTGGGCCAGGTCCCCGGCGCCGCCCTGCGCGGCGCGGGCGGTGTCTGGGGCTGGTCGCCCATCGGCGGTATTGCGCCCGTGAAGGACACCATCGCGCTCCTTCTCATCCTCGCCTTGCTCCTGCTCGCGGCTCGCTGGAGCGCGCGACGCCGGCGCTCCTACGTCCGATTGCGGATCCAGCCCGTATCGGACCGACCGTGCGAGCACCGAGTCGATCGTCGCGATGTTCGCCGTGCTCCACAAGCGCCAACTTGCTCGTTGGTGGAGGCGACTGCTGCGCGGCCAGTCCTCAATCGCGCTCGGAGATACATCACACGCCCGCGCCAACGCAGGTCTGGCTTGCCGTCACATGCCCGGCCGGCCTGCAGCAGATGGTGGAGACGGCTTTGCAGACCGCCTATCCGAACTGTGCACTGCGGCCTGAGCACCGGCCGCTCGGCAATCCGCCCGCGATGCTTCGCCTCAAGAAGCGCTCGGAGTTCGTCAGGCGGGTCAAGGCCATCGATCTGCGCAACCGCGACCCCGAGCCGAGCGTCAACCGTGTCATGACCGTGATGGGCGCCTGCGGGGAGCCCGCATTCGTGCAGCTCGCGATCACGCCCACGCCGGCCACCTTCGAGCGGTTCGCCAAGCATCTCTTCAAGCGTCACGAGGCTCACCTCTCCAGGCAGAGGCGCGAGCACCTGATCATGCGCGACCGCTCCATCGTCGAGGACGCCGAGCTGCGAGGAGGTCTCGAAGTGCAGCATCGGCCGCTCTTCTTCGCCGACCTGCGCGTCGTCGCGCCCGACTCGCCGCGTTTGTGAGCAGATCGCCTCCGAGCTGCGCGCCGAGGGCGCCGAGAACCATCTCGTCGAGCGCGGCACCTCCGTGCGCCACGGCCGCGTTCGGGCTGCTACGCCCGCCGCGTCGAGAGGGGCGAGGGCAACCCGCATCCCTTGCTTCCACAAGGGCGTCCTCGCCTCGACGCGAGCTCGCCGCCATCTGGCACCTGCCCTCCATCGAGTACGCGACCGTGCCCTTCGCGCGCTCCGCGCTGCCCGTAGCGCCGGCGCCGCCGGCCATCTTCCGCCCGGCCGACGGCGTCGGCACGCTCACGCGACGCGCTCGGCCCGGTCTCGATCCACGCCGAGCTGCGCAGGCAGAACACCGCCGTGCCCGGCACCGTCGAGCAGGGCAAGTCGAGCTACCTCGTCGCGACCGTCGCCGAGGATCTGCGCAGGGAGCGCTGCGCCGTGATCGTGCTCGATCCGAAGGGCGACGCCGCCGAGGCCGCCGTCAGCCTCGTGCCCGCCGATCGGACGCTGCACGCTGCTCGACTTCTCGCATCCGACCTGCGGCTTCAACCCGCTCGCCGTCGACGCGCCCGCCGACGTGATCGCCGACTACGTCGTCGCGGCGCTGAAGAACCTCTTCACCGACGCGGACATCAGGGCCTCCTCGGACCGGTACCTGCGCAACGCGGTGATCGCCGTGCTCGCGCACGACCGGCGCTCGACGCTGTGGGACGCCGCGCGCCTGCTCTCGGTCGGCGAGGAGGGCTACGCGTACCGCAAGCAGCGTCGGGTCGCGCGTCCGCGACCATGCCCGAGTTCAGGGAGATCGCCGAGTTCTTCACGGCCGAGCTCGGCGGCCCAGCTGGCCGACGCGCGCAGCATGACGACGGCGAAGCTCGACGCGCCGGTGAACAAGCTGGCGCGGCTGCTCAACTCGCCCTCGATCAAGCGGGTGCTGCTCAACGACTCGCTGCGGTCGACTTCGACCGCGTGATCGCCGGCGAAGAGGTGCTGGTCGTCAAGGGCGCGCTCGGGGCGATGGGCGCCGGCAACACCTCGGTGCTGATGCAGCTGCTCGTGGGGATGCTCGACGCGGCGCTCGCGCGCCAGCAGGACCTCGTCCCGGCCGAGCCGAGCGCGTGGCGGTGGCGCTGAAGGTCGACGAGGCGCCGCTGGTCCTCAACCGCGGCTTCGCCGAGACGATGGCGCTGAAGCGCTCGGCCGGGCTCGAGACGGTCGCCTGCTGGCAGACCGACGCGCAGTGGGCCGATCGCGACGTGCGCGACCAGCTCGACGCGCTGTTCGCCCACCGCGTGTACTTCGCGACCGCCTCGGTGAGCGACGCCCGGGCCGCGGTCGGCTGACGATGGCCGAGTTCTCCGACAGCGTCCGTCCCGGGCATCGAGCACCTCTCGGCGCTCGGCCGCCCGGACGTCCGGCTGCACCTGCCCAAGCACCACGCGATCGCGAGCTGGACCACGCCCGAGGGTCGCCAGCCGCCTTCGTCGCACGAGACGATCCCGCTGCGGGTCGACGCCGAGCGTATCGCCATCCACGCCGCAGCGCCAGCACGAACGCGGCGGCCGCCACCTCGCAGCGATCTGCGTCAGCCACACTGGGACCGTCCGCGCCCGCGGGCCGATGGAGCCAACCGCGCGCGTGCCTCGGCCGGCGCGCTCCGCCTCGCCGGCGCCGGTCGCCGAGCCCCGGAGCCGCGTCTCGCGCCGCGAACGAGCCGCCCCGCGCCGGCCGCACAGCCTCGGACGCCAGCGCCGCGGCCGGCGCGACCGGCATCGGCGCGCAGGCCTCTGACCGAGCCGGCCCTGGCTGGCCTGCCCGCCGGCGCCCGCCGAGAGCTACCGCGAGCTCGTCGAGCTCGACGCGGCGCACAGCGTGCGCTGGGCCCGGCGGTCGAGTCGCCGACGCGGCTTCAGCCCGATGAGCTCGACCTCGAGGTGCTGCTGCTGATTGCCCGCCTCGGGCACGTGCTCACCACCCAGATCCACCGGCGGTTCAATCCCGGTCGCGCCGTCACGACCACGCAGCGGCGGCTCAAGCGCCTGGCGGACGCCGGGGCCGTCGGTCGCTTTCAGTTCCACCGGCGCGACGGGGGAGGCGTGCCGATGTGCTACGTCATCACCGCCGTCGGCCTCGAGCTGCTGTACGCGCGCGATTGGATGCCCCGATCGACCGGCGCTCCGCCGGTCGCCGGCGGCGCGCCGGAGGCGAGGCCACCGGCGGCGAGGGTACCTGGCGGTGGCGGCGCCGCGGGGGGACGGGCGGAGGGCTTCGACAGGCGCGGCACGAGGTGCATGTGGCGGGATGGGCGCTTGCGTTCGAGCGGGCCCCCGGCGCCGCCGGGGGTGTGCCGCGTGGATCTGCGGCGTCGGTGATCTCGCCGCCGATGCGCTCGACCGATGAGGGGCGGGTCGCGCTGAAGCTCGGCGACCTACGCCTGCCCGGACGGGCGGATGCCGCATGACTTCCTGCGTACCGGCGGCAGCGGCGGATCGCGTCGCCGTCGAGCGCTTTGAGACGTTGCGACCTGACGCGGTCGTGGAGGTGCCCGGTCACTCGCAAAGCGCTGACACGCGCGCGGGCGCGCCCGCGCGCGTGTCAGGCCTTTCGGTACCTCAAAGGGGGTCGGCTGTCGACCTGCTCGTAGAGCTCGACGATCGACTCTCCACGGGCGGGTGGCTGGCCAAGCTCGAGCGCTACGACCACTTCCTCGCCGGCTGGTCGGTTCATACGAGTCGCTACGGCCGTCGCCGTGAAGCGGGCGCCGTGACGGTGTTCGTCTGCCGTGATCGTGCGCGAGCCCGCGATTGCGCCCGGAGGGCCGACTCGGCGCTGAAGGCGTGCAGGGCCTACGCAGGTGAGTACCCGTTCGACTGGGAGTATCCCGGCAGGGAACGGATCCTGTTCGCGGCCGAGCGCGATATGCACGAGGGGCTCACCGGAGCGTACGGCGTCCCGACACTGCCACCGGAGGTACGGGTGAGCGCGGCGCACGGTGACCCCCGAGCGGGCGCGGCGGCCATCGAGCAGCGCTCGATCCTCGACATGCGGGCGCCGGAGTAGGCCCCCCGATCAGTTGTCTCGCCCGTCGCGGCGGAGATTGAGCCAGGCGAGGGAGGGTGTTCGTGCAATAGTCAAAGCGATGGCGATCAGCGCGACCCTCTACAGCGATCCGGCGTGTCCATGGGCGTATTCGGCGACGCCGGCGCTCACCGTCTTGAGGTGGCGTTACCGCGACCAGCTTGACTGGCGTCTGGTCACAATCGGTCTGCGTGAGGAGACCGGTTCGCTGGCTGCCCACGGGTACACGCCCGCACGCCAAGCGACAGGTGCTCGAAGCTTTCGCGACCGCTACGGCATGCCGTTCGCGACGGCGCCCCCCTCGCGCCTCGCCTCGACCGGACGGGCCTGCCGGGCGGTGGTGGCTACTCGCCTCGCGCACCCGGGTCGCGAGTTTGCCGCGCTGCGGGCGCTCGCATTTGCACGGTTCAACACGACCCTGCTGCTGGACGAGGACGACTCGATCGCCACCGCGCTGGCCGAGGTCGAGGGGATCGACGTGGCAGGCATCGTCGCAGCACTCGATTCGGGGGCGGTTACCGAGGCCTATGAGGCCGACAAGGAGCAGGCACGCACGGCGGCGGGTGGCCCTACCGAGTTCCAGGGCAAGGCCGCCCTGAGCGACGGCACGGTTCGCTACACGGCTCCATCGGTGGTGTTCGACGCCGGCGGGCGACGACTGGAGGCAGGCGGGTTCCAACCGGTCGAGGCCTACGACGTGATTATCGCGAACCTCGATGTGAGCCTGGAACGCGTCGCGCCTCCCGGAGGGGCCGTCCGAGCTGCTCGAGTACTTCGCCGACGGGCTGTGCACGCAGGAGGTCGCCGCGCTGCTCGCACGCAACCTGGTCGATCCGGACCGGCCGGGCGCCGAGCAGGCGCTGATCGAGCTGGTGGCGGAGGGGCGCGCGACGCGCGAGCCGTTGGGCAACGACGCGATCTGGCGCGCGGTCCCGGTGGCCCCTGAGCGAGCGCGCGGACTCCGGAGACGCACACGAACGGCCCACAGCGGCTTCGCTTGTCTCCTAGCGTGCGCTGATCGCCGCGGACCCATGCCAATCGAACGCGGGTTGGGCGCGCAGGCGTTGATGCGTTTGCCCGCGGCAAGACGCAGTCGCCCATACACGTGCTGCAGCCGCCACCCCCTGGCGCACGCCGCGCGATGCAGTTGCCCGCGCCGTCCGATGGCGCCCGACTGCAGTACATGACCCTGGAATTCCGCATAGGTATGCGAAATGACAGGAGAGCGAACGCACGCGACTGCGCCCAGCGCGGCCCCGCCGGGGCCCAGGCCGTACAGATCACCGTGTCGGCGGCTAGGCTCATGGCCCAACTCCTCCCTCTCCCCAGCCGCAGCACCCACGCCGATCCTCAGCTCTCCGCCAACCGGCGGGACGGACGGCAACTCACGGACGCTCAGCAAGCCGGCGCACCGGTCTCCGGCTCGTTGCTCGCCATGTCCCAGCTCTCGGACAGACGGTGCCTTCGATGCCGAGCGTTTGCACGCCAGCTTTGCCTGATATTCGCTCCTGAGGTCGAGATCTCCGAGACCCCTTAAGGGGTTCTCGGACCGTTCACGAGTGCCCTTCTCGACGGCTTCGCGCCGCTTGACGACCGCCTCCGCGACTCCTAACAAGCGACGCCAACACCCCCGATGAGGCCCGCGCAGTTCGCTCGCGCTGGGGCCAGGAGACAAGCCATGACATCAACCGCTGCATCCAGCTCAACCCTCGCCGGCCGATCTGAGCGCCGTCAAGCGGGGTCCTTGCCGGCTCCGTCGGACGTACGCGCTCGCGGCGTCGCCGGGGTGCGGTCCCCGGACGCGGAGCGCTCGGCCGCTATGAGGATCGGCACGGGCGACCTCGCGAGATCGTTCAGCAGCGCGGCGCCTTCGGCACGGTCCTCGTCGTTGATCGCGACGTTGCCACGCTCGGCGATCGCAGGCTCGTCGCCCATCTCGCGCCGGAGGAGCCGTCTGGAAACGCCGCTCTGATGTGCCGGGATTACCTGCGTGCGCCACTGGAGGTACGTGGCAGCTGCCGGAAGGTCATGGCACGGGACTTCACCGTGCTGCCTCTTGCCGCGTCGCAGGAGGAGGACGACGCGGGGGCTGGGGGTCAGGCCGACGTCGCTATCGATCGCGATGGCAACAGCTACTGCCTTGAGCTCGTTCAGGGCGCGATGTCGATTCCGGCCCTTCGCTGGTGCCATCACCGTGTCGACGGGTCCGGTCGTCCTCCGAGCGTCGTCAGCGTGCGCCAAGCGGTAGCCGCCCTTGAGGATTACGCGCCGGTGTGCGAGATCACCGAACGCGCGCTCGCGCGCTTGCGAATGGACGAGAGCGTCTCGACCGTCACCCTCGGCGCGGAGATCGACCGGGTGCGTCTCAGCCCGATCGTTCTCAACCGGCTGCTGCGAGAGGCGGTTCTCTCTGCTGTCGAGCAGCAGGGCGTGAGCCTGAGCGCAATCGCCGTGCGGTGCGGGCGCACCGAAGCGGGACCGCGGCGGGACGGAGAGCGGCGAGACGAGCTGGCTCGCCAGGCGCATCGGCATTCTTCCGGAGGGCGGCCAGGAGGCGCCGACTCCGTGGATCCACAGCGGCGTGCTCGCTCTGATCGCGCGGCGCGGACTTGGGATCAGTCCACGCGAGGTCGAACTGCAGTAACGCCTTCCAAGGCCTGTGGCCGACCCGTAGGGGGTGCCGGCGGCTGATCTGAGCCCGATGGGACGGCGACCGCCGTCCGATCACATCTTTGGCTTGGCCCAACGGCCAGCCATGCAGCAGAGCAGAACGGCGGGCCCTCGGGTCCGCCGTCGCTCGTTGACAACCAGGCCGGTTTCAAACCGGCCCGAACTGAGCCGTCCCGCGGGCGGCTCGAGGAAAGGAGTGGCGTCATGCCCTCAGAAACACTCACCCAGCGCGGGGTCGATCCGCTCGCCCCGCTCGAAGAAGCAGTTGGTTGGGTCGCCACCGCAACGGCACACGTCCTGATCGGTCTGCTGATCGGGATGATCGCGGCCCGAATTCTCCGCACCCGCCAGGTGCGGTGGAGCTGGGCCGCGTGTGGCCTCGGCTTCCTCACGCTTGCGCGTGGAGTGTTCGGAGGCTGGGCGCCGACCCTGCTCGTCGCGGCGCTCGCCGCCACGCTCTGGAGTCGGAGCTGGCATCGCCGGGACCTGGAGACGGGACACGACCTCGCCGCGATCGCCGAAGCGCGGCGTGGTCCGCTCGACGCGTTGCGTTCCGCCGGCGAGCGCGTCTCGCTTCGCCGCCGGGCCGGTAGCGGCGGCGGCGCGTGGTTTCGCGGTGACGAACTGATCGTTGGCCGCGACCAGGCCGGTCACATTGCCGCCGTGCCATTCGGTGACGGCAGCGGTGGGACTCATACGCTGGTCGTCGGAGCGACCGGCTCGGGCAAGACGGTCACCCAGACGTGGATGGCGGTCGCGGCCATCGACGGCGGCATGGGCGCGGTCGTGGTCGACCCCAAGGGCGACCGCGTCTGCGCGAGGAGCTTCGCCGGGCTGCGCGAGCAGCGCGGCCGGCGCATTCCTCGAGTGGACGCCCGATGGGTCCCTCCGTCTACAACCCGTTCGCCCGCGGATCGCGAGACGGAGATCGCCGACAAGGCGCTCGCCGGCGAGCGCTTCACCGAGCCCCACTACCTCCGCCAGGCGCAGCGCTACCTCGGCCATGAGGTGCGCGCGCTTCGCGCGGGCAGGCGAGCGAGGTCAGCCTGCACGCGCATCGTCGAGCACCTCGACCCGGCGCGCCTCGAGCAGCTCTGACGCGCAGCTGCTCGATGAGTCGGACGCGCCGGGCACGCTCGCGTACCTGGACTCGCTCAGCGCGCGCCAGCAGGCCGACCTCGCCGGCGTGCGCGACCGGCTGGCGATCCTCGCCGAGTCCGACGTCGGCGCGTGGCTGGACCCGGCGCACAGCGCCGGCGATGGCCAGCCGAGGTTCGCCGTTCGATCTGCTTGGCGCGTCGCGCGCGCGTGCGGTCGTCTACTTCGACCTTCACGCCGACAGCCGGCCGCTGCTCAGCGCAGATGCTCGGCGCGGCGATCGTGCAGGACCTGCAGACGACCGTCGCCGCCCTGCAGGGTCGGCCCGGTGGCGACGCTGGTCGTGATCGACGAGTTCTCGGCGGTCGCCGCCGAGCAGGTCGTGCGGCTGTTCGGGCGGGCCCGCTCGGCCGGCATCAGCCTCGTGCTCGGCACGCAGGAGCTCTCCGACCTGCGCCGCCAGGGCGGGAGCGGCTGCTCGAGCAGGTGATGGGCAACCTCTCGGTGCTGATCGCCCACCGCCAGGTGGTGCCCGAGCTCGGCGGAGCTGATCGCCGGCCTCGCCGGCACGCAGGGGCGCGTGGCGGATCTCCCGTCACAGCGACGGCCGCAGCACCCGCACGCGGACCCGCGAGGCGCGTGCTGGAGGCCGAGCGAGGTGATGAGCCTGAGGCGAGGCTGGGCGGCCGTGATCGTGCTCACGGACGGTTGCCGCTCGACGCGTCGCACGCCTCTTCTCAGTCCAGCAGTGCGGATGATCGGCGCACTTCCCGGCCGCCCCCAGGACACCCGATGAAAGGAGGACCATCATGGTCCGAGCAGAGCAGACCGCCTCGCCTGAGCGCCTGGCGGCCCTTGAGTGGACCGCGCGCCTGGGCGCGGTCACGGCCGAGGCCCTCGCCGAGCACATGGGAACGACCCTCGGCGTCGGCGCGCGCGCGGCTGCTCGCCGCCGTGCGCACGGGCTGCTCGTGTACCGCCGGCCGTTGACGCGGTCAGCCCGCGCTGTACACGGCCACCGCGGCCGGTATGCCGAGCGTGGGCGTGCAGCGGTCTTGAGCCCATGCGGGTGTCGGCCGCCAACGCGCCGTCACCGATCGCCTGCGCCGCGGTCGGCGGCGACGCTCGAGCGCTGCTTACCCGGATCATCGGCGTGATCGGCGAGCGCGAGCTGCGCCGCGACGAGCGGAGCGCTGGGGCGAGCTCGCCAGCGCCCGGATGGCGGTGGCGCGGGCGGCGCGGCGATGCCTGCATCGTCCCGACCTCGTCCTCTGGCCGCTCGGCACGGAGTACGGTCTGCCGGTCGCGGTCGAGGTCGAGCTGACCGTCAAGGCGCCGCGGCGGCTGCTCGAGATCTGCCGCGCCTGGGCGCGCTGCCGCTACGTCGCCGGGGTGCATCTATCTCGCGGCGCCGGAGGTGCGAGCCGGCTCTGGCGCGCGCGATCGATCGCGCCCGCGCGGGAGATCGCGTCGTCGCCGTCCCGCTCGGCGGCGCTGGCACGAGTGCACGACGGGCGCGAGCCAGAGAACCGTCGCAGGCGACGCGTAGCTTGGACCGACGGGGGTTCGACCAGCGAGCAATGGAGGACCAGGATGTCGTGTTTCACCATCAACCGAGTGGTCCTGGTCGGGCGTCTGACCCGCGACCCCGAGTTGCGCTCGCTGCCGTCCGGTACGAGCGTGTGCGAGCCTGCGCGTCGCGTGCAACTCGCAGCCGCAAGGACGCCGACGGCGACTACGTCGAGCGGCCCAACTTCTTCGACGTCACGGTCTTCGGAGCCTCGGCCGAGAGCGTCGAGCGCTACATGCGCAAGGGCAGTCGCGTCGCGGTCGACGGACAGCCTCGAGTGGCGCGAGTGGGAGACCGCCGAGCAGCCGTCGCCAGGCGGTGAGCATCGTCGCCGAGACTGTCCAGTTCCTCGACAGCCCGTCCGCCAATCGCCGGGCGAGGGCCGGAGGCCGACGGTGATGGCGGAGGGCGAGCTCGTCGGCGCCGGCGCTGGGGAGGACCTCGCCTTCTAGCGGGCGGCGATCCGTGCCGATCGACCGCGTCAGGGACGTACTTCGACTGTTCCGCGAGAGGGTGCGCTGAGTGCGAGCGCCCCCTCTCGCCGCGGTCGGCGAGGCGCACCCCGCGGCCGCCCAGCGAGTGCTGGCGTCCCAGGGGCGGCTTTCGTCGTTAAGGCACCGCCTCGGACCGACTAGGCCGCTCCGCGCGGGCATCGGCGTAGACTGGCGCCGCGCGTCAGCCGACGATCCACTTCGCTGCAGGGAGCCACAGCGATGCCCGTCAACACCCAAGCCATCGGCAAGAGCTATGAGCCCGTCGTGTACGCGGTCGGGCGCGAGAAGATCCGCGAGTACGCGCGCGCGGTCGGCGAGACGCAAGCCCGTGCACCTCGACGTGCGAGGCGGCCCGCGCGGCGGGCTACGCCGACGTGGTGGCGCCGCCGATGTTCGCCGTCGTCTACAGCGCCCCGGCGGTCGGGCCGCCGATCTTCGACCCGGAGATCGAGATCAACTTCGCGATGATGGTCCACGGCGGCCAGGAGTTCGTGTGGGGCCCGCCGGTCGTGGCCGGCGATGAGATCACGACGACCGCCAGCGTGAAGGACATCTCCGAAGAGCGACGGCCGCGGCTTCTACGTGTTCGAGTCGGTGTCCGACAACCAGCGCGGCGAGCAGGTCTGCCGGCCACCTGGACCAACATCGTCCGAGGGGTGTGAGCGAGATGGCGGAGCTGCAGGCCGGCGATCAGATCCCGGAGCTGCGGGTCACGCCCGACAAGTACCTGACCGTCCGCTACGCGGGCGCCTCCGGCGACTTCAACCCGATCCACATCGACGAGGAGTTCGCGCGCGCGGTCGGGCTGCCGGGGCGCATCCTGCACGGCCTCTGGACGATGGCCCAGGTCGCCCGCGCGCAGACCGAGGCCGCCGGCGGCCCCGAGCACCTGCAAGCGGCTCTCGGTCCAGTTCCGCGGGATGGGCGTTCCCGAGCAGGAGGTCGTCGTCACCGGGCACGGTCACGCGAGGTCAGCGACGGACGCGCGGTCATCGACACCGTCGCCGAGCAGGCCGGCAACCAGATCATCCGCAACGCCGAGGCCGAGTCGAGCTGTAGCGGCCGGGCGCTGCCCGGCGCGGTCGCGTAGCGCCGACCTACAATCAGACCCATGCTGACCGCCCGCCAGGAGAGGATCCTGTGCAAGGTGGTGGAGGAGTACCTGCACACCGGCCAGCCGGTGCCGTCGCGCCGATCGCCGCCGACCCGGAGCTCGACTGCGGGCCCTCGACGGTGCGCAACGAACTCGCGCTGCTGGAGGAGTACGGCCTGCTCGCCCATCCCCACGTCTCGGCCGGGCGGGTGCCCACCGACGCCGGCCACCGCTACGTCGTCGACCGCCTGCTCAGCTCCGGCCAGGCGGCCTCGAGCGCCGCCTCGCCAGATCGAGCTGTCGCTGATCAGCCGGGAGATCGACGAGGCCGTGCGGGCCACCTCCGAGACGCTCTCGCGGATGACCAACCTGCTCGCGTCGTCTCCGCCCCCTCGCCCAACACGGCCACGATCCGCCACGTCGAGGTGCTCGCGCTGCAGCCGCAGCTCGTGCTGGTCGTGATCATCACCTCCACCGGCGGCGTCTCGAAGATGCTCGCCACCTTCGAGCGGCCGCGTCGATCCCGGGCTGCTGGCGTGGGCCGGGGAGTACCTCAACGAGCGCCTCGTCGGGCCTCGCCCTCGGGGCGCGCATGCTCCAGCAGCGCCTGGTCGACCCCGGCCTGTCGCCGCTCGGAGCTCGCCTTCCTCGAGCGCTTCGCACCCGCCTTCGCCGAGCTCGCCTCCGAAGTCGAGGAGTCGCTCTACGTCGAAGGCACCGCCCGCCTGCTCGAGAGCCGACCAGATCGGGACACCACGCAAGGTCAACGAGCTGGTGGACCTGCTCGAGCGCCGCGTGGCGCTGCTGCGGGTGCTGCGCACGGCGCTCGGCGGAGCCGGGCGTGTACGTGCGCATCGGCCACGAGAACGAGCTCCCGGCGATGCACTCGCTGGCGCTGGTGGCGAGCCGGCTACGGCCTCGCCCAGCGCAGGCTCGGGACGGTTCGGTGATCGGCCCGGTGCGGATGGACTACGCCGGCGCCATCGCGACCGTGCGGGAGGCCGCGCCGAGCTCTCCCGCTTCGTCGAGGACGCTACGGCGCCGACTAGCCTCGAGCCGCATGCCCCGCGACCCCTACGAGGTGCTCGGCGTCGAGCCGCGACGCCTCCGAGCAGCAGATCAAGAAGGCCTTCCGCCAGCTCGCCCGCGAGCTGCACCCCGACGTCAACGCCCACGACCCCGACGCCGAGGCGAAGTTCAAGGAGGCCGCCGAGGCCTACGAGATCCTCTCCGACGAAGAGCGTCGGGCGACCTATGACCGCTACGGCCACGAGGGTCTGCGCTCCGGCGGCTACGCGCCCAACTTCGACGCGCTTCGGCTCGATCGGCGACCTCTTCAACGCCTTCTTCGGCGGCGCCGGCGCGGGGCGGCCGCTCCGGGCCCGCGCCCAGGGCGGAGACGTCGCCGTCGCGGTCGAGATCGAGCTGATCGACGCCGCCCACGGGGCCAGGCGTCCAGGTCGGCTACGAGGTCGTCGACCGCTGCGAGCACTGCCACGGCAACGGCGCCGAGCCCGGCACCGCCGATCCAGACCTGCGAGCGCTGCGGCGGCGCCGGACAGCTGCAGGCGGTCACCCGCACCCCCTTCGGCCAGATGATGCGGACGGTGCTCTGCGACGCCTGCGAAGGCGACGGACGCGTTCCCAAGCGAGCCCTGCCACGAGCTGCCGCGGGCGCGGCCGCGAATGCGGTCACCCGCGAGCTCGAGGTGGACGTTCCCGCCGGCATCTCCGACGGGCAGCGCATCCGCCTCAGCGGTCGCGGCCACGCCGGTGAGTCCGAGGGCGCGGCGCCCGCCGGCGACCTGTACGTGCTCGTCCGCGTCCGCCAGCCGACGAGCGCTTCGTGCGCGAGGGCGACGACCTGATCACCGCGCTCGACGTGCCCGCTCCGCTCGCCGCGCTCGGCGGCACGCTCGAGGTGCCGACCCTCGAGGGACCGCCGACGTCGAGCTCGCGCCCGGGACCCAGCCGGGCGAGGTGCATCACGATCCGCGGCGCAGGGCATGCCGGGCCTGCGCCGCGGCCGCCACGGCGATCTCCGCGTGGTCGTCAACGTGCTCATTCCGCGCCGCCTCAGCGACGAGCAGCTCGAGCTGATCGAACGGCTCAACGAGAGCCTCACCGAGGAGAACCTCCGCTCCGCAGGAGTCGATGTTCGCCAAGCTCCGCCGCGCGCTCGGCAGCCAGGCCGCTTGATCCGGCTCGCGGTCCGCGTCGAGCGCGCGCAGCGCCGAGCTCGTGCTCGCCGAACTGCTCGAGCTCGCGCCCGGCGGGCGTCGAGGAGGTCGAGCGACGAGGACACGCTCGAGTACGCCCTCTACGGAGCGCCCGGGCGAGCTCCCCAGCCTGCCCGACCTGAAGCGCCGCGTCGCCGGCGGGGCGCTGGTCGAGATCCACACCACCGAGGTGGCCGACGACTGGAGTGAGCGCTGGCAGCAGCTTCCACCGGCCCGTCCTCATCGCCCCGCCGCCGTCCCGGCGCCGGCCCGCATGCCGGTTCCCGCGATCCGCGTCCGCCCGCCGTGGGAGCCCGCCGAGGCCATCCGGCCGGCGACCTCCAGGAGATCGTGATCGACCCCGGCCAGGCGTTCGGCACGGGCGGGCACGCCACCACGCGGCTGTGCCTGGAGCTGCTGCTCGAGCTCGCCGCCAGCGTCCAGCCCGCCGGGCCCCGTGCTCGACGTCGGCTGCGGCTCCGGGGTGCTCGCGATCGTCGCCGCGCGAGCTCGGCTACGCGCCCGTGCTCGCGTCTCGACAACGACCCCGAGAGCGTCGCGGCCGCGCGCGCCGAACGCCACCGTCAACGGGGTCGAGCTCGACGTCCGCCACGCCGACCTGCGCGACCGACGCGCTGCCGCTCCTTCGACCCGCGCGCGAGCGGCCGCGTCGTGGTCTCCAACCTCCTGCAACCGCTGCTCCTCGAGCTCGCCGCGGCGCTCGCCGAGCCACCGCGGCACCTGATCGCCTGCGGGTCTGCTCGACCGACGAGGTCGACAGGTCGTGCGCGCCTTCCAAGGGCGTCTGGGGATGCGCGAGCGCGAGCGCCGCGCGAGGCGCGGGCGAGCTGGGCAGCCGTCTGGCTCGACGCCGTCTGAGTCGAGACCCGGCGAGCTCCGTCGCAGCGCCGCACGTTGGAGCGGTAGACGAGGTCGATCGCCGGGCGCACGCCCTCCTCGCTGCCGAGCAGCTCGTCCGCCGCCGCCAGCGCCGAGCCGATCGTCTCCAGCTCCTCGCCCACGTCGGCCGGCTCGGGGTCGCGGCAGGAGGCGATCGCCATGTCGAGCATCGCCCTCGCCTGCTCCCAGCGCCCGTGAACAGCGCCGGTCCCACCAGGCTCGCGTAGCCGTACACCCGCGCCAGGCGCCCCGAGAGCGTGATCGTGCGGGCCGCGCCTCGGGCTCGCTCACCGCGGGCAGCTCCTCGCCGTCGAGCAGGCTCGCCATCGTCCCGCCGAGCAGCGCCCGCGTCGTCGCCTCGTCCAGGCCGGCCTGCGGCGCCACCCGCAGGGCCATGTAGAGGGTGGTGGCCGGCATGCCATAGGGCGGGTCGGAGGCGAACACGACCCGCTCGGCCGGGACCCGCGCGAGCAGCTCGATCACGTCGAGCGGGAAGAAGCAGGAGATGTCGTAGAGCACGCCCGGGTGGTCGGCCAGGCGCGTCGTCAGGATGCCCTGGTCGCAGATCGCCCCGTGGGCGAGGATCAGCACCGCCCCCGGGTGGCGCAGGGCGAGGTCGCCGAGCCCGTCCGCCAGCGGCGGCAGGCCGCGGCCGGCGTGGATCAGGATCGGCACCTTCGCGTCTTCGGCCAGCTCGAAGACCCCCTGCCATCTCCTCGCCGTCGAAGTCGAAGTCCTGGGCCCGCGGATGCAGCTTGATGCCCGCGCGCGCCGGCCGCCAGGCAGCGTTCGCCCTCCGCCACCGGGCCTTCCGCGGGGTCCAGGCGGCAGAACGGGGTCAGCCGCCCCTCGCTCTCGCCGCGCCCACGCCAGCACGCGGTCGTTGGGCAGGCTGTAGGAAGGCCCGCGCTCGGGGTCGTGCAGCGGGAACACGCACGCCCGCGTGGCCCCGGCGGCGTCCAGCTGGCCCAGCAGCTGCTCCAGCGTCAGCGAGCGACCGTCCTCGTCCAGGCCGAGGTGCGTGTGGGCGTCGATCACCTCCGCCCCCGCCGGGCGCAGCTTCTCGACCTCCGCAAGGAAAGGGCGCCAGCGCCTGTCGGTAGAGGAGTCGCTCATCCGGCCCCACCCTATTCTGTCCGCGTGGCCTGGCAGGTCGTGATCGCCGGTGGTGGCTTCGGCGGCTTCTACGCCGCGCGGGCGCTCGAGCGCGGCTCCCGCCCGAGCAGAGCGCACGCGTGACGCTCGTCAACGAGTCCAACTTCATGCTCTACACGCCGCTGCTGCCCGGCGCCGCCGGGGCCGCCCTCGACCCCCGCCACGTGGTCGTCCCGCTGCGCTCGCAGCTAGCGGACACCGACCTCGTGATCGGGCACGTCACCGGCGCCGACCCGCAGCGCGGGCACCCTCGGCGGTCAAGCGGATCGACGGCGAGCAGCTCGAGCTCCCCTACGACCAGCTGATCGTCGCCCTCGGCTCGGTCTCGCGCACGCTGCCCATTCCCGGCCTGGCCGAGCACGGCATCGGCCTGAAGTCGCTCTCCGACGCCACCGCCCTGCGCAACCAGGTGCTGCGCTGCCTCGACATCGCCGAGTCGCTCGAGGACCCCGCAGCGCCGCGCGGAGTACCTCATCGTTCGTCTTCGTCGGCGCCGGCTACGCCGGCGTCGAGGGGCTCGCCGAGCTGCAGGACTTCGCCGCCCAGGCGATCGAGCTCTACCCGCGCTGCGCCGCCCAGGGGATGCGCTGGGTGCTCGCCGAGGCCCGCGAGCGGATCATGCAGGAGGTGCCCGCCGAGCCTCTCCCGGTTCGCCGAAGCGCGAGCTCCGCGGGCGCGGCATCGAAGTGCTCACCTCGAACGACCCTGAGCGCGTGAGCGCCGACCGCGCGCCACGCTCTCGCGCGGCGAGCCGATCCCCGCCCGCACGCTCGTCTGGACCGCCGGCGTGAGGCCGAGCCCGTCGGTCGCCAAGCTCGGCCTGCCGCTCGACGACGGCGGGCGGTCGTCGTCGATTCGATGATGCGGTCGACCGCACGCATGGCCCGGCGCCTCAGCCGGCCTACGCGGCCGTCTGGGCGATCGGCGACTGCGCCGCGGTTCCCGACCCCGCACGACCCGGGCCAGCCGTGTCCGCCCACCGCCCAGCACGCCATCCGCCAGGGCCGGCTGGTCGCCCACAACGTCGCCTGCGCCCTGCGCGGGCGGCCGGCCAAGCCGTTCCGCTACAAGACCAAAGGCGTCGTCGCCGAGCTCGGCGCACGCCAGGCCGTCGCGATCACCCTCGGCATCCGCTGGCGCGGCTTCCCCGCGTGGCTGATCGCCCGCACCTACCACCTGCTGCTGATGCCCGGCCTCGGCCGCCGGCTGCGCCTGCTGGTCGACTGGAACGTGGCGCTCCTGTTCGGCCGCGACTCCTCCTCGCCCGGGCGCCTCGGCAGCCCCACGCCGCTCGCACCGACACACCGCCGCCCTCCGACTGATCGGCGTGGCGGGACGCGGACCCGGCGGAATGGCGCCATTGCGTGTGGTGCGGAGAAGGGCGGGCGAGGTGCGTATCCTGCCTCTAGATGGGGATCCTCGAGCAGATCGAGCCGACCTGAAGGACGCGATGCGCGGCTGGGGAGAAGGAGAAGGTCGGGCGCGCTGCGGCTGGTGCTCTCCGAGCTGCAGAAGGCCGCCAAGGAGGGCAACGACGACGAGCTGGCGGTGCTGCGCCGCGAGCGCAAGCGCCGGCTCGAGGCGGCCAGCGCGTTCCGCGACGGCGGCCGCGAGGACCTCGCCGGCGGCGAGGAGGCCGAGGCCGAGCTGATCGGCTCCTACCTGCCGGCCGAGCTCTCCGACGAGGAGCTCCAGGCGATCGTCGCGCCAGGCCGTCAGCGACAGCGGCGCCGCATCCGCCCGAAGGACATGGGCGACCGCCATGCGGCAGGCGATGGCCGCGGTCGACGGTCGCGCCGACGGCAAGCGCGTCTCCGAGCTGGTGCGCGCGGCCCTGCAGGGATGAGGACGCAGATCGAGCTTCCAAACGAAGTCGCGGCCGAGCTGGCCGGCAGCCAGGACGCCGTCCTGCGCGCGCTCGAGTCCCACCTCCCCTGCCGCGTCTTCCTGCGCGGGAACCTGCTCACGCTTCGACGGGGAGGAGGATCGAGACGCAGCTCGGCGAGCGCGTCGTGCGCGAGCTCGCCGACCTGATCGCCCGCGGCCATCAGATCGGTCCCGGCACGATCACCGCCGTCACCGGCGCGCTCGACGCGCACGAATCGCCCGCCCGCGTGCTCGAGGATGTCGTCTGGCAGCCACCGCGGGCTGCGGGTCGCGCCCAAGACCGTCAACCAGAAGCGCTACGTCGACTCGGTCCGGAGCAACACGATCACCTTCGGCGTCGGGCCCGCCGGGCACCGGCAAGACCTTCCTCGCCGTCGCGATGGCGGCCGCCGCGCTCTCCCGCCACGAGGTCAACCGCATCATCCTCACCCGGCCCGCCGTCGAGGCCGGCGAGCGGCTCGGGTTCCTGCCCGGCGATCTGATGGCGAAGGTCGATCCCTACCTGCGGCCGCTGTTCGACGCCCTGCACGACATGCTCGACCCCGAGAAGGTCGCCTCAGCACATCGAGCGCGGCGTGATCGAGATCGCACCGCTCGCCTTCATGCGCGGGCGCACGCTCAACGACTCCTTCGTGATCCTCGACGAGGCCCAGAACACCACCCCCGAGCAGATGAAGATGTTCCTCACCCGGCTCGGCTTCGGCTCGCAAGATGGTCGTCACCGGCGACATCACCCAGGTCGACCTTCCGCGCGAGCAGCGCTCCGGGCTGATCGTCGTCGGCGACGTGCTCGACGCGGTCGAGGGCATCGAGTTCGTCCGCTTCGGCGGCGAGGACGTCGTCCGCCACAAGCTCGTGCAGCGGATCGTCGAGGCCTACGACGCCCACTCCCAGCGCGAGGTCGACGCCCGTCCGCCGGCGAGCTCCGCCCGCGCCGCGCGCCGGCGGCGATCGGCGTCCAGCGGCCGCGCCGATCCGCAGCGCCTGAGAGTCCGCCGATGCTCGAGGTCGAGCTCCTCGGCGGCGAGCGGCTCGCGCGAGCGGACGCCTCAGCCGAGCACGGAGGTCATCGACGCCTGCTGCGACGGCGTCGACCGCCGGCTGCCGCGCTCGGGCGTCGACGAGCCGGCCACGTCGCCGTCGAGATCGTGGACGCCGCGCGACGATCGACGGAGCTGAACCGCGCGCCACCGCGGCCGCTCGCCGAGCCGACCGACGTGCTGTCGCTTCCCGATCGACGGCGCCGAGCCGAGCTCGCCGCCGGGCGGCGCCGCGCGAGCTCGGCGACATCGTCATCTGCCCCGCGCACACCGCCGACCTGCGCGAGGCCGTCGTCCACGGGTGCTGCACCTGCTCGGCATGGACCACGAGACCGACGACGGCGAGATGCTCGCCCTGCAGGACGAGCTGCTCGCGCGCGGGCGTGCGGACCGCCGTGACCCGCAGCGGCTTCGTCGCGCTCGCCGGGCGGCCCGAACGTCGGCAAGTCGACCCTCCTGAACGCGCTCGTCGGCGAGAAGCTCGCGATCGTCTCCGACCGCCCCAGACGACCCGGCGGGCGATCCGCGGCGTGCATCACCCGCGGCGACTGCCAGATCGTGCTCGTCGACCTCCCCGGCGTCCAGCGCCCGCGCGACGCGCTCACCGCGCGCATGGCCAAACGCGTCCAGCAGGAGCTCGACGGCGCCGACGCCGCGCTGCTGATGCTCAACGGCGCAGCAGGGCGTCGGCCCCGGCGACCGCTTCATCGCGGCCGTGCGCTCGAGCAGGCCCGAGCTGCCCGTCACGTCGCCGTCAACAAGGTCGACCGGCTCGCCCGCGCAGCGGCTCGTCGCAGGTGCTCAAGGACGCCGTCCGAGCTCGACGCCGGGGCGGAGGTCTTCCCGATCTCGGCCCGCACGCGGCACCGGCGTCGACGGAGCTCGTCGACCACCTCGCAGGCGCTGATGCCCGAGGGGCCCTTCCTGTTCGAGCCCGGCGTCAGCATCCGACCAGCCGCTCGAGCATGCTGCTCGCCGAGCTGATCCGCGAGGCCGTGATCCGGCGGACCTTCCAGGAGCTGCCCCACGCGGTCGAGGTCGTCGTCGAGGACATCGAGCGGCCGCGCGAGGGCCTGACCCGCGTGCGCGCCCTGATCTGGGTCGAGAGCGAATCCCAGAAGGCGATCCTGATCGGCGCCCGCGGCCGCATGATCAAGGCGATCGGCACCGCCGCCCGGCGCGAGCTCGAGCGCGAGCTCGACTGCCACGTCCACCTCGACCTGTCGGTGCGGGTCCGCCGCGACTGGCGCGACGACGAGGGCCTGCTCGACCGCCTCGGCATCACCTGAGCAGCGCCGGCGCCCCCGCGACCGCCGGCTCCGGTCGCGCACGGCGACGCTACGCCTGAAGGGTGCGCCCGAGGCGGTCCGCGATCTGGCGGATCGCCGCCTCGTCCAGCTTCGCCGTCGAACGCGAACGGGACGCCGATCACCTCGAAGCCGCCGCCGGCGCAGGCGGGCCAGCTGGTTGTGCTGCTGGCGCGCGCGCTCGTGGACCGAACGCGCCGCGCCGCAGCCGCGTGGAGGACCTCTCGCGTCGAGCTCGCGCCCGCCCGCCCACCGCGCGCCATCGGCGCCGTGCCATGCGCCGCGAGCTCCGCCATCTCCGCCGTCGTGAAGCGCCGGGGCAGCAGCGCTGTTGACGATCACCGCCGTCGAGCTCTCGTCCGAGCTGCGCTCCGAGCCCGTCCTGCAGCTCGAGCGTCTCCGTGACCGCCATCTCGGTGCCCAGCGCGACCGCCAGGTAGCCGGTCGCGCCGGTCGTCCTTGAGCAGGCTCCAGCACCTGCTCGCGTCTGCGCCCGCGATCGGGCCCACGCGGGCGATCGCCCCGAACGTGCCCGGCGAGCCGAGCATGCCCAGCGCATGCCCCGTCGCCGGCGCGTCCACGATCACCAGGTCATAGCCGCGCCGGCGCTTCGCGCCGCGCTCCGTCAGCTCCCAGATCTTCACCATGCTCACGATCTCCTTCGCGCCCGGCGCCGCGGCGGCGAAGTACTGGAACGTGCCGCTCGAGGCGAGCAGCCGCCCGGGCACCCGGCCGCCCAGCGCCTGCAGCCACTCCAGCAGCGCCCGGTCCGGGTCGATCGAGATGCGTCCACAGCCGATCCTCGAGCTCGCGTCTCCTCGCCCGGGCTCGGCCGCCGACCCTCGAACAGCCCCGGCAGGCGGCTCTGCTCGCCGACCTCCACCACGATCGTCTCGCAGGCCGCGCGATGCCGCCAGCACGCCGACAGCCGCCGCCACGGTCGTCTTGCCGACGCCTCCCTTGCCGGTGATGACGAGCAGCTTGCGGTCGAGCGACGGTCATGCATCGTCCTGCAGAGTTTGTCTGAAAGCACGCGCCGTGCCCGCGCGGGCAGGCGCGGGACCTACAATCGTCTTCGCCATGAGCCGCCCAGTCAGGCCGAACGATCGATCGACGAGCTCGTCTCCTACGACGGCGACGGGCTCGTTCCCTGCGTCGTGCAGGACTGGAGCACCGGCGAGGTGCTGACGCTCGCCTACATGAACGAGCAGGCGCTGCTCGCACGCGCGAGAGCGGCGAGCTGCACCTGTGGAGCCGCTCGCGCGACGAGCAATGGCACAAGGGCGCCACCAGCGGCAACGTCCAGCGCGTGCGGGCGCTGCGCCTGGACTGCGACGGCGACACCGTGCTCGCGCTCGTCGAGCCCGCCGGGCCCGCCTGCCACACCGGCGAGCGCACCTGCTTTCACCGCGGCGAGCTGACTCCCGCCGGCGCCCCACGAGACGCTCCCCGCGCTCGAGCGCACGCTCGCGCGAGCGCGCGCGCGAGCGCCCCGCACGGCTCCTACACCGTCGAGCTGCTCGACGACCCCGCAGCGGATCGGCGAGAAGGTGATGGAGGAGGCCGAGGAGGTCGCTCGCGCCGCCCGCGAGGAGTCCGACGAGCGGGTCGACGAAGAGGCCGCCGACGTGCTCTACCACCTGCTCGTGCTGCTGCGCAGCCGGGGCCGCTCGCTCGCCGACGCCGAGCGGGTGCTCGATGGCCGTCGCTCCTAGCGCTCCCGACGCGCTCGCGGAGCGCGGCCCGAGCCTCGAGCCGAGCTCGGCGCGAGCTCGCCCGCGAGCACAACCTGATCCCGCGTGACCGACAGCTTCATCGAGGACTGCGAGACGCCCGTCTCGGCCTTCCTGAAGCTGCGCGCGCTCGCGCCCGGCGAGCCCGCCTTCCTGCTCGAGTCCGCCGACCAGGGCCAGCGCGTGGGGCGCTGGTCGTTCATCGGCATTCGGCCCCCGCAGCGTGCTGCGCTGGTCGCTCGCCGACGGCGGCGACCCCTACGCGCTCGCCGCCGAGCTACGTCGCCCGCTTCCGCCAGGCGCCCAGCGAGGACGCGCCCCCGTTCGCCGGCGGCGCCGTCGGCTTCTTCGGCTACGACCTCGTGCGCACCGTCGAGCCCCTCGGCGATCCCAACCCCGACCCGCTCGGGCTGCCCGACATGGCGCTGATGCTCTCCGACGCGCTCGTCATCTTCGACCACCTCAAGCACACCGTCACGATCCTCGCCAACGCCGACCTGGACGCAGGAGCCCGACATCGAGCGCGCCTACGCGGCCGCCGCCCGGACGATCGCCGAGGTGCGCGCGCAGCTCGCCGGGCCGGTGCCCCGCGCCGCAGCCGTCGCGGGCCGCGCGAGATGCCCGACCTTCCAGTCCAACATGCCGCCGCGAGCAGTTCGAAGCGATGGTCGAGCGGATCGTCCGCTACATCTACGCCGGCGACGCCTTCCAGGTCGTCCCCTCCCAGCGCTGGTCGGCCGCCGTGCCGGTCGACGCCTTCTCGATCTACCGCGGCCTGCGCGCGGTCAACCCCAGCCCCTACATGTACTTCCTGGACTTCGGCGACTTCCAGGTCGCCGGCGCGAGCCCCGAGCCGCTGCTCACCGTCACCGGCCGGCACGTCTCCACCAAGCCGATCGCCGGCACCCGCCCGCGCGGGGCCGACCCCGAGGAGGACCGCCGCATCGCCGCAGAGCTGCTCGCCGACGAGAAGGAGCGCGCCGAGCACGTGATGCTCGTCGACCTCGGGCGCAACGACCTCGGGCGGGTGTGCGAGTACGGCAGCGTGGACGTCGACGAGACTGATGGAGATCGAGCTCTACAGCCACGTCATGCACATCGTCTCCTCGGTCTCGGGCACGCTGCGCGAGGACGTCGGCGCGATGGACGCGCTGCGCTCGGTGCTCCCCGCCGGCACCCTCTCGGGCGCCCCGAAGGTGCGCGCGATGCAGATCATCGACGAGCTCGAGCCGGTCAAGCGCGGCGGCTACGGCGGCGCCGTCGGCTACCTCAGCTACGGCGGCGACCTCGACACCGCCATCCACATCCGCACGGTCGTCGTCAAGGACGGCGTCGCCCACGTCCAGGCCGGCGGCGGCACCGTCGCCGACGCCAAGCCGGCCTACGAGTACGAGGAGTCGGTCGCCAAGGCCCGCGCCGCCATGCGCGCGATCGCGCTCGGCATGCGCAGCAGCCGGACTGGGCGTGAAGGTCCTCGTCCTCGACAACTACGACTCCTTCACCTACAACCTCGTCCAGTACCTCGGCGAGCTCGGCGCCGAGGTGCACACCGGTGCGCAACGACCGCGCGACGCGTCGACGAGCTGCTCGCCCAGCGGCTACGACCGCTGCGTCGTCTCGCCCGGGCCGTGCACGCCCGACGTAGGCCGGCATCACCCTCGAGCTCGTGCGCCGCATGCCCGAGGCCGGGGTGCCCACGCTCGGGGTGTGCCTCGGCCACCAGGCGCTCGCGCAGGCCTTCGGCGGGCAGGTCGAGCTGCACCCGCCCGTCCACGGCAAGGCCACCACGATCGAGCACGACGGCCGCACGATCTTCCGCGGCCTGCGCTCCCCGCTCGACCGTCGGGCGCTACCACTCGCTGGTCGTCGACCCCGAGCTGCCCGACTGCCTTGAGGAGTCCGCTCGCGGCGGCGGCGTGCTGATGGGCCTGCGCCACCGCGAGCTGCCCGCCGAGGGCGTCCAGTTCCACCCCGAGTCGGTCCTCACCGACGACGGCCGCGAGCTGCTCGCCAACTTCCTCGACCCCGACGCCCGCATCGGCGGGGAGCCGTAGATGCCCAACCCGATCCTCACCGCGCGCGATCGACACGCTCGCCTCGCGCAGTGACCTGACGCGCCGACCAGACCGCCGAGGTGCTGCGCGAGATCATGCACGGCGAGGTCTCCGAGATCCAGATCGCCGGCTTCCTGATCGCGCTGCGGACGAAGGGGGAGACGGTCGCAGGAGCTCGCCGGGCTGGCGCGCACGATGCGCGAGCTCGCCGCGCACGTGCCCGTCGAGCGCGACGACCTGCTCGACACCGCCGGCACCGGCGGCGGGCGCAGCTCGCTTCAACGTCTCCACCACCGCCGCCCTGATCGCCGCCGGCGCCGGGCTGCGCCGTCGCCAAGCACGGCAACCGCTCGGCCACCAGCCGGTCCGGCTCGGCCGACCTGCTCGAGGCGCTGGGCGCGCGCATCGACCTCGGCCCGACGCGGTCGCCAGCTGCATCGAGCGAGGCCGGCTTCGGCTTCATGTTCGCCCCCGCCCACCACCAGGCGACCCGCTTCGTGGTTCCCGTCGCGCCGCGAGCTGGCCGTGCGCACGATCTTCAACCTGCTCGGCCCGCTGACCAACCCCGCCGGCGCCCGCCGCCAGCTGATCGGCGTCTCCGACGCGCACTTCCTCGAGACGATCGCCGGCGCCCTCGCCCTGCTCGGCGTCGACCGCGCGCTCGTCGTCGCCGGCGAGGACGGCCTCGACGAGATCTCCGCCGCCGCGCCCACGCAGGTCGTCGAGGTCAACGGCGAGGAGCTCACCCGCTACACGCTCATGCCCCGCGAGGTCGGCGTCGACGCAGACGCCGCCTCGCCGACCGGCCGCCAGCCGGGGGCGGGACGCCCGAGCGAGAACGCCGCCGTCACCCGCGCGATCCTCACCGCCGACGGCCGACCGGCGTTCGCGGCGCCGGCGACGAGCTGGCGCGTGATCAACGCCGGCGCCGCGATCTACGTCGCCGGCGCGCCGACACGATCGCCGACGGCGTCGCGCGCCGCGCGCGAGGCCCTCGCCGACGGCCGCGCCGCCGAGGCGCTCGAGCGCTACTCGCGGCGAGCAACGCCCACGCCCCCGACGCCGTCGGCGCATGAGCACCCGCTCCGACACCGTGCTCGAGCGGATCCTGGCCGAGCACGCGCGAGGCCGTCGAGCGGCGCAAGCACGATCGTCCCGCGGCCGAGCTCAAGGCGAGGCCGCCGATCGCCCACGCCGCCGGGAGCGGCGCCCGGGCCGCCTGAGGCGGCGCTCGCGCGCGCCCGGGCTCGGGGTGATCGCCGAGTTCAAGCGCCGCTCGCCCTCCGCCGGGACGCTGCGCCGAGGGCGCCGACCTCGACGAGATCCTCGGCGCCTACGAGCGCGGCGGCGCCGGCGCGCTCTCGGTCCTCACCGAGGAGGCCAACTTCGACGGGTCGCTCGAGGACCTCAGCGCCGCCCGCGCGGCCAGCGCCTGCCGGTCCTGCGCAAGGACTTCATCGTCGACCCCTACCAGCTGCACGAGGCCCGCTCCGCCGGCGCCGACGCCGTGCTGCTGATCGTCGCCGCGCTCTCGAGGGACGAGCTCGTCAGCGCTCCACGAGCCGGCGCGCGAGCTCGGGCTCGACGTGCTCGTCGAGGTCCACGACGCGCGCGGAGCTCGAGCGCGCGCTGGCGGCGGGCGCCGAGCCTGATCGGGATCAACAACCGCGACCTGCGCGACTTCAGCGTCGACGTCGAGCGCACCGAGCGGCTGCTGGCCGAGATCCCGCCGGAGGTCGCGGTCGTCTCGGAGTCGGGGATCGCGACGCCGGCGCAGCTGCGCGAGCTGCGCGAGGTCGGGGGTCGCAGCCGTGCTGATGGGGGAGTCGCTGATGCGCGCCGCCGATCCCGAGCGGACGCTGCGCTACATTGCTCCCGCGGCCTCAGAGCCTCACAGCAATGGTCTCGGAGACTTTAGTTGCGGCTTCATGGCGGCCGATCATCCTCACCGCACATGCAACGCTCGTTCGCCATCCCGTTTCGTCTCGCGCCCTCCTCGGCGGGGGCGTCGTCGTCGGCGTCATCGCCGCCTTCGGCGGGCTCGGCTCGAGCCACTACGACCGTCACCACCGTCACCACCCGCGCCCGTCGCGCCGACGCAACGCCGCCCAGCAGCGACCACCGGGCTCACCGCCCACGAAATCTACGAGCGCGACGCGCCCGGCGTGGCCTTCGTCACCTCCACCGTCGTGCAGAAATCCGAATCGCCGTTCAACCTGTTCGGCGGAGCGAAACCTCGCGCCAGGGCCAGGCCACCGGCTCCGGGCATCGTGATCGACGCCAACGGCACGATCCTCACCAACTACCACGTCATCGAGAACGCGATCAAGGTCAACGTCAGCTTCGAAAAAGGCAAGACCGTCGAAGCCCAGGTGGTCGGCAAGGACCCCTCCAACGACCTCGCCGTGCTGCGCATCCCCACCGACGGCCTGACGCTGCACCCGCTCGAGCTCGGCAACTCCAGCGCCGTCCAGGTCGGCGAACCGGTGCTACGCGATCGGCAACCCGTTCGACCTCCAACGGACGCTCACCACCGGCATCATCTCCGCGCTGCAGCGCGAAATCACGGCCCCCAACGGCTTCACCATCGACAACGTCCTGCAGACCGACGCGCCGATCAACCCCGGCAACTCCGGCGGCCCGCTGCTCAACGCCCAGGGCCAGGTGATCGGCATCAACTCCCAGATCGAGACCGGCGGCAGCGGCGCGACGGCAGCGTCGGCATCGGCTTCGCCGTGCCGATCAACAAGGCCAAGTCGGAGATCCCCGCAGCTCGAGAAGGGCGGCACCGTCCGCGGCGCCTACCTCGGCCTCACCTCGCTGACGATCGACGGCTCGCTGTCCGCGCTGAACCTGCCCGTCAAGAGCGGCGCCCTGGTCCAGAGCGTGCAGAAGGGCACCGCCGCCGAAAAGGCCGGCATCAGCGGCGGCACCGTCAGCACGCAACACCGAAGACGGCCAGGTGGCCGTCGGCGGCGACATCATCGTCTCGGTCGACGGCAAGAGATCGCGAGCTCCGAAGAACTCGCCAACGCGATCGAGGCCACACAAGCCCGGCCAGACCGTGAAGATCGGGCTCCAGCGCGCCAACGGCAGCGGCGGCTACGAAAACAAGACCGTCACCGTGACGCTCGGCGAACGGCCCAACTCGGTCCCCAACCCCAACACGCCCGAAGGCTAGGACCGCCGGCGCCCGCGAGCGCGGCCGCGCGCCGCTACCGCGTGCCATCGCCGGCGACCGCCGTCGCGCGTCACGCGGCGACGCTACCGTTGACGCCCGGCGATCCGCGCCGCCACCGAGGCGCATGCGCAAGCCGGACCGACCGCCAGGTCAAGATCTGCGGGATCACGCAGCCTTGCCGACGCCGAGCTGGCCGCCGAGCTCGGCGCCTGGGCGGTCGGCATGATCTTCTACGAGGGCAGTCCCCGCCGCTGCTCGCTCGAGCAGGCCGCCGTGATCTGCGCCGCGCTGCGCCGCCGCGTCGAGCTGTGCGGGGTGTTCGTCAACGCGCCCCTGGAGCACGTCGCGTCGCAGCTCAGCGACGAGCTCGGGCTGACGCTGCTGCAGCTGCACGGCGACGAGGGCCCCGCGATACTGCGTCGAGGTCGCCCGCCGGACCGGCGCGCGCGTCATCAAGGCGGCCCAGGTCTCCGGGCCGGGCGACGTCCGCGACATCGAGCGCTTCCACGTCGACTTCCACCTGCTCGACGCCCGCGCCGAGCTCGCCCGAGCGCGCCGGCGCTGCGCGGCGGCACCGGCGAGAGCTTCGACTGGACGCTGGTGGCGGCGCGCCGCTCGCAGCGTTCCGCTGATCCTCAGCGGCGGCCTGCACGCCGGGAACGTCGCCGAGGCGATCGCGCTCGCCCGCCCGTAGGCCGTCGACACCGCCAGCGGCACCGAGGCCGCGCCCGGGGCGCAAGGATCCCGAGACGGCTGCGGCTTCTTCGCCGCCGTCGCGCGAGGCCGGCGCGCCGCGCGGCTCGAGCCCGCGCGAGCCCGCGCCGATCGGCAGCCGGCGTGAGCGCAGGCGCACGGCAGACGCGCCGGCTCGCAGGCCCGGCGGTCGAGCACCGCTTCGGCCCCTACGGGGGCCAGTTCGTGCCCGAGACGCTGATGCCCGCGCTCGCCGAGCTCGAGCAGGCCTGGCACGCGGCGCGCGCCGACGCGGGCTACCGCGGCGAGCTCGACGGGGCTGCTGCGGGACTTCGCCGGGCGCCCGACGCCGCTGTACCGCGCCGCGCGGCTCTCCGAGCGCGTCGGCCGCCCCGTCTACCTCAAGCGCGAGGACCTCAACCACACCGGCTCGCACAAGCTCAACAACGCCCTCGGCCAGGTGCTGCTGGCCCGGCGCATGGGCAAGCGGCGCATCATCGCCGAGACCGGCGCCGGCCAGCACGGCGTCGCAACGGCGACCGTCGTGCGCGCTGCTGGGGATGGAGTGCGTCGTCTACATGGGCGTCGAGGACACGCGTCCGCCAGCGCCCCAACGTGCAGCGCATGGAGCTGCTCGGCGCGACGCGTGCAGCCCGTCGACGCCGGCGCGCGCACGCTCAAGGAGGCCACCTCCGCGGCGATCCGCGACTGGGTCGACCAACGTCGAGAGCACCCACTACGTGATCGGCTCGGCCGTCGGCCCCGCGCCCTACCCGGCGATCGTGCGGGAGCTGCAGCGGGTGATCGGCGACGAGGCGCGCGCGCAGCTGCTCGAGCGCGAGGGCCGGCTGCCCGCGCGCGTCGTCGCCTGCGTCGGCGGCGGCTCCAACGCGATCGGCATCTTCGCCGCCTTCATCGCCGACGAGCAGGTCGAGCTGGTCGGCGTGGAGGCCGCCGGCGAGGGCATCGACACGCCCCGCCACGGGGCCCCGCTGACCGTCGGCGGGCGGCCCGGGCATCCTGCACGGCTCGCGCTCGGCGGTGATGCAGGACGAGGAGGGCCAGATCCTGCAGGCCCACTCGATCTCGGCCGGCCTCGACTACCCCGGCGCCGGCCCGCAGCACGCCCACCTGCGCGACAGCGGCCGCGCGCGCTACGTGGCCGTGACCGACGCGCAGGCGCTGGCCGCCTTCCGCGAGCTGGCCCGCCTCGAGGGGATCATCCCGGCGCTCGAGACCGCCCACGCGCTGGCCTGGGTGCTCGCCCAGCGCGACGGCGAGCTCGACCTCGTGTGCCTCTCCGGCCGCGGCGACAAGGACCTCGCCGAGGTGCTCGGCGAGGGCCGCGCATGAGCACCGCCGTGCAGGCCGGGCATCGAGCGCATCGCCGCGCGCCTTCGCGCGGGCACCGGCAGCGCGCCGCGCTGATGCCCTACGTGATGGGCGGCTTCCCCGACGCTCGCGCGAGTCGCTGCGGATCGGCGAGGCCTGCGTGCGCGGCCGGCGCCGACGTGATCGAGCTCGGCGTGCCCTACTCCGACCCGCTCGCCGACGGGCCGGTGATCCAGGCCGCCGGCACGCGCGCGCTCGCGGCCGGCGCCAACGTCGCCGGCGTGCTCGAGGTCGCCGCGCGCGCTCGTCGCACGAGCGTCCCGGTGGTGCTCATGTGCTACGCCAACATGGTCTTCGCGCCCGGGCGCTGAGGCGTTCGTCGAGCGCCTGCAGCGCAGCGGGGCCTGCGGGCTGATCGTCCCCGACCTGCCGCTACGGGGAGGCGCCCGAGGTGCTCGCAGGCCTGCGACGCGCACGGCCTCGCGCTCGTCCCGCTGGTCGCCCCGACCACGCCGCCCGAGCGCCTCGCCGCGATCGGCTGCGCAGCGCGCGCGGCTTCCTCTACGCGGTCTCGGTGGTCGGCACCACCGGCGAGCGCGAGCGCGCTCGCAGGACGCGCTCGCGCGGCTGATCGCCGCGCGCCAAGGCCAGCCACCGAGGTGCCCGGTGGCGCTCGGCTTCGGGATCGGCACCCCCGAGCAGGCCCGCCGGGCCGCCGACGCCGGCGCCGACGGGGTGATCGTCGGGACCCGCCTGGTGCGGGCCGCCGGCGCGAGGATCCGCGGACCCGGCCGCCGCCGTCGGGGAGGTCGTCGCGCGAACTGGCCGCAGGGCTCGGGCGGCCCCGGTAGGATTCGCGCCCGCATGGGTCTGATACTCACAGTCACCGCCGGCCTGGTCGTCTGGATCGTGCTGTGGGCGATCAGCGGCAAAGGCCTCGACGCCTTCCTGCTGCCGCCGCGATCATCCTCGTCGGCGCCTCGCTGAGGATCCTCTCGGGCTACCTTCCCGGCCGCCGCAGCTAGACCCGCCGGTGCTCGCGCGCTGGCTGGGTCTCGCCGCCGTCCTCGCCGCCGTTGCCCGCTGCGTGTCGGCGGCTGCGCCGCCGAGCACCGCGTCCCGACGCCGCCGAAGCGACCGGCGAGTCAGCTGACGATCTACTCGAGCCTGCCGCTGCAGGGCCCGACGGCCACGATCTCCGAACAGATCGTCGACGGCGAGAAGCTCGCCCTCGCCCAGGCCGGCGGGCACGCCGGGCCGCTTCAAGATCGGCTACGTCTCGCTCGACGACGCGAACCCCAAGACCGGGCGCGTGGAACCCCGGCATCACCGCCACCAACGCCAAGCGCGCCGCCCAGGACACGAGCACGATCGCCTACCTGGGCGACTTCGACTCCGGCGCGACGGCGATCTCGCTGCCCCTGATCAACGGCGCCGGCATCCTGCAGATCAGCCCCGCCGAGCCCCTACGTCGGGCTCACCTCCTCGCTCGACGCCGGCCAGGACGAGCCCGGGCGCTTCTATCCGAGCGGGCAGCGCACCTTCGCGGGCTTGCAGCCCGGCGACCCCGCCCAGGCCGCAGCCCAGGTCGCGCTGATGCGCTCGCTCGGTGTCCACAGCGTGTACGTGCTCGACGACCTGGAACCCGTTCGACGTCCCGCTCGGCCGACGCTCGTCGCCGGCGACGCCGAACAGGCCGGGATCAACGTGCCGCCCACGACAGCTCTCCACCACCGCCGGGACGAGTTCGCCGGCGAGGTCGAAAAGATCATCAAAAGCGGCGCCGGCGCGGTCTTCCTCGCCGGCGACGGCGGCGCCGGCGACCGCCGCGCCTGTGGCGCGCACTGCACGCCGCCGACCCGCAGCCTCTGGCTGCTGGGCTCGAGCGCGATGGCCGAGGAAACGTTCACTCACAGCCTCGGCGCCGCGGAAGACGGCACCTACCTCACGACGCCCGCTGCCGTCGGCGACTACCCGCCCTCGGCCCGCAGCGTGCTCGCCGACTACCGCCGCACTTCGGTGTGCGATGCCGGCCCATAGGCGCTCTACGGCTACGAGGCGATGAGCTCGTGCTGTACGCGATCCACGCCGCCGGCGCCAAGGCAACGACCGCCCGACGATCGTCAAACGCTCTTCTCCGTCAGGAACCGCAACTCCGTGCATCGGCCGCTACTCGATCGAGCCGACGGCGAAACGACGCTCACGCGCTACGGGGTCGACAGGGTCTCCGGCGGGCGCCCGGTGTTCCAGCGGCCGCGACGCTCCCGCGAACCCCGGCTGAGCTCAGCCGCCGGCGTCGCGCGAGGCCGAGCAGCATCCTGAAGACGCTCGACGCCGCCGCCGAGCTCTGGTCGCCGCCGTAGACGGCGGAGACCGCAGCAGGAAGGGCACCAGCCCGGAGATCGTCGGGTCTTCGGTCAGGCCCGCGCCTTCCAGCAGCGCCAGCAGCGTCGGCACGCTGACGATCAGGCCGGGCTGGATCCCTTCGCCGAGCGCGCCTCGAGGCGGCCTGGTAGGCGTTCGAGCCCGCCAGCGTGCTCGGCGGATCAAGCGCCGCCGTGACCGAGTCTGGCCCGAGCCCGACGACGAACTTGGCCTGGCCGGCGGAGTCGCGCCCGGAGGCGATCACGAGCGGCAGCGGCAGCCCCCAGCGCCGCCGTGATCGCCGCTTCCGTTCCCGGGATCGAGACCGCTTCCGACCGAGTCGCCCGCCTGCTCGAGCTCCGCGGCGAGCGCCGGCACGGCCGCCGTCGAGCGCGCCGCGTCGTTCGAGTCGATCACCACCCCGCCCTCGAGTTCCAGCAGGCCGTTGCCGGCAGCGAAGAGTCCCGCGGGCCCATCCAGGCGAACAGTGCCTCGCTGCGGGGTGTCGGCTCCCATGATCGCCAGCGGCGTGAGCAGCCCCTTCAGCAGCGACTTCACGCTCAGGCCGCGGATCGTGATCGCGCTGGCTTCCCCCGCTTTGCCCGCCGCCTTCGAGACTCCGAGCGAGCTGCCCAGCGAGGCGAGGCCTTCCAGCGCCTTCACGTCGGTCGCCAGCGTGCCGCCGACGCTTCCAACGCCGAGCGCAAGCCAGGATTCGCCCGGGAGTTCGCCGAGCGCCTTCGTCGCTTCCGTGCCGCGAAAGAGAGCAGACCCGGCCCGCTCGCCGAGGGCGTCGGGCAGCGTGTCCACGTCGACGGTCACCGACGTGCGCGGCGGGGACGAGCGAGACGTTGGCCGCGCCGGCCGCCTCGCAGCGCGCCGAGCAGCGCCGCCAGGCCCTGCGGCGCCGCTCGGCAGGGGCTCGTGCCCGTGAAGACGTGCGCCGAGCGCCTCCGCCGGAGCGTCCGCCAGAAGCGTCGCGTAGCCGGTCGATTGCGCCAGCGAGGCGCCGCCGAGCGTCGTGTCGATCACGGCGTGCACGCCGCGATTCGCTGCCGATGACCGCGAAGCGATCGACCAGGGCGAAGGCCACGCCGGCGGCCGTCTGCTCGATATGCGACGCCGCGGTAGCTGGCGGCCGTGCGCGCCCGCGCGCGCGGCCTGCGCGTTCAGGAATGCGCCGCGCCTTGGCCGAGTCGCTCGTGTCGAGCACCATTGCTCCCTGCAGCCCGGCCGTCGAGAACGGCCAGGCGGACGCGCAGAGCCGAGCCGGTGAGCTTGAGCAGCACCGGCAGCAGCTGGAGACCTTCGCATCGCGTCGGCCGCGTTCACCGCGGTGAGGAAGAGCGCGCGCGTGAGGGCCGAGCCACGGAGCGACGTCGCGCTGCGTATTGGAGCGCCGGCGATGCCCGGCGTCTGCAGCACCGCCAGCAGGCGCAGGTAGGGATTCGCCTGGCCGGAGAGCGCGTGCCCGGCGCTCGAGCGCGGCGCTCTTCAGCGACCCTTCCGGGCGCACCATCGCGCCGGCGTACAGCGGGGCCGAGGCCGGGACCACGCCCGCCGGGTCGGCCGTCGTGCCGGTCGAGGCCGTGGAGCCGCAGCCGGCGGCGGCGCCGGCCAGGGCGCCGAGCCAGCGAGCACTCCCGCGATCGGGCGCAGCGCCCGCGGCTGCGAGCGCACGCGGCGCGCGCGGGGAGCGCTGCGCGGGCGGGATGCGGAGCGCGGGAGGGAGATGCTCGGATGGCACAGCCGCAGTGTCTTTTGTCGTCGCCGGGCAAGCCCTGCAACGCGACGATCGCATGCGCGGCTGCAACGTCCGTTGCATTCCGCCGCGTGCACGAGCGCTTGCGCCGCGGCAGGGCGCCGCCGGTCGCCCGAGGCCCGAAGGGCCCGTCCGGCGGGCGTTTTCCGGCTTGCGGGCCTCGGTGGGGATCCGAAGGAGAAGTGGGAGAAAATGTGCAGATGGGGTTGCATTGTGGGAGAAAGTGGGTTATGTTGCCGCCAGCGAGCCGGGGTGGAGGGGCTCCTCCCACTCCTCCACCTCGGCTCGGTAATCAACTTTGGAGCCCACACAGTGGTCCCCTTCCGTGGCACCTTCGACCATACGCTCGACGCGAAGAACCGCCTCACGGTGCCCGCCCGCTACCGCGCGGCGCTCGCGGACGGCGTGGTGCTCGCGATGCCCGTCGACCTGAAGCCGTGCGTCGGCGTGTGGCGCCCGGAGGAGTACGAGCACTACACGACGCGCGCGCTCGCCGAGCTGCCGCCGCTGTCGCCGCGCCTGTCACGAGCTCGAGCGCTTCTTCTACGGCAGCTCGCCACGACGCCGAGCTCGACGCGCGCCGGGCGGATCATGGTCCCGGCGTTCCTCGGCCGAGCACGCCGGCCTCGAAGGAGGTCGTGGTCGTCGGCGTGGGCGACCGCCTGGAGCTGTGGGACAGGGCTCGCTGGAGCGAGCACCGGCCGGCGCTGCTGAGCGGCGTCGCGGAGATCACCGCGCGTGTCGATGACGCTGCTTGAGATGAGCACGCTAGCGCAACGACGCCCGGCCGCGCGGCGCGCCGCGCCAGGCTCTCGGCGCCGCGAGCGCGCGCCGGCGCGCCGCGGGCTCCGGCGCGGGCCGCGCTCCGGCGCACACGCCGGTGCTCGCCGCCGAGCTGCTCGAGCTGCTCGACCCGCAGCCCGGGCCAGACGGCGATCGACTGCACCTTCGGCGACGGCGGGCACGCGCGCCTGGTCGCCGAGCGGCTCGGCGCGCAGCGGCACGCTGGTCGCGATCGACCGCGACCCGCTCGCCGAGGAGCGCTTCGCGGAGCTCGCCGGCGAGGTCGCCTGCTCGATGCGCTTCATCCGCTCCGGCTACGCCGAGGCGCTCGAGCTGCTCGCCGGCGAGGGGCTGCGCGCCGACGCGGCCTACTTCGACCTCGGCATGTCCTCGATGCAGGTCGACACCCGCGAGCGCGGCTTCTCCTACTCCTACGACGCGCCGCTGGACATGCGCATGGACCCCGACCAGGAGCTCAGCGCCCGCGACGTCGTCGCCGAGTGGGACGAGCGCCGCCTGGCGCGCGATCGCTGCGCGACTTCGGCGAGGAGCGCCACGCCGAGCGCGATCGCCGCGCGCGATCGTCGGCGCCGGCGCAGAGCGCGCCCCGATCGAGACGACCCAGGAGCTCGTCGACACGATCATCTCGGCGATTCCCGCGCCGGCGCGCTTCGCCGGCGGCCATCCCGCCAAGCGCTCCTTCCAGGCGCTGCGGATCGCCGTCAACGACGAGCTCGGCCAGCTCGATCGCGCGCTGCCGCTGGCCTGGGAGCTGCTGCGCGAGGGCGGCGTGCTCGCCGGCGATCTCCTTCCACTCGCTCGAGGACCGGCGCGTCAAGCGCTTCCTCGCCGAGCGCGCCCGCGGCTGCATCTGCCCGCCCGACCTGCCCGTCTGCGCGCTGCGGCCGCGAGCCGCAGGCGCGCGCTGATCGCGCGCCGCTCGATCGTGCCCTCGGCGCCGAGGAGCTCGCCGCAACCCGCGCGCCGCCTCCGCCCGGCTGCGCGCCGCCCGCAAGCTGCGACGAGGCGCCGGACGATGACGCCGCCGGCCGCCGCGCGCGCCGGCGCGCCCGCCGGCGCCGCCCGCGGCGCGCCTCGCGCGCGCCGGCGCGCCCGCGAGCGCTCCGGCCGCCCGCGCCGCGTCTCCGGACCCGCGCCGGGCGCCGCGCGAGCCGCCGCCCGCGCAGCGCGCGCCGCGCGAGCGCGCGGCCGCTGCCGGGCTCCTCGCCGGCGCGCATCGCCCGCCGGCGCGCTGCTCGACGCAGCGCCTGCTCGACCGGCTGATCCGCGGACGCGCGTGGATCGCGCTGTCGCCTTCGCGCTGATCGGCATCGTGACGCTGCAGCTCGGCCTGCTCAAGCTCAACGGCGGCATCGGCCGCGTCGCTCGAGCGCGAGGCGACGCTCGCAGCGCGAGAACGCCGCGCTCAGCATCGAAAACTCCGAACTCGCCGCCGGCGAACGGATCGAGTCGCTGGCCGCCCGCGCTCGGCATGGAGCTCGTGCCCGCGGGCGCGCTGCGCTTCCTCGCGCGCCGATCCGGCAGCGACCCGGCGCGCGCCGCGCGGCGCTCGCTCGCGCCGCTTCACGCGCCCGCACACTCCGGCGGCGAAGCCGCAGCGGCGCGAGCTCGCAGGCGGCCGGCGAACCGGCGACCCAGAGCGCGCCGGATCGCCGAGCGGCGACCTCGCGCCGCGCAGCCGAAGCCCGGCGAGCGCGCCCGCCGGCCGCCGGCGAGCGGCGAAGCCGCCGGCGCCGGCGCGCGGAAGCGTCCAGCGGCGGCGCGCGAACCGGCGAGCGGCGCCCGCGCGACCGGCGCATCCGCGCCGCGGCGACAGGCGCCACCGCCGACAGCGTCCGGGCGCCGGCGCACCGTCCGGCGAAGCCGCGGCGGCCGGGCGGCGGGACTCAGGCGGGCCCGCGGGATAGGCGGTGGCCATCGTCCAGCGCCGGATCGGGCGGATCTTCGGCGCTCTTCTTCCTGCTGCTCGTGCTCGCCTGCGGGCGCACGCTGTACCTCGGCGTCGTGCGCGGCGGCAGCGCTGCGCAAGGCCGGCAGCGCACGCAGCAGCTCACCGATGAAACCGTCAGCCCGCCCAGCGCGGCACGATCACCGACCGCAACGGGGTCGACCTGGCCGTCTCCGAGCCGGCGCAGGACATCTCGGCGACCCCTACCTGGTCACCGACCCGCTCGACGCCGTCCGCAGCAAGCTCGCGCCGCTGCTCGGCCAGACGCAGGCCGACGTCCTCGAGCAAGCTCTCCGAGCACACGCGGCTTCGTCTACCTCGCGCGCGCGCTGCCCGCCAGGCCAGGCCGAAGCGGTGCTCGCGCTGAAGATCCCCGGGATCACCGGCACGCCGGTGATGCGCCGCGTGTACCCGCGCGGCGCGCTCGCGGCGCAGGTGCTCGGCTTCGTCGGCACCGAAGGCGAGGGCCTGGCGGGCCTTGAGTACTCGCGCAACTCGCTGCTCGCCGGGCGCCCGGGCAAGCGGCGCGTCGTCAGCGACGCGCTCGGCCAGCCGGTGTCGATCAGCGAAGTCCACCCCGAGGTGCCGGGCGCTTCGCTGACGCTGACGCTCGACGCCAACATCCAGCAGCGCGCCGAAGAGGTGCTCGCCGCGGTGGGGCGGGTGTTCGACCCGAAAGACGCCACGGCGATCGTGATGGACCCGCGCAACGGCGAGATCCTCGCGATCGCCAACTGGCCCGCGGTCAACGCCAACGATCCCGGCGCATCGCCCGCGACGCGCGCTCGAGGACCGCGCCGTCGGCTTCGACTACGAACCGGGCTCGACCTTCAAGGCGGTCGACGGTCGCCGGCGCCCTGCAGGAGGGCCTGATCACGCCCGAGACGCAGCTTCAACGTCCCCGACCAGATCCAGGTCGCCGACAAGACGATCCACGACGACACCGAACACCCCGAAGAGACGCTCACGACCGCGCGAGATCCTCGCCCAGTCGAGCAACGTCGGCGCGATCGAGATCGGCAAACTCGAGGGCGCCGAAGCTTCAACAGCTGGGTGCACCGCTTCGGCTTCGGGGCGCCCGACCGGCGTCGACCTGCCCGGCGAGGAAGCAGGGCCTGGTGCTGCCGCTGAGCCAGTACTCCGGCTCCTCGATGGGCAACCTCCCGATCGGGCAGGGCGAGCTCGTGACGCCGATGCAGATGGCGACCGCCTACGCCGCGATCGCCAACGGCGGGATCCTGCGCCCGCCGCACATCATCGGCTGCGATCGGCGGCCGTCCGCAGCCGGAGCCGGCCGGGCAGCGCGTGATCTCGCAGGCGACCGCCGCGGAGGTGCGCCAGATGCTCGAGGGCGTGCTCGCGCCCGGGGGCACCGCCAGCGAGGTGTCGATCCCCGGCTACACGCTCGCGGGCAAGACCGGCACCGCCAGCAAGATCGATCCCGCTCACCGGCGAATACTCGCAAACCGCCTACGTCGCCTCGTTCATCGGCTTCGCCCCGGCGTCAGCGACCCCAAGCTGCTGTGCGCGGTGTCGTCGACGAACCGCAGTCCGGCTCGATCTTCGGCGGCACGGTCGCCGCGCCCGCCTTCGGGCAGATCATGAGCTTCGCGCTGCCCTACCTGCGCATCCCGCCGGGATAGCATCCGCCGCATGCAGGCTCGACGAGTCTGACCGATCCGGCCGTGAGCCGGTGGCTGCGTGCCCGCAGGCGCAGCCGCTCGCGGTCGCGGCGCCGGACGTCCGAGGTCGAGCGGCCTCGCCTACGACAGCCGCAGCGTCCGCGCCGGCGAGCTGTTCTTCTGCGTGAGCGGCTTCCGCGGCGACGGGCACGACTTCGCGCCCGCAGGCGGTCGCAGGCGGCGCCGTCGCGCTGGTCGTCGAGCGGCCGCTCGGCCTCGGCGTGCCGGAGGTGCTCGTGCGACTCGGTGCGCGCGGCGATGGCCCCGCTCGCGGCGCGCTTCTACGGCGACCCCACCGCGCGAGCTGCGCGTCGTCGGGGTGACGGGCACGAACGGCAAGACGACCACCGCCTACCTGGTGCGCGCGCTGCTCGAGGCGGCGCGGCGAGCAGTGCGGGCTGCTCGGGACGGTCAAGTCGGTGATCGGCGGCCGTCGAGCGCGCGGTCGCGCGCACCACCCCCGAGGCGATCGACCTGCAGGCGCGACCTCCGCGCGATGCTCGACGGCGGCGACCGCGCCTGCGCGATGGAGGTCTCCTCGCACGCGCTCGAGCTGCGGCGCGCCGACGGCGATCCAGTTCGCCGCGGCGGTCTTCACCAACCTCACCCAGGACCACCTCGACTTCCACGCCGACGATGGAGGACTACTTCCAGGCCAAGCGGCTGCTGTTCCTGCCCGCCGCGGCGGCCGCCGCCGGCGAGCGTCGTCAACGTCGGCGACCCCTACGGGCGGCGGCTGGCGGGCGAGCTCGACGGCGCGGTCACGTTCGCGCGTCGACGGCCGAGGCCGACTACAGCGCGAGCCGACTGCGCTGCGAGTCGGGACCGCTGCGCGCTTCACGCTGCGCACCCCCGACGGGCGAGCGCGAGGTCGCGCTGCCGCTGCCCGGGCGCTTCAACGTCGCCAACGCGCTCGGCGCGCTCGCGGCGGCGCACGCGCTCGGGCGTCGACCTCGACGCTGCTCGTGGCGGCGCTCGAACGGGGCGTGCGCGTCCCGGGCCGCTTCGAGCCGGTCGACGAGGGCCAGGACTTCGCCGTGCTCGTCGACTACGCCCACACGCCCGACTCGCTCGAGAACGTGCTGCGCGCGGCGCGCGAGCTGATCGCCGCGAGCGACGCCGGCGGCGGCCGGGTGCTGTGCGTGTTCGGCGCCGGCGGCGACCGCGACCGCGGCAAGCGCCCGCTGATGGGCGAGATCGCCGCCCGCCTGGCCGACGTCGTGCTCGTCACCTCCGACAACCCCCGCTCGGAGGACCCCGAGCAGATCATCGCCGAGATCATGGCCGGGCGTCGCGCGCCGGCGCGGCGCGCCGGCGTGGCCGGCCGCACCGGCGTCGCGCGATCGCCGATCGCCGCGAGGCGATCGCCGCAGGCGTCGCCGCGGCGCGCGCGGGCGACGTGCGTCGTGATCGCCGGCAAGGGCCACGAGCAGGGCCAGGAGTTCGCCGGCGGGCGCAAGCTGCCCTTCGACGACGTCGCCGTCGCCGGGCGAGGCGCTGCGCGCGCGCGCGCGCAGCGGCCCGGCAGGGGGTCGGCGCCGGATGAGGAGCTGGGACGCGCGAGCGCGTCGCCGCGCGCGGCCGGCGCCGGCGCTGCTGCGCGGCGCCCGCGGGCCGGCGCGCCCGGCCGGGCCCGCGCGGGTCGGTCATCGACTCGCGCGACGCTCGGCCCGGGGAGCTGTTCGTCGGGCTGCGCGGGCGAGCGCGCCGACGGCGGCGCGCACGCCGCGCAGGCGCTGCGAGCGGGCGCCTGGGGCGTGCTCGTCGGCCCCGAGCACGCGGCCGCGCGCCGAGCGCCGCGTGCGCGGGCGGGCGCGGTGCTCGCGCACCCCGACCCGCTCGCCGGCCTGCAGGCGCTCGCGCGCGCCTGGCGCGCGCGAGCTGCGCGACGGCGGGGCGCAGCGTCGTCGCGATCACCGGCTCGACCGGCAAGACCTCGACCAAGGACATCCTCGCCGCGCTGCTCGCGCCGCGCGCTGCGCACGGTCGCCAGCCCGGAGAACCACAACACCGAGATCGGGCTGCCGCTCGCGCTGCTCGCCGCGCCGGCGGGCACCGAGGTGCTCGTGCTCGAGATGGCGATGCGCGGGCCCGGCCAGATCGCCGAGCTGACGGCGATCGCCGAGCCCGACGTCGGCGTGATCGTCAACGTCGGGCCGGCGCACCTCGAGCTGCTCGGCTCGCTCGAGGCGATCGCCGCCGCCAAGGCGGAGCTGATCGCCGGGCTCGCGCCCGGCGCGACGCGTCGTGATCCCGGCCGACGAGCCGCTGCTCGCAGCCGCACCTGCGCGCCGACCTGCAGCACGATCACGCTTCGGCGCGAGGGCGGCGATGTCGACGCTCGCCGGGCGCGCGGCCCGACGGCGCGCGTCGTGATCGCGCGACCGCGGGCGAGCACGATCGCGCTGCGGCCCGTCCTTCACGCCAGGCCCACAACGCTGAGCGAACCTGCTCGCCGCCGTGGCCGCGGCGCGGGCGCTCGGCGTCACGCCCGCAGGGCGCGCTGGAGGTCGCGCTTCTCGGCGCATGCGCGGCCAGCGCGATCGCGCTGGCCGGCGGGATGGTCGCTGATCGACGACTGCTACAACGCCAACCCGATGTCGATGCGCGCCGCGATCGACGACCTCGCCGCGAGCGCCCCGGCGCGGCGCGTGGCCGTGCTCGGCGACATGCTCGAGCTCGGCCCGCAGGCGCCGCGGCTGCACCGCGAGATCGGGCGCCACGCCGGCGAGCGCGGGGTCGAGCTGCTGGTGACCGTCGGGCCGCTCGCCGCCGAGATGCGCGCAGGCGCTTCGGCGGCGAGAGCCACGCCGCACGCCGACGCGCGGCGCCGCCGCCGAGCTGCTGCCGGGGCTGCTGCGCGCCGGCGACACCGTGCTCGTGAAGGGCTCGCGCGGCGTCGGGCTCGAGCGCGTCGTGCGACGCGCTGCGCCGGCCGCAGGCCGGCGGCGCGAGGCGCACGCCGGCGGTCGCGCCGCGGCGCGCGGCCGGCGGGCGGCGCTGAATGGGTCGCATTCTCTTCGGCGGCACGGCCGCGCTGCTGATCTGCATCTTCCTGAGCCCAAAGTTCATCGAGTTCCTGCGCAAGCGCGAGTTCGGCCAGCAGATCCGCGAGGACGGCCCGGAGGGCCACCACCAGAAGGCGGGCACGCCGACGATGGGCGGCGTGATCCTCTTCCTCGCCGTCGCGCGTCCCGTTCCTGATCCTGACCAACTACGAATGGCGCTCGATCGGCGTGTTCGGCGCGGCGATCGCCTGCGCGCTGCTCGGGTTCGCCGACGACTACACGAAGCTCGTCAAGCGCCGCTCGCTCGGGCTGCGCGGCGCGCACGAAGCTGATCGTCACGATCGCGATCTCGCTCGGGCTGTGGTACGTCGCGCAGCTACGAGGCGCACCTGCGCGCCGACGCTGCGGCTGCGCTTCGTCGACTACCAGATCGACCTCGGCGCCGCTCTACCCGCTGCTCATCTACCTCGTCGTCGCCGGCACGACCAGCGCCGTCAACCTCACCGACGGCCTCGACGGGCTCGCCGCCGGGTGCGCGGCGATCGTGCTGCTCGCCTACATCGGCATCACGTTCATCGCCGGCGACTACGACCTGGCGATGCTCGCCGGCTGCCTGGTCGGCGGCTGCATCGGCTTTCTGTGGTTCAACGCCTTCCCCGCGACGATCTTCATGGGCGACACCGGCTCGCTCGGCCTCGGCGGCGCGATCGCCGGGCTGGCCGTGATGACCAAGACCGAGGTGCTGCTGATCCTGCTCGGCGGGATCTTCGTGATCGAGGCGCTGTCGGTCGCGATCCAGGTGATCTCCTTCCAGACGACCCGCAAGCGCGTGTTCCTGATGGCGCCGATCCACCACCACTTCGAGCTGCGCGGCTGGTCGGAGACGAAGATCATCCTGCGCTTCTGGATCGTCGCCGTCGATCTGCTGCGCGATCGGCTTCACGCATCTACCGCCAGAGCGTCAGATGAGGGCCACGGCGGCTTGACGGCGCGTCCGCCCGAGCCTGCCGCCCGGGCCCATATCTGGTCGTCGGCCTCGCCCGCTCCGGGCGTCGCCGCCGCGCTCGCCCTGCGCGCCCGGGGCGAGGAGGTGATCGGCGTCGACGCCGGGCGCGCCCGGCAGCGCTCGAGGCGCTCGTGCGCGGCCGGGGTCGAGCTGCACCTGGACAGCGACGGGCATCGAGCTGCTCGCGCGGGTTCGGTCGGTCGTCAAGAGCCCCGGCGTGCCGCCGCTGCCGCCGTCATCGCCGCCGCGCGCGGGCGCGGCATCCCCGTGCTCGGGCGAGCTCGAGCTCGGCTGGCGGATGCTCGCCGAACGAGTTCATCGCCGTGACCGGGACGAACGGCAAGACGACGACCGTCGAGCTGATCGAGTCACATCCATCGCGAGGCCGGGGCGCCCGTCGCCATGGCCGGCAACGTCGGCATCGCGCTCAGCTCGCTCGCCGGGACGTCGACGCCGGCCGCGACGATCGTCTGCGAGGCCTCCTCCTTCCAGCTCGAGGACACCGTCGACTTCGCGCCCGAGGCGGCCGTGCTGCTGAACGTCAGCCCCGATCACCTCGACCGCCACGGCACGCTTGAGGCGTACCTGACGGCCAAGCTCGAGATCTTCGCGCGCCAGGGCAACGACGACGTCGCGGTCGCGCCGCTCGGCCTCGGCGTGGAGGACCTCGGCGGCTGCGCGCGGCGGGTGTGCTTCGGGAGCGGGCCGGGAGCGGCGCTCTCCGAGCGAGGCGGGCAGCTGTGGTGGGACGAGCGCCCGCTGCTGGCGTTGAGCGAGCTGCGCCTGCGCGGGCGCCATAACGTCCAGAACGCGATGGCCGCCGCGGCCGTCTGCCTGGCGCGCGGGGATCGAGCGAGGAGGCCGTGCGCGACGGGCTGCGCACGTTCGCGCGGCGTCGCCCATCGCCTGGAGGAGGTCGGCGAGCTCGACGGCGTGCTGTTCGTCAACGACTCCAAGGCGACGAACATCGCGAGCACGCTCGTCGCCCTCGCGGCCTTCGCCGGGGACGCGCGCGATTCACCTGATCCTCGGCGGGCAGGGCAAGGGCCAGGACTTCACGCGCGCTGACGGAGCCGGTGCGAGCGCAGCTGCGCGGCCGTCTACCTGATCGGCGAGGACGCGCCCGTCGATCGCCGCCGCGCTGGCCGGCGCGCGGACGCGCCGTGCACGATGTGCGGCGAGCTCGAGCGCGCCGTCGCGCGAGGCGGCCGCGGCGGCCGTCGCCGGGGGAGGTCGTGCTGCTCTCGCCGGCCTGCGCGAGCTTCGACCAGTTCGGCGACTTCGAAGCGCGCGGCGAGCGCTTCCGGACGCTCGTCCTCGAGCGCTCCTAGGTGTCGGGCTCGACATCCAGGCCGAAATCGGCTCGGAAGGCATCCGCCGCCCGGCGTCGAAGTGAGCGGGGATGCCTGCAGCCGCAGCACGGCGCGTCCCCCCCTCAAAGCCACGGAAGGAGAGGAGCGACCGAAAAAGGGGGAAGGCCGGGCGAGCGCCGCGCATCAGCACACGCTCGAGCATCGCCTCCTGCTGACCGCGACGCTCTGCCTGCTCGCGTTCGGCGCGGTGATGGTCTACAGCGCCTCCTCGGCGACGACGCTGCTCCAGGGCCAGGGCAACGGCGGCGCCTACCTGATCAAGTTCGTCGCCTACGGGGCGGTCGGCCTGCGTGCTCATGCGCGTGCTCGCGCGCGACGGCGTGGCGAAAGTCCAGAGCATCACCGCGCCGCTGCTGGTCGCCTCCTTCGTGCTCGTGCTCGCCGTGCACGTGCCCGGCATGGGGGTCAGCGTGAACGGCGCGCGGCGCTGGCTCGGCCGCGGGCGCTCTCCAGTTCCAGCCCTCCGAGCTGCATGAAGCTCGCGCTCGTCCTCTACGCCGCGACGCTGCTCGCCCGGCGCCCGCAGCAAGTCCACGACCTGCGCGAGCTCGCCAACCCGCTGCTGTTCGTCGTCGCCGGCGCCTGCCTGCTCGTCGTCACCCAGCCGGACCTCGGCACGGCGATGGTGATCGCCTTCACGGTCGTCGCGCTGCTCGTCGCGGCCGGAATCCCGATGCGGCAAGCTCGGGATGCTCGGCCGCCGGCACGCTCGGCGCTGTGCTCCTCTATGCGCTCGTCAAGCCCTACGCGCGCGCGCGGCTGACCTCGTTCCTCGACCCCTGGGCGCACGCCTCCGGGAGCGGCTTCCAGGCCGTGCAGGGCCAGATCGCGATCGGCTCCGGCGGGCTGCTCGGAGCCGGCCCCGGCCAGTCGGTGCAGAAGATCTTCTACCTCCCGGAGGCGCCGACCGACTTCATCCTCGCCGTGATCGCCGAGGAGCTCGGGGCCGTCGGCGTCTGCGCGCTGATGTTCCTGTACGGCCTGATCGGCTACGCCGGCCTGCGCGCGGCCAAGAACGCGAGCAGCCTCTACAGCGCCCTGATCGCCGTCGGCGTGACCTCGCTGATCCTCTCCCAGGCGCTGCTGAACACGTTCGCCGTGCTCGGCCTCGCGCCGCTGACCGGGGTGCCGCTGCCGTTCGTCTCCTACGGCTCGACCAGCCTGATCGTGATGCTCGCCGGCGATGGGGCTGCTGCTGAACGTCGCCGCCGGCGGCACCGCCCACGTGCGCGGCCGTCGCACGGCCGCGACGGCGCTCGCGCCGACGCGCGAGCGCGCGAACCGGCACGATGGGACGGTGAGCGGAGCGCCGAGGAGGATCGTGATCGCCGCGGGCGGGACCGCCGGGCACGTCGTGCCGGCGCTCGCGGTGGCCGACGCGCTGCGGGCTGAGGGCGCCGAGGTCGCGTTCATCGGCGGCGACCGCGCCGAGGCGCAGCTCGTGCCCGGCCGCCGGCTTTCCGCTGCACAGGATCTCCGTCGCCGGGCTGAGCCGCTCGAACCCCTGCGCGGCCGCGCGGGCGCTCGGCCTGGCGGCGGTCGCGCTGCCGCGCGCCCGCGCGGCTGCTGCGAGAGCTCTCGCGCCGACGCGGTGATGGGCGCCGGCGGCTACGTCGCCGGCGCCCGTCGGGGCGGCGGCCCTCACGCTGCGCGTGCCCGCTCGTGCTGACCGAGGCCGACAGCCACCTCGGGCTCTCAAACCGCATGCTCGCGCCGTTCGCGCGGCGCGTGTGCCTGGCGTTTCCGCTCGCCGGGCCGCGACGGGCGCGCGCTACCGCGTCACCGGTCGCCCGATCCCCGTTCAGCCGGCGCGATCGCGCGCGCCGCGCGCGAGCGCCTCGGGCATCGCCGCCGAGGAGACGTGCGTGCTCGTCTTCGGCGGCTCGCTCGGCGCGCGCTCGATCAACCTCGCCGCGATCGAGGCGTTCGCCGGCGCCGCCTTCCACGTGCTGCACGTCTGCGGGAGCCGCGACTATCCCCGAGCTCGCCGCGCGCGAGCGCCCGGCCGGCTATGACCTGCGCGAGTACCTCGACCTGGAGGCCTTCGCCGACGCGCTCGCCGCCTGCGATCTCGTCGTCGCCCGCGCCGGGGGCTCGGTCTTCGAGATCGCCGCGCACGCGCGTGCCGTCGATCCTCGTGCCCTACCCGCACGCCGCCGCCGACCATCAGAGCGCCAACGCGCGCTGGATGGCGCAGGCGGGCGCCGCCGTCGTGATCGCCGACTGCCGAGCTCGAGCGCCGGCGCCTCTGCCGCGCGAGGTGGGCGCGCTGCTCGCCGATCCCGGCGCGCCTGCGCGCGATGGCGCGCCGCCGCCGCCTCGCTCGCGCGCCCGGACGCCGCCGGGGAGGTGGCCCGCGAGCTGCTCGAGGCCGCCCGATGAGCGCGCCGTGGGCCGGGCGCCGGCTCCACTTCGTCGGCGTCGGCGGCGCCGGCATGAGCGGCTACGCGCGCGTCGCGCATGCGCTCGGCGCCGAGGTCTCGGGCTCGGACGCCGCCCTCGGCGACTACCTGCGGCGCCTCGCCGAGGACGGCATCCTCGAGGCGAGCATCGGCCACGCCGCCGCCAACGTTCCCGCGGGCGAGGACGTCGAGCTCATCTACTCCTCGGCCGTGCCCGCCGTCAACCCCGAGCGCGCCGCCGCGCGCGAGCGGGGCCTTCCCGAGCGTCCCGCGCGCCGAGCTGCTGGCCGAGCTGAGCGCGCTGCGCCGCACGATCGCCGTGGCCGGCACGCACGGCAAGACGACCACCGCGTCGATGATCGCCCACGCGCTGCGCGCCGCCGGCGCCGAGCCCGGCTGGCTGATCGGCGGCGACGTCGGCGCGGGCCTTCCAAACGCCGAGTGGGGGAGAGGCAGTGGCTCGTGGTCGAGGCCGACGAGTCCGATCGCTCGATGCTCAGCCTCGACGTCGAGATCGCCGTGCTCACGAACGTCGAGATCGACCACCACGCCTCCTTCGCCTCGCTCGGCGAGCTGCGCGAGGCCTTCCGCGAGTTCCTCGCGGGCGCGCACGCGCGGCCGTCGTCGTGTGGGACCGCCCCGAGCTGCTCGCGCTGCCGACCGAGAGCTTCCGGGCGCGGCGTGGCGGTCGTCGCCTACGACGTGCCCGAGCCGACCCTCGTCGCCGGGCGGCTCGCGCTTTGACTGGCGCGGGGAGGAGGTCCGCCTGGCGGTGCCGGGCGCGCACAACGCGCTCGATGCCGCCGGCGCGCTCGAGGCGGCGCGGCTGACCGGCGCCGCAGCTCGCCGCCGCGATCGAGAGCCTCGCGCACTTCCACGGCGCCGGCCGGCGCTTTCAGCTGCTCGGCGCTGAGCGCGGGCGGCGCGCGCGTCTATGACGACTACGCCCACCATCCGACCGAGATCGCGGCGACGCTCGCCGGCGCCGCGGACGCTCGAGCCCGCAGCGCCTGATCGCCGTCTTCCAGCCCCATCTCTACTCGCGCACCGAGCGCCTGGCGCGCGGATTTCGGCGTGGCGCTCGCCGCCGCCGACATCGTGGTCGTGCTCGAGCTGTACCCGGCGCGCGAGCGCGCCGAGGATCACCCCGGCGTGAGCGGCATCGCGATCGCCGAGGCCGCGGCCGACGCGGCCGGCGGGCGCCCGGTCTACTGGCTGCCCGCGTTCGCCGACGCCGGCCGGTGCTCGACGAGCTGCTCGCCCGACGGCGATGTCTGCGTCGTGATGGGCGCCGGCGACGTCGACTCGCTCGCCCGCAGCCTCGCTCGCGCCATGAGCGCGCCGGCGCCAGAGTCGGTGCGGGCCGGGCTTTCCGCTCGAGCGCCTCTCGACGGTGCGCACCGGCGGGGCGGCCGAGCTGTTCGCCCGCGCCGGCAGCGCGGAGGAGCTGCGCGAGCTGCTCGCCTTCGCCGCCGGCCGCCGGCAAGCGCGTGAGCGTCGTGGGCTCCGGCTCGAACCTCCTGATCGCCGACGAGGGCGTGCGCGGGGCTCGTCGTCAAGCTCGATCGCGGGCTCGCCGCGATCGACGTCGAGGGCTCGCCGGCTGCGTGCGGCGGCGGCGCGCGCCTGCCCGTCGGTGGCGGCCCGCGCCGCGCGGCGCGGGCCTGTCGGGGATCGAGTTCGGCGTCAACATCCCCGGCACCGTCGGCGGTGCGGTGAGGATGAACGCCAACGCCTACGGCGGCGAGCTTCAGAGCGTGCTCGAGTGGGTCGACGTCGCTCACGCCCGCACGGCGTCGAGCGGCGCGCCGCCGGAGCGAGCTCGGCTTCGCCTACCGGCACTCGAACCTGACCGAGCAGGAGATCGTCATGCCGGGCGTCCTTCGCTGCTCGGCGCCAGCCGACCCGCAGGCGGTCTCCGAGCGCCTCGAGGAGCTCCGCGCGCGCCGCCACGAGGCCCAGCCGCAGGGGATCAGGACGTTCGGCTCGACCTTCAAGAACCCCGACGATCCGCGCGCCGAGGGCGCGCAGCGCCGGGCTGCTGCTCGCGGAGGCCGGCTGCGCCGGGCTGGCCGTCGGCGGCGCGCGCTTCTCGCCGAAGCACGCGAACTTCATCGAGAACACCGGCGGGGCGAGCACGGCCGATGTGCTCGCGCTGATGGCCGAGGGCCGGCGGATGGTCGGCGAGCGCTTCGGCGTCGAGCTCGAGGCCGAGGTGCAGACGCTCGGCGACGTGCGGCTTCCGCTGGCGGTGAGGGGTTCCGGGCGCCGAGGTCGAAGATGCTCGAGATGGATCGCACCCTCGCGGGCCGAGCCGGCGCCGTCGCGCCTGCCCTGGCCGTTCACCAACGGGCTGCCGCTGGAGCGGCGGCACGCGTCGCGGCGCCCCGGCCGGCGGCCGCACGGCCGCGCCTGCCGCGCCCGCGGCGCCGGCTCGCCGCGCGGCTCCTCGCGATCGCCGCCGGCTTCGCATCCTGCTGATGGCTGCTCGCCGCGCGCCGCTCCTCGCGGGGGGCTGGCTGTGGCTGCGCGACTCCTCGTTCGTCGCGCGTGCGCGAGGTGCGGGTGAGCGGCGTCCGCGGCGTCGACGCGCAGCGCGATCGAAGAGGCGCTCGTCGACGGCCGCGCGCCGATGAGCACGCTCGACGTCCACCCCGGCGCGCTGATCGCCGCCGTGGCGCCGTTCCGGGTCGTCCGCGCGGTGCACGTCAGCGCGAGCTTCCCGCATGGCATGCGCATCGAGGTGCGTCGAGCAGCTGCCCGTCGCGGCGGTCGAGCTCGGCGGTATCCGCACCGCGGTCGCCGCCGACGGCGCGGTGCTCGGGCCGGCCCTCGCTCAGCGGCTCGCTGCCGAGCGCCGGCGCGGGCTCCGAACGCCGGCCGCTCGACGAGGTGACCGGCCAGTACGTCAGCGCGGGCATGCTGCTCAACGAGCTGACCGTGCTCGGCGCCGAGCCCGCGCCCTTCGCCAGGGCGGTCGCGCGGGTGTTCAGCGGGCCGCGGGGGGTGACCGTCGCGATGCGCAACGGGCTGCTCGTCTACTTCGGCGACGGCACGCTGCCGCACGCCAAGTGGCTGTCGCTTGCGCGCGTGCTGCTCGACCCGAGCTCCGCGGGCGCCTCCTACGTCGATGTCCGCGTGCCCCGAACGCCCCGCCGCGGGCTTCCCCGGCGGTGTCGCCCCCGACAGGCCCGGCGGACGGCCGCCACGGAATCCTCGCGCGGCGCGGCATCGGGCCGAGCAGCGCCTCGGAACCGACGACCACCGCGGAACTCGCCGCCGGGCTGGCCGCGGCGCTCGGCACCTCGCCGGGCTCGCCCGCCGCGCACGAAGCCCCCACCGCCAGCCAGGCGCAGAGCCAGGCGGCGCACCAGGCGCCGCGCGGCGGAACGGGCCCTCGCAGGCCGGCGCCGCGGCCGACCGCGCCGGCGACCCCCGGAAGCCACCGGACGAGCATGCCCGGCGGAGGCTGATCAACTCTCAAGCTCAACTTGAGCTTGAGTCCAGCCGAGATGGCGAACTCTCACGCGATGGTCTAGACTTCCGGGATCTGCAACGATTGTTGCGAGATTCGCGCCCGTCGTTGACAGGGCGAAGTTCCCTGCATAACGTGCCCATCGCGGCTGTTGGGCGATCCGGGTGAGTCGAACCCTAAACTAATACAGAAGGCTTTGGACAGAACCATTATGGAGAGCGGCGGAAGCTATCTGGCGGTAATCAAGGTCGTGGGGGTCGGCGGCGGCGGTACGAACGCCGTGAGCCGCATGGTCGACGCGGGACTTCGCGGCGTGGAGTTCATCGCCGCCAACACGGATGCCCAGGCGCTGGCGATGTCCGACGCCGACATCAAGCTGAACATCGGCCACGAGGCGACGAAGGGTCTCGGCGCGGGAGCCAATCCCGACGTCGGGCTGGCCTCGGCGGCCGAGTCGCGCGATGACATCAAGGAGGCGCTGAAGGGCGCCGACATGGTGTTCGTCACCGCCGGCGAGGGCGGCGGGACCGGCACGGGCGCCGCGCCCGTGATCGCGGAGATCG
>CAVXSE010000003.1:0-1286884 GCA_963764325.1 uncultured Solirubrobacterales bacterium | reverse complement strand
AGACGGGGTGTGAGGGCAATTCTTGAACACGGACGGTGTGGCGTCTGGTCGAGGCTCTCAACGCCTCGCGATAGGCGGGCGAAGTGCTCTTTCCGAAGAGTTCGTCGCCTGCCCATCGCGCCGCGCGGACCAGCGGTCGCTATGGAGACACGACGGCGAACAGCTGCCGCTCGCCGACGCCCTTCAGGTCGGCAAATCCGAGATCACGAAACTCGATGCCCGATCCGGCGACGAGATCCTTGACGGTGGCGGACACAAACACGTCGCCGCCTTGCGCATGTGCAGCGACTCGCGCACCGACGTGCACCGCGATGCCGCTCAGGTCGCTGCCGAGGCGCTCGCACTCGCCGGTGTAGTCCCGCGCGTACCTCGATGCCGAGTGCTTTGACTGACTCGACCACAGCGCAGGCACAGCGGATCGCCCTCGCGGGACCGTCAAACGCAGCAAGGAAGCCGTCCCCGGTGGTGTTCACCTCGCTTCCCCCGAAGCGCTCCACCTCAGCGCGAACTCGCTCGTTGTGTTGTTCGAGCACCTCCCGCCAGCGCCGATCGCCAACCGATCTGGCGTGATCGGTCGAGCCGACGATGTCGGTGAACAGAACGGTGACCAGGACGCGCTCGGGCACTGCGGGCTCGCGCACACCGGTTAGGAACTCGCGAAGCTCGGCGAGGATCTCATCGCCACCTGCGCCCCAAACGAGATGATCGGCGCCGTCGAGCTCGCGGTAGCGGGCGTTGCGGATGTGCTCGGCCAGCCAACGCCCGTTTCCAACCAGGCACGTTTGATCGTCTACGCGGTGGAGAATCAACGTGGGCACGCTGATTACGTGCGCGACATCGCGCACATCGACCCCGAAAGCCATGCGTGCCATCGCGACGGCCCCACGCGGCGTCATCGACTCGGTCAGGAGACGACCAAGCCATTTGCGCAGTTGCTCGTCGCCGGCGGCACTGGGCAACAGCCAGTCGATGCCGCGACCCGTCCCCCAGCCCTGCGGTATGGACGCGACATACTCCTCGAACTCCGCCGCAGTGAAGTCACCCCATGGCCAGTCGTCTGTCTTCTCCTCCTTGACCTCAGCGCCGCAGAGTAGGAGCGCAGTCGTGCGCTCGGGATACGTCGCGGCGAACATCATCGACATCGGACCGCCTTCGGAGACCCCCAGCAGCGCCGCACGCTCCGAGCCAACTGTGTCCAACACTGCCCGTACGTCGTCCATCCGCTCCTCCAGCGTTCCCACACGCGTGCGGTCAGACATTCCCATGCCGCGCCTGTCGAACAGGATCAGGCGTCCAAATGCGGCGAGCTGGTCACAGAAGCGCCTATAGGCGGGCTGTTCCCAGAGCACGCGCAGGTGGGTGACGGCACCGGCGACGAACACGACGTCGGGAACGGCCGTTCGCCCGAGCACCTGGTAGGCGATGTCCACATCGCCATGCTCCGCGAAATGGACATCCGGCATGTCGGACGCCATCTCGCAAGACTACGCGTGCGCTCCGAAAAAACGGAGAGGGAGGGATTCGAACCCTCGAACGAAGTTCCCCCGTTACGCGATTTCCAGTCGCGCCCGTTCAACCGCTCCGGCACCTCTCCGCGATGCTGGCACAGGCTACGGTACCTGCAGCCAGCACGATTGCTACGGTTCGCGCATGCTGCTGGAGACCACGCGCGCCTTCATCGCAACGTTCGGCTTGGCCGTGACGTTCCTCGGTATCGGGGCGATCGCGACGATCCTGATCGTGTACATCCTCATCCAGGTGCGCGGCGAGCGGCGGGCGAACAAAGAATTCGTCAACGCCCGCGGCGACAAGGCTGACTGAGCCGCGGCTCCACGCCAACCTCTTCAGAGTTCGACTTCGCGGCTCCGCGCCGCCCCGCTCCGGACCTCGCGGCCCAGCGCAATCTGGCAGGCTTGGCGTTGCTAGCGAAAGCAGGGAGAGCGACATGAACGGCGACGAGCGACGCGTCTACCTGATCACCGGCGCGTCGAGTGGCATCGGCGAAGCAACCGCGCGGCGCCTCGCGCGGGAGGGCGCTCGACTCGTCCTTGTCGCGCGCCGGCAGGAGCGCCTCGCGGCCCTCGCGAGCGAGCTCGGGCCGCGCGCGGGTTATCTCGTCGCGGACATCACCGAAGATGACGCGCCCGAGCTGATCCGCGCCCACCTGCTCGAGCATCATGACCGGCTCGATTTGCTGGTCAACAACGCCGGTGCCTCGTGGCGCGGCGAGTTCGGCGACGTCGGCTGGAGCAACGTCAAGCGGACGATGGAGCTCAACTTCGACGCCCAGGTCCGCCTCACCGAGGCGCTGCTGCCGCTGCTGCGGCGAAGCGCGCCGTCAGCGATCGTGAACGTCGCGTCGACCGCCTCGCGCGTCGCCCGGCCGGGGGCCGGTGCATACAGCGCGTCGAAGTTCGCGTTGGCCGGCTGGAGCGACTCGCTGTGGGCCGAGGAGCGCCCGCGCGGCGTCCATGTCGGCCTCGTGCTGCCGGGGTTCATCGCCACTGAGGGCTTCCCGGCAGCGGAGCTTCGCGCCAAGGTGATGACACGCTGGATGGTCTCCACGCCGGAGCGTGCCGCCGACGCGATCTACGACGCCGGTGTTCGCCGCAAGGCCGAGCGTTACGTGCCGCGGCCCTACGCGCTGGCCGCCGTGGCGCGCATCCTCGCGCCGTCGCTCGTGCGCCGCGCCGTCGGCTCGAGCGCGAGCGCCGTCATGACGACCGCGACCGGCGCCGACGCTGCCGAGACGGCACGCGCAGCCGAGTAGCCGCGGCGCGGCGCCCTGCGTCAAGCCCGCATGACGCGTGAGATCCGGATAGACGGCGAGACGATCAGGCTCGGCCAGCTGCTCAAGCTCGCCGGGCTCGCCGCGACGGGGAGCGAGGCGAAGCGCCTGCTCGCGGACCAACACGTACGCGTGAACGGCGAGCCCGAGAGCCGCCGTGGCCGCCAGCTGCACTCCGGAGACAGCGTCGAAATTGGCGGCGAGCGGCTCGCAGTTCAGTAGTTCGCACGGATCGCAAATGGCGCGACGTGTGCATTACTGAATTGCCGGTTCGGGTACGAACGGGGCGCAGTCCATCGGTCACCCGAGCCGTCACTGGCGCGAAGGGATCGAGATGGGAACTGCACAGCCAGCGGAGCGCACGACGAAGCGCACGGGAGCGGCGCGCGAGCGCCTGACGCGGCGGGTCGTCGACCTGCAACGTGATCTGAGGCGCCTGCGGGCCGTCGGCCGGCTGCCGGGCCGGGCGCGCGACGACGCCGCCGACGCCGGACGTCGCTCGCGCCGTTAGGCGCAGGCCGCAGCGCCTGCGATATATAGCTGCCGATGGCATTCCACACTGCCAGCGGCGGCGGGTTCGCGTGAACACGGCGTCCAAGAGCGAGCGCGCGCGGTCCTTTGACGGCGTCGCCGACGCTTACGAGCGCGGCCGGCCGGGCTACGCGCCCGAGGCAATCACCTGGGTCCTGGGCACGCGGCCACTCGCAGTCGTCGATGTCGGCGCGGGGACCGGCAAGCTGACGCGGGCCCTGATCAACGCCGGCCACGAGGTCGTCGCGGTCGAGCCGCTGGCCGGCATGCGCTCGTTGCTGGAAGAGCACGTGGCGCAGGCGCGCGTCGTCGCCGGTACCGCCGAGGCGCTGCCGCTCGCCGATGCCTCAGCCGACGCGGTCGTCGCCGGCTCAGCGTTCCACTGGTTCGACGGGGACCGCGCCCTCGACGAGTTCGCGCGCGTCCTGCGTCCTGGCGGGACAGTCGGGCTGCTCGGCAACACGTTCGATGTCTCGGTGCCCTGGGTCGCCCGGCTTCGCGCGATACTCGGGCCGCCTCCGGCCGACCGCCCGGGACACTGGCCCGCTGCCGCGGACCTGCGCGAGCGCTTCGAAGAGGTCGAGGATCGGGAGTTCCCGCACGCGCAGAAGATCGACTCGCGGGGGCTGCGCGACCTGGCGTTGTCGCGCTCGAACATCGCCGTGCTCGGCGAGGCTGACCGGGAGATCGAGCTCGATCGTCTGGAGCGACTGTGGCACCACGATCCCGAACTGGGCGAGGCGGAGAGCGTGACGCTGCCGTGGCTGACGCGTGCACGGCGCTGCTCGGGCATCATCGGCTCCGCTCGGCGGTGAGGCCTGCGCCGGTCGCCCCGGACCGCGTCACAGCGCTTCGGGCCGCGGTCCTGCGGCCGGGGCTCTCAGCCGAGACCGCGATCTTCGCCGGCGACGATGAGCCCGACACACTGCATGTGGCGATCCTTCGCGGCGGCGAGGCCGTGTCCGTCGCGAGCGTGATCCGCGAACGCACGGATCGCGTGCAAGCCGTGCCTCAGTGGCGGATTCGCGGCATGGCGACGCTCCCGGAGCTTCGCGGCCGCGGCATGGGGACGGTGCTGCTCGGAGCGCTTGAGCAGCACGCGCGGGCGCACGGTGGTGAGGTGCTGTGGTGCTTCGCGCGACCCGCCGCGCGCCCGCTCTACGAGCGCGCGGGTCTGGCCGTCGAAGGCGAGCCGTTCGAGCTGCCCCCGATCGGGCCGCACGTCCTGATGACGAAGGCGCTCGAGCGCGCCTACAGCTGCATCGACTTCAGCACGAGGAACTCCTCGATGCCGTAGGGCCCGAGCTCGCGGCCGTTGCCGGACTGCTTGTAGCCGCCGAACGGCGCGAGCGGGTTGAAGGCCGCCGCCGTTGATCTCGACCTGGCCGGTGCGCATGCGCCGGGCGACGCGCCTTGGCACGCTCCTCGTCGAGCCCGAGTACACGCCGCCGGCGAGCCCGTAGTCGCTGTCGTTGGCGATCCGCACGGCGTCCTCCTCGTCGTCGTAGGGCATGATCGCCAGCACCGGCCCGAAGATCTCCTCGCGGGCGATCGTCATCTCGGGCGTGACCTCGCTGAACACGGTCGGCTGCACGAAGTAGCCCTGGTCGAGGCCCTCCGGCGGCTCGGCGCCGCCGCACCACGAGCTTCGCGCCCTCCTCGATCGCCGCGGCGGATGTAGCCGCGCACGCGCTCACGCTGGACCTCCGAGACGAGCGGGCCGAGCTGCGTGGTCTCCGTCGAAGGGCTCGCCGACGACGGTCTGCGCGGCCGCCGCGGCGGCGATCTGCTCGGCCAGCTCGAGCCTCTCGCGGGGGACGAGCATGCGCGTCAGCGCCGAGCAGGTCTGGCCGGAGTTCAGGTAGCACTTCTGCGATGCCGTTGACGACCGCCTTCTCGAGGTCGGCGTCGTCGAGGATGATGTTCGGCGACTTGCCGCCGAGCTCGAGCGGCGACCTTCTTGACGGTGGCCGCGGCGAGCTCGCTGACGCGCCTGCCGGCGCGCGTGGACCCGGTGAACGAGACCATGTCCACCCCGGGGTGGGCGGCGATCGCCTCGCCGACCACCGGGCCGTAGCCGGTGACGAGGTTCAACACGCCGGCCGGCACCCCGACCTCGTCGAAGATCTCGGCGAGCAGGAACGCGTTCAGCGGCGTGACCTCGCTCGGCTTGAGCACCACCGTGCAGCCCGCCACCATCGCCGGCGCCACCTTGGCGGCGATCTGGTGCAGCGGGTAGTTCCACGGCGTGATCGCACCCACCACCCCGACCGGCTCGCGCACGATCAGCGAGTTGCCGATCTGCTGCTCCCAGGGGATGTGCTCGGCGAGGTGCTGCATCGAGCCGAAGTCCATGATCGGCAGGCCCGCCTGGACCATCATCGCGAGCGTGATCGGCGACGCCGAGCTCCTGCGCGATCAGGCCCGCGATCTCCTCCTGGCGCTCCTGCAGCTTGGCCGAGACGGCAGCCGTCGAGCGCACACGCGCGCTCCTCGAGCGGCGTGGCGCTCCAGCCCTCGAAGGCCGCGCGCGCGGCCGCGACGGCGCGGTCGACGTCCTCGGGGGTGCCCTCGGGGACGCTGCCCATGACCTCCTCGGTGGCCGCGTTGACGACCTCGATCGTGGCGCTGCGACGCTGGGCTGCGACCCAGTCGCCGCCGATGTAGAGCTGCTCGCGCTCGATGAGCGTCGGGGTCGGTGGTCATGCCGTCACCTCCTGTCGGCTCGAGGCCGCGGCGGTGCCCGCCGCCTCGATGATGTTCTCGGCGGTTCGCGAGGCGAGCGCCATGATCGTGATCATCGGGTTGGTGCCCGAGGGGGTCGGGAACGCCGACGCGTCGCCGATCCACACGCCGGGCGTGTCGTGCAGCTCGCCGCTCGGCTTGGCGACGCTCGTCTGCGGGTCGCGCGCCCATGCGGCACGATGCCCATCTGGTGGGCGGCGAACATGCGCAGGCCGCCGGCCCGCGCGGGGATCCGCTGCACGCGGGCGATGAAGGCCTCGAGGTCGTCGCCCGACCCGCCATTCCGGCGACCCCTGCGGCGAGCAGCCAGCACGCGGCGCGCCCCAGCGGCCACGTGCGGCGCGGATCTGCGACCTCGAGCGCGTGCGCGGTGTTGCGCAGGTCCACGGGGTCGGTCATCGCATACCACGGCACCGCCATGCCCTGCTCGTCGATCGTCACGCGCCCGTGCCCGTGGTCGCGTACGAGGCCGATGAAGGTGGCGCCGTCGCGGAAGTCGGCCAGCGCCGCCTTGTGCTGGGCGGCGCCGTCGTCCACGGCATCGCCGAGGCGCCGAGGCCGGTCGTGTACTGCGACGCCCTCGATCAGGAACCCGTAGCCGTCGCTCGGTGTTCGCGAACTCGTTGATCAGGCCCGCGTGGGGCGCGCCCCACCAGCCCTGCATGTCCTCCCCGTAGTCGCCGAGCGTCGCCGTGCAGGGGTGCAGGTCGCAGGTACTCGCCCGTCGCCGGGCCGCCGATCCCGAGCGCAGCAGCAGCGCGGGCGACTCGAGCGCGCCGCGGCCACGACCACGCGCGGCGCGCGCACGGTCACGCGCGCGCTCGCGCCCGTGCCGGGGTCGCTCCACAGCGCCTCGACGCCGGCCGCGCGGCCGCCCTCGACGCAGCACCCGCTCGGCGAACGGCAGCCCACCAGGATCCGGGCGCCGTGCTCGACGGCGTCGAGCAGGTAGGTGCGGTCGGTGGACTGCTTGGCGCCGCGAGAGGTCGCCGAAGCCGATGTAGCCGGCCATCGCCGGGTCGTGCGCGGCCGGGTCCCAGTTGCGGTTGATCCTGCGCGAACGACCAGCCGAGGCGCTCGGCCGCACGCTGCATCGCCTGGGTGCGGCCCGTTGTACTCCGAGCATTCGTCGTTGACGCTCGAGCCGCTCCCAGACCTCGTCGAGGTGGCGGTCGAAGGCCTCGGTGGCGACGTCCTCGAGCCCGTGCTCCTCGCCCACTGCTCGCGCACCCAGTCCTTCGTGCGCAGCGAGTTGGTCCAGTTGATGACGGTGCCGCCGCCGAGCCCGGAGCCGGCCTGGAGCGTGACGTTCATGTCCGCGGTCGGCGTGGGGCCGCCGCGCCAGTAGAGGTTCTGCCACGCCCACAGCTCGAGCTGGTTGAAGTTCGGCGTCGGTGTGGTAGCCGCCCATCTCGAGCACCACCACGCTCGAGGCCGCGCGCGCCGCCAGCTTGGCCGCGATCACGCCGCCGCCGGCGCCCGAGCCGACGATCACCGCGTCGGCCTCGATGCACGGTGTCGCCGTCGGGGACGAGCGGCTCGATCGGTCTTGGCGACCTGCGGCGGCGCCGCGATCGGGCCCGGGTAGCCGAACGTCGCCCAGGCCGGGTTCTTGCCCGTCGGCGGGTCCGGCACGTCCCGTAGGTGAACAGCAGCGTCAGGCCGACCAGCGCCGCGATCGCCGATCGCCGCTTCCGGCGAGGCCAGCGAGACGTTGCGAACAGCTGCTCGCGGGAGAGCTGGCTGGCGCCGTTGAAGCCCTGCTGCGGCGAGCGCGTCGAGCAGCCTGCAGATCCCCTCGGCCTGTTCGGCGGGCAGCGCGCCGAGCGCCATCCTCAGAGCCTCGTCGGCGCCCGCGTCGGTCGCGCGCCGGGCGAAGAAGCCGTCGGGGTCCTCCGGAGCGTCGATCGACGGGACGACCGTGTCGCACACCGCTCGCGAGCGTTGCGCGCTGTGCCTCGCTGAGCATCTCTTCCTCCCTTGCCGCTGCGCGCGCCGCTCCCCGGCGCGCCACCGTCGTCTAACTTACCGCCGCGGCGGCCGCAGCGCACGCCGCTCGTCAATCGTTTGCGGTCACCGTGTCGAGCAACTCCGCAAAGCGATCACGCGCCGCGGCCCGGCGCGTCGGGATGTGTTCGCTTGGAATTTCGTTCGGCGGCGGCTCGTACCCGGCGAGGATGCGGCGCGCCACCGACTGGCGGTGAACCTCGTCCGGGCCGTCGTACAGCCGCCAGGCGCGCGCGAACCGGTACATCTGCTCAAGCGGGAGGTCGGTCGAGTAGCCGAGCGAGCCGTGGACCTGGATCGCGCGGTCGATCACGTCGGCCAGCACGCGGGCGCCGTGGAACTTGATCGTGCTGATCGGGACGCGCGCCGCGGCGACGCCTTCGTTGTCCATCACCCACGCCGCCTGCAGAGTGAGCAGGCGGGCGGCCTGCATGTCGGCGGCGGAGTCCGCGATCCAGTTCTGCACCGTCTCGTGTGAGCCGAGTACCGAGCCGTGGGCGACGCGGTACGTGGCCCGCTCGCAGAGCATGTCGAACGCGCGCCGCGCCACGCCGAGCCAACGCATGCAGTGGTGGATCCGGCCCGGGTAAAGGCGCTGCTGCGAGATCAGAAAGCCCTCGCCCTCGGCTCCGAGCAGCGCATCCGCGCCGACGCGAACGTCTTCGTAGAGGATTTCGGCGTGCCCGCCGAGCTTGCCGAACGCTTCGTCGGGGTGCTCCATGGTCGCCACATCGCGGATGATGTTCACGCCGTCGGTGTCGACCGGCACGACGAACATGCTCGCCCGCTGATGCGGTCGGGCGTCGGGGTCGGTGACGGCCATGACGATCAGGAAGTCGGCGATCGAGCCGTTCGACGTGAACCACTTGCGGCCGCTGATCACGTAGTCGTCGCCGTCGCGGCGTGCTCGCGTCGTCAGCAGCGTGGGGTCGCTGCCCGCGGTCTGCGGCTCGGTCATCGAGAACGCGGACTTCAGGTCGCCGGCGAGCAGCGGGTAGAGGAAGCGATCCTTCTGCTCCGGCGTGCCGGCGAGCGCGAGTATCTCCGAGTTGCCGGAGTCGGGTGCCTGGCAGCCGAAGGCGTTCGGCGCGAAGGGGCTCGTGCCGAGGATCTCGTGCATCAGGCCGAGTCGGAGCTGGCCGAACCCCTGCCCGCCGAGGTCGGGCGGCAGGTGCGCGGCCCACAGGCCGCGCTCCTTGACGCGCTCCTGCAGCGGCGCATAGAAGCGGTCGAGTGCGTCCTGGTCGAGTTCGCCGAAGATCGTCTCCAGAGGCCAGATCTCCTCGCGTACGAATTCGGCCATCCAGTCGAGCTGCTCTTGAAACTCCGGCTCGGTCGCAAAATCCCACGCCATATCGGGCTCCCCGGTCGCTTGTGGAGCCAGTATCGCACCGGCGAGAACGAAGCGTTTGGCAGCTGCCCTTGACAATCCTCATGTTGTCTGTAATATGAGTGAGGAATGCAGCTGGCCCACCGTTCCAACCCGCTCGCCACCGCCCTCCAGACCCTGACGCGTGGCGCGCGGGTGGGCCGCAGCTCATTCGGGAAGGCGGACGTTCCCTGCGCTCCCCTCCTCCCTCTGGCCCCCCGGGAAGGTATTAGAACCTTCCCGGGGGGCATGCAGTTTTCAACCGCTGCCGCAGACACGAAAGGAGACCCATGCCCCGCGTGACTGTCACTGCAGACGCACCCATCCGCGAAGGCCGAGCCGGTCGTGCTGCTCGACGAGCGGGTCGACCTCGTGCACGTAGCGAACCGCGTTGGCGCCGAGCAGCTGCTCGAGCGCGTTCGCTGGGCGCTCGCCGACGCGGAAGAGCGTTCCGCGCGCCGGCGCCAGCGCCGCCGCAGCCTCGCGCACATGCCCCGCTAACGGCTGCGTGCTACAAGGTCGGGGTGCCGGAAGGCACCCCGACCGATGAGGCTTCTGCGCGACTACTCCCGCCAGGCCGAGACCTATGACCGCACGCGCGGCGCCGGGTCGACGCTGCTGGCGGCGCTGCGCGAGTCGCTCTCGGGCGCACCCGGAAACGTGCTCCTCGACATCGGCGGCGGCACCGGCAACTACTCCGCCGCGCTGGCAGCCGAGGGCTGGGATCCGCTCGTCGTCGACGCGTCGCCCCAGATGCTCGAGCGGGCGGCAGAAAAGGGCCTCGCGACGCTGCTCGCGGACGCCGAAAACCTGCCGCTCCCTGACGCGAGCTTCGACGCCGCGATGCTCGTTTCCATGCTCCACCACACGCACCGACCGGCCACGGTGGTTGCCGAGGCCGCGCGCGTCCTTCGCCCCGCAGGGCACATGGCGATCGTCGCCTTCACGCGCGAGGACGCCGAGGACCTCTGGCTGCTGGACTACTTCCCCTCGAGCCGTCGGTGGATGGCGGCCACCCACCCGCCGGCCGCCGAGCTCACCGCGCCGCTCGCCGGCGCCCGAACGGAGACGATCACGATCGCGGACGCGGAGGATGCCTGTCTCGCTGCGCTCGCCGGGACCCCGGAACTGCTGCTCGACGAGGCGTGGCGACGTCAAACGAGCTACTTCGAGCGGCTGGGGCACGAGGATCCCGCTGGCCTCCAGGCCGGACTCGCGGCCCTCCAGGACGACGTGAACTCCGGCAGCGCGCCGCGACGGCCCGGCAGCGCGACTTTGATCACGTGGCGAGCACCCGGCGGCGCCTAGCCGCGCGTGGGAGGATCGCGACGTGGAGGGCAGCGCAAGATGTGAGATCGAGCTTTGCGTGAGGCGCGCGAGGGCCGAGGAGCATGCGGCTGTCGCAACGCTTTGGCTCCGGGCACGCGCCGCAGCGTTCCCGGCGATTCCGCCGCCACGGCACGACGACGCCGAAGTTGGCGCGTGGATGCGCGACCGCGTGTTCGCCGAGGAGGAGGTGTGGGTCGTGGAGCGGGGCGCGGAACTGATCGCCATGATGGCCCTCGGCGAGACCGTGCTGACGCAGCTGTACGTGGCGCCGGAGTGGACCGATCGTGGACTCGGCACCGAGCTGCTCGCTCGCGCCATGCGCGCGTCGGCCCTTCCTCTCGCTATGGGCGTTCCAGGCGAACACCGGAGCGCGGCGCTTCTACGAGCGCCACGGTTTTCGCGCCGTCGCAATGACCGACGGCGACAACGAGGAGCAGGCGCCGGACGTCCGCTACGAGTGGCGGCGCGAGGTTTGAGACGCGCCAGCGAGGCATCGAGCGGACCGTGCCGCGCGCACACTTCGAGACCAAAAAGGACGGCGTATGACAACGACGCTCATTACAGGGGCTAACAAGGGACTCGGCTTCGAGGCCGCCCGTCAACTGGCAGCCGCCGGCCATCACGTCTGGATCGGAGCACGCGATCTCGCGCGCGGTCAGTCTGCAGCCGACTCGCTGGGCGCCAAACTTGTCCAACTCGACGTGACGGATGACGCCTCGGTGGCAGACGCGGTCGAGACGGTCGGCGCCCTGGATGTGCTCGTCAACAACGCCGGCATCAGCTGCGGACGGATCAGTCCGAAGGACGCGAGCGCGGACGACATGCGCAGGGTGTATGAGACGAACGTCTTTGGGCCGGTTCGTGTCCTGCACGCATTCATACCTCTGCTCGAGAGGTCCTCGGCACCCGTGGTCGTCAACGTCTCAAGCGGTCTGGGTTCTCTCGCCCTTGCTTCGGACCTCGATGGGCCGTGGGCCGTTTTCAACTTGCCGGTCTACTCGTCCTCGAAGGCGGCGCTCAACATGCTGACGATCCAGTACGCCAAGGCGTTTCCGAAAATGCGCATCAACGCGGTCGACCCCGGCTACACGGCCACCGACCTCAACGCCCACCGAGGCACACAGACCGTCGAGGAAGGAGCCGAGGCGATCGTCCGGTACGCACTCGCGACACCCGACGGACCTACGGGCGGATACTTCGACCGAAGCGGGCCCGTGCGTTGGTAGCAGGCCGACGACTCGGCGGCCCGCGGCGGCGGCTCAGTCCCTCGGCGCGACCTCACGCACCAATACGTGCCGGCGGTGCAGTCAGTCGGTAAGTGGCGCCCTAGAATTCGCAGATCTTGCTGTGCTTAAGGTGCCTGCAGGTCTCGGCGTATTTGTGGGCGAGGATCGCGACCATGTCGTGCGGCCCGACGCAGCGGACCCCTCCGTTGCTGCCGTCGCGCGTGCAGGTGACGGTGACCGTCGCGTAGTACCGAAGCACAGGTTCTTTGGGGCGTATCAGGCCGACGCGTATCCGTGTCACGTTCTTCCTGAGGACCGGCTGTTCGAGCCCGTCGTGTATCGCGCCGAACACGTCGGTGGCGAATCCGCACGTGGTGCCTTCGAATCCGGGGACGCCGCAGGCGTGAACTGCCGCGATCGGCTTGCCGGTGCCGCACCCCGCGAGGAGCAGTGAGCAGAGCACAGGCAAGACCAGCGGCGCCGCATCGGCGCGCAAGCTACACGAAGGGCGCGTCCAGATCAGAGCCACGGTCACCGAGCGCGTGGCCGAGTTGCTGGGTGGCCTCGCGCAGGCCGCTATAGCGGGGGCTTGCGTCGCTTCCGACGGGGACCTGCCGCTGAGGTCCGTGATCGCGCTCGCCGCGTGACGAAGTCCAAAGACGGACCTCTACGTATCTTCGGCGCCGTGCTCCCTCAGTACTCGCTGCCAGTACATCCTTGCAACTGCGTTTTCTCGCACGAACACGTTAATGAGCTCTTTCAGCTCCTTCAGAATCGCCTCTTGTCTGGCTTGGCTCGTCCCTTCTTCTATCTCCCTCGTCAGTACCAGCGTCTTCTTTGTTGCTTCGTTCGCCCGGCGCTGCGCCGCGATAGATTGCTGCACAGTCTCGGCTGGAGCGGCGCTTTGCTCTACCCCGGGCGCGGCGATTAGCGCCTCTTCGATCTGATCTTCAAGCTGCTCGCTGTTCACAGCAACGCCAACGACCTTGAAAACTGCTGGTACCGGGGGATTGAATCACGGCCCTGGCGAAGACAGCGTGTCGATCGCGCCGAGCAGCCGATCAGCGTAATTCTCGGCCGATCGCCGCAGCCAGGCGGGCCCCGTGCCTTCGCCGACGTGGCGGGGACCTTGAAGGTCCCCGCGGGGGACATAGCGGGGGCGGGATTCGAACCCGCGACCTTCGGGTTATGAGCCCGACGAGCTACCAGACTGCTCCACCCCGCGTCGCATCTCTGTTCTAGCAAAATCCAGGTTCGCGGGCCGCGCCGCCGCTAGCATCCGCGCGTGCGCGTCGGAGTGGTCGACATCGGTACGAACTCCACGCGACTGCTCGTCGCCGAGGTCGATCGCGCGGCTGGCTCGCTCGTCGAAATTGACCGCCGTTCGCGCGTAACCCGGCTCGGCGACGGCGTCGATGGCTCGGGCGCGCTCGACAGGGCCGCCGAGGACCGCGTGTTCGCCGCCGTCGAGGAGTATCGCGACGCGCTCTCCTCGTGCGAGCGCTCCGTGGCGCTGATGACCTCAGCGGTCAGGGACGCTTCGAACGGCGCCGAGTTCGCCGCCGAGATGCAGAGCCGCTTCGCCGTTCCGGCGCGGATCCTCAGCGGCGACGAGGAGGCCGAAACGACGTTCGCCGGGGCGATGTCGAGTCGCCAGGAGATCAGTGGCCGCTGCGTCGTGATCGACATCGGCGGCGGATCGACGGAGTTCGTCATCGGCGACGCGGGGACGATCGCGTTCCACGTCTCGACCGACCCCGGCGTTGTTCGCATGAGCGAGCGCCACATCCACAGTGATCCTCCGACTCCGGACGAGCTGAGCGAGCTCGGGCGCGACACGCGCGGTGTCTTCAAGGCCGCCGTCCCGCAGGACGAGCGCACCGGCGTCGCCGCGGCAGTAGCGGTCGCGGGTACCGCGACGAGCGCCGCGGCGATCGAGCTACAGCTCGACCCGTATGACGCGCGGCGCGTCGACGGCCACAACCTCCACCTGTCGACGGTCGAATTGCTGCTCGCGCGCCTCGCCGAGCTCGACGAAGACGGGCGCCGCGCTGTGTCGGCCTGCATCCCGACCGCGCTCCGACGATCGTCGCCGGCATGATTCTCCTTCAGGAGTCGATGAACCTCTTCGGGTTGGAATCGGTCGAGGTCTCCGAGCGCGACATCCTGGCCGGCGCCGCTCTCAAGCTAGCCCGCGCCGCGTGAGCCGCTACGCGAGGTTCGACCGCCGCGGGTAGGCGACGTCGGGGTCGGTCAGCACGTTCACGAGCGCCGGTGATCCGGCGGCGAAGGCGCGCTCCAGCGCGGGGCGGAGCTCCTCGGGGCGCTCGACGAACTCGCCGTGGCAGCCGAGCGCCTCGCACGACCACGTCGTATCGCGTGCCCGGACGCAGGTCGGCAATCACCGAATAGCCGTAGAGGGCCTGCATCGGGTGCTTCTCCAGGGCCCAGATGCCGTTGTTGCCGACCACCGCGACGACGTTCACGCCGTGGCGGGAGAGCGTGTCGAACTCCATGCCCGAGAAGCCGAATGCGCCGTCACCGAGTAACAGCACGACCTGCCGCTCCGGGTGGGCCAGCTTCGCGGCGAGCGCGTAGCCGGGGCCGGACCCAAGGCAGCCGAAGGGACCGGGATCGACCCAGCAGCCCGGATCGAAGCTGTCAACGACGCGTCCGGCGTAGGAGACGAAGTCGCCGCCGTCGCCGACCACGATCGCGTCGCGGTCGAGCATCCCCGCGAGCTCGCCGTAGATGCGCATCGGGTGAAGCGGCGCCCGCTGATCCTGGAGTTCGCCGAGCTCGGTGGCGCGCTTCTGATCCTCCTGGGCGCGCAGGTGTGCGACCCAGGCGGTGGTGTCGAGCGGTCCGTCGCAGCCGTCGGCGATGCTCGCCAACGCGAGCGGGATGTCCCCGTAACATTCGGCGGCCACGGGACGCGGCGGAGTGCGCTCGGGTTCGACGCTGTCGACGACGATGACCTGCGCGTCCTCGTCGAAGACCGCGCCGAAGGCCAGCCGGAAGTCCATCGGCACGCCGATCACGAGGGCGACGTCAGCCCCTGCGAGCGCCGCCGAGCGGGTACGGGAGAACGCGAGCTCGTGATCGGCTGGCAGGCAACCGCGGCCCAGGCCGTTGAGGAAGACCGGGATTGCGAGCTCGTCGGCCAGGCGCCGCAGCTCGCCCTCGGCGCGCGCCCAGTACAGATCGCTGCCGGCCATGATCACTGGTCGTTCGGCGCTGCTCAAGAGTTCGACCGCGCGCGCGAGCTCCGCGCTGTCGGGTCCGCGCGGCGCGGGCGGCGGCGCCGGCTCCTTCGGCGGCTCTTCGCCCTCCGAGAAGACGTGGTCGAGCGGCAGGTCGATGAAAGCGACGCCACCGTGCGGCGCGCAGGCCGCCGCGAATCGCGTCGTCCACCAGTCCCGGCATCTCGCCGGCCGACGTCGCGGTGACCGCGAGCTTCGCGAGCGGACGCACGAACGGCACGTGATCGATCTCCTGCAGTGAGCCCTGGCCCCAGCGCATCGCCGGGGCGCGGCCGCCGAGCACGAGCAGCGGCGAGTGGTTCGCCTGCGCCGAGCCCATCGCGCTCATGCCGTTCGTGACGCCAGGGCCGGCGGTTAGGGCGCAGACGCCGATGTTCCGCGTCACCTTCGAGGTGCCCTCGGCGGCGAAGGCCGCCGTCGCCTCGTGGCGAGTGTCGATCAGGTCGATGCCCTCGTCGCGGCAGCCGTCGTAGAGCGAGAACAGGTGGCCGCCGGAGAGGGTGAAGATTCGCGTTACGCCGTGCGCCCGCAGCCGGCGTGCGATCAAGCGGCCGCCGTGAAAAGTCTGAACCTGGCTCACCTCGGCCACGGCCGCGACTCTAGCGGCCGATGCCCGGGGAGGGAGTCGAACCCCCAAGCCCTTGCGGGCCGCCGATTTTAAGTCGACTGCGTCTACCGGTTCCGCCACCCGGGCTCGCCTCGCAGACGCACTAGTCTATGTACCAAGGGGCAGCGCCAACAGAGGATTTTCATCGGGGCGCAACTTTCGGCGCGTTACCGTGTCCTTAGGTTTAGTTAGCGGCGCGTTAGATAGGGGAATTACGGTCCCACCCATGGAGGCATCAGCAGTCACACGGCAGCCAGCGCTCCGCAGCCTCGGCATGCCTGGGCCGATGCTCCGTATGCAGTCGGACGAGCGTCTGATCGCGCTGACGCGCCGCGGCAACAACGCAGCCTTCGAGGTTCTGTGCGGCCGCTACCAGGCGCGCCTGCTTGCGTTCTGCCGTCACATGCTCAGCTCCCGCGAGGACGCCGAGGACGTGCTGCAGGAGGTCTTCGCTGCTGCGTTCAACGCGATCCTCGCTGACGAGCGTGAGATCAACGCGAAGCCATGGCTTTACCGCATCGCTCGCAACCGCTCGCTCAACCACCTGCGCCGCGCGAGCGCCGTCGGCGTCGACTCGATGGACATCCACTTCGCCGAACAGGGCATATCGACCAGCGACAAGGTCATGCGCCGCGAGAACTTCCGCGAGCTCGTGCACGACGTCGGCGAGCTTGCCGAGAGCCAGCGCACCGCGCTGCTTCTGCGCGAGATCGACGACCTCTCCTACGACCAGATCGCTTCCGCGATGGAAACCACCGTGCCCTCCGTAAAGTCGCTGCTCGTCCGTGCCCGCATGTCGCTCGCCGACGCAGCAGAGGCGCGGAAGCTGTCCTGCGAGGACGTCCGCATGGAGCTCGCCGAAGCGGCCGAGGGACTCGGCAAGCCGACCGCCGGCGCGCGTCGCCACACGCGCGAGTGTGAGCGCTGCCAGACGTACAAGCGCACGCTCAAGGACAACAACAAGGTGCTTGCAGCGCTGGCACCGATCGCACCGGCGCTACTACTCAAGAAACTTCTGTTCGGAAAGCTCGGCTCGACCTCCGCCGGCCACGCCGCCGCGAGCGGCGGGGCGGGCGCCGGCACCGCCGCCGGCGGCGGCGTCACGTCGGGCGGCCTCGTAACGGCCGGCATCGGCGCAGTCGCCAGCAAGGCCGCGGCCGGAATCGCCGCCGCCGCGCTCGTCACGGCTGGCGCCGTCGCGGTGACCCACAACGCGGCTCCCGAACGCGCCGCCGGCAACAACGTGACCGTGACCCACGCGGCAGCGCCGATCGCCGCCGGCAGCGACGCGACCGCGGCACTGCACAGCGCAGCCGCCCACGTCGCAAGCCACGCGTCCCGCGTTCCGCAGCAGCAGGCCGCGACAACGCCCCCGGCTGCGCCCGCGACGTCGACCGCACCCGCAACTGAATCGACGGCTTCCGGTCAGCCCACCGAGGTCACGACCGAAGAAACCAAACTTCCCGCTACCACGACCGAAGCGTCCGCCCAGGGCGCATCGTCGGTCGCCGGCGGACCGATCGCCACGACAGGCCCTACAGGCTCAGCGGCCGAAACGCCGGAAGGCGAAGAAGCCGGCGGCGAAGAAGCGCCCACGTCGCCGACCGAAACGACGACGACCGCGCCTCCGGCCGAACAAGAAGCCCCCGCCGCCAGCGGCACGGCACCCGCCGAATAGCGGCGGCGCCGGTCCTAGCTACCTAGCGAGAAGAGCGCTTCGAGGTCGTGCTGCGAGTACGCGGCGAAGGCCACCATCGTCTGCGTGCGCGCGACGCCGGGCAGGCCGCCGATCTTCGCCGTCACGACATCGGCGAGCTGCTCGTGGTCCGCCACGTGTACGACCGCGACGAAATCCCACTCCCCGGTCACCGAGTACGCCTCGCCGACGCCCTCGACGTCGGCCAGCGCTCCCCCGAGCGTCGCGAGCGCGTCGCGCTCGGACTCGATCAGCACTACCGCGTGCGCCATCGACATGGCGCGATGATAGTCCCGCGCCTCAGACGGCGGCCCTGAGGCCCACGCCGACCGGTGCTCCGATCGCTACACCCGCGAGCCCCGCGACCCAGCTCGCTTCGGCGACGACGGCAGGAATCGCGAGCAGCACTAGCGCGATGGCACCGACTCCCAAGAGGTCAGAGTGCTCGTCGCCGGCGCGGGCCGCGAGGACCTGCGGCGCCGCGTACGCCGTGAGCAACGCCAGCGCCGCTCCGTTCGCACCGGTGGCGAGCGGGACGTTGACGAGCGCGAGCTCGAGCAGCTCGCCGGAGACGGCGGCCGCGAAGAAGAGCACGAGGACCACGACGGGGCCCCGTTCGCGCTCCAGGAGCGTCCCAAAGAGAGCGCACGCGACAAGCGCGACGAATGCGTAGCCACCGCTGCCGTAAAGGAAAGGCGAGGTCACGAGTCGCCACCACTTGCCTTCCAGCGGCCCGGAGACCGTGGCGTTCGCGTAGATCGAGGGCTTTGCGTGGACCAGAACCCAGCCGGCGCAACCCGCGGTCACGAGCGAAACGGTCGCCCACGGCCGCTCCACACTCCATGTCGGCGCACGCACACGACGCGCGCGCCGCGGCGGACTCTCGGGGCGCGGCAGCTTCGGCGCGCGGCGGCGGATCCGCTTGCCACAATATGGGCACTCCGTCACGTACGGGCTGACCTCAGAGCCGCAGTGCTTGCAGACTACGAACAGGTCAGCTCCCGATCCCATGGCGTCCCATTCTACGGTGGGCGTCGTGCCCGCTCGCGGGCCTTTGAGATACTTGCGGCCATGACATACGGATACGACAAGCGCCTGTACATACTCGCCTTCGACCACCGAGGCTCCTTCCAGAAGAGCTTCTTCGGCATCGAGGGCGCCCCCGATGCGGCGCAAACAGCCCAGATCGCGGACGCCAAGCACCTCATCTTTGAGGGCATCGAGCGCGCCGTCGCCGAGGGCGCTGACGCGAGCGCCGCGGGTGTGCTCGTCGACGAGCAGTTCGGCTCCACGGTCCCGCGCGAGGCGCATGAGCGCGGATTCACGCTGGCGATGCCGGCGGAGCGCTCGGGCCAGAAGATGTTCGACTTCGAGTACGGCGACGACTTCGGCGCCCACATCCTCAAGTTCGATCCGGACTTCACGAAGGTGCTCGTCCGCTACAACCCCGACGGCGACGAGGCCGCCAACGCCGACCAGCGCGAGAAGCTGCGGCGCCTTGCCGATTGGCTCCACGACAACGGGCGGCGTTTCCTGTTCGAGTTGCTCGTCCCGGCCGAGCCGGCTCAGCTCGAAAGCGTGGGCGGTGACAGTGACCGCTATGACGCCGAGCTGCGGCCCGAGCTGATGCGACGCGCGATCGCCGCGCTGCAGGAGGCCGGCGTCGAGGCCGACGTGTGGAAGATCGAGGGCGTCGAACGGAGCGAGGAGTGCGCGATGCTGGTCGCCCAGGCGCGTAGCGGGGGGCGTGACGGCGTTGCCTGCGTGCTTCTCGGGCGCGGCGCGAGCGACGAGAAGGTCGACCACTGGTTGCGCCAGGCCGCGCCCGTCGACGGCTTCATCGGCTTCGCGATCGGCCGCTCCATCTGGTGGGATCCGCTTCGCGGATTCATCGACGGCGACCTCGAGCGCGATGAGGCTGCGGCCCGGATCGCGGCGAGCTATCGGCGCTTCATCGCGGTCTATGAGGAGGCGGAGCGAGGCTGATGCGTCCGGCCCTGAAGATGCGGCGTAGCCTTGCCGAGCTCGAGCAGGCCTTCGAGCACGAGACGGCGCTCGACCGGGACCGCCGCGACTCGCTGTACAGGACGAGCGAGAAGCGCTCGGTGCGCCGCGGCGTCGACAAGCGCAACCGCCACGGCAGGCTCCGCTTTGTCGCACTCCTTGCGACGCTCCTGCTCACGGCCGTGTTGGTCACGGTCGCGATGTTCGAGACGCTCTACCTGCTTCTTGCCTAGCGCGTGATGCGGCGGCCGCCGGGGGCCGTCCGGCCGCCGGGCGCAGCGGCCCCAGCCACTGCAGCCGACTCGCCTTCACTGTGGATCTCGAGGTAGATCTCCTTGCGGAAGACCGGAACCTTCTGCGGCGCCTGAATCCCGATCCTCACCTTTTCGCCCATAACCGACAGGACGGTTATCTCAATGTCATCGCCGATCATGATGCTCTGGTTGGACTTGCGCGTGAGGACCAGCATCTTCTTATTTCTCTCCCCGCCGGCCCGCTTCGGCCAGAGCCCAGTGGATGGATCAGCATAATAATCCTCGCGGCGGGCGGACGGCGCCGATCTCCGCATTTTGCGTAGTCGCAGCGGCGGGATCGGCGCAACGGATGCGGTAGTGTCCCGGTCCGTCCATGCCGAAGCGTTCCCTGCGCCCCCACCTCAATCAGATCCGCACCTGGGTGCGTCAAGGCCGCACCGACGCCTGGATCGCCCACCAGCTTGAAGTGTCGGTGCGCGACATCGAGCAGTTCAAGAACCAGAATGAGCTCGAGGAGGACGCCGCCGGCGAGGCGAACGGCTACCCGGACGAGATCGACCTGCGCGCCGAGGACGACGCGCTGATCGCCGCCGAGCTGGAGGCCGCCGAGGCCGAGGCGGAACGCGAGCGATTGGCTGCTCTGGACCGCGAAGACGACGACGTCGATGAGGACTCCGAGGGGGACTCGGCGCCCCCGGCTCGGCGCCGTGGCCGGCGCGGCGGGCGCGGCCGGCGAACGGCGACGCGCAGCACGGCCGCGCTCGAAGGTACGTTCGACCACGGCGACGAGGGCTACGGACTCTGGCTCGATCCAGCGATCGCCGAGAACCCCGTCTACGCAGAGCATTGGGCGGGGCACCGTCCGGTCGAGATCACCATCGAGGAGGACCGCATGGTGATCCGGCGCGCCGGCGACGAGGACTAGTCGGCGCCGTCGTCGATGCGCCCGCCGGCGTAATCGGCGGCGCCCCGCAGGTAGCGCCCGAACGCGGCGTCGACGACGATCGTAGGATCCCAGGCCCACGGCTCCTGCGGCGCGACGCGCATCGCGACGTCCACGCACCACGCCGTGCCGCGGTCGTAGAGGTCGGCGAGTTCGGACGCTGTGAAGCGCCCGCCGAGCCGTCTGCGCAGCTCTCCGACAAGGATCGAGGTGACGCGCTCGAGAAGCGCGGAGTGCTCGTTCGGCGCGCGAGCGAGTCGGCGCTCACCGTGCTGCCATTGTTCGATCGCCGCGTTGAGGGCCACAGCGACGCGAGGCTAGCAGCGGGCCGGGGTCAGTTGGACGGCAGCCCGGTGACCATGTACTGCTGCTCGCCGCGATGCGTCATGCCCATCCGGAGCGCCTCGGCTTCGATGGTCGAGCGCGATTCGAGCGTCGAGTGCTCACGGCTGAGGCGGGTGTGTTCGCGCTCCAGGTGAGCGACGGCCCCGTTGACGCTACGCGACTGGCGCCAGGCGTCGAACGTCGACACCGCCGCGCTGACGTAGAGGATCGCGAGGCCCACGGCGACGCAGAGGAGCGCGGCGCGGCCGACGCGGTCCCAGCGAATCCCGCCGCCGGAACTGCGACGCGCCGAGCGTGCGCGCGCTGATGAAGCGGTTGCCATCTGGAGCGCATTCGCGCTCGCGGCGGCCTTTCCTGCTAGGCGCGAGGGAACGCCGCGCGGCCGGCGAAGACGGCGCGGCCCGCCAGCTGCTCTTCGATGCGCAGGAGCTGGTTGTACTTGGCGACGCGGTCGGTCCGCGACGGTGCGCCGGTCTTGATCTGGCCACAACCGGTGGCGACGGCGAGATCGGCGATCGTCACATCCTCCGTCTCCCCCGAGCGGTGGCTCATGACGGCCGTGTAACCGGCGTCGCGCGCCATCTGGATGGCGGCGAGTGTCTCCGTCAACGTGCCGATCTGGTTGACCTTGATGAGAATCGAGTTCGCGACACCGGCCTCGATGCCGCGCGCGAGTCGCGCGGTGTTCGTGACAAAGAGGTCATCGCCGACGAGTTGAACGTCGCCGCCGAGCCTCTCGGTGAGCTCGCGCCAGCCGTCCCAGTCCTCCTCGTCCATCCCGTCCTCGATCGACACGATCGGGTAGCGGGCGCAGAGGTCGGCCCAGTACGCGACGATCTCGCCACGGTCGAGCGTTCGACCCTCGTGCTCCAGCCGATACGCGCCGTCGACGAAGAACTCACTCGCGGCAGGGTCAAGTGCGATCGCGACGTCGGCGCCGGGCTCGTAGCCGGCTGCCTGGATCCCGTCGATGAGCAGCTCAAGCGCCCGCTCGTTGGACTCGACGTCGGGCGCGAAACCGCCCTCGTCGCCGACGGCCGTGCTGAGACCGCGGTCGTGGAGGCGCCCTTTGAGGGCGTGGAAGATCTCGCTGCCGACGCGGACGCACTCCGCGAACGTCTCGCTGCCGTAGGGGACGATCATGAACTCCTGGAAGTCGACGCTGTTGTCCGCGTGGGCACCGCCGTTGAGGACGTTCATCATCGGCACCGGCAGGATCCGCGCCTCGGCCCCGCCAACGTGCCGCCAGAGCGGCTCGCCGGCCTGCTCCGCGCTCGCCTTGGCGAAGGCGAGCGACACGCCGAGTATCGCGTTCGCGCCGAGGCGCGACTTGTTTGGGGTGCCGTCGAGCTCGACCAGCGCGCCGTCGAGCGCGGCCTGGTCACCGTCGAAGCTCCCGAGCGCGGCGGCGATCTCGCCGTTGACGGCGTCTACGGCCCGCGTGACTCCCTTGCCGTGCCACGGCGCGCCGCCGTCGCGCAGCTCTGTGGCCTCGAACTCGCCGGTCGAAGCACCCGACGGCACTGCTGCGCGGCCCTGTGCTCCGCCCGCGAGGCGGAGGTCGACCTCGATGGTGGGGTTGCCGCGACTGTCGAGGATCTGCCGGCCGTGGAGGCGCTCGATCGCGCTCATCCGTCCGGGGCTAGGCTTTCGAAACCGCGTCCTTCGGTGCCGTGTACTCCTTGCAGTTCGGCACGACGAAACCTTCGCGGCATTCGGTCTGGGCTTTCCAGCGTTCTTTGAATTCCTTGACGAACTTCGCGAGCGCCTTCTGGTCTTTGGCCACGCCGAGCTGTTCCTTGATCCGTTTCTTCTCCTTGCTAAACGGTTTCGACGTGCCCTTGGTGATCGACTTGACTTCGTAGATGTAGTAGCCGAACGGCGTCTTCACGGGGCCGGAGAGCGTGTTGAGGGGCGCGGCGAAGATCGCTTCGCTCAGCGCCTTGGACTCCTGGCCCTTGACGACTTCCTTGAGCAGCCCGCCTTTGGCCTTGGAGACCGGATCTATGGAGCGGGCCTTGGCAACTTCGTCCCAGCTCTTGCCGGATTCGATTTCCTTCTTGGCTTCCTTGGCCTCTTGTTCGGTCTTTGTGAGCACGAGCTCAACCGAGCGAAGTTCGGGCGAGCCGAAAGTCGATTTGTTCTCGTTGTAGTACTTCTTGATTTCCTCTTCCGTGACTTTCTCGTTTTCGACGAGGACCTTGTGCTGGATTTTCTGCGAGAGCATGTTGAGCTTCACGCGCAGCAGAAGGTCGGACACGGATTGGCCGGACGTCTTGAGGAATTTTTCGAATTCGGCCTGGCTCGGGAACTGCGTGCTGCGAATTTTCTCGAATTCCTTGTGGACTTCTGGATCCGTGACTTTCACGTTGAGGTTTTTCGCTTCGCCGAGAACCCATTCAGAGGAGATCAAGTAGTTCACGACCTCTTTCTTGAGCGACTCGTACTGAGTTTCGCACTCCTTTTTCGCCTCTTCGTGCGTCAGCTTTTTGGCGTCTTTCGTTTTGGCCTGGAGTTCCTCGGTGTGGGCGATGCAGGCGCTGTACGAAGGCGGTAGCGGCACGACGGGAGCGCCCCCGGTCTGGCCGGCGGCGGTCGTCGCGGCGACCTGCAGCCAGTGGTCGAACGTCGTGTTCTTGATCGGGTTGCCTTCGACGTTCGCGATCGATTCGCTGGAGACGCCGCCGCACGCGGCAAGGCCGATGGACGCAAAGAAAACGGCGCCAAGCGCCGCGACAGGACGGGGGATTCGGTTCACGTTGCCACGACTGTAGCGGATCATGGCCGGGCGCCGCGTGGTTCCCGCTACCCCTCGTGGCGGACGACTGCGAGCAGCGCATCGGCGGCGGCGACGACGGCCGCGAAGCGCTCCGGCCCCTCGTCTGGGACGCGAATTGTGACCTGCGAGCGACCCGGTTCGTAGAGCGCGTCGGGGAGCTCTTCGCGGAGCAGCCGCGAACGCGCAGCGTCGAGCTCGACGGGCACGACAGCGAGGCGGCCGCCGCGGAATGTGACGTTCTGCGCACCCGCCTCGCCGAGGCGAATGCGCGCCCGCTGCAACGCCAGCATGTTCTGCACGGGATCGGGCGGTTCTCCGAAACGGTCCACGAGCTCCTCGCGCAATCGCTCCAGTTCGGCGACCTCGACGGCCGCCGCGACGCGCCTGTGAACGTCGATCTTCGCCTGCTCGTACGGGATGTACGAGGCCGGGATGTAAGCGTCCACGTTCACGTCCAGGCGCACCGGCTCGGGCCGCTCGGGGCGCTCTTCGGCCTCGGCCTCGCGCACCGCCTCGTCGAGCATCTGCATGTAGAGCTCGAAGCCGAGGGCCGCGACGTGGCCCGACTGCTCGTCGCCGAGCAGGTTCCCGGCGCCGCGGATCTCGAGGTCGCGCATCGCGATTTTCAGCCCCGCACCGAGCTCCGTGTGATCCGAGAGGGCGGCGAGCCGCTGCGCCGCCTCGCCCGTCAGCGCGGCCGCTGAGTCGTAGAGAAGGTACGCGTAGGCGCGCTCGCGGCTGCGTCCGACGCGGCCGCGGATCTGGTAGAGCTGCGACAGGCCGAAGCGGTCCGCGTGCTCGACGATCAGCGTGTTGGCCTGCGGAATGTCGATGCCCGACTCGATGATCGAGGTACAGACGAGCAGGTCGGCGTCGCCGCGCAGGTAGGAGAGCATCGTCTTCTCCAGTTCACCTTCCGCCATCTGGCCGTGGGCGACGAGCACTCGCGCGCCGGGGCAAAGCGCGCGCAGGCGCTCCGCTGTCTCGTCGATCGTCTCGACCCGGTTGTGCATGAAGAACGCCTGGCCGCCGCGCGCCAGCTCGCGCTCGATCGCCTGGCGCACCAGCTCCTCCTCGTACTCGCCGACGTACGTGCGGACCGGGCGTCTTCCCTCCGGTGGCGTCTCGATCACTGAGATGTCGCGCAGGCCGGCGAGCGACATCTGGAGCGTGCGCGGGATCGGCGTGGCGGACATCGAGATCACGTCGACCTTGAGCTTCAGCTGCCGCAGGAGCTCCTTCTGGCGCACGCCGAAGCGCTGCTCCTCATCGACGATCAGCAGGCCGAGATCCTTCGCCCGCACGTCGCGCGAGAGCACCCGGTGGGTGCCGATGAGGATGTCGACGCGGCCCGCGGCGAACCCCTCGATCGCGGCGTTCTGCTCAGCGGTGGTGCGGAAGCTCGAGACGTGCTCGAGCGTCAGCGGGTAGTCGGCCAGGCGCTCGGTGAAGGTGCCGAAGTGCTGCTGCGCGAGAATCGTCGTCGGCACGAGCATCAGGACCTGCTTGCCGTCGACGGCCGCCTTGAACGCGGCGCGCAGCGCGACCTCTGTCTTGCCGTAGCCGACGTCGCCGCAGATCAGCCGGTCCATCGGCCGCGGCGCCTCCATGTCGCCCTTGACGAGCTCGATCGCCTCCAGCTGGTCGGGCGTCTCGGCGTAGGGGAAGCGCCGCTCGAATTCGCGCTGCCAGTCCGAGTCCTCGGGGAACGCGTGTCCGGTGCGCCGGCGGCGCTCGGCGTAGAGCGTGAGGAGCTCGCCGGCGAGCTGTTGCGCTGCCCGCCTCGCGCGCGCCTTCATGCGCTCCCAGCGGTTGCCGCCGAGTTTGGAGAGCGTCGGGCTCTCGCCGCGCGCGCCTACGTAACGCGAGATCTTCGCCAGCTGGTCGGTCGGCACCAGCACGCGGTCCTCGCCCTCGTATTCGAGGTAGAGGTAGTCGCGCGTCACGTCGTCAACGGTGCGGGTCTGGAAGCCCGCGAAGCGCGCTACCCCGTGATCCTCGTGCACGACGTAGTCGCCGCTGCTGAGTTCGGCGAAGGACCGCAGGACGCCGCGTCCGGCGATCCGCCCGGTCGTCGAGCGCTCGGGGCGGCGGCGCAGCAGCCGGTGCTCGGGGAGCACCGCGAGCCGGTAGCCCGGGGCGACGAAGCCTTCGCCGAGCGCCGCTGTCGCGAGCGTCAGCTCGCCGGCCGGCCGCTCGCCGAGCCACGTCGCCCGCAGGCGCCCGAGGTTGTACGCGAACCGTTCGCCCTCGCCGCGGTGCGGGAAGGCGACGACCGTCGTGTAACCCGAGCGCACAAGGCTCTCGAGCCGCGGCTCGGCTTCGGCGAGCGAGCGCGACGGCCCGTCGACGGATTCCGCGCGCAGCTCGATCGACTGCTCCGAGGAGTGCGCCGAGAGCCGGACGTCGCCGCGGCGCGCAAGCTCCGCTTCGATCTGCGACGGCGCGACGTAGAGATGGTGCGCGTCGGTGTCCTCGAAGGCGACGCAGACGTCGGCCCAGTGGTCGGCGAGCACGCCGGCGAGCTCCTCGTCGGCGCCGACGATCACACGGACGCGGTCGCCCGCAAGGTCAAGAAGGGGGCGAAAGCGCTCGACGGGAAGGAGCTCGGCGACGTCGGGCCGCTCGCCGTCGTCGGCGAAGCCGCCGGCCGCCGCGACCTCGGCGAGCTCGCGGTGCTCCAGCGCGAGCTCCGCCGCCGGCGCGACAAGGACCTCCTCGGCCTCGCCGAGCGAGCGCTGCGTGAACGTCGAGAACCAGCGCAGCGACTCGATCTCGACGTCGAACATGTCGACGCGGACGGCGCGCTCCTCCGTCGCCGGGAAGAGGTCCATGATGCCGCCGCGGAGCGCGAACTGGCCGCGCTCGGAGACCTGCTCGACGCGTTCGTAGCCCGCGGCCGCTAGCTGGTCGGCGCACTCCTCCAGGTCGAGCAGGTCGCCGACGCGCAACGTGAACGAGCGAGGCCGCAGCTCGGGGTCGGGCACCTTCTCCGAGAGCGCCACGGCACTCACGACTACGACGGGCGCGTCGTCTCCAGTGTCCGCCAACAGGGCGTCGAGCGCGGCGACGCGCAGGCCGACGAGGTGGGCCGGCGGCGCGAGGTGCGACTCGTAGGCGACTCCGCGCGAGGGGTAGTAACGGACCAGGCGCGGTGCAAGCCACGCGTGAAGCTCAACGGCGAGGTCGCGCGCGGCGCGGTCGTCGCCGACGACGACGATCGTGGGTCGCGCGCGCGAGGCCTCGTCGAGCTCGACGAGCGAAGCGATCGCGTATGGGCGAAGCGCCGCGGAGACGAAGGCTTCCCCGCCGTCACGGCCGAGGCGGACGGTCGCCTCGTCCTCTGCCGCAAGGCGAGTCAGAGCACGCAGCTCGCCGGCCACGCTACTCCTCCCCGAGGACCGCGCGTTCCGCATGGCCGCACGCGTCGTCGATCAGTTTCTCGACGTCGTCCGCGCTCTCGCGAAAGCGCCCGAGAACGTAAGCCGAGACGATCTCGGGGTCGGTGCTGTCGGGTCGCCCGACACCGACCCGAACCCGCATGAACTGGTCGCTTCCGAGTGCGCCTCGAATCGACGCGAGACCCTTGTTGCCTGCCAGCCCGCCGCCGAGGCGCGTGCGCACGTCGCCGAATGGCAGGTCGATCTCGTCGTGGACGACCAGCACTCGCTGGGGGTCGAGCTTTAGCGCGCCGCGGGCGGGGCCGGCGGCGCGGCCCGCGTCGTTGTAGAAGGTCTGCGGCTGAAGGAGCGCGACGCGGGGACCGCCGGGTGCGATGCGCCCTGCCACGAAGCGGCCGGCGTAGCGGTCACGAACCCGCCCGAGCTGCCACCGCTCGACCAGCGCCGAGACGGTCGTGAAGCCGACGTTGTGGCGGGTGCCGACGTATTTGGGCCCCGGGTTTCCGAGGCCGACGATCAGCCAGTCTGCCGGCTCACCGGCGAACGGCCTGCGCAGCGCCTATTCCTCGTCCGTCGTCGTCCTCGGCCGCCGGCTCGTCCTCGCCCACGACCTCGGTCTCAGACTCGATTTCGTCCTCGACGGCGGACTGCAGACGGGGCGCTGACATCAGCGCGACGACGGTCTCGTGCACATCGTCGAGAAGCTTTACGCCGGCCGGTACCTCGACGGCCTCGAGCAGCACGGTCTGGCCGATTTCGAGCTCCGTGACGTCGTAGGTGATCGACTCGGGGATCGCGGTCGGCAGCGCCTCCACGTTCAGCTCGCGGGTGATCTGCTCGAGAATGCCGCCTAGCTTGGTACCGGCGGCCTGCTCGGAGTTGAGCAGTTCGATCGGCACAACGGCGTGAATCTCCTCGTCCAGCCGGACCCGCAGGAGGTCGATGTGCGTGACCTCGCCACGGACGGGGTGCCTCTGCGCGTCCTTGAGTACGGCCGGAGTGCCTTTTGAGCCGTCGATCGACACCTCGATCACCGCCGACGACGCGGCGAGGGCGCCGCGCAGCTCGCGGGCATCGACGTGAAAGCCGACGGCCTCGCCGGTTCCGCCGTAGAGGACTCCGGGTACGCGTCCGGAGCGGCGCAGACGGCGCGCGGCGCGCGAGCCTTCGGGCTCGCGGCTGGTGATCTGAAGTTGGGCGTTTTCGGTCGCCATGGCGGCGTACGACTCTAGCAACTGCGACGCCGCAAACTCGCGCCACAACGGCGCCGTGAGTCCGCTGGTCCGGGACTGCTACACCCCGGCCGCGGCGGCTCAGAACAGCTGGTTCTCGCCGCCGAACACCTCGCTCACGGAGTCGTCGACGAAGATCCGCCGGATCGAGTCGGTGAGGAGGTCCGCGCACGGCAGCACGCGGATGTTCGACGGGCCGGTCCTCGCTGATGTGGACGTGTCGGTGACGACGACCTCCTCGAGCCCGCTCGCCGTGAGGTTCTCGAAGGCGTCGCCGGAGAAGATGCCGTGCGTCGCGGCGGCGTAAACGCGCTCGGCGCCTTCCGCGCGGACCGTTTCGACGGCCGCTCGCAGCGTGCCGGCGGTGTCGATCATGTCGTCCACGATCACGGCGGTCTTGCCCTTCACGTCGCCGATCACGTAGCCGATCTCGGCGACCTGCTGAGCCGGGCGCTCCTTGTCGAGAATCGCGAGCTCCGCGCCGAGCTTGGAGGCGAAGTTCTTGTTCAGCTTCACGCGGCCGGCGTCCGGCGCGACGACCACGAGGTCCGTCGAGCCCGAGGTCCGCGAAATACTGCGTGAGCATGAACAGCGCGGTCATGTGGTCGAGCGGCTTCTGGAAGAAGCCCTGGATCTGGCCGGCGTGGAGGTCCATCGTCAGCACCCGGTCGGACTCCGGCCGCCTCGAGCATCCGCGCCACCAGACGGGCCGAGATCGGCTCGCGCGGCGAGGACTTCTTGTCCTGGCGGGAGTAGCCGAACCACGGCGTGACGGCGATCACGCGGTGGGCAGAGGCGCCGACGGCGGCGTCGATCATCAGCATCAGCTCCATCAGGGCGTCGTTCGCGCTGACTCCGGCCTCCGGATTGCGCGGCCGTCGACTGCACGATGAAGACGTCGGCGCCGCGGATCGACTCCTCGTAGCGGCAGTAGACCTCTCCGTTGGAGAACGTCTTGAGCGTCACGGGGCCGAGCTCGACGCCGAGCCGGTCGGCGATGTCGACGGCAAGCTGCGCGTTCGAGCGCCCGCTGAAGAGCATCAGCCGCTTGCTGTACTCGATCGGCAGGCTCGCGGTCGAGCTCTCCGTGCGCGTGTCGATCGCGCTCATCTCATCGCGCAGTGTAAAGCGGAGAACGTCGCTCGGTCACGCGGCGCCTGCGGCTGCGCTCGGTCCGCGTAACCCTCGACGTTGCGCTGGCGCTCCCGGGCGATCGCCGAGCGCGCCCGGCGGGCACGTCCTCGGTGATCACCGAGCCGGCGCCGATCACGGCGCCGTCACCGACGGTGACCGGCGCGACGAACGTCGTGTCGACGCCGGTGCGCACGTCTGCGCCGATCGTCGTCCGGTGCTTGTCGTGCGCCGTCGTAGTTGGCGGTGATCGTGCCGCACCGAGATTGGTGCGCTCGCCGACGTCGGCGTCGCCGATGTAGGACAGGTGGGGCATTTTGGCGCTCGGCGCCGACATCGGCGTTCTTGACCTCGACGATACGTGCCGACCTTTGCGCCGCGGCCGATGTCCGCGCCGGGCGCAGGTAGCGCGAACGGGCCGATCGTCGCGCCGTCGCGCGACGACGGCAGTCGCACGAGATACGCGTTGCGCAGACGTGCAGTCCGCACCGATCTCGCGCCGCGCCCGCGAATCGCGCGTGAAGGGCTCGATCACCGTGTCGCGGCCGATCGTCGACGGCGGCGTCGATCGACGGTCGAGTCGGGATCGACGATCGTCACGCCGGCGACCATGTGGCGCTCGTTGATCTGGCGTTGGGCGATCGCGCCGGCTCGTGCCAGGTCGACTCGGTCGTTGACTCCGAGCACGATCGCTCGTCACCGACGACGCGGGCTTCGACCGTCGCCCCGTCAGCAGCGATCAGCTCGAGGACCTCGGGTAGGTACAGCTCGCTCTGCGCGTTGTCGTCGCTCAGGCGCGGCAGCGCCGCGCTGCAGCGCCTGCGCCCGGAAGACGTATATGCCGGCGTTTACCTCGCGGATCTCGAGCTCCTCGTCCGATGCGTCGCCCGGATGCTTGGTCTCGACGACCCGCACGAACGAGCCCCGTCGCGTCGCGGACGACGCGTCCGTAGCCGCTCGGGTCCGCCAGGACGGCGGTCGCCACGGTCGCGTCGGCATCGGCCTCGGCGTGCGCGTCGAGCAGCCCCCGCAGCGCCTCGGCGGAGACGAGCGGAACGTCGCCGTTGACCACGAGCACGGGCGTGTCCTGCGCCACCGGCCCCGCGGCGAGCCCTGCGACGGTGGCACCGCCGGTGCCGTTGGAGGTGGGCTGAACCGCGACCTCGACGCCGTCGCCCGCGAACGCTCCAGTGGGCGTGGCGGCGAGTCGACGAGGACGATGCGCGACGCACCCGCGTTGCGCGCGGCCTCGATCACCCACGCGATCATCGGGCGCCCGCAGATCTCGTGCAAGACCTTCGGCCTCTCCGAGCGCATGCGCGTCCCCTGGCCCGCAGCGAGGATCAGGACCGTGGCGGCGCTCACAGCTCTCGATGGTATTCGCTTGCTCGGCAGCGCCAGAGGTTGGGGGGCAGGGATTCGAACCCCGATTCTCAGGACCAAAACCTGATGTCCTGCCGTTGGACGACCCCCCAGCGCGCAACCGAGGATAAGCCTGCCCAGGGAACTCAGGAGCGCCGGCCGCCGCGCCTGGGAACGCGCCCTCCGGCGGCCCCCGCCTCGCTCGCGGGACCGCCCGGGTGGGGATGCCGAGGACGCGCATCGACTTCAGCCCGAGGCTCAGCTTCTCCCGCCCATCGCTCGAGGAGACGTCCAGGCCCGACAGCTCGCGGACGCGCTCAAGCCGGTAATAGACGGTGTGGCGGTGCGTGAAGAGGCGCTGCGCCGTGCCGGCGACGTTACCGTCGGCTTCGAGGAAGGTCTCGAGTGTCTTGACCAGCTCCGTCTCGTACTGCTCGTCGTAGGTGACGAGCGGCTCGACGGTCTCCTCGTAGAAGCGCTCGAGCTCGCCGGGATTCTCGCTCATCGCTGAGAGCAGCAGACGGTAGGCGCCGGTCTGCTCGAACGCGAGCGGGCCGGCGTCGCCGGCGCCCTGCGCCACATTGGCTGCGAGCAGAGCTTCGCCGCAGGCGCGGACCAGGTCCGCGGGGTCCGCCGCGACGCGGCTGCGCCCGATCGCGAACGAAAATCCGGTCATGGCCGCGCCGAGCTCGGCGGCGACGGCTTCGGCGGCGCGTTCGGCACCGCCCTCGTCGGCCGTCGGCACGAGGACGAGTACCTCTGCCCCGAGCATCCCGTCACGCTCGTTCAGGGCCGCGACGGCCCCGCTGGCGACGGCCCGCGCTCCCCGTTCGGCGAGCGCGCGCATGCGCCCGCGCCACCCCTGTTGCGCCGGGGCCTGCTGGTGGGCGCGGGCGACGATGATGCTCGCGCCGTCGACGATCAGTGGTGCCAGCGACCCGGCCCGCTCGAGGACTTCCTCGCGCGAGGCGACCTCGCGTGCGGCGAGCGCCCTGAGTAGCTCGCCCGAGGCGCTCTCGCTGATCCGCTCCGGAGCGCGCACGCGCTCGACCTCGGATGCGATCAGCGTCACCACGAGCCGCCGCAGCGAGTCTTCGCCGTCTCCTCGCACGCGCATCACGAGCGTGCCGACGGCGTTGTCGGCGACGCGTAGCTGGTGGACCTCGACGCCGCTGCCGCGCGCGAGCAGGGCCCGCTCGTCGGCGGGGCTGCGGGCCGCTACGGCGAGGGTTGACCCCCAGGCGTCGGACACGGCGAGGCTGCCGTCGAGCACGCGCGCGGCTGCGCGCAGTACCTCCGGCAGTCCGGCTCCCGGACTCCACGGCCTGCGTGATCGCGTCGAGCGCGACGGCCTCGGACACGCGTATCTCAGCCCCAGTAGTAGACGGCGGCCAGCGCTCCGGCCACGCCGACTCCGACCAGCAGAGCGAGCACGTAAAGCGAGAGGACCGCGGCGGTAAACCGTTCCCAGCCGTGCTGGTAGGAGGTCCAGGCCGGCCTGAGGATCAGGACGACGTAAAGCGCCAGTGCGACTACAGCCGCACCAGCGCCGATCAGCTCGTTGACGCTCGATCTGCTCATCGATCCGTGGATTGTTGCGCAAGTGCCTGTCGGGGGATCACATTGCCTGCACCCATATTGCCGGGTTGCCGCCGGCGATGACGGCGCGCGCCGCGGCCCGGCAGCGTGAGCGCGCCGCGGCGCCCGCGAAGAGACCGACTACGGTGGGCCCGGAACCGGCGACCATCGCGTGGTCTGCACCGGCGCTGGTGGCGCGTTGGAGCGACGCGGCGATCGACGGATCCAGGGAGAGCGCCGCATCTTCGAGGTCGTTGCGCGAGAAGCTCTGCCGGCCGGAAGATCGGCGCCGCCGGCGAGCTCGTCGAGGAGCCGCTGCGCGAGCTCGTCGAGTTCCGCGAGCGAGCGCCGGGCGCCGATCTCGTCGGCGCGCGCGTATACGTCGGCGGTCGAGAGTCCGTGGTCGGCCGGCAGCACGAGCACCCACAGCCCGACCGGCGACGGGAGCTCCTCGAGCTCGTCGCCGGCCCCGGCGGCGAGCCATCGGCCCGGCGAGAGGAGCCCCGCAACGTCAGAGCCCAGATCGCGCGCGACTTCACGCACCAGATCCTCGTCGGCGATGCCCGCCCGGACCGCGGCGAGCGCGAGCGCCGCGGCCGCGTCGGACGATCCACCCGCGAGGCCCGCCGCCACCGGTATGCGCTTGTCGATCCGCAGGTGCTGGCCGGGGCCGTCCCAGCCGCTGCGCTCCCGCAGCGCGGTGAGCGCCTCGAGCGCGAGGTTCTCTCCTTCGATGCCGGGACAGTCGACACGGTCCTCAGCGCCGCCGTCGGTCAGCTCGAGCTCGTCGCAGAGCGTGATCGCCTGCATCACGGTCACCAGGTCGTGGCGACCGTCGGGGCGCACGGGGCCCACGGCGAGGCCGAGGTTTATCTTCGCGGGCGCGCTGCGCTTCACAGCGCGAGCTCGGCCGCCAGGCTGAGGAACTGCTCGGGCGAGAGCCGCTCGGCGCGCGCGTCCGCAGGCAGGCCGAGCCCTAGGAGGCCGGCGCGGACGTCGTCTGCCGCGACCTCGGGCAAGGTCCCAGCGAGCTTCAGGGACCCGACGAACGTCTTTCGTCGATGGGCGAAGCCGGCGGCAACAAGGGCCCGCACGCCCTTCGGTACCGCGTCCCGGGCGCGCACCAGCGACAGCAGCACCGAGTCGACGTTGGGTTCTGGGTAGAAGACGGATCGCGGAATGGTCCGCACGACCCGTACCGTGCACTCGAGCTGCGCGAGAACCGACGGCGCTCCGTAGGCGGCGGTGCCCGCTTCGGCGGCGAAACGCTCGCCGACCTCACGCTGGACCATGACTGTCCAGCGCCCGATCGACGGCACTTCCTCGATCGTCTGGAGCAGGAGCGTCGCGGCGATCCCGTACGGGAGGTTCGCGACCATCGCCGTCGCCGGCGGCTCCAGGTTCGCGAGGTCGAGCTTCATGGCGTCGCCCCAGTGGAGGCGAACGTTGCCGTGAGCGGCGGCGACCTCGTCAAGCGCCGCTTCGAGCCGCCGGTCGACCTCCACGACGTGAACGACGCGGGCGCGCTCGGCGAGGAACTCGCTGAGGACGCCGAGGCCGCCGCCGACCTCGAGCACCACCCCTTCTGGGTCGAGCGCCGCGGCGCGCTCGATGACGCCGAGGATGTTCGAGTCGACGAGGAAGTTCTGGCCGAGGTCGCGGTCTGGCCTGATGCCGAGCTCGCGCAGCCTTCGTAGGCTCGCCTGACCCGATCGCTGCGGCGCGGCGCTCATGGCCATCGGAAGATCCGTCTCGCGTTTCGCTCGACGATCGCGCCGAGTTCGGCTGGCGTTTCGCCTCGCAACTGCGCTACGAAGGCGAGCGTGTGCGCTACGAGCGCCGGGCGATTGCGCTCGCCTCGGAAGGGCGCGGGCGTGAGGTACGGAGCGTCCGTCTCGACGAGTAGGCAGTCGGCGGGCGCGCGTACCGCGGCCTGCTGCAGGTCGGCGGCGCTGCGGTACGTGACATTGCCGGCGAACGAGATGGCGTAGCCGCGCTCGACGCACGCCTCGAGCTGCTCAGGCATCGAGAAGCAGTGCATCACGACGGTCAGGCCCGCTGCCTCGGCGGCAAGCTGGTCGAGTGTCTGCTCCTCAGCGGCCCGGGTGTGAATGATCAACGGCAGATCGAGCTCGCGGGCGAGACCGATGTGCGCGGAAAACGCGCGGCGCTGATCGGCTGCGGGTGCGTAGTCCCGATAGAAGTCCAGCCCCGTCTCACCGACCGCGACGCAGCGATCCGCGCTTGCGAGCTCTTGCAAATCGGCGGCCACGTCGTCATCGAAGCCGGTGGCCGAATTGGGGTGCCTGCCGACGGCCGCGAAGACCGAATCGTGCGCATCGGCGGCACGGAGCGCGGCGCGACAGGACTCGGCGTCGGTTCCGATCGTGAGGAGCCTGCTTACGCCGGCGGCGAGGGCCTCGTTTACCAACGATGCCTCTGGCTCCTCGCAGAGGTCGAGATGAGTGTGCGAGTCGATCACACGCGGGGATGATCGCAGGCGCGACACGAAGTCGCCCCCGACGCCATCCGGCAAAAACAAAGCGGGGGCCGCAGCCCTAAGGCCACGGCCCCCGCTCGCATCAACTGCTTTCGCTACTAGCCTTTGGTCAGAGTGTTGACGGAGATTGCCGTCAACTCGCTCTCACCATTCGCGGAACCGCCGACCGTGACGGTCGGTTTGCCCACGAGTTCGGTCGCAGACGCCTTCACTTTGATCGCTTCGCCCGCTCCGAGCGAGAACGTCGCGCTGATTGGCACCGCGTTGGTCCACATGTATTCCGTTTTCGTGATTTTGTACGGTTCGACCACCAAGACGTGCTTCGAGGTCGTTTTGCCGCCTTCGACCGTGATTTCGATCTTGGCGACGCTTGCTGCTGTCGACGAGGCTTCGATCTCCAGCATGCCGTTGACGACGTATTCGCCTTTCGGCAGGGCTGTGATTTCGAGGCCGGTTATCACGGAGGCGACTTTGCCGAGCGTCACCAGAGACGACTGTTCGGCGTAGAAGGCTTCGGAAAGGCCACCTGAGCCTTTTTCACCTTTTTCGCCTTTTTCGCCTTTTTCGCCTTTTTCACCGGTTTCGCCTTTTTCGCCTTTTTCACCGGTTTCGCCTTTGGCGCCTTCTTTGCCGGTTTCGCCGGTTTCGCCTTTTTCGCCTTTTTCACCGGTTTCGCCTTTGGCGCCTTCTTTGCCGGTTTCGCCGGTTTCGCCTTTTTCGCCTTTTTCACCGGTTTCGCCTTTTTCACCGGTTTCGCCTTTGGCGCCTTCTTTGCCGGTTTCGCCGGTTTCGCCTTTTTCGCCTTTTTCACCGGTTTCGCCTTTTTCACCGGTTTCGCCTTTTTCACCGGTTTCGCCTTTGGCGCCTTCTTTGCCGGTTTCGCCGGTTTCGCCTTTTTCACCGGTTTCGCCTTTGGCGGCGAGGACTTCCCAGTCCGACGAAGTGCCCGGTTCGACTTCCTTGTTTTCAGCCGTGGCGACGTACGAGCTGCCCTGCCATGTCACGAATTCGCCGGCCTTGTATTCCGTCGATTCGTTCCACGAGCCCGCAAACTGACCGAGTTTGCCCGGTTCACCGCGTTCGCCTTTTTCGCCTTTTTCGCCGGTTTCGCCGGTTTCGCCTTTTTCGCCAGTTTCGCCTTTGGCGCCTTCGTTACCGGGTTCGCCCTTTTCGCCCTTTTCGACGAGGAGCGCCCAGTCTGGCGACGATTTCGAGGGTTCGTTTTCTTCGTTGTTGTTCTCGGTGGATACGTACAGGCTGCCGTCCCATGTGACGATCACGCCTTCTTCATACGTCTCCGTTTCGTCCCATTCGCCCTCGAACGAGCTGAGCTTCCCGGGTTCGCCCCGTTCGCCTTTTTCGCCCTGTTCGCCTTTTTCGCCGGTTTCGCCTTTTTCGCCGGTTTCGCCGGTTTCGCCCTTCTTTCGCCCTTGGCGGAGAGGACTTCCCAGTCGGACGAGACGCCCGGTTCTTCACCTTCGTTGGCGACCGTCGAGACGTACGAGCTGCCTTCAAAGCTAACGATCACGCCAGCTTCATATTCCGTCGTGCGTTCCAGGCGCCAACGTACGAACCGAGTTTGCCCGGTGTACCACGTTCGCCTTTTTCGCCAGTTTCGCCGGTTTCGCCCTTTTCGCCCTGTTCGCCCTGTTCGCCCTTTTCGCCTTTGGCGGAGAGGACTTCCCAGTCGGACGAGACGCCCGGTTCTTCACCTTCGTTGGCGACCGTCGAGACGTACGAGCTGCCTTCAAAGCTAACGATCACGCCAGCTTCATATTCCGTCGTGCCGTTCCAGGGCGCCAACGTACGAACCGAGTTTGCCCGGTGTACCACGTTCGCCTTTTTCGCCAGTTTCGCCGGTTTCGCCCTTTTCGCCCTGTTCGCCTTTTTTGCCTTCTTTACCGGTTTCGCCTTTTTCAGCGAGAACTTCCCAGTCCGACGAGAAGCCCGGTTCGTTTTCTTCGTTCGCCACCTTGGCGACCCACGAGCTTCCTTCCCAGCTAACGATCGCGCCAGCTTCGTATTCCGTGGTTTCGTTCCATTCGCCGACGAAGGCGCTCAGTTTGCCGGGCGTGCCCGTTTCGCCTTTTTCGCCTTTGGGCCCTTCTTTGCCCGTTTCGCCTTTTTCGCCGGTTTCGCCTTTAGGCCCGGTTTCGCCTTTTTCGCCTTTAGCGCCTTCTTTGCCCGTTTCGCCTTTGGCTCCGGTTTCGCCTTTCGTGCCTTGGGCTCCCTTTTCGCCCTTTTCGCCCTTTTCGCCTTTTTCGCCGGTGGCGCCCGTGGGGCCGGTGGCCCCGCGTGGGCCGGTGATGCTCCACTTCACGCGTTTTTCGCCGGATTTGCATTTGGTGCGGCTTGAGACGAGGCGCAGCGCACCTTTCCGGTTGACGCACGTTTCGATGGTCGTTGTAGTTGCCGCCTTGCCCGCCTTGGGCTTGCTGAGGGCGACCTTGTGGGCCCCGCGCGAACACGAGGCCGCCTTGCCGCGCGCAAGCGCGATGTGTCCACGCTCAACACACACGTAGTGCTTCGACGCAGAATGCGCGCGCTGAGCAAATGATGCCGGCACGATCGCCAGCAGATACGCAAGGGCAACGACCGCTCCAGTGAGGAGCAAGCGGCGTTTGCCCAGCGCCAAGTTCGATCCAGACATCCCTGACAGTCCTCCAGTTCTGGGAATAGGTGCGCTCGCGCTTTCGCGCGCGCAGGATCGCCACGGTGCTGCTGCGGCAAATCGGCAGGCGTGCTTGGCGCGGAGTTTGGAGCGCAACCCTATAGCATCCGTGGGGGCTGCGTGTCGGTCACGCCGGCGGCGGGCTAAACCGCCGAATTGCGGGGCAAACGGGCTGTGTCGAGCCGCTTATCCGGCGCTGTGTGGACCGAGATTAGGAGATGTCTCATGCTTCGGAAAGAGCGGCCCGAGCGGTCCGACGGAGCCCACCGAGCCCGATCCGAATTCAGCGCTCCCGAGGTCCACATCCGGGGCACCGAGGGCCTCGAGTAGGCGCTCGATGGTCGTCGGCAGGTAGGGCCAGAGCAGCACGGCGACAGACCGCAGGCCCTCGACGAGGCTGCGCAGGACAGTATCCAGGCGCACCGCGGCCTCGGGATCCTTGGCGAGCTGCCAGGGAGCGCTCTCCTCGACGTAGCGGTTCAGGCGCCGCACGAGGCCCCAGATGTCGTCGAGCGCGCCGGTGAGGTTCGCGTTGTCGAAGCGCTCGCGCACGCGCGCCGCGAGCCCGTCGAAGTCGGCTGCGAGCACGGGATCCAGGTCGCCGGCCTCGACGTTTCCTTCGCGGTAGCGGTCGAGCATCCCGATCGTGCGGCTCGCGAGGTTGCCGAGGTCGTTCGCGAGTTCGCTCTCGTAGCGGGTCTCGAAGGACTGGGTCGAGACGGAGCCGTCCTGTCCGAAGGGCACCTCACGGAGCAGGTAGAAGCGGAGCGCGTCTGTGCCGTAGCGCTCGATCACCGCGAACGGGTCGAGAACGTTGCCGAGCGACTTGCTCATCTTCTCGCCGTCCATCAGCAGGAACCCGTGCACGAAGATCCGTTCCGGCAAGTCGATCCCGGCGGCGAGCAGCAGCGCCGGCCAGAACACCGTGTGGAAGCGCAGGATGTCCTTGCCGATCAAGTGGTAGCTCGGCGGCCAGAAGTCGCCCCCGGCGGCCGCCGGCGCGTACTTCAGCGCCGAGTAGTAGTTGAGCAGCGCGTCAAACCAGACGTAGAAGACGTGGTCGTCATCCCAGGGGACGCGCACTCCCCAGCTGAGGCGCCGTCGCGTAAGCGGGATGTCCCGCAGGCCCGAGCGGATGAACGAGTGGGCCTCGTTGAAGCGCTCGCGCGGCCCGACGAAGCCGGGATTTTCCTCGTAGAGCTTTTCGAGTGGCTCCTGGAAGCGCGAGAGCGCGAAGAAGTAGTTCTCCTCGTGCTCGATCGTGAGCTGGATGTGGTGGATCGGGCAGAGCCCGTCCTCGCCGATCTCGTTGTCGACCTTGAAGTCGGCGCAGCGCGGGCAGTAGCGTCCCTCGTAGAGGCCCTTGTAGACGTAGCCCGCATCGTAGACCGCCGTGAGAACGTCGCGCACGACCTGTTCGTGCCCGGCGTCCGTCGTGCGGATGAAGAAGTCGTTCGTGGCGCCGAGCCGCGGCGCCAGCGCGCGGAAGCGCTCGGCGTTGCGGTCCGCGAGCTCCTGCGGCTCGATTCCCTCGGCGTGCGCGGCGTCGGCGACGGGCTCCCCGTGCTCGTCGGTGCCGGTGAGGAAGAAAACGCTGTCGCCGCGCTGTCGGTGGTGGCGCGCGAGCACGTCGGCCGCGATCGTCGTGTACGCGTGGCCGAGGTGCGGCGCAGCGTTGACGTAGTAGATCGGCGTCGTGACGTAGAAGCTGTTCACGGGAGGTGAGGCTACTTGCCGCCGAGCCGGCCGTCGTAGAGGTCTTTGGCACGCAGGCCGGTGACCTCCGCCAACGCTTGCGCCGCTGCGCGCGGCCGCGCGCCCGCCGCGATGAGTCGCTCCAGCGCGTCCTGAGCGCGACGCGGGTCGGCAGCGGGCTTGGAGCTCGCGCCGACGACGAGCGTCACCTCGCCGCGGGCGGGGCTCGCCGCATAGTGCGCCGCGAGGTCGCTCGCGCTCCCGCGGCGGACTTCCTCATGGAGCTTCGTTAGCTCGCGGCAGACGGTGACGGGACGGTCGGGCTCGTCCTCTGCGAGCGCGGCGAGCGTCGCCGCGAGGCGCCGCGGCGACTCGAAGGCGACGGTCGTCTCGTCAGCGTCGAGCTGCTCGAGCATGCGGTCCGCGGTTCGCGCCAGGAAGCCGACGAAGCGGAAGCGGTCACACGGCAGCGCCGATGCCACGAGCGCCGTCGTGCACGGCGCTGGGCCCAGGCAGCACCTCGACGGTCAGGCCGGCGTCGAGGCACGCCCGGACGGCGGCAAAGCCGGGGTCACTGAGCACGGGGGTGCCGGCGTCGCTCACGAGGGCCACGCGGTCGCCGGCGGCCACGCGCGCGACGACGTCGCGCGAGCGCGCCCGTTCGGACTGCTCGTTGAGTGCGACGAGCTTTGCGGATATGCCGTGCTTCGCGAGCAGCGTGCCGGTCCGGCGCGTGTCCTCGCAGGCGACGAGATCCGCGTCGCGCAGGGCCGCCAGCGAACGCAGCGTCAGGTCGTCCGGGTTGCCGATCGGCGTCGGGCAGATGAGAAGCCTCCCTTGCCCGGGGGAACTGGCTGACATTCGGCAAATATAGGTACGGCGATGAGCGTCGATCAGGAGCCGACCCCTCAGTACACGCGATACCGGTCCGTGCGCCGCCTGTTCTCGGGCGAGCGCGCCGGCGTGCTGCCCGATCCGCACGAGATCCGGCACGGCGCCGAGGAGCAGCCGAAGCCAGGGCGCAAGCGGCGGCGCGTCACCCCAAAACGGGTGATCGTCGCGATCCTCGGCGTGATCGTGGGCTGGATCGTCCTCTCGGCGGTGCTGTTTCTGATCAGCTCGCACTTCGAGCGCACGCCGCTGCCGACGAACGTCAAGGCGGTGCTCGATCCCTCCGGCTTCCCGCTGACATCGGCCAACAACATCCTGGTGCTGGGCTCAGACCGGCGCCCGAAGAACAGCAAGGAACCGGGCGCCGAAACGACGGGATACGGCCGCTCGGACACGATCATGCTGATCCGCACTGGCGGCGGCCACGCCGCGCGGCTGTCGATTCCACGCGACACCGTCGTCGACATCCCCGGCCACGGGCTGGAAAAGATCAACGCCGCGCACGAGTACGGCGGCCCGGAGGAGTCCGTGAGCGTAATCAAGCACTGGCTCGGCATCCCGATCAACCACGTCGTGGAAGTCAACTTCGAAAACTTCCCGCAGCTGATCGACGCGATGGGCGGTGTCACGTACAAGGGCGGCTGCGTGCACTCGCTGCTCGACGGCGGGAGCGCGAACGGCGGCTTCACGCTCCGCTTGCCCGCAGGCACACACCACATCGACGGCGAGGAAGCCCTCGCGCTCGCGCGGACGCGCGAGAACCTGTGCGCGCCGGCCCAGGACGACATCAACCGCGAGGAACACCAGCAGGCGCTCTTCAGCGCGATGCGCAACCAGCTCCTGACCGTCGGGAGCTTCCTGCGCCTGCCGCTGATCTCATGGGACGCACCGCCGGCGATCATGTCCGACATGAGCGGCGTCGAACTGCTCGGCATGTTCACGGCGCTCGCGCTGACCGGCACACCGCCGACCCGGGTGATGAAGCCGACGGGGTCGATCACGCTGCCCGACGGTGGCGACGGGCTGACGATCTCGCCACAGGCGCGCGAGCACTACGTCGCGCAGTTCATGGCAGGGTAGGCCCGCTCAGTCGCCGGCGTCGCTCTTGGCCGCGGGTTTGGAATCCGCGGGTTTCGCGTCCTTCTTGGCGTCGGCCGTTTTCGCCGACGAGTCGCCGCTGTCCGACTTCTCGGCCGACGCCGCCGTGTCGCGCTGGCGGCTGCGCGTCCCGTAGTCGGTGTTGTAGAAGCCCTTGCCCTTGAAATGGACCGCGGGGGCGTGGAAGACGCGCGTCACCGGGACTCCCGTGTCGGGGTCCTTCTGGAGGGGCTCGTCGCTGCCCGATTGCTGGATCTCGAACGTCGATCCGTCGGGACGCCTGTACTCGTAAATCGGCACCGCGACGAGAATTATATGAGCGCTCAGGCGCCCAGCAGCGGGCGTGTACTGCGCACGGCCGTGATGATCGAGTCGGTGAAATCGCGCTCGGGCTCGCTCAGTATCCGCAGCGCGAAGCCGTCTGCCAGCGCGAAAAGCACGTCCGTCACGGACGCCGGATCGCCTGTGAGGCTGACCACGCCGCGGGTCTGCGCATCGGTCAGGATTTCGGACACCGTCTCGCGCGTGCGGCGCAAAAGGTCGGCGAACTCCACGGCTACTTCGTCGTTGCGCCGCGCGAGCGTGAAGAGCTCGAAGATGAGCGTCGTGAAGTCCGGGTCGTCGCTCAGCCCCTCTTCCAGGTCCTGGGCCATTAGCGCAAGGAAGTCGTCGGCCCGCTTGGCCGCGGCGAGCCGTTGGCGCAGGCTCGTAAGGCGCAGCTCGCAGTCGTGCCGCACCGCCTGCACGAGGAGTTGCTCCTTGGTGCCGAAGTAGTAGTGCAGCAGCCCGCGCGACACGCCGGCGTCGCGCGCGACCTGGTCGAACGTCGCGCCGGCCAGTCCACGGCGCGCGACGTTGCTGCGCATTGCTTCGATGATCCGCTGGGCCTTCTCGCCCGAAAGCGGGCGTGCCGTGCGCTCGCTGGTGGCGTCGGCCTCAGTGGTGCCCATCGCGCCGGCCGTCAGACTGCCGCGCCGTCAGGCGCGGGCTCCCCAACGTCGGGCGCCGAGTAGTCGAACTCCTCCTCCGCGCCGAACATCAGGTCGAGAAGGGTCGAGCGCGCCGTCTCACTCAGCGCGATCGCAAGCACGGCACCAAGGACCGCCAGCAGAAGAAGCTTGCCGAGCGGCAACCGGCGACGCGCGGTTGACGTGTCGTTCTCTCCCATTGATCCCTTAGCTCCTCCCCTACGCCCAAGGACTTCACCCCGCGTACTTGCGAGGTGCGGTGAGGCTATCAGGCGTGGAGCGCGGCCTGCTCCTGGGCCGAGGGGAAAGCCCACGCCGCGCGAGCGCGCCGCTCCTGGCGAAAGGCGAAGCGAAGCTGCTGCGGCGGGCGCAGCTCAGCCTCGGCAGGGCGGTACGTCGCGCACGGCTCGGCGAGCTGCAGCGCACAGAGCCCGTTCGCGCGAAAGAAGCAGCCGTCGCAGCTGACGTTTCGTCGCCGCTCGCCGCCTGCCTCGCCCGTCTTGCCCCGCTGTGCCGGCATCCGTCCCCCGCCTCGCTCGTCGCGTCAGCCAGTGGTCGATGAAAGCACCGGCCGCCGGTGCCCGCGAGACCCCACTCCGCAAATCGCGAGACAAAGTGACGGCTCTGGATGGCGCGTCGAAAACGGCGCCCGGCACGTCGCGTCATGATGGCCGCAAGGTGCGAATTCTCGTCACAGGCGCGAGCGGCTCGGTCGGGTCGCTACTCGTGCCGCGGCTGCTCGCGGACGGCCACGAGGTGCGCGCGGCGGCGAGGAGCAGGGAGCGCCTGGTAGATGCCCTCGAAGCGGCGCCGGGCGCGCTGCCCGTGGAGCTCGATGTCGAGAGCGCGCGCGGCCTGGCCGCGGCCCTCGACGGCGTGGACGCCGCCTACTACCTGATCCACTCGATGGAACGCCGCGGGCGCGACGCGGAGTTTGCGGAGCGCGAGCTGCGCGGCGCGGAGACGTTTGCGGCCGCCGCGCGACGGGCGGGCGTGCAGCGGATCGTGTACCTCGGTGGCCTCATGCCGCGCGAGAGGCCGTCGCCGCATCTCGCGAGCCGCCTGGCGGTTGAGAGCGCTCTGCGGGGCGGTGCCGCAGAGTTCGTGGCGTTACGCGCGTCGATCGTGATCGGTGCCCGCTCGCGCTCCTTCCGCCTGCTGGTGCGCCTCGTCGAGCGCATGCCGCTGATCGCGCTCCCCGCCTGGCGGGCGTCGCGCACACGTCCGATCGATGCGCGGGACGTCAACGAGATGCTCGCCGCGGCTCTCACCGCGCGCGGCCTGCCGGCGAGCGTCGACATCGGCGGGCCCGACACCCTGACGTACGGTGAGATGCTCACGGAAATCGCCGAGATCATGCTCGTCGACCGGCCCACGGTGCGGCTTCCCGTCGACATGACCCGGTACGCGGCGCGGGTCGCCGCGGCGGTTGCCGGCGAGCAGCCCGAGCTGGTGCTGCCGCTGATGGAAGGGCTCAACGTCGACCTGCTGCCGCGGGACGACAGCGCCGCGGAACTGCTCGGCGTGCACCTTCACACGTTTCGCGCTGCCGTTGAACGCGCGCTGCGTGACTGGGAGCGGCTGGAGCCGCTGGCGGCCCGATGAGCCTCGTCGAGGCCTGGATCGAGCTGCCGGCTCCGCCGGAGCGAGTCTGGGAGCTCGTGATGGATCCGGCGCGGCTCGGCGAATGGGTGACGATCCACCGGGCACTGCTCGACGCCGACCCCGGACCGCCGGCGGCCGGCATGCACATGCGCCAGCGCCTTCACCTGCGCGGCGTCAACGTGGACATCGAGTGGCTGCTCGTGGAGTGCGACGCGCCGCGGCGCGCCGTGTGGGAGGGGCGGGGACCGGCGCGATCGCGCGCCCGCACGGAGTACGTGCTGCTAGCGGAGGAAGGGGACACCACCCAGTTTGCTTATCGCAACGAGTTCCAGGTTCCATTCGGGCGTGTCGGCGCCGTGGTTTCGGCGGCGCTCGTCGGCGGCGTCGCCGACCACGAGGCACATCAAACGCTCGAACGGCTGCACGACGTACTCACGGAAACGGACAAGTGAATTGTTATTGTCCTGCCCAATAGGTGTGTCAAGGGCGCACGCCGAGACGCGACCGAGGCAATAGTGACTGATTTTCTTGACCAAAAGCGCCGCGAGATCGACAGCCGCATGAAAGAACTCAAGCCGGTTGTCGAGGAGTACGCCCGCCTGGAGGCCGCCGCGGGGGCTCTGCAGGGCGTGAACGGCACGGCAGCCACCCCCGCCAAAACAACGCGCCGCCGACGTACGACCAAAAAAGCCGCGCCGAAACGCGCCGCGAAAAAAACCACCGCGGCCGCGTCCACGAAACGCACGAAAGCGACGCGACGCACAACCAAAGGTCGCCGCGCTGGACGCCCGAAAGGCAGCGGCCGGCGCTCTGCTGAAGCACTGAAACTCGTTCAAGGACAGCCCGGAATCACGATCCCCGAGCTGGCATCGAAGATGGGCATCGCCCAGAACTACCTGTACCGCGTCCTCCCCGGCCTTCAACAGGAAAAGAAGGTCCGCAAGGACGGCCGTGGCTGGCACGCCGCAGCCTGAGCCGCCGCGTCGCACGCCGGGGCCGGCCAGGCCGGCCCCGGCGGCGCGCTTTAGATAAAGCCGAGCTCGGCGACGGCGTCGCGCTCGCCGACGAGCTCCGCAACCGAGACCTCTATGCGCCCACGCGAGAACTCGCTGTGCTGGAGTCCCTCGACGACGCTCCACGCCCCGCCCGAGCAGGTGCACGGCACGCCGCAAATGATGCCCTCGGCAATCCCGTACGAGCCGTCGCTCGGCACGCCCATCGAGACCCAGCGGCCGTCAGTGCCGCCAATCCAGTCGCGAACGTGATCGATAGCGGCGCTCGCTGCGCTGGCCGCCGAGGACGCTCCACGCGCCTCGATGATCGCGGCGCCGCGTTTGCCGACTCCCGGCAGGAACTGCTCCGCGATCCATACCTGGTCGTCGACGACGTCCGCGGCGACCTGATCGCCGATCTTGGCGTGGAACAGGTCGGGGTACATGGTCGGCGAGTGGTTACCCCAAACTCCCATCTCCGAAATCGCGCTCACCGCGACCTCGGTCTTCGCCGCCAGCTGCGCCACGGCGCGGTTGTGGTCGAGCCGCATCATCGCGGTGAAGCGCTCGCGCGGGATGTCCGGCGCGTTGTTCATGGCGATAAGTGCGTTGGTGTTCGCCGGGTTTCCGACGACGAGGATCCGAACGTCGTCGGCGGCCACGGCGTTCAGCGCCTTGCCCTGGACGGTGAAGATCTCGCCGTTGGCGCTCAGCAGGTCGGCTCGCTCCATGCCCGCGGTGCGGGGACGCGAGCCGACGAGCAGGGCGACGTTGGTGCCCTCGAACGCGTCGGCCGGAACGTCGTGGAGATCAAGGCCCGCCAGTAGCGGGAACGCGCAGTCCACGAGCTCCATCGCGACGCCCTCCAGCGCCCCCATCGCCTGTGGGATCTCCAGCAGTCGCAGGTCGACGGGCTGGTCGGGCCCGAGCAACTGCCCGGACGCGATCCGGAAGACGATGCTGTAGCCGATCTGGCCGGCGGCGCCGGTGACGGTAACTCTGACGGGGCTGCTCACTGTGTCTCTCCTGACTGCTGCTCTGGTTGTCTGAAATGTCGGCGTCGCGCTGCTACGCGCTCGCACGCTGCAGGTTCTCGTCGATCGACGAGAGGAACTCCTGCGTCGTCTGCCACGGCTCGTCGGGACCGATCAATGCGGCGAGGTCTTTTGTCATGCTGCCCGATTCGACGGTCTCGATGCAGACGCGCTCGAGGCGGTCCGCGAAGTCTGTGACGGCCGGCGTGCCGTCGAGGCGTCCGCGCGCCGCCAGGCCCCTCGTCCACGCGAAGATCGAGGCGATCGGGTTCGTCGATGTAGCGTCGCCGCGCTGGTGCGCGCGATAGTGACGCGTCACCGTGCCGTGGGCGGCCTCGGCCTCCACGGTCTTGCCGTCGGCGCTCATGAGGACGCTCGTCATGAGCCCGAGCGAGCCGAAGCCCTGGGCGACCGTGTCCGATTGCACGTCACCGTCGTAGTTCTTGCAGGCCCACAGATAGCCACCTTCCCACTTCAGGGCCGCGGCGACCATGTCGTCGATCAGGCGATGTTCGTAGGTCAGGCCAGCCGCGCCGAAGCGATCCGCGAACTCGTCGTCGAAGATCTCCTGGAAGATGTCTTTGAAGCGCCCGTCGTAGCGCTTGAGGATCGTATTCTTGGTTGAGAGGTAGACCGGGAAACCGCGCTGCAGCGCGTAGTTCATCGAGGCACGCGCGAATTCGCGGATCGACTCGTCGAGGTTGTACATCGCGAGCGCCACGCCGCCGCCCGGGAAGTCGTAGACCTCGAGCTCGATGGGGTCGGTGCCGTCTGAGGGCGCGTACGTCAGGGTCAGCTTGCCGGCGCCCGGGACCACGAGATCGGTCGCTCGGTACTGGTCGCCGAACGCGTGACGGCCGATCACGATCGGCTTCGTCCAGCCGGGCACCAGCCGCGGCACGTTCGCGATCACGATCGGCTCACGGAAGATGACGCCGCCGAGAATGTTGCGGATCGTCCCGTTGGGCGAGCGGTACATCTCCTTGAGGCCGAACTCCTCGACCCGCGCCTCGTCCGGTGTGATCGTCGCGCACTTCACGCCAACGCCGTAACGCTTGATCGCTTCGGCCGCTTCGACCGTCACGCGGTCGTCCGTCGCGTCGCGGTTCTCGATCCCGAGGTCGTAGTAGTGAAGATCGACGTCGAGGTAGGGCAGGATCAACTGCGCCTTGATGAACGCCCAGATGATGCGCGTCATCTCGTCGCCGTCGAGCTCGACGACCGGGTTCTCTACCTTGATCTTGCTCATCGCGGGGGATCCTTCGCGTCGCTGGCCAGGATGGCCGGGGCGATGCTATCGCGGCTTGCCGGGCGCGGCGGGGGGCGTACACTCGGACCATGGCAAGCGTGTCTGCCGCACGCATCGACGGCGGCTCACCCTTCCGCACCCACGATGTCCTGAACCAGCCGCCGCCGCTGGAGGGGATCGACGTGTTCACCAGCAACGTCCCCCTGGTCGAGGCGACACGCCGCGAAGGAGCCGCATGGGTGCTCGAGCGCGGCGGCGAACTCGGCCGTTTCGTCGGCGGTCCACCGCAGCAGGAATGGGGGCGCCTGGCGAACGAGAACCGGCCCGTGTTCAAGCCCTTCGACCGTTACGGCAACCGCATCGACGAGGTCGAATACCACCCCGCGTACCACGAGCTGATGCAGATGGGAATCGAGAACGAACTGCATTCGCTGCCGTGGACGAGCGACCGCGAGGCGCGCCACACCGCTCGCGCCGCCCTGTACATGACGGCGATGCAAGCCGAGGCCGGCTTCTGCTGCCCGATTACGATGACCTTTGCGGTGGTGCCGGCGCTGCGCATGCAACCGGAGCTCGCGCAGGAGTGGGAACCGCTTGTCACCGCGGCGCACTACGACCCGCGGCTCGTGCGGGCCGGCGAGAAGGGCTGCGCGATCTCGGGCATGGCGATGACCGAGAAGCAGGGCGGTTCGGACGTCCGCGCCAACACCACGCGCGCCGAGGCACTCGGGGACGGTGGCCCGGGAGGCGAGTACCTGATCACCGGGCACAAGTGGTTCTGCTCAGCGCCGATGTCGGACTTCTTCCTCGTGCTGGCGCAGACCGAGGAGGGTCTCTCCTGCTTCCTCCTGCCGCGAGTGCTGCCCGACGGCGAGCGCAACGCATTTCATATCCAGCGCCTGAAGGACAAGCTCGGAAACAACTCCAATGCCTCCTCGGAGATCGAGCTGCACGGCGCCTGGGCGCGGATGGTCGGCGAACCGGGCCGCGGCGTGCGGACGATCATCGAGATGGTCGGCCACACGCGCCTGGACTGCACGATCGGCTCGGCGGCGGGGATGCGCGCGGCGGTCGTCAACGCGGTTCACCACACGGCACACCGAAGCGCCTTCGGGCGCAACCTGATCGACCAGCCGCTGATGCGCAACGTGCTCGCCGACCTGTGCGTGGAGAGCGAGGCGACGACGGCGCTCGCGATGCGCCTGGCCCGGGCTTACGACGACGCCGACGACGACGCCGCAGCGGGCGACGACGACAGCGACGCGCAGCTCTTCAAGCGCCTGGCGACAGCGGTCGGCAAGTACTGGACGTGCAAGCGCGTGCCGAACCACGCCTTCGAGGCGCTCGAGTGCTTCGGCGGCGCCGGTTACGTGGAGGAGTCCGGCATGCCCCGCCTTTACCGCGAGGCACCGCTGGCCTCGATCTGGGAGGGCTCCGGGAACGTCATGAGCCTCGACGTGCTCCGCGCGCTGACGCGCACCCCGCGAGCCCTGGAGGTCTTCCTCGACGAGGTCGACGCCGCGGCGGGCGCCGATGCGCGGCTGGATGCGGCGACCGTGGAGCTGAAGGACGCCTTCTCGGACCCCGAGACGCTCGAAACGCGCGCCCGTCGCGTCGTGGAACGCATGGCGCTGTGCCTGGAGGGCTCGCTGCTGGTGCGCAACGGGCCGCCGGCGGTCGCGGACGCCTTCTGCGCCTCGCGCCTCGACGGCGCCGGACTGGAGTACGGCACGCTGCCTGCAGGAGTCGACTTCGGCGCGATCATCGAGCGCGCCAAAGTCCAGCGAGCTGACACCGCCGGCGCGACCTACCATTAACCCTGTGCGTCCACGCACGAACCTTCAGGTAGGCCGGATTTTCGGCGTCCGTATCGGCGCCAGCATGAGCTGGTTCTTCTTCCTGTTCATCCTGATCTACTGGCTCTCGCAGTTTTTCCACACGATCCTCGGCGGCTCGCAGACCACGGCGTACGTGGTCGCCGTCGCCGGGGCGCTCGGCTACTTCCTCTCGCTCGTCGTGCACGAGCTCGGCCACGCGCTCGTCGCTCGGCGTTTGGGAATCCCGATCGCCGGCATCGACCTGTGGTTCCTCGGCGGCCTCGCGCGCATGCGCCGTGAACCGTCGACGGCCGGCGAGGAACTGAAGGTCTCGGCCGCCGGGCCCGTGGTGACGCTGGTCATTCTCGTTGCGTGCATCGCCGCGACGCTCGCAATCGGCGGCACCGAGCGCACGCGCGAAGTGCTTCTCACAAACGAAGGCTCCGTGACGACGCCGCTGCTCGCGCTGCTCGGCTGGCTCGGCTTCATCAACCTGATGCTCTTCGTCTTCAACATCCTGCCCGCCTTCCCGCTCGACGGCGGCCGCATCGCCCGCGCCCTGATCTGGTCGCGGACCGGGGACCGCAACCGCGCGACGCGCGCGACCGGCGCCGCGGGCCGCGGCCTCGCGCTCGGGCTCGGTGTCATCGGCCTCTGGATCTTCGCGGCGCACGAACCGCTACTCGGCCTGATGTCGATCGTGATCGCGCTCTTCATCTACCAGTCGGCGTCCGCGGCGATCCTGCAGGGAACGGTCGCCGGTCGCATCGAGAACCTGACCGTCGGCGACGTGATGGACCGCGAGCCCGTCGTCATCCCGGCCCGCACGAGCCTGCTCGATGCACACGAGCGCTTCTTCCTGCGCTACCGCTGGCCGTGGTTCGCCGTAACCGACGACGGCGGCCACTACCTCGGGATCCTGCGCGGCCAGAACGTCGACGCCGAACTCGCCGCGGGCCGCCCGGCGCTGACGGCCGGCGAAGTCGCCGAGAGCGACGCGCCGGTCCGGATCGGCCCCGGCGCCTCACTCGAGTCGCTGCTCTCACGCGAAGGTCTCGGCCGCCTCGGCGCGATGGTCGCCGTCGACGGCGACGGCATGCTTCAGGGCGTCGTGACGGCACACGAGATCCGCCGCGCGATGCGCCCCGCGACCTGACGGCGGAGCGGGCGCGCGAAGGCGCGTTATAGAGTGGGGCCACCCCGCCCCAACCTCGCAGGAGCGCAGCAAACAGGGACATGCCCCACCATGACGTGCTGATCATTGGCGCCGGTCTGGCCGGCCAGCGTGCGGCACTCGCCGCCGCCGAAACGGGCGCGAGCGTCGCGATCATGAGCAAGGTCCATCCCGTCCGCTCGCACTCCGTGGCGGCCGCGGGAGGCATCAACGCGGCCCTCGCCGTCGACGACGACTGGCGCTCGCACGCCTACGACACGGTCAAGGGCTCGGACTTCCTCGGCGACCAGGACGCGATCGAGGTGATGTGCGAGGAGGCCCCCGCGGAGGTGTTCGCGCTCGAGCACATGGGCGTCACGTTCCACCGGCGCGACGACGGCGAGCTCGACCTGCGGGCCTTCGGCGGCGCCTCCATGAAGCGCACGGCATACGTCGCCGACATCACCGGCCAGGCGATGCTGCACGTTCTGTACGAGCAGCTGATGAAGCACCACGAGACCGTCGAGCGCTACGAGGAGTGGTTCACGACGTCGCTCATCACGGACGGCACGGGCGCATGCGTAGGCGTCGTGGCACGCGACGTGCGAAGCGGCAGGATGGAGGTCTTCCGCGCCAAGAACGTGATCCTCGCCTGCGGCGGCGCCGGCCAGGCCTACAGGCCGACGACGAACGGGCTCATCGTGACCGGCGACGGCATCGCGATGGCCTACCGCGTGGGCGCGCCACTGATGGACATGGAGATGGTCCAGTACCACCCGACCTGCCTCGTGGAGACCGGCATGCTGATCACCGAGGGCGCGCGCGGCGAGGGCGCGCATCTGCTCAACGCCAACGGCGAACGTTTCATGGAGAAGAGCGCGCCGAACAAGATGGAGCTAGCGTCGCGAGACGTCGTCTCCCGCGCCGAGCAGGTCGAGATCGAAGAGGGTCGCGGCGTCGGGCCGAACGGCGAGGGGATCTACCTCGATGTCACGGTCGTCCCGCGCCGTCGCACGCTCGAGGCGCTGCGTGAGATCGTCAACCTGGGCCGCGACTTCGCGGGCGTCGACATCACGCGCGAACCGATCATGATCCGCCCCGGCCAGCACTACTACATGGGCGGCGTGAAGACCGACATCGATGGCGCTACGTCGATCCCCGGCCTCTACGCCGCCGGCGAGGTCGCGTGCGTCTCGGTCCACGGCGGCAACCGGCTCGGCGCGAACTCGCTGCTCGACACGCTGATCTTCGGCCGGCGCGCCGGCGAACACGCCGCGCGCGCGCGCCGCATCGATGGCGCATGCCGGACACCGACGGCCGCGACGTAGCTGCACCGCGACGAAGCCGAGATCGAAGCGATCATCGCGCGTCCCGCGCGAGGGCCGGCGGGTCTCGGAGATCAAGAACGAGCTGGGCGACGCGATGAACAGCTATGCCGCGGTGTTCCGCGACGAGGAGGGCCTGGAAAGCGCCAAGGCGACGATCGCGCGGCTGCGCGAGGAGGCCCAGGTCGCATACATCGACGACCGCGGCACGGTCTTCAACCAGGATGTCCTCGGGGCCCTGGAGCTCGGCTTCATGCTCGACTGCGCGGAGGCCACGGTGCTCTCTGCGATCGAGCGCAAAGAGTCGCGCGGCGCCCACTTCCGCACGGATTTCCCTGAGCGCGACGACGAGGAGTGGCTCAAGCACATCGACGTGACGCTCACCGCCGGCGGGCCCGAGATCAGCTACTCACCGGTCACGTTCACGCAGTGGCAGCCCGAGGTACGCCGGTACTGACGCAAGCCGCGAGACGAGAGAGCCAACGAGACAGATGCCCGAGAGTCACGACAGACCACCTGAGAGCTTCACGCTGCGGCTGCGCCGCTACGACCCCGAGTCGGGCGGCGCGCCCTACTGGGACGAGCACACCGTGGAGCTCGAGCCGTACCGCTCGGTGCTCGAGGGAATCCTCCAGGCCCGCGACCGCTTCGACGGCTCGATCGGCATCCGCTGCTCGTGCCGTCAGGCGATCTGCGGCTCCTGTGGCGTGCGCGTGAACGGCGAGGCGGCACTCGCGTGCCACACCCACCTGGACGAGGCGCGGCGCACCTCCCGCGACGGCGTGATCGACGTCGAACCGATGGGCAACATGCCGGTGATCAAGGACCTGATCGTCGACATGGACGCGGTTCACTGGGCGAAGATCCGGCGCGTCACGCCGTGGTTGATGGCGAGCGAGCCGGCGCCCGAGCGCGAGTACATCGTCGACCGCGAGTCGATGGTCGACGTCACGCAGACGATGGCCTGCATCCAGTGCGGCGCATGCGTCTCGGACTGCCTGGCAATGGAGGTCGACCCGGGCTTCGTCGGCCCCGCCGCTCTCGCCAAGGCGTACCGCTTCGTCGGCGACCCCCGGGACGACAAACACCGCGAGCGCCTCAACGACCTGGCGCAGGACCCCCAGGGCATCTTCGACTGCACGCACTGCTTCAAGTGCGTCGACGCCTGCCCCAAGGACGTGAACCCGATGGGTCAGATCATGCGCCTGCGCCGCACCGCGACCGCCGACTTCCACATCGTGGACCGCAACAACGGCGAGCGCCACGAGCAGGCCTTCGCGACGCTGATCAAGGACAACGGCCTGTTGTGGGAGGCCGAGCTCCTGCCGCGCTCCTACGGTGGCAACTCGTGGTTCGGGAAATTCGCGCCGCCCGCCGGCAAAGAGCTGATCAGTTCCCTGCCCGTGATCCTCAAGGCGTCATGCGCGGCAAGGTCTCGCCGCTCGGCGCCCTCAAACCGCACAAGATCCCGGCCAAAGACCTCAAGAGCGTGCAGTCGATCTACGAGAAGGTCGAGGGCCGCGAAGAGCGCTACGAGCTCAACCTGTACATCGCCGGCGAGGATGAAGAGCCGCCGCCGCCCAGACGGCCGCCGATAGCCGAGAGGCGGCGAAAGCGAGGCGTCGATGAAGGTCGCGTACTGGCCGGGCTGCGTGAGCCGAGGGTTCACCCCCGAGCTGCACGGTTCGATGGCGAAGGTCGCACCGCTGCTCGACATCGAGCTCGTGGAACTGGACCGCGCGTGCTGCACGGGCGCCGGCGTGATCGCCGAGCACAACCAGGAGCTCGCCGACACGCTCAACGCACGTACGTTCGCGCTCGCCCAGCAGGTCGACGGCGCCGAGCTGATGATGAACATCTGCTCCACCTGCCAGGGCGCCCAGAGCGAGTGCCAGGAGCGCCTCGACGCGAACGCCGAGTACCGCTCGCACGTCAATGAGACCCTCTCCGGCGAGGGTCTGAGCTACGAGAAGGGCCTGACGAACAAGAACTTCCTCTGGCTCCTGGTCGAGGAGATCGGGCTCGACGAGCTCGCGAGCCGGGTAAAGCCGCCGCTGACGAACCTGCGCGTCGGCCCGTTCTATGGCTGCTACATCGTGCGCCCCGCGAGCGGCTCGGCATCGACGCGGAGCGACCGCGTGACCACTACCTGGAGCAGGTGATCGAGGCGCTCGGCGGAACCGTCGTCGAGTACGCGGGCATGCGCAAGTGCTGCGGCTTCCCGATCATCACGATGAACAAGGAGGCCTCGCTGAAGCAGGCCGGCACGCACATGGCCGACGCGACCGACGCCGATGCCGATTGCGTGGTCACGCCGTGTCCCCTGTGCCACCTGAACCTCGACCTTCAGCAGCCGCTGGCGGCGAAAGTCGTCGGCCGCCAGCTCGCGATGCCGGTACTGCACCTGCCGCAGCTCGTCGGTCTCGCGCTCGGCATTTACCCGGGATCTCGGCATGAGCCGCCACGTCGTCAAGCCGACGTCGGTGATCGACTGGAGCACCTCGGTCGTCGCCGCGGCGGCCTGAGGCGAGCGACCGGCCGCGCCCGCCGCGCCCGAGATAATCGCGTCGTGCGGATCCTCACCGTCGTCGGCAACCGCCCGCAGTTCGTGAAGGCCGCGGCGGTCTCGGGGCCGCTGCGCGAGCGCCACGAAGAGATGCTCGTCCACACCGGCCAGCACTACGACGACACGCTCTCGCGCGTCTTCTTCGACGAGCTCGGGCTGGCTCGGCCGGACCTCGAGCTCGACATCGCCGGCGGCAGCAACACGTCGCAGATCGCGCGGATGCTGCGTGCTCTCGAGCCCCTGATCGCCGACGTCTCGCCCGATGCCGCGCTCGTCTACGGCGACACCAACTCGACGCTCGCCGGCGCGCTCGCGGCCGCCGGCGCCGAGATCCCCGTGATCCACGTGGAGGCGGGGATGCGCTCGGGCGACATGGCGATGCCCGAGGAGCGAAACCGCATCCTCACCGATCACCTCGCCGACGCTCCTTTTGTGCAGCTCGGACTCTGGCGCCGACCAACTGCGTCGCGAGAGCGTCTACGGACGAATCGAGGTCGTCGGCGACGTGATGGTCGATGTCGCGATGCGGCGCCAGCCGCGGCGCGTGCCGCGACGGCGGTGCCTGCGGCGTACGGGCTGGAGCCCGGCGGCTACCTGCTCGTCACGGCGCATCGCGCGCAGAACGTCGACGACCCCGACCGCCTACGCGACCTCGTCGAGCTGATCGAGCGGATGCCCGCGCGGGCGCTGATGGCGCTCCACCCGCGGACGCGCGCTGCGCCTCGAACACGCTCGCTGCTCGAGCGCCTGGAGGACGACGAGCGGCTTGTCCTCACCGCGCCGCTCGGCTACATGGAGTTCACGGCGCTGCTCTGCCAGGCGCGCTCGGTGCTCACCGACTCGGGCGGCGTCCAGAAGGAGGCGTACCTTGCGGGGTGCCCTGCATCACGCTGCGGCCCTCGACCGAGTGGACCGAGACGGTGGAGGCCGGCTGGAACACGCTCGTCGATCTCGACCCGGCGGCGCTTGCGCGGCGCTCGCGCAGGAGCCGCCGGCCGAGCACCCCCGCTGTACGGCGACGGCCGGGCCGCGCAGCGCTGCGTGGCGGCGATCGACGCGCTGTGAGCGACGACGTGAGAGTCGCGGGTCGCGGGACTTGGCTACTGGGGCCCGAACCTCGCGCGCAACCTAGCGGCGCTGCCGGGCTGCGAGCTCGCGTGGCTGTGCGACGGCTCGCGCGAGGCGCTCGAGCGCGTCGCGGCCTCCTATCCCGCGGCCGCTACGACGCAGGCCTCAGGACGTGCTGGCGGACGACACCGCTCGACGCCGTCGTGCTGGCAACCCCGGTGCCGACGCACGCCGAGCTCGCGCGACGCGTTCTCGAGGCCGGCAAGCACTGCTTCGTCGAGAAGCCGCTGGCGACCAGCGCGCCGACGCGGAGCTCGCCGTGCGGCCGCCGAACGTTCCGGGCGCATCCTGATGGTCGGACACCTGCTCGAGTACCACCCGGCAGTGACGCGGCTGAAGGCGCTGATCGACGGCGACGAACTCGGCGAGCTCTTCTACGTCTACGGCAACCGTGTGAACCTCGGCAAGCTGCGCGCCGACGAGAACGCGCTCTGGAGCCTCGGCGCACACGACGTCTCGGTCGCGCTGTACCTGATCGGCGAAGAGCCCGAGGAGTGCGTCGGCGGAGGGAGCGAGCTATGTGCGCGACGGCGTCCAGGACGTTGTTTTCTGCTTCCTGCGCTTCCCCTCGGGCGTTGTCGCTCACCTTCACCTGTCGTGGCTCGACCCGCACAAGGAGCGGCGACTCACGGTCGTCGGCGCGCGGCGCATGGCGACCTTCGACGACATGCAGCTCGAGGGCAAGCTCACGCTCTACGACAAGGGCTTCGATGAGGACACGCGCACCTGGGGCGAGTACATCGCGCGCTCCGGCGACATCTACTCGCCGCGCCTGCCGAACGCCGAGCCCCTGCGCCTCGAGTGCGCCCACTTCATCGACTGCATCCGCGAGGGGCAGCACGCCGCGGTCGGACGGCGCCAGCGGGCTGCGCGTGGTGCGCGTGCTCGAGCAGCTGCAGGCAGTCGCTCGACGCCGGCAACAGACGCGCCCGGCGCCAATATCCTGCAGAGGCCATGGACGACATCGTGGTGATGAAGTTCGGCGGCACGTCGGTCGCGGACGCGGACCGCATCAAGCGCGCGGCGGGGCGGATCGTCGAGCGCCGCGCGCGAAGGGCACTCTGTCGTCGCGGTGCTCTCCGCACGGGGCAAGACGACCGATCGAGCTGATCGAGATGGCGCAAGAGGTCTCCGCCACGCCCGACCCGCGCGAGATGGACATGCTCCTGTCCTCCGGCGAGCGGATCTCGTGCGCGCTGTGCGCGATGGTGATCAATGACCTCGGCCACCGCGCGGTCTCGCTGACCGGCTCGCAGGCCGGCATCGTGACCGACGAGTCGCACACCAGGGCGCTGATCCTTGATGTGCGCGCGGACCGCATCCGCGCGGCGCTGACAAGGGCAACATCGTGCTCGTCGCCGGGCTTCCAGGGCGTTTCGCAGACCGCCAAGAACGTCACGACGCTGGGCCGCGGCGGCTCCGACACCAGCGCCGTCGCGGTCGCGGCCGCGCTCGGCGCCAAGGTCTGCGAAATCTACACCGACGTCGCCGGCGTCTACTCGGCGGACCCGCGAATCGTGCCGAACGCGCGCAAGCTCGACACGGTCTCGTTCGACGAGATGCTGGAGATGGCGGCCTCCGGCGCGGGCGTGCTGCAACTGCGAGCGGTCGAGTACGCGCGCAACCACGGCGTCACGATCCACTGCCGTTCGTCGTTCTCGGACGAGCCGGGCACGATCGTGCAGGCCGAAGGAGACGCGATGGAGAAGCCCCTCATCACAGCCGTGACGCACACGACCGCCGAGGCGCGCATCGCGCTGATCGGGCGTGCCGGACGCGCCCGGCGCGGCCGCCGCGCATCTTCGATGCGCTCGCCGGCGCGAACGTGAACGTCGACATGATCGTGCAGAACGAGCCGATCACCGCGGGGGGCCAGGCCGAGATCTCGTTCACCGTGCCGCGCGACGACCTGCGCGCGGCTCGCGAGGCGCTCGAGCCACTGACGGGCGAGTCGTTCAGCGAGCTCACGACGCACGAGGACATGGGCAAGGTCTCGATCGTCGGCGCCGGCATGCGCTCGCACCCGGGCGTCGCCGCGAAGGTCTTCCGCGTCCTCGCGGAGCGAGGGCGTGAACATCGACATGATCGCCACCTCGCCGATCAAGATCTCCTGCGTGATCGAGCGCGGCCGCGTACCGCGCGCGGTCCAGGCGCTCCACGGCGCCTTCGAGCTCGCGGCGAGGACACGATCCGCGTCGAGGAACCGTTCTAGGGCCGCTTTAGAGCGCGCGGCGGCCGGCGAAGGCTCGGCCGAGCGTGACCTCGTCGGCGTACTCCAGGTCCGAGCCGACCGGCAGCCCGCTGGCCAGGCGCGTCACCGTGACGCCCGGCGCCACGCCGGCAGCTCGCGCGCGATGTGCAACGCCGTCGCCTCGCCGGTCGTCGTGGGGTTGGTCGCGAGCACGACCTCGCGCACGCCCTCGGCGGCGCGGTCCAGCAGCTCGGCGATCCGCAGGTCCTCGGGATCGACGCCGTCGATCGGCGAGAGCGCGCCGCCGAGCACGTGGTAGACACCGTGAATTCGTGCGTGCGCTCGACGGGGATGATGTCACCGGGCTCCTCAACGACGCAGATCACGTCGGTTTCGCGGCGGGCGTCGGTGCAGATCACGCAGCGCGGCTCGTCGGTCAGGTTGAAGCAGACCTCGCACTGGCCGATCTTTCGCTTGACCTCGAGGATCGCCTCGGCGAGCGCCGCGGCCTCCTGGTCATCGGCGCGCAGGATGTGGAATGCGAGCCGCTGCGCGGTGCGGTTGCCGATCCCGGGCAGGCGCGAGAGCTCGGTGATCAGCCGCTGGACCGGCGGCGCCCAGGAGGTGGCGCTCACAGGCCCGGCATGCCCAGCACCCGGGCTCCCGAGGTCGATGACCGGCGGTCGCGCCGCCCATCGCCTGCTCCTGCAGCTCGCGCGCTGCGCGCAGCCCCTCGTTGACCGCCGCGACGACCATCTCGCCGAGGATCTCGACGTCCTCGGGGTCAGACCGCGTCCGGGTCGATCTTCAGCTCGAGGACCTCGAGTTCGCCGGAGACCTTGACGGTCACCATGCCGCCGCCCGCGGACGCTTCGACGGTCTCGGACTTCAGCGCTCCTGCGCCTCGGCCATGTCCGACTGCATCTTCTGGACCTGGGCCATCATCTGCTGCATGTTCGGCATCTGCTGGCGTCGCTGCTGGCGTGGCATCAGCTCCCCTTCTCGGCCGTAGCGGCCGGCTCATCGTCGAATCGCCGGTGATCTCCTCGGCTTCGAACTCCTCGATCGAGCGTTCCAACATCTCCTGCTCGTCGCGTCTCGTCCGGCAGCGCGACGTCGCCGAGCGCGAACGTCGAGCATCATCCGACGGCCGGTCACGCTGTGCAGCGCCTCACCGATCTTCTTGCGGCTGGAGTTCTCTTCGGCCTTCTTGCGCTTGAAGGCCGCGGCGGCGCGAAGGTCAGCAGCAGCGTGGCCTCGCCGGTCTGGCGGGCACCGCCTCGGCGATCAGCGCGCCGAGCATCTTGTTCTCGTCTCGGACGAGCTCGACGACCGCAGGCCAGTATTCGGCGGCGGGTGCCCGCGGCGACGGCGGCGGTGCGGGCGATGGCGGCTCCTGCGCCGGCACCTCGGCGACGGGCGGATCATCGCCGCGATCGGCCGGGGCCGATCCTCTGGCGCCGGCGTCGCCCGGCGGCGCAACCGGCGCTGCCGATGCGGACACGGTGCCGGCAACCGGGAGCGCAGCCGCGCCTCCGCGCCTTCCAGCGCTCGAGCCGCGACGAGCAGCGCGCGTAGCGACGGCGTCGACCTCGGCCGCGCGCCCTTCACGAGCGCGAGCTCCAGGCGCGTGCGGCCGTCGCCGCCGGCGCGGATCGCCTCGAGCGCTTCGCCGAGCAGCTCGAGCAGCCGCACGACGCCCGGTGCGCGGCCGTGCTCGCCTGCTCGGCGAGCGCCGCGTCCGCCTCCGGCGTCATGCGCAGTTCGGCTGGAACGTCGCCGAGGGTCTGGACGATCATCAGGTCTCGCGCGCGAACCTCGAGCTCGCGCGTCAGCAGCGTGGCTCCCGGCCCTGCCCGCACGACTCCTCGATCAGCCTCAGGCGCCCCCGCGTCGGCTCCCGCGGCGCGGCGTCGACGAACCCGCGAGCAGCGCCAGATCGGCCGCGCCGATCGACGGCCAGCACGTCCTCGAGCGCGATCGGGCTGCCGGAATAGGTCACGATCTGCTCGAGCAGTCCGAGCGCGTCGCGGAAGCTGCCGGCCGCCTGGCGCGAGAGCGCGGCGATTGCCTCGGGCGGAATCTCGATCTCCTCGGCATCCGCGACCCGCGTCACGACCGCGGCGATCTGGTCGACCGTCGGGCGATGGAAGTCGAAGCGGTGGCAGCGGTCGACGACCGTCGCCGGGACCTTGTCGGCCTCCGTGGTGGCGAGCACGAAGACGGTCATCGGCGGCGGCTCCTCGAGCGTCTTCAGGAACGCGTTCCAGGCCGCGGTCGAGAGCATGTGCGCCTCGTCGAGGATGTAGAGCTTGCGCCGGCCGCTGAGCGGAGCGAACGAGACGCTGCTCGCGCAGCTCGCGGATGTCGTCGACGGAGTTGTTCGACGCGGCGTCCATCTCCACCACGTCGATCGAGGTCGCGCCGGCGATCGAGAGCACGACTCGCAGACGCCGCAGGGCTCGAGCGTCGGGCCCTGCTCGCAGTTCAGCGACGCCGCGAGAATCTTCGCCATCGAGGTCTTGCCGGTCCCGCGCGAGCCGACGAAGAGGTAGGCGTGGTGCACGCGATCGCGTGTGATCGCGTTGACAGCGTCCGCACGACCTGCTCCTGGCCGACGACGTCGGCGAACGTGCGGGGGCGATGGCGCCGGTAGATCGACGTCGGCTGGGTCTTCCGCGCTTCTGTGCTCAACGCCCCTCCGAGTCTACCCGCGGCTGCACCGGCGCGAACTCGCGGGCCTTAGCATGGACCGTGCACCCCTCGTTGACACCGCTGCGCCCGGCACCTTACCGCCGGCGAGAGCTCCGGCCCGGGAGCGCCCGCTGCACCTGGCGGACATCGCTTAAGGCTGCTTCCTTCCGGACCTGACCTGGTTCACGAGCCGACACCGCGCGGGACCCGAACCATCGACGTCCTGCCGACGGGGCAACCGGAGCCTTGGCCCCTCGGAGGGGAATTCAGCCCCGCTAGAGCGGATTGCGGGTTATAGGGCACCGCTAATTCCCCGCCTAGCACGGTCCGCGCAGGAGACTAACGCACGTCGCCGCGCTTGCCGCTGCGATAGGCTCCCCGTCGTGACTAAGCCAAACGAAAACACCATCCTCCGCCGCGCCGCTCGCCTGCGGCGTCGCCGCACTCGCAATCGCCGCGCTGATCGCCGGCTGCGGCTCGTCCAGCAGTCTCGAGCACGATCACCGTCGGCAACGAGAATCCCGCCGACAACGCGCTCCTCACCGAGCACGCCGAGCGACCTCCACGCGCGCAGCTCGACCGGCGCCAAAACACCGACCAGCGGGGCGCTCTCACAGAAGCCCGTCGTCACCGTCCCAACCGCCACCGCCGCCGACGAAACTCGAAACAAAGAAATCATCACCGGTACGGGCACCGAAGCCAAGAAGGGACCACGTGACCGTCAACTACGTCGGCGTCCTGTACAAGACCGGCAAGGAATTCGACTCTTCGTGGAAGCGCAACGAACCGTTCTCCTTCACGATCGGCAAGGGCGAAGTCATTCCCGGCTGGGAACAGGGCGTCGTCGGGATGAAGGTCGGCGGCCGGCGCGAGCTGATCATCCCGCCGAGCGCTGGCGTATGGCGCAAAAGGCTCGCCACCCACGATCCCGGCGAACGAAACGCTCGTGTTCGTGGTCGACCTGCTCGGCGCATAGCCCGCGCCGCGCCGAGGGTCTGCGGCGCCGTCGCCTTAGGACTGGCGGCGGGCGCCGTCGCGGCGGGATGCGGCTCGGGCACGACGACGACCGCTACGACCGCCACCTCGCCGAGCCCGGCGCGCGTCCAGCTAGCGACGCAGGACACGGTCGCCGCGGCTCGGGCGATCGGGCGTGAGGAGCCCGCTGTCAAGCGCGAGGTCGAAGCAGCGCGTGCCGCCTGGCCCTTGATCTACGCCGGCTTCCCCGTGCACCTCAGCGCGCACTCGCGCCACCTCATCGAACGCGCCAGCGCTGCGGCTGCGGCGATCAGAGCACCCGAACGAGTCCCGGGTGCCGCCACTTTCCCGCTTCTGGAACCGGCTGCGTCGGCGTACAACCCGTTTCGCGCCTTCGCCCTCCTTGCGTCGCGCTCGTGGGCGCAGCTCGCGGCGACGGCGCGCCTGCAAACCGCGGGCCCCCCGCTCTCGGCGCGCTTTGCCCGGGAAGCAAGCGGCCTCTACATCGGTGCGGTCTACGACGCCCACGCGAAACTGTCAGGCGTCGGCAAACGGATCGAAAACGCCTTCCACGAACTCGGCGGGCCCAACGAATTCGCCGGTCCACTGACGGAGGCCGAAGTCGAAGATCTCGCGACCGCCTACTCGGAAGCCAGCGCCAAGCTCGTTCCCGCCGTATCTCCGCAGCTCGGGATGTAGGTCGCGGGCACTCGGGGCCGTGAATCGCCCCGCTACCCCGAGTGGGGAGCGCGTCCCTCAGCGAGCATCGCCACGAAGTCCGCGATGCGCCGCGCCCTGGTCTCGGGCCGACGTGCCTCACCGATTCGATAGAGGATCGCGTAGCGATTCTGCGCGTCGAGTTGCGCGAAAGATCTCGGCAGCGCGCGCGTTGTGCTCGAGCGCGCCCCGGAGGTCGTCGGGGACCTCGATCGTTGCCGCTCCGGCGTAGGCCGACTCCCAGCGGCCGTTCTCCTGCGCAGCGCGCACGGCAGCGACCCCGGCGGGCCGCATCCTCCCTTCCCTTTCCAGGCGCCCGATCGTCTCAACGTTTCGCTTCGACCAGGAGCTCCGGGCCCGACGCGGCGTGAAGCGCTGGCGAAACGTGAGCTCATCACGGCGGCGGACCTGACCGTCGATCCACCCGTGGCAGAGCGCCTCGTCGAGCGCTTCTTGGTAGCTCAGCGTGGTCGGCTCGACAGTCCCCTTCTTCGCGAGCACGAGAAAAACGCCGCCGTGCTCACCGTGGTTCTCGCCGAGCCAGCGCCGCCACGCCGACACGTCAGGTAGGAGCAGCTCTGGCAGGTCCACAGTGCGAATTTACATCGCGCGCGGACGGCGCCAGCGGCCGGATGGCGCCGCAGGACGGCACTTTGCCGTGCGGTAAAGTCGGGCGCCCGGGCGGGCACTTCGGCGCCGCTCTTGGGCGCGTAGCTCAGTGGGAGAGCGCTCGCTTCACACGCGAGAGGTCGCAGGTTCGAAACCCGCCGCGCCCATCACAAAGCTCGCAAAACGTCTTATTTAGCTCGGAGGATCGCGGGTCCGCGTCACATCCCCCGGGCGAACGCCAGTGCCCAATTGCTGGTATCCCGCCACGATTGCGGTCCCACGCTCCAAGCAGTAGATCGCCGAGGCCGGACCTTGTCGGCCACACGGCCGGACCTTGTCGGCCACACGGCCGGACCTTGTCGGCCACACGGCCGGACCTTGTCGGCCACACGGCCGGACCTGTTGTCGGCCACACGGGGCTCTTAATCGGCCACACGGGGTAGGCTGGTCCAGGTGGCATCGCTTCGTCGCGTGGCAAATCCTTATAGATGCCCGACCGCCATCCTTATCCCGCCGAGGGCTCGATCAGCGGAGTGACTTGAACGCGGCGCGCATCTCTGTGGCGAACAGTTCGGGCTCCTCCCACGCCGCGAAGTGGCCACCCCTGGCTGCCTGGTTGTAATAAATGACGTTCGGGTAGGCTTTTTCGACCCACTTGCGCGGGGCGCCGAAGAGCTCGCCGGGAAACTGACTGAAGCCGACGGGCAGCGAGACCGGCGCCGGAGCCCGCCCGGCAGCGTGCGCTGAGGCTTGAGCGCCCTCCCAGTACGACCGAGCCGCCGAAACGCCGCTGCCCGTCAGCCAGTACAGCGTGATGTTGTCGAGAATCCGATCCGGCGTGAGATTGCCGGTGGACGTGCCCTCGACGAACGCACGAGCGATCTTGTAGTAGCTGTCCGTGTCGTGGTCGAGGAGCCACGCCGCCAGGGCAACGGGTGACTCGAGCAGGGCGTAGCCGATCGTCTGCGGTCGCGTAGCCTGCTCGATGAAGTAGCCCTTGCCGGTCGTGTTGAACGTGGCGATCTGATCGAGCGCCTTCTGTTCCTCATCCGTCGGTTCCGCTTCGTGGTAGCCGCCCGCGAGCCCCGCGAGTAGCAGGTTCATATGGATGCCGAGCAGCCCGTCCGGCGCCTCGCGGCCTAGCGCGTCGGTGACCGATGCGCCCTGATCGCCGCCCTGAGCGACGTACCGGCTGTAACCAAGTCGACGCATCAACTCGGCCCAGGCGCGCGCGACGCGCGCGACGTTCCAGCCGACCTCTGCGGGCTGGCTTGAAAACCCGTAGCCGGGAAGCGACGGCAGCACGAGGTCAAACGCGTCCTCGGCGCTCCCACCGTGCGCGGTCGGGTCGGTAAGCGGTCCGACCGTCTCCAGCATCTCGATGATCGAGCCCGGCCAGCCGTGCGTCATGATCAGCGGAAGAGCGTTCTCGTGCGGCGAGCGCACGTGGATGAAGTGGACGTCCACCCCGTCGATCTCGGTCTTGAACTGGGGTAGCGCGTTCAGGCGGGCCTCGCATCTGCGCCAGTCGTAGTCCGACGACCAGTATTGGGCGAGCGCCTGGACCGTCGCGATTTGCACGCCCTGCGACCGATCGGTCACGAGCTCAGCGGTCGGAAGGCGCGTCGCGGCAATGCGGCGCCTGAGGTCCTCCAGCGCATCGTCGGAAACTTCAACCTGGAAGGGCCGGACGGCGCTCTCCTGGCTGCCCGTCGCTCCCTTGAGATCATCTCGTGCACTTGTCGTGCTCATTCCCGCCCTCCTTACCTCTGAGTCGATGGGAGTACTTCGAGCGACTGCGGCGGCGGCGAAGGTCGGTCGCATTTTGCGGGATCTATGCGGGCAGAGCAAGCGTCGGAGCCGACAAGACTGCCGCAAAGAGCGAGTGTTTTTGTGTCGCGCGAGCCTTCGGGCGCCGTGACCGGACCTTGCAGCTGCGCGAAGCGACGCGAAGCCGGTTCGCTTCGGCGCGCGTCAGGCCAGGCGTTCGAGGAGGTGGTCGCCGACGCGCAGAGCGTTCGCCATCGCGGTCAGCGCCGGGTTGACGGCCGCGATGCTTGGGAAGAAGCTGGTGTCGACGACGTAGAGGTTGTCGACCTCGTGCGCGCGGCAGTCGGTGTTCAGTACCGATTGCGCGGGGTCAGTGCCGAAGCGGCAGGTCCCGGCCTGGTGCGCGACGCCGGCGAGCGGGATCTTGTTCTCGAGATAGGCCCACCGCGGCACGAGGTGATGCTCCTGCATCCCTAGGTGCCCGAGCAGCGAACGCAGCTGCTCGAACAGTCGCTGCCGTGCGTCGTCGTTCGTGGGCTTGTAGGTGAGCTTGACGTTGCCGTCCGCGTCGAGCGTCACACGGTTGTCGGCGACGGGCAGGTCCTCCGTCGAGAGCCAGAAATCGACGGCGTGTTCGGCGACATCGCCGAGCGTGAAGGACGGCGCGAGCGCCGTGATGACGGGCCGCTCGCCACGGTACATCTCGGCGACGGACTTGCCGACCATCTGAATGTTGCCCATCGGGAACTCCCAGGCGTCGCTTGCGAGGTAGTAGTCGTTGACCCCCAGCGTCTTCTGGAACACCGTGTGGTTCGGCTCGACAGAGAGCGCCAGCACCGCCTGGCTGTCGTGGAACATGTAGTTGCGCCCGACCTGGTCGCAGCCGTTGGCGAGGCCGTTCGGGTGCTTGTCGCTGGCCGACGCGAGCAGCAGCTTGGCGCTGTTCGCGGCGCCGCAGGAGACGACCACGATCGCCGCACTGTGACTTTCGCGCTCGCCGCTGTGTTCGACGAGGACCTCGGTGACTTCGGTGCCGGCGTCGTTCGTGCGTAGCTCGAGCGCGCGGGCGTTCGTCATCAGCGTGACGTTCGGGTGTTCCAGCGCGGGCCTTACGCCGAGCACCTCGGCGTCCGACTTGGCATGGACCAGACACGGGAAGCCGTCGCACGTCGAGCAGCGCACACACTCGCTGTACGGCATGTTGTCCTCGGTCAGCATCACGCCGCAAGGCGCGTGAAAGGGGTGCAGCCCGGCGGCGGCGAAGTCGTCGGAGAGCTGCTGGATACGCGGCTCGTGCGAGACCGCCGGGAAGGGATACGGAGCGCTGGCAGGCGGTTCCGTAGGGTCCTCGCCGCGCGCCCCATGCACCTGGTAGAGCTGCTCGGCGAGCGTGTAGTACGGCTCCATGTCCTCGTAGGGGATCGGCCAGGCCGGCGAGATGCCGCCGCTGTGGCGTATTTCGCCGAAATCCTCTTTGCGCATGCGGTAGAGCGCCGCGCCGTACAGCTTTGTGGCGCCGCCAACGAAGTAGTGCACCTGTGGCTGGAACGACTTGTTTTCGGCGTCCGACCAGGTGTCCGGCGAGACGTAGCGGTTGTCGACGAAGACGTCCGATGCCAGCCAGTTCGGCGGCTCGCGCGGCAGCCAGTCGCCGCGCTCGAGGAGCAGAATCTGCTTGCCCGACGGCGCGAGGTGGCGGGCCAGTGTGCCGCCGCCGGCTCCGCTTCCGATGATGATGACGTCCCAGTCGGCCATCAGCTGCTCTCCCCGGTCACGCCGGGGACAATAGTCGGCTGATCGAGATTTCGTTCGTCGCCGGGCGTCTCCCGAGCCGGCTAGACGGGTCGAGGAGCGCTGAGCAGATCGAACGGCAGGTGGACCCGTCAGGGCAGACCTGTCCAGTGCGATGGCGGACGCGGTCAGCTGGGCGCGTTTGGATCTTGCGTCTCGGTGAACAGAGCGCCCTGGCCTGCCCCCGACCCGGACCTGCCGCCGCCACGGCCGCGGAGCACGAATGCGATACCCACCGCAACGATGGCGCCGGCGATCGGTCCTGCCACGTAGACGAGGTAGTGGGAGAAGTTCCCTCCGACTAGGTCCGGGCCGAACGTGCGAGCGGGGTTCATCGACGCTCCCGAAATCGGGCTTCCCCAGAGCCCGGCGAGAGCGATGTAGCCGCCGACACCGAACGCGCCAAAGAGGCCCACGTTCTGGGCACCCGACGCGGTTCCGAGAATGACGCTGACCAGGCCGGCGGTCAGGATGAACTCCATCCAGAATGCCGCGCCGGCCGAGTAGGACGCCGCCGGATAGTTGGAACCGTAAGTGGCGGACACGTTGACGACGGCGTGCAAGAAGAGAGCGGCGAGTGTCGCGCCGACGAGCTGGACGATGATGTAGCCGGGCACGCGCATCCACGGGAAGTCGCGGCGCAGCGCGAACGCGATGCTGACGGCTGGGTTCAGATGCGCGCCGGAGACCCTCCCCATGAACAGGATGATCGCCATCACCGTCAGCGCCGGAGCAACGACGGCGTCGGTGTGGCTGATCACGCCCGGGAAGGCATGGCCCATCATGCCGCCGCCTGCCGCCGCGAGCACGAGAAAGAACGTCCCGAGGGCCTCGGAGATCAGGCGTCGCCACTCCTGGCGAGGATCCTTGAAGTCTTCGACGCGGTCGATGAACTCCTGCTCGTAACGCGCGATGAGACCCGGCGCGTGAACGCCCGAGGTCGCCGAAGTCGGCGCTGATGCCATCGAACCCCCCTTTGAGAACGTGGGAACGCATCCTTGCGGCTGTACTCCTCGCCTCCGGGCACGCCTATGGAGCGGCTCGCGGGGACGCTCACGAAGCGTGCGTCATCGAGCGGACGTTGCCCCGCAGACAACGGACGTCAATCGATCGTTACGGTGGTGACATACTCCCGGGTCACACGCGGTGCCTGCTCTCTGGCCGTCCGCGGAGCGGGACAGAGCCCCGATGAGCGCCGTATCGGCGGTAGACACCCCCGGGCGGCGCATGAGCCCCAACCACTGGAGGTGCAAGATGGCCGAGCTCAGGCCGCCGGCAGAGGGAATTGTGCTGACTCACTTCATCGTCTCGGATGACGTCGAGCGCTCCCAACGCTTCTACACCGACGTGCTCGGTGGCAAGGTGGTCTTTTCAGGAGGGCCGACGTGCATCGAGCTAGCCAACAGCTGGATCGTCATCAACGTGGGCGGAGGCCCGACCGACGACAAGCCAGCGGTGACCCTTGAGACGCCACCCGACCCGGAGCGGGTCAGCAGCTTCCTCAATATCCGGGTCAGAGACATCGCGGCCGCGTACGCCGAGTGGAGCGCCCTTGGGGCCGAATTCCTGACGCCGCCGAAGCAGCACCAGTACGAGATCCGCTGCTACATCCGCGATCCTGACGGTCACCTGATCGAGGTGGGGCAAACCACAGACCCCAACGGAGACTGGACGCCTCCCCAGTGGCTGTCGAGCGCCGCCGGCGGGGAGGGCGCGTGAATGCCAGTTAGCAGCCGGCGGCTACCCGGCGGGGTCGTCCACAAGCTGCCCGGAGACCTGCGTGCGGCGCTTATTGGAAGCGACTCGGCACTCGAAGCGTGGATGGACATCACGCCGCTGGCGCGCAACGAGTTCATCTGTTGGGTCGATGACGCCAAGCAGGAGACGACCCGTGAACGCCGCATCCGGCGGACCCGCGAAGAGCTGGAGGACGGCCAGCGCCGGCCCTGCTGCTGGCCGGGGTGCAAGCACCGCGAGCGCACCGGCCGGTAGGGGTCACCGATGCGCCGACGGCACGCTCAGTTCGGGGCGACGCGCTTACCCCGCGACGAGCTCAGAGCGCGTCTCTGAACAGCGCGACCGTGAAGTCCGTGAGGTCCGCACTCTGGAGCTCCGGCGGAGTGAACCACCCGACCTCGATCGTCTCGTCGCCGTCGGGATGGGGCGCGCCGGCTCGAACGTGAGCGTCGAATACGATCGAGACGTAGCTCACGAGATCGTCGTTGGGGTAGACGATTCGGTAGTCAGGTCCGCCGAGAACGGTTCGCAGCCGACGGATCTCGACCTCCACGCCAGCCTCCTCATGCGCCTCGCGGACGGCGGCTTCGCGCGGGTCTTCTTCGGGCTCGACGGCGCCGCCGACGGTCTGCCATTGCATGGAATCAGTGGCGCGAACAAGCAACAGCCGTTCGGCGTCATCCCAGATGAGTACCGCGACCGCGGGTAGCAGGATGAGATCGTGACCGACGTGCTCGCGCAGCCCGGCGACGTATGGCGAGACGCCCACGGCGGGAGGCTAGCCGACGAGCGGGCTCCCGGCCTTCGTCCGGGGCCGCCAGGCCCCCGTGAGGGGCGCAGATATGATCGGCCGCCGATGGGGAGGGTTGTGTGGGCCAGGCGATAGGGCAGGCTCTGCCGTTCGCGGTTGCGATCGCGGTCAGTCCGATCCCGATCGTCGGCGTCGTGCTGATGCTCGCGACCCCCGCCGGACCGCGCGAGGGGTTCGCGTTTCTTGCGGGCTGGGTCGTCGCGCTTGCTCTCGGCGGAGCAGTGCTGCTGCTGGCCGGAAGCGGCGGCGACGCGAGCGCTTCCGGGGCGCCGGCCACGTGGGTCAGCATCACCAAGATCGTGCTCGGCCTACTGCTCATCCGCGTCGCGGCCAGAGAGTGGCGCGGGCGACCGCGTGGCGACGAGGAGCCGAAACTTCCCGCCTGGATGAAGACGATCGACACCTTCTCGCCGCCGAAGGCGGCAGGTATGGGGGCGCTGCTCGCCGTCGTCAACCCGAAGAACCTGCTGCTGCTCGTCGGCGGCGCCGCGACGATCGCGCAGACCGGCGTGGACGCCGCGGACCAGGCGATCGCGCTCGCCATCTTCATCGTGATCGCGACCGTCGGCGTCGCCGCACCGATAGCGATCAAGTTCCTGATGGGTGAGCGGGGGACCGTGCTGCTCGGCGAGCTGCACGATTGGCTGGCGCGTGAGAACGCCACGATCATGGCCATCATCTGCCTCGTGATCGGCGCGAAGCTGATCGGCGACGCGATAACGGGCCTCTCGGCCTAGCGCGAGCGATGCCGGGCGACGACAACAGCTCCCTGCCTACGCAGGACGACGGTGGCCGCACAGCGATCGTCACGGGCGCCACGTCCGGGCTCGGCCGCGAGTGTGCCCGCGAGCTCGCGCACAAAGGCTGGACCGTCGTGCTCGCCGTTCGCGACACGGCCCGCGGGCGCGCCGTCGCGCAGGGCTTCGGGCAGGGGACGCGGAGCGTCGCGATGCGCCTCGACCTCGCCTCGCTCGACTCCGTGCGCGAGTTCGTGCGCGAGGTCAAGGCGGCGGACCTGCCGCCGCTGAAGGCTCTCGTCTGTAACGCCGGCCTGCAGATCGTCTCCGCCGACGAGCGAAGCGCAGACGGTTTCGAGCTCACGTTCGCAATCAACCACCTCGGCCACTTCGCTCTCGTCGAGGGCCTGCTCGACCAGCTCGCACCGGGAGCGCGGGTCATCGTCGTCGGCAGCGGCACACACGACCCCGCAAACCGGACCGGCATGCCCACGCCGGCCTATGAGTCCGCGGAGTTGCTCGCGCATCCCGCGGGCGAGCCAACCGAGCCGCTGGGGCGCCTCGGCCGCCGTCGCTACACGACATCCAAGCTCTGCAATGTGCTCTTCGCCTACGAGCTGGACCGCCGCCTGCGCGCCGACGGCAGCGACGTCACCGTCAACGTGTTCGACCCCGGCCTGATGCCCGACTCGGGACTCTCCCGCGACTACTCAGGCGCGCAGCGTTTCGCATACCGCCTCGTGGGGCCACTGCTGCGGATCCATCCGCAGATTCACAGCACGCGTGCTTCGGGCGCGCGTCTCGCGGCGCTCGCCGCCGATGACGAGTTCGCCGGCGTGAGCGGCAAGTACCTCGTCGGCGCCAAGGCGGCCCGTTCGTCGGCGGACTCCTACGACCTCGACAAGGCGCGGGACCTGTGGCAGACCAGTGAACGGCTCGTCGACGGCGAGCCGCTCACGCCGCGGGACTGACAGGCGCGGCGCGCAGGCGCCGCGCGATCCCGATTCGGCGAATCACGAACTTCTCGAGCAGTGCCGCCGCGAGAGCGACGGACGCGCCGGCGAACACGTCGAGCACAAAATGGTTGCCCGTCGCGATGACGACGAAGGCAGTGACGAAGGGGTACGCGACCGCGGCTATTCGCAGCGCGCGCTCTTTGGTGAGGCTCCAGACGGCGATGCAGCACCACGTGGCCCACGCGATGTGCAGCGACGGCATCGCCGCATACTGGTCGGCCGCCGTCGCTAGGCCGCCGCGGTGGAAGTCGCCGACCGCGCCGGTCAGCGCGATCACGTCGCGGAAGCCGTCCGTCACGAGCATCCGGGGCGGCGCCACCGGGAAGGCCCAGAAGACGGCGAAGCCGATCAGGTTGATGACGACGAGCTGCGTGCGCAGCGGACGGTAGGCGTCGGTGCGTCGCCACCACATGTACGCGAGCAGCCCAAATGTCACGAGGAAGTGGGCCGCGACGTAGTAGTAGGAGACGATCAGCCCGACCGGCGCGTGCGCCGCGACCCAGCGGTCTAGCCTCAGCTCGGGCGCGAAGTTCAGCGAACGCTCGAGCGCGAGCACCGACGCGGCGTCGTGCAGTGCAAGGACGCGCCGCAGCGGAGCGAGGTTGTTGACTTCGTCGTAGATCCAGAGCAGCCAGACGCCGACGAGCACCTCGGCCCACACGACGGGCCGACCGTCACGGCGCCCGAAGACTCGGCGCAGTGGGGCGCGGTAACGCGCCTCAGCTTCAGGTGCGGAGGCGGACATTACGAGACCTTAACGCGTCGCACCCGCGGTTCTAATAGCGCTCCCCGCAATTTGGCCGCCCGGCAGTCTCCCTCGGCGGCGCCAAGCAGGCGCGGCGTGCAGCCCCCGGCCGACCGCGCTCAGGTCAGTTCGATCTGCCGGTCGGCGCGAAAAACCTCCAGGAAACGGCGGTCGTGCGTCACGACCACGACCGCGCCGGTGAACGACGCAAGCGCGCTCTCGAGCTCCTCGATCGCCTCGATGTCGAGGTCGTTCGTCGGCTCGTCGAGGATCAGGGCGTTCGCTTTCCGCGCGGCGAGCTCGGCCAGCACGGCGCGCCTTCGCTCGCCGGGCGTAAGCGAGCCGCCGGGGCGAAGCACGTCGTCAGGACCGAGGTTGAACTTCGCGAGCAGTGCCCGCGCCTCCTGGACCCCGATCGCGAGACGCTCCACGAACGTGTCGAGCAGCGGCGCGCCGGTCCCGTACGGTCCCGCACCCTGCGGCAGCGTGCCGATCACGGTGCTCGGCCCGACCCAGCGCTTCCCGGCCGTCGGCGTCAGCTCGCCGCGGAGTGCCGCGAGCAGGGTGCTCTTGCCGGAGCCGTTCGGTCCGACGACGGCAACGCGCTCGCCGGCGTGCAGGGCGACGTCGACCGGCCCAAGCGAAAAGTCGCCGCGCTCGATGACGGCGCCCTCGAGTCCGACCACGGCGTCGCCGCCGCGCGCGTCGGCGCCGAGGTCGAACTGCAATGTCCACGGCTGCCAGGGCTTCTCGACGGGCCTCAGGCGAGCTCGTCTCTGTTCGGTCGCCTTCGCGAGGTCCCGGCCCTTCTTCTTTTTGCGGCCCTGCCCGTAGCCGCGTTCCTGCCAGCCGCGCATCCGCTGCGCCTGCGCCTCCACCCGGCCGCGTTCGGAGGCGTACGCCCCGTACGCGTGCTCGCCGCGCTGGCGTGCGAGCCGGCGCTCGGCGTCGTAGTCGCTCCAGCCGCCCTCGTAGCGGCGCACGACACGCGTTTCGGACTCGAAGTCAAGGATCGCCGTCATCAACTCGAGAAAGCGGCGGTCGTGAGAAGCGGCGACGAGCGGGCCACGGTGGGAGGCGACGAAGCGCTCGAGCTCCCCAAGACCCGCGAGGTCGAGGTCGTTCGTCGGCTCGTCGAGCAGCGCGACGTCGGGCGCGGCGCGCACGATCACCCCCAGCGCAAGGCGCGCAGCCTGGCCGGGCGAACAATTCACGCCCTTTTCGCCCTGGGCGAGGTAGCCGACCGTGAGGCTACCCGGCTCGAGGCGCGCAACTCCTCCGTCCGGCTCCTCCTGCCCGGCGAGGATCCGCAGCAGCGTCGACTTGCCGATCCCGTTGGGACCGACGAGGCCGACACGCTCGCCGGCGTTGACGGTGAGCGAGAGGCCGTCTAGGACGACGACATCGGCATAGGACTTGGTGATATCGCGCGCGATGAGCGCGCAAGAGCGTGGCACGGGCTGACCCCCTTGGCGGGCTGGACGGAACGGGTGACGATCAGCGAGTGCGCATATGCGGAGCGCGGACGCTCCGCTTCCAGCGTACTACCGGCCGCGACGCGCCGGCGGCGCGCCGCATCACTCCTTGTAGCCCCAGAGCGAAAGCAGGTCGCGATCGAGCATCTCGCCGAGCGCCTGCACCTCGCCGCGGAACCTCGCGCGCAGCTCAGCCTCAAGCTCGAGGTCGCGTTCGGCGGGCTGCGAGTAGCCGAAACGGCGCCACACGCCGCGCCCGGTATCAGTGAATGACTCGGGGATCACGCGACTGGCCAGGCGCGCGCTTCGCGACACCGCCTCGGGCCTGCGACGCGCCCGGCGTACTTCGCCCACAAAGCGGTGAAGGCGCGCCGAGCGCGGGGCGCGCAGTGGTTTCGTGCGGTGCATCTCCAGCGGGTAGTCCTCCTGTACGCCGAGGAAACGCAGCAGGCCGCGCACCGTCGCCTCGTTATCGCGGCGCAGATCGTCGTAGATGATCACGTGGACGTTCGACGCCGGGAACGCGGCCCGGTAGCGCGCGAGCTGCTCGGCATAACGGACGTGGTCGGCGTAGATCAGCTGGCTCGGGTGGTGGCAGCCGCGCGGTATCTGCTCGCCCCGTTGGCGCGCCGGTTCCAGTTCAATCGCGCGGCGGAACTCCAGCTGGTCCTCGACGTGCGAGGAGTAGAGCTGCTCGTGCAGCGCAGCGCAGGAAGTCGGCGGGCTCGCGGAAGATCGCGACGATCTTGGCGTCGGGCCGCGCCGCGGCGATCGCCCCCGCCGCCTCGACGGAGACGAGATAGTTGGGTGAGGCGTCGCCCGTTTTCTGGCCCTCGGCGGCACCGGCGTAGAGGTCGAGGTAGCCCTCTTCGGTGAGGCGCTGGTGGCGACCGTGGTCCTCGTCCTCGCGGACCAGGACCGAGCGCCGGTCGATCGCGAAGTAGCGCGGCTCCTTGCGCGCCGACATGAAGATCTCGGGATGCTGGCGCAGCATCACGTAGAGCGCCGTCGTGCCGCACTTGGGGTGGCCGACGAGATAGAAGTCCGGGAAGCGAGGGCGCGCCGCTGCGGCGCCGTTGGTGCCGGCCGCGCCGGCGCCGGCCGTCTCTGCTGCGTGCTCAGCGCTCATCACCCTGAGGGTACATCGGCCTTGCGGGCGCTCCCCACGAGTCTTCAGAAGACGATCGTGCGGCCCTCGTGGACGAGCACGCGATCGTCGAGCACGCTGCGCAGCGCGCGCGCCAGCACCACCCGCTCGAGGTCCCGTCCGACCCGCTCGAGGTCCTCGACGCGTGTAGTCGTGCCCGACCCGCTGCACGTCCTGCTCGATGATCGGGCCTTCGTCGAGCTCCTCGGTGACGAAGTGGGCGGTCGCGCCGATCAGCTTCACGCCCCGCTCGTAGGCGTGCCGGTAGGGCTCGGCGCCGGCGAAGGCCGGCAGGAAGGAGTGGTGGATGTTCACCACCGGGCAGCCCACCTGCGCCGAGGAACTCGCCGCGAGAGGATCTGCATGTAGCGCGCCAGCACGACCAGGTCGACCTCGCCCGCGAGCACCTCCAGCGCGCGCCGCTCGGCCTCGCGCTTGGTCTCGCGGCGTGACGGGGATGTACAGGTAGGGCACCCCCAGCCCCTCGACCTCGTCGCGCAGCTCGCTCGTGGTTGGAGATCACGCACACGGTCTCCATGTCGAGCTCCCCGCGGCGCTGCGCCACAGCACGTCGAGCAGGCAGTGGTCGGCCTTGCGAGGCCATCAGCGCCACGCGCCGGCGGCGGTGGGGGTAGGAGATCCGCCAGCTCATCGAGAAGCGCTTGGCGAGCGCCGCCGAAGGCCGCCTCGAACTCCTCCCGCCCGCGCTCCAGCTCCGGCAGGAAGAAGACCGTGCGCATGAAGAACGTGCCCCGCTCGGGGTGGGTGGAGAACTGGTCGCTGGCGATGATGTTCGCGCCCCGCCCGAACAGGAAGCCCGAGACCGCGGCCACGATCCCGGGGCCGTCCGGGCAGCTGATCAAGAGGCGGGCCGTGTCCCGGGCTTCGTCGGCGGTCGCGTTCCCCATGCTCGTAGGCGCTCGCCGCGCCATCGCGACTCGCGCGGGGCGCAAGCGCTCGCGTCAGATTAGAGGCCGGGTGGCGGACGCGCCCTGCCGACCGTCGCTTCGCCGCCCGGTGTTATGGTGGCGGCGTGGGCCGCGGCAGCATACGACCCTCAGCCGCCGCGGCGCTGGCGCTCGCCGGTGCGCTCACGTGGGCGGGGTGTGCGAGTAAGTCGGCGGCGCCGCCGCCGAGCGAAACCCGGGCCGCACCCGTCGCGGGGCGCGTCACAACGGTCACGACCGACGGTTCGATCATCGAGCTCACGGACGGCTCGGTGTTCGCGATCGTCAACGGCGATGCGAGCCGCTGGGTCGGGACGCGCGTGCGGACCGTGAGCGGCGGCGCGATCATGATCGACGTCGCGACCGGCGAAAAGGGCGAAGCGCAGTACGTCGGCTCGGTCCACAAGCCGCGGACATACGCCAACAGCGGTGAACACAGTCAGGAATCGGCCTCGCCCGGCGGCGAGCTGGTGCTTCTCGACGACGGCTCGGTCTGGTCGATCCCGCCGAGCGAGCGCGGCCGCACGAGCGGCTGGGCGGAAGGAGCGGGAGTCAGCGTCGAACCGGGTCCGCATGACACGTACCGGCTGACGAACGGCGCCTCGGCGTCGACCGTGCTCGCGACGTACGTCGGCGAAAAGTAGCCCGGCGCGCGCGCGGGCATAGGATCAGTGCGGGGCCCACGCGGGGCCGTGTCGATGCCCAGGGGGCGGGAGGTGCCTGATGAGTCAGACGAACAGGCGGGTAGTGCTGGCCGAGAGGCCGACGGCGATGGTCGATGAGGCCACGACGCGAATCGAGACGACGGAGGTCACGGACCTTGCGGACGGCGAGGCGCTCGTCGCCGTTCGCTACCTCTCGATCGACCCGACGATCCGCACCTGGATGAACGATGCGCCGGGCTACCTGCCTCCGATCGAGCTCGGCGACGTGATCCGCTCCGGCGGCATCGGCGAGGTCGTGGAGTCCAAGTGCTCGCATATTCGGTCGGCGACTCGGTCTTCGGCATGGTCGGCTGGCAGGAGTACGCGGTCGCCGACGAAGGTGAGCGCGCCATGCAGGTGATTCCCCCCGGTGTCCCGCACACCCTTGCGTTGAACGTCCTCGGTTTGACCGGCATGACCGCCTACTTCGGGATGCTCGATGTCGGCGAGGTCAAGGAGGGCGACGTCGTCGTCGTCTCCGGAGCGGCCGGGCGCAACGGGCTCCGTCGCGGGCCAGATCGCCGATCAAGGGTGCGGCGAAGGTCGTCGGCATCGCCGGCGGCCCCGAGAAGTGCGCGTGGCATCGTCGACGAGCTCGGCTTCGACGCGGCGATCGACTACAAGAGCGAGGATGTCGGCAAGCGCCTCGCGAGGAGGCCCCGGCGATCGACCTCTACTTCGACAACGTAGGCGGCGGGATCCTCGAAGCGGCGCTCGCGAACCTCGCGATCCGTGGGCGCGTCGTGCTGTGCGGCGCGATCAGCCAGTACAACGCGGGCCACGAAGCGCGCGGACCGGCCAATTACACGATGCTCGTGATCCGCCGCGCACGCATGGAGGGCTTCCTGGTCCTCGACTACGCGGCGCGCTTCGGCGAGGCACAGGCTCAGCTCGCGGCGTGGGTCGCCGAGGGGCAGGTGAAGGGCGCCGAGCACATCGTCGAGGGCCTGGAGAGCGCTCCGTCCGCGCTCAACCTGCTGTTCACGGGGGGCAACACCGGCAAGGTGATGGTGCGCATCTAGCCCGTGACCTCAGGCCGCGGCGGAGAGCAGCCACAGGCCGAGGCAGGTGAAGAACACCATCACCACGAGCATCCAGTACTGCGAGCGCACCGCCTGCACCGGGTCGCGGTAGAGCGCGATGGCCCGGTCGTGGGCGAGCGCGAGCGCCGCGACGTGGCCGATCAGCAGCGCGGCGACCTGGAAGTACCAGATCGCGTTCGGCGTGAGCACCGTGAAGTTGATCAGCCCGCCGGCCGTGCCGAAGTAGTTCGCGCCGGTTCCGAGGGGGTCCGAGATCAGGAAGTAGAACGCCTGCACCTGGTAGACGAGAAGCGAGAAGTAGTGCGCGAGCGCGTACGCGAGCGCGATCGGCACGAGGGCGTGGGCGAAGCGCAGCGCGAGCAGCCGCTGCGGCCTGTCGCGGTCGACGGTCGACATGCCGAGGATGCCGAGACGGTAGGCGCCGCCGACGAGCAGGACGACGGCGACCATCACGGCCGTCCCGGTGAGCTCGACGGCCGGCGTCGGTCCGAGGCCCGCGAGGCGTTCCTGGATCGCCGGGAAGATGTGGTTCATGTAGAGCGGGCCCTGCTGCAGCCCGTCGAACGTGATCGTCCCGATCATCACGACGATCAGGGCGAGCGTGCCGGGCCACATCTCGAGGTCGACGACGCCCGAGAGGACCGTTCGCCCTTCCAGCCGCCGGCGTCGCCAGCGCAGCGGCGAAAGTCGCGAAAAGAGGTTGAAGTAGACGGAGAAGGCGTCGCCGCGGTAGCTCCAGACCTCGATCCCGTACACGGACATTCCGGCGAGCATCACGAGCGCGTACGCGAGCGCCACCACGCCGAGCACCCGCGGGGTGTCTTTTTCGACGTAGATGAGCTCCATCCAGGCGAACGCGAAGACGCCCACGGCCGCCGGCCAGTGGCCGAGCCAGCGCGGGTAGGCTGCCTGGCGGAACGGAAGTCGAAGCCCCACGCGACGGCCGAGCCACGACGCCCCCTCCGCGAACGCGAGCCACGGGTTGAAGGCCCGGAAGACGTCGCCGAAGAGGCTCGCGAACGCGAACCCGACCCAGAAGAGTGCGTAGACGACTGTCGGCGCGATGTTCGAGGGCGGCAGGACCTGCTCGCCGGCGAGGCCGGCGTAGACCGTGAGGCAGAAGAAGAAGAGCCCGATGGCGCCGCACGCGGGACGAAGGAGGCTCGGCAGCGACGCGATCTTGTGCGCGACCACGTTCTGCAGGCGCGGCTCGCGCCACATCACCGAGAGCGCGGCGAAGCTCACGATCAGCACGACCGCCGCGGCCCAGGCGAAGAGCCAGCGGGGCACGGGCAGGTCGGGCTTGCCGATGATCCCGTGGGCGAGCGCGGGCGCAGGCGCCGCGAGCAGCGCCCCGGCCGCGCACAGCGAGCAGAGCGCCGCGCGACGCCTCAATGCAGCGATGCTCATACCCGCCTGATCCTATGTCCCGCTCACCGGCGCCGGTGCTAGAGTCCAAGCGCGATGGTCCTCGCGTGCCTTGCGCATTGGTACATCTCGATGCTCTACGTAGTGCCCGTGCTCGGCATCGGCCTGTGGTGCTGGCGCAGCACGAGGCGCGGCAAGAAACCGGGCGGTCCGGGCGCCACGCCGAAGTCCGGCGACGCGCCGGTCACGCCGTCGGCGTAACGGCTATGCGAGCCTGACGGGCAGGCTCTTCAGCTGGTTCAGGAACAGCGATTCGACGTACGTCGGTTCGCCGTCGAGGCTGATGTCGGGGTAGCGGGCGAGGGTCTCCTCGATCAGGATCCGCAGCTCAAGGCGCGCCAGCGCGGTGCCCAGGCAGAAATGCCGGCCGCCGGCACCGAACGCCTGGTGCTCGGGGTTTCGCGTCACATCGAAGTGGTCGGGGTCCTCGTACTTGGTCTCATCGCGCCCCGACGAGACGTACCACATCACCACCTTCTCGCCCTCTTTGATCGGCTGCCCGTGAAGCTCTGTGTCGCGCGTCGCGGTGCGCCGGAAATGCGCGAACGCGGGGAACATTCGTAGCGCCTCCTCGACGGCGCTCGGCACCAGCTCGGGATCCTCCAGGAGCGTTTGCTTTTGCTCGGGATCTTCCATCAGCGCTCGCATCGCACTGCAGTACGTCGCCTTCGTGGAGTCGTTCCCGGCCGCCATCAGCAGGAAGAAACCCATCACGATCTCGTGTTCCTCGAGCTTCTCGCCATCCACTTCAGCGTGGACGAGAACACTCGTCAGGTCGTCGGTCGGATGCTCACGCCTCGCGGCGATGAGGCCCTGGCAGCGCGCGAAGACCTTCGGGATGTCCTCGTTGATCGCGGCGTCGACGCCGCCCGGGTTGAGGTCCATGTCGCCCGCGGCGAGCGTCGAGTTCATGAGCTTCGCCCACGGCTCGTCGTCCTCTTCGTCGATGCCCATGAAGCTGCCGATGACGCGCGAGACGACTGGCTGCGCGACGTCGCTCACAAGGTCGCAGGAGTCGCGGCCCTCGAGGCGGTCCAGCACGCGGCGCGTGATCGCGCGGATTTCGTCCTCGTGATGAGCGATTCGTTTCGGCGTGAAGCCACGCTGGAAGAGGGCCTTCAGGCGGTCATGCTTGGGCGGGTCCATGCCGATGAACATCGCGCGGGCGAGCTCGATCGGGAAGCCCAGGTTCGCGGCGAGGACGCCGCCGAGTTCGGACGAGTAGGTCTCCCAGTCCCGACTGACCGTGAAGATGTCATCGGCCGTCGTTACGGACCAGAAGCCCGGCTCGTCCGGGAATTCCGAGAAGTGGCCCGTCCAGTGGACGGGGCATCCGCCGCGCATCTCGCGGAACACGGGGTACGGCGGGCCGTCGGCCCAGATGCCGTCCTCCGTCAGTTCGAGCTCTTGAATATCGCGCTCCGTGCGTGCCATCTGCGACCTCCTCCCCGCGACGGCGCGATTCTATAGCCGCCGCTCCTGGCGCCGCGCAGGCGCCGGTCGCCGGGGCCGACTTTTCGCGCAGCTCGCTACTCGAACTGCGGTTCGCTGTAGCCGGGCATCGTGTCCGGCAGGCCCTCGCTCACGCGGTCGGGGAAGAGCGCCGGGCGCTTCTCGAGGAACGAGGTGATGCCCTCGACGGCGTCGGCGGAGCGGCCGCGCGCGATCATCCCGCGTGAATCGGCGCGGTGGGCGATCATCGGGTGCGGCGCGCCGAGCATCCGCCACATCAGCTGGCGTGCAACGGCGACCGAGACCGGCGCCGTGTTCTCCGCGATCTCGCCCGCCAGCGCGCGCGCCTGGTCGATCAGCTCGCCCGCCGGGTGGACGCTTCGCACGAGCCCGCGCTCGGCCGCCTCGGCGGCCGGGAAGACGCGCCCCGTCGCGACCCATTCCATGGCCTGCGAGATGCCGACGAGCCGCGGCAGGAACCAGCTCGAACAGGCCTCCGGGATGATGCCGCGGCGCGCGAACACGAAGCCGATGCGCGCATCCTCGCTCGCCAGCCGCACGTCCATCGGAAGCGTCATCGTGGCCCCGACGCCGACCGCGGGGCCGTTGATGGCGGCGATCACGGGCTTCAGGCAGCGGAAGACGCGCAGCGTGAGCTCGCCGCCGTTGTCCTCCGCGAGTCCAGCGTGGCCGCGCGCCTCGTAGTCGAACGTGGCGCCGCCGGACTCGAGGTCCGCGCCGGCGCAGAAGCCGCGGCCGGCGCCCGTGACGATGACGCAGCGCACGTCATCGTCCGCGTCGGCGCGGTCGAAGGCGTCGAGCAGCTCGGCGCACATCTGAGCGGTCCACGCGTTGAGGCGGTCGGGGCGGTTGAGCGTGATCGTGAGGATCGAGTCTGAGACGTCGGTCTGTATCTGTTCGTAGTCCATGGCGCGCAAGCCTAGAGATCGGCGGCGTCCAGCATCCGCTCGTACGGCCCCTCACCCGTGAGGCAGGTGGCAGAACAGCGTGCGGCGAGCTCGAGCGCGTCGCCGATCGCAAGGCCCGCGGCAAGGCCGTATGTGACGCCTGCGGCGAACGTGTCGCCGGCGCCGTAGGTATCGCGCTCGGCGCCGGGCAGCGCCGCGGCGTGCCAGGAGCCCGAACGCCCGTCGCTGTCACGCCACTTGCCGCCGGCCGCACCGTCGGTTGCGACTGTGAGGTCGGCGACCGCGCCGATTTCGCGGGCGGCCTCGGTCTCGAAGCGGTCCGCTGCGCTGTAGACGAGCGCGTCGACGTGGACGCCGGCTGTGGTGAGGGCCGCGCGGCCGCGCGGGCTCGCGACGAGAACCCGGGCTCGTTCGCGCGCCAGGCGCAGCGCGCCGGCATCGCCGGCGGTGAAGTAGAGGCCATCACACGGCGCGAGCTCTGCGACGGATGCGACTGTCGGCTCGAGGCGCGGCCCGAGGGTGATGATCGTGCGCTCGCCGTCGTGGTCGACGAGCGTCAGCGCGCGTCGCGTCGGCCCGCCGGGGTGCTCGGAGTGAACGTCCACCGCGAGCGCCTTCAGGCGTTCGCGCGAGAGCTCGCCGAGCGCGTCCTCGCCGAGTGCGGTGAAGAGCGCCGCGCGGCCCGCGAGGCGCGCAAGCTGCACGGCGGCCACGGCGCCGCCGCCCGCCGGCTCGCTGAGCAGCGCCTCGGCGTGGCAGACCTCGCCGGCGTGCGGCAGCCGGTCGACGCGGGCGAACTCGACCCACTCGACGTGCCCCGATACCGCTAGCGCCAGCTCGTTCGTCACGGCGCCAGTCTCACAGACCGGCGCGCCGCGGTGCGGGCGTCAGGCGGGGATGAACTTGTGGTGGCCGGCCTTGACCACGTACTTCTTGTGCGTCCGAAGGTTCGTGACGAGCACCTTGTCGGTGATCACGACGATTTCGGTTCCTTCGCACGAGTCCAGCGTCTCCCAGCGCGTGCCGAGCACGGCGCCGGAGGCATACGAGCCTTTGGAGGCGAACTTGCCGTGGCCTTCGACCCACAGGCGACGGTAGGGGCGGCGCCTGCGACGGGCTGCGCTCGCGCGGCCGTGGCGGGTCGTGTGCTTGCCTTTCGGGCACTTCGGGTTGCCGCCCTTGAGCGTGAAGAACGTGTAGCCGTTCTTTTTCTGTTCGATCTTGAACTCGCCGCCGTGCAGCACGACGGTCTCGATCCTGCCGTTTTCGCCTTCGAGTTCGAGCGTGACCGTGCCTTCGGTGGCGTTGATTACGGCACCGTTCTTGACGGTGATGGGGCCGGTGATCGTGACGAATTTGCCCGAGCCTTTCGGTTCTTCGATCGTCACCTTGCCTTTCGTGCCGAGGATGTTGGCCTGCACGCCGGCCTTGACCTTGCTCGTTAGGCCCAGGACCTGCTGTTCTTCTTTTTCTTTCAGTCTGCGGGCTTCTTCTTCTTCTTTCAGCCGGATTTCTTCTTCGAGGCTGACTTGTTCGAGGTGTTCACGTTCTTCTTTTTCGTGCAGTTCAAGTTCTTTCTGTTCTTTTTCGATCTGCGGCTGTTCTTCGACTTCCTGTTCGGCCTTTAGCGCTTCGGGCGTCAGGTACGCCATGACGGCGCCGTAGCTGCCGTTGTAATCCTCGGCGCCGACGAGCGCGCTGCTGCCGTCAGCGGACAGGGTGACGGCGTCGCCGAACCAGACCTTGCCCAGCGATTCCGGCGGTTCGAGATGTTGTGCCTGCGTCCAGGTTTCGCCTTCGCGCGTGAAGGCCCAAGCGCCACCGGCGAATTTGTCGGTCGTCGGTCCGCCGATCAGCGCGGTGTTGCCGTTGCCGCTCAGCGCGACGCTGTAGCCGAACTGGGCGTTGCTTTCGACAGTCGGTTCTTCGCCTTCTGGGACTTCGGTCTTTGCCTGAAGCTTGCCGCCCTGCTGCGCCCAGCCTTCACCGGCGGGCACGAACACGAACGCCGCGCCTGCTTTGGAGTCGTCTTGGCGGGCGCCGACGAGGATCGTCGAACCGTCCGCGGAGATCGCGACGCTGACGCCGAAGCGCTCTTCACCTTCTTCGGTCGTGTCGCTGAGGATCGAGCCGGGGCTGAGCTTGTACTCGGCGCCTTCGCCTTCGCCGGTCTCGTGGTAGACGAACGCCGCGCCGTGCCACTTGCCTGGCACCGCGACGCCGGGAGCGCCGACGACGACGGTCTGGCCGTTTGCCGAGATCGAGATGGAGCGCCCGAGGCGACCTTCGCCGACGTCACCCGCGCCGCCGGTGAGGCGTTCGCCGACCTGATCCCAGCTGATGACTTTTACGAGTTCTTTCTCTCCGCCTTTTTCGACTTCTTCTTCCTTTTCCTGGCGGTTGAAGACCCACGCGGCGCCTTTGAAGTTGTACGCGGAATTGGCGCCGACGGCCAGGACTGTGCCGTCTTCGGAGAGCGCGACGGACCGCCCGAAACGGGAGAGGCGTTTGGCGTGTTCGGGCGCGGCGACGCGGTACGCGCGCCTCCAGCTGTTCGACGTTTCTGTGCCGGAGCGTTCGTAGAGCAGCACTTCGCCGCGCTCTTCATCTGCCTGCGGGCTGCCGATAGCGACGACCTTGCCGTTCTCGGACATCGCGACCGAGATGCCGAACGAGCATTCGGCTTCTTCGAGTTCGTTTTCGACCGAGCCCGAGCAGGCCACGCCTGTCTCCGACCGCGTGTTCGGGTTGATGAACGCCGTGCCCTGGTACCAGTGGTTCGCGACGCGATAGAGGATCCAGGCAGCGCCGGGCAGGTAGGACGAGCGCGGAGCGCCGACGATCGCGGTGCGCCCATCGGCTGCCATCGCAACCGATGCGCCGAGTTCGGCGGCGCCGGCTTCGTCGATCGTGATTTTGATTGCAGCTTCTTCGGTTTCGAAGACCGGGTCGACGTGAAGCGGGTAGACCGCGCCACGCGTGTCGATGGCGATCTGCAGCTTGCGGCCGGAGAGGGCGAGGTGCGCGGGAAGCGCGCGGCCCGCCGCATCGCGCACCGCGAGGTGGCCGTAACGCAGCTCCGCGGCTCCAGCGTGCGTGAACATGACGTCGCCATGACGCATCGAGGCGGATGTGTTGCCGCCGAGCGTCATGTTGAGCGTGAGCGCGCCCGTCGCGTGTGCGGGGCGGGCGATCATGAAGTTCTGCTCGACACCGCGGGGACTGTTGGCGAACCACTGCGTGATGCCGGGCGCCTTGTACGTGACGGTGTTCAGGCGCGTGTGCGGCCGCGCGGCGGCGAGGGCGTTGGCGTGCAGCGATACGGTCGCGCCGCCATGGCGCAGTGTTACGCCGCCGCCCGAGTAGCGCTCAGCGAGCTGCTCCTTGGCCGAACCTGCGAGCGCGCTGCCCGCGAGCGGAATCGCCCAGTACCCCGGGCCATACCCCTCCGCGAGCGGGCTTGACGCGTCGGTGCGCGCGGCGGACGTCGTGCCGCCGGTGTCGCGCAGCGCAAACGCGAGCGCGCCGCAAGCCAGTGCCGCGAGCAGAGCCGTCGCGACAACGAGTGTGCGGGATAGGTGGGGTCGGGCGACCCGTCCGATCGTTGCGTTCATTACGCGTTCCATCGCCGACTAGCTCCCGCCGTTCGGGCGGATCATTCCTTCCGCCGAATTTGATTCAAGCATCTCGTCCGTTCCGTGCCATGAAAATCCGTCCAGGTTACTGTGGCGTTGCCCCATGCGCCACCCCGCGGGTATATCCCCAAGACGGTACGGGCGGACGGCGCTCCGGTCAAGCTTCAAAGAGTTTCCTCATGCAGGCAACGTCCATGTCCGTGCGACGCCGAAGGGGGCCTTCTCTTACGATCCGGTGTCGTGGCGGCAGCACACTGGCGTAAACGCAGGACGGCGGAGTTAGTTGCGGTAGCACTCTTCGCCGTCGCACTCGCAACCGTGGCGTACGCGACGAACCTTCTGCGCTCGAGCGAGCAGCAGACAGTGGACGCTCGCTATTCGATCCGCGGCACGCAGCCGACCCCTCAACACCTGGCGATTGTCGCCATCGACAACGACACCCTCAAAGCGATCCACCGAAACTGGCCGTTCCCTCGCCGCTACGACGCGCGGGTGATCGAAAATCTCGTCGCCGCCGGCGCGAAGTCGATCGCCGTCGACCTCCAATTCTCGCAGCAGACAGACCGCGCAGACGATCTAGCTCTCGCCGAAGCCGTCGAACGAGCCCACGGCAAGATCGCGCTCGCGACGACCGTGATCGGCCCGCACGGCGAAACCGAAATCCTCGGCGGCAACGAAGTGCTCAAGGAACTCGGCGCGCGACCCGCGAGCGCCGTGCTGCTGCTCGACAGCGACGGCGTAGTGCGGAACTTCCCGTGGGGCACGAACACCCTGCCGAGCCTCGGCGTCGTGGCTTACGAACTGGCGTCCGGCCGCCACGTGTCGCCGTCGAGCTTCGACCATGGCTCGCTGCCCATCGATTTCGTCGGTCCGCCCGAATCGATCCCGTCGGTCTCCTACTCCAAGGTCTACAAAGGCGAATACCCGGCGGGCGAGTTCCGCGGCAAGACCGTCCTGCTCGGTGCCACGGCGCCGGTGCTGCAGGACGTCCACTCGACCGCGACGAGCGGCTCGAAGACGATGTCGGGCCCCGAAATCTGGGCCAACGTTGAGAACACGCTTGCCCTCGGCGTTCCGCTCAAGCGGGCGCCGGCGTGGCTCGACGTTCTGCTGATCTGCCTGATGGGCGCGATCGTGCCGCTCGCCTGTCTGCGCCTGAAGGGCGTCGCGTCGACGCTGCTGGCGATCCCGCTCGCCGCTGTCTATGCGGTCGGCGTGCAGCTCGCGTTCAACGCGGGGCTGATCGTGAACTTCGTCGACGCGATGCTCGCACTGCTGCTGGCGACGCTCGGCACGCTGCTCGTCCTCTACCAGTCCGAAGCCGCCGAACGCGAGCGGGTGCGCGACCTCTTCGGCCGTTTCGTCGCGCCGGACGTGATCGAGCAGGTCGTCGAACGCGCCGGAGACAACCTGCGGCTGACCGCGGTCGAACGTGACTGCACGGTGCTCTTCAGCGACCTGCGCGGCTTCACGAGCTTCTCGGAGACGCAGCCCGCCGCGAGCGTGATCGACGTCATCAACACATACCTGTCTGAAATGACGGACGCGATCCAGGAGCACGGCGGCACCTTGATCTGTTACATGGGCGACGGCATCATGGCCGTCTTCGGCGCGCCGCTCGACCAGGAGGACCACGCCGACCGCGCGGTCAACGCGGCGCTCGAGATGATCGGTTCGCGCCTCGACCATTTCAACGACTGGATGAACGCGAACGGGCACGACCACCGCTTCGCGATGGGCGTTGGGCTGAATAGCGGACCGGTGATGGCCGGCAACATCGGCGCCGAAAACCGCGTCGAATACACCGCACTGGGCGACACGACGAACACGGCGGCGCGCCTCGAGGGGATGACGAAGGGTTCGGGGCACATGCTCTTCTTCGCCGACTCGACGCGCTCGCGCCTGCATCGCGATTACGCAGGCATGGAGGAGGTCGGCGAGCTCGAGGTCCGCGGCCGCGTCCAGAAGGTGCCGGTCTGGACGATCCACGAGCCGGCAGACCCGGACTCGGCGGGCGAGCCGGCGGCGAGCCCGTCGACGACGGCCTAGGGGACGAGGACGATCTTGGCCTGGCTGCCGGCGCGCAGCTCGCGCCAGGCAGCGCCGACGTCGGCGAGCGAGAACTCGCGCACGTCAACCGTGATCTGGCCGTTCGGCGGCCGCGGCGAGCAGCGCCTCGTAGGCCGCTGCCTTGACGCGCCGGCGGCGCCGCGAAGGTCGAGTGGCCCATCAGCGTGAGCTGCTTGCCGCGCAGCAGGGGCGAAGGGATCGTCGCCTCGCTGCCCGCGCTCGTACCGAGATGAATGATCCGCGCGCGCGGGCTCGCGGCGTGGAGAGCGGCGACCAGCGGCTCGCCGAACAGCGGGTCGACGACGACGTCGATGCGTCCCTCGCCGGCTTGCGCGAGTGCCGCGGGCAGGTCTGGCTCCTCGAGCGACACGGCGGCGTCGGCGCCGCGCTGGAGAGACCGCGCCAGACCGCTCTGCGAGCGCGCCGCGGCGATCACACGGCCCGCGCCGAGTACACGCGCGGCCTGCACCGCGACCTGGCCGACGACGCCGCTCGCACCGAGCACGAGCACGTGCTCGCCGGGCCGCAGTTCCGCGCGCCAGGTCAGCGCGAGCCACCCGACGAGGCCCCCGATGCCGAGCGCCACCGCCAGCCCGTCGGCGACGTCATCGCGTACCGGCAGCGCCGACGCGGGATCGATCAGAGACCGCTCCGCCATCGAGCCGAACGGCGCGATCGGCGCATCGAAGTAGACGCGGCGCCCCTCGAGCGTCGCCACGGCCTCTCGGCCGGCGACGGACGGCAGCGTCGGCCGGCCGCCGTAGAACGTGCCGGCCGCAAGCGACACATCGACTGGATTCAGGCCGGCGGCGAGCACCTCGACGACGGCCTGCCCGGCAGCCGCGACCGGCTCTTGGAACTCTGCGGCGGCGGGCACGCCGTAGTCGCTCAGAACTGCCGCGCGCATCGCCGCCAGCTTGCCAGACTCATCCCGCCGCTGCATGAGGGCTGCATCATGGTTTACGCAATTTCGTCCAACTGCCGATACCATGCCGTGATGTCCACGATCGGACTGTCCGAATCTGCGACGAGCCGCGCGCAGAACCTGACCTCGATGCAAGTGCATTTCCTGGGGTCCGCGGCTCGTGTCCGGCTCCCGGTGAGGAGTTCCTTCGCTACGGCGGCCACACCTCGTGCGTCGCGGTCGGCGCAAACGGCGAACCGCCGAAACTCGTGCTGGACGCCGGCATCGGCATCGCCGTCGCGGCGCGGATGCTCGATGAGCGCCCCTTCGACGGCTCCGTGCTGCTAACCCATCTGCACTGGGACCACATCACGGGGCTGCCTTTCTTCCCCGCGGGCGACCGCACCGATGGCGCGGTGAAGCTGCTGCTGCCCGAGCAGGGCGACGGCGTGACCGCCTTCAAGGCCGTCGCCGGGATCATGCGCCCGCCGTACTTCCCGATCGAACCGGACCTCCTGCGCGGCAAATGGAGCTTTGACAGCATCGAGGAAGGCGAACACCAGATCGAGGGCTACCGAATCCTCGCGCTCGAGGTTCCCCACAAGGGCGGCAGGACCTTCGGCTACCGGATCTCCGACGGCGAACGCGTCTTCACGTACATGCCCGACCACTGCCCGACGGAGCTCGGCTGGGGCCCGGATGGGCTCGGTGCCTACCACGAAGCGGCACTGGCGCTCGCCAAAGACGCGGACCTGCTCGTTCACGACGGCCAACTGCTTACGGATGAGCTGCCGCTGCAGGCACCGTTCGGTCACGCCGCCGCGGAGTACGCGGTGCGCCTCGGCGAGGTCGCGGGCGCGAAGGCCGTAGCGATCTTCCACCACCGCCACACGCGCACCGACGACGAGCTCGACGCCCTGCAGGACTCGCTGCAGCGCCCGGGCATCGAAGTCTCCGTCGCGTCCGAGCGCACGATCGCCCAGCTGTAACGCGAGCGCCCGCCGCGGCGCCGCTGCGAAGCTGGGGCGATGGACAACCTGCGTGACATCGCGCGCGTGCTGGGCAAACGGCAGTTCCGGCTGCTCTGGCTCGCCAACTCCTTCAGCTGGCTCGGCGACAGCCTGGTACTCGTCGCGCTCGCGCTGTTTGTCACGGAGCGCACCGGCAGTGCGACGGACCTCGGGATCGTCCTGGCCGCGCATGCGCTGTCGCTCGTGGCGTTCCTCCTGTTCGGAGGCGTGTGGGCAGATCGACTGCCGCGCCACAAGCTCATGGTCGTCACGGACCTCGTGCGCTGCGCGCTGCATGCGCTGCTCGCGGCGCTGATTTTCGCGGGCACGATCCAGATCTGGCAGCTCGCGCTGATCGAGGTCTTCTACGGCGCCGCCGAGGCGTTCTCGCGGCCCGCGTCGAACGGCCTTCTGCCCCAGACGGTCGATGAGAGCGACGTCCAGCAGGCCACGGCGGTAACGACGATGTCGCGCAACGTCACCGAATTCGCAGGGCCGGCGCTCGCCGCGCTGCTGGTGCTCGGCCCGGGCGCCGGCTGGGCCTTTGCGGTGGACTCTGCGACGTTCGTGGTCAGCGTGTTCTTCCTCCTGCAGTTGCGGCCGCGGCGGCGCGTTGAGGCTGCGGGCGCGCGGATCGCGGGCGACGACGCGCAGGCCGGGGTCATCGAGGCGCTGCGCGAGGGCACGCGCGAGGTCGCGTCGCGGCCCTGGGTCTGGGCCACGCTCGTGTCGTTCTGCTCGGGGCTCTTCTTCGGGCTCGCGCCGTGGTTCGTGCTCGGCCCGGTGATTGCCAAAGAACAGTACGGCCACGTCGCCGTCTTCGGCTTCGTCGAGGCCTCGATCGGCCTGGGGACGATCGTCGGATCGCTCGTCGGCATCGGCTGGCGTCCGCTGCATCCGATGCGCATGGCGATGCTGATGATCATGATCTGGCCGGTTGCGGCAGTGCTCTACGCCGACGGCCTCACGCTGGCCCTCGTCCTGCCGGCGTCGGTGCTCGCGGGTGCCGGCATCTCGCTCTTCGACGTCTGGTGGATAACGGCGCTGACCGAGCGCATCCCGCCCGACCGTCTGTCGCGCGTCACGGCGTACGACTGGATGGTCTCGGGTGGCATGCTGCCCGTCGGCTACCTGATCGCCGGCCCTCTGGGCCAGCATGTCGGCGCCGTCGACGTGATGATCGTCGGCTCGGCGCTCGCGTTCGTCTCGTTCGCTGCGGGGCTGTTGCCACGCGCAACGCGCTCGCTGCGCCGCATCGAGGGCGGCACGCCGGCCTTCTCAGGCGAGGAGCCGATCGAATCGATCGCCGGACGCTACTGAGCGCCGCGCGGTATGTTCGCCTCGGCCAGTCAAGCGAGCGACGGAGGAGAGCATGGGCGACATCGATTTCCAGACCGGCAACGGGCACCGCGACCGGCTATCTGGCGACGCCGGAGTCGGGCCGAAGGCCCGGCGACGATCGTGTGCCAGGAGTGGTGGGGCGTCGACGACCACATCCGCTCCGTCTGCGACCGCTTCGCGGCGCAGGGGTTCTTCGCGCTCGCTCCGGACCTCTACCGCGGCGAGACAGCGTCGCAGCCCGACGAGGCGCAGCAGAAGATGATGGCGCTCAACATCGAAGAGGCGGAGCGCGAACTGTGCGGCGCCGCCTCGTACCTCCAGGCGCCAGGAGGGCGTGCGCGGCATCGGCGTCGGCGCCGTCGGCTTCTGCCTCGGTGGCGGCCTTGCCGTATGGGCCAGCGCGGCGTGCCCGCAGGTCGCTGCGACGGTCTCCTACTACTACGTGATGCCGCACGGCAGGCCCGACTTCGGCCAGATCAAAGGGCCGGTGCTAGGGCACTTCGGCACCGCCGACGACTTCATCCCGCGCGAGGACGCCGACGGGCTGGAACAGGACATGCGCAGCGCCGGTGTGCGACGTCACGTTCAAGTACTACGACGACGCCGGCCACGCCTTCTTCAACGACACGAACCGCCTGGGGACGTACGACGCCGAGCTCGCCGAGCTCTCCTGGCAGCGCACGACGGACTTCCTGCACGCTGCGCTCGGCGCCTGATGCCCGGCTAGCCCGCCTTCGACCGGCCACCGGCTGCCATCCGGAACGTCCACGCGCGGTTGATGGCGAACGTCGTGACCGTAACGACGGCGGTCGCCAGGACCTGGGCGATCAGCTCGCCGGCGCCTGCGTCGTGGACCAACAGAAAGAGCAGGACCTCGTTGACGGCGAGGCCGCAACCCTGGACGATGCCCCAGCGCACCGGCGTGTATGCGTCGCCGACGTGGGCGCTGAACGTCCAGCGCCGGTTCCAGATGAAGCCGTTCGTGGCGCCGGCGATGAAGCCGATCGCCGACGCCACCAGGTACCAGATGTCGACGCCCTTCAGCAGCACCGTGTACACGGCCAGCGTCAGCAGCGGTGTTGGAGACTCCGACGAGCGCGAACTTCGTGAACTGCGTCGCGACGCCGAGGTGGCGCTCAGGCAGCGGGAACGGGCCGCTGCGCCGGACTTCTGGCCGCTGCGTCGGGCAAGGTCACGGTGCATCCCTAGCGGACTCGACGATAATTTCATGTTGCCGTTAGAGTAGCGATGCATAGTCCTGCGATAGAGGTACACCCCCGACCACACGCGGAACCCCAGCACCGATGCCAGATTCAACACATTCGCACACCTCGCTCTTGAGCGTTGTCGCTCCGATCTACAACGAGCAGGAGCTCGTGGAGCGGTTCGTCGCGCGCACCAAGGACGCCGTTGCAGATTACGAGTTCGAGCTGGTGCTCGTCGACGACGGCAGCAGCGACGAGCTCGCCGGCGATCCTCGACCGCATCGCGGCCGCCGACCCGCGCGTGCGCGTCGTCCACCTCTCGCGCAACTTCGGCCACCAGGCGGCCCTCACGGCGGGCCTTGAGCACGCCGTCGGCGATGTCGTCGCGATGATCGACGCCGACCTCCAGGATCCGCCGGAGCTGATCCGCGACATGGTCGCGGAGTGGAGCCGCGGTCATGACGTCGTGTACGCGGTGCGGGCGGAACGCGACGGCGAGACGGCCTTCAAGCTGTGGACGGCCAAATGGTTCTACAGCCTCTTCGACCGCCTGACGCAGGTCGAGCTCGAGCACAACTCCGGCGACTTCCGCCTGCTCGACCGCCGCGCCCTCGACGCGCTGCTGTCGATGACCGAGCGTTCGCGCTTCTTGCGCGGGATGACGGTGTGGGTCGGCTTCCAGCAGACCGCGGTGATGTACGAGCGCGACGCGCGCGACGCGGGCGAAACGAAATACACGCTGCGGCGCATGCTGCGCTTCTCGCTCGACGCGATCACCGCCTTCTCGCATGTGCCACTGCAGCTGGCGACGTGGATCGGCATGCTCTCCGCCAGCGTCGCGTTCGTCGCGATCCCGGTCGTCATCACGCTGCGCCTGCTCGGCTCCTACCTCCCGGGCTTCTCGACGATCACGATCGCCGTGCTGCTGCTCGGCGGCATACAGCTGATCGCGCTCGGCCTGATCGGCGAGTACATCGGCCGGATCTACGACGAGGTCAAGCGTCGGCCGCTCTACATCGTGCGCGAGGAGCGAAACCCGCCGGCCGAGACCGGCCGCTTCGTTCAGCACGCCGAGATTCGCGCCGGATTGCCGGCCAGCACGCCCGACGCGCCGCCGCCGGCCGAGCGCGTCCTGTAGGCCGCGGCCGCTAGGCGGGCCCGCTCGGCGTGCGCCACGAGCCGCCCGCGGGCTGTTCGGGCAGCGAGTTCGGTGGCACGGTGACCGGCGCTGAGGTCGTGCAGCCGCCGTCCGAGACCTGGCTGGGCGAGAGCGGCACGCGCGGCAGTTTGGGATGCCCTTTGAGCTTTTCGGCGAAGTTGAACGCGTTCGTCATGTCGCCGGTGGTCTGGCGCCGCCAGTCGCTGAGGTTCGGCACTGCGACGCCGAAACGCGTCTCCAGGAAACGCAGCAACGAGGTGTGGTCGAAGGTTTCCGAGCACAGGAAGCCGCCGCGGCTGTACTGCGAGACGACGAGCGCCGGGACGCGGAAGCCGAGACCTATCGGTCCGGGATATGTGCCCTCATCCCCGGTGATGTCGGGCACGGTGAGGTACTCGCCGGGAGTGCCGGCCGGCGCCGTTGGTGGAGGGACGTGATCAAAGAAGCCGCCGTTCTCATCCCACGTGATGAAGACCGCGACCTTCGACCAGAGCTCAGGTTCACGCCAGATCGCGCGCAGCAGCTTGGAGACGGTGTGCTCGCCGATCGCCGCCGTGGAGTAGCCGGGGTGCTCTGTTTCATTCAGCGACGCGTTGATCCAACTGACCTGAGGCAGCGTGCCGGCGGCGATGTCCGACTCGAAGTCTTCGGGGTAGGTCGGCGTGAAGGCGAGCGACGCCAGCGCGGGATCTTCCTTGTACGACTTGAAGTAGGTCAGCACGTTGTCGCCGAGCCCGCCTCCCGTTCCGTTGTAGACCTTCCAGCTGACGCCGGCGGCCGAGAGCGCCTCGGGCATCGTGCGCCAGGTGAACGTCCCTTCGTAGTGGGAGCGCTGGCCCTCGAGCGTTTCGATCAGCGGGCCGCCGGCGCCGCCCTGGGGGTCGAGCGTGGCGCTCATGCTGTAGAGGCGGTTCGGGTCGGTGGGGCCGAGGACCGAGCAGTAGTAGCCGTCGCACAGCGTGAAGGCTTCGGCGAGCGCCCAGTAGAACGGGATGTCGGCCCGTTCGTAGTAGCCCATCGTCGCGGGTCCGGCCTCGGGGCCGTCGACCGCGAGGTGGGCGCGTACGAAGCCGTCCATCGCCCCGTTGTCCCAGCTCTCGTGCTGCGGCACCCACTGGTGCGTGATGTCCGGGAAGCACTGCGGCGCCCCGTCCGTCTGCAGGTGGAAGGGCATCAGAACGCCTTCGTAACCTTCGACCGGGTAGCCGGGCTGCGCGACGTCGCCGCGGGAAATGGCGTCGGCGTAGCCCCGGACGCCGGGCATCATGCCGAAGTAATGGTCGAACGAGCGGTTCTCCTGGATCAGGATCACCACGTGTTCGATGTCCGTGAGCGTGCCGGAGCGCGGCGTGGCTGCGAGCGCGGCCTGCAGGAGCGGGTCGGCGAGGAGCGCCGCCGCACCGGCCCCCGCCCCCGCCTTGAGCAGATCCCTCCGCGTGTACATCTCTCTCCTCCCCTGCCGCGCCGCGCGGCCCCGCGAGCCTACAAGCGGCGCATCCAACGCGCAACATTGCCGGCGGCACGGAGAGGGCGGGATTCGAACCCGCGATGGAGTTTGACCCCCATACTCGCTTAGCAGGCGAGTGCCTTCAGCCTCTCGGCCACCTCTCCCGGGGGTGCGGCGATTCTAGATGGTGCGGGCTGGGGTCACGCGTGCGCCTCGCGTAGCCTTCACGACGCGCACCCGGAGGGGTGGCAGAGTGGTTGATTGCGGTGGCCTTGAAAGCCACTGGGCGGGCAACCGTCCCGAGGGTTCGAATCCCTCCCCCTCCTCTCGGCGACGCGGACGAGCGGCGCGGTCGTGAATCGGCGGCTGGTCGTGCCGGGCATTAAAGACTCCCGGCGCCTCGCGGCGCCGGGAGCCCACTGCTCAACTTCCCTGCGTTTGGCTAGTAGTCGTTGCCTCTAACCGGGCACAGGAAGTGGTGATCGATGCTGCCGCCCTTCCAGTGGACGTTCGCGTCGACCTCCGTTGCGCCTTCCGGCGGTTCGAATGTCAGCGTGTCGGTGAATTCAGGTCCAAGCCAGTGCAGCGTGGTTTCCAGGAGCACCGTCTTCGGCGGACTCGACGTGATCCTCACCGTCGCTTCGTTTTCACCCTGGGGGAACCCGAAGAAGTACAGGGTCACCGATTTGCAGGTGAATTCCGTGCCTACGTGTTTACCGAAGTTGACCTGCACACAGTTCGATTCGTGCGTGATCGGGCCGCCCTCGCCTTCCGGCGGGTTGGCGGTGATCGTCGCGCAGTTTTCGTGGTAGGTCAGTCGCTTGTCGGCTTCGGTCAGTACGTGCTTACACGTGTACACGGCGCTTTCGCCGACCTGCAGTGGCCCGACAGGACCACCTTCAATGGCTTCACAGCCGGTGTCGGAGAGAGAGCCCAGTGTCAGCGGCACCGTTCCGACGTTCTTGACCGTGATCTGGTAGTCGACGGTTTCGCCGACTTCGCCGAGCAGCAAGTGCTTGACGAACCCGGAGTTGCCGATCGCCTGAGTCTTTTCGATCGTGAATTCCGGCCTGGCCGTCACGTAGACGATCACTTCGTTCGATTCGCCAGGGACCGGTTCGCCGGTCGGCGGTTTCCCTTCGACGGTCGCGACGTTCGTGTACACACTCTGTTCGCCCGTGATCTGACGGCTACAGGTGTATTCGATCGTTTCGTTGGGCGCGAGGTCCGGGCCGGCCGGAGGACGGTCTTTCAGCGTCCCCGGTTCGCAGTTTTCGTCCACGAAGCTCGAGATTTCGAGCGGCTGGTTGCCGGTGTTCGTCACGATCATGCGGTACAGAATCGTTTCACCGGAGGCCCCGACGAGCGGTTCCTTCGTGAACGGCGCCTGAGTTCCGGCGATTTTCTGTTCCTTGTAGATCGAGATCGACGGCGCGCACGTGACAGTCAGATGGTGGTCGAAGTTCCCGACGACGCCGTGGGTGTTCCACGTCGCGGAAGCATCGATCCTCACCGGGCCGTTAGGGGCGCTGTACGACACCGTGTTCGAGCCGCTGGATCCATTGAATATGAAGAAACCCTCATAAACGAGAGTGCCCCCAACCTTCACTTTCTCGTAGACGACGTTGCCATTCACGTTCGAGAATCCCGAGTAGTTGAAGGTCACGTGATTGCACGTGAGGTCGGTTGTGCCGGTGCCCGAGCCGTGGTCTGCTTGTGCAGCTGCGGCCCCCAAAGCACCTGCAAATGCAAGGGCAAGGACCGCCATGGCGAGCAGCCCTGCCCTCCGCGTTGCGCTGCGAAAAGCGCGTGGTTCGTTCCATGCTGATGTCATGACGCTCCCTGCGAGGTTGCTAGAAAATCGGTCGATCGTACCATGCTGATCTGCTAGGCGCATCTTCTCATGCCATGCAAGTCAAGACCGACTCAAAACGCGTCACAGACGCGCAACGCTGAGCAACTCTGAGCGTGATAGACAGCCCTCCAAGCGGCCATTCACGAGCCGCGGCGACAAGCGAACGGAGTGAGGATGTCGGCTTACACGCTCAAGAACATGATGGAAATCGAAGACGTCCTGGCGGACCGCGACGTCGGCATCGAAGGGCGCTTTGCGCGCAAACACATTGACTCCAGGGAACTCGGTGTGAGCCTCTTTAGGTACATGCCGGGGCGGCGTGCGCCGTTCGGCCACAGCCATCGCGAACAGGAGGAGGCGTACGTCGTCGTTCGCGGCTCGGGACGCGTGAAGCTCGACGACGACATCGTCGAGCTCTCGCAGTGGGACGTGCTTCGCGTCTCACCCGAGGTGGTGCGGTCGTTCGAGGCCGGAGATGACGGGATGGAGTTGATAGCCGTCGGCGGCACGCGCCCCGAGGACGGCGACGGTGAGCCGGCGCCGGCGGACTTCTGGAACGACTGAGCGCTAGGAGGCGGCCACGGCGCCGGCGAACTCGGGCGCCTGCGCCGGCTGCGCGTCGGCGAGCACGACGGCGGCGCCGCGCGACGGGCTGAACGTGATGCCGCGCCGCAGCGTCCGCTCGCGCGGACCGGGGGCGGGCGCCACGTCGTAGCGCAGGATCGCGCTGCGCAGCAGCGAGTGCATCTCGACGAGCGCGAAGCTCGCCCCGATGCAGCGGCGCCGCCCGCCGCCGAACGGGATCCACGTGTAGGTATTCGGTGCCTGCTCCAGGAACCGCGAGGGGTCAAAGCGCTCGGGGTGCTCGTAGACCGCGGCGTCGCGATGCAGCAGTAGCGCGGAGACGGAAAAGATCGTGCCCGGCTCGTAGCTGCGCCCGGCGAGCTCGAAGGGCTTGCGCACGACGCGCGGCTCGGCCGTCGAGAGGACCGGGCGGATCCGCATCACCTCCTGGATCGTCGCCGTCAGGTAGGCGTCACTTCCGGCCTGCAGGTCCTCCCGGATGCGCCGGACCGCCCAAGGCGCGCGGGCGAGGATCGTGAACGCCCACGCGAGCTGCGAGGCGGTCGTCTCGTGACCGGCGACGAGCGCCGTCATCAGCTCGTCACGCAGCTCGTGGTCGCTCATCGGCGAGCCGTCTTCGTGCCGGGCAGCGAGTAGTAGCGCGAGCACGTCGTCGCCGGCGGCGCCGTCGCGGCGGCGCTCGGCGATCAGCTCGAACAGCATCTCGTCGACTTCTGCGATCCGCCGGTCCTGCTGAGCGCGCGCGCCGTGGCGTGCCAGCAGCGGCACCGACCAGAGAATCGCGATCGGGTTTTCGCCGAACGAGAGCGCCGCCACGAGCGTCTCGCGCAGGCGCTCGAACTGCGCGCCCTGCTGAAGGCCGAACACGACGCGCAGGATGATCTCGAGCGTCACGCGCTGGAGGCGCTGGTGCAGCGAGATCGGCTCGCCGACCGGCCACGACGCGGTCTCCGTCTCGCAGAAGCCGTCGATCAGGCTTGTGACGGCGTCGAGGCTCTCGCCGTGGAATGGCGGCAGCATCACACGGCGTTGCTCCAAGTGGGCGTCCTCGTCGAGCACGATCACGGAGTTCGGGCCGAGCAGCGGTTCGAGGATGCGCGCTCCCTCGCCGGGGTGCAGGACGTCGGGCGGCGCGGTGAGGACCTCGCGGGCGTCCTGCGGGTCGGTGATCACCACGAACTCTTCACGCCCCAACAGGCGGATCGTGAACGTCGATCCGTACCGGCTCCGCGCGCGCTCCATGAAAGTCGTGGGGCGAAACCAGAAGCCGACCGTCTGCAGCAGCGGCGAGAGTCGGGGACCGGGAGGTAGCTCGTCGAGCGTCACGCTAAGGACCAGCACGAACGCTATCGCGAACGCCGCCGCGCCGGGCGCGTGAAAATGTCAACAGATTCACCGGCGCCTGTAGACCGAGCCGGACGAACGGCGTAGTATCCGCCGATGTCGCACCAGTTACGGGGCCCCGGACGGCCCGACGGCCGTAGACAGCGGGAAAGGGAATTCCGAATGCCAGCCATCGCGCGTACCCGACCGGCGAGGCTTGTCCTCTTGGCGCTCGCGGCGAGCCTGCTGGCCGCCGCACCGGCGTCGGCGCGCGAGCTCCAGGAACCGCCGCCGAAAGCGCCGAAAGTCACGAAAAGTCCCGTGAACATGACGGTCGAAGCGGGCCTTGAAGCGACGTTCCAGAGCGCTGCGAGCGGGACGCCAACGCCCTCCGTGCAGTGGGAACGCTCGACGAACGGCGGCACCACGTGGAGCTCGATCGCCGGCGCAACGGCCCCCGACTACTCGACGGGCGCGACCGAAACTTCAGAGAACAACGACCAGTACCGCGCCACCTATATGAACATCGCGGGCAGCGCGGTGACGAAGGCCGCGGTCCTCATGGTCTACAGGCCGCCGCATGTCACGACGCCGCCCGGCGAACAGGTTGTCCTGGTCGGGCACAACGCGACGTTCGAAGCCGAAGCGAGCGGCTTCCCCACGCCGACCGTGCAGTGGGAACAGTCCGGCGACGGCGGCGTGAGCTGGGCGAACGTCTCGGGCGCCACGTCGCGGACGCTGACGATCAGCGACGTCGCGCTCTCGCAGAGCGGGAAGCTTTACCGCGCGGCCTTCAAGAACATCGGCGGCGAAGCCGTCAGCGCCGCCGCGGAGCTCGTCGTCGAGCAGGCGCCGTCCGTCACCACGCAGCCCGCCTCCGCGGCCGTCGAAGTCGGCGGCTCGGCAAGCTTCACGGTCGCCGGCAGCGGCTCGCCGGCGCCGACCATCCAGTGGCAGCTGTCGACGAACTCCGGCACCGAATGGGCGAACGTGCCGGGAGCGACAGAAGCGAGCCTCTCGGTCTCCTCGGCGACGACCGAGGAGAACGGCTACGAGTACCGCGCGGTACTCACGAACGCCGCCGGCAGCGCCGCGAGCAGCGCCGCCACCCTGTCCGTCTATGTCCTTCCCCAGGTCACCGAAAACCCAGCCCCGACGACCGTCGAAGAAGGCCACCCCGCGACGTTCCAGGCCGCTGCGTCCGGCTTCCCGGCGCCATCGGTGCAATGGGAAGTCTCGTTGAACGGCGGCGGCAAATACAGCGCGCTGAGCGGCGCGACGTCACCGACGCTGACGCTGCCAGATCCCAAGATCGCCGAAAACGGCTACCTGTACCGCGCGAAATTCACCAACGTCGGCGGCTCCGTCGTCACGACGGGCGCCGAGCTCACGGTCGACGCGCTCCCGGCGATCACCAAACAACCGCAATCGGCGACCGTCATCCAGGGTCAGAACGGGACCTTTGAATCGGCCGCGACGGGCTTCCCGACGCCGACCGTGCAGTGGGAAATCTCGACGAACGGCGGGACGAACTGGAGCAACGTCGAAGGCGCCACGTCGACGACGCTGCCTCTCACCGCCGTGACCTACACGTCGAACGGCGACGAGTACCGCGCCGCCTACACGAACAGCGCCGGCACGACCTACACGAACGCCGCGACGCTCACCGTCACCGTGCCGCCGGTTGTCACGGCGCAGCCCGAATGGCAGACCGCGTTCGCGGGCGAAGGCGTGAGCTTCACGGCGATCGCCAGCGGGCACCCGGTGCCCGCCGTCCAATGGGAACGCTCCACGAACGGCGGCACCAGCTGGAGCCCGATCGCCGGCGCCACGTCGACGACGTACTCCATCGCGTCGGTCCACGCCGTGGAAAACGGATACCGCTACCGCGCCGTCTTCACGAACAGCGCCGGCACCGCGACAAGTGAATACGCGCGTCTGACGATCACCACCTCGCGCTTCCAGGCCGTCGGATGGGGCCAGAACGAGTCGCGTCAGCTCGGCACCGGCACGAACATCCCATCGAGCGACACGCCGCTCACCGTCAGCAACCTCAACTTCGTGAAGGGCATCGCGGCGGGCACGTTCAACGGAATGGCGCTGCTCGAAGACGGCACGGTCCGCGACTGGGGTTCCAATGAAGACGGCCAGCTCGGCGACGGCTCGAGCGAAGAAGGCACCTCGTCGGTGCCGGTCAAGGTCTCGGGGCTCTCCGAAGTCAAGGCGATCGCGGTCGGCGAAAGCCACGCCCTGGCGCTGCTCGCCAACGGAACCGTAAAGGCCTGGGGCGAGGGCGAACAGGGCGAGCTCGGTGACGGCTCGACGTCCAACAGCGACGTGCCGGTCACAGTCGGCCCCGTGAAAGGCGGCGTGGTCGAACCGCTCAAAGGCGTAGTCGCGATCGCGGCTGCCGCGAACTACAGCATGGCGCTGCTGGAAAACGGCACCGTGGAGGCTTGGGGCGAAAACGAACACGGTCAGCTCGGCGATGGCAGCACTGTCCGCGCCGACGTGCCGCAGGCCGTGAGGGGCCTCAGCGGCGTCACGGCGATCGCGGCCGGCGGCGAATTCGCGATGGCTCTGCTCACCAACCACACCGTCGACGTCTGGGGCAGCGACACGTACGACGAGATCGCCGACGAAGCGTCGGAAGAAACGGAAGCCGAATTCGTCGACAAGCCGGTTGCGGTTGCCGGCCTCGGCTCCGTCACGCAGATCGCCGCGGGCTCGACGCACGCGCTCGCGCTGACGAGTAGCGGCACCGTTTACGGCTGGGGACAGGACAGCGACGGCGAGCTCGGCAACGGCACCTTCAAACTGGCGGTCGCGAAACCGACCGCGATCTCCGGCCTCGGCGAAGTGGCGACGCTTTCGGCGGGCGAGCAGTACTCGCTCGCGCTGCTGAAAAACGGACACCTGCTCGCGTGGGGCGTCAACACGTACGGCACGCTCGGCGACGGCGCGAGCGGCGAACCGAGCGCTCACCCGGTGACCGTCGTGGGGCTCGGCGAAGTGAAGCTCATCTCGGCCGGCACACAGTTCGCCCTCGCGGACGGCGAACCGCTCCCCGAGATCAGCTCCGTCAGCCCCGACGTCGGCGCCGCAACGGGCGGCACGACGGTGACCATCACAGGTGAGAACCTCGGCGCCGTCACGAGCGTCGACTTCGGATCGACGCCCGCCGCCAGCTTCAGCGTCAACTCCGCGAGCTCGATTACGGCCGTGACGCCAAGCGGGAGCGGACTCGTCGACGTGACGGCGACGAGCGCGACTGGCACGAGCCCGATCGTGCCCGCTGACCGCTACACGTTCCAGCAGGACCCGACGGTGACGAAGGTCTCGTCGAAAACGCTCGGCGCCGAAGGCCACGCGACGGTCACGATCACCGGCACGAGCTTCAAAGATGCGAGCGCCGTCGACTTCGGCGGCGTGCCGGCGGAATCGTACGTCGTGGAGAACGAAATCACGATCCAGGCCGTGACCCCTGCGATGGCGGGCGGCAAGGTCAACGTGACGGTCACGAACACCGACGGCACCAGCGCCGCGGCGAAGGCCAACGAAGTCAAGGTGACCCCCAAGCTCACGGCAATCGAACCGGCGAGCGGGACCGTCGCCGGCGGCAACACCGTGACCCTGCGGGGCTTTGGCCTGACGGCCGGATCGGGCACCGAAGTCAAGTTCGGCAAAGGCCTCGCGACGGACCTGGAATGCTCGTCGCTCGAGACGTGCACTGTGGTCGTGCCCGCCGGCCGCGAAGCGGCAGCCGTCACCGTCGTTATCTCCATCGACAAGGTCAAGACGGCCGTCGTGCGGCCCGCCGACGAATACACGTACACGCCGGGCTAGTCCCACGTGGCGCTCGCGTGCCCGAGCCGGGCTGGCCGTCGATAGCGCAGCCTACGATTCGCTGCGATGGGCGATCAGCGCAAGGCGCCTCCGCAGATCAGCCGCCGTGCGCTCTTGAGAGGAGCCGCGGCCGCCGGAGGCCTCGCCGCCGCGGGCTTTGCGGCCGCGAGCACCGCAACGCCACCGGGCGCGCCGCCGCGGCGGCGCGTGCGCCGATCTGCCAAGCCGAACATCCTCGTCGTGATCGTCGATCAGATGCGCTACCCGCAGTGGCTCTCGGCGGGAGACCACGGACTCGCGTTCCCGCCGAACATCCAGCGCCTGCGCGAGGGCGGCGTCCTCTTCGCGCGGCACTACACGGCCTCCAACGACTGCTCGCCGGCGCGCGCGACGATGCTCACGGGGCTCTACACCCACCAGACGGGACGCCTGATCACCGGCGGTAGCACGCTCGACCCGGGGTTCCCGACCTGGGGAACGATGCTCCGCGAACACGGCTACCGCACGCGCTGGCTCGGCAAGTGGCATCTCACGCACGGCGACAAGCACTGGACCCACCGCACCGGCGAACGTGCGCTCGAGCGCTACGGCTTCGCCGGCGGCGTCTTCCCGTCACCGAACGGCGCGCCCGGCCAGGGCTACCACCGCGACCCGGAGATCGTCGACACCTTCAAGCATTGGCTGCGCGAGGAGGGCCGCGACACGCCGTGGTGCACGACGCTGTCCTTCGTCAACCCGCACGACATCGCCTGGTGGTACGCGCTCAGCGAGAAGGTGAAGGCCGAGGTCTCAGCACCGCGCGTCGCGGCCGACCTGCCGCCCAACTTCCAGACGCCCGAGCAGCTCCTCGAGCAGGGAAAGCCGCGCCTTCAGCGCTCGCTTCAGGAGACAGCCGCGGCGTCCTTCGGCGCGGTCCCCTTCGAAGGACCGGGCACCTCGTCCTACTGGCGCGGCATGCTCGACTTGTACGTCGCCCTGCAGCGGATGGTCGACCGCCACATCGGCTCCGCGCTCGACGCGCTCGAAGCGGAGCCCGAGATCGCAGCGAACACTGTCGTTCTCTTCACCGCCGACCACGGCGAGTACGGCGCGTCGCACGGGCTGCGCGGTAAGGGCGCGGGCGTGTACGAGGAGGCGATCCGTGTGCCGCTGATCGTCAAGGATCCGCGTGGCCTTCTGACCAAGCACCCGGAGCGTGTTCGCCGCCAGCTCACCTCCTCGGTCGACCTCGCGCCGCTGTTGCTCACGATCGCCGCAGGGTCCGATGACTGGCGAGGCGAGGCGCACTACTCACACATCGCGGCTCGTGCGCACCTCGCCAGGATCCTCGCCGAGCCCGACGCTCCGGGGCGTCGCCACGTGCTACACGCCACCGACGAGATCGTCACCGAGTTCGCGGTCGAACCGTACGCCGCCGACGCCCCCTTGCACGTGCAGATGATCCGCACCGATCGCGCCAAGTACGCGACCTACTCCAACTGGCTGCCGGGCACGACGCTCGCGACGAGCGCCGGCCGCGAACACGAGCTGTACGACTACGGCCGGGCCGGCGGGCGCCTCGAGAACGAGAACGCCGCGCCGCACGACGAACGGCTCGCCGTCGAGCTCGACAGCAGCCTCACTGACGCGGTTGAACACGAGCTGCAGGAGCCGCTGCCGGCGTGGCTGCGCCCGGCGCAGCGGCGGGGCCAGCTCAACCACCTCGAGGTCGCGCAGCGCGACGCGCTCCAGGCCGCGGAACACAGGCGCGAGCGAACTGACCGCGCCGTCGGCGACCCGGCGCTGCTTCACCCGCCGGCAGTCGCGGCGCCGGGCGTCTAGCCGCGCGCGCTGCGCGATGTCGCGAGCACCGCGCCGCCCGCTCCGAGCGCTTGGACCGCCACGAAGCGCGGGCGCCGCGTGAACGCGAACGTCGTCTGGAAGGCGTCGTCAGGACGTTCGCCGGCGGGCTTGAGGTGGCTCTTGGAGCTGCCCGCGAGCACGCGCCAGCGCTGGACGTCGGTCGCGCCGTTCCAGCTGAAGTAGATCCGCGCGCCGGCGCCGGCCGCGCGGACCGCGAGCGCGGGTGTCGAGTCGGGCTGGCCGCTCCAGCCCTGCAGGTACGTGCGGAAGCTCTGGACGCCCTTGCCGAGCGTGCCCGCAAACAGCACGCTGCCGTGCCTTCCGTACTCGATGAAGTTCGGCAGGCCGCCGTAACCGACCATCCAGCTGCCGCCGGGGAGCGCCTGCATGTTGCCCTGGCTGTCGGCAAGAAGATTTTCCGACGTCCGGTAGGAGTGGATCAGGCGCACGGTGTGGTTGGCGGTGTCGACGCGGAGCAGCAACGCGAGCGAGCTCGACTGCATCGGCGGATCCGAGCCGTTGTCAAAGAGCGAGATGCGGCCCGCTCCCTGCAGCGTCGCGTCGTGCTGCCAGTAGAAGCGCGTGCCCTTCAGCTGTCGAAAATCGCTGTGGTCGCCGCCGAGGCGCCAGCGGATCCCGCCGCCGCGCATCTGCACGTCGTAGAGCGCCCACGTGTTGCGAGCCGACAGCAGGACCTGGCCGTCGGGCAAGGGGTCGATCGAGTTGATGTGCACGTAGTCCCACGGTTCTTCGTTTCCGCCGGCGACGCTCGTCGGCGGCGTGGTGTGCGATTCGGTGAGCGGGATGTGGCCGAGCGAGTGCCATTCCCACATCACCAGACCCGTGCGGACGTCGATCTCCTGTACCACCGAGTCGCTGACTGCGCCTGCCGATTCGCCGCCGACGCTCGCGAGGTCCTCGCGCACCGGGTCGAACGCGTCGATCCAGGCGGTGCCCTGCTTGGTCACGAGGATCGAGTGAAGGTCGGCGTGGTAGCCGTTGCCGGCGCGAATCGTCGCCACGCGCCGGTAGTGCTGGTCGTAGATGACGTCCTCGCCTTCGCCGAAGCCGAGTTCGAGGATCCGGCCCTGCCACCACACGAGCACCGGTTTGCCGCCGTACTGCGCGACGTGGAGGTTCGTCGCGACCATCCCGTCCGGCAGGCGGTGGAACCACAGAAGCCGGCCGGTCTGGGTGCTGATCATCGGGCCCGCGGTGCCGAGGCCCTGGTATGGCGCGAGCAGCAGGTCGCCCGCCGCGGCGCCCCGTTCCGGCGGCTTCGTGATCGTCACGGTGGATGGCGTGATCGCGGGCGCGCTCACGTAGTGCTGGATGTCGGCCGGGTCGCCGGGTTCCTCAGGGAACTGCGAGCGCGAGTACGCGGCCTGGTCGGCGACCGTGAAGTACGTGTACACGTGGACGCGCCGCCCATGGTCATCGACCAGCGCGTGCACGACGACCTGCTCGCCGGCGTCGAAGGGGCGGTCGGGCAGAAAGCTCTCGCCGGTGCCGGTCGAGTAGGCCTCGAGACGCCCGGCGTGGCGACCGCTGCGCGACCCGCTCACGGAGGCGCGCAGGACGCGCGTCCCGGAGGCGCCGAGGAAGCTGATCTGCGTCGTCGGTGAGGCGTCGGGCGTTCCGGCCTGCGGCGAGACGGCGACGGGACCGGAGCTCGTCGGGTCGCCGGCCTCGAGCAGTGCTGTCGGCGTGTCGCCGGTGGCGCCGCACCCGGCGAGCCCTGCGATCAGGGCGGGAACCAGAAGAACCGCTAGCGCCGTCCTGCGCGGAGCGCTTGTCAACTGTGTGCCGCCTGGCGGAACGTGAGCGTGCTCGAACTGCTCGGCGCGAGCGCCCACGTCACGCCGGCGGCGCCGCTGAGACGGACGCTTACCGGCGGCGGCGGTGGCAGCGGATCGGGGAGGATGGACGGCGGCGGCGCAATCTCGGCATCGGCCGGCGGCGAGGGCGCAGTCGGCGCCGGCGTCTCGGCCGCGGCCTGCGCGGCGGCTGGAGCAGCTTCGGCCGGCGCCGGCGCGGGCTGGGGCGGAGCGGCGTCGCCCGCGGGTGCCGGCGCGACGGGCTTGGCACGGATGACGAACAGCACCGTCACGACCGCCGCGAGCGCGCAGAACGCCGCGCCGAGCGCGAAGGCAAGGTGGAAGCCGTCCATCACGGCGAGCAGCGGCGCGCGGTAGTCGACGTTCACCAGGTGTCGCGCGAAGAGCACGGAGAGCGTCGAAAGCAATGCGAGTCCGATCGCACCGCCCATCTGGCGTGAGGTGTTCACGAGCCCGGAGACGAGGCCCGCCTCACGCGGCGCCGCGGTCGCGGTCGCCGCAATCGTGGAGGGCACGATCGAGAGGCCCACGCCCACGGCGACGAGGATGCTGGCGGGCAGGAATTCGTTGACGTAGCTGCCGTCGACGGATAGGCGCAGGAAGAGCAGGAGCCCGGCCGACATCAGGACGAGGCCCGCGGCGAGCACCGGGCCCGGGCCGTGGCGACCGACGAGCCGCCCCGCCTGGCCGGCGCAGAACATGATCGTGAGCGCCATCGGCAGGAACGCGAGGCCGGCGTCGAGCGGCCCGAGGCCGAGGATTTCCTGCAGGTACAGCGAGGAGAAGTACCACATCGGGAACAGCGCGGCGCTGAGCAGGACGACGATCACGTTCGACGCCCGCAGCAGCGGATTGGAGAAGATCCGCAGTGGCACGAGCGGCGCCGTCGCGAAGCGCCCCTCGATGACGAAGAAGAGCGCGAGCAGGAAGACACCGATCGCGATCGGTACTAGCGCCTGGCTCGAACCCCAGCCGTGCGGGCCGGCGTTGACAACGCCGTAGACGAACGACAGCAGGCCCAACGTGATCGTCAGCGCGCCGGCGAGGTCGAACGATTTTGCGGCGCCCTCGTTACGGTGTTCGCCGATCACGGCGTAAGCCACGAGCGCCGCGGCGATCCCGATCGGCAGGTTGATCAGGAGCACCCAGCGCCACGTGAGCTCTTGCGTGATGATCCCGCCGAGCAGCGTGCCGGCGGCGCCTCCGGCACCGTTCATCGCGCCCCACAGGCCGATCGCCCTGTGTCGCGCGGGGCCCGGCGCGAAGGTGTACGTGATGATCGCGAGCGATGCCGCAGCCATGCCGGCGCCGCCCAGGCCCTGCAGCGCGCGGGCCCCGACGAGCGCGCCGCGGGTCGCAGCGGTGCCGCCGATCAGCGAGGCGGCGGCGAACAGCAGCAGCCCCGTCACGAACGTCCGCCGGCCGCCGAAGAGGTCGGCGGCGCGCCCCATGAGCATCAGGAAGCCCGCGAACGTGATCGTGTACGCGTTCACGACCCAAACCAGGTTTGAGGCGCTGAAGCCGAGGCTGCGGTGGATCGACGGCAGCGCGACGTTGACGATCGAGACGTCGAGGATGACCATGAACTGCGCGACGCAGCAGACGGCGAGCAGCAGTCCGTGGCCGTTGTCGGGGCTCTCGCTGCGCTGGCGTTCAAGGCGCCGGGCGGCGAGCGATGCGACGTTCGTGCTCATTGCTGTCTCACCTCGCCGGCCATCACTTGGGAGGCGGTGGTGCCGGGGTCACGGAGATCGTCTGTGATGTCGAGAGCACGTTGCCGCTCGCCCCGAGCGCCTGGACGGCGGCGTACTTGAACGGTTCGGAGAGTTGCGCGGTGCCTTCGAAGCCGGCGTATGGCACCGTCGCCTGCGCGGTCAGGGCGTCGGGGCTCTGACCCGCGAGGATGCGCCATGCGTGCACGCCGGTGGCGCCGTTCCAGCTCACGGCGACGGCGGTGCTGGGGCTCGCTGCGAGCACGCGGGCCGTGATCGCGGGTGCCGTGAGCGGGCGCCCTTCCCAGTGGAAGCGGAAGGCGCGGTATGAGGAGAAGCCCGGCGCCATGTGCGCGTCGAAGAGGAGCTTGCCGGCGGGCGAGAACTCGCTGACGCCGGGCACGGCTCCCCAGCCGATGACGACGTCGCCGTCGGGGAGGGTCTGCAGGTTGCCCTGGCTGCCCGCGAGCAGCGGCGCGCCGGGGTGGAAGAACACGCGCGCGAGACGGACGTGGCCGTGTTCGATCACGAGCCGCACGCCGCGCGATTGGAAATGCTGGCGCGGGCTCGCGCCGTCGTCGAACGCCGTGATCTGGCCGTCGGGGAGCATCCGCGCGTCGTGCTGCCACGCCGTCTTGGCGCCGGCGTCCATCGTGAAGGACGAGTGGTCCCCGCCGAGGCTCCATTGCACGGTGCCTGAGCCGGCGCGCAGTTTGTAGAGGGCCCAAGTGTTGCGGGCCGAGATCAGCAGCGAGCCGTCCTTCAAGAGGTCGATCGAGTTGAGGTGGAAGTAGTCCCAGGGCACTGAGATTTCCGGCTGCGGCGTGTGCGAGGCGCGCACCGGCACGTGGTCGAGGCTGTTCCATTCCCAGCGCACGAGGCCGGTCTTCATGTCGATCTCCTGGATCGCCGGCGCGATGATCGTCCCGTTGCGTTTGCCGCCGACCGGTTCGAGGTCGCAGCGCATCACGTTGTAGGCCGTGATGTACGCGATGTTGCCGCCGGCGATGCGGAAGTCGTGAAGGTCGGCCTGGAGGCCGTTGCCGCCGTGGATGGTCACGACGCGCTGGTACGCGCTGTTCATGACGATGTCTTCGCCCTGCCCGAAGCCGATCTGGCGAACCTTTCCCTGCCACCAGGTGAGCGCCGGCTTGCCTTCGTAGCGCTGGACCGAGAGGTTGAGCGCGTTGGTTCCGGACGGCAGCGGCGAGAACCAGACGAGCTGGCCCTGGGGGCCGTAGATGAGTGGCCCCGCCTGCCCGGGACCGGGCCCGGTCGTCATCAGGATGTCGCCGGCGCTTGTGTCGCGGTCGGGCGTCGTCACGTCCAGGATCGGCGCCGTCAGCTGCGGGGCCGAGGCGAAGGTCTGCACCGTCGACGGCGCGGCCGGCGGGTTGGGGAAAGTCGGTAGCTCTTCGGTCGGGTACGGCGTGTCGACGTGAAAGCTGTAGTCGAGCTTGTGCAGCACGCCGCGCAGGGTGAGGTCGGCGCGGACCGTCACCTTCTCGCCGTCGTCGAAGTGGGAGTAGGGGACGAAGCTTCCGCCGTCGCCCTGGTAGTAGCCGTCCAGGTGGCCGTGGTGGTAGCCGCTCGAGGAGCCTTCGACGTCGACGTTGGTGATGTCGGTTACGGGGACGCCGAGGAAGCTGATCTGCGTCGACGGCGTGCCCGTGACGCTGCCCGGGGCCGGCGAGACGTCGAGCGGCGTGCCGGCGATCGCGGCGCTGCGATCGACGTCGCCGGGAAGGCAGCTCGGCGACGGGCCGCTGGGCGGCAGATCGACCTTCGCGGAGCCGCGCCCCGACAGCACGACGGCGACGATCACCCATGCCAGGACAGCGACGAGCAGGACCGAGTAGCCGAAGCGCGTCATCTCTCAGAAGCCGGCAGTGCGGATGGCACCGCCGCGGCCCGCCTGGCCGGCCGCGGCGCGCTCTGGCGCGGTTTGCACGGGCACAGAATATCCGCCGCAACGGGCGCCGCGGCCCGCAGCGGCCAGCGCAAACGACGGTGGCAGTCCGTACCGTGTGGGGCATGTGGAGGCTCGTCGCGCTGCTCGCGGGTGCCTGCGTGCTCGCGCTCCCCGGCGCCGCCCAGGCGGCGTCGGGCGACGCCGCGGCGACGGCGGCCTACGTGCACGCCGACGCAGCGCTCGTGCAGGTCGGCGCGGCGAAGCTCCACCACCTCGAATCGACGCTCTCCGGCGTTCTGGCGAATGTGCGTGCGCAGTGCCCCCACGCCGCCGAAGGATCGCCGCAGGATCCGGAATCGACGCTTCTGAGCGACGAGCTGATCGGCACCATGGTGCTCTCCGTGGACCATGTGCTCGCGGCGCCGCTCCACAAGTTCGTGCACGCCACCGAGCACCTGCACTGGCACAACGGCGCCGCGAATCGAGCGGTGCACGAATACGTTGAGCACCTGCGGGCGATGATCGCGCTGCCGGTGCCGCCGCTCTGCAACGACGTGCGCACGTGGGCGGCAAACGTCCGTGATCATCACGCGCCGCCGCTCCTGCCGTCCTTCACACGGAGCTTCGCGCCGAAGTTCATGAACGTCTGGGTGGCGGCCGGCGAGCAGCCCCATGCCCTGCTGCCGCTCGAGCATGGCGGCGTCCGCTCACTCGGCGCCCGCGTCGCGCACCTCGAAGAAAAAATCGAAGAATTCGAAGCGCACGCGGTCGAAACGTACACCTTGCTCATGAACGCGCTCGAACTGTGGCCGTAGACCCAGCCGTCGCCTAGGCGACGCGCGCAGCGCGAGAATGCGGGCTAGGCCTCGCGCTCGACGGCGTTCAGGCCGCTGAGGATGTTGCGCGTCAGCCCGGCCTGCACGATCAGGGCCAGGAACGGGATCGGTGAAGAGAGCCGGATGTCGTAATCCAGGCGCGTGCCCTCGCCGTGCGGCGAGAACTGCATGACGCCGACGTGGCCGCGCAGCGGCGAGCCCTGGGTGATGCGGTAGACGATCCGCTCGGGAACGACGAACTCCGTGACGGTCTCCTCGAACGGCGGCAGCGGCCCGATCTTCAGGCTGCGCACCGAGCCGACGCCGTTGCGCTGACCGTCGTCGCCGTCGCTGAGGCGCGTGATCTTCGCGCCGAAGAGGTTTTCGAGGTTCTCGTGTTCGGCCATGTAGTCGAACACGCGGCGTGGCGGCGCGGAGAAGGTCCGCGTGACCCTCACGTGGTGGGCGCGCATGGCGCGGAGCGTACACGGACGCCCCGCCGGGCGACCGCTATATTGCCGCCGCCGATGGAGCGGCCCGAGATCATCGACGTGCACTACGACGGGCGCGAGCGCGCGGTCGGCGCATGGCTGGCCGGCGACACGCTCGTCGACTGCGGGCCGCAGGCCTGCAGCGCCGAGCTTCTGCGGGGGCTGGCGGGCCGCCGGCCGCGGCGCCTTCTGCTGACGCACATCCACTTCGACCACGCCGGAGCCGCCGGCGAGCTCGTGCGCCTCTGGCCCGACCTGGAGGTCTGGGTCCATCCGCGCGGCGCGGTTCATCTCGTCGACCCGACGCGACTGGTCGCCAGCGCGCGGCGCGTCTATGGCGAGAGCTTCGACCGCTTCGTCGGCGATGTCGTCCCGGTGCCGCAGGCGAACATCAGACTGCTCGAGGACGGCACGGCGGTCGACGCGTACCGCTCCGCGTGGACGCCGGGCCACGCCTGGCATCACGTCGCCTTCCACGATCTCGGAAGCGGCGACTGCTATCCGGGCGACATCGCCGGCGTCTGCCTTGCCCCCGGCATCGTGATCCCGCCGACGCCGCCGCCGGATATCGATCTCGACGCGTGGCGGGCCTCGCTGGAGACGGTCGAAGGGTGGCGGCCGCAGCGGCTCCTGCTCCCCCACTTCGGCCCGATCGATGACGTTCAGGAGCACTTCGAGCTGATCCGTGAGTCACTGGACCGTCACGAAGCATGGGCCCGCGAGGGCGAGGAGGCGTTCGTCTCACACCTCACGGAGTGGCTCGCCGAGCGCCTGCCACCGAACAGCGCCCTCGACTACTCGGCCGTCGCCCTGGCGGGGCCGAGCGCCGCCGGTATCAGGCGCTGGCTTGCCGCCGCGAGCGATTGACGTCGCGCACCGCCCAGCCGGCTTTGGCGTTTGGGCTCCTGCGACGATGCTGTCACTGGGCGATGATCGGACCTGACCGGTCGCGTTGCGGTCCCCAAGGAACCGCGGTCGGCTAACCTATTCCTCAGTACTACAGTGCACAATTCGGCGAAACGGAGAGTAACGGCGTGCTTTTCAAGCAGATAACACACGACGATCTGGGCTGCGCGTCGTACCTGATCGGCGACGAGCACGCGGGCATCGCTGCGGTGATCGACCCGCGCCTTGAGATCGACGAGTACCTCTCCCTCGCCCGTTACCGCGGCGTGCGCATCGCGCACATCCTGGAGACCCATAACCACGCCGACCATGTCTCCGGCCACGGCAGGCTTGTCGCCGCGACGGGCGCGCGGATCCACGTCCACCGCCTGGCCTCCGCCGACTACGAGCACGAGGCCTTCGACGACGGCTGGGAGCTCGAGCTCGGCTCGATCGTCGTGCGCGCGCTTCACACGCCGGGCCACAGACCCGAGCACACCGCGTTCGCGCTGATCGACACGTCGCGCGGCGAGGAGCCGTGGGCGGTGCTCAGCGGCGACAGCCTCTTCGTCGGCGACACCGCTCGCTCGGACCTCGCGATCGAGAAGACCCAGGGCGCGCGGGAAATCTTCCGCTCGCTGCACGCCAAGCTCCTCTCGCTCCCCGACGACTGCGAGGTCTGGCCGTCTCACCTCGGCGGCTCGATGTGCGGCGGCGCGGGCCTGGACCTGAAGATCTGTTCGACGATCGGCTACGAGAAGCGGCACAACGCCTCGCTGGCGATCGACGACGAGGACGAGTTCGTCGCGCACTCGATCGCCGGCCTCGGGCCGCAGCCGCCGAACTTCGCGCGCATCGTGGAGATCAACCGCGGTCAGCTCATCACGCCACAGAGCCAGGTGCCGGCGCTGTACGCGCATCAGATCCTTGCCCGCGGCCGAGAGGGCGCGCAGCTGTTCGATGTGCGCACCGACCTGCAGTTCGACGAGGCCCACATCGAGGGCTCGGTCTGCGTGCCCGTCCTTCAGCCCGGGCTTCGGCACCGAAGCTCGCGTGGATCGCCGACCACGACCGGGAGCTCATCTTCATCGGCCGCGACGACGCCGACGGTCTGCGCGCCGCACGCCTGGCGACAGCGGTCGGGGTCACGAACGTCGCCGGCGTGCTCGCCGGCGGCATGACGACCTGGCGCCAGGAGCGCCAGCCCGTCTGCCAGCGCGAGCGGATCACGGTCGAGCAGCTCGCGGAGCTCGTCGCCGCGGACGAGGAGCTGCAGATCGTCGACGCGCGCGAGGAGAGCGAGTTCCAGGCCGGCCATATCCCGGGTTCGCTGTCGCTGCCCTGGCATGACATCGACGCGTTCCCTGCGGAGCTCGATCGAGACCGGCCGATCGCGACGGTCTGCGCCGGCGGCGTCCGGGCCGGCACCGCTGCGAGCCTGCTCGCGCTGCACGGCGGCGAGCACGTGCTGCACGTCGTCGACGGCGGCGTCGCCCGCTGGGGCCAGATCGGCCGCCAGCTCGTCTCCGCCTAGAGCCTCAGGCGCGCTGTTCGCGCAGCGCCTCGCGCAGCTGCGCCTCGTGGCTCGCGAAGGCCGCTGACTCGAGCATCTCCGGCGTCCTCGGCCGCGGCAGGTCGATCGCGAAAGAGGCCGACACGCGGCCCGGTCGCGGCGTCATCACGTGCACGCGGTCGGCGAGGAAGACCGCCTCGGCGACGTCGTGGGTGATCAGCACGCGACCGTCGAGCCGACCGCTTCCCAGACCTCGAGCAGCCAGTCTGCAGCTCGCCGCGCGTGATGCCGTCGAGCGCGCCGAACGGCTCATCCAGCAGCATCGCGGCCCGCCCGAGCAGGACGGTGCGAAGGAACGCGGCGCGGTGGCGCATGCCGCCGGAGAGCTGCCAGGGCCAGGCGTCGGCGAAGCGGCCGAGGCCGAAGCGCTCGAGCAGGGCCTTGCGCGCGCTGCGCGCGCTGCGCCGCGGCCGACGCCCTGCAGGGTCAGGCCCAGCGCGACGTTGTCGATCGTCGCCGCAGGTGCAGCAGGCCGTCGCGCTGCGGCATGTACGCGCAGATGCCGAGGCGGCTCTGCCGCGCCGCGCCGTCGATCAGCACCTCCCCGCTCGTCCGGCTGCTGCAGCCCGGCGAGGATGCTGGAAGAGCGTGCTCTTGCCGCAGCCGCTCGGCCCGATCAGCGCGTCGAAGCTGCCCGGCTCGACGAACAGGCTGACCTCGACGAGCGCGCGCACGGGCCCGGACTCGCCGCTGAACGTGCGGCGCACGGCCCGCACCTCCAGCGAGGCGCCGGAGGTCGAGCGAGCCGCGAGACGGTGAGAACGTCGCGTCGCTCACCAGACGGCGTCCGCCGTCGGCGGCCGGCGCCACGGCATCGCGGCCCGTTCGAGCAGCGCGACGCCGCCGAAGAGCAGCGCAGCGTGAGCAGCGTGGTGGCGATGATCGCGCCGAAGACCAGTTCCGTGCGAAGCGCGTTCTTCGCCGACTGCATGTAGACGCCGAGACCCTGCTGCGCGCCGACGTACTCGGCGAAGATCGCCGAGACGTAGGCGTACGTCACGGCGACCTTCAGGCCGGTGAAGAAATGCCCGAGCGCGCCGGGCGCACGGACGCGAACGAGCAGCTGGCGTCGCGTCGCGCCCATCGTGCGCAGCAGAGCCATCGATTCGGGGTCGGCCGCCGCGAGGCCCTGCACGGCGCCGACGACGATCGGGAAGAACGTGAAGAGCGCGACGAGCGCCGACCTTCGGCGCGTTGCCGAACCCGAACCAGATCACGACGAGCGGGGCGAGCACGATGATCGGCAGCGTCTGCGAGGCGAGCAGGAGCGGGTAGAGGCTGCGCCGCACGGTTCGCGACCAGTCGATTGCGACGGCGAGAGCGGCTGCGCACGCGGTCGCCAGAAGGATGCCGAGCAGCGCCTCGCGGGTCGTCGTCCACATCGCGGCGCCGAGGTTCGCGCGGTCGGCCCATGAGGCGCTCGCCACGAGTCGCGGCCCGGGCAGTATTTCCGGGCTGACGTTGAGGGCCTGGTGGCCAGTTCCCAAGCGGCGAGCAGCGCAACGAGCACCAGCGGCCGGCGGCCATAGCCGCGCGAGCCGCCTTCGCCGCTCCGCCGGCGCGGGAATCACGCTCGCTGGCGCAGGTGCGAGACTCATCCCGTGCAGCGTAACGACGCGCCCCGGTGAGCGACAGGCGACGGCAAGAAGGGTGAGGCGACTCCTCGCCGCCTGCTGCGCGCTGCTCGCGTGCGCGATGGCCGTCGACGCCTGCGGCAGCTCCGCGCCGGCGTCGACGCGCACGGTCCGCATCGCGCTCGACTACACGGCGAACGTCGACTACCTCGGCATCTACGCCGCGATCCACAACGGCTACTTCGCGCGCGAACAGCATCCACCCCGTGATCATCCCGTACGCCGAAACGCCGGCCGAGCCGCTGATCCGCAGCGGCGCCGCCGACCTGGCGATCAGCTACCCGCCGCAGGTCATCATCAGCCGCTCGGACGGCTTGAAGTACAAGGCGGTCGCAGCGCTCGTCGCGGGCAACACGACCGGCCTCGCGGTGCTCGCGTCCTCACCGGTCGACGCGCCCGGCGCAGCTCAGCGGCTGCTCTACGGCGGCTTCGGCCTCACGAGCGACCGGCCGGTGATCGAAACGATCATGCGCAACGACGGCGTGAGCCACCCGTCGTTCCATGAAGTCGTCCTGAACACCGGGGTCACGCAGGCGCTCGGCAGCCATCGGATCGGCTACACCGCCGTTTTCGAAGGGATCGACGACGTCACGGCGGCGCTGCAGGGCGTGAAGCTCCGCACCTTCCCCTACCGCGACTACCTCGGCGCTGCGGGCCAGTTCCCGAACTCGGTCTTCGTCGCGAGCGATGCAGGAGATCGAACACCGCGCGTCCGGCCCTGCGCGGGGCGCTCGCCGCGCTCGCCGCCGGCTACGAATTCGCGCCGCGCACCATCCGGCGGCCGCCGAGCGCATCCTGATCGCCGAAAACCAGACCGCGCTCGGCAACAGTCAGCGCATCGTCAAGGCGACCGGCGACGCCACGGCGCCGCGCTTTCTCGGCGCCGACGGCCGGTGGGGGCCGATCGACGCGTCGTCGTTCACGGCGCTCGAGTCGATCCTCGGCAAGGCCGGCCTCGTGCGGGGCCACGCGCCAAGCAGCGACGAACTGCTGACGAACTCGCTGCTGCCGGGACACTGATGCGCGACGACGACGTCGAGCGGCTCCTCGCTGCTGCGCGCATCGCCCCCCGCAGCGCCGGCGAGAGCGCCGTCATCGCGATCGACGGCCGTGCCGGGGCCGGCAAGTCGACGCTCGCGGCGCTGCTCGCGCGCGAGCTCTCGGTGCCGGTGGTCGAGATGGACCTTCTTTACGGCGGCTGGGACGGCCTGGAGCGCGGCATGAGCAGGCTCGTCGACGACGTGCTCGCACCGCTCGCCGCGAGCGGCCGGGCGCGCGTGCCGCGCTACGACTGGCACGCAGCGCGCTGGGGCGAGCCAGCGGAGCTCGCACGGCCCGCGCTCGTGATCGTCGAGGGCGTCGGCGCGGGCGCCGTGCTGGCCGCGCCCTACACCGCGCTCCTCGTCTGGCTGGAGCTCGAGGAGGCCGAGCGCAAGCGGCGCGCGGTGGCGCGCGACGGGCGCCAGCTGGCCGAGCACTGGGAGATGTGGGCCGCCCAGGAGGAGCTTTACCTGGCGCGCGCGCTCACTCCTGAGCGCGCCGACCTCGTCATCGACACCGGCGAGTCGGCCTTCTGCCTTCAGCCGGCTTGACGGGCTCAGCCCTCGTAGGCCCGCATCAGCGTCTCGGCGACGCAGACCGGCTTCTCGCCGCCCTCTCGCTCGAACGTCAGCGCGGTCGCGACCTGCACGCCGCCCGGGATGTCCTCGACCGAGGCGAGTGCCGCGCGCATCCGCACACGGCTGCCGACCGGCAGCGGGGACGGGAAAGCGGACCTTGTTCACGCCGTAGTTCAGAGCAAAAGCGAAGCCCGTGAAGGTGAAGAGTTCGTACGAGAATTTCGGCGCCAGCGAGAGCGTGTAGTAGCCGTGGGCGATCGTTCCGCCGAACGGCGTCTCAGCCGCGCGCTCGACATCGACGTGGATCCATTGGTGGTCCCCGGTCACGTCGGCGAACTCGTTGATGTCCTCCTGCGTGACCTCGTGCCAGTCGCTTACGCCTAGCTCCTCGCCGACGCGAGCCCGTACCTCGTCGATTCCGTTGAGCGTGAGCATCGTCGCCTCCTGTCTGCCGGTTCGCCGCGCGCGACCGGCCGTCGCGTTGACCCGGATCCTACGCGCGGCAGCGAGCGGGCGCCTGCCGCCGTCGGGCGTGAATCGCGTACTCTTGCGCCGAGAGGTCAGCGAACCGAACGAAGGGAGCGGCGCTATGAGCGCACAGGACGACGAGACGATCATGGGGCCGGTGGACATAGTCGTGATCGGCTACCCGGCCGACGCGCCGCAGACAGGCGAAGCGATTCCGATCTTCCTCGACCTCGTCGACCGAGGCGTGATCCGGGTCCTGGACGTAGCGGGAGTCAGGCGCGAGGAGGACGGCTCCTACACGGCGTTCGACGCCGATGTCGCCGACGGCGTCGTCGACTTCGCGCATTTCGACGGCGCGCAGAGCGGCCTGATCAGCGAAGAGGACCTGTCCACGGCAGCCGAGGCGATGGAGCCCGGCTCGGCGGCGATCTTGATCGTCTTCGAGAACACCTGGGCGGCGCCGTTCGCTGCGGCGGTGGCGCGCAACGGCGGGCATCTGTTGGCCTTCGAGCGCGTCGGCACGGAAGATCTCCTTGAAGCCGCTGCGGCGCTCGAGGACTAAGACGACTTTCGAACGAGAGGAAAGCGATATGCCACTGATCAGGATGATGGGACGCACGGCGGTGGTCGCCGGCACGGCGACGGCAGTGTCGGGCCGCGTCTCGCGACGCCAGCAGGGCCGCTGGCAGGACCAGGAAGAACAGGCCCAGGCGGCCGCGCCAGCGCCGGCCGCAGCGGCGCCCGCCGCTGACCCGATCGAGCAGCTGAAGGAACTTGCCGCGCTGCACGACCAGGGCGTCCTCACCGACGAGGAGTTCGCGGCGCAGAAGGCCAAGCTGCTCGCCTGACAGCCGTCAGCCGGCTCGGAGCCGCGGCCGTCGAAATCGGCGATCGCGGCTTCGGCCACGCGGCACCTGAAGCGCGTCAGGTTGCATCATGCGCTCGACGCGTCATCCATACTCTGACGCGAGGTCGTGTCAAACAGCATGGACGCTTGGGGTGGTGTGATGAGGTTCGCGGCAGCGGGGCCGCGCGGAGGCGGTGTGAAGGCGCTCGCGGTCGGCGCTGCATGCGCCCTGGCAGCTGCGCTCGCGCCCGCGAGCGCAGCTGCAGAAGTGACGATCGGCCCCAGCGAGATAACCGTCGCCGCCAACGGCGCAGGCGCAGTCGTCACGAGGAGTCCGTTCGGCATCCGCTTCACAGACGCCTCGGGCGAAACGGTGCTGGCGGAGGTCCACGGCGCCGGCGCGCCGCCTCTCGAACGCTCCGTCGTCGACCCGGCGAGCGGGCCGACCGGTGAAACCCTCTACGCCCCGCTCTCCTTCCTCGTCGGCAATGACAGCGAGCAGACGTACACCACGTCGGTGTACGCCGGCAAGCTGAGCGGCCAGTACAGCGGCGACCTAGCGTCGGTCGAAGAAAGCGGAACCGAATACTCGGCTCGGGAAGTCCTCGAAGCACGGGCCGAAGGCGAAGGCGTGCATCTCGTGGTCTCGACGAACGACCCCTCGGGGCGCACGCTGACCGTCACGATCGAGCCGGAGTCGCTCGGTTCGCACGCGGCGATCCGCGTTGCGGCGCGGCCGAGCCAGCCCGAGGGCGTGGCTGCGATGTCGGACTCGTTCGACGGCGGGAGCGACGGAGGCCTTCCACGGCTTCGGCGGCAGGCACGACGGCCTCGACCAGCACGGGCAGGAATTCTTCAACTGGGTCGACCAGGAGAACGTGACGACGACCCCCGAACAGCCGTCTGACCCCAACCTCTACCCGGATGGGCCGCAGGCCGCGTACTACGTCCAGTCGTCGTTCGTCTCCAACGAAGGCTACGGCTTCTACCTGAACACGACGGCGCTGTCGCACTGGAGCCTGGACGCCGCTCAGCCCGAAGCGTGGCAGGCCCAATCGGCGTCCAACGAACTCGAATACGTCGTCGCGCCGGGCTCGATGACAGAAGGGGCCGCGGCGATCTCCGCGCTCACCGGGCGCGAGCCGGCGCCGCCGGCTTGGGCGCTCGGGCCGCTCTTCGACCGCGAGGTCGAAGAACCGGCAGTGAGCCCGAACGAATACCTCAAGAAGGCCGAATCGGACATCCGGCGCTTCGAACACGCCGGCTCACATCTGCCGCTCACGGGGTACCGCATCGAGGGCTGGGGCCTGCTCTCCGAAGGCGAGGTCGAAACGCTGATCGCGCGCCTTCGCCACCTCGGAATCCATCCGCTTCTCTACTTTCGCTCGTTCACGGCCACCGATTCGGCGGGGACCGAACGCCCCGGCGAATTCGAAACGGCGCTTGCCGACGGCTACCTAGCCACGCACGCCAACGGGACGCCGTATCTCTTCACCGACAACTTCGCGGCGCCCGCGGGGCTGATCGACTTCACCAACCCGGCGGCCGTCGCGTGGTGGCGGTCGCGGATCTTCCACGCGCTGGAACTCGGCGCAGAAGGTTTCATGCTCGACTTCGGCGAGCAGGTGCTGCCGGAAATGCGCTTCGCCAACGGCATGACGGGCGCCCAGATGCACAACCTGTACCCCGTGCTCGTGCAGCGGGCGACGCGGCGGGTGGTCGAAGAATTCGAAGCCAGCCACCCGGGCCGGCGGATCATCTTCTTCTCGCGAGCGGGCTACAGCGGCGAACCGGGCAGCGCCGCGTACATCAACTTCAACTTTCCCGGCGACGAGACGACCGACTGGACGGCGGCGAGCGGCCTGGCGGCGCAGACGCCGGACATGCTCAACCGCGCGCTAACCGGCGCCTACGGCTTCGGCACCGACATCGGCGGCTACATGGACTACTACAACCTCGTCGACGGCAAAGAAGGCTTCAACCTGAAACCGACGACGCGCGAACTCTTCCTGCGCTGGGCCGAGTTCGCTGCGCTCTCCCCGGTCTTCCGCCTGCACGGCGCGGTGGTCGGGGAGCACACGCCCTGGAGCTTCCCTCAAACACTGCAGCTGTACGAGGCGCTCTCCAAGCTGCACACGAGCGCTGCCGGGCTCATCGAGCAGCTTTGGCAGCAGGCCGACGAAACAGGGATCCCCGTTACGCGACCGCTCTATCTCGAATACCCGCAGGACCCGCGCGCCGCCGAACAGGACGAGGAGTGGCTCCTCGGACCCGACGTACTGGTGGCTCCCGTCGTTGATCAGGGAGCAACGGGCCGCAGCGTCTACTTCCCCGAAGGCTGCTGGCGCGACCCGGCAACCGGCGTCGAAGTGAACGGCCCGACGTCAGAAAGCGTCGCGGCAGGCGTCGCGGAACTTCCCTTCTTCTTCAAGTGCGGCACCGAGCCGTTCGTACCGCCGAACCGCTTCCGCCACGGGCGTTAGCCAAGCGCTCCGGCGGTCATCGGGACACCGTTGCGGTCGAAGCGTCGGCGAACGCAATGGCGCCCGCCGACGCACCGACCTCCTGCGGCGGCTGCTCGTCACCCGGCATCGTGGGGTGCGCGGGCAGGAGCACGGCGGCAGCAGCGCAGCCCACAAGGGCGACGCCCGCCGCGACGACGCAGCCGATGCTCAGACCGTGGATGAAGGCGTTGGTCGCGACGACGTGCAGCACGGCGGCGGCGCCCAGGTGGCCTCCGGCGGCGAGGTGCCGGGCGACGCCGAGCGCCTCGCCGATCGACGCGGTCACGGTCGCCGTGACCTTCGCGGGCAGATGGGCGGGAAGGCGGCCCACGAGCCGTGAGGCGTACGCCGAGGCGTAGACGCTGCCGATGACCGCGACGCCGAGCGTGCCACCGAGCAGCCGAGTCGCGTCGTTGACGGCCGAGCCGACGCCGGCCTTGGCGAGCGGCACGACGCCCATGATCGCCTCGGTGGCCGGCGCGCTCGTCAGCCCCATGCCGGTGCCGTACAGCACCATCTGGGCGGCGATCACCGCGTAGCTCAGCTGCGGCGTCACGGACGCCGCGACCCAGAAGTAGAACGCCGCGACCATCGCCATCCCCGCCGCGACGACGAGCTTCGTGCCGGCGCGCACGGCGAGGCGGGTTCCGAGCACCGAGGAGATGCCGACCGACAGCGCGACCGGCAGCAGGTGAACGCCCGCCGAGAGCGCCGAGTAGCCCTTGATGAACTGGAAGTACTGCGTCATCAGGAAGATGAAGCCGAAGAGCGTGAAGAAGGCCACGGTCACCGCCGCGCAGGCCGCGGTGAAGCGGGGATTGCGGAAGAGATCGAGGTCGATCATCGGCGCGCGCGTGCCGCGCTCACGAGCGATGAACAGCGCGAACAGCGCGATCGCCCCGAGGAAGCCCGCGACGCTGCGCGCGCCCAGCCAGCCGACCGTCGGCGCCTCGATGATCGTGAACACCAGGAGCGAGATCGCGGCCGTCGAGAGCACGACGCCGGGCTTGTCGAGCGGTGCCGTCGACGGGTCGCGCGAGGTCGGGACGAAGAGCGCGACGAGCAGCGCCGCGACTGCGGCCACCGGCGTCATCGCAAAGAAGATGCTCGTCCACGAGTGGTGCGCGAGGAGCCAACCACCGATGATCGGGCCGAGGGCGATCGCGACGCCCGCGGTCGCCCCCCACAGTCCGATCGCGCGGGCCCGCTCGGTTCGCTCGGTGAAGACGTTGGAGATCAGCGAGAGCGTCGAGGGGAAGACCATCGCCGCGCCGAGCCCCATCACGCAGCGCGCCGCGATCAGTTGGCCGGAGTTCGCGGCCAACCCGCCGACCGCGCTCGCGGTGCCGAAGACGACGAGGCCGGCGAGCAGCAGGCCCTTGCGGCCGAGGCGGTCGGACATCGTGCCGGCAGCGAGAATGAAGGACGCGAACACCAGGTTGTAGGCGTCGACGATCCACTGCAGCTGGCTGTTCGTCGCGTGGAGCTCGCGCACGAGCGTCGGCAGCGCGACGTTGACGATCGTCGTGTCGAGGTTGATCGCGAACGCCGCGAGGAGCAGCGAGAGCAGCACGAGCGGCTTGCGGGGTGAAGACATGACGCGGCGATTAATAAACGAAGTACACAAGAAAGTCAAGTACTTGCTTTATGACCTCAAGTCGATGTAGAATCACGCCGTGCGCTCCTACAACCAGTACTGCTCGGTAGCGAAGGCCCTCGATGTCGTCGGCGACCGCTGGACGCTCCTGATCGTGCGAGAGCTCGCGTTGCGCGGGTCATGCCGCTACACCGACCTTCGCCACGGGCTGCCGGGGATCGCGACGAACCTGCTGGCAGATCGCCTGCGCGAGCTCGAAGCGAACGGCATCGTCGAGCGACGGGACGCTCCCCCACCCGTCGCGACGTCGCTGATCGAGCTCACCGACCGCGGCCGGGCGCTTGTCCCGATCGTCCACGACCTCGGCATGTGGGGACTTGAGTACATGGTCGACGGGCCGGCTGCCGACGACTGCTTCCGCTGCCACTGGCTGGCGTTCCCTGCTGAGCTCTACCTCGGCGACCACGAGCCGGACGGGCCGCCGGCGTGCCTGGAGCTCCGCGTCGAGGACGACGCGCTCTCGGTGCGCGCCGCAGCCGGCGCCGTCGAGGTATCTGCCGGCGCGGCCGAGGACCCCGACGCGGTGCTGAGCGGTGATCCGGCGCCCCTGCTGGGCCTCATCACGGGACACCTCGTGCTCGACGACGCCGTCGCGATGGGGCTCGAGTTCAGCGGCTCGCGCGAGACGCTACGGCGCTTTCAGCCGCACGCCGTGCCGGTCGCCTGACCGGAGCTAAACCTGCCGCTTAACAAGTGATCCCCCGGGACCTCCATGCCCGGGGGAACGACTGAAAATTAGGGCACCCGGCGCGCCAAATCGGTAAGACTGCGCTTAGCCTGCCGGGCGCCTCAGGCGACGCTCACGACGTCGCCGTTCGCCAGCCGCGCGGCCGACTGCGGATCGTGCGACGGGAGGTACACGGTGGGCTGCGCGCGGCAGTGCGCGACGATCCTTTCCAGCGTCGCCACGTGCACCGCGGGGTCCGGCGCGACGGCGTCGGCGCGGAGCGCGAGGAGCTGCTCGAGCGTGTCCGTCGCGTCACCGGCGAGCATCACGTGGCGGCCCTCATCATCGACGCAGATCACCGAGACGTGGCCCGGCGTGTGGCCCGGCGTGGCCACGGCGACGATGCGCCCGTCGACGCTCAACGGCAGGCTGTGCTCGAAGGCGCCGAAGGGGTCGCCGCCGATCTCGAAGATTTCAGGCGCAAACCCGCGTGGCAGCGGCTGGCGCAGCACGCGCCTCATCACGGCGGGGAACGGCGAGCGCAGGAAGCGCAACTCCGCTCCGTTGATCCGCACCGGGCATTTCACGTAGCCGACGCCGTCGACGTGGTCGCCGTGGTGGTGCGTGAGCACGACTTCGGAGACCGCGTCAGGAGTCAGACCGGCAGCGGCGAGCGCGCCGGGTAGCTCCTGCTCGCGGCTGACCGAGAAGCGCGCGAACGGGATGTTGCGCACGTTCGCGCTCTCCCCCGTGTCGATGAGCAGCAGGCGCTCTTCGTGCTCGATCGCCCAGCAGTGGATCGGCAAGGGCGCGGCCCACGGGCCGGGCAGAAAGAGATCGGCCTGCCGGTGCAGCCCGGTGCGGGGATGCAGGAACGCCTGCTTGACCGTGACAGTGCCTGTGGTGAGTGCGTGGATGCGCAACGCGCGGAGGATAGTCGGGGTCAGTGCACGGGGCGCTCTCGAGCGGGTCGCCGCGGCGGCAACGGCACGAAACCGGACGTCCGCTGCACGTACTCCTCGTAGCCTGGCCGGCGCGCGGAGATCGTCCGCTCGAGCAGCCGCTTGCCCGACACCCTGAGCAGCAGCCAGCTCATGACGAGCGGTCCGACGAACGTCCACCACGTGCCTCCGGCCGGCAGGGCGACGAGCCATATCCCCCACCACACGCAGAAGTCGCCGAAGTAGTTGGGGTGACGCGAGTAGCGCCAGAGGCCCGTGTCCATCACCTTCCCGGCATTCGAGCGGTCGGCCTTGAAGCGACGCAGCTGCTCGTCCGCCACGGCTTCGAAGGACAGGCCTGCGGCGAAGAGCAGCAGACCTGGAACGGCGGCCGCGTCGAGGCTGGCGTGGGAGAGGCCCGCAACCTGGATCGGCAGCGAGACGAGCATCACGAAGAGGCCCTGCAGTCCGAAGATCATCGCGAGGCTCCACAGCGCGAACGTGTCAGGGCGCCGTCGGCGCATCGCGGCGTAGCGGCGATCCTCACCGGGTTCGCGGCGCTTCCGCGCGACGAGGTAGACCCCCAGCCGAAGGCCCCAGAGCGCCGTGAGAACGACGAATAGCCAGCGTCGCGCCCCGTCGCCCGGAGCGCTCAGCGCAACCGTCAGCGAGACGAGCAGGAACGCGGGTCCCCAGAAGACGTCGACGATCGAGACGTCGCGCAGGCGAAGGCTCAGAAGCCAGAGCGCGAGCATCGCCACGGCGATGACGACGGCGGCGTAGAGCGTGGGCGTCCCCGGCGCGGTCATGCGGTCCCTGGCAGCAGGAGCCCTCGTCGCTTTGCGCTAGCCGCCGCCGACGAGGCTCTTGAACGCCGGCAGCTCGCGCAGCGACTCCAAGTCGTCGTCGCTCTGGGCGTACTCGATCACGCCGGGCTCGAGCTCCGCGGCGCGGCTCAGGCGTTCCATCGCAAGCTCGCTTTCGCCGTCGATCGCCGCCTGGCAGGCGAGCTGGTAGTGGATCGAGGACGACTCGGGATGCTTCGCGAGGCCGTCGTCGAGGATCTGCCGCGCCGCCGCGGGGTCGCTGCGTGCCACCGCCGCCGCGCGGAACGCCCACTCCCACGCCGACGGTTCGAATGTCGACGGTCCGCCGAACGAGAGCACGAGCGTGTCCGGCTCGCTGGCGACGGCCGCGCGGTGCGACGCGGGGTCAGGGACGAACACGTACGTGCCGGCCGGAGCGTCGTGGTCCTCGCCATCGATCGTGAACGTCGCTCGTCCGCGCGCGACATAGTAGAGCTCCTCGTGCGCGAGCTCGGGATCCTCGGTGTGCGGCTCGACAAGTTCGGTGCCGGCGGCGTCGGCGACGTACGCGTTGCATCCGAAGGCGCGCACGCCGAGGGCGTGGCGGATCGGCTTCCATTTCAGCGTCCCCGGTCCCGGGAGCGCATCGATCTCATCGACGTTGAGGACGCGAGCCGGCAGGGGAGCCATCGTCGAGCGAGGTTACCCCCATGCGCTCACCATCCGCGGGATGGTGCCCCGTGCGATACTCGCGCCGTGCGAGAGGAGGCAAGCCTTCAGGACCAGGACGGCGGCCTCGTGCCCGTCGGTCCCGGCTGGTTCATCCTCAACACCCGCGACGCCCTGTGGAAGACAGGCGACTTCGGCGCCTACACGCGCTTTGAAGGCGAGAGCCGCTTTCCGCAGCTGGGGCTCAATATCGGCGTCCTCGAGCCCGGCCAGCCGGCGTGCTTCTACCACGGTGAGGACGAGCAGGAGGACTTTCTCGTGCTCCAGGGCGAGTGCCTGCTGCTCGTCGAGGGCCAGGAGCGACCGCTGAAGGCGTGGGACTTCGTGCACCTTCCGGCGTGGACCGAGCACGTCTTCGTCGGCGCGGGCGAGGGACCCTGCACGCTCCTCGCCGTCGGCTCGCGCAGCGACGGCGACGTCGTCTACCCGGACTCCGAGCTTGCCAAGCGCCACAACGCGGGCGCGAAGAGCGAAACACGGAGCCCCGAGGAGGCCTACGCCGACATGGCCCCTGACCGGCCCGCCCGATGCGAGGACAGCTGGCTGCCCGGAGCGACTGGCTAGGTACGCACCGCGCGGCTCGTGGCGCTAGCGCGGCCGGCGCTGTTTCGCGCGGTCACCGCGCACTGAAGGCGCCAGCGTCGTGCGGAGCGCGGTATGCGGTAGGTCGATCGGGTCGCACGCCGTAGCGCCCGGCCGTCGTACAGCCATCGGTAGGAGAGGGCTGGCGTCGGCGAGCCGCCCCAGCGGCTGACACAGCGCACCGTGCGGCCTGGCTTGGCGCGGCCGCTGACGCGCGGGCGCTCAAGGAGGTGCGGCGCCGACGAGGTGGTGGGCTGCACAGCAACGAGCTCTTCCAGGTGCGCCTTCAGCGCCACTCCGTTCGGTTCGAGCGGCGTGCCGGCGTAGCTTGAGATCAGCGCGTATTCGGCGCATTCGACGTTTTCGGGCACGATCCAGGCCCACGCGAGATAGCTGACGCCGTGTGCGTCGGCCCAGTTCATGAAGCGGTCGTCGAAGCCCGAAGCCGGACATTTTTCTTCGCCGAACTCGCCGGTGACCACGGGCACGCTTTCGGCGAGCGGCGCGATCGTTTCGTTCCAGCAGGCTTCGCTTTCGCAGACCTCGCCTTCGTAGTTGTGGAAGGAGGCGACGAGCTGGTGGTCCGGGTCGTCAGGCCCGTATTCGAGCCAGTGACGAAGTTCGTTCGCCCATTCCAGGCCGCCGAGCATGATCGGCTGGGTGGCGCCTGCTTCGCGGATCGTTTTGACGAGCTTCTGCATGCCGACTGCCGTGTACGTCGGGTTGCCGCCTTTCGCCGGTTTCGGTTCGACGGGCACTTCGCATCCGCCTTCGCGCCAGCATTCCCATGAGACGGGGAACGCTTCGCTTCCGTGCGGCTCGTTGAAGGCGTCGAAGAGCACGGCATGGTTTTCCTTGAACTCGCTCGCGACCGATTCCCAGAAAGCCACCGAGTGTTCGTCGGGCATCGACCGCTGGCCGTTCGCCTGTTCGCTGCCGGGCGCCGTCCAGTGCAGGTCGAGGATCGCGTAGATGCCGTGGTCGTTCAGCTCTTCGACATACGCTGCGATCGCAGCGCGGTAGCCGGCCATCGTCAGGGCTTCGCTCGGCAGCCCGTTGATGCCGAGCCAGCAGTCCTCGTTCAGGGGGATCCGCACGGCGTCGACTTTCCATGCTGCGATCGCTTCGACGTCGGCTTCGTCGAGTGGGTCGAGCGGTTCGGCGAGGTTTTCGCCGCCGCTGGCGTACGCGTAGCCGTAGTAACAGGCGTACTCCGGACTCGTGCGGTCGACGCCAAGCAGCCGGACGGTTTTGCCTTCGCCGTTGATGAAGTGGTTGCCGTCGACGGAGATCGAGAGCGCCGAGGCGGCCGGCGCGTACGCCAACGATGCGGCGAGGGCGGCAGCGGCGGCGAGAGCGAGTGCGGCGAAGCGAAGAACGCCGGCGATGATAACCCTGTCCTGACGCCGAACACGGAGGGAGGCGAGCCGAACGCGCGCGGGCGGCTTCGTGCATCGGTTCGCGAGGCGAAAAGCCTAGTTATGCTCGGCTGGTGGCCAGAGCAATCTGGAGCGGCGCGATCAGCTTCGGCCTGGTCAGCGTCCCGGTCAAGATGTACAGCGCAGTCGATCGCAAGACGGTGCATTTCCACCAGGTCTCGCGCGACAGCGGCGCGCGCATCTCGATGCGCCGCGTGGACCCCACGACCGGCGAGGAGGTTGAGTACGGCTCCATCGTCAAGGGCTACGAGCTCTCGCCCGGCCAGTACGTGCTGATCGAGCCCGCCGAGCTCGAGGAGATCGCGCCCCAGCGCACACGCACGATCGAGATCCAGGACTTCGTCGAGCTCTCGCAGATCGACCCCATCTACTACGACCACCCGTACTACCTCGCGCCGGCCGCGGGCGGCGTCAAGCCCTACCGGCTGCTCGTCGACGCGATGCGCGACAGCGCTCGCGTTGCGATCGCCCAGGTCGTGATCCGCTCCAAGGAGCAGCTCGTCGCGCTGCGTGCCACCGGACGCGTCCTGACGATGTCGACGATGGTCTTCGCTGACGAAGTCCTCTCGCCCGAACGGCTCGACGAGTACGCCGAGATCGAGACCGCGAAGACGACCAAGCGCGAGCTGGAGATGGCCGAGCAGCTCATCTCATCGCTGGCCTCCGACTTCGAACCCGACAAGTACCACGACACCTACCGCGAACAGGTGCTCTCGATGATCGAGCGCAAGGCCGCGGGCAAGCAGGTCGTGCGCGAGCCGGAAGCCGAGCCCGCCGCCGCGGGCGGCGCCCCGGACCTGATGGCAGCGCTGAAGGCCAGTCTCGACGCCGCACGCGAGGCGGGCGTCAAACCGCGCAGCCGCGCGCGTAAAGCCTCACCCGCAAAAGCGTCACCCGCGAAAGGAACGCGGGCGCGCAAACCGGCGTCAAGCCGCGCCAAACGCTAGTGGCTCGCTCCGGCGCCGCAGGCACCGGGACGAAGGGGGCGGACCTCAAGGAGTACCGGTCCAAACGCGACTTCACGCGGACGCCGGAGCCCGCCCCGGCGAAGTCGCGCGGGCGAGCAAAAGCGCCGCGCTTCGTGCTGCACGAGCACCACGCGAGCCGGCTGCACTGGGACCTGCGCCTCGAGCACGACGGCGCGCTTGCGTCGTGGGCTCTGCCCAAGGGGTTGCCCGACGACCCGGCGAAGAACCATCTCGCGATCCGTACGGAGGACCATCCGCTTGCGTACCTGGGCTTCCACGGCGAGATCCCGGCCGGCGAGTACGGCGCGGGCGACATGAAAATCGCCGACCGCGGTACCTATGACTGCCGCAAGTGGTGGCCGCGCGAGGTCGACGTGGTCCTGCACGGTAAACGGGGCGAGCAGCGCTTCGTACTGTTCGCGACGGACAAGGAGGATCCGCCCAAGCAGTGGATGATTCACCGCATGGGCGAGGCTGCGGATCCCGGCGCCGAGCCGATGCCAGACCTGCTCGAGCCGATGCTCGCGACGGCGGGCACGCTGCCCGAGGAAGCTGACTGGGCGTTCGAGGTCAAGTGGGACGGCGTGCGCGCGATCGCCCGCTGCGACCGCGGCACCGTGATTGTCCACAGCCGCAACATGCGCGACATCAGCGCGACGTTCCCGGAGCTCAGGGAGCTCGGGCCAACGCTCGGCGAACACCGCGCGGTGCTGGACGGCGAGATCGTCACGCTCGATGCGAGCGGCCTCCCCGACTTCGGCGCGCTCGTGCAGCGCGTGCGCACCACCAACGCCGCGCGCTCGCGGGCGCTGGCGAAGTCGGCGCCCGCTATCTACGCGGTATTCGACCTGCTCTGGCTCGACGGACACTCCGTGATGGACGAGCCGTATAGCGAGCGACGCCGCCTTCTGGCCGACCTCGGCCTCGCCTCAACTCACATCAATGTCCCCGACTTCTACACCTCCGACGGAGCGGGCCTGTTGGCCGCCACGGCCGAGCGCGGCCTTGAGGGCGTAGTCGCCAAGCGCCTCTCCTCGACGTACGTGCCGGGCCGGCGCTCACGCGACTGGATCAAGGTCAAGTCGGTGCGCCGTCAGGAGTTCGTCGTCGGCGGATGGCTGCCCCAGCGCGGCAGCGTCGGCGACAGGATCGGCGCGCTCCTGCTCGGTGTGCACGACCGCGACGGGGTGCTGCGTTACGCCGGGCGTGTCGGCAGCGGGCTCTCCCAGGAGGCAAGCGACGAGCTCGCCGCGGCGCTTGCGCCCGCCGATGGCTCGCCGTTCATCGGGACCCGCCCGCCGAAAGGCGCGCGCTTCTGTAAGCCGACGGTCGTGGTCGAGGTTCAGTTCGCCGAGTGGACCGAGAAAGGAAACCTCCGCCACCCCGTCTTCCTCGGCATCCGCAGCGACAAGGACGCCGCCGATGTCGTGCGCGAGGACCCGGACGACGACCGGGACGTCGGCGGCAAGGAGCAGGGCCTGAGGATCGAGTCCGACGCCCCCAAAACCGTGGGTCGGATAGGCGGCGTCGAGGTCCCAGTGTCGAACCTCGAGAAGCCGATGTACCCGGCTGCCGCCTTCACGAAGCGCGACATGATCGAGTACTACGCGGCGGTCGCGCCCGCGATGCTCCCCCACCTCGACCGCCGTCCGGTGACGCTCGTGCGCTGGCCGGGCGGTGTGGACGGCAAATCGTTCTTCCAGAAGCAGACGCCGAAACACCCCGACTGGCTCCACACCGCGGCGATCGAAACATCCGAGCGGACGATCGACTACCTGCTCGCGGACAGCGCCGCGGCGCTTGTGTGGACCGCCAACAGTGCCGCGATCGAACTGCACGTCACGCTCGGGCGAATCCCCCGCGTCGAACGCGCGCTCGCGGTGGTGTTCGACCTGGACCCCGGCGCGGGCACCGACATCAGCGACTGCTGCCGGGTCGCGATGCAGCTGCGCGCGATGTTCGACCAACTCGACCTCACTCTGATCGCGAAGACGTCAGGGAAAAAGGGTCTCCACGTCTTCCTGCCCCTGAACGGGGACGGCGCCAGCTACCCCGACGTGAAGTCGTTCGCGCGCACCGTCGCCGAGATGTTCGAACGCGAACTGCCAGACGAGGTTGTCTCGACGATCGCCAAGGAAGACCGCGAGGGAAAGGTTCTGATCGACTGGCGTCAGAACGAGGTGTTGCGCACGGAGGTCGCCGTCTACTCGCTACGAGCCACCGAGCAACCCTCGGTCTCGACTCCCATCGACTGGGACGAGATCGAAAACGTCGCGGGCGGCGCACCGACGACCCAGCTGGTGTTCACGCCGGCCGACGTGCTCGCCCGAATCGCAGAGCGCGGAGACCTCTTCGCTCCGTCACTCGCCATCACGCAGCGCCTTCCGGGCGCGCCGAGCGGATAAGCGCGACCGCGTAGCCCCGCCGTCAGACGGCGTGCCGAACGAACCGGCAGCGCTCGAACGGCTGGATGTCGGCTTCGCCTTTGCCGTACGTGGACTGGTATTCCACGCGCGAGTAGTAGAACCGGCGATCCGCGCAGCGGACGATCCGCTTGAAGATCAGCCCGCCCTCGGCGCTCACGAAATGGCCTGCCGCGCAGTCCGGTTTGCACTGGTTCTCGTGAATGACGGCGGACGCGAGGGCTTGCCGCGACCCATAGCGGACGGCGCGGGCGCCCGAGTACGCGATTTCGGTCGCGTAGAGGTTGCCGTCTGCGCACGCGAGGGTAACCGTGCGGGGGCGATAAGAGTGTCCCCGACACCCCTTGCTCGCCACGTAGATCCGGGGGCGCGAAGTGGCGATCGCACTCGCGGCGAACCCGACTCCGCCCGCCAGGATCGCCAGCAGAAGCGCGACCATCGACACGATCGAAGTACGGAATCCGCGGCGGCGCAGCATCGTCGCGATCATCCCACAGCAGCGCCGGCGTAGCGCCAGGCTCGGCCGACAGCCGTCCTTGGTCGCGCCGATGCGCGGCTAGTGCATACCGGTGAGCAACGTGAAGAGGTGGGGTGAGACGTACACCTCGATGATCGCCGCGAGGAGCAACGCCGGAAGCGCGATCACGACCGTCACGACGGTCGCGGCAAGCAGCTGATCCCACTCCCCTCGGCGGCTCGCGATGATCCACGCGGCAAGCGGCAAGAACAGCGCCATCAGCTCGAGCACGGCATGCGGCATCACGCCGAGCAGGAGAACGATCGGTGGGACGCGCAGAAAGTGCGACACGCCCGCCAGCGTCTGGCCGATCCGCCACGCCTGGATGCTCAGCGAGAACGCGGTTGCCGCCCCCACGAACAAGATTGCCAACTTGCCTCCGCGCTCGTGCACCCACTTCGAGATCCCGTGCTGGTGCTCGGCCTGGAGGGGCAGCGAGCTACCGGCGATGAAACCCGCGACGCATGCCATCGCGTGCAGCGCCAGCACCAGCGAGTTGCCGCGGAAAATTTCGGTGACGTTCGACCAGTCCCCGACCTGGAACGGCGGTTGCAGGGAAAGAACCTGTTCGTACCCGGTGTCCAGCGACGCGACGATCCAGACTGCGGTCAGCAGCCCGGCGGCCGCGACGAACGATCCGAGAAGCCACCGCCGAAGGACCGGTCCGGGATCTCTGCGCCAAGCCCGCAAGGCCGCGCGCGTATCGCGCACGCCCGTGGAGAATGCGTAGGACGAAGCGTCCATGTTTCTCCATCGGCCCGGGAGCGTCGCACCTGAAACGGGGCGGGGGCGCCGCCGCCGGTCCCGTCGCCTCCTGGGCACCGCAAATCGGTCGGCCCGCGACGGTTTCGCCGGCTCGGTTGGTGTCGGCTCACGAGACGGTGGCGACTCTCGAGGATGAAAAAAGGGGCCGCGGCGCCGTTAGCGATGTGATGAAGTGGCCGCGCGGGACGTAGTAATGGTGATGCGCCTCCTCAGGCCCGAACCCCAACCCCCATCGCTGGGCAATCCGTCGCCGGGCGGCAAGTCAGCTGCGGGCGGCGGAGCGTATGACTTCGACGCGATCTTTCGATCCTGCGTGGGGGACGTTCACGCGTATGCCTTCGCTCTGCTCCGTGACCGCGCCGCTGCGGAGGACGTCACGGCGATCGCGTTCGAGCGCCTCTTCCGCGCGCGGCGGCGCCTCGATCCGGGGCGTGGGTCGCCACGCGGGCTGCTCTTCACGATTGCGCGCAACGCCGCCCTCGACGAGCTCCGAAGGCGCGCGCGGCGGCCGGTCGCGGACACCGAAGCGGGCGAGCAGCCCGACGCACGCTCCGAGGAGGAGCTCGCGCAGGTCGAGCGGCGCGCGTTCGTCGCGGGAGCACTCGCCACCCTCAGCCCGCGCGAGCGCGAGCTCGTCCTGCTGAAGTTCCACGGCCAGCTGTCGAACGCGGAGCTCGGGAGCGCGCTCGGCATCAGCGAGACAAACGCCGCCACGCGGCTGCACCGAGCGCTCACTCGTCTGCGGACTGCCTGCGTTACCGAGCAGGAGCGGGCAGCATGAGGGTGATCCCGTTCCCGTCGCGGCGTGATCCCGAGGTCGACGCTGCGGTGCTCGCCGAACTCGAGGCCGCCTTCGACGGCGACGGCACGGGGCCGGAGGCCGACGCCTGGCGTGAGCTTCGCGCCGACGTCCGCTCGCTCCCTGAGCCGATCAACCCGGCCTTCCAAAGCTCGCTTGAACAGCAGCTGCGCGACTCCCGGGAACGGTCCGCAGGGGACACCCGCCGGCGCTTTCGCGGTCTGAGCGGCGGGTGGCTGCGTGGACGCCGGGTGCTCGCCGTCGGCACGGCGCTCGCGCTCATCGCGGCGCTCGTTTTCTCGGGCGTCAAGCTCACGTCGGGCGGTGCAAGGTCGTCCGGAGTGGTGGCCGGCACCGCGCGGGAAGCCAGGTCTGGCGCTGAAGAACTGGAGCAGGGGCCGGCCGTCAAAGCAGGGGCAGGATCGGCAGCGACCGTAAAACCGTCCGAAAGCCCCGAAGGCCCGGCTTCAGTTGGACCGCTTCAAACCACAAAACCGACCGAAAGCTTCGCTGGTGAAGCGAAGCTCGGGTCTGCCGCCGGCCGAGCACCGGGCGAGACCCCGAGGCGTCTGCAGCAGCTCAGTGCGGCGATCAGCCTCGGCGGCGGCACCGGCGTGCAGTCCGTCGCTGATCGCGTCGGTCAGGTCGCGGTCGCCGCAGGCGGTTACGTGGAGAGCTCGAAGGTAGAACTCCAACACGGCGCGGCGGGCGAAGCAACGCTCACGCTAAAGATCCCGAGCGCGAAGCTCGCGGCAACGCTCGCGACGCTGCAGCGACTGGCTCCGGTCCGCGCAGAGACGCAAGAACTCCAGGACCTCACGGGGAGCTACAACGCCGTCGCAGGGCACCTGGCGGCGGCGCGCGCTGAACGCGACGCTCTGCTGCGCGCGCTTTCCAGCGCCGAAAGCGCCGCAGCAATCGAAAGCCTGCACCAGCGGATCGCCAACGCCAACGCCACGATCGCTGCCGCGGAACGCCAGGAGGCGAGGATCTTGCACACAGCGAGCGAGGCTCAGGTCGAAGTCGCGGTGCTCGGTGAATCGGCGCAGGCCGGCGGCGGCCTCACGATCGGGCGCGGTCTGCACGACGCCGGTCATGTCCTCACGGTCCTTGGTGCGGCGCTGCTCATCGCACTCGCCGTGCTCGTTCCGCTCGCGCTTGTGGTCGCCGCGCTTTCGCTCAGCGCGCGCTGGTGGCGTCGCCACGAGCGCGAACGCGCGCTCGACTCCAACTGACGCTCGCCCGGACGGCGCCGCGCCGCGAGCCTGGCCGGATTTGCGAGAGCCGACGCCCGGATTCGAACCGGGGACCCCTTCATTACGAGTGGCTCCAGGGACTGTCGATTTAGCTCCGGAAAGCCAAAATTCGACCGGCCGCGTCGGGTCACCCGAGATCAGATCTGCCTAGTTCGGGACACGTTTCGGGACACGCCGCTGTTGTGAGCTCTGAGCGGTCCCGCACCGGGTGGGCCGAGGTGGCAGGAAGTGATTGATACCGGCGACCTGGGAACGGCCGGCGCACCGATCCGCGCTGGCTGCATGCCTAGGAGGCGCGACGGCGCGTTTGGCACGTGCTCTCCGGTTCAACGGCGCGGCGCTAACGAGACGCCCAGGTGAGATGAGGCCTTGGGAGTTAGGGAGCCCGATCGACTTGTACGCGGCCGTCCGGAAGCGTGTATTCGACGGTTGACGCATTCGACGCTTCCACGAGCACCGCGTTGTTCACGACGGGCACGCTTTTCACGTCGCCGCTACCACTCCGGATCGTCACAGAGCTCACGCCGTTCGGCACGAGGCCCGTTACCACGACACCTGACGCCGCTCCCGTCTTGCCGTTCTTGAGTTCTGAAAAGCCGATGTTTCCGTTGGCCAGTTCGTGCGCGTCGCCACACCCGCTTGCCCAGCCACCGTAGGTGGCCGACGACCACGTGACGCAAGCGATTTCTTCGACCGAGCCAGTCGCAGACGCTCGACTCGCTCTATCGGCGACCATCGGCCGCGCGGCTTGAAACCACACGTAGACACTGCCGAGACGGTTTCTGCGAGCCAGTATCACGCCGCCACGAGCGAGCCTCGCAACACCGCCGACATCGCTAGCTCGCGCGACTGGCCTCCGGAAAACGGCGAACTCTCTCTGAACGCGAGTCCGGAGTGACCTGTCGCCGGCGGCGATCCGAGCGGCCGCCTCGCGCGCGGTCGGCCGCGAGATGTGATGTGCGGGTGCGGCGAGCGCAGCCAACGCAGCAATCGCGAGCGCCGCCGCAGCGACGGTTGCAACCAAGGCGGTTCGGGCTTTTGCGCGACTCACGTGATTATGCATTCGGTCCCGGCGATTTCGCCCTCTTCGCCTTCGAGCCAATATTCGTATGCCATGAAGTATCTCCGAACCTCACTGTGCCCCGGGTACACGCAAGTCGTCCCAGTGTCGGCGTAGGCCGATTCTTTCCAGCAGGTTTTGGCGACCCGTTCGTACGACTCTTCGTTGTCCCACCACCACTGTTCCGCGCAGACGCCCACACCGGACAGGTTGTGGCTCCACGCCCAGTTGTTTTCGGCGATGTTCGGGCCGTTCTTTGCCGCACACTTGGGACCAGGCGACCAGCACCCGTAAGCCCCTTGGGCCGAAGCCGTCCATCCAAGCACCGCTGTCGTAATGGCGACGAGAGCGACACGCCACATTCGTGCTTCATAGCACAAAGTATAGACCGAGTCAACGGGCAGTCCTGGACGTCTGGATGACCGTTCGTCGGTCGACAGAACGCGCTCTCTTCCCGTGGTCCAACCGGCGTAAGCTCACCGACGAAACCGATGATTGGAGGGAACTATGAGGGTCTCAATCGAGAACGTGCCGGACGTTCCGATCTAGAACAACGGAGCCATGCTGCGGATACGCGACGAGCACGGGAAAAACCTCGGCAAGCTGTGGTTCGGCCAAGCAACGATTCGCTGGGCACCGGGAAGTGTCCCGGAGAAAAATGCGAAACGACTTAGCGTCGCCGACTTTGTCGAGTATCTCAACAACCTGCCCTGAATCACGGTACGCAAGTCAGTCGCAGCGAGACCTCGATGGTCGCCCGCGACCGCAGGGAGCTGTCGGAGCGAGGCCGGTCCGCCGCGAGCGGCACGGACTCTCGCGCGCATCATCACTGCCGACCCCGCGAAGCCCGCTGTGCTAGCTAACAGTCAACGGCAGCGCCAGCGCTCCGTAGCGCGCTCTCGGCCCTTGCCACGCGCAGATCCCCCACCGATAGCGCGACGCGCGGCGGAACGCCGCGGAGAAGGTGCGCCAATACCCGCCCATGCTGGCGCGTGAAGAGAGGAGGCACAGCCTCCCCGATCATGGCGCGCACATTGGTATGCCCCCAGCGCTCCAAGGCATCGCCCCAGTCGAACGAAGCGGGGAACGTCTGCAGAAGCGCGCACTCAAGGGGCGAAAGGACGCGGTTCTCCCAAGGGTGGATCGTGCGGTCGCTCCCGAGATGCCCGCTCGCGGTGGTGATCGTGGCCGCGGGTAGCTCCGGCGACATCCGGCGATAGCTCGTCCGGAAGCCGGAGACCAGCTTGGGCTCCCCGTCCTTTCCCGTGGTGATCGGCCTCGGCAGGAGGCGCTCACATCCACTGCACCGGACGCGATCCCGATCGCGCGTACGCCGACCGCAATCCGGACACTCGTCGTTGTCCCACGCTGAGCGTCCTGAGCCGGGGGGTATCGCGCGCACCATGCGGTAGCGAGTCGTCGGCCAAACTGGCACCGAGTGCATCGGATTACCGGCTTCCGCCAGCTCGGCGGAGGCGGCGTCTAAGGCTGCCAGCCGGAACGCGCTGAGGGCGTCGCGCAACGGAACCCGCGCCTTGCGGCCGGCGGCGTGCGAGGGCCACGGATACGGTGCCCACCGACGCCGGGCAAGGATGCGCCCGCCCTCCTCGCCATGGCGGATGAACGTGATGAAGGAGCGCTTGCGGGACTGGGGGACTCCAAAGTCGGCGAGATCCGTCACGAGGGGGTGCACGTCGTAGTCGGCCTCGAGTTCAGCGATCAGCAGGCGCGCCGCCGACACCGGTTGGTTGTTGTCCGGGTGCCGTACCTTGCGAGTCAAGAACGCGCGGACGTTCTCGATTACGACAGCGCGCGGTCGAAGCTCTCTGACGGCGTCTGCGACCACCTGCACGAGAAGGTTGCGATGTTCGCGGCTGCCAGCATCAGCGTCGTCTGCTAGCCCGCGATTGCTACGAGCCGAGCTCATTCCTTGGCAGGGCGGGCAGGCAGCGAGCAGGGCTGGGGGCTCCGATCCCGCACGCGCGCGATATGCGGCGATGGCATCTGGCAGGGTCTCGCGCAGGTCGCCGGCGATGCCCTCAGCAAACCTGTGGTTCAGCAGCGCGACATCGAGCCGCCTGGGATCAAGCTCCGCCATGACGTCGAACCTGAAGCCGGCCGACGCATAGCCGATGTCGCCCGCGCCACAGTTGCTGAAGAGGCTCACGGAGCGGAGAGGAGAGAGCGCCGAGTCGCTCACGCCGGCTGTCCCGCGTCTTCGCTGTGAGCCTTGTCGTAGGCCTCGAGGAACTCCTCATGCGCTGTCGTGGCTGACGCGAGAAAGTCGTTCCAGGTTCGTCGCACCACAGAACGATTGGCCTCGAACGCCTGGAAGGCGTGTTTCTGCGTGCTGTTGGTTAGGCTCACACCGTCGGCGACGAGGTCGATGACCCACCCGTCGGGGAACGCCTCGACCATGCTCGCGTGGCTGGCGAAGAACTCGGTGAACGCATCGACGTAGTTCTGCAGCCGCTCGTAGTCGGCGCTGGCGAACTGGTGGCGCGGCGGCTTGATCTCGACGATGTGAAGTTGGCGCCCGTGATGCACGAGGGTGAAGTCGGGTCGCTTTTTCTCGAAGGAGATCGCGATGTCGATGTCGTTGTCGAACTTCTTCTTCCAGAACTGCGTGAATTGGTCGCGGAAGGTCTTGAGCGCCTGGTTCTGCGTGATCACGCTCCAGTCGGGATGGATCAACCAGGGCGCCGAGGCGATGAGGCGCTGGAGGTCCCCCTCTTGCACATTGGGCTTGTTGATGACCTCCTGAAGCTCCTTGACCGACTTCACGCGCTCGGACGCGATCTGCCCATACGAGGCCATCTCGGCGATGCGCGTCTTGCCGAAGAGGTCGAGTAGGTCGTCGATGCTGGCGTCCTGCTGGTCGGATATCTCCTTGAAGGCGGTGACGAGCGCCTGGTGGGGCGCCACGGCGAGGATGATCTCTGCCAGGCCGTCAACGTAATCGGGGTCGGCAAGCTCGTCCTCGGCCGCGAACGCGCCGATCCGCTCCCCTAGTTCGATGGCGACGGCGACCACGGAGGCGTCGGCGTACCGCTCGGCGGCGCGCTCCTTGATTTTCGCCTGCTCCATGAAGAGCTGGCGCTTCCGCTCGCGCCGGGGCTTGCTAGACGCTGCGGCGATCTTCTTGATGATTTCGGAGCCCCACTTGCGGAGCGCCTGGCCTCTCTCGGAGTCCCATAGGATCGATTGGCGGTCGGTCCGGATGAGGTCGTCGCCCTCGTCCTCGTCGAGCCAATCGGCGTGGACCTCGCCTACGAGGTAGGACCTCATCGTGAACTCGCCGGTGAACCCAGCGGGCTGCTCGAAGTCGCGTGTGGTGGCCACGATCTTCCCGCGCGCATAGATCCTGACGCCGGCGCCCTCCTCGTTCTTGTAGGGATCCTTCGCCATCGCGAGCCAGCCTGTGACCGCCAACGTCTCTCCGTCCTCCGTCGTCACCGGGTGTTCGCTCGCGTCGACCTTGGTTTCGTCGTGGTACGCGACTTGGAACTGCTCGATCGTGAACTCGTCGGGCGGCGACGGCCGCGTGTCCTTGATCTTGATCGTGAAGTCCGGGGCAGCGAGCGCGAACCGGGTGGCCACCTGACGGTGGAATGTGTCTGCCGTCGGGACCCTCTTGGGGAGGAACATCGTCAGACGGATCGTCGTGCCGGAAGCGCCGGAGTAGGTTTCGTCACGATCGCCGACCTTCAGTGGCACGGGGGCATCGGTGTCCTGCACGATCTGATCGAAGTCGAGGAAAAAGTGCGTGACGAGGTGGCCCTTGCCCTCGACCTTCTCGCCGCCCGCCGAGAGCACCTCGATCACGCGGCAGATGCCGAACGGGGCGAGCTTCCCGATGCCCTTGCGCCCCATCACCGGGCGCTGCTTACCCCGTGAGCGCGCGCCCTGATCCTCGTGAGCGCGCCTGTCGCGACCTACCTGCAGGTAGAAGGCGCGAGCCTCATCGGGCGTCATGCCGTGGCCGTCGTCCGTGACGACGATTTCGTACCCCTTGTCGTCGGGCTGCTTGGTCGACTTGTCCTTCGTCGCCAACTCGGTCCCCAGGGGCAGCTCGACGACGACCTCCCGTGCGTCGGCGTCGTAGCCGTTGGCGATCAGCTCGGCGACGGCGGCGCTCACCTTGTCGTACAGCTTGACTCCGAGCTTGTCGATGGTGAGGCGGGATATCCGCAGCGTGTAGCCCACGGAGGGTTTGCTCCCGTCTGCTCCGCCTGGCCCGGCGCCGCTCGACGGCTCTGCTGCTGGCATCAGCGACCGTTGACCCTGGTGGGCTCCGGTCCGCGCGAGGCCGCTGGCCGAGCCGGTGCGGCGTCGTCGGCCGACGCGACGCTGCAGGTTCCCTGCGGGCTGGACGAGGAGATCAAGTTCATCTGCGTTGTGGTCGGCCCACCGTCGCGTGCCATGAGAGGCGGATGACCGCTGGCGACGCGAGAGCGGGCCATCGGAGCGTACCGGCGAGCGCCATCGGAGCGATGCCGCTCGCCCCCGCCGTTATCTTCCGGTCATGGCAGCCGGTGCTCGCGTGGTGTGGATGCCGGGCGGCGTCCGCACAGAGATCCACCTCATCGCCGAGGATACGGGTGGGGCGTTCTGCCTGCTCGTTGACTATCCACCACCCGGTTGGTCTCTACCGGCTCACCGACACCACGACGAGGCCGAGACGATCCACATTGCCGAGGGCGACTTCGAGATGGAGATCGACGGGTCGCGAGTGCATCTGTCTGCAGGACAGACCATCCACATCCCCCGAGGCGAGATCCACTCGGGCGCCAACGTCGGTCAGCGACTCGGGCGCCGTGTCGTGCTCTTCAGCCCGGCCGGGATGGAGCGGTTCTTCTCAGAAGCCGGAGCGCCGTCAGCGGACACCGAGATCGACATCCCCGCTGCGCTCGCCTCCGCGACACGTCACGGCTGGGAATTCATCACAGAATCCTGACCGGCTTCGCCGGCACAGAAACGAACGCCCGCTACTCCGCACGAGACGGTTCTGACAGCCGCTCGAGGCAACCGAGACAGCTCTCGGCCGCCGGTCGTGCGGCGCCGCGCGACCACGCCGATCCGGCCCACTACCTGGGCCCAAGCCATACGCGAACCGCCGCCTCCGATCGCCGCTCGCCCACCGCCCATGTCCGTCAATCGCTCCCTCTCCTTATCTTCATTCGCCTCCGCTCCCCTCCTCCACACCCCTGCCCTCTCTATCCCCTTAGCCCTGTTTTGACACTTGACCTCGCTCACACAAGTTGTGGGGGCGAGGTCAAGTGTCAAAACAGGCCCGCAGCGCAGCTGGGGCGGGGACCCGCGTGGGATTCCGAACCCGGAGGCAAATCCCGGAGCAAACCGCGATGTGAATCCCGCGAGGTCGGCGATCAGGTGCCGGAGTTGATCGCAACCAGCGACGACGCGTCAAGCTTGAAGGCCTCCGCGACCAGCAGCGCATCCTCGGCTCTGGGCGCGTAGTGCAGATATCGCATCGTCGTCTGGATATCAGCGTGCCCCATCCACTCCTGCACCCGGCGGATGTCGGCCTTGGCGATCATGCGCGTGCCGAACGTGTGCCGCAGATCGTGAAAGCGAAGGTTGCGCAGCCCCCCGCGATCAAGGGCCACCTTGTAGCGCCGGCGCAGAGCTGAACCGTCCAGGAATCCGCCGAGCTCGCTGGCGAACACGAGATCGTCTTCGCCCGTGAACCACTCGCGCCTCGAGAGCCGATCGAGAGCCTGTGCGACCTCGGGCGCGAGCGGGACCGACCTTACCTTCCCCGACTTCGGCGTCGTCAGCGCACCCGCCGAATAGCTCGCCCTGACCCGCACGAGCGATCCCTGGAAGTCGACGTCTCGCCAGTGAAGCGCGAGCAGCTCGCCGACGCGAAGGCCGGTGAAGGCAGCCGTCAAGAACATGGCGCCGTCTCGCTCAGAGACGGCGGCCCTCACGAGCGCCCACACCTCCTCGGGAGAGAACACCTCGATGTCGCCGCTCCGCTGCAGCGACGGCTTCTCGACGTCGCTCGCAGGATTCACGCGCAATCCATGCAGCTTGCGCGCCCGCTGGAAGATGCCGTGGAGGATCACGAGTGCCTTTGTGCGCGTTGCCGCGGAGCAGTTCATCGCTCCAAGCCAACCTTCAATGTCCTCGCTCGTCACGTCCTCGAGCCGCGCGTCGGCGAACGTGGGCAGGACCTGCGCATCGACGATCCAGCGGTAGCCCTGAACAGTCGAGGGCTTTCGTTCGCGGTCATGCTCGATGTAGCGCAGATACTCGGCCGCCGCGTCGGCCACGGTGACCCCGGTCCGCACCATGCCCGGGAGCCTTCCTCGCCGAGCGAGGTCCAAAGTTTCGCGCAGCCAGTCCTCGGCCAAGCGCTTGGTGTAGTACCCCGCTGGCGGGCGACCCCGTCCGGCCCACGCCGGCCCTAGCTTTCGCTGCAGCTGGCGGCCGTCGGGAAGGCGGTACTTCGCGTACCAGACCGGCCCGCGCTGGCGCTCAACTCGAAACACATGCCCGCTGGGCCGCGTAACGGGAGCGCGCGACGCGTGCCGAGGCGGCCCGTTCGACTCTGATTCGGTCCGTGCAGAGCGTGCCGCCACGGACAGATGATACGAACTTCCCCGGGACATATTCGGGACACGCCCACTTTTCCCCGGTGGCACTCCCCGAGCGATGCCGCAGATTTCCGGGCTTTTTTAGAGCCGACGCCCGGATTCGAACCGGGGACCCCTTCATTACGAGTGAAGTGCTCTACCAGCTGAGCTACGTCGGCATCGGGCGAATCTGCTGCGGTTCAGACCCGCCAACGTCGGCGGCGATTATCGCCGTCTCATCGTATCGATGTGGGGTTCGCCGCTCGACGGCGTCGGGGGTACGGGCGACGGCGGAACGCAACGGCGGGACTCGGGGTCAACCGCGCCGCCACATTGCACCGGGCGGCATGCGCAGCAGCATCGCGACGCGGGCACGCAAGCTCACTCCGCGGCAGAGCGCGCGACGCATCGCCGCGCGCTTCGCGGCAGCGTCGGCGACCGTGCCGGCCGTACGTTCCGCCGGCGACGCGAAGCGCAGGCCCTGAAGCAGTCGAACGTATGCCGCCGCCGCCGCGTCGCCGCTCGCGTCGAAGCGTGCGGCGAGCGTGGCGAGCGTGACGCCGGGCGCCGATCGGGTGCGAACGTACGAGAGCGCCTCCCGCAGCTCGGCCAGCGCGACGCTCCCGTCGCCTGAGAGCGAGCGCCGGATTCGCCGCGCCCCGCGCAGCCAGGCGATCGCGAGAGCGGCGAGGAGCGCGAGCGCTAGGGCTGCGAGGCCCCGCGCGGCGAGCGAGCCCGCACCCGCGCCGCCCTTCGGGGCGCGGCTGGAACCGGCGAGACTGCCGCCACCGCTGTGACGCTGTGAGCCGCGGAGCAACGCGGCCTTTGAGACGCCTAGGCCGGTCGTCGCGGAGCCGCGCGCCGCCTGCGGCGTGGGGTCGAACGTGACCCAGCCGATACCGGTGAAGAACACTTCGACCCAGGCGTGCGCGTCGACGCCGCGGACGATCCACTCGCGTCGCGACGCGTCGTAGACCTTCGGCTTGAAGCCGACACCCACGCGCGCCGGGATGCCGTCCATCCTGAGCAGCAGGGCCATCGCGCCGGAGAACTGCTCGCAGTAGCCGCGGCGGTCTTGGAAGAGGAAAGCGACGAGCGGATAGCGGCGCAGCGGCGGGGTTTCGTCGTACGTGAAGCCGGTCCGCAAGTACCGTTCGGTGTTCAGAGCGACCTGGTACGGGGAGCGCACGCCGGCTGCCAGCTGCCGTGCGAGCGAGAACACGGGGGCGTACGGAGATGCCTCGACCTCGCGCACCGCCGCGCGCGTCTTCGCGCTCGCGCCGAGCGTCCACGGCAGCGCGATTTCGCCTCGGGGCCGGGCACGAGCCTCCGCAGCGAGGTTCGGCCTGGAAAAGGCGCTGGCGTTGGGACCAGGAAGGGCTATCCACGTGTAGGGAAGAAGCACGCGCGGCACGGCGCTCGGCGCCTTCCGCAGCCGGCTGGTCGTCGGCGAAGGCGCATAGGCGGTCACCGTGTAGTGCGCGCCGCGCGCCACGTTCGAGGGAAATTCGAGCGTCCCGTCCGTAGCGACTGTCGGCTCGCTCTCGCTCGGCGATTGGCCGACGCCGAGGTTGCCGCCGGGGAGTCCTGCGAGCGAGCGGGTTTGAAGTCCGGCGATCGTGAACGTCGCGGTGCGCCGCCAGGCGGGGTGGCGCCGCGCGAGCGACGCTTCAAGGCGCGCCGTCGCGGGCGGCGCGTCAGAGCGCAGGAACCGTAGGCCGTCGAAGCGGTCGAGCGAGGTGATCCGCACGAGGTCGCCGCTGCCCCCGGAGGCCGTCATGACCGTTCGCGTCGAGCGCGGCCAGTCGGCGGGGCCGTAGAGCTGGTCCCACTGGAAGCTGAGCGACGGCGTCCTCACGCGGCCCGAAGTGAAGTCCAGCCACGGCTTGCCGGTCAATGCTGGCGCGATGAGCAGCGCGAACATCAGGCAGACGGCCAGCCAGGCCGTGGCGCGCGCAGCGTCGAGGCCGCGCACGGTCGGTAGCCACAGGAGACCGAACGTGAGGAGCGCGAGCACCACGCCCTGCACGCGCCAGGCGCCGGTCGGTGAATTGGCGGCGCCCGCGAGCACGAGCGACGTCGCGATCGCTATGCAGCCGGCGCGGCGCGCCGCGAGCGCGCGATCGGAGGGCCAGAAGTAGAGCGCGGCGGCAATGACACACGCCGGCACGAGCAGCATCAGCACCGCGATTCGTGTCCAGTAGCGGCCGCCAATGTATGGCCAGAGCCACCGTCCAAGCCCGTTGACGCCGCGCGAAACGTCGTGCGCGAGCGCCCCCCAGTGAGATGGCACGAGCAGGTGCGCCGGCACGCCGACGGCGAGCATGCCGAGCGCGACAGCGAGCGCTATCGAGACGGCGGCCGCAAACGTCGATACCCACCGCGTCCCGTGTGCGCCGGCAACGCAAAGGGCGACTCCCCCGGCGGTCGCGGCCGCCGCCAGAAGGATCACGCCGCCGCGGGGCGGCGCGCGGAGCAACGTCGCGTACTGGAGCGACGCGTACGCGAACAGCGCGAAGAAGGCGACGGCGCGCAGCCGCACCGACCCGACCGCGGTGGATCGGGTCGCGCTGGAGTCGACGGCACCGCCGTCGGCGGCCCACGTGCTCACGCCGCGCTCGCAATCCGTCGCTCGTCGAAAACGCCACAGCCCGCAACCTTGAAGAGCGGCGCACGAGCCGCGCCGTCGGGTCGCACGACGAAGTCCGGAGCGCGGCCGTCTTCGGCGCGTGGTGGCGGCTTGCCGCCGGCTGTGACCCATACGACGAGCGGAGCGGCGGCGATGACGCGCCAGGCGAGCGTGTGGCCGGCACCGAGGAGCGCAAGGCGGACATGCACCTGCGGCCAGCCCGCAACACGGCGGTCGAGGACGTGCGCTGCGGCCTCGTCGCACAGCAAGAGCCGGCAGCCGCCGCTGCGGGCCAGAGCGACCGCCAGTGAGCCCGCCGCGCGGACTGCCATGTCGAGCTGCTTCGGGCCGGGCGGCAGTCGCGCGTCGAGGACCACGAGAGGACTGCGATCGGACTCGGCGGTCATGCGCCGCTGCACGAGGTTGCCGGTTCGCGCCACCGTCGGCCAATGAATCCGCCCCGCCGCGACCCCGGGCTCCGCCGGCACCACGCCGTCCGCTTCGCCGAAACCGTCGGCCGCCATCGACGACACCTCGGCGCCGGTGCGAAGCCGCGCGAGGGCCGCGGCCCCAATGTGCTCGATCGCGGGAAGGACGAGCAGGTCGGTCGGCTCGGATCGCACGGTCCGCGACGCGATGCCAAAGGGATCACGGAAGCGCAGTACCGTCGGCGGCACAACCTGTCGCCCGCGCCGGTCGGCACGGATCGTGACGCCCACGGCGTTTGCCTCCTGCCAGCGAAGCGGCTTGAAAGCCGCGCCTTCGAGCGGCGCGACCTCGCCGCTGCGCAGCACCGCCCGGCGACGTTGGACGCGCGTCTGCAGCTTCACGGTCGACCCCTCAAGCGCGGTCGCCGAACGCGGCGAGCGCTCCAAGGAGGAGGCACCGCGAACGCACAGACGCACTGACACCTCGGCCGCGACAACGGTCGCAAGCAGGGCAAGGCCCGGGACGAGCAGCAGCGGAACCCCGAATGCGGCGCCGACTACGAGCAGCCCCGCGCCGATCGCGGAGAGGCTCGGCGCCCTGCTCATAACGCGGGGACGCGCGCGATCGTCTCGTCGATCACGCGTGCCCGTTCCTCGCCGGCCACGCCGGGCTTGAGCATCAGGCGGTGCGTGAGAACTGCGGCGGCGAGCGCCTGCACGTCGTCGGGCAGCGCGTACGCGCGCCCCTGGAGAGTCGCCCGCGCCATCGCGGCGCGCAGCAACTGAACGCCGGCTCGCGGGCTCGCGCCGAGCTCGACGCGAACGTCGGCCCGCGTAGCGTCGAGCACCGCGACGATGTACGCGCGGAGGTCGTCGCTGGCATGCGTAGCAGCCACGCATGCCAGGGCCGCGCGGATCTGCTCCGCGTCGGCTGCGGCGCGCACGCCGAGCACGCGATCGCCGGCGGCGTGCCGCGCGAGCATCTCCGACTCGGCGTCCTGAGCCGGATAGCCGAGCGAGACGCGCAGCATGAAGCGGTCAAGCTGCGCAGCCGGCAGAGGGTAGGTCCCCTCGAAATCGACGGGGTTCTGCGTCCCGAGGACGATGAACGGCGGCGGCAGCTCGTGCGTCGTGCCGTCGACCGTGACACGACGCTCCTGCATGCACTCGAGCAGCCCAGACTGCGTCTTGGCCGACGCACGGTTGATCTCATCAACGAGGACCACGTTGGCGAAGACCGGTCCGGGCCGGAAAACGAACGTCCGCTCGAGCTCGTTGAAGACGTTCACGCCCGTCACGTCGGACGGCAGCATGTCCGAGGTGCACTGGATGCGCGAGTAACCGCATCCCGCGGCGGCCGCCACGGCGCGTGCAAGGGCCGTCTTGCCGACGCCCGGTAGGTCCTCGATCAACACGTGCCCGCCGGCGAGCAGCGCGATCACCACCTGCTCTACGACCTCTGGCGGCGCGGTGACCGCGCCCAAGACTTCCTCGACGATCAGCGAGCCGACCCGCCCGACATCGTCGGGCGTCATCTCGGTCGCGGCCGTCAAGGCCCCACGCACCCGGCGGAGGGATGCGGACTCCGCGTTAGAACCCTTCCTCCGGCCACGTTCGTAAACCCTTGCGACGGATCGTAGCCGACGCTGGCCGGCCCGCGCACGCCGCGTCCAGCGCGGCGCGGCGCGTCCGCAGGCGCCTACGCTGCGTCAGCGAGCCCGTCGAGCACGGCGAGTAGAGATGCGCCGTGCCGTTCGCAAAACGCCGGGCCGACGCCGCGGATCGCGCGCAGCTCGGACTCGCTGGACGGGCGCGAGGCGAGGATCTCGATGAGCGTGGCGTCGCTCGCGACCGTATAGGCAGGCTTGCCTTCGGCTCGATCTTTGCGCCAGGCGCGCAGCCCGGCGAAACCCGGCTCGTCCGTCGGTGGCACGGATCTGCGCGAACGACGGACACGCGGCGCATGTTCGGCGGACGCGATGAGCGCCGCGTCCGGTTCGCAGACGTCGCAGCAGCGACCCGACGCTGCCGTCGGCTCATCGTCGCCAAAGTGGTCGAGTAGCTGGCGGCGCCTGCAAAGCCCATTCGACGAGCCGTAACGTTCGATCGAGCGGTAGGACTCCCAGCCCCGGTCGCGAGCCGCAGCGATCGCGGCGCGCGCGAGTGCCGGGCTGCCGCTACCGGTGAAGTGAATCGCGAGGCCCTGGCCGGGAGCCGGTTGCAACGTGACGGCGCCTGCACGCTCCGCGATCGAGAGCAGCACGCGGTCGCGGTCGCCGAGCGACCCCGGCGAGACGACGGCATCGTCGTTCCCGCTCCGGCGCAGTGAGCCGACGAACGCGCGGACGTCGCTGACGCTCGTCTCACGCTCTTTGATGAAGCGCAGAAGCCGCCCGAGGTCGGCGCGTGAGGCGAACAGGACGGCCCGCGCCGGCTCACCGTCGCGGCCTGCCCGCCCGGCCTCCTGGTAGTAGGCCTCGAGGCTCGTCGGAAGCGCCCAGTGAACGACGCTCCGCACGTCCGCCTTGTCGACGCCCATGCCAAAGGCGCTGGTCGCGACTGCTACGTCGGCGTCTCCGGCCATGAATTCGGCCTGGGCACGGTGGCGGCTGTCGCCGTCCATGCCGCCGTGGTAGGCGACGGCGCGCTGGCCGGCCGCGGTGAGCTCGCCCCTGAGGCGCTCGGTGTCCTTGCGAGTGCCGCAGTACACGATCGCGGGCAGGGCGTCGTCCTGTGCGAGCAGGTACGTGAGGGCGGCCGCCTTCCTGCGGGCCGTGCCGTCCCCGTCGATCGCGAGCACGTCGAACGTGAGGTTCGGCCGGTCGAAGCCGGCGCGGACCTGAAGCGGGTCACGCAGCGAGAGTCGCTCGGCGATCTCGCGCGCCACTCGATGCGTCGCGGTTGCCGTCGTCGCCATCACCGGTGGACGCCCGGCGAGCTCGATCGCGTCGGCGAGGCGCAGATAATCGGGGCGGAAATCGTGGCCCCACTCGGCGACGCAGTGCGCCTCGTCGACCGCGAAAAGGGAAACGTTCGCGGCAGCCAGTGCGCGGCGGAAGGCCTGCGACGCAAAGCGCTCCGGGGCGGCGAGGATCAAATCGACCGACCCGGCGGCCAGGCGCTCGAGGGCGCGCTCGTTGTGGCCGTCCGGCATCGTCGAAGCGAGCATCTCGGCACGGACGCCGGCGCGCTCCGCCCGCTCGCGCTGATCCGACATCAACGCGATGAGCGGGCTGACCACAAGCACCGGACCGCCGGCGGCAAGCGCCGGCAGCTGGTAGCAGAGCGACTTGCCTCCGCCCGTCGGCATGACGACGAGGCTGTCGCGGCCCTCGAGGGCCGCCTGCACCGCCTCGCGCTGGCCGGGGCGGAAGCTAGGCAGCCCAAAGCGCTCCAGCAGCTGCTCGGGTGTCTCGTCGCCGCGCACGCCTTCGACGCTACCCGGGCGCGCGGCCGTTACGGCGTCAGGGTTCCGAAGAAGACTTGCCGGTCGACGTCTTCGTCTTGGAATGGTCGTGATCGAAGACGTTCGAGACGCTGTGCTCGGCGTGGCTCACGACGTGGCGGACGGACGGCGAGACGGCGTAGGCGATCAGCGTCGCCGCGATGCCGATGATGGCGACGACCACGATGATCCGAGCGCGTCGGGTTTCGCTCTCCGGCGATGCTGCGCGCGTCTTGCGCACGGGCGGGAACGTGGACATCCTGACTGCACGGTAGCGCTCGGGGGCACGACGCCATACAGGCGCCGCCCTGCCGAGACGCGGCTAAAGGATCGCGGGCGACGCGCCGACGAATATCCAATGAGCCTCGTTGCCATCGCACCGGCGCGCTTGCGAAGCACGGAAAACGAGGAGGCCGCCGCGACCGAACTGCTTTTGCGGGCGCACGCCGAGCGGCGCTGGCTCACGACGCAGCTCGCGCCGCTGCTCGACGAACTTGAGCGCGAGGGCGCGGTGCCGGAGAGTGGCCGCAGCGCGGCACTTGGATGCCTTCAGGCGCTCTGGGGCAGCGAGCTCTCACTCGCCGCACAGACCGAGGCGGCGTTCCTGCACCTACCGGCGGGGGCCGCAGCGGACGGTGCTCGCGGCTTCCACGACGGTGTGCGCACACTCCGCGGCGAGGTCGGCCGCCGCACAGAAGATCTGCTGCGCCCGGCGACCGGGCGCTAGGCGCCCCCGGGCCGGCTTTCGCGTAGGCTGCGCGGCGATGCGGTTCGACCTGCAGTCCCATTCGACCCACTCCGACGGCGCGCTATCGGCGACCGAAGTCGTCGAACAGGCAGCCGCCGCCGACGTGCAGCTGCTGGCGCTGTCCGACCACGACACGATCTCGGGCGTGTCCGAGGCGATCGCAGCCGGTGAGCGACTCGGCGTCCGCGTCGTCCCGGCGGTCGAGATCTCGGCGGTCGACGCCGGCTCGCGCACGCCCCGTGAACTGCACATCCTCGGCTACATGATCGACTACCAGGCGCCGCTCATTGAAGAGCGTTTGGCGGTTTTCCTTGCCGATCGTGAGGCGCGCACCATGCGGATGGCCGTCGCGCTCCGGGAAGTGGGCTTCGAGCTCGACGAAGAGGAGCTCCAGCGCCGCATGGACGAAGGCAAACCGATCGGCCGCCCGCACCTTGCCGCTGCCGTGCTCGCGTCGCCAGCCAACGCAGAACGGCTCGAGGCCGAGAACATCGACGACATCGGGGCGCTTATCCGCGGCTACCTGATCGAGGGCAAGGATGCCTTCCGCCTGAGGGAGACGCCCACCGTGGCGGAGGCGATCGAGGCGATCCATGATGCCAGCGGCCTCGCGATCTGGGCGCACCCGTTCTGGGACGTCTCGGACCCCACCGAAGTGATCGAGTCGATCGAACGCTTCGTCGACCTTGGCATCGACGGCGTCGAGGCGTTCTACGTCTCGCACGACCGTGAGCAGACGGAACTCGTGGCAAAACGCTGCGCCGAACTCGGCCTGCTCACCACCGGCTCGGCCGACTACCACGGGCCGGACAACAAACTCTTCTCTCGCTTCCTCGCGTTCGAGACGTTCGGCATCGAGCCGAACCTCGGCCGCATCGGCTCAGGCGAGTAGACGCCTCAGACGGATCACGAGCGCCTCGACGGCGAGCTCCTCGCCGACGTTGACGCGCAGGTCGGAGCGCGTTTCGCCGACCAGCTCGATCGCCTCGCGCAGCGCCGGCGCCTTGCGTCCCGCGGCGTCGCTCTCGAGCTCGGCGCGGCGATCCACGGCATGGACAAGTTCCGGCGCTTCCTCGGCGATGCAAAGCACGTCGCGCAGCCAGAGCTCGACGAGCCGCAGGCCGGCATCGAGCGTCGCGGTGCGCGCGCGCCGCTGCGAGCGTTTGCTGGCCTCCTGCAGTTCGCGCCGAGCGCGTCCCTGCTCGCGCTTCGGCAGCAGCGGCAGCTCCTGCTCCATGCGCTCCTCGATGGCGCGGTCCGCCGTCTCGGCGGCCGCGCCCGCCTGGTCGAGGAGGCTTTGCCCGGGGCGGGCTGGCGACTCCTCATCGAACGCGGCGCGAACGAGCTCGCGCGCCGCGGCCCGAAGACGCTCGCCGGCGTCGGTCGCCAGGTAGGCGGCCATCGCAGCGTCCCCGAGCGCCAGGCGCGCACAGGCCTCTGCGCGATCGCCGTCGACGCCAGCGAGGGTCGCCGCTATCACCGCGGCCGGCAGGGGGTCAAAGCGGACCGGCTGGCAGCGCGAGCGGATCGTGTCCGGCAGTTCCTGGGCCGATCTGCGATCAGCAGGAGATGGACGAAGGAGGCGGGCTCCTCGAGCGTCTTCAGGAGCCGCGCGGCAGCCTCGTCGTTCATCGTGTCTGCGGCCTCGATCACGAAGACACGGCGCGAGGCCTCGAACGGTGTCCGCGTTGCGGCGGCGACGACGGGGCCGTCGATGTCCGAGACGACGATCGATGCGGCCCCCGACGGAGTGACCCACGTGAGGTCCGGATGCGTCCCGCGCCGGACGCGGTCGGCCGTCTCGCTCTGTTCCGGCGAGCCGTCGGCGATCAGCCGCGCGGCGAACTCGCGCGCCGCGGCGCGCTTTCCGGTTCCCGGCGGACCGTGGAAGAGGTAGGCGTGCGATGCCGCAACGGATGAAGCGACGACCGGAGCGAGCACGGCACGGGCGTGTGGGTGCTGGCTGAGGTCCGCGAAATCCTCGCCTTGCGCGCTCGCCGCCATCGAGGCCATCCTAGGTGCCCCAGCAAGCGCGGAGCGCGTGACCGCATGTACGTTCCCCGCATGCAGCGCGGACGCCTGATCACGATCGAGGGGATCGACGGAGCCGGTAAGTCGACGCTCGCCACGGCGCTCTGTGCAGCGCTCGCGAGCGCGCGCGTGGAGGCACAGCTGCTGCGCGAGCCGGGAGGCGTCGAGCTGTCGGAGCGCATCCGCGAGCTGGTCAAGGATCCCGGATCTCGCAGTGACGCGGCGGCGGAGGCGCTGCTCTACGCAGCCGCCCGCGCGCAGCTGGTCGCCGAGCTCGTCGAGCCGCGCGCTCCGGGACGACGGTGATCCTGGACCGCTTCGTCGACTCCTCGCTCGCCTACCAGGGCGCCGGGCGCGAGCTCGGCGTCGCCACGATCCGCGCGGTCAACGAGCTCGCGACGGACGGGCTCCGGCCCGACAGGACGCTCCTTCTGCGCATCGAACCGGCGAGCGCCCGCGCCCGCCAGAACGAGCGGGCGCTGATCCCCGACAGGCTCGAACGCGAGGACGAGCAGTTCTTCGCGCGCGTGGCGGCGGCCTACGAGGAGCTCGCAAGCTCAGAGCCCGAACGAATGCTCGTGATCGACGCCGAGGCCGCCCCCAGCACCGTGCTTGACGCCGCCCTTTCGGCGGTTTCCGGCCTCTTCTGAGGCCAGCGCGGGGCCCTCGCGCGGGCCGGGGCGGTGCTCTCCGGCACCTACAATGGAAGGTGAAATCCCTCTGTCTTTCTGTCCGGCCCCAGCGGGACTATTCGCGGCCCGCATCCAGCTTTCGGGGGATCGCCACCGGGCAGCCGCAGCAGAGGAGGAAGGTCGATGAACGCAGTGACGAAGCACACGGAAGGGCCACGTCTTGCGCCGGGGGAGGCGCTGACGATCAACAGATTTTTCACGACGCGACGGAGTGCACCCGTTCGACCGATCGAGTGGGAGATGCGAGACGCCGCATCGGCCACGGCGACAACGTCGCCTTCGAACAGCGCGGCGTCGAGTTCCCGCGCAGCTGGTCGCAGAACGCGACGAACATCGTCGCCCAGAAGTACTTCCGCGGCCAGCTCGGCTCGCCCGAGCGCGAGCACTCGGTGCAGCAGATGATCAGCCGCGTCGCCGGCACGATCACCGGCTGGGGTCGCGCCGGCGGCTACTTCGCGAGCGAAGAGGACGCCGCGCGCGTTCAACCACGAGCTGACCCACATCCTCGTCCACCAGTTCGCGGCATTCAACTCCCCCGTCTGGTTCAACGTCGGCTTCGAGGAGAGCCCGCAGTGCAGCGCGCTGCTTCATCCTCTCAGCGTCGACGACACGATGGAGTCGATCCTCGAGTGGAACACCAAGGAGGGCATGATCTTCCGTGGCGGTTCGGGGTCGGGCATCAACCTCTCGAACATCCGCGGCTCGAAGGAGCCGCTCGCCAAGGGCGGAACGGCCTCCGGGCCGGTGTCGTTCATGCGCGGCGCCGACGCGTGGGCCGGCACGATCAAGTCCGGCGGCAAGACACGCCGCGCGGCGAAGATGGTCGTCCTCGACGTCGACCACCCGGACATCCAGCGAGTTCATCTGGTGCAAGGCGCAAGGAGGAGGACAAGGCGGCAGGCGCTGCGCGACGCCGGCTTCGACATGTCGATCGACGGCGACGGCTTCAAGTCGATCCAGTACCAGAACGCGAACAACTCGGTGCGCGTCACCGACGAGTTCATGCGCGCCGTCGAAGAGGACGGCGAATGGCACCTGACTGCTCGCACCACAGGCGAGCCGGTCGGCGAGCCGCTCCGCGCGCGCGAGCTGATGAGCGAAATCGCGGAGGCGGCGTGGCGCTGCGCGGACCCCGGCGTCCAGTACGACACGACGATCAACGACTGGCACACGTGCCCCGTGAGCGGCCGCATCAACGCCTCGAACCCGTGCAGCGAGTACATGCACGTCGACGACTCGGCGTGCAACCTCGCGTCGATCAACCTCATGCGTTTCCGCCGCGACGACGGGTCACTTCGACGTCGAAGCCTTCGAGCACACCGTCGACATCATGCTGCTCGCACAGGAGATCATCGTCGGTCCGTCGAGCTACCCGACCGAGCGAGATCGGCCGCAACGCTCGCGCCTTCCGCCAGCTCGGCCTCGGCTACGCGAACCTCGGCGCATACCTGATGTCCAACGGCATGCCCTACGACTCGGAGGCGGGGCGCGGCACGGCGGCGGCGATCACGGCGCTGATGACAGGGCGGGCGTACCGCCGTTCGGCGGAGATCGCGAGCGTCCTTGGCATCGGCACGTACGACCGCTACGGCGAGAATCGCGACGCCCACAACGCCGTAATGAGGATGCACCGTGACGCCTCTCACGAGATCCCTGACACGGCCCTGCCCGACGGCGAGCTCCTCGACGCCGCACAGCGCTCCTGGGACGACGCAGTCGCAGCTCGGCGAGCGTTTCGGCTACCGCAACGCGCAGGCGACCGTCCTCGCCCCGACCGGCACGATCTCCTTCCTCATGGACTGCGACACGACGGGCGTCGAGCCCGACTTCTCGCTCGTGAAGTACAAGGAGCTAGTCGGCGGCGGCCAGATGACGATCGTCAACCGGACCGTGCCGCTCGCTCTGAAGACGCTCGGCTACTACGCCGGCGCAGGTCGAGCAGATCGAGGCATTCATCTCCGAGCACGGCACGATCATCGGCGCGCCGGGCCTCGCCGACGAGCACCTGCCGGTGTTCGACGTCGCCGTCGGCGAGCGCGCGATCTCGCACATGGGGCACATCACGCATGATGGGCGCCGTGCAGCCGTTCATCTCGGGCGCGATCTCCAAGACCGTGAACATGCCGTACGAGACGACCGTCGAGGACATCGCCGACGCCTACATCCAGGCGTGGAAACTCGGTATCAAGGCGCTCGCGATCTACCGTGACGGCTCTAAGACCGCGCAGGCGCTGCGCACCGACGCCCAGAAGGAGCGGCCCGCTCCCGACAGACGTCGACGCGATCGTCGCGAAGGCCGTCGAGGAGGCGCTCGCCGACGCCGGTCCGCAGCGCAAGCGGATGCCGCGCGAGCGCCAGTCGATCACACACAAGTTCTCGATCGCCGGCCACGAGGGCTACATCACGGCCGGCATGTACGAGGACGGCTCTGTCGGCGAGATCTTCCTGACCGACATCGGCAAGGAGGGATCGACGTTGCGCGGCATGATGAACGCCTTCGCGACCGCGATCTCGATCGCGCTGCAGTACGGCGTGCCGTTGGAGACGCTCGTGCGCAAGTTCAGCTACATGCGCTTCGAGCCCGAGGGGATCACGGGCAACCCCGAGATCCCGTTCGCCAAGTCGCTGCCCGACTACATCATGCGCTGGCTCGCCTCGCGCTTCCTGGACGCCGAGACGCAGGAGGAGCTCGGCATCCTCACACCCGAGGTCCGCTCGCGCAAGGCGACCGAGGACACGGTGCTCTCGGTCACGGCGTCGGACACCCACGGCCCGAGCGCACAGGTCGCGGTCGACGGTGAGTCAGCGCCGGCCGCTGCACGCGCTGACCGACTCGCCCCCCGTGATCCCGGCGCGCCTTCAGGGCCTCGACCTCGGCCCGGCGTGTAGTCAGTGCGGCGGCATGATGCAGCGAACCGGCTCGTGCTACACGTGCCCCAGCTGCGGCAACAACACCGGCTGCGGCTGAGCGGCTAGTCGCGGCTCGCCAGAACGATCAAGTTCGACGCGAGCGACGGCCACCTGTTGAACAGGCGGTCGACCTGTCGCACGCTCCGGGGTATCGACTCGAAGACAGCCGCACGCACGTTCAGCGGTCGAAAACCCTGACTTTCAAGCAGGTCGAGCAACGCTCGGCGGTTGAACACACGCAAGTGTCCGACCGGCGCCGAGCCCTTCTTTATTCGCCGCAGCGGTCCAGCCCCGATCAGCGACGTCGTCGTCGACGTCTCGTAGAACAGCGGCTGTATCCCGGCCAGGAAGAGGGCGCGGTTGTACCAGGACTGCAGGTTCGGGGTCGTAAGCAGGAGGTGTCCCCCCGGCCGCAGGATGCGATGGATCTCGCCGAGTAGCCGGTCGGGGTCGTATACGTGCTCGATTACCTCACCGGCGGTGACGATCGCGAACGATCCATCGGCGAACGGCAGGCCATCCTCGACGTTGCACTCCGCAAAGCTGTAGGGACGCGCGGTCGCGGCCTGCACCATGGCGCGGGAGACATCGACGCCGTGAAGGCTCCATCCGCGCGCCGAGAGGCCAAGTCTCGCGTCGAGTTCGGCGACGAAAAGCCCATCGCCACAGCCGACGTCGAGCAGGCTTTCCGGCTGCGGACCGGCGACCGATCTGAGCATCTCAATCGCCGTGACCTGGCGTTCCTCGAGGGCCGCGAGCGGCGCGGCGCCGCCGGCGCCGAAGTCGTAGTAGTCAATCGGCTTGAACGAGGTACGGCCGCCCACGTGGAACGGGCAGTGTACCCGGCCACGACGCGGCGCCGAGCCTTTGAGCGAGGCGCAGCGCCGCGCGACGTGGCCGGTAACCTAGGCGGCACGATCCGGCCTCGGGAGACAAGCGGCATTCGCGAGCCCCGGGTCGAACCGCGCGGCAGATGAGGCGATCATGAGCAAACAGAGCGCCGTGGCAACGGAGCCGGCGCCTCCGGCGGCGTCACAGCCGGATTCCGAGACGCAGGCAATGGGGATCCGGTCCGGCCTCGGTCGTGCTACGAGCATCATGGTCGGCCTGACGTTGGTTGCGAGCGTGACGAACTACGGCTCGAACATCGTTTTCAGCCGCATCCTGTCGACAGCCTCCTACGGAAGTCTGACCGCGCTGATCGCGTTCGTGACGATCGCCGCGGTCCCGACGGGTGCGGCGCAGACCGTCGTCGCGGAGAGAGTGACGGTGCTGCTCTCGCGCAAGGAACGCGGGAGCGCGCGCTACCTCATCCGCTACGCCTCCGCGCACGTGCTGGTCATCGCCGCCGCGGTCACGGCTGTGTACTGCGTTTGCATCCCGCTCGTGAAGCAACTACTGGGCCTGCAGGTGATCGGCCCGGCGATCGCCCTCGCGCCCCTGCTCTTCGTGACGTTCTTCATCCCGGTCGCGTATGGCGTGCTGCAGGGCATGGAGAGGTTCGTGGCGCTCGGAATGGCGGTGCTCGGGATCGCCGTCGGCCGCCTCGTCGTTGGCGTGCCCTGGACGCTTCTCGCGGGCGGCGGCGCCGGCGGGCCGCTAATCGGCCAGGCGCTCGGCAGCGTGATCGTCCTGATCTTCGTCGCCTGGCTCGTGCGCGATCACCTCATGGGCTCCGGGTCCGGGGCCGCCCGCTCCGGCCTACGGAGGGTCCCAAACGCGCGAGCGCTCGCCGCGGGCGGCGCGTTCATCGCCTTCGCGATGCTCTCGAATCTCGACATCCTGCTCGCCAAGCTCTTCCTCTCCCCGCACGCCTCCGGTGAATACGCTGCGCTCGTGACGATTGAGAAGATCGTGATCTTCCTTCCGGGAGCGGTGGCCGTGGCGATGGTCCCGCGCGCCGCGAAGGCCATGCACGTTGCCGGCTCGGCCGCGCCTGTACTGCGGATCGCGGCCCTGCTCGTCGCTGTCACGACTCTCGTTGTCGCGATTCCGGCGGCAGCCTTCCCGGAAGTCGTGATCAAGACGATGTTCGGCACGAAGTACCTCGGCGCCGTCGACGGTGTGCTCCCCATCGTCTGCGCCGGCACGGGCCTCGCGCTCATCTATCTCCTCGTCGTATACACGGTCGCGATCCAGGATCGCCGTTGGGTCTGGTTGCTCGCGATCGGCGTGGTAGTCCAGGTGGGATCCATCTCCCTGCTGCACTCCTCGCCGGTGGAGATCGCGACGGTCCAGGCGACCGTGATCGTCGTCGTGCTGCTCGCGAACGAGCTCATCTTCCATCCGATGCTTCGCGCCGAGCGCCTCGTCTCCGGCCGTCGCTCGCGGTCAACATAGGCGTCGCACCTTGACCGAGACCGTCCGACGCGACGCGCCGGCATTGACGCTGATCGTCCCGACGTTCAACGAGGAGGCGAACATCGCGTCGAACCTTGAAGTGATGTGCGCCCGGCTTGAAGAGCTGGAGCGGCCGTTCGAGATCCTCGTCATTTGCGACGGCTGCACCGACGGCACCGCAGACGCAGCCTCCGCACTCGGCGACCCGCGGGTGAGGGTCATCTCGCACGCCGAGAACTTCGGGAAGGGCTACGCGATCTGCGTCGGTTTCCGTGAGGCTCGCGGTCTGCTCGTGGGCTGGCTCGACGCGGACCTCGACGTGGACCCCGGCGCAATCGTCGATGCCGTGCGGTGCTTTGACGGCAGACCCGTCGACACCGTCATCGGGAGCAAGCGCCACCCGGCGAGCGTCGTCAGCTACCCGGTGAGCCGCCGAATCCTCTCTTTCGGCTACCAGATCCTCGTCCACCTGCTCCTGCGCGTGCGCGCGCGCGACACGCAGGTCGGCGCGAAGGTGTGTCGCCGGGAGATGATCGACGTCGTCGCGCCGCTCCTCCTCATCAAGCGCTACGCCTTCGACGTGGAGGTCCTCGCGGTCGGCGCCGAGTTCGGCTTCGATCGGATCGAAGAGGTACCGGTACGGATCGACTACCGCTTCACGGGCAGCGAGGTCGACGCCCGCGCGGTCGCGAAGATGTTCATCGACACGATCGCGATCGCTTATCGCATTCATCTGCGCCACTGGTACGTCAGACAGTTCGCGGTACATCAGCGCGAGCGCGGCGATGTCGCTAGGGGCGGTGGCTCAACCGCCGCGTCGGCCCTCGAGCGCGACGCCGCCGCGACAGATGTCAAGTAACGCCGTAGCGCCCTCACGCGCTCTCGGCAGCGTTCGCGACGCCGCGTTCTGGCGCACGAAAGGCGCCGAGACGGCCGCCGTGACGCTGTTCTACTTCGCGGTCGCGTGCTTCATGACCTGGCCGCTCGTGACAGGCCTGGGCCACGTCATCTACTCGGTCCCCCGCGGCGATCCGCTCGGGACCGTTGCTTTCTACCGCGAGCTCGTCGAACACGGCCACAGCCCGTTTCTGCCGTGGACAAACCCCAACTTCAGTTATCCCGGCGGTCAGCCCGTCCCGTGGCCGCGAGACCTGGCAGCAATCGGCGGCGTCGGCTCGATGTGGCTGTTGAGCGTCGCGCTGGGCGCGATCGCCGCCTACGGCGTGTACGTGCTGGCCGGCTTCACGCTCAGCGGAGTCGCCGGCTATCTGCTCGCGCGGCGACTCACAGGCGACAGGTGGGCCTCGCTGATCGCCGGCTGGGCTCTCGCCTTCTACCCCTACGCGATAGTCAACGGCTGGGTCCACGCGGATTACATCCAGTCCTGGGTGCTCGTCCTCGGCCTGTGGCGAATGATCGAGCTGATGTGGCGGCCGACACGCCGCAACGGGTTGCTGGCCGGGGGCGCGCTGATCGTCGGCATGTGGTGGACGCCGTACTTCATTCTCATGGGAGGCGCGTGCTTCGTCGCGGCCGGGGCGGCGGGCCTCGTCGTCAACTGGCGCGCCGGCCGCCTGCGCGTCGCCGTCGTGCCGTACGCGATCACAACCGCATGCGTCCTCGCATTCGCGGCGCTGCTCGGCGTGCTCTCGCGCCTCGGCGAAGCTGGGACCGGCGGCCGCGTGAACACGTTCAGCGAACTGCAGACGTACGGTGCGCGACCCCTCGAGTATGTCCTTCCCGACAAGCGCAGTCCGCTCTTCGGCGGCCTGACGCGCTACTACATCGAAACGCATCAGCACGGGTCGAACGAGGCGGAGACGACGCTCTACCTAGGCGGGACGATCATCCTCCTCGCGCTCGTCGCTCTCTGGCAACTCGCGCGCGGTCAGATGTCACGCCGCCGCGCTGCCGCGGCCGCGGTGATCTTCGTCACGCTCGCCGTCGCGCTGCTGACGTCACTGCCCCCTGAAGCGCACGTGCTGGGCATCTCGATCCCGCTCCCGTCGAAGCTCATCTGGCATGCGAGCACCGACTGGCGTGTCTATGCGCGTCTCGTCGTGCTCGCGATGGTCTGCTTGAGCGCCCTTGCGGCAGTCGCACTCGCGGGTCTGAGCGGCCGCCATCCGAAGTACAGGGTGGCGATCATGCTCGTTGCGAGCGTCGCCGTGCCGCTCGACCTGTGGGCCCGGATCGCGCCGCCAAGAACACTCTCCGCCGCGGCTCCGGCGCTCTATACGCGCCTCTCGCGGCTCCCACACGGCGTGGTGGCCGACTACCCGCTCGTGCCTGCGGCCGCCGACGAAAGCCAGGACCTCTTCTACCAGAGCGCCCACGGCATGCCGATGATCAACGGCTACCTCGAAGAAAGCGCCGCGGAACGACGAGCGCTCAACGTCGCGAAGCTGAGCTCCCCCTCCACCGCGGGAATCCTCGCGTCGATGGGCGTCAAGTACGTCGTCGTCCGCTCGGGACCGACGGGTCATGGGCTACCGGCGCCGGGCACGCCGGGCGCAGGCTTCGAACTTCTCGACCGCGAACCGTACGGCGAGCTCTACCGGGTAACGGCGGCGCCGAGCCGCGAGGCGCTCGCGGCCGTAGGGCCGGGCTTCTCGGGGCCGGAACCCAGCGCGAGCGGCCCCTTCTACTGGCTCCTTGACCCCGAAGGCCTGATTGAAGTCGCCGGCAAATGCGTGACGTGCGAAGGCGTCCTCACGCTCCACGCCGAATCGGCTTTTCAGCCGCGCACCGTCACGATCGCTCGCAAGAACGGCGGCGTGTTGCTGCGCAAGCGCCTCTACCGCAACGAGGCACTTCGAATTCCGCTGCGGTTCTCGCGCTTTGTGGTGCTCAAGGTCGCGACGGAACCAGGGCCCCAGTCGATCCATGAAGCGACCGGTGCGAGCGACCCGCGCAGCGTGAGCATCCGCGTCATGCACGTCAACTTTGTCGCCGCGAAGCCTTAGCCGTGGTCTTCGTCGTCTACGGCACGACAGGAGAGCTGATCAAGCTCGCGCCGCTCCTGGTCGCCCTACGTGGGCGCGACGCTCCGCTCGTCACGCTCTGCACGGGCCAACAGGTCGAGCAGATCCCGGATCTGCTCGGCGATCTTTCGCTCCCGTCCCCAGACGTTTGGCTCGCGCGCGGCCGTGCGGGACGGGACCTCGAGCGCGCTTCCGACATCCCGGCGTGGCTCGCGGCGGTCGCGACGAGCACGCCGCAGGCGCGGCGGATGATCGCGCGGTCGAGCGACGGCCCGTCGGTAGTCGTCGTTCATGGCGACACGTTTACGACCGTCGCCGGCGCGCTGATCGGTCGGATCGCTCGCCTGCCGGTCGCGCATATCGAGGCGGGGCTTCGCTCCGGCGACGTGCGCAACCCCTTCCCGGAGGAGCTCGACAGGCGTGCCGCCGGACGACTCGCGCGAATCCACTACGCACCCGGAGCGGGCGCGGTAGCGAACCTGCGCCGGGCTCATGCACGCGGCGAGATCATCGACACCGGCGCGAACACGATCGTCGACTCGCTCGAGCTCGTGCCGGCCGGCGATCCACCGGTCGACGTTCCGGGCGTTCCGTTCGGGCTCGTGTCGATTCATCGCTTCGAGCTTCTCGGCGACGCACGGGCGCTCCGCGAGATCCTCGAAGTCATCGGCGAGGCGGCGAAACGCCGGCCGATGCTCTTTGTCGAACACCCTGTGACGGCGGCGGCGATCGAGCGGCACGGACTCCGCGGCTGCCTCGGAGCGAACGTGACGGCGATCCCGCGCCTTCGCTACTTCGCCTTCATCGCCCTGCTGCGGCGCAGCGCATTCCTCGTCACCGATTCGGGCGGAAGCCAGGAGGAGTGTGCATGGCTCGGTCACCCCTGCCTGGTGCACCGGCGCGTTACCGAGCGGACCGAGGGGCTGGGCGGATCGGTTGTCCTGAGTGGCGGCGACGTTCGCGTCGCGCGGGCGTTCCTCGAGGATCCGTTCCGCTTCTCCGCCGAGCCACAGAGCACCGCGCAGCGCCCGACCGACGTCATCGTGCGGGATCTCGAGCGGCGCGGCTTCCTCGGCGCGGCGCCGTCAGCCGGAGCCGCGGCGAGCGCTCCGGGCGAGGGAGCGCCCGCGCCAGATTCCGGCCGAGTAGACACCGAGCCACGGCAGCGATAGGAGGGCGAGCGCCGCGCAGTCAGCGGGCGACCTTCTCATTGCCCGCGCGGCGACAGCGACGGCGATCGGAACCGATGCGAGGAGCTTGATCGCCCTGAACGGGCGGGCAACGGCCAAGACGAACGCCGCAGCGCTCAAGGGGAAGAAGGCCGAGATCAGCTTTGCGAAGCGGCCGCCGGACTCACTCCAGCCGTCGTAGAAGACGATCCCGCGGTGGTAGGCATGGCGCAAGAACTTCGGGAGCGAGTCGCGAGACCTGTAAAGACATCCGAATCCGGGCGAGATGTTGATCGGCTGGCGCTCGACGATCTTGCGGATGATGCTCGTGTCGTCGTTCGCGTTGCGCGTGTCGGCGTAGCTTGTCTCGAACGACTCAAACCCCTCCAGGAGAGCGTCGCGCGGGGCGAGGAAGCAGGTCGTGCCCTTCGGGTAGTAGTCGAAGTCGTCGCTCCCGTAACTGAGCGTTCGGGGGTCGGCGTAGTACCTGCGATACGCGATCTCCGTTATTACGTTCCAGAAGCGCGCGTACGGGTTTCCGTCGACGTCGATGTCACAGTGCGCGTTCCAGACGGGCAGGGGCTCGCCGTCGGCGATCTGTTCGTTGATGAAGCGCAGCGCGCCCGGGTAGAGCGAGACCCGCGCGTCGAGCAGCAGCACAAGATCACCGCGGGCGGCATCGATCCCGGCTCGCCGTGCGGCGAGCCGGCCCTGATTCTCCTGGCGCAGCACCCGCAGGGGGAACGGCGGGGCCAGCCCCGCGAGGGCTGACTGCGTCTCCTGGTCGGAGCCGTCGTCGACGACTACGAACTCCGCGTCGCGGAACTCGGAGTTTTCAAGCGCCGTGACAGCGTCGGCCACTGCCACCGAGATCCACGCCGGCTCGTTGAACACCGGCATGACCACGCTGAGGCTCGGCGCCATCGCGCCGATTCTAGGTGGCCGCGACCGGCCCGGGCGTAGGAGCGGTTGCCTTACCGGACTTCGGGCGGTGCCTTCCCGGAGCTGTCTTCGCCACGCCTTCGACGGCCCCGGCTTCCGAGGTTCCCGTTTCGGACGTGGATCGCGGTCCCCCGCCATGCTTGTGCGGCGGTTTATGAGCGCGTTCGTTGGCACGTTCGAGTCGTTTCTGCTTGCGGGCTTCAGCGCGAGCGTGCGCATTCGCACCTCTGCTCGTCGAGTTTTGGCCCGCGGAGGCAGTGGTCTGAGCTTCGGGCGGAGCCGCGACGACCGGCGCCGCGACGACGGCGCTTTCGGGGGCACCCGCGGCCGCGAGTGGCGCGCTCTTCGTGACGGCGGTGGCGCGGGAGCTGGTCGTCCGAGTGCTCGGCGATCGCGGCGCCGGCGGCTGGCGAACGTTGTGCTTCGCGACACGGCTCACGCGCGGCTCGAGGCCACCCGTCGCTCGAACCGCGGTGCCTCCCGCTACTGCAGCTTGGCGCGCTTGCACGGCCGCAACGTGTGGACGCGGCGCGGGCCGCGGAGGCGCCGTCGCGTGCGGGTGCACGATCGCGACGCCCGCGACGAACACGGCAGCGGTGGCCGCCAGCGCGGCTCCCTTCGCGATCTCGGCGCTCACTTCGATCCCGCCGCCGGGCGCACCACTCTCGGCGACGCGGCCGGCGACCGGCGCGAGCCTTGCCGCGCTGCCTCCGAACCAGGCGAAAAGCGGCACCGGAACGACTGACGCTGCCGCGGCTCGAAGCGTGACCCGCGCCCTGTGGAGCAGCCCCCTCACAGCGCCGTCGCTGACCCCGAGCACTTCGGCGACCTCGTCGTGCGAGCGTCCGTCGACGGCGCTCAGAAGAATCGCGTCGCGCTGCATCTGCGGCAGCGCCACGACGTCCGCGAGCGCGGCCCGAACGTCAAGGACGCGGTCAAGGTGTGCGGCGTCGCCGTCTGAGAGGTCCTTATGAAGCTCGACGTCGACCTCGCTCGGCACCTCGCGCTGCCTCGTTACAGCGTTCACCGCGTTGTTGTGGACGATCCGGTAGAGCCACGGCCTGAGCGCGCGCACGCGCGTGCCGGTGTCCAGAGAGATCCAAGCCTTCAGGAGCGACTGCTGGAGGACATCCTCGGCTGCCTGCTCACCGAGCCCCAGGCGCCGCGCATATCGCAACAGCTCACCGCTGTAACGCAGGACGATCGCGTCGAATGCCCGAGGCTCGCCGCGCGCGACACCGTCGACCAGGCGCCCGTCGGAGGCATGCCCGGACTCATCGCGCGTGTCGATCGGCTGCACCGCGCTCACGGCAATCGAAAATCTAAGCAAATCCTCACGCGGGGCGCGCCAGTTCCGTTACACGCGTGGGGCCGGGGTGGGCTTTCGCCTACCCCGGCCCGCGCGCGCCCGCCACGTTGCCGCTACGCGGCGAGGATCAAGAGCGACCGTTCAGCGCCGGCATGCCCAACCGAAGTGTGGGCGTATGCGAGCTTAGCGCCTGTGGTGAGCGAGGTTGTTATGCATTCGAGCCGGGGCCCTTGCGCTTCCGAGGAAGCGCTGTCCGGCGGGCCCGAGCCTTCGTGTTCACCCTCGCTCCGACCGTGGTCGCTGCGTCCTTCGGGTTCCTTTTCTGGCTTCTCTGAGCTGTCGCCGAACTTGCTGCTCACGGGGTGCCCCGCGGTGAGCGTGAGATCGACGATCCCTTCCGTGTAGGCATCGACCGGCGTGGTTGCTTCGCCAATCGTCGCGGTCGTGTCGCCCGTCCCCACGTCGTAGGGGTCGTGCTCTTGGCGTGCCGAAGCGGATGCAACGTCGAGCATGTCAGCGACATTCGCAGACGAAAGCGCTCCGACGAAGATCCTTCTCGACACTTCGACCTCCTTAGCGGGCGGCACGGCGCCGCGGTTGCCTACACCTTCATAGACACAGCGGAGCGCCAATAGTCACGCTCTGGACTAGTTACGCAGTCGAAGCCCGTCGGTACTGGGGTGCTTCGGGCATGGGTCGCTGGCTCGGCGCCTCCGTCGAGGGCCGAGCCAGCGCCGCGTGCTTTACGGGTTTAGCGTCTTCTTCAGTTGGCTCGCGGCGGAGAATTTCGCCGCCTTGGAGGCGCCGATGTGGATCTTCTCGCCGGTCGCAGGGTTGCGTCCCTCGCGCGCGGCGCGGTGGCTCACGCTGAACTTGCCGAAGCCGGCGATCGAGACCTCGCCGCCAGCGGCCAGCTCATTCGCAACGGCGTCGACCGTGCTCTCGACCGCCTGGCGCGCCTGCGAGGCTCCGAGCCCAGTGGCCGCCGCGACCCGATCAGCCAGTTCGTTCTTGTTCATTGCCCATCCCTTCTCGAGTGTCAGCGTCGCCCGCAGGCTAACGGCTCGCAAAGACGCCATTACGGCGCAACGCGCGGAACGGCCCTGAAGAAGCCCCTAATTTCCGGTTTAGACGGGCGCCGTGTGCCCGTCGGAAACACCCACAGAAGCCTGGGATCGGGCGTGTTCGCGGCGGAATGCGAAGGCCTCCGAGACACAAGTGACCCAAACCGTGGTGACCCAGGCGGCGGTCGCCAGGCAGACGTGGATCCAAACCAGCTCGGTCGGAAGCTTCAGGTAGTACTGATCGAGCCCCACGATCCCTTGAAGGGCCAGCAGGATCAGGAGCACGACGAGAAAGCGAACGAGCTGCGCGGGCGCGCCGTGGCGCCGCGCCCGCCACCAGCAGAAGAGCGCGAACAGGCTGAAGACGAACGCGATCTCCGCGTGCCTGTGGATCACGAAATCCATCGTCCCGCGCCCATCGAAATTGAGGCGGTTGATCTGTTCCCCGGGAGCGCCGCCGGCGTGCGGGCCTGCTGCCGTCGCGGCTGTGCCGGCGACGATCGTGATGGCCGCCAATGCGACGAGCACGCGCGTCAAACGTACGGTCGTGCGATCGATCGCTTCGGTCGGCACCCAGTCTCGCTCGTGTTTGGCGCGCCAGACGACGACGACCGCGGCGACAAGGATGAGCATCGAGAGGGAGAAGTGGGCCATGACCCACCCGTAGTCGAGCTTGCCCTCGACGGTCAGGCCGCCGAGCACGGCCTGCGCGACGACGCCCATCGGCAAGAGAAAGCTGAACCAGACGAGGTCACGGCGATATGGGCGCCGACGCAGGGCGGCGACCCATGCGAGGCCGGTTGCAAGGACCAGCGGCACGCTCAGAACGCGGTTGCCGAACTCGATGACGGCGTGGGAGCTGAGCGGCGGGTAGAGGTGGCCGTAGCACTGGGGCCAAGTCGGACAGCCGAGCCCCGATCCGCTGAGACGCACGGCGGCGCCGGTGGCGACGATGACCGAAAGCGCGATCAGGGCGGCTTGTGCGAAGCGGACGTACTGCGAAGGCGTGACCGTAAAGCCGTTCGTGCGCCCGCGAAGAGTTGCCGTTCCGGTGCTCATCGAAGCGAAGGATGCCAGCCACACGGCGACGACGCCGCGTAACGGACGGTGCCCTTTAGGCTGGGTCGCGGTGAACGCGCCCCAGACCCGGCCGATACGACCAGGGACCGTCGACGTATGGGTGGTTGACCTTGACGGCCCAGCGCCGCTTCACCTTCTCGACCCCGCCGAGGTCGACCGCGCAGCTCGGATCGTTCGTCCTGTTGTGGGGCGACGCTGGGCGGCGTCCCGTGGCGTGCTCGCGGCGCTTCGAGCGCAATACGCGGACGCGAATGTGAGCGTCTCGCATTCGGGAGGCATCGGTCTGATCGCGTTCGCTCCGGAGCCGATCGGAGTTGACGTCGAGCACGGACGGACCATCGGGCGCAAACTTTGCGCAGCGCGGCGCGCGTTCGGCGACGTGTATGCGGCGGAACTCGAGAGGATGCCGCCACCTAGGCGTGAACTGGCGTTCCTGAGCGAGTGGACGCTGCGAGAGGCGCGAATCAAGCTCCGCGTCGACGACAACGTGTGGGCCACGAACATTGCGCTTCCCGACGGCGCCGTCGGCGCGGTAGCGGCCGAGGCGCGGCGCACCGTATACACGCGGCGCTGGAGTTAGCGCTCGAAGATGGGAACAACGCGGGAGGATCCGGTCGCGAACGGGTAGTCGGCCTCTTCCTCACAGAGAACGCGGAACTGGTACCGCTCGGGTCCGGAGAAGCGGAAACGGTAGGTCGCGCGAAACGATCCGCGCCTCGTGCTTCGAATCACGTTGAAGTCGAGCCATCTTCCGCCAGCGGCGCGCGCCTGGAGGACGAGCAGCTTGCCAGACGTCGGGATCATGCCGCCAAGCAGGCGGCCCGCGAAGCGAATCGTGTGTCCGACCGACGTCACGCGCGGCGCGATCGCCAGCGTCACTCCGGCACGCACCGTGAGCGAGAGCGTCGTTGAGGTCGATACTTCGCTCGCGCCGTCGTGGTCTCGGTATACGAGCTCGATGCTCCTCGAGGAGGTGCCAGCGGGCTCAGCCACCGAGAAATTTCCGTTCGCCCCCGTCCGGACCGTCGAGATCGCGGAGCGAACTGCGCCGTCAGACTTCGGCGTCTCTCGCAATTCGATCTGGGCGCCAGCGATTCCGGTGCCAGTCGCGTCGACGAGTCGCCCAGTGATCGATGCTGATCGACCGTACGGGATCGACAAGCGCGATGTGCCGCTGGCTTTCCACGCGGCAGTCAGAAAGGGTCGGGGCAGTGGTTGGGCGGTTTCGGTCTTGGATCCTTCTTCGGTGGTGGTTCCGGTTTCACCGGCATCGGACCCGTTGCTGACGGTGATCGTGCGGTCAATCACTGGAGCACTGTTGCCAGCTGCGTCGGTCACGAGCACTTCGAGATGATGCGATCCGTTTGCGAGATGCGTCGTGTCCAGTTCGACGGAGGCCTCGACGCGTTCAAGGCAGGGCCGCAGGTAGAGGAATGCGAGCGTCCCGTCCGTGGTGCCGCCGACGTTCGAACAGCGCCCGCCGTTCGAATCTAGGTCGGTCGTTTCGACAACCGTGCCGTCGACCTTGATCGTCGCTGAGTAGACGCCGGCACCCGGATCGGCTGCCGTAAACGTCGCCGACGCCGTACCCGACAACGTCGAGTCGGTAGCGAGTTCGCCAGTCACGTTGGAAGCTTCGGGCGCCGCTTGCTGTTCCAGTGCGACATCGGCTGCGTAAACACGAACTACGCCGCGAAGCCGTTCTCATCGCCTTGGCCTGAAGCACATTCGTATCCACCCCGAATCCCCCGCATGCCGGCGCGACGCCGAGATGTGCCGCCGAGTCCGGCTCGAGGGTTCAACGCAGTTCATTCGAGTCGGCGAGCGGCTGAGCCTCGAGCTGCCTTTTCCGCCGCACCCGAGCATCGCGACGCATTCCTCACAACGGCGTTTCGCGGTTCGAGCTCGACCCAATACGTCATACGGGTACGTCGCGCCGATCTGGCCGCCGTCAGCGTCGCCGGCGAGCCACAAACGGCTGACAGCGACCGTCGCAAACGCTCGGCGGCGTGAACGTCCACGACGCTTCAGCGGCGTTCGCCGGCCGTGAGGCTTCGTCGCCGAGAGCTGCGGTGAGCGCGCCGCCGGTTTCACACGTGTCGGCGTACCGAGTGTCGTACGCGCTTTCCGATGCAACGGCGGCTCCACCCGTCGGTCGGCGCCGGCGCCCCGGATGGCGTGCGGCACGAATAGACGTGGTACACGCCGGCGTCGGCGTTAGCCGGCAAGGCTGCGCCGGCGAGCGTGAGTGCGCTCGCGACCGCGATGCCGAAAAGTCGGGGGGAGAAGTGCGACATACGTGTGTATGTCGGCGGCTGGGACGCCGACACCCCCCTTGAACGCTCCGAGAGAGGCCAAGTTGCGCGCGTTCTCGGTTTAGAAGCTGACTCTTAGCGGCAGCGTGCCGAGGCCGTAGATCCCAGTGATGCTCTCGTATTCCGGCTCGCCCGCGAGTTCCACCGTGGCGAGCTGGCGGGCGAGGAACTGGAGCCCCTCGGTGAGCTCGAGCCGCGCGAGGTTTGCGCCGACGCAGTAGTGGACTCCGGCTCCGAACGTGAGCGGCCGCGCCGCGTCGTGGCCGGCCGTGATGTCGAACGTGTCGCCGTCACCCTCCGGGAGGTCGCGGTTGCCGGTGAAGGCGCACACCATGACGATCGTGTCGCGCGGGAATTCGACCTCGCGGTACACGACGTCGTCGGTGAGGATGCGCGCCGTGAACGGCGTGATCGGCTCGTAGCGCAGCGCCTCCTCGACCGCCGCGGCCGCGAGCGACGGGTCGGCCCGCAGAGCTTCCCACTGCGCGGGGTGTTCGGCGAGCAGGCGAACTGCGTGGGCCAGCTGCGCCTGCGTCGTGTCGACGCCGCCGACGAGAATGTTGAAGACGAGGTTCACGCACTCCACGTCGGAGAGGCGGTCTCCCTCGTCCTCGGCCTCGACGAGCAGCGACACGAGGTCATCGCCCGGCTCGCGTCGCCGCGCAGCGACGAGCGCCGTGGCGTACTCGTAGAACTCGGCCGTCGCCTGTTCGATGCCTTCGCGTTCGGTTGCCATCGCGACGGCGTCGAACTGGCGCTGGATCCAGTTCGACCAGTGGTGAAGCCGCGGCGCGTCGGCGAGCGGCGCGCCCATGACGGTCGCGATGACGCGCGACGGGTAGGGCTTGGCGATCGCGGCGACGAAATCGAGCTCGGCTTCGGCCGCGCCGTCGGCGCGCGACTCGTCGAGCAGTTCATCGAGGAAGGACTGCATCGCGGGCCGGTAGCGTTCGACGGCCCGCGGCGTCAGGGACGGGTTGACCAGGGCCCGCAGCCGCGAGTGGTCGGCACCGTTGATGTGCAGGATGTTGCGGACCATCTCCTCGTGGAGCGGCCCCTCGGTGACGCCGAAGATCTCGGCGATCTTCATGCCAGGGAAGATCGCGTCGCGCGATACGCAGAAAGAACTCGCCCGCGTCGCGGTCGAGCGTGATGTAACCGAACGGCCCTCTGGCGAGCCAGCCTCCTTCGCGGACCTCCGCCATTGCGGCGTGGAAATCCGATCCCCGCGAGCGTCCCGTCGGTGTGGTCGAACGCGGGGAGATCCAGCTCGGCGACCGTGGTCACCGCTCTGTGCTCGTCTTGTGAAGCTACTTCTCGATCTTCTTGATCTTCTTGATTTCCATACCGTTCCGCCTTATAGTACTTCTTGGGGTTGACTGCTTGCTTCAGCCCGGCGCCCGCGGTGAACTTGGGCGCTTTGGAGGCTTTGATTTTGACCTTCTCGCCGGTCCGAGGGTTTACGCCGTCACGCGCGGCCCGGTGGGAGACCGAAAACTTACCGAAGCCGGTGATGCTGACCTCCTCGCCCTTCTTCAACGCCTTGTGGACGTTCCGATCAGAGACTCGAGCACGCGAGAGACCTCCGCTTTCGCCATGCCCGTGTCCTTCGCCAGAGCGTCGACCAGCTGTGTCTTGTTCATTCTTGGGTTCCTTTCGCTGTATGTTTGACGAGCGCCCCCTCGCCGGCTGCTAGAGCCGCCTTCGTGGCTGGATTCAACACGTCGAGGGGGTCGAACTCGCGCTTGATTCGCGTTGCAGCTTCAGGTGGCGGCCGGCAGCAGCTCGGCCGCGGCGCCGGCCTTCACCTTGCCGATGCCGTGCTCGCCGGCGATCGAGCCGCCGAGCGCGGCGACGCTCGTCGAGGAGCTCCTCGCAGATCGACTCCGCGAGCGCGGCCTCGTCGGCGCTCTCGGGGTCCGTCAGCAGATTGGCGTGCACGTTGCCGTCGCCGCCGTGCCCCCACGCGCAGCAGGCAGGCCGTGGCGGCCGGCGATCTCGTCGAACTGCTCGAGCCCCTCGCGCAGCTTCTCGAGCGGCAACACCACGTCCTCGGCGACCTTCGCGCCGCGCACGCGGCGACGCGGCCGTTGACGCCGTCGCGCCAGCGCCAGAGCGCTGCCGGCTCGGGCGTGTCGACGGCGACCATCTCCCCCGCGAGCAGTTCGAGCAGCTCCGCGCGCTGCGCGGCGATGTCACGCTCCTGCCGTCAAGGTCCACGAGCAGCGCGAAGCCGGCCCCGGCGGGTAGTCGCCGGGGTAGGCGGGCGGCGCGATCGAGAGCGCGGCAGCGTCGAGAAAGTCCAGCGCCGCGGGCCGCATACCAGTGGCCACCGTCTGCAGGATCGCCTCGCAGGCGGCGGCGCGGTCTGGCGCAAAGAGCACGAGCACCTCGGTGCGGCCGGGAGCCGGAAGCAGGCGCAGGGAGACCTCGGTGATCACCGCGAGTGTGCCCTCGGAGCCGACGAGCAGCGAACAGAGGTCGTACGTCGAGACGTCCTTCGGCGGCCAGCCGCCGAGCCGCACGATCTCGCCGGGCGCCATCACGGCCTGGATGCCAGCGACGTAGCGGCCCGTGACGCCGTACTTGAGGGCGTGGGGGCCGCCGGCGTTCGTCGCGACGTTGCCGCCGATCGTCGACTGCTCGCCGGCACCGGGATCGGGCGGGAAGAGAAGCCCGTTCTCGCGTGCGAGCCGGCGCACGTGGGCCGTCGTGACACCGGCCTGTACGCGCATCCGCCACAGCGACGCCTCGACCTCGAGCACCTTGTTCATGCGCTCGAGCGAGCACACGACGCCGCCCTGCGTGGGGACGGCACCGCCGGCGAGGCCCGTGCCGCCGCCGCGCGCCACGAGCGGCACGCCGCGCTCGCAGCACCAGGCCAGCACCGCGGCGACCTCCTCGGCGCTCGCGGGCAGCACGACGGCGTCGGCGCAGCCTCGCAGTCCGCGGCGCAGCGTCGCGTCGCGGTTGTAGGGCGACGCCGCCGAGGGCTCGAGCACGTGGTCGGATCCGACGATGCGGCCGAGGTCGCTGCGCATCGCCAGCGAGGCTAGCGCGACGGCTAGCATGCGGCCATGGCTGTCGAGCAGGGGCGCCCCGAGACGGGCGCCGGCGCGAATCCCCGCTCCCTGTCGGGCCAACCGGTGCGCGAGCTCTACACGCCGGCGGACCTGCCGGACGGTGTCGGCGGCGACGCGGACCCCATCGGCAGGCCCGGCGAGTATCCGTACACGCGCGGGATCCACAGCACCATGTACCGCGGCCGGCTGTGGACGATGCGCCAGTTCGCGGGCTTCGGAACCGCCGAGGAGACCAACGAGCGCTTCCACTACCTGCTCGAGCACGGCCAGACCGGGCTCTCGACGGCCTTCGACATGCCGTCGCTGATGGGCCACGACTCCGACCACGCCCGCTCGCTCGGGGAGGTCGGCCGCGAGGGCGTCGCGATCGACACGCTCGACGACATGCGCAGGCTCTTCGAGGGCATCGACCTGGGCGAGGTCTCGGTGTCGATGACGATCAACGCGCCGGCCGCCGTGATGCTCGCGTTCTACGTCGTGGCCGCCGAGCAGGACCCGACGGCGCCCGTCGGGCCGGAGCGCCTCTCGGGCACGATCCAGACCGACATCCTGAAGGAGTACATCGCTCAGAAGGAGTGGTGCTTCCCGATCGACCCGGCGATGCGGCTGTGCGGCGACATGATCGAGTGGTGCACGCAGCGGATGCCGCGCTGGCACCCGATCTCGATCTCGGGGTACCACATCCGCGAGGCCGGCGCGACGGCGCAGCAGGAGCTCGCGTTCACGCTCAAGGACGGCCTGACGTACGTCGAGCAGGCGGTCGCGCGCGGCTTGGACGTCGACGACTTCGCGCCGCGCCTCTCGTTCTTCTTCAACGCCCAGATCGACTTCTTCGAGGAGATCGCGAAGTACCGGGCGGCGCGGCGCATCTGGGCGCGGGAGATGCGCGAGACGTTCGGCGCGCGCAGCGAGCGCGCGCAGCAGATGCGCTTCCACACCCAGACGGCCGGCGTGTCGCTTACTGCCCAGCAGCCGCTCAACAACATCGTGCGCACGACGGTCGAGGCGCTGGCGGGGGTGCTGGGCGGCACGCAGTCGCTTCACACCAACTCCTACGACGAGGCGCTTGCGCTGCCTACGGAGGAGGCCGTCACGGTGGCCCTCCGAACGCAGCAGATCATCGCCCACGAGACGGGCGTACCGAGCACCGTCGACCCGCTCGGTGGCAGCTATTACGTCGAGGCCCTGACGGATGAGATGGAGGCCGCGGCGTACGGGTACTTCGCGAAGATCGACCAGCTCGGCGGGATGGTCGAGGCGATCAAGACGAGCTACCCGCAGCGCGAGATCGCCGACGCTGCGTTCGCGCTGCAGCGCGAAATCGATATCGGCGAACGGATCGTCGTCGGCGTCAACCGCTACGTCGTCGACGATGAGGCGATCCCGACGCTGCGCGTCGACCCGGACCTCGAGCGCAAGCAGGTCGCGCGGCTCGACGCGACGCGCGCGCGGCGCGACAGCGCCGCCGTCGAAGAGCGCGCTGGCCGATCTGCGGCGCGCCGCCGCGAACGACGGCGAGAACCTCATGGAGCCGCTGATCACGTGCGCACGAGCGCTCGCCAGCGAGGGCGAGATCGTGCAGTCACTGCAGCAGGTCTTCGGCGACTACACCGAGACGCCGGTCTACTGAGCCTAGGCGCCCTGGGACTCGACGGGAGCGCCGTGCAGGCCGCTCGTGGGCCGCTCGCGGGCGTCCCACCACTCGTTGACCACGGCCAGTCCGCCGCCGATGATGCCCTCCTTGAACGACACCGTGTCGTTCAGGCGCGGCAGCGGTTCGGCGGGAACCTCGACGTCCAGGAACTCGCAGAGCGGCTCGTAGCCCTCGCGCGGGTTCCAGACCAGCAGGCGCTCCGGCTCGATGGTCGCGCAGACCTCCGTGTGCCAGCGCTCCATCGCCGCCGCGAGCCCCTCGTCGGTGCTCGCGGCGCCGGCTAGCGCACCGGTGTCCGGTTCCCATGTCAGGTGGCGCATCAGGGCGATGTATCGCTCCCACAGCGGGTCGATTTTGGCCCGCGCCTCGCAGACGTGGTGGAGCACCGAGTCGCCGAAGTAGACGGCCCAGACGGTGTTGCGCATGCTGCTCGCCCACTCGGCGCCGTCGCGCACGCTGAGCACGATCTTCGACTCCGGGTAGTACTCGGCGAGCTCGGCGTAGTAGCGGCTCGCGGGCCAGTCGACGGTTGAGTTTCGGCCGCCGAAGATGCGCTCCCAGTCGGGTTCGCCTTCCGCGACGCGCTCCCACAGCGGCAGCTCTTTCTCCATGTCCGCGAGCACGTCGCGCATGTGGTAGCAGCCGCCGAAACCGAGCGTTTCGAGCGCGAACATCTGCGTCGTCGTCGCAGACCGCGGCAGCCCTGCACCAATCACCCTCATTGCCAGGCCCACCCTTCCGTAGTGTCCGGGCGGACCGTTCCAAAGTTCCGCCCAACGCTGGTGAAGCGCGGCAGTATCGCACGTCGCGCCGCGGTGCCGGGCTTGCGGGATCTAGCCGGGGCGCACGTCGAGAACGACCTTGCCGGTGGCGCGGCGCTCGTCCAGCTCCGCGAGCGCCTCGGCGGCGCGCTCAAGCGGAAAGCGCGAGCCGACCAGCGGGCGGATGTGGCCGGCGGCGACGAGCGCACCGACCTGCTCGCCGACCTCCCTGACGTAATCGGGCTTGGCCATCGCGAAGGCGCCCCAGCCGGCGCCGATCACCTCTGTGTTGCGCAGCAGCAGCCGGTTGACGCGGACCTCGGGGATCGAGCCACCGGTGAAACCGACGACGACGACACGCCCCTGCTCGGCCAGCGAGCGCAGGGAGTCGGTGAAGCGGTCGCCGCCGACGGGGTCGACGACCATGTTCACGCCGCCGCCGGAGAGCTCTTTGACCTCGTCGCGCCAGCCCTCGCTGACGAGCACGACCGTCGTCGGCGCCGGCCGAGCGCGCGACCTGAGCCTTCTCCTCGGTCGATACGAGGGCGATGGTGCGCGCGCCGAGCCCCTTGGCGACCTGCAGCGTCGCGGTACCGACGCCCCCGGCCGCGCCGTGGACGAGGACCGACTCTCCCGCGACAAGGCGCCCGCGCGTGACGAGCGAGAAGTAGGCCGTGTGGTAGTTCAGGACGAGCCCGGCGCCCTGCGCGTAGTCGAGCGCGTCGTCGAGCGGGAAGGTGAAGTGGCTCGGTGCGGCGGCGACCTCCGCGAAGCCGCCGAGCGCACAGAACGCCGCGACGCGGTCGCCCTCGGCGAACGGCGAGCCGGCGGGAGCCGAGATAACGCGGCCCGCGACCTCGCTGCCGGGCACGAACGGCAACTCCGGTTTCAGCTGGTATTCGCCGCGGGTCTGCAGCAGCTCGGGGAAGGAGACGCCGGCGCTGTGCACCTCGACGAGCACCGCGTCGTCACCGGAGAGCGCGTGGGCCGCCGGCGGCGGGTCGATCTCGACGAGTTCGAGCGCGCTCTCGGGGCCAGTTTCGGCGACGATCTGTAGCGCGCGCATCGTCGGCGCAGTCAGGCCGGGTAACGCGCGACGGTGAACGCGATCAGCGTCGGCACGTCGAGCGCGAAGAGGACGAGCGCGAGGATCAGCACCACCAGCGGGTCGCCGGTCGTTTCGTTGCGCACGAACACGTACACGATCATCCCGGAGATCACGGTGTAGGCGAGCAGCGCGCGCAACGCGATGTAGGCGAAACGGTCCCACGCGAAGCCCTCGACGCGGGCGAGCAACACGTAGATCGTCGCGAACGTCAGGTACGCGAGCACGAGCAGCACCACACACGGCGTGAGGTCGACGCCCTGCGGCAGATGTGCGGAGAGGTAGATCACGGCGGACGCGAGCAGCGCGAGCGTCAGCATCCCCAGCTCCGTGACGGGCGGCAGGGAGCGTTCTTCGGCCATCAGATCGAGGCGATCTTGGTCATGATCACGAGCGTCGCGACCTGCAGTGCACCCGGTGACCGCCGCGGTGTAGATGAAGCGTTTCATCAGGCGCTCGACGATCGCTGGGTTCGGCCGCTCCTTCTTGAGCTCCGTGAGTACCGCGATGTTCGCCGGCTCGAGCAGTCCGAGCGCGATCACCGCCATCACCGCGACGACGATGAACGACGCTACGATCCAGCCGTGCGCGGGGTTTCCGCTGTCGAGCGTGCCGGTCTTCGCCGCGAGCTGCCAGCCCGCGGCGAGCGTGCCGGCGACGACGGTCGGCATGATCATGACCATCTTCGGCATCAGCCGGGTCGTGAATTCGACGCGCGCCGGGATCGCGAGGCTGCCGAGGATCGGGCCGATCACGAAGCCGAGGAAGAGGTCGACGATCGTCCACGCCGCCCCAGACGACGACGTGCATGAACTCGAGCGGCCACAACTTGTCGGACGCGATCGTTGCGACGAGCAGGACACCCCAGACCGCGGGGAAGATCAGGCCGAGGCGCGGGACGATCTGAAAGTCGAGTCGCGGCGGGGCCTGCGCGCCCGGCGCGCCCCCTGCCTGCGGTATCGCGACGTCCGTCACGGCGCGCAACTGAACGCATCGTCAAGCGGTCCGTCGCGCGGAAGATCAGCGCGCGGCGACGGCCGCGGCGTGGTCCTGTGCGTCGGCGCGCAGCCATGCCGCGGCGCCCACCGCGGCGGCCGTCAGGAGTACCGCGGGCCACGCACCGATCGCGAGTGCGAGCACGTGGCTGAGCGCGAAAGCGCCGATCCCGACGGCGCCGAGGGTCAGCGCGGTGCGGCGGCCGTGCCGGCGGTCCCATTGGCGCAGACACCACAGGCCGCCGACCGCGAGCACGACGCCTCCGACGGCGCGGGAGCCGCTCGCTTCGACCGCCCCCCAGGAGGCGACGAAGGTGCCGGCGGCGATCGGTGCGGTCGGGATCCTCGCCACGGCGTCAGGGTATCGCCGTACCGCAAAGCCGCAGCGGACGTGCGGACCGACTACGGATGAGCCGGGTCGTGGCTCCGCGTAGCGTCGCTGGCTAGGTGCAGGCGTCCTGGGGGGCAGAGGCTTGATCGCATCACCGATGGCGGCAGTGTTCGATCTGAACCACCCGCCGCACATCGTGCATTGGCACGTTCTCAGCATCCCGCTGCCGAACATCCTCGTCGTGATCCTGATGGTGATCGTCTTCTTCGCGGCAATCCTGCTGCCCTTCCCCGGCGCCGCGGCACGGCGGCGCGCAAGGCGCGGATGAGCGCGCACGACACGCCGTCGGCATCCGGCGAGCCGGCCGCCCGGTTGCGCGGCTCGTGGACCGTCGCGCTCCGTGAACGACTGGTTCGCGACCTCCCGCCGGAGCGGCTGTTGCCCGACGGTCAGCCGACGTACGTCGCCTCATGGATCTATGTCTTCGGCGTCGCCAGCCTCGCGGCGCTGATCACAATCATCGCCTCCGGCTCGATTCTGGCCCTGAAGGGCCCCGCCTGGTGGCACGAGACGTCGGTGGGCCACTTCTTCAACTCGATCCACCTGTGGGCGGTGGAGATCTTCTTCTTCGTGATGGTCGTGCACCTGTGGGGCAAGTACTGGATGGCGGCCTGGCGCGGCGGGCGCAGGCATGTGTGGGCGACCGGCGCGATCGTCTTCCTGGTCGCGGTGCCGGCAGCACTCACCGGCTACGTCTCGCAGCAGAACTTCGACGCGCAGTGGATCTCCACGCAGGCCAAGGACGCCCTGAACGCGGTAGGCGTCGGCGCCTTCTTCAACGTCACTGAACTTCGGCCAGATGTACAGCTGGCACATCCTGCTGTTCCCGATCGCGGTCGTCGTCCTGGTGGCGGCCCACGTCCTGCTCGTGCGTCGTAACGGCGTGGTGCCGCCGATCGAGCTCGCCGACCGCCTCCCCGCGCGCGAGCCCGCGTCGCCAAGCGAAGAGGCGGGCGCGTGACCTCGCTCGCAGCGCGCATCCGCGGCCACGACGACACGCGGCCGTGGCGCGGCGCATACCAGCCCTACGACCTGGTCAAAGAGCTCTTCATCGCGCTGCTGGCCGTCGGCGCACTCTCGCTGCTGCTGACGATCCTCTTCTCCTCGCCCGATGACCCGCCGAGCACGATCGCCGAATGGTCCCACCGCCTGCCCGTCAACTTCGCCGCGACCGGCGCACAGCAGCTCGCGGGCACGAGCGAAACGGCTGAATACGGGCCGCCCTACAACCACAACGCCGAAGGTCAGCACGCCGGCCCGATCTATCTCGCGAAATGGTTCGGCGTCAGCCACCCGATCGAAACGGCCAACGACATGGTGATCGAGCCACTCAGCCGTGTGCCCGAGCCGCCGGCCGTCGCCGCGGCGCTCGCCGCCTGGAAGTCGGCGCCGGAAGCAACGCGCCGAGCCTGGGCCAAGAGCTACGCCGAAGCGCTCGCGAAGGCCGAAGAAAGCGGCGGCACCGTCGCCAGCGTGCCGGCCGGCGACTACGGCCCGGTCCCGGCGATCATCGGCGGCCTCGGTGCACTTGCGCAGAGCGGCGGCCTGGAAGGAGCGCTGCTCACAACCAAGCGCTTCTACAACAACGACTACACCCTTCCGCTGCTCTTCATGGCGAACGGCGCGCTGCTCAACGAACGCGCCGAAGCGTTCCATCTCGGCGGCGACGAATGGGGAATGATGAACGAGACCGGGAGCTACCCCGGTCAGGTCTGGCTCTGGCTCTACACGTTCTGGTACCAGATCGAACCGTTCAAGTCCTCGGAAAACGCGGACATCCTCGTGCTGCTGATCATGGCGGTGCTGAGCCTCGCGTTCATATGCATCCCGTTCATCCCGGTGGTCCGCGATCTGCCGCGCTGGATCCCCCTGTACCGGTTGATCTGGCGCGAGCACTACCGCGACGAAAGGCTTCGCGCCGGCCCTTAGCCGGACGGAGGCACGACGGCTGCCGGGCCCCAGGACATGCCCCTCAAGTCCGGGCCCGGCAGACCGTCAAGCGCCGATCAGGCCGTGCTCCAGCGCGTAAGCGACGAGGTCGGCCCGGGTCGACAGGCGCAGCTTGTTCTGGATGTGAGCGCGGTGCGTCTCGACGGTTCGCACCGAGAGGTAGAGCTGCGCGGCGATCTCCGCGTTCGTGTGCCCGAGCGCGATGAGCTGCAGCACGTCGAGCTCCCTCTGCGAGAGGCCATCGGGCAGTCCCGGCGGCGGTTCGGAGGCGATCCGCGCGCCGAGGCGCGGCGTCAGGTAGCGCTCGCCCGCCGCCGCCCGCCGCACCGCCTGGACGAGGTCCTCGTCGGCGGCCTCCTTGAGCACGTAGCCGATCGCACCGCTCGAGAGCGCCTGCCGCGCGAAGGCCGGCTCATCCTGCATCGTCAGCACGACGATGCGCTCCGGGCGACTCGGCGGTGATCTCTGCGATCGCCTCGAGGCCCGACCCGCCCGGCATGTTGAGGTCGAGTACGAGGACGTTTGGGTGGTGACCCCGCACTGAGCGCTTCGCAGCGTCGATGTCGCCCGCCTCCGCGACGACCGCCAGGTCGGCCTCGCTTTCGAGCACCATCCGCAGACCGCTGCGGACGACGGCGTGATCGTCCGCGAGGACTATCCGAATCGACTGCGCGACCTCATCCGCTGGCGCGCGGCCGGCCACGACGCCACCGCGTCAGGCGTCGTCGCCCTGGCGCGGCAGGACGAGCAGCGGGCAGCGCGCGTTGCGCTGCAGATAGTCGGATGTGCTGCCCACCACCAGACGCTTGACCGGCCCGTAGCCGCGGGAGCCGACGAGCAGCAGGTCAGTTCGTCGCCGAAGGCGGCGAGTTGCTCGCCGGCGAGGCCGAGTTCGGCCCGGCCCTCAACGCCGTCCAGGGCGCCGACCTGCTTGCGTGCAGCGTCGAGCACGGCGTCGATCGCGGTACCCGGTGTCCGAAGCTCCGAGCTCCGTGTAGGCGTACGTCGGCAGCGCGACGACCTCCAGCGCCACGACCGTGTCGCCCTTCTCGGCGGCGATTTCGCGGGCGCAGGCGAGCGCCGCCTCGGCCTCATCGGAACCGTTGTACGCGACGCCCACGCGGCCCTTGCGCTCGTGTCCGGCTGCGTAGCCGCGGTCTGCGACGGCGACGGCGCAAGGTCGCACCGTTGAGCGCCGCGCGGGCGTTGTCACCCATGAACACACGGCCGATCGCCCCGCGGTGGCAGGAGCCCACGATGATCAGGTCGACGCCGTTCTCCTCGGCGTGGCCGTGGAGTCCCTCGCCGGGGCTCGGAGCGACGATCGTCGCGAGCTCTGCGTCGACGCCACTCTCGGCTCGTTCGCGCTCCAGGAGGGCGGCCGAATTGCTGTCCTCTTCGGCGATGGCTCCCGGTTCGATCGCGTGAGCGGGGATTCAGCTTGCCGGGGTGAACGTTGGCGAGCGTGATCGTCGATCCGCGGCTGCGAGCTCGCGCGCCAGCGCTATCGCGTCGCGGCTGTGCTCGCCACCGTCGACGCCTACGAGGATGTTCTTGAACATGAAGCCGGGGCGATGCTACTACGCGTCGCGCCCCGCTCTCCGATGCCTCTCTTCGGTTTCTGAGTCTGGCGGTCGTGGCGGACGCCGCGCGTGAGGGGCATGCCCGCGGGAAGCGTGACGCTGACCCGCGTGCCGCGATCACTCGACTCGACGTGGAGCCTGCCGCCGGCGAGCTCGGAGCGCTCGCGCATGCCCGCGATCCCGAATCCGCTGCGCACGTTCTCCGGCTCGAATCCGCCGCCGTCATCGACGACGCGAATCGCGAGCTCGCCGGCGGTGCGGGCGACGTCCACGCTGGCCCGCGATGCAGCGGCGTGGCGGATCACGTTGGTCAGCGCCTCCTGCACGACGCGGTAGGCGACCAGCTCGGTCTCGGGCCGCAGCGGGCGCTCGCCGTTGTCAAGCGCAATGTGAGCGTCGATGCGAAGCCCGGAGCGCTGCCGACGACGCTCGAGCAGCGCCGCGAGCGCGTCGCTCAAGCCGAGCTCGTCGAGCGTCGCGGGCCGCAGGTCGCTGATGATCCCGCGCAGGTTCTCGATCTCGTGATCGATGTGGTCGAGCGCGTTGCGGGCGGCCCCGTCCACCGCGCCCTCGTCGGCGCGGCGCAGCGCCGTCGCGAGTTGCACGCGCAGCGCGGCGAGGCCTTGGAGCGTCTCGTCGTGCAGCTCGCGCGCCCAGCGCGCGCGCTCCGCCTCGGCCGCCGCCTGCGCGGTCCGCAAACGGTCGTCGCGAACGCTGTGCGCTAGCTCCACGGCGTTCGCGGCGCTCGCGGCAAAGACGCGGAGCATCCGCAGGTCACTTCCCGCGAAGTCGCCGCGCCCGGCCCGTCCGGCGGCGACGATCAGGCCAATCCTCTCGCCGCGGAAGTGCATCGGAACGACGACCGTGCTCTCGCCGGGCAGCGCCTCCATGGCGCCGGGTCGCAGGTTCGCTCCGTCATTGAGCGCGTCCGCGTTGAGGCGCGACTCGTCGACGTCCGCGCCGCCGAGCGATGAGGCCTCGCCGGCGCTCGCGCGAGCGACCAGGCGGCCGCTCTCGCGCAGCAACACGAGCACCACGCGCGCGTCGACGAGCGTCCGCGCGCGCTCGGCGATAACGTCGGCGACGCTTCGCGGATCGAGTTCGCTGCCCGCCGACACCGCGACGTCTCCGGTGGCCTGCAAGCCGCGCACCGCGAGTTCGAGCTCCGCGCGGCGCCTTTCGCTGACCTCGAAGAGGCGGGCGTTGTCGATCGCGACGGCAGCCCAGTCGGCGAGCACCACGGCGGTCTCCTCGTCTTCCGCACCGAAGTCACCACCGTCCTTCTCGCAGAGATAGAGGTTGCCCCAGACCGTGCCACGGACCGCGATCGGCACGCCGAGGAAGGTGTGCATCGGCGGGTGGCCGGCGGGGAAGCCGAAGCTGCGGGGGTCGACCATCACGTCGGCGAGGCGCAGCGGACGTGGTTCGTCGATCAGCACGCCGAGGATTCCACGACCGCGCGGCAGCTCCCCGATCCGCTTGCGCGCGTCATCGTCGATGCCGGAGACCAGGAAACGGTCGAGTTCGGTTCCCTCGCTGTCGAGGACGCCGAGCGCCGCATAGCGCGCACCGGTCAGCTCGCGAGCCGTGTCAAGAACCCGCAGCAGGACCTTGTTGGAGTCGAGCTCACTCACCAGCGAGCGGCCCACGTCCATCAGCCGCGCCAGCTTCTGCTCGTCCGCGTTCTGGCGCATCGCGCCAAACAGTAGTCCGCAATTCGCACCGGCGAAGGTCCGTAGTCGGGACGTGAAAGGCTGCGGGCACCGCGGGATTGCCTGCGGTCCGCAACGCTTGGATGATGTGGACATGACAACTGACCGCTCCAGCGCATTACGGACTCTGATCGTCGGCGGCGGCGTCGCCGCCCTCGAGGCCGCGCTCGCGCTCGACGCGATGGCCGGCGAGCTGACCGGGCGCACCGTCGTCGCGCCCAACGATCAGTTCGTGCTGCGGGCGATGAGCGTCGGCGAGCCGTTCTCCAATCCGGCGGCGAGTCGCTGGCCGCTCGGAGAGATAGTTGACGCGGCCGGATCCGCGCGCGTCGTCGACGAGCTCGAGTCCATTGACGCGGACGGGCACTCGGTCCAGCTGCGCTCGGGCGTAACGCTGGACTACGACGCCCTCATCGTCGCGGTCGGCGCGCGCCCGGTGGCGCACTTCGAGCACACCGCAACGATCGACGACGCGTCGATGTACGAGACGCTCGGCGGCCTCGTGCGCGACGTCGAGGACGGCTACGTCGACGCCATCGCGTTCGTCTCACCGCCGCGCATGGCGTGGCCCTTGCCGCTGTACGAGCTCGCGCTGCTCACCGCCGCCCGGGCGTTCGAGATGGGGGCTCGCGTCGAGGTCTCGATCGTCACGCCGGAGGACGGCCCGCTCGCGATCTTCGGCGGCGAGGCCGCCGCGGCGGTGCGCAGCCTGCTCGACGACGCCGGGATCGAGTTCATCGGCTCCGCGTACGCCGAGGTGCCGCGCGCCGGCGAAGTGGTCGTGAGCCCGGGCGGCCGCGTCATCAAGGCGCCACGGATCGTGGCGCTGCCCGAACTCGTCGGCCCGTCGCTTCCGGGGCTGCCGGAGTCCGACCACGGCTTCCTGAAGACCGACCCGCACAGCCGCGTCGCGGGGGTCCAGGACGTCTACGCAGCAGGCGACGCCGTCGATTTTCCCGTGAAGCACGGAGCCCTCGGCGCGCAGCAGGCGGACGCCGCGGCCGAAGTCATCGCCGCTGAGGCCGGTGCTGAGCTCGAGCCACAGCCCTTCACGCCTGTCATAAGCGGCATGCTGCTAACCGGCGGCGAACCGCTCTTCATGAGCGCCGACATCACGGGCGGAGCCGGGAGCGCGCCGGCGCCGTACCGTGCCGCTGCGACGGAGTCGGGCAAGCTCGTGACGCGCTTCTTGACGCCGGCGCTCGAACGCCTCGCTCCTTCTGCTGAGCGCCCCTGACGGCCGCGTCGCCTGGCAGCGCCGCTGACGGCGCGAAAGCCCCCGTGCAACGGGGATGAGTGACTTTCAAGCCCCAAACCTAAGCCGGGCGCAGGCATAAGGTCAGCTGCATGGAGGTCTTCCGCGGGGCCATCTGGGAGAAATGCATCGTCGGGTTCACCGCGGTCGGCTGCATCGGCGGCGCAATCACCGGACTCATCCTCGGATTGCACGCCGACTCGCGCACGGCGGGGATCGCGGTGCTCGAGGGCGGGTTCTTCGGCACGGTGGCCGGGGTCATCCTCGGCGCACTGGTCGGCAGCCTGATCGAACTCGCACGGCGACTCGTGCGCCGCGTCCGCGCCTGAAAACCGTGATTTGCAGGCATTTTTCGCCTCTTCTGACGTTGGGTTTGCCAAGTCACTCATCCCCCGTGCAACGGGGGATTCAGTCCCGTTGACAATCTGTTCTTGGCATGCCAAAATAAATGTTTGATGCTATGAATGAGTCGATTTCACCCCACGTTCAGGATTATGCGAAGGCCGTCTACGCGCTGGAGTCACGCGTGGGCGGTGCGGTCTCGACGAACGACCTCGCAGAGCGCCTCGGAGTCACGCCGGGCTCGGTCTCGGCGATGGTGCGCAAGCTTTCGGAACTCGGGCTCGTCGAACACGAGCCGTACCACGGGGTCACGCTGACCGACCACGGCCGCGAGGTGGCGCTCGAGGTGCTGCGCCACCACCGCCTTCTCGAGCTTTTCCTGGCCCAGGAGCTGGGCATGCCCTGGGACCGCGTCCACGCTGAGGCCGAGGTGCTCGAGCACGTCATCTCCGAGGAACTCGAGCAGCTGATCGCCGCGCGCCTCGGCCACCCCACCCTCGACCCGCATGGCGACCCGATCCCCACGCTCGCGTTTGAGATCGATGAGCGCACGACGCGTGCCCTCGACGAACTGAAGGCCGGTACACGCGGGCGCTTCGTGCGGGTTTCCGACTCCGACCCCGAGATGCTGCGCTACCTCGACGGCGAGGGCGTGTCGCTCGGCGACCGCCTGAGCGTGACCGGCCGGCAGCCGTTCGGCGGACCGGTGTTCGTGCGTCTCGGCGAGCGCGAGCTCGCGCTCGGCGGCGAGCTCGCCCACGCGATGCGGATGGAGATCGAGGTCGAGCCGCAGTGACGCCGCCGCCGCCACCGGAGTTGAGGCCGGCCCTCGAGGGCGTCGCGGACGGCGGCGCGACGATCGCGCTGCCGGAGGCTGCCATCAACATCCCGAGCGCGCTCGAGCAGCTGCTCGCCAAGGGCAGGGTCAGAGCGATGCTGTGGATGCTCGGGCCGGCGTTCGTCGCATCGATCGCCTACGTCGACCCGGGCAACTTCGCCACGAACATCGAAGGCGGCGCCCGCTACGGCTATCTGCTGCTGTGGGTCGTCCTGGCCGCCAACCTGATGGCGATGCTGGTGCAGTACCTGTCGGCCAAGCTCGGCATCGTCACCGAACAGAACCTGCCCCAGGTGGTACGGGGCCACTTCCCGCGGGCCTTCACGTGGGGCATGTGGGCGCAGGCCGAGGTGATGGCGATGTCCACCGACATCGCCGAGTTCCTGGGCGCGGCGCTCGGCTTGAACCTTCTCTTCGGCGTGCCGCTACTGCCGGCGGGCCTGATCACCGGCGTGATCGCGTTTGCCATCCTCGAGCTGCAGTCGCACGGATTCCGCCGCTTCGAGCTCGCGATTTCCGCGCTGCTTGGGATCGTCTTTCTCGGCTTCCTCTACGAGACGCTGCGCATCGGCCCGTCGACGGGCGGGTCGCTCCGCGGCTTCATGCCGGGCCTCAGCGGAACCAGCTCGCTCTACATCGCCGTCGGCATCGTCGGCGCGACAGTGATGCCCCATGTCATCTACCTGCACTCCGCGCTGATGCAGGGGCGCGTGCCAGTGCCGCAGCGATCGCGAGCGCGGCAAGGTGCTGCGCTTCGAGCGCGTCGACGTGATGATCGCGCTCGGACTCGCCGGCGTCATAAATCTCGCGATGCTGGCCGTCGCCGCGAAGCTCTTCCACGGCACCGGCCTCACACAGATCGCGGGCATCCAGCAGGCCCACGCGCAGATCGGTCACCTCGTCGGCGGTACGGCGGCGATCGCCTTCGCCGTGGCGCTGCTCGCGTCGGGGGCGTCGTCCTCCTCCGTCGGCACGTACGCGGGGCAGATCGTGATGGCCGGCTTCATCAACGTCCGCGTGCCGCTGCTCGTGCGACGCGCGGTCACGATGATCCCGGCGATCGTCGTGCTCGCGGTCGGCATGAACCCGACGAGCGCGCTGATCCTCTCCCAGGTCGTGCTCTCGTTCGGGATTCCGCTAGCGCTCATCCCGCTGGTACTCCTGACCAGCCGGCGCGCCGTGATGGGTGTGCACGTGAACCGTCTGCACACCGCGGCCCTGGCCTGGGGATGCGCGGGGCTGATCACGGCGCTCAACATCTTCCTCATCGCCCAGCAGCTCTAGCTGCGGCGCCGACGCGGCGTCCGGCGAGCACGGGCCGATCGCGCCGGGTGCCGCGGGCCATCACGTACGATTCGCCGGTGACGAGCTGCTCGACCCACCGGGCGTTACCGGCGTGGGGAGCCGCGGTGGCGATCAGCGCAGGCCGGGCCTGATGTCCGCGTCGGACGCGGGGCTCGCCGAACGGCGAAAACGGCGCCGGGATACGGCCGGCCCGAAGACGGATTCGACGGCGAGCGGGAAGCCCCGCGCCCGGCCGCCGGCGTGGCTGCTCGCGCTTCTCTTCTATTTCGGCTTTGCGCTGCTCACCATCGGCTGGCACGCCCTCTCGCACCCGCAGACGGTTTGCGCTTGCGACGGCGGCGGCGACCCCGCGCAGTACATGTGGTCGCTCGCGTGGTGGCCTCACGCGCTGGCGCACGGCCTCAATCCCTTCGTCACCCACTATCTGTGGTCGCCGACCGGCGTCAACCTGACCGAGGCCGCGACGATACCTACGGCGGCGCTCGCGATGGCGCCGGTCACCGCGATCTTCGGCGAGGTCTTCTCGTACAACGTCGTTGCGATAGCCAGCCCCGCGCTCAGCGCCTTCACGGCGTACCTGCTGTGCCGCCGCCTGGTCAAGCGCGAGCTGCCCGCGGTGGCGGGCGGCTTCCTCTTCGGCTTCAGCTCCTACGAGTTCGCCCAGCTCGTGGGGCACCTGAATCTCGTGACGGTGTTCCTGATACCCGTGATGGTCCTCATCACGCTCAAGCGCGTCGATCGCGAGATGTCACGACGAGCGTACGTGGTCACGATGGCTCTGCTGTTCGCGCTGCAGCTCGGGCTCTCGACCGAAATCCTCGCGGAGTGCGTGATGCTAGGGGCGGTCCTCTTGGTGTCAGCGAGACTGCTCGCCAAGGAACCGCATCGCGCACGGATCAACGGTTTGATGCTCGAGGTTCTCGGGGCCGGGCTCGTGGCGGCGATCATCACCTCGCCTTTCCTCTACTACGCCCTGATCAGCGGCAAGCCGCCGCCCGGCGGCCAGGGCGCCTCAATCACCTACGGCCTGGACGTCACGAATCTCGTCTTTCCGACGCTCACGACGTGGCTGGGGCACCACGATTTCCAGGCGCTGTTCTTCACCTTCGAGCACGGTGACGTCTCCGAGACCGACGGCTACTTCGGCTTCGCGATTCTCATCGCCTTCGCGATGTGGTTCTTCACCACCGGCAAACGGACTCTGCTGGGCCGGCTCGCGGCGATCACGATCGTCCTCAGCGTTGGCCTGGCGCTCGGCTCCTACCTGCAAGTCGGCGGGCACGTCACGATGTCCCTGCCCTATCGGTGGATAAACGAACTGCCGATTTTCAACATCATCATTCCGTCGAGATTGGTGCTGTATGCCAGCCTTGCCATCGCGATTGGCGTGGCCGCGTGGCTGGCGGAACCGGGCGGCAAACCGATCGCGCGCTGGGCACTGGTCGTCGTGGGAGCGGTAATGCTCTTCCCCTATCTCAGCCCGGTGCTCTACGGAACGCCGATGCGCAACCCGCGCTTCTTCTCGACCGACCTCTATCGGCGCTATCTCGCTCGCAACGAGAACGTTCTCGTACTCCCGTACGGCTTGAACGACGTATCGACGCTCTGGCAATCGGAGACCGGCTTCTACTTCTACATGCCCGAGGGCTACGTCTCGGGGCAGATCCCGACCCAATTCCAGACGCAGCGGGGCGTCGTGAAAATGGTCGACAACCTGCCGCCGAGCAGCGCGACGCTGGAACACTTCATGCGAGCGCACCACGTGAAGAACGTGGTGGTCGATCCGATCGTGGCGGGCCCGTGGCCGCGGGCCCTGGAGCGATTGGGTCTTCACCCCCAATCGGTCGGCGGCGTCCTGCTCTACTCGGTCCCCACTTCGAACCGGCTATAGGCGCGCCACGACAAGCCCCGTGGCGAGCAGCACCATGCCGACCGCACAGGCCTTCAGGGCTCGCTCCATCGGCGCCGCCAAGCGCGCCGCGTCGAGCTGGACGACGGATCCGTCCGCGAGCCTCTGCTCTCCCGTGATAGAGACCGTTCGCCGGCGCAGCTCGCGCACCGGCGTGCTGAGGGAGCGTTGAACGACGAGCAGGACAGCGCATCCGCAGGCCGCGAGTAGCGCCGAGGCGCGCAGTTCCAGCGCGTTGATCCAGTACGCAGTGAGGACCGGGAAGGCGCCCCAGGCGAGCGCGAGCCAGAAGGTGGTGTGAAAGCGCCCGCCGAACCACTCCAGGTTGTACGCGAGAACGATGAAGACGCCTGCCACCACGAACGGGATCAGGCCGAGCGAGATCGTCACGGCTCCAACGATCCCGATCGCCGCTGCGCCGCTCAGCGAGACGACTGCCAGCGTGACGAGCGTGCGACTGGAGAGCCGTGTGCCCATCGGCCTGCCGTGTAGCTCATCGAGCACGTGCGCGCAGACGCCGACGGCGAGGAAGAACGCCGCGAGAGTCGCCACGAGCCGCCCCGGATAAAGGTGCGGCGCCAGCGCCGCACCGATCGCCACGTTGGCCAGATTCCACGCCGTGTAGGGAGCGTGAAGCAGCGTCACGAGGTCCCGCCACCCGCCTGGGCGCAGCGCGTAGAACGACGGGCGCTCAAGCGATTGTGAGGCCCGTTGGATTGTCGGACTCGTGGGCTCCATTCCGCGAACTCACACTCTCGCACCTGCACGAATGAGAGGCGCGAGCGGCGCCAGATCATTCTGACGGCCGGCGCCGGCTGCGGTGAACGACGCGCCCGCCGGCATTCGCGTCGCGGGGAAGGAATCACGCGACGCCGGCGTCGTACAGGGCTGCGGTCACGAATGCCGTCATGCCCCCTAACCCGAACACAGGAGAACCCAGTGCCCAGAACGTTGATGCTCGCTTTTGTTGGACTCACGGCCGCACTCGCAGGCTGCGGTGGGTCCGGTTCATCCACTGGATCAAGCACTACAACCGCTGCGGCGGCGACCAACGCCGCGGACGCTTCGAGCTCCGGACCATTCCTGGCGAAGTTGACGAACGTCAGCTCGATCGCCTCAACGGTTCCAGCGAACGGCGACGTGAATCCCTACGGCGTCGCCATCGTCTCCAAGAGCGAGGGCGCTTTGCAGGCCGGGAACCTGCTCGTCAGCAACTTCAACGACAAGGCCAACGACCAGGGCACCGGCACGACGATCGACCAGGTCACTCCCGCGGGCAAGAGCTCGTTGTTCGCGACCATCAGCGCGAAGTCGCTGCCGGGAAGCTGCCCGGGCGGCGTGGGGCTGACGACATCGCTGAACGTCCTGCCCGGCGGATACGTGGTCGTCGGCAGCCTGCCGACGACCAACGGCAAGTCGGCCACCGCGATGTACGGCTGCCTGATCGTTCTGGACAGCACCGGCAAGCCGGTCGGGACAATCGCCGGCGCCAACATCCAGGGTCCGTGGGACTCGACCGCCGTCAGCGATGGCTCGAAGACGACGCTCTTCGTAAGCAACGCGCTCAACGGCGGCGCGGCCAAGGGCATCCACACGATCGACAACTCGAACGTCGTTCGCATCGTCTTCGAATCAGGCGCAGGGCAGCCGCCGAAGGTCAAGAGCGAAACGATCGCGAACGGCATCCCGTGGCGCGACTCGGCCGAAGCGCTCGTGGTCGGGCCGACGGGCCTGGGGCTCTCCGCGAACGGCACGCTGTACCTCGCTGACACCGTCGCCAACAGCATCACGGCGATACCGCAGGCGCTGACGCGCACCACGCCGGCGGCCGCGGGCGGCACGACCCTCACCAAGGGTGGGCATCTCAACGAACCGCTCGGGCTGACGATCGCGCCGAACGGCAACGTCATCACGACCAACGCCGGCGACGGCAACATCGTCGAAACGACGCCGGCCGGGCAGCAGGTCGCAGTCCAGGCCGCCGACACGAGGACCGGCGCCGGCTCGCTCTTCGGCCTCGTCATAGCCCCGGAAGACAAGGGCATCTATTTCGTGGACGACGGCGAAAACACGCTCAACCTGCTGCACGCACCTGCCGCGTCGAGCGCGGCGACGCCTGGGCCGGAAACGGCGACAACAACGTCAGCGGCGGGAAGCCAGACGATCGGCCTCGCCGTCCGCAGTCTGCCGAAGGTCGGCGCCGTGCTCGTGAACTCCGACGGCCGCACGCTTTACACCTTCGCGCCCGACAAACATTCGAAGGTGACGTGCGTCTCCACCTGCACGTCGCTGTGGCCCCCGATGAAGCTCGCGAGCGGTCAGAGCGCGTCTCTGTCGCCGCAGCTGAATCGTGCCCTGCTGAGCAGCGACCCGGACCCTGAAGGCGGCAGCGTCGTGACGTACGCCGGCTGGCCGCTCTACACGTACGCCGCCGACTCAGCGGCGGGCCAGGACAACGGACAGGCGCTCGAAACCGACGGCGGGCGTTGGTACGTCATCTCGCCGTCCGGGAAGGTCGTGACGACGGAATGAGACCGCCTCGCCGGAAGGAACGCGGCTGCGCGGCGTCTCCATGCGTAGGAGGTTCGCGCGAGAACGTGGGCCCAACTTCTCCCAAGGAGCACACGATGCACCATCGACTCAAGCTTCTCGTCCCGGCCGTCGCCGTATCGCTGCTCTTCGCCGCCTGCGGCAGCAGCTCGTACAGCAGCACCACAAAATCAACGGCCGGGACGCAGACGGCCGGGCAGGCAAGCAGCGGCTCTTCGAGCGCAGCCGCCGGCGTGAAGACAGGCTCCAGCTCGCTCGGCACGATCCTGGTGGACGACGAAGGCATGACGCTCTACCGCCTCAGCGCGGAACAGAACGGCAAGTTCATCTGCACCACCTCCGCCTGTCTCGGTGTGTGGCATCCGCTGCTCGCGCCGTCCAGCGGCACCCCGAGCGGCGACGTCGGCTCGCTCGGAACGGTCAAGCGCCCCGAAGGGACCGTCCAGGTCACCTACAAGGGGCAGCCGCTTTACACGTTCGCGCAGGACAACAAGGCCGGCGAAACCAACGGGCAGGGCATCAAAGACGTCGGCACATGGAGCGTCGTAAAGACGAGTCCCGGCGGTGCCCCGTCGAGCGCAAGCACGGCGCAACCTGAAAAAACAAGCGGCGGCTCCGGCTACTGAGCGCTGCGGCGGCCGGTCGCTTGGCGGCGGGCGCCCCGTCAGGGCGCCGCCGCTTGGCTCATAGAGCGTCGGGGGCGTCGGTAAGGTCGAGGCTGAGCTGCCACAGCGCGCTGCGTGTTTCCGGATCGTAGGCGGCTGCGTTGGCGCGAACGTCGCGCGTGCGATCGAAGAAGCGACCCGTCGTGTCGGCGAGGCTCGGCTCGCTGACCAGTCGCCGCGTCGCCGCCTCGCCCTCCTCGAGGGTGTCGATACTGTGCCCGACCTCGTCGAGCACCATCTTGGTCGGCATGTACGTCGCGGGGTGCAGGCTATTGACCGTGATCGCTGGCGCTGTGAGCCGCTCGGCGAGGACGAAGCCGGCGGTGATCTGCGCGAGCTTGCTCTGCCCGTACGCGCGCACGCCGCTGTAGCTGCGCTCGAGCATGACGTCACTGAAGTCGATGGGGTGCTGACCGAGTGAGGCGACGTTCACTATGCGCGCGGCGGGTGAGGCTGCGAGCAAGGGGAGCAGACGCAGCGTGAGGTCGAAGCCCGCCAGGTAGTTCACGGCGAAGCGCAGCTCGTAGCCGTCGGCACTGACCCGGCGTGTGCGACCGTCGGGTTCGCCGCTGCCGATGCCGGCGTTGTTGACGAGGACATCGACGCGGTCAGTGATCTCGGTGACCTGGTTACTCAGATCGCGAACCTGCTTCAGATCCGCCAGGTCGGCGAGCACCGTCGCGGGCGCTTCGCCGCCGTGCTCGCTTGCGATCTCGGCCGCGACTCGGTCGAGCTTCTCGCGGCTGCGACCGTGCAGGATGAGCTGCTCGCCTTCGGCGGCGAGCCCGTTGGCCAGCGCGCGGCCGAGGCCATCTGTGGCGCCGGTGATGAGGATCGTCCGTGTGTCGGTCATGAGCTCGTTCGGTCTTCCACGCCGGTCTGTTTGCCGCATCCGCCGCGCGCGGCGACGCCGTTATTCTGCGGCCGCTACACCACCGCCGCCGCCCGCACAGGTGCGAGAACCGGCGGTGGTCAAGTACGGGAGCGACGGGACTTGAACCCGCGACCTCTGCCGTGACAGGGCAGCGCTCTAACCGGCTGAGCTACGCCCCCGCGTAACGCACCCGACACAAACGACGCGGCGCGCCCGCCCAGTATGGCAGGACGGTGATGCTCAGCGTCGTCGCTACGCTTGCGCCAACGGGGGCGTGTAGCTCAGCTGGCTAGAGCACCTCGCTTACACCGAGGGGGTCGCCCGTTCGAGTCGGGCCGCGCCCATCACCCGTTCGAACCATGCCCGAGCAGAAGCCCCTTCGCATAATCGTGATCGGCTCCGGCCCGGCCGGCTTCTACGCCGCCGGCCACCTTCTCGCCGACTCCGACGAGCGCTTCGAAGTCGACATGATCGAGCGCCTGCCGACGCCCTGGGGGCTCGTCCGCTCCGGCGTCGCGCCAGACCACCCGAAGATCAAGTCGGTGACGCGGATCTACGAGCGCACCGCGGCTCACCCCCGCTTCCGCTACTTCGGCAACATCACGTTCGGCCTCGACGTCGCCCGCGACGACCTGCTCGAGCACTACCACGCCATCGTCTACGCGACGGGCTCGCCGAACGACCGCCGGCTCGGAATCCCGGGCGAGGACCTTCCCGGCGCCCACGCCGCCACCGAGTTCGTCGGCTGGTACAACGGCCACCCCGACCACACCGATCTCGAGGTCGACCTGGAGCGCGCGGAGCGCGCGGTCGTCATCGGCAACGGCAACGTCGCCCTGGACCTCGCGCGCATGCTCGTGCTGAGCCAGGAGGAGCTCGCGCCGACGGACACGGCGGACCACGCGCTCGAGGTGCTCGCGCGGAGCGCGGTGCGCGAGGTCGTCGTGGCGGGCCGGCGTGGCCCGGCGCAAGCGGCCTTCACGAACCCCGAGCTGCGCGAGCTCGCGGACCTCGCGGACGCCGACGTGATCGTCGACGGCGCGGAGCTCGAGCGAGCCCTCGCGGCCGGCGGCCCGCTCGAGGAGCTGCCGACGATCGCCCGCAAGAACGTCGAGATCCTGCGCGAATTCGCGGCACGCGAGCCTGCCGGGCTCCCGCGCCGCGTCGTGCTGCGCTTCCTGCTCTCTCCGGTCGAGTTGCACGCCGGCGACGACGGCCATCTCGCGAGCGTCGACTTCGTGCGCAACGAACTCGTCGAGTCAGAGAACGGGCTCGCCGCCCGCGCCACCGACGAGCACGAGACGATCGAGGCGTCGTTGCTCTTCAGGGCCGTCGGCTACCGCGGCGCACCACTGCCCGACGTCCCGTTCGACGACCGCCGCGCGGTCATCGCGAACGCCGGGGGTCGCGTGATGGACGAGGGCGGCGCGCCGGTCCCCGGCGAGTACGTCGTGGGCTGGATCAAGCGCGGGCCCACCGGCGTGATCGGCACTAACAAGAAGGACGCGCAGGAGACCGTGACGGCGATCCTCGCGGACCTCAACGGCGCGCCCGCACTCGAGCCGAGCGATCCCTCGCCGGCGGCGGCCGAGGCGCTCTTCCTGGAACGAAAGCCCGACCTCGTCACCTATGCGGGGTGGGAGGCGATAGACCGCGAGGAGCGCGCGGCCGGCGAGCGCCACGGCCGTCCACGCGTCAAGTTGACGAGGATCGAGGAGATGCTGCGCGCCGCGGCCGCCGAACGGCCGTGAGTCGCACCAGGCGACCGTCGCTCCGGTTCTTCTCTGCCACACTGTCGGCCGCTGGGCCCCGTTAGCTCATCTGGTAGAGCGCCGGACTTTTAATCCGGTGGGGCGGGTTCGAGTCCCGCACGGGGCATGCGTGGTCGTGCTGACAACGACCCTGCTGCAAACGCTAGCGATGTGATGTCCGGCCGCTGCCGCGGCGGCCCGGGCTAGGTCCAGACGAGGGGTGCCACGGGCGCGACGGTTGGGCCTCCGGCGGCTCCGGCTTCGACCGCGGAGCAGCGGCCCGACTACGGGTCGGCGAGACGCTCCGTTGCGTCCGCATGGGCGTCTGAAGCGAAGTCCAGCAGACGCCCCCGATGCGGGCGGTCCGGTGCTCGGAAGCATACTTAGCTGTCCTCTGACGGTAGAGGTGCGCGCAGCGGACGGGGCGGCGATTGACCACGGGGGAGCTCGCAATGGTGTTGTCGAGTCGCTCGAGCAGGATCCGCACGACGGCCCACGCGTCGAGTTGCTCGGCGGTGGCGAGGCCGGGGCAAGCTGCGCGCACCCCGCGAAAGCCCGTAATTTGCGGCAATTTCCCCACAACGCACAATTCAGTTCCCGAGCGGGCGATAAAACTCAAACAAACTCAGACGGGAGGGGAAATGAAGCGCGTCACACTACTTTGGCTCTGTCTCGCGGCCGCCCTTTTCTTCGGCGCGGTTGCGACGACGGCGGCCGACGCAGCGGAAGAAGAAGGCGGATTTAACTGGACTGTCAATGGAAAGCCACTTGCACTTAAAGCAACCGTGAAGGTAAAAGCGACTTCGCTGACCCCGATCAAGATCATAGTCCCCGAAGTCTTTACGATCGTGTGCCAGAAGTTCTCGGCGAGTGGCACGATAGAAGGTGGCGTAAACGAACCGGTCGCGCCCGGCGAAGGTGGTGCGATGACACTCGCCCACCCAAAGCTATCCTCTTGCGGTGTCGACGGTGAACCCGGCGTCCGCGTCAAGGTGTCGGTGCCGCCCACATACGTCATCAAAAGTGAATCGGACGGTCACTGGTACAACCCGCTGTCCTGGACCCATAAATTTTGCATCGAGGAACCGGGAGAAGCTGGCGTTTGGAAGGAAACCGGTTGGCTGGGCATCATCATCGCGAAAGGTGGCGGGCACACCGGCGACTACGAAGGAGTGGGAATGTTCGACTCGCACGTGACTGAACATGGCGAACTAGAATTCCCCGAAGAACCACTTCCCTCCAATTCGTTCGCAGTCAACGGGCACCCAGCCGTCTTTGCGGGGAACCTGAAGCTGACGCTCCCGAAAAAAGAGTCTCTCGGCGGCTACAGTGGAGAAACGGGCGGAACTTAGAGACGGAAGGCGGGGCGTCACCGCCTCGCGCTAAGCCGGATCTGCTTACCGATCCCGTCCCGGGTTCTCCGGGGCGGGATCGGTCGACGGGCTTGGAGGTTGGGGATACCGGAGTCACGGTCCAGAGCTCGGGAGGATCACCTTGAAGGTGGCAGAGCAATGACCGCGATTTCGCGGGAGAGGAAAGCGGACCGAGGGGGCTTGGGCCATCGCCGACCGGTCGAAGTCCTCGAGGACACGTCTGACCACGGCTTCGAGAACTGTTTTACACCCGGCATGACGGTCGCGAAGGCCTCAACTTCCACCGTCTTCGACCGCGCCGAGGATCCGCCGAAGCGTCGCGAGCTCCTCCGCCGATAGGCGTTCCAGAGCGGGCGGCGGCGTGCCGAGGACCCGGTCGGCGCGTGCCGCAGCGTCCCTGCCCTTGCGCGTGAGCTCGACGACCTTCGCGCGCCGGTCCGTGTCGTGCGCTCGCCGCCGCACGAGGCCACGAGCTTCTAGGTCGTCAACGACGACGGTCGCATTTGGAGGGTCGATCGAGAGCGAAGCGGCGAGCTCGCTCATCGAGAGCGGCCCGCGGGCCAGGCGCCGGATCGCGCGCACCTTGCCGAAGCTGACGCCGGCCGCGTCCGCGGCCTCGCGGCGTTTGACGTTCGTGAACACCACGTCGCAGATCTGCGTCCAGACCTCGCGCGCGGTCGGCGTGTGAGCATTGTGCCCACGGGGCCCGGCTTGGCCATCAGGCGGCGCTCCCGGCCACGAGGCCCTCGGGGTTGAGCTCGGCCGCCGTGCGCTGGGCGGTCTCCCTGGCGTGACGCGAGGTCGCGACGAAGGCCAGGATCAGGACAACCGCGCCGCACCCGGCAAGGAGCCACCAGCCCGTGTGGCTCGCGCTCGCGAGGTCTCCGTGCACCGAGCCGCTGATCGCCGACGCCAGAAGCGCCCCGATTACGGCTACGCCGAGTGTCTGGCCGATCTGCCGCGAAGTGGACGCGACAGCCGACGCGACGCCGGCCTGCGCGCGGGGCATTCCCGACACCGCGGCGTTGGTGATCGGCGCGTTGACGAAGCCGAAACCCAGACCGAAGACGACGTACGCCGCGAAGAGCCACGCGAAGGGAGTCGTGGCGTCGATGCCCGTCAGCGCGATGCAGGCCGCGGTCAGGCAGACACCGGCGATCACGAGCGGGATGCGCGGGCCGCGCCTGCCGACCATGCGCCCTGACAGCGGCGAGGCGATCATCGTCATCGCGGCCATCGGCAGCGTCGCGAGGCCGGCGTGGAGCGGCGAGAGCCCGCGCACGTCCTGCAGATAAAGCGTGTTCATGAAGAGGAAGCCGCCGAGCGCCGCGAACGACGCGACGGCCGTGATCGTCGCCGTCGAGAACGGGATGGAGCGGAAGAAGCGCAGGTTGATGAGCGGCTCGCGCCTGCGCGGCTCGTACACCAGGATCCCCACCAGAGCGAGCGCTGCGGATACGAACGAGGCGATGATCAGCGGCGAGCCCAGCCCCCGGTCGGGCAGCTCGATGATGCCGAACGTCACGGTCGAGAGCATCACGATCATCAGCACCTGACCGACGGGGTCAAAGCGCCGCGCGTGGGGCGCGCGCGACTCGGGCACGAAGCGCAGCGCGAGCGCGATCGCCGCGAGGCCCACCGGGATGTTGATCCAGAAGACCGAGCGCCAGCCGATGCCTGAAACCAGGATGCCGCCGACGACCGGCCCCGCCGCCATCGAGACGCCGACCGCCGCGCCCCAGACGCCGACGGCCTGGGCCCGCTCTCGGGGCTCGGTGAACGTGTTCGTGATGATCGACATCGCGACGGGGTTCAGCATCGACCCGCCGAGTGCCTGGACCATGCGGAACACGACGAGCAGCCCGAGGCTCGGGGCGGTACTGCAGAGCAGCGACCCGGCCGAGAACACCGAGAGCCCGACGACGAACACGCGCTTTCGCCCGAAGCGGTCCGCAATCGAGCCGGAGAGCATCAGGAAACTCGCAAGCACGAGCGTGTAAGCGTCGATCGTCCACTGAAGGCCCGAGACGCTCGCGCCGAACTCACGTCCGATCGACGGCAGCGCGACGTTCACGATCGTCACGTCGAGCCCGACGATCAAGAGGCTCATGCAGCAGATGAGCAGGATCGCGATGCGGCGGCGGCGTCCCAGCTCGTCGATCGGCGTCTGCTGGTCCGACGCAGCTCGAGTTACTTGCTGATCCAACACCATGATGACATCATAACTAAACGTGCTCCACCGCGTCAAGCACGCCGGGCGCTCAGGCCCTTGCGACATGATGGGCGCGTGCCACAGACGCGCATAGAGGTCGTCGCGCCGGGGACCCTGGCGGCCCGGGACCAGCCGGATATCTCGGCCGGGGATCTCTTGCTTCGCCCCTGGCGTCTAGCCGACGCGCCGGTGATCGTCGAGGCCTTCAGCGACGAGGCGATCCGGCGCTGGCACCTGGCCTCCGCCGACGAAGCTGAGGCCAGAGAGGGGATCGAAGAACGCGCCACCCGCTGGCGCGAGGAGACCGGCGCCGACTGGGCGGTCGAGACAGGAGGAGAGGTCGTGGCGCGCGTCGGGCTGCGGCGGCTGGAGCTCCCGCAGGGCTCGGCCGAAGTTGCCTACTGGACGCTGCCGTCGGCGCGCGGCCGCGGGATCGCGCCGCGCGCGCTACGCGCGATGAGCGACTGGTGCTTCGCCGACGTCGGGCTGCTGCGCCTCGAGCTCGAGCACTCGACGGCGAACCCGGCGTCGTGCCGCGTCGCCGTCAAGGCCGGCTTTGTACCGGAGGGCACGCGGCGCAGGAGCGTCTGGCACGCCGACGGCTGGCACGACATGCACCTCCACGCGCGCCTGGCCGGCGACAGCGAGGGCGGCTACCAGCAGGGTTCGTAGCGCCGGCCGTTCAGTTCGAGGTTGAAGCGGGCGCCCATGATGCCCGCCGCGTTGTCGGCGGCGCAGAATCGTGCTCGTCGGCAGCGAATACTCGGCGTTGAGGACGGGCTTGTCGTGGCGCAGGTAATCGTCAAAGAGATCGCATTCGCGGTACTGGTTGCACTGCTCAGTCAGCGCCCCGTCGAAGTACGGCTCGAGCCTCGCGGTCTGTTCTCCGTCGTTCTTCTGCAGCACTGCCATCCCCAGCGAGTGGACGGTGGAGGCGATCCACTCGTTGTATGAGAGCTGCTCTGCCGCGGTGATCGGGAAGCCGCTGCGGTTGGCGTACGCTTCGATGTTGTCGGGCTCGACGGCTTGGAAACCCTTGCTCCGGCACATCCGGAAGCGCGCCAGCATGATCGGGTCGACGATGCGACGGCGGCGGATGTCGATCCAGCGCTCGCCGGGCCAGCCGTTGCTGCGCCCGAGCACCGACTTCGGGAACTTCTTGTAGTCAGGGCGCCACTTCTCAGCCGTCCCGGCGTCGATGTAACAGATGACGTGCACCCCGCGTTTGCGGAGTGCCGTGACCTCCGTGGCGCTCGTTTCGAAGCCGTCCACGTCGTACGCTTCGGCCGCGACGTCCGTTCGGATCGGCCCCTGCAGCTGCCAGTACCAGGTCAGGCGCGGCGGCATCACCCAACGGGCCTGCGCCGCTTGCGCGCCCGCGCCGGCCAGCACCAGCGCGGCGAGAAATCCGACTATCCGCAGGTGCCACATTGCCTCAAACCATGTTAGATGCGCCCGTGAGGGCGAGCGACAGACCGGACACCCGGACCAGCACGAGCGTTGTCTGGCTCGGGCATTCGACAGTGCTGATCGCGATGGACGGCGTGCGGCTCCTGACCGATCCGGTGCTCGGGCGCCGCGTCGGACCCCTTCTCCGCATTGCGCCCGCACCGCCGCCGCACGGCGAGGTCGACGCCGTGCTGCTCTCGCACCTGCACGCCGACCACGCGGACGTCGCATCGCTGCGCAGGCTCGGCCCGGACACGCCGATCGTGGCACCGCGCGGCGCGGGCGCCTGGCTCCAGCGACGCTCGCTCGGCCCGGTCACCGAGCTCGCGGAAGGCGCAGAGACGAGCGTCGGCGCGCTCCGCGTCGAGGCGACTGACGCGCGTCACAGCGGCCAGCGCTGGCGCTTCGGCCACCGCGCGGGCTGCGTCGGCTACCTGGTGCGCGGCTCGCGGACCGTGTACTTCGCGGGCGACACCGACCTCTTCCCGGCGATGGAGGAGCTCGGCGGGAAGATCGACGTGGCGCTTCTCCCGGTCGGCGGCTGGGGGCCGAGCGTCGGCGCCGGCCACCTCGACGCGGAACGCGCGGCGCGCGCAGCGGCGATGATCGAGCCTCGCGTCGCGATCCCGATCCACTTTGGGACGCTGGCGCTGCCGACGAAGCTGCTCCGCAGCGTTCCGAGACGCCGGCGCAGAGTTCGAGCGCCAGGCGGCGCGCCTGGCCCCCGGCGTAGAGGTCCGGGTGCTGCGAGCGGGCGAGCAGACGGCGGTCGACTAGCTGAAGAGCCGACTCCACGGCCGCGCCGTGATGCGAAGCGTGATCATCTGGCTCGTCTCCGCGGCGACTCTGCTGCTGCTCAGCTTTCTGCCGGGGACCCTCTACATCAAGGACGTCGGCACGGCACTCATCGCGGCCGCGCTGATCGGGCTGATCAACGCGCTCGTCTGGCCCGTCGTGCTGGTCGCGGCGTTGCCGCTGACGGTTCTCACGCTCGGCCTCGGCGTCGTCGTTATCAACGGAGCGGTCGTGCTGCTCGTCGCGGCCGTCATCCCGGGGATGGAAATCGAATCGCTTCGGCGGCGGCATCCTCGTCGCGCTCGTGATGGCGATCGTGACGACGCTCGTGACGTCGCTGCTCGCGATCGACGACGAGAGCTTCTGGTACCGCAACGTCGTGGGCCGCTACGCGCGGCGCGCCGCGCCGCCGGCCGACACCGACACGCCGGGTCTCTTCTTCCTGGAGATCGACGGCCTCGCCCACGACGTGCTGGAGCGTGCGATGCGGGATGGCCACGCACCGTACCTCGCGAGCCTCGTGGCCGACGGCTCGCACACCCTCACGCCATGGGAGACGGACTGGTCGTCGCAGACCGGCGCCTGCCAGGCAGGCCTGCTGCACGGCAACAACCACAACATGCCCGCCTTCCGCTGGTGGGAGAAGGATCGCGGCGCCGCGATCGTCACCAACCACCCGCACGACGCCGAAGAGATCGAGCGCCGTCACTCCAACGGCCACGGTCTGCTCTTCGCCGACGGTGCGAGCCGCGCGAACATCGTCTCCGGCGACGCGCCGTACAGCCTGCTGACGATGAGCACGGCGCTCGACCGCTCGCGTCACGGCAGGATCGGCCGCGACTACTTCGCGTACTTCGCGAGCCCCTACAACGTGATGCGCACGATCGCGCTCGTCGTGCGCGAGGTCTTCTCCGAGCGGCGCAGCGCGCGCCGCCAGCGCCGCCGCGACGTGCGCCCGCGCATCGAACGGTCCTGGACGTACGCCCTTGTGCGGTCCTGGGCGACGGTCGTCCAGCGTGACCTGCAGGTCAGCGCCCTGACTCGGCGACCTTTACGCCGGCCGGCCGGTCGCATACACGACGTTCCTCGGCTACGACGAGGTCGCTCACCATTCCGGGCTCGAGCGACCCGAGACGCTCGACGGTGCTGCACGACGTGGACCACCACATCGAACGGCTCGTGCGTGCGGCAGCCGACGCTCCGCGGCCCTACCGCTTCGTGATCCTCTCCGACCACGGCCAGTCGCAGGGCGCGACCTTCCTGGAGCGCTACGGCGAAACGCTCGAAGAACTCGTGGACCGCTGCTGCTCGGACTCCTCGGTCGAAGGCCAGCACGGCGACCCCAGCGAGGCGCTCGCATACCTCGGCGCGTCGATCGGCGAGGTCGCGGCGGGTGACTCGCGCACGGCGCGCGCGGTGCGCGCGGCGACGCGCAGTCGCAGCGACGGTGGCGAAATGCAGGTCGGCGTCGACACCCCAGCGGGCGGCGAGAAGGCGCCAGAGGTCGCCGTCCTGGCCTCCGGATGCCTCGGGCTGATCTCCTTCCCGCGCATCCCCGGGCGCCTCACGCGCGAGCAGATCGACGCCCTGCACCCCGGACTCATCGAGCGCCTCGTCGCACACGAGGGCGTTGGCTTCGTGCTCGTGCGCTCCGCGGAGCGCGGTGCGGTCGCGATCGGCTCCGGCGGCACGCACGAGCTCGCGACCGGCAACGTGGAGGGCACGGACCCACTCGCCGCTTACGGCCCGACGGCCGCGCGCCACGTCGCGCGCACCGACTCGTTCGATAACTGCCCCGACATCGTCGTGAACTCCACGTACTGGACGGAGGCCGACGAGGTCGCCGCGTTCGAGGAGCTCGTCGGCTCGCACGGCGGGATCGGCGGGACGCAGTCACACCCCTTCCTGCTGCACCCTCTCGAGCTCGCCCTACCCGACGAAGACCTCGTCGGCGCCGAACACGTCCACGCGCAGCTTCGGCGCTGGCTGGCCGAGCTCGGCCACAGCGCCTACGCGCCTAATGGCGGAAGTGGCGAACCCCAGTCGTGACCATCGCCGCGCCGGCCGCGTCGACGGCCTGAACGGTCTCCTCGTCGCGCACCGAACCACCGGGCTGGATGATCGCGCCGACGCCCGCGTCGAGCGCGAGCTGCGGCCCGTCGGCGAAGGGGAAGTAGGCGTCTGAGGCGAGCGAAGAGCCGGCGAGCAGGTCGGTCCGGAACTCGCGCGCCTTCTCGACGGCGATCCGCACCGCGTCGACACGGCTCATCTGACCGGCACCGATGCCGATCGTCGCGCTGTCCGCCGCGATCACGATCGCGTTGGAGCGCACGTGCCGGCAGATCCGCCAGGCGAAGAGCATGTCCTGCCACTCGCGCTCTGTCGGCTCGCGCGTGCTCGCGACGGTCATGTCGGCGCGTTCCTCGCCGACGCTGTCGCGCGTCTGCACGAGCACGCCACCGAGCACGGCCTTGGCGTCGAGCTGCTCGACTTCGCGCGGCCACGCGGCGAGCTCGAGAAGGCGCACGTTCTTTTTCTCCTGCAGCACGGCGAGCGCCGCGTCATCGAAGCCGGGCGCCAGCAGGACCTCGATGAACTGGCCTGAGAGAGCGCCCGCGAGCTCCTCGTCGACCGGCCGGTTGATGGCGATCACGCCTCCGAAGGCACTCTGCGGGTCACACGCGAAGGCGGCCAGGTAGGCCTCCAGGGCGCTGCCGGCGACCGCGCAGCCGCACGGGTTGTTGTGCTTGACGATCGCGCAGGCCGGCTCGTCGAACTCCTGGGCCAGTTCGCGCGCGGCGCTCAGGTCGAGCAGGTTGTTGAAGGAGAGCTCCTTGCCGTGCAGCTGGCGAACGCCCGAAAGCAAGTGGTTCTCGGCGCCGGCGCGGGCGTAGAAGGCGCCTGCCTGGTGAGGGTTCTCGCCGTAGCGGAGGCCGAGCAGCCGCTCGTGCACCTCGAAGCGCGCCGCGGGCAGACCGTCCTCTTCGCGTGCCGCGAGCCAGGTGGCGATCGCCGCGTCGTAGCGCGCCGTGGTCGCGAAGGCCTTCGCGGCCAGGCGACTGCGCGTGCCCAGCGCGAGGCGGCCCTCGCCGGCGGCCAGCTCGGCGACGACGGCCTCGTAGTCCGCGGGGTCCACCACGACGGCCGCGAACTGGCTGTTCTTGGCGGCCGCGCGGATCATCGTCGGGCCGCCGATGTCGATGTTCTCGATGATCTCCGCGTCGCTCGCGTCGCCGCGCGCGACGGTCCGCTCGAACGGATAGAGGTTGACGCAGACCAGGTCCACGGGCTCGATCTCGTGCTCGTCGGCGGCGGCGAGGTGCGCGTCGTCGTCGCGCAGCGCCAAGAGGCCTGCGTAGAGGCGCGGATGAAGCGTCTTGACGCGCCCATCCATCATCTCCGGAAAGCCCGTGAAATCCTCGATCGCGCGGACCGGAATTCCGGCCGTCGCGAGCGCCGCCGCGGTGCCGCCGGTGGACACGATCTCGACGCCGAGGTCGGCGAGGGCCGACGCGAACTCCTCGATCCCGGTCTTGTCGCTGACGGACAAAAGAGCACGGCGGATCCGCACCTCGCCGGGCGCCGCGCCCTGCACGCTCTCACGCTGCGCGCTCACCCCGGCAGCGTATCCAGCGGCTCGTCGACGCGGATGCACCGTTCGTTCTCAGCGTCGGCGCGGAGCCTGCCTTCGGCCGCGAGGCGCACGGCGTCCGTCAAGAGGTCGTGCTCCAGCGGCCGCAGTGCGACGCGCACCGCCTCGGCGTCGTCTGCGTCGGGGAGCTCCAGGGCGCGCTGCAGGATCACCGGGCCGGTGTCGACGCCGTCGTCGACGAAGTGCACGGTGACGCCGAAGACCTTGACGCCGTACGCGAGCGCCTGGCCGACCGCGTCAAGGCCCGGGAACGACGGCAGCAGCGAAGGGTGCACGTTGATGACGGCGCCGGGGAAGCGGCCGAGCAGCTCCGGGCCGAGCAGCGCCATGTAGCCGGCGAGCACGACGAGGCGTGCGCCGTGCTGATCGAGCCAGGCGGCGATCGCGGCGTCGCGCGCATCGCGGCTCTCGTACGCGGCCAGCTCGAAGGACTCGGCGGCGACGCCTGCGGCTCGCGCCCGCTCCAGCGCGCGCACGCCGCCACGGCTCGAAGCGACGGCGACGACGCGGACCTCGCGTCCGTGAAGGCGGTCGAGCAGCGCCTGCAGGTTGGTCCCCTCGCCGGAGACCAGGACCGCGATCGGCAGCTGCTCCGCCAACGTCAGGCGCGCACCAGCGGCCCGCCGGCCTGCTGCGCGAGCGAGAGCTTGCCGTCGCCGGTGTCGGTGCGCTCGATCGGGTAGCGGCCGGTGAAGCACGCGTCGCAGTGAGTTGTGCCGTCGGCGCCGACCGCCTCGTAGACGCCCTCCAGCGAGAGGTAGTGCAGCGAGTCGCAGCCGAGCTCGGCGGCGATCTCGTCCTGCGTGCGCTCGTGGGCGATCATCTCCTCGCGCGTGGACATGTCGATGCCGTAGAAGCAGGGGTGCTTGATCGGCGGCGCGGAGATCCGCAGGTGGACCTCGGCCGCGCCGGCCTCGCGCAGCATCTGGACGATCTGGCGCGTCGTGTTGCCGCGCACGATCGAGTCGTCGACGACGACCAGGCGCTGCCCCCGGACCACGTCGGGCAGCGGGTTGAACTTCAGGCGCAGGCCGTGCTTGCGCAGCTCCTGCCCGGGCTGGATGAACGTGCGTGCGACGTAGCGGTTCTTGACGAAGCCATCGTCCTGCGGCAGGTTCGCGGCGCGCGCCAGTCCCCGTGCCGCGGCGTTGCCGCTGTCGGGGACGGCGATCACGATGTCGGCGTCGACCGGCGCCTCGCGCCAGAGGATCTCCCCCATCCGGCTGCGCACGACCTGCAAGACCTGCCCGTTCATGCGGGAGTCCGGGCGGGCGAAGTAGATGTACTCGAAGACGCAGAACGCGGGGTTCGGAGCGGTCGCGCCGATCCGGCTCGAGAGCCCGTCCTCGCTGAGCGTGACGATCTCGCCGGGCTGGACATCCCGCACCAGCTCGGCGCCGATGATGTCGAAGGCGCACGACTCGCTCGCGACGCACCAGCGCTCGCTGTCGCCGGAGGAGAGGCGCCCGAGCGCGAGCGGCCGCAGGCCGTGCGGGTCGCGGAACGCGATCACGCGGTCGCGCGTCATCACCACCGTGGAGTAGGCGCCGTGCATCCGTGCCATCGCGGCCTGCACGGCGTCCTCGACGCTGCCGTCGGTGTGCGAGGCGATCAGCGCGGCGATGATCTCGGAGTCCGACGTGGAACTGAACGTGAGGCCCGCGGCGGCGAGTTCCTCGTGCAGCTTCAAGGCGTTCACGAGGTTGCCGTTGTGGGCCAGCGCGAGCTCCCGGCCCGAGCCGTCGGCGCCCTGCGAGCGGTGCACGGGCTGGCTGTTCTCCCAGGCGTTGGAGCCCGTCGTGGAGTAGCGGACGTGGCCGATCGCGAGCTCCCCGGCGAGCGTGCGCAGGTCGTTCTCGTCGAAGACCTGGCTCACGAGCCCGAGCTCGCGGCGCGTGATGATCTGGCCACCGCGGTCGGCAGCCGCGATACCGGCAGACTCCTGGCCGCGGTGCTGGAGTGCGTAAAGGGCGAAGTAGGAGAGGCGCGAGACCTCATGCCCGGGTGCGTAGAGCCCGAACACGCCGCATTCGTCGCGCGGTCCGTCTCGCGTCACATCTGCACCGTAACAGGGTCCTCCGCGGCCGCTCACGCGAGGATCTCGGATAGTGCGCGATGGGCGGCGCTGAGCTCGTCGAGCGTCAGCGCGACGCTTTGGCTCCCGGCGTCGATCTCGAGCGCGTCGCCGCCGACGGTGCCGATCAGCGTCACCGGGGCGCCGTCCAGCGCGGCAAGGGCGTCGCGCGGGCCGCTGACGATGAAGCCGCCGGCCCCCTCGCCGAAGAGCGCCGGCTCGTCGGCTTCGAGCGAGACGCTCGCGCCGATCGCGCCCGCCAGGCAGCACTCGGCGAGAGCGGTGGCCACGCCGCCCTCGGCGATGTCGTGGGCGCTTGAGAGCAGCCCTCCGCGTACCGCGTCGCGGATGGTGCGCTGCGTCGCGATGGCCGCGGCGACATCGACGTCCGCCAGCTCGGCGGGCAGAGGCTCGCCGCGCAGGCGGGAGAGCTCGCTCGCGGCGAGCGACGGCGCGAATGCACCGACGAGCGCGATCGCGTCACCGTCGGCGGCGAAAGCGAGGGAGCCGGCGCGGCGCGCGTCGGGGAGCAGGCCGACCATGCCGATCACGGGTGTCGGGTAGATCGGGCCGGCGGGGCCCTCGTTGTAGAGCGAGACGTTGCCGCCGACGATCGGCGCGCCCAGTGCGCGGCAGGCGTCGCCGAGGCCGCGCACGGCCTCCGTGAGCTGCCAGGCGACGTGGCTCTTCTCGGGGTTGCCGAAGTTCAGGTTGTTCGTCGTGCCGAGCGGCTCGCCGCCGCTCGCCGCGAGGTTCGCGGCGCACTCGAGGACCGCCTCGACCGTGCCCCGGTAGGGGTCGGCGGCGACGCGCCGCCCGTTGCAGTCGATCGACACGGCGAGCGCCGCGCCGGAGGGCAGGGCGAGCACGGCGGCGTCGGCGGTGCCGGGCCGGCGCACGGTGCGCGATTGCACGATCGAGTCGTACTGTTCGAAGAGCGGGCGGCGCGAGGCGATGTTGGCGCTCGCGAGCAGCGCGAGCAGGCTCTCGCGGGCGCTCGCGCCGGCGTCGAGCACGGCGGGGGCGGGCGCGTAGAGCGCCTCCGCGGGGCGTTCAGGGGCCAGCTCGTACAGCGGGCACTCATCGACAAGGCCTCGCACGGGCATGTCGCCGAGGAGCTCATCACCGCGGCGCACGCGCAGTCGGTCGCCGTCCGTCACCGTGCCGATCTGTGCGGCGGCCAGTTCCCAGCGCGCGCAGAGCGCGAGGACGGCCGCGACGTTCTCGGGCCGCGCGACGCAGAGCATCCGCTCCTGGGACTCGGAGACCATGATCTCGAAGGGCTCCATGTCCCCCTCGCGCAGCGTGATCCGCGCGATGTCGATGTCCAGGCCGACCTCGCCCTTGGAGGCCATCTCGGCGGCCGACGAGGTGAGGCCGGCGGCGCCGAGGTCCTGCAGCGAGACGATCAGGCCCTCGTCGAGCAGCGCGAGCGAGCACTCGAGCAGGCGGCTGCCCTCGAACGGGTCGCCGACCTGAACCGTCGGGCGCTTGTCCTCATCGCCGGCGCCGAGCTCCGCCGAGGCCAGGACCGACGCGCCGCCGATGCCGTCGCGTCCCGTCGCGGCGCCGAAGAGGATCACGGCGTTGCCCGGGCCGCTCGCCGCGCTGCGCACGAGCCGCTCGCGTGGTGCGAGACCCAGCGCCATCGCATTGACCAGGCAGTTGTGCTCGTACGGCGCCTCGCAGTAGACCTCGCCCGCGACCGTCGGGACGCCGATCGAGTTGCCGTAGTGACCGATGCCTGCCACCACGCGGTCGAGCAGGAAACGGCTGCGCTGGGAGGACTGTTCGCCGAAGCGCAGCGAATCAAGGACGGCGATCGGCCTCGCGCCGATCGCGAAGATGTCGCGCAGGATGCCGCCGACTCCGGTCGCCGCGCCCTGGAAGGGCTCGACGGCGCTGGGGTGGTTGTGCGACTCGACCTTGAAGGCGCAGACCAGGCCGTCGCCGACGTCGACGGCGCCCGCGTTCTCGCCCGGGCCGAGCACGACGTGCTCGCCCTCCGTCGGCAGGGTGCGCAAGAGAAGCTTTGAGTGCTTGTAGGCGCAGTGCTCGCTCCACAGCAGCGAGTACATCGCGAGCTCGACGCGGTTCGGCGGCCCGCCCTGCTTCTCGCAGACCAGCGCGTACTCCTGCTCCGTGAGGCCGAGCGCGAGGGCGTCCGCGAGGCCCGGTGTGGCGTCAGCCATCGGACTCGGCGCTGACGCTCATGGAGCGGAAGATCTTCAGGCCGTCGGCCGAGCCGCCGATCAGCGCATCCACGGCGTGCTCGGGGTGCGGCATGAGGCCGAAGACGTTGCCGCGCTCGTTGCACACGCCGGCGACGTCGTGCAGTGAGCCGTTGACGTTGTCGCCGTCCGCGTAGCGCAGCACGAACTGGCCGCAGGCGTCCATCCGCTCGAGCGTCGGGCGGTCGGCGTACCAGCGGCCCCAGGAGTGCTTCACGGGGATCGAGAGGTGTTCGCCGAGGGCGCAGTCGCGCGTGAACGGCCCGCCGGCGTAGAGGACCTCGAGCTGCACCTGCCGGCAGATGAAGCGCAGGTTGGCGTTCGGCAGCAGCGCACCGGGCAGGAGATGCGCCTCGCAGAGGACCTGGAAGCCGTTGCAGATGCCGAGCACCGTGCCGCCCTCTTCGGCGAACTCGATCACCGCGTCCATGGCCGGCGAGAAGCGCGCGATGGCGCCGGCGCGCAGGTAGTCCCCGTACGAGAACCCGCCGGGCACGATGATCGCGTCGGCGCCGCTGAGGTCGCGGTCGCCGTGCCAGATCATGTGGGCGTCGCCGACGCGCGATGCGGCGTCCAGGGCGTCGCGCTCGTCGCAGGAGCCGGGGAACTGGATGACGCCGAACTTCAACGCGTCAGGTCGTCTCGCCGAGCAGTTCGACCTCGAAGTCCTCGATCAGCGGGTTCGCGAGCAGCCGCTCGCACATCTCGCCGAGCCGCGTCGGATCATCGACGTCGAGCTCGACTGTGCGCCCGACGTGTACGTCCGCGACACCTTCGAAGCCAAGCGCCGGCAGGGCTCTTTCGACGGCTTCGCCCTGGGGGTCGAGAATGCCCGCCTTCGGCCGGATCAGCACGCGGGCCCTCACCGCGCCCCGCAGCGTTCGAGCCAGGCCTCCAGCGGCTCGCCGGTGATCCGTTCGTAGGCCTCCAGGTAGCGCTCGCGGGCCGCCTGGACGACCTCGTCGGGGATCGCGGGCGCCGGTGGCGTGCGGTCCCAGCCGCTCTCGGTTGCCCAGTCGCGCACGTACTGCTTGTCGAAGCTCGGCTGCGGCCGGCCGGGCTCGTAGCCTTCGGCGGGCCAGTAGCGCGAGGAATCGGGCGTCAGGACCTCGTCGCCGACGACGAGCGGGCGCTTGGGGTCCGACTCGTCGATGCCGAACTCGAACTTCGTGTCGGCGAGGATCACGCCGCGTGAGAGGGCGTGTTCGGCCGCGAAGCTGTAGAGCGCGACGGAGGTCTCGGCCACCTTGGCCATCAGCTCGTCGTCGCCGACGAGCTCGGCGGCCCGGGCCAGGTCGATCGCCTCGTCGTGACCGACGTCGGCCTTCGTGGATGGGGTGAAGATCGGCTCCGGCAGGCGCTCTGACTCGCGCAGCCCGGTGGGCAGCGCGATGCCCGAGACCTTGCCGGTCTGCTGGTAGTCCTTCCACCCTGAGCCTGTGATGTAGCCCCGTACGACGCACTCCACGGGGAGCATCTTCAGCGCCCGCACGGCGAGCGCGCGGCCGCGCACGTCGCCGGGCACGCCGTCGGTCGCGGAGAGCATGTGGTTCTCGACGATCTCGCCGGTACGCGCGAACCAGAACGCGGAGAGCCCGGTGAGAACGGCGCCCTTGTCGGGGATCGGCGTGGGGTGCACGACGTCGTAGGTCGAGATGCGGTCGCTCGCGACCATCAAGAGGCGCCCGCGGCCGTCCTGCGCGCCGAGGTCGTACATCTCGCGGACCTTGCCGCTAGCGATCAGGGGCAGGTCGTCGATGGCGCTCACGTGGGCCGATGCTACCAGCGTCGACGGGGGCCGGATCAGGCGATCTCGTCGAGCCGGGCGACGATCTCCCCGGCGTGGCGCACGAACGGCTGGTAGTCGAACAGCGCGTTGAGGTCGAGGCCCGCGGCGCGCTTGTCTGCTTCCAGGATGGCCGCGCAGCTGGACGCGATCGTCGAACGCCCGTTGGGTGAGCTCCTGGACGATCCGGTAGGCGTCGTCGCGCGCTCATGCCGCGCTCGACGAGCGCCAGCAGCATGCGCTGCGAGAAGAGCGCGCCGTATGTCAGGTCGAGGTTCGCGCGCATCTGTGCGGCGTCGACGACGAGCGAGTTGATGAGCGTGATCGCGCGGTGCTGCAGGTAGTCGATGAGCGTGGTGGTGTCCGGCAGGATCACGCGCTCCACGGAGGAGTGCGAGATGTCGCGCTCGTGCCACAGCGCGACGTCCTCGAGCGCGGCCTGGGCGTCGCCGCGCAGCACGCGGGCGAGCCCCGCGATCTGCTCGGAGCGGATCGGGTTGCGCTTGTGGGGCATCGTCGACGAGCCCTTCTGCCCCGCGCCGAACGCCTCGTTGACCTCGCGCACCTCGGTCCGCTGGAGATGCCGGATCTCCGTTGCAAGGCGCTCGAGGCCCGCGCCGGCCAGCGCAATCGCCTGCACGACCTCGGCGTGGCGATCGCGCGGCACGACCTGCGTCGAGACGTCCTCCCGCCGGAGGTCGAGGCGCGCGAGGACCCGGGCCTCGTATTCGGGCGAGGTCGCGGAGTAGGTGCCGACCGCACCGGAGATGGCGCCGACGCGGGCCTGCGCGAAGGCGAGCTCCAGGCGCCGCAGGTTGCGGTGCGCCTCGAACGCGAAGCCCGCGAGCTTCACGCCGAACGTCGTGGGCTCGGCGTGAATGCCGTGCGTGCGCCCGACGGAAAGCGTCGCCGCGTGCTCGCGGGCGCGCCGCGCAAGCACGTCGACGAGCTCCCGCGCGCCGGCGATGATCGGCTCGCCCGCCGCCGCGAGCTGCAGCGCGAGCGCCGTGTCGACGACATCGGAGGACGTCAGGCCGAAGTGGATCCAGCGCCCGCCGTCACCGGCCGATGCGGCCAGCACGTCGACGAACGCCGCGATGTCGTGGTCGGTGACGCGCTCGCGCTCGTCGACGGCGGCGACGGTGAACGTGGCGCCCCTGACCGCGTCGAGGTCGTCGGCCGACGGTCCGTCGTCGCCGAGCAGCGACGGGAGCTCTTCGCAGGCCGCTACCTCCACGCGGCGCCAGCACTCCATGCGGGCCTCGTCGGACCAGATTGCGGCCAGCTCGGGCCGTGTGTAGCGCGCTATCACGTGCCGTCCATTATCGCGCCCCGCCGGGGGCCGATCAGAGGCCGATGATCTGCGCGGCGAGGATCGCCGCGTTGCGAGGGTTGTCGAGCCCGACGCAGGCGACGGGCACTCCTGGGGGCATCTGCACGATGGAGAGGATCGCGTCGAGGCCCCCGGCGGCGGTGAGGCGACCGGAGAGCGGCACGCCGATCACCGGAAGGTCGGTGTGGGCGGCGACGGCGCCGGGCAGCGCGGCGGAGATTCCGGCACCGGCGATTATCACCTTCAGGCCCCGCATTCGAGCGGCCTTTGCGTATTCCGCTACGAGATCCGGTTCGCGGTGGGCGGACATGACGCGCATCTCGTGCATGATCCCGCGCTCGGCGAGCTCCGCGGCGGCTTTCTCCATGACCTCCATGTCACTCGCGGAGCCCATCACGATGCCGACGAGCGGGCTGTCGACCTCGAGGCCTTCCAGCTCGGCTTCTACCTCCGCGGCCGGGCTGGCCGTCTGGACCTCTTCACTCACCGCACAAGCATATGCGCCGCTTTACACGTCAGCGATGAACTCGTCGATCGGTATCGCCGAGAGCGTCTCGTAACGTCCCGTGCCGCGCGAGCCGAGCTCCAGTGAGACACGTGCCATCGTGCGATCGTCGGGCGCCTCGACGATCGAGATGAAATCGACGTTGCCCAGCGTCGCCCACTGGGCCTTGACCTCCGCGCCGAGCCGCGCGACCTCGTCGTTTACCTCGCGGATGCGCTCGGGATTGTTCTTCACCGTCATCACGCCCTCGGGCGTCAGGCGCGCGAGCATCACGTACGTTGGCATCTCTCCCTCCCCGTTGGCGGTTGGCTGCGCGGCCATCGTCCCACACGAGCGCGGGCCGGCGCTCTGGGCACCGCGTCAGTTCACCCCGGCGACCTCGATCGCCGTCATCACGGCTGCCGACGACGTGGACCTCGCTTCTCGGCGTTTCGTGTCCGCTGGCGGGAGCCCGCTCGCATTCGATTTTCACGGCGTGTTCGACGCGCCGCGTCTTCGACGCCCGGTTCGTAGCGCGCCGTCGATCGTCAGCTGGCCGCTGGCGAATGGGCCGCCGCTTTGGTGTCGTGAGCGCGCTCAGCCAGTTCCTTCGGCTTCGTTCACTTCGCCCTGGACGAACGTGTCCGTTTTGAAAGTGAATCCCATATAGAACTGTCTCATGCGGCACGCGATGCCGCTTCCTGCGTCGCTGCGGTCCCGCGGCTTCCAGCCCCGACCGTCGCAGCTGACGATGTAGTCGCTGGTCAGGCTCGGGATCGTCAGGCCAGGAACTACTTTCCATTTTTCTTTTTTCGCCTGGGGGATGCTCAAACTGGCGGTCTGTTCAACGATCTTGCCCTCCAGCGTGCCGGCGGCTCCTTTCGCCCTTTCGCCCTTGGCGCCGGTTTCACCTTTCGCTCCGTTTCACCCTTGGCGCCGGGCTTGCCTTCGGCGGCCCAGGCGAGACGGCGTTCGCCGCGCTTGCAGCGCGTGCGCTTGGCCACGATGCGGACCGCGCCGGACCGCGTCACGCACGTTTCGATCGCCGCCCTTGACGCCGACGCGCGCGTTGCGCGCGTGAGGTCAAGACGCCCCTCGCCACGCCGGCAGCCTCGCTCGCGCAGGCGCAGCGAGCCGCCGCGGGTCACGCAGATCCTCGCCGTCCGCGGCGCGGTGCGGTGCGCAGAGGCGACCGCCGGCGTCGCTGCTGCTACGGCGAGCGCGGCGGCAAGCGTCATGAGGCAGCGCATGCGCGCGGGCGCAGAGTGGGCTAGCGACATCGTGGACCTCCTCGATCGGGTGCGTTCGCGGCGCACGAGCGCCGTCGCGCGATGCTAAACCCAGCGCGCCGGCTTCACGCCACACGACGCGCGCTAGCTCGACGGCGCCGGGTCACCGGGTGGTCGGTGATCGGACCGCGCCGCCCCACCCCGCTCCTCGCGGCCACTGGCCGCGCCCGCTTAAGCGAAGCGCGGCCTGTTGCGGGGCGCGCGGACGGCGCGCCCCGCAACAGAGGCTGATGGCGTCAGTTTTGTTGGTGGGTTAGGTCGTTAACTTCGACCAGCGAGATCGACCCGCCGGCCGCGATCGATTCGTTCATTTCGTATTCTTCGGTGTTGCATTCGACGCGCAACGTGTCTTCGAATTCCCCGTAGTACGCAGCCTGGATTACCAGCTGACTTTCTGCGTAACCGGTGATCAGGACCGGCTTGAACGACGTCATCAGCGTCGAGCCGATCGCGATTACATGGAATTCTGGCCCGCCGCGTTCGGGGTATTCTTCGCTAACCCGGCATTCGATTTTGGTCTGGCTTTCGTGCGTTGTCTTGGAAAGACCCTCGAGGTCGACGACGGCCGTCAGGAGGTAAGGCCCACCCGACGTCTCGTACGTGAGGCCCGAGACTGTCGTCCAGGTGCCTTCTTTGAGCTTCGTCGTTTTGCTGGTTGTGACCAAATAGGCTTTCGACACGCCGTTGGTGCCGGCTTTGCCTTCTTTCCCTTCTTTGCCTTCTTTGCCTTCGCCGCCCGGGGCACCGGTTTCGCCACGCGCGCCGCGCGGACCTTCGACCCCCCAGTCGAGCTTTTTTTCGCCGCGCTTGCAGCGCGTGCTCCGCTTGACAAGCCGGAGCTGTCCTTTGCGGTTCACGCAGGTGTAGATCGTGGATCCGCTGGAAGCCCCCTTCGCCCGCGTGACGTCTAGCCTGCGCTGGTGCGCAGCGCACGCCCCGTAGTGCATGCTCATCGCGCCGTGGCGGCCCACGCAAATGCTCGCACGCCGAGCCGCAGCGCCTGCCGGCGCGGCCAGCAGCAAGAGAGCGAGTACCGCAGCAGCAGCGACCGCCACCAAGGCGTGCGACTTGCGCACATCGATGGTCGTCATCGTTTGCCTCCCATCTGGAACAACGTTCGGCCGGGCTTGCCGGCCGGCGGCGAGGCAATCGTATTTGGTGCACGCCCGGCGTGCCCCAATCTCAGACGAAAGAGCCTCGCGAAGAGCGCGGTTCAGTCTGAAGACCGCTGCAAGGTGAGCTCGCCGTCACCGGCGTCGACGGTGACCTCGTCGCCGGTCTTGATCTCGCCCTTGAGGATCGCGAGCGCGAGCCGGTCGACAAGCTGCTTCTGGATCACGCGCCGTAGCGGCCGCGCTCCGTACGCGGGGTCATAGCCGAGGTTTCCGAGTAGCTCCTTGGCCTTGTCGGTGACGAGAACCTCGACGCCGCGCTCCTCGATGCGCCTGACGACCTGGCGCACCTGGATCTCGACGATCTCGCTGAGCTGCTCGCGTGAGAGAGCGTGGAAGGGAATGATGTCGTCGAGGCGGTTGATGAACTCCGGTTTGAAGTGCTGTGTCAGTTCGCTGCGCAGCCGCTGGTCGGGCGCCTCGAGGTCGACGTCGATGTTGCTGGTGAGGATCAGCACGGTGTTCTTGAAATCAACGGTGCGGCCCTGGCCGTCGGTGAGGCGACCGTCGTCCATCACCTGCAGCAGCGTGTTGAAGACGTCGGGGTGGGCCTTCTCGATCTCGTCGAGCAGGATCACCGAGTAGGGCCGTCGCCGTACGGCCTCGGTGAGCTGGCCGCCCTCCTCGTAGCCGACATAGCCGGGGGGCGCGCCGAGCAGGCGCGAGACGGCGTGTTTCTCCATGTACTCGGACATGTCGATGCGGACCATCGCGTCCTGCGAGTCAAACATGAACTCCGCGAGGGCCCGCGCGAGCTCGGTCTTGCCGACGCCGGTCGGGCCGAGGAAGAGGAAGGCGCCGATCGGGCGGTTCGGGTCCTGCAATCCGGCGCGCGAGCGGCGCAGCGCGTCAGAGACCGCCGCGATCGCCTCGTCCTGGCCGACGACGCGTTCGTGCAGGCGCTCCTCCATCTGCACGAGCTTCTCGCTCTCTGACTCCAGCATGCGGGTGACGGGGATCCCGGTCCAGCGGGCCACGACCTCTGCGACGTCGTCGGCGTCGACCTCCTCTTTCAGGAACATCGGCGGCGCCCCGTCGGCCGGTCCGTCGCTCTCGGCCCTTTCGCTCTCCGCGAGGCGCCGTTCGAGCTCCGGGATCTCGCCGTAACGCAGTTCGGCGGCGCGCTGCAGGTTCGCCTCGCGCTCCGCGCGTTCGGCTTCGATGCGCAGCTGCTCGAGCTTTTCCTTGGCCTGCGAGACGTCCTGGATCGCTTCCTTCTCGGCCTGCCACTGGGCTTTCATCTCCTCGGAGCGCGCTTTCAGGTCGGCGAGCTCGCTCTCGATCGCCGCGCGGCGCTCCTTGGAGGCCTCGTCCTTCTCCTTGCCGAGCGAGGTGAGCTCGATCTGAAGCTGCATGATGCGCCGCTCGACCTCGTCGATCTCGGTCGGCAGCGAGTCGATCTCGATGCGGATCTTGGACGCCGCCTCATCGACCAGGTCGATCGCCTTGTCGGGCAGGAAGCGGTCCGCGATGTAGCGGTCCGAGAGCGTCGCAGCAGCGATCAGCGCGCCGTCCTGGATCCGCACGCCGTGGTGGACCTCGTAGCGCTCCTTCAGGCCACGCAGGATCGCGATCGTGTCTTGCACCGAGGGCTCGCCGACGTAGACGGGCTGGAAGCGGCGCTCGAGCGCGGCGTCCTTCTCGATGTACGTGCGGTACTCGTCGAGCGTCGTCGCACCGACGGCGCGCAGTTCGCCGCGGGCGAGCATCGGCTTCAGCAGGTTCGCGGCGTCGACCGAGCCCTGGGCGGCGCCCGCGCCGACGATCGTGTGGAGCTCGTCGAGGAAGAGGATGATCCGGCCCTCGGCCTCGGAGACTTCCTGGCAGGACGCCCTTGAGGCGTTCCTCGAACTCGCCGCGGTAGGCGGCGCCGGCGACGAGCGCGCCCATGTCGAGCGCGATCACGCGGCGGTCCTTGAGCGAGTCCGGCACGTCTCCGTCGACGATCCGCTGGGCCAGGCCCTCGACGATCGCCGTCTTGCCGACGCCGGGGTCACCGATCAGCACGGGGTTGTTCTTTGTGCGCCGCGAGAGCACCTGGATCACGCGACGGATCTCGTCGTCGCGGCCGATCACCGGGTCAAGTCGTCCCTGCTCGGCGATCTCTGTGAGGTCGCGGCCGAAGCGCTCGAGCGGGCTCTGCTGCTCCTCGGGCTGCGCCTGCGCGGGGTTAGCGGCCATCGCGGCGCCTGGCACGATCGTTCTTGAAGGGGGAGCGAGCGTCGTCGGCGCGGACCAGCGAAGTGCCGCCGCGGTAGGGCACCGCTAGCTCCGCCCGGAAGGAGCGGCGCAGGTCCTCGAGCTCCTCGCTGAGACGGACCTGGCTCTGGAGAGCTTCGAGCTCGAGCTCCTCGATGCGGTTGTGCATCTGTTCGATCTCCTCCTCCAGATGCCAGGACGCGCTCGACGCCCGCGAGGTTCAGGCCGAGGTCGGCGGTCATCGACTGGATCCGCCGTAGCTGCTCGACGTCGCGCTGAGAGTAGAGGCGTGTGCCCTTCGGCGAGCGCTGCGGCTCGATCAGCCCGCGCGCCTCGTACATCCGCAGCGTCTGGGGGTGCATCTCGGCGAGCTCGGCCGCGACGGAGATCATGAAGACGCCGCGGTCGGTGTCGACCTCCACGCGCGTGACGGTCGCGGGCCGCGCGCGGCGGGGTGCCTGCTTGTCGGGTTCGCGCGCGCTCACGAGGCCCCCGCTTCCTGCGCGCCCTGGAAGAGCCCGGCGCGCGGGTCGCCGTGAGACGCGCGAGAGCTCGTCGAGCGCCTCGCGCTGCTCGTCGGTCAGCTCGCTCGGGACGTTGATCACGAAGCGGTAGTGGATGTCGCCCTTGCGCCCGCCGCCGCCGAGCTTCGGCGGACCCTCGCCGCGTAGGCGCTGAACCGTGCCGTGCTGGGTGCCGGGCTTCACGCGCAGCGTTTTCGAGCCGTTGAGCGTCGGCACCTTGACGTCGGCGCCGCCGACGGCCTCGGCGATCGTCAGCGGCACCTCGACTTCGAGGTTCTCGCCCTTGCGCTTGAAGACGGCCGACGGCGCGACGTGGGTGATCAGGTAGAGGTCTCCCGGCGGGCCCGCCGTTGCGGCCGGGTTCTCCCTTGCCCGCGATGCGCACGCGGCTTCCCTCCTTGACGCCCGCCGGGATGTTGACGCGCAGTTTCTTGACGGTGCGTACGGCGCCGCTCCCGGAGCACGGTCGGGCAGGGGTCCTCGATGATCGTGCCGCTGCCGCCGCAGCGCGAGCACGGCTGCGAGATCGAGAACATGCCCTGCCCCTCGGTTTCGATGCCGCGTCCCTCGCAGCGGGGGCAGACGATGGGCGTCGTCCCCGGCTTGGCGCCGGTGCCGCCGCACGTCGGGCAGGTCTGGTGCATCGGAAGCTGGATCGGTACCTGGGCGCCGGCGATCGACTGGTCGAAGGTGATCGAGACCTCGGCCTCGAGGTCGGCGCCGCGCTGGGCGCGCGTCGCCGTGCGCGTGCGCCGGCCGCCGCCGGCCGAGCCGAAGAGGTTCGAGAGGATGTCGCCCATCGAGGCGGCCTCGAAGTCAAAGCCCTGGAAGCCGCCGAAGCCGGCCCCTGCCCGGGGCTCGAGAAGGCGCCGGTGCCGGTGTCGTACTGGCGGCGCTTGTCGGGGTCGCCGAGGACGTCGTAGGCCTGGCCGATCTCCTTGAAGTGCGCCTCGGCGTCCTTGTCGCCCTGGTTGCGATCGGGGTGGTACTTGCGCGCGAGTTTGCGGTAGGCCTTCTTGATCTCCTCGGGCGTGGCCTTCTTGTCAACCCCGAGCGTCTTGTAGTAGTCGTCGCCGCGAGCCATCGCTGCGCCTCCTACGCCGCGACGACCACGCGCGCCGGCCTGATTACAAGCTCGCCGGTGCGGTAGCCGTCCTGGTAGACGTCGATGACGGTCCCGCTCGCGACCTCCTCGCCGGGGGCGGGTGCGGTCGCGACGGCCTCGTGCAGCGTCGGGTCGAACGGCTCGCCGAGCGGCGAGTAGGAGACGATGCCGGCACGGCCGAGGGCCGCCGCCAGCTCGTCGCGGACGAGGCGCACACCCTTCAGCAGTGGGTCGTCCTGGTCGGCAGCCGCGATCGCGCGGTCGAGGTTGTCGAGTGCCGGCAGGAGCTCGCGCGCAAGGTCGCCGGCGCCACGCTGGCGCGCGCCCGCAACGTCGCGCGAGGCACGCCGCTTGTAGTTCTCGAAATCGGCCTGGGTGCGCTGCGCGATCGCCAGGTACTCATCGCGCTGCGCGGCGAGATCGCCGTCGGCCTCCGGCGCGACCTCGGGCTCCACGCCCGCCGCGGGGGCCGGCTCTTCGGCCGGCCCCTGTGCGGCGGCGATGCTCTGTTCGCGCGCTGTCCGCGCGTCCGCCTCGCTCATCTTGCACCTACTCCGTCGGCTCGTCGACTACCTCGGCGTCGACGACGTCTTCGTCGTCGCTCGAGGCGTCGCCGCTCGCGCCGTTTTGCGAGGACTGTTCCTGGGCCCGCTGGTAGATGGCCTCGGATACCGCGTGAAACGCGGTCTGCAGTGCCTCGGCGCGGGTGTTGATCTCGCGCTGCGTCCTCGGACTCGAGCACCTCGCGGACCTCCTTGACTGCCGCCTCGATGCGGTCCTTGGACTCCGCGTCGATGCTGTCACCGAGGTCGACGAGCTGGCGCTCGGCCTGGTATGCGGCGTTCTCCGCGTTGTTGCGGGCCTCCGCGAGCTCGCGCGCGCGGCGGTCGTCCTCGGCGTGCGCCTCGGCGTCGCCGACCATGTTTTTGATCTCCTCGTCGGAGAGGCCGGAGCCCGAGCGGATCTCGATCTTCTGCTCCTTGCTGGTACCGAGGTCCTTGGCCGAGACGTTCAGGATCCCGTTGGCGTCGATGTCGAAGGCGACCTCGATCTGCGGGATGCCGCGCGGCGCCGGCGGGATCCCCGTCAGCTGGAACTTGCCGAGCGACTTGTTGTACTGCGCCATCTCGCGCTCGCCCTGCAGCACGTGGATCTCGACCGAGGGCTGGTTGTCCTCGGCGGTCGAGAAGACCTCGGCCTTGCGTGTCGGGATCGTTGTGTTGCGCTCGATCAGCCTGGTCATCACGCCACCCTTGGTCTCGATGCCGAGGGTCAGCGGGGTGACGTCGAGGAGCAGGACGTCCTTGACGTCGCCGGCGAGCACGCCGGCCTGGATCGCGGCGCCGACCGCTACGACCTCGTCCGGGTTGACGCCGCGGTGCGGCTCCTTGCCGGTCAGCTCCTTGACCTTCTCCTGCACGGCGGGCATGCGTGTCATGCCGCCGACGAGAACGACGTGATCGATGTCCTTGACGCCCTTGGCTTTGGCGTCGTCGAGGGACTGGCGCACGGGCGTGACGACGCGGTCCAAGAGGTCCGAGGTCAGTTCGGAGAGCTTGGCGCGCGTGAGTCGGGTGTCGAGGTGCTTGGGGCCCGACGCGTCGGCGGTGATGAAGGGCAGGTTGATCTGCGTCTCCTGGGTCGTGGAGAGCTCGATCTTGGCCTTCTCCGACGCCTCGTAGAGGCGCTGTAGTGCCATCGGGTCGGCCGCCAGGTCGATGCCCTGCGAACGCTTGAAGTCCGCGACGAGCCAGTCGACGATCGCCTTGTCGAAGTTGTCGCCGCCGAGGTGGTTGTCACCGGCCGTCGACTTGACCTCGAAGACGCCGTCGCCGATCTCGAGCACCGAGACGTCGAACGTGCCGCCACCGAGGTCGAAGACGAGGATCGTCTGATCGGACTCCTTGTCCAGGCCGTACGCGAGCGAGGCCGCGGTCGGCTCGTTGATGATCCGCTTGACGTCGAGGCCGGCGATCGTGCCGGCGTCCTTGGTGGCCTGGCGCTGGTCGTCGTTGAAGTACGCCGGGACCGTGATGACCGCCGAGTCGACGGTGTCGCCAAGGTACGCTTCCGCGTCGGCCTTGAGCTTCTGCAGGATCATCGCCGAGATCTCCGGCGGCGAGTGCTGGCCGTCGGATACTTCGACGCGGGCGTCGCCGTTGGGTCCGGCGACGACCTTGTAGGGGACGATGGCCTCCTCCTCGCGCACTTCGGCCTCCTTGCGGCCCATGAAGCGCTTGATCGAGAAGATCGTGTTCTGGGGGTTAGTTACGGCCTGGCGCTTGGCGACAGTGCCGACGAGTCGCTCGCCCGAGGGGGCGATGGCGACGACGGACGGCGTGGTGCGGCCGCCCTCGGCATTCTCGATGACGGTCGGCTCGCCGCCCTCGAGTACGGCCATGCACGAGTTGGTCGTGCCCAGGTCGATTCCTATGGTCTTAGCCATATTAAGCTCCTTGTGACTGGCTTGCTGCTTTCACGCATCTAAAATCTAAGCGTCATTATTGCAGATTTGTTCTCGCCGTGCAAGGCGCGCGGCCCAATCCGCGGCTCGTGCGCTGGCCTTTCGAGCCCGCAAAATGCGGAAAAAGGGCACCCTCGGGGCCCTCGAGCTGTGTTCGCCTCGGCCTTCGGCGCTCAGACCGCGAGCGGCCGCCCGCGCCGCAAGTCCGCCGCGGGTCGCTATCCGTGCCGATCGGCGCTACCTTACGGCTATGAGCGCGACCGAGCTTGCGCCGGTCAAGCCGCGGCTCCGGGGCGTCAGTCACACGTACGCCTTCTTCGCCTCGCTCCTCACGGGCGCGGCGCTGATCCTCGCGGCGTCCGGCGGCCGCGCCCGCGTCGCGATCGCGGTGTACGCCGTCACGGTCTCCGGTCTCTTCGGCACCAGCGCCCTCTACCACCGCGTGACCTGGCGCCCATCGACGCGCCGCTGGATGCGTCGCCTCGACCACTCGATGATCTTCCTGCTGATCGCGGGGACGTACACGCCGATCGCGCTGATCGCGCTGAAGGGGCCGCTCGCGACGCTGGTCCTGGTCCTGGTCTGGGTGGGGGCGCTCGGCGGCATCATCTTCAAGCTGCTGTGGATCGACGCGCCGAAGTGGCTCTTCGCGGCGATCTACGTCACCTTCGGCCTGATCGGCGCCGCGGCCTTTGGCCAGCTTCCGGCCGCCATCGGCTGGCTCGGCTTCGCGGGCCTCGCGTTCGGCGGCGCGTTATACGCCGCCGGCGCCGTGATCTACGCGACCGGCCGCCCGAATCCCTCGCCGCGGGTCTTCGGCTACCACGAGATCTTCCACGTCCTCGTGATCTGCGCGGCGGCCGCGCACTACGCGGTGATCGCCTTCGCCGTGCTGCCCAAAGCCTGACGCCACGGGCACATGCGCGCGAGCGCGCAACGCGAGCACTCCGGCGAGCGCGCGTGGCAGAGATGCCGGCCGTGGCGAAGCATGTTGACGTGGAGCTCGAGCGCCGCGCCGTGCGGTGTCAGCGCGAGCATCTCCTCGTGCTGCTCGTGGAGCGGCGCGCCGGGGCGAAAGAGGCCGAGCCGCGTGCCGACGCGCGAGACGTGCGTGTCCACCGGCACGTCCTGCACGCCGAAGCTGAAGAGCAGCACGCAGGCCGCCGTCTTGCGGCCCACCCCCGGCAGCGCGACGAGATAGTCGCGGGCCTCGCCGAGCGGCAGCTCGGCGAGGAACTCGAGCGAGATCGGACCGGCCGGCGCGATCGCGCGCAGGATCGCCTGGATGCGCGCTGACTTCACGCGCGAGATACCGCCGGGCCTGATCGCCTCCTCGACCGCGGCGAGCGGCGCGTCGCGCACCGCCTCCCAGGACGGGAAGCGCCCACGCAGTCGCAGGAACGCGACGTCGCGGTTGCGGTCGTTCGTGGACTGCGAGAGGACTGTGAGGATCAGCTCCGAGAGCGCGTCGCCGTGGGGCTCCATGACGGGCAGGCCGTACATCTCGCGCAGACGGCCGCGGATCCGTTCGACGCGTGCGCGCGACGGTGCGCGCCATGGGGGGCGACGGGCCGGCATCGCGGGCCACGGTAGCGCCGGTATGCTCGCGGCGATGCGCCAGGTCAGGCCGATGAGCGCCGAGGTCGCCGGCGTGCACACCGTGTGGCTGCAGGCCGACAGCGACGCGACGCCGACGCTGTACGTGCACGGCGTCCCGTCGGCGGGCTTCGAGTGGCGCGAGTTCCTGCGCCGCGGCGGCGGCATCGCGCCGGACCTCCCGGGCTTCGGGCGCTCGGCCAAGGACGCCGACTTCGACTACTCGATCGCCGGTTACGGAGCGTTCATCGAGTCGTTCATGGACACGCTGGCGCTGGAGCGGGCGAACCTCGTGGTGCACGACTGGGGCGCGGTGGCGCTCGACTTCGCGCAGCGCCGCCCCGAGCGGATCGGCCGGCTCGTCGTGATCGACGCGGTGCCCCTGCTGCCCGGCTACACGTGGCATCGCACGGCGAAAATCTGGCGCACGCCGCTGCTCGGCGAGCTCTCGATGGCGACCACGACGCCGACCGTCACACGCCTTCTGACACGGGAGTCGAACGCCACGCCCGGGCCGCTGCCCGAGAGCTGGCTGCGCGAGGCCTTCTCGACGCTCGACGCCGGCACCAAGCACGCGATCCTGTGCCTCTACCGCGCGTCGGACCCCGATGTGCTGGCCGCGGCCGGCACGCGCCTGCGCGACATCGGCGCACCGGCGCTCGTCGTATGGGGAGAACAGGATCCTTACCTGCCGACCGGCTTCGCGCACGACTACGCGAACGTCCTCGGCGCCGAGCTGGAGCTGCTGGCCGACGCCGGTCACTGGCCGTGGCTCGACCGGCCGGACGTGATCGACCGCATCGTCGGCTTCCTGGCCGGCGCCTCGCCGCAGCCTGCCGAGCAGCACGACGCGAGCGTGACGGGCGACGGGCGATGAGCGCCAGCAGTCCCGGCCCGACAGAACGCCGGCGCGCGCCGATCGGCTCCGGCGAGCGGCGCGAGATCGTCCGCAACCGGCTGATCGAGTCGCGCCTCACGCCGAACGCCATCTCGATCACGGGCCTGATCCTCAACCTCGTCGCCGCGGGGCTCGTCTGGCAGCAGTACTTCTTCCTCGGCGGCGTCGCGTTCGTCGTCGGCTCGGTGATGGACACGATGGACGGGCGCTACTCGCGGATGTCCGGCAAGGGGACGCCGTTCGGCGCGTTCCTCGACTCCACGCTCGACCGCATCGAGGAGGGCATCGTGCTCGCCGCGGTGTGCGGCTACTTCGCGCTGCGCGGCGAACGGCTCGCCGCCGCGGCCGTCGTGATCGCGGTCCTCGCGTCGCTGATGGTGAGCTACACGCGCGCCCGCGCCGAGGCGCTCGGCGTGGAATGCAAGGTGGGCCTTGCGACCAGGCCGGTCCGTGTCGTGATCCTCTCGATCGGCCTGCTGTTCGCGAAGGGCGCGTCGCTCGGCTCCTTCGAACTGCTGCGGCCTGCCGTGTATGTGCTCGCGGCGCTCAGCGTGGTGACCGTTATCCAGCGCATCGACCACGTCCGCCGTGCCCTCTCGGGTGTGACCTGAACGCCGCGACGGGGTAACCTGCCGTGGGGCATGAGCGCCCCCGCAAGTCGCCGCCACGCCCTCCACGGTGCGCAGGCGCGAGAACCTTCCACCGGGCCCGCGCGCCCCTCGCAAAGGAAACCCATCCCGTGAAAAACGAGAACTCCAACGCGTCGCCGAACGGCGCCGCGAAGAACGGAGCAGCTGCGACGAACGGCGTGGCGCGCTACTCCGGCGACAAGGTCCGCGTCGCGATCATCGGCGTCGGCAACTGCGCCTCGGCCTTCGTCCAGGGCGTCCACTACTACCGCGACGCCGACCGCGACCAGCGCGTGCCGGGCCTGATGCACGTCGACCTCGGCGGCTACCACGTCAGCGACATCGAGTTCACGGCGGCCTTCGACATCGACTCGACAAAGGTCGGCAAGGACCTCGGCACCGCGATCTGGGCCGGCCAGAACAACACGATGCGCTTCGCGAAGGTACCGCGCAAACTCGGTGTCCCCGTGCAGCGCGGCATGACACACGACGGCCTCGGCAAGTACCTGAAGGAAAAGATCAAAAAGGCGCCCGGCGAGACGGCCGACATCGTGCGGATCCTGCGCGAGACGCACACCGACGTCGTCGTCTCCTACCTCCCGGTGGGCTCCGAGGACGCCACGAAGTGGTACGTCGAGCAGGTGCTCGAGGCCGGCTGCGGGTTCGTCAACTGCATCCCCGTCTTCATCGCTCGCGAGCCCTACTGGGACCGGCGCTTCAAGGCCGCGGGGCTGCCGATCGTCGGCGACGACATCAAGTCGCAGGTCGGCGCGACGATCGTGCACCGCACGCTGGCGCGCCTCTTCGAAGACCGCGGCGTGCGCATCGCGCGCACCTCGCAGCTGAACGTCGGCGGCAACATGGACTTCTACAACATGCTCGAGCGCGAGCGCCTGGAGTCCAAGAAGATCTCCAAGACCAACGCCGTGACCTCGATCATGGAGGAGAAACTGCCGGCCGACGACATCTACATCGGGCCGTCGGACTACGTCCCGTGGCTCAAGGACCGCAAGTGGGCCCACATCCGTGTCGAGGGCCAGGCCTTCGGCGACGTGCCGCTGAACCTCGAGCTGAAGCTCGAGGTCTGGGACTCACCGAACTCCGCGGGCATCGTGATCGACGCCGTGCGCTGCTGCAAGCTGGCGCTGAACCACGGCGTCGGCGGCCAGCTCGACGGTCCGTCGTCCTACCTGATGAAGTCGCCGCACAACCAGCGGCCCGACGACCAGGCGCGGCGCGACACCGAGCGTTTCATCGCCAAGTACGCCGGGCGCCCCGCGTCGCCGGCGCCCGCGCGCCGCAGCCGCAGCCGCGCCAAAAGCGCGGCGCGCTAACGGCGGGCCGCGGCGGCCGGCAATGAGCGAGCGCCTCTCGATCGCGCACGTCAGCCCGTTCCCGTGGGACGACGCGGGCGAAGTGGCGTCGCACGTGCGAAGCGTCGCCGGCGAGCTCTCGCGGCGCGGGCACCGCGTGCTGGTGCTCGCCCCGTCGCGCTCCGCCGAACAGGTCCGCGAGACGCGTCGCGTCGTGCGCGCCGCGCGCGCCAACCCCGCCGAACTGCTCGACGGCACCGACGACGGATTGCCGCGCGTGCTCGCCGTCGGAGAGGTTCTTGATGTCCTCTCGGGGCGGCGCCCCTCGCTCGCACTGGACGTCTCGCGCACCGTCGAGGAGCTGCTCGCGACGGTGCCGCTCGACGTCGTGCACGTCCACGACCCCTTCGCGCCGAGCACCGCGAACGCGGGGCTTCGCTTCTCGCGCGCGCTCAACGTCGGCTCCTTCCACGCCGGCGGCGAGCGTGCCCTCGCGGCGACGATCGGCCGGCGGCTGCAGGAGGGCCTCTTCGGCCGCCTCGACGCGCGCACCGTGAGCCGCGCCGGCGCCGCGGCCGAGCTCGCGCGCCTCTTCGGCGGCGACTACGAGGACGTCGCCGACGACGAGAGCGCACCCGCCCGCTACGAAGAGATCTACGCGCGGCTCGTGGCGCGCCGCCACGACGGCCTCGACGACCCCGCGACCGCGGCACGTCTGGCGGAGCGGCCGCTGATCGACGTCGATCTGCACATGCACACCGACCACTCCGGCGACTGCGAAACACCCGTCGAGGTGCTGCTCGCGACGGCTGCCGAACAGGGGCTCGGCGCGATCGCCGTGACCGACCACAACGAGATCTCCGGCGCCCGCGAGGCGGCGGCGCTCTCCGAGCGCTTCGGCGTCAAGGTGATCGTCGGCGAGGAGGTCAAGACCGCGAACCAGGGCGAGGTCATCGGCCTCTTCCTGCAGGAGCTGATCCCGCGCGGCCTGACGATGCGCGAGACGATCGACGCGATCCGCGCCCAGGGCGGCGTCGTCTACGTCCCGCACCCCTTCGACCGCATGCACGCCGTGCCCGACTACGAGAACCTGCTGCCGGTGATCGACGACGTCGACGCGCTCGAGATCTTCAACCCCCGCGTGGCGCTCAGCTCGTTCAACGAAGAGGCCGCGCGCTTCGCCGCCAAGTACCGCATCACCGCCGGCGCGGGCTCGGACTCCCACGTCGCCCAGGGTCTCGGCACGGTACGCATCCGGATGCACGACTTCGAGGGGCCCGCGGAGTTCCTGCAGTCGCTGCGCGAAGCGGACATCCTCACGCGCTCGGGGACCCTCCTCTACGTGCAGGCGCTGAAGTTTCTGCAGACCAAGGCCGCGCCGCCGGCGGCCCGCCGGGCCAGCAAGGCGCGGCGTCTGAGGCGCGTCGGACGACGCCAGAGGCGCTCCGGGCTCTAGCGGCGCGGGCGCAAGCTACCCTGCACCGTCAAGGAACAGTGTCGGTGCCGTCAAATCCATCGGGGCCGATGCCCGTGACCGACGACGAGATCCGCGAGAAGTACCTCGAGCGCGCGATCCGTGAGCTGAACGCGCTCACGCGCGAACTCCAGTCCTGCCCGCACTGTCCGCGCGGCAACATGATGCCCGTGCTCGGCTCGGGCCACCCCCAGGCCGACATCATGCTGCTGAAGTACGCGCCGCAGCACGCCGAGGTGGAGGAGGGCGTCGCGTTCTACGGGCGCGCCGGCGGCGCCCTGATGAAGTCGCTGCGGCGCCTGTCGATCGACCCCCTCGCGGTCTACGGCACGCTCTGCGTGAAGTGCCCGCTCGACGACAGCTCGCTCGCCGACCCGGCATGCATCGCCCGCGTCCTCGATGAGATCGCGATCGTGCAGCCGCGCATCATCGTCGTGATGGGCGACGAGGCGCTCGAGGCGCTGGAAGCGATGGACGTCCCGCTCGCGATGCAGGTGCGCCACGAGCACGGCGTCGATGCAGCAGTTCACGCCGACGATCGAGCTCCTCTTCACGCCCGACATCGACGCCTCGCTCGATGAGCAGGAGACCAAGCGCGCCTTCTGGGCGGCGTTCCGCGCGCTCGGCGACTGGTACTCCGCGCAGCCGCCGTACTAGCGGCCCGGCTTCAGGCGAGCTCGACGAGCGGGAAGGCGCGGTGGCGCCGCGGCGGCACGAGGAAGTTCTGGCGCCGCGTCGTGGTGATGAAGCGCTCCAGGCCGACGTTGTCTTCCGGCACGTCGAAACGTTCGACGAGGTCATCCGAGGCCTGGCTTTCGCGCATCGTCTGGAAGAACTCCGCGGTCGGCACGAAGATCGAGAACTGGAGCTTGGGCTGGGACGATCCGTCGGGCACGTCCATCGTGTCGAAGCCGGGACCGTCGGCGCGGATGTGTAGCGGCACGTGGTTGAACGTGCGGCTCGTGCGCTGCAGGCCGGTTGTGTGGCCGATGTGCCGCGCGCCGTCGAACGTGCCCTGGCCCTGGGCTTCGGTTTCCGCGGCGCCGGCGCCGGTGAAGGTGTTCTGGATCGCGGCGGGGCCGCCGCCGTTGGTGAACTGGTCCGCGTAGCCCTCGCTCGGAACGGGGTCTGCGCGGAACATCGCGGCGCAGCGGCGCACGTAGGTTTCGCCGGGCCGTTCGTAGAACTGTGCGAGGTCCTCGATGACGTGCGAGAGGTGCATGATCGAGCCCTTCGCGAAGTAGTTGCGGTTCGTGGCGTTCGTGAAGTGCGCGGAGCCGTTGCCCGCGAACGTCGTGACCGGCGGCGGCCCGGACGCGCCGACCTGCTGGTCAAGGAAGCCCATCCACATCGGCGAGACGGGGTTGAGTGTCGCGGCGTACGGCAGCCCTTCTTCTTCGGCGACGCGCCGCGGCAGGCCCTGCTGGTTGAACATCAGCCGCCGCGAGGTGACGTCGAAGAGGCCTTCCAGGCCCGACGGCGCCGAGGGCGCGCCGGCGAGCGACGTCGCGCCTTCGAAGAGCCACGAAATCACGTCGTCGATGATCTGAGCGGAGTCGCTGCGCAGCGCGAGCACGACCTCGTTGGACTCGATCGCCACGGGAACGTTGAAGGTGCGCTTTTTGACCGACGGGTTGGCGGGCGAGACGTCGGTCGGCGCGGGCACCGCCTCCTCCAGCGGGTAGCGCGTGGCGTCGGACGAGAGTCGCGGCATGTTCGCCGCGACGAGCGAGCCGCTCATGCCGCCGGGAAGCCGTTCGAAGTACGGGATGCCGTAGGCGATCGTCATGAAGACGCCGGCGGGCGTGAAGGGGTACGCCGCCTCGACTTTCGCGAGCGCCGCGGCGAGCGCGCTCTGGTCGGCGCTCGCGGGCGTGCGCGTCAGGGTCGCGGTGAGGAAGACCGTGTAGACCGGGGCGAAGCGCACGCGCACGCGTTCCACGCCGACGGGAGCCGCGAGGTACTTTTCGATCTGGTACTGGATTTCGGGCAGCGCGCTCTTCGCGGCCTCGGCGCGCGGCGGCGCCGTGGCGAAGAAGTCGAGAGCGCCGAGCGTCGAGGCTGCGACACCGAGCGTCGCAGCGCGCTTCACGGCGCTGCGCCTCGTCAACGTCTCGCTGCCCTCGCTACCGGCGTCGCCGCCCCCCGGGGCCGCCTCCCTGCGGCATCTCATGCGGCAATGATCGCAAACCGGCGGCGCCGAACCGACGGTTGACCGGGGCGGTCCGAGGTCAGAGGGCGAGGACGATCTTGCCGAGCTTGCCGCCGGCGGCGAAGAGGTCGTACGCCTCGGCCGCCTCGGCGAGCGGAAGCGACGCCGCGACGGGCACCTCGAGCAGGCCGCGCTCGAAGTTCGGCAGGACGTCGCGTTCCACGGCCCGTGCCGTGAGCGACTTCTCCTCCAGCGGGCGCGGCCGCAGCATCGACCCGTGGATGCGCCCCCGGGCGCCCATCAGCGCGAGCAGGTTGACCTCGCACTTCGCTCCCGCAGCGACGCCGACGACGCAGATGCGACCGCCGGTGGCGAGCGCCCTGAGGTTGTCCTCCATGTTCGGGCCGCCGACCAGCTCAAGGATCACGTCGAAGGGGCCTGCGTCGACGAAGTCCTCGGGCGCCACGACGGTCGCGCCGAAGTTCGCGACGGCGCTCCGCCGCTCGGCGTCGCGGACCGTCGCCGTAACGCGGGCGCCCGCGACGGCCGCCAGCTGGATCGCGGCGGTTCCGACGCCGCCGGCGCCGCCGTGTACCAGCACGCGCTCGCCGCTGGTCAGGCCGGCCTGCGTGAAGAGGGCGTCGTGCGCAGTGGTGAAGACCTCCGGCAGGCCTCCCGCAGCGGCCCAGTCGAGCGGCGCGGGGACGGGCATCAGCTGGCGCTCGTGGACGACCGCGAGCTCGGCCTGGCCGGCGCCGCCGACGATCGCCATCACGCGGTCGCCGAGCTCGAAGCGCGCAGCGCCCTCGCCGAGCTCCGCGACCTCGCCCGCGAGCTCGAGCCCCGGAATGTCCGCCGGGATCCCGGCGGGCGGCGGGTAGAGGCCCCGCCGCTGCATCATGTCGGCGCCGTTCAGGCCGGCTCCGCGCACGCGCACCAGCACCTCGCCGGCGCCCGGGCGCGGATCCTCGCGCTCGGCGACGACGATCTCGCCGTCGCTGATCGTCACCGCCCGCATCGCCCGAGCCTAGCCGCGCACGTCGCGCTCGAGCAGCGCGACGCACTCGATGTGGTGGGTCTGCGGGAACATGTCGACCGGTCGCACGCGCACCAGCCGCCAGCCGGCCTCGGCCAGTTCGGCTGCGTTCGGCGCGAGCGTCGTCGGGTTGCAGGAGACGTAGACGATCCGCCGCGGTGACGCGTCGATGATGCGGTGCACGACGCGCTTGGAGAGACCGGCGCGCGGCGGGTCGACGACCACGACGTCGGGTCGACCGGCGCGCTCCACTAGCTCCGGCAGCGCGAGGCGCACGTCGCCGGCGAAGAAGTGGGCGCTGGCGATCTGGTTGCGCGCAGCGCCCGCGATCGCGTCGGCGACGGCCTGCGGCGCGAGCTCGACCCCCCAGAGCTCGCCGGCGCGCGGCGCGAGCCACATCCCGATCGTGCCGATGCCGCAGTAGAGGTCGAACACGCGCTCGTAGCCCGCAGAGCGCCGCGTACTCCGCGGCGACGCCGTAGAGGACCTCCGCCATCTCGGTGTTCGTCTGGAAGAAGGCCTCGGGCGAGATGCGGATATCGAGTTCCCCGAGGCGCTCGGGCAGCTGCCCCTCGCCCCAGACGAGCTCCGTGTCACCGCCCTGCGTCGTCTCGGCGAGGCTCTGGCTGGTCGTCCATGCGACGCCCGAGAGCGCCTCGCCGAGCTCGGCGTGGAGGTGCGCCGCGAGCTCGCCGGCCTCCAGCTCGCCGCGTGAGGTGACCACGCGGACCTGGACGAGCCCGGTGCGCCGGCCCTCGCGCACGACGAGGTTTCGCAAGCGCACACGCCCATCCGCCGCGGCACCGGTCCGCTCCTCGCGCTCTCCCTCGCCGCGGCGGTCCCACGCCGTGAGGCCCGCGGCGCGGCACCAGTCGAGCGCGACGCTCCGCGCCCGGTTGCCGAGCTCCGAGGCGAGCAGGCAGTCCTCGAGCGGCACGACGTCGCGGCCGCCCGCCGGCGCGTGGAAGCCGAGGATCAGCTCGCCCTGCGCTTCGCCGAACGAGTACTCGAGCTTGTTGCGGTAGCGCCACTTTCGACGGCCGGGACGATCGGCTCGAGCTCGAAGCCGCCGAGGTGGCCGAGCCGCACGAGCGCGTCGTGGACCTGCTCCTGCTTGATCCGCAGCTGACTCTCGTACGCCAGCACCTGCCAAGGCACACCGGGGTGGTCGGCGCGCGGCGCGATCCGCTCCGGTCCGGGCTCGAGGATCTCGGTGGCGCGCGCGTGCGCGTAGCTGCGCTTGGACCGGTGCACGACGGCGCGCACGAGATCTCCGGGCACCGCCCCCGCGACGAACACGACGTAGCCGCCGTCGCCGATCCGCGCGACGCCCTCGCCGCCGAAGGCCAGCGACTCGATGCGCAGTTCGAGCTCGTCGCCGCTGCGCGGCCGCGGCGCCGTCGCGGCCACGTCGCTCACGGCGCCACCAGCAGCTCGAGCAGCGCCTTCTGGGCGTGACGGCGGTTCTCGGCCTGGTCCCAGATCCGCTGGCGCGGCCCGTAGAGGACCTCGGCCGTTATCTCCTCGCCGGGGTGGGCGGGCAGATCGTGCATCGCGAACGCGTCCGGCGCGGCGAGGTCGAGCAGGCCGTCGTCGACGCGGTAAGCCGCGAGGTCGCCGCGGCGGCGCTCGGCCTCCGACTCGTCGCCCATGCTGACCCACACGTCGGTGTAGACGGCGTCGGCCCCCGCCACGGCCTCGAGCGGGTCGCTGATGAGCGTGATCGATCCGCGCGCACCGTCCGGCGGCTCGAGACCCGGCTCCAGCGCGTAGCCCTCGGGCGACGCGACGACGACGTCGAGGCCCGCGAGCGAGCCGAGCAGCGCCAGCGAGCGGGCGACGTTGTTGCCGTCGCCGACGTACGCGAGGCGCCTGCCGGCGAGCTCGCCGTACGCGTCGCGCAGCGTGAGCAGGTCCGCGAGCGCCTGGCAGGGGTGGTGGCCCGCGGTCAGCATGTTGATGACCGGCACTTCGCTGTAGCGCGCGAGCTCCTCGACTTCGGCGTCGGGCCCGGTGCGCACGCCGACCGCGGCGACGTGCCGCGAGAGGACCAGCGCGGTGTCGCGCAGCGCCTCGCCGCGTGAGGTCTGCATCTCGTCGCTTCGCAGCACCACGGCGTGGCCGCCGAGCTCGGCGATGCCGACCTCGAAGCTGACGCGCGTGCGGGTCGAGGGCTTCTTGAAGACCAGTGCCACCGAGCGGCCTGCGAGCGCGTCGCTGGAGAACGGCTCGGCGGCGAGGGCCTGGGCGCGTGAAAGCAGCGCGTCCAGCTCGGACGCTTCGAGCTCGGTCCCGGTGAGGAAGTGTCGTGGCCGCACGGGAGCGCTGAGTGTAGGACGCACGTGGCCTGCGAGACTGGCGCCGTGACCGGCCAGGCCGAGCAGGGCGGGCGCCGCAGCGCCGCCGAACGCGACGCGATCGCGCGCGCGGCGCTGACGCCGCTGGCACCCGGGGAGCGCCCGCGGCCGCTGCTCGTGGCCTGCGTGGTCTGCGTGGTGCTGCCGATCGCCGTGCTCGTCGGAGCGCTCACCGACCACCATCTCGCCTCGCGCGGCGGCTCGCTGCCGGCGGCGATCGTGCTCGCGGGCGTGCTCCTCGCGCTCGCCCGTGGCATGTACGCGGGCCGCTACTGGGCGGTCCTCGGCTTCGAGGCGCTATCGCCTTCCAGCTGATCGTGACCTCGCTCGCGCTGGCCGTCGCCGGAAACCTGCTGGCGGCGGGGTTCTGCGTCCTGACGATCGGCCTCGGCGGCTGGCTCTTCTGGAAGCTCGTGCGTGTGATGGGACGCATCCAAGCCACTGAGGCCGCCGCGGGCGCCGGCTCGATAGGCTCAGCGACGATGAGCGCTAGGAGCTTTGACTGTGTCGTGATCGGCTCCGGGCCCGGGCGGCTACGTCGCCGCGATCCGGGCCGCGCAGCTCGGCAGCGCACCGCCGTCGTCGAGCGCGACGCGGTCGGCGGGCGCTGCCTGAACTACGCGTGCATCCCCGCGAAGTCGCGTGCTGCGCTCGGCGGACCTGCTCTCGCGAGTTCCGCGACGCCGGGGAGTTCGGGCTGCGCGTGGCCTCCGTCGAGGTCGACTACGCCGCGGTCCAGGAGCGCCGCGAGCGCGTCGTCGAGACGCTGACCGGCGGCGTCGCGGCGCTGTTCAAGAAAAACGACATCGAGCTGATCGAGGGCGACGCCACGCTCAACTCCGACGGCGGCCGTGGTCAGGTCAACGGCAGACGATCGCCGCCGCGTCGGTGATCCTCGCGACCGGCTCCGTGCCGCGCCCGATCCCGGGCGTGAGTTCGGGGGACGCGTGATCGGCACCGAGGAGGCCTGGGCGCTGCCGGAGCTGCCGGGCCGCCTGGCGGTCATCGGCGCCGGCGCATCGGGCGCGGAGATCGCCTCGGCTTACGCGCGCCTCGGCAGCGAGGTGCTACTGCTCGAGGCACTCGACCGGGTGCTGCCGACCGAGGACGCGGACATCTCGCGGCTCGTCGAGCGCGGCCTGAAGCGCCAGGGGATCGAAGTCCACACCTCGCTCGCTCGCTCACCGACGTCGCCGAGCGGCGACGTCCACCGTGACCTTCAACCTCGGCGAGGAGCAGCGCCGAGGTCGACTGGCTGGTCATCGCCGCCGGGCCGCGGCGCCGACACTGAGTCGCTCGGGCTCGCCGCCGCCGACATCGCGACCAACGAGACCGGGCTGGTCGAGATCGACGGCGCGCAGCGCACCTGCGCGGCCGGCGTCTGGGCGATCGGCGACCTCGTGCGCGGCCCTGCGCTCGCCCACAAGGCATCCGACGAGGGCATCATCGCCGCCGAGGACATCGCCGGCCTGCAGACGCACCCGCTGGACTACATCGACATCCCCCGCGCGACCTTCTGCACGCCGAACGTCGGCTCGTTCGGGCTCACCGAGGAGCAGGCGCGCGAGGCACGGCCACGACGTCGTCGTCGGCAAGGTCCAGTACGGCGCGGTCGGCGGCGGCACCGTCTACGGCGACCGCACGGGGCTGATCAAGATCGTCGGCGACACGCCGCTACGGCGAGCTGCTCGGCGGGCACATCGTCGGCTCGCGCGCGACCGAGATGATCCAGAGCTCGTCAACGTCCGCGAGCTCGAGGGCGGCTACCCGGAGGTCGCGCGGATCGTGCACGGCCACCCGACGCTGTCGGAGGCCGTGATGGAGGCCGCGCGGGCAGCCGACGGCTGGCTGATCCACGGCTGAGCCGTGAGCGAGCGCCGCGTTCTACTTCGACCTCGCGAGCCCCGACGCGTACCTGACCGCCGAGCGCATCGCTGCGCTGCTCCTGCCGCCCGCCGAATGGAAGCCCGTGCTCGCGGCGCGAGCTCCCGGCGCAGCCGCGGCGGCCACCGACCGGGGCGACTCGCGCGCGCGCGCCGCCGAGCTCGGCCTGCAGCCGTTCCGTCTGCCCGAGCCGTTCCCGTTCGACAGCGAGCTCGCGATGCGCGTCGCGACGTACGCCAAGTCGATCGGCCGCGCCGTCGCCTTCTCGCAGGCCGCGTTCCGCCAGGCGTACGCCGGCGGCCACAGCCTCGCGGACGAGAACTTCGTGCTGATCACCGCCGCGGCCTGCGAGATGCACCCGCGCGCCGTGCTGCAGGCCGCGCGCTCGGCGTCGCACCGCCGCGCAGCTGCACGCCGCGACGGCGCGCGCCGCCGAGCGCGGCGTCAGTGTCCGTGCCCGCAGTCTGCGTTGCCGGCGGGGAACTGCACTGCGGGCCGCAGGCGCTGGAGCGGCGGCGGCCCGGAGCGCCGTGGCGTGAGCGCGAGCCGCGACTACCGACTGACCGTGACGCGCGGCGGCATCGCACCGGTGCTGCTCGCCGACCCCGCGCGCGTCGACCACGTCGAGCTCGTCGAGATCGCCTCCGGCGAAGTGGTCCTGTTCTGGGACTGCACGCCCGGAACAGGCGATCGTCCTGGCACGGGCGATCTGCGCGCGACCTGCAGGGCCTCGAGCGCGGCGAGTTCATGGCCCGCTGGTCTACGGTGCGAGGCATGAGCGAAATGCTCCCGGCGCCCGACGCCGCGCGCGACTGGCTTCAGACGATGATGCTCGTGCGGCGCTTCGAGGAGCGGGCCGGTGAGATGTACGCGCGGGCGATGGTCGGCGGCTTCCTGCACCTCTCGATCGGCGAGGAGGCGGCGATCGTCGGTGCGACGCGCGCGCTGCGTGACAGCGACTACCTCGTCGCGACGTACCGCTCGCACGGCTATCCGCTGGCACGCGGCACGCCGCCGGGCCCGGTGATGGCGGAGCTCTTCGGTCGCGTCGACCGGCGTCAGCCGAGGACACGGCGGCTCGATGCACATGTTCGACCGGGCGCGGCGGTTCATGGGCGGCTACGGCATCGTCGGCGGGCAACCTCCCGATCGCCGCGGGCCTGGCCTTCGCGAGCGACTACGAGGAGACGCGACGTGACAACGCTCTGCGTTTTCGGCGACGCGGCCTGCAACCAGGGCACGTTCGGCGAGACGCTGAACATCGCCGCGCTGTGGCGACTTCCCGTCCTCTTCATGGTCACCAACAACCAGTTCGGCATGGGCACCTCGCTCAAGCGCCACTCGGCGGTCACGGACCTGGAGCGCAAAGGCGAGGGCCTCGGCGTCCCGGGCATGCACTGCGACGGAATGGACGTCCTGGACACCTACCGCGTCGTCAGCGAGGCGCTGGAGATCGTGCGCAGCGAGCGCCGGCCGCTGCTCGTCGAGGCCATCACGTACCGCTTCCGCGGCCACTCGATGGCCGACCCCGAGGAGTACCGCACGCGCGAGGAGGTCGAGCGGTGGCGCGAGCGCGACCCGATCGCCGCGTTCGCCCGCCGCATGGTGCAGGACGGCGTCATCGCGCCCGGCGTACCGGAGGAGCTCGACGCGCAGGCCACGGAGGCTGTGGAAGAGGCCGTCCGCTTCGCCGAGGAGTCGCCGTTCCCCTCGGGCGCCAGCCTCTACGACGACGTCTATGTGCTGCCCGGACACCGCGGGCGGCTGGTACACCGCCGAGAGCGAGCACGCGCGCGCCGAGCGCGCCGCCACGCCGGTCCAGGGCGAGCCCGACGACGAGCGCCTGCGCGAGGAGCGCGCCGGCCTGAGGGAACTGTGAGCGAGCTGCGCTACCGCGAGGCGCTGCGCGCGGCCCTGGTCGAGGAGATGGAGCGCGACGAGCGCGTCTTCATCATGGGCGAGGACATCGGCGTCTTCGGCGGCGCGTTCAAGGTCACGGAGGGCCTGCTCGAGCGCTTCGGCGAAAGGCGCGTGCGCGACACGCCGATCTCGGAGAACTCGATCGTCGGCATCGGCATCGGCGCGGCGATGGCCGGGTCTGCGGCCGATCGTCGAGCTGATGACGATCAACTTCTCGCTCCTGGCGTACGACCAGATCGTCAACCACGCCGCGCACATCCACTACATGTTCGGCGGCCAGGCCCGCGTGCCGCTCGTCGTACGCATGCCGCAGGGCGCGGGCCACCAGCTCGGCCCGACGCACTCCCACTGCTTCGAGGCGATCTACCTCCACGTCCCGGGGCTGCTGGTCGCGACGCCTGCGACGCCGGCCGACGCGAAGGGCCTGCTTGAAGACCGCGATCCGCGACGAGAACCCGGTCGTCTTCATCGAGCACGAGTCGCTCTACGGCGTACGCGGCGAGGTCCCCGACGACGCCGACGAGCTCGTGCCGTTCGGCCGCGCCCGCGTGGCGCGCGAAGGCTCGGACGTGACGATCGTCGGCATCTCGCGGATGGCCAGGACCGCCGAACGGGCAGCCGAGACGCTGGCGCTCAGAACACGGCGTGCAGGCCGAAGTGATCGACCCCCGCACGCTCCGGCCGCTCGACCTCGACACGATCCTCGCGTCTGTCGCGCGCACCAACCACTGCGTCATCGTCGAGGAGGGGTGGCCGCACGGCGGCGTCGCCGCGAACCTCGCGGCGCTGATCTCCGAACAGGCCTTCGACGAGCTCGACGCGCCGATCATGCGTGTCAGCGGCGCCGACGTGCCGATGCCCTACTCCAAGCCACTCGAGGACATCGCGTACCCGCACGAGCCGCACATCGTGCGGGCCGCGCTCGCGACCCTCGGCGTCCTCGCCGGAGGCCGCTGATGGCCGACATCGTGATGCCGCGGCTGTCGGACACGATGGAGGAGGGGACGATCCTGCGCTGGATCATGGCGGAGGGCGAGGAGGTCTCGCGCGGCGACGAGCTCGTCGAAATCGAAACCGACAAGGCGTCCCTCGATCTACGAGTCAGACCAGGCCGGCACGCTCCACATTCTCGCCGCGGAGGGCACAACCCACCAGGTCGGGGCCGTGATCGCGCGCGTCGGCGGCGCCCCCGCGCAAGCGTCCGACGACGGCCAGGCTGCGGCCGTCGCGCCTGAGCCCGCGGTCGCGGCGCAAGAGGCAGCGCCCACGCCGGTCGCGGAGCGTCGAGCCCGGCGAGCGCGTGCGCGCCTCGCCGCTCGCCCGCCGCGTGGCGCGCGAGGGCGGCGTCGACCTCGCGAGCCTCACGGGCACCGGTCCCGGCGGGCGCATCGTGCGCCGCGACGTCGAGCAGTCCCCGGCCGCGCCGGCACCGGCCCCCGCGGCGGCCGCGACCGCCAAGGGCGACGGCGAGGAGCTCGCGCTCACACGCGTCCAGCAGACGATCGCGCGGCGCATGGCCGAGGCCAAGGCGACGATCCCCGACTTCACGGTCCAGATGGACGTCGCGATGGACGCCTGCGTGGAGCTGCGCGCGCAGCTCAAGGCGATCGCAGAGCATGCGCCGACGTACAACGACATGGTGGTCAAGGCGGCTGCGCTCGCCTTGCGAGAGCAGCCACGAGCCAACAGCAGCTACCGCGACGGTGCGCTCACGGTGCACGAGCGCGTCAACGTCGGCGTCGCCGTGGCCGACGAGGGCTCGCTCGTGGTACCGACGATCTTCGACGCCGACGAGAAGTCGGTGGGCGAGATCGCGCGCGCCACGCGCGAGCTCGCGCAACGCGTGCGCAGCGGCGAGATCACGCCGCCGGAGGTCGGGGGCGGCACGTTCACGGTCTCGAACCTCGGCATGTACGGCGTCCGCGCCTTCACGGCGATCATCAACCCGCCGCAGACCGCGATCCTGGCCGTCGGCGCCGTCGCGGAGCGTCCGGTTGTGCGCGACGGGCAGATCGTCGGCTCGTCGCAGATGACGCTCACGCTCGTCTCCGATCACCGCGTCATCTACGGCGTCGAAGCGGCGCGCCTGCTGGGGCGGATCCGCGAGCTGCTCGAAAGCCCCGCATCGCTCACCCTGTAGCGCCGGCGCTAGCCTTGACAGACGTGACCGTGAGCCCGGAGATCTGGACCTGCGAACTCGGGCTCGTGCCCTACGAGCAGGCCTACGCGCTCCAGGACGAACTCTGCGAGCAGCGGATCAACGGCCAGCTGCCCGACACGATCCTGCTGCTCGAGCACCCACCGGTCGTGACACGCGGCCGGCGCGGACAGGGCGAAGCGACACCCGCCGACGTTCCCGTCGTCGACGTCGACCGCGGCGGCAAGCTGACCTACCACGGCCCGGGCCAGCTCGTGGCCTACCCGATCGTCGGCGTCGACGACGTCGTCGGCCACGTGCGCATGCTGGAGCAGGCGATCGTCGCCGCGCTCGCGCACGAAGGGATCGCGGCGCACGGCCGCAGCGATGAGGGCCCCGACTACACGGGCGTCTGGGTGAAGGACCGCAAGATCGCGTCGATCGGCGTCCACGTCCGCCGCTCGGTCGCCACGCACGGCCTCGCCGTCAACGTCGACAACGACCTCGCGCCGTTCGACACGTTCACGCCGTGCGGCCTGGCATCGGTCCAGATGACTTCCGTCGCGCGGGAGCTCGGCGTCACGACGTGCCCGCGCGGCACGACCTGCGTCGGCCGGCACGTCGCGAGCGAGATATGCCGGCTGCGCGGCGCGCGCCAGCGGATCGTCGGCGCGGCGCGCCTCCCCATCACGCGGCGCGAGGCGGCGCTCGCCCGATGAGCGCCACCCGCTCGCGCGCCAACCCCGGCGGCATGGACGTGCTGACGGTGCTCGGCGGCAACGTGCGGCCGCTGCGCGAGCGCAAGCCGCCGTGGTTCAAGGTGCCCGCACCGGGCGGCACGCGCTACCGCGAGCTCAGCGCGATGATCGAGGAGGAGAACCTGCACACCGTGTGCCAGGAGGCGGCGTGCCCGAACGTCGGCGAGTGCTGGGAGCGCGGCACGGCGACCTTCATGATCCTCGGCGACACGTGCACCCGCCGCTGCGGCTTCTGCAACGTCCAGACCGGCAAGCCGACATGGAACGACCCGCTCGAGCCGGCCCGCGTGGCGCGCTCGATCGCTCGCATGGGGTTGCGCCACGCCGTGGTCACTTCGGTCGACCGCGACGACCTGCCCGACAAGGGCGCCGCGGCCTTCGTCGGCGTGATCCGCCAGGTCCGCCGCCAGGCGCCGGGCTGCCAGATCGAGGTGCTGACGCCCGACTTCCAGGGCCAGGAGATGCTCGTGGCGCGCGTCGTCGCCGAGCGGCCCGACGTCTTCAACCACAACGTCGAGGTCGTGCCGCGCCTTTACCCGATCGCGCGCCGCGGCTCTGAGTTCCGACGCTCCTGTCGCGTCCTGCGCCTCGCCGGCGAGCTCGGCGGCGGCGAGGTGGTCACGAAGTCCGGCCTGATGGTGGGCCTCGGCGAGTCACGCGAGGAGCTCGTCGACGCGTTCGGCACGCTGCGCGAGAACGGCGTCCAGGTGCTCACCGTCGGGCAGTACCTGAGGCCCTCCGAGCGGCACCTGCCGATCGTGCGCTACTGGCACCCCGAGGAGTTCGAACAGCTCGAGCGCGACGCGTACGCGCTCGGCTTCGCGCACGTCGCGGCCGGTCCGCTCGTACGCTCGTCCTACCACGCCGACATGCACGTGCCGCAGCGCACAGCAGGCGAGGGCCCCCGCGCCGCGACCGCGTAGGTGGGCAAGGACGAGCGAGCGGGCGCGGACCAGGCGCTGAGCAGGCGGAGCCTACTTAGCCGCGGCGCCGCGGCCGCAGGCATGCTCGTGGCGTCCACGCCGGCGGCGCGGGCGCTCGCCGGAGAAGCGAAACCCTCGCTCACGCCGGTCTCGGCCGACATCTGGGCGCCGATGGTGGCCGTGACGGGAAAGCCGGCGTCCGCCGCGCTCACCCTCAACGGCGTTCCGGTGCAGACGTCCGCGTCCGCCGGCGGCTTCGCCGCAACGTTGGACCTCGCAGCCGGGGCGAACACGGCGGTCGTCCAGGGCGCCCACGCGACCACTTCCAACAGCTACGTCGGCCGTCTCGCGGGCCGGCCGACCGCGCGCATCGCGACCGAAGCCGCCGGCGCCGCGATCACCTTCGACGCCGGCTCGTCGGATCCCGATCCCTACAGCGGGGCGCCGATCGCGTCCGTGGCGTGGTCGACCCGCGGCGGCACGGCGCTCGGTGAAGGGAGCGTGCTCGAGCTCGAAGGCCCGTTCGAAGAGGGCGAACAGTTCGTCGTCGCGACGGTCACCGACACGGCGGGACGCAGCGACAGCGCGACCGCCGTCTTCATCGTCGACGCCGGCACGCCGCGAGCCACGGAAGAGGGCTGGCAGCCCGCCTGGACAAAGGGCGCCGTCCTCTACGGCGCCGTGCCGCCGCTCTTCGGCCAGCCGCCGTTCGAAGCCGCTGCAGGGCGAACTCGAACGGCTGCGCACGCTCGGCGTCACCGCCATCTGGCTCTCGCCGATCTTCGAAACGCCGCCCGGTGAATTCGGCTACGCCGTGACGAACCATTTCGCGGTGCGCCCCGACTACGGCGACGTGGCGTCACTGCGCGCGCTCGTCGCGGCCGCGCACTCCCTCGGCCTGCGGGTGATCCTCGACATGCCGCTCAACGACACGTCCTCCGAGCACCCCTACTTCGTGCAGGCCAAGGACTACAAAGAAGCGTCGCACTACTGGGATTTCTACGAGCGCGCCGCGCACGGCAAGCCGGTGCATGAATTCAACTGGTCGAAGCTGCCGAACCTCGAATACTCGAACGAGGAGGTGCAGCGACTGGCGCTGGAAGCCGGCGTCTTCTGGATCGAAGAAGCCGACATCGACGGTTATCGCCTGGACGCCGCGTGGGCGGTCCAGCAGCGCACGCCCGGCTTCTGGCAGCGCTGGACCGAAGAAGTCAGGCGCGTCAAGCCCGACGTGATGTTGCTGGCGGAGGCGTCGGCGCGTGAAGGCGTCTGGGCGCAGCAGGATTTCACGCTCGCGTACGACTGGACCACGAGCCCCGGCGAATGGGCGTGGTCCACGGTGTTCGCAAAGAAGACGGTCGATATCGCCGCGCTGCAGACCGCGATCGGCACGCCCGAGGCCACGACGCCGCTCCGCTTCCTGGAAAACAACGACACCGGCAAGCGCTTCATCACCGACCACGGCGCCGCGATGACGCGCGCCGCAGCGGCGCTCCTGCTTTCCCTGCCCGGGCGTCCCGCTGATCTACACCGGCCAGGAGATCGGCGCCGAATACGAACCGTACCGCCAGACCTCCCCGCTGGATTGGGCCTCCGACCCTTACGCGCTGAGCCCGCTCTACGCGCAGCTGATCGCCGAACGGGCGAGCAGCCCGAACTGGCGGAAGGCCCGCTGCGCCCCGCGAGCTCGGCGCCGGCCGGCGTCGCGGCCTTCACCGCCGGATCGATCCTCGTGGCCGTCAACTTCAGCGCCTCACAGGCCTCCGGGCAGGTCGTGCCCGCCGAGGGCGAAGCGGTCGCGGTGGACCTCGCGCCCTGGGAGTGGAGCCGCGTGCAGCTGGCCTGAGTGACCGGCGGTGTCGGCGGCCGCTCCGTCTACGCTCTCCGCGAAGCTCGCGCCATGCTCACCGCCACCGACAACGCAGCGCCGTGCGCGGCAGGGAGTGCAATTGAGACGTAGCGGCGTCCTCCTGGCGCTCATCTTCTTCATCGTGCTGCTGCTCGTGTTGACGGCGATCACGATCGCCGAGCACGGACTCGATGTCGCGACGATCATCAGCCTCGCAATCGTCGTCTTCCTCGCTATCGCGATCGTCGGCGCAGCGGCCACGCCGCGGCGGTGAACGAGCGCGAGGACATCGCCGCGCGGCGGGCGGAGCGACGGCGCGTCGAGCGCCGCCGCCGGCGCGTGCGCATCGCGATCGCGGTGACCGTCGTGATCTGCGCGGTCGCCGCGGCATACGCGATCGCCCGCAACGGCCACAAACGCTCCACGGGCCTTCAGAACACGACTGTCGCCGCGAAGACGGCCACCCCGCCGCGCTCTCAGATCGGCCTGCCGCTCGCGCGGCCGGCCTTCGCCCTGCACGGCCTCGCCGACCCGCCGCTGCACGTCTACTTCGCGAAGCCCCCGCGCGCCGGGCTGCTCGTGAACCTCACGACCGGCCAGGTGCTGTGGGCCCTTCACCCGACCGAGCACGTGCGCATCGCGAGCCTCACGAAGCTCATGACGGCCTGGCTTGCGATCCAGAATTCGACGCCGCGCGAACCGGTGCTGATCACACGCAGCGCCGTCAACGTCGGCGGGTCCAAGGTCGGCGTGCTCCCAGTCGGGCATCGCGTGCCGATGGAGCCGCTCCTCTACGGCCTGCTTCTGCCGTCGGGCAACGACGCCGCCAACGCGATCGCTCAGCACGTCGCCGGCACGAAAGGCCGCTTCGTGCGGCTGATGAACGAGGAAGCCGCGCGCCTCGGTCTCGGCTGCACCCGTTACGCCACGCCCTCGGGCGTCGTGGACCGCGGCAACTTCTCGTGCGCCGAGGACCTCGCGGTGCTCGCCCATCTCGACATGTCCTCACGCCGCATCGACCGGATCGCGCGCACCTACATCGCCAACCTGCGCTTCCCGATCCGCTCGCACCACCTTTGGCTCGAAAACAACAATCCGCTGCTGATCTACCACTACCCCGGTACGACGGGGCTGAAGACGGGCTTCACCGAAGCGGCGGGTCGCTGCCTCGTCGGCACCGCCGAGCGGCACGGCGTGCGCCTCGCCGCGATCGTGCTGCACTCGCCCGCTCCCGGCACGCAGGCGCGGCGGCTCCTGAACGCGGGGTTCAGCCGCATCTACGGGCAGCGCCCGCTCGCCGAACCGCGCTGGCCGCCCGGCGCCTGACTCGACGGCTCGCGCCGCGACCGGATACCGTTGTGCCCGTCAGGGCGCGAGCAAAAAGGAGCTTTCAGTGGACCTCGATGACACACCCGAGCAGGTGGCGTACCGCGCGCGAGTGCGCGGCTGGCTGGAGGAGCACCGCCACGAAGCGCCGGTCCTGAGAGGGCCGAACGCGCTTACGGACGAGCAGGAGATCATCGCGGCACGCCGCGTCTGGCAGGGCAAGCTCGCCGAGGGCGGCCTGGCAGGCGTGACCTGGCCCAAGGAGTACGGCGGCCAGGGCCTCGGCCCCATCGAGCAGGTCATCTGTGGCCAGGAGATCGCCCGCGCGGAAGTGCCGAACGTCCTGGATTCGATCGGCATCGGCATGCTCGGGCCGACGATCATCGCCCACGGCAGCGACGAGCAGAAGTCGCGCTATCTCGGGCCGATGCTCCATGGCGACGAGGTGTGGTGCCAGCTCTTCTCCGAGCCCGCGGCGGGCTCGGACCTCGCGGCGGTGCAGACACGCGCGCGCCAGGAGGACGACGGCACCTGGCGCCTGTCCGGCCAGAAGGTCTGGACGACGAACGCCCAGTTCGCCTCCTACGGTCTGCTGCTCGCCCGCACCGACCTCGACGTCCCGAAGCACAACGGCCTGACGATGTTCATCGTGCCGATCGAAGCGGAGGGCGTGACGGTTCGCGGCCTCAGGCAGATCTCCGGCGAGGCCGAGTTCAACGAGGTCTTCTTCGACGACGTCGAGCTCGCCGAGGACGCCGTCGTCGGCGGCGTCGGCAACGGCTGGGGCACGGCGCTGACGACGCTGATGTTCGAGCGCGTCACGATCGGCCTCGGCGGCGAGGCGATGGGCTACAGCGCCGGGCGCTTCGCGGAAGCGATCGCCGCCGACCCCAACGCGCGCGTGGACAGCGAGATACGCCACGTCGCGGGCGAGATATCAAGCGAGCTTCTGGGCGTGCGTTTCACCGGCTACCGCACGCTGACGGCGCTCCAGCGCGGCCAGATCCCGGGGCCCGAGGCCGGGCTCGCGAAGGTCACGATCGTCAACTGCGCGATCCGCGCCGGCGACCTGATCGCCGATGTCGTGGGACCCGAGGCGCTCGGCGAGGGCAGCGAGTGGGCGTACATGATCTCGTTCCTGCCGGGGCTCAAGTCGGCCGGCGGCACGGAAGAGATCCTGCGCAACACGGTCGGCGAGCGCGTGCTCGGGCTGCCGCCCGCGCCGCGCCTTGACAAGGGCATCCCCTTCTCCGAGCTGCGCTCCAAGGAAGGGGCGGCGGCATGAATCTCGCGCTCTCTGACGAGCAGGAGTTCCTGCGTGAGGCGGCCCGCGGCGCGCTCTCGCGATACAAGACGGTCGAAGCGGCGCGCGAGGCGCTCGAGGACGGCAAAGGAGCGCTCCCGGACCTCTGGTCGGTCGCGCGCGAGGCCGGCTGGCCGGGCCTCTTGATCGATGAAGACCAAGGCGGCGCGGGCCTCGACGCCTTCGACGCGATGCTCGTGATGGGCGAGTGCGGCCGTGTGCTGGCCGGCGTGCCGCTACTCGGGCACCTCACGGCGACCGCGCTGCTGCAGGCCGCGAGCGACGCGCCCCAGCTGCCGGAGCTCGCCTCGGGCGAGCTGCGCGCGGCGTACCTACCGACCTGCCCTCCGGGCGACGTGGAGCACAACTGGACGGTGGACCGCGAGCACGGTGCGGGCCGCGCCGAGGCTCCCACTGGGACCAAGGTCGACGGCGGCATCGCGGTCTCCGGCCGCCTGGCGTTCGTTCCCGACGCTCCCGGCGCCGACATCCTGGTCGGTGTGGCGCTGGTCGATGGCGAGCCGACCGGCTTCACCATTGAGAGCGGCGCGCTGGGCGTGACGGTGCACGGCAGTGGACGGTTACGACGCGACGCGCCTGCTGGGCCACGTGGTCCTCGACGGCGCGATCGCCACGGCGCTCGATGCGCCCGTCCAGGCGCTCGGTAATGCGTGGCACCTGGCGCAGGCGCTGATCGCGGCCGAGTCGATCGGGAGCGTCGAAACGGCGCTCGAAGTGTCGGTCGCCTACGCCAAGGAGCGCCACACGTTCGGCCGCGCCATCGGCTCCTATCAGGCCGTCAAGCACAGCCTCACGGAGGTGCTCCGCCAGCAGGAGAACGGCCGCTCGCTGCTCTACTACGCCGGCTGGTCACGCGGCGGCGCACCCGGCGAGTTCGCGCTCGCCGCGAACGCCGCGCGCTCCGTCGGCGGGCGGGCGCTGGACACCGCGGCGCGGACGATGATCTCTGTTCACGGCGGCATCGGCGCGACGTGGGAGCACGACGCGCCGCTCTACTTCCGGCGGGCGCAGCTCTCGCGGCGCCTGGTCGGCGGCACGTCGCTGGCGTCGGACCGTGTGGCGGGCGAGCTGATCTCCCAGCACGTCTGACGCGCGCGCGTCAGGCCGGGAGCTTCGCGCGCTGCGTGTCGAGCGTGGCGAGCGCCTCTTCGAACGAGGCCGCGAATTTGCTCACGCCCTCGCGCTCCAGCGTCGCGGTGACGTCGTCGTAGTCAAGGCCCGCCGCCGCGAGGCGCTCCAGGAGCTCGCGCGCGTCACCCACCTCCGTGAGCCGGGGCTCGGCGACGCCGTGGTCTTCGAAGGCCTCGACCGTCGCGAGCGGCATCGTGTTCACGGTGTCCGGCCCGATCAGCTCCTCGACGTAAAGCACGTCGCGGTACGCGGGGTTCTTCGTCGACGTCGACGCCCACAGCAGGCGCTGCGGCCGCGCGCCCTTGGCGGCGAGCGCTTCCCAGCGCTCGCCGGCGAACGTATCGAGGTAGTGCTCGTAGGCGAGGCGCGCGTTGGCGACCGCCAGGCGCCCCCTCAGGTCCTCGGGCGCGCCGAGCTCTTCCAGGCGCCGGTCGGCCTCGGTGTCGATGCGCGAGACGAAGAAGCTCGCGACCGATGCGACGGGAGCGGGGTCGCCGCCGGCGGCGACCAGCCGCTGCAGCCCGCGGATGTATGACTCCGCGACAGCCGCGTAGCGCTCGAGCGAGAAGATCAGCGTGACGTTGATCGAGTGGCCCGTGGCGATCACATCCTCGATCGCGCCGAGCCCGGGGCGCGTCGCGGGGATCTTGACCATCAGGTTGCGCCGGTCGAGCTTTTCGTGCAGCGCGATCGCCGAGCGGTAGGTGCCGCAGCGTGTCGTACGCCAGGCGCGGGTCGACCTCCAGCGAGACGTAGCCGTCGCGGCCGTCGGTGCGCTGCCACACGGACTCGAACAGTTCGAGCGCGCCGGCGATGTCGCGCTCGGCGAGCGCCCAGAAGGCGGTGTCGAGGTCGACGTCGCCGAGCTCGCGCAGCTGCTCGTCGTAGGCGTCGCCTTTGGCCATCGCCTGCTCGAAGATCGTGGGGTTGGAGGTCACGCCGAAGATCGAGTGATCGCGGATCAGGTCGGCGAGCGTGCCGTCGCGCAGCGCGTCACGGGACACGAAGTCGATCCACGCGCTCTGGCCGAGCTCCGAGAGGCTCGCCATCGGGGTCTCAGCCGCCATGCTCACTCCTCACTGTCGCGTCGTTCATCGGCCTCAAGAATGGCACGCGCGCGGCTCTCGATGTTGGCGACCGAGAAGCCGTAGTGGTCGAGCACGATCTGGCCGGGCGCGGAAGCGCCGTATCGGTCGACGCCGAGCACGTCGCCGTCGCTGCCGACCCAGCGCCACCAGCTGAGGCTTGCTCCGGCCTCGACGGCGAGCCGGGCGCGCACGGCTCGCGGCAGCAGCGCCTCGCGTTCCGCGTCGTCCATCTTTTCGAGCAGCTCCACGCAGGGAACTGAGACGACGCGCACGCCGATGCCGTCGTCGGCGAGGGCGCGGCCGACCTCGAGCGTCGGCGCGAGCTCGGAGCCGGTGGCGATCAGGATCAGCTGCAGCGGCGCGCCGGACTCCCAGAGAACGTAGGCCCCGTCGGCGGCGCGCTCGGCGTCCGCGAGGTCCGTCCGGTCGAGCACCGGCAGCGCCTGTCGTGTCAGCAGCAGGGCCACGGGGCCGTCCTCGCGTTCCAGCGCGACGCGCCAGCAGACGGTCGTCTCGTTCGCGTCACCGGGGCGCATCACCCAAATGTTCGGCATCGCGCGCAGCGACGCGTAGTGCTCGACCGGCTGGTGCGTCGGCCCGTCCTCGCCGACGCCGATCGAGTCGTGCGTGTAGACCCATAGGTCCGGGAGCCCCATCAGCGCGGAGAGTCGGATCGCTCCGCGCATGTAGTCGGAGAACATCAGGAACGTCGAGCCATAGGGCTTGACGATCCCGCCGTGGGCTGCCGCCCCGTTGATGATCGCGCCCATCGCGTGCTCCCGGATTCCGAACGGAATGTTGCGGCCGGCATGCACGGGCGAGAACTCGCCGGCGCCCGGGAACTCCGTCTTCGTCGACTCCACGAGGTCGGCGGCGCCGCCGAACATCGTCGGCGCATACTCGGAGAAGGCTTCCATGACCTTGCGGCCGGCGGCGCGCGTCGCGATCTTTTCGCCGGCCTTGAACGTCGGCAGCGCCTCGCGCCAGCCGTCGATGAATTCGCCGGCCTGGCTGCGGTCCCAGTCGGCCGCCAGGTCGGGGTAGGCCTCGCGCCAGGCATCGGCACGCTCCTGCCACTCGGCGCGCAGCGCGGCGCCGCGCTCGACGAGCGACATGTGCTCGAGCACCTCGCCCGGCACGTCGAACTTGCGGTCCGGGTCCAGGCCGAGCACGAGCTTGGTCGCGCGGATCTCGTCTTCGCCGAGCGGCGCGCCGTGCGCCGCCGCGGTGTCTGTCGCGTTCGGCGCCGGGTAGGCGATGTGCGAACGCACGACGATGAAGGACGGGCGCTCGGTTTCCTCGCGTGCCGCGGCCAGCGCCGCCGCGAGCGCGTCGAGATCCTCGGAGTCGGCGACGCGCTGGACGTGCCAGCCGGTCGCTTCCAGCCGGGCGCCGTGATCCTCGGTGTCGAATGTCAGCGCCGTCGGGCCGTCGATCGTGATCCGGTTGTCGTCGTAACAGACGATCAGCTTGCCGAGGCGCAGGTGGCCGGCGATCGAGGCGGTTTCCTGCGAGAGGCCCTCCATCATGTCGCCGTCGGAGCAGATGGCGTACGTGTGGTGGTCGACGAGTCGTGGCGTCAGTCCGGTTGTAACGCTCGGCCAGGAAGCGCTCGGCGATCGCCATACCCACGGCGTTGCCGATGCCCTGTCCGAGCGGGCCGGTCGTGACCTCGATTCCGGCCGTGTGGCCGCGCTCGGGGTGGCCGGGGGTGCGCGAGCCCCACTGGCGGAACGCTTCGAGGTCGGCAACCGTGAGGTCGAAGCCGGTGAGGTGGAGCAACGCGTACTGCAGGATGCAGGCGTGGCCGCAGCTGAGGACGAAGCGGTCGCGGTCGGGCCAGGCGGTTTCGTTCGGGTCGATGCGCAGTACGTGGCGGAAGAGCGTGTAGCCGAGCGGCGCGAGCGCCATCGCGGTCCCCGGGTGCCCGGCGTTCGCCTTCTGGACGGAGTCCATCGCGAGCGTGCGGACGGTGTCGATGGAGCGGCGCCCGACGGCGCTGTCGACGTTGCCGGTCGCGTTGGCCGTTGCGATTTCGGATGCCATCGGGGGTGATGCTAGATGAGCGCGCCAGCTAGAGTCCCGTGGATGGCCGAGCAGTTCTGTGACGTCGGGCGCGGCATAACGCTCTGCTGGGAGGGCTTCGGGGACCCGCAGGACCCCACGATGCTGCTCGTGATGGGGCTCGCGACGCAGATGATCGCCTTCCAGGACGATTTCTGCGAACGGATCGCCGAGCGCGGCTTCCACGTCGTGCGCTTCGACAACCGCGACATCGGCCGCTCGACCCACGTCAACGGCCACGTGCCGACGGCCGCGGAGCTGCTCGTGCGGCGCCGTTCGGCGGCGAGCTACACGCTCGCGCACATGGCCGGCGACACCGCGGGGCTGCTGCGGCGCCTGGACATCGGGCCGGCGCACGTCGTCGGCGTCTCGATGGGCGGGATGATCGCGCAGACGCTCGCGGCGCTGCACCCCGAGCACGTCCTCTCGCTGGTCTCGATCATGTCCAACACGGGCAGCCGCTGGAGCGGCCAGCCCTCGCCCCACCTCTACCCGCTCTTCCTCACGCGCCCCAGGGCCGGGCGCGAGGAATACATCGCGCGAGTCGAAAAGACGTTCAACGCGATCGGCTCCAAAGACCTCCCCCGCGACCCCGAAGACCTGCATCGCCTGGCGGTGGAGAGCTACGAGCGCGACCACGACCCAAACGGGCCGCAGCGCCAGCTCGCCGCGATCATCGCCTCCGGCGACCGCCGCGCGGAGCTGCAGGCGATCGACGTGCCAACGCTCGTGATCCACGGCGACGCCGACCCGCTCGTCGCGCTGTCGGGGGGCCGTGCGACGGCGCGGGCGATTCCCGGTGCCCGGCTGATGATCGTGCCGCGAATGGGTCACGACATGCCACGGGTGCTGTGGCCACAGATCATCGACGCGATCGTCGACAACGCGCGGATCGCCCAGCGGCAGCCCGCTGGCGCCACAAGCATCGCGTAGGCGACCCGCGGTGCCACGAACCGCACGGAGAGGCCTCGTCGGCGCGTTCGCGGTCGGCGCCGCGGTCGCGTTCGCGGCCTGTGGCCACTCGGAAACGAAGACCATCGAAACCGCGCAGGTGGAGCACGAGCTGCAGCAGGCGATCCTTCACCACAGCGGCATCCCGGCGACCGTGAAGTGCCCCACGTCGGGCATCAAGCGCGAGGTCGGCTTCGACTTCATCTGCGCCGCGCAGCTCGAAGCCGGCACCTACCCGCTGGCCGTCACCGTGACGAGCGACAACGGCGAGGTGCGCTTCGTCAATCACGAACCGTTCGTGGCGCTAAACACGACGAAAGTGGAGGGCGCGATCGTCGCGGCGGTCGCCAAGCAACGCGGCCTGAAGGCCGACGTGCACTGTCCGCGTTACGTGCTGCAGCGCCAGGGCGTCACGTTCACCTGCACGGCGACGGTGAACGGCCGCGACTACCCATTCACCGTGACCCAGACGAATAACTCCGGCCACGTCACCTACGAAGGTCACTAGGCGGCGCTAGCCGCCGCGGGCTCGCTCCACCATCCGCCGCATGCCGGACTGCCAGCGTTCGGGGTCGCTGGCGCGCATCACCATGTACTGCGCGACCTCGGGGTGCGGCAGGATCAGGAAACGCTCGTCGCGGACCCCTTCGAGGACCGTCTGCGCCACATCCGCCGGTTCGAGCACGTCGCCCGCCGTCAGCGCCGCGGCGCTCGCCGCGTCGTCGAGTGCGGCTTCGAGCATCGGCGTGCGCACGCCCTGCGGGCAGATGCACGAGACGCGGATCCCGCGCCCCGCGTATTCGATCGCCATCCACTCGGCGAGCGCGACCGCAGCGTGCTTGGTGACGCTGTAGACGACGGAGGAGACCTGCGTCAGGAGCCCCGCGGCGGAGGCCGTGTTGATCAGGTAGCCCTCGCCGCGCTCGCTCATCTCGGGTACCAGGGCCCGCGCCGCCCAGACGTGCGCCATCACGTTGACGCGCCACGCTTCGTCCCACGAGTCGTCCGGGGCCTCGGGGCCGCCGAGGCTGCCGCCGACGCCGGCGTTGGAGATGAAGATGTCGATCGGTCCCGCGGCATCCGTGGCGGCCGCGATCAGCGCGGCGACGCCGGCCTCGGTCCCGACGTCGCACTCCAGCGCGTCGACGCCGTCCCGGCCGGCGAGCGCTGCCGCGGCGCTCACGTCGCGGTCGGCGAGCGTGACGCGCCGGGCGCCCGCGTCAGCGAATGCTGCGACCAGGGCGCGGCCGATCCCGCCCGCGCCGCCCGTGACGACCACATGCCTGCCGCTGACGTCCACGCGGGCACTCTATGCGAGCGTCCGAGGCCGCGCAGGCGCCGCGCGTACGATGTCGCCGTGAGCGAGGGCGACCGGATGCTGGAACACGCCGCGCAGAACGCCGACGATCTCGCGGCGCCGGGCCTTTCGCCGCGACCGCGGCGCCGCGTCGCGGTGCTCGCGTGCATGGACACGAGGATCGACCTCTTCCCGCTGCTCGGTCTCGCGCGCGGCGACGGGCACATCATCCGCAACGCCGGCGGCCTGGTCACCGGCGATGCAATCCGCTCCCTCTCGGTCTCGCAGCGCCTGCTCGGAACCGAGGAGGTGATCGTCGTGATGCACGACGGCTGCGGCCTGCACGGCGCTTCAGAGGACGAGTACTCGCAGCGCGCTCGCCGCCGACGGCGCGCGGCCCTCCTGGCGGCTCGGCGCGTTCGAAGACGTCGAGGAGGCCCTTCGCCGACGGCCTTGCGCGCCTGCGCACGAGCCCCGAGCTCGCCCGGCGCGACGCGATCCGCGGCTTCGTCTTCAACCCCGAGGACGGGCGGCTGCGAGAGGTCGCGGCCCGCGACGAATAGGCTTCCCGCGAAATGCGCGCCGTCACCTTCCAGGCGCCAGGCATGGTCGAGGTCGAGGATGTCCCCGAGCCCGAGCTCCGCGACCGCCGACGACGCGATCGTCCGCATCGAGGCTTCGGGCGTCTGCGGCTCGGACCTGCACATCTACCACGGCCGCGTCCAGATCGAACCGGGCTTCACGATCGGCCACGAGTACGTCGGCACCGTCGCTCGCCGTCGGCGACGGCGTCACGCGCGTCGCCGCCGGCGACCGTGTCCTCGGCTGCTTCCAGTGCGCCTGCGGCGAATGCTTCTTCTGCCGCCGCGGCCTCTTCCACCGCTGCGAACACTCGCGCACGTTCGGCCACGGCGCGACGCTCGGCTCGCTGCAGGGCACGCAGGCCGAGATGGCGCTGATCCCGAACGCCGACCTGACCCTGCGCCGCGTGCCCGAGGAAATGAGCGCCGACGTCGGCGCTGTTCGCCGGCGACGTCATGGGCACCGGCTTCCACGCCGCTCCACGCGAGCGGCGTCCAGGGCGGCGACACGGTCTGCGTGCTCGGCCTCGGCCCGGTCGGGCTCTGCGCGGTGCAGGCGGCGCGCGCCGCCGGCGCGGCCCACGTGGTCGCGGTCGACACCGTCCCCGAGCGCCTGGCTCTCGCGCGCCGCTTCGGCGCGAGGCCGTGCACCTGACCGAGCAGGACGTCGCGCGCCGCGGTCCGCGCGGCTGACCGAAGGCCGCGGCGCCGACGTGACGATCGACGCCGTCGGCGATCCGCGCGCGCTCGAGAGGGCGATCCGCGTGACGCGCGACTGCGGCGCCGATCCAGTGCGTCGGCGTCTACGCCGAGCGCGCCGAGGTTCACATGGGACTGATGTGGCTGAAGGCGATGACGCTGCGCGGCGGACACGCGAACGTCCTCGCCCACGTCGACCGCGTGCTCGCGATGATGAGCGCGGGTTTGCTCGATCCGGCGCCGCTGGTGACGCACCACATGACGCTCAATGAGGCGCCGAGGCCTACGCGATCTACGACGCCCGCGAGGCGCTGAAGATCGTCCTCACGCCCTAGCGCGCGGAGCTCCTGACATCCACCTCGAGCATGGTCCGCGGGACGCTGATGGCGCCGCGCGGCGACGCTCTGGGCGCGCCCTAAGAGCCCTCCGGTTTAAATCCAGATAATTCTCATCAGCTTTATGAGCTTCTGCTAGTCTCCGCCCCCGGCCGCCTGTCCCGCGGCCGCTGCAGCACCACCCAGAACCCCCGAAATCCAAGGAGAAGGCAGATGTCGTACGTAGACCACCACCGGCGGATACGCCGGACCTCGCACGTGCTCGCCGCCGTGGCGACCGCGCTGCTGGCGGTACTCGTCGCAGGAGCCGGCGTAGCGGCCGCAGCCGACGAGGAGCCGCCGCCGGTCTCGATTCTCACGCCCAACGGAGCAGTCGGCAACGGCTCGATATTCATCACCCCGACCGGCGACACCGCGAACTACGCGAACGGACCGGAGATCCTCAGCGCGGAAGGCGCTGTGCAGTGGTTCCACCCGATCCCGCAAGGCCAGACAGCGGGCGACTTCCGTACGCAGAGCTACCGCGGCAAACAGGTCCTCACCTGGTGGCAGGGCACCGGCTTCGGTGGCCTGTCGAGCGGCGAGGACTACATCTACAACGACCACTACAAGCCGATCGCCGTCGTCAAAGCCGGCAACGGCCTCTCGGCCGACGGCCACGAGTTCCTGATCACGCCGTGGAACACGGCGCTGATCCTCTCGTACACGACGGCGACCGAGGACCTCACCTCGATCGGCGGCGCGCCGAACCAGGAGGTCATCAACGGCGTGGTACAGGAGATCAACATCCACAACGGCAAGGTGCTGTTCGAATGGAACAGCGCCGACCACGTTCCGTTCTCCCAGAGCGAGCAGCCGCTGCCGTCGTCGCCGACGACGCCGTGGGACTGGTTCCACATCAACGCGGTGCACCTGGACTCGGACGGCAACCTGCTGATCGACGCGCGCGACACGTGGACGCTCTACAAGGTGAGCCTGCAGACGGGCCACATCCTGTGGCAGCTCGGCGGCAAGGCCAGCAGCTTCGCGCTGCAGGCCGCACCCGGCCAGTCGCTCGACAGCGCAGGCGAGATCTTCGCCTGGCAGCACGACCCGGAGTCGATCGGGAACAACGAGTACACGTTCTTCGACAACGAGTCCGCTGGATCGCCGCTGCTTCCGTACAGCCGAGCCGTGACGGTGCAGCTCAACACGAGCACGCACGTCGCGACGCTCGTCGCCTCGGACGACCAGCCCGAGGGGCTGTCCGCGGCATCGCAGGGCAACGCGCAGACGACGGCCAACGGAGACCTCTTCGTCGGCTGGGGCGCGCTGCCGTACTTCTCGGAGTTCGACCCGGCCGGCCAGCTGGTGTTCAACGCCGAGTTCCCGACGGGCGTCAACACGTACAGGGCGTACTTCCTGCCCTGGACGCCGGCGTCCTAGAGCCCCCCGACGCGGACAACCGCCCAGCCCTGTACCTGTCCCCGGGGCTGGGCGGCCCGCGTCACGCGCGGTGTGGCGGCCAGTCGAGCGAGCGCTCGACGGCCGCCCGCCACGTCCCGTAGCGCTCCTCTCGCAGATCCGGCTCGAGCGCCGGCTCGAAACGTCCGTCGGAGCGCAGCAGATGAGCGAGCGCGTCGCGTCCCGGCCAGGCGCCGATCGCGAGCCCGGCGGCGAAGGCCGCGCCGAGCGCGGTCGTCTCGCGCACCTCGGAGCGCACGACCGGTAGCGCGAGCGCGTCGGCGAGAAGCTGCATCAGGAGATTGTCGGCGGTCATGCCGCCGTCGACGCGGAGCTCGGGAAGCGCGACGCCCGCCTGGGCGGTCGCCTCGTCCACGACTTCCCTGGTCTGCCAGCAGGCCGCTTCGAGCGTCGCGCGCGCCAGATGCCCGGCACCCGCGAACGCGGTCAGGCCGACAATCGTGCCGCGGGCGTCCTCGCGCCAGCGCGGCGCGAAGAGTCCCGAGAACGCGGGCACGAAGTAGACGCCGCCGTTGTCGTCGACGCTCGCCGCGAGCGCTTCCACCTCACCGGCGCTCTCGATGATCCCGAGCTTGTCGCGCAGCCATTGGACGGCCGAGCCCGCGACCGCGATCGAGCCCTCGAGCGCGTACGTTGCGGGCTCCTCGCCGACTCGCGCCGCGACCGTCGTCAAGAGCCCCGGCGAGGCCGCCGGTCTCCTCGCCGGTGTTCACGAGCAGGAACGCCCCCGTGCCGTAGGTGCACTTGGCATCGCCCGCCGTGAAGCAGGCCTGTCCAAAGAGCGAGGCCTGCTGGTCGCCGACGAGCGCCGCGATCGGGCAGCCGGCGAGCGGCCCGTCGCGTACCTCGCCGTGGACGGCGGCCGACGATTCGATGCGCGGCAGGGTCGCGCGCGGTACGCCGATCAGCCCAAGCGCCTCCTCGTCCCAGTCCAGCGTCCGCAGGTCCATGAGCAGTGTGCGGCTGGCGTTCGTCACATCCGTCGCGTGCACGGCACCGCCGGTCAGGCGCCAGAGCAGCCAGCTGTCGATCGTGCCGCATGCGAGCTCGCCGGCCTTGGCGCGCTCGCGCGCGCCGGGCACCTCGTCGAGGATCCACGCGATCTTCGGCCCGGAGAAGTACGTCGAGAGTGGCAGCCCCGTCGTCGCGCGCAGACGATCGGGCCCCGCGTCGCCTGCGAGCTCGCGCACGCGCGCCGCTGTCCGCGTGTCCTGCCAGACGATCGCGTTGTGGATCGGCGCGCCGCTCTCGCGCTCCCAGACGACGACCGTCTCGCGCTGGTTTGTGATCCCCAGCGCGGCGACGTCGCTCGCCGCGACGCCGGAGAGCGCCTCGGCGATCACCTCCTGGCTGCGTTGCCAGATCTCGAGGGCGTCGTGCTCCACGAGCCCGGCGGCGGGGTGGATCTGGCGGTGCTCGCGCTGCGCCGCGGCGACGAGTCCGCCGTCGAGATCGAAGAGCGCGAGGCGCGTGCTGCTCGTGCCCTGGTCGAGCGCTGCGATCAGCGTGCTCACGGGCGGATCCTACGTGCGCGGGCACGTCCACGGCCGTCGAAAAGCGGCTAGCGTCGAGTTTGATGTCCCGTCGCCTCGCCCCGCTCGCGCTCGCCCTGGCTCTCGCGGCCGTGTCGCTTGCGGCGCCATCGGCGACCGGCGCGGCACGGCCGCGCCGCGACCGGAGCGTCGGGCTTTTCCGGATCGTCGGCTGCGCGAGTTACGGCGACCATGCCTACTTCGAAGGTCCGCCGCGGCGCGAGGTCGCGATCGGCTTCGACGACGGCCCCGGCCGCCGACACTCCCGAATTCGTTTCGATGCTCGAACGCGAGCACGTGCAGGCGACGTTCTTCATGATCGGCAAGCAGATCGCCGGCTCCGAGCGCTCTGTTCTGTTGCGGGAGCTGCGTGCCGGCGACGTTCTCGGCGACCACACGTGGACGCATCCCGACCTCGTGACGGCCCCGAACGTGCGCGAAGAGCTCGCTCGGACGCGCGAACGGATCCGCGCGATCTGACCGGCTACACGCCGTGCGTCTTTCGCCCGCCGTACGGCGATTTCGACCGCTCGGTCCTCGACACCGCGCGATCGCTGGGCCTCGCGACGGTCCTCTGGAACGTCGACCCGAGCGACTGGGCGCTGCCGGGAACCGGCGCCATCATCTCGCGCGTCATGGCCGAGGTGAAACCGGGCTCGATCATCATCTCTCACGATGGTGGCGGCCCCCGCCAGGAGACGCTCGCGGCGTATCCGACGATAATCCGGGACCTGCGAGCGCGCGGCTACCGCATCGTCACGATCCCCGAGCTGCTCGGCTTCCGCCCGATCTATGAGTACTGCACGCGCGACTGCGATGGCCTCGGCATCCCTGGCAGCCGGCTGCCGCGCCGACGCCATCGTACGCGGCGGCCCGATCGCACACGAGGCGGCGGCGCGTCCGTGACCGTCGATGCCTGGATCCAGCACCCGACGAGCCGCTTCCTCGGGCAGGAGATGTTCGCCTCGCTGCGGCGCTGGACCGGCGGCCAGATCCCTGACAGCGAGCCGCCGATCGCCGCGACCGTCGAGGCCATGGACGCGGCGGGCGTCGACATCGCCCTGTTGACCGCCTGGTACGGGCCGGGCGTCGGCGCACTGATCTCCAACGACGAGGTCGCCGCGTGGGTTGACGCGCACCCCGGCCGCTTCGCCGGCGTCGCGGGCGTGCCGCTGGAGCGCCCGATGGACGCGGTGCGCGAGCTGCGGCGGTGCGTCGGCGAGCTCGGCTTCGTGGCGCTTCGCCTGATGCCCTGGCTGTGGGAAGCGGCGCCGACGGACCGCCGCTACTACCCGCTCTACGCGGCGTGCGTCGAGCTCGGCGTCCCGTTCTGCACCCAGGTCGGGCACACCGGCCCGCTGCGCCCATCGGAGACCGGTCGGCCGATCCCGTACATCGACCAGGTCGCGATCGACTTCCCCGAGCTCACGATCGTCTGCGGCCACGTCGGCTACCCCTGGACCGAGGAGATGGTCGCCGTCGCGCGCAAGCACGAGAACGTCTACATCGACACGTCTGCGTACACGATCCAACGGCTGCCGCGCGAGCTCGTCGACTACATGCACACGGGCTCCGGCGCGCGAAAGGTCCTCTTCGGCTCGAACTGGCCGATGATCGCGCCGGCGCACGCTCTCGAGGGCCTCGACGCGCTCGCGCTCGACGACGAGTCGCGGGATCTATTCCTCTCAGCGAACGCCCGGCGCGTCTTCACCCTGCCCGGCGCCGACACGTGATTGTTCACTCGGCGCTGCCGGGTCAGGCGTGCTGTAATAATCGGCGTCCCGAGCGGTCCTCCGCCCGGCACGGGCGCCCGTAGCTCAGTGGTCAACGGTTCTCTTCGGGGAGCCAAAGAGCAGCGGTCTTTCAAGCCGCAGGCCGAGGGTTCGATTCCCTCCGGGCGCACTCCACAGGGCGGCAGGAGCTTTAGACTCGCCGCATGCCCGCTTCCACGTCGCCGCTGCACATCATCGGCAACATCATCTGGCTGTTGTTCGCGGGCATCTGGCTCGCGATCTCGTACGTCATCGCGGGGGTCATCTGCTGCATCCTGATCATCACGATCCCGTTCGGCAAAGCGTCGTTCCGGATCGCGTTCTTCGCGCTCTGGCCCTTCGGCCGCCAGGTCGTGAAGCGCCCCGACGCCGGCGTCGGCTCGGCGATCGGCAATGTCCTGTGGATCGTGCTCTGCGGCTGGTGGATCACCCTCGCGCACGTCATCACGGGCGCTCTGCTCTGCGTCACGATCATCGGCATTCCGCTCGGGCTCGCGAACTTCAAGATGATCCCCGTCTCGCTGACCCCTCTGGGGCGCGAAATCGTCGATCTGCCGCGCTGACGCCGCACGAGCCCCGACATGCGGCTTCGACGCGTGCCTGAGCTCGCTGGCGCCGGCCCTCTCAGTCGGCCTGAGGCAGCATGACCTCGGCTGCCTCCTGCGGCGTCACGTTCGGGTAGAGGACACGAAGCAGCGCGACCGCTGCTACGCCGCCGACGAGCTGCGCGACGACGTATGGCGGTACCGAGGACGGCGCGATGCCGGCGAAGGTGTCGGAGAACATCCGGCCGATGCTGATCGCAGGGTTCGCGAAGCTCGTGGAGCTAGTGAAGAAGTATGCAGCGGCGATGTACGCGCCGACGGCAGCCGGCGTGGCCGCGCCCCGGCGGGTTCTCGTCAGCGAGAAGATCACGAACATCAGCCCCATCGTCGCGATGACTTCGGCGAAATCGTGGGCTGCGCTCGCTCGGTGCTTGGTCGAAATCGACACGAGCGCCTTTTCGAACATTGCGTTGGCGACGACGGCTCCGGTGATGCAGCCCGCGATCTGAACCGGCGCGTAAGCAGCTACGTCGCGCCAACGCATTCCGCCGAAGCTCGCGTCGACGGCCGAGACAACCGGGTTGAAGTGGCCTCCGGAAACCGCGCCGAACATCAGGATGATTGCGAACAGCCCGGCTCCGGTCGCTGCAGCGTTCTCGAACAGCTGCAATCCCACGTCAGTCGGAGAGAGCGTCTGCGCAGCGATGCCCGAGCCGATCGACGACCGCCGCGAGGAACGCGGAGCCCAGGTACTCCGCAAGCAGCCGTCGGGGCAGCGGGTGCGTCATGTACCCGTCACCAGCTGCTGCGCGAACTCGTCGGGCAGACCGGCCCGGCGGACTTCATCGGCCACGGCGTCGGCGTCGTAGTCGACTCGCTCGATCGTCACGCTCACACCGTCCACGCCGGACTCCAGCACGACAAAGGCGCCGCGCGGATCTGCGTCCTTGGGCTTGCCGACCGCGCCGCAATTGACGAAGAGCACCCCTCCGTACTCGCGTACCCACGGTTTATGGGTGTGGCCGAACACGAGGACCCGATCGGCCTCGGCGCCCGCGAGCCGCTCGAAGAGGCGCGGCGGCTTGTCCTCGAAGAGGTACTCGTTGACTTTGCGCGGCGAGCCGTGGACGAGGTGGACGGCGACGTCGCCGACGTCGAAGTGCAGGTCGAACGGAAGCCCGAGCATGAACTCCTTGGACTCGCCGTTCGCGTGCTCGAGTGTCCAGTCGACCGAGAGCTGCCCCAGCTCTCGGTCGTGAGGCGTGATGTATGCGCAGCCGCAGTCCTCTTCGTCGCGCGCGATCGCATAGTCGTAGTTGCCGTAGATGGTTGGGATCTCCCGTTCGGCGATCAGGGCGCAGACCTCGTTCGGGTGCGGGCCGTAGCCGACCAGGTCACCGCCGCAATAGGTGCGAGCGACGCCGAGTTGATCGATGCGCTCGAGAGCGGCTTGCAGCGCGGGCAGGTTGCCGTGGATATCCGTGATGACGGCGGCGACCGAGGCGTCGTGGTCCACATCCCGATCGTATTAGATCGACAAATGTCTGTCTAATTGATATACGTATATCGATGCCCGTCGATCTGGAGCTCGCGCCCAAGGTCAAGCGTGCCGCCGGCGAGCGTTGCTGCGAGCCCGTCGTCTACCCGGACGTCCAGCGCGACCACGCGGTGCGAATGGCCGAGGTGGCCAAGGCCCTGGGAGACCCGATCCGGCTGCAGCTCGTCGACGTGCTCCGTAAACACGCGGGCAAGGTCTGCGTGTGCGAGCTCGTGCCACTTTTCGAGGTCTCTCAACCGACCCTCTCGCACCACCTGAAGCGGCTTCGCGACGCGGGAATCATCGACTGCGAGCGCCAAGGCCTCTGGGCCTACTACTTCGTGATCCCCGATTCACTGGCAGGAGCTTTCAACATGGCTGACGTGACGAGTAACTCCACTGGCTGCTGCACTCAGCCACGGAAAGCGAATGCCGCGCCCGCGACGAACGACGTTCGCTCACAAGTGCGTGAGCGTTACGCGGCCGCAGCGCGGTCGATCGCCGACAACGAGTCGGGCGCGGGCTGCTGCGCACCGAGCGTTCATCTGACGGACGCAGCCGGCGATGTGGTCTTCGGCGCGGCGCTTTACGGTGCCGGCGAGGCGACACAGGCGACCGGCGCGGCCGTTGCCGCTTCGCTCGGCTGCGGGGTACCGACCGCCGTCGCCGAGCTCAAGCCCGGCGAGACCGTGCTCGACCTCGGTTCGGGAGCCGGCGCCGACGTCCTCATTTCCGCTCGCCGCGTCGGCCCGAGCGGGAAGGCCATCGGGCTCGACATGACCGACGAGATGCTGGAGCTTGCACGCCGGAACGCCGAAGAGGCCGGTCTCGACAACGTCGAGTTCCGCAGGGGCTACATCGAGGAGATCCCGCTGGCGAACGCGAGCGTCGACGTGGTGATCTCAAACTGCGTGCTGAACCTCTCTGGCGACAAGCCCAAGGTGCTCCGCGAGGCGGCCCGCGTCTTGAAGCCGGGCGGGCGCTTTGCGATTTCCGACGTGGTGGCCGACGAGAACATGGACGAGGCGACACGCGCCGACATGCAGCAGTGGACGGGCTGCATCGCGGGAGCCCTGACGCGCCGCGGCTTCGAAATCGCGCTCGATGAAGCCGGCCTCGTCGACGTCGAGATCCGCGAGACGCACAAGGTGCACGCGAACGCGTCGTCGGCGATCATTTGCGCGCGCAAGCCGCCTTCGGCATGAGCGACGTTCACGAGATCAACCTGCACGACCCCCAAACGCTGTACCGCCATTGGGAGGAGAGCCAGTGGAGCCCGTGGGAGATCGAGCTGGCAGCGGATCAGGAGCAATGGCGAAGCATGGACGATCGCGCGCTTGTCACGTTCGTGCTGGGCTCGCTGATGGTCGCCGAGGAGCGGATCACGACGAAGTTCTCGGGCCTCGTCGGCGCCGCCGGGAGCGAGGAGGAAGTCACTTTCCTGGCGACCCAGCAGGTCGACGAGGCACGACACATGCAGTTCTATGCGCGCTTCCAAGACGAGGTGGTCGCCGATCCGGCTCCGATCGCGGCTCATGTCGAGCGCGCCAGAAGCCAGACCTCACCGGCGTTTCGCACGATCTTTGACGAGAAGCTCGTTGCGGCCCACGAAAGGCTCGTGGCGAACCCAAGCGACCTCGACGCGAAGGTCGCGTTCGTCGCGATCTACCACCTCATCCTGGAGTCCACGCTGGGCCTCACGACGTTCGAGTTCTCGACCCGCTTCATGGAACGCGAGGGCTTGCTGCCGGGGTTCGTCGCGGGCTACAGCAAGATCCACCACGACGAGCACCGCCACATCGGTTACGGAATTTGGTTCCTGCGGCAGGCCGTCGCCGAGAACCCCGCGATGGGGGACGTTGTTCGCGCGACGTTGCGAGACCTTCTGCCTGCGGTAGCCGAGTCGCTCAAACCGCCCGAGGGCGCAGACGCCTCGGTCCTCGGTGCCTCGACGGACGATCTGCGGGCGTTCGCGCTCGACGGGCTCACGCGCCGGCTCAAGATCATCGGCGTACCGCTCGAGTCGCTCTAGCCGCGGGTCGGTCCGCGCGAGCCGGCGGGTTAGCGACACCGATTCCGTGAGCGCTCGCTTGCGTGCGTCTCGGCGACCTCTTTAGTCTCAGGCGATGGCGCGGCCCACGAGCAGCGAGCGGGAGCTCGTGCAGCGGCGCACGGCGATCGCATCGATCGCGGCCGCAACGTCGCTCGTGATCCTCAAGCTGGGTGTCGGCCTCATCGCCGGCAGCCTCGCGCTGGTGTCTGCGGGCCTCGAGTCGAGCGGCGACGTGGTCGCTGCGATCCTGACGTTCTTCGCAGTGCGACTCGGCGGCCGGCCGGCGGACCCTGAGCACCCGTACGGGCACGCGCGAGCGGAGAACCTTGGCGCTCTCGGGGAGGCCGCGATCCTTTTGGCCGGCGGGCTGCTTGTTGCAGTCGAGGCGATCAAACAACTCGTCAACCCGGTCCGCGTGGCGAGCACAAGCTGGTACGTGTTCGCGGTCATCGCTGTCGCGATCGGCGTCGACCTTGTGCGGACCGTCGCGTCGCTGCGCACGGCGCGACGCTTCGGAAGCCCGGTCCTGCTGTCGAACGGCCTCCATTTCGCCGCAGACATGGCGGGGTCGGTCGTGGTGTTGATCGGCCTGCTCCTGGTGCGCGCCGGCTATGCGCGGGGCGATGCGAGCGCGGCGCTCGTCATCGCAGCGATCATCCTCGCCACGGCGACGCGCCTGATTGCGACGAACGCGAACGTGCTGATGGACCGAACGCCCTCCGAGGAGCGCGAGGCGGCAGAGCGGGCGCTCGCTCGCCTGGGGCCCGACATCGAACTCGTGCGCCTGCGCCTGCGCGAGTCCGCGGGACGCTACTTCGCGGATGTGATCGTCGCCGTGGCGCCCGGAGCGGCCGTGGTCGAGGGACACGAGGCCGCGAATCGCGTCGAGGCGGCGATCGAGACGACCTTGCCTGGAAGCGATGTCGTCGTCCACGTCGAGCCGCGGCGCCAGGGCCTGGATCTCCGTGACCGGGTGCTCGCGATCACCCTCGGCGAGCCGCTCGTCAGGGAAGTCCACGACATCACGATGTACGAGGAGAACGGCTCGACAAGCGTCTCGTTGCACCTGAAGTTCCCGGGCGACCTCGGCCTACGGGAGGCGCTCGCTGTCGCGGCTCGCATCGAACAGGCGATTCGCGCTCGGCCCGGCGTCAGCGACGTTCAGACGCACCTCGAGCCGCTCGAGCAGCCGCTCGTCGCGCAGGCGGCAGACGGTGAGTCCGACCTCGACGTCCTGCGCCAACTGGATGAAATCGTCCGCGCCCGCGTCGGCGCAAAGCCACGGCGCGTGAAGCTCCTGGCCACGCAGCCCGGACGCGTCATCTTCCTGACGCTCGATGTCGGCCTTGGAACGTCACTGGTCGACGCGCACCAGCTCGCGGGCGACATCGAGGAGGAGCTGCGTCAAAAGGTCAGGGGGATCGCCGACGTCGTCGTCCACACCGAGTCGACGCGCGAGAAGCAGTGACGAGTCCGCGACCCAGCGGACGCTGAAGAGCGTCCGCTGCGCTTGCCGGGCCTTAGATCCTTATGGGCCGCTTACGGCGCGTGCATAACGTGCGCGGCCGATGAGCACAGACGGCGGTGTGGCACCGGAGGGGACGGGCGTCGACTGGCGACGGGCGGAGTTCGTCCTGACTCTCCTCGCGTTTCTCGGCTTCATCACGATCGGGATCCGGATCACGACGATCTACGGCGGACTGCCCGCGCATCCGCTGTTCGTCCACGTTCCTGTCGTGCTGATCCCGACGACCGTCGTGGCAGCTGTCGTCTTCGTGTTCAAGCCACCGTGGTTCGCGCGCTACGGGATCGCTCTCGCCGTTCTGTCGATCATCGCGATGAGCTCGATCTTTCTGACGATGCAAGCCGGCGCCGCGCTGCGCGCCGCGCTCCATCTACAGGGGCAGGCCGCGAAACTGATCTCCGAACACTCGCACGCCGCTCACATCCTCGCGATCGTCTACGTGGTGTTCACCGCGACGCTGATAGTCACCTTCGCCTCGCAGCGAATCTCCGGCGGCATGCCGACCGGCCTCGCCATCGTTGACGGGCTCCTCTCGCCCAAGGCGGTGCTCACGGCGCTGAGGGTCGCTCTCGTGCTGCTGGCTGTCGTCGCCGGATACATGGTCTTCAGGACCGGCGATCTGGGTGCGAAAGCCGTCTGGGAGGGGCGCCTACACGCCGCGCAGGGGCTTGGACCTGGTCCTGGCGGGCCGGTGCTGCCGCAATCCGGCCCGCCTACGGGGGCCGGCGGGCCGTAGCGGCGCATCGCGCCACGTGCGACACGCGCTCATGGCGACACAAGGCGCGTTCCCAGATGGAGCTAGGGGGATTTGAACCCCCGACCTCCTGAGTGCGATTCAGGCGCTCTCCCAGCTGAGCTATAGCCCCGGGGCGTCGAACGGACATCCGGTCGACGCAAGCAGTGTAGACGGGCTACGCGAACGCCGCGAGCGGTATCTTTCGCCGCGATGGGACTTCTCGACGACGCGATCCGGGAACACCTCGAGCTCAAGCTGCGCCACGGAGCCGACCCGGGAGCGGTCGAGCAGGAGGAGCACGAAGCACTTGACCCTGTGATCGTCGAGCCGGCGGCTGCGGTCGCGGAGGCCAGCGGCGATCCCGCCGAGCTTTACGAGGATGCCGCGTTCGAGGCACCTGCCCCGGCCGCACAGGACACCGCCGAGATCGACATGGCGACGGTGCTGGAGCACGACGGTGAGCTCGAGATCGACGATTCCCAACTCGAGTGGGAGATGCCGGACGCCGACGAGGACGACGCCGGAAGCGAGGAGCCCGCTTAGCACGGCGGCGCGGCGCACGGGGCGTTGTGAAAACACGCCGCTGCGCGTTCTGTTACCTTCGGCCGCTATGAGGCATGGAAGGACCCTGTTGTCCTCCGGCATGGCCGCCCTCTCCGTAACCGCCGCAGCTCTCGCACTTGGTGCGTCGGCGGCTGGCGCGACCGAAGTCGGCACGGTCTACACGTGGGGCGAGGTCGACAGTCAGACCTCGCCGATTCGCGTGCCGCAGCGCGTCGAACCGCTCAGCGAAGTAACTGAAGTCGACGCCGGCAACTCGAGCGCCTACGCGCTGGAGAAGAACGGCACAGTCTGGGCCTGGGGGCAGAACACGGAAGGTGAGCTCGGCAACGGCAACACGACGACCTCGGCCAACGCCGTGCGCGTCGGTCTTCCCTCCAGCCTGAAAATCGTGTCCATCGGCGAGGCGCAGAACAGCGGCATGGCGGTCGACAGCACAGGCCACGGCTGGGCCTGGGGCCTGCGCGGCGCGTCGTGCAACCCCGGCGCGAGCTCGTTCGCGGTCACGCCGCAGGAAATCCAAGGACTCAGCTCCGTGATCAGCGTCCAGGGCGGCGAGCACCACTCGCTCTGGCTCACGTCGAAAGGCACCGTCTACGCCTGCGGCACCAACGCTCAGGGGCAGCTCGGAGTGCCGAACATCTCGTCGACTTCGACGCCGGTCCTCGTACCTGGTATCGGGCACGTCGTCGAAATCTCGGCCGGCGAGCGCACGAGCTGCGCGCGGACGTCGAACGGCGAAATCTACGTCTGGGGTGCCGACAACCACGGGCAGGTCGGCAACGGCGTCTTCCGCGAAGAAGTGACCTCGCCGTACCACGTCCCGCTCCCCGGCCCGGCCTCAGAGATCTCTTGCGGCGGCAACCTCTCCAGCAACGGCCACACCCTGGCGCTCGTCAACGGAACACTCTACGGCTGGGGCGCCGACGCCTACGGCCAGGTCGGCGACGGCCAAGAAGAAGACAAACCCTTGCCAGTCGACACCGGAATGAAGTTCGAATCCGTCGTCGCGTCCGGCATCAGCTCCTTCGGCATCTACCACGGCGTCCTCTTCAGCTGGGGTAACCACACCGGTGGCATCCTTGGCACCGGCAGCGTGCGCAACGCACTCGAACCGGAAGAAGTCGAAGAAGGCGTCACCGAAGTCTCCTCCACCGCGCACGTCGCGACCTACCTCTACCGGTAGATCAGCGGTCGGCACCGCGTCGGCCTAAACTCGCCTGTGCGGGGCCATAGCTCAGCTGGGAGAGCGCCTGCTTTGCAAGCAGGAGGTCACCGGTTCGATCCCGGTTGGCTCCACCTAGGTGCCGTCGCCGCGCAAGTTGGGCCGCGCCAAGTCTGATCGTCCCTGAGTGGGCGCGAACCGCGCGGCGCGCACCGCACAATTATCATTTTCGAGGGTGCGCGGGGAGGTTTCACGGAGCGGCGTCTCGCGTGGTGGCGCGTGGCCGCTGGTCGGCCGCGAATCAGAGCTGGCCCAGATCGTCTCCGCGCACGACGACGAGGCGTGCCCGGGGGCGATCATCTACGCGTCGGCGGGAGTCGGCAAGTCGCGACTCGCTCGCGAGGCGTGTGCAGCGGCTGAGACCAACGGCGAGCTGGCCCTCTGGGCCCAGGCGACCGCGAGCAGCGCCACGATCCCGCTCGGCGCGCTCGCGAGCTTGATCCCCGACGATGTCCGTTCCGACGACCTACTGGAGCTGATGCGGCGCAGCGCGACGGCGCTGCGGGAGCGAGCTGGCGCCCGCGCCCTCTTTCTGGCGGTTGACGACGCACAGCTGCTAGACGAGACCTCCGCCGGGCTCGTGCTGCACCTCGCGACGTCGGCACGCGTCTTCGTCTTAGCGACGATCCGCGCGGGCGTTCCTGCCCCAGACGCGATCGAGGCACTCTGGAAGGACGAGGGCGCGCAGCGGATCGAGCTCGAACGACTAGGCGACGACACGATCGCGCGTCTGTTGGAGGAAGGGCTCGGCGGCCCAGTAGAGCAGGCCACGCTCCGTCAATTGGTGGAGGCGAGCGCCGGCAACCCACTGTACGCGCGCGAGCTCGTGACGTCCGCGATCGACGAAGGCGCGCTCGCCCGCGAACGCGGGCTGTGGCGACTTCGAGGCCGTCCGTCACTGCCACCCTCCCTGACGAGCGTGATTGCCAGGCGCCTGGACGCCTTGGGCAGCGTCGAGCGAGAATCGTTAGAGCTGCTTTCGCTGGGCGAGCCGCTGTACCTGTCCGAGGTCGCGGAGCTGACGTCGTACGAGGCGCTCGAAACGTGCGAGGCGCGCGGAATGCTCTCGATCAGCGGTCCGGCGGCGGACGCCGAGGTGCGCCTCGCCCACCCTCTGTACAGCGACGCGATCCGGGTCGACCTCCCGGTGCTGCGCACACGCACGCTCCATTTGTCGCTTGCAGCAATGATCCAGCGCCGCCGGCCCCTCACACCGGACGCGGCCCTCCGCGCCGCTCGCTGGTTGGTTGACGCCGGAGCCGAGATACCCGGTGACCTGCTGCTCGACGCCGCCGAAGCTGCCAACCTGGCCGGAGATCCAGCGCTCGGCGCCGACCTCGCCCGGCGCGCAGTCAGTGACGGCGCGGGGATGCGCGGCGTTCGGTTGCTCGCACGCGCGTACACGATTCGCAACGAATTCGCGGAGGCCGAGGAGGTTCTAGCGGGCGCCGAGCGATTGGCGCGAGGTGACCCCGAAGCCCTTGAGTACGTCGGACAGCGGCTGCACCTGCTGGCGTGGGTTTTGCGGCGGACCGACGACGCTCGGGCACTCCTGCAGCGGGTCGAATCGTGGTCCGACGACGCGGGCGCCGAGGAGCAGCTGCAGACGTGGAAGTCGGGCCTTGAGGCCCTCACTGGAGGCTTCCAAGCCCGGCTGGAGTCGGCACGAGAAGCCGTCCGCCAACCGGATCTCGCGCCGACGGCACGGCGCCTGCACGAGCTGATCCTCGGTGTGGCCCTGATGAGCACCGGGCAGGGCCGTGAGGCGAACGCGCTGGCGCGTGACCTTCGCCCGCGACTTCCGTTCACGCACAACTTCGACCTCTATGCGCTGGGGCTCGCGAGCCTCGTCGCCGAGGACAGCGACGAAGACTGGGCGGGACTTCGGGCTTACATGCGCGACATCGTGCGCGACGCGGTGCGCGCCGAGGACCGCGAGGCCGCCGGGCTGGCGGCGCGGACGCTAGGTACGATCGACCTTCATCGAGGCCGGTACCGCGACGCCGAGCGCTGGCTCGCCGAAGCCGAGCTTCAGCTCGAAGACCATGACTCCCTCGGCGGAGCGAGCTGTGTCTACGCGCTGCAGGCCGGCGTCGCCTGTTTCACCGGTGATGCCGCCGGCGCCCAGCTGGCCGTGGAACGGATGCGCCGTCGTATTGCCGAACGCGGACAGCGAGCGACGGAGCTGATCTACCACTCGTGCGCCGAGGGCTGGGCAGCGCGCGCGCGCAGCGACATCGACGGCGCAAGAGCGTTCACCGAGCTGGCCGCGGCGACCGGTGATGCGACGGTGCGCGCGCGTCTTCTTCACGAAGCGCTGCGGTCCCACGGGCGCCAGGGTCCGAACGCCGCAGAGCTAGCGGAGCTGGCTAGCGAGTGCGACTCGGCGTTGATCGATGCCTATGCGGCGCACGCTGTTGCGCTCGCTGCGAACGACGGTGGAGCCCTTGTCGACGCCGGCGAGCGACTGGCGCAACTCGGATGCGACGCCGCCGCGGTTGATGCCCTCGTGGCGGCCGCCGCCGCGTTCCTCACCCAAGGGCGCGACGATTCGGCACGACGCGCGGCGGCGCGCGCACAACAGCTGCACCCGGCCGATCAGGGCTGGCCAGCGCCCGAGATCGACGGCCTTGAAGGAGTCGCTGTCGAGCTCACCGCGCGGGAAGCCCAAATCGCGGCACTCGCCGCGCGCGGCCTGACCAACAAGGAGATCGCCGACCAGCTCGTGCTCTCTGTGAGGACTGTGGAGACGTACGTCTACCGTGCGATGCAGAAGCGCGGCGTCAGCACACGACGCGAGCTGTGATGCAGGCCGGCCATCGAACTGCAGCGGCGCCGACGCTCGCAGCGGCGCCTTCAACGCCCTCGGCCGAGCGGGACGCACCTGAGTGAGCTCCGGCTGCAGTTCCAGCCGGAGCTCACTCGGGCTCCGTGACGTGGCGCGGCGCGGCGCGGCGAGTACCTTTGTCGACAGCGTCGCTCGGTCGTGCGCTCAGCGGCCGCGCCGGACGACGCTGAAGCCAAGCCCGCTGTCTACCTGCGTGAACGTGGCGCGACCGGCTCCCGGCGAACTAGTCGTCCAACCGGGGACGGGCCTGCCGGCGGCTGCCAGGAAGCGTGTGAGGTCCGACGAGGCCGCCCAGCAAGCCAGATTGCGGCTTGAAACCGTGTAGCCGCCGGCCGGAAGGTACGCGATGCCGGCGCGGTCGTTGTGCAGCACGGTGAACCCGATCCCGGCACAGGCGTTCAGGTGGGCGTGCCCGCCTTCGTGCGATGCGGAGCCGAGGACGCGAAGATCGTGCAGTGCGGCGACCTGTCGGTCGCCGAAACGCAGGGAAACCGAGTAGACGCCTGGCTTCGTCGCCGGCGGAATCCGCACGATGGTGTGGTACTCGCCCTCAACGAGCGCCGGGGTCTCGACGGCCGGCATGCCGCTCACAAACCGTCCCGACGCGATCGCGTCAGACACGATCGTCAGGTTCAAGCCGGCCCTGGCGTACGCCAGACCCGAGATGCTCAGTTTCGCTCCCGGCTTGACGCGGGTCGAGTTGAGGCCGATCGTGAACAGCGAGTTGCTCGCGGCATGCGCGGCCTGCGGCGTGCCGGTGCCACCAGTCGACGCAGCGAGCGCCGTCTGCGACACCGTGAGTGCCGTGACCGCGCTCGCAGCTGCGGCGGCGACCTTGAGAGACGAGATGCGTGAGCGGCGGGAATGGCTGGACATTGGGATCTCCCTTCGTGTGGTGGAGGCGCCAGGGAGGCGCGGTGTGGTGTCCGGAAAGATCCCAGCGGCAGCCAGCGCTGCCATGCGTATCCGGGTACGACACTTCTCCGCTTGGCTACTGATGCCGTCGCGATCGCCCGAAGGCGATCGCGACGCAGAAAGCGGAAGTCTGCTCTCGCGCTCGCCTCAGTGGAGGTCGGCGGCGCCCGGCGCCAGTAGCGGGAAGAAATGGAAGCCGATGTCCCTAACGACCTCGATGATTATGTCCGGCCTGAGTTCGGCCGAGGGGTCGGCCACTTGCGGAGGAAGCTCGACGCCAAGCTCCCTGGCCTTCTCGATCACGCCGGCCCCGATGTGCTTGCCCAGCGTGCTGATGGCTTTGCCCACGACCTCGGGGTCCATCTGCCAACTGGGCAGCGGCTGGGCCGTGAAGGTGGGCCACGTCTCGGGGTCACGCGCGATCTCGCGGCTGAAGACGTGCTCGAAGGTGCGTGCCGAGGAATCGCGTTGGGTGAACGCCTCGCCCAGTTCCCACTGCTTGCGCAACGTCGCGATCAGCGACGTGTGGCGGTACTCCTCGTTGTAGACCGAACCCGGCTCAACCCAAGGCGACGCGATGATCGCCGGCACTCGGTAGCCCGAACGGTCGAACTTGAAGCCGAACTCGCCTTCAGGCGCGGCCGGGTCGGGCGGCGGGACCGCTCCGGGCGCCACATGGTCGTAGGTTCCGCCTGGCTCATCCCAGCCGACCAGAAGGGCGGTGTTCCAGACGTTGGTGCCGGACTCTGAGGTCATTGAGCGGTAGGCGTTGAAGATCCGCTCCAAGAAGGCCTCGCCGCCGAGCACGCCGGAGGGCGCGTCGAGTCCGATGTCGACGTTGCCGCCGATGAACGATCGACCGAACGCCGGGTGGTAGTCGGAGTGGCCCGATGCCATGTCCGGTTCGATGAAGGAGAAGTCGGGCAGGGTTCCAGCGGCCGCGTCCTTCTCGAACTCGGCGAAAGGCACGAAGTGCGTCGCCAGGCGGTCCTTCAACCGGGGGTAGTGGATGATGCCGGCGAACGAGACGCACATCGGTTCCCCGACGTAGACCTTCCAGCTCCTGCCACGCGTCTCGAGTCTCTCGAAGATCGTTTCCGCGTCGTTCTTCGTGAGCCACTTCTTCGCCGGGCTGTTCACGACCAGCCCCGACGATGTCGCCGCCGTCCAGAACGACCGGTTCATGAAGGTCTGCGATGGGACCTCGCAGAACCAGTGATCGAACACCCCGAACTCACGCGCGATGCCGCTCAGTACAGGCACCTGCTCGGGCGCGTAACCGGTCATGATCTGCGCATACTCTTCGTAGGTGGGCTGGCGGCCGACCTCGCCGGTGAAGGTGCTGATGTAATCGGTGACGAACCCTTCCATGTTGGGCTCCGTACCGGGGGGTGGGAGATTCCACGGTGCGCTGACCGCCTCGCCGATCTTGAAGCGGTTGTGCTCATCCAGCGTGTTGTAGAGCTGGGTGTTGGTGTGGAAGTACTCCTCGCCGGAGTCCGGGTTCGGTGAGTTCAGGTCAGTGGTGATGTTGTAGGGCACGACCTTGCGCTCGGAGCCGTGTTCGGCCCACGCCGGGATCGGATTGCTCAGCTCCTTGCCGAGCACGCCCTCGAAGGTCTTGTCGTCTTCCGGTCCGTACAGATGCCCCAGCATGTTGTCGAGGGACCGGTTCTCGAACAGCACGAGCACGACGTGATCCATTGCGTGGGAGCGGTCGTGGCCCACAGGCACCTCCTTGGGCGAATCAGGTTCGTTGGGGGTCGGTCAATCCCGGGGCAGGGTATAGGTCGCGGCTAGCTTCCGGGCGCGACCGCGATCCCGGCCGGCACCCCGCGTCGGCTAGAGCTCTCTTCGCGCCGCTTGCGCTGCAAGCTCGGCGCGCGATGAGACCGCGAGCTTGGCGAACACGTGGGACAGGTGGGCCTGGACGGTCCGCGGCGAGATGAAAAGGCGCTCGCCGATCTGGGGGTTGGTCAGGCCCTCGGCGACTAGCTCCACGACTCGCAGCTCGGCCGGACTCAGGCTCTCCCAACCGTGCGACGGCCGCTTGCGTTGTCCGCGGCCTCGCTCGGCGTAGGCGACCGTGTCATCGAGTGAGGCCGAGGCGCCGGCCGACCACGCCGCTGCGAATGCCTCCTGGCTGAGCGCCTCGCGCAGCGCACCGAGATCCGTTTCGTATTGCGGCTGATGCACAGGGAAGCGCACGCAGCCCACGGCGGCGCGAATGCCATCTGCCGCTCCCAGCAACCGAACCGCCTGCTCTGCGTCCTGCAGCTCGCCGACGAGCGCCGCGAGTGACTCCAGCGCGTCGACGACGCCACTCGGGTCGCCGGCGTCGTAGAAGGCGCGCAGCGACTCGTGCAGCAACTCCTCGGCGCGGGAGACCTCGCCGGCCTCGCGTGCGAGGTGCGCCTGCGCCTCGCACGAGGCCCCGATCGCTAGCGGGTTCCCGCTCTCGCGCGCGACGAGCGCCGCATCTTCGATTGCGGCCACGGCCGGCGCCGTCTCTCCGCGCGCCAGCTGCGCAGTCGCGATGATGAGCAGCGCGGAGACGGCGTTAGTGGCGTAGTTGAAGGCCCGCGCCGCCGGCAGCGCGTCTCTCATCAACGCCTCAGCGCGCTCGAGGTCGCCGGTGGCGTACTCCAGCAGCCCGAGTTGCCACTGCATCGAGTGGCGTGACGTCGTGGGCCATACGAACGCCCAATGTGATCGACGCCTCGATGTCTGCTCGCGCGGCCGCCCACTCCCCGGTGCGGGTCTTGGCGAAGCCGAGAAGCCCGAGAGCGAACATCTCGAACAGCGGTTCGCCCAGCGAACGCGATTGCGCGAGAGCCTCCTCTAGAGTCGTCTCCGCCTCCGCGAATCGACATTGCAGTGTTGCGTTGAGGCCGAGCCACGTCAGCGACTCGCGGATGCCGAGCAAGTTGCCCGCCGCGCGCGACACCGCCAGTGCCTCTTCGAGCAGCGGAGGCGCGACCTTCAGGCGGCCGCCCATCGTTGCGAGGAAGCCGGCGCCGTAGAGCCCATCGGCGAGAAACCAGGCGTCCCCGAGCCGCCGGGTGATGGCGATGCTCTCTTCGAGCGCCGGCATTGCAGCCTCTGGCTCGAGCGAGATCAGGGCCCACCCCATCAGATCAAGCGCTCTACCGACCGTGCACTCCTCACCGACGCTCACCGCCAATCGCGAGCGCCTCCTCGGCAAAGCGCCGCGCCGCCTCCCAGTCCGCCGCGATCGTCGCGATGTGGCCCGCAGCGACCAGCGCCTTCGCCCGCGGGAGCCCGCTTGCACCGTCGCCGGCGAGCGCCGACTCGAGGTGCCCGCGGCCCTCACGCCAGTGGCCGCGCGCCTCAAAGAACAGCCACAGCGCAGCGGCGAGGCGGAGAGCCTCGTCGACGCGCCCTGCATCGATCGCCCACCCGAGTGCCGCGCGGAAATTGTCCAGCTCGGTTGTGTGCGGCTGGAGCCACTGCTCCAGGCGCACCCCGAACAGGTCGGGCTCTGCGAACTCGGCAAGCCGGAGGTGGTAGTCGAGGTGCTGGTTGCGCACGAACGCCGCCTCGGCGGCGTCGCTGAGCTTCTGCCGCGCGTACACACGGACCGTCTCCAGCAGCGCGTAGCGAGTCTTGACGCCCTGCTCCTCGACCTGCACCAGCGACTTGTCAACGAGGCTCGCGAGGAGGTCGAGGATCTCAACGACCGACAGGCCGTCGCCCGCGCAAACGGCCTCGACGCCATCGAGCGTCCATCCGCCGGCGAACACCGAAATACGCCGGAACAGTGTTTGCTCCGCCGCCGTGAGCAGGTCGTGGCTCCAATCGACCGAGGCCTCAAGGGTGCGCTGTCGCGGCATCGCCGTGCGCGCAGCCACCCGTCAGCAGCACGAACCGCTCGCGCATCGCGTCGGCGATCTCTTGCGGTGTCAGCAGCCGCACGCGTGCCGCGGCGAGCTCAATCGCCAGGGGGATCCCGTCCAGGCGCCGACAGATGGTCGCCACGGCCTCCGCGTTGGCGTCCACCAAGTGGAAATTTGGTCGCACGTGTCGCGCGCGATCGCAGAACAGCTGGATCGCTTCGACTTCCGCGAGGGCGGCCCGTGCCAGCTCGGTTTCCGGGACCTGCAGCGAGGGAACACGCCAGCTCTGCTCTCCGTCGACCCCCAGGGACTCGCGGCTCGTCGCGAGAACCACAACGCCGGGACAGGCCTCCAGCAGGGTCGCCGTCAACTCCGCGCACGCGCCCAGCAGGTGCTCGCAGTTGTCCAGTGCGATCAACAAGCGTGCGCTCGGCAAGCTGCGCCGTCAGCGTGTCGATCACCGGCTGCGACGGCAACTCGCGAATCGAAAGAGCGCTCGCAACCTCGCTCGCCACCAGCTCCGGGTCGCCGATTGGCGCGAGGTCCACCCACCACACGCCGTCGGCGTGATCCTCAAGAGTCTCGGCGGCCACCTGCAAGGCCAGCCGTGTCTTCCCGCTCCCACCCGCTCCAGTCAGGGTGAGCAGGCGCGATCGGCCGAGCAACTCACGAACTTCTGCGATCTCGGCTTCGCGGCCAACGAAGCTGGTGAGCTGGACGGGAAGGTTGTTGGGGAGAGCCGACAGCGATCGCAGCGCCGGAAGTCGTCGGGTAGATCCGCGTCGCATAGCTGATAGACCTGCTCCGGCCGCGCCAGGTCGCGCAGCCGGTGCTCACCGAGGTCCCGCACGGTGACCCCGTCGGGCAAGCCGCCCGCCACGAGCTCATACGTGGAGCGCGACAGCAGCGTTTGCCCGCCATGCCCGACGGCCCGCAGCCGAGCACAGCGATGGATCGACGGCCCAGTGTAGTTGCGCGCATCGCGCAGCACCGCCTCACCCGTGTGAAGCGCGACACGCACTCGCAGATCCACGCCCTCCGGCCACGGCTCGCTCTTTAGCGCGCGCTGCAGATCGAGTGCGCACACGACCGCGTCCGACGCTCGCACGAACACGCCGACCGCACTGTCACCCTCGCCCTGCTCCTCCGGAAGCACCCCGCCGCGCGCCCGGATGCTCTCGGCGACCAGGTCGTGACAGCGCGCCATGACCCCAGCCATCATTTCGCCCCGCGCCTCCCACAACGACGTTGATCCCTCGACGTCGGTGAGCATGAACGTCACCGTCCCAGTCGGGACGATCGCCACCGCGTCGTCGTCAATTCCGCCCACCGGAATCATGATCGCCTCGTGCATCATCCCAAGCCTGTCACGGAGCGTTTGCCGCTACATCGGCCAAATGGCCTATTCCTCCTCAGAACGACGCGGAGCAGGCGTGCAGCGGTTCTGGCTGCCCAGACCATCGCAATCACGCCAGATCCCGCCGAATCATCGCGGCGTGGCTGATCGGCGTCACTGCTCGGCTACGACGCGCGCCGGACCGACGATGAACTCTTGCAGGCGACGGACCGAATCCAGGTGATCGCCAGTCCAGATCATGCGTACGGCGATCGCGGTCGACTTGCCATCGTCGTCAAGCAAGTCGCGACGCACGGCAACGGCGAATCGATCGTCAACGACCCTGCCGTCGGGGAGCGGCTCGCGCGGATCTCGGCCGTTGGCGAGGGTCGCGGCGAGGTCCTCGTACCAGTGGTGCAGCTGATCGCTCGAGACGGTAAGCGCGTGGCGGGCAGCTCCCCGATCACCTGCGGTCGCGCCGTCCCCACGCTGCCACAAGTCGAGAATCGCATCGGCGGCGAGGTGCAGGCTGACGACACCGGTGATCAGTCGCGTCACCTCAACGAGCGGGACCGGCTTGGCCCCGCGCTCGGCCATATAGCCACGAAACGCGTCGTCCAGACGTTGCGCTGAAGCCGCGGCGCGCGCAGCGTCATCGGCCGGAGCGGCGGGAGGCGGCGAGCTGAACTCGCAGCAACGCGTTCCAAAATCGACGGCGCGCGCAAGATAGTCCGCCGTGTCGTTGTAGGCGTCGGACAACGCTCCGCGCAGCGCCGGTCCCGCGCCGCGCGGCCAGAAGAGCGCACCGACAAGCAGGCTGACGGCACACCCGATGGCAACGTCCTCCAGCCGGTAAAGGCCAACCCGCCATCCGATGGGCGCGATTATGTTGAAAAGAAACACCAGGGTCAGCGTGAATGCGGCCTGACCCGCGGCGAACGAGATCGCGGCAGGCGCGATTCCGGCGAGGAAGATCGCGAGCGGGAGCAGAAACCATAGGAGCGTCGTGTTGGTGCCGATCAGCGCCAGCATCGCTGCCCCGACGATGAATCCGGCGACCGTGCCCAGCAGGGCACGCAGCGCACTCTGTCCCGGTGCTGAGCGCGTTCGATCGCAGCACGGACAACGTGCCGAGAACGACCCAGAACGAGTGCTGCGCTCCCGTCTCGGTTTGCGACGATACACCGCGAGCCCTAATCCGATCGCGCCGCGCACGCTGTTGTGCAGCCACACCGAGCGGCGATTCACGTGGGCCGTCGCGCGCTCCTGCGCTGCGGACAGCGTCCGCGCCAGGCCCTCGGGTTGGCGGCCGAGCAGTCGTTCCAGCCAGCCGCGCCGCTCGGCTGCCGCGGCGAGGTCGATGTTGCTCGCGATGAGCGAGACCGCAAAGCCGACCTCTTGCGCATGAAAGCTCGGATTGAGCGACGTGATGAACTCGCTGAGGTCTTGTTCGACGGCGCCCGGACTGTGCCCCTCCGGTACGGAAATGTCCGGCACGGCGGCGGTGGCCTGCTCTTCCATCGTGCTTGTCGCGTCTGCCAGCAACCGACCGGCAGCGTGCAGCGCATCACCGTTTCCGCGCGTCGGTTCGAGCAGATCTGCTCCCTGTTCGAGCACGTCAGCAGCTGCCACCAGGACCGCCCGTGCGGCGTGGCTGACCGGATTCTCCAAGGGTTGCGCGGGCCGGGCGAGGATGATGTTCAGCCAGTCGAGGTCGTCGACCAGGCGCATGATCGCCCTTGCGCCGGTACTCAAGCTGGTCAGCGAGGGGGTGGTACGGAACTCACGGTGGAGAGCGGCGATCGCGTCGTTCGCCTGCGCGGCAGCACGCTCGTAATCGCGCGAACTTTGCTCGTCTTCGTCGCCCATGACGGCCGTGACCCTCGCGCGCATCCGCACCGCCAGTGCCCTGCAGGCGGTCGTGGCGGCCGAGACCAGCGGGCCGCGCGTCGGCGCCGGCCAGAGCAGTCCGACGGCGATCAGCGAGGCGGCGCCGGCCATCGCCCAGCCCGCCACGCGATCCGGCACCGACGACGCCGGACCAACGAGAGTCGCTGGCAGGATGAACGCGAGCAGAAGCGCGGTGGTGGCGCCGGCCAGCGCCGAGCTGATGACGCCGGCAAAGATGACCACGAACCCGACTGCCGCCATCGTCACCGCAGCGAGCCAGGCAGTCTGGGAGACCAATGTGCCTAGACAGACCAGCGCGGATCCCGCCACGACAAGCGCCGCCTGGTCCCGTAGGCGGTTGGGCATCGGGCCGCGAAAGTCGACCAACAGCAGCATCGCGAACGACCCGAACGCCGCGAACAGCGCCAAAGTAGGGTCACCGAGCACTTCCTTGCCGAGCGCGAACAGGCCCGGCATCACGATTGCGGCCCGCCCGGCGCGACGCAGTGCGGCAAAGTCGGGATCGCGCCCGCCGAGCCACTGCAGTGGATGTTCAGACCTTCGTCTCACGTAACTGTGAGAACGACCGAAATGACGGCGTGACTCATCGTCTGACGGACGTGCGCCGACCGATTGCCGCAACCTTATTATCAGCGTGGCTCAGCGGCGGCTGCGAACGGCCTCGACCCGGCATCTCAACATCGACGGCCACCGCCGCGGCTGGTTACAGACAGTGGCGACGGCTCTACGCGACGGGCGGCCCCTGCAGCGTCTGCAAATCGCCGGTGTCTGGCGATGTCGCGGTCGTGATCGGCATGCGCGACGCCCACCAGTCCAGCGGCACGATCTGTAGCGCGAGCTGCAGCGAGTCCTTGTCCAGCGCCTCAGCAAGCTGCGCGATGGAGACGAGGTTCTCGCTGAGCCACTCGTCGTCGAAGTCGCCATGCAATTGGACGGCGGGGCTGCTTCGGCTTAGGCGCCGACGCCTTGGGTCGTCGTCGGTCGGCTCGAAGTACTCGAGGAGGCTGCCAACCCAAGCCAACCGGCTGTAAAGCTCAACGTGGCGATCGATGACCTCGACGTAGGCAGCCGAACTGAGCATCACGCCGGCCCAGCGCCCCAGCACCTCGTCGCTTCTCCTCATCAGGCGCTCGATGACTCCGTGGAGCTGGTGGCGGCGACGTGGGTCGGACAGCAACTCGCCCATCGCTTCGACGACTCGCGGCGTCTCGCCCAGCGTGATCGCGCCGAGGCTGAGCGACGCCTCATTCTCCTCGTCCTCGTACATCAGGCCGACGAGCTCCATCATCGAGGTCCATGTGACTCGGGCCGTTCGTACGAGCTCAAAGAGCACGTACTGGGCGAGCACGCTCCAGCGCCGGCGACTGCGGCGCTCGAGCGCCGCGTTGATCACGGCCACGGACACCATCACCACGACGACGCTGGCGAGCAGGTCTGCCAGCAACGGGTTGCGAGCCCAGAACCCTCTCGCCAACCAGTCTGAAGCGACGGCCGCAGCGAGAATCAGCACCGCCAGCATGGCGACGATGCGCCCTTGGAGCACGTAGCCCAAGGACGGTCGGGGGCGTGACGCGCGGAAACTCAGGCTAGGCATGTGCAGCAAGCGCGCGCGAGCTGTGCGCCCGCGCGAGCGCTCATGTTGGGTGCGGGGCGCGAGTGCGCCAGCGAAAGAAGGCCGCGATCAAGATCCCCAAGACCCATCCGAGGATGGCTGCGAACAGGACGAGCCAGACGAGCGACACCCGGGAGCTACCGAAGACCCAGTCGACCCTGACCTTGTTCGTGTTTGATCCCGCGAGCGCGACGACGTAGACGAGGATCCCCGCCGCGAGGAACGCATAAAGGTACAAGCGGGCGTGGTGGGCTCGGCGCGTCAGACGAGCGCCACGAGACTCACGTCCAGGGCTCGTTGACGGCCCCCGCGGTTGCGTCGCTGCCTGAGGCGCGGAAGCATCGCGCGCCGGTCCGAGGTCGCCGTCTCCTGGGGATCCGCTCGAGTGCCGAGGTCGAACGTTTGCGTCCAGGGCACTCATGAGGTCGACGTCGCCAGGGCCATGACATCTGAGTCGCGACTGCTCTCGCGCCCGTCGAGCACGATCTTCAGGGCGCCAGTGTTGGCCGCGTCGGCGAAAGTGTCGTACGCGGTCATCGTGTCTTGCAGAGCGCTGTGGTGCGTGGCGAACACCGTCGGGTCCACGCGACCGCTGGCCACCAGCTTCATCAGCTGGGGGATCGTGTGCGTGTCGACGAGGCCGGTGGTGATCGTCACGTCACGTGTCCAGAGCTTCTCGAGATGGAGCGTGGCCGAGTGGCCGTGCACGCCGATGTTCGCGACTCGCCCTCCCGGACGGATCAGCTCCGTGGCCAGCTCGAATGTGTCGGGTACGCCGACCGCCTCGAGCGCGACGTCCGCGCCGAGCCCGTCAGTGAGCTCCATGACTCGGGCGACGGCGTCCTCGCGTCCGTTGTTGATGGTCGTGTCGGCGCCGAACTGCTCGGCGCTGTGGAGGCGAGAGTCGGCGAGGTCGATCGCCACGATGTGCCCGGGCGTGTAGAGCCCGGCCGTGAGGATCGCCGCCAGGCCGATCGGGCCGGCGCCGACGATCGCCACGACATCGCCGGGGGAGATCTTGCCGTTCAGCACTCCGACCTCAAAAGCGGTCGGCAGGATGTCAGCAAGGAACAGGACCTGCTCGTCTGAGAGCAGCTCGGGCACCTTATAGACGGAATTGTCGGCAAACGGGACGCGGGCGTACTCGGCTTGGAGCCCGTCGATCAGGTGGCCGAAGATCCAGCCGCCGCCGCCAAGGCACTGCCCGTAGCGGCCTTCTTTGCAGTAGCGGCAGCGCCCGCAGGAGCTGATGCATGACATCAGCACCCGATCCCCGACGGCCACTGTGCTGACGCCAGCGCCGATCTCCTCCACGGTGCCGACCGCCTCATGGCCGAGCACCGTGCCGGGCGTCGTCTCGGGCACATCGCCTTTGAGGATGTGCAGGTCTGAACCGCAGATCGTCGAGGTGTCGATCCGCACGACGATGTCGGTCGGATCGACGATTGCCGGATCGTCGACGGTGTCCCAGCCGCGCTCGCCGGGGCCGTGGTAAACGAGAGCTTTCATGTCAGCCTCCAGCCGCCACGGGGCGGCGACCCCTGAGGTTGACCAGCCAGTTCGCGAGCGGGAGCACGAAGAGCAGTCCGCCGAGCAGGATCAGGATGAATCCGGCGAGCGTGGCGATGCTGCCGACGACAGACCAGCCCCAGGCGTTCAGTAGCAGCCCGCGCAGCGACTCCCCGGTGAACAGGGTCGTGCGCTCCGCCGCAAGCGTCGCGTTCTTCATGCCACCGGCGATCCACTCGGCACTGATCTCGGAGTAGGTCTTGCCACCGGCGACCTTCGTCAGGTCAACGCCGATCTGGTTCTGGGCGTAGAGCTTTGCCTGCTTGCCCGTGAGCACCTGCTGACCGGCGACCGAGGCGAGACCCGGGTTGGTTGCGGGCTTCGGGAAGAAGATCTTCTGCGGAGCTAGCTGGTCGCGAACGACCTGCTTGTCGTAGTTACCGCCTACGACCGCGAGCACGCCCACCACGATCATGCCTGCCGCGGCAACCGTTGCGACCACGGTCAGGCTGGTCAGTTTCGCTAGCAGTGGGTTGCGGGGCGCGTCATCGCGCCGGAGGCTCTGCCGGTGCCGGATAGATGGGGACTCTGCGACCTCGATTGGAATTGCCCCGTTGCCGTCGGTCGGAGCGGGCGGAAACGGCGTTACTGAGCTGGGCACGGTGGGCCTCTCTTCGCTGGTTGTGCGGGATACCGTCAACGACCAGAAGAGCACCGCTAACCAGACCAACATAGCATGAATCGAACTTCTAGGAATCCGGTATCTAGATACGCTAATCTTGTATGGAATGGCTGAGGACACCGTTCCGCGCTGGAAGTTCCTGACCAACCACGCTCAGGTCCTGGTGTGCATCGCCCACGATCCGGGCATACGCCTGCGGGAGATAAGCGAGCAGGTCGGGATCACTGAACGCGCCGCCCATCGAATCGTCGCGGAGCTCGCGGCCGGCGGTTACATCAAGCGAGAGCGCAGCGGCCGCCGCAACCAGTACACGATCCAAACCGGGCTCCCGCTTCCCGATCGTGTCGGCCGCGTCAAGCTGGTCGGCGACTTTCTTGCGATTCTCGCCGACACGAATGGCGCGTCCACAGACGCCAACCCTCGTGGTGCCTCCCCCGTCGGGACGGGGGGCGCTTAGTCGTGTCCAGCGATCGTGGCCTCGAATCGCCGAGCGGCGCGCGGGTTCCGCAGCTTCCCATCGGATCAAACCCGGACGACCATGTCGCTTTCCCCTAGGCGCCGCCGACGCGGCCCGGAGATGGCTGTCGACGACAACGACGGAGGTTGGGCGCCCGCCGAAACATCGGGCGACGCCGCTGGGCAGCAGGCCGTCGCGAATGAGGCTCGTCGGCAAGCCTCAGAAGCCGAATCGCGCGACCAGACCGCGATAAATGAGGCACGACGTGCGGCTTCGGAGGCCCAGTCTCGCGACCAGAGGACGATCAACGAGACTCGCCGCCAGGACTCAGAAGCGAACGCTCGCCGCCAGACCAAGGAGAACGAGGATCGGCGTGCATCCGAAGATTCGGGCAATCCACCTAGGTCTCACGAAGGAGCAAATGATGAGCACGCAACGTGATCCACCCGCGCCGGCGACAAGCGGGCTTGCGGGCGGCGCCTGGCGGCTTGACCCGAGCCGCTCGACCGTCGAGTTCCACGTGCGCCATTTCTACGGACTGATGACGGTCAAGGGGCATTTTGACCGCTACGAGGGGGCGCTCGATCTCGCCGCCGACCCGGCCGTGCAGCTGACCATCGCGGCCGACAGCCTCGACACGGGGAACTCAAGGCGCGATGCGCACCTGCGCTCCGCGGACTTCTTCGACGTCGAGAACCACCCACAAGTTCTGTTGCTCTCGGAGTCGGCCGCGCTCAGGGACGACGTGCTCACGGTGCACGGCCGCCTGGAGGCCGCCGGCAAGCAAGTACCGGTTGACCTGGACGCCAAGGTGAGCTTCGTCGAGGGCGAGCCGGAGATCGAAGCCGTAACGCACGCCGACCACCGTGTGCTCGGCATGACGTGGAGCCCGATCGGCATCCTGCGCGCTCCCAGCGAGCTGGTCGTACGGGGCAGGCTTATCCGTTAGGCAGACCGCGAGCCGTCGGCGCGTCCGCGCGATGCGCGCTGAAATTTCGGCGAAGCGGAGTGCCGTGTCGGGGAGGCGGCTCAGACGGGCACGAGCGCGCGTCTGAGGTCCCGCACCTCACCTCAGCCGTCGCCGGGAAACTCGACGGGTTGCTCGGATGGACTCAGTTCCCCGGCCATCGCTCGGTCGTGTAGCTCGCCGAGCGACTCGCCACGGGCAGCGGCGTCGGCGATGCGCGCCGGATCCACGAATACGCCGATCGGATTCGCGCGGAACCCGGGGCTCGTGCTCATCCACTCCTTCGAGGCGCTCCAGTCGCCGAAGATGTCGACCTGCAGCTCGACGCGGTTCCCGTCGGGGTCCTTGTAGTAGTAGGAGAGCGTCATGCCGTGATCGATGCACACGTCGGGCTCGATCCGGGCCTCACGCAGCCGCAGATAACTGTCGTTCAAGTCCGCAAAGCTGTCGTACTCAAAGGCGCTGTGGTGCATCCCGGTGCGCGTCTCGCGGTCTGGGTCGTCGACGAAACCAGGGAAAGACAGCAACGCGATGCGGTGGTTCGCGGCGTCGTTGGTCAGCCACGCGCCGGTCGCGTCCTGAAAGGTCACCTCTGCGCCCACGACGGTCGAGTACCAGTCGACCAGCTCCTGCAGCCGCGTCGTCTTGAGGTTGAAGTGGTGGAAGCTGGGACGGATCGGGTGGCGGGCGCTCATCGGGCGGCGTCCCACGCAAGCGACTCGCTGACTTCATGTACGAGCCGCTCGTCTATGTCCTCAGCGCGGTGGACGTGGACAGGGGGCGTATAGAACGTCGCGTAGGGGCGCAGACGAAGCACGACGCGCTCCTCCTTCCGGGCGCCCTCTTCGACCATCGGCCGGACGTCCTCGGGCATCGGGGTACCGGCCATCACCCCGGCGATCTGCATCATGACGTCGACGACGTGAGCGAAATCTGTGTCGACCGTCGCGTCGCAGTAGACCTGAAGATAGGTCGGGGGCCACTCCTCGTCGAGCACGCACAGTGACACCCTTGGCGAGCGCGTCACCGCCTTAGCCTTGGCGCGCGCCGCCATCGTTGACACGAGGATCTCGTCCCCCTCCAGGACGTAATAGACGATCGACATCGCGGGCCCGTCTTGCTTGCGTCCGTAGCCGAAGATCGCGGTGCGGTGCTCTCGCACGAACCGTCGGCGCTCCTCGGAGTTCATGCTCTTCCTCCCTTGATCGTTGGTGACCTGCCGAGCCGCTCCAGCGCGTCCGCGGAGAGCATCGGCGCAAATAGCGTGCGCAGCGCCTGGATGTGACGCTCACGGTCAGGTGGCGACCCGATCGCCGCCTGCACCATCACCCCGTCGAAGACGCCGATCAGAATTCGCGCAACTGCTTCGGCGTCGACGTTCGGATCGAGGTAGCCGCCCGTCTGCGCACGGCTGATCAGCCCGACGACGGTCTCGAGCGTCGCGTCAAACCGCTGTCGCGCGACGTCGGCGATCGCATCGTCGCGGAGCGCCTCTCCTGCCAGGTGCAAATCCAGAAGCAGATCCTCCTCGCGCGCGATTTGCTCGCGGGTGCCGGCGGCCAGCAGCCGCATTGCCTCGATCGGATCTTCGATCAGCTCGAGCGCCTCACGCCGCTCCTCCTCTTCGCGCACCCGCTCGCGTCCGAGGGCCAGGACGATCTCGTCCTTGCTCGCGAAGTGGTTGTAGACGGCTCCAGGGCTCAGCCCGCACTCGCGATAGATGTCGCGCATCGACGTCTGGTGAAAGCCCGCGTGCGCGAAGCACGCCTTCGCCGCATCGAGGATCTCCCCGCGGCGCCGTGTCATGTACTCTTCGCTTACTCGCGGCATAAATCGATCCGTCGATCTTTATAGCAGTCGCGCTCTTCTCGGCGCAATCCAATCCGCCGGGCGGCACTCTCAGATCGCGAAGCTGCGCCCGAGATTGACGTGACGTAGGCTTCGACGTGTGCGCTGACCGACCGGAAGGGAGCCGCGTGACAGACGTCCTTACTGCCCTGGATGAAGCCCGCTACTCAACACGGGTGCTCGAGCACCCGTTCTACGTCCGTTGGAGCGCGGGAGAACTGACGCAGCCGGAGCTCGCGCTGTACGCCGGCGAGTATCGTCATGCGGTGGCCGCGCTCGCAGAGACATCCGCGAAGGCGGCAGCAGCCGCTCCGGGCCGGATGCGAGACGAATTCCAACACCACGCCGAAGAGGAGGCCGCCCACGTCGGCCTCTGGAGCCGGTTCGCAGAAGCCGCGGGAGCCGATCCCGATGCACGCGAGCGGCCGCTAGCTGAGACGCAGACCTGCGTGTCCGCATGGACCTCGGGCAGCGACTTTGCCGAGCATCTCGCGGTGCTTTACGTGCTCGAGGCGGGTCAGCCCGAGATCGCGCGCACCAAGCTCGACGGCCTGACGGCTCATTACGGCTTCAGCGCCGATTCGCGCGCGACCGAGTACTTCAGGCTCCACGAGACGCTTGACGTCGAGCACGCCCGGCAGGCCCGGGATGTGATTTCGGCGGTTGCCCCACGCGACGGCCTCGACCAACGGTTCTCGCAAAGGCTTGTCGCGCGCGCAGCCGCGGCGCTACGCGGCAACTGGATGTTGCTCGACGGCGTCGAAGCTCAGGCGCAGCTGGGCCTCGCCTGACCAAAGGCTCGGGCCTGGAGTCGCGCGTAGTTGACGCCTACTGTCGTTCGACGAGCGCTTTGAAGTTGTGGAGCGCTTCTTCGAGACTCTTGGCATTCATGCGCTTGACTGCCCGGATACCAGTCCGGCCAGCGACTGGCTTCACTCAACCGCGCCATAGTCTCCTCGGGCGAAGCCTTTATCTGGACATTGCGTTCGACGATCGCCATCGTGGATTTCCCCGTTCTCCGTCGTGTTTCGTGATGTACCCGCGTCGCGGCTCGCGCCGCCGCTGCGGACCGGCTGCGACCGTCCGACTTCCGCTTAACCCGCTACCGCTGTGCCACGGCGGAGCGTAGCCGCCCCGTCGTGGCTCGGGCCGCATCGCTCGTCAGGAGTCGGGCCGCGTGCCTTGCAGCAAGATCTCCGGGGGATCGCCGCCGAAGACCTGCAGCCAGCCGCCGCGCGTGTCCATGTACTCGCGAATCGCCGTGACGCGGCCGTCGGCGACCTCGTAGGCAAAGCAGTAGTCGTTGACGTAGGGGCGACCGTTGGGAAGCGTCGCCGACATCCTGTGCTCGGCAAGCACCACGTCCCCCTCGCCAACCATCGACCGGGGCTCGAACGCCACGTCCGCGAAGAACCGCGGGTAGTCATAGGCCATGAATGCGACGATCGCATCACGGTCAAGGTCGTTGAGGCCCCGCGGCGGCCCCGCGTCGTCGGCACCCCCAAGCCCGAGCGCGACCTGCGTGGCGTTGCCCGCCGGAGCCACCCAGATGACGTCGGGATGCAGCAGCGCCGCGATGCGATCCGGGTCTCCCGTGGCGTACGCCGCGTAGAGCGCCTGGACTGTCTCCTTTGCGGTCACCGGCTCAGCGTACCCCAACGAGACGCAAGCGATTCGCCGGATTCGGACAGGCGGTAATCGACGCGATCCGACCGAGGCGGCGCACGGTCGGCTTCCACGCTTGGCGCCACGCATGCCGACGGAGCCCGCGCACGGAGAGATGAACGTGATTGTCGTCAGCCTGGTCTATCGAGGCTGCGTCGCCCGCCGTGTCACGTCGACTGCGCCTTCGTCACCGCGTCGATCTGGTCGTCCGTGATTTTGCCGTCGTCAGGCACAAGTGGATGGTGACGGGCACAAAGTTTCAGGTGCCCATGCGTGAACCGTCCGAGACGGTGGCAGTGGTCGTAGCGACATTCGATGTGTTTGTAGGCGGTCACAAACGCCGAGACCAAAACCGCGAGTGTCAGAAGTTCGAGGTAGCTGTCGCCGAAGACGACCGGCTGCGAGAGGAACGTCAGCGAAGCCAGCATGGCGCTGTCTTCGGCACCGCGAAGAGGACTCCTCTCACCAAGGGTGTCCGAGCAGAACCCGCCTTCGCGGCGGGAAGTCGGCGCACGTTCTAAAGGAGCAGGTGCGGATTACCGATGCCGAGTTCGTGGCATCTCAACGGCCGTCCACAGTCCGCGGTGTGGCGCCGCCCCTGCCGGCGCCACCTTCCCCCATGTCTGAGCTCAGCGAGGACGTTCGGCGCCTGGGCGAGGCGCTGAAGCTGCGCGCGAGCGATGTACTCGAGCTGACCGAGGCCCGGAGCCGAGGGCGCGGCGAGGACGTCGATGCGGTCGTCAAGGACCGCTTCGAACGCATCAACCGCAGCTCGACAATGGCGGTGGCCCGCTGGATCGCAGGTGAGGGTGCCGACGTGGCGATCAAGGCCGGGGGCGAATCATGGGTCATCTACGGAGAGCTCGCCGCCCATCGCGCGGTTTCGCTTAACCAGCTGACAAAACGCTGCGTGTGGTGGCGGGACTCAGTGGTCCAGGTGCTGCAGGACAGCGCAGAGCAGTTGGGCACCCCGCCTGAGGAACTCTCGCAAGCGAAGACGATCGTGCAGCTGAGTCTCGAGTTCACCCTTGTGAAGATGGCCAAGTATTTCGACGCTGAGCGCGAGCGGACCGACGCCGAGCTCGCGAGGCGCGAGCAGGAGCTCTCCTTCATGGCAACGCACGATGCACTGACAGGCCTGCCGAACAGGACGCTCATCCGCGACCGCCTTGAGCAAATGCTGGCTCGCAGCACCCGCACGCACGGAAACGTCGCGGCTCTCTTCGTCGACATCGACAACTTCAAGACGGTGAACGACACTCTCGGGCACGAGGCCGGCGATCAGCTGCTGCAAGCCGTCGCGGAACGACTCGACGGAGTGCTACGCGGCTCCGATGCGCTAGGGCGCCTGGGGGGCGACGAGTTCGTGGTGGTCTGCGAGGAGCTTCCGGTCGAGGCCGGTCCGGAGCTGATCGCCGAACGCATACTGGAAGCGCTGAAGCCGCCATTTGAGCTCGGCGAGGGCAGGGAGACTCGCTTTGCGGTCGGAGCGAGCATCGGCATCGCGCTGGCTGGACAGGGCACCGCGGCCGAGCTGCTGCGAGAGGCCGACATCGCGATGTACAGCGCGAAGTGGGACGGAAAGAACGGCTACGCGGTGTTCGAGACCGGCATGCGAGACACGATCGAGCAGCGCGCCGAACTCGAGATGGACCTGCGCGATGCCATTGAGCGGAACGAGTTCGTCCTCGCATACCAGCCCACGCTTGCGCTGAGCGACATGAGCACCCGCGGGGTCGAGGCGTTGATCCGCTGGAATCACCCTCGGCGTGGCGAGCTGTTACCGGAGTCTTTCATCCCGCTCGCCGAGGAAACCGGCCTCATCTCGGAGATCGGCCGGTGGGTTCTACAGGAGGCCTGCCCGCAGGGCGCCGCGTGGCGGAAGGCCGGCTACTCGATCGGCATGGCGGTCAACGTGTCCGCACGACAGCTCGACAGCGACCGGCTGATCACCGACGTCGAGGAAGCGCTCGCGACCAGCGGCATGGAGCCTGGAGCATTGACGATCGAGATCACCGAGACGACGCTCATGCGAAACGTCGAGGAAACCGCCCGCCGGCTCGCTGCGATCAAGCGGCTCGGCGTCCGCATCGCGATCGACGACTTCGGAACCGGGTACTCCTCGCTCGCCCACCTGCAGCGCTTTCCCGTTGACGCCCTCAAGATCGACAGGTCGTTGATCGCTGGGCTAAGCCAAAACAAGGAGGGAGAGGCGCTTATCCACACCCTCGTGCAGCTCGGCAAGGCGCTCTCGATCGAGACCCTCGCCGAGGGCATCGAGCAACAGAAGCAGCTCTCGACGCTCAGGAATGAGGACTGCGACAGCGGCCAAGGCTTCCTATTCGCGCGCCCACTCGACGTCGCCGCGACCGAGGAGTTCCTCGAGAAATCGATCAAGAAGCGAAACGCTCCAGCACGTTGATTGCGAGGGGCCGTGCGCGGGTCTCACAGCTCGACTGTCCGGCGCTCGAGCGCCAGCCCCCACGCGTCTGCGGGGGCCGCCTGTTGGGAGCGCACAAGAACGGTTGACGGTGCCGTTCAGAGCGCAGAAGAATCGCAGGCGGGGCCAGCTCGATCGAACCGCGATCGGGACCTGGCGCGCCTGAGCCGTTACTTCAAGACGGTAAAGCGAAGCGACAGCGGCTTGCTCCTGCCGACGCTGTTGGCAGCGGAGAACGTCGCCGTGTACGTGCCGGGGCGAGCTCCGCCCGCGGATCCTGCCGCTGAACTTCAAGTCGTCGTGTCCGACCTTCTCCGTCGCGGTCAGCGCGCCCGAGTTGATCGTCCGCTCGCACTTGCGCGCGTGGTGATGTTCGAGCGACCTGCTCGGCGCGACGCAGCCGCCGCCCTTGCGAAGCCCGCGCTTGCGCGTCGTGAGCTCGATCGAGACCTTGCCTTCCTCGGAGAGCGTGAAGCCGAACACCGCGCCGTGACCCTCGCGGAGCCGCCGGTGCGAGATTGTGGCTTTTTCGAGGGTCGGCGGCGTCGCGGTGTACGTCACGGTCACTTCAGGAGCTTCTTTCGACAGCGACGCGGCGGTGACGTTCGTCGCGCCCGAAGCGATGAAGCTCGAGCCGCCCCCGCCCCCGCCGGAGTCTTCAAAGACACCACTGCCGCCACCACCGCCGCCGCCATAAAGCCCGCCACCGCCGCCGCCGCCGGACACCGACGGGCCTTCGCTGGTGCCGTCGCCGCCGGCGCCGCCTTCGCCGAGCTTGCCTTCCCCCCCGGCAGTCGCGCCTGGATCGGTGGATCCGTCGCCGCCCGCTCCGCCGTGGGTGAGGGTGCCGGCGCCGCCGCCGGACATCGGGAAGCCGCCTTCGTCGCCCGGGGCGCCGGCGTTGCCTCCAGCGATGCCTTTAAAGCCGCCACCGTTACCACCGCCGCCACCGGCGACGAGCAGTGCGTCGGCAACGTTGGGCCCGCCGGCGCCGCTCGGCGCAACTGAGGACGCGCCGCCTCCACCAGTCTCGCCGCCCGGCCCGCCGCCGCCGAACCCGCCAGCCGGATTTTCGGCTTCGCATCCGGCCCCGTCGCCTGCGACCGTGACCGTCAAATGCTCGCCCGGCACGACGTGGAACGTACCGCCGACACTACCCGCTTCGCCGCCTGCCACTGCGTCGCATGAACCGCCGGCGCCACCGACCGCGGTGACGCTGATGCTGTCAACATCGAACGGCACGACGAACGAGTAATAGCCGGCGACATTGAACTTTTCGATGGTCGCCGCTCGGGCGGGCCCAGCGAAGAGCAAGGCTGCGAGAGCCACCGAAGCAGCCATTAGCGCGCCACGCACCGCGATCCGGCTACTCGGATGGGCCATCGCGGCGCAGCATACCGTCGGCCATTGACGATTGACGCAGTTCCACGGCACGCGCCGAGCACGGCTGTGACGCGGCTGTCCGGATCTATAGCTCGGGCAAGCCCCCGTTCTTTGGACGCCTTTCAGCGATCCCCGCCGACGGTGGCCATCGGGCCGGCCGTCTCGTTCTGGAGGCCGAAGGGACCGTCAGGTTCGCGCGGCGCGCCCGCCGGCCGCCCGCGCGGAGGGCGCTTTGGCTGGCTTCGCACTGCGCGCTTTCCTTGTACGACGCTTGGCGGTCGGCCGGATGACGGCCAGCAACTCGGCCATCGACCGTTCAACACCCGAAGTGAGGATCGCGACGTCGCTGGAGCTGTCGCGGTCCGCGGTGACGCCGAAGTAGAGGTTGCCGTCGTAGGAGAAGATGCCGATCGAGATCCGGACCTGTCCGATCACCGGGACGAACGGGTACGAGGCGAGCAGCGTCCGGCCCAGGGTATGAAGCGCCTGCTGGGGGCCCGGAACATTCGTTACGCCCGTCTGGACACCGAGCGAAGGCGAGCGCGCCGCGATGCGCGTGCCGAGCGCCAACAGCATCGGCGGCGCGAAGCCTGAGAGCGATGTCAGCACATCGCCGGCAACGGCCTGATTTGACTGCTTCAGTCCGTCCATCTGCTCACGCACGGAGTTCAGGCGGGCCACCGGGTCCTTCACTCCCACCGGCAGCTCCGCGAACATCGCCGAGACGCGATTGTTGTAGACGCCGTGCTCGCCGGGCTTGCGGACCGAGACCGGGACGAGCGCGCGGATCGTTCGGCCTTCGACGCGCTCGCCGCGCTCTTGGAGCAGGTCGCGTAGTCCGCCAGAGACGACGGCAAGCACCACGTCGTTGACCGTGCCGCCGAGGCTCTCGCGGATTGCACGTACGTCGCGCAGCGTCAACTGCGCGCAGACCCAGACACGGTGTGGTCCGACCGGACCGGTCAGCGACGAGCTACCGGTCGGGCGCATCACTCGGGCCGCCGAGGTGACCGCGCCGAGCAGTCCGATCGCGTCGTTGAGGGTTGACCGGGGCGCCCGGACCGCGGCGCGGACGGTGCGCAACTGCTCGGCGGGATCGAACGTGCGGCGCGTGAGCGTCCGAACGACGAGCTCGGCGGAGCCGGGTTCGGGAGCCGGCGCCCAGTGGTCGGGGGGCGCAGGATCGGAGCCTTCGTCGAACATCACCGACATCAGGTCGGTCGCGGCGACGCCGTCGACCATGCAGTGGTGGACCTTGGAGAGCAGCGCCCAGCGGCCGCCTTTTAGTCCCTCGATCATCCAGATCTCCCAGAGCGGCTTGTTGCGGTCCAGGTGCTGGCTGAAAATGCGCGCCGCGGTGCTGCGCAGCTGTTCGTCGCTGCCCGGGCGCGGCAGCGCGCTGTGGCGGAGGTGGTACGAGAGGACGAAGTGCGGGTCGTCAACCCAAACGGGCCTGCCGAGCCCCAGTGGGACGAAGCGCACGCGCTGGCGGTAGCGCGGCACGAGTGCGAGCTTGCCCGCGACCATCGCTTCCAGATCGTCGAACGGCGGCGCCGGGCCCTCGAAGATGCTCAGGCCGCCGACGTGCATCGGATGCGTGGCGCTTTCCAGATGGATGAACGACGCGTCCATCGGGCTCATGAAGTCCATCACGGCACCTCGTCGAGGACCCGGTCGAGTTCCCTGTAGACGTCGGCGTTGACCGACATGCCGCCGTGGCTCGAGCTCACCTCGAGGTGCTCGGACGAAGGGTCCAGACACGCCTGCCAGGAGACGATCCCGTCGCTGCGCGAGTAGATCGAGACGCCACGCACGCCATCGGGGAGGGGAGCGAGCAGGTCGCGCCTGAAGGACTCGCAGCACGCGCCGTCGCGACAGCTCGTCGACAGCAGTCCTGGGACGCCGAGGTCGCCGAGCATGGCGACCGCACGGACCGCTCCAAGCACGGCCGGGCCGACCTCGAGCGGGCGGACCACAGGCGAGCCGAGCATCACGACGGTGCTTACGAGATCCGGATTGCGTACCGCGGCGACCCGCGCGAGCGCGCCGCCCCTGCTCTGTCCGACGAGCACGACGCGACCTCCGGCCCGCGCCGCAAGGCGTTCCAGACGCGGCTGGAGGCCTGCGACCGTCTGCTCGGCGCAGGCGGCGTTCAGCATGATCCCGGAGCTGGCTGTCGACGAGCCTCGTCGGCGCAGCCACCGCGCCAGGACCTGCAGCGAGGCGTCGCCCGCCATGAAACCCGGGACAAGCAACACAGCAGGAGCATCCTGCTGACGTGACGGCCTGAGAAATCGGGGGTCGGTGAGCAGCCTCGCGAACTCCGCTCCGTAGCGAAGCTCTCCTCGGAGCGGCGCAATGCTGCCTCCCCCCGGCGCACGCGTCGCTGACGCCATGGAGCAAGCCTAACGTCCTGCCTCGTGCATCGGAACATCGACCGCCTCTGCCGCGTCGATCGGTCGATCTCCCGGCGGAGGTGAAGCGAGACGCCGGCCGTCTCGCAGAGTTATGCTTGCGCCGTGGGAGCGCAGGCGCGGAGGATCCTCGCGTTGCTCGCGGCAGCCTCAGGGTGTGCGGTGCTGGCAGCGCCGACGGCGAGCGGTTCGTCCCCGCAAGTCGTCACCCTCGGCAACGCGAGCGGAAGTGCGACGGAAAACCTCTGTTCCAGCTTCGACTGCACCTACCTGCCGTACGCCGGCGCGTCCGACCCGGAACTGCGTGTGCCGTTCGCGGGGACGGTGACGAGCTTCTCCGTCAACGCAGGCAGCGAAGGCGGTCAGGTCGAGCTCCGCGTTCTGCGGCCGCGATCAAGCGAACAGTTCACCGCCGTCGGCACAAGCGCCCCGGAGACGCTCCGCGTCGGCATGAACACGTTCAGCGTCTCGTTGCCCGTCGCGACTGGCGACGTACTCGCCCTGGACAACGAATCGGGCGCGATCATCTTCGAAAAAGCGAGTGGCAGCCAGTCGACGTACTACTTCGATCCGGCGATCAGCGAAGAATCGACGCAGGCTCCCGGCAAAACAGCGCCCCTTCGCTTGCTGCTCAGCGCCGAAGTCCGGGCTGCGCCGGCCGTCGCGCCGGTTCTCTCCGATGTCGCCCAGACCCACAGGGTCTGGCGCGAGGGCACAAGGCTCGCAGCGATCAGCAGCAGGCTGGCGCCCGTCGGCACCACCTTCTCCTTCGGGCTAAGCGAGCCGGCGACGGTCAAGGTCGCTTTCACCCGGCGACTCAGCGGGCGCGAGGTAGCCCACCGGTGCGTCGCGCAGGACAGGGCGAACGCGGGGAAGAGGAGCTGTACGCGCACGCAGACGGCAGGCCGCCTTTCGCTGGCGGGCCATGGCGGAGTCGATCGGATCAAGTTCGATGGACGGCTCTCGTCCAGGAGTCGGCTGAAGCCCGGCCGCTACACGGCCACGATCAGCGCGTCCAACGCAGCCGGCACCTCGAGGCCTCACAGCTTGAGCTTCGACGTCACCAGCCAGCGATGAGGCGGGCAGGGTGGTTGCCGACGGCCTGAGGCGTCTCCGCGCAGCCACAGCCATGGCTGTCGTGATGTGCCTCTTTGGAGCGTCCGCGGCGCTCGCGTCGCAAGGATGGTCGGCGCCCGCACTGGTCGACCCCGCGTTCGCGGCCAGTTCGGTGTCGTGCACACCGTCAGCGACCTGCGTCGCGGTCGACGAGGACGGCTTCGCGTGGACCCTCAGCGGCGGTACCTGGGGCCCGCCGGTGCGTATCGCCGCGAGCGGCCTGAACGGAGTCTCGTGCTCCTCGGCTTCGTTCTGCGCTGCCGTCGGCCAGTCGGGAACCGCGGTGATCTACAACGGCACCAGCTGGAGCGCGCCGGCGCAGGTCGACTCCAACCGTTACATCACCTCGGTTTCCTGCCACGCCTCGACGCTATGCGCCGCCGTTGACGAAGACGGCTACGCGGTGACCTACGACGGTGAAACCTGGAGCACACCCGTCCATATCGACACCGTCGGCAATCTGACGTCCGTGTCCTGCACGGCGTTCATGTGCTTGGCCGTGGACAACACCGGGCGCGCATTCACTTACAGCGGCGGCAGCTGGAGCTCAGCCACGGTCGTCGAAAGCGGCGTCTACCTCAAGACGGTCACGTGCGCATCGTCCACGTTCTGCATTGCGGCTGACGGAAGCGCGGGAGACATCTTCACGTACAACGGGACATGGAGCGGACCCGCCAAAGTGGACAGCATGGACGGCTTTGCTTCGGCCTCATGCTGGTCCGACTCGTCGTGCGTCGCGACCGCCTGGGGCGGCGACGCGGTCACGTACAGCAGCGGTACCTGGAGCGCGCCCAGCACTGCCGACCACCTGGCCACCGTCGTCTCCGTGTCGTGCAACGAATCGGGATTCTGCGCGGCCGTCGACGACCGCTCGAGCGCACTTACGTACAGCGCGGGTAGCTGGTCCGGCCCCGACCAGCTCGGAGGCGGCGGACTCAATTCGGTGTCCTGTGCGTCTGAAACTTCGTGCACCGCCGTGGACTCCGGCGGACGGGCCGTGCGCTACGACGCCGGGCGCTGGCGTCAGCCCGGCGAGATCGACTCGCACACGGAAATCAATGGCGTCTCGTGCGTCCTTGCCTTCTGTGCGGCTGTCGACGCGTCCGGATACGGAACGTCCTTCAACGGCGCCAGCTGGAGCACACCCGCCAACATCGATCCGAGCCACACGATCGCTGCCGTCTCTTGCTTCTCCCCCGGGCTGTGCGCAGCGGTCGGCGAAGAGTACGCGCTCACCTCGCGCGACAGCGTGTGGACGACGCCGACAATGATCGAACCGGCCGGCCAGCTCGACTCCGTCTCCTGCCCATCGTCGACGTTCTGCCTCGCCGTATCGGGCGAGGAGGGGTCTGCGATATTCGACGGCACCACCTGGCGATCGGCCGGCAGCACCGGTGGAGGCGGCGAGCCCTACTCGGTGTCGTGTCTGTCGACGTCGCTCTGTATCGCCGTCGATGACAAGGGCGACGCGATCACGTACCGCGACGGCAGCTGGGGCACCCCGGCAATGGTCGATCCCAACGGGGATCTCAAATCGATCTCCTGCTCGGTCTCGATCTGCATGGCCGTCGACGAACATGGGTACGCGCTGACGTACCGCGCGGGAACATGGAGCGCGCCCGTGAAGATCGACGCCAACGCGGGCCTCGATTCGGTGTCGTGCCCGTCCCCTTCGATGTGCATGGCAGTCGACCGCACCGGCTTCGCACTGCGCTACACGGATCCTCCCGCGATCACCGCGGCGCGCTTCACGAGCAGGCGCTTTCGCGTCGGGAGACAGGACACCGCGATCTCGGCCGGGAGAGCCTCGATCGGCACGAGAATCGCCTTCACCTTGTCCGCTGCGGCAAAGCTTCAGATCGTGATCACCCGCGCGGCACCGGGACTGCGCCGCGGACGTAGTTGTCGTGCACCCTCCGCTGGCCTCAAGAGAGCGCACGCCAGGCGCTGCACTCGCAGACTTACCGTCGGCACGCTTACGCGAGAGCACGAGCCGGCAGCTGCCGACCGCGTTGCCTTCAGCGGCCGCATCGGACGCCGCGCGCTCGCCGCCCGGAGCTACCAAGCGATCCTCAGCGCGAGCAACTCCGCCGGGCGCTCGAAGCCCGTCACGCTGAGCTTCACCATCGTCCACAAGTAGCGACGGCTCCCCACCACCCCCCGGCGCCGATAACGATCGCCGGCGCCAGACAAGCGCGCTCGGCAATGCGAGGATCCCGACGTGAGCGGCCGAAGCGATCTCGTCATCAACGTGGTTCCAGCCGCGGACCTCTCAACGCGCCGCCACGAGGCGCTGCACCAACTTTTCGACGAGACCTACGAGCGGGCGGACCACGACTACCTCGACAAGTCGCTCGAAATGCTGCGCTTCGCGGCTCTGGCCACGGTGGTCGCGCGCGCGTCGGGGACCGAGCCCGGCGACTACGAGCGTGTCATCGGCTTCGCCCTCGGCGAGGCCCGCACGGTCGACCTGCCGCAACTGCCCGAGCAGACGGTGGCTCTCGCCGGGCTCTGCTGCGTGGACAGTGCGTTCAGGCGCGAGGGGCTCTTCCGGTTGCTCGGGATGCGCGCTGTCACGGAGTCCACGCAGCCGATGAGCGGCGAGCGCGTTCTGGCCGCAGGCAGGATGGCCCATCCCGCGAGCTTCAGGGTGATGCGCGACAAAGCCGGCGCGCTGCCGCGACCCGGCGTCGCGCCGAACGCCTTCCAACAGGAAGTGGCGTGCGCCGTTGCCGACTGCTACGCGGTGGGCTCATTCGACCCGCTCACGTTCATCTGCCAAGGACGCGGCCGGCCGATCGGCGATCCGCGCATGACGATCGAAGCGACAGACGAGGAGTGGCAGCTGTTCAGCGCCGTCGACCGCGACCGCGGCGACTCGCTCCTCGCTCTCTGCTGGATCCCCGACGCGCCCGCCGGCTGGTAGGGCAGCGACCGCTACCGGTCGGCCGTTTCAGGTGTACCGCGACGGGTTACGCCGGTGACCTCCCACGCTCGTGCCAGCGCGCTCCCGAACAGCGCCACGACGACCAGCACCAAGGCGCGCTGCAAAGCGGAGCTCTGAGGGTCAGCCAGGAGGGCAACGGCCAGGCCGAGCTGAATTGAATACCCCCCGACCGAAACGACGGCGAAGGTGATGTTCAGTGTGCGGGTTGGAAATCCGCGGGAGAAGTTCCCGGCGCGCCTTGCCCGCGGTATCAAGCGGCTGGTGGCGAGCAGGCCGACGATCGCCATCACGAGGTTGGCTATCCCGAAGACCGTGGCGCCTCCGGTCAACGCGACAAGCGAGACGAAGAAGACGTCGACCAAGGAGAGGAATGCGCTTCCGGCCAGAACGGTCCGCCTCTCCCGCGTCTTCGCGTCCGAGTCGTCGGCGTTGACGACCGATACGGCGACGACAAGTAAGCCCAGGATGGCGGCAGAGGCGCCCGCGCTCGCGGCGAAGAACGTTTCGTAGTGGCCAACCAACAGCGCCACCTTACGAGCACCAGGCGACTGCGCGCGCCCACACCCCGTCCCAGCGGTGACGCCGGCCGCCCTGTCCCTCCCCTACTGGCGCGGTTGGACGCGAGTCCAGAGATCGTTGAACGAGATGCTGTCGTAGAACGCGGTTCCGTCCACGACGTTGCCGCCGCGCATCTTCATGATCCAGGCGTAGCTGTTCTCGTAGGCCTGGCCGTCGTTGGCGACCCCGCGGCCGTCCCAGATCACGATCACCGTGTCGCCGTCGGCGTAGACCGATCGGATCGTGACTGGACGGAACGGATCTGAAGCATCGAATCGAGCCCCGAACGGTGTGAGGACCTCGTCGATGAACTGCTGCTTGCTCGTGTAGCCCTTGGACGCGAGCGAGTGGCCCTCGATCCGCCAGACCATGTCCGGGGCGAAGACGTCGGTGATCCTGCCCGTTCCGTCACGCCAGGCTTCGAAGGCCCTCTGGATCGTCTGCCGGTCGGCCTCGGTGTCGTTGGCCGCGTCTGCCATTCCACGGCTCCAATCGCGTCGAGGTGGAAGGGCGCTGAGTCTATTTCCCTGCCCTCGAGCGGACTCTTCGACAACTCGCGATACGAGCGAGGGGATTCCCTTTCGCCGCAGCCGCTCCGGCCGATAGCCGAGCGTCCTGGCCGCTGGCCGGCGGCCGCTGCGGGGCGCGGCGACCGGCGCGTCTGGGGGTGACGCGCCGGTCGATCGCTGGGGGGTTGGCGCAGGGTTATCCACTTTGCGATTAAGCGGGCTGCTGCTCGGGCTCGAGCACGCGCGGCGCGTGTTCGATTTTGAACTCCGGCTCGCTGGCAGGTTCGGGCTGCTCGCCCGGGCCGCGTGACCGTAGGAGCACGAGCGCGAGCACGGCCCCGAACGCGCATGCGGCTGCGGCCGCGAGGAACGCGAGACGGTAGCCGCCGATCAACGATTCGACGAGCGCGTGGTGGGTGCCGAGGAGCGCCTTGGTGCGGTTCGTCGCAACCGTGCCGAGGACCGCGAGCCCGAGTGCTCCCGCCAGCTGCTGGGAGACGTTCGTGATTCCCGACCCGAGACCCGCATCGGCGGCCGGCACGTCCGCCATCGCGATCGTCAACAGCGGCATGAACGCGTTGCCGATGCCGAATCCGATCGCGAAGGCCGCGAAGAAGATCGTCGGGAAGAAGCTCGTCGTCGGGCCGACGGTGCTGAACAGCAGCAGTCCTCCGGTCGCGACGAGGAGGCCGGCGACCAGCACGCGAAGAGCGCCGAAGGCGGCAACGAAGCGCGCCGTGATTCCCTGCGAGAGCGCGGCCACCGTCAACGTCCAGGGCAGGAACGCTGCTCCCGCTTCGATCGCGCTGTAGTGGCGTGCGTGCTCCAGGTACAGCGTCCCCAGGAAGAACGTCGAGTACATGCCCGTCACGAGCAGACCGCGGATCAGGTTCGCGTTGACGAGCCCGCGCGACTCGAATATGCGCATCGGCATGATCGGGTTGGCGATCCTTTTCTCGACTACCAGGAAGGTGGTCATCAGGGCAGCGGCGAGGGCGCCGAAGCCGAGCACGGGCGCCGAGATCCAGCCGTTGGTCGTTGCTTGGACGACGGCGTAGATCGCGGCCATCACCGAGCCCGTGACGAGCGCGGAACCGAGCCAGTCGATGCCCTCACCGGTCCCGATGCCGTGGTCGGTCGGAATCAGGGTGCGCCCGAGCAGGAACGCGGCGATCCCGATCGGGACGTTGACGAAGAAGATCCAGTGCCAGCTCAGCGCCTCGGTCAGCAGCCCGCCGGCGAGCAGCCCGAGTGAGCCGCCGGCGACCGACACGAAGACGTAGGCGCTCATCGCTCGGGTCCGCGCTTCGGCCTCGGGGAACTCGGTCACGATGATCGCGAGGATCACCGATGCCTGGGCGGCCGCGCCCGCGCCCTGCAGGAAGCGCGCGGCGATCAGCCAGCCGGCGCTCGGCGCCGCGCCACACAGGATCGACGCGAACGTGAAGACCACGATGCCGGCGAGGAACACGCGCTTTCGGCCCAGAATGTCGCCGAGGCGGCCGGCGAGCAGCAGCAGGCTCCCGAACGTGATCAGGAAGCCGTTGACGACCCAGGTCAGGCTGCCCTGGCTGAAGTGCAGGTCGGTCTGGATCACGGGCAGTGCGACGTTCACGATCGTCACGTCGAGGACGATCATCAGCTGAGCCATGCAGACGACCAGCAGGGTCGCCCAGCGCTGGCGATCCGGGGTGAGCGCCGTGGTGAGGGGGTTGTTCATTCGCAGCTCCAGACTTGTGTGACGATGAGGATCCGGTAAAATGGAGGCCACCTCCGAAACAACCGGAGGGACCCTCCGTACTATACGGAGGACGCCTCCGCTTTTCAAGTCCAATGGGCTCAACAGATACATCCATCCCCCAGATCGCCCGCAGGCCGCAGCGCGCAGACGCACTGCGCAACCACCAGAAAATCCTCGCGGCGGCCCGTGAAGCGTTCGCAGAGAGCGGCGAGTCGACGACCATCGAGGAGATCGCGCGCCGCGCCGACGTCGGCATCGGCACGCTGTACCGGCATTTCCCGACCCGCCACGAGCTCGTCCAGGAGCTCTACCTCGAGGAAGTCGAGGACCTCTGCCGCTCGGCCGAGGGGCTCGGCGACGGCGATCCGTGGGACGCGCTGAACCGCTGGTTCGAGCTCTTCATCCCGTACATCGCCACCAAGCAGGTGCTGGCTCAGGAGCTGGTCAGCGCGCCCGACGACGGCCGGCCGCTGATGCTCGGCTGCCGCGCGGCGCTCCAAACGGCCGGCGAGCCGCTGCTGACACGCGCACAAGAGGCCGGCGTCGTGCGAACCGACGTGACGATCGCGCAGGTAATCCAGATGGTCGCGGGGATCGCCAAAACCCCGTCCGACGACCCCGCCCAGCTCGTGCACCTCGTGCACATCGCGCTCGACGGGTTGCGCTACACAGCACAGCGCTGAGGCGCCGCCGCACCCGGCTCAGAACTCCGGTCGCCTGCGCGGCATCGGCTGCCGCGGGAACGCGGTCCGGAACTGCAGCGTCTACTCTGGCGCCGTGGACGAGATCGAGGTTCTTGTCGTCAGCCCGGAGGAGGCCGCGGACGGGGTCGCCGAGCTGTGGTGTGGCGGAACGCTCTTTGCCGTCACCTACCTCGACGACGGCGAGGTGGTGCTGCGAATCGACGCGCGACCCGACGGTCAGCCCATCGTTGTCGGGGCGCGGAGACTCCGCGTCGCGCTTGAACGTGCGCGCGACCTGCTGCAAGCGGGCTGACGCGCCCGGCCGCTGAGCGCCGCGACCCGAGAATCCGCCGGCGACTCGCGTTTCGATCTTGGCTCGCCGACTGCTGACCTAAGCTACCCGGCCGGTGAGCGATAGCCATCTGATCAAGACTCGCTCTCCCGAGTCCCGCGAGATGTTCGAGCGGGTCAAGGTGGCGACTCGCCTGTCGGCAGCACTCAGCGCACACTGCGTGGACGAAGCAGAGTCGGTCCGCGAGGCATTCGAGGAGCTGATCGGCAAGGAGGTCGGTGACTCGTTCACGCTGATCCCGCCGTTCTACGCGGACCACGGACTCAACATCACTGTCGGCCGGACGGTCTTCATCGGCCACGAATGCGCTTTCACCGGCCACGCGCCCATCGACATCGCGGACGAGGTCATGATCGCCCACAAGGTCAACCTGGTCACCGCTGGTCACCCCGTCGAGCCGGCAAAGAGGCGCGAGTACATCACAGCCGAACCGATCACGATCGACTCGAATGTCTGGATCGGGGCAGCCGCCACCGTGCTTCCCGGCGTGCACATAGGAGCCGGCTCCGTGGTCGCAGCAGGCGCCGTTGTGACGCGTGACGTTCCACCAGCGACGCTCGTCGCGGGCGTCCCGGCGACAGTTATCAGGAAGCTCTAGGCCGGGCCGACGGGCGCCGATCCGGTGCCCGCGATCTCCTGCTGGACAGTCAGGGGATCAGGCGTCTTTGCCGCTGAGGAGCGACGTCCCGGTCCGCCGTCGGCGCAGAATGCGGCGCCCAGGCGCCGCAGAGAGACCGGCTTAACGTCCGTGCGGGCTGTGTATCGTGCCCTCCGCCGTCTGCGTGGGCCTGCGCCGCAAGGAACTAAGGCAACGTCAGCGATCGCGATCGGCGCGATGAATCGGCATTCAGACCGACGCTCGGAGGAGAACCCATGATGGCCCCAGGCTCGCGACGCTACTCCCGTCTTTCCCTGTTCGCGTGCGGCACGCTCGCCGCCGCGCTGATGATCTTCGCACCGGGAGCAAGCGCGGCAAGCCCCGAAACCTTCAAAGTCGCCGGCGGCTACACGTTCATCGTGCCGGTCGGTGTCGACCAAATCTCCGTGGTCGCTGTAGGAGGAGAAGGTGGCGAATGCGGAGGCGCGGCGGTCGGCGGCAAAGGCGCCCGCGTGTCGGGTACCGTCCCGGTGGTTCCGCTCACGCGCCTTACCGTGACGGTCGCAGGAGAAGGTGTTTCGTGCGACACGATGGGCACCTCGTTGGGCGACGCCGGCGGTTTCGGCGGCGGCGGCACAGGCGGCGAAGGCGGTGACGGCGTCTACGGAGTTGCGGGCGGCGGCGGTGCATCGTCAATAGCGCCAAGCGGGATGTCGGGGCCCGAAATCGCTCGCGCGCTGATCGTGGCGGCAGGCGGCGGCGGCGCAACCGACGAGGCGAAAGGCGGAAACGAGGGCGCAGCGGGAGCAAATCCCACGTCGGAAGCTTATGGAGCGAAAGGTGGGGACGCCGGAACGCCCACCGGTGGCGGTGCCGGAGGCTCTGGACCGGACTCCGGAAACACTGTCGGCGCGACGGCCGGCGGCACCGGAAAACTCGGTGAAGGAGGAAACGGCGGCCACGCCGCCACCGAAAACGAGGCCATCGGTGGTGGTGGCGGCGGCGGCGGCTACTACGGCGGTGGCGGCGGCGGGGGGAGCGCCGTGGGCGGATTCGCCGGCGGCGGCGGCGGCGGCTCGAGCTATCTCGCGCCCGGCGCGACTGAAATGTCCGCCGCCGTGCCCTCCGAAGAAGCGCCGTTCGTGACGATCACCTACACGGTGTCGCCTCCGCCGACTCTTACGCACGCTTCCCTGACGCGGCACCGCTTTTCGCGTGGACACGGCACGACGTTCCACTTCACGCTGTCCGAGCGAGCGACGGTCTCGGTGAAACTCACGAAGCGGGCAGCCGGGCGTGTCAAGGGACACGCGTGCGTGGCCCCGACGAAAGCGCTTGAACACAGTCACTCGCGCAAGTGCAGCCGCACGGTGAACATCGGCACCGTCAAAGCTGTTGAGCCCGCGGGGTCCGACACGCTCAAGTTCAACGGCAAGATCCGCGGCCGCGCCATCAAGCCCGGCAGTTACAGCGCCTCCATCACGGCGAACAACTTCGCGGGCGAAACACACCCGGTCGGACTTCGCTTCACCGTCGTCGGCTGAGCGCGTTCAGCGAGCGTCCGCTCGTTGAACGCCTGGCTCAGCGTAGGAGGCTTGCCCCTAGGCCGTCCAGTGGACGGTGCGCCTGAGCGCCGGCCCATACTGCGGCGCGTACACGACGGTCGCGGCAAGCGTGAATCTCTTGTGTCGCTTGACCAAGCGCTTCTCGGCCGGCGTCAAGGCGATCGTGAACGTCGCCTCGCCGGCCCGCGCGAGCTTCTTTACGGTCCTCCCGACGGTGATCCGGCCGGCCTCACTGACCGTTACCTGCAGCGACTCTCCCTTGGCCCTGATCTTCGCGATCGTACCGGCCGCCACAACCGTCACCGACTCGGTCGTTGTCGCCGAGATCCCGAGCGAGTCGGTCACGGTGAGCGTCACCGTGTACGTGCCCGGCTTGGCGTAGACGTGTGTCGCAGTGAGCCCCGATCCGCTCGCACCGTCGCCGAAGTTCCACGTGTAACTGGAGATGCTCGCGCCGCTGTTGGGGTCCGTCGAGGCGCCGGCGTTGAATGACGCCGGCGATCCCGCGACAACGGGCGCCGGAGGGGCGGTGAACGACGCGGTGGGTGCCAAGGCAATATCGATCGTTCTGCTCGTCGATTCGAGGTCGCCGTCGACGTCGACGACCGTCAGCGTGACCTTGTAGTCGCCGGTGGATGCGAAGGTGTGGGCTACGGCCGACGGCGATCCAATCGTGAAGTTGCCTGTGCTGCCGTCGCCGAAGTTCCAGGTGGCGCTGCTGAATCCCGCGGCCGATGTGCTCGCTTCCGGGTTGAAGATCACGCTTGCGCCCCGCGCGGCACCGGCGGGCGCGCTGAAGGTCGGCGTGAGCGCAGCCGTCGGCGTTTGGAGCAAACAGTTCGTGGCACCGTTGCTCCAGAGGCTCTGCGTGTAGTACTTGTCGCCGTTGATGAGCTGGTCGTAGAGCGTCCCGTCAGGGTCGGGGCTGACCGGCGTCGCGCTGCCTCCGAGCGTCGGCTCGTACGCGTCGGGGCTCTGGCCAAATTGCGGCGCCGCCGTTTCGCCGTATTCCTCGCAGTTGTCGGCAAGCTCCTGGCCGTCACCTTCCGGGTAGTTGACCCACGACGTTCCGAGGGGGTCGGTGATCGTCTCGTTGAGCTCATGGCTCATGTCGTCAACGATGACGTCAGCGTCGTTTTCGTTCGGTGACTGCAGCGCTTCGTTCGCCGGGTTGTCGGTCTGGCAGCCCTTGGTTGGAGAGAGGGCGAAGACTCCGAACGGAACGACCGCGTAGAGCACCCCGTCCCCTCCGGCGTCTTCGAAGCCGGAGTGGTATGCGCAGAACTCCCCTTCGGTCGCCGTGTTGGCGAGGCATTCGCCCTGCGATTCGCACTCGTTGGTGTCGACGGGCAGGATCACCACGTAGATTGGCGCGTCGCCGGGGAACTCGCTCTCGCTCGTCGCTCCGTCGGTCGGGAGTTTGTCCGTTTTGATCAGTCGCGAGATCTCTTCCTGAACTTGGGCGTCGGTCACGCACGCGGTGAACGAGCCCGGCTCGGTGCAATCGTGCGTGTTCTCAGCCGGGTAGGGCTGTTCGTCGACGATCGCCTGGGCGGCGGAGAACGTTTGGCTCGCGTCGGCGAAGCCGTCGGCGTCGTAGTACTGACGCCCGACGCCGAAGGTGTCTCCGCTCTCTTTGGTATCTGCCGCGACGTCCGTTAGATACTGCTTCAGCACCTGCTTGTTGCGCGCGGTGAGTGATTTCGATGGATCCCAAAAGATCAGGTACGGGCTGCTCGAGTGGAGCACCGGGCCGCCGTGGTACGCGACGTCGCCTTTTGCGTCCGAGTCTGGCTCGGTGAGGGGCGATGCGACCAATGGCGTGGAGCCCGGCCGGCGATCCAAGGAACCGCGGACCGCGGCGGGATTGACGCCGCGCTGAAGCGTGACGCCGAGGAATTGGCCGTCGGCAAGGCGGACTCCGACGGCTCCCGCCGACGAAGCAAGGCCCATCACTATGCCCGTGGCGATCACCATCGCCAGCAGGATCTGGACACGGCGCATGCTGGTGCCCCCGTCGGCTCAGAACGGTCCGCCGCGGAGTCTAATCCGCAGCGCAGATCGTGGCGCCGGCTTGCGGCGACCGCCTGGTGCCTGGGATCCGACGCCTTGACTATCGCCAGTTGAGCGATATATACTGTATCTATGAGAAAGCGCGCGATGCAGGAGGCTACGTTCCTGATCCTTACCGCGCTGGCCGGAGGCACGCAGCACGGCTACGGGATCATCAGCGACGTCGAGCGGATCTCGGACCAGCGCGTCCGACTGCGCGCCGGGACGCTCTACACGGCACTCGAGCGCCTTCGGGCAGACCAGCTGGTCGAGGTCGATCGCGAGGAGATCGTGGACGGCCGGCTGCGCCGCTACTACCGGCTCACCGCGGTGGGCGAGGAGCGCCTCGCGGAGGAGGCAACCCGGCTGCAGGCAAACGCTGTGGCTGCGATGTCGCGGCTGGACGTGATCGGGGTCACTCGATGACCGACGCCGCTGTTCTGGAACGCCGCTATCGACGTCTGCTCGCGTTCTACCCGCCGGTGTTCCGGCGCGAGCACGGGCGGGAGATCCTCTCGGTGCTGATGGCCGGCGCGCGGGAGGGTCAGCGGTGGCCGCATCCTTTGGAGGCCGCCGATCTGCTGAGAAGCGCGACCTACATGCGCGCGCGGACCCGGGTCCGGACCTCGTGGGCCTGGGAGTGCAGGCACCGGCGTGTCCTTGTCCCGGTGCGCGTAGTCAGCGGCATCTGGCTGCTGGTCCTCACCGCCATCATGTATGGCTACGGCGTTGGCGGTTGGTGGGGAGTGCTGTTGGTGCCGGCGGCCGCGGCGCATTTCTGGCTCGCGTACCGCCTCAGGTACCGCGTCGAGTCTTAGCGCCGCGCTGGGCACGCCGGCCGCGCGGTGCGGCAAGTGAGCGGGCGCACACCTCGTGCGCCCGCTCGTCGAGCCCGCTAGCGCAGCGACCTGAACGCCGCTCGCATCTCGTCCGCGAAGAGCTGCGGCTGTTCCCAAGCCGCGAAGTGCCCGCCCCGGTCGAGCTCGTTGAAATAGATCAGGTTGTTGGGGTACGCCCGCTCCGCCCAAGTCCGAGGCGCCTGGTACAGCTCGTCGGGAAAGACGCTGATGGCGAACGGAATCGAGATGTTCTTGGCTTCGAAGAAGCCCGCCTTGTTCTCCCAGTACAGACGCCCCGAAGAGACCCCGGTGTTGGTGAGCCAATAGAGCGTGATGTTGTCGAGAATGTCGTCTCTCGTCAGATCGCCCGAGCGCTCGCCGCGAGCGACCTGTTCCACGAGCCCCGGCTGACCTGTCCCGTCGCCGTGGTCGAGGATGAACGCCGCGAGGTCGATCGGCGAATCGGCCAGGCCGTACAACGTCTGCGGGCGGGTGGTCATGATCTGCGCGTAAGCGACGTGCTTCACGTAGAAGCTGCTCAGCTCTTCGTAGGCACGCAGTTCATCGGAGGACAGGCCGGACGGGGGCGGCTCGCCCTGCAGAAACCCCTGGATCTCGGGCGGCGCCGTGCCGGGCATGTTGGAGTGAATGCCGGCAAGCTCTGGAGCCGCCTGTTCGCCCATCGCTTGCGTGACGGCAGCGCCCCAGTCGCCGCCCTGCGCGACGAACCGGGTGTACCCGAGGCGCTTCATCAGCTCGACCCATGCGGCTGCGACGCGCGGCGGACCCCAGCCGGTGGAGGTGGGCTTGGCGGAGAACCCGTAGCCCGGTAGCGACGGAATCACGACATCGAACGCGTCGGAGGCGCTCCCGCCGTGCGCGGTCGGGTCGGTGAGGAGGTCGATGATCTTCAACTGCTCGATGATCGAGCCGGGCCAGCCGTGCGTGATGATCAGCGGCAACGCGCCGTCGTGCTTCGACTGGACATGGATGAAGTGAATGTCCAGTCCGTCGATCTCGGTGATGAACTGCGGGAGGGAGTCAAGCCGCGCCTGGCACTTGGACCAGTCGTAGTCCGTGCCCCAGTAGCGCGCGAGCTCCTGGATTGTCGCGAGCGGGACGCCCTGCGAATCGTCGCTGACTGTCTCCCGGTCCGGCCAGCGGGTCGCGTTCACCCGCCTGCGCAGCTCGCTCAGATCCGCGTCGGGAAAACTCACGTGAAAGGGCCGGACGGCGGTCTGGTCACTGCCGGTCTCCTGGCTTGCGTCGCGTGGACTGGTCGTGGTGCTCATGTGCCTGCTCCCTCGTTCTCGATGAATGCGTGTCGCCTGACCGATCGACAGTGATCCGTGCTCGATCTCCCACTTCGGAGACGAAGCGCTTGCTCGCGATGCGCATGAATTTCGGGCGCGCTGGTGGCGGCCACGAATCGGCTTTCTGATCGGTCCGCAGGACCCCCGAAGGTCAGGACGAGCCCTGCTGGTTGGCCGGCGTTTCCTTCGCTGCTGACGAACGTTCCGTCGGGCGGTTCCGAGAGGTGATGTTCTCTCGAGCCTTGGCGGGCGGTCCCAGCGAAGTCGGCTAAGAAACGGCCCCGCCAGAAACTAACCGCATATTCCGGGGTCTGGGCGGCTGGCTAACGCGGCTGACCGGAAGAATCCCGCAAAGAGCGGCGATTAACCCGCGTGGCTCGTGCCTGTCGAACGGCCCTTGCTTTTAGCTAACCGGTCGAGCCGGGCGGCTGCTCGTCCGGCAGCGGCGCTCGCACCTTGTCCACCCACTGCAGTTCGGCGGCTCCGAAGGTGCGGAAGTTGGTCCGAGCCTGAGTGAGGCTGACGACGTTTGCTCCGCCCTCGGCGTCGGGGTCCTCGCCTTGGACCTCGTCGTCCTCCCAGTAGCAGACCTCGCAGAGAGCGAACGTACCGGGAGGTGCTGAGGCGAGCGTGAGATAGCCGCAGCACAAGCACGCGAATTTGGTCGCCGGCTGCTCGTCTGGGGTCGCATCGTCGGACACGTTGCGAAGGCTACGCGATTCGCGGCGGGTGCATGCACGTCTGGCAGATGCGCAAGTGCTCAGTGTCCGGCGCTCTGGCCACCGTCGATGTGCAGGATCTCCCCGGTCACGAAGGTCGCCGACTCCAGATACAGCACGCCGGCGACCACGTCGTCGACCTCGCCCACACGACCCAACGGGTGTAGTGCGCCCATTCCCGCATATGAGCTTTCGTCGTGCGCCGGCGTTTTGATCACTCCGAGCGAGACGGCGTTCACGCGAATGCCGCGTGAGGCGTACTCGACGGCGAGCGATTTCGTGGCGGCGACGAGGCCTCCCTTGGTCAGGACGGAAAGCGCGGCCGGTCTCTCGCTGTCCGCCTGCTCGACGAGCGTTGTCGAGACATTGAGCACGTGCCCGACCTCCGTTGCCGAGCATGTGTTTGATCGCTCGCGTCGTGAGGTGGAAGAACCCTGCGAGGTTGACGGCGATCAGGGCGTTGAAGTCCTCGAGGGTGTACTCGGTGAAGGGCTTGCCGATGAAGATCCCGGCGTTGTTGATCAGCGTGTCGATACGACCGAAGCGCTGAAGCGCGGCGTCGATGACCCGCTGCGCCGCCTCAGGGTCTGAGATGTCACCCGCGATCGCGACAACGCCCGGGTCGTCCGACGGATCGATCGACAGCGCAGCGACGACTACCGAGTAGCCGCGCTCGCGATAGGCCTTCGTGAGCCCGGCGCCGATCCCCTGGGAGCCACCGGTGATGATCGCGACCTTCCCGTCGCCGTGTCCAGGCGGGGCGCTCACTCGACGAGGTAGGTCTCGTAGATCACGCCGGCGGACTGCCGAGCGCCGACGCCGATGAAAACGCCTCTGTTCAGCCAGTCGAGTTCCGGGGCGGCGGTCTCGATCTGCGTTGAGGTGCGGAACGTGTATTCGCCGGCGTCGACGTCCTCGCCGCGAGCAAGGCGATCGAGGACCTCGGCGTTGCCATGCCGAACGCCTCGCGACTGGACGTAGAGCAGGTCGCCGTCGTCGGTCTGCAGCGTGTAGCGGATATCACCGAAGGAGGTGCCGTCGGGCAGGACGATCTGCCAGTCCGCGCTGGCTCCCGGGAGCAGCTTGCCGTTCAGCTCGGGACCGGTGAAGGTTCCGCCGGTCTGCGGCACGATCCGCCGGTGGCCCTGCGCTACCTCGCCGAGGTCGATCGGCGCTCCCAAGGTCGCCTCCAACCGGTACACCTTCCTCAGCCGGGGATCCGGGAGCCGAGCGCTCATCGATCTGCATTCTGCTTTGTGCCGCCGCATTCTGCATCCGCGGGGATCCGTTGCGAGGGCTGCGCGGGGGTCAGTGCTCGGCGATCTCTCGCAGGAGCGCCGCAAGCGGGCCCGGTAGGGAGAGCATCGGCCAGTGACCGGTGGGAAGCCCGTAAAGCTCCCAGTCGGCGTCGGCAAAGGCCGCGGCACGCGGATCGCCGCTCGCGATCAGTCCCCTCACACGGTCGACGTCCATCCCGCCCGCGGAGCAGAAGATCACGGCGCGCCTCGTGTCAGGCGGCCTGTCGTGATCGAGTCGCAGCGGCGAGGTCATCGTCGCGTATGGCTGCGGGGTGGCGCGTTGGGCGATGAGGCGCAGGTCGTCGTCGCTCAGGCCGCTTGCGCTCCCGAACGTCCCGGCCGCGAGCGTCGCGCGGTCCGGGACCGGCCATCTCCATCCGTCCCCCTCGTCGTCGACGGCCCGCTGCTGCAGCTCGCGCTGCTCCGGCGACATCGCGTCGGCGATCGCGACGCCGTCCGGGATTGGGCCGGTGTCGAGGTAGACGACCGCGTTGAGTCGCTCTGGCACCCGGTCCGCGACGCCGGTCACGACGATGCCGGCGTAACTGTGGCCGACCAGGACGACCTCCTCGAGGGCTTCGTACTCCAGGAGATTCACGACATCGGCGATGTGTGTCTCGAGGTCGACGCCGGCGTGCGCGAGGTGTACGCGCTCGCCGAGCCCTGTGAGCGTCGCCGGATACACGTCATGCCCGTCGCCGCGAAGTTGGTCGGCGACCTCTCTCCAGGCCCAGCCACCCAGACACGCCCCGGCCACAAGAACGACCGGCCGTCCCATCGGTCTACTCGTCGCTCTCGCGCGTCTGCTGATCGGGTTGACCGCCGCTCGCGCTCTGCGCCAGCCAGGCAAGCACCGCGGCTCGCGCAAAGCGCCACTCGCCTTCGAAGGGCCGGCCCGGCAGTTCGCCGGACTCGGCGCTCGTGCGAACCGTCTCAACCGGGAGCTGTAAGAGCTCGGCTGCCTGCTCCAAAGTCAGCACCTCGGGCGCGGCCGCGCTCTCGATGACCTCGGCGTGGCCGACGGCGAGCTGTCCGGCGAGCATCTCGCTCACGAGCTGCTGCTTACGGGCGCCGGTGGCATCGACCATCCGATCGAGCGCCGCGGCCTGCTCGCGCGGCAGCCTCACGAAGAGCGGGACGCGATCTGCAGCCACGCCGCGATGATAGCAAGCTGCTATCAGTCGATATCGCGAATCCGTTGCGCCTCCGGCAGGCGGCATCCTTGCCCCGCGCCGGACTCAGGCTGCCGGGACGGTCACTCCCCAGAAGCGACAACTCGTAGTCGCGGAGTCGTACTCGGCGTGAACATCGATTCGGTAGAAGGGATTCGTGGTCATCGCGGAGGAGCGAGCGATCACGTCGATATCCACGGTGTCTTCGCCGGTCGGCAAGAGCCCGAAACCTCCGAGGTCGTCAGCATCGACCGAGCCGAGCGTCCCGTCCGTTGCGTCGGTTCCCGACGCTTGAAGCTCCGAGCCGCCCATGCCGTGTGCACCTGATCCCACGAGGACGCGGAGGAACACGTTGTTGTCGCTGCCGGAACCGGGGCAACCACCGATGACCGTCACGCCGTTGGCAAGCGTGAATCCTTCGTAGTCGTTCGGCGCGACGACCGTCGTGTAAAAGCTTGTCGCGCCTGGCCCGGCTTCTCCCGTCGTTCCCGTCGTTCCCGTCTGCCCTCGGGGCCCGGTCTGATCGAAGACGAGCGTTCTCGTGTGCCTCGGGCAGTTCCTCCCGGTCCGGGCGACGCTCAGGTCTCCGTTCCGATGCACGCAGCCATGAATTGCTCCGCTGCGACTGACGAACAGGCCGTTGGTCGCGGCGTATGCGCTGCCACCCAGAGCGATGAACAACGCGACACACGACGCGACGTTCGCGAACGTTAGATGCGACCGAATCCAGGACACGGCTCTCCCCTTTGAGTTGAGCGAGGCCCGGCGCCCGAGTCGCGAGCCATAGGCGCGGGCGATACTACGACGATCCACGAAGCGACGGAGTCCGAGTGCGGAGAGCGCACGCACCTCCCACCCGCGTCAAGCAGTCAGAATCGGCGCGATGCTTGGAGAACCTGCGTGAAGGGCCAGGCGCCGCGGATCGACCGCCCGCGCTCGCTCGCGACGCGGGCGCTGCTGCGCGCCTATCGCGAGCTCAGGCCCGACAGCACCGCAGGCCTTCACTGGAAGCGCCACGGCGAGCACATCACGTTCAAGTGGAACGGCTTCGTGCGGGCGACGGACGTTCCGACGCTCTTCGCCCGCCACCATCGCGAGACGACGGTCATCCGCGAACTGCTCGCCGGCCGCTCGTTCTCGCGGAGCCTCGAGCTCGGCTGCGGCTTCGGCCGGCTCTCGCCGACATTCGCCGAGCTCAGCGAGAGCTACGTCGGGGTCGACATCAACGCGGACGCGCTTCGTGCGGCCCGCGGCGCATACCCGAATCTGACCTTCCAGCTCGTCGACGGCGAGCGCTTGCCGTTCCCCGACGACTCGTTCGAGCTCGTCGCAAGCTGGGCCGTACTTCAGCACGTGCCCCGGACAAGATCTCCGGGCTGCTCAACGAGATCAAGCGCGTGCTCTCCCGAGACGGGGTCGCGTTGCTCTGCGAGTCGGCGTGCGAAGCGGGGGCCCCGAGCCGGCACTGCTGGGATCGCTCCCCGAGCTTCTACGAGCAGGCCCTCGACGAGTGGAGGCTCGATTACTGCTCCTACATCGACGAGCTGGACTCCATTCCCGGGATGACGGCGCCGTGCGTGATGTTGTTCGTGCCGCGCTCGCCGGGCGCCTGAGGACCGTGCCGGCGGTCCGCTGGGCGGCCGCTCCGCAGAGCGGCCGCCCAGACCGTTACTCAGTTGCCCGAGTCCGCGATCAGCTCGCGCAGTTCCAACCCGCCGCGGTTTTGCCGTTTTCAAGGCACGGCAGGATGGTCGGCGGCGTCCAGCTTCCCGGAGCACCTTCGAGAATCGGATCGATGCTCGCTTCATCTGTGCCGTACAGGCGCATGATGAGCTGGAAGGGGCCCGCCGGAGCGGGCAGCCAGTTGTCCTGTTCGGCTTCACCGGCCGGCTCTTCGCTCTGGATGTAGAGGTTGAGAGCGCCTTCTTCGTACTGCAGGTTGGAGCGGTTGCCCAGGGTGAAGCGTTCCAGCACGTTGGGCACGAAGAATCCGCTCGTGGAGTACATGGTCACCGACCAGAACGACTGCACCGGAACCGGGAAGTCGCTGGCCGGAAAGTGCGCCACGTACCGCGTCGCGGCGCCGTTGAGCGCCACGCCGTGGCGTTCGGTCGTCGCGAACGGGTAGATCGAGATGTTCGGCGGCAGTCCCGCAAGCCCGTCCTGATCGATCACGGCGCGCAGCGTGTAGTTGGTGCCGTAGTTACCGACGGGCACGATCGCCCAGCCGTTGTGCTTGTTGAACCCGGCGAGCACCAGTTCTTTGAGGTGCTGGTAGACGACGCCGGGGCCGGCCGTCACCGCGGCCCGAAGCCCCGCGAGTGTGCCGGCGCTCAACTTCGCGTTGTTCGCCGGGAACTTGCCCAGCGCCGATGCCGACGCTCTTCAGCAGTTCGAGCTCTGGGGCGTCCTCGGCCGGCGGCTTGAACTGTTTCATCGCCGCCCCGAGCGCCGTCCAGTAGGTCAGCGGTTCTTCGCCCGGCTGGCTTCCCGGAACCTTGGTTTCGATGGGCACCGTCACGTCCTTTTCGGGCGCCGGAGGTTCGTAGCTAAGTCCGTGCTTTTTCCATTCGTTGAGCGGCACGAGCTTCTCTTCGGCCTGGATCGCGACGGCGTTGGCGGTGTCTTCCTTGGATTTGACTTCGGTGCGGGCAACCAGCCAGACGCGGCTGTAGGGCGAGTGGATGACCTTCATGCCCTGAACTTCTTCCACGCCTTCGTACCGCTTGCCGGTGGCGATCACGTAGTTGCCGGGCGCCAGCATCCCGGAGGCACCCTGGCCGATGTTGCCGATGTTTTCCTCGTACGGAGTCATCAGCGGGACGACGTTGAAGCGTCCGGGGGTGGCCGGCACGTGGACGACGATCGGGTGTGGCCTGAGCTGGAGCCAGGCGTAGGAGTAGAGCGTGTCGGCGTTCGGCGAGATGATCTCGCCCTCCTTGGTCGTCGCCAGTTCCGTGAAGTGCGACCACTGGTTGATCGGCGCGTCACCGATGGCGTCAGGCACCGTCACACTCGTGTTGCTCTGGAAGAGACGCTGCATGTTGAGCAGCGGCTCGCCGTATTCGTACGCTTTGACGCCGACTTCGTAGGCGTGCGCGTATTCCTTTGAATATTCTTCGGCCGACGCTGTCGCGGCCATCGCCGCTGACGCGGCGCAAGCGAGCGCCAGCGCGCTCGCCAGTTGCATCAGACGTCGCTTGGGCCGTTGCCTGGACTGCCCGAGCCCCCTCGTGGCGCGACCTTTCAGTGCCTGCATTTTGAGTCTCCTCCCGGTGTGCATGGTTTGGCGCGTTGAAGTCGAGGCGGCCGAACCTACCCAGTGACGAGACAAAAGTCAAGATGTCATATCTAAAACGAACTCTGATCTGACGTGGACACTACATATCACGGCGTGTCGTTCCTGACGGCCCGGGAGTATTCTCGTGGCGCGGAGGACGCACGCCTCTACAGCCAGGACGGAGGAAAGCGATGGCCAGGGCCCCGACGGAGCCGCCGGTTGCAGAGCTGGTGCTCACCACGCTCGCGGAGATTCCGAAGCTCCCCACGTTTCGTCGCGCGGGCCCGCAGGACGCGGCGGAACTCGCTCGCGCGACGTTCCTGCACGGAGTCCGGGTGGACATGGGGGTGATGGCCGGCCAGCTTGGCGTCTCGCGCGCGACGATCTACCGGTGGTGCGGCTCGCGTGAGCTTCTGCACGAAAAGATCCTCGAACAGCGCGCCCAGGAATTCTCGGGCTGGGCCCGCGCCCACGCGCAAGGCGAAGGCCTCGAGCGCGTGATCGACGCCGTCCGCCTCATCCTCGCGGAAACGGCGAAGGCGCAGCCGGTGCGCAGGTTCATGGAACGCGAGCCAAAACTCGCGTTGCGCATCCTCACGCGCCGGCGCGGGGCAGTCCAGCGCGCGATCACGGAGTCACTGGTCGACATGCTTTCCGAGGGGGATGGACCGGCGGTGACGGACGATCTGACGTTGCGCATCGGCGAGGCAACCCATCTGGCATCGGTCCTCCAATGGGCGGCGGTCGCGATCGACGAACTCCCCGACACCGACGAGATCGTCACCGTCGTTCGCCGCCAGCTGATCGAGTAGGCGGCTCGCTCAGCAGGGGTCGGCAGCCGCGTCCTTACAGCTTCCGCTTGGAAGCTGGCCTCCCGCGGCGCGCAGCAGCAACTCGTGGAGCGTGGCGCGGTCGTCGTCGTCGAGCGCCGCGAGCACTTCGTCCTGGACGGCAGCCAGCGCCCGTTCGGCGCGTCGAAGGGTCGCCACGCCGGCGGGGGAGATCTCGACGATGTGGCGTCGGCGATCGAGCGGATCTCGAGCGCGCACCAGCAGGTGCGCGCTCTCCAGGTCGTTGAGCACGGCAACGAGGTTGCTGGCGTCGATTCGCAGGGCCTCGGCGAGCGCCTGCTGCGTCGCGCTCCCGTGATCGCGGAGCAACGTCAGAGCGACAAGGTGGATCGGCCTCAGGCCGAGCGGCGCGAGAGCCGCCTCGGAGCCGCGACGCGACACTCGCGCCAGGTGGTTCACGAGCGCCAAGGACTGGTGGGTTGCGGCGTCGCGGTCGGTCTTCACTGCCATGTCATAGATGGTACAAGAAAATCATTTGCGCTGCTATAACGATCAGCATCGAGCAAATGCTCCTAGCACGACGAAAGGTCTGATCGATGGCGAACCTACTCCACCTCGACTCTTCAATGCGATACGAGCAGTCGCGCAGCCGCGCGTTGTCGCGCCGTTACGCCGAGGCTTGGCGGGAGGCGAATCCCGGCGGAGCCGTCGTCTATCGCGACCTCGCCGCCGACCCGATCCCTCACTTCGGAGCGGACGCCTTCAGCGCAAACTTCACGCCCGCGGAGGAGAGGACTGAGGCCCAGCGGGATGCGCGCGCTCTCACAGAGCTGGTGGCAGGTGAGGTTGTCGCAGCGGACGACATCGTGATCGGCATGCCTCTGTACAACTTCGCCGCGCCAAGCACCGTCAAGGCGTGGTTTGACCGTCTCGTCGTGCCCGGCCTGACACTCGACGAGAACGGCGGGCTGCTTGGGGGCCGCACCCTCACAGTGACGGCGGCACGCGGAGGCGGCTACGCACCCGGAACGCCGCGGGAGGGCTGGGACCACCGCGCGCCGTGGCTGCAGCACGCCTTCGACCCGCTCGGCCTGACCGATATCAGGTTCGTTGTCGCCGAGCTCACGCTCGCCCGCGAGAGTCCGAAGCTGATCCCGCTGGACCTCGGTGGAGCTGAGGATCAGAGCCTCGCCGACGCGGAGGCAGCGATCGACGCACTCTTCGCTACGGCACCGGTGCGGTAGCCCCTACGAACCGACGGCACTGACGGGACGGCGCCGTCTCAGGCGATCCCGCTGCGCACGGCCTGGACCGCTGCCTGGATGCGGTTATCGAGGTGGAGCTTCGCGAGGATGCTCGCGATGTGGTTCGCGACCGTGTTCGCGCTCAGGTTGAGCTCACGCCCGATTTCCTGGTTGCTCTCGCCGCTGGCGAGACGCTTGAATATCTCGAGCTCCCGTTCGGTGAGCACCGCGCGGATCGCCAGTCCCGCATCGCGGTTGGCCGTCGTGACCGGAATGTCCCGCTCGCGGATCCTGTCAAGCAGCTTGCCGGCAACCTCCGGAGAGAGAACAGATTCGCCGGCCGCGGTGGCTCCGACGGCAGCGACGATCGCGTCCGGCGAGGCGCTCTTGAGGATGTAGCCGCTGGCGCCGGCCACGATGGCCTCGACGACCCGATTCTGCTCGCTGCGGGTGAGGACCAACACGCGCGAGGCGGGCGCGAGCATCGCGAGCTGCTCGATCGTCTGGACGCCGGAGATCCCGGAGAGCCTCAGATCGATCAGAACGACGTCGGGACGCACGTCGACCACCAGTGTGAGCGCATCCTCACCCGTCGCCGCTTCGCCGACGAGCTCGAACCCGCCCGCTGAAAGCACGCGCGAGAGCGCCGAGCGAATCAACGATTCCTCATCGATGACGACGACTGTCGTGGGCCGCCGCGGCAAGGGGGCGGGGCTCATTTGGTCCGGCGTCGTCTCAACCTTTCCAGCGGCAACTTCCTCTCCGACGCTATCAGTTTCGCCCCGCCAAATAGGGAAGAACCGACCGCGCGTGAGGGTCAGATCGGGCTCCCTCCTGGCCAGATCGGACCCCAGAATCGGATTCGGTCGAACCATTTTCACCGGCGCAATGCGGCCGTACTGTCCGCTGGATATCGACTGCGACGAAGCGCTTTTCTGGCGCCCTTCCACGTCGGGTTCGACGACTCGCCCATCCAACGCCTCGCCTTCGGGCCCGACGATCGCCAAGGACAACATGCGCCCATCATTTCCTCACACCGAATTCGACCCCAGCGCGGACCCTCGCCGCTTGCCCCAAAGCGTGGGGGCCACAGCTCGCGAAGGCGCCGTGGCCCCCACGCCCCCCCATTGCCGGCGCAGAGCTCGCGGGCTCGCCTCGCTTCTGGCGGTCGCGGTGCTGCTTGCCGTTGTCGCCGCGGCGCCGAGTAGCGCGGCGGCGGCGGGTGGCGGGCTGTCGATCACGTTTGTCGCACGCGAATGCCCGACGTACGAAGACATCAGCGCCAACCGAGCGCGCAACAACCTTGAGGAGAACCTGAGGAACCTCGGCGAAAACACCGCCTATCCAGTCGCCGGCGAAGCCATGAACCCGATCATCGAAGCGGAACACCAGCCACATTGCACGCCGCTGCCGCACTGGAAGTTCACGCTCGGGACCGGCATCATCGCGCACGCTGTCGCCGGCCCCTGGGGGGCGCTCTCAATCATCACCGGCCAGCTGCGGGAACCCGTTGAAACGCTGAACGAAACGGCGCTGCTCGACGCGCAGGGTCAACCGACGGGCAAATCGATCCCCGGCGCGGTGACAATCGAACTGGGCAAACACGAAACCGAACTTGCCAGCCGCGTCGACGCTCTCTGGGTCCAAGGCGGTACCCCGGAAGACCCGATCATGAACAAAACGTTCCCCGGGCAGTACGGCTTCGGCGCGCTGCGTTGCGCGATCGACGACCTCAACGGCGACAACGTGGAGTGGGTCGGCTACCCGCAGGGAACACGCCACGTCTTCTGTTTCGCCTACTACGTCAAACCGCCGCCGACGGCGGGCACGATAATCATCCGCAAGAAGATCACGTCCCCGGCCGGCGCCGAAGAAACGTTCGACTTCGCCGGTGACGTCTCATACAACCCGGGCGGCCTCTTCAAACTCTCCATCGGGCCGCCGCGAACAGAAGCCGAAGAGCAGTTCATCCGCGCCGAAACAGCGGTCGGCGAACAACCGTGGAACGTGCATGAGATCGTTCCGGCCCACTGGACGCTGACGGCGATCGAATGCTCCTCCAAGAACGGGACGAGCAAAACGACGACCGACCTGGCGTCGGCCGAAGCCTCGATCACGCTGGGCGCTGAAGACGTGGTGACGTGCGTCTACAACGACGAATTCGTCCCGCCCGAAAGCGAGCTGACGATCCGCAAGGTCTCGATCGGCGACACGGGCACCTTCGGCTACAAAGTCACCACTGTCTCGTCGCCGTCAAAAGTGGTGACGGCGGGCACACTCACGACGACGCTCGAAGGCCTCGCCGTCGAGACCAACCCACTCAAACTCCCGCCCGGCGAATACTTCATAAGTGAGACGCAGGCGTCCAAGACGCGGGGTACCTGGACGCCAACGGCCGTCGGCTGCAGCAACGGCAAAACGTACACGCCAGGCGCGCCGGTCCGAGTCAAGATCGAAGCGACCAAAGGCGTCGTCTGCACGTTCACAAACACGCTGAAGCCGACCGCGTCGCTGCGCATCCAGAAGCGAACCGAAGGGGGCGTCGGTCGATTCGGCTTCTCCATCGTCTCCGAGAACCGTCCGCTCGAACGGATCGCCCAGGACGCCCAGGTGAACCACGAAGGCACGGACGTCGACGCGACCGGACAAGCGTCAAACGCGCTGTTCTTCGAACCGTACGTCGTCCAGGAGGTCGATCCACCGCCGACCTCGCACGGCCACTGGGACCTCGTTGCCGTCAGATGCGACGGGCGCGACGTTCCGTTCTCCGCAGGACGCGCGATCGTTGCGATCACTGAAGCCCACAGCAAGCCGATCTGTCTGTTCACGAACAAGCTCGTCCGTTCCCCTGAACCTCCCCTGCCGCCGGAAGAACGCGCCATTGTCACGATCAGCAAGCGCGCCGCTCAACCTGTGATCAAACTCGGTCAGCGGGCGACCTTCACGATCGTCGTCACGAACCACGGCCCCGTGACAGCACGCGAAGTCGCGGTCGACGATCAACCCGAGTCCGGTTCGACATTCGTCTCCGTCACGCCGAGCCAAGGCACGTGCACGCACAAGCTGCCGCTGCACTGCGAGCTCGGCAGCATCGCGAAGGGAGGCCACGCGACAATTCGGGTGGTCCTCATCCCTCATCACTCCGGCACGTTCGTCAACCGCACCGTCGTCGGCATCGGCAATCCCGACCCGTTCTTCTCCGGCGCTTCAGCCCACGCGAAGGTTCTTGTCCGAACGCGCCGGCGTCCGCGGCCCTTCGTTCCGTTCCGCGTACCGTCGTTCACCGGCTGAGCGCGAATCCGGCTGCCGACGACGCGCTGTGCGCGAGCGTCTGCCCTCGACCGTCACGCTTCGAGCTTGACGGGTATCGAGCGGTACTGGTTGAGGAACGTCGAGCTGACACGGGTCGGCTCGCCGTCCAGCGCGATGTCCGGGAAGCGCCTGAGAGTGGCTTCGATCCACAGCTTGAGCTCGAGACGAGCCAGTCCTGCGCCGAGGCAGAAGTGGCGCCCGCCACCGCCGAAGCCCTGGTGGTCGTTGGCCTCGCGTCGCACGTCGAAGCGATTTCGGCTGATCGAAGAACGACTCGTCGCGGTTGCCGGACACGTACCACAGCGCGAGCTTGTCGCCGGCATGGATCTGCTGCCCGGAGAGTTCGGTGTCGCGCGTTGCGGTGCGGCGCATGTACGCAAACGGAGGGTTGAAGCGCACGAACTCCTCGACGACCTGCTCGAGCGGCACCGCGCCCGAGCGAACGAGCTCCATCTGCTCGGGATCGTCGAGCAGGTTCCTCATGCCGCTCGTGAACACGGCGCGCGTGGAGTCGTTGCCGGCGACCATCAGCAGGAAGAAGAACATCAGGATCTCCTCGTGTGACATGCGACCGCCTTCGATTTCGGCCTCGATGAAGGCGGTTGTCAGGTCGGCGGTCGGCTCGCGCTCGCGGTCCTCGAGCATCGTGTTCACGTAGGGCACGAATTCTTCGAGCGCGCGCCACACCTCACCCAGGTCGGGGACGAGGCGCGGGTCCTCGAACGCGCTTGTGCGGTTCGTCCAGTCCACGAGTTTCTCGGCGTCCTCCCGCGGCGCGCCGAGCATGTCGCCGATCACCATCGAAGGGACGTAGATCCCGACGTCCTGCACCAGATCGACGCGTCCGTCGGGGTGCGCGGCGAGCGCGCGGTCGTATACGAGGTCGATGATCTCCCGCATCCGGTCGGTGTGCTCGAGGGCGCGCTTGGGGGTGAAGGCACGCTGCACGAGCGCCTTCAACCGGTCGTGGCGAGGCGGATCCTGCGTGATCAGCATGTTCGCCGCGAGATCCATCGGGTCGGGCGTCCCGTCCCAGGAGAGTTTGTCGACGACCACGATGCTTCGCTCGGAGGAGTAGGTCTCATGGTCGCGACCGACGGTCGCGATGTCCTCGTAGCGCACGATCGACCAGAATCCGCTCTCCTGCGGGAAGGCATCGAGCGTGCTCCAGTGCAATCCGTCCATCGCCCGCATCCGTGAAAAAAGCTCGTGCGGCGGGCCGCCCCGCCACAGATCGAGATTGCCCAGATCGTGCTCCGCGAGCTCTGATTCAGTTGCGATCAAGGTGGTCATCGTGGCTCCTCCCCGGGGCTCATGTATTCAAGGCGACCGATTACTTCGCAGTGGCGCCGGGCCCCGCTTGGGCCCGGCGCCAGAGCGTGCGGCGGCGTCGCTATTTCGCCATCGTGATGTTGGTGGTGTGTGCCGTGCCGTCGTTGACATTCACGCGCAGACTCCACGCCGTGCCAGCGCCCAGGCCTGAGGTGTTCAGGCTGTACGCGTATTTGCCGGCTTTTTCTGCGACGAACGCATCACCGGCGTCCGTTGCCGATGTGGCCGGGCTGTAGCTGCCGGTCACGCCGCCGATGATCGGAGCGATTTCCAGCGTCGCCGATCCGTCGGTCACGTAGCCCAGCGCATCCTTCAGCCGGAACGAGACGAGCGTGCTGCCCGTTTTGATCTTCTTGCCGGCCGACGGTTTGAGGTTTGAGAACGCGTACACGACGTCGGTCGTGCACGAGCGCGTCGTTTCATTCCCGGCGTTGTCTACCGCGGTTCTCGTGGTCGTCTTCTCCCCGAGAGTGCTCGTGGAGATCGGAACCGCTCCCGATGGGTCCTGGGCCAGCCCAGACTGCCCATCGGACGCGACGACCGTCGCGTCAACTCCGGAGGCGTCGAGCTCGGCGGTGGCCGGGCACGTCACGCTCAGGCTCGGCGGGGTCCTGTCGACCAGCACCGAACCCGATTCACCCGAGTATGCGCTCGCGGCTTCACCGTTCGCCTCTACACGATACGTCCAGGTTCCTTCGGCCTCCGGTGAGCCCGCCGGGAACGTGTATTCGGGGTCCGTCAGACCACCGGCCACCGTCGACCAGGGCCCGTTGCCTGTCTTGTGCTGGAGCGTGTACGTCACACCTTCGACGCTTTCCGCTTCGCCGTCCGCAGTCCAGCCAAGCGTGAACGCGCCCTGGTTCGGAGTGCTGCCCGACGTCAGGTGCGGCGCGCCCGGCGCAGCGGGTTCACAGGTGTTGCTCGCTTCGTACTGTTCCTTGTCGGTGTAGGTGCCGTGCGGGTAGTAGGCGCCCATCACCGATTCCTCTTCGCCTGGGTGTTCGACCTTGGCGATCGACTGCGCGAACGAGGGGTTTGACTCCTGGTTGCGCAGCATCAGCAGGTCGAGGTCCGGGCGCCCTTCGCCGTCACCTTCGGTGCCCCAGTTCATCCACGCGACGCCGCATCCGGGCCGCGCGTCCGCCGGGCGGTCCTGCGGCAGGCTGACGACGATCGTGAAGTAGCCTTCGCTGTTCGTCGGCACCTCCTCGTCAAACGTGCAGGCGGAGTTCGCTTCGAGCAGCGCCCCTTTGGAGATGCCCGTGTAGTTGCACAGCGACCAGTAGCGAACCTGCGTGCTGCCGTCGTCGCTGGTCGCGCCGCCGTTGTACGTTTCCGGGTGCGTCGGCATTTTGCCGTGCAGCACCAGGATGTTTTCACCGTTCGGGTTGGGGCCGAAGAGACGGCTCGCGTAGCCGACGGCGTACGCGTTGGCTGGCGTTGCGTACAGCCCCGAGGTCGCCGTCGAGTTCAGGCCAGCGACCAGGCCTTCATATGCCGTGCCCTTGTAGAACGGCGCCACCAGATATCCGCTGTTGAAGAACTTTTCCCAGCGGATCGGGTTCACGGCCGGGTGCGTCGCCGGTTCTTTGGTGCCCGGGAGTCCCGAGCGGAGCTGTTTGTACTGCGCCGGAGAAACGCCGAATTTTCTCTCGTTCAAGGCGTTCGCGCCGTTGGTGACCGAGAGGTCGCTGCAGATCTGTGATTCTTCGCTCACCGGTTCGTTTCCGGACGGGTTGTAGACGGGAGTCGGTACCGGCACGCCGCCGTTGGCTTCAAGGCCGCGGTCCGGACGGTAGATCCGCTCGATCAATTCGATCCGCTGGGTTTCTTCGGTGTGACCGGTTTCGCCCGCATACAGCGTGTTCGGTGCCGGGTTGGCCGGCGGGACTTCGCCGCTGATCGTGAGTGTGAACGAGCGGTTGCTCGCGTTACGCGATTCGCCGGCGATGTACGGGTTCACAGAGCCCGCATCCGGGACGATGTTTTCATCGACCAGCGAGCTACCGGGGATGCCGGGTTCGCCGTTCACGTTCTTGTAGGCCGAGAACAGCATGGAGCGCGAGTGCGGGTACTCGCCGTGCAGCGTCACAGTCGCGCCTGCGGGAAGCTCGATCCCCGTGACGTAGTAGGCGTTGTCAGTCTCCGGCGCGAGCCCCTTGTAGGGCTGCGTCTCGTGAGCTTCGTCGGTCGCCCCGACGTTGGCCTCGGGTTGACCCCAGAAACAGTCCGCGGTCGGGCCTTCACCTTGGTATCCGGGGACCACCGCCCGGGTGCCCTGACCCAGAGCGCCCGCGGGCATGATCGCCAGCGCCAGCACGGCGCCGAGGGCGGCGAGCGAGAGTGCTCCCCCCTGGCGACCGCCTCTGCTTTTGACAACGCGTCCTTGTGTTCCCCGTCCGTGCATTGCTGCCCCTCTCCAGAATCTCGATAAGTGGTGCCGTAGATAGACGCGGAGGACCGTAACAGCGTCTGCAACATATGTCAACCACGTTGCATATGCCCGATCAGCCGTGTCCGTTACGCATGAAGCATCTGGCTCGTACGCTGCCGATGACTGATTGGTCGGCTATGCTGCGCAAAGGGAAGTCGAGCCAATCCGCAGCGGACGCTTGGAGGCAACAGTGGAGGCGACTCAACCGAAGCAGGGCCCGCCCGCGCCGCTGTTCCGAAAGCCGACCCGCCAGGACGCGCTGGACCTCGCGTGCGCCGCCTTTCTAGAGGAAGCCCGTGTGGAGATCGGGGTCCTCGCGGCGCAGCTCTCGATGTCGCGCGTGACGCTCTACCGCTGGTTCGGCACGCGCGAACAGCTGCTCGAGCAGGTGCTGGTGCAGCTCGCGGGGGGGTTTGTCGAAGGGGCTCGCGCCGAGGCATCGGTCGAGGGCGACGAGCGTGTCCTCGACTTCACGCGCCACATCATGGACGCAACGGTTCAGTCCGAGCCGCTGCGCACCTTCGTACAGCGCGAGCCGCAGCTTGCGCTGCGACTGCTGATCGGCGAGCGCGGCGCCGTTCACGACACGATCGCGCAAGCCCTATCCGAGATCGTCGCCGAAGTCCACTCCGCCGAGCAGGCCGTGGCACTCGAGCACAACATCGACGTCGTCGTCCGCGTCGGCACTGCGCTCCAGTGGTCGACGCTGGCGATCGGCGACGAGCCACGGGTCGACCAGGCCGTCGAGATCCTGCGCGCCCTTCTCGCCGCGTAGCCACAGGCCGAACGTCGAGCGCCGCAGAGATGCCGAAGCCGAGCGGCCGGCGGATACGCTTCGGTCACGGCCCCGCAGCCCGCCGCCGCTCGCGGGGCCCAGGATCAGCTTCTCGCACAAGCAGGGCCCAAAAGACCGCAATCGATCACCACGGGGAGGTTCCTCATGAGCACCGCAACGACCGGCGTCCGCCAGATCGGCCTGATCTGCATCCCAACGGCCGACCAAGACGGGGCAATCAAGTTCTACGAGTCGATCGGCTTCGACAAGCGAACCGACGTCGCGATGGGCGGCGACTACCGGTGGGTCGAGGTGTACCCGCCCGAAGGAAGCGCCGGCATCGCGCTCGCGCCGCCGCCCCCGGGCAGCGGCGAGATCGTCCCGACGCAGACCGGCATCACGCTGAACACGCAGGACATCGAGGCTGCTCACGCGCAGTTCAAGGCGCTCGGCGTCGATGTCGACGACGAGATCTCGCGCATGGGTGACCCGGTACCACCGATGTTCTGGTTCCGCGACCCGACGGGGCACAGCCTGATGGTCGTCGAGCAGCCTTGAGCGCGCTGTAATCGAGCGAATGCGCGCCGCCGTCGTCAGGTCGTTCGGTGCGCCGCCCGTGTTCGAGGATTTCCGCGAGCCCGAACCGGCCGGCGAGCATGAGGTCGTCGTCGATGTCCTCGCGGCGGCTCTTCACCCGCGGGTGCGCTCGGGCGCCTCGGGCAGCCACTACACGAGCACCGACGCACTGCCGCTGATCCCGGGCGTCGACGGCGTCGGCCGCACGGCTGACGGTCAGCTTCTCTACTTCGTCGCGTTCGACGGTGCGTTCGGGACGATGGCCGAGCGGACCGTCATCGACCGGCGGCGCGCTGTCGCTTTGAGTGACGACGCGGACGTGCCGGCGATCGCCGCGGGAATGAACCCGGGGATGTCGTCGTGGGTCGCGCTTCGCGGACGCATCCCCTTCGAGCCGGGGCAGAAGGTGCTTGTCCTCGGCGCAACCGGAAACGCCGGGCGAATGGCGGTGCAGATCGCGAAGTTCCTCGGCGCCGGCCGCGTCACCGCGGCGGGCCGCGACGGCGATCGGCTCGCACGCCTCGCAGGGCTCGGCGCCGACGCGACCGTGTCCCTGGCCGGAAAACCTGACGAGGTCGCTCAGGCGCTCGGCACGGCGGGCGCCGACGCCGACGTGGTGATCGACTATCTGTGGGGCGCCGTGACCGAGGAGGCGATACCCGCACTCGTCAGGGGCCGCACCGAGCCGAGCAAGCCGCTGTGGTGGATTCAGGTCGGGTCGATGGCCGGTCCGACGATCTCGCTTCCGTCGGCGGCACTGCGCGCGGCCAACCTCCAACTGCTCGGTAGCGGCCAGGGCTCGATCACGACGGCCGCCATCGTCGACGAGCTGCCTGCGCTCGCCGCGCAGATCACAGCCGGCAACTTCGCGGTCGAACCGGTCGCGATCCCGCTCAGCGATGTCGAGTCCGCCTGGAACGCCGAGACGCAGCCCGGACAACGCGTCGTCTTCACCAACGGGTAGGGCGAACCGATTGAGAGGCGCGGTGTCCCGCCAACGCGGGCCCCGGTCCGGCTCGGATGCCGGACCGGGAACCCGCTTTGGGGGTCGGGTTACTGGCCTGGTCGCCTTGGCTACGGGTGTTGCAGCAGGTAGCCACCGGCCTGGATGCCGACGTCCGCCACGAGGTTGCCGAGCATCCCGTTGACGTCAACGAGGTGCTGCCCCCACGTCGGCCCGAGGGTGTTCACGAGCGCCGTTTCGGTGCGCGTGTCTTTCGGATCGCTCGGTGTCAGCTGAAGCCAGCTGGCGCCGTTGCGGGCTTCGCATTTCGCCGAGTACTGAGCCGGCGTTGCGACCCACGGTGTCGACGCTTTCGGCGCCTGCACGAACGGGCCGAGGTCACCCGGGAACTCGCCTTTGAAGGCGTTGAACGTCGGGTAGTACGACAACGCCGGACCGGCGTAATGCCCCTGCGCCAGAATCGTCGGGTTCACGCACAGCACCTGCGGGTGTTCGACTTCCGGCAGCTCCCCACCGAGGATCGAGCTCGGCCGTCCGAAGAGCGAGTTTTCGGGCGGTTCTTCCAGGAAGCTCGAGTACGCGACGACGCAGCCGGTCTGGCCGGCCACCGAGCACCCGGGGATCGTCTTGAACGTGCCTCCGACGTTCTTGCCTTCGGGCACGATCACCTGGCCGCCGAGCACCACGGCGCCGACGAGCTGCTTGCGCAGCGTCGGGCTCGTTTCGACGACTTCCTTGATCAGCTGCTCGAGCATCGCCGAACCCTGCGAGTGGCCGATCAGCTCGAAGCCGCGGCCGTCGTTGTAGCGCGCGATGTATTCCAGGAACGCGCTGACGACACCCTTGTATGCGGTCACAGAGGCTTCGGGTGGTACCGGGCCGAGGTAGCCGTTGATCGCAGGGATCGTCAGCTGCGGATAGATCGGGGCATACACCTTGCAGACCTGCGAGAAGCGGCTGGCCTGGCTTTCCGCGATCGCGATCTCTTCATTTTCGACCTTTTCTTCGGCGTTGTACGCGAACTGGCTGCTGACCGTCGGGTACACGTAGAAGCAGTCGATCGGCGGGTTCTTCGCCGGCTTGGCGCGTTCGACGAACGACGCCCCGCCGTCGAGTCTGACGGTCGCTTCCTCACTGTTCAGGCACGGGTCGTTAGCCATCCCGGGCTTGCAGAGCCACGTCGTTTCGGCGGATGCCGACGACGCGCCGACGGCGCCGACGCCGAGCGCCGCTGCGCTCAGGCCGGCGAGCGCGAGAGCGCGCCACCACGCCTTCCTGGGCGTGAATCCCCTGGAGTGAAGCATTCTCTCCTCCTTGCTCTCTAGCGCGGCGCCGTTGGCGCGGCAGACGCCGCTGATGCGCCGGCGAGTGTACTTCCAAGCTGCATCGAGGTGTGCGGTTTCTGTGACCGGCGACACATGCGCGGCTCGAGCGGCTTCAGTGCGCGGCTTCGCGCGCGAGCGCCAACTCGGCCGCGACAGCCGGCTGCTGGTCATCAATTTGGACTCGGCGCTCGAGCACCGCCACCGCCGCGTCGTCGTGGCCGGCCAGCTGTAGCGATCGGCCGAGGTCGTAGAGGGCGTAGGCGTACGTCAGGCACGCTTCGGTCACTGGCCGACGGCAACTTGCGAGGCTCTCGCCGGTCGCCGAGACCGCGCGTTCGAGGACCGGAACGGCGGCGATGTAGTCGCCGGCTTCGAGAAGCTCATGCCCGCGCGACTCGAGGTGGCCCGCCAACGCAGGCGAGACGGGATCGGCGCGGGCCTTCCGGCCGCTCCGATTCCGTCGCGTCGGCACGCGCGAACCGGAGGCCCCGCCGGCCCGCGATGACGCGATCGGCCGGTGTCCGCCGCTCGTCGCGGGGCGCGCTTGCCAGCCGCCCCCGAGCTCGCCGAGCGCGACGGCGACGACTATCACGATGAGCGCCGCCCAGTAGCGGAACGGCGGCAGTCCGACGTCCGGTCCCTTGCGGATCCGCGGCCGTCCTGCCGCGGCGCGTAACCCAACGACAGGCTGCCGCTGGAAGTCGCTTGCGCCGACCAGGCGCACGCCGACCGCGCGGGAATCGGATGCGTCGAGCCTGCATCGTTCGACCGGGAGGCCGGAAAGCTCGAGCTCCGACACGACGCTCGCCGGGAACTCGACGCCTGCGGCTTTGAGTTCGGCGAAGCTCAGCGGTGCTCCGCGGCGGCTGCGAAGCAGCGCCAGGAGCTTGGCCTGCTCTTGCTCCAGCGCACCCGGCTGCCCAAGTGAACGCCCGACGAGTGTCGGCTCTGCGCCGAGCCTAAAGACCTGTCCGCGCGACCCCATCCGTACCGGCACGCTCCGTTACGTTTGCCTGCACCGTCGACTTCACGTCGTCACCAGGCGCGCCGGCTGCGAGCCGCGCGGCAGGACTTCGCCGGCGCGCACATTGCTCTACATGGTGTACCGAAAACGCGCCGCAGCCGCGGCGTGACTCGCACGCACGACTACTCGGCCCGCGAGAACTCCATGATCGCGACCGACAGCATGATCAGCCCGAGGACCGCGATGACAGCAATCTCCACGCCGGTGGGCACCGTCCAGCCGAACCACGTGACGCCCGGGACCAGTGCCTCGCGCGCCGCCGGCGAAACATCGAGGTGGGCGAAGATCGCGCTCCGCATCGGCGAGACCGCGTACGTGAGCGGGTCCAGGCGGTTCAGGACCGCGAGCCACTGCGGCAGGTTGGCCACTGAGAACATCGCGCCGGAGAGGAAGAACATCGGCATCATCACCATCTGCATCAGTGCCATGAACGACTGCATCTGGTTGATGCGCGCCGCGAACATCACGCCGAACGCCGTGATCGCGAAGGCCACCAGCAGCGAGAGCGCGAAGAGCTCGAGGATCAGGCCGACGTTGTAGGGGATGTCAACGAGTGGGGCGATCGCGATCACGATCAGGCCCTGGAACGTCGCCACGGTCGCGCCGCCGAGGACCTTGCCCAGCACGATCGAGCTGCGGCGCACCGGCGCGACCATCATCTCGCGCAAGAAGCCGAACTCGCGGTCCCAGACGATCGACGCGGCGGAGAACATCGCCGTGAACATCACGGCCATGCAGAGGACACCGGGGTAGATGAACGTTTTGAAGTTGACGCCGTGCGTTCCCGCCGAAGCCAGCGTGCCGATGCCGGTGCCGAGCACGAACAGGAAGAGGAACGGCTGGATCAGCGAGGTCAGGATTCGCAGCCGGTCGTGGCGGAAGCGGATCAGCTCGCGCTTCCACACCACGCGGATCGCTCGCAGCTCGCTGCGCATGCTGCGCGCGGGTACGCGCACGCGCGCGACGACGTGGCCGCTCCCCTGGCCGTTGGTGTCGGGCTGACCCGGTTGCGCGGTGCGCGCAGTCTCAGTGGCCATCGTCGTGATCTCCTGTCGCTCTTGCCCTCACCGGCTCATCATCCTCGCCATCGCCCGGCGCCGGTCGACGCCGCCCCCCGACTCCTCGGCGTCGCGGATCGTCGTGCCGGTGTAGGACATGAACACGTCATCCAGCGACGGGCGCGACACGTTGACGGAGCGGATCGGCTGGCCGAGGTCGGCGAACAGCAACGGCACGAACTCCTCGCCGGCCGGCACACCGAACGTGACAGCGCCTTCGGCGACGGTCGCGTCGATGCTGAAGCGCTCACGCAGCGCGGCGATCGCCGCCTCGTCATCCTCGGTCTGGATCTGCACGCGGTCGACGCCGACGCTCGCCTTCAGCGCCTCCGGCGTGTCGAGCGCCACGATCGCGCCGTGGTCCATGATCGCGATGCGGTCGCAGTACTCGGCCTCATCCATGTAGTGCGTCGTCATGAAGATCGTGATGTCCTCGTCGCGCTTCAGTTCGGAGATGTAGCTCCAGATCGAGCTGCGGGTCTGCGGATCAAGGCCGACCGTCGGCTCGTCCAGGAACAGCACGCGCGGGGAGTGAAGGAGCCCACGGGCGATCTCGAGCCGGCGCTTCATGCCGCCAGAGAAGGTCATCACGAGGCTTGCCCGCCGCTCCCACAGGCCGACCATCTCCATTACCTGTTGCAACCGGTCGGCCAGAGCCGCGCGCGGCATGCCGTAGAGCTCGGCGTGAAGGCGCAGGTTCTGCTCGGCCGTCAGGTAGCCGTCTAGCGTGGTGTCCTGGAAGACGAGCCCGATGTGACGCCGCACCGCGTCGCGTTCGCGCACCACGTCGTGTCCCGCCACGCGCGCGCTCCCGCCGGTCGGCTTGACGAGCGTGCACAGCATGCTGATCGTCGTGGACTTGCCCGCGCCGTTGGGACCGAGGAAGCCGAAGGTCTCGCCGGCGGCGACCTCGAACTCGATGCCGCGGACCGCTTCCAGCTCGCCGTAGCGCTTGACGAGCCCGTGAACGGTGACCGCGGGAGTGGTGCCGTCGAGCGGCTCGGCCTCGCGCGCTGTCCCGTTCTCGGTCTGACCCATCGCCCCCCACAGTAGAAGCGTCGGCTACGGCGAGACGGTGCGCAGCGCCGCCTCGAGCTCGAAGCGTGCGTCGGCGTCCAGGAGATCGTCGCCGAGGAGTTCACGCAGGCGCGCGATTCGATAGCGCGCGGACTGCGGATGAAGGTGCAGGGCCCGCGCGGTTGCGGCGGCATTGCCCTGGTGCTGCAGGTAGGCGAGGGCCGTTTCGATCATCCGCGTGCGGGCCTTCGGCGTGAGCTCCGCGAGGGGCGCGAGGCGACGGGCGGCAATGCGTTCGACGACGGGTGCAGCTTCCTGAACCAGCAACGAGCTGAGGTGATCGTCGGCGACGACGAAGCCGTCGGCGACGTCGAGCTCGAAGCTTGCTCGCGCGAGTCGCCACGAGGTCGGCAGCCGCGTGATCGGCACGCTCGGCCCGACCGCGACGCGCTGGTTCGCCGCCGCGACCCGCAGGGCGCTCAGTCGGCCGGGGCCGTCGGCGTCGGGGATCACCACGCAGCCGGCGTCCTCGAAGGGCGCCGCCAGCGCGTCGGGTCCGACCCGGCGCGTCAGACTCGCGAGCGACTCCACCGAGCAGGCCACGGCCGCCGCGCTGGCCGGCAGGCGCCAGCCGGCTGCCGCTGCGAGCGGGGCCAGTTCGCCGCCGCCGCTTCCGCGCAGCAGCGCAACCACGAGCGCCTCCCGACGGTGCGCGCGCTCGCCGGCCCGCTCGGACTGGGCCTGCGCGTAGCCCTCTATCGAGTCCGCGGACAGGCCGTCGATGTACGCGAAGATCGCCTCCGCGAGCAGCGCGACTTCCGACTCGTCCAGCCCCACCGTCTGGCTCACGCGCGCCAAGCGCCGCCACGACACCCGAGCGCCGACGCGGTAGGCCGCCTGCAGCGCGTCGAGCGTCCGACCTTCCCGGTGCTCCCGCCAGCCGAGCGCAACGTAGACCTGGCGGCCGGCGTCGCCGGAGGCCTGCGGCTCGCGGATCAGCCCGACGAACCGTCGCAGTGCCTCCTCGACGCCGGTCTGGACCGCGGCACCGAAGGCCCCCTCCAGCGGGCGCACGTACTCCGGCACCTCGTGCGCGATCGCATGCATGATCTCGCGCGTCAGGACGGGCAGTTCGGGCTCCAGGGCGTCAGCGACGGCCGGCGACAGTTCCCGCCACGGCTCGGCACGCGTATTACTCACCTAAGTGAGTATATAGGCCGAATCTTTCCTTCATGAGCACCAAGAATTACGCAAGCTTGTGCCGTATAACTTCGGCTGGATGCCCAACTCCCGGCCCGCCAACGGCGCTGCCACGGCAGACTCCGCGCCTCGCCGTCGAAGCAAGCAACGGCGCTCTGCGCAGCCTGCGGCCACAGCTCAAGCCGCCCGACCGAGCTCTCCCCCCGCTCGCCGCCGGCTCCTACGCCGCGCGCAGCGCTCCTCGCTGCTGCGCGCGCTTGCTTATCCCCACGGCGTCGACCGGTACGTCGAGCTTGTACGGCCCCTGCTTGTCAGCGATGAGGTGCGCGCGGAGGTCACGGACATCCGCCACCAGACCGGGAAGAGCGTCACGCTCAGGCTGCGCCCCAACGACAACTGGCTCGGCTTTCGCGCCGGCCAGTTCGTCCTTCTCACCGTGACGGTCAACGGCGTGCAGCTCGCTCGCTCCTATTCGCTCGCCGGTTCCGAGCACGCACCGAACCGAGAGCTCGAGCTGACGGTGTCGACGCACCCGGATGGCCGCGTATCGCGGCACCTGCGCGACAACGCGCAGAGAGGAATGATCGTCGGGCTGAGCCAGGCGCAGGGCGAGTTCGTGCTGCCGCAGCCGCGCCCGCAGCGCATCCTGCTGATCAGCGGCGGCAGCGGCATCACGCCGGTGATGTCGATCCTGCGCACGCTCTGCGACGAGCAGTTCGACGGCGAGATCGGCTTCCTGAACTACGCGCGCTCGCCGCAGCTTGCGCTCTACGAGCGCGAGCTGCAGGACCTCGCGGCAGCCGCCAGCCACGGGCCGGTAAGGACGGAGCGCGGGTACACGCGCGCCGCGAACCGGGAGATCGCCGGCCGCTTCGCGCCCGAGCACCTCGACTCGGTACTCGCGGACCGCGCCGGCGCCAGCACTTACGTGTGCGGCCCCCCGACTCTCGTCGAGGCCGTCCGCGACGCGTGCGCGCAGGAGGACCTGAGCGCGCCGTCGGTTGAGATGTTCACGCCGCCGCTCCTGCGACCGAGCGACTTGGCGGCCGGCGGTGTCGTCCGCTTCGTCGCGAGCGGCGTCGAGCAAGAGAGCAGCGGCAGAGCACTGCTCGACCAGGCCGAAGACTGCGGGCTGGTGCCCGAGTTCGGCTGCCGCATGGGCATATGCAACACGTGCAGCGTCCGCAAGAGAAGCGGCACGGTGCAGAACCTCGTCTCCGGCGCACTGTCAGGCCCCGGCGAAGAGCGCATCCGGATCTGCGTCTCGGTCCCCGCCGGCGACGTCGATCTCGACCTCTAGACCCAAGGAGCAAGCGTGGCTATCGCACCCCCCACCCTCACGCCAGAGCAGCTGGACCAGTTCGGAGCGGAACTCGACGAGCTTCGGGCACGCGTCGTGGCCGAACTCGGCCAGGAGGACGTCGACTACATCAACAGGCTGATTCGCATCCAGCGCGCGCTGGAGGTCGCCGGCCGCGGCCTTCTCTTCTTCGGCGCCCTGCCGCCGGCCTGGCTGGGCGGGACGGCGGCGCTCTCGCTGTCGAAGATCCTCGACAACATGGAGATCGGCCACAACGTGATGCACGGCCAGTACGACTGGACCGGCGACCCGCGCCTCAACGGAACGAACTTCGAGTGGGACAACGCCTGCCCCGGCGAGCAGTGGCGGCACTCGCACAACTACATGCACCACACGTTCACGAACATCGTGGGCAAGGATCGCGACATCGGCTACGGCGTGCTGCGGATCTCCGAGGATGAGCCGTGGCGCCCCTACTACCTCGGCAATCCCCTGTGGGCCACGCTGCTGGCGATCTTCTTCCAGTACGGAGTGGCGCTGCACGACGTGGAAACCGAGCGCATCGCCGCCGGCGAAGTTGCGCTCTCAGACCGGCGCGAGAAGCTCGCCGCGGTCGGCCAGAAGGCCGGGCGCCAGGCGCTGAAGGACTACGTCCTCTTCCCGGCTCTCGCGGGCCCGGGGTTCCCGTTCGTGCTGGCCGGTAACGCCACGGCAAACCTGGTGCGCAACCTGTGGTCGTTCACGATCATCTTCTGCGGGCACTTCCCGGACGGCACCGAGGTGTTCGCTGAGGATCAGACCGAGAACGAGACGCGCGGGGAGTGGTACTACCGCCAGCTGCTGGGATCGGCCAACCTCACGGGCGGCAAGCTCTTCCACATCCTCTCCGGCAACCTCAGCTTCCAGATCGAGCACCACCTCTACCCCGACCTTCCGGCGCGTCGTTACGCCGATCTCTCCAAGCAGGTCATGCAGATAACCCGGCGCTACGGGCTGGGGTACAACACGGGCCCCCTCCACCGCCAGTTCGGGAGCGTCGTGCGCAAGATCGTGAAGCTCGCTTTGCCGCCGCGGCGCGGCGGCCGGATCCCCGGCGCAGGCATCGTGCGGGCGCGGCGGTCACCCGCGGCCGACCCCAGCGACGTCCGGCTGGCGGCCTGAGCTCAAAGCGGCGCCCGCGCGCCTGCGCGGGTCACGACCGGCCCTACGTTTCGACGGTGACGAGCGTGCCGATCGGCGTGTAGGGCCAGATCTCGGCCGCCGCGGCGAGCGGCAGCTCGACGCAGCCGAGGCTCTGCGGGAAGCCGAACGACGCGCGATCGAAGTAGTGGAGGGCGTCGCCGCCGTTGAAGTAGCTGATCCACTTGATGCCCGGGTCCACATATTTGGAGCCGTCGGGGTTCGTGCCGCTCATCGTGCCTTCGGGGATGTGCTCGAAGACCGGGAAGGTCCCCGTTTCGGTTTCTGCGCCCGAGATTCCGGTGTTGGCCGGCGTCGTGATCACAGTGCGTCCGGCACTCCAGAGGGTCGCGGTCTCGGGAGTTTCGCGGTGCACATACACGTAGCTGTACGGTTCCGAGGTCCGCTGCCGGGCGATCGCGCCGTGCAGCAGCGCGAGCCACACCGCCGGTCCCGCTTCGCCGTCCGTGATCATGCCGTGGTCGTCCTCGAATTTCATGATCGCGCCGCGCGTGATGACGTTCGCCTGCCCCGCACTCCAGAGTCCCTCGAGCGGGCGCGGCGTGTTCGCGTAGCGCCAGCTGAACGTTCCCTTCGGTGGAAAGACCGAGGCCTGCAGCTCTGCGCTCGGGGTGTGCCGGACTTCGGCGCCGTCGGCGCGCCACTCGAGCGGCAGGTACCCGGCCTGAGCCAACAGCTGCTGCATGCGCAGCGTCGAGCCGACGGGCACGACCCAGTGAACCTCGCGCGTGACCTGCAGGCCGCTGCCGACACTGACCGCGACGGGGTGCGGGAACTTCATCGACAGCTCGCTCCCCATCGGCGCGCCGAACCCCTTGGGGGTGAAGACGAGCGTGTGGCCATCGATCTCGCGCCAGGTGCCCGGCGTGGCGGGTGAGACGCGAGGGCGCGATTCGCCCAGCACCTGTTCGACGGGCCGCGAGAACGTCAGGTAGATCGACCCGGCAGGCGAGGTGTCGGTGCCGGCCGCAGGGAGCGAGGCGAGCACGGGCTCGTGCGCGGGGGGAAACCAGCTCACGCGAGTCGGCGCCCCGAGCCTCTCCCACCGTCGCGGGGCGGCGGAGACCTCGAGCGTTCCGGTCGGCGCCTGTGCGCCGACGGACACCGAGCTCGCCGGCGCCGAGAGGGCGCGGTCGCGAAGGTCCCCGATCGAGCCGTATGCGACGGCGGCGACGGGCGAGTCGAAGTCCACGCGAACAGCGGATCCGTGTGCGACGGTGAGGACCGGCTGCGCGACCTGCGCCACCGGCGCGTGCAGCGTCACCTGCTCGACCTGTTCGCTGCCGAGCACGAAGTGGAGCCAGCCGGGGCGCTTGACCTTCACGCGAACCGTCACCTGCTCGCCGGGGGAGAGCTTGACGAGTGGCGTGACACGGTTTTCGCTGAACGTCACCGGGATCGGCTTACCCCGGCTGTTCCATGCCTGAACCTGCACAACGTTGCCGGAGAGCGGCGACGCGTTCACCTGCGCCAGCGCCACCTGGCCGCTCGCCAGCGAGACCCCCGAGAGGAGCAGCACGATCACCACGGCCGCCACGACGAGCGCGACTACGCCGGCGACGATGCCCAGTAGGACGTGCCGCGGACGGTGCTCGGCGGGTTCAGCCCGAGGCTGAGCGGACCCAGGCACAATGGTTACAGGATACGAAAGGACCTGCGCACGGCGCCAGCGATGCAAGCGTGAGTCGCGATCATCGGTCCGCTTGCTTCGGGTGGCCCCCCGCGAGTTCACGTTTCACGGCGTAGATCGCGACTTTTCCGGCAGTTGCCTCGTGGTAGTAGAGCGTCGTTCCGTCGGCGCTCAGCGACGGCGCCTCCGCGAAGCCGGTTATCGCGCTGACGGCCTTGGCGCGGCCGAAGGGCCGTTCAATGCTTTTGCGTTTCGCGACGTAGACGGAGGGCTCGATGCCGCTGGCCGGGCTCGCGGCGGTGAAGAAGAGTTCGAGTTCGTTTTCCGACAGGTCGGCCGCGTAGTTCAAGGCCCCGGTCTTGTTCACTGCGCGCATGATCTTTTCGCCCGCGGGATAGGGAATGAATCCTTCACCGTCTCGCTCGAACATCACGATCTTCGCGGCCGACGGCCCTCCTGAGGGCCCGAACTGCCCCTCGGAGACGTAGAGCGTCGAACCATCGGGGCTCACGCCGACGTCGAAGTCGACGGTGCCCAGCCCCGGGCTCACGACTCCCGGCGCCAGGTGCACACCCGAAACGTTGCCTTCGTCGAAATTGCCGGTGTAGACCGTCGCCAGCGTGTCGAAGTAGCTGCGGTTTGAGATGAAGAAGAGTTCGCCCTGCTGGTCGAGGCTCGGCGTTCCGGACAGCGATCCGGCCACGTTCACTTCGCTGCCGGTCAGTTCGCCCTGGTATTCGAACGTCGTCGCAGACACCTCGCGCGCGAATCGCAGCGAGAAGTCAGGTTCTTCCTCCGAGCTGTTGAACAGGAGGTAACGTCCATCGGGCGAGATGAAAGGCTCCTCGGCGCTGCCTTCGTAGCCCCCGATCGTCACCGGCGAGGGGGCCTCGAATGGCTTCCACTTGGCTTCGGCAACGCCGCTGGAGAACGCAACAAGCGCCATCGCAGCAGCGAGAGCCAGCCCGGCCGTCTTCGCCGCCGACGGACTTCTACGTTCGCTATCGCGCGAGCTGCGGGCGCCTTGGGGCACGACGTGACCGTAGCGCCGCGCGGCCTAGGCTCGGCGCCCGGTTCACGCCGCCGAAGGCGGCTGCGGCACGACGTCCGCGACGTCTGAGTCGGCGGCGTCGCTGTCAGCGGCGTCGGCCTCGGTGTCGGTGTCGGTGTCGGCAGCCGTGACGACGGGCATGCCGTCGACGTCGAACTCGAGAAGCTCCTCGCTGACGAGTCCTGGGGACTCCTTCGCGGCGCGCTTGCGCTCGTCCTTCCTGGCCTTCTTGATCACGCGGCGCTCACGCAGCCGGTTCTCGCGCGCGAGCTTCGCCATCGTCGTCTTCTTCTTGCCACCTGAGGCCATTGTCGTCCGTTCTAGTTTCGATTTCCCAGTCCGTCGGACGCGGCGTTCAGCCCGGGCTGTGGGCGAGCCGGCCATCGGCCAGGTTCAAGTGTGCCGTGCGCGGCGGCTGCCTCGCGTTGAGCGACCGCGTCGACCGGGTGCTCTGGCGCGCTCACCGAACCGTCGGCGAACAGTTCCGAGAGCACGCTCATGTCAAACAGCCGGAAGCCAAGGACCGACGAGCCGGACGCGCTCTCGTCGAGCGCCGTGCCGCACTGCGGACAGCGATCCTCGAGCAGCGCGATCTCAGGCGCCCCGGCAAGAACACGGATCCGGCACGCCGAGCAGCTCAGATGGCCGCGCGGCGTCACGCTCTCACCCTAAGCGCGCCGTCCGCTGCTGCGCGGTGTGTGCTCGCGGGGCTGGTAGCGCTCGCGCTCCTGCGGCGTCATCTTCCTGATCACGAGCGTGCCTTGCGCGACCTGCTCACGGATTTCCTTGAGCTTCTGGTCGTGCCTTTCCTGCTGGCGCTCGCGCTGCGGACCCGGCATCGGCTCGCTCCCGTCTCGCTGCACATGCTCACGAGGCGCGCGGAGCGGGACACGCCCCGCAGGCAGCGAGAGTTCGAACCACCATTGTACCGCAGGGGAGACAGGCGCTTTCGGCGTCTGCGCGCCGCAGCGCGGGCCTGACGGGCGTCCGTCCACAAGGTGGGGTCCCCCCGAAGCGCTAAGCTCCAACGTAGTTACTCGACGCGGTGGGAGGCACCCCGCCTGCCCCCGTCACTACGAGAGAGAGCGTCGATGGAGCCCATCGGTAGCAGGGCAGCGCTGCATGGCCCAGCCGCAGACCAGCCCGCAACCGAAGGAGAGCAGGGATCCAGGGACGTCCCCGCCTGGCGCGAATCGCTGGCGCCGTACGCGCAGCCGCGCACCGGACGGGCGATGTTCGACCTGGCAACCTCCGTCGTCGCCTACCTCGGCATGTCGGTGGCGATCTACTTCCTTCTTTCGGTGTCGCTTCCGCTCGCACTCGCGCTCGCGATTCCCGCCGCGGCCCTGCTCGTGCGGACGTTCATCGTCTTCCACGACTGCTCCCACGGGTCATTCCTCGCCTCGCGACGGGCGAACCTCTGGCTCGGCACGGGGCTGGGGCTGCTGCTGTACTCGCCGTTCCTTCGCTGGCGCCACGACCATGCGGTGCACCACGCGAGCTCGGGCGATCTGAACAGGCGCGGCGTCGGCGACGTGAAGACGCTGACGGTCGCCGAATATCACGCCCTGCCGTGGCGCGCGCGGCTCGGCTACAGGCTCCTTCGCAACCCACTCGTGATGTTCGGTATCGGGCCGGTCGTGGCGCTGATCATCGGCCCCCGGATCGTCGCCAAGGACGCGCGGCCCGCGGATGCGCCGAAGCGTGCTGCTGACGAACGTCGCGTTGGTCGCCGTCGTCGGCGGGCTGATCCTGCTGATCGGCTGGCTCAACTACCTGCTCGTGGCGCTGCCGCCGGCGTTGCTCGCCGGCTCGGCGGGCATCTGGCTGTTCTACGTCCAGCACCAGTTCGAGGACGCCTACTGGGAGGAGCACGCCACCTGGAATTACGCCGACGCGGCCCTGCAGGGAAGCTCGTTCCTGAGACTCCCCGGCGTACTTCAGTTCTTCTCGGGCAACATCGGCTACCACCACATCCACCACCTCAACGCGCGCATCCCGAACTACAACCTGCAGCGCGCCCACGACGAGAACCCGATCTTCCACGACGTGCCGACCCTCTCGCTCTGGGACGGGGTCCGCGCCGTCAGGCTCAAGCTGTGGGACGAGGAGAGCAGGCGCCTGGTCACTTTCAGCCAGGGCCGCCGCGTCATCGCTCAGCCGCACGCCCGCACCTCGGCCTGATCAGCGCCGCACAGCCACCGCTGTAATCAGGCGTTCCGGCTTCGTTTACCGCGTTGCAGCAGCGGAGCACGCCCTGGCCGCCCTGCTACGTTGCTTGCAGGGGTCGGCGGTCGTCGGCCCCGAGGCAGCTCGCTTGAGTACCGCTCCGAAACGCGGTTCGGGTCAGCATCAGCCTCCCGAACCAATGCGGCCCCAGAGCCGCGCAAAGGAGCACCTTAATGAAGTCGTTCGCCGATCTGGGCGTCTCGCCCAACGTCGTCCATGCCCTGGCTCGCCGCGGCATCACCGAACCGTTCGCCGTCCAGCGGCTGGCAATCGGAGATGTGCTCGCCGGCCGGGACGTACTTGTCAAGTCGCCGACCGGGTCCGGCAAGACCCTGGCCTTCGGCATCCCCCTCGTAGAGCGCACCGCCCCTGCGGCGTCGAAGCCCGCGGCGCTCGTCCTCGCACCGACACGCGAGCTCGCCTGCCAGATCGCGAGCGAGATCGAGGACGTCGCACGCGCACGCTCGCTGCGCGTCCGCGCCGTCTACGGCGGCGTCGGGATCACCGCGCAAGCGCGCGACGCAGCCCGCGCCCACATCCTCGTCGCAACCCCCGGCCGGCTCGAGGACCTTCTCGCGCGCGGCGCCTTCTCGCTCGCCTCGGTGAAGCTGCTCGTTCTCGACGAGGCCGACCGCATGCTCGACATGGGCTTCCGCCCGGCGGTCGACCGGATCGTGAGGGCCTGCCCCTCAGAGCGCCAGACGATGTTCTTCTCGGCCACGCTCGACGGCCTCGCGGGAGAGGTCGCCGCGGCCTACACGACAAACGCAGTCGTCCACGAGCACGTGCCCGCGGGCGCCCAGACCGTCGAGACCCTTGAGCACCGCTTCCTCTCCGTCGCCCCGGATGACCGGATCGGCGCACTGATCCGCGAGCTCGAGAGCGAGCGCGATCTTGCGCTGGTGTTCGTGCGCACCAAGCGCGGCGCCGACCGGCTCACGAAGAAGCTCGTGAACGCGGGCGTCAAGGCTGCCGCGATCCACGGCGACAAGTCGCAGCGGCAGCGCGAGCTCGCACTCTCGCGTTTCCAGGCCGGCTCGGTCGACACGCTCGTCGCGACGGACGTCGCGGCGCGCGGCATCGACGTCGTCGGCGTATCGCACGTGATCAACTTCGACCCGCCCGCCTGCCACGACACGTACGTGCACCGGATCGGGCGCACGGCACGCGCCGGACGCAGCGGCGTCGGCATCACGCTGGTCACGCCGGCGGACGCGCATGAGATGCGCCAGATCGCCCGCCGCCTCGGGATCAGGCGCGACGTCGCGGGAGAGCGGCCCGGGCACGAGCGGCCGGCGGCCCAGGCGGCTCCCCGGCGCCGCAGGCGTTCAGGTCGCCCGCCGTCGCGCAGCGGCCAGGCCGGCCGCCGCGCATCACGCTAGGCAGCGCGCCGCAACTCAACCCGCCTGCGTCATCGCATGCGACCGACCGTCGTAGGGCTACGCTCGTGGCGTGCGTTTGCGCCGCCGATCCAGGGCCGCCAAGGATCCCGACGTGGCGATCGGAGACCCCCGCTTCGAGGACTGGGAGACGGTCGAGGTCTTCGAGGACCAGCCGACGGCCGTGGCGTGGCGCGACCACCTGCGGGCGCTCGGGTGCGACGCGGCTTGCGCCGCCGACCACGAACTGGACCCTCACGGCCGCGGCGAAATCTTCCTCGTCGTCCCCCAGGGTCAGTGGTCCCGGGCCAACGAGATCATCGAGAACCTCGACTGAGCGGGCCGCTGCCGCGGGAGCGATGAGGCACGGCTGCTGCTAGGGTCCATGCGTTAGGTCGGGCAGTTAGCCCGGCAACTTAGTGCCAGCGCCCGTACCGTTGCTCAGCAATCTTCGCGTTCGCAGCACTATCAACGCAGGAGGAATGCAAAGTGGCAACCGGAACCGTCAAGTGGTTTAGCGACGACAAGGGCTTTGGGTTCATAACACCCGACGACCAGTCGAAGGACCTCTTCGTTCATCACAGCGCAATCGTCGGCGAGGGCTATCGCTCACTCGCCGAGGGCGCCAAGGTCTCCTACGACGCCGAACCCGGCGACAAGGGGCCCAAGGCCGCAAACGTCCAGGTCGTCTAGCGACGCACGGGCGCCGCTCAGGCGCCCAGCCTGGAGCCGTCGCGCGCACCTCGCGCGCACGGAGACCTGAAGGGATACGCGAGTCGCGCCTTGGCGCGACTCGCGGCCCTCTTATCGGCAAATCGCCTGACGCCCACCGCGCGGCGCTATAGCCTGATCCCATGACCACGAGCAACGAGCTTCGCGAGCGTCGCCTGGCGGTCGTCCGCGAACACATGGAGTCAGAGAACCAGCACGAATTCGACGTTACGCTCGGCACGTTCGGGCATCCGCGGTACGAACTCGTGGCGACGGGGGAAGTCTTCGACGGCGCCGAGGAAGTCTCGGACTATTACGCGAAATCCCGTACGTCGTTCCCGGACCAGCGCAACGAGAACACCGTGCTCCACGTCGGCGACGACGACACGGTGATCGCCGAGTTCGACCTGCTCGGCACGCACGAAGGCGAGTTGCGCGGCGTGCCCGGCACCGGCAAGAGCTTCCGTTGCAGGATGTGCGCGATCTTCGCGTTCGAACCCGGGACGGACCGGATCGTCTCTGAGCGGGTCTACTTCGATCAGATGACGATCGCTCAGCAACTGTTCGCTGACGACTCCCCCGCCGCTTAGCGGCGACCGCACCCTCCGCACGCCGAAACGCTCCCTGCGCGCGTTGACTCCCGGGCCTTCGCTGCCGATACGTACACGGCGAGCGTTTGACGACGCCCGAAAGCCGGCGAGAGAAACGGAGTGGACGTGCTTCGCATGCAGCAGACGGACGAGGACACATCGCGAGATCTCGCCAAGATGGCGTACGAGAACGCGGGGCGCGAGATCACCGTTGCGACCCAGACGTTGAGCGTCAACCTCACGCTTGCCGCCGCGACGCTCGGCCTGGTGCTCATCGTCATCGGTGCAGGCGCACTGTTCGCCTCCACAGCGCATCTTGAGGGCGGCATTCCGAAGCTCTCGGCGCTCTCGCTCGTGCTGGTCGCGTTCTCCATTGCGCTGATCGGCCGCTTCTACATCCGCGCGACGTTCGCCTACCAGCAGCTCGCCCGCTTCAGGCTGGTACAGAAGGCGAGTTGGGCGTTCATGGAAGGCGAAGTCACGAGCGATGGCCTGCACCATGTCGTGCGCACGTATCTGCAGGAGGAACATGCCCCCCAGCCGTGGCGGCGGTCCCTCTGGGGCACCATGAAGTACGGCTTCGGCGGCATCTTCACGGTGGCCGCGGCCGCACTGGTTTGGGGCTTCGCGACGGCGCCGGACTCCTCGGTCGCGTGGCTCGTCGCGCTCCTGACGCTGATCGTCGCGCTCACCTGGGAGACGTTGACGCTGAGCGGATCGGGATCGATCACGCCGCCCGCGCAGGCCGAACTCTGGGCGCTTCGCAACAGGCTGCCCGACCACGCCTCCGGCTGGATCGAATAGACAGAGCGCCGGTCGGCGCCGCGAACGTCGCCCGGCTTCCCCTCAGGGGGTCATCGCGCGCGAGGCTTGCGTGCTGTGGAACTCAGCGCTGCACCGGTGGCATCAGGCCACCGATGATCCAGAAGATCGGTATCGGGATCCCGAGCAGGAACATGATCCAGTGGCCGTGTTTGATCGATCTGAGACCGAGAAACAGGAACAGCACCACGTATACCACGGCGAGGAGGCCGATGCCAGTGCCTGAGATTGTCAGAAGAATCATCGCTGGTTGCCTTCCCCCTACGCCTGCGGCGCCGCTTCGACAGCGCGCCCCGGGGACGGCGGAAGTCTAGAGGGCGGCGCACGACGGCGCCGCCCCGCTCCGGCCGAGCCCGGCGGCGCTGTCGTCCTTCCGCGGATCGGCGCGGTCGCCCTGCGATTGATATGTTCGCCCGACTCGCAGGGCCGCCCCTGGCCCGCGGGTCAGGGGATGTGCGGGTCTTCCCGCACGAAAGGGAGAGGAGAGGGACATGGATGCGAAACGACTACGGCTCGTCCTGAGTGGGGCAGCTGTCGCTGTTGCATGTGCAGTTGTGCCCGCCACCGCGGGCGCCACCAACTACGTCGCGATGGGCGACTCCTACACGTCGGGCCCGGGGATCGAACCGTATGCCCCGTCGGCTCCGCCGGACTGTGGCCAGTCCGAACGGAGCTACCCGTACCTCGTCGCGCACGCGCTCGGCCTCAAACTGACCGACGTCAGCTGTGGCGGAGCGAAGACGATCGACGAGACCGAATCGCAGTTCGAAGGTCAGCCGCCGCAGGATGAAGCGCTAAGCGCCTCGACGGAAATCGTGACCCTCGGAATGGGCGGGAACGACCGCAACCTCTTCGGCACGTTGCTCGAAGGGTGCACGATCCTCGATTTCTACCTGAAAGCGGAAGGTTCGTCGCCGTGCAAGGACCAGTACGGCGCAGTTGTCACGAAAGATTTCGAAGAAGACAAACCCGAACAGGAAGCCGCGCTGCGGCGCATCAAAGAACTCGCGCCGAACGCGAAAGTCTTCGTCATCGGGTATCCGGAAATCATCGACCTGCCATGCGCGAACTTCCCGTGGTACGAAAAGGACACGTTGTGGTTCCGCAACAAGGTCCAGAAGGTCGGCAACAAGCTGATCAAGGAAGGCGCCAAGGCGAACGGTGCGATCTTCGTTGAAACGTTCAAGCAGAGCGAAGGTCACAACGCGTGCCAGGCAGTCGGAACCCGTTGGATCGAACCGCTGTTCAACTCGCTCACCGGGGTAGCAGTCCACCCCAACGCAATGGGTCAGGAAGAGGACTCGTACGACGTGGAGCTGGCGATGCTCAAGAAGGGCATCCGCTAGGGCCTGAGTAGAAGTCTTCGTCGTCTTCGGCGGGGCAACGTTCCGGTTGCCCCGCCGGAGCGGCGAAACCTAGCTCGGCGGGACGTACGTGACCCTGCCGACTCCGATCCGCTCGAGGGAAGTCCACGAGAGCGCCAGCGGCACGCTGCGCTTCGCGAGCGCAAGGAGCGTCGTGAAGGAGCCGCCGAACGGCGAGCGCCCGGCCGCGACGCCCATCGCGATCTTGTAGCCGGCAGGCGCGCCGGAGCCGATCGCGAGGATGTCGCGGCGATGCCCCCAGCAGCCCGGCGCGTTTCGCCTACGGCAGTCGGCGTTCGAGCCTGGGTAGCCGTCGTCGTACATCCACAGGTAGTAGCCCTCCAGCGCGTTCGGCGCCGCGGCGAAGTTGCTGGTCCACGGCGGCTCGAATGGGCCGGCGGGAAGGAGCGGATCCTCCAGTTTCGCGGCCCCCTTCGCCGCGGCGCGGTCGAGCTGCGAAACGAGGCCGGTGATGACCGGCAGGCGGTAGGCGATCCGGTCGAGGTTCGAGAGCGCGAACAGCTGGTGCGTCGCCGGCAGTCGCACGAAGCTCTGCGGCACGGCGTACGGCCTCAGGCCGATGTGTGCGCGGGCCTTGTCGAGGTAGTGGAGCCAAGCGAGCTCGCAGACCGTGCCCGTCGGTGACGTTTCGCACGCCGCGGGGAGGCTGCCCCAGGGGATGTTCGCCCTGGGGATGCGTGGAGCGGCGCTCGCACCTGCCGGCATCGTGACGAGAAAGGTGACCGCGAGCGCGAGGACTGCGCGGACCGCGCGTCGGTGGAACGGCAAGCGGCGGGGAATACGTTTGCGGCGCATCCGACGATGGGGATCGTACAGCGCCGGTGCATCGTGGTCGAGCGATTGTCCGGCGGCGACGTCTGGCGCGCCGCTCGCCGCGTCAGCGCCGCGCCGGAGCGAGTTTGATGCGCCGAGAGTGCGCCCAGGGACCGAAGCCGCTCGCGTTCGAGGCGGCTTCAAGGACCGTGATGACGTCACCGCCGTCCGATCGTGGGACCGCGTACGTCGCCCGCGCGCCGCCGCGCACCGGTTCGCACAGCCCGAGCCAGCCGCGGCAGCGCTCCCACTGGATCGTGCGCGCCTTCGGCCCGTTGCGCCAGGCACCGTGAACGACCGAGAGAGTCTGGCCGGCCGCGGCGCGCCCGGAGATCCGCGGCGCAGTTCGGTCGAGCGGCGCACCCGCCAGCGAGAAGGCGAAGAGCCCGACGGGGCTGCCGAGCCCGGTCGGCCCGTCGTAGCCGCGCCGCGCGGCGCACTCGGACGTTCCGCCGCAGGTCCCGTTGGCGCCGGTGGTCACGTCGTAGAAGGCGCGCCGGTCGCCGGCGTGCTTGTAGAGCGTCTTGGCGGGCGGCCACACACCGCGTGCGCCGCCTGCCAGCGCGAACTCGGCGGCGATCATCGGTGACGCGACGGAGGTACCGCAGCCGGAGGCCCAGCCGACGGCGGTGCCGTTGTACCAATCCGGCGACACCGTTTCGCTGTAGGCACTGACGCCGGGATCGCAGCTCGCCGCAGCGGCGACGTCGGCGACCGAACGGTGGTCGCCGCAGCCGGTCTGCGACCAGTTGGGAAGCGCGAACTGCCAGGGCGGCGCCGCGAACAGTTTCGCGCAGCCCGAGCCGGAGCTCACCCAGGCCGAGCTGTGCCAGGACTCTCTCCCCGCCGAAAGCGTGGTGCCGCCGACCGCGACGACATCCGGGAGCTTGGCTGGGAAGGCCGGGTAGTGCCACGGCCTCCCTTTGCACTTTTCCGCAAATTCGCCGGGAAGCTTTTCCGCGTCGTCATATCCGCAGTCGCCGGAGCTCGCCGTGATGACGACGCCCGGATGTTCGAAGTACTGCGACTGCAGTTCCGCGAGTTCAACGGCTTCTTCGGCTTCGGTTCCCCAGGCGAAGTATTCGTAGGAGACGCTGACCTCGGTCGCGCCGTGTTTCACGGCCTCCTCCACGCCGCGACTCAGTTCGATCGGCCCTGACCCCAACGCGTCGCCCTCGACGACGAGGAGGTGGCAGTCCTCGCAGATGGCGTGCGCCATCTCCACGTCGAGTGCCACCTCCCCCGCAAATGGGCTGTAGTGCGGAAGCGAGCTTCCACCGGCCGTGTTGATCGCGCGAAAGCAGCCCGAAGCGGCGGTACACGACGGGAGCCCGTACTCGTGGTCGAACACGGCGAGGTCGTGCTGGAGCGTTGCGTTGCTACCGAGCTCGACCAATGCGATCGTCTGGCCCCGCGAGGACGCCGTGGAGGCCGGGAGCTGATAGGCGGCGTGAAGCTTCTGAGGTGTGAGCGTGAACGGAAGCGGTCTGTTTTCGTGGAAGATCCCGAAGCGGCGGCTGTGCACGACGAGCGGCGAAGTCACGTTTGTGGTCGCCGCGAAGCCGCGCGGCGAGCGCTTCGCGGCGCCCGCCTGCGAGGGAAGCAGGACGACGGTCGCGAGGATCACGGCGACGGCCAGCGCAAGCCGACCCGTATGACGTTCCGGCACGAAGGCAACGTACCGCTGCCGGCAGCAACACGTCGCAGTGCGGCCGACGAGCGGCACGGATCAGGAGCAACGCCTTCCGCGCGGCAGCGTGGAGGCCGAAGCTCCTCTACGCTTCCGACCGTGGCCGGGGGCGAGAACAAGGAGCACATGGGGCGCGAGCTCGAGCTGGCGCCGGGAGTGACGGTGCGCGAGGTTCGTTCGCTTTACCGCCACCATTTCGAGGACGCGGCCAAGGAGCGCCAGATGCTCTCGACGGTCTCGTTCGCGACGACGTTCGGGGCCGTGCGCACGATTACGCACGCGATCCGCGCCGAACGTGGCCCCTTCCGAAACATCACGCCAGGCGGCCGGCACATTCACCACATGACCTTCGGCATCATCGCGCTGCTCATCGTGGGCTACCTGTGGCTGCTCGAGATCGGCATTCGCAAGAACCGGCGTTCGTCGAGGGTCACGGCGATCGTGTTCGGCGCCGGGGCCGCGCTGACGCTCGACGAGTTTGCGCTGTGGCTGAACCTGGAAGACGACTACTGGACCAAGCAGGGACGCGAGAGCATCGACGCCGTCGTTCTCTTCGGGTCGCTGCTCGCGGTGAGCATCGTCGGGAGCGGGTTCCTCCGCGACGTGCTTCGCCTGCGGCGCGGGCGCGGGCCGAGCGATGGCGTTTCGCGTCGTTGATCCCGGCGGACTTACGTGGGAGGCTCGCCCGCACGAGCCCGGTGAGCCGGTCCGACGGGTCGCGGAGCTGAGCGAGCTAGCGGGGTTCGCTCACACTCGCGCCAACGTCTGGCGCTACGAGCCAGGGGCGGCGGGGCTTCGCCACAGGCATCGAACGCAGGAGGAGACTTTTGTCGTGCAGTCAGGCGTGCTGTCGATGTACCTCGACGATCCACCTCGAGCGCGTCGACGTCGCCCCTGGAGGGGTCGTCCACGTCGAGGCCGGAACGGCGCTGCAGAGCGCTAATCACGGTGACCAGGAAGTCGTCGTCTATGTATACGGGACGCCTCCGGAGAACGAGCGCGCCGAGATACTGCCGTCGGCCCTGTAGGTAGAAGCCGCCGGCACCGCCGTGCCGAGACCGCAGCGCCCGATCGGCTACGGCGCCTTGCCGGCCGTATGCCGGGCTACCTGAGCACGCGGAATCGGAGGATGGTGACGGCGCCTGACGACGTGCTGCCGAGCGGCTCCAGGTCTGTTCGCGCGAGACCATCGTGCGAAAAGCGGATGCCGTCCCCGAGCAGCACCGGCAGGACGTACACCAGGATCTCGTCCACCAGCCCGTGCCGCAGGCACTGACTGGCAACGTCGGCGCCGAGGATCTCCAGGTTCTTCCCGTCCGCGGCGCGAAGTGCCGTGGTGACGGCTTCTCCGATGTCGCCCGCGAGGAACGTGATCGCCGGATCCGGCGGATCCGGCGCCTCGTGCGTGAGCACAAACAAGGGTCCGGAAAAGGGATATTCGCCGCCCCGCCGCTCGCCGGCCTGCTCCATTTTCTGGCCGACGTCGTACGTGCGCCGCCCGCTGAGCATGGCGCCTGTGGCCGCGGCGATCTCGGGAAACTCATCTGGCGCGACGAAGTCGAAGATCCAGTCCATCGCGTCGCCGGGGCCGGCGATGAAGCCGTCGAGCGACATCGACCTGTTCACGACCACCTTGCCGTTTCCGGCGTCTGGAATGCTCAAACTGACCTCCTAACACGACGTTTGGGTTGGCAGCAGAAGAACGCTGAGCACAGTTCGGTAATCGCGCCAGCGATGCGCGTCAGCCGTGAAGTATTGGCCCCGATTCGACGGCTTCGAATTCCGATCCAGGCACCTGCTTGAGCTGTTCGAGGTTTTCGTCGCTCCACTGCGAGTCCGGAGCGCCGGTGATGAACCACGGCGAGCCATTGTCGGCGACGATCAAGCCGTAGCGCTTGAGCGCTTCGAGGATGACCAACGATTCGCCGCTAAAGCCCGCCAGACTGTACGTCGCCTTCAGGCGGAGTCGCAGCCCCATCGGTGGCAGGTTTGGGTTTGCGCTTTTGGAGGCGAAATGCGTCGCGGGATGGATGTAGCCCATCTGTGTTTCCGGCACGGTTACGCGGAGTGCGTGGTCAAGCTGTCCGGTGCTGACCTCTGGATAACGGGCCAGCAGCGGAAAGATCGGCAGGCCGGCGGCGTCCGCGGACGTCCATCCTTCCGGCCTCAGTTCGTCACTTCGCAGGTTGAAGACAGCACCCGAGGCGGCGGTCCAGCCTGTGCCCTTTCGGTGTGACTTTGTACATCTCGTAAAGCATGCAGGTGCCTTCCTGCACGACGAGCACGTGTTTGTCCCCGTGGCCGTTCGGGCCGCCTCCTTCCACCGGCGCGTCAGGAGGGACGGGATACGGACCGGGGTCCGATTCCGAGCGGTATTTGGTGAACTTGATCGGCACGGTGGGCTGTTCAGGTCCGACCACGGTGTAGGGGATGCCGTAGTTAGGCTCGGTCCCGAAGTCGGGGTGCAGATGGGCGGACAGTCCGATGCTCGCGACGTAGTTGGCGGAGTTCGGACTCACCGGGGCATCGGCGATTTCCTGGTTGAGCGGGTCTTCGGCGGGAAGAATCGGGCATCCAAATTCGGTCGGCGCGCTCGCCTGCTCGGCACGCGCCGCGTTGCCCACTGACGACGCAGGGATAACGGCCGCCGGCGCGCCGTCCGGAAGGAACATCGAGAGCGCTAATGCTCCAAGTACGACAACCGCGCGCAGCGTCGGGACCACCCGACAAACGCTAGCGCCTCGAGGTCGGTCGGGAGACGACTGATGGACGCGATCAGAGCGGTCGCCGTCGTCGCGATTGCGCGTCCGTTCCGGCGGCCCGCCGTGTCGCTGCCGCGATCACCCGCGACCTCCTGTTTGAGCCCCAGGGGATCATTCCGCCGCAACCCGCGAACCGCATCCCGGTCCCGGCGTACCCTGCGGAACTCGCGTGACGGTTGGGCGGAGGCAAGAGAACACACGGACCAGCGACACGACGCTCGCCGAGTTTGCGGACGTTTGGCTCGAGCGCCAGGCCGCCGAAGGGGGTCGCAGTGGCCGCGGACTCGCCGCGAAGTCGGCCGAAGATCTCGAATGGCGAGTTCGACGGCATCTCTTACCCGCATTCGGTGGCCGCGCCCTGCGCCAGATTTCGGTCGCCGACGTCGACGCGTACCGCCACACGAAGCTTCGCGAGGGTCGGCTCTCGCCCTCGTCGATAAACAAGACTCTGTCGACGCTCGGCGCCATCCTCGACTTGGCGTGTGATTACGATCTGATCGAGCGGAATCCGGCGCTCGGTCGAAGGCGGCGCCTCCGTGTCGGCAGACCACAACGGGCGTGGCTCGATCGCGACGAGCACATACGTGCCCTCCTCGACGGCGCCCGAGTGCTCGACGAGCGACCTGGCGGTCAACGCTGCTTTCGGCGCCCTCTGCTCGCCACGCTTACCTTCGCTGGGCTTCGCATAGGCGAGGCCCTTGCGCTGCGCTGGAGCGCGGTCGATCTGGAGCGGGGCACCATCGTCGTGAGGGAGGCGAAGACAGACGCAGGCGTGCGATCCGTCAACGTCCTTCCCGTACTTGCTGTTGAGTTACGGGCGTACGCGACGAGTGCGGCGGCGGCGCCCAATGAGTTGGTCTTTGGGACGCGATCCGGAAGGCCGCTCGGAGCCTCCAACGTCCGTAAACGGATCTTGGCGAGCGCGATCCGGATCGCCAATCGCAACCTCGAAGCCGCAAATCTGGAACCGCTGCCGCCGGGGATCACACCGCACGCGCTCCGGCGAACGTTCGCTTCGCTGCTGTTCGCCGTCGGCGAGAGCCCTCCATACGTGATGGCGCAACTCGGGCACACCTCGGCGAACCTCACTCTCTCGGTGTACGCCCGGCAGATGGATAGGCGTGACGGTGAGCCCGATCGCCTCAGGGCGCTTGTGGGAGCAGGCCAGGACGTGATGCCGGTGATGTCGTAGAGTGTGCATCATGCGCACCACTATCTCAGTCGATGACAACCTCCTGGCCGCGGCGAAGGCGCGGGGCCGAGAGAAGGGTCAAACGCTCGGCCAGGTGATCGAAGCCGCCTTGCGGCGAGACCTGGCCGAACCTTCCGACCGGCCCGTGGTAGCGCTGCCGGTGTTTCGCGGCGGCGACGGTCCACGTCCCGGCGTGGATCTGCGTTCCAATCGAGCGCTGCTCGAAGTTCTCGACGACGGCGCTGACGACATAACGGACCTGCGATGAAGCTTCTCGACATCAACGTACTTCTTGCGTCTCACCGAGACGACCATCCCCAATACGACGTCGCGCAGCGCTGGATTGACCGGACGGTGTCCGAACGCAAGCCCTTCGCCGTCGTCGACCTTGTGGCGGGGGCGTTCCTCCGCATCGCGACGACCCGACGTGTTTTCGCGACGCCAACTCCGATCGACGCGGCGTTCGCTTACGTCCGCGCACTGCGCGAAGAGCCTTCGCACGTCATGCTGGCGCCCGGCCCGCGCCATCTCGACCTCCTCGAATCTCTCTGCGCCGGCGCCGACGCGTCGGGCGATCTCGTCGCCGACGCACAGCTCGCCGCGATCGCGGTGGAGCATGCATGTGAGCTGGTCTCATTCGACCGCGACTTCGCCCGCTTCTCAGACGTCGTCTGGGCGCTTCCGTCCTGAGTCGACGGCACACGATCGCGTTCGAACGGGATCCGATGGGATCTCGCCGCGATTCAGCCCTTGAACAGCTCGTAGGCGACCTTTCTGATCTGGACCTCCTCGCTGCCCTCGGTAATGCGGTAACGGCGGTGGTGGCGGTAGATGTGCTCAAAGGGCATGTGGCGCGTATAGCCGATTCCGCCGCACGTCTGCATCGCGCGGTCTGCCGCCTCGCACGCCAAACGGTTTGCCCGGTAGTTGGCCATCGCGACGAGGTGGGTGACCTCCATGTGGTGGCGGCGATCCAGCTCGGCCGCGGTGCGGCGGACGAGCCCACGCACGAGCTCGCATTCCGTCCACAGCTCGGCAAGCGGAAACTGGATGGCCTGGTTCTGCCATAGAGGCTTACCCCAGACGACGCGCTCGCGGGCATAGGCCGCGGCCTCGTCGACGCAGAACGCGGCGGCGCCGAGACTCGACGCGGCCTGCCGGATGCGGTTCTCGTGGACGAAACGCTGCGCGAGCGCGAGCCCGAGGTCCACTTCCCCGAGGACGGCGTCGTCCGTGACGTGCACGTCAGTCAGAGACACCTCGGCGTGGTCGGTGGGCATGTTGAACGTCCACCAGAAGAACTCGACCTCCAGTCCCGGCGCGTCGCGGGGCACGATGAACGCGGTGATCCCGCGACCGTCCCCCGGAGACCCCGAGGTGCGGGCGAAGACAAGGTCGTGGCTCGCGCGATGCATGCCGGAGTTGAAGCGCTTGCGCCCGTTGATCACCCAGCCGTCGCCGTCGCGCTGTGCCGTCGTCTCGAGGTACGTGGCGTCAGATCCGTGGTCGGGCTCTGTCAGTCCGAAGGCGAGTGCTGCCTCGCGCCGCAGGGCGCCCTGCACGAACACCTCCTGCTGCGCGGGCGTCCCGAACTCATGGGCGAGGATCACGGTCGGGAAGTTGCCGATCATCGAGATCTCGCTCTGGGGGTCGTTGTGCAGCCCGATCCCTAGTCGACTGAGGTGCTCGCGAGCGACGGCCATCGCGAGGTTCGAGCCGCCCCGGCCGCCGAGCTCCTCGGGCAGCGCGTATCGCCACAGCCCGGCGCGGTCCGCGCGGCTGACCATCTCTTCGAGCAGGTCCTCCCACTCGCGCCGCGGTATCCCGCCCCCCTCGAAATCGGTGCGCGCATACTCGCGGCGGTGGTCGAAGAAGCGGGCGTTGTCGCCTTCTGCTTCCAGCGGCCGGACCTCCGCTTCGATGAAGGCGTCGACCTCGTCCAACAGTGCGGCGATCTCGTCGGTGACCTGCTCGCTCATGGTGCCTCCGTCTGTTGCTGGTGCAGGGCCAGGTAGCGCGGGTTTGCAACCTCGAGCTTCGCCCGTGTGAGCCGGCGCAGCGCGGCGATGAGCTCCTCGCGCCGGTCATCCAAGTTCCCGGCACGGATCTGGCCGGCTAGCTCGCGCTCGTCGGCGACACCGAGCGAGGCAAGGACCGATGCGCGAAGCGATGCATCCGAGGCGGACTGTTCGAGCTCGCGGCGCACGATCCCGAGCGCCCGCAACGACACACGCAGCTCGAAGGCGGGCCGCCCCTCGAGCTGCGGCAGCACGTGATCTCCGAGCGCGCCACGGGCAGCGTCGATCAGCTCGGCGGCGGTCGGTCGGTCATGCAACGCGGGCGCCTCACGACCCGGATCTGGCTCCATGTCCGGGGCCCGGCCATCATCCGCCGCGTCATCGAGGAGTTCCAGGAGGTCCCACTCGACCTCGCACGCGCGCCGGCCGATGACGGCGTGCTCGACCGAGCGCGTCGCGCCGCTGAGGTGCGCGAACGCCTGCATCACGCAGATAACACCCCAGCGCAGCGTGCCCGCGAGCTCCCAGCGGCGTAGGTCCTCGACGGGCACCGACACTCCGGAGTGGCGCGCGTAGGACGCGAGCAGTTCCTCGCGGGTTCCCAGACCGGCCGCCGGAAGGTCAGGCCGCGAGAAGCGCCACGCCGGCACGCACAGCCAGCCGAGATCCTCCACCGGGTCGCCGACATGCGTCAGCTCCCAGTCGAGCACTCCGGTGACGCTGCGGCCGTCGACCATCAGGTTGCCCATGCGGAAGTCACCGTGCACGAGGGTTCGCTCGCGCGCGGGCCGGTCGGCGCCGAGCGTGCGAAAGGCAAGCTCGAACGTCGGGTGCGGCTCTCCGAGGCGATCGTGGAGCTCGCGCAGCTGCGCGAGCGGCTCGTCGGTCACCGGCGCCAGCCCCGCATCAGCGGGCATCCGGTGAACCGCGGCGAGCGCCGCGGCGAGGTCGTCGAGCAACTCTCCCGCGCCGTCCTGTCCGACCTCGGCGAGAATCCTCGTCGGGTCGCTCGTGCCGGGCAGCGCCCGGACCAGCGTCCAGGCCGTGCCAAGCACCGGATCGTCCTGCCCGTTCGCCACGACCGCAGCAACGGGCACCCCGGCCGCGGCGGCGGCCTGCAGAAGTGCGGCCTGGCCGGGCGGCTCGCCAGTCGGCTTGCGAGTCCGTTCGCACTGCAGGATCAGCTGTCCGAGCCGCTCGCTGTCGCAGATGTAGGTCTCACGCGAAGCACCACCGCTCAGGCGGCGGACCGCGCCGACAGGTGAGCCGTCCATGACCTCGGCGAGACGTGAAGCGATCGCGGCGTCGCGCTCGCCGACGTCACCGTCCTGCGGAGGTGCCTCGCTGGCCTGCACGCGGGGAACTCTGCCAGCTTGCCGCTGTCCCCGACTGGAGAGGGCCGCTCGACGCAACGTACTTGTTGGTATGGTCGGCGACCGTGGCGGAGCGAGGCGGGGACGGGCCGCTTGCAGGCATACGTGTGATCGAGTTCGGTCAGCTAATCGCGGGGCCGCTCGTCGGCACGATGCTGGGCGACTTCGGCGCCGAAGTCATCAAGGTGGAGCCTCCGGCTGGAGACCAGATGCGCGACTGGGGTCAGGTCCGCCATCGCGGCAAGACGCTTTGGTGGTCTGTGCTCGCCCGCAACAAGCGCTCTGTGGCGCTCGACCTCGGTGACGAGGCGGCGGCAGACGTCGCGTTCGAGCTCTGCCGCGGGGCCGATGTCGTGGTCGAGAACTTCCGGCCCGGGGCGATGGAGCGCTGGGGCCTCGGCCCAGAGCGCGTCGAGGAGGCCAACCCGGGCTGCGTCTACGCGCGCGTCAGCGGTTACGGTCAGGATTCGCGCTACCGCGATCGGCCTGGGTTCGCGTCGGGCGGCGAGGCCCTGTCGGGGCTTCGGTACATCAACGGCTACCCCGATCAGGCCCCGCCGAGGTCTGGGATCTCCCTCGGCGACACGCTTGCGGCGTGGAGCGCGTTCCAGGGCATCCTGCTCGCGCTCTTCGCGCGCGAGCGGAGTGGCGCGGGCGGTCAGGTGATCGACGCCGCGATCCTTGACGCGTGCTTCGCGATCACGGAGTCGCTGGTTCCCGACTTTGCGCTCGGCGGAGTGGTGCGGGAGCCGAGCGGCTCCCGGCTTCCGCGGATCGCGCCTTCGAACGTTTACCGCTCGGCGGACGAACGCTGGGTTGTGATCGCCGCGAACCACGACACGCTCTGGAAGCGCCTCGCAAAGGCGATGGGGCGCCCGGAGCTGGCCGATGATCCGCGCTACGCGACGCACGCGGCGCGCGGCGAGCACGAGGACGAGCTCGACGAACTGATCGGCGACTGGGCGGCGCGCCACTCCGCCGCGGACCTCGACGAGACACTCGGCGCAGCCGGCGTGGTGTGCGCGCCCGTCTACAGCGCGGCCGATGTGCTGGCGGACCCGCACTTCCGCGAGCGAGGGCTGATCGTCGAGATCGACGACGAGCACCACGGACCGATGCCGGTCCCAGGCGTCGTGCCGCGCCTCTCGGCGACGCCCGGGTCGGTGCGAACGCCGGCGCGCTGGCAGGTCGGGGCGGACACGGCGGATGTGCTCAAAGACCTCGGCGTGGACCGAGACCAGCTCGCGGAGATGGCCGAGCGCGGCGCGGTCGTAGCGCCGGGCGGCGCGCCGGTCCAAGGCACCGGCGGGACGGACGGCACGGGATGACGCGCCGCTCCGCGCTGGAAACCGCCGTTTCCATACCCCCTGGTATGTTGGGGCGGCTCGTCGACGGAAACGGGGGAAGCAGATGAGGCTCGAGGGGATCCACCACGTGACGTGCGTGACGGCGGACGCGCCAAGCAACGCGGACTTCTACGTCCGCGTGCTGGGGCTGAGGATCGTGAAGAAGACGATCAACCAGACCGACCAGACGACCTACCACATCTTCTACGGCGACGAGCAGGCGTCCTACGGGAACAACATCAGCTTCTTCGAGTACCGCGGGCGGCCTGACGGCCGCACGGGCGCGGGCAACGCGCACACCATCGTGTGGCGCCTGGGCACCGAGGCGGCGCTGGACTTCTGGGAGCGCCGGCTGACAGGCGAGGGAGTGGCGGTGAGGCGCGAGAGCGACCACCTCGACTTCGCAGACCACGAGGGGCTTGGGCAGCGCCTGGCAGTCGTCGAGACGAGCGACGAGCCGCTGACCGGCGACTCCCCGGAGATCCCGGCGGAGTATGCACTTCAGGGTTTCGATGGATTGCATGGATTCGCGACCGACCCGCAGGCCAGCGCCGCGTTCCTCAGCGACGTTCTGGAGATGGAGCCGATTGGCGAGGACCGCTTTGAAGCAAGGGGTCAGGTCCGTGGCGGCTGGTACCAACTCGACGAGGCGCCGGCCGAGCGACGTCGCTTCGGCGGCGGCGTCGTCCAGCACATCGCGTGGGGCTGTCGGCCCGAGGAGATCGAGGCGTGGAGCGAGCGCGTGAGCCCACTCTGCCCGGACGCCACGGGCGTCATCGACCGCCACTTCTTCCGCTCCACATATTTCACGGAGCCCGGAGGGGTCCTGTTCGAGATCGCGGAGCTCGGCGGGCCAGGGTTCGCCGTCGACGAGCCGGACCTCGTGCACATGGGCGATGACCTGCGCCTGCCGCCGTGGCTCGAGGAGCGGCGAAAGCTCTACGAGTACTCGCTCACCCCGGTGCCGACGACGGCCGAGCTGCGCTCCGGCGTTGCCGTGCCCACCTAGGCGCAGGTGTCTTCCTCCACCGCGAGGGCGACCTCGCGTCTGACGGTCGAGAGCTGGATCGAGGCGGGCTTCGAGCTGATCGCAACGGAGGGCATCAGGGCCGTCAAGATCGACCGGCTGTGCGAGCAGCTCGGCGTGACGAAGGGCAGCTTCTACTGGCACTTCGACGACATAGCCGCCTACTTCGGCGCTCTGGCTCAGGCCTGGGGAAAAGCGCAGCAGGAGGGGCGTGAGTCGCTCCACAGTCTGGGCCAGCTGCCGCCTGCGGAGCGTCTGGCCGCGATGATGCGCCACCTGACGAGCCGGCGACAGTGGATGCTCGAGCGCGCGGCCCGGGAGTGGGCACGCTGGGATCCACGCGTCGCTTCGCAGGTCGCCGCCTCGGACCGCTGGACTCTGCAACAGGTGGAGCTCGCGTTCCTGGACGCGGGGTTCCCGTCCGACGAGGCGAAGGTCCGGGCGCGGGCCTCGTTCGCCGCCGGCGTCGGCTTCATCCACCTCGCGCGCAGCGCGCCAACGTCGGTCGACGCCCGCGAGCACGACCGTTTCCTCGAGGTCATGTTGAGGCCATAGGGCATGGAGCGCTTCGAGATTGAGCGCCGCGCGTACGGCGTCGGCTATCGCGAAAAGGCGGCGTTCAAGGACACCTATGGCGGTGCCGAGGGGCTGGTCTTCCTGGAGTGCTACCAGCTCGTTCCGCGCGACCGTCCATCCAGCACGGTCGTCGTTTTCAGCCACCCCGTGGGCGGCGGCGGTTACCTGCCGATGATCACCGAGCTCGCCAAGCGCGGCAACCACGTGATCTACGCGAACAGTCGCTACCGGGGTAACGACTCGGCGCTGATCATGGAGAAGGTCGCGCTCGACCTGGCAGCGGCGATCCGCCACGCGCGCGAGAAGCTCGGCTATCAGCGGATCGTCCTCGGCGGCTGGAGCGGCGGCGGCCCGCTGGCGCTCTTCTACCAACAGCAGGCGGTGAGTCCTAGAGTCAAGTCGACGCCCGCCGGCGACCCGCCGGACCTCACGGCCGAGGAGTTCGTGCCCGCCGAGGCGATCCTGCTCCTGGCCGCCCACCCGAGCCGTCACCGCGTGCTGTGTGACTGCATCGACCCCTCAGTCCTAGACGATGCGCACCCGCGTGAGCGCGATCCTCAGCTCGATCTGTACGGCGCGAATGCTCCGCAGCCGCCGTACACGGCGGACTTCCTGGAGCGGTACCGGTTCGCACAAGAGGCGCGTGTGAGGCGGATCACCGCCGATGTGCGGGGGCGCCTGTTGCAGCTGCAGGACGAAGAGCGGCCGAACGACGAGTGGGCGTTCGTCGTGCACGGCACGCTCGCCGACCCCCGCGTGCTCGACCCGACGATCGACCCCAACGACCGCGAGCCCGGCATCTCGTTCCTCGGCGATCCGCGTTTAGTGAACAACGGCCCCGTGGGGCTCGCGCGCTACAGCTCGCTGCGCAGCTGGCTATCGCAGTGGAGCATCGACGACGCGAACGCCGACGGGTTGGTCGCGGCGGCCGACGTGACCGTGCCGGCGCTCGTCGTGTCCAACAGCGCCGACAACGTCTGCACGCCCGGCTACTCGAGCGCTCTGTTCCAGGCACTCGGAAGCACGGACAAGACGAGTCTCCTGATCGAGGGCGCGAACCACTACTACCTCGGGCCCGACCAGCGCGAGCACCTCCACCGCTCCGCCGCCGCCTGCACCGCCTGGCTCGAGGAGCGTGGCTTGGGTCCTTGGGCAAGCTGAGGCATCCGAGCCGCGCGCCAGGCGTCAGGCGAGCGCGCGCTCGAGCGCGGCACGGTCCGTGGGTGCTCCGTGGGCGGGGAGCACGAACTCGACCGGGAGCGAAAGCAGGGGCCGCAGCCGGTTAACCACCTGGTCCCGGGTCACGCCCCCGCGCAGCCACTCGTTCACCACGAGTCCCGATCCGAAGTCAACGAGCGAGTCGCCCGCGACGACGGCGCCGACACTCCCGACCCAAAGGACCATGTCGTTCTGCTCGCGTCCGGCGAACGCCTGGACTCCGAACGGAAGTGGATCGCCGTCCGCGTACCAGCGCGCCGTCACGCCGTCGCTGCTCAGCCACCGCAGGTCCGTACTGCCGTCACCTGCCTGCTCGGCCGTGATCCCGAACTTGTCGATCAGATCCTGTGCGGTGTCGGGCGCCGGAGCGAACAGGGCAGCGTCGAGCAGCTCCAGGATCGCTTTCGCATCGCGCTCGTGCCACGGCGCTGTGAGCACGACGACCGGTTCGCGTTCTCGCGCGAGTGAAAGTAAGCCCTCCGGCAGTGCCAACGGGTCGAAAAGCAGAAGGTGCTCGCCGTCGTCTATCGCGCAAGACGACACATGCTGCGGCCACCGCTCACCCGGCCTCCAGTTCGGATGCGCCGCCTGCCAATGCCAAAGGCCCGACCGTAGCTCTTGCACAGCGCCATGCTTAACAGGTCGTCGCCGAGCGCCACGGGAACGCGCCGCTCCGATAACGTCGCCCGGCCGGCCACCTGCAAGGAGGAACCATGGACACGCGCATCGAGACCCCTGACGGCCGCACTCTCTCCGTCCAGGTCGACGCAGACCCCGCTGGCCGCTGGGTGCTCGTCCACAACGGCACACCCAACTCGCGCCTGCTCTATGCCCCCGCCGTCCAGGACGCTCGTGATCGTGGGCTCAGACTCGTCTCCTACGATCGCCCCGGCTACGGCGAGTCGACCTCGCAGCCCGGCCGCACCGTCGCCGACTGTGTCGCGGACGTGCGGGCAATCTGCGACGCGTTGGAGATCGAGCAGCTGGCGGTCTGGGGGGTTTCGGGCGGAGGTCCGCACGCTCTCGCCTGCGCTGCGCTACTTCCCGACAGGGTGGTCGCCGTGGCCTCACTCGCGTCGATTGCGCCGTACGACGCCGACGACCTGGACTATTTCGACGGCATGGGCCAGGAAAACATCGATGACATGAAGCTCGAGCTCAGCGACCCAGCGGCCTCTCGCGAGAAGACAGTGCAAGACCGCCTCGAGGTCCTCGCCACGCCGGCAGACGAGCTGGCCGCGGCGATCGCCACGCTCGTGGGTCCGGCCGACGCGGCGGCACTCAAAGGGCCGATCGCTCAGTACATGGTCGAAGCGGGGCAGATCGGCCTGGCGCCGGGCGTGGAGGGCTGGATCGAGGATGGCATGGCGCACCTCGCGCCATGGGGTTTCGAGCTCGACGAGATCCGCGTGCCGGTGCTGTTGCTCCACGGCGCCGACGACCGGTTCGTGCCGATCGGCCACGGACGGTGGCTCGCCGAACGCATTCCCGGCGTCGAGGCGCGACTCACCGAGACCGACGGGCACCTCACGTTGCTGACGGAGCACATCGGCGAGGTCCACGGATGGCTCGCCGACCGCTTGACCTGAGGGTGAGGGCCGCCGCTTGAAAGCGCCCTCATAGTTTGGGCAGGTCGCCTCTCGACTCGGGCCTGATGGCAGCGAGGATCAGCTCGAGGTGCCGATTCCAGTCGAAGCCCGGGCGGCCGTCGTGCATCGCCGCACCGAGGCCACACATCAGCATCGCGATGTCGGTGGGCTCAAGATCCTCGCGAACTTCCTTCGCTTGCTTGGCGCGGTCGATCAGCGCGCCCGATGCGACGTTTAGCTCCAGCTGCTCCTTTTCGACCGCTGCGAAAACCTCGGGGGCAACGCCTGAGAACAGTTGCTGCATGCCGGTGTCGTGCGCGGCCGACGTCGCTGCATCGCGGAGCGTCTGTTCGAGCACCTCGCCCGGCGTGCCATCGCGCATGAGCGCTTCGGACATCAGGGCGGCAAGCCCGACGAGCTTCTGACGCACCAGCTCGGTGACGAGCGCCTCCTTCGTCGGAAAGTGCCTGTAAAGCGTCCCGACGCCCACGCCGGCGTGCCTGGCCACATCGTCCATCTGCGCCTCGGAGCCATGCTGGGAGAACACCTCGAGGGCGCTGGCCAGGATTCGCTCGCGGTTGCGCCGCGCGTCAGCGCGCAGCGGGCGTTCGGTTTGAGCGGAAAGAGCGGTCAAGAAAATCTCGTTAGGGACTTAAGAAGCGGAACCATGGTTTCTATATTGACCCCGTAAGCGGAACCGGAGGTCACGTTCATGGTAACGGCGAGCAAGACGGTAGTCGGCGAGAACGCCAAGCGCAACTCGAAGGACCGCGTTCTGCTGCTTCTGGCGATGACGCAGTTCGTGGTCGTGATCGACGCCTCGATCGTAAACGTCGCTCTGCCGTCGATCGGCGCCGCGCTCCACTTCTCCCGCGACGACCTCTCGTGGGTCGTCAACGCCTACACCCTCACGTTCGGCGGCTTCCTGCTCCTCGGTGGACGGCTCTCCGACCTGCTCGGCCGGCGACGCATGTTCATCGTCGGGCTCGTCGTCTTCTCGCTCGCCTCGCTGGCCGGCGGACTCGCGCAGTCCGAGACCTGGCTGATCACGGCCCGCGCCGTCCAGGGCCTCGGCGCCGCGATCGTCTCTCCCGCCGCCCTCTCGATCATCACGAACACGTTCGCCGAAGGCGCCGAGCGCAACCGCGCGCTCGGCGTATGGGGCGCGGTGGCCGGTGCCGGCGGCGCCGCAGGCGTGCTGCTCGGCGGGCTGCTCACGAGCGGCCTGAGCTGGCGGTGGGTCCTCTTCGTGAATGTCCCGATCGGCCTGACGGCCGCGGCGCTCGCACCGGGGACGCTCACCGAGAGCCGCTCCGAAGACGGGACCGAAGGGCTTCGACATCCCCGGCGCCGTCACCGTGACCGCTGGACTCGCGTTGCTCGTCTACGCGGTCGTTGAAGCAGTCAACGTCGGCTGGGGATCGACGACCACGCATCCTGCGTCTCGCGGGCGCCGCCGCGCTGCTCGTCTCATTCGTTGTGATCGAGCTGCGCCAGCGCCACCCGCTGATGCCGTTCTCGATCTTCCGCCTGCGCACGGTGCGCGGTGCGGACATAGTCGGCCTGCTCGTCGGCATGTCGCTCTTCTCGATGTTCTTCTTCATCTCGCTCTACCTGCAGGACGTGCTCCACTTCTCGCCGATCCAGACCGGCGTCTCGTACCTCCCGCTGGCCGTCGGGATCATCCTGTCGGCGGGCGGCGCATCTGTGCTCGTGACCCGCATCGGCTTCAAGCCGACACTGATCGCGGGGCTCTTGATGATCGCGATCGCGCTGCTCTGGTTCTCGCAGGTCAAGGCGCCCGGCGGCTCATTCGCCGTGGACGTCCTCGGACCCTCGGTGCTCGCAGCGATCGGGCTCGGCTTCTCCTTCGTGCCGATCACGATCGCGGCGGTGACCGGCGTCAAGCCACACGAGGCAGGGCTCGCGTCGGGCCTCATCAACACGTCGCAGCAGGTCGGCGGGGCTCTCGGCCTCGCGATCCTCGCGACGATCGCGAACAGCCGCACGCAGAGCGCCCTGGAGTCGGGCGTGCACAGCACAGCCGTCGCCCTCACGCAGGGCTACCAGGTCGCGTTCCTCGTCGGCGCCGGCTTCGCGCTCATCGGTGCGGTCCTGGCGGCACTTCTAATCTCCTCGCGGGACAGCCGCGAGCACGCGCGGGCGGCGCGAGCTGGAGAACCGGCACCGGCCGTCAGCTAGGAGCTGCCGGTGAGCGCCGCGGCGCCCTGATCACCGTGGCGGCGGCGCGATCGAAGCGCCGTCGCCACGGACGAGGCTCAGGCCCCGTCCCACCTGTGGGGCCCGCCGAACCGTCCGCGCCGGCGGCGCCACGGCGACAGTCGCCAGAAGACAAAGAGCAGCGGGACCCACAGCCATCCAGCGTGGTGCCAAGCCGCCGCTCCATGGCCGACGAAGGCCGAACTCAGGACGAGCGCCAGGACCGCGACAGCGCCGATCGCTATGACCCAGCGCCTGCGGCCCAGCCGGCCAACTTCGGCCGGTTCGCGACGTCGCGGCAAGTCGCGCACGAGCAGCGCGAGATCGCCGACCGTCTTGGCGGCGTAGCAGAGGTCGAGCCGCTCCTGGAACTCGCCGAGGTCGAGGCGCCCTTCGACGTGGCCCTTGCGCAGCTGGTCGGCGGTTCGCTCACGATCAGCATCCGCGGCGCGTACGGAGGCGTCCCGCCGCGCGGCGCGTTCAAGCGAGTACGAGTAATAACGTGCCATTTCCGACCCTTTCTGACGATAGTCGGCAATAGGCAACGATATATCGCGGTGGGGCGCTCGTCAAGCCCCTAGCCGACGCCTGAGACGCCGTTCGCGGACCGCAAGCGCGTCCCGCTCGCTTCGACGCATCCGCCGCCCGGCAAGCGTATGATCGCGGCCATGGGGGGTAGGCTGCGCGCCGCCTTAGCCGTACTCTCGGCGCTTCTGACGCTTGCGCTGTTTTTTGGTGCCCAGTCGGCGGACGCGATAACTCGCTCTCAAGCGGACCGCATCGCGATGCGGGTGCTGAAGCCGCAGCGGCTGAGCGCGTCAGACGGAGTGGTGCTCCTGGGCCTCCCCCGCCCGCTGAAAGCGAGCGACGACGTCAATCAAGCGAAGCCCGGGAAATCCTGGGTCCCGGTGCTCGGCAAACGCGAGTGGCTTTTCTGGCTCGATCCGGGATACGGGCTGCAGTTCTCGCATCCGAGCACGATCCTGCTGATCGACAACCGCACGGGCAGGGTTGTGACAAAGAAGAAAATCGAGTGGTGGCCGCTCGTCGACGGCAAACGACCGGCTTTCTTCACGGGCGAGCCGCAGCGTGAATCGGGCGCCGACAGGCGGTATCGCGTCTACGCGCATCTTCCCGCGAGCAGGTTCACGGCCGCCGAGCGCGCGTCGCGAAGCAACCGACGCCGCCTGCGCGGCCCAATCGCCCACGCCAGCAACACATACGCCGACTCCTGTCTTGTGATGGCAGGCAACTTCGGCGAATTCCCGAAGGATTTCAACAACATCGAAGCGTACTTCAAGGGGTTCGGCGTCACTCCCTACCGAATGCCCAATACGGAAGAACTCAGCACCTTTATCAAGAACCTTCCGAGCACGTGCAAGGACGTAATCATTTTCCTGAGTGGCCACGAGGGCAGCGAAGGCGGGATCATTGCCGGCCCCAAGAAAGTGCGGCGAAAAAAGCTGGAAATCGACAAAGACGGCAAACACGTCATCGGGTATGAAGAAACCGAGGAAGACGCGATCATCTCCATCAAATCGATCACCGGCGCGATCAAAGAAAACGCGACGCGGACATTCAAGGTGATCGTCGATGCGTGCTACTCCGGGCTGATCGTCAACGCCATCGGCTCAGAACACCTGACCAACGCGCTTATTGCCGTCGCGTCGTCAGGAGCCACCGAAAAATCCTGGGCGTTCTACCGCGGCGGGTTCACAAAAGGCCTGATCGAAGGCATGAAAGAAGGCGAAACGGCCGCGAAAGAAGACACAACCGGTGTTGATCCGATCGCGCGCCTCATCGAAGAGGGGACGAAGCACCCGCACGGCGTATTCAGCGGAAGCTGGAAAACGTCGTCCAGTCTTTATTCATGCGGCAAAGAAGAAGTGATCTTCAACAACACGAACGGAGAAGGCGTCGAAAATGGCGGCTTCGAACCAATGTTCACCGCAGCGAAGGTGTATTGCCTCGTCTCGATCTCCACGTACCACTGGAACTCGGAACAGGGAACCGCGAAGGCCGGGAAGATCGGCCTCAAGTACAGCGGCGGTGAGCTCGGCCCATACCAGGCCGTCGGCGAACCCGGCGAAAGGGCCGTCCCCAACGCCAACTGGATCGTCACGCTACCGACAACGGATCCGGTAATTTTGAAGGCCGGAACCGCTTACAGCTGCGACGACTCCGATCGCACCACTTGGTCGCAGGACAAAGGGACAGGCGGCGCGGGCTTCTGCAAGGTCACCGTCCGGGTCGCCGAACCGAAGTGAGCGCCGCCACGGGGAGGACGACGTGAGGACGATGAAAGCGATCCTCTTGGCGTTCAGCGTCTGTGCGGCGCTGCTCGTCGGCGGCACGTCTGCCGCCTCGGCCGCCGAATTCTTCGTCGCCAAGACCGGCAACAACGCGAACACCTGCACGAGCTCGGCTGTGCCCTGTATGACGATCATGCACGCCGTCGAAGACGCGCGCCTGGCGCCGGGGGCCGCGACCGTCCGGATTGCCGCGGGGATGTATTTCGAAAACGTCGACCTCGAAAGCGAGCTCGATAATGGCTTGCGGCTCGTGGGCGCCGGCAGCGCCACGACGGTGCTCCGGAATACGGTCTCGAATGCGACCATCCAAGTCGGGGGTCAGATCGCGGTGACGATCGAAGGGCTCGCGATCGAACACGGCACGGCTGACCGCGAACCGGCAGTCAGGAACGAAAGCTCAGCTGTGACGCTCGCGCACGATCAAATCAAGGCGACAGCAGCGGCGAAGGAGGCAGCGATCGAGTCAGACGGACCGTTTGTGGCGACCACCGGCGTCGGCACCCGGCTGGTTGACAGCACCGTCGTCCAGGAAAGCCCAGAAGGCGTCGCCATGAGCCTCGGGGCCGGATCGGTGATTGTGACGGGCTCGACAGTCGAAACGACCGCGCCGGGCTCGCGGGCGCTCGGGCCGATTCCCGGCAGCAGCCTTGGTGAAGATTTCGCCGAAACCGTGGAAGTCACGGGCTCGACCGTCGTGACGCGCGGCAAGACCAGCTCCCCGCTGGACGTCGACTTCGCCCGTTTGAAACTGAACAAAGACCTGATCGAAGCGGCCGCCGAAAAATCGCAGATCGGCAATCTTTTCGACGTCATGGCGACGATCCTCGCGACCCGCTTTGTGGGCAAGGGAATGGACACCATCGGGCTGAACGGCGAAGACGCCGTCCTTACCTTCGAACACGATTCGATCGAATCGGAAGAGGGGTTGGCGCTCGAGGATTATCTGGGGCGGATGACGATGCGCTACGTGACGGTCAACATCGACGCGCCGGGGAACACGAACCCGGCTATCGCAACCTTCTTCGTGAGCGCGACGACGCTCGCGCACGTCCGCGTCGGCGGCGTCTGGGCCGGACCGGCGCTCGCGGGTTATGTGGTCAACGGACTCACGATCACCGATAGCCGACTCACGTCCAGCGAAACCGCCAAAGAACCGACCGTCAACGAGACGACAGGACCTGGAAGCCCGTCGCTTCTAATCCGACGGTCCGTGATCACAGCGCCGGCGGACGCACCGGCCGCACTGAGGGTCGAGTTTCGGGGATCCACAGCAATCGACTCGTCCGAGATCGTCGGCGGCGCCGTCGGCGTCAGGCTCGACGACGACGGGCCGAAGCGTGCCCAGGTCGTGATCGCGGGATCGACAATCGACGCCGGCACCGCGGGCGTTGCGGGCGAGCCGTTGGTCAGCTCGGTAGCCGCCGAAAACGTCGAACCGGGGCCCAGGATGTCGGTATTCGTACAAGGGTCGGTTCTGTTCGAGCCGATTGAAGCGACGCTCACTGGCGGCGCCGCGGGGCTGTCCGTGGCGTGCTCAAACAGCGACACGCCGAGCCAAACGCGGCCGGAAACGACGTCGCTGGGCTCGATCGCATGCCGGTCAGGCGCCCACGGCAACGACGCTCTGCCCGCGCTCGAATCGATCTTCGCGTCGCCGCTCACGTCGTACCTCCTGAAGCCGCACTCAAGCGCGATCAACAGCGTGCCGTCGAGCTCAATAGCGCTCGGCTTCGGCGTGAAGGCGTCGAGTACCGACCTCGCCGGGCGACCGCGTTACGTCTACCGGCGAGTGAAACGCCACTGCGTGCTCACCCAGGACCGTGGCGCACTTCAGGTGCGCGGCCAGCGGGCGGACTGCAAGCCGCCGCGGCGCAGACGACGCAGATGACGTAGCGGCGCACGAGCGACGCGAAGTCCCGCTCGAAGCGCCGGAGATCGATCGTGACGGCGGCGCTTGCAGTGTCGCTGCCAGTCTCGACGCCCTCCGCCGCAACTCTCGCGAATCGAACGGGTTGGTGTGAATGTCCTTAGGGCACACGCCCAATTCGTCAAGAGAATGGAGGCCCCCGTGGTGGCTCTTGTTGTCCTCGTATTACTGCTAGCGCTGCTGGGCGGGCTTGGATTCGCGGCGCATGTCCTCTGGTTCCTTCTGATCGTCGCGCTGCTGCTCTGGGCCGTCGGCTTCTTCGTTGGCGAGGGAGCGTCAACGGGCGGACGGCGCCGGTGGTGGGGTCGCTGGTAGCTCCGAGCTACGCGGCTGAATGCGCGCAGTTGAGAGGAGAGTGAGTCCATGGGATTAGGTGTGTCGTTTTTTCTGATCGCTGTTGGAGCAATCCTGCGCTACGCCGTCACGGAACGAGTGTCGGGAGTGTCTCTTCCCACGGTCGGATTAATTCTTATGATCGTCGGGATCGTCGGACTGCTGATTACGCTTGCTGTCTGGATCAGTGCGCGTCCTCGGAGGCAAGTCGTCCGAGAGCGCGTCGTCGAGCGCGATCCCAACCTTCCCGAGTAGCCGGCCCGCACCCTCACCACCTGGGAGTCGTTTGGCGAACCGCGATGCCCAGCGTGGGGTCGCGTGTGCCAGCGGCAGGCGACAGACGACCGAAACCTCGGGCTGATCTCCTGCTCTACCAGCAGGAGGTCAACGCTTGCTTCTACGGCAACGAGGTCAAGAAGATGAGCCCGGCTGTTGCCACGCCGTGGGCAGTCGGTTCGCGACGGACGGCGACGGGACGGTCAGTGGTGCGAGCTGCCCTAGCGGCGAAGCGATGCTGGACTGGGCCTACATCGAACGTCGCGTACGCGAAAGGTCAAGACTCCGGGCACGTTCGAAGGCGGTCGTGTCTCGTTCTGTCAAGCGTGGAAGATTTCATTGACGTTGGGGAGCCGCCCGTTGAGGTTCTTGTCGAGCGTAACCTGGCCGATCGAATCGAAGTGCGCCGTCAGTCGCCCGTGCACCACCGTGGCGCTGCGGGCCGTGAATTCTTGGACGCGGCCTCGCCCGCATTTGAACCAGCCGTCCGGATGCACGCGGCTGCGTGCGCGCATCACGAGCGTCCCCGCGAGCTGGGAGGTCGACACGCCTATTCGTGCGGTGCCAAGGTTGTGGGCGACGGTGACTAGTCGCTTTCGGCTTGCGACCGTGATCGTATGAGTGATCCCGGAGAACGGCGTCCCTTGCACCGGGTCGCTTACGCTTACTGTAACGACCGACGTACCAGCGGGACGGGGACGCGGCGCTTCCGTTTCTGCCTCTAGTTCCACCATGGGGCGAGTGATGCCTAATTCCTTTACCGCGCGCACGGCCGAATATGGATTGAGGCATGGCGATCCGCACCATGCTGGGGGTTCTTCGGCAACGCCGCTCATTTTGTGAATTGTGATGGTCCCGAAGAAGCGATCGTGGAGCTTCAGGCGGATCGTTCCTGTGAGCGGCCCACGGGCGGCGGTGATCGTCCGTCCGCATGTCCCGCTCTTGCTGGTCGGTGTGCCGGTGAACGTGAATTTGATTTCTCCGTCTTCGCCCCGCCGGCCGAGTTGATGCCTGACCTTTACGGACGCGAGCGCCGGGTCGATCGCGACTTCTTCAGATTCGAGCGGCACGACCCAACGATGACCCTCGTAAACGCCGTGCGCTTCCTTCGAGAAGTTGAGACTCACGGAGTCGCCGGGGTAGCCGGCGACCGAGAAATCTCCTTCGAGCGACACTCGATAGCCCTTGGCCGTTGCTCCGCCGGCGCGCAACATAATTTCGTGTTCGAATGTCGCCGCTTGCGCACTAGGCACGCACACGAGCGCGAGCAACCCCAGCGTCGCGAGGGCGCAACCCCGCATCACGGTTCGTTTCGTGTGCGCGACTCGGACGTGCACAGAGCGCTGCGACGCGACACGCATTTGCGAGAGGCTACCGCTTCGAGCTTCTGCTCGACTAAGAGGGAGTCGCCAGCTTGGTTCGAACGATGAGATTCGTCGCCGCCAGCGACGCCAGAATGCTCCTCGGCGGCAGCGACGGCGACGGGCGTCACGGGAACGCGCCGCCGTCGGAGTTCCGTTTATGGGCGCTTTCAGCACTTCACGCATGCGGCCGCTCGCGGGCGTCCGTTAGCAAGTGGGCGACGCGGCGAACGTTTTCGTCGTCGGGCGCACCGATGGTCAGTGGGAAGTTCGCTCGCCCACGGAACGCGGCACTCTCGGCAAGACACTCGCGATATTCCGCGAGCTCGATGAAGACACAGCGACACGCGTTGTTGAACGCGCCGGACTTGAGGACGTCCGGCCGCTACGCGCCCTCTGCCGTCGGGCGGGCGCACCCGTCGCTCTGTCGGCGGCGGACCGGGCCAGCGCGCAACTCTTGTCGGCGCTGTCGCGCGGAGAACGGCCTCGCCGCGCACTCGGTCGGGTGCTGGCAGCTGAGCTGGGCGTCGCCGGCGTCGTTGCGAGTCACAGCGAGCGCGCGGCGGCGCCGTGGGTCGGCGCGACCAGCCAAGAGCGTGGAGCAACGCTTCGCGACCTCCTAGAACTCGCCGATAGCCTGCCGGCTTCCCCGCGGTCGTCGCTCGCGTTCCCGCGGCTTGGGGCGAGGCCGTGATCGAGCCGCCCTGGCGATGAGCCCGGCGTGTTCGCGGCGCCGCTCGGCCCCGAACCGCGCGCGGAACCTGCGTTCGCGGATCCGCTAACATTGGATTCATGGACGTGACGCCGTCGCAAGAACTCATGTCGCAGCTTCTACGTCGCACCGGACTCAGCCAAGCGGAGCTGGCGCGGCGAGCCGACCTGCCACGTTCGATCGTGAACGCTTACGAGCGCGGCAAGAGGGAGCCGGGCTTTGACTCGCTATCCCGAATTGCGAACTCCGTGGGACTCGAGCTAGGCCTCGAGCCGCGAACAAGGCCGCTCGATCTCGAGAAGTCTTCCGGATCCTGAGCGACGTCTTGGACCTGGCCGAGAGCCTTCCAGCCCGGCGTCGCGGACGACTTCTCTATCCGCCGCTTAGACCGCAGGCTCGATGAGTCTCCTCGGCGACCGTTTGCTCGCCGTCCATCGCGCGCTCGAAATGGCGGGCTTTCCACATGCGTTTGGCGGCGCGATCGCGCTCGCCTACTGCACAGGCGAGCCGAGGGGGACCCGGGATCTCGACGTCAACATCTTCGTTCCCGCGTCGGAGGCACAAACAGCGCTCGCCGCGCTGCCTGCGGATGTGTCCGTGGAGCCGGGCGACGTCGCGGCAGCCCTAGACGCGGGGCAAGTTCGACTTTGGTGGGAGGAGACGCCGGTCGACGTGTTCTTGGACATTCATCCCTTTCACGCAGAGCTACCGGCGCGTGTCGCGAATGTCCCCTTCGAGGGCAGCCAGATTCCCGTTCTTGATTGCACCGACCTCGTGGTGTTCAAGGCGCTATTCGACCGCACGAAGGACTGGGCCGACGTCGAGGAGATGCTTTCGGCAAAGTCAGTCGACCGAGATAGGGCTACGTCAGCGCTGTCCCGAATCGTGGGCGCCGACCACCCGGCGATCGCACGCCTGCGCAACATCCCCGACTGACTAACCCTTCCACGCCGGCCCAACACGCCAGCCCTGACTTGCCCAGCACGAATGTTCTCTCTCAGCGAGTCGTTCGCACGACTACCGACCAGTGGCCGCCCGTTTGCGACCCCCGGACGTACAGCAGCGTTGCTCCGTTTGCGCTTAGTTGCATTTCCCCGCAGCTGGGACAATCCCTGACGAGCTGTGTCCGTGCGCCAGTCTCAACATTAATCCGGTCGAGCTGGCCGGTCCTGAGACGCGATTCGCATTCTTCAGGCACCGAGTAGACGAACTGGCCGCTGTTGCTGACCGCCCAGGACGAACGTTCGGAGCCGCCCTCGGGGCAGGTTATTGATGGGAGCGACGACCTCCGACCTGTAGAAAGGTCGATGAGCTGCTGTGCGCCTTCGCTTGTCTCGGCAACCAGATAGCGACCGTTGAGTGAAAGTGCCTCAGCCGACTTTAAACCCGCGATTGGCGTCAGTCCGCTTGAACGGTAAACGTCGACTGGTTCGCTGCTGCCTTCGAATGGTTCACCTTCCCCCGCAAAGCTTTCGATGATGACAGTCGCCCCATTTGCGCTAATTGCCACGGGCAACACTTGCAACTCAGTTGGACCGAGGCGTTCCAAGATGCGGGCATTGATCGCTCGGCTTCTGTCCAGCCTGACCATGACGGCCTTGTGTGGCCATTCGCACCCGGCGGCGACAGCGTTCAAGTCATCGGAAACTATCGTCTGCGGAGGTGATCCTTCCCGGAAGCAAGGCAGCTCGATTCTGCGCAGCGAGCGCGGCTTCCCGAGCGTCCTTACGCACACCGCGAAGTAGCCGCATTCGTACGCCAGCCTGCGTCCGCTTACGCTAAGAGCGAGCCCTCTGGCGAGCCCGGCGTGGCCCCGGACCACGAGGCGAAGCCGCCTGACGCCACTGCGCCAGAGGTAGTCATTCTCGCCACTCACGAGAGCCGCCGTCCCGGTTTCGTTTAGCACGGCATACGGCCCCACAATGCCCATCGCAGACGCAATCACGACTTCTGCTCTGGCGCTAGCCGCTTGAGTCCCACCTAGCAGGAGCAGCGCCGCCGTGCAAACCACCGCAACGCCACACGGAAGCAGGGATCGCATCCCCCGCGCTCGGCAAGCGGCAACCGATCGCCTCCCCGGCATCACCTCAATCATATGGGCCGGCCGCTCGCACTCAACACGACGGACCTAGTCCGATACGACGTCCGCCTAAGCGATCCCCTGCTCGACACGCAGCGAGTCACCCCGGGTCGGGCGTTTCAGCGAATCTGACCCGACAGGATCGCCGCGTTCAGGCGGATCTCCTCGTTTGCAGAAGCGAGGTGCCGCTCGGCGTCAAACGCGACCGCGATCGAAGCCATCGGCCCCCTTGGCTTGACGCGGCCGTAGGAGTCGACGTTGATCTTCACCGAGTCGGGCTGCGGGAAGCAGGCCGGTGGTCCAAACGCCCCGAGCCTTTGGCCCGGTTTGCACGGCGCCAATTGCTTGCTTTCGAAATCGTGATGCACTGCGAACGCCCGCACCGCTCCGCGGATGTCAGGGACACCTTCGAAGCTCGCGCCGGTCCGCGTCGCGTCTTCCCGGGCGATGTGTTCGGACCGCTTGAACTCGGCCAGATCAATGGCGGCGATCGAGATCTGGAGAATGTCCCGATAGCGACCCGGCACCTGCGTCGTTATCCAGGTGCAGATGCTCTCGTCGGGCCTGGAACTACCCCCGTCAAATCTGAACGTCCCTTTCTCCCGGAGCAGCTCCGCCATCTTGTGAACCGGGAAGTGGAAGCAATCGGGAACGCTCACCGGTTTCCTGGGAGAGTTGCTGGTAGCCGCACCGACGACGGGCGGCGCCATGGCGATGGCCAAGAGGGCCACCAACACGCAGGTCAGCGCGCGCAGTAAGCGCAGCCGGGGTGGCACGTACCACCGCATCTCCGCCGAGGCTGCTCCTTCCCGGCACAGGCAGGCATTTCGAGAGCTCTTGTTGAACGCGCATGCCGTCTCACCACGCGCGCGTCCGTCACGGTCGTCGCTCACATTCGCTCGCCCGGACGGCTCCGAGAAGCGCGAATGTTGCGGCGACGCGCCGCCGCTAGGGCTCGCAGTCCGCGCCGTCTGCCGCGTCGGATGCGAGGAGGGCTGCCTCTTCTTGCAGGATGCGCCAGCCTTCCATGAAGTATGCACGCGCTTGTGGTGAGAGACGCTCGAGCGTGTTTCGAACCGGCGCCAGCGCTACTTCGAGCCAGCCCTCCATGGCGTCGCGGTAGTCCTCATGCACGCGCACGATCGTGCGCCTACGGTCCTGGTCGTCCTCGGCGCGTTCGAGCAGGCCCGCGCGGCTGAGCTCCCCGACCAGCGTGCTGGTGCTCGAGAGCAGCAGACCGAGGCGCTTGGCCAGTTCGCTTACGCCGATCGGTTCGACGGCCGCGACTGCCAAGAGCGCGCTCGCGTGGCGCTTCCCGAGAGACGCGCGTTCCATCGCGTCCCGCATCGGCATGGGGGCCGGAACCGAACTCTTGAGGTCGTGCAGCGCAATGGGTAGCAACGCCGTTAGCTCGGCGACGTCGTCCTCAACGGTCGGCGGCAATTCGGTTTGCGGATCGCTCCGGACGGGCATAGCTTGTATGCTAGCCTACTTCGATCTGCGAACTATTCGTAAACCGGAATATTCGCACCCGCGGAGTATATCTGGAGGTCTGACATGAGTTCAACGACATTGCCGGAGCGCAAACTGGGAATCGTGGCTCGGGTCGGCGGCTGGGCGGCCCGACACCGGCGGCTTGTCCTGCTCGGCTGGATCGTGGTGCTCGTCGGCTCGCTCGGCATCTCGCACGCGGTCGGGACCAACTACAGCACCAACTTCTCGCTCCCGGGCACCGAATCCCAACGGGCGACGGACCTACTGAAACAGGACTTTCCGGCCCAGTCCGGAGATTCAGACCAGATCGTGGTGCGGGCACGCGAAGGACAGATCACCGACCCGGCGGTGCGAGCGCAGGTCGAATCAATGCTGAAGGAGGTCGCCGCGCTGCCCCACGTGGTGGGCGTGGTCAGCCCTACTCGCCCGCTGGCGCGCACGCGATATCCACCGACGGGCAGATCGCGTTCGCCACGGTCAACTTCGATGAGCGTGCCAGCGTCCTTCCCAACGCGTCGATCGAAAACGTCATCTCCACCGCCGAGCGCGCCCGCTCGACGCAGCTCGAGGTGCAGCTCGGCGGCGAGGCGATCGAACAGGCACAGAAACCGGCCCTCGGGACGGCCACCGCGGTGGCGTTGCTCGCGGCCATGATCATCCTGTTCATCACGTTCGGCTCGTTCGTGGCGATGGGGCCGCCGATCATCACCGCGCTTCTGGGACTCGGTACAGGTATCGGCCTGGCGGGACTGGCCTCGCAGCTGATCGCCGTGCCGAGCTTCGCGATCGAGCTAGCGGCCATGATCGGGCTCGGAGTCGGCATCGACTACGCGCTTTTCATCGTGACGCGCTTCCGCGAGAACTTCCGAGCGGGCGGCGAGCTCCAGCCGGCGATCGACGACGCAATGGACTCGGCTGGGCGGGCTGTGCTGTTTGCGGGCGTCACGGTGATCATCGCCCTGCTCGGCCAGTTCCTGCTCGGCGTCAGCTTCCTGTACGGCCTCGCGGTGGCCTCGGCGCTGGCGGTACTGATGACGATGCTCGCCGCCCTCACCGTCCTGCCCGCGGCGCTCTCCCGCCTCGGCCCCCGCATCGGACGCCCGAGCCGTCGCGAGCGGGCGAAAACGGGGCGAGCCAGGCGCCGCGCGCCGCGGCGGCTTCTGGGCCCCGTGGTCCAACACGATCCAACGACACCCTGGCCCGGGGCGGTCGCGGGGCTGGCGATCATGCTCGTGCTTGCGGCGCCGGCGCTTTCGCTACGACTGGGCCAGCAGCGACGCCGGTAACAACCCGCCCAGCGACACCACCAGGCAGGCATACGACCTCATCGCCAAGGGCTTCGGTCCCGGCTCCAACCGCCCCCTGGAGGTCGTCGCGAGTCTGCCCCACGCCGGCGACAGCGCGGCCCTCGCGAGCGTCGCGCACACGCTGAAGGCGACCGCGAACGTGGCGAACATCTCGCCACCCGCGCCTGAGCCCGAGCGGCCAGACCGCGATGCCCGACGTGTACCCGCGCAGCCGCGCCGCAGTCAGTGGCCACGACCGAACTTGTCCACTCGCTCCGTGAACCCGTGCTCCCGCCGATCGCGCACAACACCGGCGCGACCCTTCTCGTCGGCGGCCAGCAGGCGACCACGATCGACTTCACGAGCGTTCTCTCCAGCAAGCTGCCGCTGTTCATCGGCATCGTCGTCCTGCTCTCCGCGCTTCTGCTTCTCGTCGTGTTCCCTGCTCGCTGGTGATCCCGGTTCAGGCCGCCGTCATGAACCTGCTCTCGATCGGCGCCTCGCTCGGCGTGGTCGTGGCGATCTTCCAATGGGGTTGGCTGGAGAGCTTCTTCAACGTCAAGGGCGGTCCGATCGAGGCGTTCATCCCAGTGATGTTGTTGGCGATCGGTGCTCCGGCCTGTCGATGGATTACGAGGTCTTCCTGGGTCTCCCGCATCCACGAGGAGTGGGGGCGCAGCAACGACGCCTCCTGGGTCGCGGCTGAGACCGTGGTTTGGCTTCGACCGGCCGCGTGATCACCGCTGCGGCCGCGATCATGATCTGCGTGTTCGCCTCATTCGCACTGGGCGATGAACGCGTGCTGAAGCTGTTCGAACTCAGCCTTGCGACGGCTGTGTTCCTCGATGCCTTCGTTGTCCGCAGCCTGCTGCTCCCGTCGGTACTCGAGTTGCTTGGCCGGCGCACCGGGCAGTTCCCGGCCTGGCTCGAGCGCCGCCTACCGAAATCTTGCCATCGACCGCTCGCCAACGACCGGGCGCGGGAGCAGAATCCCGGAACGGCGAGCCGTAACTTGAGCGAGCGCGTGAGCGCGGCAGTTGGCAGGTCCCCCGCTCGAACGGAACTCTCAAGAGTCCACCGGTTGGTGCCTGACTTCAAGCGCGACGCGCAGGAGAGGGGGGGGACTGACTCCCGGGCCAACTCGCAGCCGTTTTACATTGCCTGTTGGATACGCGGGAAGTCGCTGACGTAAATCGTCAACACCTGCCCCATCCTCGGCGAATCCACCGTCCCCGCACGCTGGACGCAATGAGCGTAGGATCACGTGTCCCTAGGGGTTGGTGGCTTCTGAGGCCGCGTACCTGCCTGCTCACCCCCGGTCTCTCTCGTCGGCGCCGCCTTGGAATCGCCGGCGTCCCGACAAGGAAGGCAACACACAATGGCAAGGAAGATAGCCTTGACGTTGACGATTTCTGCGATCGCCGCGTTGGCAATCACGAGCACTGCATCAGCGCACTCCGCCGCAGCCTGCTCGGCGGCCGTCGACGTTTCCCGTGGCGCGCAGCCAGCGCTGCAGAAAATCAAAGGCGCGAAGTGTTCGAGCTCTGCCTCAACGGCTCGTGCACCAGCGTGGAATGGATCATGTATCCCAAAACCAAGACCTGGGCAGTCACGGGCGGGTACTGCGATGGTGGCCCGTACAAAACCATTCCGAAGACGAAGCCGAAAGTCACCGACTTCCAAGACAAGAATGCGAAGAAGGCGGCTTCGGCACGTACAACTGGTACGCGATCAAAGACGCGACTGGGTACAGCTCACGGCTGAACCCGGTGAAGTCATTCTCGAAGGCAACCTGATCGACACCTTCTGGTTGCAGAAATAGCAACCTGAACTGAGCCAGCTACACCGTCCCGGGCCGCACGGACCGGGACGGTGCTCCAACTCAACCGCGGCCGTTGGAGGGTGCTCGACTGCCGCGAACCAGACACCCCGGCGTGACCGGTGTCCCCTAGCGACCCGGTGCGACTGCAGGCATGCCGGCAAGCCTCGCCGCCGCGAACTGGCGGTCGTCGTACGTGATGAAAGCGTCGATCGGGCTCACGTCGACTGCGCACGCGACGTGAATCGCGTCAAGCGCGCGCAGCGCTGGAGCGTCCAGCGCGCCCGCGGTTTCGAGCAACGTGCGATCCAGCGCGACGAGGGCAAGCTGAGCGAGCGCGGCGGATGCCGTGACGAGCACGCGCTCACGCACCGAAGCACCGGAACCGTCGATTACCCGCCGGACCGCCCGCGGCACCTCGGTAAGAGCGAGCTCGCTTGAGACAAGGTCAGCGCCGGCGAGGAACTCAGCCAACACGTCCGACTCAGGCTCACGCAGCACTAGCTTCACCAGCGCCGAGGAGTCTAAGTAGTGCAGAGCCACGCTTAGTCGGATGCTCGTATCTCATCGAGCGCGCGACTGATGGCGTACGGGTCGCCCTCTAGGGCGATCGGGGCCGGAAGCCCGCGACCGCCGGGCCTGCTGACACGGCCTTCGGCGACGAGTCGGTCCAGCGCACGTCCGGTCTTGGGTGGGGGCCCGAGGACGGCGACGGGCCGGTTGCGATCCGTCACAACCAGGTGCTCGCCATTACCGACCAAGCGCAGGTACTTACTCAAGTTTTGCCGCAGCTCAGCAACGCCAACCATCGTCATGTACATGAATGTAGCATAACGTGCGGTGCACAGCTCTGGCCGATTCGGGCCGCGAAGGCACATGCGGGCCCGCGATCCTCGCGCGCGGCGATCTCGCATTGGAGCAACGCGGCTCGACGTGTGGCGATCCGCGGCATGCCGCCGAACGTCCGGTCCGATGCGACTTACCGCCACAGCCCTGACGGCACCGCTTGTAGCCGTCGAAACGAGAGCTGCGGCGCGGCGACCCCCTGTTGATGTAGCAGGAGATCAAGGCGAGTGGCGGCGGTGCTGCCGCCGCCCAAGGATTGAGCGGAAAGCGGTTAGCTTTCCGGAGGGGGCGTCCATGTCAGCGACCCCGACCACGTCGTCGTCATTTCGGGCTGAGCGCACCCGAAGCCCGATCCGAACTGGAAGCCGTACGGTTCCGTGTTGTGGATCTGGATCGTTTGCGGTCCGCTTTCCGGAGGCACGTTGATCACGTAGGGTCCGGCGATGAAGTCGAGCCCGACTTCGCCCCCCGCGGACTCGCAGGCTGCGCCTTCGCCTTCCTGTCCGTTTTGCACTGAGACCGGCCCGGCACCCGTCAGGATCACCAGCACTTCGACCTGCGATCCGTTCTTGGACACCACCAAAGGCGTGCCTTCGATCCCCGAAAAGCTGCCTTGGTAGGTTTCGGTCACTTCTTCGAGCGCTTCGTTGATGTAGGGGCGGCTTCCGCTGGCAGTACCGTCAAACGTGAAAGTACTTTCTTCAACGTCCCCTTCGAGTTCATCTTTGAAGTTGGCGTTCACCTGCCCGTGGATTGAAACTTCCGGATTGGCTTTGCTTTCGGCAGTCAGGTTGAGGGTGCCGGAAAGGCCCGCCGATGCGCACTCGGCGGCGGTCTTGTAGTGGTATTCGGCCGTGTCGAATTTCGCATGTTCAAGCGTGCTGTTGCTGAGCACGACGATCACCTGGTCAAAGTCTTCGTCTGATTTTTCGCGGCAGAATTCAAGAACTCCGCCGGGCATTTCCCGATGTTCGTATTCACCGCCTTCCGACGGCTTGACGAGCGCTTCTGCCTTCACGCCGGCGGGTAGACCTGAAAAGTCGAGCTTTACCTTGGCCACTTCTTCCTTCGACGACGGAAGGTTGATGGTCTTGTACGTGACGCTGAGGTTTCCAGGCTGGTAGTACAACTCGAATGTTCTTCATCGTCGGTGCCGACGAGCGTTTCCGGGGTGTTTAGGTTGTGGTTCGTATAGCTCGTGGGCTGCGTGGACGGCAAGGGTACGCCGTCAGTTTCTGCCGTCTGAAACTCGGGGGCAAGTTGACTGGAGCCCTCTTCGTCGTACGGAATCTGAAGATCCCGCAAACCGAACGTGGGAAGGTGTTCGGCAAACGGGAACACGCTGTCGATCGCCGTCAACGCCCCGCGTTCGGTACTGGCGCCTTCTAAGGCCTGCCACGCCTGGGCAGGGTTGGTGCCTTCCTGCGACATGAAGAGCGGCCACGTGAAATCAGCGTACGCGAGACCTGACTTCCAAATTTCCGGGATCGAGCGCGGCGTTGTTTCCTGGAATTCTTCGAACCAGCCGCTGAGTTCGGCGGCAGCGAAGTTTTTGGGTTCGTAGTGAATCTCCGCCCACTTTGCGCTCGCCTCGCGAAACCACTGAAGAGGAGCGTTGCAGTTGTGGGCGTCCTGCAGGACGTGGTACATCTCGTGAGTGAGGACGTCTTTGAGCCTTTCGGGGCTTCCCGTTGGGTTCGCCAGCGAGCGGTTTAGCATGATGTACGCGGAGCACTTTTCCCAGCCGGTGTAGAACCCGGCGCGGCGCGCGGGAACCGTGATCGCGAACTCGCCCGTCGTCGGCGCGTTGTTGCCGCGGATTTGACTGGCCGAGGGTTCCACGACGTAGAGGTCGATAAGCGAGTCGGGATTGCCTTCGGCGCATTCTTCAGCGGAGCCGCCATTGTCGGCGAGCGGCAGGCCCATGTCGCCCTTCTCGAGATTGAGCGCCCCTTCGGCCGCTTCGAGAGCCGGCTTCAGCTCGGCTTTTTCCGTAGACCACACCCGGATGTTCGCGCCGGCTTCGGTGTGCCACCCTGACGGCCCTACGCACTGCGAGGAGGCCGCCCGCGCAGCTGGTTTCCGTCCGGAGTGAAAGATGCTCGTCGGCGAGGTCGGGCGAGCCAGCACCGGCTTCACTTCCTTCGTTTCGGTGCGGTTCAACTTGGGCTCGCCCACGGCGACCGCCGCTTCGAAGAACACCTCTTCGTCCGGTTCCGTTCCAGTGCCGCGGAACCGTCGCGGCAGCGCCGCTGCGTGCCAGAACGCATACGCCCGGTACAGAAAGGATCGGCCGCGGCTGACCCCGTGGAGCGCGAGGGCGGTGGCGATGAGTTACTCCGCCGTGACGTGATTCGCGACTACGAAGCGTGCTTTCGCGGATGCCTTCCGACCCCCGCGCAGCTTTGCCTTGATCAAGAGGGTCTGCGCACCGTCCTTCAGGCGCGTGCTGTTGAGGGCTAGCGAGGCCAGGCCGTGGCGCCCGACGCGTGCGCTTGAGACGCGGCGGCCGTTCACCTCCACGATCTCACTTCGAACGTTTCGCGCGCCGTGAAGGAAGAGGTCAACGGTTCCAGCGACCGTCCGACCCGACAGGGAGACGGCCGACTTCGCGGACGTGCAACCGCAAACCGTGATCGTTGGCGAAGCGGCGCTTGCGGTGGCCGGTGCGGACACGACCAGAACCGCGGTGACAGTCACCAGCCAAAGCATCGCGCTCCGCCTGCCCGCTACCGACCTCGAAGCGCGCTTTGCATCCGAGCCCATCGACGATCCCCCGATTGGCGTTGCCTGCGACCGGCTGGCGGCAAAGTGTTGGGCAACCAGAACCGGCGATTCTACAGGTGCGCGTACAGACCTGGCGCACATAGAGCGCGAGGGCGTTGCGTTACAGCCTCGATGGGATCCGCCGGATGGCTGCGCTCGATCTGCCGGCCTCACAGGACGCAACGATCGCCTGCTCGGCTCACAGGAGGTCGGCTCTCCGCTGAAACCTGGGCTGGGCACAGACGTGCCCAGCCCAAGCTGCTGGTTCCACGGATGACGCCGCGGGTTCGAAGCTTCAGGTTTTTATCTCAACGCCCTTCGGCAACCCGATCTTGACCACGGCAAACTGCTTGATCGTCACGGGTTCTTCTTCGCGCCCCGTGGCGATGTCATCCTCGATGAGACTCTCGGCTTCGCCGCCTTCGAGCGCCGGGAAGCCGACGAACTGCATTTCGCCTTTGCCCGCCTCGACGTTGGTGTTTCCGGTCCAGCGAGCCACAAGCTTGCCGTATATGTGCCAGTTGCCTTTCTGGCATGCGACCACTCCGCTTTCGGGGTTTTGCGGCTGGAATTCGATCCCGACTTCATCGGCTTCCTGGTTGATCCAGCCGAGGTGGCCTTCGAGCGTCGAGAACGTCGTCTTTCCTTGCGCGTTGTCGCAGCCGACTTCACAGCCTCCGCCGACGATGTTGAACACGATCGTCGTGGGGCTAGTCAGTTCGCCGGTCTCCTTCGACGGTTTCGACGGCTCACCACACGCAATGAGCGGTTCCGGTTCGATGTTTTCGGGGCCCGGGACGGTCATTTCGATGCGCTTGGCGAAGCCTTTCAGCGCGTGGGTCGCACCTGTCCCTTCCTCGAGTTCGTACGCACCCGTGTGACCGCTGGCCGCGGTCTTGCACGTGGCGTTCTTGTACGCGCCGCCGTGTTCGACATGTACGCACTCATAGAACGCGGGCTGCGAATCCGCAGCACTCGACGTCCCGGCCCCCACTAGTGCGACCGCAACGGCAGCGGCGAGCACGATTCGAATCCGCATGGTCCCTCGACCTCCTCATCCGTGATGAATGCCCGCGGCTGGCGCCGCGAGTGTAGAGCGCTCCGCAGCGATAGGCAGCTTCGAAATCGCGGCCGGAGCAGCCTGCGCGGAGGACGCGAGCTCCTACTGACGGAACTCAGCCGCTTCCTCTGAGCCGCCGGTCGCGTCGCCCTCGCTGTAGGCATGCGCTCCTGCGCCCGCGAGCTTGCCCGCGTCGACGATTAGGTATTCGTCACGGATCGGTCGACCGCCGAACCAGCACTCAAGAATCTCGCGGGCGCCGGCGGCGTACCGGGCTTGGGCGGACAGGCTCGTTCCGGAGGTGTGTGGCGTCATCCCGTGATGGGGCATCGTTCGCCACGGGTGGTCTTTCGGCGCCGGTTGCGGGAACCAAACGTCGCCGGCGTAGCCTGCGAGCTGCCCGCTCTCGCACGCGGCGACAACCGCGTCGCGATCACAGATCTTGCCGCGCGCCGTATTGATCAGGTAGGAGCCGCGCTTCATCTTCCCGATCAGCTCGGCATCGAACATGTTTTCCGTTTCCGGGTGAAGCGGCGCGTTGATCGTCACGACGTCGCACGCCGCAACTAGCGACTCGACATTGTCGTGAAAGGTGACTCCGAGCTCCTCCTCGACCTCCGTCGGAAGCCGGTGGCGATCCGTGTAATGCAATCCGACTTCGAACGGCTTCAGCCGTCTGAGCACCGCCGAGCCGATCCGGCCCGCGGCGACGCTCCCGACCTGCATGCCTTCGAGGTCGTACGAACGCGAGACGTCGTCCGCGATGCTCCAGCCGCCGCGGATCACGTCCTGGTACATCGGGATGTAGTTGCGAACGAGCGCCAGGATCATCATCACCACGTGCTCGGAGACGCTGATGCTGTTCGAGTACGTGACCTCGGCGACGGTCACACCTCGCTCGATGGCGGCCTGCAGGTCGACGTGATCCGAGCCGATCCCGGCCGTCAGCGCGAGCTTCAGCTTCGGGGCTCGGGCGATGCGCTCTGCCGTCAGATACGCCGGCCAAAACGGCTGCGAGATCACGACTTCCGCGTCGGGCAGTTCGCGTTCGAACACCGAGTCGGGACCATCCTTGTCAGAGGTCACGACCAGCTCGTGCCCGAGTCCCTCGAGGAAGTCGCGCAGGCCGAGCTCACCCGACACGCAGCCGACGAGCTCGCCGGGCGTGAAGCCGAGGCCGCTCGGCGTCGGCGTGGTCTGCCCGTCGTAGTAACGCTCGATCTTCGGGATGCTGTCGCGCGCGTACGCCGGTGGATACCCGCCTGCGGGGTCGTCGTAGAGGACAAAGAGAACCTTCGCCATCGTGCATCCGCCTTTCTGCTCGTCGCAATCCGGATCTCGGCCTCGCGACCCTACCTTCTCGCGCACGAGCGACCCTGCTCGGAATCGACGCGGAGCGTCAGAAGCTCGGCGAGCGGTCGGGCATCGGCTCCTTAAGCTCGTAGGCGCTGGGGTCCAAATGCCGGGTCCTGCGGCGGTAGCTGCTCCACGTCCATGGCCACTGGCTGGGGTCGTTGCCGTTCTCATCGACGTACCAGCTCGTGCAGCCCGTGTGCCAGACCGTGCCCGCGAGAGCCGAGCGGAGCTCGCGGTTGAAGGCGTATGCGCTCTCGCGCCGGACCTCAATGCGTCCCGCGTTCGTGCGCTGGAGCGCGTCGAGTGCAGCGATCACGTGCGCGACCCCTGCCTCGATGACGTAGATGACCGAGCCCGTTCCACCGTTTGTGTTCGGCCCGTAGAGCAGGAACATGTTCGGGAACCCCGGCACGGTCAGGCCGAGGTAGGCGCGGGCGACAGGATCCCACTCGTCGGCGAGGCTCCGCCCGCCGGTACCGATGACCTCCATCGGCGCCACGAATGCGTGACTCTCAAAGCCCGTCGCGAGGACTATCACGTCGGCGGGCCGCTCGGTGCCGTCTTCGGATTTGACGCCGGTCGGAGTGACCCGTTCGATCCGCTCGGTGATCAGTTCGACGTTGGGCTTTTCGAGGGTCGGATACCACTCGTCCGTCAGCATGATCCGCTTGCAGCCGATCTCGTCGGCCGGCGTGACCATCGCTCGCAGGTCGTCGTCGTTGATCGCCTTTCTGATCTGCCAGCGGCCTGCAGCGCGGAACGGCGCGAGCAGCCAGCGCTGGCTTGTCATGGCCGCGGCACCGATGTCCATGAACGCGAACGTCGCCATTCGGTCTAGGCGCTGGAGCGTCGGAAAACGCTCGAACAGGTGCTTCGTGCGCTCTGAGTACTCGAAGTCCATCTTGGGCATCGTCCAGCCGGGCGAACGCTGGTAGACGTCTATCTGCCCGGCCACCGGTTGGATCGCCGGGACCGCCTGAATCGCGCTGCATCCGGTGCCGATGACGGCGACGCGCTTGCCGGCGAGGTCGACATCGTGGTCCCATTCGGCAGTGTGGAACGCAGGGCCGACGAAGCCCTCAAGGCCCTCGATCGCGGGCGCCTTCGGGATCGATAGCTGGCCGCACGCCGTGATCAGGATGTCGGCCTCGAACGATCCGGCGCTTGTCCGCAGCTGCCACTTCCCACGCTGCTCGTCCCACTCCGCCCGCGTGACCGCGGTGCCAGTTCTGGCTCGCTCAAGCACGCCGTGGCGATCGGCTACGGCCTCGAGGTATTGCTGGATCTCGGCCTGCGGCGCGTAGCGCCGTGACCAGCGCGGGTTGGGTTCGAAGGAGAACTCATATAGGTGCGAGGGCACGTCGCATGCCGCGCCCGGGTAAGTGTTGTGGGCCCACACGCCGCCTACCCGCTCGCCGCGCTCGAAGATCGTGACGTCGTGATAGCCGGCGCGGACGAGCAGCACCGCCGCACCGATCCCTCCGAAGCCACCTCCGACGATCGCTACCGAAGGGCTTCCGTCACCCAAGCCCGCCCGTTGCGGACCACGGTCATTTCCACTCGGACTCGCGTCAACGTCCACTTGCCGAAGCTTGGCAGCCAGCGGCGCAGGCCGGGTTCCGGCGCTTCCCGGCCTAGCTGCTGCTCGACGCGGCGGCGTCGGACGGCGGCCCGGCCGCTATCTCGTTCGGCAGGTTCGCTGCGGGCCACGACTGCCAAGGGAACGCCTTCCTTGCGTGTCGGAGTCTGTAGCTCAGCGCGCCGTGCGCATTCATCCCGTGCCAGGCGGCGTGTGTGGCGAGTGTGAATTTCGGTATCCAATAGCGCTCCTCGATCGGATCCAGCGGCATCGGAGCGGCGGCTAGATCAACGTCGGCCGCTACGTGACCCTCGCCGTCCTCGAGGGCGAGTCGGGCGAGGATGGCCCCATCGCGATCACAGATCTGCGACTCCCCGAGCATTTCCGTCTTCCAGGGCACGCCGGGGGCGAGCGGTGTCTGGGCAGCAACGGGTCCGACGTGGGAGGCGTGAGCGACTGGCACGCCCGTCAGGCGCGCCACCTGTCCCGGCAATGCCCGCGCCTGTTCACGCCAGATTCGATGTTCGTGATCGGCCCACGCGTGGAGCGGTCCTGGCCAGTTGAGGGGCATGGATGGCCAACACATCCCGCCGAGGATTACCTGGGCGCCGCCGCTGCGAACCCGTGCCGAGGTCCGAAAGCGAGCCCACTCCCAGCCGGACATGAGGCCAACCGTGCAGTCGAGGGCCGTGCACTGCGTGACCCCGTCGTCGTCGCCGCCGACGTAGAAATTCTGCTCCCACGCCGTTGGGATGTCCTTGTCATGAAGGTGCACCGCGCCGTCGGGCTCGGCAAGCACGAACGTGCCGTAGGTGTCGCGGCCACGGACGGCGACGAACCCACCGCCGATCACGCAGTCGAGCTCACGCGCGAGCCTCGTAATCAGCTGGAACGGTTGGCCGTCGATTGGCCGGGGCGTCCCGCGGAGCACGTCGGCGAACACGTTCGGCGTCGTGCAGGCCTCTGGGACGACGATCACCTCGGGTGCATGCTCCCGATGGGCGTCGCGGACGAGATCCTCTATGCGCTCCATGTTGCTGGCGACCTCGCCGAGCGCAAGCGCGGGTTGAACCACAGCGATGCGCGTCATGACGCCACCTCTTCGCGCGCAGGCTCGCTCGATCCGGTGGCGGTTTTGGGCGAGGCGGGCCACGGCGCACCAGGATGCTCGGAGCCCGCGATCTGCTTGGTCGAACGGAAGCGTCCCGCTCGCAGCTCGGAGCGGATCGCGAGCTCGGTGCGCAGGTCGGGTACAGCCCGTGCGAGCGTTTCGCGTCGCGATCGTTCGCCGCGCCAGAGCGCAGCGACCAGTGAACGGGCGAGTCGCGGGACGCTCGCAATCTCCTGCGGCGTGCGGGCACGCCCGAAGAGGTCGGTTATGTCGGGTGCCGTCGTACGTCCCGCGTCTCGCAGCAGCTCGCAGATGACCGCGGATTGGCGCTCGACTCTCGTGTCCGCATTGGCAAAGTGATACGCGGGCAAACACTCGAGGTCGCGTGCCGCCTCCCACGTCCTGGTCGCGACGTCGACCCCCTCTCGGTCATCGAGCACCGGAAGCAGGTGTTCGGCGAGGGTGCGCCCCGCGAACATCGCGTCGCGCATGCCCTGCCCGGTGACGGGGTCCTTGAAATGCCCGGCGTCACCCACCAGGACCCACCCGGGACCGGAGGACGCCCGGAAGAACGCCGGCGTCTCGCCCGTGGTCCGCAGCTTCGTACCGGGCCCGGCGCCCGCGACGCGACGCGCCAGCCCTGGGTGCTGGCCCAGCTTTCGCTCCCAGTATCCCTCGGGGTCGTTGCGGGCCTCGCTCGCCTCGTCGCGATGCCCCATGAATAGGACCAGCAGCCGTCCTTCGGGGGTGCACGGAAACGCAAAGGCAAACGAGTCTCCCTCGCGCCACTGGTAGTAGGTTTCGGTCTCGACTCCGCCGGCCTTGGGGTCGTCCAGGTACCTGAACACCAATCCGCGACCGTTGCGCGAGAGCCTGTAGGGAGTCCACGCTCCAACGAGTGCTGCAACCGTAGACCGCCGGCCATCGGCGCCAACGACGAGCGTCGAGGAAATCTCCCGACGGGTGCCGTCGTGTTCGCGGTACTGCACCCCAGCGACCCGTCCCGCGCGCCAGATCAGGGACTCGAGCGTGCAGTTCTCGCGCACCTCAGCTCCCTGTTCTCGGGCCGCTTCGACGAGCTCGAGGTCCTGCAAATCTCGGGGGATACACACGCCGAAGTCGATACCGTCCTGGGCCGGGCGCAAGCGCTCCAGCGCGCTGATGCCCTCCGCCTCGACGTGCGTCCACCGGACTCGCGACGGCCTAAGCGCGAGGATTCGGGGGAGGGCGCCGAGTTTGGCGAGCTCGCTTGTTCCGGCCGGCATCAGCAGGTGGGTCGAAAGCTGGTCGGATGGAAAGCGCATCCTGTCGAGAACGACCACTCTTCGGCCCGCTCGTGCGATCGGCGCGGCCGCCGCGCAGCCCGCCAAGCGCGCTCCCACGATTACGACGTCTGCCCGCTCCATGTCTCGCCCCCATCGCCGTTGGCGCGATCTGAGACCACCGTCAACTCGCTGCCTGTCAGCGGGAGGAGGCCCTCGACCAACACACCATACGGCCCCGTGAGATCCGCGGTCCGTTCGAGTCTGTCATCCAAGACTCGTGACGTCTGATCTCCTGTGCGCGTGGAAGGAGGTCAGGCGACGTCGACCGATTCGGTACCGACTCAACGCGCACCCGGCGCTCGAACCCGCCGTGCCATAACGCACGCCGTTCATAACGCGTTGCGTTATCATCGCGCATCCTCGACGCTGCCGACACGCTCGATGACCTGCGAGTGGCGCCCGGAAACCGGCTCGAGAAGCTCAAAGGCGATCGTGCCGGCTCATTTAGCGTTCGGATCAATCAACAATGGCGCATCTGCTTCAAGTGGACAGCCGCCGGCCCCGAGGACGTTGAAATCGTTGACTACCACTGAGCAGCGCACACGAGGAGTCCCCATTGGCAACTGACGCGATTATGCCTCCGATTCATCCTGGCGAGATCCTTGCGCTCGAGTACCTCGAGCCACTCAACGTCACACAACATCGGCTGGCCGTGGCGATAGGCGTTCCACCGCGGCGGATCAACGAGATCGTTCACGGGAAGCGACGCATCACGACCAACACCGCATTGCGACTTGCAAAGTACTTCGGAACCAGCGAGCGCTTCTGGCTCAATCTCCAGGACCGATACGACATAGAGATCGAGCGGGACCGGCTTGCCGGGACGCTAGATCAGATCAGACCCCTCGCACACGCCTGACGCAGGCGTCACCTGAGAACGCCCAATCGGAGCAGACACATCTGATCTCCTGCTCGGTACGCAGGGGGTCTCGGCGTTCAGCGCTGCTGCTTCATCGCCGTCCGCGCACCTCGTCGCTGACGCTGAGCACGTCCCGGCGGAGCGGGGCTCGTCGCGCTACCAGCGGCTGTTCTGGCAGCCGCCCCCTGGTTCTCCCGTCACGGCGATCGGAGTGCACGGGCGTTCGACCGTTCCGTTGGAATATCTCACGATCGTGAAGGTGTGGCCGGTGACCGAGGTCGCAGTAACGATGAACCCTTCGTCGCTTTCGATCGGCTCGGCCGCGCTCAGGTAGGGCTTCCCGCCGCCGGGTTCGATCTGGATCGCGTGGTCGATCTCGTGGAGAATGGCGGGGGTGAGTCCTTCGTACCGGGCAGGAAGCACCGAGTTCGCTTCCGTCGTCGCGAACGCGAGTTCGGCCAGCTGCTCAGCCGCGCGGTCGGCGGGGTCTGGGTGCTCGACCGGAATTGCTTCGAGCGCGAGCTGAACGGTCGTGACCTGGCCCGAGGCGTCCGTGATCTTCAGCGCTGCGGATTGCATGCCGACAGCCTGCGGCAGTGCGCCGACCGTTACTTCGCAGCGCGCAAACGGTACGAGCTCTCCGCGTGGGCAGCCTTCGCCGCGGATTTCGAAGTCGGCCTCGTCTTCTCCTTCGAGGGTTACTGAGGTGATCTGCGCGCCAGATGCACCGGCTCCGATCGTGACCGGTACGCCAGCAGTCTTTTCGGCCACCGGAGTCGCGGGCCAGTCGATCGCCGTCGGCGCCACGATGTCGGGTTCTTCCGCAACCCGTGCTCCGACGCGCACCTCGCCGAAGAGCGCCGGTTCATCGATTCCTTCGCACTGCTGTTCGTACAGCGCCGAAGGCGTTCGACCGCACCCGACGCGTTGAAGTGGATTTCCTGCACGACGAACCGCCCGAAGCTTTGGAGACAGGCTCGCCCGTCGCCGGAGACGGACAGACCGGCGTGGGCTTCGTTGACGGCTCCGCCTTCCGCGCCCGTGTATTCGCCGACTTCGAGTTTCTGCCCTTCGGGCGGTTCGAAGCGGAACGCATACGTCTCGCTCCCTGGATTTGCCTGAACTTCAACGGCGTTCCGATGACCGCTCACGGAAAGGGCTTCCGGTGCGTCAATCAGCAGATCGCGGCCGGCGCCGATGAAGTCGCCCGGTTCGCTGACGAGCGTCGCCCAGTTCTCCGTCATGGGCGGCACGGACACGCCTTCGCCGGAAAGCGGCACCGTCGTACGTGAGCCCGACGCGTCCGAGATCACTCAGCTCGGCGGCGAGCGGACCGGCGGCGTCGGGCGTAATGGCGACCTTCAATTCGCACGTCGCGTCGGGCGCTAGCACGACACCTTCGCATTCGTTACCCGTGACACGAAAATCGCCGGCGTCCGAGCCTTGCAAGGTGACGCCGTCGATCTTCCCTCCGGTTTCGCCTCCGACGACGATGATGGGGACGACAGGCCAGCGTGCTCCGACCGCGGTCGGCGGCCAGTCGACGGCTGCGGCACTCGTGGCCTCGCGAGCTTCGACGGGAGGCTCGCCGACGCGCACCTCGCCGAAGAGCGGTTGGACTTCAGAACCTTCACCGCAGTGCTGTTCAAACAAAGCCCAGAACCGATCGACACGCCCCGCGGCGTTGAGGTGGATGTCTTTGACGATGAAGCGACCGGACTGTCCGCCGCACGCGCGGCCGTCACCGCTCACCGAAATGGCGTTCTCTGGTAGGCAGCCTCCAGCGTTCCGCCGCCGGTGTATTCACCGACTTCGAGCGGTTTTGCCGTCTGGCGCCGAAAACTCGAACTGGAAAGATTCGCCTCGGCCTTCGGCGACGACTTCGACTCTTTCGGCGTCGCTGTCCGGTGGATATTTCAGCGGCCCAGGTCCGTCGAAGAGCTTGTCTTCTCCCCGACCGACCCCAGTTTCCCCGGGCTCCGCCCACGAAGCTCGCTGAACTGAAAGCCGAGCATCGGTTCGGCGAGAACTGTGAGCGCGCACCGTGGTCTTGGCGCCGGACTCGTCGGTGACGATGAGCTTGGCTGTCTGCGCGCCGCGCTTTTTCGATTTGCGGTGACCGAGATCGGGCAGCTCGCGCCAGGCCGGGCAGGGAAGCACCTTCACAGCCCGTCGCTCACGACCTCAAATTCGTTCGCGTCTACGCCCCCGAGACGCACCGAAGCGACCTTGCCGCCGGATCCCTCGCCGACGATCGTGATCGGAGCCGGGTAGCCGGGCGTGCCCGCCGTCGCTGGCGGCCATTCGACTGCGGCGGGGAAGGCGGCCTCGGGCGTGGACGCGGTGTGCTCGCCCACCTCAACTGTGCCGAAGAGGACCGGTCCACCGGTCCTCTCGCAGTGCTGTTCGTATGTAGCCCAGAAGCGGCTCACCTTGCCCCGTCCACCGAACCGGACGTCTTTGATCACGTACCTGCCTAGTCCCAGTTGCACCCCGCCCCGTCGCCGGATACCTCGAGGGCGGGAGTCTCATTCTTTGGCGGATACCGTTCCGCGTCCGCGTATTCGCCGTCGGTAAGCCGCTTGCCGGACGGCGGCGCAAATTCGAGGAGAACGAGTGACCTTCATCGTTGACATCAACCTCGACGTCTTCCGGTCCGCCATGGGCCGAAATGCCGGAGTAGAAAACGTGGTCCACGCCGCCTCCGATGTACGACCCCGGTTCACTGACCAACGAGACTGAACTGCGCGACGCCCGCGTCGTTGCGGCATCAGCCGACGACGCGAACATGACTGCGGCAAGAAGCAGCGCGGCGATCACAACCCCGCCGGTTCGCGCGAGTCGCAGCGCAACGATCGACCCTACGCAACGCCGACGCGCACATGCGGCCCACACTGTCGCCCTTTCCACCACCTAGCGTTCCCCCGGGTAGAACATTGAGCGGCTAGACCCTAGAAGCGCAACGCGAAGACACCCGGACGCGCAGCAAACTTTTCAGAGCGCGTCCACTCTCCCGGCCTGCAAACGCGAGGGAGCGGCTCGCTCGCCGTGCGGCCGACCTCCTGCTCGCATAACAGGAGACCTCGTGCGGTGCACGACGCCCCGTCTACCATTGCTGGACGCGTCCGACGCGCCATTCTCGACGCATGCGAGTAGTGTGGCCCATGTCTGACGAGGACTTGCTTGGAAGCGAGCGCTCGCTCGAAGAACGTCACGCCGAGGAGCGAAGGGCGGTCGATGAGGCCGGTGGCGGAGAGTCCGAGGGGTTCGAGCTTGCCGAGAAAGAAATGATCGAACACACCTCGCACGGCGATGACGAGGTGCCGTCCGTGATCCTGCGCGACGCCGACGACCTGGACGAGCCGATCGAACAGATCGACGGCCGCGAAGCGGACGAAGGCTGAAACCAGACTGATCGCCCGCCGAGGCCTTCTGCCGAGCCGGCGACAGTCGTAAAGCGAGGCGAACTGCCGGCAGCGCGTCGCCGGCAGCGCCGGTCGCGGTGACCGGCCGCTGCCGGTGCCCTGGCCTCGACTTGGCTGTGCGCGAGATTCGCCCTTGGAAGGCAACCTTGTTGATCCCGGCCTGGCCGGTGAAGCGGAAGGTCCCGGCCGTAACGGTGCGCTGACACCTCTTGCGCTTGGCGTTCCTCCTGCTCTCGGCGACGCACTCGCCGCCGACCTCGCGGCCACCGAGGCGCTGGGTGAAGCTTAATGTCACGGTGGCTTGCTGATTGAGTGAGAACGAGACGTCGTGCCAAGCCTTGGCTTGGCACGGGCAGCGCTCGCGCGCGCCAGGGCCGAGCCCTCGCGCCACGTGCGTGCCGACTGGGACAGGCCCGACACGACCGGGGCTGTGATGAACTCGTAGGCGCCAGCGTCGCACGCTGGCCCCTGGGGTCGCGGCACACCACGTTGATCTGTCGCTTCGCAACCAAAGCCGGTGTTAACCGGAGGCTATCCGGCGGTCAGGGCCATCGTCTCCGTTGGCCCGCCGTTCTTGGCGAGAGGGAGCAGTTGCGACGGTTCGAGTTCGGGGCCCTTTGTGTCGTGCCGCGCTTTTGAAGTGGCATTCCGTCCCCGTGGCGTATTCCCCATTGCCCCCGAGCGACGTCGTCGTTCCCAGCACGTTGCAGTTACCGCCCGATGCATCTGGTCGGCGACCAATGAGTTCTGCCATGTCAGGCTGGAGGCCGCTTCGGCGTAGACGTTGCCTCCCTCGCTGCCCATGTCACCGGCTGAATTCTCGGCGAGAGTGACGTCGCGCAGGACGGCTCCGACGTAGCCCGCGACGTAAAGTCCACCTCCGAATTCAGATTTGAAAGTGCCGTTTTCGGCGATCGTGGAGCGCGTGATCCCGCGCCATCGCGGAAGATGCTGATTCTCCGTACAGGTAGACACCGTCGCCGTACGCTGCAAAGTTGCCGGGCCCTACCGCGCTCCCTTCGACCTTGAGAAGGATGGAGCGCGCGCCCTGAAACGCGATGCCTCCCCCTCGGCCTCCGGGTTCGGTGACGGTGTTTTCGGCCACCGTCGTATTTGTAAGCGTCAACGACGCATTCACAGAGAGGCCGCCCCCGGTGTTCGGCCGTATTGTCGGTCACCGCGTCGTTTGCAAGCGTCGCGGGGCCGTCGAACCCAAGGCCGCCCCCGGTCATGCCGCTGTTATGAGCGATGCTTACGCCAGTTGCCGTCAAGAGGCCGAATGAGAAGATGCCGCCGCCACTTTCGCCCGGCGCGGCGTTCCCCGCGACTTCGCCTCCGGCCGAGTGTCGCCTTTGCATCGCTCCCGACGAATATCCCGCCACCAAGATGCGATTCGCCATTCTCGTCGACGGCCGCTTCGCGCAGCTCGACGGTCCCGTCATCGGCGATGCCGCCACCGTCCTCCGGCGCACTGTTGCCGGAGCACGAGCTTTTTTCGATCATCGCTTCGGCGCCCTCACCGACGGCGATGCCACCCCCGGACGGGGGCTTCGTTTTCCGTAACCAGCGAGTTCGAGAGAGTCAGCGTGTCGTCGGGTCCGACGAATACGCCGCCGCCTTCTTCCATCGTGAGGTGGCCCTTTGCGATCTTCACGTTCGATATCCCCATGCCGGGACTTTCGACGGCGATCACGCGGTCCAACGTGGTCTGCTTGATCGTCGTCGTCGTCGCGCCGGCCCCGGAGATCGTGGTCGGAGCGGTGATGTTCAAGTCGCCGCTGCTCGCGTCGTCGCCGACGCCGCTTCGATCGTGAGCTTGTATTCCCCGGCCGGCAGGTCGATCGTATTGCCGCCGGCGGTGCCGGCTGCGCAGTCGCTACCCGCGGGCGATATTCCGTTGTTGGAGGCGATTATCGCCTCGCGGAGCGAGCACTTGCCTCCACCGGTAGCGAGGTCTTCGGTCGTGTTGACGTCGATCGTTGCGGCGTCCGCAGGGACGACAAGCGAGAGCGACGCCACGAGCACGATCCCCGGAAGCACCGCCAGGAGTTTCCGGCGGGCGGACACTCGCTTCAATGCTACGCCGACTGCACATTGCGCGCTGTCTGGGTCACCCGCCGCTCAAGCGAATGTGGCGTCGACGCCGAAAATTCGATGGTGCCGCTCCCGCTGGCCTCCTGTTCACACTGGAGGACACCCGGGGTTGGGCCGCCGCCCCAAGGCAAGGGTCCTCTCATCTTTACGTTTGCCCCGCCTTTAGGCACGAACCGTAAAGTGGTACACGAACGCAAGGCCGAAGCACAGTTCGCAGAGAACCTCGGCCGGCAACGAGCACACGAATACGTGTGCAATGCGCCCGCGAGGGCAGGGAGACTCAATATGATTCGTAGACATTTGGGCGTCGGGCTGGCGCTTTCCGTCATCTCCGCGATGGCATCGTTCTCGTCGACGGCATTCGCGAAGGGAACGCCCCGGCAAAGACGAGCACCCCGTTCACGGCCGAATACAACGGCGGCGAATACTTCGGGGAAAACAACACGCTCCACTGCACGGGCGTTCACAAGACAAACTCTGTCAAGTTTCCCGGCAGCGGCCGCAGGGGCGGCAAGGACGTTGAGCGCTGCACGCTGTCGAAGGGCGAGAAGTTCCCGTCCCGGTGGCAGACGCCTGGTCAGCCGATCAACATCGACGACAACTTCTGGGTGTCGGACTTCGACGGCCAGGAAGTGCCGTTCAACGAAGACCTTCCGTCGTTATGGCGTCACGCACAGCGTGGTCTCAGCTGGCGACAACTCGTTCTCAATCAAGGTCATCTACCCCAACGTCTAAGACTCAAGTAGGACAGTCGTAACTCGCGGCGAAGGCCCCGCTCCGGCGGGGCCTTCGTGTGTCTTGGCGGAGTTCGCTTCCGTGCCGACGCAGCTGGCATCGCCAAGAAAGAGGCTGCGCTCTCCACCCTCGAGATCAAACGTCCGAACCGCGGCGGAGCCGAAATCGTGAGAAAAGAGCAACGGCCCCGGTCGCAGCAAGGGATCACGCAAAGGTGGTCGCAGGCTCCGAGAAGATCGACAAGCTGCGGGCCGAGATCCTCGCCGATGTCGCCAAGAAATGCGATTGAGACCGACTTCGCCGGCCTCGGCTTACGCCTAACTTCGCGCGGCAGCTTCGTTCACGCACGGTTCCGCGGCCGCCGAGACAGCGTTGGCGCGCCTCCGGCCTGTGCCGCATTCTCGTCGCGCTACCGTGGAGGGACCATCTCGAAAGACTGGACTGGTCCATGAGCAACCTGGTTCCCGGCAAGAACAGCAACGTGGCGCACGGAAAGCGCGTCGATCGAGCCTCAAACCTGATCTTCGCCGCGGGTGCCGGCGCGGTCTCTTCGTCGTGACGTTCGTTCTAGCGATCGCCGGGGTGATCGGCGGTGGACTGCCGCTCCTGGCTGCGATCGTGACGCCGGGTTCGCTTCGGCGCCTACCGCACGATCAAGCGCTAACGCGGGCCACGCACCAGGTCCGCGTGCAAAGAGCACGGGGTCAGACACCTCCGCCTTTGTCAGCCGTGCCGGACTGATCCTCTGCGTAGCCCGCAGGGGATCAGCCGCTCGACGCGAGCGGCGACCGGTGGGCACGCACCGCATTCGCGTGTGACCATTCGGTTTCGTTCGCACATGCGGCGCGAGAACAGGCGTATGATCGCGACGCTACGAGGAGCGCGCTGCGGCGCCGCGACGCGGCAGCGGTGGGTATCGACGTTCAGCCGCGCGGGGCCGAGAGGAGAGTCGTAATGCCGATCGCAAGGAAAGTGGCCAGTCGAGGCCTTCTCAGGACGCTCGTGGTCACGTTCGGGGTCCTGCTGGGACTAGGGAGCCTTTGGGCCGGAAGTGCGTCCGCGAGCAAACCGCGGCTCATCCTGACCGAAGGCCAAGGCGGTCCGGTGCTTACCGCTCCGATCCAGATCGGCGTGGACTTCTTTGAAGTCTCGGGGCCCGGCTGCAGTCAGGCACCGGCCGGCGCCGAAAAACTGCTGAACAACTCTGCGGCGACCGTCAAGGTCACGTTGTCAGATCCGATGTACTGCGGAATTGACTTCGGCCCCGAATACGTCACTGGCGAACTAAAAAGCTTGACCCTCACCAGCAAAGGCACGGGGACGCTCGCCGCGAAGCTCGACTTCCCGACCGATGGTCATACGTGCCACTACAAGGCCACAAAACTGGTCGCGAGCTTCTCGCTGCCGAAAGGCCTCGAAGACGTTTACTTCTCCGGCACGGGGAAGCGGGTGGCTACGAGCCCCGGGTCGTGTCCGGCAACTGCACCGGTTGAAATCTTCCTTCGATTTTTCGCGTTCGCCGAATTCGTTGAAGGACCGGTTCTGTACGCGGAAACGTGAACTAGTCGATCAAACGCGCCGAGGGCGCCATTTAGTTTCGGTGTCGGCCGAGCCCAGGGCGCGCTCCAGCCGACGCGTAGCTGGTGACCGCGTTCGCGCACACACGACGTCGAGCCCGCAATAGAGTTCGGATCTCAGCGCTCGACATTTAGCCGCTGCTTGCCGCGGCGGTGTCGGACGGTGGTCCGGCGGGTATCTCGTCGGGTAGGTTCGCGGCCGGCCAGGATTGCCACGGGAATCCACTTCTGGCGTGCCGGAGTCTGTAGTTCAAAGCACCGTGCGCGTTCATGCCGTGCCAGGCGGCGTGGGTGCTGAGCGTGAACTTCGGGATCCAGAAGCGCTCCTCGATCGCATCGAGCGGCATCGGTGCGGCGGCCGTGTCAACGTCGGCTGCCACGTGACCCTCGCCGTCCTCGAGAGCGAGTCGGGCAAGGACGGACCCGTCGCGGTCGCAGATCTGCGACTCCCCGAGCATCTCCGTCTTCCACGGCACGCCCGGGGCGAGCGGTGTCTGGGCGGCCACGGGTCCGACGTGGGAAGCGTGAGCGGTCGGCACTCCTGTCAGTCGCGCAACTTGTCCCGGCAGCGCGCGCGCCTGTTCACGCCAAATTCGATGTTCGCGCTTCGCCCACGCGTGGAGCGGGCCTGGCCAGTTGAGCGGCATTGATGGCCAGCACATGCCGCCGAGGATCACCTGGGCGCCGGCGCTTCGAACTCGTGCGGAGGTTCGAAACCGGGCCCACTCCCAACCGGACATGAGGCCAACGGTGCAGTCGAGCGTCGTGCAGTGCGTGACCCCGTCGTCATCGCCGCCGAGGTAGTAGTTTTGCTCCCACGCGGTCGGGATGTCCTTGTCGTGAAGGTGCACGCGCACCGTCGGGCTCGGCGAGCACGAACGTGCCGTACGTGTGGCGGCCACGGACGGCGACGAAGCCGCCCGCCGATCACGCAATCGAGATCACGCGCGAGCCTCGTGATCAGCTGGAGTGGCTGACCGTCGACAGGCCGCGGAGTCCCGCGGAGTACCTTCGGCGAACACGTTCGGCGTCGTGCAGGCCTCCGGGACGATGATCACCTCGGAGCGTGCTCCCGGTGGGCGTCGCGGACGAGATCCCCTATGCGCTCGATGTTGCCGGCGACATCGCCGAGTGCGAGTGCCGGCTGGACCACCGCGATGCGCGTCACGACGCCACCTCTTCGCGTGCAGGCTCGCGGCTCAATCTCGGTGACGATTTTGGGAGGGGCTGCGGGCCACGGCGCACCGGGATGCTCGGAGCCCGCGATCTGTTTGGTCGAGCGGAAGTGTCGCGCTCGCAGCTCGGAGCGGATCGCAAGCTCGGTGCGCAATTCGGGGATGGCACGTGCCAACGTTTCGCGTCGCGATCGTTCGCCCCGCCGGAGCGCTGCGGCCAGAGAGCGAGCGAGTCGGGGGATGGTCGCGATCTCCTGCGGCGTGCGAGCACGCCCGAAGAGGTCAGTTATGTCGGGCGCCTCGTCCGCCCGGCGTCTCGTACGAGCTCGCAGATGACGGCAGACTGGCGTTCGACTCGCGTGTCCGAATTGGCAAAGTGATACGCGGGAAGGCACTCGAGGTCGCGGGCCGCCTCCCACGCCCTGGTCGCGACATCGACTCTCTCTCGGTCATCGAGGACCGGGAGCACGTGTTCGGCAAGTGTGCGCCCGGCGAACATCGCGTCGCGCATGCCCTGACCGGTAACGGGGTCCTTGAAATGCCCAGCATCGCCGACGAGTACCCACCCGGGGCCCGAGGATGCGCGGAAGAATGCTGGCGTCTCGCCCGTGGTCCGCAGCTTCGTACCGGGCGCGCCCCTGCGACGCGCCGCGATAACCCTGGGTGTTCGGCCATCTTGCGTTCCCAGTATCCCTCGGGGTCGCTGCGAGCCTCGCTGGCCTCGTCGCGATGCCCCATGAACAGGATCAGCAGCCGGCCTTCAGGGGTGCAGGGAAACGCGAAGGCAAACGAGTCTCCCTCGCGCCACTGAAAGTAGGTTTCGGCCTCGACTCCGCCTGCCCCGGGGTCGTCTGTGTATCTGAACACCAGTCCGCGCCCGTTGCGCGAAAGCCTATAGGGCGTCCACGCGCCGACGAGCGCCGCGACCGTTGACCGCCGTCCGTCGGCGCCGACGACGAGCGTCGACGCGATCTCCCGACGGGTCCCGTCGTGTCGCGGTACCGCACACGGGCAACCCGCCCGGCGTGCCAGTCGAGCGACTCCACCGTGCAGTTCTCGCGCACGTCAGCTCCCTGTTCTCGAGCCGCCTCGACGAGCTCGACGTCTTGGGCGTCGCGCGGGACGCACACGCCGAAGTCGATGCCGTCCGCGGCGGGCCGCAGGCGCTCCAGCGCGCTGATGCCGTCCGCCTCGACGTGCGTCCATCGCACCCGCGACGGCTTCAGCGCGAGGATCCGCGGGAGGGCGCCGAGTTTCGCTAGCTCGCTCGTGCCGGCCGGCATCAGCAGGTGAGTCGAAAGCTGGTCGGACGGGAATCGCATCTTGTCGAGAACGACCACCCGTCGGCCGGCTCGTGCGAGGGGCGCGGCAGCTGCGCACCCCGCGAGGCGCGCTCCCACGATCACGACGTCTGCTCGCTCCACGTCCAGCTCCCCCGCCATTGGCGCCACTGAGGAACACCGGCTCACTCCGCGTCAGCAAGAGGCAATCCTCGACTACGACACTCTACGGCTCCGGCAGCGCGGTTGGCTCTCTCCGATGGCAGCTATATGTGATCGCTGTTCGACTCGCGGGAGTCGCACCTGGCCGCTGCACAGCACGGGGTCTTCGAACTGGAGGTTCACACCTGACAGACGACGATGGCTGGAGCGTCGCGACGGGCCTTGTCGGTCGCGGTGGGCAGGTCCACAAGCGGTGTGTACGTGATGAGATCAGGGTCGAGTCCGAGAGCGGAAGCGTCCTCGTTGTCGAGCCGCTCGATTAGCTCCTTCGACGCAAGGGCGAGTCCGCCGGTCGCACAAGCCTCGATGCGAGCCCCTTCGTTGACCTCGTCTCCGAGCGCGGTGATCTCGGCGCGCCCGCTGGTCGTGATCTGGCCGACATAGAGCGTCGCCCCCCAATGCAGCCCAAAGCGCATCACCAAGTCCGCGGCGTCGAGTCCGCTACGCGCGGCGACGTCACCCATTGCGTCTCTGATGGCACGAGCAGCTTGGATGCACGCACGAGCCGCAGCCGATTCAGACCCCGACGTCTCGCCGAGGAAGAACGCGACCACGCCGTCACCGACGTGGCGCCCGACGAGCCCCCCGGCGTCGATTACGCACTGGTCTGCGGCGCGCGCCAGGCGCCTCCCGAGCGAGAAGTACGCGTGGGTGGCCATCGTCCGGGCGAGTGCCGAGGACCCTTCGAGGTCAGCGAAGAGCACGGCGGAGGGGCGGCGTGCTGGCGCGGCCACCTGGTGCATGTGCTCGAAGTGCCGCAGATCGCCCGCTCCCGCCAGTGTCGACAGCACCGCCATGCCGGCGGCCGGCTTGTACATCAGCGCGATCCCGGCCACCCGGCCGTCGTCATCGTGCACCCGCGCCGCCATTACGCGGACGTCCATGCGCTGGCCGGCGGCGCCGACGGCAGCCGCGCCGAACGCGCTTGCCGGTGGAACGTTGACGGGCGACAGGCCGTCGACGGCGTCACGGAGCATTGGGTCGACGGCCTCGCGCAGCTCCTCCCGCCCACCGACAGCGTCGGCGAGGGCCCACGGGCCGATCCGTTCGAACATCAGCCGGAGGAGCTCCAGCGTGTTTGGGCCAGCGCGCCACTCCAGGCGCATCCTCAGCGACTCGGGCCCGAAGTAGTGCGCGCCAGGCTGGAACGGCACCAGTCCGAGCAGGCCGCCGTAGCTCAGGCGAAGTTCATCGGTGAGGTAAACCCACCGCCAGTCCCGATCGATGATCTCGCCCCACTGGCCCGAGCTGCGCATCGCCACGGCCACCTCAGAGAGCGTCGGATTATCAGGAAGAGGGCATGTCTCCTGACGGTCCATTTAGGGACGCGACTCTACACAGGGCGCAGGCAGGGCCGGCTTCAGCGCTCGCCTTGACAATCCGCAGGAACCCGGGAAATCGGATGACCTCCTGTTGAGCCCGCAGGCGGTCAGGCCGCTACCAGCTGTCGCCGCTGAGTCGGGCGACCAGTTCGAGCATTGCGTCAAGCGCGGCCTCTAGCGGCTTGGTGTCGCGTTTGATCTGCGTGAGGAGCAGGCCGCCCTGCAGGGCGGCTAGCAGCGCGAGCGCGAGGGTGTCGGGGTCGGTGTCGGGCGGGAGCTCGCCTCGTGCGTGCATCTCTCGTAGGCCACTCTGGATCGTCGCTTCCCATCGTTGGAAGCCCTCGGCGACGTGCGCCCTTGCGTCGGGATCGATCTCGGCGAGCTGGCCTCCGAGAGAGCCGATCGGGCAGCCGCCGCTGCAGTGGTGCTCGCGCTGGGCCGCGATCAGGAAGTCGCGCCAGGCTCGCAGGCCATCCAGGGTGCTGAAGTCGAACGTCTCCTGCCCGCCGACCATTATGTCGGCCTGGTGGTCAACGACCGCCCGGACCAAGGCCGGCTTGTCGTCGAAGTAGTGGTAGAGCTGCGAGCTCGAGACGTCCGCCGCCGCGCGCACGTCCTCGATCGTCGTCTGGGCGACGCCCTGCCGGAAGATCAAGTCGGCGGCCGCATCAACTATGCGCTGGCGGGTCTCTTGGCCCTTGCGCGTCAGCTGCCGAGGGGAGGGACTGGTCGTGGTCATATCGCAGATTTTACCAGCAGACTGGAACGCACAATCCATTCTGTGCTAGGTTGGAACGCGCAATCCATTTACTGGGACGTGCGCAGCTCGTCGCGCTACGCCCTAACTCTCCAAATGAGGTCGTGAACGTATGACACAGAACCAGGGAAAAACAATCCTTATCACGGGCGCCAATACCGGTCTCGGCAAGGAGATGGCGAGGCAGCTGGCGCTGCGCGGGGATTTCGAGCGGATCTATCTCGGCTGCCGCAATGCGGAGAAGGCGGAGCGCGCAAAGGAGGACCTGGAGACCGTCAGCGGGCGCAAGATCTTCGAGGTAGTGATCATCGACCTGGCAGACCTTGCGTCGGTACGTGCTGCGGTCGCCGCGATCGACGCTCCGTTGAACGCCCTCGCAATGAACGCTGGCGGCACCGGCGGCCCCACGCCCGCATCGTTGACGCAAGATGGGGTGACTGAGATATTCGCCCAGAACGTGCTCGGTCACGTGGTTCTGCTCGAGAATCTGCTGGCAGCCGGGCTGCTCACGGAAGTCGCGGTCCTCGTAGGCAGCGAGGCGGCGCGCGGAGTCCCGAAGCTGCGGATCGCCCGACCAACGTTCACCGATCACAGCCCAGAGGAGTTCGCGTCGGTGATCGACGGCTCGTTCTTCCAGGGCGCCAGCTTCGACGTGATGCTCGCCTACGGCCAGGTCAAGTACCTCGGCGCGCTGTGGATGGGCGCGATGGCCCGCATGCACCCCGAGCTCAGGTTCATCACGATGTCGCCGGGAAACACCGCGGGAACCGAGGCGCTGCGCGACCAGCCCGCGCTCGTGCGGATCATCGCCAGCCGGATCCTGCTCCCGTACCTCGCGCCTGCCCTTCGCATCGGGCACAAGCTGGACGTTGGGGCCGAGCGACTCGTCAAAGCCGTCACGGACGCGTCACTGCAGAGCGGCGTCTTCTACGCAAGCGCCGCCAGCACGATCACCGGACCGGTCATCGACCAGGCCGAGATCGTTCCCGACTTCCGCGACCCTGAGATCCAGGACCACGCATACGAGGCGATCCAGCGGTTCGTACCGAGGCTCGCCGCGACTTGACGCTGACTGACCTCCTGCGCGACGCACATGACCTCCTGCCGGGTAGGCAGGAGATCACCTGACGCCTGAGTGCGAGGAGCCGCAATGCGCGCAGCGTTCCGCGGAAGTGCGGACGCTGATGCTCCCCGAGCTCGCTGCGCTTCTTCGCCCGCCTTCGAGCTCGCATCACGCCCCCATCTACGGGCTAAGGCTGATGTGAAGATTTCCAGCTCCGGTGCCAGTTGAGCTTTTGGCAATCGCCCCGAACTTCGCGACGCGCGTGGACGGGCACCCCTGCTGACTCGCGCCTTTGACGATCTTGCCAGCAAATTCGAGGCCTTCTGGCCCGTTGCTGAAGGAAAGGATCCCGGGAATACCGAACCCCGGCCTCGAAGCTTTGAGCGTCTTGGCGAACTTGTAGACGCGAGGTTCTGGCGTCGAAGGTTCTGCGATTTCGGCAGGTTCCGACAGCGTCACGATCTCGACACCTGAACTTTTCACTACCCACTTGGCGATCTCGCCACCTTTGATGAAGTACCCAATTGGACAAGGCCACGTGTCAAAGCATTCAAGGGCCGTCGTCCTGAAATGCATTACGTCGGTCGGCTTACCGTTCACCGCCACTTCTCCGGCCGACCAGATGTGAAAGTAGTTGTCGCGTGGCGCCAAGCCCCATCCCGAGATGTCGTATACGTCATATCCGTTGGGCACTGCTGCGCCGTTTTCGGTGATGTAGATGTCTGGAGCCGCCGAAGCGCTGCCGCCCCCGCCGAGCGTCACGGCCGCGACTAATGCAACGAGCAGCGTTCCCACGACTTTTGTGCCGTGCATAACTGAAGCCTCCGAAGTATCGGGGTTCGTGTCGTCGAAGACCTTCACTCCCGCATGCGCACGTCTGATGTAACGACGGGCACAATTTGCGGGGGTGCACGCCACCAGCGACAAGGCTGCTACTGCCTGCTGGGCGTGCAAATGTATCGCCCCGCTTTGTCGCGGTGTGTGGCTCGTGTCACAGGACGTGATGCACAGCGCCAGCTTTCTTCCGTCATCGCCTGCGGTTGACTCGAGCTCCCTGCGTGCGTACCAGCGAGGTCGCGTGTTGGACCGGCGCAGCCTTTCAAGCGATGAACCGCTGGTTGGTCGCGCGCCGGTTGTCGCAATGATGCTACGATAGGAGCGTGGCGGACGTATCTGCGCGAGACCTTCGCAATTACACCTCGGCGATCCTTCGTAGGGCAGAGGCTGGCGAGCGGCTGCGTGTAACGGTGAGCCGGCGCCCCGTGGCAGAGCTAGTCCCGTTGGAGCGCTCTTCTTGGGCTACAGGGACGGCGATGGAACGAGTGCTCAGCGAAGCTTCCGCCGACCCGGCACTGCTTGACGACCTGCGACCAATTCGCGACCAGGCCGTCGAGCAGCCATGAGCCGGGGTTTGCTGGACACGTCTGTATTTGTTGCGCTCGAGCAGCAACGGGCAGCCGAGCTGGCCTTGCCTGACGAAGTCGCGGTCTCCGTGGTGACGCTCGCGGAGCTCGAGCTCGGCGTGCTCTTGGCACGTGACGCTCGCGTGCGGAGTCTTCGGTTGCGGACGTTGAGCAGCGTGCGGTCGGTCGCGGCCGCGCTTCCGATCGACGAGCGAACGGCGTCTGCGTACGCGCGGCTCGCCGCCGAACTCCTCGCCAGCGGGAAGAAGCCGCGAATCAACGACACCTGGATCGCGGCGACTGCCTTAGTCAACGGCGCGACCGTCTGGACTCACGACGCTGACTTCTCCGATTTCGGGGAGTCGGTGGACGTCGAGCGCGTCTAGCTTCCCGCAGCTTGGAGCCGCTTTCGCACGCGACCTTCTCTTGGGGCACGAAACTGTAAGACCGCGTCACGAGCGTTGATCTCCCGCGTGCGCAGCATTGGGCCACGCGCCCTCACTGCTCTGCGAAGACCAAGAAGCAATCCCGCGAGGGGCACGCGGTCCCCTCACTATCTCTCATCGGACAACTGAGAAGTGAAGTGTGCCGCTGTTGGAGCGTCCGACGGCATCCGAGGCTGTGAGGACCGCATCGTATCGGCCGGGCAACAGGAATCGGTGTCCGATGCGACCTGAGAACGGAATGGTGTCTTCTCCCCATGGCATTCCCGTTCGCGTCAGGATGAACACGGGCACAGTCCAGGTGCACCGTTTGGCGTGAGCACGAAGAAGTGCGCGTGTGGGCGCGAAGCAGCGCGCCCCTCGCTTGAGGCCGGCAATCTCGCGTTTGATCCCGACCTTCACGGTCGAGGCCGCGTCGAGCATGAACCTAAACGTTGTGCCGACCGGCGCGCGGCGGGAGGTGAGTGCCGTCGCATGCCTCCCCACCCGGAAACGCAAATTCGTCAACTTTGCGTCGATGAACCTCGGCGCCACGGGCGTGATCGCCAGCGAAGGGTCGACTGGCCCGAGTGCGAATTTGATGCCGGCGCCCGTCATGCCGTCGGCGAGGTTAATTGGCGTCACCAGGCCTTCGACGCCACCGACGTAGACGGTTTTGGCATTCGGCGTCACCGCGAGCGACGCGGGCGTTGCGTCGAGCTTGATTTCCGGGCCCGGGACGCCAGTCGCGACGTTAATTGGGATCACTCCACCTGTTTCATTTTCTGTTTCGACCCGCGCGACGTATAGGGTCTTGCCGTTGGGCGACAACGCCAAGGGTCCAGGATGCGAGGCGACTTTCATTTCGGGCTCCGGTATGCCGGTTGCGACATCGATCGGCGTAACGGAGGAGAGTGCCTCGGTGGTGACGTAAACAGTCTTACCGTTCGGCGTCACCGCCAGCGCGGTGGGAGCCGCGCCGACTTTGATTTCGGGGCCCGCGATGCCCGTCGCCACGTCAATTGGAGTCACCGTAGAGCTGAAATAATTGGCGACGTAGAGAGTCTTGCCATCGGGCGTCACCGCCAGCGCGTAGGGTTCGCGGCCGACTTTGATTTCGGGGCCCGGGGTGCCGGTCGCGACATCGATCGGCGTGACGAATTCGCTCAAGATGTTGGCGACGTAGAGAGTCTTGCCATCGGGCGTCACCGCCAGCCCGCGGGGGACTCCACCGACTTTGATTTCGGGGTCCGCGATGCCGGTCGCGACATCGATCGGCGTGAGCGAGCCGCTGCCCCCGTTGGCGACGTAAAGCGTCTTGCCGTCCGGCGTCACCGCCAGCCCGTCGGGATACGCGCCGACTTCGATTTCCGCGCCGGGGAGGCCGGTCGCGACGTCAATCGGCGTCACCGAGTTGCTGCTGCTATTGGCTGCGTACAGGGTGGGGTCGGTGGCGGCACGCGCGGCCGACCCCACACCTAGGAACAGGACGCAACACAAGAGGGCCGCGGATCGAGCGGAACGACGAGCTACCGCATGATTCAGTACGAATCCTCGAAGCACCCGCCGACCGTCAGTCATACCCTCTCCTCCTACGACAAGCGCCAGCTGCCCTGCCACCTGGCTGTCCCGGCGGCGAACGCTACCAACGACGCCGACTGCGCGCCGCGATTGGGGTCCGCACACGGGGCCCCTCGCGAGGCGCGGGCGGCCGCGCGGCCGGTCGCGGGGGCTTCCGCCCCCGCCCGCCGTCCGCCCGTCCGCCCGCGCTTCATGCCAGACGTACGGGCCTTCAGCGATCTCGTCGTAAAGCGCGCGTACCTCGAGGTTCTCCCGTTCGCGCTTGACGCGTTCCATCTCACATAGCGGCTTGCGCGTAGCGAACAGCCACGCGCCTCATGCTCTGGGCAACCCGGTCCCAGCGCTACGAAGATCCAGCGCTTGAACCGCAGGTACACCATCGTCACTCCGGTCCGCTTTGTCAGCGTGGTCGAGATGTAAACCGTCGGACGGCACGACCCCTGACACCTGACGGCTCGTCCAATCCAAACCGGCTGTCGATTCATCCCGTCCCGGCCGTCTGCTGAACCATGCGGTCTTCCTCCGCGCGCCACCAGAAGGCGGGAACGTGTCAATGGCGCCGCCCCGCAGTGGCGCCGTGGGTCGACTGCGTGCGCGCGAAGTAGGCGTCAAGTGCGGCTCAACGTTGCCGCGGCTTTGATAGCTTCCCGCCCCACGACAGGGGGCCGAGCACTTCGTTTGCGTCGCGCTGCGGCAGAACTGAGGTTCAATCTCAAGCCAGGAGGCCAGGAATGCGGGGAGTGTGTTGGAGGACGGTTCCGCCGGAGCGCAGGCGCGCTGCCGGCAGCTTCGCGTCGGGCGTTGCTCTCACGATCGCGGTGCTTGCGGTCGCGATGCCTGGCGTCGCGCTGGCGTCGGGGTCCTGCACCTCAACCTCCTGGAACGATGGATCGGCGCGCATCGGCGTCCGCATTGCATGTGAAGGCGCTACTCCCGGATCCACCAGCGCCGGGCAAGTCGAGGGGCTAAATGGGATCCGCAAAGAGGTCCACGCCTTCTCGACCCCGCTCATCACGTCCAATCGTCGCATCCTTTGGGTATCTGACCCACACGGCGAGAGCGGCATCGTGGGTGGCGTGTTGAACTGCGGCGGAGGACGCCACAGCGCTTTTTCATGGGGCTGCAACCCGAACAAGTCTGGCGGCGCGTGGCACGGGGACGAAGTGGAACACGACGAAACCGGACCACGAACATTCGGCTTTCTGGTGGCGGTCAAGCGGCCCGTGTGCACTCGCTCCCACCGGACCGTTCTCCACATTGCTGTGCCCCTGCAGGTAATCGAGGGCGTGGAAGAAGGCGGCACGGCGATCGGCGCCGCCACTGAACATTTGACCGTCACGCCGCCGTGCAAAAGATGAGAGCGCCGCAGCCGCCGTTCGTCGCTCACCAGCGCCCCCACGAGGCCGGGCTTCGGACGCATCGTGCCAATTCCACGTCCTTTTTCCGATTAGCACGACTCTGCGCGAGGCGCGGTCGTCAGGGCGGGAGAGCGAGGCATACGGCGGCCCGTCGCCGCGCCGTCGACCTGCCCGAGGGACTCGAGACCGGTGAGTTGGCGGTCACGCCACATGCCAGCCCATCGGCGCGGATACTGGCCACGACAGGCGACCGGGGGTAGTCTGTCGACCCGCACTCGACAAAGCACCGCCGGTGCCGAGAGGCTGCCTGCTTTGGGCGCAAACGACTCAGGCTTGTATCGCTAGGTCGTTTGAGGAGTGGTGTTCGCGACACCGCTCCAGCGGAGGCCGCGCTAATCGACGCCTTTGAGAACTCTCCGGCTAGCGGCACGATGTTGGACCACGCCGCGCATGTTCGGGGAACCGGCAGCGGTGGTCTGATCTCCTGCGTGCAGAGCAAGAGGTCAACCGCTTTCCTCGCGAAATCCGGCGCCTGCGCGCCGACGAGCACGCCGTGGATAGCGATCCGTGAAGCGCAACTCGACCTTGCATTGACGCGAGCCGCTTGACTCGCTACGTTCACGCCGATGAGAGCCGCAGAGCCGCCTGCGAGCTCGGAGTCGGTTGAATGTTCAGTAGCGCCCGACAGGTCGCGATTGCCCTAGTCGCGCTGTTGGTAGACATCGTTTCAACCGCCGGGCGTGACACCAGCAACCGAGCCACGCGCGTCCGACGACAGCGGCTGGTTTGGTCCGCGGGAGTCGCGTTAGCGGTACTCGTGGCCCCAGCCGCTGCCGTCGCAAGCGCCCCGCCACGCGAGACGACGGCGAAGCCTGTGGCGGGGAGCGAGGTCGTGAGCGGAGCATTCGGCAGCTACAGGGCATCGTCGAGTACGCTCCCCGCCTTCGATCCGATGTCTGCTGGCGGTGACGCCGGACTTACGATCTCGGGAACGATCGAGACTTTCCGGCTAAGGTCCGGCGATTCGGAAGAACTCGGAACCTCTTATTCGGATGAACAGACGCTCGCGGTCACTCTCACCAACGCGCCGGTCGAAATAGAAGAACGCGGTGGCGAGCTCATTTACGGGATTGCGCTGACCCCTGAAACGGCGAGTGTGGAATACGCCATTCACCCTTCGGCTGTCGAATGCGGCGCCAGCTGTTCTGAATGGTGCGCTGGAAAAACGGAAGCAAGCGGCAAAGGTCTCCCGGACGAAGTCGAACGGGCCGAGATCATTGAGGAGGCCGCGGGCTGGGTCGCCAATACACCGAAGATCTGGGAGGTCGGGGCCGCTATGCGCCCCGAGCTATTGCCTTCGCTACCGGCCTGCCGCCCGCCAGCCCGAGTCCATCGACACTTCGACAAGCCACATCGGCTTCCGGTGCATCGTTCGCGAGTCCGGATAGTCCCGCGCCGAGCACCGATTCGCTGAGCAGGCGCGTTACGGGTAATCCGTCGTCTCCGTGCCGTGCAGTGGCTCTTTCCCGGTCTGCACGACAGCGGCGACATTCAGTGAATTGGAGTGATCTCCTGCGGGGTAGACAGAAGATCGCGCCGCCTGGCGCCGCGTCCCTGGCCTCTGAGAGCGCGGGCGCGCGCCGCTGGAGCGGCTGTCAGGCGCCGGCCGAGTCGCGCATGCGCCGGACATCGAAGTGGCGTTGCGGCATTCAGATCGGTGACCGCAGCCGGTCAGCTGATGTTCAACTGTGGCGACGATCGCGTCGGGCAATTCGTCGGTTTCGTCGCGAGCGGCAGCCACGGCAGGGGCAGCATTCTCCAGAATGCCGTCGACCGTCTCAGTTGCGCGCTCGCGGGCAACTCCCCATGCCACCGCCTCGGTCACGATCCGCTCGGCGGTCACGCGATCGGTACGCTGGACACTGTCGACGTACATCGCGAGCCGGTTTCGCCGTAGTGGAGCGTGCACATGAGGTCGTAAAGCGGCGCGAGTGTCAAGGCTCCCGACGAATCGTGAAGCAACGAGAAGTTCTTGGCGTGGGCGTCCCGTTTCCGATCAAGACGTTGACTGTGACGGCTCGCAGCAGCCGTACCAACGAATCCGCTGCGGCGACCGACTGGAGGATCCCAGCGATCTGCCGGAGTGACGGTCCACCGTCTTCCTCGTACTTGGTGTCGGGCGCCGTGCCTGTCGCCTGGCAGAAGTCCTCTTGGTGGATGCGCTCGACTGATCCATCGGCGCCCACCGTGCGGTCGTACCGCTCGACGATCAGTAACTTGCGCGCCGCGACCTCGGTCGTTTCTACATGTGCGACGTCAAGTCCGAGATGCTTTGCGACGCGCATGCAGAACGCCTCGTTCTCAACTGTGTTCGGGTACGCGGCGATCTCGGGCTTAAGGATGTGCGTCGATGGTGTACCGTCCACCGGCCTGCCCCAAGCTCCGTCCCGCATCCTCGTTAGCAGCAACTTTTCCTGGATCCCGGCCAGCGATATTCGCACTCGACCACCAGCGCCGAGCGGAGCGCTGCGCAAGTTGCTCACTAGCGCCTCGATCTCCTCCGGATCGAGCGCTTCAGCGGTAGTTGTGGTGGCCTCTGGTGGGGCGGGATCGTCAGCTGGCTGTATGACGATTGCGCCCGCGCAGTCGCGGCCGAGCTCGCGAATCAGGCCGTAGGTGTCGGCGGCGAGCACGCCGACGTCTCGCGCTATCGACGTGCGCGACTCGCCCTCGGGAAGCAGGCCGTCGATGAAGGGCCGGACGACTCCCTGCGGGTACAGACGATTGACTACTGGCAGCGACAGCGACAACAGCGGTGTGCCTAGCGTGTACCGTGCGAGCGCCTCGCTGGTATAGGCGAGACGAGGGCGCCCGCGGTCCCGATGAATCAACGCCACGCGCTCGCCGTATAGCCAGACGGCAAGCTCTCCTGCCACTACCAGGTGGCCTTTTCCAAGGTCATCCGCACTCCAAGCTGCCTCAGGACTATGAGGAGTCGCTTCAGCTGCTCGGTCTCCTTTCCGGTCTCGAGCTCGGAGAGATACCACCTGCTGATCCCCGCCATCTCGGCAAGCTGCGCCTGCGTCAAGCCTGCCTCTGTGCGGTAGTGGCGGATGGCGTCGCCGACAGACGCAGGCGTGAAGACCCGGAAAGGTCCGCGGCGCCGTCTTGGTCACCTGCAGGCATAATCCGACATTGTAGCAATGTCGGGATATCCCGTCAATCCTACATGTCGGGATATTCCGGCACCCCACACGATCGATTGGCGATGTACGACGGGCAGCCGGAACCCGACGACGACGATCATGATGCCGGACGGTCGTCGTCTCCCAGGCGATGGCGACAACAGCTACGACAGCGCCGCGACCTCGCCCGTCGTGGCGACGATGATCATCATCAGCAGCAGCATCGACATCGTCATCGCGTCGAACATTCGACGCGAACGCGTAACCCGAGCTTCACGCTGTTGCTCGCGTTCCGAAGCAGACCCCATTCGCATCCTGGGACAACGCACGACAACTTCTCGGCGCGGCAGCCAAACGGGACGAATGTGTCTTACGAGCTGCTCATCGCGTCGACCTTCCGCAATCCGGCGTGTGTTCCGGTGAGGCGATCGAAGGGTAAGTCGCGGGCTTGCTGAACGCTCGCGGGCCGTTCCCGCGGAGCTAACACGTATTACGCGCGGGGGCCTCCCCAGCTGACCCGGAGGCCCCCGCGTCGGACCCCGCGATTTCGGCGATTGCGATTCTCCTTGCTGTGAAAAGGGGGTCGGGCCGGACGTTCTGCTTCTGCGCGCAGGGCATGGAACTTGAGGCTGTCTCGTGGGCGATCCGCTGAGTCCATGTCAGCAGGCCACGCGTTTTGAGGCTCGAGGTGCCACATCTTCGGCTACTGCTGAACTTGCCGGCGGACTGCGCAGGTGGGCTCGACCCGGCCGTCGTCCTTTAGTGGCTGCCACTATCGTGCAACGCATGATGCGCCTTTACCATCGAGAGCACGCGGGCCGGCCCATTCGCGTCGCATGGCTTCTCGAGGAGCTCGGCGAGCCGTACGAGGTCACGATGGTGACGCGCGAGGAGAGCGGCGGCGATGAGCACCGCGCCCGCCACCCCCTCGGCCGGGTGCCGGTGCTCGAGGACGACGAGGGACGGTTCGTATTCGAGTCGGCGGCGATCTGCCTGCATCTGGCCGACCTGCATCCGCAGGCCGGCCTGGCGCCCGTCCCCGGGACCTACGACCGAGCCCTGCTCTACCAGTGGACGGTCTTCGCCCCTGCCGAGCTCGAGCCGCCGCTGATTGAGTCCGCCGTCTATTCCGAGCGCGATCCGGATCGCTCCGCCGCGGCGCGAGGACGCTTTGACAAGGCCGCGAGTGCGGTGTCGGGCGCACTGGATGGGGCCGACTTTCTAGTCGGTGACCGATTCTCGGTGGCCGACGTTCTTGTCGGGAGCACGCTGGCGTTCACGGAGCGCATCGGCGTCTTGGGTGAGCTGCCCGAGAACCTGAAGCGGTACGTGGAGCGACTCGCGCAGCGGCCAGGCCGGATGCGTGCCCTCGAGCGCACGACCTCCGGCTGACAGTCGAACGCCGACACGGCGCCGCTGGCGCATGTGTCGCCGCAACTGTCGCTCGCCGTGTACGCCGGACAGCTTGATCACCTGCGTGCCAAACAGAAGGTCACGGCGCGCGAAGGACGGGTCGAGAGCGGCGAACTAGTACAAATACGTGCGAGGGGTCCGGCTGGATCGGCGAGAGTGATGTTGCCGCACGACGCCGGCTGGCCGGCGGTCGAGCCGCCGTGAAGGCGTGGGTCGAAGAAGGACGGTGGTCTAAATGACGTCTGCCGAGGTCGAGCTCGGGCTCACCGCTCTGGCCGCGATGCTCTCGCCGACGACGCTCACGTTCACTGTGCTTGCGCTCGTCCTCGGCGAGCGGCCGGGGCGGACCGGCTGCTGGTTCTTCCTCGGCGCTTTTGGCGTAACGTTGGTCATCGGAGTCGCTGCCGCCTTTGTCCTCGGCAACGCCGCAAGTCCGTCCAATTCCTCGTCGGAAACTCCTCCCACGTGGGTTTCGATCCTCGACATCGTCTTCGGCGTGTTGCTGTTCGTCTTCGTCGTGCGCACGGTGCGCCGACCGCGCGACCCGAAACGGACCGCCGACGCCGTCGAAAAAATGAGCCGCCTCGCCTCATCTCCCGCGATTGCGATCGTCGCTGCTGGCGCGACGCTCGCGAACCCAGGCGGGTTCATCCCGATCGCCCTGAAGGACATTTCAGAGCTGAACCCGAGCGCCGCGGAATACATCGCGCTTTGGCTCGGCTTCGCGCTGATTTCGCTACTTCCGCTCCTGGTTGCGCTTTTTTCGCTCCTTGTCATGCGAGAGCGCACCGTCAGGACGCTTCGTGCAACGCGGGGCTGGATTGAACGATACGCAAGGACAATCGCGGCGGCAATTATTGTGCTGCTGGCCGTAGCGCTGTTGCACGATGGCGTAACGGGGCTGACAAGCTAGGCGGCGCTTGGCACTTGCGCTGGTTTCACGCTCGACGGGTTGCGTGTCGTCGTCCGAAACTGTCGTGTCGAGTCCGTGCGGCAGCACGACCCGACCGTCTGCATGCGTGACAGGAGATCATTGCCGGCGAGGTGGCCGGGGTGGCCCCGCAAGGTGCAAAGTGGCAGCCCCGCGCCAAATGAAGCGGCGCTAGGAGCCGCGAGCGTACGTGCTCTCGCGATTCGCGTCGTTGAACATCTCCGACACTATTGGCCAGGATCCGTTCGCCTGTCGATGCAGGACGCGCAGCGAATAGTTGTCCCGCAGCTCCAGCTCTCCTCCGCCAAGCAGCTTTTGACCCTCTACCTGCAGGTGCGCTGAAACGAGCACGACCTCTGGCGTTAGGACCCGGATCGCAACCTCAGGCGGCGCTCTGAGCGTGCCCGCATTGAAGTTCGCGTCCGCAAACAGGCCTCGTAGGTATGCGACGATCTCCTCGCTTCCCTTCTTCACGCTGCCGAAGGCGTTGACCCAGTCAGCCTCGGCGCTGTAAACGCCCACCAGCTTGTCGGCGTCGCGCTCTTGAAAGCCCGTCCTGAGCGCGATCAGCGTTGCGCCGATCGCTTCTTGGTCTGCCTGCGGCAACGATGACAAATCCGAGGCGCCATCTGGCGCTGCCATTCCGCTCTCCCACTTCGACTCGGCTCGGTTTCGGCGCGAGCCTACCGCATCGTCGTGAGCACGGCGGGCGGCCTTGATGGTCATGCCAGCGGCATCGCGGCCGGTCCGCGGACTCGGTGCTCGTGTGCTGCCTCACGCTCCAACGGAGCGACAGGGGCGCCGGCGGCGGGCCGAAACCAGGCGACGTAGCGACCTACGAGCGGTCCCGCCGAGAGGCCATGGACGAGTACCGACAGACCAACCGTCAAATAGGCGGCCGTGAGGATCGTGTCGCCATGGCCCTGATAAGTGTCCTCGACGAGCACCGCGAAGACGATGGACGCCAGGCCGCGAGGACCAAACCAGCCAATAAACGCGACGGTGGGTCCTCGTGCATGAGTACCCCAGAGCGAGAGGGCGACGGGCAGCATTCGCACGACCGTCAGACTGAGTACCGCGTATGCGGCAATCTGCCAGCTGACGTGTTCAAGCGCGGGGCCGAGCAGCACCGCGCCGAACACAAGGAACGTCACGGCATCGAGCAGTGCACCGACCTGCTCGGTGAAGCCCATCGTTCGGCTCGCCCTCCCGCGGGCCAGCGAGCCGAATAGTGCTCCCGCAATGAATGCGGCGATGAATCCCGAGCCGCCGAGCGCCACGGCGATTCCGTAGGCCAGCGCGGCCGCCGCCACCGGAATGATCTGCCGCCATGGCTGCTCGGTCAGGTTCCTCTCGTCGGCGAAATTCACGATCGCGGCAGCAAAGATTCCGGACGCGATGCCCCCGATGAGGCCGAAGCCGATCTCTTCGGCGATTACCCGAGCCGGATGGGTCGCGTCCGCGCCCGAGGCGGTGGCGAGAACGATGAGCAGGAGGGGCACGCAGATCCCGTCGTTGAGGCCGCTCTCGACGTTCAGCGACTGACGCACACGTTGTGGCAACCGCGTGTCTGTCACAACCGCGCTGCCGAGCCCCGCGTCCGTCGGCGCGAGGATAACCCCGAGGATCAGAGCCTCGCTCAACGAGAGAGAGCCGAACAGCGCGAGAGCGGCGAGCGTGCCAGCCGCAATCGTCAGGGGGAGCCCGATGCCGAGCAGACGCATCGGTATCGATGCTTCATGACGCAAAGCTCGTAGGTCGATCCGCGAGGAATCCGAGAACAACACGACGGCCAGCGTTGCTTCGGCTAGCTTCCGAACTGTCGAGCTAGTCGGTCCAACGGCGACGTCCGAGAGAACGAGAGGGCCGGCGAGCACTCCAACCGCGACGACCACCATTGCAGGCGTGATTGCCGTGTTGGACAGCCGCCTCGAAACCCCCGCGACGAGGAGAAGCGTGAGCCCTACGGTGGCGAGACCCCAATCCAAGGCGCCGGCTTTTAGTCTCGGAGCAGCGAGGTCGAAGTCGCGCGCGTCGCGCGCCTCGTGCGCGCCGCCGCGACTCCGATGCTGCGGGCCCGTCGCGCCGGACGGTGCGCGGAGTCCGCTGTGCGGCGGCGCATCGCCGAGCGCGGCTATCGGGCGGTCGCAGCGGGACTCACGCCAGCCCTCGAGCCCGCTAGTGAGGAGACCGCGAAACACGGCGTCAGACTACTGACGCCAGCGCGCTCTAGATACACCAGTAGCTCTCCAGGAACCGCGCACGAGAGTCCGCAGCGTTGAAGCCGTGGTCTGCGACCTCCCGCGCGACGCACACGATCTCTTGCGCGCGTCACAGGAGGTCCGAGATCCGAACGCGCAACAAGACTGCCGGACTCGGCGACTAATCGGCGCCGGAGTCTGCTGCGACTCGAAACCCGATGTTGCCAGTAGCGTCGTCGGGAAGGTTCGCGCTTCGCGCCGAGACCCGGTAGCGGCGGCAGTACGTCGCGTGGCAGAGGTATGAGCCGCCCCGAGTCACGCGGCGGCTCCCATCCGCTGGCCCGGATGGATTCTGCGTGGGCGACATCCGGTACCAGCCCGGGTCGAACCAGTCGGCGGTCCACTCCCAGACGTTGCCGGTCGTGTTGTACAGCCCGTAGCCGTTTGGGAGGAAGGCGTCGACTGGTGCCGTGCCGAGATACCCGTCCTCCGCGGTGTTGAGGGTAGGGAAGTCGCCCTGCCAGACGTTCATTCGATGCTCACGGCTTGGCTCGAGTTCGTGCCCCCAGGGAAACGTTGCGCCCTCTAGGCCGCCGCGGGCGGCGAACTCCCACTCGGCCTCGGTTGGCAACCGCACCCCGGCCCAATCGCAGTACGCGCGCGCGTCATTGTGGGAGACGTGAACCACCGGATGTTCGTCGCGACCCTCGAGGTTGCTGTGCGGACCCTCGGGGTGCCGCCACTGGGCGCCATCGACGAGCCGCCACCATGGCGTCCCGGCGACTGAACGCGTCGGCGGGAAGTCGACGGGGAGCAGACCGACGAAGACAAAAGACCGCCCCCAACGCTCCGCGTCTGTGACGTAGCTAGTGGCTTCGACGAAAGCGGCAAAGCTGTCGTTGCTAGTTGCACGGCGGTCGATCCAGAAAGGGCGCAGTTCCACCTCGTGCACGGGACCCTCTCCGTCTGCGGGATAGGCCCAACTATCGTCTGAGCCCATCTGAAATCGGCCGCCGGCAAGGCTCACGAGGCTCGCCTGCATCGCACAGAAGGCCGAAGTCGAAGGAGCAGCCGATCTTGGCGACGCACGCGCTGCTCGTTCCGGCGCGCCGCTGGCTCCCGCCGGAGGGGCGTCGCTCATTGGCTCTGCATCGGGGTGAGTTCGTCCTTCGCGTGCGCCAGGTGCACGTCGATCATCTAACCAGCGTTGGCGGGCGACGGCAAACGCCCGCGAGCAATCCCGACGATCCGACGATCTTTGAGACTGCGCTGGCGCAACCGCCGGCACCGCTGATCCCGAGTCGGGTCGGCATAGGTGGTGCCGTACCCACTCGGCCGGCGCAGTGCTTTGCATCCGTTATCGTCTCGGCTCGTGTCTCGTCGCCCGAACGTTCTGGTCATCCTCACCGATCAGCTACGCGAGCCTCCGCCCTACGAGTCTGAGGTCGTACGCGACTTCCGCCGTGCGCAGTGTCGGGGCCAGGAGCGCCTCCGACAAAACGGCATCTCGTTTAATCACCACTATCCGATGTCGGCCGCCTGCGCACCGAGTCGCGCCTCGCTCTTGACCGGGCAATACCCATCGCTACATGGCGTCACGCAGACTGATGGGCTGGCCAAGAACCCCGAGAGCCCAGACATGTTCTGGCTCGCGCCAGACGCCGTGCCGACGTTGGGTGACTGGTTTCGTGCCGGTGGCTATCGCACGTACTTCAAGGGCAAGTGGCACGCCTCGCATGCGTACCTGGATGCCCACGACGGTGACGGCTACCTGCTGTCGATAAATGATGACGGTGAGCCGCTCGCGGAGAACATCGCCGAGTATGAACAAGCCGACCTGCTCGATGACTATGGCTTTTCAGGTTGGGTTGGCCCCGAGCCTCACGGGCTCGGTAAACACAACATGGGCACCGTCAAGGATCCGTTCACAGCGGACGAGACGATCGAGCTTCTTGGGAAGTTTGACGCCGATGAAAGCGATCAGCCGTGGCTGACAGTGTGCTCATTCCTGAATCCGCACGACGACTCGTTCTTCGGCGTCGTTGGGCTCGCCCAGGGGCTCCGTTACCACCCGTCGACGGTCCCTCACATAGACCAGGCGCCGACGCGCGAGGAGGATCTGTCGACCAAGCCGCGCTGCCAGCAGAGCATGGTGGATTTGTGGTCGAAGATGGCGGCACCACAGCCGTGGATCGAGGCTCACCTGAAGTTCTACTACCAGTTGCAGGTGACCGTCGATGAACAGATAACCCGGGTACTGGACGCGCTAGAGGCCAGCGGCGAATGCGAGAACACGATCGTAGTCTTCAGCTCCGATCACGGCGATATGCAGGGGGCACACGGCGGAATGCACGAGAAGTGGCACAACGCGTACGAGGAGTCGTTGCGCGTCCCACTCATGGTGTCTAGCCCGCTCCTGCCCGGCGGCGCACGGGAGTTGGACGTTCCGACCAACCACGCCGACCTGATCCCGACTCTGCTCGGGCTTGTCGGGATCGAGCACGACGAGGCGCTCGCCAAGGTGCAGCTTGATCACAACGACGCGCGACCGCTGGTCGGTCGCGACCTCTCTGACGCGATCCGAGGTCTCCAGCCCAAGCTCGTAGCCGAGCCAGTCCTCTTCATGACCGACGATGAGATCAGCGAGGGCGCCTCACAAGGTGCGAGTCCGTTTCAACGCGTGGCGCGCCTCGCGCACGCCTACTCGACGATCGAGCAACCGAATCACATCGAGACGGTAATCGCTGAGGTCAGCGTCGCTGGCGAGCAACATCTCGTCAAGTTCTCGCGCTACCACGACAACCAGCAGTTCTGGACTGTCCCGGGCGAGCGGGACGAGCGCCTGCGGGGACGCAAGACAATCACCGTCACGCAGCCAGACCCTGACGAATATGAGCTCTACGATCTCACGCTCGATCCTTACGAGGAGCACAACCTGGCGCACCCCACGAGTGCCGATGATCAGACCCGGGCGTTACAGAAGACGATGCTCGAACTTCTGTGCGCCCAACTCGCTCTCAAGCGCCTCACGCCCGCCGCCGGCGAGCCGCCCGGCTACCGTTCCCCGCAATAACGTGAGGACCACAGCGGTCGCAGGTTGACGACCGTAGGTCCCGACGCGGGCACACGCAGCTTTCGTCGATCAGCCGCGCGTGATTTCCTGCGTGCATACAGGGATCACAACGATCAGGGGTCGCCGCGCAGCTCAGCGCTGACGCAACGTGGTCTTGATAGTCTTGGCCGCTGTTCCAGCGATCGTGCGTGACGGGTGGGAGCTGGCGGCTGCGGATGGTGAGATGGCAGATCGGCGTTGCACGGCGTGCGCCTGCAAGGATCGGGCTGTGCTCCCCTATGGCGGTGGCGGCGCTACTTGTGTTCGGCGCATTTCTCGGCGCAGTTCCGGCCGCTTGCGCCAGTAGCGCGCCGACCGTGTATGTGACAAACGCTCTAAATGATTGGGTAACGCCGATCGACGCGGCGAGCGGTATTGCGGGCGCCGAAATCAAAGTCGGCAGCAGGCCCGACGGCGTGGCGGTCACGCCGAACGGCAAGACTGTCTACGTCGCGAACGAGGAAAGTGGTTCGGTGACGCCGATCGATGTGGCGACCGGCGTTGCGGGCACTGAAATCAAAGTCGGCGTCGATCCCGCTGGGCTCGCAGTCACGCCGAACGGCAAGACTGTTTACGTCGCGAACGAGGGGAGTGGCTCGGTGACGCCGATCGATGTGGCGACCGGCGTTGCGGGCACTGAAATCAAAGTCGGCAGGGGTCCCTGCGGGGTCGCGGTCACGCCGAACGGCAGGACCGTGTATGTGTCGAACGCAGGGGGGATTGGTTCGGTGACGCCGATCGATGTGGCGAGCGGTATTGCGGGCGCCGAAATCAAAGTCGGCACCGAACCGTGCGGGATGGCAATCACACCGAATGGCAGGACGGTCTACGTCGCGAACGCCAACGGTGGTTCGGTGACGCCGATCGACGTGGCGAGCAATGTCGCGGGCCCTGAAATCAAAGTAGGCCAACACCCAGTCGCGCTGGCGGCCGCACCAGACGGCAAGACAGTCTATGTGTCGAACGTAAGCAATCGTTCGGTGACGCCGATCAACGTGGCGAGCGATGTTGCGAGCGCTGAAATCAGCGTCGGCGAAGGCCCGAACGGACTCGCGGTGACGCCAGATGGCAAGACCCTATACGTCGCGAACGAGGAAAGTGGTTCGGTGACGCCGATCGACCTGGCGAGCGGCGTTGCGGACGCTGAAATCAAAGTCGGCGGCGCGCCGGTCGGGCTGGCGGTGACGCCGGTCTCGCCGACGATTGCCGCCGCGAGGCTTACGAGCGCGCGGTTCCGAACGAGCAGGCATCCGACGGCTATCTCGGCGCGCCGAATCCCGGTCGGGACCTTTTTCCGGTTCTCCCTCGATGCGGTCTCGAAGGTGCAGGTTGCGATCAGGCGCGAGCTGTTGGGTCTACGTCACGGTTCGCGCTGTCTTGCGCCGAGCGTGTCGCTGATGCGTGCCCACGCGAGGCGCTGTCGGAGGACCGTCGCCGCAGGGACGTTGACGCGCAGCCAGGAGCCCTGGGGCCCGGACAGCGTCGCATTCAGTGGCCGCGTCGGCCACAGAGCCCTGCCGGCCGGAAACTATGAGGCGCTCTTGTCGGCCAGCGACGCCGTCGGGACATCACGTACGGCGACTCTGCACTTCGCCGTCGTCCCGTAATCACTTCCGCGACCACCGCAGAGAGTCACCAAACTGGCTTCGTGCCGTGGACAGGAGGCATTGCTCACCGGTTTGATTCCGGTCGTCCCGTGGTCGGCGTCAACACTTGAGCGATCCCCTGCTTGCAGAGCAAGAGATCAACGGGACAATGCCAGTTGGTGGCTTGCGCAGCGGCTAGGTGGATCGATTGCGTAGCCTGCATCCACAGTGACGACCGTAACGACGGTCTGACGGGTTTGCGGGGCGCCCGGCCAACCGCCTACGCACCACCGTCGTGTGATCGCCTGTTCGGTAGGCAGGAGATCACCTTCCAGTGGCACAGGACGCACGGCACCGCCATAGTGGCAAAGTATGCAGCAGATGAAAGGCAGAGGATGACCGTAAGCAGGGAGACGGCGGCTTCCTTCGCCGAGGCCTACGGGAGCAACTGGAACGCTTGGGACGTCGCGGGCTTCTGTGCACTCTTCAGCGAGGACGTCAACTACATCGCCCACCCGACAGAGGAAACGGTCGTCGGCAGGACCGCGCTCGAAGCATATGTCAAGAAGGAGCAGCGCGAACAAGGTTCCGTCCGCGTGCGCATGGGCACGCCGCTGGTCGACGGCGAGCACGTCGTGTGTGAGTTTTGGGTTGCGGCGACCGACAACAGTGCGGAAGCAACTATCGCCGGCTGCTTGATTGCCCACCTGCGGCTGAGGACGGGCTGTGCAGCGAGTTCCGCGAGTATTGGTTCGACATCGACGGCTACGAGGAACCTGGCCCTGGCTGGGGCACCTGAACGACGTTCGTCGCCGCATTGGCGTCGCGCTCGCTGAGCCATGCTCGCGGCCGCGCAATGGGGAGTGGCCTGGCGGCACTGCCAAGCCACTCCCTGGCGCTTAGCTTCCGGCGAGACTGAAGTTCGCGGCACTGCCTGAGCTGACGAACTTGACGCCACTCAGCCCCGTGACCGGGACAGGAGTGTCCGAGTTGAGGGCCGATGCGTCTCCGAGCTGGCCGTACTCGCCCTCCCCCCAGGTCATGACCGTTTTGTTGGACATGAGGGCAATGCTGTGTGAGGCTCCCTCCGCGATAGCCTTCACGCCGGTGAGGCCGACCGGGACGGGCGTGTCAGAGCTCGCCGTAGAGCCGTTTCCGAGCTGGCCCTGGGCGCCCTCGCCCCAATCGTAGACAGAGCCGTTCTTCAGCAGCGCCATGCCGCCGTTGGAGCCGCCAGCCACAGCTTTCACCCCGATCAGGCCGGTGACTGAAACCGGGACGTCTGAGTCGACTTCCTGCGTGCCGTTGCCGAGCTCGCCGGCGCCTCCCTCGCCCCACGTCTCCACGGCACCGGCTTTGACGATCGCCAAGCCGAACTCGTAGCCCATGGCGATCCCCTTGACCGATTTCAGCCCTTTTACCTGGACCGGAACGTCGGAGAAGACTGCCGTTTCGCCGTTGCCAAGCTCTCCATGTTCGCCATCGCCCCAGCTCTTTACGGTCCCGTTTTTGAGGAGCGCAAGACCCGTCCCGCCGCCGGCGGCTATCGCCTTGACTTCCGAGAGCCCCGAGACAGTGACAGGTACGTTGCTGCTTTCGTCAGTGCCGTCGCCGAGCTGGCCCTCGCCCCCGTTACCCCAAGCGACGACGGTCCCGTTGGACAGCAGCGCGAGCGCGAACGAGGCCCCCGCTGCCACGGAGGTGACGTCCGTCAGACCCGGGACCGCTTCGGGCAGGAGGGCGCGGACACCAGGTTCCCCAAGACCGTTGCCGAGCTCTCCGTAGCTGTTGTCGCCCCAGTCCTCGACTGTGCCGCCGGATAGCCGCGCATAGGTGGAATACGCACCGGCCGATAGCTGGGCCACACCTTCGACGCCGGGGCCTTCTGAACCACCAGCCTCGACTGGAACTTCGGACAGCGTTTCTGTCCCGTTGCCGAGATCACCGGCGGCGTTGAGGCCCCACCCATAAACGGCCGTTTTTTTCGCGTAGGCAGACGTTGCCATCGTGCCCGCGCAGGTAAGCATCACGATCAACAGGGCAGCAGCCGACAGCCAACTCCGACACGTTCGCATTACCGCGAACGTGTCGGGCCGCCACCTCTGTCCGCGGACTCTGTTTCGGTGCATCGATGGTCCCTCCCTGTAGTTGTTGATCCCACTCGCAATCGCGTGCGGTCGAACCGACTGCGGGCGGCCTCCGCACCGCTCGACTCGGCACGTGGGGCGCCGTGTACCGCGGAGAATCCGCGCCCATATACTGAGCGATTACTCACATGCCGTCTACTCGCGTTTCGCAAGACAAGCTAAGACCCCGAAAGAGGGCGCTGCAGTCGCGGTCGCAGGCCACGGTCGAGGCCATCCTGGAAGCCGCTGCTCAGGTTTTCGAGCGTCATGGGTATGCCGAAGGAACAACCAACCGCATTGCCGAGCGTGCTGGCGTCTCGATCGGATCCCTCTACCAGTACTTCCCGAATAAGGACGCGATCCTGATCGAAGTGTCCCGCCGGCACGTCGCCGAAGGCATGTCTGCGCTCGGGCCGCACCTGCAGCGCCTCAACGATGGCGCGCCATGGAACGAGGTCCTTCCAGATCTAGTCGACACGATGGTCGCCATGCATGCCGTCGCACCCATGCTGCACCGCGCGCTGTTCGAGGAAATCCGCCTGCCGCGAGCCGTTCGCTTCGAGATGGAAGCCCTCGAGGACGCCCTCGTCGATCTCACCGCCCGAGCTCTTGCGGCTGATCCCAGTGTCGCGCCGGAGAATCCCCGGCTCGCCGCGAGCGTAGTGGTGAATGCGATCGAGGGACTCACCCACCGCCTCGTCCTGCGCCCACCTCCCGGGGTCGATTCCTCTGCGATTGCCGGCGAGATCACGAACCTGGTGCGCAGGTATCTGCAGTGAAACGATTTCCGTAGCTTGGCAGCCTTGGGCGGCGTCTGCGAGAAGCGCGACCTCGCGCTGAATCGGTGAGGAGTCTGGTAAGTCGGGGAGGCAATGTGGCCCCTGGAACTCGCTATCGACCGTGACCTCCTGCCGGCTAGACAGCGTGTCATGGCGCCGTCAATATGCGAGTACTTGTTGGTGGCGACGCGTTATTGTTTGACTAGCCTGAACAGTCGAATCGCGGCCTCAACGTGAGCGACACGCCTGACTCTCAGAAGATCCTCTCGATCGACGGCGGGGGGATCCGCGGTCTTATCCCGGCGATGGTGCTCAACGAGATCGAGCAGCGTACCGGTCAGCGCGTCGCCGAGCTGTTCGATGTGATCGCCGGGACCTCGACAGGCGGCATTCTCGCATTAGGGCTGACCCGCGCCGGCGACGATGGACAGCCGCGATACTCCGCCGCCGATCTTGAGCAAATTTACGTGACGAAGGTCGAACGATTTTTCCGCACGAGTTCTTCGCCAAGGAGCGGGAGCTGATCGGACCGAAGTACCCGTCGAGAGGCAGGGAACGAGTGCTCTCGGAGAAGCTCGGCGAGGCTAGGCTCAAGGAGGCCCTGACGGACGTGATCGTGACCTCTTACGACATCGAGCGGCGCGCTCCGATCTTCTTCCGCAGCGCGCTCGCGAAGACGTCGCCAGAACCACGACTTCCTTGCCCGCGAGGTTGCACTCGCCAACCTCGGCAGCGCCGACCTACTTCGAACCGGTCCGACTGTCCGCGCCCGCACCGGAGCCGGACTACACGCTTGTGGACGGAGGCGTGTTTGCCAACAACCCCGGCATGTGCGCGTTTGTTGACGACACGACTGTCGACGGCCGGGCCGGCCGCACGCTAATGGTCTCGCTCGGCACCGGCGAACTCACACGGAAGTTCTATTACGAGGAAGCGAAAGGCTGGGGCCTGGTGGAGTGGGCGCCGCGGATACTCGACGTCGTCTTCGACGGCGTGAGCGACACGGTCGATTACCAGCTGAAGACACTGCTTGGCGGGCGTTACTACCGCCTCCAGGCGGCGTTGGATAAAGCGAGCGACAGCATGGACGACGCCAGCGGCCGCAAACCTCGATGAGCTCGAGCAGCAGGCCGAAGGATTGCTGGCGCAGGCAGGCGACCAGCTCGACGAGATCTGCTCGGCATTGACGGCCTAAACGGCGCGCCGTCCGGCGCGTCTGGGAGACCACAGTCCAGGCGCCGCTACGAGCCATGCCCCGGCGGGTCTGACCCCCTGCGTGGATTCTGCAGCCGTTGGCACTGGAAGCTCGAGGGGCTTCACTACCGTTGGGCGCGGACAATCGGAGCTCTTGGGTCTCCTGCTGGAAGGACGTGGATGATGGGCGACGTCGATCCTCTGCTAACCGAACAGATCGAGTATTACCGCCAACGCGCAGGCGAGTACGACGATTGGTGGTTCCGTCGGGGACGGTACGACCACGGCGCCGGAGGCGAACGCTGCGTGGCTCGCCGAGGCGGCCGAAGTCCGGGCCGATCTGGCAAGCGTTTGCTCCCGCAGGTCGGGTGGTGGAGCTTGCGTGTGGCACCGGTCTGTGGACAGGCCTGCTCGCGTCTCACGCCAGCCACGTGACGGCGATTGACGCCTCGGCGGAGACGCTTGAGATCGCTCAGGGCAAGGTGACGGCCGACAACGTCGCCTTTGTCCAAGCTGATCTGTTCCAGTGGGAGCCTGAGCAGGCGTACGACGTGTGCTTCTTTTCGTTCTGGCTCTCGCACGTGCCAACGGCCCGTACACGCCGCTTCTGGGACACGGTCAAACGTGCGCTGGCGCCAGATGGACGTGTCTATCTCGTCGACAGCGCACGCAGCCAACGCGCGTCAGCCCGAGACCACGTCCTTCAGGACCCGGCGGAGGAGGTGATGCTGAGGCGGCTTGCAGACGGCCGCGAGTACAAGATCGTCAAGCATTGGTTCGAGGCCGACGCTCTACAAGGCCAGCTTGCGGAGCTGGGCTGGGACGCTCAGATCCACGCGACTCCCGAGTTCTTCATCTTTGGGCAGGCCGCGCCGGTTGCGCAGCGCGCGGCAGGACTTCATTCGCAAACGTGATCGACCCGGCGCTTCTTGGACTCGCGTCGGGCGACGGGAGATCAGCCGCACAGGACACACCGTGCGCGGAGCAGGAGATCGCTGCAGGAGGGCAACGTGTGGGAGCTAACCGCACGCCTCGACGTGCGCCAAGTCATCGAGGATCGTGAAGTCGCCTGCGTTCGCTGTTAAGAGCGGCACGTCATAGACGTTCGCAGTCGCTGCGATCGCCAGGTCAATAGCGCGCCGGCGCGGTTGGCCGCCTCGCTGAGTAACTGCGGCGGCCGGCGCGCCGGCGTGATTGCAGGTCCAGACGTCTGGGAGATCTCGATGTGGATCGATGATCTTGCCGACGAGGATGAACCGGTCGCCGCACTTGTCGACGAAGGTATCGTACCGCTCGCTCAAGCCGAGGCCGCACTTAGCTACCGCGTCGATCACGGCGATGAGGTAAACGCGCGGATCGCGATGCACCGGGCGCAAACTGCTGCGGCCGACCAGACTTGAGGCTCCTAATCGACGAGATCTATCCGCCGGTTCTGAAGGAGCGCCTTTGCACGGAGGGGGTCGAAGCATTGACCGCACGCAAACAGCCGGTCAGGCAGGCCACGATACGCCCGAGCTAAGGGTTCAGATACCGACAAGTTGAGCGGCCATCGCGTCCTGAGCGCGGGTTTCAAGCAGGTCGCTAATCGGGGGGATCCGATCCATCGCACCAAAGCGTAAGACGTCAGTCGAATGAGGCCCCGGGCGCACTCGTTCATACGGATCTCTTCGATCCACCTCAGGCGGTCCACAGGCTGGTCGCGCATCGTGGAGAGCAGCCGCTACCCACGATCAACCGCCCACGAAAAGGATCAGTTCATTTTCTCCCGGAGAATCACCATGTCAATCGCCATCGGCGCCACGGTCATCGCACTCGGGGGCGGTGCCTACGGCATCGTCAGCGCAACCGCCAACACGGGGTCAGGCACCGCCACCACGGCGTCCACCTCGGCGACATCGGGCACCGCGCATCCCCGGCGCCGGCGGATCCAACGCTCGATCTGGACCGGCCGCGGGCGGATCTGTCGGCGAGATGAGTAGCGCGTCCACTTCGGGCTTCGTCCTGTTGACGTCGACGGGTCAGAAGGTGACGGTCAAGGTGACGTCCTCCACGACGTACGAGAAAGGCACGGACTCCGCGACGGCGAGCGCCGTTACAAATGGCGAGACGGCGCTCGTGCTGGGAACAACGGACGGCACGACGATCACGGCCACGCACGTCACCGTGGACCCCACAAATAGGGGGACGAAGACGTCGGCGAAGGTAATCCCCTTCCAGCGTGGAGCACGCTCCACGTCGAAGCAGTCCGGGCAGATCCCCGCGGCTTACAAGCACGGTTCCGGCACAATCGTCGGCGGCACCGCGGCAAACCAAGGCCACGGAAGCCGCGTTGGCGCACTACCCGGGTGGCATCGTGGACCGTGTCGTGAAGTTGAGCAACGGCGAGTACGAGGTCCACAACATCGGCGTCAACTGGCCGCACCACATCTTCGTCAACCAGAGCTTCGAGGTCGTCGGTGCCGACTAGCGCCGGACGGACTGCCACGTAGCCACGAAGCGAGATGATCGCCGCCGATGGGTGACCTCCTGCTGTATAGACAGGAGGTCACTCGGGAGAAGGCGAGTACCGTTCCGCATTGTGGGCGGCCAAGGATGCGACGTCTGACCACCCGCGCGCGGACGACGACTAGGATGGCTCGCCATGACTCCACTTCTGCTCGTCGAGGAACCAGCCCCGCACGTCGTTCAACTCGCTCTCAACCGGCCCGAGGAGCTGAACGCAATGACTTCGGACTTATGCGAGGAGCTCCACATGGAGCTGCGCAGAATCTCGATCGAGCGCGCATGTCGCGCGGTCGTCCTGACCGGCGCTGGGCGCGCGTTTTGTGCCGGCGTAGATCTCCGCGGCTACGGCTCGGGGCCGGGCAACGACGGTAGCGACGAGCCGCGCGATCGCCTCGCCAACCAGGAGCACATGTCCAAGCTCGTGCTGGGCCTTCGGGCCCTGCCGCAACCTGTGATCGCAGCGGTAAACGGCCCCGCGGCTGGTCTCGGTCTCGCGCTGAGCCTCGCATGCGACATCCGCTACGCCAGCCCGGAGGCAGTCTTCCGGGCGGCGTTTATCAACATCGGGCTCTCTAACTGCGATATGGGGACGAGCTGGCTGCTTCCCCGCTTGATCGGCGCGTCCCGCTCGCACGAGCTGATGCTCACCGGACGTCGAATGAGTGCCGACGAGGCGCTTCGGATCGGTCTCATCGCCGACGTCATCGACGCGCCTGCACTGCTCGAGCGCGCAGTCCACGCCGCCGGCGAAATCGCGGCGCTCGCGCCTTGGGGCGTCCGCCTCACGAAGCGCGGAATGTGGAGTGCCCTCGAGATCCCCTCGGAGCAAGCGGCGATCGAGTTCGAGGACAGGCAGCAGATCATGGCGACGTTCAGTCACGCGGTGCCCGAGGCGGTCGGCGCTTTTCTCGAGAAGCGCCCAGCCGACTTCGCCGACTAGGCGATGAGCGACGGGCGCGACGCTAGGCGCCGCCGGCGACGCGGCTAGGCGCTGCGAACGGTGAACCGCAGCGTGTGAGTCTTGGAGCTGCGGCCGGCGGCCTTGGCCGACAGCACGAGCGTGTAACTCCCTGGCTTTAGCCGCTTGTGGTGCGGCAGAATCCCGTCGAAGTGGATCACGCTCTTCCCGGTACGCGCGAAGAACGTGAGCTTCGCTGTGATCCTGCTGCGAGCAGATCCACGCTTGAAATCGAGTTGCACGGTCGCGGGCTCGTTGAGTAGGAAGCTGATCGCGGTTCCGACGGGCGTACGGGAGGACAGGCTGGCCTTCGAACTGCCCTCGCGCCAGGTCGATGCGCTTTGGCGCAGGTCGGAGATGGTCGGCGCGCACTCGGGCACTTTGCCCGTGAACGTTGCCTCAAAGGCGCCCATGTCAACTTTCGCGGCACAACCGAGACGGCTGGAAGCGACGCGCGCGTTGCCGGCGAGGTCCGTTGCTAGCCCCGCCGGCACGAGAGCGTTCGATCCCGCATCGATCGTCGGACTTGTCGCGGTCTCTGCGCCTTCCGAATTCAGATCCGGGTCGGCGCAGATGTTGCCGTCGCCGCTCGGCACGACCGGTCCTCCAGACTCCGCGCAGACGTCGGAAAACTTGAAGGTTGTCGTTCCGAACCCCCAAATCTCGGGCTGTGGAGTGTTTCCGTAGAGAATCGAGTTGTTCAAAGCGAGCAGATCGTTTTCCGAGCCCCAGAGGGCACCCCCTTCGCTTTCCGGGCCCGCGTCGACGCTGTTACCAACGACAGTCGAATCGTCAAGCGTCAGGCTGCTAGCGGGACATGGGCCTGTGAGTTCGCAGTCGGGATCCCTTGAGTTGCCGACGTATACGGCACCGCCCCAGCCGCCTTCAGCCGTCGAGTTGCCGCTGAAGAGGTCGTCGCTTCCGGTGAACTGCCCTGGCTGGGCGGGAATTTTGCCTTCCGCTTTTGCGGCGATCACGCCGAGACCGCCGCCCTCGGCCGGCAAACTCGAGTGTCCTTCGTTGACTGCCACTCGATTGTCGATGAACCTGTCGCTGACACTTTGGACGATGGCCCCCGACACCCACTCGCCGCCACCGCCGGCGGCCAAATCCGGAGTCGCTTTTTCCTGCGTCTCAGTGATCGTGTTTTCCTTGAACGTGTTCCCCGTCTGTGTCGCGGTAAAGGTGACCGGTTCGTCCTCGTTGAGCGTTAGCAGCAGCCCCGCGCCCTCGCGAGGACCAAACGCGGATTTGTAGCCCGCAATGCTGTTGCGCTCGAACAAATTCCCACTGACCGTCACGGGCGTAGAGGAGTGATACGCGGAAATGAGTGCGCCGCCGCCGCCACCGGCAGATTCGTCATCTTCGAAAACATTGTCGCTAACAACCGCCGGGCTCGTCGCGCCTTCATCAAACAAGGCCAGCCCCCCACCACCGAGGCCGAAGCCGACGCGGTCGTCGATGAATGTGTTTCCGTCGACAATCTCTCCCGACCCGAGTATGACCAGAGCGCCGCCCTGTATCTCGGCAGTGTCGTCCGAGAATACGTCGTGTTCAATCGTGGTCGTGCCCCGCGCCTGAAAGACGCCGACGGCTCCGCCGTCAAATGTCGCCGAGGAGCCGTCGCGGGTAAACGTATCGCCAGCCAGCGTCACCGAGCCAGACTCATAGAAATCGAGCGCTTTGTTTTCAGTATCGCCGGTGAACTTGATATCGGACAAGGTGACGTTGGAGTTAGGACCCTGAATGATTGGCTTTGCCGGTTCGGCCGGTTCTAGTATCGACGTGCCGTCACTGGCCCCCTCCAACGTGAAAGCATTTGAGTCCAGCGTTTCCACGTTCACCTTGCAGGAACCCGATTCGAGCTGGAAAACCTCCCCCGGTTCGCCTTTCCCGGGGCCCGTGCCGAACAACGCCGGCAATTCAGAGCATTTGATCGGTGTTGCGGCCAGCGCGGCGGGCGCCATCGCGAGCGCGGCAATGAGGCCGCCCAGAATGGCCGTTGCCAACCTCAAGAGCTGGGCGACACGCCAATCCACACCGCCACCATACACGCGACACGCTCGGCGGTGGCGGCCGGTCATGCGGCGATCGTGGCGGGGCAAGGCGCGGTCATGAAGCGTGACCGCTTGCTTCGATAGCAGGAGGTCGCCGGTTCACTACCCGCCGCGGCGAGAAGCCACATCTTCGATTGAGCTCGGAGGGGCGACTTAGAGGACCTGGTCACATCGTGTAGGGTCATCGTGGGCTGTCTTGGCCCACCGAATCCCGACGCTGACATCCGCCGAACAAGTCCTACGGCTCGCGTTCGAGGAAGCCGCGACAACACGAAAGGGCGCGAACGCTCCACATGATTCTTGCCAACAGTTATCCGTTTTCCGGAGTCCTTGAGACGATAATCGTCTTCTTTGCTTTCGTGATCTGGTTTTGGATCCTGATCACCGTCTTCTCAGATTTGTTTCGTCGCCACGACACTTCGGGGTTTTGCCAAGGTCTTGTGGATCATCTTTGTCATCATCGTTCCCTACTTCGGCGCTTTTATCTACCTGATCGTTGAGCACAAGGGCATGACAGAGCGTGCTTTGAGCGCCCAGCAGGAATCGAAGGCCCAGTTCGACGCGTACGTGCAGTCCGCGGCGGGCGGCACCGACCCAACCGAGCAGATTGCCAAAGCCAAGGCGATGCTCGACGCTGGCACGATCAACCAGGCTGAGTTCGACCAGCTCAAGCAGAAGGCGCTTGGGGGTGCCCCGAGCTAAGCCGCGGAACGCGGCGAGAACGGCTATCTGCTTCGCGACTCCACGACGTCTTAGGCTCATGGAGTGCGAAGCGGCGTTCGGCCCGGAATAGTCAAGCGACGAATTCGCGCACCGACCTGATGCACCGCGGAGTGCAATCCGTCAAAACGGCAATCCGCGGATCGTCACCTCGCCGTCCGGCAGCGCTGCCCCACGCTCGAGCGGGCGCCACATTGCCACTGGGGGCATCTCAACCAGCCCGCTGGGCTGCTCGGCAAAGACCGGTCCGGGTATCTCCTCGAATCCATGTCGGCGGTACATCGGGGCACGGTCAGGCAGGCAGAAGAGCATCGCCAGAGCCGATTCGAATGCTTCGGCGCGCTTTAAGGCCTCGGAGATCACCTGTCGGCCGAATCCCTGGCCGCGGTACTTTGCGGTCACGATCACGCCGCCGATGCCGACTACCGGGATGGGCGGCTCAGCGCCGAATTGAACGTCGGCCAATGCCAGTCCGGCGACCGCGATCAGCGCGTCCTCATCACGGACGGCGACGTAGCATTCCTTGGGCCGCCAGTCCAGCGCCGGCGCATCGCCGACCCCCCAGGGATCCACCTCGTCGCCCACCAGCTGCGCGTACTGCTCATTGCTAAGCCCGTCGAGTTCGATTAGTTCCACGCGCGGATCTTAGATCCGACGACGTTTCACGAGGCTGTCCGCGGCAGGCGACGGCGCTTTTCAACCCACGCTCTCGAGCGTCCGTTTCATCGCCTCGGCACCGCGATCCATGACCGCATCGAGCGTGCCGGCCAACTCATCGGGCAGGAAGTCGACCACCCACACAAGGCGACTGCTTTCTTGCCCATCTGGGAAAACCTGCACCGATTTCCGGGCCATACCAGGCCCTCGTCACTCACGCCGCGGAGCCTACGCGCATCTCACAGGGGTCGCGCTGACCGCCTGTTCGGGAAGCAGGGGATCACGCGCCGTATTCCCTGCTCAGCGAGTGACTCGCCGCGTTGCCGCTCCGGCGCGGTCAGGTGCCGCCGACGGCCTGTTTGTGATTTCCTTGCTCATACGACGGCCCATCTCCGGCGGTCGTCTCAAGTGCCGCAGAGGAGGCGCATATGAGCGCGACAGAGATCGACGAGGCCAAGCTCGAAGCATTTATGGGTCAGGCGGTAGTCGACATGGGTGCGGTAATCAGCGGACCGCTCGTGATGATCGGCGACAAGCTCGGCTTGTACAAAGCGATGGCTCATGCCGGGCCACTTACCTCACAGGAAGTCGCGGACCGATCGGGTGCAGCTGAGCGTTCTGTTCGGGAGTGGCTTGGCAACCAGGCGGCTGGCGGCTACGTGACCTACGACGCCGCGAGCGATCGGTACACGCTGCCCGAGGAGCATGCGCTCGCACTTGCCGACGAGGACAGCCCGTTTTACATCCTTGGGATTTACGACTTGATCGCGTCCCTCTACGCCGACGAGGATCGGATCGTCGAGGCGTTTCGCAGCGGCGACGGAATGGGATGGCACGAGCACGATCACCGGCTGTTCTGCGGCACCGAGCGATTCTTCAGGCCCGGCTACCGCGCCAGCCTCGTCGCCGATTGGATTCCCGCTCTGAGCGGAGTGCAAGCGAAGCTCGAACGCGGTGCCAAGGTTGCCGACGTCGGCTGCGGCCACGGTGCGTCGACGATCATCATGGCGCAAGCATTTCCGGCCTCCGAATTCTTCGGCTTCGACTATCACGCGGCGTCGATCGATCGCGCGCGCGAAGCGGCCGAGGAGGCCGGCGTCACTGACCGAATCACCTTCGAGACGCATGCGGCGAACGACTATCCCGGCCAGGGATATGACCTGGTGTGCGTTTTCGATTGCTTGCACGACATGGGCGATCCGGTTGGCGCCTCGCAGCACGTACTGGAGACGCTCGACCCCGACGGCACCTGGATGATCGTCGAGCCGTTCGCGAACGACAGCGTTGCGGAGAACCTCAATCCGGTCGGGCGCGTCTTCTATGGCGCGTCCACGGTGATCTGCACCCCCGCCTCGCTTGCTCAGGACGTGGGGCTCGCGCTCGGCGCGCAGGCCGGCGAGGCGCGGTTGAGCGACGTGCTCAAACAGGGAGGCTTCACGCGCGTCCGGCGAGCAACCGAGACACCGTTCAACCTCATCCTTGAAGCGCGGCCCTGACTGAGGCGCCGCCTAGATGAGAGAGCCAGTCTTGGCCGTCACGTGCCGCTGGTCGCCGACGCGTAGGGCTCCTGGCTTCGGAGTCGCTCGGCGTAAACGACGAGGCCGACCACGAGAATGATTGCGATGTAAAAACCTATCCCAAAAAGACTGAAGTGAATGTGCAGAATAAACTTCAACGCGATCAGTCCCGCAGTCACAGCGGCCATCAGGAGGCGAGTCGTCGCGCGACTCCCGCCTATGACGGGGAGCTGCGTCTGGGGAGACAGGCGCTCGACCAATAGGTAGCCGAGGAGCACCGCGCATCCGAGCACGGCGAGCACGCCGAGCCAGCCGTCCGGTTCCTGCGTCGCCGTCGAGCTGAAGCTGAGACCATCCACCGAAATTTCAAACCACGGTAGCGCGAGGAGATCGATCAAGAGCAACAGGGCGCACCCGGCCATGATCCACTCCTCCCGAGTAAAGCGCAGCGTCTCGGTTAGCGAGCGTTGCCCCTCGGGCGGCTGGCCGCTCGGTCGTCCTGCTGGTGGAACACCACCTCCTCCTGTGGGTGCGCTGCCCGCGCCACCGGCGTCGCCTGCAGTCGACGGAGAAGGCGAATCGGCAGCTGCAGCGGCGTCGGCACCGCCTTCGGGCCTCGCGGCGTGTCCAGTGTCGGGATCCTGCTCGCTCATGGCTCCTCCTGGCTGTCGATGACGCCGAGCCTGATCGTGCCGCAAGCCGAGTTGGTCACTGGCGGCACGGGTAACCAGGCGATACTAACCGGCGGCTCGGCAGCTAGCAATCCCTCGGCGACGATCTAGATGCTTCACGGCATTTTCGCTGCACTGGAATCAACCCCGCATGGGGAAGACGCCACGAGCGATCCAGTCGCCCGATCGTCACCAGCACGGGAGCTTCGGCCAGCGGTGACGCGAGCTACCCGACGACTGTGAATTTGAGCGTTGCCGTGTTTGATCGCCCCACCGCATCGCCGGCGGAGAGGACCGCCTCGTATCGGCCGGCCACTAAGGCGCGCCGTCCGATCCGGCCCGTGAATGGGATCGAATCAGCTCCCCACGGCTCTTGGGTGCGCGTGAGCCTGCCCGCGACTGCCGTTCGAGAGCATCTTCTGGCGTGCTCACGCTCGAGGGAGCGGGTGGGCGAAAGGCACCGTCTTCCGTGCTTGAGCCCTAGAAGCTCACGCTTGATTGTCACGTCGACAGTCGAGACGGCGTCGAGCGTGAACTTGAACGTCGTGCCGATCGCCGCGCGTCGCGAGCTGACTGCGGTCCCTCGGCGTCCGGGGCGGTAGCGCGAGTCGGTGAGCCGGGCGGCGCTGATCGTGGGAGCTACCGGGGTGATCGCCAGCCCTTGCGGGTGGCTGCCAACTTTGATTTCCGGCGCCACGCTGCCTTTCGCAATGTCAACGGGAGTAACCGAATCGCCAAAGTAGTCCGTGACGTAGAGCGTCCGGCCGTCCGGCGAGATCGCCATCTCGTCCGGTCCTGCTCCGATTTTGATTTCGCTTCCGGCGACGCCTGTCGCGACGTCGACTGGCGTCACGGAGTTGTTCCCGCCGTTCGCGGTGTAAAGCGTCTTGCCGTTAGGCGTGATTGCGACCGCACCGGGGTCAGGGCCGACTTTGATTTCCGCGCCGGCGACGTTCGTAGCGACATTGATCGGCGTGACGGAAGAGTCGGCAATGTTCGCAACAAAAACGGCTGCGCCATTCGGCGCCATCGCGAGTCCGTAGGGCTCGGAGCCGACTTTGATTTCCGCGCCGGCGACGTTCGTCGCGACGTTGATCGGCGTGACCGAATCGCTCGCAACGTTCACGACATAGACAGTCTTGCCATTTGGCGTGATTGCAAGCGCGATCGGGAATTCGCCGACTTTGATTTCTGGTCCGGAAATGCCCGTGGAAACATTGACCGGCGTGACCGAGTCGCTCCCAGAGTTAGCAACGTAGAGAGTCTTGCCGTTCGGCGTAACCGCTAGCCCCTGCGGCTGGTGGCCGACGGTGATTTCTGAGCCCGGAATGCCCGTCGCGACGTCGATCGGTATCACTGACCCGTCGTCAGCCGAGACATAGACGATCCTGCCGTTCGGCGTGAACGCCAGGTCGTTGACCTCGGCGTGGAGGCTGATGTCCGCGCCCGCGATGCCGGTTGCGAGCGCCACCGGAGTCACCGATTCGCCGGTTTGATTCGCAACGTACATCGTCGGCCCTGCAGCGGCGTGCGCGGCTGACGCTATGCAGCCAAGCGCGACCGTCGAGACCAGGCTCGCTCTGACGGCGACGCGCGCGGCCCGCCGAGCCATCGGAGGGTGCGGCTCGAAACCGGCGCGCAACCGAAGACAAGCGCTCGCCGCGGAACGCCATGCCGCCGTCGCTGCGAATCCGATCGAATGAGCGACTTGAAGTAGCGATCGAACGCGAGACATCTCTGCCCCCTCAGTTAGCGCTGCACGGTGCGCCGCCGAATGGCGATCGCAGCGGCCAACGCTACCAATCGACGAGCGACCGCGTCGCGTATCTGCGCAACCGGCTTCCTGCGTTGACCTCCTGTTAGCTCAGCAGGCGGTCACACCTGTGCAGTCGCTTGTCGCGCCGCCGAGCGTTACTCGAACCTACGTTATACTCGGCAAGTATGACTGGCCGGATAGGCGCGAAGGGACAGGTTGTGATCCCAAAGATCCTGCGGGACCGCGCGAACCTGCGGCCCGGTGATGAGGTCGAGTTTGAGCTGCGCGACGACGAGATCGTGATGGCCGCGAGGCGTACGCCCGTTCGGCTGGGTGGCCGCTTCTCAAGGACGGGCATGGCTGCGCGGCTGCTTGACGAACGGGCAACCGAACCGCGGTGAGCGTCTGCCTCGACGCGTGGGCGGTACTCGCATGGCTCGACGGCGAGGAGCCCGCGCTTTCCCGCATCGAGGAGCTGATTCCGAGCCGGCCGCTGATGAGCTGGATCAACGTCGTCGAGGTTTACTACCGCATCGAGCGCGACCACTCCAGGGACACGGCCGAGGAAACCGTCAGCGCTCTACGCTCAGCGCTCTCGCTCGAGCTTCCCGGAACGGCGCGAATGCTCGACGCGGCTCGACTCAAGGCCCGCGCTCCGATCGCACTCGGTGACTGTTTTGCGCTCGCCACCGCAGCGTCCCACGGCCTCATTTTGTTGACCGGTGACCCCGAGATCATCGAACTACCCGACCCGCCGTGCGACGTCGAGGATCTACGCCCAAAGCCTCAAGGCAGAAGCGTCAAGCCCGTGCATTGACGCCGGAGTGAAGTCGCCTTGGGCGAGGATCGGGGCCATCAGCCCTGATGGAGAGTCGAAGTATTTGGCCGCGGGGCACTGACCTCCTGTTGGCTCAGCAGGCGGTCATGGTCGGACGCAGTTCGCGGCTCCTCCTCCGGAACGGCGGCGACACAGTCTCGGTCAAGATTCGGTGCCAGGCGCGACCCCGGCATGACGGAGCGTCAGGAGAAGATCGAAATCGTGGCTCCCCGCCCGCGATTGAGAGGGACGGGAAGCAATGTCTCCCGCCCCTCTCTCACAACTGCGTCTCCGGTCAGCGGCGTCGCGTTCTTCCTCAACGCCGCGTCGTGCACTGACCCTACGAAAAGGCCTGATGCGCTTTCGGATTCATTACGCGTTCGATTATTGTGATTAGTTCGTCATCTTGGTTCACCACGTAAGCAGCGACGTAGATCACGCCTTCGTACCTCTCGATGTAGAACTCCACGAAGTCGCCTTTGACCCCGTTGACCGTAGCCTGCCCGTACCCCTCGAACTCCGAATAGAGCGGTTCGAACGTTTCGCATGCGGATGAGTAGAGATGCGACAGGTGCAGCTTGATGCCAGGCTCTTTGAATTCGAACTGCTCCTTGCCTGAATTCGACGTGTTCAGTTCGTCGTCCTCGTTGAAGCCCTCCGATCCGACAGGTCCGGAGTGACCGGCGCCAACGACCCGTTCGCACGGTTCGGGATGTGGCGGTTCTTTTGCGTGACATTCCGTTTCGGAACAACTAAAGCCTGAGATGTCCTCCTCAAGACTGAAGTACGTGCTTCCGCCGCCTGCCGCGAGCGGAGTCGTGAAGACCACTTCGCCTTCGTTTACGTTGAAGATGTCGTAGGTGTTGTCCGGCCCTTGATAGATGCCGCCGGTCCCAGCGCCCGTTTCTGGATCGGTTTCTTCGGCGCCAAACGGACAGCCTTCCGGCCCTGGCGTGTAATTGTCACACATGCCATCCCCGTCGAAGCCGAAAATATTTTCTCCGGAAAGCTTGATCCGCGAAACCGGATTTCTTGATTCGTTCACAATCCCGACAAGTGTGTCGTCATCACCGTCAAACGGCCCCTGCGACGGATCGCCAAAGGCTTCGAGTTTGCCTTCGGGGCTAATGACGAGCAAGACCTCGCAGCTCGTGTCGGCTCCGACCGCGGGACACTCTTTAAACGGTGGCGACGCCGCTGCCGCCGAACTTGCTAGGACCAACGACGCGATCCCGGCGACGCCCACTGCTGCCAGAGCGAAAAGCTTGCTCTTGACTGAGTCCTTCATGTCTGACCCCTTCCTTTTCCGCAGCCGCACTTGAACTGAGGCGGCTTGCGCAACGGCGAAGGTACATCATTTGCGTGCTCGGACGTTGTGCGGTCCGGATCTCGGCCAGCCTTCGGTTCGGAAAGGCGCGCGCCAGTGCTGACCTCCCCTGTTGGGTAAGCAGGAGGTCGTCCGCGAGGAGTGTCGCCCGCGACCGGAGAACCGCGAACGCGAAGCGCCGGTACGATGCCAATTCCGCTAGGCCGTCAAAGGAGGGAAGCGATGTTCGTGCGTGTTGTCCGATTCACAGACGTGAGTCCAGAGGTCATGTCAAGGATGTCTAATCGGATAAAGGACGAGGGTGGACCGCCTGAGGGGGTAAAAGCGACGGCCATTACCGCGCTTTTCGACGAGGAGCAAAGAACCGCAGTCGTCCTTCAGCACTTTGCGAGCGCAGCGGATATGAACGAGGCAGCGAAGTTCTTTAGCGCGATGGACCCGTCGGAAACACCCGGGACGCGTGCGTCAGTGGATACCTGTGAGGTGGCATTGGAAATCAACGCCTGACGACTTCGCTCCGAGCGCGCGTCGCTGGCGGTGGTGCGCTAGGCGTCGGATGGAGTGGCAACGAACACAGGGATGACCCGGCTCGTCTTCATTTGGTATTCGGCGTAGCTGGGATAAGCCTCGACGGCGCGATCCCACCACAAAGCGCGCTCGTCGCCCTCGACCTCGCGTGCGACGAAATCGTGCGGCACCGCGCCGTCCTGGATCATCAGCGCGGTCGGGTCCGCGACCAGGTTTCCGTACCACGTCGGGTTGTTCGGAGCGCCTCCCACGGAAGCAACGAGGGCGTACTCGCCATCATGCTCGACACGCATCAGCGGGAACTTGCGAATCTTCCCGCTCTTCCGCCCCAGCGTCGTGATGATCACGACGGGAAGGCCGGTGTCTCTTAGCGTGTTGGCACGCTGCCCATCGCTCGCCTCGTACTCTTCGACTTGTTCGCGCACCCAGTCCCATGGGCTCGGCGCGTACTCACCCTGTAGTGGCATTTCCACTCCTTTAGACGAACGGGTCTCGCATCGCGCGTGCGTAGTTGCGATGACCTTCGGGCGAAGCGTAGCGATTCAAACTCCGCGGGCATGAGGCCTCGATCCTACCCCTCCAACGGCGTGATTGCCCCAGCGGTATGCGTGTTGACAAGCTCGCCGTCGTCATTCATTTGCTGCTCGAGCGAGACTCGGCCGAGTCGTCCCTCGAGCAACGCGCCCAGCGACTTGACGTCGCCGTCCGTGCTTAGAAGTTCCTTCTGGGTCACGCCCCACGCGGCCATGTTCTGAATCGCGTCAGCGTTCTCGCCGCCCTCGTGGAAATCGTAAGTCTCGGGGCACGCCTTCTCGCCTGCCGAGTCGCCATCGACAACTATGCAAAAAGGCTGCAGGGACAGCTCGTCGTCCGAAATCTGAACTTCAATGATTCGAAGCGTGTACTCGCCCGCGTCGAGAACGCTGACTGGCCGCTCCGCAAACGCCTCTAGTTCTTCCTTGTCCAACGTGTGCACCCCTCACTCGGTCGGCCCCCACCCTACCGGCGGTCGGCTACAAGCTTACCGGCGTCCGACCATCGGGCTTCGAGGCGGCGCGTGGTGCCGTGGCAGTCGATCGCGCGCCGGCGGCTTCGGGACTAGCGATAGGTGTACGTGGATTTGACGCTGACGGAGCTCGTTCCGCCCGGCGTCGCGACGGTGACGTTCACAGCACCGGCGGGCCCGCCCGGCGAGACGGCACTGATGCTGGTCGGCGAGAGCACCTTAAAGCGGCGCGCCTTAGTCCCGCCGAACTTGACTTCCGTCGCACCTGTGAAGTCGGCTCCCGTAACGGCGATCTTGGTCCCGCCCTTTGCCGGTCCTTCGTCCGGGCTGACACCCGTGACGATCGGCGCAACGGCCTGGACGGCCCCGTCCGGCGTGCCGAGCCCTGTCGGCCCGTCGTATCCGAGCTCCCCGTAGCAGAGGTAGCCGGCCAAAGGGCATTTGCCTTCGACGACTTCGTACTCGACGAATTCTTCGGTGCGTTCGATGACGATGAATTCGTTGAAGCTGTCGCCTTCGGTCACGTCGAAGAGCGAACTCGGGTCCTCGTAGAACGCCTCGGCGCCCAGCGAGCGCGCGAACGAAGTCGCATGCGCCTCGATTCCTGCCACCAGAGGCGATGCAACGCTCGTCCCGCCGTATACGTACCAGACGCCGTTGAGGAATACGGAAACTCCCGACTCAAGGGAAGCATCCGCCGCAACGTCGTTGTCGGTCCTCCCGGCACAGCCGCTATCGGTCTGCCACTCGGGCTTTGGCTCGTGACTGCATCCCCCACCCGTCGCGGCGAAGCCCTCGTTCCACACTTTCTCAGTCCAGCCACGTTGGGTGTGGGCAGCTTTGTGCAGTTCCGTACCCCCCACCGAAACGACGTTCGGTGACGAGGCCGGGAAGTTGGTCGTCAACGGCACTTCTGATTCAGGCCCGAAGTCGGAGTCCTCGAAGCCGGAGTCTCCCGCGGCGGCAAAGTCCATTACGCCGGCGTGCTTGTAATCGCTGTTGAACTGTTTGCACTGCGAAGCCCCGCAGATTTCTTCGATGAGTTCGGGATAGCCGTAGCTGTTGCTGATCTCGGTCGCACCGAGCGCGGCCGCGGTCGCCGCGGAGCGCGCGAGGTCGGCGGGACGTTCAGTGCTGCCCTCGACGAGCAAGATGTGGCATTCGGGACAAGCCGCTGACACCATGTCCTCGTCGAGCGCCGCCTCGCCGTCCCATTCGGGTTCACCAGGCGGGTAGTTGCCTTCTTCGCCGCGCTCGTTGACCTTGCGGAAGCAGCCGTTCGCGGTCGTGCACGGCGGAAGGCCGTAGCGCTCACGGTATTTCGCGAGGTCAGCTTCGGCGTATTCATAGCCATAGGCGTCGATGAGCGCTACCGTCTGCGACGCTCCGCCGCCGGTCGGGATCCGATAAGCCGACGTCAGGTCAGCGGGGTCGAGGCCGCCGCGTTCCCCGTGCCCGGCGAGCGGCACGCTCGTGCCCGGAATCTCATAAGCGCCGTGAACAAGCACTGGCGTCGCGGCTACGATCGCCGTGCACGCCCCTTCCGGACAGGCCCAATGCGACGCGACGCGTGAAAACCGTGCGATTGACGCCTTGTGGATATGCAGCTTGCCGGGAACGGCTGGCGCGCGTCCATGGGCTGCAGCCGTTCCGATGGGCGCGACGAGACTGAGCGCGAGCAGCATCCCAATTAGCAGCGCCTGGGAGCCGACACGACGCTCCCGGCGCGGCGCGGCACATGCGTCAGAGGCTCGCCCGTCACATCCCTGCGAGTCGCCGTTCCTTGGTCGCGCCATCAGGACCTCCCTAGAGTCCTCGTTCCCCTATCCGTGGGCCGGGCGCAGATGCTAGCGGTCGCGGACCACGGTTGCCACCATCACGAGCTTCCGCCACACGCGTGGACTCGCCGAGGCGATATTTGGGGGGACCAGAAGGCCGACTCTCTACCAACGCGGCGAACCGAGGCCCGCGAAGCTGGCGCGACGTCGTGTCAGCCCACGGCATCCCATGTGTCCAGGAACGATGTTCCTCCGCCTTCGAGCGGGCCGACCGTTGCCAGGAGTGAGGTTTCGGCTTCATTGACCATGTCGATCCCTACATTCGGGAAGGCTGAGATCGGAGCGGCGACTTTCTTGGTCGTCGCTTCGTCGCTTGCGACCGACAACGTTCCCCAGTCCGCCATCTTCGCGAGTTCGTTGCCGACGCTTGGGCGCTCGATGATCCACTCGGCCGACGCGCGCAGGCATTTCAGCCCGTGCCCGCACTTCTCGACCTCGGTGCTGGACGCTTTGGTTGTTTCGTCTTTCACCGAAAGCGTGTATTTGCCGGAGGCAAATGTGACCGAGGAGCGGATGGTGTCGCCGGGCGACACTGCGAACGTCGGCTGAACCGCATTTGTCGGATACATCTCCCACCACGCCGCGTATTCGGGGGTTTTGCCGTTGCAGTAGGCGAGCGTGCCGTCCTGCTCGACCGTTTCATCGGTCGCTCCGTCCAGGCCCACCCAGAATGCCGCGATGGCTTCGGATGCCGGGCAGGTCACTTTCGGCTGGACGAACGTGGTCGTAACGGTCTTGTATTTCTTCGAGCCCAAGGCTGCGTAGCCGGACCAGTTCGTCGATGTGTCCGTCGCGTCGATGCCGGCACCGAACGGACCTCGGAGATGTTGCGTGATCCGGGTGGATCCCACGCGGATCTCCGGCGCCGTCTGGCGCAGATTCCTTGCCGACGCGGTGGATGCCGCTGTCATGCCGATCAACGCGAAGGTCAAGACACCCAAAGCCAGTCGCCGGTTCAACGCTCGTCGCCCCCTCTTGTAGTCGCGGCATGGACCGTCGCCCGCGTTGCGGCAACGCTACCACTGCTCGACCGCGACTTGTTAGCGACTGTGCGATCCCTTGTTGGGTCAACAGGGGATCAAACGTGCTGGGCCTCGCACGAGGTCGTCGCTCGCGCCTCGGCGTTGCCATGCTCCTCGGAAGCGTAACTCCCCTCACACACCGGCGGCGGCTTCTTGGCTCGCGCGCGGGTGTACAATAACCGCCACGATGGGCGGCGGAGAGTCGTTTGGGCGCGCTCGGTGGCGGACGATCACGGCATTGGCGTGCGCGCTGCTCGCCGTCGCGATCCCATCGGCCCTTGCGCATTCCAAGACCGTGAGCAAGGACGGTGCGGTTGACCGAGGAAGCTCAATTTCCGCCAGGAAGAAGGTGGTGCGGCTTGCGATACCCACCCTCGGTCACGGCACCTTCTACGAGGTCAAGGGGTCGGTGGACGTCCCCCGCGGCAAGCACTTCACGGCGAAGGATTTCACGGTCCAGATCAAGAACCTGGCGTCGCTGCCCGGGAACATCCGCGCGGCTTACCTGCCGACCAAGCCGACGGGCTCGGGCTCAAAACGGACGGAGGACTTCTGGGTTGCCATCAACTACCCGACTAGCCTCGTCGACGGGCCCCGAGCGGCGGCGGCAGACTACGGTGAGAGTGACGCCGAAGTGCTCGCGGACCTGTTCTTCGGGGACTGGAAGGGCCCGCTGAGAGAGGAGATGGCGAGTTGCGCAGCGGCGAAGCTGGCGGCCGAAAAGGCGGGCTGGGTCGACACCGACCGGTGGCCGACGACTGGCAACACCATCGCTCATTTTGCAGCTGACAAATGCCAGCGGCCCTAAGTGAATTGACGAAAGCCGCTCAGTTGAGCGGGTCTTCTTAGAGCGGACCTCGGCGGGCCCTCCGGCGCTCAGGCCGAGGCGGTCCTTCTAACGCCTCCATCAGCACCGCGGCGCGCTTGCGGGCGGACGGCCAGCGTGCGCTCCGCAGTCATATCCTGCAGGAGCGGCACGTGACGACGCTCAGCTGAATCAGATCGGAGGCTCTACATGCGGGGCGACATTGAGGTCGGGGCACGCCTCCCCGACTATGAACTGCCCGACCAAGACGGCGTCGTGCGCCGCCTGTCGGAGCTGCAGGGCTCGAACCCGATGGTGCTCCACCTCTCACGCGGCGGATTTGATCCGAAGGAGCATCGATTCATTCACTATCTGGTCGACGCGTACCTCGACTTCCGGGTCGGATATACGCGTGTGGCCGTGATCTCGACGGACAACCAGCTCGAGATCAACGAGTTCCGCGATAGCGTCGGCGCGCAGTTCCCGTTCCTCTCTGACCCAGAGCGAGCCGTGCGGAACGATCTCGACATCGTCGAGTACACGGACCCGGTCCACGACCCGATGGTCCCGCATACGTTCGTGCTCGCCCCTGCACTCGAGATCGCCGCGATCTACAACGGCTACTGGTACTGGGGGCGCCCGACTATGGAAGAGCTGCATCGTGACTTGCGCGAGGTCATGCGCAATGTGCGGAGCGACTTCGACCTCGGCGCACCCGGGCTACGCGAGGCCTGGGATCGAGGCGAGCGCGAGCAGTTCCTAGTGAGTCCGGTCGAAGGAGAGGCAATTCGCTACACGGAGGGAACTGAGGTGGGAGTGAAGCGATGACCGACGGTCAGCTTCGTGAAGTCCGTTCGCGGCGAAGAGCCCGACCGACGAGGAGCCCCTGCCGGGTCGGGGGGCGATCATGCCCCGCCGGCCGATAACCGTGCCCCATCGGCCGGCATCCAGGTCGTGAAGATGCCGCAGACCTCGAGTCGACCGGACCGGACGGCACTGGAAGCAGCGCGCGCCGCAGTCGTGAAGGCGCCGGCGTGTATCTGCGCGCCAGCACGCAGGCGCGCGTACAATGCGACGCCAACGCGCCGAGGGCGCTGCAGCTCGCGTGACTTGCTGCAAAAACGATCGAGGGAGTCGAATGAACCTGAAGAGCATGTCGTCAATCGTGGCTGGCGCCCTTGTGGCGACATCGCTTGGGGTCGCGGCGGCCCCGGCCATCGCGGCTGTGCCCCCCGTATTCTCGAGACTCCCAGCCGAAACGACCGAAGAACGCTATGCGCCGGTCGCTGCAGCGCTTCCTGACGGGAACGCCTTGAATAGCGGGTGGAGGCACCTCGAAAGGGAGTCAGAAGACTGCAGAAGAGTTCAACGTGGCTACTGGCAAGTTTGAAAAACTTGAAGGTACAACGCACGAACTGCAAGAAGGCCGTGAAGAAGGTAGCGCCGTGACGCTCCCCGATGGCAGCGTTCTTGTTGTCGGCGGGCGGAACGGCGGTACCCTGACGACCACCGCGGAACTGTTCAATCCGACGACGAGCACCTTTGAACAGATCAAAGCCCCCCTTCTTGAAGGGCGCGACGCTCCCGCGGTTGCACTCTTGAGTGACGGCATGGTGCTCATTGCAGACGGTTGCCAGAAAACCTGCGGGAAAACGGCCGAACTGTACGACCCGCAGACCCAGACGTTTTCAACCCTCGCGTCCGAAACGATCGAAGGCCGGTACTACCCGGCCGCGGCAACGCTTCCCGACGGAAACGTGCTGATCACAGGAGGCTACGGAAACGGACCGGGTGAACCGCTGAAGTCCTCGGAACTCTACAATGCGAAAACGGCCAAATTTGAAAAGCTCGAAGGCGCCGACCACGAACTGTGGGAAGGCCGCGGCGAATTCGCGGGTGTCGCGCTGCAGGACGGCAACGTTCTTTTCGTCGGCGGAACTCAGCAGTCGGCAGACCTCCAGTCGGCGGAACTGTTCAACTCGGTGACAGGCGAGTTTGAACCGGCGAAAGCCAGCTTGTTTGAACGGCGCGACGCTCCCGCCGTTGCGGTACTCGCCGACGGCAAGGTGCTCGTTGCCGATGGCTGCCAGAAAGGCGAATGCGCGAAGTCGGCCGAAATCTCGTCGGTCAACCGTCCATCGCGATCGCAGACAGGACGGGCGACCGGGCGCACCACGCACGACGCACGGATCAACGGGCTGGTGGAAAGTGAAACTGTCGGCAACTTCTACTTCCAGTACGGAACCAGTCGCCGCTACCAGCACCGGACCCGCTCGGAGAAGCTGCGCGCGTCTCAGGCCCCGATTAAGGTCTCGGCGCTCCTCACGCGGCTCACGCCCGGTAAGCGCTACCACTACCGTGTCGTGGTCGTCAACGCTGGCGGAACGACGGACGGCGCTGACCAGACGTTTGTAGTTCCGAAGCACCGCTAGCAAGCGGCGCTGCGGATCGCGTCACCGCCCGCTTGCCACGCGGGCGGTGACCGTCCCCGGGCGGAGCCCCGGGACGATGTCGAGGCGCCCGATCTTGCTTAGCTGAGACCCCCTGCGCGTCAAGCAGGAGATCAGTCGCAGTCTCGCGCGACTGTCGCCGACGCATGCGGGGCCCGTCTTAGCCGGATGCCTGCGGAACGCGCTGCACAACGGCGTCGCTCTCAAGCAGTTCTTGATTGCCTAGCGTCAGGCCGCCCGAGAGCCAGCTCGAAGTCTTGGCATTCCCGCCTCCCCCAAAACCATCGAGCGGTGCCGGCGGACGACCTGCCGCGCTGGGGTCTGTATTGAAGTACTGTTCCCGGCGTGCTCGGAGGGTTCCGCTTGCGGAGAAGTTTGGCGACGGGAACGACGGTATTCATTGCCAGTTTCTTGGCGATGGCCCCGTCTGCGAGCGCTGAACCGCCGGTCAACGTCGATTGCTCGGAAGTCGCCGCGTTGTTCGGTACAGGCGCCGGCGCGGCCACGGCGGGCGAGGTCGCGCAGCTCGGTGCTGAAACGTGCAAACTCTCCATCGAACCCACCAACACCAACCAGTTCACCCTCGAGGGCTCAAGCAGCGGCGAATCCGTCCTGGAAGCCGCCGCCGCAGGCGAATCGGTCATCACTGGCTCTGCCTCCGTTAAGTTCACTCTCTCGGGGCTGACGATCAGCAACACCACGAACCGACCGGCCGTCGCGCTGTATGGGGACGGGGGCGTCACGATCGTCGGGGACGACTTCACCTCCGACGCCGAAGGAGGGCTCGCCATCGTCAACTTCTCGCCCGGGGACACCGACATCGTCGAAGGGAACACGTTCTCCGGCGACACAACCAGGTACGAGGGAGGCGGCTTCTACGTGTTGGCGGACGACTCGCTGGTGGTCCGCAACAACATCTTCAGAGACGACCACCAGATCGAAGCCGAGAGTCCCGGCGGCGGGGGTCTGACGATCTACGAGTACGCCGAAGGCGCCAAAGTCCTGGTTGACGGCAACACCTTTGAAGCCGACGAATCGGCGGCCGGCGGCGGCGGAGCCGCAATTGCATCGAATGCCGCGAACGTGACGTTCACAGTTCACGGCAATCTCTTCAAGGACAACCTGGTTGCCGGCGAACACACAGGCCTGCAGGCCCGCGTCGGCGGAGGGCTGCTCGTCGGTACGAGCTCTGGGGAACATGTGCCGTTCTCGGTCGTGCAATCCAACAATGAATTCCTCGGCAACTCGGTCACCGAGACCGTAAAATCGGGGACAACCGAACTGCTCGCCGGCGGGGCTGGGGAGTGGGTCTCCGGCGTAGCGGTCCAGAGCACGGGCGACAGGTTCGTCGACAACCACGTCGACGCGAACGACGGCCAGGCCCCTGAGGGCGGCGCGCTCGGAGTGATCTCCTCTGAGGAAGACAACGGCCGGCCGGCGCTCCCAGGGTCGTTTACCGGGAGCGACGACCTTTTAAGCGGTAACTCGACCGTCGAAGGTGGCTGGGGTGGCGCCGTCTACGTCGGAAACGGCCGCGATCCTGACTGCGTCAACTCGGTTAAATGTCCCGCCAGTAGTTTGACGCTCGCAGACTCGACGGTCGTCGACAACACCGTCGAAAAAGGGGCGCCGTCCAGTGACGAATCGGGCGCGCTGTGGGGATCGCCGAACGACGCGCTCAACGTCGACAACTCGATCATCTACGGCAACACGCCCCACCCAGAGATCTACGGCTTCGCGACCAGCGCTTCGTTCCGTTTCTCCGACGTTTGCAGCGAGGCGGGCGGCCCCGGAATCCCGCACAAAGCGGGCGACATCTGCGCGGCGCCGCTGCTCAACCCGGACGGGTCCGAGACTACACGCAGCCCGACGCTCAACGCCGGGTCAAACGCGCTCGTGCCCGCGGGGCTGACCACCGACATCGACGGCCACAATCGAATCGCCGCCAGCCAGCCCGGTTGTCCCGCAACGGTCGACATGGGTGCGTTCGAGTCGACCTTCACCGGCAACGTAGCCACGTGCACACCGACAGTCTCCAAACTGCGCCAGGCTGCTTCGGCCTGGTTGGAGGGGACCGCGGCAGCGACGGTTAGCAGCCACCTCAAACGCGGCACGACGTTCACGTTCAGTCTCAACGAGACGGCACGCGTAACGCTCAAGTTCACACAGCCGTCGGCGGGTCGCGAGGTCGACGGCAGATGCATGGTCCGCAGCGCCCGCGACGCGCCCAACCGTCGTTGCACTGTCGCAGCCGGCGCACTCACCTTCTCGATGCGCGCAGGCCACCGGCGCATCCGCTTCGACGGGGAGCTTGCCCGCCACAAGAAACTGAAGCCGGGCACCTACACCGTCGCGGTCACCGCGACCGCCGCAGGAAAAACGTCGGTTCCGCACACCCTCCGTTTCACTGTTCGTCGAGCGTAGCCCGACCGATCGGGGGATGCCTCGATGGCGCCACGCGCGGGACTTAGTCGCGCACCAGCTGACGTGACCTCCCTGTGTGTGGAGCAGGAAGTGCTCTCGCCATCCGCTGAGCCCTAACTTCGCGCCTCCGCGGCTCGGCAATCGTTCAAAAGCGACGCAATCCAACCCGGAGTCGAATAGTCTCGGCCGCGCGCCGGGCCGGACACTGACCGCCGCGTCGGAGTCGCGCCTGGATCCTGTCTTGAGAGGGAGGCCTCATGGTGTATTTCAAGCTGTACCGTCAGGTCGGTTCGGCAACTAGACGAGTGGCGCGAGTCAAGCGTCCGCTGCGGTCGCTGTCGATTGCCGGCGCTGTCGCCGCGTCACTGGTTCTCGCCGGAGCGGCAACCGCACAGGCGGGTCTGGTCGGTACGTCTCCGTACTTTTCGAGCGTCCCCGCATCGCCGACGGAATGCCGCAACAGTGCCTCGGCGGCGCCACTACCGAATGGCGACGTCTTGCTCTCAGGCGGCTTTTGTGGGGTCGCTCTCGACAGCGCAGAAGTCTTCAACCCGACGACGGAAACCTTTAAAACAATCGCAGCTCCGTCGGAAGCGCGTTACGGAGCCGCTACAGCGACGCTACCGGACGGCGACGTACTGATCGCCGGAGGGGTAAGCGGAACCAGCCTTTCGCCGACGGCGGAAGTCTACGACCCGGCCAGCGGCCACTTTTCATTGTTGAAAAATGAGGTGAACGTGCCGCGGTTTGGCGCGACGGCCGAGCCGCTTCCAGACGGCAACGTACTGATCGCAGGCGGCTGCGTCATCGACGCAGAATGCGCCGAGACCGGGGAACTTTTCGACCCCACCACTGAAGAATTCGCGCTGATCGAAACAGTGAAATCCCGCGTACCGCGATATTTCGCCAGCTCCGCTGTCCTGGCCGACGGTGAAATTCTCATCTCAGGCGGGGTTGAAGCAATCGGCGACGAAACGACGCTCAACTCAACAGAACTCTACAACCCCGTGACGGAAGAATTCGCGGAAGGCTCCGAGGGCGTCGAAGCGCGTGAGCAGGCCGCCGCCGCGACATTGCCAAACCACGAAACCCTCGTTTCGGGTGGGTGCGCCTACTCTGAATGCCCGTCCAAGGCCGAATCGCTGTCGCCGTTTCCTACCTTCAGTTTCGGGCTGCTCGAAAACGAACCCACGCTGCAGCGTCAGGGAGCGAACGCCGTAACGTTGCCGAACGGAAAAGTCCTAATTTCGGGCGGAGTCGCAGGAGAAGCGTCGGCCGAATACTTCGAATCCGCGCCGGACGCGGTGTTTCCTTCAGGCAAGACGTGCGGAGACGTTGAGCTTGGCGGCTGCGTCTATTTCGGAGACGTGCTCGTCGGCGAAGCTTCGGCTGTTCAGACGGTCACCGTCTCGAATGCCGGCGCGCAAGCGCTCGTGATTAAACACGTGCAGACTTCGACGTACGAAGACCCGGCGGAAGAATCGGATGTTTTCGTCATCTTTGCCGACGAATGCGCGGGCCGCACTCTTCAGTTCGGCCAGAGCTGCACGATCTCTGTGTACTACGTACCATCGGAAGCCGGGGGCAGTTCCGCGGTTTTGTCCATCACCGACAATCAGGACCACAGCGTGTTGCCGGGCAGTGAACATGAAGTCGGTGACGCCTTGGTGGGGACCGGAGTGGAACCAAACTCCGGGCCGGAAGGCAAAGAAGGCAAAGAAGGGGCCGAAGGCAAAGAAGGCAAAGAAGGGGCCGAAGGCAAAGAAGGGGCCGAAGGCAAAGAAGGCAAAGAAGGCAAAGAGGGCAAAGAAGGGGCCCAGGGCGGCGTTGGGCCCGAAGGCAAAGCGGGGCTCGAAGGCAAAATCGGGCCTGAAGGCAAGCAGGGACCTCCAGGGCGCAACGGCGAGGTCGAGCTTGTGAAGTGCAGAAGGGTCACGACAACCGTTCACGGGAAAAAGAAGACGTCGGAGGTCTGCACCACGACGTTGATTTCAAAACCCGTGAAGTTCACGACCAGCTCGTTCAATCCACGCGGTGTCCTGCTCCGGGGCCGCCGCGTGGTTGCACGCGGCTCGATGCAGATGATCAATGGGCACGAGCAGTTCGTCTCGAACAGCTCGCGCAAGATTGCGCGCGGCCGATACACCCTGCGCGTCACCAGCTGGGCCTCCGGACGCCGCCGGACGACCAAGCGAGCGATCACGATCCGTTAGCACACCGGGCGTGGTGGCTGGGCGTCGCCCAGCCACCACGCGCCAGTCTTGAAGCTGCACTGTTGGTCGCGAATTCGCGCGATGGTGGGCGAGCGCGCGTGATCAGGTTGGCGCTGAACTCCCGCAGCCGCCTCAATCTCAACTTGGAGTTCAGGAGCGCGGGATCGCGTCCCGACCCGATCCGGGCAAGGCCGCTCCGGGCCCGATCCCGCTCGCGTGGCAGGAGCCGGGCCTCGCCGCGCGTGCCCCCCTCCCTAAAGTGCCGTGAGCCCCCCGTCGACCACGAGCGACTGCCCGGTGATGTAACTCGCATCGTCGGAGAGCAGAAAGACCGTGGCAGCTGCGACCTCCAACGCGGTCCCCTGTCGCCCGAGCGGTATCCGCGCGGCGATGCGATCGCGCGCCGCGCTTGCCGAGGAAGCGCCTCGCCCCATCGGTGTGTCGATCAGACCTGGGACCACCAGGTTGACGCGAATCCCGCGCGACGCTCCCTCGCGAGCGACATGACGGCAAAGCCCAGCCAGTCCGGCCTTTGAGCTGTCGTAGGAGGGCGAACCGCTGCCCGCCCGCAGCCCCGCTGCCGACCCGATGAAGACCAGTGAAGCGCGTTCGGGTAACTGCGGCAGAGCGATCTTGCAAATCACGAAGTGGGCGCGGAGGTTGACGGCGAATACGCGGTCCCAGTCCTCAACGCTGGTGCCCCCGAGTCCCGCCCCCCGACCTATTCCGACGTTCACAACGATGCCGTCGAGTCCGCCGAGCGCGTCGACGGCACTTTCGATCATCGCCTGGCACGCGTCCGGATCCGCGGCGTCCGCGCCGAAGGCCACTGCGTCGCGGCCGTCGTTCCCGATCTGCCGTACGGTCTCGGCCGCGGCGTCCGCATCGATGTCCGCGCACACGACGCTCGCGCCCTCGCGCGCTGCGAGAATCGAAATTGCGCGGCCGTTGCCAGCGGGGGCGTCGGGATCGTCGCTTGCGCGGGTGCCGGCGCCAACAACCAGCACGCGACGATCAGCAAGCCGCACGTCAGTCGTCCGAGACCGGCAAGCTCGCTATTCCCGGCTCACGCTGCACGCCGAGCGACTTCAGGCAGAACGCGACGAGATGATAGTTGCCAACGAGCATCGGGATCTCGATGAGTTGGCGTTCGTCGTAGCGCCGAGCGAGCGCAGCCCACGTAGCCTCGCCGATCGCGGAATTCGCGTGCAGTTCGTCCGCGGCGAAGAGCAACGTGGCGTCGTTCGCATCCCACCCCGGCGCCGACGGTCCCTCGACCACGCGGGCGATTTCGGTCTCACTTAGCCCCGCAGCCTGGCCAAGGGCAACGTGTTGCCCCCACTCATAGTCGCACCCACAGTTCGAGGCGGTACGCAAGATGAGAAGCTCGCGCTCGCGCGGCTCGAGCGTGCCCGCGAGCAGCAGCTTGCCCGCGAATGGCAGCCATCGCGCGAACAACTCGGGGTAGCGGGCCAACGTCGTGAAGACGTTTGGCACCGGTCCCCTCGCCGCTTGAGCGGCGAGCAGCTCGCGGACCGGCTCGCTCCACTCCTCTTCCGGCAACGGTGGGATTCGGGCCTCCACCCGGAGCACCATAAGTGATTCCCGCATCCGCTGGAAACCACCAGTTGACATATGCCCATCTCAGCATATAATGCCCCCATGTCACACGCGCCGGCCGCCCCTGATGTCTTCAGCGCGATCGCTGGCGCCCACCGACGCGAGATCCTCGACGCCCTTGTGCCGGGTGAGCGGCCGGTCGGCGAGCTCGTCGCTGAGCTGCACCTCGCCCAGCCGCAGGTCTCGAAGCACCTCCGGGTGCTGAGTGACGCGGGGCTCGTGAGATGCCGGGCGGAGGGGCGCCGTCGGCTGTACCGCTTGGAACCCGCGAGCCTTGGGCCGTTGCACGAGTGGTTGGCCAAGTACGAGCGGGAGTGGAGCGACCGACTGGATCGGATGGACGATTACCTCAAAGAGCTACAACAGCAAGGAGACCGGCGATGACACCTAATCGGCACGCGTCCGGAATCATCGAATTCCCGAACGATCTCGAGATCGTGATCACTCGAGAGTTCGAGGCTCCGATCGAGCTCGTCTTCGACGTATTCACGAACCCGGAGCACGTCAGCAAGTGGTTCGCGCCGTACACGGAGAAGATGACCGTGTGCTCGATCGACCTGCGCGTTGGAGGGGACTACCACATCGTCTTCGTGACCACCGACGGAAAGGAGTGCTCGTTTCGCGGCACCTACCTGGAGGTCGTGCCGCCGACTCGGACCGTCGAGACCTGGCTGTTCGAGGGGTGGCCGGATGCTCACGCCATCGAGTCGACGGATCTGCAGGAAACTGACGGGGTGACGAAGCTGACGCAACGGTTGGCGTTCCGTGACAAGGCCGGCCGTGATCACATGAAAACGGTCGATGGCTTCGAAGCCAGCTTCGACCACGTGGAAGATCTTCTGAGATCGCTTCTCGATCCCGCGGGAGCCATTTCGGACTAGCTGGGGCCTCGCGAGCATGCGCGCCACGCCCCTGGGCGCCGGCTTATCGGGGTCGAGCGAGCACTTCTATGCCACGTAGTCCGGCCAAGGTAAAGGGAAGAAGTCCCGGTACTCACGCGCCTCATCGATGACGCGCTCGACGGACGGCCGCACCGTAATGGCGCCGAAGTAGCGCGTGAGGCCGGCAAGTCGCTCTTCATCCCAGCGGTGTACGACGCGGGCGTAGAAGAGGGACGGGGCCGCCGCGCAGTCAGCGAGTGTGAGCTGCGACGACGCAGCCCAGCCACCGTTCGTCAACCGGGCGTCCAGCGTCGCGTATGCCCGGTCGAGCGCAACACGCGCCTGAGCGACGCCCTCGGGATCCTCGCGGCCCTCAGGGCGTAGCGCGTCACCAACGATCTTCTGCACCGGCGTCATGACATGGCCGTCGAACACGCGGTCCCACAATCGCGCCTGCAGGGCCATTGCCGGATCGGAAGGCACGAGCGCCTGCGCGCTGCCGTAGCGATCGAGGTATTCGACGATCGTCGTCGACTCCGGCAAGGTGATCCCAGCGGCGTCGTCAACGAGCACCGGAATGGTGGCCATGGGCCACAACTCGCCGAGCCGCTCGCGGTCTTCCTCGCCACCGACGAACTGACGCTCGAACGGCACGTCGCGCTCGTACAACGCAACGAGAGCCTTCCAGCAGTACGCCGCAAACGGATGCTCATACAACGTCAGCGTCATTGGAATTTCGCGTGTTCCTCCACCGGTGCGACTCTACACGCGGCCGTGCGGCTGCTCTCGCGCCCCGGGGTTGATCCCTGCTTGCGCAACAGGAGATCAGCTGCGTGGCGACATGACGATGCTTCGCGGCGTTGTCCTGGGCCGAGCCGTCCGTCATGTTCCCCGGACGGCGACGTTAGATTCCGCCGTGTTCTGGCTCCGTCAGCGCGGCAATGTCTTCCAGGTCGATCGCCCGTCCGGCGGCACGCTTCATCGAAATCAGGTCATCGCGTCCGGCGATCGGAATCTCCGTCGATCCGAGCGCGATAACGAGCGAGCGCGAGCGCAGGTCGTCGAACGCCGCGGCACCTGGTGCATCGTGCAGGATGTCGATGTCTCCGAGTTCGGTCGACAGTTGCCAGGGCGTCGCGCGAGAGAGCATCGATGCGTCGATCGCTAGGTTCTCGCTTCCCGGGTTAAGCACGCGCGCTTTGAGCTCCCGCAGAGCGTCAGCGAGGCGGCCGAGGTTCGCGCGGGTCGGGAGCTGGAATGAGGTCGACATCGTTCGTCATCCGGACGTGCCCGTGAACCTGGACGGCGACACCCCCGACGACCACGTAGTCGACACGGTGCTCTGCGAGCACGGCAAAGATCCGCTCTGCGACGAGAGGGGCGTCAGGCACTTGTGCGAACGTTTTTTCCGGCCGCAGCGAGGCGCGCTGCCATGCTGTTCCACGAGAGTGCTAGCGCGAGGCGCTCCGCCGGCGACCGTGCCGCCGTGCTCGCGAAATGCGCCTCGTCCCAACGCCCCTCGAGCCTGCGGCCCGCGACGACAGGCTCCTCCCCCATCGCGACCATCAGCTCGCGCAGCGTCCTGAAAGTCGGAGAGACAAGGCCGCGCTCGATGCGGCTGACCACCGCCTGCGTGGTGCCGGCGCGCAGCGCGAGCTGACGCTGGCTCAGCCCGAGACGCGTGCGCGTGGCAGAGACGAGCTCACCCGGTTCCACAGCGTTATGATATCAGAAAAGATATCGCTGGGATGGTGTCCAACCGCCGGATTCGAGGCTCGGCACCGACGGACTAGTACTTGAACTTGCCTTCAGCCGGTTTGTATTCGGTCCCCGCGTTTCGTTTCGCGATGAGCGTCGTCGTGCCTTCGCCCGTCGCTTCGGACGTGAAGATGAATTCGCCGGATTCAGCTGTGCCGCCTTCTGGGATCGTAAGCGTGATGCTTTCTCCTGCCACTTCTTCCACCCGAACTACACGTCCGGCGCCGACGTTGGTGACGACATTGCCCCATTCATCGGTCACGGCCACCCGGGCGTAGAATTTGCCGGAGTTGCCGAATGTCGCGTCTTCGCACGTGAAGAGGCACAGAGCCGACAGGGTTCCGGCGGTCGTGGTCGGTTTCGACCAGGCGTAGTGGCCGGTTGTCGCCGTGAGGGTCGCGCCGGCGACGGGTTTGACGGTGAACGTCGCTTCGCCCTTGTGGCCGGACGTTTCTTCTTCGACCTTGAGTGTCGTCGAAGCCGCCTTGTAGAAGGTGAAGCCGGTGACGGTCGCGACGCCTGCCGCGAAGGTCGGTTCGCTGCTGCCGGCAACCGGTGCGGTGCCGCTCGGGGAGTTTTCAGCGCCGGTGTAGAGGAGTTTGTTGGCGCGCGCGTAGGTGCTGATGATGTTGTGCCATTCGTCCCACGCCGTCAGCTTCACTTCGTCCGCTTTCCCGGCCGTCGGTTCCGCGGTCAGCGATTCGACGTGGAAGCTCTTGAATGCGCCCGATTTGACTGTGAGCGTGGCCGAGCCTTCGCCTTCGGCGTTTTTGACTTTCACCGTCGTCGTCGCCGCGTCGAAGAAGACCGCCTTGCCATCGTTGGAGCCCGAGACGTGGGTGCGTCCGTTGGTGAAGCTGAATTTGCCTTCGCCTTTCGAGTACACCGAGCCCCCCGTTTCGTTCGTGACGTAGGAGCGTTCGCCCGTGCTGGATTCTGCGGGCGCTGATTCCCAGGTGAGCGCGTGGGACCCCGCGTAGCTTTCGACGACTCGGCTTGACGAGTCCTCGGCTGTCACGGTCATGTTGTCGGCGACGCCGGCTTCGGCTTCGGCGTGTTCGAAGCTGATGACGAACTTTGAGACCGCCGCGGTTGCCGTTCCTGACGCTTCGCCGCTCGTTTCGCTCCAGGTGCGCCAGAGTGCCGTGACGGTGTAATGCCGTGTTTCGCCCGCCGCGAATCCTTCGTCCTTGCAAGTCAGCCCACCCTGTTTTTCGATGAGCTGTTTTTCCGTCTCGGCGGTCGCCACGGTCGTCGGGCAGTTGGTTTTCGGCGCGGTCCCGCCGGTGCGCGTGACGTAGTACTTGACTTCGCCTGCGCCGGGAGGCGTCACTTTGGTCCAGCTGAGGGTGATCTCGCCGGCGCCGGCCGCGGCCGTCGCCGTCGGCGCCGCGAGCGAGGCAACGGGAGGCGTCGCGGTCCCGGATCCCGAGGCTGCCCAGAAGCCGTACGCCGTCGCCGGCACAAGAATCGCCAGCACGAAAGCCGCCGGCAGCGCGCGGAGGGGCCGACGGTTCCTGCCGTTCATGAGCGGCCGCGCCCGAGGTCGGCGAGAGTCGGCGCGGGTACGTGGCAGCCGGATGCGTCAAGACGAGACGGGCGCGGCGTCAGTGCGCGGTCACCCGAGTGCTTACGTCGGCGGCGGTTCACGCCGCCGATTCCTCGTCGTCTCTCCTCATTTGGCGTCATTGCCCCACCACTTGGCGTTTCGGCCAAGGTGCGCCGCGGATTGAGGCGAGAAGCGCCTCATGCAGGCGCTTTTGGTGCGATCCGACGGGCTCGCGTCCTACTGCGAGCTACGCCCCATCACTGGTCGCAGGCGGTTCGCCTCTGACTCACCGGCGCCCGATGGGGCCGATTACTGCGGCGGGCCTTCGGCGAGCGTAATCGTCGCGGTGTGCTGTTCGCCTTCGGGGGTGTGCCAGGCGACCTTCACGCCGTTACCGGGGCGCGCTTTGAGGATGACGTGGCTGAGCGCCGTCGGCGAGGTCACGCTCGAGCCATTGATTGCCGTGATCACGTCTCCCGCGCCGAGCCCGTTTTCCGCCGCCGGCGAGCCCGAAATGACGTTCTCGACTACCGCGCCTTCTTCGCTCTGGCTTTGCAGGAGAACCCCGAGCATCCCGGTCGTGCCGATGTGGATCGTTTCCGTTTCGTGGTCTTCAAGGATCTGGCCTGCGATCGCCTTCACCTCGCCGATCGGGATCGCGAACGCCTCGTTCGCCGATGACTGGAACTGGAAGGTCGTCGATGCCGCGGTGTCCATCCCGAGCACTTCACCGGAACTGTTGACGAGCGGGCCGCCGGAGTCACCGGGCTGCACGTCGCCGGCGATCTGGACAAGGCCCGAGAGGTGCTCCTGGGTTCCGTCGAGCTCGTCCCCCGCCGTGATCGATTGGTCTAGGCCGGCCACCCGCCCAGCGGTTGCGCTTGGCGTGCCGCCGGCTCCGCCGGCGTTGCCGATCGTGGCGATGTTCTGGCCGTCGCTCAGCGAGCTCGAGTCGCCGAGGCTTACGGTCTTCAGGTTGGAGGCTCCTTCCAGCTGGAGCACGGCGATGTCGTGGCCGTAGTCGTAGCCGACCACTCGTGCCGTGTACGTCGTGCCGTTGCCGACATCCGTCGCGGTGATCCTCGTCGCACCGGTGATCACGTGGTTGTTCGTGATTACCTCGCCGTTCGAGGTGACGACCATCCCGGTACCCGCGGCCGCGCCGCCCTCTAGGCCGAGTTCGGTGTTGATGTCCACAAGGCCCGGATCGACCTTGCCTGTGACCGAGCTCGCGACGCCGCCTTCACTTTCGGACGATTCTTCGCCTTGTTCGGCGGTTGAGCCGCTGCCTTCGCTGCCGCCGGGACTGAGCGCGGAACCGCCCGAGCCGTTCGCGCCGGAGCGTTCGCCGAGGCCGCCCGTCGCGTGCTCGAAGGATCGGAACCGGTTGGAGGCCGAGTTGACGTTCAGCCCCGCGGTCGCGGCGTTCCAGACGAAGTGCCCGACGAGGACTCCGGCGGCGACCGCGACCAGCGTCACGAGCAGGCCACGGAAGGGGCCGCGCGAGGTGCGTCCTCTGTCGAAGAAGCTCATGCACGCAAGTTGGCACGGCTACCTCGGCGCAGGATCAAGGGCGTGTAGGTCCTAGATAAAGGTCCTAAACCCGGGTGACAGTCCGCCGTCAGGTGTGTCGGCGGCTGCGCATCCCGCCCGGCTGCCGCTTCGGCGCCGAAGCGGCCGTCAGGCAATCCGGATGGCGCGCATCACGTGCTCGTCGGGGAGCTTCGCGAGCACGCCCTGCAGCACCTCGCGCTCGTCGGCCTCGGCCCGCCCGAGGTCGTTGACGAGCAGGCGTACGGCCGAATGGGTGATCTTCATCTGTTCAGGCGAGAGCTCCAGCGTGAGCCGCCCGAGATCATCGGGGTCGGCGTCCAGCCCGGCAAGGGCCTCAAACGCAAGGCGGCGAATCTCGGGCTGGTGGGCCTCGTCGGAGATCAACAAGCGAAGCGCGCTTGCCGTCGCCTGGACCTCCGGCGCGTCGAGGATCAAGTGGTATGCGGGTTCTGGTGTTCCGTCGGGCTCGGACATCGCCGGAGCAGCCTAACGGGCGCTCGGCGGCTTTGTACGTCCGTCTAGCGCAGCCCGTCGCCCGCTTCGATCCGTGCCGTACGGATCGCACGGCGCCCGGCTAGTGTCGGTCCATGATCAGGACGGCAGAAGCGACGGCCGGCCTCGCGCGTTCTTGGCACCACGCACTTCAAGAGGCGCCGTGCGACCGCGTCGCCCGCTGGGAGCACGGCACGGTCGTTCAAACGCGGCTGCATCCAGATTTCTACTTCCACAACTGCGTGCGTGTTGAAGGCGACGTTTCGCTTTCTGCCAATGAGCTTGTCGGGCTCGCGAACGACGCGCTGGGGCAGACGTGCCACATGATCACCTTCGACAGCGCGGAGCCGGCGGAAAGGTTGGCGGCGCCAATGGCGGCCGTCGGCTGGCGCGGCTCCCCCATCGTGCTGCTGCGCCACGAAGCGCCGGTCCCTCCGGCTCCGCCGGATGCCTTAACGGTCCGGGAGGTCAACTACGACGATGTCCACGCGCTCCGCGCGAGGTGGCACCGCGAGGACTTCCCTGACTACGACCCGGCGGCCTACCTGCAGTCCAAGCGCGCCGTCGACCGGGCGCGCGGCACCACCGTTCTCGCGGCGCTCGTCGACGATGCGCCGGCGGGATTCGCGGAGCTCGTCCGGACGCCGGACGGCGCCGAGATAACCCGGGTCTACGCGGCACCCGAGCATCGCGGCCGGGGGTTGGGAACAGCTCTGACGCGTGAGGCGATCGAGCGCGGCTCGCGGGCGCCAAACCTATGGATCGGCGCCGAGCAAGGCGAGAGGCCAGAACTCCTCTACAGAAAGCTCGGCTTTCGTCCCGCCTGGGCCAGCTTCGAGTTTCTGCTGGTCACCTGAGAACGGACAGCACGAGCGCCACGGGGTCGGCTCGCCCTCCGTCCGCTCCAATGCCAAGCGCTGCCGCTAGACCTCGGTTACGAGGTCCTGCACCTCGGCGGGATCGCTCGAAGCTTCGACCTCGGCGAGCGTCCGATCGCGAGCTTTGGCGATCCGGTCGTAGCGCTTACCGAACTGGCTCGCCGCGAACTCGGCGAACTCGTCGACGCGTAGCCCGAAGGGAGTCACGCCGTCCGGGTAATCCTCGTACGCGCCGCGCACGATTGCCTCCGTGAGCGGTTGCAGCTCAACCATGCGCTGCTCGATTACCTCCCAGACGCTTGGATCTTCGGCGACGAGTCGGCTCAGGAGATACACGCCGTAAGCGATGTGGCGCGACTCGTCGCGCTTGATGTTCACGAGCCCTTCGCAGAGGCCCGGCATCAGATCGTTGACCGCGAGCGAGCGGTGGTAGTTGGCGTAGCCCGTCTCCGCGAGGACGCCCTCGATGATCATGTTGTAGGTAACCGAAGCGCGCGCCATCGTCGCCGGCGACTGGTCCTCGAGCAGCGCGTTCATGGACTTCGGCAGCTCGACGTCGAAGCAGCTCCACGGAAGGCTCGCGGGCCGGCGGCAGCTTGGCTCCGCCCGTCACCTCGCGGATCCAGCGACTGAAGAAGTCCATGTGCTTGGCCTCCTCGAAGAGGAACGTCGTGAGGAACATCTCCTCCTCGAGACGACCCTGTCGTGCGATCGCCAGAACGAGCGGCAGCAGATCGAGCGTGACGGCTTCCTCGCCGCCGAGGAACGCTGCCGTCAGTTGCAGCAGCGCGTCGCGCCGCTCGGCGTCCATCGATTCCCAATCCGCTCGATCCTGCGAAAAGTCGAACTCGGATGGGTTCCAGACGCCGAGACGCTTGGCCTTCTCGAACAAGCGCATCGGGAAGGAGTCGGGGCGAAGAATCGTCGGCTCCGAGTAGTTGTGGGCAACGGATGTGCTCATGATCGTCTCCTCGTTAGGTGTCGCTCGCTGGCTACCCGCGGGTCACGCGATCGTGCGGCCTCGATGAGCACCTACGCTCACGTGCGGATCGTAACCAGCTTCTTGCCGCGACGCGGGGATGAGCCACGGACGCGCGCGTGTGGGTGACGGTCCGCGGCGCGTTCGCGCTGTTTGGTGCGACGGATTACGGTACGCATCCTCCGATGCGGGGCGACGGAAATAGATTCAGTCGGGTCGTCGCGGTCGTCGTTCGCAACCGCGCCCTGACCCGGCTACTCGTCGCCTACGCGGTCTCGATCGTTGCCGAGTTCGGCGAGTGGCTTGCGCTGATCGTTTTCGCGTACCTACGAGGTGGCGCCTCGGCGGCAGGCTTCGTCGTCGTGATCCAGCTCTTGCCGTCGATGTTCCTGTCACCGGTGCTCAGCGCCCGCCTGGCCCACGTGGGCGTCGCCCGGCTCCTGGCGGGAGCGTACGCCGCGGTCGCCGTGACGCTTGCGATGTGCGGCATCGCGATCCTCGCGGGCGCGCCCGTGGTCGTGGTCTATGTCGCGGCGATGGCCTTCTCGATATCCCTCGGCGTGAGTAGGCCGCTGCACCACGTTCTCATGCCGCTCGTCGTCCGCCATCCGGACGAGCTGACGTCAGCGAATGTCGCGACGAGCTGGTGCGAAGGCCTGGGCACGCTCGCGGGGCCGGCGTTGGCAGGAGTGCTGATCACCGTCGATGGTCCGGGACTTGCCTGCACGGTGCTCGCGGCGCTCTGCCTCTCACTGCCGGTGCTGGCCCACGTTCGGCCGCTGCGAGCGGACGCGGGAGAGGGAGAAGAGGAGGAGGGCGGGCTCTCCGATCTGCTCACCGCCGCACGCGTCATCGCTTCGCGCCCGACCACCCGCGCGCTGATCGCATTCCCAGCCGGGACGGCGGCGATCGAGGGAGCGATCGACCTGCTCGTTGTCGTGCTCGCCGTCCAGATCCTCGCCGTGGGGCCCGGTGCCGCCGGCTACCTGAGCGCCGCGTTCGGCGCCGGCGGGCTCGTCGGCGCAGCCATCGCCGTGATGCTCGCCGGCCGCCGCCTCGCTCTGCCACTCGCCGTCGCGGCGCTCGTCGGAGGGGCGGCGCTGGCGTCGCTCGCGTTGGCATCCACCGTGCTCGTCGCGATCCTTCTACTGCTGGTCGTGGGCGGCGCCCGCTCTGTTCAGAGCATCGCCGCGCAGACATTGCTCCAGCGCTCCACACCGCTCGACGTGATCGTGTGCGCATTCGCCCTAATCGAGTCGATGCGGGACCTCGGTATGATCTTTAGTGCGCTGATGGTCCCGCTGTTGATCGGCATCGGGGGCCCCAAGGCGGCCTTCGTGGGCGTCGCGTGCCTCGCGCTCATCGCCGTCTTCGCAGCGGCACGACGAGTGCGCCGTATCGACGGGGAGGCGTCGATACCAGTCGTCGAGATGGGGATGCTGCGGAACATGGGGATCTTCTCCACGCTCCCCGCGGCGCCGCTCGAGACGCTCGCCCGCGAAGCGGAGTACGTCACGATTCCGTCGGGCACGGCGATCATCACGGAGGGCGAAGAGGGCGACGCCTACTACGCGATAACCGAGGGCTCGGTCTGCATCACGCAGGGCGGGCGCGAGATCCGGCAGTTGACGGGCGGGGAGGGGTTCGGGGAGATCGCTCTTCTCCAGCCGGTCAAGCGAACGTCGACCGTCACCGCGACCTCCGAAACCACCCTCCTGAAGATCGGCCGCGACGCTTTCCTCACGGCCATGCACGCGCACCCCACGGTCTCCGCGGCTGCCGAGCGAATTGCTGCCAAGCGACTCGAGGGCGGACGCGACGTTGTTCCCGCCGCCGACGGCTAAGCCGGCACGTTCGCAGGTGGGCACGCCCGGGCTCCCGTTCTGCGCGGCAGCGCCGGCGCCACCGTTCGACGGCGGTAACGTCACCGGCCAGGATGCGCCACAACCCCAAGCACGCGATCACCGACGCCGCAGCCGTGCGGCAGCTCATCGAGTCGAACCCGTGGGCGACGCTTGTGAGCAACAACGACGGCCAGCTGATCGCATCGCACTATCCGATCCTGCTTGACGAGGACGCCGCGGACATCACGGTGCTCACGCACGTCGGCAAACCAGACGAGGAGCTGCACGGCTTCGGCGAACGCGAGATCCTGCTGATCGTCCAGGGAAACCACGGCTACATCAGCCCGAGCTGGTACGCACCCGGCGCAACGCCGGTTCCGACCTGGAACTTCAGCGTCGCCCACTGCTACGGGGTGCCCGAAGTCCTCGACGGCCGCGAGAACCTCAAAGTTCTCGCACGTCTCGTCGACCACTTCGAGCGCCACGTCGAGCGACCGCTGCCGCTCGATCCCGAGGAAGGCGCGAGGATCGCCCCGGGCACCGTCGGTCTGCGCATTCCGATCACGCGCTTCGTCTCCAAGTTCAAGCTCAGTCAGGACAAGGACATCGCGAGCCGGCGCCAGGTGATCAGCGCATTACGCAGCCCAGGGCCGTATCGGAATTCCGAGCTCGCAGACGAAATGGAGCTCGCGCTCGACAGCGACGCCGCCTCCACGGATCGGTGACCGAACCGCAAGCCGCAACAACGCGACCTCGATGACGCTGGTTCAGGTCCCCGAGGGGACGGCCTGCGGTCGAGGTGCCTGCTCCGGCTCTAGGTCGACGCCTGCCGGGAACACGTAGCGTCGGGGGGTCCGGCTTTCCGACCCGCCACCAGCGTCGAGTCGCGTCCCGTGAATCCCTCGCCTCGATGGCCCGCTCGTCCGCTCCTCGGGAGCACCGGCGTTCGCTGCGATCCAGGAAATGATCGCTGCGGCGTCGGCCCCCTCGGCGATGATCGCCGCCCGGTCGATCACAGTGCCGCCAGCGGCGTGAGGCCGCGACAGTCGTTGCACCACGCTGCGGATCGCATCATCGTCCACGCGGGCTACACCATCCTCGTGACTTCACAAGCGTCCTCGCCAACCTCTCACGGGCGGCGGTCGCTAGGCAGAGAGGTCAAGAAGGACCGGGCGAACGCACCGTCGCTCCCCGAACGGGAGACGCGACTGACAGTTCGACCCTAACAGGACCCCCTGGCAGGGCCTGCGAACGCTCCCGCATTGGCGCGTACGCTAGCCGGCGGCCGGGCTCGGGTTCGGGTGCTCGGGCTGCTCGAGGTTCCAATCGAACGTGGAGTTGCCGTAGCGCGGTATGCCTCCGGCGTCCTTGAGCATCCGAGCAAAGTGGAGCATGTTCCACGTCATGAACACGGTGTTCCGCGTTGCCCAGGCGTTGTGCTCACCGCCGCCGACCTTGTCGAGGTAGGACGGCCCTGGGCCGGCCTCCCCGGTCCAGTAGGTGTCGCACTGCGGCGGGACAGCGAGGCCGATGTGCTCCAGCGCGTAGAGGACCTGCGCGTTGACGTGCTTGCCGCCGTCGTCGTTGCCGGTCGTCAGCACACCGCCGACCTTGCCGTAGTACGCCCATTGGCCGGCGTCGTTGATTTCGCTGGAGTGCGCGTAGAGTCGCTCAATGATCTTGCGGGTCAGTGAGCTCTGATCGCCCATCCAGATCGGCCCGGCCATGAGGATCATGTCGGCGGGTTCGACGAGCGAGCGATAGATCTCCGGGAAGTCGTCCTCGTCGTAGCCGTGTTCGCGCATGTCGGTGAACAGGCCCGCCGGAATGTTGTGATCGGCGGTACGGATCTCATCCCAGCCGACGCCGAGCGCCTCGAAGATCCGCTTCGGTACTGCGAGCAGCCCGTCGGTGTTGCTTTGCTCAGGCGAGCGCTTCGTCGTGCCGTTGAAGACGACCACACGGAGATCGTCGTATTTCGTCGATGCACCGGCCGCCTGGGCGTCGATGAAAGCGAGGATCGAATCGGGGATCGGCATCGCTGTTGCACGTCCTTTCGGTAGCTCGAGTGGACTCGGCTCTCCGACCTCCTCGGCGAGCCCGCCCATCCTAGGTAGTGGCCGCGGCGAGCGCGCGCCAGCGACTCCAAGCCGGGATCGAGCACGACCCGTGATCCCCTGTTGGCAGACCAGGAAATCAACGGCGCCTCATCTGCGGTTCAGGCACAACGAGGCGTACGCTCGACGGGATGAGTGCGACGTTCATGCGACGCCTCAAGTGCAAGAGAAGTCGGGTCGATTCTCGAGGTGTGCGCTGCACGTGGCTCACCGCCGCCGTGCCGGTCGCAGTCGCTGCACTGGCGTGCGCCGGCTGCGCGACAGGTTCGGGCACCCCTCGGAGCGCCACGGCCCGCTCCGGAACCCGCGCGGTGAGCGGCTCGACAACGGATTGGACCGCGGTCTCGTACGCGCAGGAAGTGAACCTCAGACTTTCGGACCTGCCGCCGACCGCGCGCCTGGCGCCGAGTCTCACACCCCGCCAGCCGAAAGAATCAACGAACTTCGGCAAATGCATCGGAACGCGAAGCGGTTCGCCGGCGCTCGCAACTCGCGCATCGCCGCGGTTCGCCGTGGGCGCGCATCGAGACGTTGGTTGGCTTCAGTCCACCGTTAGCGTCGCCTCGAACTCTGCTGACGCGGCCCGAACGTCGGAGGCACTGCGCCACGTCCAGCTCGTGCGCCATTGCCTCGCCGACCTGCTCGGCTCAAGCCTCGCGAACGCGAAAGCGAGCAACGACATAGGGCCGGTCGAAACGACCGCGCTCAGCGCGCCGACCGAAGGAATCCCCGAAGGCTTCGGCTACCGAGTCAACATCACCGTCGATGGCGGTGCGCCGGAGGTCGAAGCTGCGTACCGTCCCGCGGCCGCCGTCGCGTCCGCTGCCGAACACCTCTATCTCGACATCTTGGGATTCCGGTACTCCAACGCGATCGTCCTGGTCGCGGTCGAGTCATATCCGCTCCCGATCTCTGCCGCCGAGGAGCACCACGTGCTCGATGCGCTCTACCGACGGGCCGTCGCCGGTGCCGCCACTGCCATCCCTTCGGGGGATCCCGCCGCGATCGAAGTGGCCCAGATCGCGTTCGCGACGGTTGAGCGGTACGCCGCGCATCACAACGGACGCTTCGAAGGCATTACACCCGCCGTCCTGCACAGCAAGGATCCGATGATCCAAATCGAACCCGGTGGCGGCAAGCCTTTCCTGAGCTCCGCTGCCGAAACCGAAGGCGGCGAAGGCTTCGAAGTCACCGCAACCGCGACCTCGGCCCACCAGTTCAGGATCGTAAGGCACGCGAACGGCGCGGTCGAACACACCTGCGTCCCCTTGGGCAGGACGGGTCCGGAAGCGGGCGGCTGCCAGAACGGCACCTGGTAGCGCCGCGACGCGGACCGCCGGGAGCCGGTGAGCCGCGGCTGAAATCGGCTGATTTTGGCCGCAGCCGCGCGCCGTCTTCCCGTACGCGCGCGGTGAATCGCGACGCCTAAGGGCCTCGGGGTTCGGCGTAAGGGGTCGCGAGCCGCAAATCGGCTCCATCCGCCCGATGTGTGGAAGCGCGGCGTAGCCCACCATCACCTCATGGCAGCGAGCGGAAGGAAGGAGCACCACGATGCATCCCACACTCATCATGGAGTTCACGAGAGTCAGGCAGGCCGAACTGCAGGCGCAGCGCGGCGACTCGAGCCGAAGCCTGCGGCGTGAGCGCTCCGGAGCAGGCCGTCTGGCCTTCCTATCGCGAGCCCGCCCGCGATACTGGACGCGTGAGCACGCGGGTCACCAGCAGTCACTTCGTGGGGCGCGCCGGAGAGCTCGCGGAATGTGAGGCCGCGCTCCGCGAGGCGACGGCTGCAGAGCCGTCGGTAATCGCCCTCAGCGGAGACTCAGGTGTCGGCAAGACGAGGCTGATCGCCGAATTCACGGCAACGGCCGGTGATCGAGCTCGATTCCTGCGCGGCGAGTGCGTGGAGATCGGCGAAGGAGAGCTTCCGTACGGTCCACTGATCAGCGCGCTTCGCGAGCTGGCGCGCTGCGGCGATCCGGCCATCGACCAGCTGAGCGGTGGGGCGCGCGCCTCGCTTGGCGCGCTCGTTCCGGGCTTGTCGGAGTCCGTCGGACCAGGCGAGCCAAGCGATGAGTCGGCCCAGCTGCGCCTCTTCGAGGCGACGCTCGAGCTGCTTGACCTTCTCGGCGAAGAGCGCCCGGTCGTGCTGGTGATCGAGGACCTCCATTGGGCCGACCGCTCGACGCGGGCGCTCACGGCCTTCCTTGCACGGAGCCTGCGTAACGAGCGCGTGCTCTTCCTGTTCAGCTACCGATCGGACGAACTGCACCGTCGCCATCCGCTGCTCGCGCTCCTCGCCGAGCTCGAACACGGCGAACGCACGCGACGCATAGCGCTGCTGCCGTGGGGACGCGACGAGCTCGGCGAGGCGCTCGGCGACATCCTCGGCGCGACCCCCCAAGAAGAGCTCCTGGAACGGCTGTTTGTCCGGGCCGAGGGCAACCCCCTGTACACCGAGGAGCTGCTCGCAGCAGGGCTCGACGGTCGCGGCGGCGCCCCCCAGTCGCTGCGCGACGCGTTCATGCTCCGCCTCGAGCGCCTGTCACCCGACGCACAGCTGGTCCTGCGGGTGCTCGCCGTCTCCGGGCGCGCCGACGAGCCACTTCTCGCAGCCGTGTCCGGGCTTGAGAGTCCGGCGCTCACCGCGGCGCTCCGCGAGGCGGTCGCCGGCCACGTGGTCGAGGCTTGGCCCGACGCCTGCTTCACCTTCCGCCACGCGCTCCTGCGCGAGGTCGCCTACGAGGATCTCCTCCCCGGCGAGCGAGCCGCGCTCCACCGGGACACTGCGCTCGCGCTCGACGCATCGCTGGATCACGACGGCCACGATGACGCCCAGGTCGTCGCGCGGGTCGCCGCCCATGCCCAGGCCGCCGGCGACCGCACCCTTCTGCTCACCGCAGCGATCTCGGCGGCCGGCGCCGCTGCCGCGATCCACGCCCATGGCGAGGCCGCGGACCTGCTCGAGCGCGCCCTGGAGGCCTGGCCCCACGTCGACGATCCGGTAGCCGTGGTCGGTTTCGACCACGCCGAGCTGCTTACGAGGGCCGGATCCGAGCACAGCGACGACGACAAGCCGAAGCGCGCCGAACCGATGCTCGCGGCGGCGCTGGCCGAGCTCGACCAGGAGGCCGAACCGGTCCGCACCGCTCAGGTGCTCGATCGCCTCGCGCATGTGCAGTGGTCGCTGGCCCGCGGCGACGAGGCGCTCTCGACCGGCCGTCGTGCGCTTGAGTTGCTCCCGCCCGGCCGCGCAGATGCGGAGCGGGCGGGCGTGCTCGTCTGGCTGGCGCGCACCACGCTCCTGCGCGGGCGCCACCGCGAGGCGGCGGAGTCCGTCGCGAGAGGCGCTCGACATCGTCGCCGCCAGCGACGCCGGCAAGCACCTCGAGAGTCAGGTCCTGGAAACGCTTGGCATGGCGCAAGTCGGGTGCGGCACGCCGGAAGAGGGAATCGCGACGCTCCGCGAATCGCTTGAGCTGGCGCGCGAGTCCGGCATCAAGTACCTCCTCGCCCACGCCTACGCCAACCTGGCGGAGGTGCTGTACCTCACCGGTGACACGCGCGAAGCGCTCGACATCGCGCTCGAGGGGTTTGCGGAAATCCCGTCGCACCTCGGCGGCTCGCACGTGTGGATGAACACGACGGTCGGCGAGATCGCGTTGGCGTGCGGGGAGTGGGCGCTCGCGGAACGTCACCTGGCCCTCGAAGACCGCGCCTTCGAAGGGCGCTTTCTACTCGTCCTGCGACTCGGCCAGGCGGAACTCGCTCTCGGCGTGGGGCGTTTGGAGGACGCCGAGCGCGCACTGGCGGAGATCGAGCCCCTCGTCAGCCGCACGCTCGAGCCACAGTTCCACGGGCATTTCGGCCTCGCCTCGGCTGACCTGCACCAACGCCGCGGCGACCTCGACGGCGCCCGCGCGGCAGTTCAGCAGGCGCTCGACCGGATCGAGCTGTGCACCGACGACGCGATCCGGTTGACCGCAGTGGCCGCGGCCGGGGTCGCAATCGAGGCCGAGATCGCGCAACGCGCGCGGGACCAAGGCGACGGCGACGCGGAGGCGGACGCGCGAGTACGCGCGGACATGGGGCTGGCGCGCACGCGCGCTGCGGCGGCGAGTGCCGGGGCCGTCGAGGCGGTCTGGGTGAAGACGGCCGAGGCCGAGCACGGGCGCGCGCTCGCGAGCAACGATCCGGTAACCTGGTCGGCCGCCGCGGCAGGTTGGGACGAACTCGAACGCCCCTACCTGGCCGCTCGCGTCCGCTTCCGTCAGGCCGAAGCCGAGCTCGAGAGCGGTCAACGAGACGTCGCCGCCGCAACGCTCGCGTGCTCGAGCGCGGCGGCCGAGCTGCTGGGCGCCGACTGGCTCGTCCTGGAGTGTGCCAGCCTCGCCGCTCGCGCCCGCCTCACGCTGCCGGAGACGCCGGCGCCCGGTTCCCCGGACTCGGTCCGGGGAGGCCTCGAGGCGCCGCAAGACGATCCCTTCGGTCTGACGCCGCGCGAGCTCGAAGTCCTGCGCCTGGTGGCCCGCGGCGCCACCAACCGCGAGATCGGAGCCGAGCTCTTCATGGCAGAGAAGACGGCGAGCGTGCACGTCTCGCGGATCCTCGCCAAGCTCGACGTTCGCACGCGCACACAGGCCGCCGCGGTGGCCCACCGTGCCGGGCTAGCGGTCGATGAGGGTACGGCCGCCGCCAACCCCCGGGCTGGCGCGTCGAGCTAACTGGTCGGCGGATCGTCCGCCCGTGTTGCGCGCGGCTCGCGATTCGTGTTTACTCTGCACCGCAGTCCGACGTACATGGGGGAACCGGGGATCGGGGGTTGCTGGTGTTTGCAGAGCCAGTCAGCAGCAATGTTTGCGGGACGGAGCCCGCGCGAGGCGGCAACCGTCTCGCCGGCAGGACTTCTCGAGTCGTCGCGGCGACCTTCGCCGTAGCGCTCGTCTGGCTGGTGGCGGCCGCGTCGGCGTCGGCGTTCAACGCCCACGGCAGCGTCGAACAGGTCTACGTCACCGGCTTGGCGCCGAGCGCGCAGGTGTCGCTGCTCGCGTCGGACAACGAAACGGTCTCGTCGCAGACCGCCGACTCGCTCGGGGGGGTGCTGTTCCGGCGCGTCGCACCGGGCAGCGGATACCGCGTTCAGGTGTCGGGCGAAGAATCGGAACCGATCACGGTCTACACGCAGGCCGCGGCGCCCTGGGACCCCAGCATCTACAACCAGTCGATCTCTGACAGCGGATACAGCTACCTGACGACGCGCGACGGCACAAAGCTGGCGATCGACGTCCACCTCCCGGGCCTCGAGTTGGGCCCGGATGACTCGCGCTCGGGCGCGGTCTTGCCGCCGCTCCGGCCCGCCACGAGCAAAGTGCCGCGCTACCCGACGCTGATCGAATACTCGGGATACGGCTACGCGAACCCCGCGGGCCCGGAAAGCGGCATCGCCTCGCTCGCCAACCTGATGGGCTTCGCGGTCGTCGACGTGAACATGCGCGGCACCGGCTGCTCGGGCGGCGCGTTCGACTACTTCGAACCGCTGGAGAGCACTCGACGCCTATGACGTGATCGAAACGATCGCCAAACAGCCGTGGGTGCTGCACCACAAAGTCGGCATGTTCGGCATCTCCTACGGCGGGATCAGCCAGCTCTTCGCAGCTCAACTGCAGCCGCACGCGCTCGCGGCGATCGCGCCGCTGTCGGTCGCTCGACGCGACGGCGACGACGCTCTATCCAGGCGGCGTCCTCAACACCGGGTTCGCAGTGCCATGGGCCGAAGACCGCCAGTACGACGCCGAAGCTGCCGGCCCGACGAGCGGCGAGCACTGGGCCTACGAACAGATCCAGAAAGGCGATGAAACCTGCCGGGAAAACCAGGCCCTGCATGAACAGGCGACGAACCTGCTGTCCGAAATCAAAGAAAACGCGACGTACAACCCGCCGGTGGCCGATCCGCTCGACCCGGTGACGTTCGTGCACAACATCGACGTCCCGACGTTCATGGCGTGCCAGTGGGAGGACGAGCAGACGGGCGGCCACTGCGCCGACCTGGCAGAGCACTTCACGGGCACGAAACGGAAGTGGTTCACGTTCACGAACGGCGCCCACATCGACTCGCTCGATCCGTACACGCTCAACCGGCTCTACGACTTCTTGGAGCTCTATGTCGCCCACAAGGCACCGATCGAAAATCGGGGGCTCCTGGATGCCGCAGCGCCGATCGTCTACCAAGAGGCGATGGGGCTCCCCAAAGGGGACGAAGTAACGCTGCCGCCGGACCCGATCCAGGAAGAGCCGACGTTCAAAGACGCGCTCGCAGCCTTCAAGGCGCTGCCGGAGATTCGCGTGCTGTTCGACAACGGCGCAGGCACCTCACCGACCGGCAACACGACTCCCGGCAACCCTTACCCGGCGTTCGAAAAGTCGTTCTCCTCGTTCCCGATACCCGGGACGACGGCGAGCACCTGGTACCTCGGGGACGCCGGCACGCTCAATGAAAAACCGGCCGCAGCCGCCGGGCGTCGACACGTACACGTCCAACGCAAGCGCCACTCCACTCAACGACTACTTGGGCAGTACTGGTCCGGGCGGCGAGTGGGGCGACGCGTCGCAGTGGGACTGGAACTGGGTGCAGCCGCCGGCGGGATCGGCCGCGTCGTACATGACGGCGCCGCTCGGAAGCGACACGACCGTGATCGGCGGCGGTGCGGTCAACCTTTGGGTGAAGTCGTCGACTCCGGACGTCGACCTCCAGGCGACCGTAAGCGAGGTCCGCCCCGACGGCAACGAAACGTTCGTACAGGACGGCTGGATCCGCGCGAGCGAGCGCAAGCTCGCCACGACTTCGGAAAACATGTTCGACCAGGAGCCCACGGCGCTGCAGCCGATCCCGACGTTCCGCGCGTCTGATGTGCAGGCGATGCCGGCGGACGAATTTGTGCCGGTGACGATCCCCCTCTACTTCGAGGGACACGCCTACCGTGCGGGCTCGCGCATTCGGGTCACGATCTCCGCGCCCAACGGCACGCAGCCGATCTGGTCGTTCAGCAAGACCGAGCCCGAAGGCACCACGGCCAACGTCTCGATCGGGTTCGGACCCGGCATGGAAAGCAACCTCACGCTCCCGGTCGTGCCCGGCGTGAGCGTGCCCGACCGGCCTGCCGCCCTGCCCGAGCCTGCGCAACGAGCCCTGCCGGTCCTACGAAGCGTACGAAAACGACGGCTCCTGACGGGGCGGCTTGCGGGCAGAGCCCGCAAGCCGATGTAGGGCTGCGCCGCGGACGGATCTGCGCGGGCGAATATCTTCCGCGATCCGTGCCGGCCGCTTCGAGCGCAGCACCCGGCCGACCGGTGCCAGGACTGACGCGAAAGGGAGCGCGCGCAGCGTGACGCCGGCTGGCCTTCACGACTTCTTTCTAGCGTCGGCGAGCGTCGCAGGCGCCCTGGTCGGGCTCCTTTTCGTGGCGATCTCGGTCTCGCACCAGCACCTGGCCGAGACCGTTGAGTCACCGATCTTTCGCGTGCGGGCGTCGACGGCCCTCACATCGTTCGTCAACGCTCTGGCTGTTTCGCTGTTCGCTCTGATCCCGGGCGAGAAGATCGGGTGGGCGGCTGTCGTCGTGGCGGCGATTGGTTTGTCGTTCGTTGCCGCGTCGTCCTTGGTGATGCTTCGGCCGGACGGGCTCAGCTGGCGCACCGCGCGCGACGCCGCGTTCCTCGTCGGCCTTGCGGCGACGTTCATTGTTCAGCTGCTCGCCGGCCTCGACGTGGTCGCCCACCCTGGCGACGGCGGCACGGTCCGAACGATCGCCGTGCTCGTGATCGTCTGCTTCCTCATCGGAATCGCGCGTGCGTGGGAGCTGATCGGCGGCCCGACGATCGGCATCGGCCACGAGATCGCTGCGCTCCTGCGTAAGGACGAGCCTGACGACCACGGCCAGTAACGCCCCTTTGCGTTCTGCCCAGGTCGTGTGACCGTTCATCGCGTGCCCGCTTGCCGACGACAGGACGCGTGTAGCCTGCACGCGTGGAGGCATATGACGAGACGCGGCAGCGTCACATCGAACACCTGCTCCCGCAGATAGGCGAGCATTTCGAGCGCGTCGCCTGGCCGGCGGAGCGGCTGCGATCGGAACGCACGAGGCAACTACGCGAGCTCGTCGGACTTGCGATCGAACGATCACCGTGGCATCGCGAGCGCCTTGGGGAAGTCGATCCGGCGGCGCTCGACGAGGCAGCCCTGGCGGACCTGCCGGTGATGACCAAGGACGATCTGATGGACAACTTCGATTCCATCGTCACCGACCCCGCGTTCGTCTCGTGGATGTCAACGCCCATATCGCCCGGCTCGACGGCGACGCCTATTTCCGCGGCGAGCTGCACGCCGTGGCATCCGGCGGCTCGAGCGGCCGACGGGGCGTTTTCGTCTGGGGTTGGGACTCCTGGGCGACCGTCCAGCTAACCGCGCTGCGTCGGTCGCTGCTCGACCGCATCAGCGATCCTGAGCTTGCATCCGTACCCCCGGTGTTGATGATCGTGGCCGCCGAAAATGCGACGCATTTCACGAGCGCCGTATCCGAGACGTTCGCGACCGGGGCCATCGAGACGCACCGCTTTCGAGTCGGTCTTCCGATCGAGGAGGTCGTCGCCGGACTGAACAAAGTCCGCGGCGATTCCTCGCGACGTATCCGTCGATGCTCGGGCGCCTGGTCGCCGAGGCCCGTTCCGGACGACTTACGATTGCTCCTCGCCGGATCCTCACGATGGCTGAGCCGCTGCTACCCGAGGTCCGCGGGGCGGCCGAAGAGCTGTGGCAGGCCCCGGTCGCGAATATGTGGGGGACCTCCGAGGCGGGGGTGACGGCCATCGGTTGTTACAAGGGTGAGGGGATGCACCTCACAGACGACCTGGTGATCGTCGAGCCCGTTGATCAGGACGGCAACCCGGTTCCCCTCGGCGTTCGTTCCCACAAGGTGTATGTCACGAACCTCTTCAACCCCGTGATGCCCCTGATCCGCTATGAGATCTCCGACGAAGTAACTCTTTTGGACTCGCCGTGCGCCTGCGGCTCGGTTCACCAGCGAATCGCGGACATCGAAGGACGCAACGACGACACCTTTCATTACGCCGATGGCACCAGCGTGTTGCCGCACGTTTTCAGATCGGTCCTGGGACGCGACTCGGCGATCGTCGAGTATCAGGTACGCCAATCACCGAGAGGAGCCGAGGTCATCCTCGTCTGCGCCGGGGGCCCGGTCGACCCAGGCGACCTTTCCGGCAAGCTGCAGGATGCGCTCGCCCGCGCCGGACTGGCCGACCCCGAGATCGCCGTCACGACGGTGGATGACATTCCGCGACTAGCGACGGGGAAGCTCAAGCGGTTTGTGACGCTTTAGGCCCGGCTCGGGCGCCGAGACTATTTGCGTGCGATGCGGAACACGGGATGGTCGGGCGCGATCACGGCGAAGCTCGTCGTCTGAGGAGTCCGGGCCGACGCCGTCGAAGAACACGCCGACCTCGAACTTCCACTTCTTCAGGTAGGCGCGCAGGATCGGCGCCGTCTCGTCGTCCGCGACCTCGGCCGCCGTGAATGACTCGGTGCGCCGGCCGACGCGGAGCCGTCCGTTGCCGCTCACGCGGAGGTTCTTGACCCACTGGGTCTGGCCGCGCGGCGACACCAAATATTCAGCGCCGTCGCTGCGCAGGAGGTTCACCGGCGTCCGGCGCCACTCGCCGGACTTGCGGCCCTGCACTTCGAGCACGCGCGATCCGTAGACGCTGATGCCTGCCCGCGTCAGCGCGGCGACCAGCCGGTTGAAGACGTTGGTCGTGAACCACCCGGCCGCTGGTAGTGCTCGTCCACCGCCAGCTTGCCATCAAGCGGCGGGGCTGCAGCTGCGGCAAGTAGCGTCGTCGCTGCGCCTCAGATCTCGTGTGAACGCCGATCGCCGTCTCGAGCGCCTCCTCGGCGTCGTCGCCGTCGCCGCGCCGGTCCTCCAGCAGCGATTCCGCGATCGCGTCGAGCTTGCGCTGGATCGCGCGCTCGGAGCGGAGCTCCGCGTTCTTGAGCAGCGTGACCAGCATCAACGTCACGGCCGACATCAGCCCGCTGCGGCGGCCTCGACGCGGTCGCTCGCGCCGAGCACGAAGCCCAGCGCCCAGACCAACACGATCGCTGTGGAGATCACGAAGAAGGTGCGCGAGCTGGCCAGATAGGAGACCCGCTCGGCCAGGTCCTCGAACGGCCGCCGTTCGCGCTCTTCGGTCAGGTCGGCGGGTGCCGAAGGCGTCGCCGCCGACCAGTGATTTGCCCGGAAATTTCATAGACCCTCTAGTGCTGGAAACACCTGCCCGCCGGCAGAGTTGCCGCCGGATCTTACGCTCTGTGACGCGCCGCGACGTCCGGCGCCGACGGCGCTCACCGCTCACAGACCGAGTTTGCGGACCCCCGACTCGTCGAAGCCGAGATGGTGGCCAACCTCATGACGCACCGTCTGGATCACGTGCGATCGCAGGCGCTCGGGACTGTCGCCGAAGTCGCGCACCAGCGTGTCGCGAAAAATCATGATCTCGTCCGGCATGCCGCCGCCCCCGAAGAAGGGATTACCGCGCCTCTTGGAGCCGACATACATGCCGTACGCGTGGTTTTCTGCACCGCGGTCGGAGACGACGATCGCGACGTTCTCCAGCGCACGCTGGAACTCGATCGGTAGCTCATCCAATGCGGAGCTCACGAGTTCCTCAAATTGTTGCTCGCTGTAATGGCGATGGCCGCTCATGCTCGGCACCGGTTGGGTATCTCGTGTGACTTGCGTTCCGGCTCTGCCGCCATACGCGCGACATCAGATGCCGGTCTCGGCCGCGAGCCTGCCGCTCGCCACCGCATCCTGCAGCGCCTGATAGTCGCGTTCGGTCTGGTCGGCGTAGGCGATGGAGAAATCAACGATCGCGCGGTCGAAGATGTCCGACGCTCCGAGATAGGAGGCAATCGCGATGCGGTCACCTGACCGGGCGTGGCCGCGCGCCAGCGTCCACCCGCACATCAACCCCCATAGCCTCATTCCGGCCGGTGTCATTCCTGCGATGTCAGCTGACCCCTTCCAGTCACGCAACTGGCGGATGTAGTAGTCGCGACTGTCGCCTTCCCAGTCGAATCGCTCCCAGCCGAGGAAGATGTCGCTCGCAGCCTGCATCAGGTGCTGGCCGGCAACCACGCGTTGCCCGTGGTTGGAGAACTCGCTCGCCGACGTGAACTGCTCGAGGACGGAGATCTCGGCCTGCTTGACCTGCAGCAGCAGCGGCGAACCGTGATCGTCGACCAGGAGCATGATCCAGGCGTCGGTACCGACGCTCCCGACCCCGACGACCTTGCGGGCGAGGTGGACGAACTCGTAGCGCTCGAGCAGGTGCCGCCGATTGGGCTCCAGCGATTCGCGGTAGGAGTTGATGATCGTCTGCATGGCCTTCGGCGAAAGGTGCTCCTCGGCTCCCTCGAGGAACAGCTCGACGGGCACGATGAGCGGCGGATCGCTGATGATCCGCGGCTCGCCCTCGGCGAAGTGGCAGAGCTTGTCGAACGCCTGGTGGCTGTCGTGTGCTCGCGCCTTGGAGATCGCGCGCCACACGCTCGGCGTCTTCTTGGGGTTCAGGAGCGAGCGAAAACGCGGAAGCAGCTCGTCCATGTCGAGGTGCGCGTACCAGACGTTGAGCATCGGCATGCCCGCGAACTCCCTCATCGTCTCCCTGTAGGAGCGCACCGCCTGGCGAACGATTCCGGCCCGCTGCTTCGTCGTGAATCCGTTCTCGCGCCCGGCGACCTCGAGGCTCGCCGCCAGTCTCTTGACGTCCCACTCCCACGGACCGGGAGTCGTCTCGTCAAAGTCGTTCACGTCGAAGAAGAGGTGCCGCTCGGGCGAGCCGAAGATGCCAAAGTTCGACAGATGCGCATCGCCGCAGGCCTGGACCGTCAGACCCGAATCGTGCGTGGATGCGAGGTCCGAAGCCATCGGCAGCGCAGCGCCCCTGTAGTAGCTGAAAGGCGAGACCAGCATCCGCCCGTGCCGTATCGGCACGAGCTCGGCGACGCGAGTAGTGGCCTGGCTTTCGAGCAGGTCGACCGGATCGCTCCGGCCCGGCGGTGGCTCCCAACGGGCGTGGCTGGAGCGCGGCGCGTCCGCGCGAGCCGCTTTACCGCGAGCGGCTCGCTCTGCTCTCGAGAGCGGCTGCGCGCTCTGTCGCGTGGCTTTCGTCTTTGGCTGTGCAGTTGGCAATGCCGCTCTCCAGTACGTTGTCACCGTGAGGCCGGACGGCGCGACCCGGGCTCTTCGTGTGCCCTGCTACGGGGGCGCTTATCGTCGCTGCTCGGACTCGAGATCTTTGGTGACCGCGTGCTGAAGCGTGTCATAGCATCGCGCTCGACGCGCATAGCCGTGGGCACGGCGCTGGTGGTCCTTTGCGTGGCGCAGGCGATAGGGATGAACGCCGCATCGGCCCGCGGTCCCGCGAGCGCACCCGATGGCGAATCCGGCGCGTTGGCGGCCATGGAACACCAGAGCCTCACATGCGCGACGGTCGGCGGCAACCTGACCGTGCTGCAAGAAAACGACTTCGAACACCTCGATCCGGGGATCTCCTACTACTCGGTGGACTACTCGGTCGTCTTCGCGACGCAGCGACCGCTGTATTCGAACAAGCCGAACTCGACCTCGCTTCCTGCGACTCCAGACACAGCCGAAGGCCAGCCCGAAATCACCGACGGCGCCAGGAGAGTCACCGTGCACATCAAGCACGGGATTCATTTCAGCCCCCCGGTCAACAGCGAAGTTACCTCGGAAGATGTCGCGTACGCGATCGAGCGCGGCGCGAACCCGAACGTCGCCAACCCCTACTTCGAGGCGTACTTCAGTTCGATCGAAGGCGCACCGACGGCGCTCGGCGGGCCGATCAGAGGCATCTCGACGCCGAACAGGTACACGATCGTGTTCAAACTCACTGAACCGCTTGGCCAAGTCGTGGCCGACGCCCTCGTGTTGCCGCTAAGCGGCACCCGTCCCGAAGGCTTACGCAGAGAAATTTGACCGCCGCAAACCTTCGGAATACGAAAACTACGAGGTCGCGACCGGGCCGTACATGCTGAAGAACAATTCGGCGGGAAAGGTTCTCGGCGTCGGTTACATACCGTGGGAGCGCGCGACCCTGGTTCGCAACCCGAATTGGAACCCAGCGACCGACTTCCGGCCTGCGTGTCTGCAACGAAATCGAAATCAGGTTCGGCGGTAGGGGCACGGTGCTGGCGGAAGACACACTCAAGGGAGCCGACGTCGTCGACAGCGAACCCGCCGTCGACGCCCCTTGTCAGATTGGCGCACGAACGGTACAGGTCTCAGCTGGAGATCTCGCCGAGCGCTGGAGAGCATTACATCGCGCTGGACAACAAGGTCGGACCGTTCAAACACGAACTTCTACGCAAGGCCCTGTTCGCCGCGCTCGATCGCACCGCGCTGAACAAGCTCAGGCGGAGGTTCGCTCGTACGCAACCACTGCGACGCACTTCATCTACCCCGGCAATCCCTGGCTTTAGGCAAGCTGGCGGGTACGCCGGTCCCCGGGGCCTGACGGTTCGCCTTCGACGAGCACCCGCGTGGCGATCTGCGCCTCGCACGCGCCTACATGCGTCGCGCCGGATATCGGAGAGGACGTTACACGGGCTCTTCCGTCGTCACGCATCGTTGCCGCGTCGGGACCGCCCGCCACGAAACACGCCCAAATCGTTGTCGAAGCGCTGCGGGAGCTAGGTTTCAAAACCAGGCTCAAACTCACGGAAACCGCGGTGATGTATGCGGAGTACTGCAACGTCCCACGCGAGGAGGTCACCGTCTGCCCTTCAGTCGGCTGGATCGCCGACTTCGGGGATCCTCAGACCGTTCTCGACTTAACGTTCAACGGCAGGTTCATCAACTCGACCGGAAACGTAAACTGGAGCCAGGTCGACATTCCCTGGCTCAACAGGCAGATGCATCGAGCGGAAACGCTCGTCGGCGAGCGGCGGCGGGCGCGTGCGTGGGGGCGCATCGACGACGATCTGGTACAGCACGCGGTCGCGATCCCGGTCGATTGGGATCAAGAAGCGTGGATTGAGGGCAGCAACGTCCTCGGCGTCGGCCAGCCCTGGAACACCGGGCAGTGGGACACAGCTTCACGTCGTTGAAGTGACGTGTCGCCGCGCCTGAGCCGGCGGTCGAGCGCTAGTGGACGGTGCTCCCGTTCGCGGTCAACGTCACATCGATGTTGCCCCGGGTCGCGTTCGAGTACGGACACACCTCGTGCGCGGCCGCGACCAGCTTTGTGGCGGCTCAGCGTCGCCGACCTGCGGCAGCGTGACGTCGAGCTCCACGGCCAACACGAAGCCGCCCTTCTCGTCAGGAAGCAGGCTGACGCGGCTGTCGATCGACACGTCCCCCGTCTCGGCTTTCTCGCGACGAGCAATGACGCCGAGCGCGCTCTCAAAGCACGCCGCGTAACCGACGGCGAAGAGCTGCTCTGGATTCGTGCCGGCGCCATCGCCGCCGAGCTCCTTGGGCGGTCTCAGCGCTACCTCTAGAGCCCCGTCGCTACTGCGGCCGTGCCCGTCGGCCCGCCCGCCTGTCACCGTCGCGTCCGCTGTGTACAGAACCTTCGCCATCTCGCCTCCCAGGGAAATCCACCCGTGCCGCGCGGCCATCTAGTTCGACCCCGCGTTTTGTCGAGCATAGGTCCCCGGCGCTGACGTCGCGCGGGGACTCTCGGGCGCACCGCGCAGGACGTCGTCTGCGGCTGCCCCGCGCGCCGTATCCGCCGCCGCTCGCGTTTGCGGGTCGAGCGCTCCGGATGGTTGTGCGCGTCAGGGCTAGGGCGTGTCAGTCGGCGAGACGACGTGGCTCACGAGCTCTTGAAGCCTTTGCTTGATTTCGTCCATGTCCGCGTCCATCGTGACCTCCATGCGGATGTGGTCGTGGCTGAGCTTCGCCGTTTCGATCGGCCCGCCGACTACCTCGAGCCCGACGAGCGCCGAGGCCAGTGATGTCCGAACATGCTCTGCGATTTCCTCCGGAAATGGAACCTCAAGCCTTTGAATCTGACTGTCGATCGCGTGGAACTTCGCGTGATTCCAGTCGAGCGTGAGGCTCATGATCGTGCGGCGCAGAGCCGGACATGCGGTCAAGGCTAACGGGTTCGCGAGTGGGGGCACGGCGGCGCGAGGAGATGTCGCCACGTCTCACGCCTCGTTGCGTTAGCTTCGTCGCCGGTCGTCCGCGCGGCGACAGACGGCTTACGGCGGGGAGAAGCGAGTGCAGCAACTCACATTCACGGCACCGGACGAGCTCCAGTGGATCGACGCGCCTGCTCCGCGCCTCAGCTCCGACAGCGCAGCGCTCGTGCGTCCGGTTGCGGTCGCCACGTGCGACCTCGATGCGCTGATCATCGCCGGCGAGTCACCCTTCGCGCCGCCCTTCGCCCTCGGCCACGAGTGCGTCGCGGAAGTCGTCGAGCTCGGCGACGGTGTCACGTCGCTGGAGCTCGGCTCAATCGTGAGCGTGCCGTTTCAAATCAGCTGCGGAGCGTGCGACGCCTGCAAGCGCGGACGGACCGGGAACTGCGAGAGCGTCGCGTTCATGTCGACATACGGATTCGGTCCAGCGGTCGAGCAATGGGGCGGCTTCCTCTCGGACGTCGTGTGCGTCCCGTACGCGGACCACATGCTCGTTCCCGTGCCCGCCGGGCTCGAGCCGAGCTCCGTCGCGAGCGCTTCCGACAACATCAGCGACGCGTGGCGAGCCGTCGGCCCACAGCTCTCGTCCGAGCCGGGCGCGGCGGTGCTCGTGATCGGAGGCGCGGGCGCAGGGTCGATCGGCCTCTACGCCGCGGCGCTTGCGGTCGCGCTCGGTGCCGAGTCCGTTCTCTACGTCGACGCCGATGCGGGCCGGCGCCGCACGGCCGAGGCGCTGGGTGCCGAGACGCTCGGCCGAGGTGCCGAAGCGACTCGGACCTTTCGCGATCACGGTCGATTCGAGCGCCGACCCCGACGGCCTGGCGCTGGCACTCCGGTCAACGGCACCCGACGGCGTCTGCACGAGCACCGCTATCTACTTCGGCGAGCAGCCATCGCTTCCGCTGCTCGAGATGTACACGAAGTGCACGACGTTCGCGACGGGCCGGGTACACGCCCGCGAAGCGATGCCGCAGGTCCTCGATCTCGCCGCCGCGGGCAAGCTGAAGCCCGAGCTCGTGACGAGCAAGGTCGTGCCGTGGGACGACGCGCCCGGGGCGTTGGTCGAGCGCGACTGGGTGAAGCTCGTCATCGAGCGCTAGACGGTGGCCGGAACGCCGGCGGCGGCGGCTTAGCTGAGATCCAGCACGGTCTGCGGGGCCGGGATGACGTGGTCCTCGAGTGCCCTCGGCGGGAATGATCGCGGTGCCGATCGCGAAGAACTCGATCACGTGGCTGCCCCAGCCGTGGGACTTCTCTTCGATGTGCACGCCGACGATGCCCTCGGCCTTGGCCTCCAGCGCCTCGGCCTGCATGCGCTCCATCGCGAGCTCGCGCGCGTCGTAGAGCGCCTGGGTGAAGTTCGGCAGCTCGACGTTGCGCCCGGTGTTGCCGATCGACTGCCGCCAGCCCTGGTGCGCGACGTGGTAGACGCACGAGCCCATCACCATGCCGACGGGCCGGTGGCCGGTCTGGAGCAGCGTCCAGAACTCCTGGCCTGAAAGGTCGCTGGTGAACGGGCGGCCCGACGGCGCGCGGTGAAGCTCGCCCCCGCGGTGCTTGACGGCGGTGCCCATAGCGATGAACTCGGCCATGCTCGAACCCCAGTCGTACCGGCCGATCGTCAGGCGCACGCCGACGATGCCGTCGGCGCCGAGCTGGTCCGCCTCCTCCTCCATGCGCGTCATCGCGAGCTCACGCGCCTCGTACATCGCCTGCGAGAGCACCTCCATCTCCTGGCTCTGTTTCCACTGCGCCTGCTGGTAGCCGATGTGGTAGATCGAGCTGCCGATGACGAGGCCCAGCGGCTGGAAGCCGGCCTGGCGGACGAGCAGGAACTCGTTTACCGAAAGGTCGCTGGTGAAGAGTCCGGTGCGGTTCTGCTCCAGGCGCGCGGTGCCGGCCTCCGGCACGCCCTCGGTGCTGCTGGGGTCATATGACACTGTGCCGTTCCTTGTTCGCGTGGAGGTGGCTCACCGCAGTGAGAGGATCTGCTGGACGGGTGGTGGCTCGGGGTTCGGCGGCGATCGCGGGGTCCTCGCGGATCACGGTGCCCATCACGTGGAAAGTCACCTCGAGGTCTTTGCTCTCGTACATGCCGCGTCTGACCGCGTAGGTGCGCCCGTGCTCGGTGACCTGCACGCCGACCACGCCGTCGCCGCCGAGCGCTCGCGCCTGCGCGGCGACGAACGACGACGGCCTTCTCGCGGGCTTCGTAGACGCCCTGCGTGAAGTCGACGAGCTCCTGGTTGGCCCACGAGGCGCCGAATCCGCTCTGGGCCTGCTGCGTCTGGTAGGTGGCGGGAACGTAGTGCACGCTGGTGTGGGCGGCGATCCCCACCGGGCGCATTCCCGCGTTGCAGAGCAGCGCGAACTCCTGGCACGTGAGGTCGGTGAGCAGCGCGCCGCCACCGCTCCCGCGCAGCTCCTCCGGTAGGCGCACCGCAGTGCCGACGGCGATGAACTCCACGGCGCCGGCGGCCCAGTCGTGGGCGCCTTCGTCGATCTGCACACCGACCACGGCGTCGGCCTTGCAGGCCTGCGCCTCCTCGAGCAGCCGGCCGAGGGCCAGCCGGCGGCACTCGTTGTAGGCGCCGGAGAGCATCTCGACCTCGGTCGGGAACGTTGAAGTACGTCGGCTGCCAGCCGACGTGGTAGATCGAGGAGCCCATCACCTGCGTGATCGGCGTCGCGCCGAGGCGCGCGAGGGCGCTCCATTCGCTGACCGTCAGGTCGCTGCTGAACGCTCCGTCGCCGGACTCCGCGAACTGCGCCAGGCGCTCCGACGCGGCGACGCGGGATGTGGCCGGCTTCGAGCAGCGCGAGCGACGCGGCGGTGCGCTCGTCCGAACGCTCGGCGGCCTCGCGACGCGCCTGTGCGGCCGCCTGGTCGGCCTCCTTTTCCTCTGCTGAGCGCCGGCGGAAGAGCGGGCTCACGACAGCAGCTCGGCGAGCGCGAGCCGGTCATGTTCGGAGACCTCGGCCGTTTGCGCGACGGCCGCGGTGAGCTCCGTTATCCACGCGGCGAGCGGCGAGGTCCTGGCGGCTCAGCGTGATGCCGCGAACGACCTTTTGGCGCGTGGACTGAACTGCGCCTGCGGCGCAGCGCAGCTCGAAGCGTTCGTCGCCGAGCGTCACCTCGATCCGCTGCAACCTCGCGGCGCTTGGAACGGAACCCGCCCGTCTTGCGGCGCTCGACCGACGGTGTGCTGCGGCAGCGCCTGTTCGAGCTGCGCGCCGAGCACCTCGATCGACATCGCTACGTCGTCGCCCGTCGGCTCGCAGCGCGGCGGCGGGAAGATCGAAAGCTTCGTCGGACGCCACGGCTCCCAAGGCTACCCCTACTCGGCGTGGCCGGAAGCGCGGCGGGGTTGACACTCGCCGGGGCAACAGGCTACCTTCGCGCCAAGTGGCGCCTCCCGGCGACGTTGGGCTGTCCCGCCGGGCGGAGATTGGCGCCGCACTGCCGCCGACTGAGAAGCAATCAAGGAGGAACAATGGCCACGTCGTTTTTGGTCCGCTGCGCACGTTCGCTGACCCTCACGATCGCGGCAGCCGCGCTGTTTTGCGCTGTCGTGCCTTCCGCTGCGCATGCGAGTGGCTGCAGCGATACGTGGCTGAACGCGAAAGGCGGCAACTGGAGCGAAGGAGCCAACTGGAGCACCAAAGCCCCGCCCACCTCCGAAGAAGAAGCCTGCATCACGGAACCGGGCACCTACACGGTGACGCTGAATCAGAGCACTGCCAGCGTCAAGGCGCTCACGGTCGGAGGCAGCTCGGGCGCGCAGAGTCTTGATGTTGAGAGCACATGCTCCCTCAACGAGACGCTCACGACCTCTGCGGGCCTCGCGATTGAAGCGCGCGGCCAGCTGACGATGGCCAACGGCGACAGCTGTGCGAACTCGGTCACGCTGGCGGGTGGCACGCTCACCAATGACGGCACGCTCACAGCGGAAAAAGATGCCGGCGGCTCGCGGACGATCACCAGCAATGTGATCAACAACGGGACCTTTCAGGTCAATACGGCGACGTCATTCAACGGCACCAAAACGACGCTCACGAACGACGGCCCGATTGACGTCGCGACATCCGTCGCTCTCACCGTGGCAAGCGGCGACGGACTCGACAACGCCAGCGGTGGTCAGATCGTCGCGGCCGGCACCGGCGACGTCCTCGTTGGCTCCGGCGGCACGTTCGTCGAGTCGGCGGGAACGACCAGCGGCACGCTCCCGGTGATCGTGGACGACGGCACGCTCGACTACGAAGGCACCGGAGCGAGCACGATCGCGACGCGCGGCGGCACGACGCTGCACGGCACCTCCGGCGCGAAACAGGACCTGATCGAGCAGAGCACGTGCAGCGAGAACGCGACGCTCACCGCAACCGGGACGTTCACCAACGGCGGATCGATGACGATGACGAACGCCGACAGCTGCGCCAACTCGGCGACCTTCGTCGGTGCACTGATCAACGACGGCACGTTCACGTCGGAAAAAGCGCAGGGCGGCTCGCGCAGCGTGCAGGGCACCCTGACCAACAACGGCACCCTCCAGATCAACGCGAGCACCGCGTACAACGGGGCCGCCACGACGCTCAGCAACCAAGGTGCGGTCAAAGTCGCCGAAGCAGTGACCCTGACGGTCGCCTCCGGCGATACCTTCGAAAACGTCACCGGCGGCTCCATTGCGACGGGCCCCGGCGGTTCGGTGACCGCGGCCTCGAGCGCCAGCTTCATCGAGGGGGCGGGCACGACGAGCGGCGCGACCCCCGTGATCGTCGACGACGGCGCGCTGACCTACACGGGATCGGGCGCAAGCGCGATCATCGTGCGCGGCGGGAGCAAACTGACGGGCGCGACGTCGGCCAGTCAGTCAATCGTCCTCGAGAGCACTTGCAGCGAGAACGCGACGATGACAATCGGCGGTACGTTCGCGAACGCCGGTTCTCTGACGCTCACCAACGCCGACTCCTGCTCGAACAGCGAGACGGTCGTCGGCACGATCACCAACAGCGGGACGCTGACGAGTGAAAAAGCGGTGGGCGGCCTGAGACAGCTCCAAGGCAGCCTCACCAACAGCGGCACGCTGCAGATCAACGGAAACACGCTCTACAACGGCAGCGGAACGACGCTCGACAACGAAGGCGAAGTGAACATCGCGACCGGCGTGTCGCTGACCGTCAGCGGCCAGACGACAACCAACGCGGCCGGGAAGATCGCCTCGGCAGGGACCGGCCATCTCGTCCAGTCCGGCGGAACATTCAACGAGGACGCCGGCAAAACCACCGGAGAACCGGTCTACCTCGAAGGCGGCGCGCTGCACTACACCGGCAGCGGCGCAAGCTCGATCGCCGCTCGCGGCTCCGACACGCTGAGCGGCGAAGTGGCCAAAGGCCAGACGCTCACGCTCCAGAGCACTTGCAGCGCGAACGCCGAGACCACGGCCTCCTCGCTCACAAACTCCGGCACGCTGATACTGACCAACGGCGATTCTTGCGCCAACTACGCGCTGCTGGAACTGGGGACCGGCACGCTGCTCAACAAGGGCACCGTCGAAGTCCTGGTGCCCGCCGGCGGCATCCGCGACATCGTCGGCAACGTCCAAAACGAAAAGACGCTGTCGGTGGCAGCCGGAGCGGCGCTGAAAGTTACGGGCACCCTGACGTCGACGTCGAAAGGGACGCTCAAGGTCGGGATAGCGAGCGCGAGCTCCTACGGCTCGATCACCGCGACCGGCGCGGCGACGCTCGCGGGGTCACTCGCCTTGGTGGTGCCGAAAACCTTCACGGCCTCCGCCGGCCAGACCTACGGGGTGCTGTCAGCCGCGTCGCGGAGCGGCACATTCAAGACCGTGAAGGCGGCCGTCATCAAGATCAAAAAAGCGGCGCCCGGCCTCTACTACCGGCCCGTATACGGGGCCACGACCGTGTCGCTGGACGTCACTCTCGCGACCCTCGCGGCCGAACCGGTCTCCGGAGCGCCCGGTTCCATCGTGAAGCTCACCGGCAAAGGCTTCCCCGCCAATGACGAGGTCACGCCGACGTTCGAGGATGCGACGAAAGTGAAGACGACGTACCCGCTGGTGGCGACCAACGCCGCCGGAGAATTCTCCGTCGAAGAGGTGGTCCCCGCTGCGGCCGCGGCGGGCAAAGGGACGTTCACGACCAAGAGCAAGCAGACCGGCGTCTCGCCCACGGCGTCGTACACCGTGAGCTGAACCCAGGCAAAGCGCGCCGCGAACCCGCCAGCGCTGGCGCTGGCGTGTCGGCCGACATCTGCGCCCGACAACGGTCGACCGTCGCGGCGGCTGCGGGCCTCTTGTTTGCGCTCGGGCGTCCCCACGACCTGACGCCGCTCACCGCTCCTGTAACGGATCCGGGGCTGCCGGGACTACACGGCGAGGAACCCCTACCCCCGACGCAGGAGAGACCTAATGAAACATTCCCCTCGCCTTATGGCGGCACTCATCGCCGCCGTCGCCTTCCTGGCGCTCCCAAGCCTCGCGAGTGCCGCGTCGCCGACGAGCACAGTCTTCGTGCAGAACGACAACCTCGGCGGCAACCACGTGATCGCCTACCACCGCGCGAGCGACGGTGCATTGACCAAGACCGGCGAATACTCCGCTGGAGGCGCTTGGCGGCAAGCTCGAAGGCTCAGTCGCTGACCACCTTGGCTCGCAAGGGTCGCTGGCGTTCGACGGCCACGACGGCCTGCTGTTCGCCGTCAACGCCGGCTCGAACACGGTCGCCGTGTTCGGCGTTCACGGCAGCCACCTGGCGCTGAGGCAGGACATCAGCTCCGGCGGCTCCTTTCCCGCGAGCCTGACGGTCGGCGACGGTCGCGTATACGTGCTGGACGCCGGTGCCGGTGGCGCGGTCCAGGGCTACGCGATCCGCTCAGACCGTCTCGTCGCGCTCCCAGGCGCCCACCTGTCGCTCGGACTGCCCGAAGAAGCACCGCAGTTCGTGCACACGCCGGGCGACATCTCGCTGGCGCCGGGCGGGGAAGACCTCCTCGTCACGACGAAGGCCACCACGAACTCGGTGGACGTGATCCCCGTCGGGCTCGACGGGTCACTTTCGGCGCCCGTCGTCAACGACGAGGGTGAAACTGTTCCGTTCGCAGTCGGATACGACCGCCATGGCCACGTGTTGGTAGCCGAGGCCGCAGGGTTCCTGGCGGCTTTCGAACTCGCCGAAGACGGCGAACTGCGTCAGCTCGACTCGGTGCCCACTGAACAGTCGGCGACGTGCTGGCTGGTCGAGGCCCGCGGCCACTTCTACACCTCGAACGCGGGCAGCTCGACGCTGACCGCGTTCTCGTCGACTGACGGCGGCAACGTCCTCACCGACCTCGGGAACACGGAAACGGACGCCGGGACGGTCGACGCGGCTGCAGTCCCCGGCGGTCGGTACCTGTACGCGCAGACCGGCGTCGCCGGCAACGTCGACGAGTTCGAAGTCTCCGTCTCCGGCGCGCCTCACGCCAATCGGATCGGTGAACGTGCCGGGAGCCGCCGGCGGAGAGGGGATCGCCATCGGCTGACCGGCGATGCCAAGGCTACGGACCCACCCGGTCCGTAGCCTTGGTTCGGTCGCATGTGCACCCGGTGCAGACACCGCCCACACCAGCGAGAATCGGGGTCCGTTTGACGACCCCCGGGCGTCGTGCGCCGTGGCGTCGCCGCACCGGCCACACGGACCCGGACGGCGACCTGGTTGGCCGCGTCGGCGAAGGTGACGAGGACGCTTTTATGGAACTGGTGAGCCGCCACCACGACACCATGATGCGCCTGGCGCGCATCTACGTTCAGTCCGACGCCGTCGCGGAGGAGGTCGTCCAGGACACATGGCTCGCCGCACTGCGGGGCCTCAACTCGTTCCGCGGCGAGGCCACCTTCCGGACCTGGCTCTTTTCGATCTTGGTACGGCGCGCGCGCACGACGGGAGAGCGGGAGCACAGGAGCGTCGCGGTCGAAGATGTCCAGCGCGCTGTCGACCCGAAGCGCTTCGGTGCAGGCGGCATGTGGACCAGCCCCCCGGTGCGTTGGGACGAGGACGTCGAGTCGCGGCTCGACGCATCGGCGCTCGGAGGCGTCCTTCGGCGCGGCCTGGGCGGACTGCCGGACCGTCAGCGCGAGGTCGTACTGCTGACGCGACGTCGACGGTCTCAGCGCCGACGAGGTGTGCTCCGCCCTCGACATCAGCGAATCGAACCAGCGCGTGCTCCTGCACCGCGGGCGCAGTCGTCTGCGTGAGTCGCTTGAATCGGAGCTCGGACAATGAGACTCGCGCCTGCCCCGCGTCCGATCAGTTGCCAGGAGCTAGTCGAGCTGGTCACGAATTACCTCGAGGGAACGCTTCCCCGGCGCCAGCGGCGACGCATCGACGCGCACCTCGTTGACTGCGTTAACTGCTCGGCGTACCGAGCAGATGCGCCTCACGATCCGGGTCACGGGAACGCTGAAGCAGGACGACCTCAGCCCGCAGATGCGCGATGACTTTCGTGAGGTTTTCGAGCGCGCTCGTGACGACTCAGAGGAGTCTTAGGGGCGCGCCACTCTAGCCGGCGCGGCGTGCGCCCCTCATCCCCGGACCCCCACTGCGACGCCGATCGCACTTGCGTGTCGGAGTTTTTGGTCGCGCATCTGGCCTGGTACGGAGAGCCGCGTCGGTTCGCGCTCAGCACGGTGGGGCCGGACCGTGGCGACGGACCGCTGGTAGGATCGCCGCCGTTGAAAGCGACGCCGGCGGTAGGAGCCGCGTGTGGGGGGCTGGCATAAGGGCGGAAAGAACCTTGTCCTCGCTGCGATGGTGTTCGCCGTGGCGATGACGTTCATCGATCAGACGATCGTCGCGATCGCGATCCCGAAGCATCCAGCACGAGCTCTCGCTCTCCGCGACCGGGGCGCAGTGGGTCATCAACGGCTACCTGCTTTCGCTCTCGGCGCTGTTCGCGTTCGGCGGAAAGCTCGGCGACGTGCTCGGCCGACGGCGGATGGTCGTGATCGGCGTGATCGGATTCGCGGTTGCGTCGGCGCTGCTGCGGGCTCACGCCGAAAGGCTCGATCGCCGCAGGCGTGGATCATCGCCTTCCGCGTGCTCCAGGGCGCAGCGGCGGCGTTGATGTTCCCGGCCGCGGTCGGGATCGTCGTCGCGTCATTCCCGCTGCGCGAGCGTGGCCGGGCGATGGCGATCTTCTTCGGGATCTCCGGCGGACTGACGGCGATCGGCCCGATCGCCGGTGGCTTTCTCACGCAGTGGACGTGGCGGGCGATCTTCTGGATCAACGTCCCGGTCGCGATCATCGCGCTGCTCCTGATCTGGCGCTCTCCAGACCGAGAACGAGACGCAGCCGGCGAAGCTCGACTACCGCGGCACCGTGCTGATCTCCGGGGCGATGGGCCTGGTCGTGCTCGGGCTTCAGCAGTCGAGCGTTTGGGGCTGGGGCAGCGTCGACGACCTGGGCATCTGCATCGTGGCGCGGGCTGCTGCTGATGGTCGCGTTCGTGGCGTGGGAGCTGCGCAGCGACGGACCGCTGCTGCGGCTGCAGATCTTCCGCGACCGCGGCTTCTCGGTCGAGACGCTCGTGCTGCGGCCTGATGTCGATCGTGTTCGTCCCGTTCTTCTTCTTCGCGAGCATCTACGCGCAGGTCGTCGCTCGGTGAGAGCGCCTCCGAAGCCGGCATCTACATCCTGTACTTCTTCATCGGCTTCGTGGTCATGGCCCAGGTCGGCGGGCGGATCCTCGATCGCCGCGGCGCGCGACCCGCAGTCGTGCTCGGCAGCGCGCTCGGCGCGGTCGGCTTCTACCTGCTCGCCGGCAAGCTCACCGACCTTTCGCTGCGGCCCAGATGGTCGACATCGTGATCGCCGGCGGCGGGATCGGGCCTGATGCTCGGGCCGGCGAGCACCGACGCCGTCAACCGGGCGCCGAGCACGAGCTACAGCGAGGTCACCGGCATCACCCAGACGGCGCGGAACTTCGGCGCGAGCCTCGGGCTCGCGATGCTCGGAACGATCCTGATCAACCAGAACGAGTCCAACGTGACGTCGGCACTCGGAAAATCTCGGCGTGCCCAAACGCCGTCGCCAAGCAGTCGCCGACTCCCTGACCTCCGAGACCGCCAATCACGGCTCCGCGCCGCACAGCCACGCGATCGTGCACCAGGTCCAGCTCGCGTTCGCGCACTCGACCCAGACGGTCTTCTACATCATGGCCGCGGTCCTCGCGGCCACCTTCCTCGTCGCCTTGAGGTGGCTCCCGCGTGGTCGTGTGGCGGCTGACGCCGTGTTCCACGCGGAAGCGGCGCCGAGTGCGGCGCCGGGCGCTGAGGCCTAACGGAGCGCCGAAGCGACGACGCCTTTAAGCGGGCGCGCTAGCGTCTAAGGGCACCGTGGAACTCTTCGCCGCCCCGAGCCGGCGGCCATCGGCCGCTCGCTTCTTCTCTTTCTCCGGGGCGCCCGAACGCCGCGGCGCTCCAGCGTGCCGGTGATGGCGGACACGGTCGAGCAGGTTGCCGTCCCCCGGTGGCGGTGCTACCCGACGCGATCTCTCCAGAGCTTGAGGTCTGTTCGGTGAGCAAGTCCTACGGCGACCGCGTCGTCCTGGACGGCGTCTCGCTCTCGGTCCACTCTGGTGAAGCCGTTGCGATCACCGGTGAGAACGGGGCCGGCAAGAGCACGCTCCTGCGGATCTGCGCCGGCCTGATCAAGCCCGATCGCGGCCACGTCAGCGTGCGCGGGCGCGTCGGCTTCTGCCCTCAGGAGCCGGGGCTCTTCGACCTCCTGAGCGCCGATGAGCATCTCGCGCTGTTCGCGCCGGCGCTCGGCCTGACGCGCGATCAGGCGATCCGCGAAGGACACGCTCTGCTCGCCGAGTTCTGCTTCCCGACGGCCGAGCGCAGCCAGTGCCGCCGGCTTTCGGGCGGCGCGCGCCAGAAGGTCAACCTCGCGCTGGCGTTGCTCGGCAACGCGACAGTCCTGCTGCTCGACGAGCCCTACCAGGGCTTCGACCACGGCTCGTACGTCAGCTTCTGGGAGCACGTGGCGAACTGGACCGCGGCCGGCCTCGGCGTCGTCGTCGTCACGCACCTCCTGGAGGAGACCGCGCTGGTGGAAGGCGTAGTGAACCGCGTCGTCGAGATGCGGATTCCTCGCTGCGAGGGGGTTCAAGGTCGATGAGAGCGCGACGGATACTCGTGACAGCCGAGATGACGGGGCGCGAGCTCGCTCGCCGCGGCCTCGCGCTCGGCCTGCTCACGGCACTGCCGCTCGCGTTCTACGTGGCGTCCACCCACTCCGGCGGGAACGCCGTGATCACCGGCGGCATCGCGATGGCCTTCTCGATCGCGGGCGCGTCGATCTTCGTGGCGACTCACGGCGCGGCCGGTCGATCAGCGCCTCAATCTCGCGGGCTACCGCCCGTTCGAGCTGTTGCTCGGGCGGCTGCTTCTACTTGAGATCTTCGGTCTCGGCGTCGCCGGCATATTCAGCGTCGTGATGGTCTTCGGCACCGACCCCCACGATCCGTGGCTGCTCGCGGCAGGCGTCGGGCTGGTCGGCCTGACGAGTGTCCCGTTCGGGCTCGCTGTGGGCGCGCTGGTGCCGAACGAGCTCGAGGGAGTGCTGATCCTGATCGGCGTCGTCGGCGTGCAGCTGACGCTGCAGTCCACGCAGATGCTCGCCAAGATCCTCCCGTTCTGGGGCGCCCAGCGGCTGCTCCAGCGCTCGGTCGAAGGCACCGTTTCGCTGAGTGCGGCGGTCCCGGCGAGCGTCGCGTACTCCGCGGCCCTCTTGCTCGCGGGTGCGTACATCCTGCACCGCCGCGCCCCGTCTGCGGTCGTTACGGCGCCCGCCTGACGGCGCGCCGGTCGCGGCTGACGTGGACCGCGGTCAGTTCGGGCTGAGAACGACGAGCGGAATCGGCCGGCTTGTCTTCGCCTGGTAGCCGTCGTAGCGGCCGCCGTTCTTCTCGTTGACGAGGCGCCAGAGGCGATCGAAGTCGGGGTCGTCCTTTTCCAGCACCCGCGCCGTGGCGGATTTCCGTTCACGCCCGAGCTGGACCTCGACGTCGGGCTTCGCGGTGAGGTTCAGGAGCCAGGCCGGCGCGTGGTCGTCGCCGCCCTTCGACGCGACGACGACGTACTTACCGCCGTCGTCGACGTAGACCAGGGCATTGGTCCGCGTTGCGCCGCTGCGCCGTCCCGTGGTGCGCAGGAGCAGCGTCGGCGTCCCGAGCAGGTGGTGTCCGATGCGACCGTCGCTTCGTTCGTACAGCGACTGGTGGACTTTAAGTACGTACCCGAGGACGCTCACGGGAGCAACCTACCCGGTATCGCGTCCGATGAGCTCCGCGCTGTCCAGTCTGCGGCCGGTCGCCGGCACGCGGGGTGCTCTGGTCACAGGCTCGCGGCGCTGACCATGGCGATGCCCAGTCCGATCAGCGCGATGCCGGCGAGCTGAAGTCGCGACAGGCGCTCGGAGAACCCGCCGCGGGCGTCAGGAGCGTGGCAAATACCGCCTGCCGGCGTAGATCAGCGGCAGGCACAGCGCCGGCACCGCGACGGCCAAGAGCACTCCGGCGCGCCAACCCCAGGCGGCGACGAGCGGACCTGCAATGGCCGAGCTCGCGCTCGCGCCGATCATCACGGCGAGCAACAGCCAGGTGAACGCTTCGGTTCCCGTTCCCTCGGGCATCGAGACGTGCGCGGCGCGGCTTCGCAGGGTTAGCATCGGCGCAGCGAAGCTGCCGGCCAGCAAGGCGAGGACGGCCATGACCCAGGCCGTCGGCGCGAGGAGTAGCGGCGCGCTCAGTGCCGGCTGAGCGGCCGCGAGGCGCAGGTAAGAGCTGCGGAGCTCGTTGAGCCGCTCGGGAAAGGCAGCGAAGACGAAAGCGCCACCCGCGGAACCGACCGCGAGTGCCGCGCCGAACAGCCCGCCTAGCGCGGTTCCGCCGTGCACGGAGCCGAAGGCCGGGAACGCGACGTCGAGCGCTCCGAACGTGGCTCCGATCGGCAGGCCAGTGGCCGCCACGAAGCGGATCGCGGGCGACGCGAGCGCGCCGGCGCGGGTGTGCAGCTCACGCGCGGACCGGGCAAGGCCGCGGACAGCCGGCACCGCGAGGAACACGAACATCCCGAGGAGGCCCAGTCCCGCGGCAGCGAGCAGCGGGGCAGCCGGGCTCACGGCCGCGGCAAGCAGGCCCGTGAGGAGGGGCCCGGCGATGAAGACCACCTCGATCAGGATCGAATCGAGCAGGTAGGCCGCCGGGAGATCGTGTGGCGCGACGACCGCGGGCCAGGTCCGGCGAAGCACGCCGCTGACCGGCGGAGTCGCCGCTCCCGCGACAGCGCTCGCGGCCACGAGCGCAAAGGTCCCGGCGCCGTTTTCTCCGAGCGCGACGATGACGAGTCAGCGCGAGCGCGGTGACGGCGCTCGCCGGCAGCAGGACCGGTATCGGTCCGCGGCGGTCGACCGACCGGCCGAGCAGCGGGCCGGCCAGCGCGAACCCCAGCGTGTAGGCGCCTGTGACAACTCCCGCAGCGCCGAACGAGCCCGTGCGTGCGTGCACGAACACGACGAGCGCGAGCGCACCCATGCCGAACGGCAGTCGCGCCACGACCGCGGCGCCCGACAGTGCTCTGACCGTCGGCGTCTGCAGCAGGCGACGCGGCGATGCGGTGTTTTGGACGACGCTCACGCGTGCTCCCGTTGCACGACGGCTCCGTTTCGCTAGACGACCTCCCGCGTCGTGCCACCGAGCGGGCGATCGACCGGGCCCCCGGATCGCGGCTCGTTGACATTATCGGACGCGCGTCCTAGATTAGCCGAGTGAGCACAACGACCGAGATCCGCTTCGGCGTCGAGATGATGGAGCCGTTCGACGGGATGACGTGGGCCGAGTCGGCCCGCGAGCTCGAGTCACTCGGTTACTCGACGCTGTTCGCCCCGGACCACTTCGACGAGGGCCTCGGGCCGATCACGGCCATGGCGACCGCCGCTTCCGCAACGACGTCGCTGCATGTCGCGACCGCCGTGTTCTGCACCGACTTTCGCCACCCCGCGGCCCTTGCCCGGGAGCTCGCGTCGATCGACAAACTCTCCGCCGGCCGGCTCGAGATCGGCCTCGGCGCCGGCTACCAGGTCAACGACTACCGCAGTTCCGGAATCCCGATGGATCCCCCAAAGGTCCGTGTCGACCGCCTGATCGAGCACGTCGCGGTGCTCCGGGGCCTCTTCGCGGAGGGTCCTTTCAGCTTCGCGGGCGAGCACTACACGATCACCGATCTGGACGGATCTCCGGCGCCGTACCGGAAGGGCGGGCCACCGATCCTCGTGGCCGGCGGCGGCCCACGCATGCTCCGCTTTGCGGCGCAGCACGCCGACATCGTCGGCGTGAACCCCGCGCTGTCCAACAGCGAGCAGCGCGCCCAGTCCTACTCGGACGGCGTCGCCGACCGCGTCGACGAGAAATTCGCCCTCATCCGGGAGGCAGCCGGGCCACGCTTCGACGATCTCATCTTCCACAGCTGGCTCAAATGGGCGAGCATCACCGACGACCCCAGTGCGGTTGCCGCGTCGGTGGCGGCGTCGACCGGCCTGAGCGTGAGCGACGTGCGCGAGTCCCCGTTCGTGCTGATCGGCAGCGTCGGCGAGATCGTCGAGCGCCTTTACGAACTGCGCGATCGTTGGGGGTACACGTACTACACGGTGCAGCAACCCGTCGCGCATGAGTTTGCTCCGGTGCTCGAGCAGCTGGCGTCCTAGGGCGACGACTTGTCGACCGCGACGCCGCGTCGCGTGTCAGTTCGTGGCGATGCGCATCCGGGGATCGGCATGCGGATGCGCGCGCAGGAGCGCGGCGGTGTAATCGTCCTGCGGGTTGGCAAACACGTCCTGCGTCAGGCCGGTCTCCACGATCCGGCCGTTGTGCATCACCGCGATCCGATCGGCGACCTCGGCGATGACGGCGAGCTGGTGCGAGATGAACAGGATCGCCACTCCGAGCTCGTCGCGGAGATCGAGGAAGAGGTTCAGGAGCTGCGCCTGGACCGACACGTCTAGCGCGCTTACGGCCTCGTCGGCGATGATGAGCTCCGGATCGACCGCGAGGGCCCGTGCGATCGCGACGCGCTGGCGCTGACCGCCCGAGAGCTCGCGAGGCTTGCGACTGGCGAGGGTGTTCGAGAGCTGGACGAGCGAGAGGAGCCGGGCGACGAAGGCGTCTCCATCCTCGCTGCCGGGCCTGTGGTGGACGCGGCCGGCTTCATGGAGCGCCGTCCGGATCGTCAGCCTCGGGTTGAGCGAGGCGTAGGGATCCTGGAAGACCATCTGCATGCGGCGGCGCAGCTCTCGTAGCTCCTTGCCGCGATGCTCGCGGATGTTGATTCCGTCCACGCGGATCTCACCGCCGTCGGGCTCGATCAGGCGGATCAGGCACCGCGCGAGCGTCGTCTTCCCCGAACCCGAGCCGCCCGCGATGCCGAGGATCTCGCCGTGATCAAGCTGGAACGAGACGTTGTCGACGGCGCGGTGCGGCGCTACCTTGGTGCGGCTCAGTTGCTCGGCGAGACCACGTCGAAGCCCGAACTCCTTGACCAAGGAGTCGACTTCAAGCAGGCACGTCTCGCTGCTCACGCGCCGGCCTTCTCGATGCCCTGTTGCAAGACGTCGCCGGCGTTCTCCGCGTACGGGCGCATCGGGCACGCCGACGTGTGCCCGTCACCGACGGTGCTGAGCTTCATCGACACATCCGCGCACGCCGGCCGGGCGTGCTCGCAGCGCGGCGCAAAGATGCACCCCGGTATCTCCTCGCTGAGCTCGGGCGGCTGGCCCTCGAGCGCGACGCGCCGTTGCACATTCCCGGCTGCGTCCAGCTCAGGCACGGAGTTCAGCAGGGCACGCGTGTACGGGTGTTCCGCCTGCCTGTAGATGGCGTCCACGGGACCGGTCTCGACGATGTGCCCGCCGTACATAACCGCGACTCGGTCGCAGGCCTGCGCGATCACGCCGAAGTCGTGGGAGACCAGCAGCGTCGCCATGCCGTGCTCTTCGCGCATCTGTGAGAGCAACTTGAGGATCTGGGCCTGCGTCGTGACGTCGAGCGCAGTGGTCGGCTCGTCGGCGAGCATGAGGCGCGGGTTCGAGGCGGTCGCGATCGCGATCATCACCCTCTGGCACATGCCGCCACTGAGCTCGTGGGGATAGGACCGGTAGCGGCGCTCGGGATCGTCGATTCCGACTCGCTCGAGCAGCGCGATGGCCTGCGTGCGAGCCTCGGCTCGCCCCACACCTCGGTTGACGCGCAGCGTTTCGGCGATCTGCGCGCCTGCTCGCATCACCGGGTTCAGCGAGCTGTACGGGTTCTGGTAGATCATGCCGACGGAGTGGGCGCGGAACTCGCGCAGCGTGGACGTGGACATCGCGAGGACGTCCTGGCCGTCGAAATGGATGCGGCCGGCGGCGATGCGGCCAGGCTCGGCGATCATTCTCATGACGGCGCGGCAGGTCAGGCTCTTGCCCGACCCGGACTCTCCGACGAGCCCGAGGACTTCCCCCTGCTCGATGGCGAGATCGACGTCCTTGACGGCCACGAGCGGACCGTCCGCGGACGGGAACTCAATTCGCAGCGATTCGATCTCGAGCAAGCTCACGTATCGCTCCGCTCCGCTCCGCGGTCTGAGTAGCCCTCGCCGATCAGGCCGACGCCGACTCCGAAGAGCACCAGGACGAGCCCCGGAAGCGTCGCGACCCACCAGGCCGTAAGCAGGTACGGCTGTCCCTCGGCGATGATCGAGCCGAGCTCCGGCGTCGGCGGCTGGACCCCGAGGCCGAGGTATGAGAGGCCAGCGAGAAGTATGAGGTTCCCGACGAGGTCGATCGTCGAAAAGACCAGCAGGGGCCGCATCGCGTTCGGCAGCCCGTGCCGCAGGATCGCTCGTCGCTTCGTGTAGCCGAGAGCTGTCGTGGCCATCATGAACGGCTGCTCGCGCAACACCAGCATTTCTGAACGCGCGAGGCGGGAATAGAGCGCCCAGGACGCGAGCGGCACGCCGATCAGAAAACCCTCGATTCCGGGCCCGACCATGGCGACGATGGCGATGACGAGAATGATGAAGGGGAACGAGATCATCACGTCGGCACAGCGGGAGACGACGCTGTCTACGGCACCGCCGAAGTATCCCGCGAGCGTCCCGACGAGCAGCCCGAAGGGCAGCGGTATGTATGTGACGAGAATCACCGCGATGAGATCCAAACGCAGGCCATAAAGCGTCCGCGAAAAGACATCTCGCCCGGTGTCATCGGTCCCAAAGAGGTGAGCACTGGAAGGCGGGACCAGGATGGCGTTGAAATTCAGCTCGTTCGGCCCGTACGGCGCGATCAGCGGGGCAAATATCGCCGCCAAGACCAGCACGGCAACGATCGCGAGGCCGATCTTCACGCTCATCGACAGGCGCGTAAAGCGGCTCAGCAGACGCCGGCGTCGGGGCGCGAGCGAGGCTGGAGCGGCGGGACTCGCCGCGGCGCTCATCGGCGCCCCTGCAGACGCACGCGGGGATCAAGAACCGCGTACATGCCGTCCGTGAGCAAGCCGATCACGACCACTACAGCACCCGCGAGAAAGGCTAACGTCTGGACGAGCTCGTAGTCGCGCTTCTCCACGGCCTGCACGAACAGGGTGCCGATGCCGGGAATCTGGAACACCGCCTCGATCAGGACCAGCACGCCGATCAGGTAGCCGAAAATCGATGCGAGAATCGTGATCGTGCCGATGACAGAGTTGCGCATGGCGTGCTTGCCGACGACGCGCAGCTCGCTGAAGCCCCGCGCGCGAGCGGCCTCGATGTAGTCGCTGCGCAGGACGTCCACAAGACTCGCGCGCAGGTTACGCACGACGGTCACGAGAAGCCCGAGCCCGATCGTCAGGGCCGGCACAGTGAGCGTCCGAAATGCGCCGCCTATCCCTGATTCGTAACCCGATACCGGGAACAGCTTGAGCTCGTAGCCGAGGAGCAGCGCGAGCATCAGTCCGAGCCAGAACGTGGGCATTGCGAACGTGAACGTCGTGAGCACCCTGATGGAGTTGTCCACCCAACCGCCCTGGCGCAGCGCCGCGAAAATCGCGAGCGGAACCCCCAGAACGAGTGCGATGAGGGTTCCGTACACGATGAGAATCGCGGAAGGCGCGACTCGCGCTTTGAGCAGTTCCGAGACGCTCGAGTTAAAGGCTATGGATTCGCCGAAGTTGCCCGTCGCGAGGTGGCCGATGTACTCCCCGAATTGCCCGAGCAGTGGCTTGTTGAGGCCCCACTGGTGTTCGAGTTGCTTGACGGCCGTCGGCGTCGCGTGCGGTCCCAGCTGAATCCGGGCAGGGTTGCCCGGAATAAGGTGAATCATCAGGAACGTGACGGTCGCGATGCCGAACAGCACCACGATGCTGACCGCCACCCGCTTTGCGAGATAGGTCAGCACCGTGGGCGCTTCCGTCTGTCCTGCTCGAGCCCGTTACGAGGGGGCGATCCAGGTTTCCTGCATCTGGTCGACCCCGAGGGCGTTGTTCGTGGTACCGCAGATGTTCGACTGGTGGGCGTTGACGAGCGGGTAGTCCATGACGTTCAGGGAAGGAACTTCCTTGTTGAATTCTTCCATCAGAACCTTCCACTGTTGCTTCCGCTTTTCGTTGCTCGACGTCGAAATGAATTCCTTGTCCAGCTGCTCGATTTTCGCGTTGGTCCAGTTGCTGTTGAATGCGTGGAGTTCAGCTTCCGGAAGCGCGTAGAAAGACGAGTACTCGTCAGGCACAGGGATGTCACTCGAGGTCCCGACAAACGGGAACGTCGTTTGGAATTCGCCCGCAAACCACTTTTCTGAGACCGTGGCGCTTTCGAGTTCGATGAGCTTGACGGTAACGCCGATCGCTGCCCACTCCTGCTGGACGAGCAAAGCGAGCTGCTTGTAGTATTCGGAGCCGGCTGGGTATTGGAGGCTCACCGAGAACCCGTGCGGGGTGCTCGACGCAGCCATTTCTTCCTTGGCCTTCGTGACGCTGTATTCCAGCGGCTTGACTTCCTGTTGGGAGGCGTCCATTTCGAAGTTCATCAGCATGCTGTTCGGGATGTTGCCGACTCCCTTGAAAATGGCCGCGAGCATCTGCGGCCTGTTCAGCGCGTAGTTGAGTGCGCGCCGAGCGTGCACGTCCTTCAGGGCGGGCACCTTCGTGTTGAGCACCAGAAGCGCCTCTTGTGGGAGCTTCGCGAGCTGCAACGTCAGGCCCGATTCGCCCTTCACCGTTTCGATCTGGTTGAACGGCACCCCATCAACCAGCTGGGCCTCGTTGCTTTTGAGATCGAGCATGCGAGTTGCCGAGTTCGTTGTGAAATTCCAGCGCATCGACTGAAGGTACGGCTTGCCGGGTTCGATCCAGTACGGGTTGCGTTCGAACGTTATGTGCGAGCCGGTCGCAAATTCCTTGAGGCGGAACGGCCCCGTGCCGACTGGGTGCTTCCAGAACGCGGCGCCTTCCTTTTCGAGCTTTTCCCGCGAAACGACGAAGGCCGGATATACGGCGATGTCGTAGAGGAAAGCGGCGATCGGGTGCTTCAGGGTCACCTGGACGGTGGTGTTGTTGACGGCCTTTGCGGTTTCGACACCGACCGCGAGGACCGCGAGCGAGGTGTTGACCTTTGGGTTGATGAACTGACGGATGTTCCAGGCGATGTCTTCGGCGCTGATCGGCGAACCGTCGGAGTACTTCAGGTTGGGCCGCAGGTGGAAGGTGTAGGTCGTCCCGTTTGACGACATTTCCCACTTTTCCGCGAGACCGGGAACAATCTTGGCTTCGCCGTTCGGATCGTTACGGACGAGGCCGGTGTAAAGCATTTCGTCGGCGAAGATGTCGCCGTTGCCGTTTTTGATTTCACGCGGATTGAGCGTGACGGTTTCGAGTTGGCGCGCGTAGATGACCGAACCACCGGTTACCGGTTTCCTTTTACATTCTTTCGTTACGGTGTTCGTGTTGGCCAGCGAGACGGTGTTGGAGTTGTTGGAGCTGCTGGAGCCACAGGCGCCGAGCAGGACCGCGGAAAGTACTCCCAACGCTGCTACGAAAAGTCCCCTACGCATCGCTCTTCTCCTCCTGTGGTGATACTCGGTCCCTGGCGAGAGCCGGAAGTCTGACACGGCGCTCCGACAGTCCGACGGCAACAACTGAGATGGCCGCTGTCGCTCCTGATCCGCGGCTCATCGATGTTTCGCCACCGGCTTGGTGGCGGCGATGCCACATCCCGTTGCGAGAGCGCCGACTCGCACCGTCGGCCGCGCCGCGGCCGGCGCCTGAGTGAGGGCTCTCGACGGTAGGGGCTTCAACGGACCAAAATCTAGGGCACCCGTTCGACATTGTCAAGCCTCGCTCGTGAGGTCCGTGGAAGATTCGCCGGGCCGCCGCAAGAGCCCGCCGATCAGCGTTTTGGGGCCACCGCGGCCCGATCCAGCTCGAAGCCGAACGCACGGAGATCACGGCCTGGGGTGGCGCTGCGCGTGCCCATCGACCCTCGCCAGGCGCCGTCGCGGCGGTTTTTTGGGGGCGGGACCTCGCGCTAAGCTCCGGCCATGGCCGAGCGTGCGATCAACCGTTACCAGAAGGGTGAGGAGCGGGTTAACAAGATTCTCGCGGCGACGGTCGATCTGATTTCGGAGGACGGAATCTCCGCCGTTAGTCACCGCGCAGTGGCTCGCCGCGCAAAAGTTGGTGACTCCGCACCGAGCTATTTCTTTCCCTCGATCGACGATCTGATAGTCGAGGCTGTCCATTCGATCATGGCGGCGATGTTCGCCGAGCTCGACGCGCTCATCGAGCGCATCGAAACGGAGGACATGGATCGCGAGAGCGCCGTCGACGCCTACGTGCAGCACATCTCAGAAACCGTGCCCAAGTACGACAAGATCCAGTTCGAAGCGTATCTGTTCGCCGAACGCCGGCCAGCGCTTCGAGCCGAGGTCGCGGCCGCCGTATCCGCCACCCGGCGCCAGGCGAGCACGCTGGTGACAGCGTCACGCCGCAAGAACTTCGGTTGGGCGGCGCCGATCCTGACCGCGTTTGCTGACGGATATGGAATTCACCGCATAGTTACTCCGCCCGACGGCATCGGGCAGGCGGGCCTGCGCACGGGACTGCTGGCGCTGATGGAGGCACTTCCCGACAACCCACCCGAGCCCGAGGGCAACGGCGCGTCGACGAAGTCGCATCGGGCGGCAAAGCCGTCCCCGTCCGCCAAGTAGCGCGGGAGGCCCGCGCGGCCGGCGGAGACGTTCCTAGATTCGCCCCGCCAAGTAGGCGAAAGCGCCGTCCGTCGCCTCGAGCACCTGTTCGATGTCCTGCTCGGTGTGGGCGGTTGAAAGAAACCAATTGTGGTAGGGGTGAACGAGAACGCCGCGGCGAAGAACCTCTTCTGCCCACGGGAAGGCGTACTCGCGCGGGTCTGCGCCAATGGTCAGATTGGGCAACGAGGGTGGCCCGCTGATTACGGCGGCGATGCCGTGACTTTGAGCTTGTTCGCGCAGCCCCTCCACCAGCTGCGCGCCGCGCTCGTTCATTATCGCGGGACCGTCTTCGCGCTCGAGAATGTCCAGGCAAGCGAGTGACGCCGCTTGCGCAGCAGACCCGTACCAAAACGATCCGGTCGCATAGATTTCCGACGCGGCGTCGGCGAGCGAGGCGGCTCCGGTGATGGCGGCGAGCGGATAGCCGTTCGCGATGCACTTCGAGAACGCGCAGAGATCCGGAGCGATTCCGATCGGCGCCCAACTGCCCGCGAGAGAGGTCCTGAATCCTGCCCGCACGTCGTCCAAGATCAGTGCGGCGCCGTGTTTGTCACAGAGCGCGCGCAGCCGCGTTGCGAACGCCAAGTCGATCGGCACGGAATCCGTTGCGCTGTCGTGCCGATGGGGCGTCAGAATTACGGCGGCGAAGTCATCCCCTGCCTCGTCGACGGCGGCCTCAAGACTTGCGATGTCGTTGTATGTGAAATCGATGGTGTTCGCGTGATCCTCGGGCGTCGTGCCGGCCGGGCGGGGCGTGAACCAGGGCGTCGAACCGTGGTACGAGGTGCCGACCTTCAGGAGCTTTCGCTTGCCGGTCGCCTGTCGCGCGATCATGACCGCGAGCATCGTGGCGTCGCCGCCGTTCTTCTGAAACATCGCCCAGTCGGCGCCGTCGACGAGTCCGACAAATCGCTCTGCGAGTTCGACAGCCCGCGGCGACGCGCTCCAGGCAAGGTCGCGTTTTTCGATCTCTCGCTGGAAGGCTTCGTCGACCTCGTAGTTGCCGTAGCCAACGATCATCGGGCCCCACGAGCACATCAGGTCGATGAACTCGTTGCCGTCGACGTCCCACATGCGCGCTCCCGCGCTGCGGCCAAAGAACTGCGGATAGTTCGACGGGTAGAGCTCGGGGCGGACGTGGCCGTAGGCCCCGTGCGGGAGCACGCGCGCGGCACGGGCGCGCCATTCGCCGTCGATCGTGGATGCGAGCTCCGGCGCGCCGCCGGATGCTGTCGCTGCGGTCTTCGAGTTGGTCGCGTTCGCGGGCACCTCGCCCCTCCTCGCCGTTCGAGCTTTGCGTGCTCGATAATATAGGACAGGTGCCCGAGTTTTGCAAGTGGCGGCGTCGGGACGCCGACCCGATCGCCCGTCGCACCCGCTCGCTTGCGACCGGGTAATCTCAGACACCCGCCCCGGTTTGGGCCGCTGAGTTCATGAGACGCGCGTGATGTCCTCACACGACGGCGACACGCCCCGGTACGAAGACCTCCCGGCCGCTCCGGGGGCGCGCGCTCGGGCTGGCACGTGTTCGGGGACGCAGACCAGGTAGGCCGTATCAATCTCATGACGCCGGCTCGCGTTCTGGCAGCGACCGGGCTCGTCAAGACGGGCGACGTTTTCAGCCTCAACGCGCCGATCACTGCCATCGAGCCACCGATGTTCGGTCGCGTGGCGCCGCGGCACACGATCATCGACGAGAACGAGGGCCGCGACTTCGACGACCTGCTCGACGAGTTCAACCCGCAGAGCTCGAGCCAGTGGGACTCGCTGGCACATGTGGGTTACACGAAGGACGTCTTCTACAACGGCGCGTCCGCCGACGACGTTCGTACGGGGCGTCGCAACACGATCGAGCACTGGGCGCGGCGCGGCATCGTTGGCCGCGGAGTCCTCCTGGACATCGATGCCGAGCTCGGCGGCGCCGGTGTCGCCTTCGACCCCGGCGACACGACGCGAATCTCGGTCGCCATGCTCGAGGATGCCCGCCGCCGGGCCGGCATAGATTGGCGCCCCGGCGACGTGATGCTGCTTCACACCGGCTACCTCGCGTGGTACATGCGCCAGGATCGACCCAAGCGCGAGGAGATCGCGTCCGAAGGCGAGGAGATCCGCTCGATCGGCCTCGAGCAAGGACCGGAGATGCTCTCCTATCTGTGGGACAGTGGCGTCGCCGCCATCGGCGCCGACAATCCTTCGGTCGAGGCCGGTCCGTTCGACGTCGGCGACGAGGCGTGGCCGTACGGCTTCCTGCACCACTGCATCATCGGCCAGCTCGGAATGGCGCTCGGCGAGCTGTGGTGGCTATCCGACCTTGCCGGCGCGTGTCGCCGCGACGGGCGCTACGAGGCGCTTTTCACCTCCGCGCCCAACCATGTCATCGGCGGCATCAGCTCGCCCGCCAACGCGCTCGCGATCAGGTGACGCGCGACGGCGTCCGCCTGCTCACTGCCCGGCCTGCGCCCGCATGTACCGCCGCTGCGTCGCCTCAGCGGCAACCGCTTCGACGTCCTCGCGCCCCAGGATGCGCGGCTCGCCGAGCGCCGAGGCCCGCCAATAGAGCTCGGCGAGCCACTCGAGCAGGACGGCGAGTTCGTAGGCTTCCGCGAGCGACGCTCCGCGCGTGACAGCTCCGTGATTGCCGAGCAGGACCGCGGTCCGCTCGACGAGACCCTCGACAGCCGACTCGGCGAGCTCGTCGGAGCCGAAGCGCTTGTAATCGGTGACCGCAACGGAGTCGCCCCCGAAGCGGAAGATCGCGTAGTGGACAGCGGGGAGCGCGCGCATCGTGCAGGCGACCGCCGTCGCGTACATGGAGTGCGTGTGGACGACGGCGCGTGCGTCGGTTGCCCTGTAGACCGCGAGGTGAAGCGGGGTCTCGGACGACGGCACAGGCGAGCCCGCAAGCAAGCCGCCCTCGCCGTCGAGCGCACAGATGTCGCTCGGCTCGATCAGCTCGTAGCGGACCCCCGACGGCGTGATCAGGATGGTCTCGTCGCTGAGGCGGACGCTGATGTTGCCCGACGTTCCGGAGACCAATCCGTCGTCCAGCATGCGTCGCCCGTACTCCGCGACTTCGCGCCGGGCCTGTTCAAGCGTGTCCTGATCGAGCTCCGCTGCTCCAGCCATGTCACTGATCCTCCCGATGCGTCGGCGATCCGGCTCCGAGTGTACGGACGCGCAGCCGCCTGCAACAATCGCGCGCTATGACAGGCCATCGCTCAACGCTCGACGGCGCCGCTCCCGACCAGGGGGCCGCTCCGATGAGCCGGGTCGCTTGCATCGGCGCATACATCGTCGACACCCTGGGGCGGCCCGTTAGGGGCATACCGCAGGGGCAGCGCGCTCAGATCCTCGAGGAGATCGTGATCACGCCGGCTGGAACTGCCGGCGGGACGGCCGTCGATCTGAGCAATCTCGGCGCCGAAGTGCTTGCCGTGGGGGCGGTCGGAGATGACAGTCTCGCGGTCTTCCTTCGCCAGGAGCTCACCGCCGCCGGGGTCGACGCGACGCACCTTGCGACGGTCGAGGGAGTGCAGACTTCAGCATCGATTCTCCCAATCGGGACCGACGGCAGCCGTCCCGCGTGGCACGTACCTGGCGCGAACGCAGTGCTGGCTCTTGAGCACATCCCGTGGCCCGAGGTGCTGGCGTGCGACGCGGTGCATGTCGGCGGCGTCTCAACGATGGATGCCCTCGACGGTGAGCCGACGGCGGAGATCCTGCGTCGAGCCCACGCGGCTGGCCTGCTCACGACCGTTGATTGCCTTGGCGTCAAGAGACCGGACGTTCTCGATCCTCCTCAAGCCCGCCCTCGCGGACATCGACTACTTCTTCCCCAACGACGACGAGCTCGCGCAGATCACCGGCCAGGAGGATCCGCGCGACGGGGCTCGGGCTGCTCCGCGACCTCGGGGCGAACACGATCGTTGTCACCTGCGGAGCGGACGGCGCGAGGATCTTCGGTCCCGACGGGGAATCTTCGGTGCCGGCGATCGAGTCGAACGTGGTCGACTCCACCGGTTGCGGCGATGCCGTGGTTGCCGGCACGATCGTCGGGCTTCTAAGCGGATGGGAGATCGGGCGCGCGGTCGAGCTGGGAACGGCTGCCGCATCGCTCGTGATCTCATCGTTGGGTTCGATCGCCGGGCTGCGGAGCCGCGAGGACGCGGTTTCGCACATGGAACGTTCCTTCGGGCGCTAGCGACGCGTACCGCTCTCACGGCGCCAGGCGCCGAGCGGACGCCGCGTGACGGCGAGCACCCAGGCCGCACAGCTGCGTTGACAATCTCGTACAGGTGCCCTATATTCGCGTCCCCGACGGGCCACCGAGCAATCTGGCCTGGAACCCGGTGACAGACGGAGACACTCACGCACAGGCTCTCGCGATCGGATCTGACCTTCTCGGCGCGCAGCTACGCAGCGTGATCGCCGACCACGTTGCGACGCTGGGTTACGAGGTCGCCGACTTCGGTTGCGCGCCAGACGAGGACATTGACTATCCGGACGTGGCGGTCGAGGTCGCCCGCGCGGTCGCCGCCGGGGACTTCGAGTCGGCGATCCTGGTCTGCGGAACGGGAATCGGCATGGCGATCACAGCCAACAAGGTCCGGGGAATACGGGCCGCGTCCGTCGCCGACGTCTATTCCGCAGCGCGCGCAAGGGAATCGAACGACGCCCAGATCTTGTGCCTCGGCTCGCGGGTCGTAGGTCCCGGGCTCGCGATCGAGCTGGTCAACCGTTGGCTCGGCGCAGAATTCGCCGGCGGACGTTCGACGCGCAAGGTCGCGAAGATCGATGCTCTTGACGAACTGCGCGGAGCGCGCAGCTAACGTGCAGCGATTCGTCAACGACCCGACCAGGGTGGTCGACGACATGATTGCCGGCTTTTGCGCCGGTGTCGATGACCTCGTGGCGCCGACGGAGAATCCTCGCGTCCTCGTGTCAAAGGCCGGGACGGAGGGCCGCGTTGGCATCGTGACCGGAGGCGGGGCGGGCCACGAGCCGGCGTTCATGGGGTACCTCGGGCCCGGAATGGTGGACGCCGTCGCGATCGGAGAGGTCTTCACCTCTCCCTCTGCCCGAATGTTCCTGGATGCGTTTCGAGCCGCCGACTCCGGTCACGGCGTCGCGTGCCTGTACGGCAACTACGCCGGCGACAACCTGAACGTCTCGCTCGCGGTCCGGCAGGCCGCCGACGAGGGGATCCGCGTTGCTGCCGTCGCCGCTCGAGACGACGTCCTGTCGGCCCCCGTCGAGGACGCCGGCAAGCGCCGCGGCGTCGCCGGCGAGATCTTGATGTGGAAGGTCGCGGCCGCCTGCTCCAAGGACGGCGGCGACCTCGACGAGGTTGCTGCGGCCGCGCAGGCAGCGATCGACGCAACCTTCAGCGTTGGCGTCGGGCTGAGCGCCTGCGCCATTCCGGCGGTCGGCAAACCCAACTTCGCCATCGCGCCCGGATATATGGAGGTCGGGATCGGGCATCACGGCGAGACCGGCGTGCGCGTCGAGGAGATCAAACCGGCGCACGAGATCGCGGACTTCATGGTTGACGCCGCTCTCGCCGAGATGCGCGGCGACGGCGGCAGTCAGGTGGTTGTGTTGCTCTCGGGGCTGGGCGCGACACCTTTGATGGAGGCCTACATCTTGTACGGCCGGGTGCGGGAGCGCCTGACCGACGCCGGCCTGCGGGTTCACCGTGCCATCGTCGGCAACTACTTCACCTCGCTCGAGATGATGGGCGCGACGCTGACGATCATGCAGCTCGACGAGACGCTCCGCGACTGGATTGACCAGCCGGCGTCGTGCGCCGCATTCCGGGGAATCGGCCAATGAGCGAGTCGGCCGTTCCGGCGAGCATCGGCTTCGAACTCGTGACGCGGATGGCCGCGGCGATCTCCGACGCGGCGCCGTGGCTCAGCGAGCTCGACGGCGAGACCGGGGACGGGGACCACGGCGTCAACATGAGGGCGGGATTCGACGAGGCCGCACGCCGCGTGCGCCCCGGCGCCTCGCTCCCCGACGCGCTCGAAACGCTGAGCCAGACACTCCTGGACATCGGCGGGGCGATGGGACCCCTCTACGGTGTGTTCTTTGAAGCGATGGCGCGCGCATCGGCCGGCCGCGCGTCCATCGACGCCGCCGCCCTGGGCGCCATGCTGACGGCCGGCACGCAAGCCGTCATGGACATCGGCGGCGCGCACGTCGGCGACAAGACGCTCGTCGACGTGCTCGTACCGACCTCCTCGACGTTCAGTGCGGCGGCAAACGACGGCTGCCAGTTCGCCGCGGCGCTGTCCATGGCGCGCGGCACCGCCGCAAGGAGCCGCGACGCGACCGCCGGGCTGGTCGCACGCGTCGGTAGGTCGGCGCGGGCCGGCGAGCGCTCTCACGGGCAGATCGACGCCGGCGCGGCCTCCGCCGCGTTGATCGTCGCGACCATCTGCGACGTCTTCGCCGCCGCGTTGACCAACCCGGTACCGGCTGGCTGAGGCATCACGACCAAGGAGGCCGACATGGATGTATTCGCGGGTCAAGGCTCGCAAGAACCGCCGCTGGTTCAGCTCTGCATCGACGTGAGAACCCTTCAGGAGGCGACCGCTGTCGCCGAAATGGGGCTCCGTGCCGGCGTCGACTGGCTTGAGCTGGGCACGCCCCTCATCGCCTGGGTCGGGATCAACTCACTGGAACCCTTCACAACCAGATTCTCCGGGACCGTCAAGTTCCTCGACGCGAAGGTGATGGACGGATCACGGCGTTACGTCGAATCCGCCGACAAGCTCGGGATACAGCTCGTGTGTCTGTGCGCGAGCGCGTCCGACGCGACGTTCCGCGCCGCAATCTCGGACGCAGCTCAGTGCGACGTCAGGGTCGTGGCGGACCTGTATGCCGTCCCGAATCCCGTCGCCAGGGCGCAGGAACTCGCTGACCTCGGTGTCAACGCGATCTATCTGCACTACGGATTGGACGAGCACAACGAGAGCCCCGAGGGTGATCCGACGCTCGAGCAGCTCGTGCAACTGCGGCGCTCGATCCAGCTTCCGATCGGAATCGTCACGGCGGACACCGAGTCGGGGGAACGCGCAGCTCGCGAGGGAGCCGACGTCGTATTGGTGAGCCATCCGTTTCTGACCGGCCCCGATGCCGAGCCGCTGCTCACGGACTACGTGCGCCGAGTCAAGGCGGCGGCCGTCACCTGACCTCGACGATGTCGATCACTCAGGCCGCGAAGCGGCGTTCCGCGCGTTCACGAGCGCGCGCGGCGTCGGTCTCGCGGTCCCGCGCCGGCGCGTTCGTCGTCAGCGAGCCGAGCAGCTCCCGCGAAGCGTCGGCGACCGCATTGACGGCGCGTTCGAAAGCGTCGGTATTTGCCTGCGACGGTTTTGTGAAGCCGCTGATCTTGCGCACGTATTGGAGGGCCGCGGCGCGGACCTCCTCCTCGCTCGCGGGCGGCTCGTAGTTGTAGAGAGTCCGGATGTTTCTGCACATGCGCCGATCGTAACCGGCGCTGCCCCGTGGCGCGGGCAGAGCTGACGCCGGCGCCGTCTCACGCGAGCAGCTCGACTCGGTTGCCCCACGGATCGCGGGTGTAGAACCGCCGTGCACCGGGTAGGTCGTCGTCCCATTCCACGTGCTCTTTGGCGCGCCGCAGGCGCTCCGCCAGCGCGTCGAGTTGCCCGTCGGCGACGCGAAGCGCCGGGTGCGCCTTGCGCGCCGGGGCGAAGCCCCGCTCGGTCCCTACGTGGAGCTGCTGACCGCCGCATTGGAACCAGACTCCACCGCGCGCTCGCAACGGCGCGGGCTTGTCGATCTCGGGCAATCCGAGCAGTTCGCCGTAGAAGCGCCTCGCCTCATCCTCGCAGCCCTCCGGCGCAGCCACCAGCACGTGGTCGAGACCGACGATCACCATCGCCGTGAACGTAGCCCACGCGGACGCTGGGACCTTGCGCGCCGCGTCAGCTCAAGGCTGGAGCACGTTCACGGCCGTGAACGTGAGCTGGACGCTGTCGTCGTTGCCCGAGAGCGAAGTGCCGCCCGCCGCCGTTCCGTCCTTGGCGATGTGAAACGTCTGCTGCCAGGTCCCGTACGTCGTGTCGAGCGTGCATTCGAGCGCCAGGTTGACCGATTCGTCGAGCTGCCAGTCGACAGTCGCCGTGAGGTCCGAGAAGGCGGTTTCACTGCTCCCGTGCGCGGCGCCGGTGGCGTGCGTCCCGTACGGACCGACGTCGATCGTGATCAGGAACGGCACGGTTTCGGTCTGCGACGAGAACGTGTAGAAGAACGCTGTGCGGGAGCAGTTGATGACCATCTGCCCGGCGATCTTGATCTGGCGGTATTGGGAGCTCGGTTCCTCGAGCTCCACGTCCTGGACGGTGCTGGCCGCCTGAACGTTGAGGGGTATCTGCGCCGAGAGGTACTGCGTCGCCTGCTGGGCGCCTGCGCCCGTCGTTTGCGCGATCTGCGCCTTCAGTTCGTATTCGCCGTACGGGACGCCGTCGAATTCGAAGCTGCCATCGGCCTGGCTGCCGGCGTACATGCCCGAGAGTTGGAGCGTCGCGTGCGCAACGGGCTGCCCCTGGAAGGAGACGGTCCCGGTCACTTTGCCGAGCGCCTGCACCGGCGCCCACTGGTAGACAGTGACCGTGTCGACCCGCGGCGACGCGTAGACGAGGGGCTCGGCGTAGCCGAGCACCCCGCCGAGGTCGGGCCCGTTCCACGCCAGCAGGTTGTCGGGGCTCACGGCGTTCGCTTCGCCGGGTTCTTCCCACGCCGTCGACGAGTTTTCGGATTCGCAATCGTCGCTCACGAAGGCGTTGCTGAACTGGTTGCCGATGTTCGATGCGGCGCCCGTGACGGCGTTGCCGATCACACCGGCCCGTTCGAGAGCGAGTTCGTAGACCGTGCTGTACAGCCAGTTCACGGCCGAGGAGCGGCTCGGTTCGCTGTAGAGGAAGAGACCGTCGAGGGTGTTCGCTTCCACCTCGACGCCCTCGGCGATCGTCGAAGGCCCGAACTCGCCCTCCGTCGCCGTCGGGCTCGTGCCGAGCGCGTCCGCGCCGTTGCGCTTCATCATCAACCAGACGAACGATGAGCACACGGCTGGGAACGTCCCGCTCGCCCAGCCGCTCCCGCTCGGGGCGCTGTTCGCGGCGTCCAGGGCGATGGCCGGATCGGTGTACCCGTAGAAGCGGTAGTGGGCCTTGCCGGTGTTCGCGACGGCGTCGTCGGCGACCTGCGACAAGACCGCGTACGTCGCGTCGGTTGCGAGCGCGGGGTCGGGCTTGACGACCAGCGGTGGCACGACGGTGAACTGGCCGGCGACCGACGACGCTGCGGGCACCGAGTTGAACGACGGTCCGATGTTGTACGTCTTGTCGTTGTCCGGCGCGGTATACGGCACAGCGTTGAGCGTTTCTTCGACCGTCTGCGTCATCGCGCCGGGCCAGATGTACTTGACGGCGTTCGGTTCGAATCCGTTGACCGGCTCGTTGCCGAACAGCCAGTCGCCGGCGGGGTGGTCCTCGAGCCAGTCGAGCGAGCCCGTGCAGTGCGTGATCTGGCCGTGATTGCGCGTCATCAGTCCGCTGTGGCTGTAGAACTGCGGCGGTATCACCTGGTTCAGGAGGCGGCCGATGATGCCGTTGCCGCCGGGCGCGAGGAGGACGTCCCCCTTCTGGGCGTTGAGGAAGAGCCCCGGCGTGTTCACCTGTTCGGTTTGCGGGGTCGCTTGGCAGACGATGTCGCTCGGCGCGTTGGCCGGGAGGTTGTCCGGATCGCAGGCACTGCCGATGGCTGGGCTCGACACTGCCAACGGCGGGGGTGCTCGCCAACTGCAATTCGGCGACGTCCGTCTGACCGAGAACGCCTCGGAGCAGCTCCGTCTGCTCGCGCAGCGCGCCGACACCGATGATCCCGACGCGCGGCGCCGTCGCGAGACGGTCCTGCGGCGATATCAGGAAGTGGGCGCTGGCGCGTACCTTCAGGGCGTCGGCTTGCCCCGACGCCTGCTTTTTTTCGGAGGCGGCGACGCCGTTACGGGCTTTCTTCGCCCGCGCGGGCGAGTCGGAGAAGACGACGGAGAAACCGACCGCGCCGTGGGGAACGGCGGAGGACGGGACTTCCACGCGCACTTCGACGCTCCCGTCGGCGGGAACCACGACCGGCGCGCCTAGCGCCTCGGGCGCCGTGTACCGGTGACGACGCGCCGAGTCGGGGAGCAGGGGCGCGATCTGCCTCGAGCGCAGCGTGATCTCCGACGCCTCCCTGTTGAAGATGACGGCGGTGCCGACGAGCGTGGTGCCCGCACGCTGCGCCCACCCCGGACGAGGACGCGGGGAACGAGGTAGCCGCGGCGCTTGCATGCGACATAGGCGTTCAGCACCGAGACGGTGCGAACGCTCTCAGGCGCGTTTGGCTGTTGCAGGTCACGGACCGAGACGTCGAACTGTTCGTACTCGCGATCGACGCCGAGGTGCGGTTCGTAGTCGTGGTCGGCGGCCGGATCGACTGTCCGGATCGGCTCCGAGCCGTCGCCGAAATTCCATTCGTAGCGCTCGGCGGCCGCGAGCGTGGCAGCGGTCGGTGCGACGAACGGGATCGGCTGTGACGTGGCCGGACCGGGCGCCGGGCAGGCCTCACCGGCTACGCTGCGCGCGCCCTCGGGCCGGGTGCCCCCTCGGCCCCGCGGCGGCGGAGTGATGAGCGCCGCGATCGGCCGCACCGCGAAGCTCGCGCCGTAGGCGAGTTCGCGGTCCGGGTGCTGCGCGATCGTGAGGACCTTCGCTGCCAGGGACGCCGCGCGCTCCAGGTCGGCCTGATCGACCGGGCGTCCGAGTCCGCGAAGCCGGAGCGTCAGGTCCGCGTTCTCCGAGACCGGCGGGACGACCGTGACCGTCGCGACGTCATGCTCGGCGTGTCCGTCCGGGCCGGCCGCGGTCACGACGAGCTGATGCTCGCCCGGCCATGCGAATTGGAGGTGTTGCGAGGAACCCGCGACCCCGTCGATGGCGATGTACGGCTCACCGGAGTTGCCGTACGGCTTCCCGTCGGGACCGCAGACGTCGACTTTCACGGACTCTCCGACGGCCGGGGCCGCGGGGTCGAACGTCACGCTGCCGATCACCGCCATTTGTGCTCCTAGCGCTCGAAGACTGCCGCGCAAGCGCCGGCGCAGACTACCGCAAATCCGCCGCCGGTGGGCGGGCGCCGCGATCAGCTTTCGAACGACGCCCCGTGTTTTTCACACAGGAGTTACAGCTTTTCGAAAACGAATCGGTGATGGTCGAGAAGCAAGCGTTCGAAGCACACTTTGTGGGCACTGACACCCGACGTGAACGCGAGCCGGAAATCCGAATCGGTGAGCCAGCGCGGGAAAAGCCGGACCTTCATTAGCCGCTTGCGGAAACTCGGGGCGCCGATGCGTCGGTTCCATTGCTCGATCGTCTCGATGTAGTCAAGGCGCCCGCAGCTCGTCTCAAGGAGCCGGAAGTCGGGACTCGCGGCGTTCACCAGCTGCTCTTTGCTCATCGGGAGCCAGGAGTTCGGGAACTGTCTTCCGAGCAACGCCAGATACCAGGCGTCGGTGTCCCGCTCGGGCACGCCGCGGATCAGCGCATCGACGTCGAGCTGGTCCTGCCGGGGCATGTTGGGCCCGTAGACGGAGGTCTGTACGTAGCAGCGCCCGCCGTCGGGCAGGACATCGGCCAGTTGCGAGAAGACTTGCCTATAGATGTCCTCCTGGCGGCCGTCGACGTAGTCCTGCGGCGAGCAGAAATGCTCCAGAACACCGAGCATCGTCACCGCGTCGAACGGCCCGTAGCTTTCCCGCGTCACGTGGCGGGCGTCGTCGAGGTGTGCGTCCAGTCCGTTCCGCTGGCATGAGGCGACGTGTGCCGCGGACAGTGTCACGCCGAGCCCGATGCCGCCTCGGCTGCGAATGAATTTGAGAAGCGGACCCCAGCCGCAGCCGATGTCGAGAACACGCCGGCCAGCGCCGATTCCCAGATGCTCGTCGACATATTCGTACTTGCGGAGCTGTGCGTCATCGAGGCTCAGCGTGAAGTCCCCGTCGTACTTGGCGCCGCTGAAGTCGGCAAATTCGCCAAGGCTGAGCCGGACGATCCGATCGGTAAGCGTGTAGCTGAAATCGAGGTCGCGGCGGTCCGCCACAGCGAGCGAACGATCGCACGGCAGCCGGATGACCGCTCGCACCAGAGCGGAGATTTGGTGGACACCATTGCGCGGGGCTCGCCCGCGGGGCATGATGGCCGCGTGAGCCCTGCCATAACAGAAACCGTCACGGTGTTGATGACCGATCTGGTCGGCTCGACTGCGCTCGCCGACCGGCTCGGCCCGGCGGCGGCTCAAGACCTCCGCGTCGACCACTTCCGGATCTTGCGGAATGCGATCGACCGCACCGGGGGCGTAGAGGTCAAGAACCTCGGCGATGGCGTGATGGTGGTCTTTCGTGGCGCCTCGCAGGCGCTGTCCTGTGCGGCGCTGATGCAGCAGCTCATCGACACCCGCAACCGCAGCGCCGAGACGCGTCTGGAGTTGCGGGTCGGCGTGAGCCTCGGCGAGGCGACGGTCGAAGACGGCGACTACTTCGGCGAACCGGTCGTCGAGGCGGCAAGGCTCTGCGCCCATGCAGACGGGGGTCAGGTCCTCCTCAACGCGGTCCTGCAGCAGCTCGTCGGCTCGCGCGGCGACCACAGCTTCGAGCCCGTCGGAGCCCTCGAGCTGAAGGGGATCTCCGAGCCCGTGATGACCATCGAACTGAAGTGGCAGTCGGCGCCGGCCGACGGCGTCCCGCTGCCCGAGCGTCTGAACGAGCTGCCGGAGACCGGATACGTCGGGCGCCTCGCGGAGCGCGAGCAGCTCGCCGCACTCTGGAGCCAGTCACGCAGCGGCTCACGCCGGGTCGCGATGATCGGCGGCGAGGCGGGCGTCGGCAAGACACGCCTTTCGACCCATCTCGCGCTGCGCGTCTACGGGGAGGGCGCCACCGTCCTTTACGGGCGCTGCGACGAGGATCTCGGGGTGCCCTACCAGCCGTGGGTCCAGGTGCTCAGCCATCTGGTGGCCGGCGCGCCGCGGAAGGTCCTCGACGCCCACCTCGAGCAATACGGCGGGACGCTCGCGCGACTGATCCCGGCGCTCAGCGGGCGGCTCTCGAACCTGCCGTCGCCGCGCGAGAGCGACCCGGAGACGGAGCGCTACCTGCTGTATGCGGCCGCCGCAGGCCTGCTCGAGGAGGCCGCAGCGGGAGAGCCCGTCCTCGTGATCCTCGACGACCTGCACTGGGCCGACGCGCCGACGCTCTCACTGCTGCGACACATCGTTGGCGCCGGCAGCTCGACGCGGCTCATGCTGATCGGCACGTACCGCGACTCCGAGCTGTCACAGAACCATCCGCTCGCCGAGCTGCTCGCGGACCTGCATCGCGAAAGCGGCGTTGAGCGCGTGAAGCTCACCGGGCTTCCTGCCGAGGACGTCGAGTCGCTGATGGAAGCCCTGGCCGGCCACGATCTCGACGACGACGGGCACGCGCTCGCGGCCGAGATTACGCGCGAGACCGCCGGCAACCCGTTCTTCGCCGGCGAGATACTCCGGCACCTACGGGAGTCCGGGACTCTGATTCAGGCCAACGGGGGCCGCTGGACGGTCGTCGGGGATCTCGCCGGATTGGGATTGCCACAGAGCGTGCGCGAGGTGATCGGCCGCCGCGTCGAGCGGCTCGGGCCGGAAGCACGCTCGGCGCTCAGCGCCGCCGCGGTCATCGGGCGCGACTTCGACCTCGACCTGCTTCTCGCGCTCGTCGAGCTCCCCGAGACGCAACTGATCGACCTTCTCCAGAGCGCGGTCTCAGGATCGCTGCTGAAGGAGAACACCGAGCGAGCGGGGCGCTACACGTTCACCCACGCCTTGGTGGAGCACACGCTTTATGAGGATCTTGGACTCACGAGGCGTGCGCTGCTGCACCGCCAGGTGGCGGAAGCGCTCGAGGCACGCTACGGCGACGAGCCGGCGGAGAGGCTCGGCGAGCTGGCCGGCCACTGGGCAGCCGCGGTCGTGACCACCGACACCGCGAAGGCGGTTCGTTACGCGCGGCTCGCGGCCGAGCGCGGACTCGAGTCGCTCGCCCCGGACGAGGCCGCCCGCTGGTACCGGCAGGCCCTCGAACTGCACGAGCGGACCGCCGGCGCCGATGCCGGTGAGCGGTGCGAGCTTCTGATCGGTCTCGGCGAGGCTGAGCGCCAGGCCGGCAACGCCGAATTTCGCCAGACCCTCCTCGCGGCTGCCGCCGCTCGCCCGCGAGCTTGGCGACTCCGACCGCCTCTGCCGCGCGGTGCTGGCCAACAGCAGGGGCTGGTTCAGCCAGATGCAGGGCGCCATCGACTCCGAGCGCGTCGAAGCGCTCGAGGCGACGGTCACCGCGCTCGCCGCGGACGATCCGCGACGCGCGCGGGTCCTCGCGCTGCTTGCCAGCGAGCTCCAGTACGCGGGTGAATCCGCGCGCTGTCAGGCGCTCGCTGCGGAAGCGCTCGCGCTCGCGCGGGCCGCCGGCGACCCCGAGTCGCTCGCGCACGCCCTCGTCGACTCGATCATGGGCATCTGGCTGCCCGACACGCTGCCCCAGCGCAGCGAGATGTGCACCGAGCTCGAAGGGGTCGCGCGGCGACTGGACGATCCGCGGCTGAGCGTCGGGACGGCCGTGCGGGCGGCGATCGTCGGCATGGAATCCGGCAACCGTGAGCAGGTTGAGTCGGCCCTCGCGCTAATGCGAAAGCAGGCCGATTCCGTGCCTGAGCCCGCGATGAGCTGGCTTCATCTGCTTTACGAGTCGGGCTGGTCCTGCGTGAAGGGGGAGCTTGAGACGTCCGAATCGACGGGGATCAAGGCGTTCGAAATTGGCAAGGCGTCGGGGCAACCTGACGCCGTCGCCGCATTCGGTATGCACCTTGTCCAGATCCGCTTCTTCCAGGGACGCACCAGCGAGCTCGTCGAGCAGTCGGTGCGCCTGGCACGCCGACCGGGGTCGCACTGGCTCTACCGCGCGGCGGGAGCTCTCGCGCTGGTCGAGAGCGGCCGCGACGCCGAGGCTCTTGAGCTCGCCGGCAGCGAGGATCTTTGGGCTTCGCCGTGGGACTGGCACTGGCTCTGGGCCATGTTCATCTGGGCCCACGTCTGCTGCCGCCTCGACCTGGCTGATCGCCAGCGTGAGCTGTACGGCTTGCTCACGCCGTTCTCCCGGCAGCTCGCCGGCTCCGGCTCCTCGGCGTGGGGGTCGGTCGCCTGGGCGCTTGGGACGATTGCCAACGCGCTCGGACGGTTCGAGGACGCCGAGGCGCACTTCCGGAGCGCCGCGGAGATCGAGGAGGGCATCGGCGCGCCGCTGCTTCTGGGCCGCACCCACGTCGGTTGGGCTCGCGCGATCATCGCCCGTGGCAATCCGGACGACCTCCCGCGGGCGATGCGCATGCTCGACGACGCCGAGGCGACCGCGGCGCGCCTCGGCGGCGCGCTCGTCGTCAGGGAAGTCGCAGAGTCACGCGTCTTCGCTTCGAGCCGCGGCTAGAGCTGCACCGCAGACTCTGGTCGCGGTCAGCGGATCGCGAGCTGCACGCCGGTCTCGCGCTCGGACGTCGCCCACAGCTTCGCGATCGCGCCTTGCATCCCGAACCGCCGCAGGATCGGCTTGCGCACGGGCGGGCCGCTGTTGACCCAGAGTGGCCCGTAGAACTCTCCCCCCGCGGCGCGAGGGTCGGTTGCGGCACGAAGCTGCGAGAGGGCGCCTTGCGCCGGCGACATCCCGGTCCTGCTTGCAAGCATCAGGAAGAACCGCTGGCTCGCGCCGCCGCCGGTTTCGCGCACGCTGACGGCCTGCAGTTCCGTGTTCGAGAGCCCCGGGTGGGCGATCAAGCTGGCGGCGCTCGCGCCTGCGCGAGCCAGCTCGTGCTGCAGCCCGAGCCCGAAATGGAAGTTCGCGAGCTTGGCCTGGCCGTAGGCCCGCCAGGGCCGGTAGCGGCCCTTGAGGTGAGGGTTGGCGGGATCGACCGCGCGGCCCATGTGGTGGGCGGTGCTCGTCACCGTGACGATCCTCGCGCGGTCGGCGCGAAGCAGCGCGGGCATCAGGAGCGCCGTCAGCGTCCAGTGGCCGAGGTGGTCGACGCCGAACTGCATCTCGTAGCCGTCTGACGTCTGCTGTTCGGGGATTCCCATCACGCCGGCGTTGTTGACGAGCAGGTCGATGCGCTCGTGGCTGGACAGCATCTGCTCGGCGGCGGCGCGTACCGACTGCTGCGATGAGAGGTCGAGCGGGACGATCTCCAGCTGCGCGTCGGCGACGGCGCCACGGATGTCCGCCATCGCGGCCTGCGCCTTCTGCTCGTTGCGTACCGCCATCACGACGTGCGCCCCGCGTCGCGCAAGCTCGCGCGCGGTCTCCAGGCCCAGGCCGGCATTCGCGCCGGTGACGACGGCGACGGCGCCGTTCTGCTCGGGGATGTCTGCGGCACTCCAGCTCAATGTCGGACCTCAAGGGGATTGTCGTCGATTTGCGACCGGGCGGCCGTGACCCGCGCCGTGTTGTCGGATCTCGGGTCCACCTACGTGCCCCGCGCCACTGTAAGGTTTGCGGGACAGTGCCCCTCTTCATCGACCGGCACGACATCCAGGACGCCACTGCGCGCGATCTCGCAGTCGCCCACATGCGTGACTTGGAGGTACAGGGCGACTTCGATGTCCGCTTCGTCACCTACTGGTTCGACGACGTCGCCGGCAGCGGCTTCTGTCTCGTCGAGAGTCCCGACAAAGACTCCGTCGAGGCGGCCCACAGGGCGGCACACGGCCTGATGCCGTCGAACGTGATCGAGGTCGACCAGGTCGCCGTCCGCGGCTTCTTCGGCAAGCTCAACACGCACCCGGCCGGCGAGGCGTACATCGACAGCGCGTTCCGCACGATTCTCTTCACGGACATCGTCGAATCCACGCGAATGGCGCAGGAACGCGGCGACAACGAGGCCATGAAGGTCCTGCACGTTCACGATTCGATCGTCCGGAACGCGATCGCCAAGTTCGGCGGCACGGAGGTGAAGCACACCGGCGACGGGATCATGGCGGCGTTCGCCTCGGCCTTCCAGGCTGTGGCTGCGGCGACTGAGATCCAGCGTGATCTAGGCCGACACGAGGCCGGCGCCGCCGGCGACCTCCAGCTGCGCGTGGGCATCGCCGCGGGCGAGCCGGTGACGGAGCACGACGACCTCTTCGGTGCTGCGGTGCAGCAGGCTGCACGGCTCTGCTCGTGCGCGGAGCCGAACGGCATCGTGGTCTCGTCGGGCGTGCGCGACCTCTGCCGGGGCAAACCGGTGACCTTCTCGGAGGAGCGGCGCGCGCAGCTCAAAGGCTTCGCCGAACCGCTCGCGCATTTCGAGGTCGCCTGGCAGGAGTGAACGGCGCGCTGCGGCTAAGGTCGCCCGCCGCCGTCGACGGAGAACTCGCTGCCGGTGACGTAGGAGCTCTCGTCGGATGCGAGGAAGAGGGCGACGTCGGCTACCTCGGCGGCGTCGCCGAGGCGCTTCATCGGGATCGTCGCGACGAGCCGGTCGACGAGCTCTGGGGTGGCCGCGCGCTGACGCGCATGCATTTCGGTGTCGATCTGGCCGGGATGGATCGAGTTGACGCGGACCCCGCGGGCGGCGTATTCCTTCGCGACGGTGCGGGTCATGCCGCGAACCGCCCACTTGCTGGCGACGTAGGCCGTCAGGAGCGGTCCGCCGATCAGGCCGGCGATGGATGACATGTTGATGATCGAGCCGCCGCCGGCGGCCGCCATCGCCGGGGCGAAGGTGCGCATGCCGAGGAACACCCCGACCTGGTTGACCTCCTGGACGCGCTTGAAGTCCGCGAGCGAGGTGTCCGCAAGCGGCGCGGCGAGGAAGAGGCCGGCGTTGTTGACGAGGATGTCCGCGTCGCCGTGCTCCTGCGACCACTGCACGATGCGCTCCCATTCCTGCTCGTCGGTGACGTCGAGGGCGCTGTGGTCCGCCGCGTCGCCGAGTTCCTCGGCGAGCGCCGCGGCAGCGCCCCCGTCAACGTCGGTGACCAGGACACGCGCGCCCTCCCCGGCGAAGCGCCGGCAGATCGCCGCGCCGATCCCGTTCGCGCCGCCGGTGACGATCGCGACCTTGCCACTGAGGCGCCGGGCGTCATCACTCATGGCGTGACGCGGACGGTCCGGATGGTGACCTCACTCCTAGAGGGCCTGCACGAGCTTGCCGAGGTTCTCGCCGCGGAAGAGGCGCAGGAAGACCTCGGGGAATTCGTCGACGCCCGCGCGCACGATGTCCTCGTGGTGGTTGAGCTCTCCGGAGGCGAGCCACGACGCCAGGTCGGCCCGGGCATCGGCGAAGCGCTCGAAGTGGTCGAAGATCACGAAGCCGGTCATCGTGGCGCGGCAGACGAGGAGCTGCATGTAGTTGGACGGCCCTCGCATCACGCCGTCGGCGTTGTACTGCGAGATCGCGCCGCTGATCACGATCCTCGCGCCGTGGGCCAGGCGGAGCAGCACGGTGTCGAGGATCTCGCCGCCGACGTTGTCGAAGAAGACGTCGATGCGGTCCGGCGCGGCCTCGCGAAGCTGCTGGCGAAGCTCGCCCGCCTTGTAGTCCACCGCAGCGTCGAAGCCCAGCTCCTGCACGAGCCACTCGCACTTCTCTGCGCCGCCGGTGATGCCGACGACGCGGGCGCCCCTGATGCGCGCGATCTGACCGGCCACCGACCCGACGGAGCCCGCGGCGCCGGAGACGACGACGGTCTGGCCGGGCTCGGGCCGGCCGATGTCGAGGAGGCCGACGTACGCGGTCAGGCCGCTGATTCCGAGCACGCCGAGGTGCGCGGGCGCCGGCGCGAGCGATGTGTCGACGGGCGTGAGCGCAGACGCGTCGACTGCGGCGTAGTTCTGCACGCCGAAAACGCCCTGGACGCAGTCCCCCTCGCCGACCGCGGCGCTGCGGCTCGCGACGACGGTGCCGACGCCGGCGGCGCGCATCACCTCGCCGATCGCGACCGGCGGGACGTACGAGCGGACATCGTTCATCCAGCCGCGCATCGCGGGATCCAGCGAGAGGTAGTCGACCTTCACGAGCGCCTCACCCTCAGCGAGCTCGGGAAGCTCCTCCTCGACGTACGTCCAGTTCTCCGGCGTCGGCAGGCCGACGGGGCGCGAGGCAAGCAGGCAGCGGCCGTTCGTCGGCACGGCGCGGGAGCCGATCCGGCCTAGGCCGGCTCCGTTCGCTCCTGATCCTGGCCCTGGCGCTCCACAACTAGGGCCTGCAGCTGGTCGTTGATCTCGCCGGATATCCGCTTGAGGTCCCACTTGCTGAGCGTGATCAAGCGCATCGGCGAGGTCGCGACGACGTCCGCCATTCGCTTGGCGCCGGCCAGGACACCCATCTCTCCGAAGACATCCCCGGGCCCGAGCGATCCGATGACCTCGCCGTCTTTGACCACATCGGCGGTGCCGCTTTCGATGACGATCAGGTCGTACGAGTAGTCGCCCTCGTGGACCAGGGCCTTACCTGAGGAGACCGACGTCTCCGTGGCGAACACGGCGATCGTGTTGAGGGCCTTGTCGGAGAGCGACGAGAACAGCGGAATGGCCTTCAGGTGATCTGGATCCATTGACTCTCTCTTTCGCTTGGCGGTAGCGGCGCGCTTTCGAGCCGGCGGCGTGAGCCGCGCCGCTGCTGACGTGCACCCTACCGCCAGGATGGCCGCGTTGCCGCTCGCGCGGGCCGTCGATCGGTGAAGCCCGATCACACTTCCCGGGGAACTCCGCGATGCGCTTCTAGGCTAGGCGCCGTGACCCACTCACCGCCCGGACCACAACGCGAAGCGAGCTCATCTCCTCGGTACGCGCGGTCGGCGGGTCGACGGCAACACCGGCGGCGGGAGGCCAGCTGATGCGTCAGGGTCCGCTGGCCGGACGCTACTTCGCGGTCGCCGCGATGGTGACGTTCGCGCTGATCCCCTACCTCGCGCTTTCGTCTGCGCTCGAGCCGCTGACGCCGATCATCGCGAAGGAACTCCACACGAGCCTGCAGACGCTCAGCCTCGGCTCGGGCCTCGCGAACGCGGCCTACGCGGTGGGAACCGTTTTCGCCGTCCAGTTTGCACAGCACCTGCCGCAGCGGCGGATGATGGTCCTCTACGCGGCTGTGCTGCTCCTGGGGTCGGTGCTCGCCGCGTCGGCCCACAGTTCGACGGTCTACATCACCGGCCACGTTCTCCAGGGGCTCTGCACGAGCCTCCTGCTGATCTCCGCCGTACCGCCGCTGGCGATCGGCTACCCCGCGGACAAGCTGCGCAACACGGCGGTGATCATGAACATGTGCATCTTCGGCGCGGTCGCCCTCGGTCCGACGCTGGGCGGCATCCAGGCGAACTCCGGCGGCTGGCGGCCACTCTTCTGGATCGTCGCCGCCGTCTCCCTTGGCGCGCTCGTCCTGTCGTTGCTCACGTTCGAGGACGCCCCGCCGGCCGATCCAGATGCGCCACGCGACGTGCCTGCGCTCGCGCTCGCCGTCGTCGGCTGCGTCTCGGCGTTCTACGGCGCCTCGCAGCTCTTGACGCACGCGTTCGTCGGCCCGACCACGCTCCTGCCCCTGCTCGTCGGCCTCACGCTGATCGTCATCCTCGTCGTCTACCAGTTCCGCGCGAAGCACCCACTGCTCACGGTCCGCACGATGCTGACGAGCACGATGCCCGTGGCCGGCGTCGCCGTCGCGCTGTTCGCGGCCGCTGCGTCGGTGTCCGCGACAGCGCTCACAGCGGCGGTTCTGCTCCAGCACTACGACCCGCTGGAAGTCGGGCTCCTTTACCTGCCGGAGGTCGCGGGCGCCGTGATAACCGCCGTCCTGCTCGGAGTGGTCTTCAGGACCAAGGGGATCCACTATCTGCCGATTGTCGGGATGCTCTTCCTGGCCGCGGGAATCGCTGTCTTCCGCGTCCAGGTGCCGCCGACTAAGGCGCTCACGCTCGTCGGCTCGGGCCTCACCGGCATCGGCCTCGGCGCCACCGTCGCACCGGCGCTGTTCGTCGCGGGCTTCTCGCTGCCCTCGGCCAACCTGCAGCGCGTCTTCGCGATCGTGGAGCTCTTCCGCGCCGTCGCGGCCTTCATGATCGCGCCGATCTTCGCCCACATCGCGCTGACAGCGGGCGGGAGCCTTGAAGCGGGGACCAAGATCGCGCTCTCGATCGGACTGGCGCTGGCCATCGTCGGGGCGATCGTCGGGGTCGCCGTCTACCTGCTCGGCGGGGCACGGCCGCAGACCCCGGATCTCGACAAGTTCCTCGACGGCGAGGCGCCGGCCTGGTACTCGCCGCCGCTGCTCGCGAAGCTGCGCCCGCGGTCGCTTCAATCGCGGCCTGAGCCGCTGACGGAAACCTCCGACTGACGTGGAGGGCGCAACCACACCGGTGGGCCCGATCCTCTTCGCCTACGACGGCACGGACCTCGCGGCGCTCGCGATCGACGAGGCAGCCCGGCAGCTCGGGCCGGGGCGCGAGGCGCTCGTCGCATGCGTGTGGCAGACGGGCGACGTCGGCTTCGAGCCGGCGGGCGGCCAGCACTTTGACGCCGCTGACGCCGCCGCGGTCCGCGCGGCGGCCGAAGAGACCGCGGCACGCGGCGCGTCTCTGGCCGACAGCGCGGGCTTCCGCTCGTCCGTGGCGTGCGCGAAGGCGGCGCCGACGTGGAAGGGGATCGTCGAGACGGCAGACGAGCGTGGCGCGAGCCTCATCGTGCTCGGCTCCCACGTCCGCACCGGCATCACCGGCCACCTCCTGGGGAGCGTCGCTCGCGACGTGCTCGCACACACGACGCTGCCGGTGCTCATCGTCCGCCGCCGGGATTAGGCCGCGGCGGTCGCCGGCCCGCTTCTTCCTTGAATTGTCCGGCTCATCGCGGGCTGCGCCACATCTGCCAGTAGCGCGGCCCCAGCGGCAGCCGACGCTCGCGCGTGACGACGAAGCCGTGGCGCGCGTAGAAGTCGATGTTGCGTTCCTTCCCTGTCTCCAGGAACGCGCCGACGCCGTCGGCGTCGCAGCGGCGCAGGACCGGCGAGAGCGCCGCCGAGGCGAGTCCCTGGTGCTGGGACGCCGGGTCGGTGCCGAGCACGGCGAGATACCAGTGCGCGGGCTCGCGCGGGTGGTGCGCTTCAAGGCGCAAGAGGCCCCCAACGACGAGCGGCATGCGGGGCAAGAGACGTAACCGCAGCATTCCGCGCGCCAGTTCGGCGTCCTGGCGAGGTGTCGTGCGCCACGCGCCGGGTGGCGCCCAGACGGCGGCGGAGCCAAGCGAGGGAACCGTCCAGACGTCGCCGTGGCGCACCAGCTGGCGCAGTCGCGCGCGATGGAAGGCTTTCAGCACGCCGTCGCGGACATCGTCGGGCGGGCACGACCATTCGGCGATGGGATCATCGAGAAACGCGCGGGCAAGCATCTCGCCGAGCGCGTCGATGTCGTCGGCGGTCGCGGGTCTTGGGACTTCGCTCACGCGCGCAGCTTAAGCGGGCTGACCCGGGCGCCCGCGCACGACTAGAGTCGTCGCGTGGCGCAGCCGGAGAACATCGAGGAGCTGAGGCCGGGGCTCTTCCACTGGAGCGCTGTCCATCCGCGCATCCAGTTCATTGTCTCGTCGTACTGGCTGGATGACGACGGCGTCGCCGTCGACCCTCTGCTCGATGACGCCGCTTCAGCGGACTGGTTCGCGGGCCGGCCGGTGGATCCCGCCACGGTGCTGCTGAGCAACCGCCATCACTACCGCAGCGCCGGTGTGCTGCGGCGTCGCTTCGGCTGCGACGTGCGCTGCAGCGTCGCTGGGCTGCACGAGTTCACCCGCGGCGAGGAGGTCGAGGGATTCGAGTTCGGCGACGTGCTGCCGGGGCCGGCCCTGGCGTGCGAGGTCGGGGCGATCTGTCCCGACGAGACGGCGCTCTACCTGCCGCGGCAAGAGGCACTCGTCTTCGCCGACGCTGTGGTCCGCGGGGCCTCCGGCGTGCTCGGCTTCGTGCCGGACTCGCTGATGGACGACCCGCCGGGCACGAAGGCGGGGATTCTCGCATCGTGCACGCGACTGCTCGATGACCCGCAGCTCGCGTTCCGCCATCTGCTGCTGGCGCATGGCGGGCCGGTGATGGATGAGGGACGCGCGGCGTTGGAAGAGCTCGTCGACGCCGGCGGCCGCACCGCCTTCGAGTTCTGAGTAGGCGCGCCGCCGTCACTCCAGCGGATCGCGGCGCGTGAACGTCTTCTCGCGCGGCACCACATCATCGTCGACGGCGTGCATCGCGATGCACGCGAGCGGCGTCACCACGGCCCACAGCGCGACGAGCGGGATCGACGCGCGCGCGACGCCCCAGCCGAGAAGCGCCGCGTCGAGGAGCCAGATCGCGACGATGGCGGTCGTCTGGAGAGTGCGAGCCACGCCCATACACCGAGCGTACGCCGCCAGGTTCACAACAATGTGATTTTCGTCACTTGGATGAGCGCGGCGGCAGCCCGCTCAATGTACGGGGGGCGGGGTGCCCTCGGCGCTCGCCGTGAGACTCGCGTCCCAGTGACAGACGGCGCAGGCGTGCACGAACGCCGAGCGCGCGAACTGCACCGCTGTGTCGTGTGGCTCGCTGGCGGCGCGCACATCGTCCCAGTCCAGGACGTACTCGCCGAGCTTGTCGTCCCAGCGCGACTCGGCGGGCGAGAGTTCGGCGCTCTGGAAGTCGTCCGGCGCGGGATGGGCGTACGCGTAGAACGCGGCCTTGCCGTACCGCGGGTCGCCCGGCCACCAGCCGACCGCGACCTCCTGGGCGTCCATCGCGTTGCGCATGATGAAGTCGTCCGACGGCGGTTCGGCGGGGAGCCCGGAGAAGAGATTCGCAGCGAGGTCGAACGACCCCCACCAGGCGTTGACGGGAGTCTCGCGGCCCCGGTACGGCGCGCGGAATGCGGCGAGCACCAGGGCGGCGGCCGTCGACGCTTGGTGGTAGCGAGCCACCGCCGCGGTGTCGTACGTCGCGTGCTCCTCGTCCTCGTCGAGCGGCGTGTCCCACCACACCTCCTGCGGGGTCGGGTCGATCTCGACTTCGCCGATGGCAGCACGCACGCCGTCCAGGAGCTCGCGCGTGACGGCCCCGACGGAGCGGTTCGGCGTGAGTGCGATGCGGCGCCCGCCGCCGCCGCTGTGCTCCACGAACGCCTCATGCGCGCCGAGGTCCAGGCCCGCGACGACGGCCGAGGCGTTGTCGGGGGCGGGCAGCGGCGCGGTCTCCCAGCCGCGTGCCGTCAGGCGCAGCGCGGCGTGCTGGAGCTGCGGTTCGGGCGGCGCGAGAGCGACGGCGAGCTTACCCAGGACCTGGCTGTGCGCGTGCAGCGTGTCGCAGGTCGCAGTCCAGTCCTCGTAGTTGACCCCCGGCCAGCCCGCGCCCATCGCGTCACCCCGCCTCGTCGCTGGAGTCTGTCTACCACGTTCGGCGCGGCAGCGGCCGACCGGGTGTGCTGTCCGTTAACGGTGAGCGGCGGCGCCGAAGCGCCGCCGCCACCCCCCTCCATCGTCGCCCCGGTTACGGCGCGACGAACGACTGAACGTCGGGGATGAAGCCGGCTCCCGGCGCTCCGATCCCGGTCATCGAGTCAAACCCGGGCGCGGCTTTCAAGATGCCGTTCTGCTTGAAACATTCGCCCGTGAGGTTGCAATATTCTTCCTTGCCTTCGTAGCCGAGCGTCAGCGCGACGTTGAGGCGGCCGAGTTCTTCGTTGAACCCATCTGCGTAGCCGGACGCGACCATGTACTGCTTCGGGCCCGCCAGGATGTCGTTGAACGCGGTGCCCGCCAACGGCGAGGCGTCCATCGCGTAGATCAGCGGGTTGATGAAGCCGAGGTGACCGCCGCCGACCGCCTGGTTGGTGTCGGCGAGCAGCCCCGAGAACATCGGCGTTGCGAGGCTCGTGCCGCCCAGCGCGTATTCGGTGTAGTGCACGCCGCTTTCGGGGAATGCCATCGTCTCGCCGACGCGCAGCCCGGTTTCCGGGGCGGCCATCATCGAGATGTCCGGCTCGACACGGTTGAGCTCGTGGGTGACCTTCGCGTTGCGCGCTGCGATGCCGATCGGCACGATTTCTTCCTGGTAGGAAGGCTCGGGGTTGCGGTAGCTCGTGCCGCCGCCACCGCCGTATGCGTAGGTGCTCTTGAGCCACGTTCCGATCTTCGCGCCGTGGCACTTCGGGTAGTGCAGTTCGGCGAGGCTCTGCGTGCACAGCGTGCTTGCCGACGTTGCCCAGCCGACTTCGCCTTCGTTGTTGTTGTCGGGGCCGATCTTCACGGCCGTGCCGCCGACGCCCGTGGCGTAGGGGCTCGATCCCGGCGAGTCCGGCGAGTTGAGTCCGGCGACGGAGAAGTTGTCGCCTTCGTCGCCGGCAGCGAACTGCGCGGCGATGCCCATCCCGTCCGCCATCAGCAGGATGGCTTCGCCGGCGCGGGTTTCACGTTCGCTTTCCAGCAGTTCGATGCCGGCCCAAGAGTCACTGATGACCGTCGCCTCTTCGTTGTCGACGATTTCGTGCAGCGACTTGTAGAGGCCCATGAGGCAGTTCTTCGCGCCGACGTAGAGGATCTTGGCGCCCGGCGCGATCGCGTGGACGGTCTCCACGTCGAGCGACTGCTCGACCGACCAGCCGGAGGCTTCGCACAGTTCGTCGTCGTTGAACGATTTTGCGAGCTGCTCGGAGAAGTCCCCCGGTTCAAGCACCGACGTGGGCTCGTTCAGTTCGCTGTAGTGGTGGGCGTCTTCGTAGAGGGTCGTCGACGCGTACGCGTCGAGGATGGCGACGGTCTGGCCGCTGCCGTCGACGCCTTTTTCGATCTCCGGCGTGATCCCGTAGGCGCCCTGGACCTGCTGCGGCACATAGCCGCAGTCGGCGTACGAGGGGTCTGCCGGGTAGCCGGGCAGCGTCGGGTCGACGGTGTCGATCGTTTCGCCGAAGTACTGCGAGCATGGCGGCGGCTCGACGATCGCTTCCGGCGGCGGGATCGGTTCCTTTTTCGTCGGTTGCGCGAGGCTTCCGCGCGCCGCTTCCAGTTCACCGGCGGTCGTGGAGGCGCGGTGCGCGGGCACCTCGCTCACGCCGCTGACGCCCTCGATCAGGCCGGCGACGCTCGCCGGCACGAGCAGAGCGGTGCGGGCGGCGCGAAGACGCTTGCCGTGGAACTTGTACTCGCCGAGATGCGTGCCGAACGCGCGCTCGACCTGGGCAGCGGTACCGGATGCGCTGATCGACATGCGGTCGGCCGTCGTAGATTCGACGGTGAGGCCCTCGGAGCGCAGCCACGCCGTTACGGCCTTGACCGATGACGCCGAAGGCGAGAAGCGCGACTCCCACTGGGAGGCCTTGAGGAAGTGGCGGTAGTCAGGGCTGCGCGGCGAGGAGACGGCAAGCGCCAGAGCGCGCGCGGCGGCGAGGTGCGGCAGCTTCAGGTTCACGGCGAATTCGACCGTTTCATCGGCCGGTGTCTGCGCGCTCGGCGCGCCGGTCGCGGCGAGTCTGGAGGCCTTCTGGATCGCCGTCCTGCGAGCCGCGAATGCTTCGGTGGGGCTCGCGAGTACCTGTACCCCGCCGAGCGTCGTTGCCGCAATCGCCGCGGCGAGAATCTGCCGTCTCATCTGGCCTCCGTTCCGTTGGCGCCGGTGCCCAATGTCCGGCGCCCCATTCAGCGCTGGACGATACCGGTCAAACGTCCACTTCGCAACGCACCTCGGGGCTCTTGCACGGCGCAATAGGATCGCTGACATGGCGAGCCCACGCGAGCGGATCGACGCCGGTGCCTGAGCGCTCGGCGTACGTCTACGACGCCGTTCGCACGCCGTTCGGGCGTTACGGCGGGGCGTTGGCGCCGGTCCGCCCCGACGACCTCGCAGCGGCCGTGCTCGCGGCGTTGCTGGAGCGCACGCCGGCGCTCGACCCGGCACTCATCGACGACGTGATCTACGGTGATGCGAACGCGGCCGGCGAGGACAATCGCGACGTCGCGCGGATGGCGCTGCTGCTCGCAGGTCTGCCGACGTCGATCCCCGGCGTGACCGTAAACCGGCTGTGCGGCTCGAGCCTCGAGGCCACGATCCAGGCCGCCCGGGCGATCGAGACGGGCGACGCGTCGCTCGTCGTCGTCGGCGGTGTTGAGTCGATGTCGCGCGCGCCGTGGGTGCTCGAGAAGCCCGGACGCGGTTACCCGGCGGCGGCGCAGACGCTTCATTCGACGACGCTCGGCTGGCGGATGGTGAACCCCCGCATGCCCGAGCAGTGGACGATCTCGCTCGGCGAAAGCGCCGAGAAGCTGGCGGGGCTCTACGACGATCAGCCGCGATGCGCAGGACGAGTTTGCGCTGCGCAGCCACCGGCTCGCCCAGTCGGCTTGGGACGATGGTGTCTTCGAGGAGGTTGTGCCGGTCCCGGGCGTCGATCTTGCGCGCGACGAGTGCATCCGTGACGACACGTCGCTCGAGCGGCTCGCGAAGCTGCCGGCGGCGTTCGTCGACGGCGGCAGCGTGACGGCGGGGAACTCCTCCCCCTTGAACGACGGCGCGTCGGCGCTGCTGGTCGGCGATGAGGCGGCCGGCGAGCTCCTGGGACGCGAGCCGCTGGCCCGCATCTCCGGTCGCGCCGCGCACGGCGTCGACCCCGACGTCTTCGGCATCGGCCCTGTGCGCGCGGCGCAGGTCGCGCTCGAGCGTGCCGGCGTCGGCTGGGACGACGTCGACTTCGTCGAGCTCAACGAGGCCTTCGCGTCGCAGTCACTGGCCTGCCTGAAGGGCTGGCCGGAGCTCGATCCGGACCGCGTCAACGTCCGCGGCGGCGCAATCGCGATCGGGCATCCGCTCGGGGCGTCGGGCGCCCGCCTGGTCGGTCGCCTCTCGTTCGAGCTCGCGCGCAGCGGTAAGAGGTTTGGCCTGGCGACGCTCTGCATCGGCGTCGGCCAGGGCCTCGCGCTGGTGCTCGAAGGCCTGGCTTAGGCGGCGGCGTTCTCGCGCGCCCACTGCGCGATGCGGCCCGAGCCGGCGATGACGTTCTCGTCGTCGAGAATGAGGACCGGCACCGCGCGCTGGCCGCTGCGGCGCTGCACCTCGGCGCGGTCGCTTGGCGCGTGACGGCCAGGTCCAGAACTTCATGGTGCCGCCCTTGACTTCGCGCAGCTCGTAGTCGTATCCGGCGTCGCTGAGTGCCTTCGCCGCGCGATGGCAGGGGTGCTCGAACGGTCCCGGGCCGGCGCGGAAATCGGCGCCCGAGTCGCAGACGTAGAGGATCACGCGGCTGCCTTCGTGTCGGCCATCGCGGCGAGTGTACGGCGCTACAGCGGGCGGTGCGCGATCGTCCAGCGGCCGTCCTGCTGGTGGCGCGCCGCGCCTTCCACGCGCAGGTATTCGAGCAGGTGGGTGACGGCGTCGACGTCCTGGCCGCCGGACAGGCGGCCCGCGATCTCGGCGGGCGTGAGGGCGCCGGCGGCGCCTTCGAGGATCTCCCTCACTTCGCTGATCACGTCGTCCGGCAAGAGTCCTCCGTCGTCGGGCCGCGCGGCGGCCAATTCGGCGCGAAGTCTACGGATCGCCGGGCCGGTCAGGCGAAGATGCCTTCGCCGACAAAGCCGCCGGGGCGGGAGCCGGGCGGGATCGCGAACACGGCACTCGAGGTGTGGCGGATGTGCGCGTTGAGCGCGTCGAAGCTCGCGAGGCGGTTCTGCAGCGCCACGAACTGGGTCGCGGGCCGGCGCTGGAAGGCGATGAAGAAGAGGCCGGCGTCGATCTCGCCGGGCCCGCCGACGGTCGGTTCCGTGTACGAGTAGCCGCGGCGCAGGATCTGCACGCCGGAGTTCGTCTTGGGGCTCGCAAGGCGCACGTGGGCGTCCTCCGGGATGACCGACTGACCCTGCGCGTTCTTGGCATCGAGCGGCAGCGGGTCGAACTCCTTGTCCGCGCCGAGCGGGGCGCCGCTTCTCTTGTGACGACCGACGACCTGTTCCTGGGCTTCGAGGCTCGTCTGGTCCCAGCCCGCGAGAAGGATCGCGATGCGACGTGCGACGAGGTACGTGCCGCCGGTCATCCACGACGGCCCCTGCGCACCGGGCACCCAGACGAAGCTCTTCATCGCGCCGGTGTCCTCGGCCTTGATGTTCTCGGTGCCGTCCTTGAAGCCCATCAGGTTGCGTGGCGTGAGCTGGCTGCTTGTCGTGCTCGACGTGCGGCCGAAGCCGAGCTGCGTCCAGCGCAGCCGCGCGGTACCCAGCGCCAGGTGCGAGAGCAGGTGGATGGCGTGGAACGCGACCTGCGGGTCGTCGGCGCAGGCCTGCACGCAGAGGTCGCCACCGGAGCGCGCGGGCTCCAGGTGCTCGCCGACGAACGACGGGAGCTGCTGCAGTTCGGCGCCCTGTTCGCGCAGCGCGAAGCGTCCCGATTCGAAGAGGCTCGGGCCGAAGCCGATCGTCACGGTGAGCGACGCCGGCCCGCGTTCGAGCGCCTCACCGCCGTCGACGGGCGCGCGGTCCTCGACTTCCGGGCGTAGCTCGTAAGCGACGCCCTTCGTGATCTGGGCGGCGGCGTCCGACCATTCGCCGAGCAGCCTGCGCAGCTGAGCAGTCGTCGCGGAGTCCTCCATGTCGAGGGCCGCGAACGCGAGGTATTCCTGCGCCGGCGTTGCGATCCCGGCCTGGTGCGCGCCGTAGAAGGCGACGACGCTGTCGTGGGGCCCTGGCGTGGCTTCCTGGCCGCCGCCGAGCAGGTGACCGGCGCCGACACCGACGCCGAAGAGGGCCGCGCCGCCTATCGCCTCGCGCCGGGTGACGCCTGCACGTCGACTGCCGTCGCCGTGCCGTTCGGGCTCGGCTGTCCCGTTCTCGCTCATCCTCCCGGCTTCTCTCCTGCCGGCGACGATAGCCGACGCCCGGCAGCGCGCACGCCGTGATCGCCGCGCGTATCGTTGCGCCGTGGCCGAACGGCAGATCGCGACGAACGGCATCGAGCTCGCACGTCGTCGAGGAGGGCGAGGGGCCGCTGGTCGTCCTGTGCCACGGCTTTCCGGAGCTCGCTTTCTCCTGGCGCCACCAGATCCCGGTGCTCGTCGACGCGGGCTACCGCGTCGTGGCGCCGGACATGCGCGGCTTCGGGCAGCAGCTCCGCGCCGTCGCCGGTCGAGGCCTACGACGTCGAGCAGCTCGTCGGCGACATGACGGGCCTGCTCGACGCGCTGGACGAGGAGCACGCGATCTTCGTCGGGCACGACTGGGGCGCGAACCTCGCGTGGGACCTGTCGCTGCTGGCGCCCGGAGCGGGTCCGCGCCGTCGCCGGGCCTCAGCGTCCCGTTCATCCCGCGCGCGCCGGCGCCGCCGATCGAGATCATGCGCCGGCACCTCGGCGAGGACTTCTACATCGTCTGGTTCCAGCAGCCCGGCGTCGCCGACGAGGCGCTCGCACGTGACGTGCGCCGCACGCTGACACCTCGCGCCAGTGGACGGCGCAGCTGGGCCGACGAAGAGGAGCGCGAGCCGCGCGGCCGGCGTGGCTGTCGGAGGACGAGCTCGCGGTCTACGTCGAGGCGTTCGAGCGCACGGGCTTCACCGGGTGGCCTGAACTAGTATCGCAACATCGACCGCAACTGGGCGCAGCTCGACGCCGTACGTCGCGACACGCCACGTCGAGCAGCCGGCGATGTTCCTGACCGGCGAGCGCGACCCGGTGCGGCTGTTCGCCCCGGCGAGGCGATGGACGGCTGGGTCGACGACCTGCGGCGCCAAGATCGTCATCCGAGGCGCGGGCCACTGGGTCCAGCAGCAGGCCCCGGAGCGGTCAACGCGGCGCTGCTCGAGTTCCTGAGCGGCCTCTAGCCTTCGGGCCCGATCTGCTCGATGAACGCCGCGAGAGCTTCGACGTTCTGCGGCGATGACGGCAGGTGGTGCGCGACCAGCGCGGCGCGCATCGGCGCGGCGTCCCAGCCGGCGAGCTGCGGCGCCGACGGGTCGGAGAGCACGCGTTTCAGGAACGCTTCGTCGACGAGCGCCCGACCGCCGTTCGCAAGCTTCACCCTGTGGCCCGCGAAGCGCTCGAAGTTCGGCCCCGCGATCTGCGAGCCACCGATCTGGTGGCATGCGGCGCATCCTTCAGCGGAGAAGAGGCGCCCGCCGCGTTCGATCCGCTGCTGCAGCGGCGTCAGTTCCACAGCGCCTCCGCTTGGCTTGCTCTGGCCGGTGATGTCCTTGCTCTGCGCGCAGCCGGCGGCGAGCAGAGAACAGGCGAGTAGGACGGCGAGCGCTCTCACGTCCCCACCGCCGAAAGGATCCAGAGGCCGAAGCTCGTGAACGCCACCATCACGGCGAGCATCCAGTACTGGCTGCGCACGGCGTCTTCACGGTCGTCGTAGATCGCCAGCGCGCGGTCGTGCGCGAGTGCGAGACCGCCGACGTGGCCGGCGAGCAGCGCCGCGACCTGCACGTACCAGATGAGGGCGTACGAGATCACCTTGTAGTTGATCGCCGCTCCGGCGGTGCCGAGGTAGTTCGAGCCGTTGCCGAGGGGATCCGAGATCAGGTTGCCGAGCGCCTGACCCTGCCAGACGATGAACGAGAAGTAGTGCGCGAGGACGTAGCCGAGCGCAATCGGCACGAGCGTGTGGGCAAAGGTCCGCGTGAGCTGCGCGCGGTCGAACTGGTCGCTCACGGAGTGCACGCCGCGGATGCCGAGCGCGTAGACCAGGCGCACGACGAGCACGCAGGCGACGAGACCCACGCTGTACGAAAGCTCGTAGGAGGCGTCGTGGCCGACGCCGAGGGGCTTGAAGAGCGACGCGATTTCCGGATAGAGCTCCTTCCAGTAGCCGCCGTTGGAGAAGCCGTCGAACGTCGTGATGCCGATCATCGCGCTGATGAAGAACACGGTGCCCGGGCCGACCCGCAGGTGTGGCAGGCCGCTCAGCGGACGGCGCAGGCGCACCTGGCCGGAGCGGTAGACGACCGCGGAGGCCAGCGAGCTGAAGTGGAAGTAGAGGCCGAAGCCGTCTGCCGCCTGGCCCCACTCGTCGACGCCGAAGAGCGCCATGCCGACGGTGCTCACGGCGAAGTAGCCGAGCGAGAGCGCGGCGAGCGTCGAGGGCACGTCTTTGCCCAGGTAGACGAGCTCCAGCCAGCCGAAGCCGACGAGCACGCACAGCGCGGGCCAGGACCCGACCGCTCCCGGCAGCCGCAGGTGCCGCTCGCCGGCCAGCGGCCGGGCGATCCAGCGCAGCAGACGCGCCGTGCTCCGCCACGGGCTGAAGGGCGGGAAGAAGTCCCCGATCAGCACGCTGGCGAGCGGCGTGCCGACCCAGAACGCAACGTAGATGAAGGTGACCGAAAAGTTGGCGTTCGGCACCTGGGCGCCAGAGAAGCCGCTGTAGACGACGAGCGCGAACATCGCGAGACCGAACGCGCAGAGCAGCGGTTCGAGCCGGCGCGGCAGGCGCAGTAGGCGCCGCGCATATTCGCGCTGCAGGCGTGGCGCGGTCCAGAGCGTGGAGAGCGCGACGAACGAGACGACGAGGACCAGCGCCGCGGCCCAGCTGAAGAGCCAGACCGGGATCGGCAGGTCGGCCTTGCCGACGATGCCGTGGGCCTCGGCGACCGCGGGCGCAAGGCCGGCGACGACCAGCAGCGCCGTCAGCGCGCCCGCGAGGCGCGCTAGACGCTGCGCCATGCAGGCCGCCCGGCGCAGCCGGCGCGGCGGGGCGCGGCGTCGGCGTTCGACATGCGCCCGATGCTATTGGACGCGTTGCGGCGGCCCGCTTAGGGGCCGGCGAGCGCGTGCGCGAGCTGGAAGGCGTCGACGGTGCCGAGCCCGCTCGCCATGTCGTACCCGGGACGCGCGTGGAAGCCGGGGACGCGCAGCAGCGTTTCGCCGTCTTCGCCCCGTTCCAGGAAGCCGTTGTTGCCTTCGGTCACGTCGACGAGGCCGCTCGCCGCGCCCCATCCGTCGTTCGCGGCGAGCTGGTAGAGCGCCGGGTTGAGCTGTCCCACGGGGTGTCCTGCGACCTGGTCGATCAGCGCGACCACACCGGCGAACAGCGGCGACGCGACGCTCGTGCCCGCGGCGTCCCAGAAGGTCGGGCCGTTGGGTTCGCCTTCGACTTTCGAGCGGTAGGAGGAGAACACGACGAGTCCCGGCTTATCGCCGGCGTTCATGGAGATGTCGGGCGTCGCGCGCCACGGTCCGGAGCCCGTTTCCAGCAGCCGCTGGTAGGCGGGGCGGCCGAAGACGTGCGATGGGCCGCCGCCGCCGGCCCAGGAGGGCCCGGTGGGTTCGACTTCTTTCCACACCGTGTCGGGCCGCTCGCGTTCGCCGGCCGCATCGAGGTGCATCTGGGTGCCGCCGACGGACGTCACGAGCGGGTCGGAGGAGGGCCAGGACTGTTCGCGGTGCGCGAAGTAGCCGCCTTCGAGGTCTTCTTCGTCGACGCCGTTGTCGCCCGCGGCCGCGAGCATCGTCACGCCGGCCGCGGCGGCGTTGGTGTTCGCGGAGCGCAGGGCGCGAATCGCATTGGCGTCGGGGAAGTCATCTTCGCCGGAGCCGAAGCTCTGCGAGATGACCTGCCCGAGGTGGTGCTCGATCACGTAGTTCTCGGCGGCGACGATCTGCGGGAAGCCCTGGACACCCTGCGTCTCGGCGACCGGGGTCTCGACGAGGATGATCCGCGCGCCTGGCGCGATCAGGTGCGCGCACTCGACGTCGAGCGTCGCCTCCGATGCCCAGCCGACCATTTCTTCGTTGCCGGCGCGGTAGCGCGGCACGACACCGGCGGGCTGGATCACTTCGAGTGATGGCGGTTCGGGCAGCGCGTAGGCCTGGTCGAACACAGACAGATCGTGCTGGATCGTCGGCGAGCCGAAGGAGTCGACGATTACGATCGTCTCGCCCTGGCCCTCGTAGCCTTCGGCGTAGAGGCGCGGCGTGTCGTACGCGCGCTGCACCTGGGCCGGCAGGAAGCAGCGACTGCCTGTTGCGCAGGTCGCGGTCTGCGGCGCCGCGCCGCGCGAGAGGACGCGCTTCGGCAGGTCGTGGGACGTGGGGTACGCCGATGCGGCGGCCGGCGCGAGCAGGGCCAGCGCGGCGGCGGCGAGCAGTGCTCGTCGCGCGAGGCTCATCGTGTTGCCGGTCCTGCATCCATGCGCACGGGATCGTACCCGGCTTGCGGTGCCGGAGCGCCTACTCGATGACGACGCGCACGGTGTGCAGGAGGCGGTCGGAGGCGCCGCGGACGCTACCGCCGAGCTCGAGCGTGGTGCGAATGTAGGCGAGGGTCTCTGCGGTGAGCCGCTCGCCGGGCAGCACGTTAGGGATGCCCGGCGGGTATGTCGCGAGCGACTCGGCGGCGATGCGCCCCACGGCGCGGTCGGCTGGCAGAACCTCCTGCGCTCCGAGGTACGCCTCGCGCGGCGTCATCGCAAGCTCGCCCCATGGCGGCGCCGCGGCGAAGCTCGGAATCGAGCCGGGGGGCGCGACGCCGACGCGGGCCGCCGCCTCGTTCAGGGCGTCGGCGAAACGACCCGCCTCGTCCAGCATCCGCTCGCCCATGCCGAAGACGGCGACGACGACGTGCTCGCCGTAGAGCTCGAGGTTGATGTCGCCGATCTCGCGCAGCAGCGGGGCGAGCTGGTAGCCGCTGGCGTTGATGCCGCGGACGTCGACGGCGACCCGGAGCGGGTCGTACGCGAATACGCCGGGGCGCTCTGTGAGGCGCTCGTCGAGCACGTCGAGGCCGTCGATTTCGCGAATCCGCCGGCGGCAATCGGCCAGCACAGCGATGGTGCGCGTCAGGAGCTGCTCGCCGTGCACAGCGGCCTGGCGGCGCGTCGCGTCGAGCGACGCGAAGAGCAGCGAGTTGGGGCTCGTCGACTCGGTCAGCGTGACGGCGCGGTCGACGAGGTCCTCGCCGATGTAGGCGCTGTCGCCGAGGTGGAGCATCGCCGACTGCGTGAGGCTGCCGGCGATCTTGTGCGTCGAGGAGATGACGAGGTCGGCGCCCAGCGATAGTGCGTGCGGAGGCAGGTCGGGGTGGAAGGCCATGTGTGCGCCCCATGCCTCGTCGACGACCAGCGGTACGCCACGGGCGTGGGCGACCTCCACGAGGCCGGCGACGTCGGCGACGGCGCCGAAGTACGTCGGCGACACGGCGAGCGCTCCGGCGGCGCCGGGGGTCGCGTCGATCGCGGCTGCCAGAGCATCGGGCGTGATGCAGTGCGCCACCTCGAGCTCCGGGTCGAGCGCCGGCTGCACGAACGTGGGGCGCATGCCCGAGAGGACGAGAGCGTCGATCGTCGAGGAGTGCGCGTTGCGCTGGACGACCGCCTCCACGCCGCGCTGCGCGAGCGCGAGGCCCGCGGAGATGTTGCCCTGCGAAGCCCCGTTGACGAGGAACCATGTGCGCCGGGCTCCCCAGGCGTCGGCGGCCAGGCGCTGCGCCTCTTCGAACGGGGTCGGCTCGACGCCGATGTCGATGCCGTACGTGAGCGCCGGGATGTCCATGCGCAGCGCGAGCTCGCCGATCGCTTCGACGAGTCCGGGGTCTGCGCCTTGCCCGCCCTTGTGGCCTGGGACGTGCAGGCGAGCCGGCTCTCGCGCCGCGTAGGCACGGAGCGCGTCCAGGTACGGCGTGTGCCGCTGCTCGTCGCTCATGGTCTGTGGCGAGTCTATTGGGGGCCGTGGCGTGCGCCGCGACTACGACGCGCGCCAGGGCGGCGGGTACGGCAGCGGCGTCAGCACGTCGTCGAGGCGGTCGCGCAGCTCCTCGAAATCGGGCGGCAGCGAGAGCTTCTCGCCGAGGTGGGCGGGGTCCTCGTCGACGGCGAAGCCCGGGCCGATCGTCGCGATCTCAAACAGCACGCCGCTCGGCTCGCGGAAGTACACGGAACGGAAGTAGAAGCGTTCGATGACCGAGGTGGGCCGCATGCCACCCTGCTGGATGTCCTCGCGCCAGCGTTCGATCTCCGCGGGCTGCGCGGCGAACGCGACGTGGTGGACGGTGCCGGCGCCGGGGCGCGGCAGCGCCGGGCTCGGCGGCGAGTCGTAGGTGTACGTGGAGCCTCGCCGCTCGCCGCGAACCTCCCACTCGGCGCCCGATCCCTTGAAGCCGAGGACCTCGCCGAGGAGTCGTTCGCTCGCCGCGGGCGAAGCGGAGAGAGCGCGCACGCCCTCGAACCCCTGGAGCGCGAACTCGGCGGGGATCTCCGGGTCGCGCGCGGTGAGCGGCTCGTCCGGCGCGCTGCTCACGACGATCTCGTGTTCGAGCCCCTCGGGGTCCGCGAAGAGCACGGTCTCCTGGCCGCGCGGCAGCGCGCCGGCCGCCTCCAGGCGCTCGCGCCAGAAGTCGAGTGCCTCCTCGGAGCCCGCTCGCCAGAGGATGCGGTGGACCATTCCCTGGCCGGCGCGTCCGGGTTCAGCGCCCGGATACTCGAAGAACGTCAGGTCGAAACCGGGGGAGCCGTGCTCGTCGCCGTAGAAGAGGTGGTAGACGGTCGGGTCGTCCTGGTTGACGGTCCGCTTGACCATCCGCATGCCCATCACGCCGGTGTAGAACTCGACGTTGCCGACCGCGTCGCCCGTGATCGCCGTTATGTGGTGGATCCCCTCCAGGCGCACCGCGCCAATCTAGCGCCGCGTGCGCCATGCGATCATCGCCGCGTGCAGGACGGCCCCCTGATCGCGCGCTTTGGAAGGGCGAGGCACGACCCGCAACTCGCGGTGCTCGAAGGCCTACACCCCCTGAAGCACGCGCTGCGCTTCGGCGCCGACGTCGAAGATGTCGTGACGGTCGACCTCGACGCGCTGGCCGAGCTCGCCGATCATCTGGCGCCGGACGTCGCGAGCGAGATGCTCGCGCGGGCGCGCCAGGTCCCGGCCGAGATCTTCAGCGAGCTTGTGCCGCTGGCGCCCGCGACAGGCGTCGTGGCGCTCGCGCCGCGGCCGCCGTTCGACGCCCGCGCCGCGCTCGCGGCGCGCAGCGAGGCCCCGGCCGTCCTGCTTGAGAACCCGCGCGACCTCGGCAATCTCGGCGCAGCGGTCCGCGTCGCCGCGGCGGCCGACGCCGCGGCGGTCCTCAGCTCCGGCACACACGACCCGTGGCAGGCGGACGCGATCCGCGGCGCCGCGGGCCTGCAGTTCGCGCTGCCCGTCGGCAGGATCGCTTCGATCGCCGAGCTCGACACCGCCGGGCGGCGGCTCGTCGCGCTCGACCCCGACGGCGAGGAGCTCGGCAGCGGCGCGATCGCGGGTCCGGTGCTGCTGGCGTTCGGAACCGAGCGCGACGGAGTCAGCGGCGACCTGCTTGCGCGGGCCGACGCTCGCGTTCGTATCCCGATGCGGCCCGGCGTCTCGTCGCTGAACCTCGCGACGGCGGTCGCGGCGGTTCTGTTCGGCCTGCGTGCCTAGGCGGCGGCTACGGACGCCGGGTGCGCCTCGGCCCAGGCGACGATCTCGTGCGAGCCGTCGACGACTGTGCCGTCGTCAAGGACCAGCGTCGGCACCCACTTGTTGCCCGTGAGACGCTGCACCTCGCGGCGGCCGCTCGTCACCGCTGGCAGCACGCCGAGACCGTACGAGAGGACCGTGTCGGGCTCGTAGCCGGCCTTGCGAAGTGCCTCGTAGGCGTTTCGGCAGGGGTGGCCACCCGGACGCGGCGTGGGGAAGGTGCCCCAGCAGACGTAGAGCTTCAGGGTCAGTCCTCCTTGGGCACGCCGGCGCTCTGCACCGGCTCGAGCTGTGGCTGTTCGCCGCCCGTGAGGCTCGGCTCGCTGCGCGCGGCACGGAGTTCGTAGTCGCGCCGTGCCGCGAAGTCGGCGCCCGCCAGGACGCGGTCGGCCTTCAGCGCGCGCGCCATGCCTTCGGAGAGCCTGCGCGGAAGGACCGCCGAGAGGCGGTTCGTCGCGCGCGCCGACTTCGGCACGAAGACATCGATCAGGCGGTACTCGAGCGCTTCGATGATCGCGTCCGCGACTTCGCTCGGTTCGAGGTTCTTCATCGTGCGGGCCTCGCCGAGGTGGCCGCCGAGCTCGGTGTTGACGACGTAGGGCATCACGTAGCTGAGTGCGACATCGGCTCCGATCAGGTTCATCTCGCCGTGCACGGCCTCGGTTAGCCCGACGACGGCGTGCTTGGTCGCCGAGTACGTCGCGCCCCCCGGTGCGCCGTACTTTCCAGCCTGCGAAGCGATGTTCACGATGTGGCCGGCGTTGCGCGGGATCATCCGTTCGAGCGCGAGCTTGGTGCCGATGATCACGCCGTGCAGGTTGATGTCGATGATCCGCTGTGCGGTCACGTCGTCCTCGTCGACGAACGGCCCGATCGGCATGATGCCGGCGTTGTTGACGAGCACGTCGACGGGCGCCAGCTGCTGTTCGACGCCGTCGAGGAAGGCCGAGAACGACTCGCGGGTCGTGACGTCGAGAGGAAGCGCGACGGCGGCCGGCCCGAGCGCCTGCGCGGTGCGCTGCGCCTCGTCGAGGTCCACGTCGCCGATCGCGACGCGCATGCCGTGCTTCAGCATCGCTTCCGCGGTAGAGCGGCCGATCCCGCGGGCGCCACCGGTGATTGCGGCTGTCTGCCCGGCGAGGATTCGGGGCTGTTTGGCCATGTCGCCCTCCTGACGTTCTGATCGGTGCTTCCACGGAAAGCTACCGCGCGGCGGTCGGCCGCGCAGCGCGGGTAGTACGCTCCCAGCCATGCCGTTCTTCGAGCTGGATGGACAGCGGCTCGCATACACCGATTTCGGCGGCGGCCCCGCGGCGCTGACCGCCGCCGGCGGCGCGGCAGGACAGCGCGGCGTGCGCCGGCCGCGGACCGACCGTGATCCTCCTGCACGGGCTGCTGCTCTCACAGCGGATGCACATGCCGCTAGCCGAAGCGCTCGCCGCGCGCGGCAACCGCGTCATCACGCTCGACCTGCTCGGCCACGGCAAGTCTGACCAGCCACGCGACATGTGGCGTTACTCGATGGCGACTCTTCGGCGAGCAGCTGCTCGGGCTGCTCGACCACCTGGGATGCCGACAGGCCGCGGTGATGGGGACCTCGCTCGGCGCGAACGTCGCGCTGGAGCTCGCAGCAGCCAAGCCCGACCGCGTGCGGGGCATGGTGATCGAGATGCCGGTGCTCGACAACGGCCTGCTGGCAGCGCGCTGGCGTTCACGCCGCTGCTCGTCTCGCTCACCTTCGGCGAGCAGATCATGAAGGTCGTTGCTCGCGGCACGCGGCCGTGCCCTCCGGTCTCGTGCCCTACCAGGCCGACGTGATGCTCGACGTGCTGCGCCGCGACCCGGGACCCGGTGGCGCGCTGCTGCAGGGCCTCTTCTTCGGGCGCATCGCGCCACCGCGCCGCGATCCGCGCACGATCAAGACGCCGACCCTGATACTCGGCCACCCGCGCGACCCCGTGCACCCCTTCTCCGACGCCGGAATGCTCGCCGAAGAGATGCCGAACGCCCGGCTGATCCGCGCCAACTCGATCGTCGAGCTGCGCCGCAGCCCGGAGCGCCTGACCGACGAGATCGCGGCGTTCCTGGACCAGATCTGGCGCCAGCGCGCGCTCCTCCTCGGCCGGCGCGGGGCGGGCAGTTAAGGCACGCTCTCCTCGCTGCCGCCGGGCGGCGGCGGACCATCCTCGACGATCTCGCGCCCCGTCGGCTGCGAGCGCGTCGTCGAGCTCGACCTGCCAGTAGTAACGCGTGAACGTCATACCGCTGCTCGAAGTCGCCGACGTGCGGCTCGATGTGCTCGCCCGCCGCGATGCGGACGATCAGCTCGGGGTAGCTGCGGCCCGGCCGCGCGGCGTACACGGGCCCCGGGAAGGCGCCGCCGAAGCGCGTGTTGACGTCGGTGATCCCCAGCCCGATGTCGGGGTCGCGGAAGACCTGGATCGTCGCGGGCCCGCGCACCGCGAGCGCCTCCATCGACGTCGCGGCCGAGCTCGATCGAGCTCACGGTCAGCGACGACGGTTCCCTTGATCGACTCGCCTCCCCGCGACTCGAGCATCGTGCGCGGAATCGCGTTCAGGCAGCGGCCGTCGGCGTCGCCGAGGCAGTCGATCGAGAGCTCCGGTCCGTGCATCGCGCGCTGCACCATCACCGGCTCCGTCGACGTAATCGATGAAGAAGCGGGCGTCGCCGGCGTCGCGCGCGACGGTGGATGGAGCGCGCGCCCGAACCCTGGCGCGGCTTGACCATCACCGGGTATTCGAGCGCGTCGAGGTCGTCGCCGGGCAGCAGCGTGGGCGGCGAGGGAAGGCCGTGGCGCTCGAGCAGCAGATGGGCCTCGTACTTGTCGTACGTGGCGCGTGCGACCTCGGCGGACGGCACCAGCGCCGGGAGCTCGCCCGCCTCGCGGGCGAGCGCGAGCATCTCGATGTCGAGATCCGTGAGCGGCAGCACGGCGCCGACGTCGTGGCGTCGCACGAGCTGCGGCCAGCGCCGGAACGTAGCCGGGGTCCTTCATCGGCGGCACCGCGCAGCGCACGTGCGGCCGCGTAGCGCGCCGGCGCGAGCGGCGCGGGGTCCGCCACGACGGTCCTCGTGAGCGCCGCGAAACAGGAGACGATGTCGTAGCGCTTGCCGGCCCCGGTGAGCAGGATCGCGGGCGTCACAGCTCCCCCTGCCAGCCGCCGGCTGGCGCCCTTGTAGAGACCGGCGCCGCCGAGCACGACGGCTGCGGTGCGCCACAGGATGCTGCGCATCGAGCGCGAGCGAACGGTGGTCGATGTACCAGAGGTCGAGCTCGATCCGCTCCTCCCACGGCAGCGAGGCGCGGCCGTTGACCTGCGCCCAGCCGGTGATCCCGGGCCGGACCAGCAAGGCGCCGGCGCTGGTGGGCGTCGTAGGCGTCGACCTGGGCCTGAAGCGTCGGCCGCGGGCCGATGATCGACATCTCGCCGCGCAGCACGTTGACGAGGTTCGGCAGCTCGTCGAGCGAGGTTCGACGCAGCAGCGCTCCGACTGCGCGTGATCCGCTCGTCGTCCTCGTTGACCTTCAGGCCCGCGCCGATCGCGCTCCGCGCCCTGGACCATCGTGCGCAGTTTGAGCATCTCGAAGCTCCGGCCGGCGCGGCCGACGCGGCGCTGGCGATAGATCACCGGGCCGCGCGACTCCAGGCGGATCGCGAGCGCCGCGGCGAGCGAGCAGCGGCGAGAGGACGACGAGCAACGTCGCCGACTACCACGATGTCGAAGGCCCGGCGCACGGCGCCGACATACGCAGCGCGAAGGTCAGCGGGTGCCCTCGGCCGCCTCCCACCAGGCGTCCGTGCCGTGGCGCAGCCAGTCCCAGAAGCCCGGCCGCCGAGCGAGGCGACGGTCAGCACGTAGTAGCGCGCGACGAGCAGCGGACGCGCGTGCACGGGGCCGCCGAGCAGGGCGGCGACGAGCAGCGCGAGCTGCGCACCGAGCAGGTACGTCGTAGAGCACGCCGGCGCCGAGCGCGACGAGCGCGATGTTCGCCGCGAGGGCGAGCGCGTGCAGCGCGGGCAGGCAGTAGCGCAGCAGCCGGTGCGAGACGATCATCAGCGCGTAGCGCGGCGGATAGCCGCGCGGCGAGAGCATCCCGCCGCGCACGATGATCGGCCAGGTGTGGCTCATCATGCGCCGCTTGCGCGCGAACTCGCCCTCGCTTGTCGGGACCATCTTCTCGCGTCGCCAGCGCCGCCGGAACGTACATCGCGCGCAGGCCGCGCTTGACCATGTTGAACGGCAGCGAGAGGTCGTGGCCCATCACGGGATCGACGACGATGTAGCTGTCGCGCCGCGTGGCGTAGATCGCGCCGTTGCCGGCGGTGACGGAGCGACAGGCGCGACTCGGCGCTGTCGCACGGCCATCTCGTAGCGCCAGTAGAGGCCCTCCTGGTTGTCGGCGTCGCGCCCGGCGGCGGCCTCGAAGCGCACCTGGCCGCAGGCGTAGCCGACGTCGGCTGCGGCGAATGCGTCGGCGAGCAGCGCGCGCGGCGTCCGGCTCCCACTGCGCGTTGGCGTCGGAGAAGGCGACGATCTCGCCGCGCGCGCACTCGCACGGCGGCGTCCTGGGCGCGGATCTTGCCGCCGCGCGGCAGCTCGAGCACGACGTCGGCGCCGGCTTCGCGCGCCAGCGTCGGCCGTGCGGTCGCTGCAGCCGTCGCAGGCGACGATGACCTCCAGCAGGCCCTCGCGGATAGTCGAGCTCGCGGGCGTTCGCGACCTTCGCGGCGATCACCGCCTCCTCGTCGTGGGCCGCGACGATCAGCGACACCGCGTGGCGGCGGACCCTCGGCTGCGGCTGCGGCGCGGGGCCGGCTGCGCGCGCCGCGACGATGAGCGCCAGCGGATAGCCGAGCTGCGCCCAGACGATCAGCGCGACGGCAAGCCAGAACAGGACCTCGAGCGCGGTCGTCATCATCCGGACCGCCCGATCACGTCGCCGTAGAGGGCGAGCGTGCGCTCGCGCGATCGCCCGCCAGGAGTACGCGCCGGCCGCGGCTGCGACTGCGGCGGCCGCCATCTCGCGCGCGGCGCGCGGGATCGGCGAGCAGCCGCGCAGATCGCGTCGTGCGAGCGCCTGACGTCGCCCGCGGGCACGGTCTCCGCGGCGCCCGTGGCGGCGACCTCGGGGAAGCCGCCGACGTCACTCAGCAGCAGCGGCCGGCCCGCGCGAGCGCGGTGAAGAGAACGCCCGACTGGTCGACCTCGCGGTAGGGCAGGACGACGAGCGCGGCGCTCCGGCAGCAGCTCGGCGAGCTCGCCATCGGGCACGTAGCGCTCGCCGAAGCTGCGACGCCGGGACCGGCGAGGGCGCGCAGCGGCGCTGTGTCCATGCGCGGCATTCCCGCGATCACGAGCGGGCACCCTCGATGCCGCGCCATGCGCGCAGCAGCACGTCGATGCCCTTGTAGGGCCGCATCAGCCCGCAGCACAGACGACGAGCGGCGCCGCGTCCTGCGCCGCCGCGGGCGGCCGTTCCGAGGTGGGAGAGCGCGCCGTGCGGGATCACGCGAACCCGGCGCTCCTGCACGCCGAGGTCCAGCAGGCGCCTGCGCCCCTGCTCGCTGTGCACGACGACCGCGTCGAAGCGCGCGTAGAGGCGGCGCTGCGCCGTGCGCCGCAGCGAGCCTCCCTCGCGCGGCAGGATGTCGTGCGCCGTGATCACGCGCGGGCGGTCGGGAAGCAGCATCCCGTCGAGCTGCTGCACGGCGAGCCACTGGAAATGCACGAGGTCCGCCGCGCGCGCCCGCCGCCGGTAACGCAGCATGTCCGGGACGTGCTCCGTGAGCTTCGCGGCGCGGCGCAGGCGCGGCGAAGAGAGCGCCGCGGCGTGCCGGTAGAAATCCTCGCGGCGCGCGTAGCCGCCCGCTGTCGGGCACCTCGCCGTACGCGAAGCGGCTCGTGACCAGCTCGACGTCGGCGCCGGCGGCGGCCAGCGCCGAGCAGAGCGCGTCATCGTATGGCGGCGTGAACGCCGACGGATCGACGACGTGTACCCGCACCGGGCCGACAATAGGCGCGTGCGGGGCGAGAACACAGGGCGTGGAGCGCGATGGTCGAGCTCACCTACTGCGTGGTCAACACGTCGCAGCGCGAGCTGCTGCTCGCCGGGCTCGACGCGATCGCGGGCGAGCGCGAAACGCTCCCGTTCGCGACCGAGGTGCTGGTACTCGACAACGGCTCGCGTGACGGCTCCGCGGACGCGGCCCGCGCGCACCCCGCCGTCGACGAGGTCGTCGCGCTCGGTGAACGGACCGGTAAGGCCGGCAACGACAGCGAGCTGCTGCGCCGCGCGCGCGGCCGCTTCGCCTTGCTGCTGAACGAGGACTCGGAGCTGATGCCCGGCGCCACGCTCGCGCTCTGGCAAGCACTCAGCGAACGGCCCGACGCCGCACTCGCGGGAGCCCGGCTGCTGCGACCCGACGGCACGCCCCAGCCCTGCGCGTGGCGTTTTCCGACGCCGCTTTCGGCGCTCGCCGGCGCGGTCGGCGCTGCACCGGCTCTACACCGTGCAGAGCCGCGGCGAGCCAGACACGCGAGGTCGACTGGTGCCAGTCGGCGGCGCTGCTCGTGCGCCGCTCCGCGGCCGCCGCGCGTCGATTACCTGGACCCGGAGTTCTTCGTCTACTCCGACGAGGTCGATTTCGCGCGGCGCCTGCGCGACGCGGACTGGCGCTGCCTCTACGTACCCGCGGCAATCGCGATCCACCACGAGCAGCTCTCGACCGATGCGGCGGCGGGACCGCGCATCGTGCAGCTCGCGCGCGGCCGCGACCTTTACATGCGAAAGCATCTCTCCGCCGCGGCGGCGAGCTGTCACCCGCTGGCTCACGGCGTGGACCTACGGCGTTCGCGCTGCGGTTGCCTGCCTGCTTCCGGGGCACAGCCCGCGCGGTATGTGCTGCACGCGACCGCGACGCTTCACCCCGGCCGCGGCGAGGGACTCGAAGAGGCCGCGGCGCGCTACAACGCCGGCGCCTAGATGTCGCGCAGCGGGTCCTCGGCGTAGGCCTCGACCTCGCCGTGGCGAGAGCGGAACGTGGCGGCGCGGCGGCGGCCGTCGGCCAGGAGCGAGCGCGCTCCGGCGATCTCGTGCGGGTGAGCGAAACGGACGGCGATCAGGCCGGCGGGTACGAGCGCGAGCCACAGCGATCCGCAGCACGAGCCCGGCGGCGCCGTCGGTCGGCAGGAGCAGCTCGCCGGATACGGCGACCACGGCGAGGACCGCGACGACCTTCGCCAGGCGCGACCATTCGAAGCCGACAGTGAAGAGCTTGCGCGTAAGCACGTACATCACGCCGAGCATCGCGCAGTAGGCGCCGCACAGCGCGAGGCCGCCCCCGGCGATCCCGAGCCCGGCGCCCGACGCGGGGATCAGGACGACGAGCAGCACGACGTTGACTGCCAGGCCCGCGAGCGCGGCCGGGATGTTCCGCTCGGTGACGCGCGCGCGGCCGGAGATCGCGAGGAACACGAGGAACAGGCCGTAGAGCGACCAGCCGAGGGCGAGCCAGGGCAGCGCTCGGTAGGCGCCGAAGAACGATGGCGCCGCGAGCAGGCGGACCATCCAGCGCCCGAGCAGCGCCACGGCGCAGACCACGACGCCCGTAGCGAGCGCGTAGTAGGTCGTCACGAGCGCGTACAGGCTGCGCGGCCTCCTCGTCGCTCTCGATCGAGTAGGCAAGCGGCGGCCAGGCGTACTGGAAGCCGCGCACCGCGACGAAGACGACCGTGGCGAGCTTGATCGCGATCGCGTACTGGCCGGCCGCGGCGTGCGAGTAGGAACGGAAGATGTAGAAGCGGTCGACGACCTGCAGTGCGTAGACGCTTGCGTCGGCGGGGACCGTCGGCAGGCCGAAGCGGAGCATCGAGCGCAGGTCGGCGAAGCGGACGCGGAACGAGACTCGGCGGCGCAGCGTCCACCACAGCGCGAGCACGATGATCGCCGAGGCGCCGAAGTTGCCGAGCAGGAGGCCGCTCGCGCCGGCGCCCGCGACGACGACGAGCAGAACCGTGAACGTCACCGACATCGCGACGTTGGCGCCCGAGGCGTAGATGTATGCGCGGGCCCTTTCGTCGACGCGCAGCTGCGCGTAGGCCATCTCGAGGTTCGTGAAGGCCCAGAGCCCGAGGATCGCGCAGGCCATCAGGTTGGCGTCGCTGTAGCCGAGCAGCAGCTTCGAGAGCCCGGCCGCGAACGGCAGCAGGCAGAGCGAGACGAGCGTGGTCGTCCAGCCGACGGTCGCGGTCGCGGTTCTCGCGATGCGCCCGCGACGCTCGTCGTCCTGGTCGTCGAAGTAGAAGCGGATGAAGGCCTCGCCGATGCCGCCGCGCAGGACGATGCTCGCGAGGATCACCGCCGTCAGGAGCGATTCGGCGGCGCCGTAGCCCTGCGGCGAGACGTGGCGCGTGTACAGCGGCAGCGTGACGAGCGCAAGGCCCTTGGCGATGATGTCGCCGAACTGGTACGCCGCCCCGGTCGTCAGGAGGCGCCTGATGTGGCCGAGCACCGCTCAGACGCTAGCGGCGCGGTCCCTGGCCAACGCGCAGCCGACGGCGAGAAGAGCCCAGGTGAAGGGGTCCTCGAGGTAGTCGGCGTAAGTCCAGGTGTGAAGCACGAGTGCCGCGAACGCGGCGGCGATCGCCATCCGTTCGGGTGAGCCGCGGGCGCCGCGGAAGAGCACGAGCAGTGCCGCCAGGAGCGTCGCGACGTAGACCGCGAGGCCGACGATGCCCTGCTCCGCTGCGATCGTCACGGGTGTGGTGTGCGACGCCGATGTCGCGGTTGCGAGTTCGCGTCGGCTCTCGCCGACCCGGTACTGGCGTTCGAAGGAGCCCGAGCCGTAGCCGAACAGCGGACGCTCCCTGAAAATGTGCAGCCCGCCGTTGGCGAGCTTCGTCCGTCCGTTCGTCACTTTGTTCGTCCCTCCCGAGAAGCCCAAGTGCCAGCCCGCGGGCGCGAGGAGGAGCAGCGCCAGCACCGCTGCGGCCGCCGCAACGGACACCACGACGGTTCGCCGTATCGACCAGCGCCACGCGGCGAGCAGCGCTAGTCCGAGCAAGAGCGCCGCCATGCTCGACTGCGAGAAGCTCGTGACGAGCCCGACGAGCAGCCAGGCGAGCGCCAGCGCGCCGGCGCGCAGGGCACGGGACGACGTCGTCCAGAGGACTCCCGCCATCAGACCGATCATCACGAGCGCGAGGTAGCGTCCGTAGATGTTCGGGTCGTAGAAGACCGAGTTGACGCGGAAGTAGCCCTGGTATTCGTTTGACGCGACGAGCTTCTGGTTCAGCAGGAGGCTCGACGAGGCTTTCTCGATCAGGCCGATTGCAACGAAGATCGAGGCCAGGCCGACAGAGACGTAGAGGCAGCGCAGCAGCAGCCTGCGGTCCCAGCGGAGCTGGATCAGCATCCCGAACATGACGGCGAACGGGACGTAGAAGAAGATGAGGTTCTCGACGGCCTTCTTCGGTTCGGTCGAGTAGGTCGCCTGCAGCGCGTAGAGCACGACCGTCGCGGCGAGCAGTATCGAGACTGTCCGCGCCGTCGGCGGGACGCCACCAGCTGGGGCCCGTGCGGGCGAAGATCGCTCGCGGCCGGGGCAGGATGCCCGCCAGGAGGCCCGCGAGGATCACCACGTACAGCGGGATCAGCAGGTTCACGGTCCTCCCGCCCGTGGAGATCGGCACGCGCAGCGGCAGCGTTGCCACGGCAAGCAGCGGGAAGAGCTCGCGCCGGCGGCGGAACGCGTAGGCCAGGCCCCCTGCCGCCACGAGGCAGATCAGTCCGAGGACGATCAGCGTCCCGGTCGACGGCAGCTTCGTCGATAGCTGCGTGTTCACGCGCGCCGCTCCAGGATGAAGTCCGCGGGGAGCGTGATCGTCCGGTGCTTGCCGAGCAGATCGACCACGACGCGGTATTCGCCGGCCGGCGCGAGCGGGCCGCGGGCGAGCGTGCCGATCCACAGCGCTTCCGGCGTACGGACGATCCGCCGCACTCCGGCGCGGCCGACGCGGCCGTCCCAGACGACGTGCAGCGTCTGGCCCGCCGCGAGGCGCGCCCGACGCGCTGGCGTCGCGACGACCTTTTCGCCGGCGCCGATGATGTGAACCGAGATTCGTTCCGCCGACGCCGGCCGCACGATGATGTGCTCACGGCCGCCCGGCACGCGCACGGCCGGCTGGACTTCAAAGCGCTCGATCGGTGTCGGCAGGTGCTTGACGCGCTGCGTGTAAAGGAACGCGGCTACGCAGACGAGGGCGACGGCGGCGAACACGCCAGCGGCGCCGCGCCGGACCGTGTCCGGCTGGCGCGCCGCAGGGGCGGCGCTCACTCTCCCCCGCCGGCGAAGTGCTCGACGGTGTCCGAGCGGAGCCCGAGACGTAGCGTCTCGAGCGCGACGACATCCTCGGGCGCGATGTTGCCGAGGTTGCACTCCGCGCCGAATCGCTTGATCAGCCAGGTCTGCTGCTGGCGGAGCGGCGCCTCGAAGACGATCTTCTCGGGGTTCACGGCATGCACGATCTCATCGATCAGCCCGGTGCGCACCTCTCCCGTCGCCCGGTAGATCCCGGCGGTCCCGGACTCGCGGGCCTCCGCGATCACCTTCCAGGCCCCGGCCTTCAGGTCGCGCTCGATCTCTTCCACCCAGACGTAGGGCGCCATGATGAACTCGGCGTCCTTCGAACCGACCTCCGACAGGACCGTGAACTCGCCGGCCAGACGCTCGATCAGCGCCGTCTTCGTGGCGGCCTCGAGCGGCAGCGTGCCGTCGGAGACCTCGACGTAGTTGAGGCCCAGCTCGCGTAGCCACTCGATGAGCCCGTCGACGCGCCCCTGGCGCAGAGCGAGCTCGGTGAGCGTGCCGCCGAGGACGACCGGGATTCCCGCGTCGCGAAAGAGGGCGAGCTTCGGCTTGAGGTTGGCGACGACGAGCGCCGTGCCCCAGCCGAGCTTGACGATGTCGACGAGGTCGCCCGCGACCTCCAGCATCCCCTGCGCGTCGGCGATCGAGAGGCCACGGTCGAGGACGTGGGTTATGCCGCGTTCGCGTGGCTTGCGCGAACGCTCGGGTATGTCGAGGAAGGTCTCTATGGGGCAGCTTCAGAGGCCATGTCCTGGCCGACGATCACGACGACGTCCGCCGTGCCGACGAGCGGCGTGACCGTTGCTTCGAGCGGCTGGACCGTTGACACCGAGAGCGCTTTCGCGACGGCCCGCGCCTGCGCCGCGCTGCCGCCCCGGTACTCGACGACCGAGGTCTGGCCGTTACCGGGTGGCGTTCCGGCGAGCGCGACGGCTTGCGTGAACCCGTCGCCCTGAAGTTTTTCGGCGGTGCGATGCGCGAGGCCCGTCACTTCGGTCGCGTTGAGCACGGCGACCGAGACGTTCGAGGGGCTGACCACGACGACGCGGTGGTGTGTGACGTGGTGCGCGGGCGGCGTGTGCGACGAGGCGACAAGACTCGGCGTCGATTTGTGGCCCAGCGCGACCACCGCGACGGCGACCGCGACAGCCACGAGCACGATCACTCCGACCACGAGGCGCGAGCGGCCTTTGGGCGGCTTCTCGCCGGACCCGCGGCGCGGCGGGTCCGTGCGGATGGGCGGCGGCGGGTCGGACGGCGGCGGCCGCCGCGTCCCGCTGGCAGGCGCCGGCGGGATCACGGGCCGCACCGGCGCGCCCGTGGACGCAACGGCGGATGACGCCGGCGCCGCCGCGGCGGGAGCAGCAGCCGCGGGGCGCACGATCTCGGTCTTGGCGTCCACTTTCGCCGGCGCCGCCGTCTCCAGACCCTGTGCGGCCGCGGCTGAGGCGCCGGCGGCGACGGCTGCCGTCGCGCCGGCAGACGCCGCGACAGCGGGCGTCGGCGATGCGGTCGCGGGAGACGGTGGGGCGACAGGTGGCGTCGCCGGGGGCCGCGGCGCGGCCGCTGTCGCGACCACCGGCGGCACGGCCGTCTTTGAGGCCGGCGCGGCGGCGGGAGCGGCGTTCGCGGCGACCGCGGGCTGCACGGATGGCGCGCCCTGAGGGGCGTCCGGTGCGACGACCTGTTTCTCCGCTGTGGACGGCACGACGAGCGGCGCCGACGATGGGACGACGGGCTGCGGCCCGGTGGCAGAGGCCGTGGCGGTCGCCGGCTGCGGTGCAGCTGTCGTCGCGGGGCGCACGAGCGGCGGCGGGACGGCCGGCGTCGGCGACTGTCCGCCGACCGCGCCAGGCGCGATCGGCGGGGGAACGCGCGGGACCTGAGTCGTCGTGGCCGGGCGGGCGACGCCGCTCTGGGCGCGCGCTGCGGCGGCGGCGACCGCGCGTTGCTCGAGCGCCGCTTCGCGCTGCGCCGCGTTCTCGCTCCACTCGCGCAGGCGTCGCAGCTCGCGCGCCTGCGAGAAGATCAGCAGCGAGAGCAGCGCGACGCCGACCACCGCGGCGATGGCCAGGGCGGCTCCGACATCGGCGAGCGATCCTGTGAGGGTCAGTGCCAGCGGGGGCGTCACGAGCCCTGCGAGTGTACGAGGGCAGCAGGCGCACCACCGTCGTTTGCTGCCTGTGGCGCTGGGCTTTCTTCGGCCTGTTGGTCGGCCGTGAGCTCGCAGACGCGCGCCGCGAGACGGTCGACGTCACCGGCCTCGACGAGGCGTGCGACCTCGGCGAACGCCGACTCCACGGCGCGCGTGGTCATCGAGGGGCGCTCCGCGAGCATGATCTTGTCGGCCTGGGTCGCCCGCTCGGTCTCCCAGTCGTTGAACAGTGACTCTTCGATCTTCTCGCCGGGCCGTCGTCCGGTGATCTCGATGTCGATGTCGCGCTCGGGATCGAGCCCCGAGAGCTCGATCATGGCGCGCGCGAGATCCTTGATTTTCACCGGTTCGCCCATGTCAAGGACGAAGACGCGCGCGCCCGCGCCGGCGACGCCCATCGAGCCGGAGCGGATGATCAACTGCACCGCCTCCGGGATCGTCATGAAATAACGCGACATCCGCTCGTCGGTGACCGTCACCGGGCCGCCCCGTTCGATCTGACGCCGGAAGATCGGCACGACGCTGCCGGAGGAGCCGAGCACGTTGCCGAAGCGCACCGCGGAGTACGAGGTGTCCGTGAAGCGCGCCGCGGCCTCTTCGAGCGCGAGCTCCGCGAGCGCCTTTGAGGCCCCCATCACGGTTGCCGGCGCGACCGCCTTGTCCGTCGAGACGAGCACGAAGCTCTGCGCTTTGCACGCCCCCGGCAAGCCCCGCGACCAGGCGCGTCGCGAGCGCGTTGTTGCGGACCGCCTCGACGGCGTTGGCCTCCATCAGGCCGACATGCTTGTACGCGGCGGCGTGGAAGACGACCGACGGCGAGTGCTCCGCGAAGATGTCCTGCATCCGCTCGCTCTCCTTGCAGTCGGCGAGGACCGACGCGATCATCGAAGCGGGCACGTGCCGCTCCTCTTCGAGCTCGCGCTGGATTTCGAAGAGGTTGTCCTCGGCGTGGTCGACGAGGACGATGCGATGCGGCTCGACGCGCGCGATCTGGCGGCAGAGCTCCGCGCCGATCGAGCCGCCGGCGCCGGTGACGAGCACGGTCTGGCCGGCCAGGTACGCGCCGACCCGGTCGAGCTCCATGTGCACCGGCTCGCGGCCGAGGACGTCCTCGACACGGACCTCGCGCATCTGGCGCGAGAGCGCACCCCGCGTCTGAAGGAGCTCGAAAACAGTGGGCAGCGTGCGGACCGGGATGCCGCGCCGCCGGCACTCGCTGACGATCCGCGCGCGCGTCGAGCCTGGAGCCGAGGGGATCGCGATGACCACTTCGTCCGGCTCGGCCTCGTCGAGGATCCGCGGTAGGTCGGCCTCCGTGTCGCCGCGCACGCGGACGCCGTCGATCCGCAGCCGCCGCTTGTGCGGATCGTCGTCGAGGAAGCCGACCGGCTCCATGCCCAGGTCGCGGTTGCGCAGGATCTCGCGCAGCACCAGACGGCCGCCCTCGCCGGCGCCGGCGATCAACACTCGCCGCCGGCCCACGGCACCGCCGCGCAGGGCGCCGAGCGGTCGGCGCTCGTAGACCATCCGCACGAGCGCGCGCGCACCGATCAGCAGCACCAGCATCAACAGCGCGAAGAGGACGATCACGCCGTTGGGCAGCACGACGGTCACGGCGTGGGACAGCTGGTAGCGATGGACGGGCCTGATGACGTCGATCGCGACGACGGTCAGCAGCGCGATCAGCAGGATCGCGCGTACCACGGCCACGTAGTCGCTGTGGCCGGCGTAGACCCAGCGGCGCTGGTAGACGCGGGAGAGCACGAGGATCGGCAGCCCGCCCACGAGGACCCACCAGATCGTCTGGTCGCGCAGCTCGGCGTACACGTGCGGCAGGCCGTTGCCGAAGCGCAGCTGGAACGCGAGGTAGTAGGCGGCGACGACGAGCACGGCGTCGGCGGCCAGCTGTGGCAACGCGTGCCTGTGCAGCGGGAAGACCGCCGAACGGAGACCCTGGCGCATCGCCAAGATTGTACGGTGCGCGCCGATCGCGCCGGCGGCGCGTCACTTACCGAGGAGCAAGCCGACGAGCAGGCCGACGTCGCGGCGCACGCGCGGCGGCGCGCCGGCGGGGCGCCGCTCGAGCGAGAGTTCCGCGGGGTCGGTCAGGCTCTTCAGGCGCCCTTCCTCGATCAGGCGTTCGTCGACGGCGCCGGGTCGCCCGGCGAAGGTGGTGAAGACGGGCGTGCCGAGCGCCACCGCCTCGCGGTTCATCGTGCCGCCGGCCGAGACGACGAGGTCGGCGCGTGCGATCAGCGACTGGGCATCGATCGCACGGGCGGGGACGATGAAGCCCGGCGTTTCCGCGAGCTCGCGGCGCTGCGCCTCGACGCGCGCCAGCACGACGCTCTGGACGCCGTCGCCGGCGGCGGCGCGCAGGCGATCGACGACGCTGCCGAAGAGGTCGTTCTCGAAGCGGTGGTAGAGCGAAACCTCGGGCGGCGTGCGGACGACGACGATCGGGCGTGAGCGTGTCGAGCCCGAGCTCGCCGAGCACGGCCTCGTCGGGCTCGAAGTCGGCGAGGTAGTACTCCTCCTTCAGGCCGGGGTAGGCCCGGATCTTGCCGGCGGCGCCGTAGCGCGACAGGCGGTCCGCGGGAATCGCGTCGGGAACTACGACGGTTCGCGCGAGGCGACAGTTGATGTTGTGCTGAACGGTCGCCCACTCGTAGTCGAACATCGTCGAGCTCGGGACGCGCAGGATCGCCGCGGCGACCGTTATGTCGTTCGAGCCGTGGCCGAGCGCGATGTCGAAGCGCCGTCCACGGCGCCCAGCGCGCGAGCGCGGTGGAGCGCGATACGAGACCGACGGCCTTCGCGGCGACGTGTTCGCCGCGGTGGCGACCGATCGCCACATGGTCGATCCCGAAGCGTTCGCAGAGGCCGAGCGTCTGTGCAAAGTCCCGCGCGGTGACGCTCACCTCGTGGCCTTCGCCGCGGAGTCGCTCGATGACCGGGCGCATCACGAGGACGTGCGGGCTGTTGGTCAGGTCGATCCAGACGCGCATCGGGCTGCCACCGTAGCCGCCCGCGGCCCGGCGGGCGTGGCCGTGGGCGCCGGTATCTTTAGCCCGTCGGTGCTCCTCGCCTCGATCTCCGAAACCATCGTCAACGAAACGTCGCACTTCGTGCGCGAAGCCGGACTCCCCGGGATCTTCGCGCTGATGGCGCTGTCGTGTGCGTGCATCCCGATTCCCTCGGAGGTTGTGCTGCTCTTCGCGGGCTTCGTCATCGCCGATCCGAGCGCCGCCGGCTCGCAGCACGAACTGACGCTCGTCGGCGTCACGGTCGCGGCGCTCGCCGGCACGCTCGTCGGCTCGTGGGTGGCCTACGCCGTGGGCCGCGCCGGGCGCCTTGAGCTGATCAAGAGCCACGGCGGCGCGATTGCACATGGGGCCCGAGCAGCTCGCGAAGGCCGATCGCTGGTTCGAGCGCCGCGGCGAGATGGCCGTGCTGTACGCGCGCGTCATCCCGGTCGTGCGCGCCTTCATCTCGCTGCCGGCGGGGCTCGCGAAAATGCCAATCGTCAGGTTCAGCGTCTACACGGTGATCGGTTCGCTGCCGTGGGTCATCGGCCTCACGTTGGCCGGCGAAGCGCTCGGCTCGGACTGGCACACGGCACGCAAGATCTTCGAGTACATCGACTACGCCGTGCTCGCCGCGATAGTGATCGGGATCGTGTATCTGATCGTGCGCCGCCGGCGATCGGCACGCGTCGCGGCGACCGATGCCCCGCGCTGACGGGAACGGACCGCTAACCGCGACGGCCCTCGGACTGCTGCAGGGACCGACCGAGCTTCTGCCGGTCTCCTCGTCGGCCCACACGACGCTCGTTCCCTGGCTTCTGCGCGGACGCGTGCCGCGCGCCTCGCCCGGGCGGCGCAAGGCCTTCGAGGTCGCGCTGCACGTCGGCGCGGGCGGCGCGCTCGCGATCGACATGCACGGCGAGCTGCGAGAGCGCGCAGCCGACGCGTCGATCTCGCAGTGGCTCGCTCTGGCGCTCGCGGTCGCGCCGGCGATGCTCGCCGGCGCGCTACTCAAACGTCCGATCGAGCGCCGCCTCGGCGGGCCGCGGTCGATCGCGGCGGGCCTGGTCGTGGGCGCCGCTCGCGATGGCCGTCGCCGACGCCGCACCGGACCGGCCGGCACGGCATTTCGCAGAGCTCGGACCCGCCGACGGGCTTGCGATCGGGCTCGCCCAGGCCTGCGCGCTGATGCCTGGCGTCTCGCGCAACGGCGCGACGCTCGCGGCGGCGCGAGCCCGCGGCTTCTCGCGCGACGCTTCGCAGGCGATCTCCTGGACCGTCGGCCTGCCCGTGATGCTGGGCGCCGGCGCGCTGAAGGCCGGGGATCTCGACGCCGACGCGGAGACGGTTCTCGGCGGCCTCTCCGCGTTCCTGTCAACGCTTGTGTTTGCGCGCCTGCTGCGCCGGCACGGGCGACGCCTGCTGCCCTTCGCGATCTACCGCTGTGCGCTCGCGGCGCTCGTGCTGCGGCGCCTGCGGAGCGGCCGGTGACCGCGCTCGGCAGCCTCGTGGCGGGCCGTTACCGGCTCGACGAGGAGATCGGCCGGGGCGGCATGTCGACGGTCTATCGGGCCTTCGACGAGATCCTCGAACGCCCGGTCGCGATCAAGCTCATGCACCGGGAGATCGCGGCCGAATCCGACCAGCTCGAGCGCTTCCGGCGAGAGGCGCGCGCCGTCGCGCAGCTCAACCACCCGCACATCGTGAGCGTCATCGACGCCGGCGAGGAGCGCCCCGAAGGGGACGGCGACCAGACGGTCGCGGTCCCCTACATCGTCCTCGAGTACGTCCCCGGCGAGACGCTGAAGTCGGTGATTCGCCGCGAGGGGCGCATTGAGATCACGACCGCGCTGGCGTACGCGATCGAGATCGCGCGGGCTCTCGGCGCCGCGCACGACAGGCAGATAGTCCACCGCGACGTCAAGCCGCACAACATCCTGCTCGACGAAGAGGGCGGCGCGAAGATCACGGACTTCGGGATCGCGCGCTCGCTCGCCGAGGAGAGCCTGACGATGACCGGGCGCGTGCTCGGCACGACCGACTACGTCTCGCCCGAGCAGGCGCTGGGCCAGCCCGTGACGGGGCAGTCCGACATCTACTCGCTCGGCGTCGTGCTCTACGAGATGCTCACCGGCGACGTCCCGTTCCACGCCGACTCTCCGGTCGCCGTGGCGATGATGCACGTCCGCGACCAGCCGCCGGACATTCGCGAGTCGCGGCCCGAACTCGCCGCCGCGACCGCCGCGGCCGTGGAACGCGCGATGGCCAAGGAGCCCGTCGAACGCTACGCCGACGCGGCCGCGATGGCGGCGTCGCTGGAGGACGTCCTGGCGGTCGAGATGGCGCGCACTGGCCAGGCTGCGGGCGAGGTGACGAGCGTGCTGCGCACGCTGCCGGAGGGCAAGCGGCGGCGGCTTCCGCTGCGACTGCGTTCGCATTCGCGCTGGGTTGCGATCGTCGTGGTCGCCGCGATCGTGGTGGCCGGGGCGGTGTTCGCGATCGTGCGAGCCACCAACCGCGGCACGGGGCCGCCGGCTTCCGCCGGGCAGGGCCTTGTCGTCGTGCCGCTCCAGCAGAACGCCGCGACCGCCTACAACCCGTTCGGAACCGGGCCCGAAAACCGCGACCTCGCGGGGAACGTCGTCGACGGTGACCCCAACACCAGCTGGAGCAGCGAGGAATACTACGACGGCAACCTGCAAGAAGCCGGGCGGCACCGGGCTCGGGATCTTCCTGAACGCCGAACCGGGTTTGGACGCCAAGGCGATGCAGGTCTCGACGCCGACGCCGGGCTTCACGGCGAGCGTCTACGTCGCGAACAGCCCCAACCTCGCACTTCCCTACGGCGACCCGGCGACGCTGACGCAGCGTGGCTGGGTGGGCCCTGTCGGCGCGAGCCAGAAAACCGCGCGCTCGCAGCGCATCACCCTCGACCTCGGTGGTCACCGCTACAAGTACTTCCTGCTGTGGGTGACGGCGCTTGCGCCGAACGCCAACCAGGTGACGCTCTCCGAACTCGCGCTGCTGCGCTGACGCTCAGAAGCTCATCGCGGCGCGGCGCCCGTGGCGCGCGAGCGCGAGCCGGCAGAGGCGGTCGACCACCTCGTGGAAGGCGACGCCGCTGGCCTCGAGCAGCTGCCCGTACACGCTGTAGGGCGTGAACCCCGGCATCGTGTTCAGCTCGTTCAAGAGGACCACCTCGCCCTCGACGAAGAAATCGGCCCGCGCGAGGCCCTCGCAGCCTGCGGCGGCGAACGCGGCCTGTCCCGTCGTCGCGACCCGCTCGGCGACGCCGGCCGCGAGGCCGGCGGGGACCGTCAGGCGCATTCCGCCCTCGCGGTACTTGGCGTCGTAGTCGTACCAGTCGCCGTCGAACTCGATGCGGCCCGGCAGCGATGCCTGAACCGTGCCGTCGTCGCGTTCGAGCAGCGCGCACTCGACCTCGATTCCCGGCGACGCGGCCTCGACGATCACGAGCTCGTCGTGCCCGAACGCGCACTCGATCGCCTCACGGAGCGCCTCGCCGGCGACGTCGACCTTGGCGATCCCGACGGACGAGCCCAGGCGCGCCGGCTTGACGAAGAGCGGCACGCCGAGCGAGCCGAGAGCGGCGAGGGCACCGTCTTCGTCGGCGCCCCACTCGGCGCGCGTGATTCCGGCGTGCTCGACCTGCGGCACGCCCCGCTCGGCCATCAGCGCTTTGAAGAGAACCTTGTCCATGCACAGCGCGGAGGCCTCGACGCCGGAGCCGACGTACGGGGTGTCGAGCATCTCCAGCAGGCCCTGCAGGGCGCCGTCCTCGCCGAACGGCCCGTGCAGGACCGGGAAGACGACATCGATGCCGTCGAGGCCGCGCCCGGGGCTCAGCTGCAGCTCGCGCCCGTCGCGACGCCAGACGCCGTCACGGCCTATCTCGATCTGCTGCACGTTGTGGCCGGCCGGCTCGCAGGCCCTCGGCGACGCCGGCGCCGGAGGAGAGCGAAACCTCGTGCTCGGAGGAGCGTCCTCCCGCCAGCACCGCGACGGTGAGTGTCGCCGCGGCGGCCAGCGTCAGCCCCCGCCGTTGGTCGTGGTCGGCGTCGTGACGGCTTCGGTTTCGCCTATTTCGAGCACCACGGTGCTGCCTTTGGGCGCCTTGTGGCCGCCGGACGGGCTCTGCGCGAGCACGCGGCCGACGTCTTTCGGGTTCGGGCGTCGGGATACGCCGCGACGTGACCTTGAGGTCTTCGCCCCTGAGCCGTTCTTCGGCCGCTTCCTGTTCCATGCCGACGACGCTCGGCACCGTCACCTCTTTCGCCGCCTGCGCGATGACCAGTTCGACGGGTTCTCCGGCCTTGAGCTGAGTCCCCGCGGCCGGCGACTGCGCGATCACGGTCCCCGGCGATTCGCTGGAGGTTCGCTTGGTGACGTTCCCGACCTTCAGTTTCGCGTTCTGGAGCGCGGTTTCTGCCGCCGCCTGGGAGGAGCCGGTGACGTTCGGGACGCGAACGCTTTCGGCGCCTGTGGAGACCGCCAGGACGACCGTGCTGCCGACCTTCGCGAGCGCGCCCGGCGCTCGGCGTCGTCGAGATCACCCTGCCCGACGGCACGGTGGGGCTCGGTTCGAGTTTGACTTTGGTTTCGAAGTGCGCTTTTTCGAGCTTGGCGATGGCGACGGCTTCCTTCTCGCCGACGACTTCGGGGACATCGACCGCGCTCGGGCCGCTAGAGATCTCAAGTTCCACGCGCGAGCCCTTTTCGGCGCTCGAACCGCCGCTCGGCGACTGGCGCACGACCGATTTCGCCGGTGACTGGCTGTGGATCTCGGTGGTCGACACTTCGAAGTTGTCGCCACGCAGCGTCGCGATGGCCACCTGTTCGCTCTGGCCGACGACGGATGGCACGGTGACCTTGTTCTTGCCACTTAGGAGCAAAAAGAGGACGACCGCGATCGCCACGGCCGCGAGGATCCCGAGCGTCCACCAGAGCGCGCGGCGCGAGCCTTCGTCGTCCTCCTCCTCCTCGTCCCCATCGCCGCCGTTGCCGCCGTTGGAGCCGCCCGGCGCCGCCGCCATCGCGAACGGCACCGCCGCGGCGACGGCCGTCATGTCGGTCGGGCCGCCGACGCTCGTCAGGCGTTCGCGCTCCAGTTGCAGTGCGGCGCTGAAGCTCTCGTCCGTCGTGAAGCGTTCCGCAGGTTCCTTCGCCAGCGCCTTGAGCACGATCGCGTCGAGCGTCGTCGGCACCACGGGGTTGATCCGGCTCGGCGGCACCGGTTCCGCGGCGACCTGCTTGAAGGCGATCGCGACCGGCGTCTCGCCCTCGAAGGGGAGCACGCCCGTGAGCAGCTCGTAGAGGATCACCCCGGTCGAATAGATGTCGGAGGCCTCGGTGACGGGGTACCCCTGGGCCTGCTCCGGCGAGAGGTACTGCGCCGTGCCGAGGACCGATCCGGTCATCGTCATCTCCGAGGCGCCGGCGCGGGCGATCCCGAAGTCGGTGACGCGCGCGCGGCCCTCTTCGTCGACGATCACGTTCTGCGGCTTCAGGTCGCGGTGGATGACCCCGCGACTGTGCGCGAAGCGGGCGGCCTGCAGGATCTGGAGCGCGAGGTCGATCGCGAGCACGACATCGAGCGCGCCGTGTTCCTCGACGATCTTCTTGAGCGTGCGGCCCTCGACGTACTCCATCGCGATGTAGTACGTGCCGTCCCACTCGCCGCGGTCGAAGATGCCGACGATGTTGGGGTGGGAGAGCGCAGCGGCCGACGACGCCTCGCGGCGAAAACGCTCGACGAACTCCTGGTCTTCGGCGAAGTGCGCGTGCAGCACCTTGACCGCGACCTGGCGCCCGAGCAGCTGGTCGTGCGCGAGATAGACGTCCGCCATCCCCCCCGAGCCGAGGCGCGATATGACCCTGTAGCGGTCGTCGATGATCGTCCCGGGTGCGATCAACGCAGCAGGCTTTCTATCACCCGGCGTGCGATCGGAGCCGCGAATGTCGCGCCATAGCCCGGGACGTTCTGCACCGTCACGGCGACCGCGACGCGCGGATGACGGGCCGGCGCGAAGGCGATGAACCAGGCATCGTTGACGGAGTTGGGGGTCACTGTCTCGGCGGTTCCGGTCTTGCCGGCGACCTGCACGCCGGGGATCTGGGCCGTCGTTCCCGTGCCTTCGTTGACGACGGCTTCCATCATGCCGGTGATATCGCTGGCGGTGGAGGGTTTCATGACATCGGACTGGACGGTCGGCTGGGTCGTCTCGACGACCTGGCCTTCGTGGTTGACGACGCGGGCCGTCATGTAGGGGCGCATCAGCATGCCGCGGTTGGCGACGGCCGAGGCGACCTGGACCATCTGCATCGCGGTGGCCTGCAGTTTGTCCTGGCCGATGCCGAGGCGCCCGAGGTCGACGAGCGGGCTCGTGGCGGGGATCAGCCGTTCGCCCTCGTACTCGCCGCTCGCGGACATCTCTTCGGCGGGATAGTCGAGCTCTGGCTTGGCGTCGAAGCCGAAGCGTTCCATGTAGGCCTGCATGCGGACCCTGCCGACGTGTTCGGCGACCTGCGCCCAGACGGTGTTGACCGACTTCGCGAGCGCCTCCGTGAGGGTGATGTCGCCAAAGCTCTGGTTGTAGTCGTTGTGCAGCGGCACGCCGGACACGATGATGCCGTCCTTGCCGTTGACGACCGATTCGGGCTTGTAGAGGCCGGAGTTGATCGCGGCGGTCGCGGTCACGATCTTGAACGTCGAGCCCGGCGCGTAGCCGAACTGCGTCGCGCGGTTGACCAGCGGGTCGCCGGAGCTGTCGTTCGCCAGGCGCGTGTATTCGGCCGGAGTTGCGCAGCGCGTTGGGGTTGTAGCTCGGGTGCGAGGCCATCACCTCGACCGCGCCGGTCTGCGGGTCGAGCGCGACGACGGCGCCGTGGTAGGCGGCGAGCGAGGAGGTCGCGACGCGCTGTGCGCTCGGAACAAGGGTCGTCACGACCTTCTCGCCGACCGGTTCGATGCCCTGGAGCTGATCGAGCAGCGACTGCAGGCCTTCGTTGGCGTGGCCGCTGAGCGCCGCTTCTTCCTGCAGCTCGATGCCGCTCGATCCGAGGTCCGTGTAGTGGTAGCCGACAGCGTGAGCGAAGAGTTCCCCGGTGGGGTACACGCGGGTGTAGACCCCTTCGCGGCCGCGGACGCTGCGCGCGAGCACGGTTCCATCGGCCGCGACTATCGGCCCGCGCGGTATGTGCTGCTGCTCGAGCAGGCGGCGCGCGTTGAGCGGGTTGTCACGCAGCGACGCGGCCTGGAAGACCGTCCAGCGCGAGGTGAACGCGAGCAGCAGCGCGAAGAGCACGACGAAGAACGCAAAGAGACGACGGATCGGCCGGTTCACAGCCGGACCCTCATTCGAAGTGGCCGAGTTCCAGGCCGCGCACGACTTCGCGCGCGTCCTGTTCGCTTCGCCCGTGCAGGTCCAGAACCTGGGCGCGGGCGTGGCCCGGCACGCTCGAGGCGGGGACGCCGGAGACGTAGACGGTCGAGTAGAGCGGGATGCCCGCGGGCAGCTTGTACGGAAGGCCCTGGTAGATCGTCACCAGGCCGCGCCCATTCGTGCCGACGAAGTAGATCGACTGGATCGCCTCGTAGACCCCGGCGACGACCAGCAGCCCGAGCACCGACGCGACGATCACCCAGGTGCGTGCGCGCGCCGAGGAGCGTTTCGTGACGTCGGGGACGGCGGCCGGCTGCTCAGCCGTTCGCGGCGTCAGGCGCCCGCGCGGCGGCGGGACGACGTCCAATTCGCTCGTGGCGTCCCGGTCGGCGGGGACCGCGTCGCCCGCGACTCCCCCTTCGAGCTCCCGCAGGCGGAGCAGCAGCACCGTGATGTTGTCCCTGCCGCCTTCACGGTTTGCAGCGGCGATGAGCGCTCGCCCGATGCGCTCCAGCGTTCCCCCTTCGCCGAGGATCTCGGAGATCATCTCCTCGCTGACCATCGATGTCAGGCCGTCGCTGCAGAGCAGCACGAGGTCGCCGTCGCGCCCTTGGAAGCTCCTCGTGTCGACCTCGACCTCTTCGTATGGGCCGAGCGCTCGCGTGATCACCGAGCGCTGCGGATGCTCCTCGGCTTCCTCGGGTGTCAGGCGCCCCTCTCGCAGCAGTTCGTCGACCAGCGAGTGGTCGTCGGTGAGGCGCATCAGCTCCCCGTCGCGCAGGCGGTAGGCGCGGCTGTCGCCGACGTGGACGATGACGACGTCTTGCGGGCCGACATACGCCGCGGTCAGCGTCGTGCCCATCCCGGCCTGGTCGGGGTTGGCGTGCGACAGCTCGTGGATGCGGCTGTTCGCGGCCTGGGCGGTCCGCACGAGCGCGGTCTCGGGTTCGGAGGCGACGGTCGCCGGTAGCGCGTCACGGAACTGCGCCACGGCCACGCCCGACGCGACCTCGCCGGCCTGGGCGCCGCCCATCCCGTCGGCCACGACGTACAGCGGCGCGCGCACGAACAGCGAGTCCTCGTTCGCGCGGCGCTGGCGGCCCGTGTCGGTGGCCGCGAACTGTTCGGAGACCGCGAGCATCAGTCGGCGCGGAACTCGAATTCGCTGTCGCCGATGCGGACGCGGTCGCCGGTGTGGAGTGGACGCGGGCTCTGCAGGAGCTCCTCGTTCATGTAGGTGCCGTTGGTCGACGCGAGATCCTCGATCACGGATACGTCGCCCTGTTCGTAGATCACGGCGTGGCGCGAGGACGCGAACGGGTCGTCGAGCAGGATGTCCGCCTCCTCGCCGCGGCCGAGGACGACCTCCCCGACCAGGTCGTAGATCATCCCGCCATCATGACCGGGAGCGCGCTCCACGACCAGCCGCGGCGTGCGCACGGCGCCGCGCGTCTGACCGAGCGCGGAAGCCGCGTGAAGGCCCGTGGCGTCGGGCGGCGGGGCGCCGGGCACCTCGGGCCTGCGGCCACCGGCGCGTAGGTCTCGCGCCGAGCTGCGCGCCACCCAGATCACGAACAGGTACAGCACCGCGACGAACGCGAACTTGAGGACGACCGAGAGCGGCGCGACGTTGTTCACGAGACCTGGAAGCGCAGTTCGCTCGAGCCGAGCGCGATGCGATCGCCGTCGGCGAGGCGGTGCTCGCCGCTGATGCTCGCGCCGTCGACGAGCACGCCGTTCGTGGAGCCGAGGTCCCGCAGCACCCAGGCGCCGCCCTGCGGCACGATTTCCGCGTGGCGGCGGGAGATGCCGGCGTCGTCGAGCACGATGTCGCATTGGCGGCTGCGCCCGATCACGGCCCCCGACGGCGGCACGACGAGCGTGCGGCCATCGCCGACGAGCAGCGCGCGCGGTGCGCGCGGGCGGGCCCGTGCCTGGCGTGCGGCGCCGCCCACGCGCTCGGACGAGCTGTAGATCATGGTGTGGCCTGCCTCGGGGTCCGGGGCGGGAGCGCGCGCCGGGCGGGCGCTCCGGCGGCGCCGAGAGGCGCGTCTTGATGCCGAATTCGCCGAGTCGCAGCCGTTCGTCGGTGTGGAAGGAGATCCGCGGCGGCGAGGCCAGCGTGAGGTCCTCGCGCCTGGCGTGCTCCAGCAGGTAGCCGCTGAGCTCTTCGATCACTTCGCCTTCGACGGGCTCATAAAGCGAGCGGTCGCGCGGCGAGAGCCAGACGTCGAACTCGTTAGGGACGTAGGTGCGCGAGAGCGACACGGTGCGGTTCCCGTCCATCTCGCGCGCGAGCTTGCGCGCCAGCTCGACGGGCCTGACCTGAGCCCTGAAGACGCGGCCGAAGGTCCCCTCTACGAGGCTGGAGATCGTTGACTCGACGTTCTTGAGCAGGTTCATCTGGGGCGCCGCCAGCGGCTCGCCTGGCCCTCCAACGATGGCAGCAGACTACGTCAGACCGGGGGGCTTATGGCGCGGGCGAGGACGGCGGCGCCCGCTGCGAGCGCGCTCGCCGCGAGAAGCCCGCGCGGCAGGCCCGCGCCGGGCGCGAGCGCAGCCTGGATCCGGAGAGTCGCCGCGGCGAGTGCCGCAGCCCAGAGGATCGCACCGAGCGCGTCGCGCATGGCGCCGGCGCCACGCACGAGCCACGGCAGCGTGAGCGCGGCGAGCGCCCACAACGCGACGGTCGCCAGGACCGCACCCGAGAGCGCCGGGCGGACGACGGCTTCCAGTGCCGTCGACGTCGAGCTCGTCCAGCCCGCGGGCGCCTTGGCGGCCGGCAGCCAGAGCAGTCTCGAGGCCAGCGGCGCTGCCAGCGAGAGCCACCACATGCCGAGCGCTCCGCACGCCAATCGCTCGCGCCAGGGACGCTGCTGGCCGGCGAGCGCCGGCCAGAGGCCGGCGAGGCCGACGGCACCGAGCAGCGGCGCGAGGATCGCGAGCGGCCGCAGGGCGCCGACTCCGCGCCCGCGTCCGGGAATCAGACAGAGCGGCGCGAGCGCCGCGGCGAGCAGCAGCGCGAGCCCGGGACGGCCGGCGGCCCACTGCCAGACGCAGAGCGCGAGCGATGCGCCGACAGCCACCAGAACAGGAATCTGGCGCGGTGCGCGCCGGCCGACCTCGGCCGCAGGCGCTTCGCCTTGCGGCGGCGGTGTCGTTTCGCCGCGCCGGCGCGGCACGATCCGTCCACGGGCACGCGGACGGGCGAGGCCGAGCGCGCCGGCCAGGTCGGCGAGTTCGCCGCGCTCCTGCGGCTCGACGTCGAGCGAGCGGTCGATCGCGCTGCACAGTGCGTCCGGCAGGTCGGGGCGACTCTCGGCGAGCGGCGCGATCGGCTCGCCAACGAGCCTGACGGTCGCCGCGGGCGTCGCCCCGCGCACGGGGTTCGCGCCGCTGAGCGCCTCGTACATCACGAGAGCCAGGGCGTAGAGGTCCGAGCGCTCGTCGACGTCGCCGCCGTCGAGCTGCTCCGGCGCCATATAGGCGAGCGTGCCGAGCACGTCGCCGCTGCGCGTCAGCGCTTCCTCGCCGGCGAGGCTCGCGCCGCCGAAGTCGGCGAGCTTCGCGGCGCCGTGGGGGTCGCCCTCCTCGGGCACCAGCACGTTCTGCGGCTTGATGTCGCGGTGCACGACGCCGCGGGCGTGCGCGTGCTCGAGCGCCGCGCAGAGGGCCAGCCCGATCTCGAGCGGCCTCGCGGTCGTCGAGGGCGTCCTCGGCGATCAGCTGCGCGAGCGTGGAGCCCGTGACGAGCTCGCTTATCAGGATGAGCTCTCCGTCCTCCTCGCCCGCTTCGTACAGCGACACGATCGCGGGGTGCGAAAGCCGCGCAGCCGCGATCGCCTCGCGTTCGGCGCGCGGGCGCTCGCCGGCCGAAACGGGGATCAGCTTTACGGCGACCTCGCGTCCGAGCCACTGGTCTCGCGCGCGCCAGACGACGCCGAAGCCTCCGGCGCCGAGCCTCTCGAAGAGCCGGTAGCGGTCGAGGACAAGGTCGCCTTTGGCGTCCGAGGCGACTGCCCGGCGCGCGCGCAGCGGTTCGCGCAGCGTCGTCTCGAGCGGGGTCGTGAGCGCCCGTCTCATCGGCTGCGGCCTTCGCGCGCGGCGCCGCTCTCCCTGCATCCTGGGCGCTATTCGCCCCGGTTGAGCGATAACTTGCAGCCTGAATCGGGGGTGCAGGGCGGCGATACTGTCCGCTCCTTGCCCGCCGCGACAGGAAGAGTGGTTTTTGTCGTTCTTCGACGATGACGAGGAGACCGCGACCCAGCCCGCTGGCGGCGGGGGGTCGCGCCGCCCCCGGCCGCGCACGCCGCGCCGTTCAGGCGGCGGCCCGCCGGACCACACGATGATCGTCCGCCGCCGCATCGCAGTGGCGGTCGCGATCGTCGTGCTGATCGTCGTCGTCCTCGTCGTCAACGGCTGCGTGAAAAGCGAACATCAGACGGCATTGAAGGAATACGACCGCGAAGTCGCGGCGCTCGTGAACGAATCCGCCTCGCAGGTCTCGCGGCCGCTCTTCGGCGAGCTCACGAACGCGACCCAGAAGACCGCGATCGATGTCGAGGGGCAGGTCGACCAACTGCGCCTGAAGGCACAGGAACAGGCGACGCACGCGGCAAACCTGAGCATTCCCGGGGAAATGGAATCGGCGCAGCGCTCGCTGATCCTCGCGATGAACCTGCGCGAGGAGGGCATGAGCAAGATCGCCGCACTGATCGGGCAGGCGCTGGCCGGCGGCTCGGCGGCGAAGCACGCGATCACGCTGATCTCCGGCGACATGGAGCTCTTTCTCGCCTCTGACGTCCTCTTCTCGCAGCGGGTCGTGCCGTACGTCGAAGAGACGCTTGCGGCGGCCAAGCTGAGCGGGCCCACGATCCCCGCGAAGACGTTCCTGCCGAACATCGGCTGGCTCGAACCGTCGGTGGCCACGGAACGGATCACGGGCCAGGGCTCATCGTCCAGTTCCAGCAGCGAAGAAGGCACGCATGGCAGCGCCCTGCTCGGCGTGAGCGTCGGTGCCACGGCGCTGGAACCCGAACCGACGCTCAACCACGTCAGCGGGGGCGCGAACCCGACGTTCACGGTGGCCGTCGAAAACGACGGATCGGCTTCGGAGAGCGAAGTCCGGGTCAACGTGACGGTGACGGCCGAAGACAAGAAGTTCTCGGCCTCGCGCACCATCAACTCGCTGCAGCCGGAAAGCAAGGTCAACGTCGAAATCCCCGTCAACGGCGTCCCGCTGGGCGTCGGCGCGAAGGTCGAAGTCAACGTCGAGCCCGTGCCCGGCGAGACCGAAACCGAAAACAACAAGGCCGTCTACCTGGCGATCTTCGGCAAGTAGCTGCCGGTCTGGCGAGGCACTAACTTGTGCCCGTGGCGACGACGCTGACCGACACACAGGGGATCGTCGCGCTGGCCGCCGCCGGCGCCGCAGCGCTCGCTCTCATCTTTTGCCTCGTGCTCGCGCTCTATGTGCGGCGGATCCGACGCGACCAGCGGGCCGTGCTCGGCGGGGAATCGCGCGACCTCGTCGCCCACGCCGCCGAGACCGAACGCGCGTTCCAGACGCTCGCGGAGCAGGTCCAGGCGACATCGGCGGCCCTGGAAGCGCGCATGTCGAGCGCCGAGAACGCGCTGCGCGGGACGATCTCGCACAGCGCGCTGGTGCGCTACGACGCATACAACGACCTCTCCGGCCGCCAGTCGATGTCGATCGCGCTGCTCGACGACGACAGCTCCGGCGTGGTCATCTCATGCATCCTGCACCGCGACCAGGCACGCGTCTACGGCAAGCAGGTACTCGCCGGCCAGGGCGAACTCGAGCTCTCGCCGGAGGAGGCCGAAGCCGTCCGCCTCGCGCTCTCGGACGGCAAGCCGGGCGGCGGTGCCGCCCCCTGACGGCGCCCGCCGAGGGCGGAGCGTCGGCTACCTCGGCCCGGAGGGTACGTTCTCCGAGCAGGCCCTCTTCGCGTCGGCGCGCCGCGCCGACGTCGAACCGGTCGCTCTGGCGACGATCCACGACGCGATCACCGCCGTCGAGTCGGGCGCGGTGCGCTGGGCGCTCGTGCCGATCGAGAACGCCCTCGAGGGATCGCTCGCCGTGACCCTCGACCTGCTCGCTGAGCACAGCGAACGACTCCAGATCGCCGGCGAAGCGGTGGTGGCGGTGCACCACGCCCTGATCGCGCCGCGGGCGGTCGAGTTCTCGCAGATCGAGGCGGTGCTCACGCACCCCCAGGTCCCGGGGCAGTGCACGGAGTTCCTGCACTCCGAGCTGGCCGCTGCGACCGTCGTCCCCGCGACCTCGACGGCGGAGGCTGTGCGGGCCGTGGCGGGCGACGCGGGCGACGGGCGTGCCGCGATCGGCACGACACTCGCAGCGGAGATCTACGGGGCTGTCGTGTTGCGCGAGCGGATCGAGGATCACCACGACAACGAGACGCGCTTCGTGTGGCTTCGCGGGCTCCGGCGACGACGCGCCGCCGCCGCTCGCGGCGGTCGGCGAGACTTCGCACACGTCCCTGATCTTCTGGGGACCCGGCACCGAGCGCGCCGGCTGGCTCGTCAAATGCCTCGACGAGTTCGCACGGCGCGACGTCAACCTCACGAAGATCGAGTCGCGTCCGCGGCGCGGCAGGCTCGGCACGTATATGTTCTTCGCCGACCTCGTCGGGTCGGCCCGCGACCCGCTTGTCGAAGAGGCCATCGCGGGCCTCTCGGCGCTCTGCGAAGAGGTGCGGCTGCTCGGCAGCTACCCCGCGAGCGCCTAGTAATCCAAGGGTCGGTGCGAGGAACCGTCGCTAAACTCCGCGCTGACCATGGACAGCAGCGTCCCACCGGAGCAGTGGGGGTCCGCGTCGCCCGACGACCAACGTCGCGGACCTGACGTGTCGCCGGCGGCGACGAATGGTCGTGTGCTGGTCCTGAACGCCACGTTTGAGCCGATCAACGTGTGCACCGTGCGCCGGGCGGTGGTCCTGGTCCTGAAGGACAAGGCCGAGCTCCTGGAGCGCGCCCGCTGGGACCTTCACTCCGAGAGCTCGACGATCGCGCGCCCGCTCGTGATCCGCCTGATGACGTACGTCAACGTGCCGCGGGACGCGCACCGGCGCAAGATCACCCGCCGCGCCGTCTTCGCGCGCGACAGCTGGACCTGCCAGTACTGCGGCTCGCGCTCGAACCTCACGGTCGACCACGTCATCCCGCGCTCCAAGGGCGGGAGCTCGAGCTGGGAGAACATCGTCGCGTCGTGCGCGCCATGCAACCGGCGCAAGGGCGACCGCCTGCCACGGCAGGCCGGCATGCACCCGCGGCGGGCGCCGCGGACGCCGCGCGCCGAGATCTTCATCCACGTCGCGAGCCCGACGATCCCGTCGGCCTGGCTTCAGTACCTGCCGCAGGCGGCCTGAAAGCGGACGGGGGGCGCCACGTGGACGCCCCCCGCATTACTTCACGACTGGATAGAACCGAGGTCGGCGCGTACTGCGCCGGAGGGACCAGGTCCGACTGCCGCCTCGGAGTGGCCCGGCGTGGATTCCGCTAGGCGGACCAGCCAACCGACCTAACGGCCGGCCACCTCCAGAGTCCCGCAGACATAGTCAGACAACGTAGGGACCACCTCCTTTCTCTGGTGGCGGCAGCGTAGCGCAGGCGGACGACACCTGCCGGGGCGCTCATTCGAGCAGCGCGCCGAACTCCTGCACGTACGTCGCGCCTTCGTCGGCGACTGCTGCGGGCGTCGGCACGCCGGGCACGACGGCGATCCCGGTCTGCTTGTAACTGGCGTCGAGCATGTTCGCGAGATGGTCCGGCGAGGCTTCCCAGGCGCCCACGATCGAGGCCGGCGAGGAGAGCCCGGCGGTGCCCCAGGCGAGGTTCTCGCCGACGCTGAAGCCCGCCAGCCCCGGGTCCAGGTATCCCGCTTCTTCGTCGCGGGCGATCATCGTCGAGCCGTCCGGGGAGGTGTGGGCGAAGAAGTGGCCTTCGACCATTTCCAGCGCGTGGCGGTCAGCGGCCAGTTCGAGCGCGGAGTCGGCGGCGAGCGGATGCTCGCGGTGGGCGACGCGCAGCCGGTTGACGAGGCAGAGCACAGCCGCCTGGGCGGCGACGAGGTCGCGTGGCGCGAGCGGTGCGCTCGTGCCGCTGCACGTCGTGGGCGCTTCGACGGTCGCGACGACGGCGACGTGACGCGGGTGACTGTGAGCGACCGCGAAGTTGGCCCGCTCGCACGCGGCACCGTCGGCCCCCGGCGTGTGACACGCACGCGCCACGCGGATGCTCGACGCCCCGGGCCACGGCGGGTGCGGCGGCACAGAGGGCAGCGCAAAGCGCCGCGAAGCCGGGGGCAAGACGCGTCACCGGGCGGTAGTCGACGCGAGCGCCGCACGGTGCGAGCGCGCAGGACGCTACTGGACGTTTGTCCGATGCCTATCTCGGCGTCGTCGCCGGTGTCGATGACCGGCGCGACGGCACTGACGACATCGTCGTCCTTCAGGTTCATCAGTCGTACCCCGGTCGCCGGGCGTCCCTGCTGCGAGATGCCCTTGACCGTGGTCCTCTGGACCATGCCGCCGACGCTGATGAAGACGAGTTCCTGGTGCTCACGGACGACGAGGGCGCCGACGAGGCCGCCCTTCTGCGCGGTCGCGCCGATCGTCTTGACGCCTTTGGCGCCGCGCTGCGTTTTGCGGTACTGGGAGACCGGCGTGCGCTTTCCGTAGCCGTTGTCCGTCACGACGAGGAGGTCCGCGTCGTCGCGCGCAACGTCCATCGCGATCACGCGTCCGCTGGGGCCGACGTTCATTCCCCGCACGCCGGTCGTGTCGCGGCCCATCGCGCGCACCTGGGATGCCGCGAAGCGGACGGCGAGTCCGGCGTGGGAGACGATGATGATCTCGTCGTCCTCGTTGACGGGCCGCACCGCTAGCAGCTCGTCGTCGTCGCGGATCCGGATCGCGATGATCCCGTCGGCTTTGATCGGCGTGTTGTACGCCTGGAGCTCGGTCTTCTTGACGGTTCCCGGCGGGTGGCGAAGATCAGCGCCGGCGCCTCTGTGAAATCGCGAGTCGAGACGACGGCGTTGATGCGCTCGCCCTCGGCGAGCGGCAGGATGTTGACGAGCGCGCGCCCCTTCGCGGTCCGCTGTGCCTCCGGCAGCTCGTAGACCTTCGAGCGGTAGACCTTCCCGCGGTTGGAGAAGAAGAGCAGGTAGTCGTGCGAGGAGCACACGAAGAGGTGCTCGATGTAGTCGCCGTCTTTCATGTCCATCCCGGTCACGCCGACGCCGCCGCGGTTCTGCTGGCGGTACGTGTCGAGGGGCAGCGCCTTGATGTAGCCGGTGTGGGTGATCGTGATCACCATCTGGCGGTCGGCGATCAGGTCCTCGATGTTGATTTCGTCCTCGGAGGCGGTGATCTCGGTGCGCCGCTCATCGGCGAACCGCTCGGAGATCTCGGTGAGCTCCTCCTTGATGACGGCGAGGACGCGGCTCTCCTCGCCGAGGATCGTGCGCAGCTCCGCGATCCTCTCGGTGACGTCGGCGTGCTCCTGTTTGATCGCGTCGGCTTCCAGCGCGGTGAGCTGCGAAAGGCGAAGGTCGAGGATCGCGCTTGCCTGCTGCGTGCTGAGGCCGAAGCGCTCGACGAGTTGTGTGCGCGCCGCTTCGCGGTCACGCGAAGCGCGGATCATCTCAATGATCGCGTCGAGGTTGTCGAGCGCGATCAAGAGCCCTTCGAGGATGTGGGCGCGCGCCTCCTTCTCGGCGAGCTCGTGCTTGGTGCGGCGCACGATCACCTCGCGCTGGTGGCGCGACGTAGAGTTCGATCGCTTCGCGCAGGTTCATCGTGCGCGGGACGCCGTCGACGAGCGCGACCATGTTCACGCCGAACGTGGTCTGCATCGAGGTGTGCTTGTAGAGCTTGTTGAGCACGACCTTGGGGATCGCGTCCCGCTTCAGCTCGATCACGAGGCGCATGCCTCGCTTGTCGGACTCGTCGCGCAGGTCGGAGATCTCGGTGATCCGTTTGTCTTCGACGAGTTCGCGCGATCTTGACGATCAGCCGCCGGTCGCCGCCCTTCTTGACCATGAAGGGCAGCTCGGTGACGATGATCGCCTCTTTGCCGTGGCTCAGCGGCTCGATGTGCGCTCGCGCCTGTACGCGCACCCTGCCGCGGCCGGTCTCGTAGGCGTCGTGGATCCCGGCGCGTCCGAGGATGATGCCGGCGGTCGGGAAGTCTGGGCCCTTGATGTGGCGCATCAGACCCTCGGTGTCGATCGCCGGATCGTCGATGAAGGCGATCGTGGCCGCGATCACCTCGGCGAGGTTGTGCGGCGGAATGTTCGTCGCCATCCCGACCGCGATACCGGACGATCCGTTGACGAGGAGGTTCGGGAAGCGCGACGGCAGGACCAGCGGTTCGCGGCGCGTCGCCGCGTAGTTCGGCCCGAAGTCGACGGTGTCCATGTCGAGGTCGCGCAGCATCTCCGTCGCGATCCGCGCGAGCTTCGCCTCCGTGTACCGCATCGCCGCGGGCGGGTCGTCGTCGATCGAACCGAAGTTGCCCTGCCCGTCGACGAGTTCGTTGCGCATCGAGAAGTCCTGCGCCATCCGGACGAGCGTGTCGTAGATCGCGGAATCTCCGTGCGGGTGGTAGTAGCCCATCACCTCGCCGACGATCGTGGCGCTCTTGGCGTAGGAGCGGGTCGGCCCGAGGCCGAGCTCGCTCATGGCGTAAAGGACGCGGCGATGGACGGGCTTCAGGCCGTCGCGTACGTCGGGCAGCGCGCGGCCGACGATGACCGACATCGCGTAGTCCAGGTAGGCGGTCTGCATCTCCGCCTCGAGCGCGCGCGGTTCGATGTTGCCATCGAGCGTCGTGTCAGCAGACGACATCGGTCACCTCCTCAGACGTCGAGGTTCGCGACGGTACGGGCGTTCTCTTCGATGAAGTTGCGCCGCGGCTCCACCTGGTCGCCCATCAGCATCGAGAAGATCCGGTCCGCTGCTGAGGCGTCCTCGAGGGTCACCTGGGCGAGCGTCCGCGACGCCGGGGCCATCGTCGTTTCGCCGAGCTGGTCGGCGTTCATCTCGCCGAGGCCCTTGAAGCGCTGCAATTTGACGCCGTGCTGCGCGACGGTGAGAACCGCGGGCGGCAGTTCGGCGAACGAGTCGGCGGTCTCCGGTCGTGTCGCCGAGCGCGATCGTGAACGGCGGCTCGCCCGCGAGCTCGGCTAGCGAGGCGTGCACGCGCAGGAGCTCGGTGTACTCGCGGCTCGCGAAGAGCTCGCCGGAGAGGCGGTGGATGCTCGCGAATCCGGTCGAAGATCTCGATTGTCCGCACGCGATCTCGCCGTTGACGGCGTCGAGCAGCTCCGTCGAGTGGGTCGCGCCCTTGGTCGCGTTCGCGCCGAGCAGTTTGCGCGCCGCTGCAGCCGTCGTCACGCCGCTGGTCAGCAGCGACGTCTGTTCGAGGAATTCGACGAGGTCGTGTCCCGTAGCTGCCGCGCAGCGCCGACGACCAGCCTTCGTACTGCTTGAGCATGCGGTTGTAGCGCTGCCAGCGCTGCTCGGTGAGTTTGAAGCTGTTGCCGTTGCGGTCCGCGACGTCGAGCTTCTCCCACTTGTCGGAGAGCAGGATCTCTTCGAGTTCGGAGTCCTTCTCGACGTAGCGCTCGCGTGAACCCTGTTTCAAGCGGTAGAGCGGCGGCTTGGCGATGTAGACGAAGCCACCCTTGATCAGCTCTTCCATCTCGCGGAACAGGAGCGTGAGGACGAGCGTGCGGATGTGGGCGCCGTCGACGTCGGCGTCGGTCATCAGGACGATCTTGTGGTAGCGCAGGTTCTCGATGTTGAACTCGTCCCGCACGCCCGTGCCGATTGCGGTGATCAGTGCCTGGACCTCGACGTTCTGCAGAACCTTGTCGATGCGCGACTTCTCGACGTTCAGGATCTTGCCGCGCAGCGGCAGCACGGCCTGCGTGTTGCGGTCGCGGCCCTGCTTTGCCGAGCCGCCGGCGGAATCACCCTCCACAACGAAGAGCTCCGCGAGGGCGGGGTCGCGACCGAGCAGTCGGCGAGCTTGCCGGGGAGCGTCGAGTTCTCGAGCGCCGACTTGCGGCGCGTGAGGTCCCGCGCCTTGCGGGCGGCCTCGCGCGCGCGCTGAGCGTCGATGGCCTTCGAGATCACGCCGCGCGCCTCGCTCGGGTTCTCCTCCAGGAATTCGCCGAGACCGGTGTTGACGATCGACTCGACGAACCCCGCGATGCCGGGGTTGCCGAGTTTGGTCTTCGTCTGCCCCTCGAACTGGGGGTCGCGCAGCTTCACGGAGACGACGGCGGTCAGGCCCTCGCGGACGTCCTCGCCGGAGAGGTTGCCGTCTTTCTCCTTAGTAGGCCCTTGTCGCGCGCGTACTTGTTCAGTGTGCGCGTGAGCGCAGAGCGGAACCCGGAGAGGTGGCGAGCCGCCCTCGCGGGTGTTGATGTTGTTGGCGAACGTGTGGACCGATTCCTGGTAGGAGTTGTTCCACTGCATCGCGATCTCCGCGGCGCCCTCGTCCGTCTCGCCGGCGAAGTAGACGACCTTGCGGTGGACGGTGTCCTTGTTTTCGTTGAGGTAGCGGACGAAGTCCTCGATCCCGCCGTCGTAATGGAACTGCGGCCGCGTGGCCCTCGCCGCGCTCGTCGACGAGCGTGATCGTCAGGCCGCGCGTCAGGAACGCCGTCTCTCGCAGGCGCTCCTCGAGTGTGTGGAATTCGAAGTCGAGCGTCTCGAAGATTTCGGCGTCGGGCAGGAACGTGATGTCGTACCGGTCGCGCTCACCCGTTCCGAGCTTCTCGCCCTCGCGCGAGCTTGGCGAGCGGCATGCCGCGCTCGTACGGCTGCGTCCAGACGTGGCCGTCAACGCGGATCTCGATCGAGCTGCTCGGAGAGCGCGTTGACGACCGAGACGCCGACGCCGTGCAGCCCGCCGGAGACCTTGTAGCCCTCGCCGCCGAACTTGCCGCCGGAGTGCAGGACGGTCAACACGACTTCGACCGCCGGCTTGCCCTCTTTCTCCATCATCGCCGACGGGGATGCCGCGGCCGTTGTCCGTGACGGTGATCGAGTCGTCCGGGTGGATCGTGACGGCGACTTCGGTGCAGTAGCCGGCGAGCGCCTCGTCGACCGAGTTGTCGACGACCTCGTAGACGAGGTGGTGCAGGCCCAGAACGCCGGTCGAGCCGATGTACATGCCGGGCCGCTTGCGGACCGCCTCGAGGCCCTCGAGTACGGTGATGTCGCTCGCCTCGTAGCTCCCGCGGAGCTCGTCGCGCTCTTCTTCGTTTTGCGTTTGTCGCCGCTGTTGCTGGCTGGTGCCAATTACCCTCCGCTGGCGTGCGAAAGCCCCGGATTCCGGGGCTCAAACGTCCACGGCCGAGGCGGTTATTGTGACCCTGTAAGGGTACCACGTTGGGGCGTCGAAACCGGGCTTTCAGGGCCGACGAAACGCTGCAAAATCAAGGCTTTTCGGCCCCGGCCAGGCTCTTGGCGAGCGCTTGGCGGCGAGCGCGGGAAATCAAGCCGCGTGGCAGCGCATCGCGCGCAGCTCGACACCGTCCCAGCGAGCGTTCAGACGAGCCAAAACCTCGCTCGACATGAGTTCGAGCTCCTGCGCCCAAACCGACGACTCGCAGTGCACGGTGAGCACGCCCTCACTCTCGGCGGAGGGCTGCGCGGCGGCGGCTACCGCGGGACCCACGGCCTCGCCCCAGACCTGCTGGACCGCAGCGAGCGTGCTCGCCGGCGCGAGGCGTTCCGTGAGCGCGGCGAACGCGCCGGCCAGCGGTCGTGGTCCGCGTTTCACGCTCCGCGAGCTCCTCCTGCACGAGCGCGCCGTCGCGCGCGAGGAGCCTCGTCGTGGCCGCGTCGTCGGCACCGGGGACGTGGTCCAGGTCGGTCGTCGAGATGACGCTCTGGCCGGTCCCGGCGAGCCCCGCGACGAGGCGCTCGCGTCGCTCGGCGTCGAGCTCGCTCATGACGTCATCGAGCAGCATCACGGGCGGCGTCCCGCGGCGCTCCGCGAGCAGAGCGCGCTCCGCAAGGAGCAGCGCGAGCAGCGCGAGCCGCTGTTCGCCCTGCGAGCCGAAGACCCGCAGCTCGCGGCCGTCCCGCTGCAACGCAACGTCGTCTCGGTGCGGCCCGTGGCCGCTGTATCCACGGCGCAGGTCCTCGCCGAGGTGCGCGTCGAGCTCGGCAAGGAACTCCTCGCTTGTGGCGGCACGCGAACGGGGGCGGTACGCGATGCTCGCGGCGCCCGCTAGCCCGAGCTCCTGCGCGCCACTGGCGAAGCGGCCCGCGAGTTCTGCGACTGCCTCACGGCGGGCCTCCATCAGCTCGACACCCGCACGCGCGAGCTCGACGTCCCAGGTCTCGAGCGAGGCGCGTGAGGACCGGCCGGCACGGATCGCCGCGAGCAGCGCGTTGCGTTGCGCGAGCACGCGGCCGTACTCCCGCACGGTCACCGACCGCGCCGGCCAGCACGCCGATACGAAATGATCGAGGTGGGCGCGACGCACCGACGGCGGGCCCTTGACGACAACGAGACGGTCGGGGAAGAAGGCCGAGATGAGCGGGCGCAGCGGGCTGTCGAGGAGTCGCTCCAGCGGCGCCCCGTCGCACGCCATCGCGCTTTACGGGCCCGGCCACCGTCGGGCCCCGGGCTGAACGCGACCGGACAGTTCGTGGCGTTCGCCGGCGTCGAGCACGTCGACCTCGACCCGTGTCGCGTCCGAGCCGAACGAGATGAGCTCTCGGTCGATGCGCGTCCGCGGCGACGCGCCGGTGCAGCCGAATAGAGCGCCTCAAGCAGGTTGGACTTGCCGGCCCCGTTGGGCCCGTGTACGACGGTCAACCCATCGCCGAGGCGCGCCTCGGCCCGGTGGTAACTCCTGAAGTCGCGAAGTCGGAGCGCGTCGACGCGCACGGCGGCGCTAGAGGTTCAGCCTGACGGGCATGATCAGGTAGACGAACTCGCCGGCTCGGTCGATTCGATCAGGCCTGGGCGCAGCGGCGTGATCAGCTTCAAGACAAGCTCGTCACCGTCAACGCTCTCGAGGCCGTCGCGAAGGTAGTCCGGGTTGAAGCCGATGTCGAACTGCTCCCCTTGGAATGGGACCGGGCAGCGTCTCGCTGGCCTCGCCGACGTCAGGCGTCTCCGCCGAGATTCGCAGCGCTCCCTCGCTGAACGAGAGGTGCAGCGGTGTGTTCTTCTGCGCCAACAGACTCACGCGGCGCACGACATCGAGCAGCTCGCCGCGCGCCAGGCGAAGCGTGTGCTCCGCCTCGTCGGGGATCAGCTGCCGGTAGTTCGGGAACTGGCCGTCGATCAGGCGCGAGGAGAGCACGACGCCGCCGAGCTCGAACACCACCTGGCTCTGGCCGACACCCACCGACAATGCATCGTCGGGTGCGGCCTGCGCGAGCCTGGCGAGCTCCCCCATCGCCCGTGCCGGAACGTTGACCTCGAACGCCGTCGAGAGCTCCTCCTCCAGGTGGGTGCGCTTCACACTCAACCTGTACGAGTCAGTCGACACCATGCGTAGCTCGTTGCCCGACGCGGATATGAGGATCCCGTTCAGGACGGGGCGCGTCTCGTCTCTAGACGCGGAGCGTTCGACGCGCTCCACGGTCGAGGCGAAGCTCGCGGCGGACAACATCACGCGGCCGCTCTCCTGTGGTTCGGGCAGCTTTGGGAAGTCCTCGACGCGGAGCGTGCGTAGGTGAAACGTCGACGGGCCGCAGACGATCTCGACGTCCGCGGTCGCCGTGCGCAGCTCGAGACTCACCTCGCCCGCCGGGAGCGCACGGGCCACCTCCGTGAAGAGCCGCGCCGGAAGGACCACCTCGCCGGGGGTCTCGACCAGGCACTCAGTGGGACCCGGATACCGAGCTCCATATCCGTCGCCTGCAGCTCCGTCCCACCGTCGGGGAGGCTCTGCACCTTGATCCCCGAGAGCGCCTGCAACACGCTTCGCGTAGATGCGATGCGCGACGCCGTCTGAAGGGCGCCGAGGAGTTGATCACCTGTCGTTGTGAGCTTCACTGCAACAACTTCTTCCTTTCAAGTAACTGCAGGTGCTGTGTGGCTGTGCAAAACACCTGTCGGGCCGTCTACGTACCACAGTCGCGGCGAGCCGAAGCGCACCGCGAGCGTCAAGCGGACGCCGCCGAGTCTCTCAGCCACCCCGGTCACTTCTCCAGACCCCCGGAGACCAGAGTTGCGCGCAGCTTCTCCACAGCCAGCCGTGACTGCTCGTCGGCCTCCACGCGGCGCCTCGTCCTCCGCCATGCGTTCAGGACCGTCGTGTGGTCGCGTCCTCCGAAGGCCCGGCCGATGGTCGGCAACGACTCGTCGGTGAGCTCCCGTGCGAGGTACATGGCGACCTGCCTCGGCCAGAGAACGCGTGCCGTCCGCGTCGTGGAGGGAGCTCCTCGGCGAGTCAGACCGAACTGCTCGCACGTGACCGACTGGATCGCGGCACCGATAGCTCCAGGCGCACATTGCCGGGGGGTGCAGCGCGTCCAACACATCGCGTGTGAGCTCCACTGTCAATCGCTTGCCGGTGAGCGAGGCGTAAGCGACGACGCGGATCAGCGCACCCTCGAGGTCGCGCACGTTGTCGGTACGCGAGCGGCGATCTCCGGTAGGACGCGGTCGTCCGCGAGGTCGACGCCGTCGCCGAGCGCCCGCTTCTCCAAGATCGTGAGGCGTGTGGCGAAGTCGGGTGCCGCGATGTCGGCGACAAGGCCGCCCTGGAAGCGCTGGCGCAGGCGCGCCTCGAGGGCATGCAGGTCGGCGGGGGCCGGTCCGAGGTGAGAACGATCTGGCGGCCGGCGTCGTGCAGGGCGTTGAACGTGTGGAAGAACTCCTCCTCGGTCTTCGCCTTGCGCTCGAGGAACTGCACGTCGTCGAGCAGCAGGATGTCGATGTCGCGGAAGCGCGACTTGAAGCGTTCGGTGCGCCGCTGAGAGCGCCGCGAGGAAGTCGTTCGTGAATGTCTCGCCGCTCGTCATAGCGGATGCCGAGATCGGGCGTATGACGCTTCGCGAGGTTGGCGATCGCGCTCAACAGGTGTGTCTTGCCGACGCCGGGGGGGCCGCAGATGAAGAGTGGGTTGTACGCGTTGCTCGGGAGTTCAGCGACCGTCAGCGCCGCGGCGTGGGCGAGCCGGTTGCCGTCGCCGATGACGAACTGCTCGAAGGTGAGCTTGGCGTTGGCCGAGGAGTCGAACTCGTGACCGATCTCGAACGTTGCGCCGGCGTCCGCGCTGCCGTCGGTGATGTGCACCTCCGTGCCGTCGCCGATCACGGCGCACGCTGAGGCGCGGATGACGCCGCCGAAGCGCTCCTCGATCCACACGCGCGACGCTGCGGGCGCGGCGAGAGCGAGGCGCTTACCGTCGAGCTGCACCGGCCTCAGGCAGCCGAGCCAGAGCGCGAACGTCTCGCGGCCAACCGCTTGTGCGAGGTGCGATTCGACGCGCGTCCAGGTGGCTTCGGTGTAGTCGTTCACGGCAGCAGGGAGCCGCAACCCCCGCGGAGGGCAGGCACGGATCACACATCGAGAGGGGGTTCCGGAGCGGCCGGAGACCCGATGCGGCGACTATAACCAACGGCGAACTGGGCCTTCGCTGCCGGTGCCGCATTTGGCGGAAAATTGAACGCGGCGGCGGTCCCCTATAATCGCCGGACCGACACCGCTCGGAGCGACGAGATGAAGCGCACCTACCAGCCCAAGAAGCGCAAGCGCGCACGTGCCCACGGCTTCCGTGCCCGGATGAGCACGCGCGCAGGCCGCCTTACGCTGAAGCGCCGTCGCGACAAGGGCCGCAAGCGCCTGTCGGCCTGAGGTCGCGTTGGCGGCTGCGGGCGGCCAGGGACGTCGGCATCCAGGGCGCGGACGGCTTACGCGCAGCGCCGAGTTCGACCGCGTCTATCGCCAGGGAAATTCGACCGGCAACAGGCACCTAGTGCTTTACACGTTCCCGAACGACGGCCCGGGCGCCCGGCTCGGCCTCTCGGTCCCACGCAAGGTGGGGGGCGCGGCCGAGCGCAATCTCGTCAAGCGTCTGCTGCGCGAGGCGTTTGCCGCTCAGCAGGGACAGCTCGGCGGTGGCTACGACGTCGTGATCGTTGCCCGTCCCGCCGCGCTCGAGCTCGCCGAGCGGGAGGGCTTGAACGGCATTGCTGGAGCGCTCGCCGAGTTGCTGAAGAGCGGGCCGCGTGCAGCGCCGAGCGCCGCGTCGGCGGAGACCTGACGATGGCCGGGCGCGCGGGCTGGACGCCGTCGAAGGCCGCGAGGGCGGTGCTGCTCGCCCCGATCGTCTTCTACCAGCACTTCATCTCGCCCGCGTACCCGCGCCGCTGTCGCTACGAGCCGACGTGTTCCCGCTACGCCGTCGAAGCGATCTCCAAGTACGGCGTCTTCCGTGGCGGCGTGCTCGGGCTCTGGCGGCTGCTTAGATGCAACCCGTTCAGTCCGGGCGGATACGATCCCGTCGACGCTCAGAGGCTGTTTGCCCCCCGTGGGCACGTCGGCCATTGAGCGGAGCGGTCGGGCGCGCGCGCCCCAGCCGGCCGCCTAGCGCCGGGGCCCCCTCCCAAGACAGATGCCAATACTCGCCAACGTAATTCAGGACGCCTTCTCGCCGCTGATCACGGTGTTCGAACACCTCCTGGTGTTCATCCACGGCATCGTCGGGAACTGGGGATGGGCGATCGTCGGCATGACGATGGTCGTCCGCGCGGTGCTGGTGCCGCTGACCTATCGCCAGCTGAAGTCGATGCAGGAGATGCAGCGGCTCTCGCCGGAGCTGCAGGCGCTGAAAGAGAAGTACAAGGACGACAAACAGCGCCAGCAAGAGGAGATGATGAAGCTCTACAAAGAGCGCGGCGTCAATCCCTTCGGCGCCTGTCTCCCGCTGCTCCTGCAGCTGCCGGTCTTCATCTCCCTCTTCTACATGCTGCGGACCGATCTGAAGAACCAGATCTGCGGCCCGCAGATGATCTCGTCGTACCAAAAGGCGCTGGGTACGCCGATCAAGAAGTTCAGCGACATTCCCGAACACGCGACGAAGATCACGAGCGCGACTGCTCAGAGCGTGAACGGCATCACCGAGTCGGCCTCGCACATGGTCAAGGGCCTGTCGGAAGTCGGCTGCAACATCGTGGCGCCGGGCTCAGCGAAGTTCCTGTTCCTCCCGGACATCACCGAAAAGGCAACCGGCGCGGCGCTGATCACGCTGATCGTGATCTATGTCGCCTCGCAGGTCGGCTCGACCTTGATCGCCACCGCGAGCGCCGATCCGAACCAGCGGCGCCTAATGCTCTTCTTGCCGCTCATCTTTGTGATCATCCTGTACCGGTACCCCTCGGGGCTGCTCGTCTACTGGATCACGACGAACGTCTGGACGATCTGCCAGCAGCTCGTGATCAGACGGCGGATGCCGCCGGTCGTAAGGCCGCCGGTCGACGCGACGAAACCGAAAAAGTCGTTCCGAGATTCCCTGGCCGACGCGGTCGGCAGTGCGAAGGCAGCTGAACCGGCCGCCGCCGCTGCGCCGGTCGCGGCGCCTCCGCCCCCGCCGCGCAAAAAGAAGAAAAAATCCGGGAGGCGACGATGAGCGACGACGAGTTCGAGGATCTCGCGCCGCCGGACGCCCTGCGGGAGCTACTCGAGGAGGTCCTCGATGCGCTCGATCTCGAGGGGAACGTCAAGATCGCCGAGAACGACGGAGCCCTCGAGGCTCGCGTCACGGGCGACGATCTCGGCCTGCTGATTGGCCGCCGCGGCCAAACCATCGACGCGCTCCAGCACCTCGCCCAGCGCATCGTTTTTCCCGAGGTCGCATCCTCGATGCGCGTGTCCATCGACGCCAACGGCTACCGGGAGCGGCGCGCCGAAGATCTCCGCGACGAGGCCGAGGACGCCGCCGACGAGGCGCTTGAAACCGGTCGAGCCGTCGAGCTCGAGCCAATGCCGGCCGCGGAGCGCCGTGTGGTCCACGAGCACCTGCGAGACCGATCGGACGTGGAGACGCACAGCGAAGGCGACGAGCCGAATCGCCGCCTCGTGATCACGCCGGCGGGCGAGCGCTGAGCGTTTCACGTTTTTCCTTACGGTGAAACGCACGCCAGCTTTCGGCAGCGTTTCACGTTTTTCCTTACGGTGAAACAATGCGCCGATGGAGCTCAGCGACCTTGAGCGCGGTCTTCTCGCCGGCATCTTGATCGGTGAGGGGCACTTCGGCGGCGACGGCCGTCAACCCCAGATCACCCTCCGCATGCACGTTCGCCATGAGTCGCTATTCCGCTGGCTCGAGCGGCGCGTCCCGGCCGGCCGCCTGTACGGGCCCTACAGCCATTCCGGCCGCAACTACTACCAGTGGATGGCGCGCGGCGATGCGCTGGTCCGCGACGTCTTGCCGATCGTCGAGCCAGTGCTTGCGGCCGGAGTTGACGATCATGTCGCGGGACGGATCGCGGAGATGCGTAGGCGTTACGCCGATTTCTTCGCCGCTCGCGAAGCATGACGGGCGGTCGACTGGCCGAGATCGGCGAGCGATGGTCGCTCGACGAAGGGCAGCTGGATGCGCTTTCGCGCCTCGTTGAGCTGCTCGCAAGTGACGAGCTCGCGCCGACCTCGGTCCGCGATCCCGCTGCGGCGTTCGACAAACACATCGCCGATTCCCTGAGCGGTCTCTCGGTTGAAGGTCTCCGCCGCGCCGGTCGCGCCGTCGACATCGGCTCCGGAGCCGGATTCCCGGGACTTCCTCTCGCCGTGGCGCTACCGAGCTGCGAGTTCGTTCTGCTTGAGGTGCAGCGCAAGCGGTGCGATTTCCTGGGCCGCGCCCTGGAGGCCGTTGAGGCCCGGAGCGCCCGCGTTGTCTGCTCGCGCGCCGAGAGTTGGCGCGACGGCGTTGAGTGGGCCGATGCTGTCACGGCTCGTGCGCTCGCGCCGCAGCCCGTCGTTCTTGAGTGGGCTGCGCCGCTGCTTCGCGTCGGCGGGACGCTCGTCGACTGGCGCGGCGCGCGGCGCCCTGAGGAGGAGACCGCCGCGGCTGCGGCCTGCGCCGAGCTCGGCCTGCGCCTCCGCGACGTTGCCGACGCCAACCCGTTCGAGGGCGCACGTGAGCACCATTTGCACGTGTTTGACAAGGTCGCTGCGACGCCGCCGAGGTTTCCGCGCCGCGATGGCATGGCGCGCAAGCGGCCACTGGGCTGAGCGCGGGCGTCCACGCGCGCGTGTACCTTGGCCGTGATGACGACCGTCTTTGCGATCGCCAACCAGAAGGGCGGCGTCGGCAAGACCGCGACGGCCGTCAACGTCGCGGCGTGCATCGCGGAGGCTGGCTTCGACACGCTCCTGGTTGACGTCGATCCGCAGGCGAACGCGACTGTGGGGCTCGGAGTCAGCCGGGGCTCGACGCCAGGGCTCTACGAGGTTCTGGCCGGCACCAGCGAGATCGACGCCGCGATTACGGCGACCGCGGTGCGTCAGCTCTCTTTGCTGCCGCCGGGGCCGGACCTCGCCGCCGCGAACATGGAGTTGCCACGGATCGCCGACTTCGAGGGTGCGCTTCGCGACGCGCTTGCGCCGGTTCGTGAGCGCTACAGGTTCGTCCTGCTCGACTGTCCGCCGTCGCTCGGGCCGCTCACGATCTGCGCGCTTGTGGCCGCCGAGCGCGTGATCGTCCCGGTCCAGAGCGAGTACCTCGCGCTCGAGGGGCTCGCCGGCCTGCTCGACACGCTGGCGCTCGTGCGGCGCGAGCTCAACCCGACGTTGACGATCAGCGGCATGCTTCTGACGATGCACGACAGCCGCACGCGTCTCAGCCAGGACGTGGAGCGCGAGGTGCGCTCCCACTTCCCGGACCTCGTCTTCGACACCGTCATCCCGCGCAACGTGCGCATCGGCGAGTCGCCGAGCCACGGCATACCGGTCACGCACCACGATCCTGCGTCGAGCGGTGCGCGGGCCTACTTCGAGCTGGCGCGGGAGGTCGCGGCCCGTGGCTAAGGCACAGCCGGGAATGGGACGCGGCCTGACGGCGATCCTCGCGCTCTCCCCCGACGCCGAGCGCAGCGCGCCCTCGCTCCGCGAGCTGCCGCTCGAGCTGATCGTCCCGAACCCGCAGCAGCCGCGGCGAGCATTCGACCCGGATGCGATCGCCGCACTCGCCGCGTCGCTCGCCGAGCGCGGCGTGCTGCAGCCTGTACTCGTCCGCCCGCTTGTCGACGGCAGGTACGAGCTGATCGCGGGTGAGCGACGCTGGCGAGCAGCGAGCGTCGCCGGCCTCGAGCGGATTCCAGCGGTCGTCCGCGAGGACGACGACGCGTCCACTCTTGAGCTCGCGCTGGTCGAGAACATGGTGCGCGAGGACCTCAACCCGATCGAGCAGGCCCGGGCGTGTGCCGCCCTCGTCGAGGATCTCGGCCTCACGCGCGAGGAGGTCGGAGCGCGCGTCGGCAAGAGCCGCGTGGCGGTCAGCAACCTGATCCGCTTGCTCGACCTGCCGGACGAGGCGATCGGGCTCATTGCGCGCGGTGAGCTCAGCGAGGGACACGGTCGCGCGCTTCTGCTCGCGGCGGACCACGGCCGCCGGCGCGAACTCGCGCAGATCGCATCCGAGCGCAGCCTCTCCGTCCGCGCGCTTGAAGAGCTCGCGCGGGAGCGTCGCGCGCTGTCGACGTCGCCGCCCACCGCGGACGCCGACCACGCCGAGGCGGCGCGAGCCGTGGAGGACAGGTTGACCGCCATCCTCGGAACGGAAGTTCGCGTCCGCCCGCGCGGCAAGAACGGATTCCGCGCTGAGGTGCAGCTCTCGTCGCTCGAGCAGGCCAACGAGCTGATCGCGCGTCTAGCGTCGCGGGCCGGCATAAGTCAACTATCTTGAGTGACTAACTGAGCAACTAGCGGCTCTGCCGTGAACATCCTCGCCATCGACCAGGGCACCTCGGCGACCAAGGCGCTCGTCGTCGGCGGCGACGGTCAAGTGCTCTCATCTGTGAGCGTTCCCGTCGAAGTCTTGGCCGGGCCGAATGGCGCAGTGGAGTGCGACGCCGAGGCGCTCCTGGACTCGATCGTCCGCGCGGGCCGCGCGGCATTACGCGAATGCGGTGTCAGCGTCGGCGCCGTCGGTATCGCGAACCAGGGCGAGACCGTCGTGAGCTTCGACGTGGCGAGCGGAAAGCCGACCGGCGCTGCCCTCTCGTGGCAGGATCGCCGTGCCGCCTCGATCACCGAGCGGCTCGTTGCCTACGGCCCGCGGCTCAAGGAGCTGACTGGCCTTCCACTCGACCCTTACTTCTCGGCGCCGAAGCTCGCGCTGCTCGCGGATCGACCGGGGCGCGCCGGGCCGCTCGACGCGTGGCTCAACTCGAGGCTGACCGGGGAGTACGTGACGGACGTGGCAACTGCGTCACGCACCCTGCTGCTCAATCTCGAGCGGCGCGAGTGGTCCGCCGAGGCCTGCGCGATCTTCGAGCTCGACCCCCGCGAGATGCCAAGGATCGTTGCCTGCGATGAGCCGATCGGCGAGTGCGACGTGTTCGGCGCGACGCTTCCCGTGACTGGCCTCGCTGTCGATCAGCAGGCGGCGCTCTTCGCCGAGCGGTGCGTGAACCGCGGCGAAAGCAAGTGCACCTACGGCACCGGAGCCTTCCTGCTCGCGAACGCCGGCGCCGCGCCGCCGAACTCGAGCCACGGCTTGGCCGCCTCCGTCGCCTGGTCGGCGGGAGGCGCTACGCGTTACTGCGTCGACGGCCAGGTATACGCGGCGGGGGCGGCGATCGAGTGGCTTGTGCGGCTGGGCCTCGTCGGCGCGGCCGACGACATCGATGCGCTCTGCGGAGACGACCCCCTCGGCCTCGACGAGCCCTGCTTCGTGCCGGCCCTCGCGGGACTCGGCGCGCCCTGGTGGTCGCCACATGCGTCGGGTTCGTGGAGCGGGCTCACGCTCGCGACCGACGCGAAGGGACTCGTTCGATCGGTGGTCTGGGGCATCGCGGCGCACGTCGCATTGCTAGCGCGAGCGGTCGCCGACGACATCGGCCCGCTCGCGGCGCTCCGCGTCGACGGCGGGCTCGTCCGCTCGCGGTCACTCATGCAGGCACAGGCCGACCTTGCACAGCTGCCGATTGAGGTCTATCCCTCGCCCGACGCGACAGCACTCGGCGTCGCCGCGCTCGCACGCCTCGGCGCCGGCGACGCCGCCGACGTGCTCGGCGCCTGGCGGTCCGTGGTCCGCTACGAGCCGCGGATCGGCGGCGACCAGGCCGCCGAGATCGTCGCCCGGGTGGCGCACCAGACCGAGGTCGTGGCGACGTGACCGAGCTGTACGACGTTGCGATCGTTGGAGCCGGAGATGTGGGGAGTGCGATCGCCCGCGAGCTCTCCGCGTTCGACCTGCGGCTCGCGCTGATCGACAGCGGCGATGTCGGCGCCGGCACGAGCAAGGCGAACACGGCGATCCTTCACACGGGCTTCGACGCCGAGCCCGGCACGCTCGAGGCGCGGCTCGTGACGCGCGGCCACGCGCTGCTTAGCCGTTATGCGGGCGAAGCCGGAATTCCGCTGGAAGAAGTGGGCGCCGTCCTCGTCGCCTGGAACGAGCACGAGCTCGCGGCCCTACCCGGGATCGCCGCCAAGGCGCGCTCCAACGGCTACACGCTCATTGAGGAGCTAAGCGCCGACGAGCTGTATCGGAAGGAGCCGCGACTCGGCGCGGAGGCTTTGGGTGCCCTGCACATCCCGGGCGAGTCGATCGTCTGCCCGTGGACCTCGCCGCTGGCGTGGGCATCGCAGGCCCTCGCAGGAGGCGCTGACCTCATGCGCTTCACGAAGGTCACCGGCCTTGCCCGCGAGGATTCGCGGTGGCGACTCGAGACAACGGCGGGCCCCAGGCTCGCTCGCTGGATCATCAACGCGGCCGGATTGCATAGCGACGATATGCACCGGCTGGCCGGATACGACGGGCTCACGATCACGCCGCGCCGGGGTGAGCTCATCGTCTTCGACAAACTCGCGCGCTCGCTCCTCCAGCACATCGTGCTCCCCGTGCCGACCGCGACGACGAAGGGCGTTCTCGTTGCTCCAACCGTATTCGGGAACATCCTCCTCGGCCCGACCGCCGAGGACATCACGGACAAGTCGGACACCGCTTGCACGAGCGCGGGGCTCGCGTACCTGCGAGCCCAGGGCGCGAACATCGTGCCGGACCTTCTGGCTTACGAGGTCACGTCGACGTACGCCGGGCTTCGCGCGGCGAGCGACCGGGGCGACTATCTGTTGCTCGCGGACGGCGCGCGCGGCTACGCCTGCGCGGCGGGCATCCGTTCCACCGGGCTTTCGGCCGCGATGGCGATCGCCGAGTGGATGCGAGATGAGACCGAGCGTGAGGGTCTCGAGCTGCGCCCGCGGGCGAGTCCGCCGCCGCCGCCGCGCATGCCGAATATCGGCGACGCGGCCCCACGTCCGTTCACCGATCGCGCGCTGATCGAAGGCGACGGAGCGTATGGCGACATTGTCTGCTTCTGCGAGCGCGTGACGCGCGGCGAGCTCCGCGACGCAGCTAGCGGCGCGCTTCCCGCACGGGACCTCGATGGTTTGCGGCGGCGCACGCGCGCGATGACAGGCCGCTGCCAGGGTTTCTACTGTGCGGACCGCGTGGCCGCAGAGCTCGCGTCGGCGCGCGGGGTCCGATCGGCCGATCCGTGGTGGCAGGCGTGAGTCGGCGGGTCGATGTCGCCGTGATCGGGGCCGGACCAGCCGGGCTGGCGGCGGCGCGTGGTCTCGCGGCCGCTGGCGCCAGTGTTGAGGTCCTCGAGCGCGAGCGCGAGGCCGGCGGCACGCCGCGCACGTGCCTGCACCAGGGGTTTGGCCTGCGGGACCTCCACCGCGCTTTAAGTGGCCCCGCCTACGCTGCACGCGCAGCCGATCTCGCCGCAGATGCCGGTGCCGCGATCACGCTCGGCACGCAGGTCACCGGCTGGACCGACGACGGCTCGCTCACGCTCGCCGGATCGCTCGGCCCGTGCGCCCTCCGTGCGCGTGCGGTCCTTCTGGCCACCGGCTGTCGCGAGCGCCCGCGACCTGCACGTCAGATCGCCGGTTCACGCCCGCGTGGTGTTTTCACGACAGGGATGCTGCAGCGCGTCGTCGCTGCTGGCCAGGTGCCGGTTGGCCACCGTGCGGTCATCGTTGGCGCTGAGCACGTGTCCTATTCGGCACTCGAGACGCTTCGACACGGAGGAGCCCGCACGGTCGCGATGACGACGGAGGGCCCGCGCAGCCAGACATTCGCGGCGGTCAGCGTCGCCGCCCGGCTCCTACGAAGCGTGCCGCTTTACACGCAGACGACGGTCGCTGCTATCCACGGACGCGGTCGCGTCGAAGACGTCGAGCTTGTCAATCTTGGGACCGGCGGCCGCGAGCACGTCGAGTGCGACACGGTCGTCCTCACCGCCGGCTGGATCCCGGAACGCGAGCTCGCCGAGCTCGGCGCCGCAACGCTCGACGAGGGCACCGGGGGCCCTCGCGTCGACGGCGCCGGCCGGACCGACCGCCCTGCGCTGTTCGCGGCCGGGAACGTCCTGCACGGCGCAGAACCGGCCGATGTGGCCGCGCTCGAGGGCCGCGCGGTGGTGGGCTCGATACTCGCGTACCTGGGGGGTGATCCGTGGCCAGATCGAGCGACCCCGATCCACGTCGCGCCACCGCTCGCCTGGATCGTTCCCAACGCGATGCCTGGCCCGCCGGACGGCGCGTTCAAGCTGCGTGGGGCGACGGAGGTGCGCTCCGCGAGGGTCGACGTCGAGCAGCGGGGACGGCTGCTCGCATCGTGCCGGGTCGGGCGCCTTTCGCCTGGCCGCGGGGCGCGGCTGACCGCTGCCTGGGTCGATCGTGTGGTGGACTCTGACGGGGACATCACGATCACGCTCGCGGGTCCGGCGCACGCATCCAGGCGCGCTCGGCTGTCGCCGTCGCACCGTCCCTAGAGTGAGCGCGTGGAACGCGTCAACCTCACTCTCTTGGCGGCCGCCGACCGCGAGTCCTTCATCGCGGCAATGGCTGCGAGCAGGGACCTGCATTACCCGTGGCTCTTTCCGCCGACGAGCGACGTCGCCTTCGCCGCGCTCCTCTCGCGTGACGTCGACGGCCGGCACGAGACCCACGTCGTCAGGCGCTCAAGCGATGAAGCAATCGCTGGCTACTTCAGCATCGGCGAGATCGTGCGTGGCGCGCTCCAGAGCGCGTACCTCGCGTACGGAGCTGCCGCGGCGCTCGCCGGCGACGGCTACATGAGTGAAGGGCTCTCGCTGCTGCTCGCGCACGCGTTCGGTCCCCTCTCGCTGCACCGGGTCGAGGCGAACATCCAGCCCGCCAACGAGCGGTCGATCTCGCTTGTGCGCCGCGGCGGGTTCAGTAAAGAGGGGTTTTCTCCCCGCTACCTGAACATTGCGGGGCAGTGGCGCGACCACGAGCGATGGGCGGTGACCGTCGAGGACTGGCGCGCCCGCGGCGCTGCCGCTCGCCAGCTTGAGCGCAGCCCAGATGACGCCGACGCCGGTTAGCTGACGGTACGATGCTGTCGTCGCAGGCGCACAACGCCTGGCTGGCGATATCGTCAGCCAGCAGCGGGATTTGGCCTTGCGGGCAAGCGGGCGATTAGCTCAGTCGGTTAGAGCGCTTCTCTGATAAGGAAGAGGTCCCTGGTTCGAGTCCAGGATCGCCCATGCCGTTGTCGCCAGTACACCGGTCCAGCTGCGGAGCCGGTCATTTCGGGCGGCTGCCGACACCGACATCGGCGAGGCTGCGCAGCCGCCGGCTCACGCCGACTCGTCACGACTGGGCTCGCGGTCGTAAAGCGCCGCCGCGACGAGTCCCACGGTGCCGACGAGCAGCAGCGCCAGCGGCCAACCGACTATGTCGCCGTTCGGGGCCTTGCCTGTTTGCAACCGCGTGATCTGGAGGCCGACGCTGAGTACGAAGGCAAGGAGTCCGAACGTTCCGACGTAGCCAAGACCGCGAGCGCGCACCCGCGAACCTACCCAAACAAGCGCAAGCGACACGATCAGAAGGTACGCGTCCCAGCCAAAGTGCTGCAGCCCAGCCGCATGCAGGCCGCTGGGGCTGGATCGGACGTAATGCGTGGAATAAATCTGGCTGGGACCGCGAGTGCTTCCCGCAACGTTCCTGACCCTGGACACTTCGACGCCCGAGGAACTCGACCCCTCGCTGACGGCCCGAACCAGCCCGAGCAACGTGCCCACAATCACGCCGAATACTCCCGCCGCCACAGCCGCCAAGCCGCCTGCGGTGGCGACCTCGCTCGCCCCGGTCGTGTGTGTCCGCGCGAGTCCAGCCGCGACCGCAAGCAGCAATGCTCCGGCGGCTACGGTCAGCCAACGAACCGTGTCGGCGGAAGGGTGGTGGAGGATCTGCCCCCACACGAAAAGCCACACGAGCAGCGATGCGACTCCCGCTAAAAATGCCGCGTAGGAGACCCGCGTTCGACGGGCCGCGTACCCCGCGAGCAGGGCTGTGACAGCAAAGACCGCTGCGTCGTAGAGCGAGTGGCGCGTGCTCGCTCCAAGCCATTCGAGAAACTGGAAAAGAGCCACCGGGACGAGCAGGATCGCCGTGACGGCAAGGACCGACTGCCACGGTCGGGCATCCGCACTGCCGGAAGGCTCAGGTCGCCTGAGTGCCAGCGCGTAGAGGAGCGCGGCTGGCACGAGCACGACGAGCAGGCGCGCGAGGCTGCTCCATTCGTGGTGGTCGGACTTCCGGACCAGCAGCGCCATCGCACCGACGGCGAACAGCAGGCCACCGACACTCCGCAGAAGATCCGCGGTATCGCGCTTAGAAAGACGCAACGCGTACATGGTATGTCGCGCCCGGACGGCCACTCGGCCAATCCGGGACGGCGGATCAGCTATGCCGGGGGATGCCCGGCGACACGGTGGTCAAGCGGTTCGCTACCGGCGGCCCAGGATGACCTTGACTTCGGCCCGGATGACGGGAAGTATGGGCGATCCGGCCGGATCGGCCTTGGTCGGAGACGCCTCGGCGGCCACGAAAAGGGGCTCGGTGCCAACATCCGCTCCGCAGCGCAGGCTCACAGCTCCGGTCTTCCCGCCGTCGACACCTCGCGTGAGTGATGGTCGGCGAAAACATGGTGCCGTGCCGCGACGCCATCAAGCGATGGAGGCAAGATGAGCGATCCTGAAGCAGAAAGCCAAAGCGCGGCGGACACCGCGCCGTTGAGCGTCGGGGAATTCAAACTTGAGGCCGTGGTGTTGCCGGTCTCGGACGTCGACCGGGCGAAGGAGTTCTACGCAGGGCTCGGCTGGCGGCTCGACGCAGACATCGCCCGCGGTGAGGGCTTCCGCCTCGTCCAGTTCACGCCCCCGGGCTCCGCGTGCTCGATCCAATTCGGCACGAACGTTGCGTCGGCCGCGGCGGGCTCGGCCGAAAGCCTCTACTTGACCGTCGAGGACATTGAGTGTGCGCGTGACGAACTGCTCGCCTGCGGTGCCGAAGTGAGCGAGGTGTTCCACGAGGGTGAGCCCGGCGCCCGATTCCACGAAGCGGGCCGGGCACCCGGGCTGGCGCCCGACCGTCGGACCTACGGCTCGTTTGCCGCGTTCAGCGACCCGGACGGCAATGGCTGGCTGCTCCAGGAGATCACGTCGCGGCTGCCCGGCCGCTGAAAGGAGACATTGATGGCCACGACCTACGACTCCGCTGAAGATCTCGCGGACGCGCTGAGGAAGGCATCTGAGGCACACGGCAAACACGAGGAGCGAATCGGCCATGAGGACCCGGACTGGCCGGACTGGTACGCCCTTTACATGGTCCGCGAGCGAGCCGGCGAGGAGCTCCCGACATGATGAGCGACTTCGACGTGATCGTGCTCGGCGGCGGCTCGCCGGGCGAGCATTGTGCGGGTGCTTTGGCGGAGGGCAACCTGCGCGTGGCGGTGGTGGAGCGCGAGCTCGTTGGCGGGGAGTGCTCGTACTGGGCGTGCATCCCGTCAAAGACTTTGCTGCGGCCGGGCGAGGCGGTTCATGGGGCGCGCGAGGCCGCCGCGAGCGCCGACGTCGATGTCGACGCGGCGCTTGCCTGGCGGGACGCCATGGTCTCCGACTACTCCGACGCCGGGCAGGAGCACTGGCTGGCCGATCGCGGCATCGACCTGCTGCGCGGCACCGGACGGCTCGCGGGGAGGGGGGTGGTTGAGGTTGACGGCGTGCGTCACACCGCAGACCACGTCGTGCTCGCAAATGGCGCCGATCCGTTCGTGCCCCCCGTACCCGGACTGCGCGAGCTCGAGGGCGTTTGGACCAACCGCGAGGCGACGGCGATGAAGGCCATTCCGAGCCGCCTGTTGATCCTCGGCGGCGGGCCCGTCGGGGTTGAGATGGCGCAGGCCGTCCGTCGGCTCGGCGGCGAAGTGGCGGTGATCGAGACGTCCGCGCGCGTGCTCGCGCACGAGGCGGAGCCGCTGGGCGAAGCGCTCGGAGACGTTCTTGGCCGCGAAGGCATCGAGCTCGCGCTCTCGGCGAGCGCGACAGCCGCGCGGCGCGAGGGCGAGGACTACGTGGTCGAGATCGACGACGGACGCGAGCTGCGCGGTGACCGGCTGCTCGCAGCGACCGGGCGGCGTCCGCGGGTGCAGGGACTCGGCCTTGAGACGGTCGGCGTCGAGCCGAACCCGAAGGGCGTGCCGGTCGACGAGTACCTCCGCGCGGCAGAGGGCCTGTGGGCGATCGGTGACGTGAACGGTCGCTGGCCCCTGACCCACGTCGGCAAGTACGAGGGCGAAGTGGTCGCGGCGAACATTCTCGGCCAGCCCCGAAAGGCGGACTACGACGCCGTTCCGCGCGTCGTGTACACCGACCCGCAAGCCGCGGCCGTGGGGTCCTCCTCCGGCCGTTTCTGTGCCACGGCCCCGCTGTCGGGGGTGGCAAAGACCGCCACCTACACGACCGCGTATGCCGACCAAAATGGGTTTCTGACGCTTCTCAGCGACGGCGAGCGGCTAACGGGCGCCTACGCTCTCGGCCCCGAGGCGGGCGAGTGGCTACAGCAGGCCACGCTCGCGATTCGCGCCCGCGTCCCCATCGGCGTTATGGCCGACACGATCCAGCCGTTCCCGACGTTCTCGGAGATTTTCGTCGCTGCGCTGAAGGCTCTCCGCGGCGAGATCGCAGCAGGCCCCAAGGCCGTCACCGCAGGACCGTCGACGGTGAGCTGACGGAAGCGAACTTGGCCCTTCGCAGGCGCGACGCGAGGGCTCATAGGCCGTTAAACGTCCCGATCAGCCGGCGCGGTCCGGCGCCAACTGCGGACGAGCTGCGGCTCTCCGGCCTCCCGATCGCCGGTCTTTCTTCATCGGCGCACCGAGGCGGTGCGTGCGTCTATATTCCGGAACCGGGTTCACGGAACGCACTCACGGGGTTGGATCGTCGCAGGGAGGTGTCGCGTGTTTGAAGCGATGAAGATGGAGCTGGTCGGCGCCTGGCGCAACAGGCTGACGCGTCTGGCGCTCGTGGCGATCCCGGCCGTTGCTTTCGTTCTTGCGCTGTCGCCCGCCCAGGCCCACGCGGCAACCGAACCACCGGTGACGGTTCACCCGGCCGAAGTCTCGGCTGCGCTGTTCGTCGCGGGTGACGTCGCCCGCCTCAGCAAGGTTCCGGCCGGCACCGAGGAACTGGTGCTCGAGAAGGCCCTGCAGCAGATGTACGCCGACGAACCAGAACTCGCGCCAGCCACGGCAACGGGCTACGTCGGCGACATGAAGACCCTGCTGTCGGCAGCCGCAGCACCGTCGCTGGCGAGCTTGCAGCTGATGACCGGCAACCAGCGGATCCTCGCGATCCTCGCTGCGCTGGAGCGTCCCTACGGATCTCCATCCACCCCGCTGCCGCCGCCGGCGAAGCTCGCGGTTACCCATCTCGCCGCAGTGGCGCTGTCGGGCTCGTCCAACATTGCCGCCGACGCTGAAGAACCCAAGTACTTCGAACCGCTCGCTGACGCTCGCACCAACCTCGTCTACACCTCGTTCGCGCCCGCGACAGTGCTGCGCGCCACGCGCGTTCTAGCCGGCAGCGATCACCGCTTCGGCGAAGCTCGCGACGACATCTGGGGAGCAGCCAGCGAAGAGAGCGTGTTCGCCGAATGGAGCGAACTGCTCCACGAAAGCAAAGTCCTGCAGTCTTCGGCGCTGCAAGAAGTACGCGAAGTGATCGAAGCCGGCGACGGCACTGTCACCGACGAACCTCAACAGCTGACGGCGCTGTTCACGAAAGGGCAGAAAGTCACGCAGGAACAGTCCTGCGGGCACGGCGGCAGCGAAGAACCGATCGGCAATGAAACGATTTCCGGACTTCCTCGCCTCGAATGCAGTGGCGGCGCCCTCTACGAAGCTGCGCACGCTCGCGCCTGCGGAGAAAAATCCAAATGCGAAGCCGAACTCGCGCAGTCCCAGACCAACGCCACTAAGCAGGCGCGGGTGATCGCGGAAGAGCGCGCCGAGATGATCGCGGCAGCGGAACTGCTGCGGCCGTCGGACAACACCGCGGCCGCGCTCCAGCAGGCAACCGCTCAGGCCCAGGCCCAGATAACCGAAGAGGAAACGGCCTACGCCACCTACGAAGCCGAAAAAGCCCAGAAGGAAGCGATCGCTGACGGGATCAAAGAGGGTCTCGGGATCGGCACGTCCATCCTGGCACTCGGCACCGAGAACTACTCCGAAGGCGTCGGAGGGTTGATCGGAGTCGGGTTCGAAATTTACGAAAACGTTGAAGGCGGGCTGTCGAACCCGCCGCCCGGCCCGCAGGAAATCACGCTCAAAGACCTGGCCGACCTGAGCACCCAGCTCTCGGGCTTCCAGCAATACACCCAGGAAGCCTTCCATGCGGTCAACACGCAATTGGCTCAGCTCTCGTCACAGCTGGCACGCGAAAACTACGAGCTCAAAGAAGAACTCAGCAACCTCGGCGAACGGCTACAGAAAGAGCAGGGCACCGTCTTCGCGCTACAGGACCAGGTCAAGGAACTCTTTGCGGCTCAGACAAAGGCCAACCTGCAGACGACGATCGAAGACAGCGTCGGCTGGCTGAAGCGCACCGGCGAACCGCTAGGGGGGCCGCGGGTTCAGGAAGATCTTGTGGCCCTCAAAAAATATGCGACGGAAATCGCCAACGGCGCGCTCGTCAACAACGACGAAACCCAACCCTACGACTTTGAAGGCGCCGCCCGCCAGCTGACCAGCAAAACGACCGGTGAACCGGCCGAACTCGACGAAAGCATCAGTTATCTCGCCCGTTTCCCGAGCGAACAGGGGTGGGTCGGAAGTTCCGCGCTCTCGTCGCTAGCGAACACCGCGTTCTGGTCAGAAAGTTCGCGCGCGTACGCACAGCTGATGCTCGAAAACGCGAGCCACGCGACCACAGCCGACATCGCCGGCCTCAAAAACCTCGAAAAAGAAGGCTTGAAGCTCGAACAGCTGCAGAACGCTTGGTCTGAAGAATCCGGGGCTCGGGGTCGAAGACAGGGAACACGATCCTCGACAAGGCAATCGCCAACTTCGAAGCGGCGGCCGACGGGGCGGGCGTGGACGGCACGAGCTCGGTCGGGACGCTACTCCAGGAAAAGGCAGAAGAATCTGCGGAAACCTGGCTCGAAAAGAACGTCAAGACCGCCAGCCCGTTGGGCAACCCCACCGGAGTGAAGTTGTGGGGAGGCGCCGAACAGTCGTTCTCCGCCTCCACGGTCGCCGCGGTTGAATACCCGGCACTCAAATGGGAAGAATGCTCGGGCAGCGCAGGCAAAAACGGAAAACAGGAGATGCCTGAATCGTTCATTGCGAGCCTCCCCGCGTCGCTCGTCGACGGTGTGAGACTCGGCGTCGTCGGCGCTCCCGGTTCGCATGACCCGCTGATTCTCAAAGCGTGTCGCACGATCACAAAAACGAAGTCGAACGGCAACACGCTTCACCCCAGCAGATATGAAGAAGAATGCAGCGTCGACGTCGGAAACGACTGCAGAGTCTTCTATGAAGCGGAAGCCACGAACGAAAAAGAAGCCGAAAGCGCCACAGAGACGCTGACGCTTCAGAATGGCGAAGGCGGCTCAACGCTTGCCTCGCCTTCGGTGGGCGAATGCAAACAGACTTCACTGTTCTGGAAAGGCAAAGGCTACGACGAATCGTGGGACCCGACGACAGAAGGGGCCTACGGCGACTGGGTCGAACACTCGGCGTTCGGGGGCGAATTCGAAGAACGTCATGTCGGCTCGATCTTGACTCTCAACTTCGAAGGCCGGTCGTTGAACTACTCATATTCGGAAACAGCGATCGAAGGTACCCCATGCCCCGCTGAAGGGACTGAAGAAAAGGCCGGTGTCGAGTACGCGGACTACAACTCGGGCGAAAACGCGCTGGGCTCCACGGAGCCGACGATTGTCGGGAAGGTCGACGCTAGGCTGCGCGAACTTCAAGAGGAAGCGTATGGAGAAGCGCTCGCCGCTCTCAAAAACCCGCCGAAAGGTAACCCCGCGGAAAGCCTTGCAGGCGCCCGGGCTCTGATCCAAGGCTACGTCAAGCTCGGCTTCCCGCAAGCCGTCGACAGCGACCTCGCGCTCCAGAGCGACGTCGAGGGCGCCGGCGCGCAGTTCCTTGATCCCGAACCCGGGAGCCCCCGGCCTCTGCCGGCACAGCTGTTTGCGCTCGCTGCCAGTTGGAAGCACCGGCTCGAAGCAGCGAGCGGTTCGCAGCTGTCGCAGCTCGTCGGCGAAGACCTGGTTGAAGAAGTCGCCAAAAGGTCATCGAACTGGGCCGGGAAATAGCCGAACAGATCAAGCCCTATGTCGAGCGCAAGGTCAGCGGCTTCGGCTCCGGCACCGAAAGCGTCGGCGAGGAGTCGGCGCTGGTTGAATCGACGCTCAACCGCCTGCAGCTGACGCGCGACGTGCTCACGGAAGCCGCGGCGCCGACTGCCGAAACGCTCGCCCCGAGCGAAGTCGGCACCACTGAAGCAACGGTCCGCGGCGAAATCGAGCCGAATGGCGGCGTCGTCGAATCGTGCATTTTCGAATACGGGGCGACGGAAGCCTACGGCCACAGCGTCGCGTGCTCGAACATCCCGGGCGCGAACGAAAAGGCGGGCGTCGTGACGGCGAAGATCGCCCACTGGACGCCCGAAGGCAGCTTCCACGAGCGCGCGGTGGTCGAAGACGTGGGGCGGCACCAGCTACGGCGAGGACATCAAGGTGCAGCTGGCTCAGTCGACCCAGCGCCGTCGGGAGGTGTGGTCCTCGCCGACACCGGTACGTCCGGAGCGGCGATCGACGGTTTGACCGCCGAAGAACTTCCGAGCGGCGTCAGCCTCCCAGCCGGCGCGGTGCAGATTGTCGGCTCGACTGAAATTCACGGTGAATGTGACGCCGGGCGGCACGGCTCGGGTGAAGATCGTGCTGCCGAGCGGCAGCGTACCCAACGCCCTTTACAAGCTTCGTCACGTTTCAGGCGGCGGCGAGGAATATGTGGAAATTCCGTCCTCGTTGTACACAATAAGCGGCAACACGATCGAACTTACGCTCGTAGACGGCGGACCCGACGACGAAGACGGAGAAGTCAACGGCGTCATTGTCGATCCGCTGGTGCCGGTCGTCATGACCAAGCAGACGACGACTTCCACGAAGGAAACACCGGCCTGCGTGCGCAACGACAGCGTGACGGTGCGCCTTGGTGAGCTGGAAGTGCCGCAGGGCGTCACCGTCGAGCACAGCGAGATCCTGGTCAATGGCCGCGTCGCGGCGACGCTGGGGCAGCGAGCCACGGCAGCCGTGGTGAGCTTTGCCGGACTGCGAAGTGGCCACTTCGAAGTGACGGTGGTGGCGACGCTCTCGAATGGCAAGACGGTCCGCCAGAGGATCGCCTTCCGCGCCTGTGCGTCGGCTGCCACGCGCAAGTGCGTAAGCCAGGGCAGCGCGATCGTGTATCTGTCAGAGCTGAAACTGCCGCGGGGAGTCAGGATCGAGCACAGTGAGATCCTGATCAAAGGCCGCGTCGCCGCGAAGCTGGGCAGTCGCGGGACGGCGGCCATAGTGAACTTCGGCGGGCAGCGCCGAGGACCGTACGCCGTCACGCTGGAGGCCAAGCTCTCGACCGGCAAGTCGATCCGCAGACGCGTCGTACTCCGAGCCTGCGCCTCGTAGGGGATCGAGCGAGCCGCGTGGCGGCGGCGCAAACGTTGAGCTGATATCGGTGCAGTAGGGTCGGCGCCGATGGCAACCGCGCGAGCGCCTCGGCCCCGACAATGAGCGCCATCAGTTCGTCGGGGCTTTCCAAGAGCTACGGCGGCACGTACGCACTCAGCGAACTCGATCTCGACGTCGCCGAGGGCGAGGTGTATGGCTATCTGGGCCCTAACGGTGCCGGCAAGACGACGACGATCCGTCTGCTACTCGGGCTCCACCGCCCGACCGGGGGTCGCGCGGAGCTTTTCGGCGTCGACGCCTGGACCGATCCGGTGCGAGCGCATGAGCGCGTCGCGTACGTTTCGGGCGAGCCCTCCTTGTGGCCCGCCCTGACGGGAGCCGAGACGCTCGTGTTGCTCGCGAACGTTCGCGGAGCAACCGACGTCGGCTACCGCGACGAACTTGTCGAGCGCTTTCAGCTCGACGCCGATAAGAAGATCCGCGCGCTGTCGAAGGGCAACCGTCAGAAGGTGCAACTCGTCGCGGCGCTTGCGACGAGGGCGGACCTCCTGCTGCTCGACGAGCCGACTTCCGGCCTCGACCCATTGATGGAGGTCGCGTTTCGCGACTGCATCAAGGAAGCCAAGGAACGCGGGCAGACCGTGTTCCTCTCGTCGCACATTCTCAGCGAGGTCGAGGCGCTTTGCGACCGTGTCGGCATCCTGCGCGGCGGCCGGCTCGTCGACGAGGGGACCCTCGCGCAGCTACGCCACCTGAGCGAGTTGACGGTCGAAGCGACGTTCGACGGTCCGGCGCCAACCCTCGCTCCGATTCCCGGCGTGCGCGCCGAGTCCGCCGGGCCAGGTGCGCTTCGGTTCGTGGTCTCCGGGCCCGTGGCTCCGCTCCTCGCGGCGCTCGGGGAACAGCCGGTCACGAGCCTGACGAGCCGCGAGCCGTCGCTCGAGGAGATCTTCCTCCACCATTACGACACCCCCGATGGCGTCGGCGGCTAGCGGGGGAGCTGCGCCAACGGCCTCGCGTGGGGCGGCAGTGGCGCTCGTTCGTCGCGCGCTGCGCGACGCGCGCGTCCGGACGATCGCGTTCGCGTACCTCTTCCTCTTAGTCGCGTACGTCAACGCGTCGTCGTACGCGAGCCTGTATCCGACGACGAAGTCGCGCATGGCATTCGCCGCGAGCTTCGCCAACAACAAGGCCACCGTCGTCTTTTACGGCAAGGCCTACAACCTGCTGAGCGCCGGCGGTTACGCAGCCTGGCGCGTGGGCGGCACGCTCGCGCTATTTGCGGCGGTCTTCGGCATCTTCGCCTCGGTGCGCGCGCTGCGCACCGAGGAGGACGCGGGCCGAACGGAGCTCGTGCTCGCCGCGCACGTGAGTAGGGCGAAGATGATCACGTCTTCGATAATCGCGGTCGGGGCGAGCATCTGCCTGGTGTGGCTCGGCGAGTTCGCAGGGCTCGCGCTGGCCGGTCTCACGGTCGGCGAATCTGCGTTCCTCGCGCTCGCCACAGCGACCGTGGCGTTCGTGTTCGCCGGCGTCGCCGCAGTCACGAGCCAGCTAGCCCCGAGCAAACGCGGCGCCTTGCAGATCGCTCTCGCCGTCTTCGTCGCCGCGTTCCTGTTGCGCATCGCCGCAGACAGCTCGCCCGGTGCTGAATGGCTCCGCTGGCTCACGCCGCTCGGCTGGGCTGAGGAATTGCGACCATTCACCGGCGCCGCGCCTACCGCGGTTCTGGTGCCCATATTCGCCGGAGGCCTCCTGATGCTCGGCGCGGCGCGCGTGTACCGCACACGCGATATCGGCTCGGGATTGTTCCCGGGCCGCGACACCGCGCCCCTGCGGAGAGGACTGCTCGGCTCGCCCACAGCGCATGCTCTGCGCGAAGAGCGCGGCAGCCTGGTGGCATGGATCCTTTCGCTTGCGGCCGTCGGGTTCGTCATCGGCTTCGTTGCCAAAAGCGTGAACAGGTCGGTGATCACGCCGGCGCTGGAACGGGAGCTGAAGAACTTCGGCGTCTCGCAGCTGGCGACTCCGCGCGGCTATATCGGCTTCGCGTTCATCCTCGTCGTGCCGGCGGTGTGCGCGTTCATGTGCGCACAGATGGCGGCCGCCCGGCGCGAGGAAGAGGAGGAGCGCCTGGAAACGCTCTTCTCGATGCCGGTCGCCCGGTGGCATTGGCTCGGCGGCAGGCTCTCGCTTGCGCTCGCCGGTGCCGTGCTCGTCGCGTTTTCCGCAGGCCTTGCGACGTGGCTGGGCGGTGAGGCCGCAGGACTTCACCTCCCCCTCGGCGGAATGCTTGAAGCGGGCGCGAACTGTCTGCCGGCAGCCGTCTTGTTCCTGGGGATCGCTGTGTTGGCGTACGCGTTTGTGCCGCGGGCGAGTTCAGCGATCAGCTACGGGGTCCTCGCCGTTGCCTTTCTCTGGTACCTCTTCGGCTCGCTCGTGTCGGTCCCGAAATGGCTCGTCAACGCGACGCCTTTCGCCCACATAGGCGCGGTGCCTGTCGAGCCTTTCCGCGTGCAGGCGGCTTTGATCATGGTCGGCGTCGGCCTGGCCGCTGCGGCGATCGCCTCGCAGCGTTTCCGCCGCCGCGACCTCCTCGGCGCGTAGCTGTAATCGGCTGCGCCGCTAGGGCAGCGGCAGCGACTGCCGTTGGCACGTCGACCGTAGCTGCTCGGGCGACGCCGATGCCGCCTTGGCCGTTCGTGTCGCGGCCCCAGCACTCAGCTTTTTCGGTCGCGAGGACTGCGCACGCCGACCACGCGCCGACGGCGACGCTCGTCGCGTTCGTGATGCCGACGGCGGCGGTTGGCGCGGATACGGTTGCGCTCAACATTTCGTCGCCGAGCTGTCCAGTGCGTTTTCGCCCCAGCAGTACACCTTTCCGCCGACGACGGCGCAGCTGTCGTATCCGCCACCGGCGACCTCGGACGCGCTGCCGCCGAGCCCGGCGACGGCGACCGGTATGCCGTGTGGGATCGGGGCGTCCGCGGGGTCCGCGTCGCCGAACTGATTTTCGCCCCAGCAGTCCACGCCGCCAGACTTGAGCAGCACGCAGGGGTGTTCAAAGCCGCTCGTGATCTGCGCGCCGCTCGTCAATTCGAGCACCGCGACGGGCGTGTCCACCGATTCTTCGCCGAATTTGTTGTCGCCGAGCTCGCCGTGTAGTTGTTGCCCCAGCACGTAGCGGTGCCGGTGCGCAGGAGAGCGCAGACGGCTTTTCGCCGCCCGCGACTTCCTTCGCGTTTGTGATGCCGCTGACTTCGGTTACGGTCGGCACTTCGATTTCGCCCCATTTGCCGTCGCCGATCTGGCCGAGATAGTTCGTGCCCCAGCACTCGATGTGGCCGCTCTTCAACACTGCGCAGCCGTAGATCGCCGGTGCCTCGACGAGATCTGGACGGCGCCGCTCAGGCCGACGACGGCGTAGGCGAGGGAACTTCCAGCTTTCCCCGGGCTTGTCGATGCCGGTGCCGCCGCGTTCGTTGTAGCCCCAACAGTCGACGTGGCCCGTCGCGAGAAGCGCGCACCCGTTCCCCAGCCGGCGGTGATCTGCACGGCACGGGCGGGTAGCGGTACCGCGCTCGGCGTCAGAGATCGTTGGTTCCCGGCTTTTGCCGTTGCCGACCTGGCCGTATTCGTTGCCGCCCCAGCAGAACACTTTGCCATTGTCGAGCTCGCACGCAAAATTCTGGCCCACCGCCACTTCAGGCGCCCCGAGCACCAGCAGCGTCGCGCGCTTGCGCTTGGAGTGGCGCCCGTGCTTCGCGGTGATCGTGACCGTGATCGTCTCGACTTTGCGCGAGCCGTTCGCGGGAATCCGCAGCTTCAGGTGGGCGGTGCCGTGCGAGCACGACACGCTGCGCGGAAGGTGCTTGATGGCCGGGGTGTACTTGAGAGAGCACTTCGACGCGTGCTTGGCCTTGAACGTGATCGTGGCCTTGCCGCCCGCGCTGTTCAGAGGAGCCCGGGGCACCTTGACGTGGGAGATCGACGGCGATGCGGCCGCTGCTGCGGAGGCCGTCAGAGCCAGAAGGACGATCGCGGCGACGAGGCTACGCAGCGCCGCGGAGCGGAGCGGGCGGGCGATCTTCGCTCCGTGCGGCATCGCGGGAACGTATCAGTGCTGCGGCGCGCCCGTCAACTTCCTACCGTCGACGACGTCGCGAAGCGCGGACCGTTACCTTGCGCTCGGTGGTCGCTGCCCGATGACAGCTCCGCGCGAAGAGGTGCGCCTGGCCGATGGCGCACTTGAGGCGACGTTCGTGCCCGATGCGGGGATGCTCTGCTGCTCGCTTCGGCATGAAGGCGACGAGCTGCTTTCACAGAATTCAGGGGTCGACGCCTACGCGTCGGCGGGCGCGACGATGGCGTTGCCGTTGCTTTTCCCGTGGGCGAATCGGCTCGCGGGCTTTGCGTACGAAGCCGCGGGACGGACGGTGGAGGTGCCGCACGATCCGGGCGTCGTCGCCGTCGACGGAAACGGCCTGCCAATCCACGGCGTCGTCCCGGGCAATGTGCCTTGGCGCGTGGTGGACGGCCCGCTGCCGGGGCGGGAGACGCTTGCGGCCGAGCTGAGCTGGGGCCCCGATCAGCCGGCATTCGAGGTCTTCCCGTTCGAGCACGATGCGACGTATGACGCCGAGCTCGCGGACAGCAGCCTGACAGTCTCCGTCGCGCTCCGCGCTTCGAGCTCATCGCAGGTGCCCGTTTGCTTCGGCTTCCACCCGTACATTCAGCTGCCGGGTGTCGCTCGCGCCGATTTGAAGGTCGAGGTGCCGGCGATGAAGAGCCTCGCAGTCGACGATCTACAGATCCCCACGGGCGCCAGCTCCACGTTTTCGTCGGCGAGCTTTCCGCTCGGCGATCGCGTCTTCGACGATGGCTTCGAGGGCGTCGCTCCGGGAGCGAGTTTCGCGGTCGCCGGTGGTGGCAGGGAGGTCCGCGTGGAGTTCACCGACGGTTATCCGTTCGCGCAGATCTACGCGCCAGCGGGCCGCGAGCTGATCTGTTTCGAGCCGATGACGGCGCCCGCGAACGCGCTCGTGAGCGGCACCGGTCTCCGCGTGCTCTCGCCGGGGGAAGAGGCGCGCGCAACGTTCGCGGTAGTGGTCCGCGCGGCCAGCTAGGCGCGCGCTCGCTACGGAGCGTTTGCCCGCGGCTGCCCCACGGCGGGCAGCTCGCCGACGATGACTTGCTCCTGCGGTGCCCCGACGCGCGCGGCCAGCCAATTGGTGAGCAGGTTCAGCCGGTGCCCGGGGCCGCCGCCGGAGAGGTAGACCATGTGGACCCCGAGGTACGTGAAGAAGGCCGGGCGGCCTGAGATTTCGTGGCCGCGGAATTCGCATATCGCCTTGCCGCGTCCGACGACGGCCAGCGCGCCCTTGTCGAAGTAGCGGAACGGTCCGCGTGCCCCGGGCGCTCCGTGACGGATACCCGCCGCGACGTGGTGCGCCTGCTGGATCGCGACGGTCGCAAGACCCGGAAGCGGCGTGGCGCCGTCGAGGCTGAGCGAGCCCGCGTCTCCGATTACCGAGATCTCGGGGTGCCCCGGGAGCGCGAAGTCCGGTCCGACCGCGAGGTGGCCTGCGCGGTCGCGCTCGACGCCGGCCGAATTCGCAATCTGCTCGCTGATCGAGGAGGTCTGGACGCCGGCCGCCCACATTACGGTGCGCGCCTCGACGCGGTCGGTCACGCCGTCGACCGTGAATTCGACGCCGCCGTCGTCGATGCCCGTGACGCGGGCGCCGAGTTTCATCGTCACGCCGAGGTCGTCGAGGTAGCCGGCGACCTTGCCTGAGAGGCGCTCGCTGAAGGCGGTCGTGAGCCGCGGCGCGGCGTCGAGGAGGATGACTTGGATGTCGCTAGGGTCGGTTCGCGAGAAGTAGCCCTTGAGCGCGTGGCGCGCGACGATCGAGAGCTCGCCGGCGAACTCGACTCCCGTTGGTCCGCCGCCGACGATCACGAAGGTCTGCCAGCGACGTCGCTCGGTAGGGTCGTCTGCTCGCTCGGCCTCCTCGAACGCGCTGTAGACGCGGTCGCGGAGCGAGAGGGAGTCGGCGAGCGTCTTCAGGCCGAATGTGAGTTCGCTCCACTCGTCTTTGCCGAAGTACGACGTCTGCGCTCCGCATGCGACGACGAGCGAGTCGTACGGGAGGCGCTCGCCGCTATCGAGCTCAACTTCGCCGGCCTTGGCGTCAACGTCGGTTACGTTGGCCATCCGCGTGGTTACGTTGGCGGCGCGTCGCAGCGAACGGCGGATCGGCGTCGCTATCTCCCCGGCAGACAGGCCACCGCACGCCACTTGGTAGAGCAGCGGCTGGAAGAGGTGGTGACTGTGACGGTCGACGAGCGTGACATCGACGTTCGCGCCCGAGAGCTTGCGGGCCGCTGTCAGGCCACCGAAGCCGCCGCCGATGACTACGACGCGCCGCCGGCCGCTCGTGCCGTCAGCCCCCATTGTCGTGGCCCGCGCTGCCGGTGATGATCACGTCATGGCGTTCGGACACCGCGTTAGGCGCTCCCGTCAGATTTCGCCGGTGAACTCGGCGACGATGATGCGCGCTGCGGCCTCGATGAGCGCGAGGTGCGAGAAGGCCTGCGGGAAGTTGCCGAGGTGGCGTCCCGTCGTGGTGTCGAACTCCTCTGCGTACAGGCCGAGCGGCGACATGACTTTCAAGAGCTTTTCCATCAGGTCGGTTGCCTGCTGGAGCTCGCCGACGATTGCGAGCCCGGAGACCAGCCAGAAGGAGCAGATCAGGAAGCTCCCCTCCTTGCCGCTCATGCCGTCGTCCGTTTCGCCGGTCCGGTAGCGCAGGACGAAGCCGTCCTCGGTGAGGTCGTTGGCGATCGCGAGCACGCTCGCGAGCAGGCGCTCGTCGTCGGGCGGCAGGAAGCCGAAGATCGCGGCCAGCAGGTTCGAGGCGTCGAGTGCTTCGGTTTCGTAGTGCTGTCTCAGTACGCCGGCCGAGTTCACGCCGTTAGCGAGCACGTCCTCCTTGATTTCCTCCGCTGTGGCGGCCCACTTGGCCGTCAGCTTCCCGTCGCCGCGAATCCCGGCCAGCTTCGCCGCGCGGTCCATCGCGACCCAGCACATGAGCTTGGAAGAGACGTACTGGCGGGGCGCGCCGCGCGCCTCCCAGATGCCCTGGTCGGGCTGGCGCCAGACCTTCGTGGCGCATTCGGCCTGGGCCTGGACGATCGGCCACAGGCGCCGCGGCAGGCGCTGGGCGCGCCGTGTGTGCAGAAGGATCGAGTCGAGTGCCGCCCCATAGACGTCGTTCTGGCGCTGGTCGTACGCGCCGTTGCCGACGCGCACCGGCCACGCGCCCGCGTAGCCGGACAGCTCGTCGCGCGTCGTCTCGGTGAGGTCGCGGCGGCCGTCGATGCCGTACATGATCTGCAGGCCCCCGTCGGAGTTCGGCTCGAGGTCGGCGACGAACTGCATGAACTCCTCGGCCTCCCAGTCGAGGTTCAGGTAGTGCAGCGCCTGTAGCGTGAACGTGCTGTCGCGCAGCCACGTGTAGCGGTAGTCCCAGTTGCGTTCGCCGCCCGGCGTCTCGGGCAGCGAGGTCGTGAGGGCCGCGACCGTCGCGCCGGTCGGCATGTACGTGAGCCCCTTGATCGTGAGAGCCGAGCGCTGCACCGGGTCGCGCCAGCGATGGTCGGGAATACGGGCCCGGCCAAGCCAGGAGCGCCAGAACCGCGTCGTTTCAGCGATCTGCTCGTTCGCCTCGTCGACGTCGGCGGGCGAGGCGAGCTCGCCGGCCCACGAGAGCGAGCTATAGATCTGTTCGCCTTCGGACAGGACGTGCCTGGCGCGCAGCCGCTCGCCGCCCTCGATGCCGACGGGGAGGTTCGTGCACAGGCGGATCGTGAGACCCGCGCCGGTCGCGTCAGCGGACTTCCCATCCTCGAGGACCGTCCACTCCGCCGGCGTGCGTCCGTAATCAAACGTCGGTTCGCACGTGATCTCCATCTCGACTTCGCCCTCCAGGCACAGCGCGACCCGCACCAGCAGGTGAGCGGCGTCTTCGTCCGTGGGCGGCCGCGTGTGCGGCGTGACCGTGTCCTCGCAGCGCCGGCGTCCGACGATCAGTGCGTCACGCACCAGCACCCACCCCATCGGTGTCTTCCAGGTCGTCATGAGGATGTTGGTGCCGGGTTCGTAGGCCCGCGCGGAGGGCACGTTTATCCCGAACGGCCCGAAGCGGAAACTCCCGGCCTGGCGATCGACGAGATTCCCGAACACGCTGGGCGCGTCGAAGCGCGGCACGCAGAGCCAGTCGATCGAGCCGTCGGGCGCCACAAGCGCGCCGGTGTGGCAGTCGGAGAGGAATGCGTAGGCCGCGATCGGCGGGAACGGCGAGGGCATCGCCGCGCTCTGTGCGCCGCCGTCGAGACCCGCTGGGCTGGGCTTGGCAGGCGCCCCGCTCGCGCTCTTCGCCGCGCGTTTGGGGGGCGCTTTGGCCTTGCCCTTGGCCGCGGCTTTGGCTTTGGTTTTGCCTTTCGGGGGTGTCACGAGTCGACCCACGGTTCGTGCCAGCCGCCGTAGCGCGCGGTGAGAGCGTCCGCCTCGGCGGGCCCCCATGAGCCCTGCGCGTATCCGATTGGCGCGGGCGGGTCTTTGAGGATCGGTTCGAAGATGCGCCACGTCTCTTCGACGCTGTCCTGGCGCGTGAAGCGGGTCGCGTCGCCGCGCATCGCATCCAGGAGAAGCACCTCGTACGGCGTCGGCGCCTCGCCGCCCTCCGCCGCGAACTCCATGTCCAATGTAACGCCGGCCGGCCCCTTGGCGTCCGCGCGGTGCGCGTCGAGGACGATCCTCGCGCCGGTCGAAGGGTCGAGCCGCACCACGAACTGGTTGGACTCCGGACGCCGGTGCGTGCGGGGTAGAAACCCGAGGCGCGGCGGGTCACGGAACACGATGCGCACCTCGGTCTGTGTCTCCGGCAAGCGCTTGCCGGTGCGAATGAACCACGGAACTCCGGCCCAACGGAGGTTGTCTATCTCAAGCCGCAGCGCCGCATACGTCTCGGTCGTTGAGCCCTTCGCGACCCCTTCAATGTCGAGGTAGTCGTTGTACTGACCGCGCACGCAGTGCGCCGGCGTTGTGTCGTGGATGGAGCGGAAGAGCGCGAACTTCGCGTCCTTCAGCGTGGCCGCATCGTCCCCCGCTGGCGGCTCCATTGCCGCCAGCGCCACGATTTGCATCAGGTGGTTGACGACCACGTCGCGGATCGCGCCGACAGGATCGTAGAAGTGGCCACGATCCTCGACGCCGAAGTCCTCGGCCATCGTGATCTGCACCGACGCGACGTGGTCGCGGTCCCAGACCGGCTCGAGCAGCGTGTTGGCGAAGCGCAGGTAGAGGAACTCGTCGGTGCCCATCTTGCCGAGGAAGTGGTCGATCCGGTAAAGCTGCGACTCGTCGATCGATTCGTGGATTTCGGCCGCGAGGGCGCGTGCGGAGGCCAGGTCGTGCCCGAACGGCTTCTCGACGACGACGCGCGCTTTTTCGGTCAGGCCCGCCTGCTTCAGCTGTTTGACCACGGGCCCGAAGAGGAACGGAGGGATCTCGAGGTAGAAGACCGGCTCGTTGGCGTCGCCGACGGCGTCGGCTACGCGGCTGTACGTCGCGGCGTCCGTGAAGTCGCCGCTGACGTACGACAGTCGCGCCGCAAAGCGGTCGAAGACCTCCTCGTCGACCGTCTCGCCGCACTCCTGGATGGACTTGCGGGCGTGGGCTCGCAACTGTTCGAGCGTCCAGTCATCGCCGGCGACGCCGATGATCGGGCAGTCGAGCAGGCCACGCGCCTCGAGCCGGTACAGCGAGTGGAATGTCATGACCTTCGCGAGGTCGCCGGTGATGCCGAAGATCACCAGCCGGTCAGCGGGCGCTGCGCCGGCGTCAAGCCCGCGGTCGTGGGAGCGTCGGCTCGCGCCGGGCTGCGAGATCACAGACTTGAACCCTCTCTGGCCCGTCGTGGCGCGTCGATCCGGCACTCGCAGCCTCCCCGTTCGCTGACCGGGCGGGCGAACTGCCGCCCGCCGCCCGCGTTTGCGTGAGTGCGAATCAATAGCGTGTTCGGCGTCCGCGCGTCGGCGCGCGACGGCGGGCGCGGCGCTAGACGGCGACCTTCGAGGCCCAGCCCCACTGGCCGTCCGGCGTGGTCCGGGCGAGCCCTTCGAGCCGGAAGTGCTCAAGCAGGTGCTCGACTGCGGCTCGCTGGTGCTCGCCCTCGAGCCGCTCCACCATCTGCGTCACGGAGAGCGGTGCGGGCGAGTCTTCGAGCAGTGTTCTCACGTCCTGTAGCGCGTCCCTCATGGCGGCTTTCTCCTTCCACGCGCGGAAATCAATTGTTACCCAAATGTTACCGCGGGCTTCGGCGGGCAGTCGTCAAATGGCCAAAGGGCGGCAATTTGCGGCGGAAGTCACGCTAGATCGGCCCGCCATTCGCGCGTTAGCGAACTCCGACGACCGCCTTACGGGTGGCTTACGGCGCCGCCGTACCTTGGATCCACCCCCCAACTCCCTGATCGAAAGGATCCCCCCGATGACCATATTCCTCGCCGCCGCCCTGAACGTGCTCTTTGCCTCCGCACTCGTCGGCGTCTGGGCCTACATGATGGCCTCCACGCGCCACATGAATGTCCCGGGCCGCGCTCCGGCGCAGCCAGCCGAGCACGTGCTTCACCTCGACAGGCGCAGCCCCCAGCGCGTCCCCGAGCCCGTCGCGGCATAGCCGCGCGAGAGACACTGCCCTCGCCGTCCGAGCGCCGGCGGCGGGGGCGGTGCAATCAGCGGACGATCTCGAACGAGAGGACGCCGCCGGCCCTGCTGCCGGCGGCGTTGCTCGCTTTGAACGACACCTTGTAGCGGCCGCGGGGAAGCTTGTGGCGTCTTGTCAGCCGGCCGTAGAAGTGCACCGATGCGAAGCCCTGGCGCCGTTCGAATGACAGCGTGCCCTCGCGCTTGCAGCGCCGGCCGCGCACGCGACAGAAGGTCAGCGTGACGTGCGCAGGAGCGCTCAGTTCGAAGAAGAATTCCGTGCCCACGGGCGGCTTTGCGCGCGCGATCCGGGGCAGGCGAGTGCTCTCGCGCCAGACGCGGGCGCTCTCTTTCAGTTCGGCGAACGCCGGCGGCTGCTCGCGTTCCACGTCGAGTCGCACGGTCCGCGAGGCGTGGTGCCCGTCGGCGTCGGTGACGCTAACCGCGACGCTGAACGCGCCGGCGCTCTGCGGCGCGCCGCTCACGGCGCCGCTCGTGGTGCCGATTGACAGGCCCCGCGGCAGGCCCTGCGCGGACCAGGTATAGGGCTTTACGCCACCGGTGGCGTAAAGCTGGGCCGAGAAGCTCCTGCCCACGCGGGCGGTCGTGAACGAGCCGCTCGGGGGTTCGACTTCAAGGGGTTCGGTGAGCTGGTTCGCCCCGGATCCGGTGATCAGAAGCGTCTGGGAGCCCATCGGGCCCTCGCCGGCCGCGTCGATGACGTCGCCTTTCGGCACCGCGACTTCCTTCGGTTCGCGGTTCCTCCCGGGCGTCGGTTCGTGCCCCAGCTGCTCGTCTTCGTCTTCGCCCCAGCCCCACACCCGTCCCGTGGCGTCGACGGCTATCGCGAAGCCGTTGCCGGCGGCGATGTCGGTGACGGAGACTTCTTTGGGAAGTTCGACGCCCGCCCCGGTTTCGCTCGCTTCTTCTTCTTCTTCGGATTCGGGGGCGAGCGGTAGTTTGCGCCCGAGCTGGCCGCCTTCGTCGCCGCCAAGGGAGAAGACGCGGCCGGCAGACGTCCGCGCGAGTAGGAAGTCGCCGCCGGCGGCGAGCTGCGCCACGTTTTCTTTCACCCCCGGTTCGAAGTTCGGTTCCGTGGCGGTCGGGATCGTCAGGCCTTCTTCGGTCGAGCGGCCGGCCTGATTTTCGTTGTTGTTGCCGAAGGCAAAGACGTTGTGCTTTTCGGTCAGCACGTACCCGGTCGTTTCGCCCGCCGCGACTTCCGTCGCGGTTTCTTCGAGCTTGATTTCGACCGGTTCGGGCTCTTCGCTCACTTCGGAAGACTTGCGTGCGAGCTGGTCCTTTTCGTTCGAGCCGAAGCCGTACACCTTGCCGGTGGATGTCAACACGAGCGCAAAGTTCTTACCGGCCGCTACCTGTACCGCCGTCCCCGCTTCGGAGGGGAGCGCCACGGGACTCGGCGTGCCTGCTCGTTTCGTCGTGAGGTTCGTTTCACGGCCGAGCTGGCCGTGTTCGCTGGCGCCGAACGAGTAGAGCTTGCCAGCCGATGTGACTGCTAGCGAGAAGTCAGACCCGGCGGCGACCTGAACAACGTCTTCTCCGCCTTCGATCGCGATAGCGCACGGTTCTTCTTCGCCGTTCACGCAAGTTTCGCCGAGTTGATCTTGCTTGTCACTGCCGAAGCCGTAGAGCTTGCCCGCTCGGGTGAACGCGAGGCTGAAACCCCCTCCCTGTGCGGCACCGGCGGCTTCGCCTTCGAGCTGGACCGGGAGTGCAATCGCCGAGTCTTCGCCCGTGTAGCCGAGCTGGCCTTCACCGTTGTCGCCGAGTGAGAGCAGCGTTCCGGCGCCCGCTGAACGCAGCCGCAGGCGCTGCGGCGAGCGCCAGTACTGCAAGCGGACACGCCGCGAGCATCATGCGTGTGCTTAGCCGTGCGATCTTCATGCCTTTCCGTGGACGATCACCGACGAGGGCCCCTCCACATCAGGCTATCGGTGCGACGAGAGAATCCCGTCGGTTCGACGGCTCAGGGGTAGAGCCGCTGCACGGTCCAGCCGTCGCCTTCACGGCTGTAGACGAAGCGGTCGTGGAAGCGCGCGGCGCCCGTCTGCCAGAACTCGAACGTCTCGGGTGTTACGCGGAAGCCGCCCCAGTCGTCGGCGACGGGAAGCTCGGCGCCCTCGTAGCGCCGCTCGAGCCGGTGCACCTCTTCGGCGAGGACCTCGCGTGAGGCCAGCGGTTCGCTTTGCTGCGAGGCCAGCGAGACGATGCGGCTCTCGCGCGCCCTGGCCTGCACCAGTTCTGCGGTCTCCTGCTCGTCGGTTCGCTCGACCGGGCCCTCGACGCGCACCTGGCGGCCCGGCGGGTCCCAGTGGAAGAGCAGGGCCGCGCGTGGGTTGGCGGTGAGCTCGCGCGCCTTGCGGCTCGCATAGTTGGTAAGGAATACGAAGCCGCGGGCGTCGAAGCGCTTCATGAGGACCATGCGCAGGGAGGGCCGGGCGTCGGGCGACGCGGTCGCGACGGCCATCGCCTGTGGCTCGGCGTGAAGCGCCGCGGCCTCGGCGAACCAGCGCTCGAACTGCGCGAACGGGTCCTCGAGGAGCTCGCTCTCGTCGAGCGGTGCGACCAAGGTCACGCCGCCGCCGGCATCGAGGTCCGCGTCAGGCGCTCGAGCAGCAGCACGAACGAGCCGTAGTCCGCGCCCGTCGCCTGCTGCAGGGCGATCTCGCAGGTTCGATTCGAGCAGAGGTGGGCGTCGAAGTTGCGCCCGTCGAGTTCGGCCGCGGCCGGTGCGAGTGCCGACTGCGGCAGCTCGGGGTGGAGCATCCCGCGATCGCCTGCCATGCCGCAGCACGTGCTGGCCGGCGGCACGAAGACTTCGTCTGCCAGCGCGCCGGCTACGGCTTCGAGCTTCTCGCGCAGGCCGAGCCGTGCGGTCGCGCACGTGACGTGCAGCGCGGCAGCCCGGGCACGGCCGTCGATCCGAAGGTTCGGTAGCAGCCGGTCGTGGACCCAGGCGATCGAGTCGAAGACCGTGACGCCGCGCTTGGCTAGGTCGTCGGTGAAGCCGAGCGCGCAGGAGCTCGCGTCGGTGACAACTGGGAGCGCACCGTCGCTGCTCCAGCGTTCCACGGCGGCCGCGGTGCGCGCGACCATGCGCTCGTGGCCTGCCTGGTAGCCCTTCGAGGACCATGGCATGCCGCAGCACAAGCCCGCGTGGTCCTCGGGTATCCAAAGTGGCCGGCCGGCACGCGCGGAGACAGCGACGAGCGCTTGCGGCAGCGACGGCCCTTCGTGGTCGGTTGCGCCGCCGAACATGCGGTTGATGCACGCCGGCAGATAGATGGCCGCCGCGCCGTCGCGCCGCGTCGTCGGTAGCTTGCGTGCGCGGGGCACCGCCGGCGGGAGCGGGACCCGCTCGCTGCTGACGCGCTCGCGTGCCGTCCGCGCAACGCCGGCGGCGAGGGATTGGCGCTCGAGTGCCGTGCGCGCGCCCCGTTCCAGGAGTCCGTAGTGCCGCGCTGCGGTGTCGGCGACGAGTTCCTCTCGCCGGCCGTGCTCGCGGCCGCGCAGCTCGCGCACCAGCGCGCCGGTGTCGATCGCTACCGGGCACGCTGCCTCGCATGCGCCGTCGGCGGCGCAGGTCTGCAGCGCGTCGTACTCGAAGTCCTCGAAGAGCGCTTCGAGCAACGGCGAGCCCTCGGGCTGTCGCGCCATCTCGCGTCGCACGACGATTCGCTGCCGCGGCGTGAGCGTGAGGTCGCGTGAGGGGCAGACCGGCTCGCAGAAACCGCACTCCACGCAGATGCTCGCCGGCTGCTCGATCTCGGGCATGCTGATCAGGTCGCGGCGGTGGATGTCGGGGTCGTGGCTGAGGACCGCGCCGGGGTTCAGGACGCCGTTCGGGTCGGCTAGCTCGCGGATCCGCCACATCATCGCCGTGAGCTCCGGCCCCCACTCGCGTTCGACGTATGGCGCCATGTTCACGCCGGTGCCGTGCTCGGACTTCAGCGAGCCGTCGTAGCGGTCCACGATCAGCTCCACGAGGCCGTCCATGAAGGCCTCGTAGCGCTCCTGCTCGGCGGGGTCGCCGAAGCCCGGCGTGAGCTGGAAGTGCAGGTTGCCGGCCGACGCGTGACCGGCGACGCCGGCCAGGAACCCGTGGCGGGCCAGCAGCTCCTGCAGATCGCGCGCGCACGCCGCGACGCGCTCAGGCGCGACACAGACGTCCTCGACGATGAGCACGCTTCCGGGGGGCCGCAGGACGCCGACGAGCCCGAAGAGCCCCTCGCGGACGTGCCAGGTCACCGCGATCTCGTGCCGCTCGCGCGTGAAGCGGGCGGGCTCGAGCAGCGTGTGGCGGGCGAGGACGGCTTCGGCGCGGGCCTCGGCCGCGGCGAGCTCGTCGTCGTCGGAGCCGCCGAACTCGACGATCAGCGACGCCGCCTCCATCGGCAGCTCGCGCCAGGACTCGGGGGTGCCGGCCATGTTCCAGGACGCCGCGATCAGCGCCGGCGCGACCATCAGCTCCGTGGCGCGCGCGCCGGCGGCGACCAGTTCGCCGACCGGCGCCGCGGCGGCATCGATGTTCGGGAAGTGGGCCCATGCCACGGTCGTCCGCGCCGGCTCCGGGCGCGTCCGGAAGACGGCCTCGGCGACGCACGCGAGCGTCCCCTCGGAGCCGACTACCAGGCGCCGAAAGATCTCGAGCGGGCTGTCGGCGTCGAGCAGCGCACAGAGCCTGTAGCCGGTGGTGTTCTTGATCGCGAATTTCTTGCGCACGCGGGCGGCGAGCGCCTCGTCCGCGAGCAGCTGCGCGCGCAGCTCGAGCAGCCCCCGCGCGAGCTCCGGCGCGGCGGCCGCGAAGCGCTCCTCGGCGTCGGCCGCGGCGGTGTCGACGACCGTGCCGTCGGCCAGCACGAGCGTCATCGACTCGACGGTCGAATAGGAGTCCCATTCGATGCCGCAGCGCATACCGCCCGAGTTGTTGGCGATCACGCCGCCGACGGTCGCGATGTCTTTGCTCGCCGGGTCGGGACCGAGCTGGAAACCGGTTCGCGCGAGGACGCGGTTGGCGAGGCCCAGGAGCGTGCCGGTCTTGACGCGGACCCGCTGGCCGCCGTCGATCACCTCCACGCCGCGGAAATGGCGGCGCATGTCGATCAGGACGCCCGCGCATTGCGCCTGGCCGCTGAGGCTCGTGCCGCCGCCGCGGAAGTTGAGCGGCGTCGCGGTGCGCGCGCAGAACTCGATGATCTTCGCCACGTCTTCTGTGTCGCGAGGCTGCACGACGGCGAGCGGGATACGCCGGTACGGGCTCGCGTCGGAGGCGTAGCGGATCAGGTCGATCGGGCGCGCGAGCACCTGGTCGGCGCCGACGAGCTGTTCGAGCTGGGAGCGCAGCGGCTGCGGCGTTCCCGCGGCGACGCTGTCCGGGGCGCGGTCCTCGGTGGGCCCGCCGGACGGGCGGCCGATGCGGCGCACGTCCGGCGCCAGCACGCCGGGCATCAGGAGATGGCCATCCCCGGCGCGATCGTGACCTGGACGAGGCTCGGACCGTCCTGCGCGAGCGCCGACTCGAGCGCCCCGCCGAGAGCGTCGGCTCCCTGCACCGAAACCGACGGCACGCCGTAGCTGGCAGCGGTTGCCGCGACGTCGAGGCGCGGCAGATCCAGTCCCGGCGAGCCCGTCACGTTCTCCAGCGACGCGAACCACTTCAGGATTGAGTACTCGCTGTTGTTAAGCACGAGGAACTTGACGGGCACCGAGTAGGCGGCGGCAGTCCAGAAGGCCGTGATCGCGTATTGCGCCGAGCCCTCGCCGAGCACGCAGATCGTCGGGCGGTCGGGCTGGGCCAGTTGGACGCCGACGGAGGCGGCGAGGCCGTAGCCGAGCCCGTTGCCGGCGGCGAAGTAGTAGGAGCCGGGCTGCGAGATGCGCAGCTGGTCCCGCAGCGCGGTCACGGCTGTGGGGGCCTCCAGCACGAGGATGCCGTCGCGCGGGAACTGCGCCGCCAGCACCGCTCCGGCCGCCGCGGCAGTCATCGGCTCGCTCGCGTCCGGCGTCACCGGCCCCGGACGGACGGGCGGCGCCTCGCGCGCCGTGTCGGGGTCGAGCTCCGCGAGCAGCGCGCGCAGCGTCAAAGCGACGTCGCCGACGATCGCGTCGCCGACGATCGCGCGCGCCGCCTCATCGTCGTCGGCGGTGAGCTGCACAAGCTCCGTGCCCTCGGCGAGGTGCGGGCCGGGGATATTCGGGTAGTACGGAAAGACGGAGGAGCCCGCGACGATCACCAGGTCGTAGGGCTTGAGTTGCTCGCCGATCGGCCCGACCGCGGGGAGCAGCACGCCCTGGAACGCCGGGTGGTCCTCGGGGAAGCCGAGCCGCCCGCCGCCCGTCGGCGGTGTCGCCCAGACCGCCATGTGCTGGCTCTCGGCGAGCGTGACGGCGTCGTCCCAGCCGCCCGACGCGTCGATGTCGGGACCCGCGACGAGTGCCGGGTTCTTCGCCGCGCGAAGCCGCTCGGCGAGGGCGCCGATGATCTCGGCGGCCGGCTGCGCGGCGGCGCTGATGCGCCGCGCCGTCTGGCGCGCGTAGTCGGCCGGCTCGATGTCAGCGAGCCAGTCGTCCATCGGTATCGACACGAACGCGGGTCCGCGCGGCGGCAGGCTCGCGTGGTGGATCGCCTGGGCGATCGCGAACGGAACGTCCTCGGACGCGCGGCGGTTCGTGCGACCACTTGACGAAGGGCTGCGGGACCTCGGTCGCGTCGCGGTTCGTGAGGCTCGCCTGCTGGGTGATGAAGGAGCGGATCTGCTGCCCTGCCGTCACGAGCAGCGGCGACTTGTTGCCGAACGCGTTGTAGATCGCGCCGACGCCGTTGCCGAGCCCCGGCGCCGTGTGAAGGTTCACGTGCGTCACGCGGCCGCTGGCCTGCGCGTAGCCGTCGGCCATTCCGACCGCGACGGCCTCCTGGAGGCCGAGCACGTAGCGGAAGTCGTCGGGGTAGTCGGCGAGCATCGGCAGCTCCGTGGAGCCGGGGTTGCCGAAGATCGTCGTCATTCCCTCGCGCCGGAACAGCTCGAAGGTCGCCTCGCGGACGCTGGTCATCGTCTCGCCGGCGCTCAGTGGCCGCGCTGGGCGACCGCTGCGTCGATCTGTTCGCCGACACGCGGCATGCGCGAGCGCACCTCGCGCATGAAGTGCGAGGTGAGCGTGAGCACCGTCACGGGGCTCGTCGCGACGATCGTCGCAGTTGCGTGTCCCGCCGGACGAGAGCACCGCGACCTCGCCGAAGAAGTCCCCGGGGCCCATCTCGTCGACCTTGTCGCCCTTGTAGACCACGTCGACGGAGCCCGACTCGATGACCATGAACTCGTAGCCGTACTCGCCTTCCGTGACGACATTCTCGCCCTCTGGGACCTGCTTCTCGTCGAGCACACCGGCGAGCATCCGCTTTTCGCCCTCCGTGAGGTTTTCAAAGACCGCGAGGTGGTCGAGGCGCTGGTGGTCCACGGGCGCGATCCTTTCACACCCCGGCGAGGAGCGCCAGCGCGCGGCGGAACGAGGGATCAGACGCCGCCGAGAGGAGCCGATCGAGGTGTTCGCGGCCGTATCCGCGGAAGTCGAAGTCGAGCTCCGAGACGTGCTCCTGGACCACGCCCCAAGCGGCCTCGCGCGCATCGGACATGACCTTCATCAACGCCAGTTCGGCGAGCCGATGCGCGTCTGGCGGCGCCCCGTCGTACGCGGTGAGCAGCCGTTGCCTCGGCTTCGGCGTCGAGGTGATTGTTCACCGCGAGGTTGCCGAGATCGAAGCGTGCATCGCCCATTCCCGCGTACTCCCAATCGACGATCATCAGCGCCCCACCGGGCCGGTAGAGGATGTTCCCCGAAAGCAGATCGTTGTGGCAGGGAGCCGGCGCCCGCACGGGCAGCGCTCCGGCGATCTCCGCGGCGATCTCTCGCGCGCGCTCGAACTGCGGCGGCGGCGTCGCGCCGCGCTCACGCACCACGCGGTCGTAACGCCCGAGCAGTTCCGGGACGCGGAAGTCTGCCGCGAGCCGGACACCGCTGTCGTGGAAACGGCGCAGATCCCGTCCGAGCTCCTCCACGTGGACGGCGACCTCGTCCGCGGCGAGCGAGTCGCCCGCGACGAAGCGGGTCACCAGGCACTCGCCGGCGAGCCCGATCACGTCGGGCGCGATGCCGAGCTCGGCTGCGGCCCGTGAGGCCTCGAGCTCGGCTCCGCGGTCGATGCCGAGCAGCGCAGTGTCCTTGCCCGGCCGGCGCACGACGAAGCGCTCTTCACCGCGCTCGACGAGGTAGTTGCGATTCGTGATCCCGCCGGCGAGCGGCGTCGGGCGACCGAGCGGCGCGCCAAGCAGGCGTTCGAGGTCCTCGGCGACGTCTGCGAGCTCGTCCACCACGCCAACGTACATTTCGCCCAGGCCGCTGTGCAACGGCTACCGTCAAGACATGCCGGCGGTCATGAAGGCCCAGGCGCAGCGTGACGCCAAGGAGCTCGTTGCAAGGATCGACCCGAGCGCCGCCGCGAGCGCCGTCGCGGGAGAGCTCGTGCGGACGCCCGCGCTCGCGAGTCGGGAGCTCTCGAACATTGCGCGGACACCCGTCGTGCTGAAGGCCGAGTGCCTCCAGCTCACCGGCTCCTTCAAGCTTCGCGGCGCCCTCAACAAGGTTGCTGCGCTCGGCGACGGCGCAGCCTGCGGGCTCGTGACCGCGAGCGCCGGCAACCACGCGCGCGCCCTCGCGCAGGCCGCGCGGATCCGGGGCGTCGGCTGCGAGGTCTTCATGCCGATCGATGCCGCGGTCTCGAAGGTCGAGGCCGCAGTGGCGCTCGGCGCGACGGTGCGCCTGGCGGGGACGTCGGTCGACGAGGCGCTTGAGCTCGCAACCGAGCGGGCGCGCGAGACCGGCGCGGCGCTCGTCCACCCCTTCGACGACCTCGACGTCATCGCGGGCCAGGGAACGCTCGGGCTGGAGCTGCTCGAGGAGGTGCCGCATATCGCGCGCGTCCTGATCCCGCTCGGCGGCGGAGGGCTCGCGGCGGGCGTCGCGGTCGCTCTGCGCCGGGCCGGTGTCGGCGCCGAGCTGATCGGCGTTCAGGCCGCGTCGTGCGCGCCGTTCGCGGCGGAGCTCGCGGGCCGCCGCGTGGCGCCATCCGAACTTGCCTCGGGCGCAACGATCGCCGACGGCATCGCGGTCAAGCAGCCCGGGCGCTACACCCTGCCGCTCGTGGCCGCCCTCGTCGATCGCGTCGTGACCGTCGAGGAGGACGAGATCGCGGCGGCGATGGTGTTCCTTGCCGAGACCTCGAAGCTCGTCGTCGAGGGCGCCGGCGCCGTCGGCGTCGCGGTGATCCTCGGCTCGACGCTCGAGCCGGCCGACGGCGCCACGGTCGCGGTCGTCTCCGGCGGCAACGTCGACGGGGGCCTGCTCGCCTCGCTGCTGCGGCGCCACGAAACCGAGGAGGGACGGCGCGTGCGCCTCTTCACGTTCGTGCCGGACCGCCCCGGCGGCCTGTCCGACCTGCTCTCGCTCGTTGCGGCCGAGCGCGCGAACCTCGTGACCCTCGAGCACGTGCGCGAGGCCGTGGCATTGCACGTGCGCGAGACCGGAGTCGAGCTGACGCTCGAGACGCGCGGCCGCGAGCACACCGGCAGGCTCGTCGCGGCGCTCGAGTCGGCGGGCTACGAGGTCGCGCTGCGCTGAGCGTGCTGGCGATCTGAGAGAGTAGGCGGATGCCTGCCTTTCCTCTGCGCGAACGCACGCTCCTCATCACCGGCGGCGCTCGCGGCATCGGGCTCGCGACGGCGCCGCGCGGCGCTTGCCCGGGGAGCCAACGTCGCGATCCTCGACCAGGATGCCGCGGAGTGCGAGCGTGCCGCAGCATCGCTGCCGGCCGACCGTGTACTGGCGCTCGCAGGGGACGTCTGCGAGCGCGGCATGATGCAGCAGGCCGTGGCCCAGATCGTCGAGCGCTTCGGCTCGCTCGACGCCGTCAGCGCGAACGCTGGGATCGCGCCGCCGCCGAGCACGTTCCTCGCGACCTCGAGCGAGGCCTTCGAGAGGGTGCTGGAGGTCAACCTGGGTGGCGTGCACCGCACGGTCGCCGCCGCCCTGCCGGAGATCGTGGGCGCGCGAAGGCCACATCGTCGTTATCTCCTCCGTCTACGCCTTCCTGAACGGCATGGGCGAGGCGGCATACGCGATGAGCAAGGCCGCCGTCGAGCAGTTCGGGCGCGCGCTTCGCGTGGAGCTCGCGCACCGCGGCGTCGGCGTCACCGTCGCCTACTTCGGCTTCATCGACACCGACATGGTCCGCCACTCCCTCGATGACGACCCGTTCGCGGTGCGGCTGATCGGAACGGCGCCCGCGCCGCTGCGCAAGCGCCTTCCGCCCGAGGTCGCGGGCGAGGCGATCGTGGACGCCATCGAGAAGCGGCGCCCGCACGTGATACGGCCGCGGCGCTGGGCGGCGTTGTGGGCGCTGCGCGGCGTCACCGGCCCGTTCTTCGACGCGATGACCCTGCGCGATAAGACGACGCAGGGGATCCTGGCGGAGCTCGACGGCCGCGACGCGCCGCAGTAGGCGTGCCCGCCCAGGCGATCACGCTCGCCCTCGCAGGGTCGATCTACCCGCCTGCGCTCGCCGTCGCCGTCGCGATCGCCGGCGGCCCGAACGTCCGCGTGCGCCTCTCGGTCTTCGTGCTCGCGGCGGTCCTCACCACGTACGCGCTGGGCGTGGCGATCCTCGAGCTCCTCATCGGCCTGCACATCGGCACGGCCGAACATCTGCGCGGCGGCGCCGTTCTTCAGCTGCTCGTCGGCTTGCTGCTCATCACGCTCGGCGTGTATCTCCAGCGGCGCCCGCCGAGGCCGGCGAAGGCCGGGCCGTCGCGCATGGAGCGCTATATGGCGAGCGTGCCGCTGATCATCGTGCTCGGCGTCACGCTGTACGCCCTGCCGTCGCCGCAGTACATCGGCGCCGTCAAGTCGATCTCGGGCCAGGACACATCGCGCGGCCAGCAGCTCGTCCAGCTCGCCATCTGTGTCGCGATCATGCTCTGGATGATCGAGGTTCCGGCGGCGCTTCTGCTCGCGCTGCCTCGGCAGGGCGAGGCGGCGCTCACTGCCTTTAACGGCTGGGTGACGCGTCGGGGGCGGCTCCTCATCGTGCTCATCTGCTTCGGCGCCGGCGCCTGGCTGACGCTCAACGGCCTCTCACACCTGCTCTAGCGCAATCTACGATTGGCGCGTGCAGATCGAGCCCTTCGAGATCGAGCGCTACTACGAGCGCTGGGAGTTCACGCGCCGAGCTGATGCTCTCGAGCAGCGACTGCGAGTCGCTGCGCGATCGACGAGCTGCTCGCGCTCGAGCCCGACGTCGCGACGAGCGGCTGCTCGCGATCTGCGGCTCGGCTACACCGAGGTGCCCGGCTCGCAGGAGCTGCGCGCGGCCGTCGCCGCGCGCTACGAGCGCGTGGCGAGCCGAGGACGTGCTCGACGCTCGCGGCCGCCGAGGAGGGCATCTTCCTCGCCTACCACGCGCTGCTCGCGCCCGGCGATCACGCGATCGTCGAGGCGCCCTGCTACGGCTCGGCGATCGAGGCTCGCGCGCAGCACCGGCGCCGTGCGTAGCCTCTGGCAGCGCCGCTACGAGGACGGCTGGGCGCACGACCTCGACGCGCTCGAGCGACTGCTCGGCGCGCAGCACGCGGCTCATCTACATCAACAGCCCGCACAACCCGACGGGCACGCAGATGGCGCGCGCGACGTTCGACGCGCGGTCGTCGAGCTCGCCGCGAGCGCGCGATCGTGCTGTTCAGCGACGAGGTCTACCGCGGCCTCGAGCACGACCGCGGCCGCGCGGCTGCCGGCGGGCGTGCGACGCCTACGAGCGGGCGATCTCGCTCGGCACGGTCTCCAAGGCGCACGGCCTGCCGGGGCTGCGCATCGGCTGGCTCGCCTGCCGCGACCGCGGCGCTGCTCGAGCGCGATGCGGAGCTGAAGCTCTACACGACGATCTGCTCGAGCGCGCCGAGCGAACTGCTCGTCGCGCTCGCGCTGCGCCACGAGCGACGAGCTCGTCGCCGCGCAGCCGCGAGCTCGTGCTCGCGCAACCTGCCGCTGATCGACGGCCTGCTCGCGCGCCGCGGCGAGCTGTTCGAGTGGGTGCGCCCGACCGCCGGGCCGATCGGCTTCCCGCGCGTTGCGCGGCGATCGTCGACGTGCGCGGCGTGGTGCGAAGCGATCGCGCGAGCGCGCGGCGTGCTGCTGCTCCCCGGCGCCGTCTACGGGCAGCCGCGGCCACGTGCGGCTCGGCTTCGGCCGCGCCAACCTCGCCGAGGCGCTCGCGCGCCTCGACGGCTACCGCAGCTGGCGCTCGCGCTAGAGCACCTTCGAGAGGAACGCGCGCGTGCGCTCGTGCCGCGGGTTGAGCGAGCACCTCGCCCGGCGGCCCGGCCTCGACGACGACGCCGCCGTCCATGAACACGACCTTGTCGGCGACCTCGCGCGCGAAGCCGATCTCGTGGGTGACGACGATCATCGTCATGCCGTCGCGGGCGAGCTGCTGCATCACCGCCGAGCACGTCGCCGACGAGCTCGGGGTCGAGCGCCGAGGTCGGCTCGTCGAACAGCATCAGCTTCGGCTCCATCGCGAGCGCGCGCGCGATCGCGACGCGCTGCTGCTGACCGCCGGAGAGCTGCGCCGGATAGGCGTCGACCTTGTCGGCGAGCCCGACCCGCGCCGAGCAGCTCGCGCGCCTGTTCGCGCCTGCGCTCGCGCGGCTGACGTTCTTGACACGACATCGGCGCGCAGGTCACGTTCTCGAGCGCCGTCATGTGCGGGAACAGGTTGAAGTGCTGGAAGACCATCCCGATCTCGGCGCGCTTGCGGGCGACCTCGCGATTCGCGCAGTTCGTGGAGCTTGCCGCCCTTCTCGCGGTAGCCGACGAGCTCGCCGTCGACCGACAGGCGCCCGCAGTTGATCTTCTCGAGGTGGTTGATGCAGCGCAGGAACGTCGACTTGCCCGAGCCCGACGGCCCGAGCAGGCACATCACCTCGCCGCGCGTCGACCTCGAGCGTGATCCCCTTCAGCACCTCGTTGCGCGCCGAAGCGCTTGTGGACGCCCTTCGGCCTTGACCATCGGCTGGCTCACAGCGGCCTCGCCGAGCGAGAGCACGCCGTCGCGGATGCGCTGCAGTCGTCGGCGCCTTCGCGTACGCGCCGCGGCCGTAGTAGCGCTCGAGGTAGTACTGCCCGACGTACAGGACGCTCGTGCATCACGAGGTACCAGATGCTCGCGACGATCAGCAGCGGGATCGTTTTGAAGTTGACCGGCGTAGATCTGTTCGACCGCGTAGAGCAGCTCGGCGACGCGCGATCGACGCTCAGCCAGCGAGGTCGTCTTCAGCATCGAGATCGTCTCGTTGCCGGTCGGCGGGATGATCACCCGCATCGCCTGCGGCAGCACGATCCTGCGCATCGTCTGCAGCCGCGTCATGCCGAGCGACTGCGCCGCGTCGGTCTGGCCCTCGTCGACCGAGATCATCCCCGCCCGCACGATCTCCGCCATGTAGGCGCCCTCGTTCAGGCCGAGCCCCAGGATCGCCGCGGTGAAGGGCGTGATCAGGATGTTCGCGTTCGCGTGGATGAAGCGCCGGCCCGAACGGGATCCCGAGGTCGATCTTCGGGTAGAGCGCCGCGATGAAGTACCAGAAGAGCAGCTGCACGAGCACCGGCGTGCCGCGGAAGAACCAGATGTAGAGCCAGCTCGCGCCTGACACGAGCGGGTTGCGCCGACAGCCGCATGATCGCGAGCACGACGCCCAGGACGATGCCGATCGCCATCGCGATCACCGTCAGCTCGAGCGTCACCACGAGCCCTTCGAGGACCCGGCGTCGAACAGGTAGTGGCCGACGACGCCCCACTCGAAGCGCGGGTTGGTCGCCGCCGAGTGGACGAGCGCGACGCCGACGATCAGGACGATCGCCGCCGCGACCCAGCGGCCCGGCATGGCGGACCGGGACGGCCCGTTATCTCATCGGGCCGTCCCGGTGCTGTCGGTGGCCTCGAGTTCGAGGCCACCGCGTCAGCGTCAGCTTCGCGCCGTTGATCGCCGGTTTGGTGATCGCGCCCGCCTGGATGCCCCACTTCTTCGAGGATCTTGATGTACGTGCCGTTCGCGATCAGCTTTTCCAGCGCCGCGAGAATCGGCTGCGCCATGCCGCTGACCTTTCGGGAGCGCCATCCCGTACGGCGCGAATTGCGTAGCGTCTTGCCGATGAGCTTGAACTCGCCGTTGGACTGCTTGACCTGGTAGGCGACGACCGGCGAGTCGGCCATGCCGAGTTCCGCGCGGCCGCTGGAGACGGCGAGGTTGACCGGCGTTCTGGCCCGGGAAGACCTGAGCACCGTCACGGCCTTCTTGCCTTCTTTGGCGCAGGCCTTGCTCTGCTTGCTTCGGCTTCTTCTTCCTCGACGGTGCCCTTCTCGACGGCGACTGTCTTGCCGCACAGGTCGGCGACCGTTTCGACGCCCGGGTTGGACGAGGTCTTGGCGTAGAACGAGATGCCGGCCTTGAAGTAGTCGACGAAGTTCGACGACCTTCTGGCGTTCCTTCGTGTCGGTGAACGATGAGGCCCCGACGTCGTACTTGCCGGCCGCGAGCCCGGGGATGATCGCTTCGAAGTTCGGCGTTCGACGAAGTGACACTTTCAGCCCCATGACTTCGCCGATCGCGGTCATCAGGTCGGGGTCCATGCCGATGATCGTGTGGTCTTCGAGCGATGAACTCGTTCGGCGCGTACTCGGCTTCGGTCGCGATTACGAGCGTGCCTTTCGATTTGTACTTTGACGGCACTTTCGCGGCGATTTCCGAGTCGACCGTCTGCGTGGGGATCGTGCTACTGGCGGACGTACTCGTGGTCGACGTTGTGCTCGTTTTTTCGCTACTGCCACAGCCGGCGAGCACCCCTGCGACCAGCACGGGGGTGAAGAGCGCGGCGAGAACCTTGCGCATCGGATGCCTCCTGAAGTTCGAACTCGCCCCGGCCGGGGCTCGGCAAGTATAAGTTGGCGCCCCGCGCACGCGCTGCGGCTGGGATCGAGCGCCGACGCTTCGTCGTGGTGGGCGGCGTGGAGCGTCGCGCGCGTCGGGAAGTTGCGTTAGGCTGCCGCTCGCCTAATCGACGGTCCGTACCGGAGAGCGGGGGAACCGAGTTGTTGGGGCGAATCTCGCGGTGTTCCGCGGGAGGCGCAAGTCGCCAGCCCGTCAGCTAACCCCGTCGGCCGAACGAGCGGAGCTGGCTTGCTGCGGGCACTGACAACGAGCGCGGTCGTACTCATCGTCGCGATGTTCCTCGCTTCGGCGAGCGCCGACGCCGAACCCGGCTCGAACGGCGGCGCCACGATCGAACCCGTCGCGCCGGTACCGGCCTCGCCGATGCACAAGAACAGCCCGTATCCCGCGAGTCCGCGCGGCTGGGTGTTTCCGCTCTACCCGCTGCGGCGCGTCGCCTCCGAGCGCACTTGGACGCAGGATCAGGGCGTCGACCTCGGTGGCAACGACAACCAGTGCGGGCGCCGCCTCACGGAGGTCGCGGTCGCGGCGGGCACGATCGTGCACGAGGGCATCGAAGGATTTGGACGCTGGGCGCCGGTCCTGCATGTCGAATACGGCCCGCTTAAGGGGCGCTACGTCTACTACGGGCACGCGCGCCCGGACCTCGTCCCGGTCGGCACCCACGTTCAGGCCGGCCAGCCGATCTCGGAGGTCGGCTGCGGCGACATTGGGCTGTCGTTCGCGCCGCACCTGGAGATCGGGCTGCTGCCACGCGGCGCCCGCACCTACGCCGACATGCCCGCGTTCCACCAGACCTCGGCCGAGACGTTGGCACTGCTTCGCTCCGCGCTGACCACCGCGCAGAGCGCTTCTCGGCGCCACTCGCGGCGCTAAAGCCCCGGCCAGTGGCGCGCGGCGAAGCCTTCGTTGTCGGCCGCGCCGACCTGCCAGCGTGAGGTGTAAGGGCCGCTTCGCCCTGCCGTGTCATAGAGCACGCCATCTATGTACATGTAGGCGTGGCCCGCGTTCGTGTAGATCGTCATGTAGCGCCCCGGCCCCTTGGCGCCCCAGCTCTCGAGTTCCGTCGAGTCCTCGGGGCGCGAGAGCAGCCCGGCGGCGGCGAGCACGTAGCTCACAGACCCCGAGCAGTCGTAGGCGCTGTCGATGAACGACGCGTGGCCGCCCCCGTAGACATAGGGGAAGTCAGCGATCTCGTTGGCGCCGGCGATCGCCCGCTGCACGGCCGCCGGTACGTTGGCGGGGATCGGCAGCGTGCCGTCGCCGCCGATCGACTCGCCGCCCGGCACGGGCTTCAGGTCCGCGAGCGTCGTCGTGTGAGCGCGGTGTTCGCTCGACTTGACGGCCGCGAGCTCGTGTTCCACTTCTTCGTTGGAAGCGGCGCCGTAGGCGACTTCGAGCGTTTCCGGCGCCGCCGCGCTGGCGTGCTTGGTCCCGGCCGGGACCGGGTAGCTCGAGGCTTCCTGCGGGTCGCGCGGCTCCGCCGTCGTGGAGCGCGCAGGCGCAGCAGCCCGCGTTCCGGGCGCGTTGCTCGTGCCGCAGCCGCTCGCGGCGATCAGGACGGCGAGTACAGCGAGAGGGGCCAGGGGGCGCGGGGACGCCATCTGCAAGCAGGCTAGCGCCCGCATGCGCCGGGTCACGGCGCTAAGCTACCGGCGATGCATGAGGAAGCACAGGCCGTAACCCTGCGGCCTCATATGCGCCTGCTTCACGGCATGCGTAAGCCGCACAACTGGCTACAACTGGTGCGCTTCGGCATGGTCGGCGCACTGGGCTTTGTCGTCAACCTCGCGGTCTACGCGGTCCTCGTCCATTCGATGAGCGTCGAGTACCACCTCGCGGCCGCTGTGGCCTGGCTGGTGGCGGTCCTGAACAACTTTTTCCTGAACCGCCACTGGACGTTCAGCGCGACTCACAGCCGGGCCCACGGCCAGGCCGCGCGCTTTCTGATCGTAAGCCTTCTGGCGTTCGTCTTCAGCCAGGTCCTCCTGACGATCTTCGTCGCCTACGCGGGTATCGACAAGGTCCCCGCTCAGGCTCTCGCCGTTGGCTTGGCGACGCCGCTGAACTTCATCGGCAACAAGCTCTGGAGTTTCCGCACCCCGTACTGATGAGCGTTCCCCCGGCAGGCTGTTGGGGGCGGCCAGCGAACCTATAATTCGCCCTGTCACTGCGAGGGGAGACCCGTCATGCAGGAGATGGTCATCTACGGAGTGAGCTTCGACATGGTCGGCAAGCAGCCGATCGTGTTGCTCAAGACCGTCGAGGGACGCCGCTTTCTGCCGATTTGGATCGGCAGCCACGAGGCGGCGTCGATCATGATGCGCCTCCAGGGTCAGGAGCCGGCACGGCCCCTGACGCATGACCTGATCGTCGACATGCTCGGCGAGATCGACGCCACCTGCACGCAGGTCACGGTCACCGAGGTGCGCGACGCCGTCTTCTATGCGCTGATGACGCTGAGCGTCGACGGGCGCACGATCGAAGTCGACTGCCGGCCGTCCGACGCGATCGCGATAGCCGTGCGCTGCGGCGCCACGATCTATGCCGCTGACGACCTACTCGCCGACGTCGGCATCGAAGTCGACCAGGAGGGCGAGGAGATCGAGGAGGCGGACGTGGTCGAGAAGTTCAAGGACTTCCTGGACCAGGTCTCGCCCGAGGACTTCGCCTCCGGCCAGGGCTAGGCGAGCGCGCCCGAGAGGATTCGGGCCACCGAGCTCATCGAAGGAGATCCCTGCCGCGTCGGCGGCCTGCGGCAAGAGGCTCGTCTCGGTCATCCCCGGGATCACGTTGACCTCGAGTACCCATGGCTGGAGCTCCTCGTCGAGCATCACGTCGACCCGCGACACGCCGCTGCAACCGAGTAACGCGTGGACGGCGAGCGCGAGCTCGCCGACGGCCTCGGCGGTCGCGTCAGGCAGCTCGGCCGGACACTCGAAACTCGTGCGGCCGATTTCGTAGCGCGCCTCGTAGTCGTAGAAGTCGCGGTCGCGCGGCACGGCCTCGACGATCGGCAGCACCTGGGCGCCGGCGCCGTCGCCGAGCACCGACACAGCGAGGTCGCGGCCGCGGACGAAGCGCTCGAGCACGATCCCGTCGTCATAGGAGAAAGCGCCGACCATCGCGGCAGGCAGCTCCGCAGCGTCGCGCACGAACTTCATGCCGAGCGCCGAGCCGCCGCGCGCCGGCTTGACGACGATCTGTGGGCCGATCTCCTCCCACACGCGGTCCAGCGCCGCTGCCGCGCCGAGCTCGCGCACAGCGTCCTCAGTGAGGGTGCGGAACGGCGGTGTCGGAAGGCCGGCGTCGACGATCAGCCGCTTGGCCAGGCCCTTGTCGATCGATCGGGCGCACGCCGCGGGCCTCGAGCCGGTGTAGGGCAGGTCGATCGCCTCGAGCACACTCTGGATCGTCCCGTCCTCGCCGTCCCTTCCGTGCAGCGTTATGAACGCGGCCTGGGGGGCGCCGGCGATGAGCTCTTCGACGAGCGCCGGCCCGGGATCGATCGCCAGTACCTCGTGGCCGAGACGTGAGAGCGAGGCTGCGACGCGCGCGCCGGAGCGCAGTGAGACGGCGCGCTCGAGCGAGCGGCCGCCGTGGAGCACGGCGACCGTCGCCGCGCCTTCGCTCATCGTTCGCCGCTGCGGCGCTCGACGCCGTCGTCGGGGCGTCGGCGCGGCAGGCGGAGCACCTCCGCCAATGGGCGCCGCGCGGGTCCCGGTGCGCCGCGTGCAGCCGGCCGCCGGCCGCTCAGCGAGTCGAGCAGGCCGAGCTGCTCGGCGACGGCGTCGCCGATGCGCCGTACTCCCTCGCGGATCTGCGTCTCCGGAAGACCGGCGAAGTTCAGTCGCATCGAGCTCGCACCGCGGCGTTCGTCAGCGAACGCGGCCCGCCCGGGCACGAATGCGACGCCCCGCTTCTCGCGTGCGAGCACGAGCAGATCGGTTGTGTCGATCCTCTCGTCGAGGGTCAGCCAGAGGAAGAGGCCCCCGCCCGGTCTCGTCCAGTGTGCGTCGTCGCCGAAGTGCTCGTCCAGCGCGGCGTGCATCGCGTCGCGGCGCGCCCGGTAGACATCGCGGAGCTCGGCGAGGTATGAGCGCCAGAGCGGTGTTCCGTCGGCGGCTCGCTGCGCGAAGTAGCGCGCGACGAAGAGCTGCGTGACGGACGGCGAGCAGAGGTCCGATCCCTGTTTGCCGAGGTTCAGCTTCGCGAGGACGGGGGCCGGCGCGACGGCCCAGCCGAGGCGCAGGCCGGGCGCGAGGATCTTCGAGAAGGTGCCGAGGTAGATCACCATGCCCGGGCTGCCGGCTTGCGCGTCGAGCGAGTAGATCGTCGGCAGCGCCTCGCCCTCGTAACGCAGCAGCCCGTAGGGGTTGTCCTCGAGCACGAGCAGCTCGCGTTCGCGCGCCAGCTCCACAAGGTCGCGGCGGCGCTGAAGGGAGAGGGTCTCGCCGCCCGGGTTCTGGAAGTTCGGGATCGTGTAGATGAACTTCGGCCGCTTCCCCTCGGCGGCGAGCTGGTCGAGCGTTTCGCGCAGCCGCTCGATCGGCATCCCTTCGCCGTCCGTCTCGATCTGGAGCACCCGCGCCTCGTACGCGCTGAACGTCGGGATCGCCCCAGGGTAGGTCGGTGCCTCGGCCACGATCACATCGCCGGGGTCGATCAGCGTCTTACAGACCAGGTCGATGACCTGCTGCCCGCCTGTCGTGACCAGGACCTCCTCGCCGTCGACGGCGGTGCCCTCGGCGGCCATCACCTGTTCGATGCACGAGACGGCGGCCTGCATGCCCTCGGTCGGGCCGTACTGGAGAGCGCGCGCCGATTCCTCGGACACGGCGTCCATCAGCTCGCGGAAGAGAGCGGAAGGGAAGATGCTGGTGTCCGGGAGACCGCCGGCGAGCGAGATCACGTCGGCGCGACCCGTGAGGGCCATCATGTCGCGCATCGCGGAGCTGCGCATGCCGTGCGTTCGCTGCGCGAACAGCGCCTCGTAGCGCGCGAGTTCGTGCGCCGCAGCGCCGCGCCCGCTGTTCGCTCCACCGCTTGCAGCTGATCTGTCCATCTGCGTGACTTCCTATTCGCCGCGGCGGCCCGCGGACCTCGCACGGGCCGGGACGCCGTCGTCTATCGTCGGTGCCCGCCCGCGCAAAGTAGCGCACGGGCACCCGCACGGTGCACGGAACGTTCTTCGACATAGGGCTCGGCGTGGGCCTCGCGGTGAGCTGCGGGCTGCGTCCTTTCCTGCCGCTGCTGCTCGCAGGGGCATTGGCTCGCGCCGGCGACCTCTCGGTCTCGTTTGCCGGCAACTCATTGCATTTCCTGCAATCCACCGCGTGGCTGCTCGTCGTGACGGTCGCGCTCGTCGTCTCCTATCTGGTTCAGATCACGCTCGGTCGCCCGGCCACCGAGGAGCGGGCGTTCGCCGGCGGCGACCCGTTCGCTTCGGCCCTGAGCGGCGCGGCGCTCGGCGCTGGCGCGCTGCTCTTCGCGGGCACGCTCGCGGCGCACGGCGACACATGGTGGCCGGGGATCGTCGCGGGGCTGGCGTGCGCGCTGGCGGGCGAGCGAGCCGTCGGCCCGACCGTTACGCGCGCCTGGCGCCGGCTTCCGGACCGCGCGTCGCGCAACGCGCTCACGCTGTACCTAGACGCGGCCTCGCTCGTCGCGGCCGCAGCCGTCTGTGCGCTGCACGTCCTTGGCTACGTGCTGCTCGCGCTCGTGCTGTGGTGGCTCGTGCGCTCGCGCGGGCGGGGCGAGCGCACGTTCGCCGGATTGCGGATGCTGCGGCGCTGATGCCGGGTGGGCCGCGCAAGCTCGTCCTCTGCGTGATCGACGCAATGGCGAGCGAGATGCTCGAGCGCGCGATCGACGCGGGCACCGCGCCGATCCTGGCCCGCCTCGTCCGCGACGGGCGCTACGTGCCGGACTGCGTGTCGGCATTCCCCTCCGTCACGCCGGTCTGCGCGGCGTCGATCGTCACCGGCGTCGCTCAGGACGAGCACCGCATTCCCGGCATGAACTGGTATCTGCGTGAGGAGGAGCGTTACGTCGAGTACGGCTCGAGCTTCCGCGCGGCGCAGCGCTTCGGCTTCGCGCAGCAGCTGACGGACACCGTCTACAACATGAACCGCGCGCACCTCGCGAGCGACGTGCCGACGGTCTTTGAATCGCTCGACGATGCCGGACTGCGCACGGCCGGCACCACGTATCTGATGTACCGCGGGCGCTTCCTCCACGAGCCCCAGCGCGACAACGCGCTCTCGCGCGTCGCCGCGACGATGATGCGCCACTCCGTGATGGGGCCGCGCGAGCTCTTCTACGCGGACCTCTTCTCCTCCCGCCGCACCGGCTGCCGTTCGGGGCTCGGCATGCCCGGCCTGCGCGACCGCCACTCGGCGTGCGTCTCCTCGTACATGGTCGAGAACGACCTCTTCGACTTCCTCTTGCTCTCGCTTCCGGACAACGACTGGATGTCGCACAAGCGGGGACCCGAGGCGCAGCAACAGTCGCTCGCCCAGGCCGACCTTCATCTCGCACGCGTCATGAACGCCGCCGGCGGCGTCGACGCCTTCCTCGCTCATCACGCGATGATCGTGATGGCCGACCACTCCCAGGCGCCGGTCGTCTCGGCGATCGCGCTACAGGAGGTACTCGAGCCGCTCGGCGTGCTCCGGCCTGGACGCTCGCGCAGCGCCGAGGAGCAAGCCGGCGCCCGAATCGCGGTGTGCCCGTCTCAGCGCGGGGCGATGGTCTACGCGCTCGCCCCGTCGGGGCGCGATGCGATGCGCGCCGCGGTCGCCGGACGGGCGCTCGCGACGGAGGGCGTCGACCTCGTGATGTGGCTCGAGCGCGACGCCCGCGAAGCGCCCCGCGAGGGTGTCATCGCGAGCGCCGGCCGCGGCGAGCTCCGCTTCTCGCCCGGCGGGTCGACGCGCGATGTTCGCGGCGCGAGCTGGACGGTCTCTGGCGCTCTCGCCGCGATCGAGGCCACCGTCTCCGGGGGCGTGCTCGAATCGGCAACGTACCCGGACGCCCTGGCCCGCTGCTGGGCGGCGATCATCGCGCCGAGCTCCGGCGACGTGCTGATCTCGGCGTCACCGGGCTGGGAGTTCAGCGACTGGGGCGGCCAGGCCCATGTCGGCGGCGGCAGCCACGGTTCGCTGCACGCCAGCGACTCGCTCGCGCCGCTGATCCTTCACGGCGTCGCCGCGGACGAGGAGGAGCCCTCGCAGTGGGCGATCCGCGACGTCGCGTCACTCGTGCGCAGACACTTCGGCCTCTAGGGGTACGCTCGGGCAATGCGGCGCCTGGCTGCGATCGCGGCGTGCCTGCTGGCCCTCGCGCCCGCTCCGGCGTTCGCTGCTTCGACCGTGCGTGGACCGGTCGGCACGGACACCGCGGCCGAGCTCGCCGCGGGCAAGCTCGTGGTGGTCGAGATCGACTCGCAGCGGGTGCCCTCGCGCCGGCTCACGTCGGCGCGCGCCGTCGCGATCGCCTCGGCGCAGCCGGCGATCAGACGCGTGCTGGCCGAACACCCGCGTGCCTACCCGATCGCCTACCTGAAGAGCGGCGGGCGCTGGCAGATCGGCTTCTACGCTCCGCACGGCGGCGAGGTCGGCCAGGTGATAATCGACGACTTCGACGGTCAGGCCGTCGAAACTTGGACCGGGATCCAGGTCGCGTGGACGATGGCGCGCGGCTACCGCGGCGCGTTCGGCGGCGACGTCACGGCGCTCTACGTGTGGCTGCCGCTGTGCCTGCTTTTCCTCGCGCCGTTCGTGCGCTTTCGCCGGCCGCTTTCGGTCGTGAACCTCGACCTGCTGGCCCTGCTCTCGCTCTCGCTCTCGCTCGCCTTCTTCGACCACGCGCGCATCGACGCGTCGGTTCCGCTCGTCTATCCGCCGCTGCTCTACCTGCTCGGGCGAATGCTCTGGCTGGTCCGTCGTCGCTCGCGACCGGAAGCCGTCGCGATCCGCTTCGGGCCGCGCGTGCTGGTCGTCGGCCTGGTGTTCCTGATCGCTTTCCGCGTCACGCTCAACGTCACCGACGGGAACGTGATCGACGTCGGCTACGCCGGCGTCATCGGCGCGCAGCGCGTCGTCGAAGGGCGCTCGATCTACGGAACGTTCCCCACCGACAACGAACACGGCGACACCTACGGGCCCGGTCGCATACGAGGCGTACGTGCCCTTCGAGCAGCTGTTCGGCTGGAGCGGCACGTGGGACGAGTTGCCGTCTGCGCACGCTGCCGCGCTCTTCTTCGACCTGCTCGCGATCGCGCTCGTGTTCTGGCTCGGGCGGCGCGTGCGCGGCCCGACGTTCGGCCTGGCCATGGCCTGGGCCTGGGCGACCTTCCCGTTCACGCTCTACGCGCTCGAGAGCGACTCCAACGACACGCTTGTCGCCGTGCTGGTGCTCGCCGCGCTGATCGCCGCGACATACCGAGCGCCCAGAGCCACCGTGGCGCGGGGTCTCTTCGCGGCGCTCGGCTCGCTCGCGAAGTTCGCGCCGCTCGCGCTCGTCCCGGTCCTCTGGACGCACGGCCTGCGCGACGCGCCGGGGCGCCGCGCCAGGCTGCTCGCGCTGTTCGCCCTCGGCCTCTTGGCGGGCGTCGCTCTGGCCTTCATCCCGCTTTACGACATCACCTCGCTGCGAACGCTGTGGCAGCGGACCATCGACTATCAGGCGACGCGCGGGGCGCCCTTCTCGCTGTGGGGCCTCTACCACCTTCGCTTCGGTCTCCACGCCGCCGAGGTGCTCGCCGCGGGGCTTGCGATCGCGCTCGCGATCGTGCCGCGCCGCGACGACGTGGTGGGCCTCTGCGCGGCCTGCGCGGCGGTCCTGATCGCCGTCGAGCTCGCGCTCGAATACTGGTTCTACCTCTACATCCCGTGGTTCTTCGCGCCCGCGATGCTCGCGGTGCTCGCCGCCGGCCGCAGCGCGCCGCCGGCGGCTAAGGAGCCGGCATCAGGATCTGATCGATCGCGGTCGCCCGCCGCGGCCCTGAGCACGTAACGAGCACCGCCATCAGCCACGGATCGCCCTCCGCGGTTTCAAAGCGCACCGACATCCGCGTCAGGAGCGACTCGATCGCCTGCTCGCGGCGCACGCCGATCACGCTCTCGCGCGGACCCGTCATGCCGACGTCCGTGATGTACGCGGTGCCGCCGGGAAGGACACGATTGTCGGCCGTCGGCACGTGCGTGTGGGTGCCGACGACGGCCGTCACGCGCCCGTCGAGGTGCCAGCCGAGCGCGACCTTCTCGGATGTCGCCTCGGCGTGCATGTCGACCAGCACGTGGTCCGCAGCCTCGACCTCGCGCAGCGCGACCTCGATCTCCGTGAACGCGGTGCGGCCCGCGTCAAGGTAGAGATTGCCGCTCATGTTTATGACACCGAGCTTCACCCCATCCCGTTCGACGATGCAGGTGCCGTGGCCCGGCTGGCTGCGCAGGTAGTTCGCCGGCCGCACGATGTTCGGCTTGCTGTCCAGATAGCCGAAGACCTCGCGGTGGTGGTAGGTGTGGTTGCCGAGCGTGATCACGTCGACGCCGAGGGCGAAGATCTCGTCCGCGATCTTCGGCGTTATTCCGAGGCCGCCGGCGGAGTTCTCGCCGTTGACGACAACGAACGTCGGCTCGTGGCGCTCGCGCAGAACCGGCAGGCACGCCGCGAGCGCGCCGCGGCCCGGGGCGCCGACGACGTCGCCGACAAAAAGGATGCGCACGTCGCCGTGCGCCTCGCGCTCAGACATACTCTGGTCGAGGTGGCGTGCGGGTGACAGAGCTTCCGACGGGCGTCGAACCTGCGGCGCCTCCGAGCGAGCACGAGCGGGAGCTGACCGGGGGCGAACCGATGGTGCGCGTCGTCCCGCGGCGCGTCCTCGTCCCGCGCTGGGTGCAGCTCGTCCTGCTGCCGGTCGCGCTGCTCGCGTTCTGGGCGCTCGCGGTCGCGGCGGGCAAAGTCGTGTTGCTCTTCCTTTTCGCTTCGATCATCGCGCTCATCCTAAATCCGCCCGTGACGCTCGCTCAGCGGAGGGGACTGTCGCGCGGGCTCGCAGTTCTCGCCGTCTACGCCGTCTTCTTCCTGATTCTGGTCGGGGCTGGACTGCTGCTCGCGAACCCTATCTCCAACCAGGCTTCCTCGTTCAGCCACACGATTCCGCACCTCGTTCACGAGGCCAACTCGTCGCTCGCGGAACTGCAGCACTCGCTGAACCAGAACGGCGTCCACGTCCACTTCATCACACAGGGCAAGACGGCAATCCAGACGCTCGGCGACAAGCTCGCGCAGGGCTCCAGCTCCGTCGTGGCGTTCGGCGGTGACGTCCTCACGGAACTCGTCACCGCCGGCTTCGACGTGATCGTGATCTTCGTGCTTTCGATCTACATGCTCATCTACGGGCCCGAGATCGGCCGGCTCGTGCGCCGCTTGATGCCGCCCGGCGACGGCACTCCCGCCGACGATTTCCCGACGCTTGTCCAGTCGGCGCTGGCCCGCTACGTCGGCGGCCAGCTGGTCTTCAGCTTCATAATGGGCACGACCGTCGCGATCGCGCTGTACATCTTCGGCGTGCTCGGCATTTTCCCCGACGGCAAGACGTACGCGGTCGTGTTCGGGATCTTCTTCGCCGTGATGGAGCTGATCCCGTACATCGGGCCGATCCTCGGCGCCCTGCCGCCGTTGATCGTCGCTTTCGTCAACGACCCGATCTCGGCCCTCTGGGTGGGTCTGTTGTTCGTCGGCCTGCAGCAGCTCGAGGGGCACATCGTGGCGCCTCAGATCTTCGGCCACACGCTGCGCATCAATCCGATCCTCGTGATCCTCGCGCTGCTCATCGGCCTGCAGGTGAACGGCTTCATCGGCGCGCTGATCGCGCTGCCGATCCTCGCGGTCGCGCGCGAGACCGTCGTGTACCTCACGCGCCATCTGGAACTCGAGCCCTGGAACCGTTCCGGCGACGGAATGCTGTGAGCGCCGTACTCACCGTCGAGGGCATCGGGATGCGCTTCGGTGCCATCACCGCGCTCGACGACGTGAGCCTGACCGTCGAGCCGGGCGAAGTCGTGGCCGTCGTCGGACCGAACGGCGCCGGCAAGACGACGCTCTTGTCGATCGTCGCCGGGCTCATCCGGCCGACGGCCGGACACATCGTTCCGCCGGTGCCCGATGTCGGCTGGGCACCGCAGCAGCAGTCGCTCTACAGGGCGCTCACGGCGCGCGAGAACCTCGAACTCTTCGCGCACCTGGAGTCTGTGCCCGACGCCGACGCGGCGGTCGACAGGATGCTCGAGCAGACGGGCCTCGCGTCGCGCGCCGACGAGCGCGCCGGAAACCTCTCGGGCGGCAACCGGCAGCGCGTCAACGTCGCGCTAGCGCTGCTCGGCGACCCGCCGCTGCTCGCACTCGATGAGCCGACGGCCGCGTTGGACCCCGGGCAGCGTGAGCGCCTGTGGCGCTTCGTCGCCGATCTCGCACACGGCGGCACGGCCGTGCTTTTCGTGAGCCACAACATCGGCGAGGTGCAGCGCTGGGCCTCGCGCGTAGTCGTACTCGACGGGGGCCGAAAGCTCTTCGACGGCCCGGTCGAAGAGCTCGCCGCGGGCGGCGAACTCGAGTTGGGACTGCTGGCCCTGCTCGAACGGCAGGAACTCGCCGCCTGATGCGCTGGCTGCTCACCAAGGACCTCTTGATTCTGCGGCGCTCGCGCCTGCTGCTGGCGCTGCTCATCGTCTACCCGGTGGCGATCGCGCTGTTGATCGGTTTCGCGATCTCACGCGGCCCATCCAAGCCGCATGTCGCGATCGTCGACGAAACGCCGCCCGGCCAGACGGTCCGCCTCGGCTCACGACACGTCGAGGTCTCCTCCTACGCCAAAGGTCTGCTCGGCGGTGTCCAGGAGATTCCCGTCTCCTCCCGTGCGCAGGCTGAGGCGGCCATCGAATCGGGCCGCGCACTCGCGGGTGTCGTGATCCCCGCCGACATCGTGGCGCGCATCGGCTCGATCAGCGGGCCGACGTCGCTGGAAGTTCTCTACAACGGCAACGCCATCGAGCAGTCGATCGTGCAGGCGCAGATCGAAGCGGCAATCGCCAAGGCCAACGTCGAATTCTCGCGTCAGATCCAGGGCGCCGCTGCGGGCGCCTCGCGCGAGCTGCTGGAAGGCGGCGAAAACGGGCCGCTCGGCGCGCCGCCGCACATGATCGGCCTGAACCGCATCCCGTCGGTCCTTCACCAGCAGATCAAAGGGCTCCCGCACGGCGACGGGCGCCACGAACTCGAACGCGTCGAAGCCTTCGCGACGTTCGCCAAGGAGAGCATCACGGAGACCAAGAAAGTGCTCTCGACGATCGGCCAGCCGCTGAAAATACGCACCGTGCTCCTGCACGGGCGCCGCACGCCGCTCGACACGTTCGCGGTCGCGGTCGCGGTCTCGATCTCGCTGATGTTCGTCTGCGTGCTGCAGGCCGCGGGCGGACTCGCGCTGGAGCGCGAAGAGAACGCACTCGAGCGTCTACTGCGCGGGCTCGTGCGCGCCCGCGACGTGATCGCGGAGAAGACGGTGCTGGCCGCGGGCTGCGCGTTCGCGGTGGCGTTCGCGATGCTCGCCGGAATCAGCGCATTTGTACCGCTGCAGTGGTCGCGACTCGGGCAGTGGATCCTCGCGCTCGCGTTCGGCGCGCTCGCCTTCGGCGCGGTGGGCACCGCGATCGGCGCGCTCGCGCGCGAGGTCCGGGCGGCCACGCTGCTCGCGTTCATTCTCACGCTCCCGCTCGCCCTTCTCGCGCTGGTGCCCGAAGGCGCCGTCTCCGGCGCGCTGAACACGCTGATCGCCGTGCTCTCGTTCCTTTTTCCGTTCAAGGCGACGCTCGAAGCGCTCGACACCGCCGTTAACGGCGCGAGCCCGGCGCTTTGGACCTCGCTGCTGCACCTCGCGGTGCTCGCAGCCGCGTTCTCGGCGCTCGCGGCGCTCGGCCTGCGCCGCGCCCGCTAGCGGGCGGCAGGGTCTACATTGGACGCGATGTCCTACCCGGCGACCCGACTACGCAGGCTGCGCACCTCAACGGCGATGCGCGAGCTCGTACACGAGACGGACATCTCGCCGGCGCGCCTCTTGCTGCCGCTCTTCGTCAGCGAGACCCTCGGCGAGGGCGAGCGCGAGCCGATTGCCACGATGCCCGGCGTCGACCGCCTCTCTATCGGCGCGGCCGTCACACAGGCGCGCGCCGCCGCGGACCTCGGCGTGGCCGGCGTGGTGCTCTTCGGGCTACCCGCGGAAAAGGACTCCCGCGGCTCCTCCGCGTGGGACGCGGAGGGGGTCGTGCAGCTGACGATCCGGGCCATCAAGGCCGCGGTCGAGGAGCTGCTCGTCGTCAGCGACGTCTGCCTCTGCGAGTACACCGACCACGGACACTGCGGCGTCCTTGACCAGCGCGGCCGCGTCATCAACGACGAGACGCTCGAGCTGCTCGCCGCGACCGCCGTGAGCCACGCGCAAGCCGGCGCCGACATCGTCGCGCCCTCGCGACATGATGGACGGCCGCGTCGGCGCGATCCGCGCCGCGCTCGACGACGACGGTCTCGCGAGACCGCGATCCTTGCCTACTCGGCGAAGTTCGCGTCGGCCTTCTACGGCCCGTTCCGCGAAGCCGCGGACTCGACCCCTTCGTTCGGAGACCGCCGCGGCTATCAGCTGGAGCCGGGCAATGGCCGCGAGGCGCTGCGCGAGGCCGTGCTCGACGCCGACGAGGGCGCCGACATGCTGATGGTCAAGCCGGCGCTCGCCTACGGCGACCTGATCCGGCGCGATCGCCGACCGCTGCGAGCTGCCGGTCGCCGCCTACAACGTCGAGCGGCGAGTACGCGATGGTGCGCTACGCGGCGGCAGGCCGGCGCCCTCGACGAGCGCGCCACGGTGCTCGAGATCCTCACGTCGCTGCGGCGTGCGGGCGCCGACACGATCATCACCTACCACGCCATGGACGCAGCGATGTGGCTGCGCGAAAGGTGAGCCTCACCGTCGAGGGCCGCGGAGCCCCGTGAGCGCTGCGCTCACCGACACACGGTCCGCTGAGCTCTACCGGCGAGCCGTCGACCTGATGCCCGGCGGCGTCAACTCGCCGGTGCGCGCGATGCGCGCCGATCGGCCGCGACCCGCTCTTCATCGCGCGCGGTGACGGCGCCGAGCTGATCGACGTCGACGGCAACCGTTTCATCGACTACGTGTGCTCGTGGGGGCCGCTGATCGCGGGCCACGCCCACCCCGCGGTGCTCGCCGCGATCGGCGAGGCCGCGCTCGCTCGGCACCACGTTCGGCGCGCCGACCGCCGGCGAGGTCGAGCTCGCGGCCGAGGTCGTGCGCGCGCTTTGAGAGCGTCGAGATGCTCCGCATGACCAGCTCCGGCACCGAGGCCGCGATGACCGCGGTGCGCCTCGCGCGCGCCGCGACGGGCCGCGAACGCGTGATCAAGTTCGCGGGCGCCTACCACGGCCACTTCGACGCGCTGCTCGCGCAGGCCGGCTCGGGGCTCGCCACGCAGGGCCTGCCGTCGAGCCCCGGTGTTCCCGCGGCCGCGGCGGCCGCGACGACCGTCGTGCCGTGGAACGACTCGCGGGCCCTGGCGGAAGCGCTCGAGGGCGGCGACGCTCGCGGCCATCATCGCCGAGCCGATCCCCGCGAACATGGGTCTCGTGCCGCCGGCCGACGGCTTCCTCGAGCATCTGCGCTCGGCGGCCGACGCGAGCGGCGCGCTGCTGATCTTCGACGAGGTCATCAGCGGCATGCGGGTCGCGCGCGGGCGGCGCACAGGAGCTGACGGGCATCGCCGCCGACCTCACGGTGCTCGGCAAGATCATCGGCGGCGGCCTGCCAGCCGCCGCGCTCGGCGGATCCACGGAGCTGATGCGGATGCTCGCGCCCGCCGGCGACGTCTACCAGGCCGGCACGCTGTCGGGCAACCCGCTCGCGGTCGCGGCGGCTCTCGCGACGCTCGAGCTGCTCGACGAGACCGCCTACCTGCACCTCGCGGCGACGACAGAGCGCCTCGCCGAGGGCCTGCGCGAGGCCGCCGGCGCGTACCCCGTCCAGCGTCGCCAGCGTGCCGGGACTGTTGACCGTTTTCTTCAGCGCCGGCCCGGTGCGCGACTTCGACGGCGCGACTCTCGTGCGATACCGACGCCTACGGCCGCTGGTGCCGCGAGCTGCTCTCGCGCGGCGTCTACCCGCCGTCCTCGCAGTTCGAGGCCTGGTTCCCCTCGCTGGCCCACGGAAGCGAGCAGATCGACGACACGCTGCAGGCAGCCGCCGCGGCCTTCTCGTGCCTCCCGGCGCCGACCCGCTGAGCGCGCTCGACCGCCTGCGCGCGCTCCTCGCCGAGGAGGGGCCGCTCGTTGCGGGCGCGCTGTACGACGGCCCCCGCCATAACGGTGGCTCACCCGCGGCGCTCGCCGCGAGCGGTCCGCGAGCCTCCCGGGCGAGCGCCGAGTATGCGCTGGCCGTCGAGGCGATCTACGAGGGTTACCTGCTGCACGGCGGTGCGGCGCGGCTCTTCGACGATCGCGACGCCGACCTCGCGGTGCTCCTGGGCGACCACCTCTACGCGCTCGGCCTCGCGCGCCTCGTCGAGCTCGAGGACATCGCGGCCGTCGTCGAGCTCGCGGACACGATCTCGCTCGCCGCGCAGGCGCGTGCAGCCGGCGACGGCGCCGCTCGCCGACGCGGTGTGGCGCGCCGGCGCCGCGGCCGTCGGCTGGGGCGAGAACGAAGCTCACGCCGAGGCCAAGCAGCTCGCGCGCGCCGGCTCCCCGGAGGCGCTTGCAGCGATGGTCACAAGCGGATTCCGGCAGTCGGAGGCGGACTGAGGCACGCATCGGTATTCTTGCCCTCGGTGGCCGATTCCCGCGCGCAATACGCCTCCAAGTACACGCTCGACCGGGGCATGCCCGGCGCGTTCGAGGGCGAGACGGTCACCCGCCGCCGGGCAATGAACGTGACCGCGCAGGGCGGCCGGGATCGTCGCAACGGCCGCATTCTTGCTGCCCGCGCTGGGCTTCGCGCTCGCGCCGGTGTTCAAGGAACACGGAGCACCGCTGGGAAGTCGTCGGGTCGGTCGCGATGTTCAGCGAGGTCACCTACCTGCCGGTCGTGCTGACGATCGAACCGAACATCGGCGAGGCCGGCAAGACGACCGCCTACATCCGCAAGCGCAACCCCGCGATCGACACCGACCTCTACGACCAGCACCACGCCCTTCATCGCGATCTCCAGCCGCTGCGCGCACCTCGGCTGCCCGGTGCGCTGGGTGGAGGCCGCAGAGCGCTTCATCTGCCCCTGCCACGGCGGCGTCTACGACCTGCTCGGCCGCCGCGTGAGCGGCCCGCCGGTCCGCCCGCTCGACCGTTTCTTTACCCGTACCAATGGCAACCTCGTCGAAGTCGGCCCGCGCTTCTCTGTCAACAGCCAGCTGCGGCGGTTCTCGCCCCGCAATCCCGGGCGAGCCGCTCGACGGCATCGGCCAGTACCTGTACCCGGCCCGCCCGGGCGCGATGATCTGAGCCGCGATGCCGAAGCTGCCCACGCCCCCCGATCCCGGAGCCGCTGCAAGCGAACCACCGCCGCGCCCAGACGAGATCGAAAGGACCGGCCACCCGGTCGAACACGCCAAGCACGGCGGCATCTCGATCGTCGACTGGGTCGACGAGCGCACATCGCTCTGCGGCGCCGCCCGCTGGATGATGTTCCGCAAGGTGCCCAAGGGCACCAACTGGTTCTACACGTTCGGCTCGGCGACGATGTTCGCCTTCCTCTCGCAGGCCGTGACCGGCGTCTTCCTCGCGATGTACTACCGCCCGGACCCCGCCGGCGGCGCCTACGAATCGATCCGCTACGTCACAAACGACGTGTTCCTCGGCCAGTTCGTGCGCGGGATGCACAAGTGGGGCTCGAGCGTGATGGTGATCCTGTCTTCATCCACATGGGCCGCACCTTCTTCTTCGGCGCGTACAAGTACCCGCGCGAGCTGAACTGGGTGATCGGCGTCGTGCTGCTGATCCTCACGATGGTCATGTCGTTCACGGGCTACCTGCTCCCGTTCGACCAGCGCGCCTACTGGGCGACGATCGTCGGCGTCAACATCAACGCGACGGGGCCGCTCTTAGGCCCCTACCTGTCGTGACTTCCTGCTAGGCGGCGCCGAATTCAACGCGACGACGCTCTCGCGCTTCTATGCGATCCATATGATGCTCATCCCGGGCGCGATCGCCGCGCTGATCGGCGCCCACCTGTACCTCGTCGCGAAGCTCGGCACCACGGCACCGCCGTGGCAGAAAGCCGAGATCAAAGAAGACCTCCGCGAGACGAAGGTCTAGGTAAGCACCATGAACCGCCAGGAGAAGGAGGAATACCTCCGCGAGTATTCGATCCTGAAGGCCAAAGGGAAGCCCTTCTTCCCCTACGCCGTCGCCAAGGACAGCATCATGGCGTGCGTCGTCATGGCGACGATCATCCTGCTCTCGCTCTTCCTGGGCGCCGAGCTCGGCTCGAAGGCCAACCCGACGACGACGACGTACGTGCCGCGGCCCGGAGTGGTACTTCTTCTTCCTCTTCGAGGTCCTGCGCGTGATCAAGCCGCCGAGCCTCGTGCCGCTGGCGACGATCGGCGTTCCGACGATCTGCATGATCCTGCTGTTCCTGCTGCCGTTCTACGACCGCGGTCCCGAGCGCCGGCCGGAGCGCCGGCCGATCGCGACGACCGCCGGCATCGCGACGATCATCCTGATGGCCTTCCTCACCTACTCGGGCGCGACGGCGGGTTCGCCGACGGTGATCGAAATGGCTACGCCCCAATCGGTGATCCAGGCCGGCGGCACCCAGCTCGCCGAATTCGAAGCCGGCAAGAAGGCCGTCGCCCAGTCGGGGCTGCCTGGCGTGCCACAAGATCGGCGACAACGGCAACGCCGGGCCGGGGCCGAACCTACTCGACGATCGGCGAGCGCCTGCCGCGGCTCGCGATCGCGCGTACGCTCGTCAATCCGACCGCGCCGATGCCCTCGTTCAAGAACCTGCCGCCGCAGAAGTTCAACGCGATCGTCAGCTTCCTGTCGCAGCTGCAGTAGGCACCTTGGCCGGACGCCAGGGAGCTGGTGCCGGGCGGCTCGAGGCCGGGCAGGTCCGGGCGATGTTCGACCGCATCGCGGCGGTGTACGACGTCATGAACACCGTGATGACCGCCGGGCTGCACCACCGCTGGCGCTCACGCGCCGTCGACCTCGCGCACGTCGCCGCCGGGATGCGCGTGCTCGACGTCGCGACCGGTACCGGCGACCTGGCGTTCGAGGCCGCGCGGCGCGCCGGCCCGGACGGGGAGGTCATCGGCGTCGACTTCGCCGAGGCGATGCTCGACCGGGCGCAGAGCGAAGGCCGCCGCCGCGGGCGCGGCGCAGCCGAGATTCGAGTGGGCCGACGCCATGCAGCTGCCGTTCGCCGATGGCGCGTTCGACGCGGCGACCGTCGGCTTCGGCGCGCGCAACTTCGACGACCTCGAGCGCGGGCTCGCGGAGATGGCTCGCGTCGTCAGGCCCGGCGGCCGCGTCGTTGTGCTGGAGATCACGACGCCGACGCGGCCGCCGCTGTCGCTCTTCTACCGCCTGTGGTTCGACCGCATCGTCCCCGCGCTCGGCCACGCCGCGGCACTCCTGGCGCGTGAGCGAAGAGGGCTCGCGTCGCCGACGCCTACCTCTACCTGCCGAACTCGGTCCGCCGCTTCCCCGGCCCACGCGAGCTCGCCGGCCAGCTCGCCGCGGCAGGCCTCGTCGAAGTCGGATGGTCTGACGACTGCGGGGGGGATCGTCGCGATCCACCACGGCACCGTCGCGGGGCCCGCGTGAGCCTTCGCCACAAGCGACGAGCCGACCCGCTGCAGCGACTCCTTGACGCGGGCGGGCCCGCGGTCACGACGCGCTCGCTGCCGCCGAGGAGCGGCTGCGCGCCGTAGTCGCACGCGCCGGGGTCCCGCTCGCGCCGGCGGCGAGCGAGACGGTCGCCGCGGGGGGCAAGCGGCTCAGGCCGCTGCTCGTCGTGCTCGCTGCGTCGGCCGCCGATGTCCCTCGACGGCGACCATGTGGTGCGCGCAGCCGTCGCCGTCGAGCTCGTGCACTCGGCGACGCTCGTCCACGACGACATCATCGACGGGGCGGAGCTCCGTCGCGGGCGCCCGACGGTCGTCGCGCGCCACGGGCGCGACGCCGCCGTCGGCACCGGGGACCTGCTCTTCTCCCGCGCCTTCGCCGAGCTCGCGGCGGGCGGCGAGGTCGAGCCGCTGCGGCTGCTGACGAGCGCCAGCCGGGCGCTCGCCGCCGGCGAGCTGATGCAGCGCGAGGACGCGTACGACCGCAGCGTCACGGTCGAGCGCTACATGCACCGCTGCGAGCTGAAGACGGCCGCGCTGTTCGAGGCGGCCTGCGCCCTCGGCGCGTTGCCGGCAGGCGACGAACTCGCGGACGCCCTAGCGCGCTTCGCGCGGCGCATCGGTCTCGCCTTCCAGCTGCTCGACGACGTCCTGGATATCGCCGGTGGACAGTCGCGGACCGGCAAGCAGCCCGGCGCCGACCTGCGCGACGGAACGGTCACGCTGCCGCTCATCATCGCCGGCCAGCGCGACCCGGCGGTAGCCGCCGCCGACCTGCGCGCGCTCGACGGCGAAGCCTCGGTCGCGGCTCTCTGTGCGCAGATCGCCGCAACGGGCGCGCTCGCAACCGCACGCGAGCGAGCCCTGGAGCTCGTCGCGTCCGCCAAGGCGGAACTGCTGGCGCTGTTTGAGCCTGCCCGGCGGGAGCTACTCGCGCTGCTTGCCGACTCGGTCGTCGAGCGGCAGAGCTGAAGCGCTCAGAAGTCCGTCGGTGTGATGACGTCCGCCTCAAGCGCGCGGACGAAGAACTCGATCTCCTCCGACATGTTGGCGTGCGTCATGCGGCGCAGATCGGCGAGCAGAGCTCCCGAGCCGCGGTCGAGCTCGTCGTCGAGGCGCTCGACAGTGTCCTGGTCGAAGACGCCTTCGCGGCGCGCCTCGCACTCGGGGCAGCGGAGCACGACGCGCCAGTGGCGGGCGTCCTCCTCGGACCAGTCGAGCGGGTAGACGAGCTCGCTGGAGCAGTTGAAGCAGAGGTGCAGCTGCTCGGGGGCCCGCGGGTCGCGGACGCGCCGGACCTTCGTGGTCTCTTCGCCCGGGGACATGCGGCGGGCGTTGATCGAGCGTGATTTGGTGTGGATTCGAGCTTTAGCGTCCATCTTGATCATCCACGTATCGGCGGATCGCCGAGTGGGCTTTAGCGGCGTTGCGGCTTGAGGAGTGCGGCATTTCTGACACCAGTAACCGGTCGGACCACGTGAAGTTGTGCAGTGCCCCCGTAACGTTGGGGCGCGACGCATCTTCGGTGGTAGCTTCAACCCAATGACTAGCGTGATTCGCGCCATAGGTCATGAGGACAAGCTCACCATCGTCGACCACCTCGACGAGCTTCGAGCGCGACTCATCGTCTGCCTGGTGGCCCTCGGTTTGGCGTTCGGTGTCTGCATGTGGCAGAACCATGCGCTGCTCAAAGTCCTCAACAAGCCGATCACCGAACAGTCTGAACAGCGCGCCGAACGCGGTGAAGGGACGATCGGCCAGGCCGCCAAGCTGCAGAAGGCCGCGAAGGCGACGGCCGCCGAAACGGAGCACGCGCTGGCCGCGCTCGCGGCCCCCTCGAGCGGCCTGCCGGCCGCGACGCGCGCAAATATCGCCGCGTCACTTGCCAAATTGCATCGCGCGGCCTCCGGCTACCCGGACGGCACGCCGCAGCTGCAACCCGTGACGCTCGGCGTAGGCGAGCCGTTCACGACGACGATCACGGTCTGCCTGTGGTTCAGCCTGGTGTTCGCGCTGCCGGTGATCCTCTGGGAGCTGTACGGCTTCGTTGCTCCCGCGCTGACGCCGGAGGAGGGCCGTTTCGCGCGTCCGATTCTCTTCTCTGTTCCGTTCCTTTTTGTCGCCGGCGTGCTGTTTGGATATTTCGTAGTGCTTCAGCAGGCTGTGGGCTTTCTCGTTAATTTCAACTGCGGCCAGTTCAACGTTCTCGTTCAGGCGTCGCTCCTTTACGCGTTCGAGGCGGTGTTACTGATCGCGATCGGGATCGCCTTCCAGCTGCCGCTCGTCGTACTCGGCGCGGCGCGCCTGAATATCGTCACGCCGTCGCAGTTGCGCAGAGGGCGGCGCTACGCGTTCGTCGCCTGCGCGACGCTCGCGGCGATCCTCCCCGGCGAAGCGATCACGATGGTCCTCGTGACGGTTCCGCTGTACCTGCTCTATGAGGTCAGTATCCTGCTGGCTGCGATCGCCCACAGGTCAGCGCGACGGAGCGCCGACCGGGGTCGATCTGACGGCGGCGGCCCCTCCGGACCGGAGCGCCCAGCCGCGAGCGAAGCAGAGCCAACCGTGCAGCAGATCATCGACCACGTCGACCCGACCCTAAGCGACTAATGCTGTTCGACCTGCGTGGAGCGGGCCGTCGTCGCACGGTGCGTGTCGTCTATGTCGGCCTCGCGGTCCTGATCGGCGGCGGCCTGGTCTTCCTCGGTATCGGCGGCGGCGTCGGAGGCGCGGGCCTCTTGACCGCGGCGACCGAAAGCAAGAACTCCGGCAACAAGACCTTCGAAGCTGAAGTGAAGAAGTACCGCAAGCTGACCAAGAAGGAACCGAACAGCCCGACGGCATGGGAGAGCTACACGAAAGCGCTACTGCACGAAGCCGAGCGGCGAAGCGTTCCACACGACCGACGGAACGACGACCAGCCTGACGTCGCGGGGCACTGAAATCTATTCCGAAGTCGGCGAGGCGTGGGAACGCTACGTGGCGCTCGAACCGCACCACCCGAACCCCGAAATCGCGCAGCTGATGGTCCGTATCTACGACGAAGAAGGCCTGAACAAGCCAGCCAAGGTCGTGGAAGCGCTTCAGCTTGTGATCGCTTCGCGGCCCGAAAGCGCGGCGCTGTACGGCCAGCTCGCCGAGTTCGCGTACAAAGCCGGCAACGATCACACAGGTGACCTCGCGGCTCGCAAGGCGATCGAACTGACGCCGAAGGCAAGCCAACCGTCGGTCCGCCGCAGCCTCGAGACGGCCAAGAAGGAGATCGAAAACGAAGCCAAGAAGGCCAAGGCCGCGGAAGCCGCAACGACGACGACGCCCAGCACCGGCGGCTAGAATCGCCCCTTCGCGGGCCGTTAGCTCAATTGGTTAGAGCAGGGGCCTCTTAAGCCCAAGGTTCTGGGTTCGATTCCCAGGCGGCCCACTCGGATCCGGGCGCCCCGCGATGTAGTGCCGACCCAGTTCACGCTCCGCCGGAATCCCGCGCCGCAAGTATGCGCGCGTCGCCGCGCCGACGCGATGTGGCGCAGCGGCCGACGCGCCCAACGCAGCGCCGCCAGGGACGTCGGTCAACGCCGCAGGCTCACGGCGCGGGCGGAGTGAACGTCGGCTCGTGTGAGGGGTGGGTGATCACGAGACGGCTGCGGGCGTTCTCCATGAGCGAGGAGGATGGGGGTGTGCTCGTCAGCGCGTCGAGCAAAGGGTCGGCGTCGATCCGAAGCAGGGTGCAATCCGCCGACGCGGTAACGGTGGCCGTCCGCGGGATCCGCTCGAGCACGCCGATCTCCCCGAAGTACGTCGGCGCGAGCATGCGCCGCAGCTCGCGTTCTTCGCCGCCACTCTCGCCGCGCGCGCTCACGCGCACGCTGCCCGCGACGAGCACGTAAAGCGCGTCTGCGTTCTCTCCCTCGCGCACGATGGCGCTGCCGGTCTCAGCGGTGACCTCGTGCGCGTCGGCCGCGAGGCGCTCGAGGACCGGGCGGCGCGCGGTGCGGAAGATCTCGAGTCGCTCGAGCAGCTGGACTCGCGGCAGGAGCCGCTCCGACGCCGCCGCTGTCTGCGCGTCGATCCGCGCAAGCGCCGGGAAGCCGAGCATGCCGACGGCCAGCGGAAGGAGTGCCATCACGGCGAGGGCGCCGTCGAGGCCGAGGCCGTGGACCAGCGCCGGCGTCACGATGACGCCGAGCGCGATCGCCCCGAGGACGAAGGCGAAGAAGACGCCGAACACGCGCGCGAGGCGGTCACCCGGCACCGCGCGCTGCAGCGAGGTGACGGCGAGGACGTCGACGACCAGCGATGCGCCGCCTCTGACGATCTGGATGGCGACTGCGACCGCCGGGCTGTGGACGACGATCAAGAGCGCCGTCGGAAGCGTGTCGGCGGCGACGCCGGCGACGATCAGCGGTCCGAGCCGCGCCGAGCTCGCGAGACGGTCGACGGCTCCCGCGGCGACGATGCCGCCGATACCGAGGCCCGCGAGCAGGTAGCCAAAGCCGTTGGCGCCGAGCCCGAGCTTCTGTTGGGCGACGCCGACGAACAGCACCGTATCCGTGCCGTAGATGAACGAGACGAGGACGCTGAACGCGACGAGCGTGCGGGCCGCCGGCATTTCGGCGATCGCCCGCACTCCGACCATCAACTGTCCGGCGATTCCGGTCTGCTCGACATCGAGGTCGACGGGCGTCGAGCGCGTGTGCACGCGCGAGAAGAGCGCCGCCGCCACGACGAACGTCGCGCCGTTGATCGCGAAGACCCAGGTCGGCGAGCCGAGCACCAGCAGCACCGCGCCAATCGCGGGGCCGACGACGACAACGATGTTGTCGATCGTTCCGTTCAGTGCGTTCGCGGCAACGAGCTCGTCCTCGTCCACGATCGCCGGGATCGTGGCGGCGACCGCGGGGTCGAACACGACGCTCGTCGCGGCCGTCAGGGCGGCGAAGAGCAGGGCGAGCCAGACCGGGCCCGCGAGCGCCGCGACGGCGGCCAGAGCACCCTGCCAGAGCGCGCAGCCGAGGCTCGCGTTGCGCACCAGGCCGATCCGCTCCACACGCTCGGCGAGCAGGCCGCCGTAAGGGCTGAGCAGGAGCGCCGGGATATAGCGCGCGAGGCCCGCGACGCCGACCCAGCCGAGGGAGTGCGTCCGCTCGAAGACGAACGCCAGGAGGCCCACGTTGTAGGCCCAGGTGCCGCTGGAGGAGATGAAGAGGGCGGCCAGCATGCGCCGCAGATCTCGCGAGGAGAGTGCCGCCGCGTAACGTCCAAACCACCGTCGCGCGAGGCCGCCCATTGCGGCGGACCCTATCTGGCCGACGGCGGCGTAACGCGGGCGCCGCCGCTAGGGTTCTGCGCATGGGCGCACGCTCACGGCCGCTTGACGTCGACCGCCCGGGCGCCCCGAGCGGAGTCGGCGACGCGCGCCTTCGCGCCTCCTATGCGCTGTGCCGGCGAATGCAACGCCGCCACGACCCGACGTTCTACTGGGCCACGCTGCGCCTGCCCGCGAACGTGCGGCCCGCGGTACACGCGCTCTACGGCTTCGTCCGTGGCGCCGACGAGATCGTCGACGGCGCACGGCGCCCGGCCACGGTCCAGGCGCGCCGCGTGGCCCTCGATCGCTGGCACGCCGAGCTCGAGCAGGGGCTTGAGCTCGGGCGCAGCAGCCACCCCGTGATCGCCGCGATCGTCGACGCCGGACTTCGCTGGCAGCTCCCGATGCGCGAGCTCGACGTCTACATGGACTCGATGCGGGTCGACTGTGGGCCCGTGCGCCTCGCGACGCGCGGCGACCTCGACAGCTACATGCGCGGCAGCGCCGGCGCCGTGGGCCTGCTGATGGCTCCGCTGCTCGCTGCCCCGCCGGAGCTGCACGAGCTCGTGGCGCGCCTCGGCGTCGCCTTTCAGCTGACGAACTTCATTCGCGACGTGCGCGAGGACTACGCCCTGGACCGCGTCTACCTGCCAGCCGAGGACCGCGATCTTTTCGGCGTGAGCGAGCACGACATCGCGGCGCGCCGCGTGACGCCGGGGTTCCGCGCGCTGGTCGCACGAGAGGTCGAGCGGGCACGTGAGCTCTTCGCCGCGACCGCACGCCTGCCCGAGGCGCTCGCGCCGCCCGTGCGCCCCGGGGTGCGCCTTGCGCGCGGCATCTACATGGGACTGCTCGACCACATCGAGTCGCTCGACTTCGACGTCCTGGGCCGCCGCGCGGCGCTGCCGCCGTGGCGCATCGCACCGCTTGCGCTGCGCTCGCTTGCGGGCGGCGCAGGATGACGGTCCGCGCGACCGCGCGCGGAGACGAGCGGTACCCGCTCGATGGCACCGACGTCGACGTGCTGATCTGCGGCGCGAGCTTCGCGGGGCTCGCGGTGGCCCGCGAGCTCGCGGGCAGCGACGCGTCGGTGTTGCTCGTCGACCGCTACGAGATCGGAGAGCGAGCGACGTCGGCGTGCGCCGCGCCGACGCCGTGGCTGGAAGCGATGGGCGTCGAGGGGGCGATCCTTCGGGAGCTCCCGTGCATGCGGTTCACAACGCCGCACGGGTCGGTGCGCTACCGCCTGCCGTGGAGCTGGGGCGCCTTTGACTACCGGCGCCTCTGCGAGCTCCTGTACGCCCAGAGCGAAGTGCCGTTCGAGACGGCAACGGTTGCTCGACGGCTCGGCGGCCGCCGTTCCAAGGGACCGACCGCCGTGGAGACCGACCGCGGCGTGGTCAAGGCGCGCCTGGTCGTCGACGCGCTCGGCTGGCGGCGGGTCCTCGCCGCCGACGGCTACCAGCCGCCGCTGATGCAGCTCTCCCGGGGCCTTGAGGTTCACCCGCACGTCGAGCCGGGCGGGGACGAGCTGCGCATCTGGGTCGAGCGTGGCCTCGCGCGCCGCGGCTACGCGTGGTGTGTCCCGGCGGGCACCGAGGCGCGCGTCGGAGCGTGCTCGTACGACGGGCGCCGGCACGTGCGCGAGCCGACGGTGCAGCTGGCCGACCGCCTCGGCATGGCCGACGGTCGCTTCCAGGGCAACTGGTTCCCGCACCGCCTGCGCGACGCGACCGAGGACGGCGTCTTCTTCGCCGGCGACTCGGCCGGACACTGCATTCCGCTGTCGGGCGAGGGCATCAGGACGGCCTTCTACTTCGGGATCGCGTGCGGCCGGGAGCTGCGCGCCGTGGTCGAGGGACGCAAGAGCCACGAGAGCGCCCTGATCGACTACCACGCCTTCAGCGCGTCACACCGCGCGGCCTTCGAGCTCGCGGGCCGCATGCAGCGCCTGCTTCCCGCACTCCCGCCGCGCGCTCTCACCGCCGTGCTTCGCGCGCTCTCCACGCAGCGCGCGGTCGACCGCGCGTTCGGCTGGTACCTGGACCGCGCGCACCCCTCGTTCGCCGGTGCGCCGGCGCCCCTGAGCGCTCCGCTCGTCGCGGCGCTCTAGCGACCGCGCGACCGGCTAGGCGCGTCGCGGCCGCGCCGCCGGCGGCGATCGAGTCGCGCCCGGCCTCGGTCCAGATCACCTGGTCGCGGCCGGGTCCCGACGCCGACGAGCCCGATCGCCGCGCCGCTGCGCTCGCTGACGAATTCGAGGTACTCGCGCGCCGCCAGCGGTAGGTCTGAGATCGTGCGGCACTCGCCGATGTCCTCGTCCCAGCCGGGGAGCTCCGTGAGGGCCGCGCGGGTGTGGTGAAGCACCGTCTGGTGGTACGGGAAATCGCTGAACTCCGCGTCGTCGGCGCCGCGGTAGGACGTGCAGACGGCGATCCGGTCAAAGCCCGAGAGAACGTCGAGCTTGGTGATCACGAGGTGCGTCATCGTGTTCAGGCGCGCCGCGTAGCGCAGTGCCACCAGGTCGAGCCAGCCGGTGCGGCGGGCGCGGCCCGTGGTCGTCCCGAACTCGCCGCCGCGGGTGCGGATCAGCTCGCCGAGTTCATCGTCGAGCTCGCTGGGGAACGGTCCCGCGCCGACCCTCGTCGTGTAGGCCTTCGCGACGCCCCACACCTCGCGGATCGCGAGCGGCCCGATGCCGCTGCCGACGCACGCCGCGCCCGCGAGAGGGTTGGAGGACGTTACGAACGGGTACGTGCCGTGGTCGATATCGAGCATCGCGCCCTGGGCGCCCTCGAGGATCACGAGGCGTTCGTCGTCGAGCAGCTGCCACATCAGGCGTGAGGTGTCCGCGATGTGCTGCTCGAGCCGGTGGCCGTACGTCAGGTAGTCCTCGACCATCGTCCGCAGGTCGAGCGCCGGGTCCTTCTCGAAGGGCCTGAGCGACAGCCGCTTGGGCTCCATCGCAAGGACGATCTTCTTCTTCAGGATCTTCTCGTCGAGCAGGTCCTGCACGCGGATGCCGAGGCGCGCCGCCTTGTCGGCGTAACAGGGGCCGATGCCACGGCGCGTGGTGCCGATCTGCTGGCTGCCCAGGCGTGTCTCCCCGGCCGAGTCGAGCAGCATGTGGTACGGCATGATCAGGTGCGCGTTGGCCGAGATGCGCAGCCCCGAGACGTCGACGCCGCGGGCTTTCAGCCCGTCGAGCTCCTCGATCAGGACGCGCGGATCGATCACCACCCCGTTGCCGATCACGCACAGCTTCCCGGGGTGAAGGATCCCCGAGGGAATCAGGTGGAGCTTCCACTCCTCGCCGCCGCGCACGATTGTGTGGCCGGCGTTGTTGCCGCCCTGGAAGCGTACGACGGCGTCGCCCCGCTCGGCGAGCAGGTCCGTGACCTTGCCCTTGCCCTCATCGCCCCACTGGGCTCCGACTAGTACGACGGCTGGCATCGCACCCCAGTGTACGATCCGCCGCCGCGCTCAGAGAGCGGCCGCGTCGTGCTCGACCCGGAACTCGCGGCGGTGATCCGAGCCGTAGAGCGGGATCACCTTGTCGCACATCTCCACCAGGCGCGAGACGGTCCGCTCGCCGAGGCCGTGCTCGCCGAGCGCCTGGGTGAGCTCGTTCGGGCTGATGTTCGTGGTCGCGACGATCGCGCGCTCGGCCTCGTAACGCGCGTTGACGATCGAGTAGAGCTGCTCGAGCACCCATTCGCTGCTCTTCTCGGCGCCGAGGTCGTCGATGTGCAGCAGGTCGACCGCCGCGAGCCGGTCGATCAGATCGACGAGGCCGCCGTCGGACATCGACTCTCGCAGCAGGTTCAAGAGGCGCGGCAGCGAGTAGATCGCGACGCTGCGGCCCGCGTCGAGCGCGGCCTTGGAGACGAGCATCGCGAGCGTCGTCTTGCCGGTGCCGACGTCGCCGGCGATCAGCAGCCCCCGCCCGGCGTCGAGGTTCTCGTCGAGGGACCCGATGTAGCCACGGACCGCGCTGACGGCGTCCGGCGCCGACCGCGCGAGGTCGCTGACCGGGGGACGGTCGAACGAGACGCCGAGGTAGCGCTTGGGGATTCGGCCCTCCAGTGAGCGGGTGCGTGCGCCCGCGATGCGCGCCGCGCGGCAGGCGCAATCTGTCGCGGTGTTCGTCGTCTCGTCGAAGATGAAGCCGCCGCCGTCGCAGATCCCGAGCGGGCATGCGCCGCTTGAGAGCGGTGCAATCGACGCCCCTTGCGCGCTCACCGCTCGTACCGCGCGCCGGCGTAGTTCATGAAGCGCGGGAACTCGCGGCGGAACGTCAACACGACGTCGCCGGTCGCCCCGTTGCGGTGCTTGGCGATGATCAGGTCTGCCTCGCCGGGGCGCTCGGAGTCCTTCTCGTAGTAGTCGTCGCGGTAGATGAACATCACGAGGTCGGCGTCTTGCTCGAGGTTGCCGCTCTCGCGCAGGTCCGAGAGCTGCGGGCGCTTGGGGGTGCGGGCCTCGACCGCGCGGCTCAGCTGTGAGATCGCGACCACCGGGACGCCGAGCTCGCGCGCGAGCACCTTCAGGCCACGGCTGATCTCGCCGATCGCCGTGACGCGGCTCTCGTAGCGGCTGTCGGTGCGCATCAGCTGCAGGTAGTCGACGACGATGAGGCCGACACCGTCGCCCTGGCTGTGCAGCCGCCGCGCCTTCGCGCGGATGTCCAAGAGACCGATGTCGCTCGAATCGTCGACCCACAGAGGGGCGTGCGAGAGCCGGTCGCTGGCCTCGAGGATCTTCGGCCAGCGGCTCTCCTCGACGCGGCCCCGGCGCAGCTCGTCGCCAGGCAGTTTTGCCTGCGAGGCGAGGAAGCGCTGCGCGAGCTCGGCCTCGGACATCTCGAGCGAGAAGAGCGCGACAGGCTTGCCGTAATCGAGCGCCGCGTTTTCGGCGATGTTGCAGACCAGCGCGCTCTTTCCCATCGCGGGCCGCGCGGCGATGATGATCAGGTTGCCGGGCTGGAAGCCCCCGGTGATCTCGTCGAGGTCCTTGAAACCAGACGGCGTCCCGGTGAGCGCTGTGCCGCTGCGCGTGAGCGCCTCGATGCGGTCGATCTGCTCGGCGAGTACGTCCTCGATTCGCCGGAAGTCCTGGCGGCGGTCGCCGCGGGCCACTTCGAGCATCGCGCGCTCGGCCTGCTCGACGAGCTCCGCGCGGCTCGCCGGTGTTGCTCAGTACGCTCTCCTGGATCTCGAGCGCTCGATCCAGCAGACGGCGCAGCAGGGCGCAGTCGCGGACGATTTTTGCGTAGCTGCGTGCGTGCCCCGCGGAGGGGACGGCGCCCGTGAGTTCGTCTACGGCGGCTCGGCCGCCGATCCGCTCGAGCTCGCCGCTGCGGTGCAGGTATTCAGTGACGGTCAGCTCGTCGGCGGGCTCGTTTTCCTCGTACAACGCGCGCATCGCCGCGTAGATCACGCCGTGGCGCTCGCGGTAGAAGTCCGCGGGCTCGAGGCCCTCCTCAATCACGAGCGCGTATAGCGCGCGGTTGGAGAGGAGGATCGCGCCGAGGACCGACTGCTCGGCCTCGATCGAGTGGGGCGGCGAGACAGCGGCTTTTGCGCCGCCGTCGGCCCCCCTGTAGGCGGTCACGGCCATGGCTCGGCCGAGTCTAGGAAGCGGCGGGGCCTCGCCGCGCGGGGCTCTCCGCAATCAACGGGAATTCGCTCGCGCACGTCGCCGATCGTGTCAGCCGCGCGTGACGGCGCGCGAGCACGCTTGCAGCTGCGGCCGTCAGCTCTTGGCGACGACCATCGTCTTGATGGTCGCCGTTACGCCGTCGACAACGTCGACGACCACCATGTACGTGCCGACGTTCTTGATCGGTTCGTCAAGGTGCACGTTCTTGCGGTCCACGCGCAGGCCCCGCGCCTCGCGGATCGCCGCGGCGATGTCCTGCGGCCCGATCGAGCCGAAGAGCCGTCCGTCCGCTCCGGCCTCCTGCGAGATCGTCAAGACGGTCTTGCCGAGCAGTTGGGCGTTCTCCTGGGCCCGCGCCTGTGCGTCGCGCACTTCGCGTTCGGCGGCCTCCTGCTTACGTTGGATCTCCTCCACGGCGCCGCGCGTCGCGAGTGCCGCGAGCTTGCGCGGCAGCAGGTAGTTGCGGAGGTAGCCCTTCGAGACGTCGACGACCGCGCCCTTCTCGCCGAGCTCCTCGACGTCTTCCAGCAGGATCGCCTCGGGCATCAGTCGCGTTCGCGTGCGCCGCGGTCGCGCCGACCGCCGGTCTCCTCGCGGGCTCCCTCGTTCACGTACGGCAGCAGGGCGAGCTCGCGGGCGCGCTTCACGGCGCGCGCAACCTGCACCTGGTGACGGCGGCAGGCGCCCGTGATGCGGCGCGAGCGGATCTTGCCCTTCTCGGAGATGAAGCGCCGCAGCGACGCGATGTCCTTGTAGTCGACCTGCTCGATCTTGTCGCGGCAGAACGGGCACGACTTGCGCCGGCCCGAGCCCACGCCCGTCTTGCGATCGCGCCTGCGCGCCGGCTTGGCCCGGCCTCGCCCCGCCATCAGGCGGTCTTTCCGTGGTCTGCTTTGAACGTCGCTGCCTGCACTGCTTCTTTACCTCTTCCTAGAAGGGAATGTCGTCCTCGCCGGTCTGCCCGGCGGCCGGAGCGGGCGCATAGTCGCCCTCGTCGACCGCTATGTCGCCACCGGCGGGGCCCCGCGCTGCGAAGCCTCCGGCGGAGTCGTCGCGCGAGCCGAGGAACTGCACCGAGTCAGCAATGATATCGACTGCCTGGCGCTTCTGGCCGTCTTGCGTTTCCCACTCCCGCCACTCCAGGCGGCCGTCGACCGCGACCGGCCGGCCCTTGGTGAGGTAGCGCGCGGCGTTCTCGCCCTGCGCACCCCACACGGTGACGTCGAAGTAGTTGGGCTTGTCCTCCCACTCGCCGCTCGGCCCCTTGCGCCTGGTGTTGCACGCCACGCGCAACTTGCACACGGAGGTGCCGCTCGGCAGCGAACGAAGCTCGGGGTCGGTCGTGAGGTTGCCGGTCAGCACGACACGGTTGATATTGGTCGCCGCCAAGGTTGCTCCTTCCTATCTGCCTTGAGTTTTGCGAGCGAGTCTAGAGGCGCGCACGCGCCGGGACGCCCGAGCGTCGGCAGACGAAGCCGCTATGTGCGCTTGCGGCGAGGTACCGGCGTGGTGCCGAACACCTCGTCCCAGTAGGGCGCGCTGATGCCGAATCCGCGCTCGTGGTCCTGGAAGTGGTGGCGCATGTGGCGTTCGCGAAGCGCCCGCCCGAGCCGGCCACGGGGGCGGAAATGGTGCAGGTAGTAATGCATCATGTCGTAGACCAGGTAGCCCGTGAAGAAGCCGGCGGCGACGGACGGGGCGTACTCTCGCCGAGCACGAGCACCAGCACGCCGAAGACCAGGAGGGCGAGCGGCACGCTGGCGCCCGGGGGCATCACCAGGCGCATCGGGTCGTTCGGGTGGTCGTGGTGTACGCCGTGGATTATCCAGTGGAAGCGCGAGCCGAGTTCGTTGTCTGGTTCCCAGTGGAAGACGACGCGGTGCAGCCAGTACTCGAAGAGCGTCCACAGTCCGTAGCCGCCGACGCCGAGTGCGAGCGACGCTACGAGGCTCACGTGCTGAAGGCCCCAGTACTCGAGCGCAGCGATCGCCGGCACGAAGAGCAGAAGCGGCACGACGGGGTGTACGCGCGAGAGGCTGTCGAGCGCGCGGGACTGGAACATCGGCGGTGAGTCGCGCAGCACATCGGTGCGGCGCCGCGCGCGCGGTCCGCGGACGTCCGGTGCGCTGGAGCTACCCACGGCGCCGATCTTATCGACCCTGAACGGTGCGCCGAAGCGGCGCAAACCGCTAGGCGTCAGCGGGCTCTTCGGCGGATGCGGGCTCGCCTTCGGCGGGCTCGACAGGAGCCTCGGCGCCTGCGGTCTCGGGAGCCTCAGCGACGGGCGCCTCGGCAACAGCCGCCTCGGCAGCGGGAGCCTCGGCAGCGGGAGCGTCGGCAGCAGAAGCGTCGGCAGCAGGGGCCTCGGCAGCAGGGGCCTCGGTCGCCGAAGCCTCAGCGGGTGCGGCCTCCGGCTCGCGCTCGACAGGCGCGGCGGCCATCGGCGGCGCGTCGGGAACGCCGGGTGCAAGCTTGATGATTCTGAAGCGGAGAACGTCGTCGTCGATGCGCAGCGTGCGGCCGAGCTCCTCGAGCAGCGCCGCGCTGCCGGCGTGGAACTGGAGCAGGTGGTACTCGGCGCTCTTGCGTTTGTCGATCGGGTACGCCAACTGGCGCTCGCCCCAGGAGTCGGCGCGGACCGTCTCGCCGTCGGCGTCGATCGCTGCGCGCGCGTCGGCGACGATCTTGGTGCGCGCTTCCTCCTCCGCATCGGGGTCGAGCAGCAGCACGAGGTCGTATATCGGCGTCGCTGTGGTCACGGCCGTGAAGGGTAGCGGCTTCGCGCCGCCCGGCCGCGTCCTAGCGCGCAGCCGCCTTGGCGCGGATGTCGGCGAGCTGATCGTCGATCCAGTCGCCCGGGTCGCGCGAGGTGATGATGTCGACGAGGCCCGAGGCGCTCGCGGCGCTCGGCGTCACCCATCGTCAGCGCGGCGTAGATCGCGTCGGCGAGCTCCTGGATGTCGAACGGGTTGACGGACAGGGCGAAGTCGCCGAGCTCCTCGTGGGCGCCCGTGTTCTCGGAGAGGATCGAGACGCCGTTGCGCTCGTTGACGATCGGGCCCTCCTTCGCGACGAGATTCATGCCGTCGAACATGGCGTTGACGAGCAACACGTCGTAGTGGCGGTAGGCCGCCAACGCCTCGTCGAGATCGTCGCGCAGCTTCAGCTGGATCGGCATCCAATCCGGCGTCCCGTGGCGGTGGTTGACGACCGCGACGAGCGCCTCGATCCGCTCCAGGTACTCGGCGTACTGCGGCACGTCGGTTCGCGAAGGCATCAGCTGGGCGATGAACGTGACGCGCTCCACGAACTCGGGGTGCTGCTCGAGGAAGACGTCGAATGCCGAGAAGCCGCGCAGGATGTTCTTGGAGAGGTCGGCGCGGTCGACGCGCAGGATCAGGTTCTCGCGGCGCCGGCGCGAACAGCTCGCGCTCGAATTCCGCGACCCGCGGCCCGTCGGCGATGCGCCGCACGGCGGGGTGGTCGATCGGAAGCGGATAGGCCCTGATCCAGACCTCGCGGCCCTCGAAGCGCACGATGCCGCGCTCGAAGTCGACGTCCAGCTCCATCAGGTCGCGGCAGCACTGCAGGAAGTTGTGGCGGTAGGAGCGGGTGTGAAAGCCGATGATGTCGTTGGCCAAGAGGCCCGCGAAGAGCGCGTCGCGGATCGCCGTCGGCAGCACGCGCCAGGCGTCGGGCTGGGTCCACGGGATGTGGATGAAGTGGTGCAGGAAGACGTCCGGCCGGCGGGCGCGCACGAGCGCCGGCAGCGTGTAGAGGTGGTAGTCGTGGACCATCACCACGGGTTCCGTGGCGCCCTCGATCTGCTCCACCACGGCGTCCGCGAGATCGCCGTTGACGCGCTCGTAGCCGCGCTGGAAGGCGTCGACCTCGTGGCGGGTGATGTCCGGCGCGTTCGAGAGATCCCACAGGTAATGCTGGATGAACCACAGCATCGGGTTCGCGAAGACGTTGTAGAAAAGGTCGTAGGCGACCTCGTCGCTGACGACGAGCCGGACGCGGTATTCGCCGCCGTCGGGCGAGCGCACGGGGAAGGCGCGGCCGTCGTGTGCCGCGAGACCTCGGCGTCGTCGTCGGTCATCGCCGACGCTATCCAGATCGCTTCGCGGTACGAGACAAGCCCCGTGAGGGCGGTCACCAGGCCCCCGGTGCCGCGCTGGATCTCCCCGCCCGGCAGGAACGTCACCGGCCCGCGATTACTCACCAGCACAAGCGGGGCCCGCTGTGCCGGCTGCCTCACTCATCGCCGGTCGAGCTCCGTGAGGATCCGCAGGTAGTCACGCAAGAGGCGCGGCGTGAGGAAGTGCGTGCGCACGAGCTCCTTGCCGCGGCGCCCAAGCGCCCGGCCGACCTCGGGGTCGTCAAGCAGCTCGGCGGACCGTTCGGCGCACTGCTTGGGCGCTCGACGACCAGAAAGCCCGTGACCCCGTCCTGGATCTGCAGCGGGATGCCGCCTACGTCGCCGCCGATGAAGGGGCGCGCCTTCCAGATCCCCTCGGAGACGGTGAGGCCGAAGCCCTCGCGCGTGGACTTCTGGATCAGAACGTCGGAGTGGGACTGGAACGCGTTGACCTCGATCGCGCCGACGTTGTTGAAGTTATTGAGAATGTGAATGTCGCTGTCGCCGTCGGCACGCTCGACCGTGGTGTTGAAGTAGTCCCACCCCTCGGGGTCGTCGCTGGCCATCGAGCCGACGAGCGCCAGCTGGATCTCGGGGTGATCGCGCTTGACGATCTCGTACGCCTCGATCACGCCGAGCGGGTCCTTCCAGGGGTCAAAGCGCGAGACCTGGCAGAGCAGGGGCCGGTCGACGTCGATGCCGAACTGCGCCAGCACGTACGCGCTGTCTTCCGGCGAGAGCTTCATGTTCTTCGGTGCCAGCGGGTCGATCGCCGGCGGCACCACGTTGACCGTGCCGTTCATGCCCTCTGGCACATACGACGCCATGTGGAACATCGATTGCGGATAGTCCGCGATGTAGGGCAGCAGCCGTTCGAGCGTCAGCGGATTCGGCGTCGAGAGGTCGATGTGGCAGCGCCAGATCCAGCCCGCGGCCTTCTCCGGCGCGAGCTTGTCGAGCGCCGCCGGCTGCGGATCGTGCACCACGCAGGCGTCCCAGCCGTCGCTGAGCTCCTCGGCGTTGATCTTGGGCGTAGCGGTCCCACGTCGCCCACTCCTCTTCCGTGAGGTCGTGCGGCGCCCCCTGGAGTGCGTTGTGCATCAGCTTGGTGGCGTTGAAGAACTCTTCGCGGCCGTAGATCACGTGCCACTCGCATTCCAGGCCCACGTCGCGCATCAGCGGCACGAGCGTGTAGAGGATCTCCGAGACGCCGCCCCCGAAGGCCGTCGCAGAGACGTGTAGAACGCGCCGTCCCTCGAGCGGCGCCGCGAGTTCGCGGATCTCGGAGATCAGCTCCGTTCCGCAGATGTGCGAGTAGTCGGAGATCGACTTGGTGCCTACGGAGACGGGCTGGAGCACGCGCCGGGACGATATCCAACGGCCGGGCGGTCGGTAGTCACTGCCGGCGGTGCGGTTCGTGGTCCGATTATCTTGGTTGCGATGGTCAACGGACGCCTCTACCGCGTGTCGTTCCTGCCGTTCGTCCTGGCGCTCTTCGTGGCGGCGTTCTCGCTCGGCAAGGAGCCGGCGCCCGCGACGTCGCCGCTGGCGCCCAACGCGTTCGAAGGGACGCGTGCGGCGGCCGAACTTTCGCGCCTGGCGGAACGCTTCCCGTCGCGGCGGCCGGGCAGCCCCGGTGACAACGCGCTGGCGGCCTACGTCGCGTCGACGCTGCGCTCGCTGGGCCGCGCCGCCAACGGCGGCTTCGTCGTCCACACGGTCGCCACGACGGGGCAGACGATCGAAGGCGAAAGGCGCCTCCAGACCGTGATCGCCCAACGCGCCGGTTCGACGGGGCTCGCCCCGATCGTGATCGTCGCGCACCGCGACGCTGCGAGCCGCGGCTCCGAGGCGGAACTCTCCGGCACCGTCACGCTGATCGAACTCGGCCGGGTCTTCGCGGCCCGCCAGACGCGGCGCGCGATCGTGCTGGTATCGACGAGCGGAGGCAGCGGCGGTAACGCCGGCGCTCGCTCACTCTCCTCGCTGCTCGGCACGCGGCCCGACGCGGCGCTCGTGCTGGGCGACGTCGCAGGCGTGCACGCACGCCAGCCGATCGTTCTCAACTTCTCCGAAGGGCCGCAAAGCGCGCCGCTCGTGCTCCAGCGCACCGTCGCCGCGGCGATCGAACGCGGCGTCGCGTTGCCCGTCGGTAATGCCTCGACCGTCGGCCAGCTCGCGCACCTCGTGTTCCCGTTCACGGCGGGCGAAGAGGCGCCGCTGAACAGCAGCGGCATCGGCACTGTGCAACTGCAGGTGTCGGGCGAAGCGGGGCCGGCGCCCGACGAGCCGGTGAGCCCGGAACGGCTCACGGCCTTTGGCCGCGCCGCGCTCGAAGCGGTCGACGCACTCGATGGCACGGGCGAACTGAGCGAAGGGCAGCGCGGCGCGATCGTCCTGACGCCCCACGTCCTGCCCGGCTGGGCGGTCGCGCTCGTCCTTTACACCCTGCTCCTGCCGGCGGTCGTCGGGACTGTCGACGCCATGGCGCGCGCGCGGCGCAGACGGCTGCTGCTGGGACGACAGCTCGTCTGGACCCTCTCCTGCGCGGCGCCGTTCTTCGTCGCCGCGGCCTTCGTCGTGCTGCTCGCGGCGCTCGGCGTCCTCGGGCCGACGCCGGCGGGCGCGATCCTGCCGCGCGCAGTCGCCGATTTCCGGACGCTGGGCCGGCGCCCTGGCCGCGACGGTGCTGGTGTTTTCCCTCGCCTGGCTCGCCTGGCTCGCGCTCGTCCGGCGCTTCGGCCTCGGGCGGCTGCCCGACAGCGACGTCGGCGGGCTGGCCGTGGTCGCGGTGCTTCTCGCCGCGACGCTCATTTCGCTGCCCTTCGACCCGTACACGCTGCTCCTTGCGCTTCCGGCCCTGCACCTGTGGCTGCTGCTGGCCGACCCGGACCTGCGGCCGCCGCGCTTTGCCGGCGCGCTCGTCGTCGTCGCGGGGCTCGTGCTCCTCGCGGCGCTGATCGTCTTTTACGCCGTCCATTTCGGCTACGACGTGCCCCAGCTCGCGTGGAGCGCCGTCAACCTCGTCGCCTCGGGCCAGGTGACGGTCGCCGGCGCGCTGCTGTGGAGCGCGGCGTTCGGCAGCGCGGCGGGCGCCGCCCTGCTCGTCGCGGCACCCGAAGAGCGCCTGCCGCGCGGGGACGGCGAGCGGCGCGTCTCGATCCGCGGCCCGATCGGCTACGCCGGGCCCGGCTCGCTCGGCGGGACGGAGTCGGCGCTGCGCCGCTAGAAGCGGTGCTCGTAACCGCGAGCCGCCACGAGCGTCCCGTCGGCGCGCAGGACGTCCGCGCCGCCGTCGCCGTCGTGCACTTCGCCGATCCAGCTGATTGCCGGGCCGCCGGCCGCCTCCACGGCGCCGGCGAGTCGGTCCGCATCGTCAGGATCGGCGCAGAGGCAGAGCTCGAACTCCTCGCCCGACTCGACCGCGAGCAGCGCGGCGTCGCATCCCAAGGTCTCCGCTGCCGCTGTCACGCCGTCGAGCAGGGGCAGGCGCTCGAGCTCGATGTGCAGACGCACGCCCGAGGCCTCGCCGATCAGTGCCGCGTCGGCCGCGAGGCCGTCGGAGACGTCGATCATGGCGTGCGCCCCGGCCGCGGCGGCAGCCGCGCCTGCGGCGAGCCGCGGTTGCGGGCGGCGAAGGCGCGCGAGGAGTCGCTCGTCGGCGTCGATCCCGGCGTCGAGCAGGGCGAGCGCCGCGGCCGGACCGCCCAGCCGCCCGGTGACGCCGACGAGATCGCCCGGCCTTCGCGCCGGAGCGCGTCACGGGCGCGATGCGTCGCCGAGCTCCAGCCGACGGCAGTGACGCAGACCGTCAGCGCCGGCGCGCCGACCACGTCGCCGCCGGCGATCGTTACCGCGCAGCGCTTCGCGAGCTCGCCCGCGCCGGCCACCAGGTCCAGCACGTCCGTTTCCGCCATTCCGCCGGGCAGCCCGAGCGCGATGTAGGCCTCGCCGGCAGGACCCCCATCGCCGCGATGTCCGACAGCGCCGCGGCGAGCGCGCGGTGGCCGACGTCAGCGGGCTCGCCCAGCTCTCGTCGAGCACGAAGTGCACGCCCTCGACCATCATGTCGACCGACGTGACGGCGAGCGCCTCGGCCGCGACGACCGACGCGTCATCACCGCTCGGGACGAGCGGGCCGCGGGCCCTCCGGCGCAGCTTCGGCGAGCTTGCCCCTGATTGCCTGGATCAGGGAGCGCTCGGCGATCGTCAGCGGTGCCGGTAGACGATCCGGGCGCGGTCGAGGTCGTACGGCGAGAGCTCGCAGCGCACGCGGTCGCCCGGCAGGATGCGGATCCTGAAGCGCCGCATCTTGCCCGCTACGTGGCCGAGCACTATGTGGTCGTTGTCGAGCTTGACGCGGAACATCGCGTTGGGCAGGGCCTCGATGACCTCGCCCTCGAATTCGACCTTGTCCTCCTTCGCCAACCTTTTTCCTAACCGGGCCCGCCGGGCCCCTAGTAATTACCTTACGTATTCACCGTACCAGCGCGCCGCGGGCCGACGCGCGCGTCGCGGGCCTCAGCCGTTCGGCGAGGCGCCGCCCGTCGGCGCAGAGGGGGAGGGCGTCGGGGCCGGCGCGTGGTGCGCCGCGGCCGTGTGTTTTGGCGGCGGCGCTTGTTTGGCCGGCCGCTCTGCGCCAGTTCTTCACTGCGCTCCTTGCTGCGCAGCTCGTTGCCCTCGAGCTCGTACTTGCCGTAGAACGGGCGGTATTCGATCGGTTCGGTGGGCTGCGGGAACTGCTTGCATTCCTGGCCTTCGACGACCGATTCCATATACGTTTTCCAGATCTCGGCCGGCAGCGCGCCGCCCTGCTGCGGTTCGCCCTGAACGTCGGTCATCGGCACGCGCGAATTCGGGTAGCCCATCCACACCGACGTCGCGTAGTTCGGCATGTAACCGTCGAGCCAGGCGTCGACCAGTTCGGTCGTCGTGCCGGTCTTCGCGGCCGTGTAGCAGCGGATTGCGGAGCGCACGGCGGTGCCCTCGAGGACGTTGTCGTGGAGGATTTCGGTCTCCACGGATGTCACGCCGTTCGCTCAGCACCTTCGTGCGGTGGGGCGTCCCCCAGTTCGTGTCCGTGCGGCCGTCGGGGAACACGACCTTCGTGATCGCGATCGGTTCGTTGCGCCAGCCGCCGTCGGCGAGAGTCGCGTAGACGTCCGCCATTTCCAGCGGCGTCACGCCGTATTCGAGTCCCCCGAGGGCTTCGGCGGCGTAGCTTTTCAGGTGCACTTTGACGCCCATCGCGTACGCCGTCTGGGTGACGGATTCCTCGCCCATGTCGGCCGCCAACTGCGCGTAGACGGTGTTGTCGCTGGCCAGCGTCGCCGACAGGAGGCTGATCGATTTGTTGAGCGAGGTGCCCTCGAAGGTGCGCACTTCGTATTCCGGGTAGGCGGGTAGCCAGCCCTTCGAGCGTGTGTGAGAAGTAGTAGGTCGAGTACGGGTCGATGCCTTTGAGAGCGCGTCGGCGAGGTCGATTCCCTTGAATGTCGACCCTGGCTGGCGGTGTCCGTCGGCGGCGAGGTTGAACTGCGACTGCTTGAAGCTCTCGGACTCCGCCATCGCCTGGATGTCGCCGTTGGCGGGGTTGATCGTGACGATCGCGGATGCCGGGTCTTCCGGCGCGTAGAGAACCTTGGCGATCGCTTCGCGAGCGTCTTTCTGCATCCGCAGGTTGATCGTCGTGTACACCTTCAGGCCGCCCTGCTCGACGGTCGAGGCGCCGTAGCGCTTTTCGAGCAGGTTGCGGACGTATTCGAAGAAGAAGTCTTCGCGGCGCTGCGTGTAGATGTCGCCGTGGTGCGCTTCGAGCGGCGCCTGCTCCGCGGCCTGCGCGCGCGCCTGGCTGACGTAGCCGAGTTCGGCCATCTTGCCGAGCACCTCGTTGCGGCGTTCCTTCGCCGCGTGGGGGTTGAGGAAGGGGTTGTATTCGGAGGGCGCCTGCGGCAGCCCGGCGAGCAGCGCGGCCTGCTGCAGATCCAGCTCGCGCGGCGCTTTGTTGAAGAAGATCTGCGACGCGGCCTGCACGCCGACGGCGGTCTGGCCGCCGACCGTGCCGTACGGGACGCTGTTCAGGTAGCTCGTGAGAATCGAGCTCTTGGAGTGGCTTTTCTCGTATTCCAGCGCGAGCTTGGCCTCGATGATCTTCTGCTCGCACCGAGTGGTCGTCGCCGCCGAGGTAGAGGTTTCGCATCAGCTGCATCGTGATCGTCGAACCGCCCTGCAGCTTGCGGCCGCTGGTGAGGTCCGTGAAGGCGGCGCGCAACAGGCCGACGTAGTCGACGCCCTGGTTTTCGTAGAACCGCTGGTCCTCGATCGCGACCGTTGCGTCGCGCAGGGTGGAGGGCATCTGCGAACCCGCGATCGGCGTGCGCAGGATCGAGGAGTTGATGAAGCCGAGCGAGGTGCCGTTGGCGGCGAACAGCTGCGAGCTACCGCCGCCGAGTTTGGCCTTCAGTGAGTGCAGGGGGGGCGCCGTGGCCGCGACGGCCACGACGTAGGCCGTGGCGCCGATCGCGAAGACCGCGAACACCACGGCGCATGCGGTGGCGCCGACCCAAATCAAGCGGCCCGCGCCCCGGCGTTGCCGCCTTCTTTTGCGCGCGCGTCGTGACATCGTCGTCGGACCGAGGGTATCGCGCGATTGCGACTTGGGCCGCGGCTGCGCGCCCACCGCGCAATAGGCTGGAGCGCAGCAATGCAAGGCGATCGGGCGCAGACGGAGCGTGCGGCGGGCTCTGCCGCGCGCCGCGGGGCCGCATGAGCCTCAGGTTGCCCGCGAGGCCGCCGGCCGACGTCGCCGTCGTGCAGGCCGAGTCCGACCCGAACCGTTCGCCGGAGGTGCCCTGGCGGCCGTGGACAGCGCCGCTCGCGCTGCTCGTCGCGTTCCTCTTCGCCGCGATCGGGAGCCTCGCCGTCGACGTTCCGGCGGCGCTCTTCGGCGTCCGCATCAAAGGCGAAACGCTGCCCCCGGGTATCAGCCTCGCGGACACGTTCGTGCAGGACGCGGCGTTCGTTCTCGCCGCGGTGCTCGTCGCCTACTGGTTCGCGGGTTGGGTGCGCACGTGGCAGTTCGGGCTGCGCCCGCCGGGGCTCGGCTGGCGTTCGGCGACGCTCCGCACGCTGCTCGTGCTCGCCGCTTTTCTGATCGTGAGCATCGCCTACGAGACTGCGGTCCATGCCGAAAAAGAGAAGCTGTTGCAGGATCTCGGCGCCAACGAAGGGACAGCGATGCTGCTGCTCACGGCGCTCCTTACGTGCGCAGTCGCGCCGATCTGCGAGGAGTTCCTGTTCCGCGGCTACATCTTCTCGGCGCTGCGCAACTGGCGCGGCACCGCTCTCGCCGCCGTGACCACCGGTCTGTTGTTCGGCGGCGTGCATGTCGGCTCGGCGCCGGCCGTCGATCTCGTGCCGCTCGCCGTGCTCGGCGTCGTGCTCTGCCTGCTCTATCGCTGGACCGGCTCGCTCTACCCCTGCATCGCGGTTCACTCCCTGAACAACTCGATCGCGTTCGCCGGAATCGAGCACTGGACATGGCAGCTGCCGGTGCTCGCGGTGTGCGCGCTCGCGACGATCGCGGCCATCGACCTCTCACTGCGGCGGGCGGGCGTGATCGAAGGGCGCCGTGAAACGCGCGTCGTGCGCCTAACATCCAGCCGATGAAACGCGTATCGGCCGCTGTCGCGCTCGCCACCGTCCTGGCGCTCGCCGCTGCTCCCGGGGCCTCGGCTGCGGCCGGCGTGCGCGCGACGGTCGCGCCGTACCACGTCGGCGGCCAGCCGCCGTTCGTACAGAGCCGTCACGCCCTCTACTTCCGTGGCTACGTCAAGCCGTACGTCCGCGGTCAGAAGCTCCGGGTTGCGATCGTGCACCACGGCCGCACCGTGAGGACGGTGACCGCGCTGATCGCACGCAACGGCGGCCGCGGACGCTTCACCGTGCGCCTCACGCCGAGCGGCGAAGGCGAGCTTCACATTGTCGCCACGCACGCCGCGACAAGCGCTCAGGGCGCCTTCTCGGCGACGTCCCGCGGCGTCCAGGTCGTCCGCGACGTCTCGCCCGGCGCGCGCAACCAGTCGGTGCTCGTCCTGCAGTGGGAGCTCGCCGCCCTGCACTTCGCGGTGCCCGTCAACGGCGTCTTCGATGAAGCGACGGGCCGTGCGCTGATCGCCTACCGCAAGGCGATCGGCCTGGAACGCGTCCCGTACGCCGGCTCGCGTGTGCTCGCCGCGCTGCAGCGCGGCGCCGGCACCTTCCGCGTGCGTTACCCGCGCGACGGCCGGCACGTCGAGGCGAACCTCGCACTGCAGCTGCTCGCCGAGATCGAACCCGGAGGGCGCGTCTACCGCATCTACACGATGAGCTCCGGCAAGCCATCCACGCCGACCGTGCTCGGCCGCTTCTCCGTCTACCGCAAGGAACCGGGCGTCAACGGCGAGGGGATGGTCGACTCCAACTACTTCCACACCGGATACGCGATACACGGCTACCCCGAAGTGCCCACCTACGCCGCGAGCCACGGCTGTCTGCGCGTCCCGATCCCGGACGCCCCGGCGATCTGGAATTGGGTGCATATCGGCACCCGCGTCGACGTCTACTACTAGCGGCCCCCCCGCTAGGCTTGCGCGCGATGAGCGACGATCTGGAGCGCACCCGCGCGGAGTTGGTGCACGAGTTGCGCCAGCACGCGCTCGTGATCGGCCGCGTGACCCTCACCAGCGGCCTGGAGGCCGACTACTACGTCGACAGCAAGCGCGCGATCCTGCGGCCGGCGGGCTTCATGGCGCTCGCGCGGCTCGTCGCCGCCCACGCCGGCACGCTTGGAGCGACGGCCGTCGGCGGCATGACGATGGGCGCCGACCCCGTGGCCTGCGCCGCGCTCGCGGGCGGCGCGCCGGTCAGCGTCTTCTTCGTGCGCAAGGAGGCCAAGATGCACGGCCTCGCACGCCGCGTCGAGGGTCCGCTGCTGTCCGACGAAGATCGCTGCCTGGTCGTCGAGGACGTCGTGACAACAGGCGGTTCGACCGTCGCCGCGATCGAGGCGCTGCGCGAGGACGGCCGCGAGATCTGCGGCGTGCTTAGCGTGCTCGATCGGCTGGCAGGCGGGCGCGAGGCGATCGAGAGCGCCGCTGAGGCGCCGTACGAGTCGCTGACGACGATCGACGACGTCTACCCCGACCGCCCATCTTGAGCGGCGCCGTCGTAGTGCGGCCGGCGACAGGCGGCGACGCCGCGCTGCTCGTCGAGATGATGCGCGAGCTCGCCGAGTTCGAGCAGCTGCTCGACATTTTCCAGACGACCGAGCAGCGCCTGCAGGACGCGCTGTTCGGGCCGCGCGTCGCGGCCGAGGGGCTGATCGGCGAAGTCGATGGTGAGGTCGCCGGCTACGCCGTGTTCTTCACGACCTTCTCGACGTTCGTCGCGCAGCCAGGCATCTGGCTGGAGGACGTCTACGTACGGCCCGCGCTGCGCGGCTCGGGCGTCGGCACGGCGCTGCTCTCGGCCGTCGCTTCTCGCGTGCTGGAGCTCGGCGAGGGTCGCCTGGAATTCTCGGCGCTGGACTGGAACGAGCGCGCGCTGCGCTTCTATGACGGGCTCGGCGCCGAGGTCCTTGGCGACTGGCTGATGCTGCGCATGACCGGCGAGCCGCTGCGACGTCTGGCCGCCGGGGCCAGCGCGTAGCCTTGGCGTGACGCGCCCTCGTAGTCCAATGGATAAGACGACCGCCTCCTAAGCGGTAAATCCAGGTTCGACTCCTGGCGGGGGCACTGCAAACACCCTGCGAATAGGCATCTTTCAGCCACCTCCCAGCGGCACTGCTCAATTAGCACGCGCTCTCGTCCAGGCGCCTGTTGGACGGCTGGCGCGCTGGATGCCGGCACCGGAACCTTTGCAATCGAGCGGTTTCATGGGCGTCTTGACACCGTACGAGATCATAGTATGCTAGCTACCGAACGGTAGCAAAGGAACCCATGAAAGTTCGCACCATCAGAGACATAGCCGCGGTCGTCCGCGGCCGCCGCAGAGATCTCGACCTCAGCCAGGCCGAACTAGCCGTCCGCGCCGGCGTATCCCGCAAGTGGATCTACCAGTTCGAGGGGGGCAAACCAACCGCTGAGCTTGGCCTCATTCTTCGAGTGCTCGACGCTCTCGGCGTGGTCCTCGACGTGACCTACGACGAGCAGGCTGCTGCCGGCCGTCCCGCGCGTGACCTCGACACACTCATCGAGGCGCACCGCGGGCGATGACGGACGCCCTCGCCGTCCTCCTCGACGACGCAGTCGCAGGCTCGATCACTCGGCTCGACCAAGGCCGCCTTCGCTTCGACTACGACGAGGAGTACCGGCAGAGACCCGAAGCAACGCCGCTCTCGGTCTCAATGCCGCCGAGCATCCGATCGCATCCCGATAGCGACATCAGCCCGTGGCTTTGGGGGTTGCTCCCAGACAACGAGCGCGTCCTCGCACGCTGGGCGCGCGACTTCCAGGTTCCGGCCAAACCCTTCTCGCTGCTCTCAACGCCGATCGGCCACGACTGCGCGGGAGCCGTGCGCTTCGCGCCCGTCGACGAAGCCCTCCAAGTCCTGGCAATGCCGGGCAAGGTCACATGGCTCACCGAGGAGGAGGTCGCCGAGCGGCTGCGCGGGTTGCGACAGGACACCACAGCCTGGCTGGGGGGCAAGTTCACCGGCCAGTTCAGTCTGGCCGGAGCCCAAGCCAAGACTGCACTCCTCCTAAAGGGCGACCGCTGGGGGGTGCCTACGGGCTCTGCCGCAACCAGCCACATCCTCAAGCCCGCCGTCCAGGGCTTCGACGACCACGACCTCAACGAGCACCTCTGCCTCGACGCAGCGCGTCGGGCCGGCCTCATCGTGGCGCGCACCCGCGTGGCGCGTTTTGGCGACGAGAGCGCGATCGTCGTCGACCGCTACGACCGCCGAATCGTCGACGGCGACCTTGTCCGCATCCACCAGGAGGACACCTGCCAAGCACTCGGCATACCCCCAGACCGCAAGTACCAGGACGAAGGTGGGCCGTCCGCGCAGGACCTTGCCACGCTCTTTCGCATCGTCATGCCGCCACGTGCGGCCGAAGACGCCGTCTGGCGCTTCCTCGATGCGCTCATTTGGAACTGGCTCATCGGCGGTACCGACGCGCACGCGAAAAACTATTCGCTCTTGCTGAGCGGCGGCGCCGCGCGCTTTGCTCCTCTCTACGACATCGCCTCCGCCCTTCCATATGACAAACACGAGCGCGAGCTGAAATTCGCCATGAAGATTGGCGGCGACTACCGCGTCTACCCACACCGCAACACCTGGGACCGAGTCGCGGCCGACCTTGGCCTCAGCGCCGACGGCGTTTTAGAGCGCGTGGTGCGCTTGGCGCACGTTGCCCCCGAGGCCTTCGCCGACGCGGCCAACGAGCCAGAAGTCGTTGCACTGGACAAGTCGCTGCCGCGACGTCTCGTCGATCTCGTCGCGGACCGCGCAGGACGGTGTCTCGCAATCCTCCCCCAAGCGGCCAAGGCACGCGCGATGCAAACGGTTCGATACGAAGAACGCCTCGCCGAGCTCAGCGACGCTGTCCCGGCGCGACCGCTCTCGGCGGACGGCGCTCCCGCCGTTGTCGCTGACGCGGCACAGGCATTGCGCGACGCTCTGTCCACGCAACCGCGCGACCTCACTGTCGTGCGCGAGCGGATCTTCCGGCTCGGAGTGGACGCGCTACGCGCAATCCGCGCAGTCGGCGAAGCCGAGACGTCGCAGGACTACGTCAGCCCAACCAAGGACCGACTCCCCGGTCTTATCCAAGATTTCGCCCCCAACGTCGCCAACCTCCCCGTCGCGCAAGACGACCCCGTAAAGCGAGTAGGAGACGAGATGCTCCGCGCGGCGAACCGCTTTGTCGATGCGGATCCGAGCAGCGTCTACGGCTCGGCCGAGGAGCGCCTCCGAGCGCTGTTCGCCGTGGCCGGCATCGCCGCCCGGGCACTCGCGCTCTGACGCACCGCCGACGACTGAATTGATTGAGAGTCACCGCGTGCCTCCCAAGCGGTGACTCCAGGTTCGAATCCAGGCGGGGCACGCCGACCCCCGACCAGCGTGCGACGCGAAAGAGGCCAGGCGGCCCGCGCCGCCCGCACGAGGCGGGTCGACGCGGGGCCCATACCCCCTGGTTGCTACAGGCCTTCGAGGAACGGGACCAGGTGGTTGATCAGTTCGTTGTTCGGGTACGCGCCGTTCGGGTCGTTGTGCGCGTACGTGTCCTCCTCGTTCACCGTCGTCACGTTTTCCGCCGGGATCCCGGAGTTTTCCGCGAGTTCTTCGACGAAGTTCAGCGTCGTGAACGCGCCGCCGAAGTCTTTGTCGAGTTCTGAGTTGATCGCGAGCATGTGCAGCGATTTCGGCAGGCTGTGCCCGAAGATCGCATGCTCCCCGAGCACTTCCTGTGCCGGGTTGTTGTTGCCGTTCGCGATCGCCCCGGTGTCGAGTGTGAGCCGTGCCGGGAAGTACCACTCGCTGCCGTCGGCGCCCTTCACGCCGGTCCCCGACAGCATCTGCGTGTAGCGCGTCAGCGGCGTGATGGCGCCGGTGCCGTTCCAGACCCACGGTGCGCTCGGCGTCGCGCCTTCCTCGATGCCGGTGCCGACGTGCGCCTGGGCCGCCGCGAGACTCAGCGGTGAGGTCGGCGGGTTGACGCTGTAGCCGAACCCGGCTTCGTTGTTGGACGTGACCAGTTCGCCTTCCGAGTTTCGCGTTCTCAGGTCCGGTGGCAGGAACGCGAAGTTCGCGAGCAGCGACGGTTCCGTCGGCTGTTCGTGTGCCAGTGTCGAGCCGACCATCGAGAAGAGGCCCAGGTCCGGTGCCTGGATGCCGCCGAAGGCGAGCCATGGTTCGGTGGTGTCTTTCGCCAGCCCGGCTTCGGCTTCGGACGCCGAGATCGCCTCCGGTGAGCTCGCGCCGTCGTCGAACAGGAGGCCCGAAAGCCCTTCGGCTCCAGGGTGGCCGCCGAAGTCCCACGTGGCGTAGGCCGTGACGACGGCGCCGCCGAGTGAGTGGCCGCCGAGCACGACTTTGCCGCCGAGCGCTTTGGCGTCTTCGACCACGACGTGCAGGTCCCCCACGGCGGTCGCCAGACCCCATTCCGTCGCGCCGTCATGGATCGCGGCGCGGTGCCCCAGCGGTTCGTAGTGCGATTCGGAGTCCGCTTCGTCGAGGTAGCCGAGGTAGAAGCGGAAGAACTGCTGAGCTGTCACGCGGCCTTCCTTGAACTTGTTCAGCTCGCCCTGCTTCTCGAGCAGGTTCTCGCGCCGTTCGACGGCCCAGACCTGCCATTCGGGATCCCGTTCGGTCACGGTCTTCGCGAACGGGATGAAGTAGGCCCCGCCGCCTGACGTGCCGGGCTCCATGACGAGCACGTTCTTGGCGGTCGGCGAGCCGATCTTGATGATGCCGACGCGGTCGTAGCGTTCGGGGGTGGCGGGCGCGGCGTAGCCGCTGACCCATTCCACTGCCCTCGTAAGTTTTGTGTAGCGGGCCTGCGCCGCGGCGGGCAGGACGGCCGCAGTCGTGGCCAGTGCGAGCGTCGCGACGAGCGCGCGCCCCCTCATCGAGCGGATCGCCATTGTCTCCTCCTTGACTCCTCGCGCCGCCGCGCTATGCGCCGGCGCTTCCCCTTGGACGACAGCGCGGAACCTACCACCGCGGCCGCGGCCTGTCACCCCTCGGCCGCGTCGTCCCCGTTCGTCGCGTCGTCTGCGTCGTCGCCGTCGTACAGCGACTCGCGCGCGAGCTCCTTTCCTTTGCCGTCGTACAGCACGACGTCGAGCAGGTCGCCGGCGAAGTCGTCTGGCGCGACGAGCGTGAAGCGCTCGCCGACGAGTGGTGACGCGTCGACCATCAGTCCGCCGAGCTCGCCGGCCACGAACTCGCCCCCGGAGAGCAGCGGCCGGCCCCAGACGAGCGTCATCGCGGCCGCGCGCCCACCGACGCCGCGCCAGGATCCGACGACCTCCTCGCAGAGGTCCATCGTCCAGTCGGGGTTGCGCTCGGCGACCTCGTCGGTGTAATCGACCTGCGCGACGAAGTCCGTCGGCTCGCGATCGTCGCCGGCGGGGCGGTAGCGGACGTAGCCGAAGACCTCGTAATCGCCCTCCGTGCGGCAGGTCGCGGGAACGTACGTGAAGCCGTGCCAGCTGCGGTCCGGGTACCAGGCGATCTCGCCGACGGCTCCGAGCTCCTCGTCGTCGTCCATCTCCAGAGCGGCTTCGAGGAACACGGCGGCGAGCCGGTCCGCCCAGCGCCCGTAGGGGAGCTCTTCCTGCGGCGGTTCGGCCGCGAAGCGCGGCACATACCTCGGCTGGTCCGCCATCGCGGGCAGCCTATCCGCTGCGCCCGCCGCGCTCAGGCCTCGCGCAGCTCCCGCGCCGCGACCTCCGGCGTCACGATGTTCACGTTCACTCCGGCCGAGAGCTCGAGCCCGGCGATGTGCGTGAGGCGCGGCAGTATCTCGATGCGCCAGCAGAAGTGCTCGGCCCCCGCGGGCGCGGTCCGCACGAACATGTTCAGCGGCGGTGGCGTGCCGATCACACGCCCGAGCCTGCGCATCGCCTCGTGCAGGAGGCGCGCGCCGGTCGCCCCCGGGGCGTGGAAGTCGGCGCGCGGCTCGCGCGGGAAGAGCGCCATCTCATACGGCAACTGCGACGCCCACGGCGCGATGAGAACGGCCTCGTCGTCGACGGCGATCACGCGCTCGTCGCGGCGCACCTCCTCGGCCACCATGTCCGCGGCGAGGCCGCGGCCCATCGTGCGCGTCCAGTAGGCGGAAGCGCGCTCGCGCTCGCGCGCCAGCGCCGCGGGGACGAAGTCGAGCGCATACAGCTGGGCGTGCGTGTGCGGCAGGGAGGCGCCGGCCTCACGCCGCTCGTTGACGATCAGCTGGACGCATCGGCGGTTGGCGTGCACGAGCATGCGCTCGCGCCACACGTCGACGGCCTCGATGACCTGCTCGACGTCGAGCTCGGCCAGCGACACGACGGGTCGGGGCGAGTTCACGATCACCTCGTGCGCGCCCGTCGCCGGAAGCGAGACGAGCAACTCCGGCATGCCGCGCCCGCCTTCGCCCGCCGGCTCCCGCGTCTCTCCGGGTCCGAGCGCCGGGTACAGGTTCGGCACGACGCGGACCCGCCAGCCCGGGCCGTCGACGGCGTTGCCCGCCTCGCGAAGCGCGTACAGCTCGGGCGGCGTGCGGTCCTCGTGGCCCTCGGCGAAGGGATCGTTCGCGGCATCGATCGGTTCGGCCGGCGTGCATCCCGGACGCCCGCCGGGGCGCAGCGAGCGCTCGCCGGCGACCAGCGTGCGGTGGCCCGTCAGCGGGTCGATGCGCAGTTCCGGCACCTCAGGCTCCGAGGGCGTAGTGGCGGACTTCGGCTTCCAGCTTCGCGAGCGACGGGAACGCGCCCTGCCTGATGTACTCGCTGCCGGTGCGGTTCACGAAGAGGGTGACGGGCGTGAACGCCGACCCCGTGACCGCGGTGCCCGTCTGGCCGCTCGGATCGAAGTAGCTCGGGAACGGCAGCGGCACCTTGCGCAGCTGTTCGTGCGGCCCCGACATCGAGGAGTCATTGGAGTCGATGCCGATGAACGCGACCTGACGGCCGAGCTTCAGCGACGCGCGCTGGAAGAGCGGCATGTCCGCCTTGCAGGGTTCGCACCAGGAAGCCCATTTCGTCACGACGATCGGCTCGCCGTGAAGTTCGTGCAGACGCCGGCGCACCGCCGGGAGCTGCCCCGAGAGCAGCATGTTGGCCTGGGCGTGGAGCGAAGCGAGCGCCGGCGGGGAGCCCGCGAGGCGCTGCTGCATCTGCGCGACCGTGAGCCCCGTCGGTCCGACGGCCTTCGTCTTGTCCTGGCCGGCCTGGACGAGGCCGACGACGACGAGCGCGACGACCGCGAGGGCGGCTAGGACGATCAGCGGCTGGCGGACGGACATCGCGCGGCAAAGGGTGCCACACGGAACGACAACGACGGGGGTGGCTGCTATATCCTCAGTTACACGCAGCGGCTGGGTGATGCATAGCCCGGCTGGCGTCTTTGGGGCGCCGTGGCAGAGAGGTCGCGCATTTCGCGCGTTGACCGTATCTCGGAAGCAAGAGCCGCAATGGCCGAACTAAACGATGCGACCCTCGCGGTCGCAAACCTCCCAACTGACGACGATTTGAAGCGCGCCGAGAAGTTCGTGCGCGAGCGCTTCGTGCACCCCGGCGAGCGCATCGACGTTGCGCTCGCACCGGGCAGTGCGCGCCGGCGCGCACTCGACCGCGCGCTCGAAGAGCTCGCCGCGAAACCGCGCCCGGCGCACCCGTCGACGGCCTGGCGGCGCGAGTTCTCGCTGCTGCTCGGTCTCGAGCGCGTGCTCTCCGACGACGAGCCGAAGCTGGCCGACGGCACGGTCCTGAGCGCCCACCAGGTGGACGCCCTTTCGGGCACGCTGACGGCGCTGCTCGCCGAGGCCCAGCGTGGTGCGGCACTCGACAGCGCCGAGCTGCTGGCGTCGGCGGACATTCTCGGCGCGGCGCAGGACGGCGAGGCTCCCGCGGCAGAGTCGAACGGCAGTGCCGAGTCCGACGGCGATGAGGAGCTCGATGAGCTGCTCGACGACGAGGAGGACGAGGCGGACGAGGAGGACGAGGAGACGGAGCTCGAGGCTTTCGGCTCACCGCTCGCGTTCGAGGACATCGGCGGGGCCGAGGTCAGGGACTGGATCGAGGACGACGAGGACGACACCGACGGCGAGCTCGGGGACCAGCCGGAGGACCCGAACGCGGCGAAGCGCTTCTGGTTCGAGCACGCGACCGGCGCCGGCAAGACGGTCGCCGCGCTCGGTTTCGTCGAGGCTTCGCACACCGGCGGCGTGCTGATCCTGACCCACCGGCGCAACCTCGTCGAACAGTTCCACGGCGAGCTGCGCGACCGCGGCTACGCACGCCGCATCACCCCCGCGCTGCTGAAGGGGCAGGACGCCGCGAACGGCCCCGTGACAGTCGAGACGTACCAGTGGTTCGTGCGCAACGCCGGCGAGATTTCGAGCGCTTACACGATCGTGATCTGCGATGAGGCGCACACCGCGCTCGGCGAGAAGACGAGCGCGGCGATCCGCGAGTGGACGGGCCCGATCTTCATCGGCATGACGGCGACGGGGGCGCTGATCGCGCGCCATGTCACCGACCTCTTCCCGACACAGACCTCGCGCTTCGACTTGGCGCAGGCCGCCCGGCGCGGCGTGATCTCGCCGCTTCGATGCGTGCGGATCTCGCCGGGCGCCGGCGTGCGGACAATCGCAAACGTGCCGTTGCGCCGCGGCGAGGTGGACACCGAGTTCGACCAGGAGGAGCTCGCCAAGCTCCTCGACCAGCAGCCCTTCAACCTTGCGGCCGCGAACCTCTACCGCACACGCTTCAACGGCGTCCCGGGCGTCGTCTACGCGGCGGGCGTGCGCCACGCGTACAACCTCGCCGAAGCCTTCCGCGCCGAGAATCTGAAGGCGCAGGCCGTCTCCGGCGAGACGCCGAAGCGCGAGCTCGCGGAGATCCTCGCGCGCTACGAGGCGGGCGACATCGACGTGCTGATCAACGCGCAGCTGCTCGCCGAGGGCTGGAACAGCCCGCGCGCGACGGTCTGCCTGCACCTTGCGCCCACCGCCTCCAAGCGGATCTACCAGCAGCGCGTCGGCCGCGTGACGCGCCGGCACCCAGGCAAGGAGGCCGGCCTCGTCGTGGACTTCGTGCACGAGGCGACCAAGAACGACGACCCCGTCGTGACGCTGCATTCGCTGCTCGACCGCGACGTCTACCGCGGCGGCGCGATCGTCGTCGGACCGGTGCGCCGCGGCCGCGGCAGGCGTATCCGCGTCGACAAACGCGTGCTGCCGGTCTGCGTCGAGGAGGAGCGCCGCTTCGAGGTCTTCGAGCGCGATCTGTGGCGCATCGCCGTTGAGAAGCTCGACCCCGGCGAGCAGCACCTCTGGGCGGCGCTGGCCGGCGCGCGCGTCGCGCCGAACGGCTGGCGTAAGGCCCGCGCGATGCTTCAGTTCGACAAAGAAGGCCACCTCAAAGGGCGCTTCCTCATCACGACCGTGGAACGCAACTCGAGCGCGCAGCTACGCCAGCGTGCCGTCGCCGACATCGCGACGCTGCGCGACCCCGAGCTCTTCGACCGTGCCGTGGAGCTCGTCGGGGCCTGGCCGCGCGATGAGCGACGCGAGGCCTCCAAGGTCCTGTTGCGCGCCATGGCCGACCGCCGCATCGGCAGTCGCGAGCAGGCGACGGCCTGGATCTGGCAGCTCGCTTCGTACACCCGTGAGCTTCACGAGGAGTACGCCGTGGCGCGCTGGCCGGAGACCAAGCGGCTCCTCGGCCTGCTCGTGAACTCCTCCGGCGGCGCCCACGCGCGCAACGCGCGGCGCCTGGTCCAGTCGGCACGCGAGCAGGACCGCCGCCTGACGGCGGCGCTGCTCGCCGCTGCGCTCGCCCACACGCCAGAGGCCGAACAGGCGCTCTACGGCGCGCGGACGCGCGCGGCGCGCAAGCCGCAGGCGCTGGCGCGAGAACTGCTGCGCAACTTCCCCAAGCGCCACGGGCGCTCCAAGTCTCGTAAACGCCGCAGCGGCCGCGCCACGGCCAACGGCAACGGTGCCGCCGCGGCCGGCGCGTCCGAGGTGCTCGACACCGACGGGCAGCTGGATGTCGAGGTGCTTGAGAACGGCGCCCGCGAGGCGGTGGACGACGAGCAGGACGAAGGCTTCGACGTCGACGCGCCTGCCTCCGACGAGGATCTCGAGGGAATCGAGGACTAGCGGCGCAGGTGGACCTCGCCGGCGGCGAGCTCCGTTGTGCCGCCGTCGCCCAGGTCCACGCGCAGGCGGCCCTCGCCGTCGATGCCCGCCGCGGTTCCCGAGCCGCCGTCCCAGGCCACTTCGCGGCCGCGCAACGCATCCACGTCCCGCCACGCTTCGAGCGTCTGGCCGGGCGGCTCGGCGAGACGCGACTCGATGGCTCCCAGGACCCGCGCGAGCAGCGGCTCGAGCTCCCCGCGCGGCAGGCCGAGCGAGGCTGCCGGACGCTCTGAGCGGGGACCGAGCTCGGCCGGCAGCTCGTCGGGCTCGAGCGCCGCGTTGATGCCGATGCCGAGAATCGCCCAGCGGGCATCGGGCCGCGCCTCGACGAGGATCCCGGCGAGCTTCGCGAGGCGCCCGTCGTCGAGCTCCAGGACGATGTCGTTGGGCCACTTGACGCGCGCCTGCGCCCCGACGGCGTCGCACACCGCGACGGCGGCGACGAGCGGCAGCAGCGAGGGGGGTTCGCGCAGCACGAGCGACATCAGGATCGAGCTGCCCGGCGGCGCGATCCACGTCCGTCCCTGGCGGCCGCGGCCGGCGCTCTGCTCGGACGCCGTGACGAGCGTGCCGTGCGGCGCACCGGCGACCGCGAGTTCGCGCGCGCGCTGGTTCGTCGAGTCGATGAGGTTCAGGTGGACCCGCGGCCGGCCGAGCTGCGAGCTCAACGCGGCGCCCCGGCGTCGTCGACGATCGCCGCGACGAGGCCGTCGAGGTCGTGCCTGACGGCCTCCACGGCGACCTCGATCCCGTTCTCGCGCAGCGTCGCGCTGGTGACCGGGCCGATCGAGGCGGCGCGAGCCCCCGCGAGGATCTGCGGCCCGCCGCCGGCGGCGAGCAGGTGACGCACCGTCGAGGAGGACGTGAACGTGACGTAGTCGGCCGCGGCGACGGCCTGCAGGACACGGTCGCTGAGGGGCTGCGCGACGGTCTCGTACAGCTCCAGCTCGTCCACCTCGACGCCGCGGGCCCGCAGCGAGGTGGCGAGCACATCGCGCGCCTGCACGGGTCGGGCGACGAGCGCGCGCTTGAACGTGCGCTCCGCGAGCGCTTCGGCGAGGGCGTCGGAGACGGCCCGCTGGGGCACGATGTCGGCGTCGATTCCGTGCGCCGCGAGCGTGCGCGCGGTGGCCGGTCCGACGGCGGCGATCGTGCAGCCCGCGAGAGCGCGTGCGTCGCGGCCGCCCTGCGCCAGCCGGTGGAAGAGCTGCTCGACGCCGTTCTGGCTCGTGACGCACACCAGGTCGTACGGCGCCGGGTCGAGCGGCTCGCCCGGCAGCGGCCGCGTCGCGATCACCGGCGCCTCGACGACGCGCGCCCCGAGCGCGGAGAGCCGCCGCGACAGCTCGCCGCCCTGGGCGCGCGAGCGCGTGACCGCCACAGTGCGGCCGCTCAGCTGCTTCGGCGCGAGCCATGAGAGCCGGTCGGCGAGGGCCGCCACGGCGCCGACGACGGTCACCGACGGCGGGCGCACCACGGCTTGCTCGGTCAGCGTCGGCGATCGTCGCGAGCGTGCCGGTCACGGTTCTCTGGCGCGCGAACGTACCGGCTTCGACGACCGCCACGGGCTCGTCGGCCGGCCTTCCCCCGGCGATCAGCGCCGCGGCGATCTGGGCCAGGTTGCGCACCCCCATGTAGAGCACGAGAGTGCCCGGGAAGGCTGCCAACGCCGGCCAGTCGACGGCCGTGCCGTCGCTCTCGGGGTCCTCGTGGCCGGTGACGAGCGCGACCGCGCTGGCAAGCCCGCGCTGCGTGACCGGGATGCCCGCGTACGCCGGGGCGGCGATGCCGGCGGTCACGCCGGGCACGATCTCGAACGCGATGCCGGCGTCGCGCAGCGCCATCGCCTCCTCGCCGCCGCGGCCGAAGACGAACGGGTCGCCGCCCTTCAGGCGGACGACGGTGCGCCCGGCCCGCGCGCGCTCGAGCATCACCGCCTCGATCTCCTCCTGCGGCACCGACGGGCCGCCTGCTTCCTTGCCGACGAAGAGAAGCTCCGCGTCCTCGCGGGCCTCGCGAAGCGCCTCGTCGGGGATCAGCCGGTCGTAGAGGATCGTGTCGGCGCTCGCGATCAGCTCCAGCGCGCGGGCCGTCAAGAGGCCCGCGTCGCCGGGGCCCGCGCCGACGAGATAGACGCGGCCCTCGCCGCTCACGCCGCCGCCTGCGCCGCCAGCGCCAGAAGGTCGGCCGCGCCGACCGACCGCATCCGCTCCGCAAGCGCGGCGCCGGCTGCCAGCGGATCGGCCGTCGCCGCGGAAAGCTCGTCGAGAATCCATTGCGAACCGTCGGCAAGGCCGACCCACGCGCGGAGCGTGAGCAGCTCTCCGTCGACGGTCGCGTGCGCGCCGAGCGGCGTGCTGCAGTCCGCGTCGAGCTCGGCGGCGACGGCGCGCTCGGCGCCAGGGCGATGAAGGCGTCGTGTGAGGCGGCCGTGGCTGCCGCTGCTTCGGCGTCGACGTCCCCGCGCGCGGCCCTCCAGGACGATCGTTCCCTGGCCGGGCGCGGGCACGAAACGGCCGGGGTCGAGCACCTCGCCGACGGCTTCGGTGCGGCCGAGGCGCTCGAGGCCCGCGACGCGCGAGCACGACGGCGTCGAGTCCGCGGTCACGGTCGGCGAGCGCGGCCAGGCGGCTGTCGACATTGCCGCCGAGTCTCTGGACGTCAAGGTCGCCACGCGCGGCGCGCAGCTGCGCCGCGCGGCGCAGGCTGGAGGTGCCGACCCGCGCTCCCGGCGCGAGGGCCGCGAGCGACGGGGCCCCGCAAAGCGCGTCCGCGGCTGTGGCCCGCGGCAGCGCGGCGAGTAGCGTGAGGCCCGGCGCGAGCGTGCCCGGGACGTCCTTCGCGGAGTGCACCGCGAGGTCGATCTCGCCGGTCGCGAGCGCCGCCTCGATCCTGTCGACCCAGCGCGACTTGTCGCCCTGCGCGCCGTCGTCGCCGCTGGTGCGTGAGCACGACGATCTCGCAGTCGCCGATCGCGCGCGCGACGACTCGGCCTGCGCTAGGCCAGGCGCTGCCGCGCGTTCCGAGCCTCATCGACCGCCGGGCTGGCTGGAGCGGCGGTCGTCGAGGTCGTGCACCTCGGCCAGCGCCGGCTCCTCGCGCTCCGGCGTGGCGCGCTCCTCCAGGCCAAAAGCTCGCGCACGAGTCTCGAGCATGGCGTGCCCGCGCTCGTCGCGAGCTCGCGCAGGTGCTGGTCGGGCTCGTGCAGCAGGCGCCCGACGATCGTGCGCGCGAGCAGTTCGACGCGCTGGCGGTCGGCCTCGGCTCAAGCGACTGCCAGCGACCCTCGTTCTCGGCGATCACCTGCTCGGCGATCTCGTCGCCGTGGCGGCGCAGCGCGGCGATCGTCGGCAGTGCGTCGAGCTGGCCGAGCCAGACGGCGAAGCGGGCGATCTCCTCTTCGATGATCTGCATCGCGCGCGGGATCTCCCCCTCGCGCGAGTTGAGGTTCCTGGCGACGACGGCCTGCATGTCGTCGATGTCGTAGAGCGCCACGCCCTCGAGCTCGCCGCAGGCGGCCTCGACGTCGCGCGGAACGGCGATGTCGATCAGTAGAAGCGGCTTGTCGGGGCGCTCGGCCATGACCTGCGCGAGCTCGTTGCGGCCGATGATCGGGCGCGGCGAAGCGGTCGAAGCGACGACGATGTCGGCGGCGCGAAGCTGCTCGGGCAGGCGCGCGAAGTCGGTCACGCGTGCCGCCGAAGCGCTCGGCGACCGAGAGAGCGCGATCGGCATGGCGGTTCACGACGAAGACCGTGTCGGCGCCCGCGCGAGCCAGCGCTTCGGCCGTCAGCTCGCTCGTCTCGCCGGCGCCCAACACGACGACGTTGCGGCCCCGCGAGATCGCCGACCACCTCGCTCGCGAGTTCGACTGCCACCGACGAAAGGCTGACGTGACTACGGTTCAGCGCCGTCTCGTTTCGCACCCGGCGGCCCGCGTCAGCGCGGCCGCAAAGAGCCGGTTCGATGTCGGCCCCGTCGTACCGGCGTTCATCGCCGCTTCGTGCGCGCGGCGCACCTGGCCCTGGACCTCGGCCTCGCCGACGATCATCGAGTCGAGCCCCGCCGCGACGCGGAAGAGCTGGCGCGCGGCATCGCAGTTGCGCGGCGAGTAGATCGCGTCGGCGAGCTCGGTGGGGCGGATCTTCGCGCGCGCGGCGAGCAGGCCGAGCAGCGCGACCTCGGCTTGCAGCGGGTCGCCGACGACCGCGTAGATCTCCGTGCGGTTGCACGTCGAGAGCACGACGGCCTCGCGTACGTCGCCGGTCGCGGTAGCTTCGACGCGCGAGCTGTTCGGCCTCTCCGGCGCCGATCGCGAGGCGTTCGCGCAGCGCCACCGGGGCGGTCTTGTGGGAGATGCCGAGTGCCAGGAGCTCGCTCACAGGACTGCCTCCTCTTCGCTGTCGGCCAGTAATTCGTTGACGTCGCGCTCCATCGCGCCGACCCGCGCGGCGAGTGAAGCGCAGTACGCGAGGATCAGGAGTAGCAGGACGATGTACGCGGCCGCCACGTACTTTCCGGCGGTGTGCAGCGGCAGCGCCGGGAGGACGGCGAGGATCACGCGGCGCTCCCGCGCCTCGTCACGAGGGCCGCGGCGGCGCGCGCGGCTTCACGCCTGCGGCGTAGCGTGCGGATCGTCGCCCGCAGGCGGCGCACGGACATCTCGTAACGGAACATCGTCGCGAAGAGCAGGGCGTCGGCGGCCAGGCAGACCAGGAACGTCAGCGCCATCGGCCCGGGCAGCTGCGAGCTCGCGCCGAGGACGCGCGGGTGCAGGTACGCGGACGAGAAGCGGACGGCGAGGAAATTGAGCGGCACGAACACGCCGCCGACGATTGCGAACACGGACGCGTACGCCGCCTGGCGCTCGCGGTCTTCGATCGCCGCGCGCAGGGGCCGGTAGACGGCGTAGAAGAGGATCACGATCAGGAACGAGACGAGTGTCGGCTCGTTCCAGACCCACCAGTGGCCCCACGAGCCCTTCGCCCAGATCGAGCCGCAAACGAGCGCGGCGACCGCGAACGCGAGCGCGAGGTCGATCATCACGCAGGCCCGCGCGTCCCAGTGCGCTTCGCGCGTGCGCAGGTATTGGACGCCGAGCAGGCCCGCGAGCACGAACGCCACGAGCGAGATGATCGCGAGCGGTACGTGGACGTAGAAGATCTTCTGCAGGAACCCCTGTTCGGCTTCCAGCGGCGCGTAGAAGAAGACCAACGCCAGCGAGAGCGCCATCAGGACGATCGTTGCGATGCTCTGAACGCGCGCGGACTTGCCGACGGTAGGTGTGGGTCCCATCACTCCTCCAGGAGGAAGTCGAACAGGGCGAACGCGATCAGCCCGAGGATCAGATCATAGACCCCGAGCATCGCCAGCCAGCGCGCCCCCGGGGCCCCGACGTGGCCGAAAGAGAGCAGTGGAGAGGATGCGCGCGCGCCCGCGATCACGATCGGTAGGAGCAGCGGCAGCGCGATCAGGGGGCCGAAGAGATCACGCGCCCTGGTGTGCACTGCGAGCGCCGCGACGAGCGTCGCGACGAGCGCCACGCCGATGTCGCCGAGCGCGAGCACCAATGCGAGCCAGCCGAGTCCGGGCCACAGCGGTGGCGCGAGCAGCAGGACCGCGAAGGCGGGAACCGCGATCAGCTCGACAGCGACAAGGAAGACGAGCATCGTCACGACCTTCGCCACGAGCAGCGCGCTGCGCGGGACCGGGGCCAGCAGGAAGCCGTCGAAGCCGCCCTGGTCGGCGTCGGCGACAAAGAGGCGGTTCGCGCCGAGCAGCGCCGCGAAGAGCAGGGCGACCCACAGCACGCCGGACGCGAGGTCGCCTTCGACGCTCGACCGGTTGAGCGCGAAATGCATCAGCACGAAGATCGAGACCGAGAAGAGGACCATCCCGGGCAGCACGGCGAGCGTCCGCAGCTCGACGAGCAGGTCCTTGCGAAGCAGTGCGCTGACCGTGCGTCTCACGCGAAAAGCCCCGCGATGTCGGCCTCGGAGGTCTCCCGCGCACGCGCGAGCAGCGCGACATGGCCCGCCCGGAGCCCGAGCACGACGTCGCCCTCGCCGAGCGCCGCGCCGACGTCGTGACTGCAGAGGACCCGCGTGGTGCCGCTCGCACGGCCGATCAGCGGCTCGACCAGCGTGGCCGCTGCCGGGTCGAGGTTGGCGTACGGCTCGTCGAGCAGTAGGAGCTCGGGTGAGTGCAGCACGGCGCGCGCCACCGCGACGCGCTGCACCGTCCCGCGCGAGAGGCCCCGCAGCGGCTCTTCGCGGCGCGGCCGCAGTGCGAGCACGTCGAGCAGCTCGCCGACGCGCTCACTGTCGACGCCGTGCAGGCGCGCGTGGTATTCGAGGTTCTCCTGCGCGGTGAGGTCGCGGTACAGCATCGGCTCGTGGCCGAGCAGGCCGAGCCGGCCGCGTACCTGCCAGGCCTCGTCCGGTAGGCGCGAGTCGAGCACCTCCACCCTGCCGCGGTGCGGGCGCAGAAGCGCCGCCAGGACCCGCAGCAACGTTGTCTTACCGGCCCCGTTGGGCCCGAAGACGACCAGCGTCTCGCCGCGCTCGAGCGTCAGGGAGACGTCGGCGAGCGCGACGCGTTCGCCGTAATCGCGGGCCAGGCCCTCGAGGCGCAGAGCCGCGCTCAGCGGTTTGACACCTGGAGCGCGTGGGCGGCCTTGGCGTCCTCGATCATCTCGCGGACCGCCTGCTCGCCGCGCTCGCCGCCAGCCAGCAGCTCGATCGGGTCCGGGCTGCCGTTGACGATGCCTTCGAAGAAGAGCTTTCGATCCTGGTAGGTCGGCAGCGTCGCCTTCGCCCAGCCCCGCGCGTCGCTGAGGAGGACCGCGAGCCTCGCGTAGGGCTCGCCGAACGTGGCCTGGATCTCGCGCTTCATGCGCTTGGCGAGGGCCGGCGAGGCGCCCGCGGTCGAGATCGCGATCGCGAGCGGCCCGCTGCGCACGATCGCCGGCAGGATGAAGTTGCAGAGGGCGGGCACATCGACGACGTTCACGAGCATCTGGCGGCGCTCAGCGTCGGCCGCGACGGCGATGCCCAGCTCCGCCTCGTCCGTCGCGGCGATCACGAGCAGCGCCCGCTCGAGGTCGCTGGCGCCCGCGTATGCGCGCTCCTCCCACCGGATCGAGCCCTCGCTTGCGTACTCGGCGAGCTCGGCGACGACGGACGGCGCGATCACCGTCACCGCCGCATCGCAGGCCAGCAGCCCGTCGACCTTCTCGAGAGCCATCTCGCCGCCGCCCACGACCACCGCTCGTCTGCCGGCGAGTCTCAGGCAGGCCAGATAGAGCGGCGTCTCGAGCATCCCGGCGACGCAGCTCTGGTCGCAGATCCCCCTGCGTAGCTGGCAAACGCAGGGCTTGCCCTCGAACGCGGCGGCTGCCATGCGCCTAGCGTAGCCGCGCCGGAAAGCGGCCGGTGCTAGGCGTCGCGGCCGCGCAGGCGGCGGATCTCCCGCAGCCGCGCGGCGAGCTCCGCTTCGCGGTCGCTCGGTGAGAAGAAACGCTCGCCCACAACTGCGTCGGGGGCAAGCTCCTGTGACGAGACGGCGTCCGGCAGGGCGTGCGGATACTCGTAGTCGCCGCGCTCGGCTCCCGGCCGCGGCCCGGAGCGCAGCGCCGGCGGTGGCGGCGCGGCGCCGTGCTCGCGAACGTGCTCTCGGGCTGCCGCGAGAGCGCGGCCGGCGGCGTTGGACTTCGGCGCGAGCGCGAGGTAGATCGTCGCCTGGGCGAGCGCGTAGCTGGCCTCGGGCAGGCCGACGCGTTCCACCGCAGCGGCGGCTGCGCTGGCGAGCTCAAGCGCCCCGGCGTCGGCGTTGCCGATGTCCTCGCTCGCGAGGATCACCGCACGTCGCGCGAGGAATGCCGGGTCCTCGCCGCCCTCCAGCATCACCGCGAGGTAGTACAGGGCCGCATCCGGATCCGAGCCGCGCACCGCCTTGATCCAGGCCGAGATGTAGTCGTAGTGGCGGTCACCGGCGCGGTCGTAGCGGGCGGCGCGGCGCTGCATCGCATCCGCTGCACGCTCGACGCTCACGGAGCGCTCTCCTGCAGCGGTCGCGCCGTCGGCGGCGAGCTCGAGCGCCGCGATCGCGACGCGCGCGTCGCCATGCGCGGCGCGCGCCAGATACGCCAGCACGCCGTCCTCGACGTCCACCGAAAGGCGCGCCGGCAGCCCCGTAAGGACCCGCTCCAGCTGCTCCGCATCGAGCGGTTCGCAGCGCGTAAACGCGGGTCCGCGACAGCAACGCCGCGTTGACCTCGAACGCCGGATTCTCCGTCGTGGCGCCGATCAGGACCACCACGCCCTCCTCGACTGCCGGCAGCAGCGCGTCCTGCTGCGCCTTGTTGAAGCGGTGGATCTCGTCGAGGAAGAGGACCGTCGGCGTGCCGCCCGCGCGCCGGCGTAGCTGGGCGCGCTCGATCACCGCACGGACCTCCGCGCGGCCCGCGTTGACGGCGCTCAGCTCCTCGAAGGCGCCGTCGCCGGCGGCGCCGATCATCCGTGCCAGCGTCGTCTTGCCGGAGCCGGGCGGCCCGTAGAGGATCATGGAGTGCGCGCGCCCCGTCTCTACGGCGCTGCGGAGCGCCGAGCCGGGCGCTAAAAGGTGGTCCTGGCCGACGAAATCGGCGAGCGTGGCGGGGCGCACGCGCACCGCGAGCGGCGGCTCCTCGTCACGGCCGGGGACGTCGAACAGGGACTCCACTACCGCAAGTATCGCGGCCGTTGCGTCACAAGTGCCACGATTTCGCGTGGAGGTGCACTACTGGACGTGAAGAACGTATACATTCAGCGTTAGCGGGCGGGGATGGTCCCGCCGACAGCGGGGCAAGGCCAACAGGCAGAGATAACCGAGGGCATGGCTTGACCACAGGCGCGCAAGAGATCGCGACCCCCGCTGACGCGTTCGAATTCCTCGACGCGCCGGTCACCGGGGACGTCGCCGCACGCTCGCCGATCTCGCTCTTTTGGCGACGCCTGCGCCAGGACCGTGTCGCGATGGCCTCCATGGCGTTCGTGGTCCTCCTCTTCCTGGTTGCGATCTTCGCGCCCGAGATCGTGTCGGTCCTCGGCCTCCCAGGCCCGTACAAGCAGAACCTGAACCTCTTGGGGCCCTTCGGCGAACCGACCGGGCCGACCATCCACAACCCGATGGGCGTCGACCGCCTCGGCCGAGACGTCATGTCGCGCGTCATCTACGGCTCGCGTGTCTCGCTCGAGGTCGGCATCATCGGCGCCGCCTTCTCGACCGTCATCGGCGTGATCGTCGGCATCTTCGCCGGCTTCTACCGCGGCTGGACGGACACGATCCTCTCGCGCATGATGGACGTCATCCTTTCGATCCCGCTGCTCCTGCTGGGGCTCGGGATCGCGGCTGCCTGCTCGGTGAAGGGCTGCCTCGGCGGCCTGATCGAACCGGGCTTGCCGGTGATCATCTTCCTCGTCGCACTCGGCTCTTGGCCCTTCGTCGCGCGAATCGTGCGCGGGTTGGTGCTCTCGATGCGAGAGCGCGAGTTCGTCGAGGCCTCGCGCGCGCTAGGCGCGTCCGACACGCGCATCATGTTTCGCGAGATCCTGCCGAACCTGACCGCGCCGATCATCGTTTATGCGAGCCTGCTGATCCCGACGGCGATCTCCATCGAGGCCGCCCTCTCCTTCATCGGCATCGGAATCCGGCCGCCGACGGCGAGCTGGGGCCAGATGATCGCCGAAGGCACCGAAATCTTCAACACAGCTTGGTGGCTATTCACCTTCCCCGGCCTCGCACTGCTCTTCGCGGTGCTGGCCTTCAACTTGCTGGGCGACGGGCTGCAAGACGCCCTCAGTCCACGGAACACCCGTTGACGGGTGACGTAAATAGAAACGGAGGATTAGATGAGGTGGTTGAGAGCGATTGCAGCATTGGCACTGGTGGGAGGCTTCGGGCTCCTGCTGGCGGCCTGTGGCTCTAGCAGCTCAGAAACGACGTCGAGCACGACGTCGAACGCGGCGCTCAGCACGTCTGGGCTGAAAAGTCCGCTTACTGAGAAACTGACCTGCGCGAAAAAGGGCGGCACGTTGAACGCCGTGCAGGAAAACGATTTCGAACACCTCGACCCGGGCATCTCGTACTACTCGGTCGACTACGGGGTCGTGTTCGCGACGCAGCGTCCGCTGTACTCGAACAAGCCGAACTCGATCGCGTTGCCGGCCACGCCGGACACTGCCGAAGGGCAGCCCGAAATAACTGAAGGCGGCAAGAAGGTGACCGTGAAAATCAAGCACGGGATCCGCTTCAGCCCGCCTGTGAACAGCGAAGTGACCTCGGAAGACGTCGCCTACGCGATCCAGCGTGGCGCCAACCCGAACGTCGCGAACCCGTACTTCCAGGCGTACTTCAAATCGATTGAAGGCGCCCCGACGGCGACGGGCGGCCCGATCAAGGGCATATCGACGCCGAACAAGTACACCATCGTCTTCAAACTGACCGAACCGCTCGGCCAGCTCGTGGCCGATGCCCTGGTGCTGCCGCTGTCGGCCCCGGTGCCGCCGTCGTACGCGGAAAAGTACGACAAGAACAAGCCGTCCAACTACGCCGACTACGAGGTCGCGACCGGCCCGTACATGCTGAAGAACAACGCCGAAGGCAAGGTTCTCGGCATCGGCTACACGCCGGGTAAGGAAGCGATCCTGGTTCGCAACCCGAACTGGAACGCGTCTACCGATTACCGGCCCGCGTGCCTGAACGAAATCATCATCAAGATCGGCGGAACGGCGTCCGTTCTCGCCGAACAGACACTGAAGGGCACCAACATTGTCGACAGCGAACCGCCGCCGGCAGCGACCCTGAAGCTCGCGTACGAAAAGTACAAGTCGCAGTTGCAGATCTCGCCGGGCGCGGGCATGCACTACATCGGCGTGAACAACAAGGTCGGCCCGTTCACGAATGAAGACCTGCGTAAGGCCTTCTACGCGGCGCTGAACCGAAAGGCGATGAACAAGCTCGCCGGTGGCGAACTCGTGACCACAACGGCCACGCATTTCATCTACCCGACGATCCCCGGCTTCGAACAGGCCGGCGGTCTTGAAGGGCCGAAAGTCAACTTCAACGAACATCCAGAAGGCGACATGGCCGTGGCGACCGAATACATGAAGAAAGCCGGCTACCCGAGTGGCAAGTACACGGGCAGCGGCACCGTCTCGATCGTCGCCGCAAGTGGTCCGCCCGCGAAGGAACGCGGCGAACTCGTCAACGAAACGCTCAAGAGCTTGGGCTTCAACACGAAGCTCTCGCTTGAGGAAACCGCGACGATGTACGCGAAGTACTGCAACGTGCCGAAAGAAGAGATCACGGTCTGCCCGTCGGTGGGCTGGATCGCGGACTTCGGCGACCCGCAGACCGTCCTGAACATCACGTTCAACGGCAAATACATCAACTCCACTGGCAACGTGAACTGGAGCCAGGCAAACAACCCGACGATCAACAAGAACATGGACGAAGCCGAAAAGGTCGTCGGCGCTGAAGCTCGAGCCAAGGCGTGGGGCGCGATCGACAAGGAAGTTGTCGAACACGCACTCGCGATCCCAGTCGACTGGGACAAGGAAAAGTGGCTCGAGGGAACCGAAGTTGAAGGTGTGGGCCAGCTGTGGAACACCGGACAGTGGGACTACAGCTTCACGTCACTGAAGTAGCAGCACCGTGAGAAGGCCGTGGGGCCCCGTCGACGACGGGGCCCCACGCGTCCTAACACCGACGGCGTAAACGACAGCGAGACAACCATCGACGAGAGCCGCAGGTCATGCTCCGGTACATAGCGCGCAGGCTGATCTGGGGTGTGGTGATCCTCGTGGTGGTGTGCGCCCTGACGTTCGTGCTGTTCCGCGTGCTGCCGACCGCGAACCCGGCGGTGTTGCGTGCCGGTCGCGACCCGCAGCCCAAACTGATCAGGGAGATCGAACAGGTTCTCGGGGTCAATAAGCCGCTGTACGTCCAGTTCTGGGAATACATCAAGCAGGTGTTCTTCCACTTCAACCTCGGCTACAGCTGGTACAGCGATGCGCCCGTGGCGGAATTGATCTTCCAGCGCCTGCCCGCCACGGTCTCGCTCTGTATCGGCGGCGCGATCTTGTGGCTCGTCGTGGGCCTCGGCGTGGGGATCATCTCCGCGCTCAAGCGCGGCAAACTCGCGGATCGCGCGGCGATGATCGGTGCATTGGTCGCGATCTCGGCGCCGACGTTCTGGCTCGGCATCGTCGCCCTGTACCTGTTCGCGGCCGACATCGGCAAGTTCCCGATCTTTCCGGGCGCCGGGTCGCTATGTGCCGTTCTCGCAGGATCCCGCGAAATGGTTCGGCTCGCTCGTCCTGCCGTGGATCGTGGTCGCCGCGAGCTCAGCGGCTGTCTTCGCGCGGCTGATGCGCGGCAACCTCTCCGACGTGTTGGCAGAGGACTACATCCGCACGGCGCGCGCGAAGGGGCTGCCGGAGCGCTCCGTCACGCGCCAGGGCGTGCGGGCCGCAGTCAACCCCGCGTTCACCGCGTTCGGCCTGGAACTCGGGTTCCTGCTCGGCGGCGCGCTGCTGATCGAAATCGTCTTCAACATCCCGGGGATCGGGACCCTCAACTACCACGCGATCCGCTCCAGTGACTTCCCCGTGGTGCAGGGCACCGTGCTCCTCGCCGCTATGTTCATCGTGCTCATGAACATCGTGGTGGACGTGATGTACGCGTTTCTCGACCCGCGAGTTCGTTTCTCATGAGCGACGCGCAGCCGCTGCTGCGGGTCAGCGATCTGAAGGTCGACTTCCACACCGAGGATGGGGTCGTGCACGCCGTCGACCGCATCAGCTACGACGTCTATCCGGGGCGCACGCTCGGGATCGTCGGCGAGTCTGGATCCGGGAAGACGGTCGCTTCGCTGACAACGCTTGGCCTGACGCGCCGCCAGGGCGCTCGAATCTCCGGCCAAATCATGTTCGAGGACCGGGATCTCGTGGCGATATCGGAAGACGAGCTACGTCAGATCCGCGGCGACGACATCGCGATGGTCTTCCAGGACCCGCTCTCCTCGCTGCACCCGCTGTACAACGTCGGCAGGCAGCTGACCGAGGCGATTCGCGCGCACCGCGACGTCTCCAACCAGCAGGCGCGCGAGCGTGCGATCGAGATGCTAGGGCACGTCGGGATCCCCGATCCCGCCCGGCGGATCGACGACTTCCCGCACGAATTCTCCGGCGGCATGCGCCAGCGCGCGATGATCGCCATGGCGCTGATCAACGAACCGAAGTTGCTGATCGCGGACGAGCCCACAACGGCGCTCGACGTGACCGTCCAGGCCCAGATCCTCGCGCTGATGGAACGTCTGCAGCGCGAACTCGGGATGTCGATCGTGATCATCACGCACGACCTCGGCGTGGTTGCCGAGCTGGCCGACGAGATCGTCGTGATGTATGCCGGCAAGATCGCCGAGCGTGCGAGCGCCGAGCGTATCTTCGCCGCTCCGGAGCACCCCTACACATGGGGGCTCCTCCGGTCCGTGCCGACGGTAGAGGGTCAGACCTGGGGCGCGATGCGCGAGCGTTCCGGTGCCGTCGAGCGACGCGACCTCGTCCCGATCCAGGGGTCGCCTCCGAGCCTCATCAATCCGCCATCCGGGTGCCATTTCCACCCTCGCTGTCCGTACTCGCAGCCCTCACACGCCGAAAGCGAACCGCCGCTCGAACCCGTCGCCGACGACAACGATCACACGGTCGCGTGTTTCCTGCACGGCGAGCAGCGGCGCATGCTGTGGGAGAACCTGCGGCAGGGGGCGACGCCCGATGAGGCGATCGAGGCCGTTGGGGCCGGTGAGAGCGCGTGAGCGAGCCGCTCGTCGAAGTTCGGGACCTCGTCAAGCACTTCCCGATCACGCGAGGGATCATCTTCCAGAAGAAAGTCGGCGCCGTGCAGGCAGTCGATGGGATCTCGTTCGACGTCAACCGCGGCGAAACGCTCGGCCTCGTCGGCGAGAGCGGCTGCGGTAAGAGCACGACGGCGCGTTTGCTGATGCGCCTGCTGCAGCCAACGGCCGGCGAGATCCGCATCGACGGGCGGGACATCACCACGCTCCACGGCGCGGACATGAAGGCCGCCGCGCCGCCAGATGCAGATGATCTTCCAGGACCCCTACTCGTCGCTGAACCCCCGTAAGACGGTCGGCTCGATCATCGCCGAGCCTTTCTCGATCCACGGTCTGCTGCCCGCCAAGAACGAACGCAAACGCAGGGTCCAGGAGCTGATGGAGATGGTGGGGCTGAACCCAGAGCACTTCAACCGCTACCCCCACGAGTTCTCGGGCGGCCAGCGCCAGCGGATCGGCGTGGCGCGCGCTCTCGCGCTCGAGCCGGCGCTGCTCGATCGCGGACGAGCCCGTATCCGCGCTCGATGTGTCGATCCAGGCGCAGGTCCTGAACCTGCTGCGCGACCTGCAGAGCCGCCTCGGCCTCACGCTCCTGTTCATCGCCCACGATCTCTCAGTCGTGCGCCACATGTGCGATCGCGTGGCCGTCATGTACCTCGGCAAGATCGTCGAGATCGGTCCAGGGCCCGCGTTGTATGAGTTCCCGCGTCATCCGTACACGGGTGCGCTCCTGGCGGCGGTGCCCGGTCATCGACACCTCGCGCAAAGGCCGCGACCGAAAACTGCTCACCGGCGACGTGCCCAGCCCGGTGAACCCGCCGTCGGCCTGCCGCTTTCACACGCGCTGCCCGAAGGCGACCGAGGTCTGCTCTGACATCGAACCCCAACTCGAAGACCTCGATAGCGGCACGCGTGCTGCCTGCCACCACCTCCTCACGCACGACGAAGCACTCGAGCTCGGCGTGCGGGGTTGGGGATGAGCGACCGCGGCACCGAGGCCGCCGAGCTCCTCGTCGAGCTGCTGCGCATCGACACCGTAAACCCGCCTGGCAACGAGCTCCCGGCGCAGGAGCTCATCGCCGCGCGCCTGCGCCAAGCGGGCGTGGACTGCGAGCTTCTGGGCGCCGAGCCCGGACGGCCCGAACCTCATCGCGAGTCTCCGCGGCGACTCGCCCGGGCCGACGCTGTGCCTGCTCGGCCACGTCGACACGGTGCTGGCGACGCCCGAGGAGTGGCGCCACGGGCCGTGGTCCGGCGCCGAGGAGGACGGGTACATCTGGGGGCGCGGCGCGCTCGACATGAAGGGCCAGGTGGCGGCCGAGCTCGCGGCGCTCCTCTCGCTCGCTCGAGATGGCTGGCGGCCCGCCGCGCGGCGAGCTCAAACTCGTGAGCGTCGTCGACGAGGAGACAGGTGGCTCGCTGGGCGCCGATGGATCACGCGCGAGCACCCGGACAAGGTGCGCTGCGACATGCTCCTCAACGAGGGCGGCGGCGCCGGCCTTCGAGCTTGCCGGCCGGCGCTGCTACGGCGTCTGCTGCGCCGAGAAGGGCGTGTTCCGCTTCACGATCCGCACGCGCGGCGTCGCCGGCCACGCCTCGATGCCGGCGATGGGCGACAACGCGCTGCTGAAGATGGCGCCGATACTCGCGCGTCTCGCCGAGCGCCGCCCCGAGTACCGCGTCACGGACGAGCCGCTGCTCTTCCTGCGTGGAGTCGGCGAGGATCCGGACGACCCGGCGGGCGCGCTCGCGCGCCTGCGCGCCAGCGACCCTCGCGCTCGCGGTGATGTTCGAGCCGATGTTCGGTGTCACGTTCACGCCGACCCGGATCTCGGCGTCCGAGAAGATCAACGTCATCCCGAGCCGCGCCGAGCTGCGGGTCGACTGCCGCGTGCCACCCGGCCTCGGCGAGGACGAGGTGCGCGGCGACATCGCGCACGTGCTCGGGCGAGGACGGCTACGAGGTCGAGTTCACCGAGACAGTCGTCGGCAACCGCTCACCGGCCGTGTCACCACTGATGGATGCGATCGCCGACCGCATCGAGCAGTTCGACCCCGGTGCGGCTGTGTCGCCGGTGGTGCTCCCCGGCTTCACCGACTCGCGTCACTTCCGCAGCGCGTTCCCGGAGTGCGTCGCGTACGGCTTCTTCCCGCAGCGCCAGCAGACCCTGCATGGAGGGTGCGCCTCTGATCCACGGCGCCGACGAGCGGATCGACGCGCGCGACCTCGCGCTGGCCGCCGACTTCTACGCGGGGCTCGCGACCGATCTGCTCGGCTGACGCGCGTGCGGCCGTAGACTTCGGCTCGTGTTAGCGCCGAGGATCGGGGGCCACAGGCGATGCTCCGTTACATAGCGCGCAGGCTCCTCTGGGGCGTCGTGATCCTCATCGTGGTTTGCGCGCTGACGTTCGTGCTGTTCCGCGTGCTGCCGACGGCGAACCCGGCAGTGCTGCGTGCCGGACGCGACCCGCAGCCCAGATTGATCAAGGAGATCGAACAGGTCCTCGGGCTCAACAAACCGCTGTACGTCCAGTTCTGGGAATACATGAAGCAGGTCTTCTTCCACTTCAATCTCGGCTACAGCTGGTACAGCGATGCGCCGGTCTCTGAACTGATCTTCGAGCGGTTGCCCGCCACGATCTCGCTGTGCATCGGCGGAGCGATCTTGTGGCTCGTCGTGGGCCTCGGCGTGGGGATCATCTCCGCGCTCAAGCGCGGCAAACTCGCGGACCGCGCGGCGATGATCGGTGCGCTGGTCGCGATCTCGGCTCCCGAATTCTGGCTCGGCATCGTCGCCCTATACCTCTTCGCGGCCGACATCGGCCAGTTTCCGCTGCTGCCCGGCGCCGGTGCATACGTGCCCTTCTCGCAGGACCCCGCAAAATGGTTCGGCTCGCTCGTCCTGCCGTGGATCGTGGTCGCTGCCGGCTCGGCGGCGGTCTTCGCGCGGCTTATGCGCGGCAACCTCTCCGACACGATGGGGGAGGACTACATCCGCACGGCGCGCGCGAAGGGGTTGCCCGAGCGTGCCGTGACGCGCCAGGGCGTGCGGGCGGCTGTGAACCCGGCGTTCACCGCGTTCGGCCTTGAACTGGGGTTCCTGCTCGGCGGCGCGCTGCTGATCGAAATCGTCTTCAACATTCCCGGTGTCGGGACGCTCAACTACGACGCGATCCGTTCCAGCGACTTCCCGGTCGTTCAGGGCACAGTGCTCCTCGCTGCAATGTTCATCGTGATCATGAACATCGTGGTGGATGTGCTGTACGCGTATTTGGACCCGCGAGTGCGCTACTCGTGATCGCTTCGGGTCCGGCGCTGCGCGTCAGTGACGCGTCGCGCGCGGACGCGCGCGGGCCCGGGCCGGCCGCAGGTTCTGGGAGCCACGCCGCTATAGACTCTCGGCTCGTGTTTGCGCGCATCGATCATGTCGGGGTGGCCGTCGAGGACATCGACGCCGCGCTCGAGCTCTACTCGGGGCAGCTCGGCGTGGAGCTCGTGCACCGCGAGAGCATCGCCGACCAGGGCGTCGAGGCGGCGCTGCTCGATGTCGGTGAGAACCACGTGGAGCTCGTCGCGCCGCTCGGACCCGAGACGACCGTGGGCCGCTTCATCGCCGAGCGCGGCCCCGGCCTTCACCACGTCGCATACCAGGTAGGGGACATCGACGCCGAGCTCGGCCGCCTGCGCGACGCGGGCCTGCGCCTGATCGACGAGAGCCCGCGCACCGGCATCCGCGGCTCGCGGGTCGCTTTCCTTCATCCGCGCTCCACGGGTGGCGTGCTGACCGAGATCGTCGAACCCGCGAAGGTGCACGCATGAGCGGAACGCTGCGCCGCGTGAGCATCGGCTTCGAGGGCGGCCAGATGCTTGCCATCCGCGTGGCCGAGAAGCCGCTTCGCGAGCTCGAGGCGGCACTTGCCGGCGGGGCCGGCGGCTGGCACGAGCTGGCCGGCGAGGACCAGATCGTGCGGCTCGACCTGTCGCGCGTCGTCTACGTCAGCGCCGACGCCGACGAGCCACACGTCGGCTTCGGCTAGCAAGCCGCGGGACGCCCAGCGCGTGGGCATCGACGAGCGGATCCTCAGGGCCGCCAGGACACGCGGCCACAGCGAGCAGCGCGAGCGGCGCATCGCCGCTTTCTCGCGGCTCGGGGAGCACGGCGCGCTGTGGCTTGCGATCGGCGGGCTCGGCGCGGTCGTTGACCGCCGCCACCGCTCCTGCTGGCGCCGGGGCCTGGCAACCGTCGGCGCGACATACGTCGCGAACACTGCCGTCAAGCTGGCCGTTCGACGTCCGCGGCCACAGCTCGACGGCCTGCCGCCTCTCATCGGCACGCCGACCGGCCTCGGCTTCCCGAGCGCCCACACGGCGACAGGCTTCGCCGGCGCGTGCAGCTACGCGCGCTGCGGACTCCCGGCGCCGCCGCTCTACGGGCTCGCCGTCACGCTCGCCCTCTCGCGGCTTTACCTGGGCGTCCACTATCCGTCCGACCTGGCCGCGGGGGCGCTCCTCGGCACGGCAGTCGCGTCGCTCGCGGGCGCGCGCGCATGAGCACCCGCATCGGCATCGTCGGGCTACCGAACGCCGGCAAGTCTTCGCTCTTCAACGCGCTGACGAAGGCCGGTGCCGAGGCGGCGAACTACCCCTTCACGACGATCGAGCCGAACGTCGCCGTGGTCCCCGTGCGCGACGGCCGCCTCGAACGCGTCGCGCAGACCGTCGGCTCGTCGGAGATCGTCTGGGACACGATCGACTTTCACGACATCGCGGGGCTCGTCGCCGGCGCCCACAAGGGCGAGGGTCTCGGCAACCGCTTCCTCGCGAACATCCGTGAGACCGACGCGATCGTCCACGTCGTGCGGGCCCATGGCGATGAGAGCGTCGTGCACCCCGCAGGCCGGGTCGACCCGATCGCCGACATCGAAACAGTCGAGACAGAGCTGATCCTCGCGGACCTCGAGACGGCGGAACGGCGGCTCGAGCGCGTGGCGCGTCAGGCGCGGAGCGGTGAGCGGGCCGCGGTCGCCGAGGAGGCCTACCTGCGCGCCGTCGTCGACGAGCTCGGCAGCGGCCGACCGGCGCGTTCCATCGAGCTGCCGGACGACGCGCCGAACGCCGCACGCGAGCTCGGCGCGCTGACCTCCAAGCCGGTGCTGTTCGTGGCCAACGTGGACGAGGAAGAGAGCGCGGTCCCGGCCGAGATCGCAGCCTACGCCGCGGCGCAGGGCGCGCGCGCCGTCGCGGTCTCCTCGCGCATCGAGGCCGAGCTATCCGAGCTCGACGACGAGGAAGCCGCCGCGATGCGCGAGGACCTCGGGATCAGCGAGTCGGGCCTCCAAAGCGTCGTCCGTGAGGCCTTCACGCTCCTCGACAGGATCTCCTTCTTCACGGCGGGCGAGTCCAAGCCGGCGCAGAGCTGGCACCTGCGCAAAGGCCTCACGGCGTGGCACGCGGCGGGGGAGATTCACAGCGACATTCAGCAGGGCTTCGTGCGTGCCGAAGTGATCGGCTGGGAGGAGCTCGTCGACGCCGGCGGTTACGCCGCGGCGCGCGAGCACGGGACGCTCCGCATCGAGGGCCGCGACTACGTAATGCGCGACGGTGACGTGATCACCGTCAAGTTCACGCCGTAGCGGCAAGCCGCGAGAGGCGCTGCGCGAGGCGCCCCATGCCGGCCTCTTCGACGGACCGCGCCCCCGCCTCGTAGTCGGTCGGCGCGTCCGCGGGTAGCGAGACGTCCATCGACTGCAGGGTCGCGATGCGCAGGAAGTCGCGTAGCTGCGCCTCTTCGCCGAGGACAGCATCGGCGATGCGCGCGCTGAGCTGGCCGGCACGTGCCGCCCCGATCACGCCGTCGAGCGAGCCGTGATCCGCGAGCAGCTGCGCCGCCGTCTTGGCGCCGATCCCCTTGGCCCCGGGAAGCCCGTCGGAGGGGTCGCCGCGGAGCGCGATGAGGTCCGGCACCTGCGCTGGCGCGACGCCGACGCGCTCGCGCACGCCTTCCGCGTCGATCTCCGCTGGCGCCTTGCCGCCGCGCGCCAGCGCGAGGACGGCGGTGTGCGCGTCGACGGCGCCGTACAGGTCGCGGTCGGCGCTCATGATGAGCGTGCGCCCGTCGCGCGCGGCTTCGACGCGGGCAAGCGAGAACATCACATCGTCGGCCTCAAGGTCGCCGCCGTCGTGGACGGACCAGCCGAGCGTCGACATCAGGGCCGGCGCGCGCCCCCACTGGTCGGCGAGCGCGTCGGGCATCGGCGGTCGGTGAGCGTGGTACGGCGGGTACAGCTCAACGCGGTAGGCGGCTTGCTCCGCTCCCGTGCACAGGGCGATTGCGCGCACCGCGATTGTCTCCGCGCCGTCCGCCGTCAGCGTCAGCAGCGCGCCGATCGCGCCAAGCAGTGCTCCGCTTGGGCGGCCGTGCGTGTCCTTCAGCGACGAGGGCAGCGCGAAGTAGGAGCGGTAGAGCAGCCATGGCAGATCCACAACGAGCATCGGCGCGGCCACGGCCGAACCTTAACTCTCCTCCGGTGGTGCGGACACGCCGCCGTCGGTCGGAGCCTGCTCGCCCTTGCTCGGAGCGCTCGCGACAGGCGAACCGGCGCGCGGGCGCCGCGGCTTCTTGTGGTGCGAGGCGGCGCGTCCGGAGCGATCGGGCTCCCGCTTGATCGTCGAGCCGTTCTGCACCGAGAAATAGGCCCAGGCGCTCATCAGGCCGAGCCGCCACTCAAGTTCCGGGCCGCTTACCCGAGTCGAGCCGCCCGAGCCGAGCACGAGCGCCGAGACGATCCGCGGCGAGTAGCCGCGTGAGATGACTTCGATGCCGCGGAAGCGGCCGCGCACGAGCCGCCCGAGCAGGGCCTGGGCGCGGGTGAAGGACATCGTGACCTTCCAGTCGCTGGCGCTCGTTTCGTAGCGGTCGACGACGCCCTTCAGCCACGGCTCGGGCGTCGAGCCGGGGAAGGAGTTCTGGATGTCCTCGGTGCGCCCGCCCGAGCTCGCGAAGAAGTAGGTGGTGACTGGAGTGCCGCCGTACGTGACGACCTGCCCGGCAGTCGCGGCCACGGCGGCGTTCGTCGCCCGCGTTTCGGCGGCGCGTCCCTCGTAGACCTGCGAGCGCGTGTCCGAGTAGACATCGAAGCGGGCGCCGCCGGCGTCGGTCGTGAGCGCGTAGGTGCGGCTGGCGATCGCCTGCGCCTGGAGCGCGGCGGCGGGCCAGCTCGAGGGCATCTCTGCGGCGACGACGCCGCGGACATAGGTTTCAATCGGCAGCGTCAACACCTTCGAGCCGACGAGCACTTTGATTTTCGCGCTCGCGCTCACGCGGCCGATCGCTGTGCCCGTGTAGTAGTGCGCAAGGATCTGCCGGTCGCTGAAGCCGTGCTGGGCGTAACCGAGCGCTCCCCACTGGCTCATGCCGATGCCGTGGCCGTCGCCGGCACCTTCGATGATCAGGTTCTCGCCACGTGCCGCCGGCACGAAAACGAGAGCAAAAGTGGCGATCGCTGCCGCCGCGAAGGCGCGCGGCCGAGCCGTGGGCCGCTGATAGATTGGGCGCATCGCCGGGCGGTCCAGGATCAACTTCGCTGTGCAAACCTGCGCAACCTTCATGACATCCCGTTCGTCTGACACTGCGGACCGTGTGAGCTGTGCATGAACGCTGTCACTGACGCCGAGCGCTCGCAGCTAGAGGGTGTTCCGCGCGAGCTGTTGATCGACGGGAAGTGGCGTCCCGCGACCGGCGGCGGCACCCTCACGGTCGAGGACCCGGCGACGGGAGAGGGGCTCATCGACGTCGCTGACGCTCAGCCGCAGGACGCGCTCGAGGCGCTCGGCGCGGCCGATCGCGCGCAGCCCGCCTGGGGCGAGCATCCGCCACGCGAGCGCGGCGAGATACTCCGGCGCGCCTATGAAGAGATGGTCGAGCGCGCCGACGAGCTCGCGCTCGTGATGACGCTCGAGATGGGCAAGGCGCTAGCGGAGTCCCGCGGCGAGATCCTCTACGCAGCAGACTTCCTGCGCTGGTTCAGCGAGGAGGCGGTGCGCATACACGGTCGCTACATGGTCGCCGGCAACGGCAAAGGACGGATCCTCACGATGAAGCAGCCGGTGGGTCCCTGCGTGTTCGTGACGCCGTGGAACTTCCCGGCCGCGATGGGCACACGCAAGATCGGCCCGGCGCTCGCGGCGGGCTGCACGGTCGTCATCAAGCCAGCCCAGCAGACACCGCTTTCGATGCTCGCGCTCGCCGACATCCTGCAGCGGGCAGGCCTTCCCGATGGGGTGCTGAACGTCATCACCTCGCGCAGCTCAGGCGCCGTCATCAAACCGCTGCTCGAGGACCCGCGGACGCGCAAGCTGTCCTTCACCGGCTCGACTGAGGTTGGTCGCGCGCTGATCGCGCAGTCGGCCGGCCGCGTGCTTCGCGTGTCGATGGAGCTCGGCGGCAACGCCCCATTCATCGTCTTCGAGGACGCCGACCTCGACGCCGCCGTCGACGGGGCGATGTTGGCCAAGATGCGGAACATCGGCGAGGCTTGTACTGCAGCGAACCGCCTCTACGCCCACGAGTCGATCGCGCGGGAGTTCGCCGACCGCCTCGCGGCGCGGATGAGCGCGATGAAGATCGGCCGCGGCACGGACGACGGAGTGGAAGTCGGGCCGCTGATCGACGGCGCGCAGCGCACGAAGGTGAGCGAGCTCGTGGACGACGCCGTCTCGCGCGGCGCAAAGACCCTCACTGGCGGCGGACCCATCGACGGCGCGGGCTACTTCTTCCAGCCCACCGTTCTCGCGGATGTTCCCCCCGACGCAGAGTTGCTCAAAGAGGAGATCTTCGGGCCCGTCGCCCCGGTGGTCCCGTTCTCAAGCGAGGACGAGGTCGTCGCCGCCGCGAACGACACGGAGTACGGCCTCGTGGCGTACGTCTTCACGCGAGACCTCGACCGCGCGCTGCGCGTTTGCGAGCGCCTGCAGACCGGGATGATCGGGCTCAACCAGGGCATCGTCTCCAACGCCGCCGCTCCGTTCGGCGGCGTCAAGCAGTCGGGCTTCGGCCGCGAGGGCGGGTTCGAGGGCATCGAGGAGTACCTCGAGACCAAGTACATCGCCGTCGCGCTCTAGACGCGATAGGCGGTAGGGAGGCTGCGAGCCGGACACGCTCGCGGATAGCGGGTTGGCGCAGCTGCACAACCCGGTGCGTAGCCGTCTTACCGCTCGCGATCGGCTGCGAGCGAATCTACGCAGCTGGCCAGGTAGTCGTGCAGCGTGCTCTGCTGCGCTTCGTCGAGTCCCGCAAGCATCCTGCGCTCGACTTCCGCAGCGGCCCGTGAAGCGGCCCGAAGCTTTCGCTTGCCCACTGCCGTCAGCTGCAGCCGACGGGCGCGTCCGTCGTTGCGACTCGTGATCAAGCCCGCGGTCTGAAGGCCGGCGACGAGTTGGTTCATCGCCTGCCGGGTTACGAACGCGCCGCGTGCGAGCTCGGACTGAGAGAGATCTGGCCGCTGGGCGAGCAGCTCAAGGCATGCGTACTGAGAAACGCTCAGGCCGTGCCTGCGCAGCCTCTTCTCGAGCGCGGTGTGCAGCGCTGACTGGGCACGCTTGACGATGTATCCGACCGAGCGGTCGACGTCCACTTGACTCATGTCAGGATCTTGACATACTATGGATTGTCAAGACCCTGACAATCAGAGGAGCCGTCCATGAGTTCGATCGTAGGTCCCGACTTTCTTTCACTCCAGGTCCGTGATCTCGAGCGCGCCGCGGCGTTCTACGAGCAGGCGCTCGGCGTCGAGCGTGCAGCCAGTTCACCTCCGCACGCCGTCGTGTTCGCCACCGAGCCAATCCCGATTGCCGTCAGAGACCCGCTGCCCGGAACCGATCTCGATCGTGGACAGCCCGGCCTCGGCGTGGCGCTGTGGCTTGGCGTTCATGACGCGCAGGCTCTCCACGACCGGCTCGCCGCGGCAGGCGTTCCGATCGTCGCTGAACCGGTCGACGGCCCGTTCGGGCGCACATTTTCGTTTCGCGACCCCGACGGCTATGTCCTCACGGCTCACGACGTCTGATGACTGCGTTCATGGATCCCTGAGCTCGCTTCGCTTCGACGGGGCTTCGGTGGCGATCCGCTTCATAGGATCTCCGACATCGTCCATTCAGAGCGATCGCCGTCAGCGGGTGCCCTCGATGAGGTTCGGCGCCTGGCCGGCACGTCGGCCACGATTGAGTCGGTGGTGAGACTGGAGGGCGGCCAGCACGCGGCGACGTGGAGAGTGGACACTGCGAGCCCCTCTCTCACCGTGGTCGTTCGCGAGTTCCCGGCGGGCGACGCGGCGGGTGCGAGCGAGGCCCGTGCGTTGGGGGTGCTCGAGGGCCTCGGAGGGCGGGCGCCGGTACTGCTAAGCAGCGACCTGGCTGGCAACTGGTCGGAGTGCCCGACGACTCTGATCAGCTGGTTGGACGGCGAGGCGGACATCACGCCCCGTGAACCCGACGACTGGGCGATGCAGCTCGGTGAAACGCTGGCCTCGGTGCACGCGATGCCCGGCGACCGGCTCTCTGGTCTGCCGAGTGTGTTCGACCACAGCGGCGGGTCTCGTGAGGCGTTGAGCGGCCCAGTCGCTGCGCGAACTGGGTCTGCCTGGGCGCAGATCATCGCGTCCCCGGAGGTGCTCACGCACGGCGACTACTGGTCTGGCAACGTCGTCTGGCGAGACGGCGTGCTGACAGGGATAGTCGACTGGTCCGGCGGATTGCGTGGTCCGCGCGGCTTTGACGTGGCTTGGTGTCGGTTGGATCTCTTCATCCTCTTCGACGAGCGCCTCGCCGACGTCTTCCTGGCGACCTATGAGGAGGCTGCCGGTGAGGCGGTCGCCAACGTGGCGCTGTGGGATGGCTGGGCGATCGCGCGCTCGCACGAGATGGTCGAAACCTGGGTGGATAATTACCGACCGTTGGGCCGGGTCGACCTCGACGTGTCCAAGCTTCGGCGGCGTCATTCTCAGTGGACAACACGTGTCCAGGAGCGAGGCTGACGGCCACCGGAACGAGAGTCAGGGATCTCTCGGGCTCAGGAGCGCCAGAGTGGTCCCGCAAGCGCATCTCAAAAGGGACGGAGAGGTAGGGCAAGCGAAGCCAGACCAGCCGTTACAGCGGCATCCGTGTACTCGTGGCACCTGCTCGACGAGCTTAAACGCGTGCCGCTCCGGCAAAGCTTCGCGTTGCGTCGCCTGATTGGCGGCGTCCAGTCGGCGGTCGCGGCGGCGAGCAGTCGCTGGTACCGTATGGCGAAGCGCCGGGGTGCCGCGCCGGCAGCAGCCTTAGCCGCAGCGGCGAGTGAGGGATAACGCAACGGGAGGAACGACCGGAATGAGACACGTCAAGATGACGATTGGGGCGGTGGCGCTGGTGGCTGCAATGGCGGCCTTCACCGCTCCGGCCCTGGCGACGAGTACGGCGACGTTCGAATCAACGGGCGGAGCAACAAAAGGAACGGGCGAAGAACAGACCTTCAAAATCGGCCCGTTCGACATTGTCTGCGAAAGCGCGAAGACCAAGGGCAGCGCCGTCGCCGGAGCGTCCAAAACGCTCTTCGCCGAAATCAAGTTGAGGAAATGCGCGACGATCGCGAAGCTCGGCCCGAACGACATCAAACTGAAGACGGCATTCAAGACGATGCTCGACGTCGAATACCACGCGAACGGGTTCCTCGAAGTTGGCGCCGAATCGGAAGAAGGAGTCGTCCTGAAGGGCGGGGAAGTGGAAATCCAGGTGCCGCCGCTCAACACGAGTGAATCCGGCGCATGCACGATCTACCTCTACGAACAGACGCTGCCAACGAAGGCAGAAAAAGACCCCGAAGACGAATTCTCGCTGGTGAGCTTCGCGAACGAAACGTTCACTAGCGGCAAGCACACCTACACACGGATTCACGTCAAAAATGCCGTGAAAGGCATTCATGCGGAATTCGGCGGTGGGCAGTGCGAAGAATTTGTAAAAGCCGAAGAAGAACTGAAGTCCGGCACGTGGAATGGCGAACTGACTCAACAAGTCGCCAAAGGCGACCTGAGCTGGACGAACACGCCGTAGCGCTGGCAGACACCGTTTGACGGAAACGGGCCGGGGTCGCCAAGACCCCGGCCCGTTTCGTTTCAGATCGACGCGGCGAGCGACCGTGCTAGCTCTTCGCTTTGTTTATCGGTGCGAGGGAATTGCCGGGAGCGATTTCCGAGCAGTCCTGCGGTGCGGCTAGGCCCGCGAAGCGTCCGGCGGGCCAAGCCGGCGTTTCGGTGAGCCACGGCACCGCGCCCTCGATGTGGCCGAGACGCTGGTATTCGTTGTATTGGACGTCCAGGCCGCGGTCGCAGTACTCACGCGCCAGGCTGCGCACGTCGTTGGCGATCATATGGGCCCGCCTGGGAGGGGATGCAAGCTGTGTCCGGAGGCATCGGCGCGATTGCGCCAGGTTCTCAGGCGTTGACTTCGACCGGCACGGCTGAGCTTTTCGTCGAGCCGTTGCCCAGCTCGCCGAAGGTGTTCTGCCCCCAACAGTCCACGTGTCCCGAGGGGATCAAGGCGCACGTGAACTGGACTGCCGCGGTTACGACCGTCGCCCCTTCCAGGCTGCGCACTTCCACGGGTACAGGATTCGGGGCCGTCGTCGTCAGGCCGTTGCCGAGCTCGCCGTACTCGTTTTCGCCCCAGCAGTCGACGTGTCCGCCGGCGACGAGGTCGCAGGTGTGCATCCACCCGGCGGCGACCTCGGTGGCGCTCGCAGTGCCTGTCGATTCGACGGGGACGTCGGACGAGATCTCGGAGTTGTCACCGAGCTGGCCATATTCGTTGTAACCCCAGCAGTCGACCGGGCCGGTTGTGAGGCGCGCGCAAGTCCCGTACCCGCCTGCGCTAACTCCGCTGGCGCTGAGGTGGTCGTCCACTTCGGCCGGCGTCAGGGCTTCTCCTTCTTCGGCGCCGTTGCCGAGCTCGCCGGTTTCGTCCGCCCCCCAGCAATCGACGGCGCCGGTCGAGAGCAGCGCGCAGGCGTGGATCTGGCCGGCGGTGATTGCGGTGGCGTTCGTGATCGAAGAGACTTCTGTCGGCGTGTCGCTCGCCGACTTGTTGCCGTCGCCGAGCTCGCCGTGTTCGTTGTAGCCCCAGCAGCGAATGTGGCCGGTGGAGAGAAGGGCGCACGAGAAGTTGACGCCGACGGCGACCTTGCTGGCGTTGATTATGCCCTGGACTTCGACCGGCGTTGTCGAGCTGTTCGTGGTGCCGTCCCCGAGCTCCCCGTATTCGTTGTCGCCCCAGCACGCGACGTGGCCGGTCGAGCGCACGGCGCACGTGTGGTTGCCGCCGGGGGCGATCTGCGTGGCGTCTGTCACGGCTTTCACTTCGACGGGCGCTTCGGCGTTTTTCGTTGTCCCGGTGCCCAGCTGGCCGTCGTTGTTCTCGCCCCAGCAGTCCAGGTGGGCGCTGGAGAGGATCGCGCAAGCGCTGCCGCCTCCGGCGACCACCTGCGCGACGCCGCTCAGGCCAACGCTCTGGGAGCTGTCTTTCACCGTCACCTTGCTGGAGCCGGTCCCGCCCGACCCGGTCGCGGCGAGCGTGAGCTTGTATGCGAGCGCTTTCTTGCCCGTGTTCGGCGGCATCACGACTTCGCGGTCGACGTGACCCGATTCGCAGGCGAACGTCACCGGGAGACCGGCGACGGGACGCGCTGTCGTTGCGGACAGCATGCACGACGTCGCGCCGGAGACCGCGGCGGTGATCGTCGTCGTGCCGCCCGATGGCACGGTCGCGGGCGTGGCGGCGAGGCCGGTGATTTTCGGTTTGCCCGCGGCGCTGGCGGTGCTCGCTCCGGCGATCAGAGCGACGGCACACACCAGCGCCGCGATCGCCCATGCCGGGCAACGTCGCCGCCGGGGGCCCTCCATAGCAATGGTCGTCGCCTTGACGGCGACCGTTCCGTGACGCTCCAAAATGATGCTCCCCGCTCCTTGGGAACGGTGAATTGATACCACGCCACGAAGCTCCGCGCACCCCTTGGCTGGACGGGTGTGAGATTCCGCAACTTGGCTGCGGCTACTCCTCGCCGTCCCAGTAGTCGAGGTCCTCGCCCGGGCGCGTGAGCGTGATCCGCTCTCCCGCGGCGTCGATCGCGCCGACCTTTCCGGTGTCGGAATACTCGATGATCTCTGGGTAGATCTCCGTCGCGAGCATCAGCACGCGCGCGAGCTCATTGGACTCGTTGCGGACCTGGTGCAGGCCCTGCGAGCCCCGCCGGAAGGCCACGACGTCGCCCGGGACGAGTCGCTGCTCACCGTCGGCACTGCGCAGCGTCGGCTCACCGCTCACGACGAGCAGCCACTCCTCGTTGGCGTGGTGCGCGTGGTACGGCCAGAGCTTCGATCCGGGCTCGATCTCGTAGAGCGAAGCCCCCATCAGCTCGCCGTCGATCCGGCGTCCGACCCAGGCGTCGCGGCTCTGCCAGCCGGCACGCGACTCGCTGCGGTCCCACTCGTCGCCGTAGAGGTTGAAGACCTTCGGCACACGGCCAAGATAACGGAGCGCCCGCGTGGGGCAACGCTCCTCTCACGCGCCGGCTGAGGTGCTCCAGACATCCACGTCTCTGGCGGAGAGCGGGTTCAGAACCTGCCGCTCAACGTTCATGCCGAGCTTCATCGCGACGCGCTGTGAGCGCTCGTTGCCCGGGTCGATTATGGAGATCAGCTCGTGCAGCGCGGGGTTCGCGGCCACGTGCTCGCGGACGGCGCGGGCTCCCTCTGTCGCCAAACCTCGGCCCCAGGCATGGTGCGCGAGGCGCCAGCCGAGCTCGGGGCGGGCCGCGATCTCCGGGATGAACGTGGGAAGTGCGATACCGACGAAGCCGAGGAGGCGGCCGCGATCGTCGCCCGTAGCGCCTTCCACCGCGTACCAGCCGAAGCCGTGCTCTCGCCAGTGGGCCTCAGCCCGCTCGAGGAAGTCGTCCATCTCGCTCGCGGAGGGCCGCCTGTTCAGGTAGCGCGTGACCTCAGGATCGCGGTTGATCTCGGCCATCGGCTCGCGGTCCGCGACGCTCCAGCGGCGCAGGACGAGGCGCTCGGTGACGATCCGCCCGTCGTCGCTCACGCCGCAAAAGTAGCGGCAGCGAGCTGGGCGCGGCCCGCCCGGAGCGCCGCCAGCAGATACGGTTGATGCGCCGTGTTGGTCGTCCGAGGCAATCAAAACCTTCACGCGAACACGCGGCGGATCGCGGCATGAGCGCCGCCGCCGTGCGCGAGCGAGAGCCCGAAGCGCCGGACCAGCCCCGCGTGAACCTGCGACTCGTCTTCGGCGGGCTGCTGCTCGTCATGTTCCTCGCGGCGCTCGACCAGACGATCGTCGCGACGGCGCTGCCGACGATCGTCGGCGACCTCGGCGGCCTCAACCACATCTCATGGGTCGTCACCGCGTACCTGCTCGCACAGACCGTCGTGACGCCGCTGTACGGCAAGCTCGGCGATCAGTACGGCCGCAAGATCGTGCTCCAGGTCGCGCTCGTGATCTTCCTCCTCGGCTCGGCACTCTGCGGGCTCAGCCGGAGCCTCGACGAGCTGATCGCGTTTCGCGCGCTGCAGGGGCTCGGCGGCGGCGGCCTGCTCGTGAGCGCCCAGGCCGCGATCGGCGACGTCGTGCCGCCGCGCGAGCGCGGCCGCTACTCGGGCCTCTTCGGCGCCGTCTTCGGACTCGCGAGCGTCGCCGGACCACTGCTCGGCGGCTTCCTCACGACCAACCTGAGCTGGCGTTGGATCTTCTACGTCAACCTGCCGCTCGGGGTCGCCGCGCTGTTCGTTCTCGCTGCCACCCTGCCGTCTCGCACAGAGCGCGTCCCACATCGCATCGACTACGCCGGCACGGTCGTGCTCGGTACCGCGCTCACAGCGATCGTGCTCGCCGCGTCGCTCGGCGGCACGTCGGTCTCGTGGGGCTCGCCGACGATCTTCGGACTCGTCGGCGCGGGCGTCGTGCTGATCGCGCTGTTCCCGTTCGTCGAGCGCCGCGCGAGCGAGCCGATCCTGCCGACGCGGCTGCTCGTCAACCGCGTCTTCGTCATGACAAGCGCGGTCGGGTTCATCGTCGGCTTCGCGTTGTTCGGCGCCGTCACCTACATGCCGCTGTTCCTGCAGGTTGTGCGCGGGGCTACGCCGACACAGTCGGGGCTGCAGCTCTTGCCGCTGATGGGCGGCCTCTTGATCACGTCGATCGCGTCGGGGCAGATCATCTCGCGGACCGGGCGCTACAAGGCGTTTCCGATCGCCGGTACCGGCGTGATGGTTGTCGGCCTCTACCTGCTCTCCACGCTCGACGCCGGCTCGAGCAAGTCCACGATCTATCTCTTCATGTTCATCGTCGGCTTGGGCCTGGGCATGGTGATGCAGGTCCTCGTGCTCGCCGTGCAGAACGCCGTCGATTACGCCGATCTCGGCGTCGCGACATCGGGCGCGACGCTCTTTCGCTCCATGGGAGGGGCGTTGGGAACGGCGGCGCTCGGGGCGGTCTTTGCGAACCGCCTGCGGAATGAGCTCGCGATCCACCTCCCGCACGCGGCCGCGGCTCAGGCCGGCGGCGGGTCGGCCGTCAATCCGGCGGCGATCCACAAACTCCCGCCGGCGCTGCACGCCGGCTATCTCGAGGCCTTCACGAAATCGCTCAATAGCGTCTTCGTCGTCGCGGCCGCGATCGGCGTGCTCGCCTTCGTGCTGAGCTGGCTGATCCGCGAGCTGCCGCTGCGCAAGACGGTCGCCACGCGCGACGCCGGCGACGCCTACCCGGCGCCGAGCGACGACACATCGCTCGCCAACATCGTGCGGATGGTCGGCCGGATGGACAGGCGCGAAGGCGCGCGCGAGATCGTGGCGCGCGTCGCCGCCAGGGCCGAAGTCGAGCTCAGCCCGGCCGCCTGTTGGCTACTCGCGCGGCTGAGCGTCGAACCCGAGAAGAGCCTTGCCGAACTTGCCGAGCACGTCCACGTGAGCGAACCACGCCTGACGATCGCGCGCGACGAACTGGTCGGAGCGGGGTTCGTCGGCGCGGCGGCGGACGGCCACGCCGCGGGCCCGCTCACCGCGACCGGACATGAGACACTCGAGCGCCTCACGCGAACCGGCGAACAGCGTCTCGCGGATCTGCTCGAGGAGTGGCGCCCGGAGGAGGACGAGGGGCTTGCTCGGATGATCGAAACGCTGGCGCAGGAATTCTTCATCGACGCCACGGCGCTCTGCGCGCACGATGGCGTCGCACCGGCGGCGGCGGGCAGCTAGCGCTCGTCGCCCGCGGCGAGAACGATCAGCCCGGCGGCCTGATCGGGCGTGAGCTGCTCGGTGTTGACCACCAGGTCGTAGTGGGTGGGCAGCTCCTCGCCGACACCGTAGAAGCGCTTGATGTAGTCGCTTCGCGCGGTGTCCGAGCGCTTGAGGACCTTCGCCGCCTCCTTCTCGTCGACGTCGAGCGTCGCGGCCATCCGACGGGCGCGGGTGTCGGCGGGCGCCGTGAGCAGGACGCGCAGCACGCCGTCGCGTGCGCCGAGAGCAATCGACGCGGCGTGCGAGACGATCAGGACGTCGCCGCCCGTCGCCGTTTCCTCGATCACCGTGCTGATGAGGCTGCGCAGGCCCTCGCTCGCCGGTTCCGTGGTGCCGATGTACTCCGTGCCGGGCACGGCGTACGCCGTGCCGCCGCTGGCGACGCTGAAGCCTTCGATGATCGACTGCAGGCGCGACTTGCGCCGCTCCACGTCGGCCATGGTGTTCTCGTCGACTCCGGCCTCCTGGGCGGCCCTGGTGATGATGTCCTCGTCGAGGATCCGTAGCCCGAGGGCGTCCGAAACTGCCTGTGCCGTCTCGCGCGCACCGGCGCCGTCATGGCTCGAGATGCAGATGACCGTGTGCGCCACGCGCGGAGCCTATCGGTTTGCGTGACGGCGAGGGGGCTTGACAAACGATGCATTCCGATATATCGTGATGCTATCGAGATAGGTCAATACAAGGAGAACTTACAGATGCACAGAGGACACTCGAATCCATATGACGAGGGACAGGCACACGGCCCGCGCGGCAGACGCGCCGCCCGTTGCCGCAGCTTCGCCGAGTCACCCCGCGGTTCGCACGGCGGACCGCCCTTCTTCACCCCGATGGGCGGCGGCCCTCGCGGCCGCGGCCGCAAGGCGCGCCGCGGTGACATCCGCAGCGCGATCCTGCTGCTGCTCTCCGAGCAGGGGCGCAACGGCTACCAGATCATGCAGGAGGTGGAGGAGCGCAGCGATGGCCTGTGGCGTCCCAGCCCCGGCTCGGTCTATCCCGCCCTCCAGCAGCTAGAAGACGAGGGGCTCGTCCGCTCTGAGGAGGCCGAGGGCCGGCGCACCTACGCGCTGACCGACGAGGGCCGCGCGCACGTCGAGGCCCGACACGACGAGACTTCGCCGTGGGATCAGGTCAAAGGCGGCTGGAGCGGCGACGCCCACGAGCTCGTCAAGCTCGGCCGCGAGGTCGGCTTCGCCTTCGCGCAGCTGCTGCACAGCGGCGGCCCCGGACAGCTCGCCCAGGCGCGCGAGGTCCTGACCGCGACGCGACGCGACCTCTACCGCATCCTCGCCGAGGGCGAGGAGCCTACGGGCGGCGCAGACACGAAGTAGGCGGTTCCCCCCTGGCGCCGGGCAATACGCCCGGCGCCAGCCGGTCTACTCGAGTGCGTCCGCGGCGTCGTGCCCGATGCTGCGGAAGGCGAAGCCGCCGACGATGAAGAGCAGCCCGCGGATCACGAGCACGATGCCGAAGATCACCGCGAACGTCGAGACGCCGATGTGCGGCACCGACAGCAGCACGATGCCGGCGATCACGTCGACGATCGAGATGAAGATGTTCATGCCGCGATCGCCGCGCTCTGACAGCGCCCCCGCGAAGCGCGCGATACCGACGACGATCAGCCAGATCCCGACGATCAGAACGAGGACGACGAGCGTCTCGAATGGTTTCTTGATCAGGATGAGACCGGCGATCGCGCTCAGGATCCCAACGATCGCGAGCAGGCCGCGGCCTTCGCCGTCGCTGAAGATCGAGCTGCAGATCGCGATCACGCCGTCGAGCAAGAGGAGGATCCCGACGATCACCGTGATCGTGCTGATCGCTTCTTTGGGCGAGACGATCAGGAAGATGCCGACGCCGACGAGCACGATCCCGAACACGACGGCCAGCCAGCCGACGACGCCCGAGAATTTGCGCAGGTCGTGCGCGCTCACCTGTTCACTTGCCATCACCTAGCTCCTTCCCCGCGCGGTTTGTGCCGCGTTTGCGGCGCGCGATGCACCGTTCAGTTTCGACGCAAAATGACCGAAACCTCCCATCACGCCCGCTTCACGGCGCATCCTGATATGCAGGGGTTGTGCCGATCGGGGGAGCAGGTGCTGGTAGCGCGCTGGCACGGGCGAGCGGCCTCGGCGTGCTCGCTGCGGCGGCGCTTGTGGGCGCCTCGGTAGGGGGCTGCGGCTCGACGCCGGCGCACACCGCGCACGCGGACATCGCTCCCGCGGCGGAACACACGGCGCGACAGCTGCTCGCGCGCGCCCGGAACGCAGCGTTCTCGGCGCGGACGGTTCACTTGAAAGGCTCAATTTCCGGGCCAAATGGGCCGATACAGGTGGATGTGGGAATTGCCGCCGACAGAGGGGGCGCGGGACGCGTGACCGTGCACGGAGCCCCGCTGCAGTTCGCCGTGGTTGACGGTCGCGCTTACGTGCACGCCCCAGCCGCCGCGTACCAGGGCCACGCGGCGCCCGCTGCAGCGTCGAAGCTCGCCGGGCGCTGGGTGCGCCTGCCGCGCCGTTCGGCGTCGCTGGCGGAGCTCGAGGACGTCTCCTCGCTGGAAGGGCTGCTGGACGCGGCGCTGACGGCCCACGGCGAGGTCTACTCGGCGGGCGACTCCAGCGTGGACGGCAAACCCGCGGTCCGCCTGCGCGACGCGCGCGGCGGCTCGCTCTACGTCGCCGCCGACGGCGTCCCGTATCCACTTGCGATCGAAGCGGCGAGCGGCGACTCGCGGCTCGAACTGACGGACTGGAACGAGCCGGTCCGTGTCAACGTCCCGCCGTCGCCGATGGATCTCGAAGCGGCCCGCACCAGCGAGTCCAAGGGACAGCCGTGAGCGCCCCCGGCAACCACAACGGGACGCGCAAACACGCCCTCTGGCAGCCCACGGGACCGGTGATCGGGCAGCGGGCGGCGACCCTCGGCGCGATCGGAGCGGGACTGTTCGCGCTCCTCTCGCTCGCGGCGATCTTCATCGCCGGAGCTCACCCCGTCGACTTTGCGCTCGTCCCGCTCGTGCTGTTCGCAGGCCTTGCCGTCGGCTTCGCACTCAGCCAGCGGGGCAGGGCGCGCCTGGAAGAGGAGGTCGAGCGCCGCGCCGGCGAGCTCAACGGCGCGATGTCCGAGCTCGAGACCGCCCAGGCCGAGACCGTCAAGCGGCTTTCGATGGCCGTCGAGTTCCGCGACGAGGACACCGGCGCGCACATCGAGCGCATCGGCCGCTTTGCCGTCCTGCTCTCCGAGCAGATCGGGATGGACGCCGCCTTCTGCGGCTGCATCAAGTACGCCGCGCCGCTGCACGACGTCGGCAAGGTCGCGATCCCCGACGCGATCCTCAACAAGCCGGGGGCGCTGTCGGCGGAGGAGCGGGCGATCGTCGAGACGCACGCCGAGGAGGGCTACCGCTTGGTTGCCGGCTCGTCGTCGGCGATCCTCGACATGGCGGCAACGATCGCGCTGAGCCACCACGAGCGCTGGGACGGCACGGGCTATCCGCGCGGCGTGAAGGGCGAGGCGATCCCGATCGAAGGCCGCATCGTCGCCGTCGTCGACGTCTTCGATGCGCTCACCTCAGACCGCGTCTACCGCCGCGCCTTCAGCCCGCAGGAGGCCATTGAGATGATGCGCGCCGAGCGCGGCACGCACTTCGACCCCGTCCTGCTCGACGCCTTCCTCGACGTGCTCGCCGCGGCCGGATCAGACGGGCGCGCACAGCTGCGCTCCAACCCGCAGCTCGTCGTCGAGTCGACGCTGGAGACGTTTGCGGTGGCGCTCGAGCACGGTGATGCGGAGACGGCGGAGAGCGTCATCGCTACTGCGATCGACGACGGCATCGGCCCCACGACGCTGCACGCCGAGGTCATCGCGCCGTCGCTGCGGCGTCTGGCGGCTCTCTCGCGCGAGCGGGGCGAGATGGACCTCGATCCGAGCGCGGAGACGATCGTCCGCCGCGTCCTGGCGACGCTCGCCCGCTACTCGGCGGGGAGCGCCGACGCCAGCCGCGAGCGCGTCGTCGTCGTCGGCCTGCCGGGCAACGGCAACATGCTCGCGCTGCAGATGGTCCATGACCAGCTCGCCGCAGCCGGGTTCCGGGCCGAGCTGCGGGAACGGGACTGCCCCGAGGGCCTGGCGGAGCTGATCCGAGCCGAAGAGGCCGACGCCTTTGTCGTCGGCGCGTCGCCGGGGTCGCTCAACGGCGAGCTCGAGAGCGCGGTCGAGGCGGCGCACGGTGCGCCCGTCTTGTTCGCCGCGCTCCAGGTCTCTGGTACCACTGAAGAGACGCCGCGCGGCATCTCCGTGCTCGACCGTATCGACGAGACGGTCGGCGCAGTCGAGTTGCTGCTCGGCAGCGCGCCTGGGCCACGCTCGATATAGGGTCCCGCCATGCCGAGCCGCGCCATCGTGACCGGCGGTGCCGGGTTCATCGGCTCGCACGTCGTAGACGCGCTCCTGCGCGACGGCTGCGCCGTGACCATCGTCGACGACATGTCGACGGGCGAGCCGCACCGTGTCGCGCGTGACGCCGCGCTCGTCGAACTCGACATCGTCGACGCCGATGCGCTATCGGCAGCGGTGGAGAGCGCGGCGCCGGAGGCGATCTACCACCTCGCGGCGCAGGCCTCGGTGACCGTCTCCGTCGAGGATCCTGCGCGCGACAGCGCCGTCAACGTCGGCGGCACGCTGAACGTCCTGGAGGCCGCGGGGAGGGTGGGGGCGCCAGTGGTGTTCACGTCAACCGGCGGCGCCCTCTACGGCGACGAGGCGCCGCGCCCCACCGACGAGACGCGGATCCCGGCGCCGCTGTCGCCGTACGGCGCGTCGAAGTGGGCGGCCGAGGCGTACGTCAACACGTGGTCGCTGTCGTCGGGCATTCCACACGCGGTGCTGCGCCTAGGCAACGTCTACGGTCCGCGCCAGAGCCCGCACGGCGAGGCCGGCGTCGTCGCGATCTTCACGGGCCGCCTCTTCGAGCGGCGCACGCCGATCCTCTATGGCCAGGGCTCGCCGACGCGCGACTACATCTACATCGACGATGTCGTCGCGGCGATCCTCGCCGCGAGCGGCCGCCGCGGCACGTACAACGTCGCGACGGGGGTCGAAACCAGCGTCGCCGAGATCTGGCAGGGCCTCTGCGCGGCTGCGGGATCCGACGCAGAACCGGAGCTCGCCGACCTTCGACCGGGTGAGCTCCGCCACAGCTGCCTGGATCCCTCGCGCGCCGAACGGGACCTCGCCTGGCGCGCACGGACCGGGGTCGCAGAGGGCCTGGCGCTCAGTTACGCGGCGCTCTCCGCCGAACTGGCCTCGGCCGGCTAGCCGGCGGCCTCGCTGCGGTTTCGCTGCTCGAGTTTCTCGGCCTCGCTCTCGTTGAGTTCGCGGCCCTCGCGCACGAACTCGAGCAGCAGTTCGAGTTCCGCCTCGCTGTAGCGCGGAAGAGCTGCTCGCCCCTCGCCGCGTGCTCGCCGTAGTAGTCGCTCGGCGACGCCCGCGATCGCCGGGTCGAGCTCCACCAGCACCCGGCGCCGGTCCGCGGGGTCGGCGACGCGGCGGGCGAAACCCCGGCGTTCGAGGCGGTCCACCGCGGCCGTCATCGCGCCGCTCGTCAGTCCGGTGACCGCCGCCAGGCGTCCCGCCGAAACCGTGCCCTCGCGCTGAATCGTGTCCAGGCAGCGCATGTCGGTGCGGTTGAGGCCGATCGAGTCCGCGACCGCCTGGTCGTAGCGGTCGGTCGCGCTCTGCGAACGCCGCACCTCGTCGACCAAGTCCTCGAACAGCTTGCGCTTTTTACTTGACATACAAGATAGCTTGACGCTAAAGATACTCACGCATCAAAGCAAGAATACTCGACGAGGAGGCGCGATGACAGCAGCGATCGAGGCACACGATCTCGTCAAGAAGTATCCGCCCGACGTGACGGCGCTCGACGGGCATGAGCCTCAGCGTCGAGGCGGGCACGATCTTCGGCCTGCTCGGGCCCAACGGTGCGGGCAAGTCGACGACCGTCAGGATCCTCACGACGCTTTCGCAGGCCGACAGCGGCAGGCCCGCGTTGCGGGCTTCGACGCTCGCGCCGACCCGGCGGCGGTGCGCCGCGCGATCGGCGTCGTGGGGCAGAAGCACGGCGCGGACCCGGAAGCGACGGGACGCGAGAACCTCGTCCTGCAGGGAGAGTTCTACGGCATCAGCGGCCGCGAGCTGCGCGAACGTGTCGACGCCTCGCTCGACACGTTTCGGCCTCGAGGACGCCGCGGACCGCCAGGTCGAAGACCTACTCCGGCGGCATGGCAGCGGCGGCTCGACGTCGCGATGGGCCTCCTTCACCGCCCGCGCGTCCTCTTCATGGACGAGCCGACGACGGGCCTTGATCCGGAGGCGCGCGCAGAGATGTGGAGCGAGATCGAAGCGCTCGCGCGCGAGGAGCGAGATGACGATCCTGCTCACGACGCACTACCTCGAGGAGGCCGACAGGCTCGCCTCGCAGCTCGCGATCGTCGACCGCGGGCGGGTCGTCGCGCGAGGGCACGCCCGAGGGACTCAAGAGCGACCTGCGCGGCGACACGATCCAGATCGAGCTGGCCGACCCCGGCGAGACGCGCGGCAGCCGGCGCGCTCGAGGCGTCTCGACGGCGTCGACGACGTGAAGCTCGACGGCCGCAGCCTGCGGGCCCGCGCTCGCGACGGCGGCGCCGCGATCCCGGCGGTGCTCGCGGCGCTCGACGCGCACGGCGTCCGGCCGACTCGGTCACGCTCGCCACGGCCCTCGCTCGACGAGGTCTACCTGCGCCACGCCGGGCCATGCTTTCGCCGAGCCGAGAACGACCGAGGAGGTGGCCGCATGACGGCGCTTCAGACAGACCTGGCAGGTCACGCTGCGCGGGGTGCGCGTGCTGCTACGCCAGCCCGGCTACCTCGGCATCACGCTCACGCAGCCGATCATCTGGCTGCTGCTGTTCGGCGCGCTCTTCAAAGCGGTCACCGCGATCCCCGGCTTCCACGGCGGCTCCTACATCAACTTCCTGACGCCCGGCATCGTCGTGATGCTCGCGATCTCCTCCGCCGGCTGGACCGGTATGGGCTTCATCGAAGACATCAACGGCGGCGTCATGGACCGGCATGCTCGCCTCGCCCGTCTGGCGCGGCGCGCTGAACGCCGGGCAGCGTCCTCTACGCGGTGCTCACGATCGTCATCCAGACGCTGTGATCGTGCTGCTCGCGCTGCGCGCTCGGCGCGGACTACCGCGGCGGCGTCGGCGGCGTCGCGCTGCTGATCCTCGTCGCGGCGCTGCTGGGCGCGGCGTTCGCGTCGCTCTCCAACGGCGTCGGCCTCCTCGCCCGCCAGCGCGAGACGCTGATCGGCGCCGTGAGCTTCGTGATCCTGCCGCTCACCTTCCTCTCCGGCGGCGCTGATGCAGCAGAGCCTTGCTCCCGCGCTGGATCCGGACGTCGCGAAATTCAACCCCGTCAACTGGGCGGTCGTGGCGGCCGCTCTGCCGCGATGCAGAAGATCGACTGGGGGCTGGTCGCCACCTCGCATCGCACTGCTCGCTGGCGATCGCGCTGCTCGCCGCCGTCTTCGCGACGCGTGCGTTCCAGCGCTATCAGCGCTCGCTGTGAAACGCGCCTCTTCAACCCGGGTGGCGCAGGCAGGGAGCGGGTAAGGTTGCTCTACCGCGCCGCGCTCGGCGCGACCGGCCCGGGGCCCGCACGCCGACGGCGAGCCGGCGCGCCGCCGGAGCGGCGACGGCGAGATAGCTCAGTTGGTAGAGCACACGACTGAAAATCGTGGTGTCCCCGGTTCGAATCCGGGTCTCGCCATTTCTAGACGCCTGTATCTGGCGTCCTATTGCTTATAAGTGGTTGAGGGCTCGCGTGGAACCGGCGTCGGGCAGTGCCTGATCGGCGAGCCGGGCCGCCAGACCGAAAGACGAGAAGACCGCGGATTCCTGGAACACCGAATTCCTGCTGATGCCCTCGGCGGTGACGGTGAAGATCTGGAGCGTGTGCAGCTCGTATCCGCCACCGACACGGCGATAGGCGGCGAACGCGGGCTGCCCGTTGGCGGCGAGCGCCTTCAGACGCCAGTCCGTTCCTGCCTTCGCGAAGACCCACTCCATGAAGAGGCCGTAGTTGCTGGGGCCCGCGAACCAGTTGAGCATCGGCGGCATCTCCATCACAACGTCCTCGGTGAGCAGCCGCTTGAGATCCTCGACGTCAGCCTGCTCAAACGCCTTCATGTAACGGTCGACCCAGGCGCGCTGCTCGGCCGCGGACGGTTCGCTGAGAGGGTCCTGCGTGACCCCGACCTCCTTCACCGAGTGCGGGCCCGTTGTAGGGAACTGTTCACTGATGCGACGGTGGTGCCGAGGATCTCCGCTGCCTCGGCCGCGGAGAAGCTGAGCACGTCACGCAGGATCAGCGCACCACGCTGACGGGCCGAAAGGTGTTGCAGGGCGGCCGCGAACGCCAAGCGCAGGCTGCTGCGGTCGATCGCGGATCTGGCCGGGTCGCCGGCGTCCAGCAGCGAGTCCGGCAAGGGCTGGAGCCAGGCGATGTTCTCACCCGGGACGAGCGACGCGAGCGGGTCCGACGCGGCCACCAGCCCCGCCGGCAGCGGTCGACGGCCGCGGACCTCCACGGCGGTCAGGCAGGCGTTCGTCGCGATCCGGTAGAGCCAGGTGCGCGGCGAGCTGCGGGTCTCGTCGTACTGCTCCCGCGCCCGCCACGCTCTCAGGTACGTCTCCTGGACCAGGTCCTCTGCGTCGTGAGCGGAGCCCAGCATGCGGTAGCAGTACGCCAGCAGCTCCGTCCGGAACGGTTCCAGCAGCCGATCGAAGCCGTCTACCTGCGTCGTCACGTCCACGCCCTGTCCTCGCGCCTATCGATACGACAGTACCCGTGGGGAGCGAGATTTATGGCGGAGTTCCAGCAGCAGCGGACGCCCCCGTTGAGGCGCGACGGTTTCACTGGTCAGCCGCCAACACCGGGCTGTTGTGATAAGCGGCGATCAGCCACTGACCGTCCCGCTTCTCGAAAACCCAGGTCGCGTTCACCCGACGCGTCTCCGGGACCTCGGTCTCGGCAGCGAAGAGGATGCCGGATTCGCTGACGGCGATAGCGGCGTCCCGGCCGACGAAGCGGAGGCTGAGCTGCTTGTTGTAGGTCGAGCTGTCCTTGAGTGGCCCCTCGAAGGCCAAGGCCATGTTCTCGCGGATCACATCGCGGCTGTCGCGGAGCGAGCCGGTCATGATGGCGGTCGCGTCTGCCGTGTAGTCCGCGACCATACGGTCGGCGTCGCCGGCCTCCCACGCCTCGTAGGAGGCAGCCAGTACGGCCTGGATGGCGGCCTCGTCTTCCGCACGATTGTCTGACATCGAATCTCCCTTGTGAATTGGTTCGGCCGAGGTATCCCGGCGGGGTCGTCAGTACATACCGGCGGTGGGGCCAAAACTCATCGCGCCCGCAATAAACGTTTGGATTTCCGAGTTCCTGGCTGGTCAGCGCGCCGCGTGCTCCGGGGCTGTCCGCGGGCGCTCTCAGCTACCGAGCATGGGATGGGGCGTTCCGGATCGGCGCTTGTCGTCGCGGCCGCTCGGGTCCGCCGCCTGCGAGCGTCGCAGCTCCAGTGCTTCGCGTCGGGCGTCGCGCGCACCGTCCAGGCGACGCTGGTACGCGGGGTCGATGTCGCTCGGCATCCAGTCGCTTGCGTGGTCAAGCTCGATCTCGACATGCGCAACGCCGGCCAGCCCTTCCAGCCGTGCGCGTGCCTGGGCGGCAAAAGAAGCGCCCATCAGGCAGCCCGGCTCGGTCACGCCGATACGCAGGCTGATCGTCGCCCCATGCTCGCCTTCGCAAATCTGCAGCGCCCGCACGAGGCCCATCTCGATCAGGCCCGCGGGTGCTCCAGCGACCACGCTGCAGGGGTCCACGACGCCGTTGAGCGCCGCACGCACGTCGGCCTCGTTCAGCCCGTCCATGGCTCCGCCAACTCGCTTGCGGCCGCCGGTGAGACCTCCAGCCCGAGTATCCGCACGATGTTTCCCGCGAGGATCGCCTGCTTGAGCTGATCACTCAGCGGCGGCAGGCCGTAGCCGCTGGTCAGGTGCTCGGGCATCTCGAAGTTCCAGAACGCTTCGAGCAGCGGCTGGGGGTGCAGCGCTGTGCAGCCCGTCCCCCAGATGATGCGGTCCCAGGCGCCGGTCATCAGGAAGCGGGCGAGGATCTCGGCGAACTTCAGCGGCATGTTCACGAGGAACGCGCTCGCACCCTCGAGTACGACCGAGGCGTTGCGGTAGTAGGACAGCTGCAGAGCGGTCTCCTCGAGGAAGGCGAAGCCCCCGTGGACGATCTGGAAGTTCAGGTCCGGGAACGCGATCAGCGCGTCCTCGAGGTCGGCCGGAGCGAAGGGCTGAATCGGGCACCCCGCCATGGCGATCGCCTTGTGCACGGCGACGCTGCGGATGCCGCGTTTCTGGGCGTGCTCGAGGATCGGGTAGACGGCCTCAGGGTCATCCATGCGGACGGCGCTTCCGCGGCCGTCGTAGATGTCGTAGGGGTAGAACTTCAACCCGACCACGCCGTCCTGCTCGATCAGCCGGTCGACCTCGCCGATCGGATCCGGCTGATCGGGCCAGATGCCGCCGAACAGCGCGACGCGTTCGGGGTGTCGTTCGCGCATCTCGCGGCCGATCCACAGCGGCGAGGCGCCGCCCTTGTAGAGCCCGTAAAGCGGGATGTCGTGGTAGACGGCATAGTCGACCTGGCTCTCCTGGAACAGCGCGTGGCCGAGGAGATCGGGTCCGACCCGTTCAAAGCGCTCGCGATCGAGGATCCAGCGCTTTTCACCCCGCGGCGAAAAGACGCGGTGGTAGCCCTCGTAAAGCGAGGTGACGACGGCCTCCGACAGTGGGTGCGTGTAGGTCTCAGGCGGCGAGTTGTAGCCGTGGACGACGGCGTCGACGACGACTGCGTCACCGATCATCGGAGCCACCCCTGTGGTACGACGGGATCGGCGTGCGCGCCCGCAACGGGTGGTTCATGTGGTCCTCGCCTGGTCGAACGTTGCGCTGGTCCGGCCATCCTTTCACAGCCGAAGCCGTGCCCCGCTCACGCGCGTACCGCTGACTCGGTTTACCCGTTCCTCGCGAAGCTCCCGCAAGTGGACTACCGCTCCGGGTAGCATCGCGCCGTGGAGGCGATCGACCACCTCGACCTGGTGGTGAGCTCGCTGGAGCGCAGCCTGGCGTTCTATCGCGGCCTTCTCGGCCCGCTCGGCTACGTGCACGCCAGCGAAATCGAGGGCGAGCGCGGTGAGCGCGTCGTGTACCTCGGCCGCCACGGAGGCGGCGGGGCGCTCAGCCTGCGCGAGCGACAGTCCGACGCGCACGGCGTGCCGTACGACCGCTACGCAGTCGGTATCCACCACATCGCCTTCGCGGCGAGCAGCCGCTCGCGCGTCGACGAGCGCGCCGCGTGGCTGCGAGAAAACGGAGCGCAGATCGAGAGCGGCCCCTGCGAGTACGACTACACACCGGGCTACTACGCCGTCTTTGTCCATGACCCGGACGGCCTGAAGATCGAGATCGTCCACCGGCCCGCCGAGCGCGACCTGGCCGGACGGGTCCGCGAGCTCGAGGCCCGGCTTGAGCGCGTTGAAGCGCGCGGCGGGGACTGACCGCGTGGCCGAAGCTCTGGAAGGCATCACCATCGCCGACTTCTCGCGGGTCCTCGCCGGGCCGCTCGCGACGATGATCCTCGGCGACCTCGGTGCCGACGTGATCAAGATCGAGCGCCCCGGTGCCGGTGACGACACGCGCGGATGGGGGCCGCCGTTCGACGAGCGTGGCGTCGCGACCTACTTCCAGGCCGTCAACCGCAACAAGCGGAGCGTCGCGATCGACCTCGCTGACGCCCGCCGGCGCGGCGCGCGCACGCGAGCTCGTCGCGAACGCCGACGTGCTGGTCGAGAACTTCCGTCCCGGTGTCGATGGACGGCTTCGGGCTCGGCTACGAGCGCCTGCGCCGGGAGCAGCCCGCGCTCGTCTACTGCTCGCTGACCGGCTTCGGGTCACGCGGCGAGGGCGCGGCGATGCCCGGCTACGACCTGCTCCTGCAGGCGCTCGGCGGGCTGATGAGCATCACCGGCGAGGCCGACGGTGAGCCGCAGAAGGTCGGTGTCGCGCTCGTCGACGTGATCTGCGGGCTCTTCGCCGCCGTCGGCGTCCTGGCCGCGCTGCGCCACCGCGAGCGCAGCGGCGAGGGCCAGCTGGTCGAGGTCGATCTGCTCTCGAGCCTGCTCGCGGCGCTCGTCAACCAGGCGAGCGCGTTCACGCTCGCCGGGCGTCGTGGCGCAGCGCATGGGCAAATGCGCACCCCAGCGTCGCGCCGTACGAGCCGTACGCGACCGGCGACGGCCAGCTCGTCCTGGCGGTCGGCACCGACCGCCAGTTCGCGGCGCTGACCGCCGCTCTCGGCTGCCCCGAGCTGGCCTCGGACGAGCGCTTCGCGACGAACGCCGGCCGCGTCGCGGCCCGCGAGGAGCTGCGCGTGGAGCTGGAGCGCAAACTCGCTTCAAGGCCGGCCGCAGAGTGGGTTGGCCTTCTCACGCAGGAGCGCGTGCCGGCCGCGCAGGTCAACGACATCGCGGGCGCGTTCGCACTTGCCGAGCGCCTCGGGCTCGAACCGGTCGCGTCGATCGAGCGGCCGGACGGCACCACCGCGCGCCTCTCGAAGAGCCCCATCGGCCTCTCTGCGACGCCCGTGACGTACCGCTCGGCGCCGCCCGACCTAGGCGAGCCGGAGTAGATCGCGCCCGACCGCAAGATCTATGCTTGCCGGTATGGCCGGCGCGTCGAAGAGGGCGAGAGTGCGATGACCGTGCATAACCCGCTTTGGAACCCCTTCGCCGACATGGGTGCCGTCGACGGGCACCGCTTCGTACTCGTGCGCGGCGAGGGCGTCTGGGTCTATGACGGCGACGGCAACCGCTACCTCGATGCAACTGCGGCGCTGTGGTACGCGAACCTCGGGCACGGCAGGCCAGAGATCGTCGCGGCGATCGAGCGCCAGCTGAGGACCCTTGACGCGTACAGCATCTTCGCGGACTTCGCGAACGAGCCGGCGTTGGAGCTCGCGGAGCGCCTCGCGGCGATCGCGCCGTATCCCGACAGCCGCGTCTTCCTTGGCTCCGGCGGAGGCGACATGGTCGACGGCGCGGCGAAGATCGCGCGCGGCTACTTCGCGCAACGCGGCGAAGCAGAGCGGACGTACCTGATCGGGCGCGAACACGGCTACCACGGCACCCACGGCATCGGCACGAGCGTCGGCGGGATCCCCGCGAACACGCTCGGCTTCGGCGACCTCGTCGAGGACGCAGCGACTGTGGCCTACGACGACGCCGCGGCTCTGGAGGCGGAGATCGAACGCGTCGGCGCACACCGCGTCGCAGCGTTCTTCTGCGAGCCGGTGATCGGCGCCGGCGGCGTCTACCTGCCGCCCGATGGCTACATCGAAGAGGTCGCGGCGATCTGCGCGCGCCACGGCGTGCTGTTCGTCGCGGATTGCGTGATCTGCGCCTTCGGCCGGCTCGGCACATGGCTCGGCATCGACCGCTGGCCGGTCCAGCCCGACATGGTGACGCTCGCCAAGGGCGTCACGGCGGGCACGCTGCCGCTCGGCGCGCTGATCGTCGCGCCGCACGTCGCCGACGTCTTCTGGACCGGCGAGCCGGGAGCGCCGTCGCTGCGCCACGGGCAAACCTACGCCGGACACCCGACGGCCTGCGCCGCCGCCAACGCCGTCCTCGACATCTACCAGGAGGAGAACCTGATCGTGCGCGGCCGCGAGCTCGAGAGGCCGCTGGCAGCGGCGCTCGCGCCGCTCGCCGAAAGCCCGGTGATCAAAGAGGTCCGCTCCGGGCTCGGCTTCCTCGCAGCGGCTGAAGTCGACGCCGAGATCCTCGCGCGCGACCCCGGGTTCGTGGTGCGCTGGGTCCATGCCTGCCGCGCCGACGGCGTTCTCGTGCGCCAGCTCGCGCGCGGCGTCGCGGTCTCGCCGCCGCTCGTGATGGGCGAGGACGAACTGGAGCTCCTCGGCGACGTGATGGCGCGCACGCTCGAGCGCACCGCCGCGGTCGCGGCGTCCTGAGGCCGCGTGGAGCTCGACGCACGGCACTATGCGAAGGAGCTCCTGAAGCTCCAGACCGAGCTCGTGTACATGCAGGAGTGGCTGGTCGCGACGGGCGGCCGGCTCGTCGTGCTCTTCGAGGGACGCGACACCGCCGGCAAGGACGGTGCGATCAAGCGCGTAACGGAGTTCCTGAACCCACGCACCAGCCGCACGGCGTCCGTGCCGACACCCAGCGAGCGCGAGCAGACGCAGTGGTTCTTCCAGCGCTACGTGCAGCACCTGCCGAGCGCCGGCGAAATGGTCCTCTTCAACCGCAGCTGGTACAACCGCGCCGGCGTCGAGCACGTTCTCGGCTACTGCACGCAGGATCAGTACGAAGAGTTCCTGCGCTTCTGCCCGCAGTTCGAGCAGGCGCTCCAGAACGACGGGATCCGCCTCGTCAAGTACTGGCTCTCGGTCAGCGACGAGGAGCAGGAGCGCCGTTTCGTGAGCCGCCTGACGAACCCGCGCAAGCGCTGGAAGTTCAGCCCCACGGATGTTCAGGCGCGCTCCCGCTGGGTCGATTACGCCGAAGCCAAGGACCGCATGTTTGCGTACACCGACACCGACGAGAGCCCGTGGTGGGTCGTCGAGGCCGACGACAAGCGCGAGGCGCGGATCAACCTGATCGCACACCTGCTCTCGGTTGTTCCCTACGAACACCTCAACAAGGGCGAAGAGCCCGAACTGCCGCCGCGCCAGGAGCGCGCGTACGTCAGGCCGCCGATGCAGACACAGCGATTCGTGCCGACGGCCTACACGGTGCGCCGCAAGGGCAGTGGCAAGTAGGCCCCGGCGACCGTGACCGCGCCGCCGATTGCCGAGGCGACGGCCGCCATCACGAAGACGGCCGGGTAGCCCGCGAGCGTCGCGGTCAGGCCGGCCAGCGGTGCGCCGATCCCGACGCCAGCGTCGAAGAACGCGCTGAACGCGCCCATCGCGGCGCCACGGCCGTCTTCTGGAACGCGCGAGACGACGAGCAGCGCGAGCGAGGGGAAGAGCAGTGAGAAGCCGACGCCGACGACGGCTGCGCCGACGATCGCGCCAGCCAGCGAGTGCGACGCGGCGATCACGACGAACCCGAGCGCCTCGGTGACTGCCGCGATCGAGCCGCCGCGCGTCGGGCCGATCGCGTCCGGGACGTGGGCGAAGAGGATCCTGCTCGCGACGACGGCGACGGCGAACGCGGTGAACACGATGGCGCCGCCGCCGATTCGCTGCGACGCCAGGAACAGCACGGCGAAGCCCGCCAACGCGCCGTAGCCGATGTTGCCGAAGAGCAGTGCCAAGCCGGGGCGCCACGTCGCGCGCGGCACCGAGGGGTGGGGCTTGGCCGCGTCGCGTAGGACCGTTGCGGGCTCGCTGAGCGGCCACGCTACAAGCGCGCAGACGACGGGCAGTACCGCCGTCACGGCCCACACGGCGTCGAAGCCACCGAGGGAGCGTGCGAGCTCACCGATGAGCGGCCCGAGCGCGAGTCCGCCCCACACGGCAAGGCCGAAGCGCCCGAGCGCGAAGCCCTGCCGACCGGGAGGCGCAACGTCGACAGTCCACGTCGCCGCGGCCGTGTAGAGCGCGCCCTCGCCCGCGCCGACGATCAGCCGGCCCGCGATGAGCACTGGGACGTCCCTGGCGAGGAGGTACACGACGCCCCCGGCGGCCATGACGAGGGCGCCGGCAATGAAGACCGTGTGGCGGCCGTGGCGGTCGGCGAAGCGGCCCGCGAACGGCCGTGAGAAGACCGACGTCGCCGCGTAGCAGCCGACCACGATGCCGGCCGCGAGATCAGAGGAGTGGAGAGGGCCGCGTACGAACGGCGAGAGAGCCGGGAGCGCCGCGCCGACGGCGACGAACGCCAGCAGCGTCGCGGCGGAGAGGGCGTAGAGCGGGCGCGCCGTGCCCGCAGCGCGCCCAGGCTCGCGGGAGCCCGCCTGTGAATCACGCTCGTCGGCTTTGGTTTGCGCGCCTTCGTTCTCACGCCGCACAGGGTCACGGCTTGAGGCTGGCGCGATAGGTCGGGGCATTGGGGCACCCCACGCTATCCGCCGCGCGGATTCGCACCGCACTCTCGACCGACGCACTGCGGCCTACTTGTCTAGACACGCGAGCGCGTAGCGCCTACGGCTTGCTACATCGTTCAGCTCCGAGTTCCGCGGCTGCCTCGACCCGTGCCTTGCTTGCTTTTTCCATGAGCGCCAATAGCGCCTTCACCGCAGGTGCTTCGTTGGCTTTGGCCTTCGGCACGCCGCGCCGTTCGTAGCCGCGTTGGCGACGCAATGCGGCTACAAAAGCGTCAAAGGGCGCCGAGTCCGACGCGTTCGGCCGCAGGGTATTTAGCTGCTTGAGAGCGTCTTCCACGACTGGCCTGGATTCTGTGAACGCCGCCGCGAACGCCGAGGTCGATTCGGTGTTGTCGTACTTGGCTGAAATGCCTTCGAACTTCGCGTCGAATCTCGAGCAGATCGCGTTCATCCGCGAGACGAGCCGGGTGTGTGCGCGGTATTCGGCCGTTGACTCGACTTCCGGCGTTGCGACGCCACGTGAGTGTGTCGACGAGGGCGGGATCGCGTCGGTGTCCGACGACCGCGGCGTCGTACCGCACGCGGCGATAGCAACGCTGGCTAGGAGTGCCGTAGCGGCGAGTGTTAGGCGCACGTCACGCACTTTAAGCTGCGCCCGGCGCAGCGCTCGAGCGCTCGATTGCGCCGATCCTACGTGTGCGCGGTTATGTCCTCGGGCCCGCCGCGCACGCCGCCCGGCGCCGATGCGCGCCGTTCATTCGACGGGCCACTCGTCGAGTTCCTCGAGCACCTGTTCGGCGTTGCGATCGTCGACCATCAGCTGAAGCGCCTCGGGAAGCGATCGGGCCCACATGTGTCGCGTCGGCGAAGCCCGGGAGCCCGCGTCGTCGTAGCGCACCCACTCGAGCTCGACCGGGGGCAGGCGTGTCGCCGGCGCGTCGTCCGGCATCGGCGCGCCGGCTCCGTACAGCGTGATCTCGGCGCGCCAGCCGTGCGGGCAAAGCTCGCGCATCGCCGCGAGCGGCCGATTCTCCGCGAGCGTCCGCTCGTCCTGCGGGGGTGCGTTGAGCAGGCGCAGGACGATGAACGCCCCAACGGCGCCCAGAACCGCGATGACGAAGAGCACGACGCCGTTGTCGCCCGCGGGCAGGTGGCCACCCTGCACCCCGCTCGCCAGAAGTGCAGCGTGTGAAGGGAGTCTCACGGCGACTCTGCAGCCCTACCGAGCCGTGCCATCTCACGGTGGACAGTAGCCCGTTTCGGCGCGGCGCGGCGCGGCCCGGTCGCGGCGGGGCCTCAGCGCATGGCGCTCGACTCCGCCTCGTGCGTCTTCTTCCCTACGAACAAGTACCCGCCGACGGTGCTCGAGCCGATCCCGCTCCTCACACCGCGGCTTGACGGCGGCTGTTGCAGCGTTCAGGTGCGGCTTAGGTACGCACGATACTTTCGTAGTTGGTTTGCAATATGGTTGCGAAAACACTTTCAGGATCCCGTGACTCCAGCACAGCGCAAGACATCAAAACACAACAGAATTCAATATCGTCGGCCCCCGCTCGAGGTCGTGGCGTTTGAGCTCCGGATCCCGCATGCCTTGCGCCTCGCGGAGCGAACCCGTCAGCTCGAGGTGTGGGACAAGCTTCGAGACAGGCTGCCGATCACTCAGCCACAACCCGGCATACAGGTCTCAGTCGGCGGCGGCCAGCTAATGCCGCAGCCGTTGAGGATGCTCGACCGCTCGCAAACGAACAGTGCGGTGATTGGCCCCGAGGCGATCGTCCTGGAGAGCACGGACTATCGGTCGTTCGAAGACTTCACGGCGCTCGTAGAAGTCGCCCTCAACGCGCTGCCCGCCAATGAGATCGCGGGATTTACCCGCGTCGGGCTCCGCTACATCAACGAAATCCGAGTACCTGGCGCAGTTGCTCCGAAGGACTGGGACGGACTCATCGCGGCGCCGCTGCTTGCCTCTCTGTCGTGCGTTCCCGACGACCTGGCGGTGAGACGGCTGAGCGGCGAGTTCGAAGCCGATGCCGGTGACGGCTTCAGCGTTGTCGTGCGGTACGGGACGTTCGCGACGCGGATAGTCTCGGTCGAGGGGCCGCTGCAAACGCGCACCGACGATGCGACGCCAGCTTTTGTTGTCGACGTGGACAGCTTCTGGGAGAGCGATCCGAGCGATGAGCTCCCGGCGTTCTCAACTCGGGCCGTGCTTGACACAGTCACGAGACTTCGCGTCCCGAGCCACACTCTCTTCGAGGTAGCGCTGACGGACGCGCTCCGAGACACTTTCCGAGAGGAGGAGAAATGACACCCGAGCCGACAGGAAGTGGCACAGGCACCATCACTCAATCGCCACCGGCACCGGCCACGGTCGACGGTCTCGTACGTCGAGCCGGTGAAGTGCGCGACGTGGTGCAGGTCGTCAGTGCCGATGCCGAAGGGTTACACGGGGAACTGCGCTGCCAAGCGCTCGACGCTCGAACGTCTGAGCTTGCGCAGCGCGACGCCGCCGAGCTTCTCAACGAGCTAGGGGGGCTTGGGCTCTCATGGACGTTGGTTGCGAAGCTCCTTTCCGTCAGCCAGACGTCGGTGCGCAATTGGCGCCGCGGCGAGCAGCTCTCGCCGGATAGCCGCCGGGCGGTCGCTCGGGTCCTCGCGTTCCTGATGACGCTGCGCGAGACGGCACCGACGATGTCGGATCCGGCGTCGTGGCTCGAGATGAGGATTTCGGAGGAAGCCGATGTGACGCCGGCAGACCTCTATGCGATGGGTAAGTGCGAGTTGCTGCTCGATCTTGCTGGGCTCCGAATCACGCCGCACGACGCACTCCAGACGGCGGATCCGGATTGGCGTGATCACGCGCCCGACGATCGATTCCGGATCGTCACGGCGCCCGATGGTCAGCCGTCGATCATCGTGCGTGACGCCTAGCGAAACTTCGCCCGATGCTTGACGCGCCGCGCTCCAGGGAGGAGCTGTACCTCGCAAGGGGCGCGGTCGACGCGTACCGGCCGATCTGCCAGGGCGACGTGTTCTTGCCGATGCTGCTTCCGGAACGCGACGAGGAGTGCATGGCGCTGGTAGCGAGCCACCCGTGCGCAATGCGAGCCGGGCCGCGCCTGAGGGATCGCGTAACGCTGGTCCCGGTGATCAGCTACCAGTCCGTTGCTCTCGACGCGTGGTCCAGCGGGCATTATCGATGCTTACCGCTCCCGGAGCTTCTTCCGGATGCCCCCGACGATGGCTACGCCGCGATGCTCGACGAACCGGTAACCGTCTCATCCCATCGGCTCGATCCGATCGCCCGTGTCGCGCTCCTCACAGACACGGGTATAACGCTCTTGCAGCAACGCAGCATCCACAATCTCAGCCGATTCGCTCCACCACTTTCGGCCCTGCGCGAGGTGTCGGCCGCGGTTCTGGAAGAGCTTGAGCTCCAGGAGACTTGGAACCTCGCGCTCGCCGCGCCCAGCATCGAGGCTGGCAGTGACCTGGCCGGCGTGCTGGAGTCGGAGGCAGAGAACTTCGATGCCGTCATGATGCGCGTGCCAGACGGCTACGACTGCTCCTATCGGGCGCTTTTGAAGGAGCCGTCCTCACGTTCAATGGTGCGGCGCGCCGTGACCGCTGAGATCGACGCACGAAAGGCGGCGTGAAAACCATGTCCGAGCCGTTGCAGAGTCGCAGTCCGGAGGTCGGTCAGCGCGTGCAGGTGGATCTCTCCGGCATGCAGACGACGGAGGGCACTGCTCCGGAGGGCACGTCAGCCCCAGGCATTGTCACGCACAAAGCAGAGGATGGTCGGCTAACCGTGCGGCTCGATATTCCTTTTCTTGGTGCGACCCTCGTGGCAGCGACGCCGGACCGCTTGCGAGTTGCGTGAGCGCCCCAGTTTGGACCAGTGTCGGGTAGCGGCACTCTCCGCGTCGGGTCCCACTAGTGCGACATTCGGCCCGATCTTGGAAAGGAGGTCGATGCCGCCACTGTCTAGCCCGATGGCGATCCCGCGGTACGAACACGGCGCACGTCGTTTTCGGCGCAGGTGGACGCGATCAGTAATGCCCGCCAGCCGTGGTGTGAGAGGTGTGAGAGCGGGGATGCCGACGACGTCTTGACCTTCGACCGCTATCAACTGCTTCCGATCGTGCGAATGGAGTCTGGTGATCGAGAGCGAAGCGATGCTGCCGGCTGCCGGCCGTTCAGCGCATGGCGCTCCACTCCGCCTTGTGCGCCTTCTTGGCCTGCTGGTATGCCGCGAGCGCGTCTGCGGAGTCGACGTCGCCGAGGGTCGGGTGTTTCGGCACGAGCGGCGCGGCGAGCTTGACGTTCATCTGTTTCGCGAGCGTCGCGCCGAGCGACTTGACCTTCATGTCGCCGAAGCCCGGCAGCGCACGGATGTTCGCCGCGAGCTCGTCACTGGACTTCGCCGTCGTCCACACCGCGGCCGCGTCGCCGTCGTAGTGCTCGCACACGTACACGGCTAGATCGTGGACGCGCTTGGCCATCACGCCCGGATAGCGGTGAACGGCGGGCTTCTGCCGCATTGCCGCCTCGAGGTCGGCCGCAGCGAGCTTTTCCGGCGCCAGTGAGCCGACACGTTCGCGCAGCACCAGTGGGCCGCTGAACGCCTTTTGCACCGTGACCTGCTGGTCGAGCGCGAAGCCGACGAGGAGAGCCATGGGGTCCGTCGCGATCAGCCGATTGGCCTCTTCGGAGCCCGTGAAATGGAGCTGATCGGTCACGCGCGGATCCTATCGCGCGCTCTGCGGCGGCCGGAAAGCCCTCTAGGCTGGGGTGCGATGACGACCGGCGCCGCGCGATCAGAGCGCGCAATCGACCCGACATCGTTCGCCACATTCCGCTTTCTCTCGAGCTCGCTCGACGACAGCGGGCGCGTCGAGCTCCGCTATGCGCTCGATGACGAGCTGTACTTCACCGAGGTCTTCGAACTGCCCGTGCCGGCCCCTGTCGATGACGTTCAGCGCGAGCGCGTTGAGCCGCTGCTCGCGTTGCTGCACGCGGTGGCGGGCGTCTCCTATTACAAGGTCGCGGCCCCTCCGCGCCTGCAATTCGAAACGCCGCCGCCGCCGGCCGCGGCGGCCCTGCTCAGGGCTCTCTACCGGGACGGCCTCAGTGAGTTCGCGTACACCGCCGGGCTCGCCGCGCCGCCCCAGCCGACGTTTGCCGGGGCCGCGGACTCCGGAGCGCCGGTCGCAGACTGGAGTCCGGCGCCTGAGCGCGTCCTGATCCCCGTTGGCGGCGGCAAGGACTCGGCTGTCGCGATCGAGATCGTGCGCCGTGCCGTTGCCGAGCCGGTCCTCTTCTCGGTCGGTGACGCTGCGCCGATCGCGCGGACGGCAGCGGTCGCGGGGCTGCCGTGGCTCGTGGCGACCCGCACTCTCGACGCCTCGCTCCGCGAACTGAACGCGCAGGGTGCCTACAACGGCCACGTTCCGGTGACGGCGATCGTGGCGTGTGTCGCGCTGTTGACGGCGGCGCTGAACGGCCACGACGCCGTCGCGCTGGCCAACGAGCGCTCCGCGTCGCACGGCAGCCTGCGCTGGCAGGGCTTCGACGTGAACCACCAGTTCAGCAAGAGTCGCGAGGCCGAGCTCCTGCTGCGTGCTGCCGCGCTGGAGGCCGGTGCGCCGGAGCCCTTCTCGGTTCTCAGACCCGCGAGCGAGCTGGCGATCGCGCGGGCGTTCGCGCGTTACGACGAGCTACCACGACGCGTTCACGAGTTGCAACGCGATCTTCCGTCAGGACCCCGAGCTGCGGGCCAGTTCGTGGTGCTGCGACTGCCCGAAGTGCCGCTTCGTGTTCCTCGCGCTCGCGCCCTTCAGCGAGCCGGCAGCGCCTGACCGCAATCTTCGGGCGCGACCTGCTCGACGAACCCGAGCAGGCTCGAGGGCTTCGCGCTGCTCGCCGCGACCGGCGGTCCCAAGCCCTTCGAGTGCGTGGGCGAGGAGCAGGAGAGCATCGCCGCGCTGCGCCTGCTCGCGGCGGACGAGCGCTGGCGCGACCACGCGGTCGTGCGGCAGCTTGCAACGGACGTTCTCGGCGACGATCCCCGACGACGCGGGACCCCGCGCCGTCCTTGCGCTGGGCGACGAGCACGACGTTCCCGCGAGCATCGCCGCTGTCGCCCGTGAGGTTCTCGGAGCTTGAAGGCCGGCGCGTCGGCGTCTGGGGCGCCGGCCGCGAGATCACCTCGTTCGCCGCGCAGTTGAACGCGCGACTGCCGCGAGCCGAGATCGTTGTTGCCGTGTTCGACGGCCCTGCGCCCGACCAACTGCCGCGGAGGCCAGGCGACACGCGCCGTGCAGGCCGCCGACGCCGTGGGCGCCCTCGCGGCGTGCGATGTCCTCGTTCGCTCCCCCGGCGTGACGATCCACCGCCCCGAGCTCGCCGCCCTGCGAGAGCGCGGCACCGCGATCGTGACCGCCACCGGGCTGTGGCTCGCGGAGGTCGACGGACGCGGCGTGCTCGCGATCACAGGGACCAAGGGCAAGAGCACGACCGCGGCGCTCGCCGCCCACCTCGCCGGCCGCGCCGGCGTCGACGTCGCGCTCGCCGGCAACATCGGCGCGCCGGCGCTCGACCTGCTTGGCAGCGACCACCGCCTCGTCGTGCTCGAGCTCTCGAGCTTCCAGATCGCCGACCTCGACGTCGGGCCCGAAACGGTCGTCGTCACGAACCTCTACCGCGAGCACCTCGACTGGCACGGCAGCGACGAGGTCTACGCGGCGGACAAGCTTCGCGTCCTCGAGCTTCCGGGAGTTCGGTCGGTCGTCCTCAACGCTCGCGACGAGCGTCTCATGTCGCTCGCGGCAGGACGCGCGACCTCACTGTTCGCGGACGAGCGGCGGATGGGACGGCGACGCGCGCGGCCTCTCGCGCCGCGGCGAGCTGGTCGTAGCGGAGTCGGAGCTGCCGCTGGCCGGCCCCCACAACGCGCTCAACGCTGCGCGCGGCGCTCGCGGGGCTCGAAGCGGCGGGCGTAGAGGCAGCCGACGTCCCGGCTCTGCGCTGTCGGGCTTCCGGGCGCTCCCGCACCGTCTGGAGGTCGTGCACAGCGATGGCGTCGTCTGGGTCGACGACTCGATCTCCACGACGCCCGAGTCGGCGATCGCGGCTCTCCGGAGCTTCCCCGGCCGCCCGCTCGTGCTGATCGCCGGCGGCCAGGACCGCGGCCAGGAGTACGAGGGGCTGGCACGCGAGGTTGCGCAGAGCGGCGGCGCCCTCGTGACGGTTCCCACGACCGGACCGCGGATCGCGGCGGCCGCGCGGCAGGCAGGCGTGCAGACGGTTGTCGAGTGCGAGGACCTGGAGGCGGCTGTCGCGGCCGCGCGGCAGGCCGTTGCGGCGGGTGGCGTCGTCCTCCTGTCGCCCGCGGCGCCGAGCTTCGACCACTTCCGCGACTTCGAGCAGCGCGGCGAGCGCTTCGCGGCGCTCGCCGGCGCTTAAAGAGGCGCCGCCCAGGTGGGCGGCGCCTCTGCACTGTCAATCGCCGCGATGGCCTATGGGCAGAGCGGGTTGCTCGGCACGCCTTCGCACGGGTTCGGCATCGTTTCCTGTGGTCCCGGTTCCGGCTGACCTTCCGGAGTCCGTTCGTTTTCGGAGATCGCCTGGTTTTCCAGCAGGTAGAACACGGCTTCAAGCCCGTTGTTCGGGTTCGGCGTGGTGTTGTTGCTGCAGTTCCACGTCGTTTCCAGCCCTTCGGGGTAGGACGCTTCGCCGGGTTCATAGGTGTTCCCGGACGCGCAGTCCATCGTCGAGTTCGGTGCCTTCGGCGCGCCGCCTTTCTTGTAGCCGCCGAAGATGCCGCCCTGCAGCAGGATCGCACCGGCGTAGGAGCCGCCGGCGTAACCGTTGCCCGCGAACTTGTTGTTCGCGATCTTGTCGCCCGCGAGCTGGAAGTACAGCGTGTAGCTCGTCGGCGGGTAGGGGTTCGGATACTCGAACGCCATCACGCCGTTGGACGGGTTGTCGGTGATTTCGTTGCCTTCCACCAGGTCGGCGTAGTCGCCTGGCAGCTGGACGCCCGCACCGTACGGAGCAGCGATCGTCGACGTGTTCGCGGGCACCGTGAGGTTGTTGTTTTCGGTGATCACGTTGTCCCGGATGATCGTGCAGCGTTCGAGGTTGGTCGTCTTGAACTCCGGGTAGGGGTTCGGGTGGGCCTGGTTTCGCTTGTGGCAGATGCCGTTCTGCGGCGGCGGCCCGTCACCGGGGTTTTCGCCGTTCGGCACGATGCCGTCCGAGTTGTGCGCGAAGCGCGAGTCTTCGATCGTGAGTTCGCCGCCCGAGTTGGAGCCCGAGTAGCCGACCGCGTTGTATTCGATCGTCGCTTCCTTGACGTGCGCCTTGCATTCCTGGCAGGCACCGATGTAAAGCCCGGAGTCGTTGAAGCCCGAGGAATAGACTTTTTCCCACGAGCCGCCGACCTCGTTGTTGGTGAAGATGCCGTAGCCGCCGTTCAGCCCGGTGTCGTACGCGGTCAGGTAGCGGCCGTACCAGCCGTGGGCCTGCACGCGGCCGGACTCGGCGCCGCCGTTCCACCAGATCTCGTTGCCGCCACCGCCGTTGATTTCCGTGCGGTTGAAGTTTCGGACCGTCAGGTTTTCAATCCAGACGTTGTTGTCCTTATAGACTTCGATCCCGTTCTGGCCGCCTTCCGGCACCGGCAGTTTGCTGCCGTCGAGGATCACTTTGTTGCGGTCCATGCCCCTGATGTAGATGTTCGAGTGGGGTTTTTCGACCTTGACTTCTTCTTCGTAGACGCCAGGCTCGACGAGGATGAAGGTCCCCGACTTGGACGCGTTGACGGCGCCCTGGATCGTCGTGTAGTAGCTCGTGCCCTTGGGAATCGGCCCCACTGGCGCGCCTTCCTTGCTGACGATCTCGACGTTGCTGTGTGCAAACGCGGTGCCGACCAGCGCGAATGTGACGGCGAGCGCGAGAAGCGCCGCCAGTCCCGCGCGGATTGCGACGCCCCTGCCCCGCCGCTTGGTGGTGCTGCACTCCATGCTGTTTCCCCCTCCGTGAATTGAAACGCAGGGGCCCCTGTCCCCCTGAAGCTGAACGTCGAACATATAGTCCGTGGAACGCCCGGTCAAGCCCCGGAACGGCCGCGCCGGACTGGCGCTAAGCTCGCCCCATGGACGATCAGACGCCGCGTAAGCGCGTCGCGACGAGACAGCTTCTGCTGCCGCTCGCGGCGCTCCTGGCGGTCTCGCTGCTGGTCGCTCTGCTCGCGTTCAGCCACAGCGCGACGTCGAGTTCGACGACGCTGCCGGGCGGCGCGCACGAAGCAGGTCACGGCGCGGGCTTCTACGGCATCCGGGCGCTGCCGGAGCGCCAGGCGCCCGAAATCAGCGGTCTTCACAACGACGAAGGCAAGGCCGTGACGCTCGGGCAGTACCGCGGCAAGGTCGTCTTCCTGACGTTCATCTACACGCACTGCCCGAACGTCTGCCCGCTGATCGCGGCCGGCCTTCACCGCGTCGTCAAGTTGCTCGGCCCGACCGCCGCCCACGTTCAGGTGATGGCCGTATCGGTGGATCCGCGCGGCGACACGCCGGCGTCGGTGAAGGCCTTCCTCGCCGCGCACCAGCTGACCGGCGAGATGCAGTACCTCATCGGAAGCGCACCGCGGCTCGCGCAGGTCTGGAAGGCGTGGGGTGTCGGAGCCTCACGCGAGGTCGAAGACCCCGACCTGGTGGCGCACTCCGCGCTGGTCTACGGCATCGCCAGCAACGGCAAGATCATGACGATCTATCCCGCCACGTTCGAGCCGCACGAACTGGCGCACGACGCGCGCCTGCTCGGCGCCTGAGGGCGCTCAGGGCTGGGCCATGCGACCGCGCCACACGGCGTAGTACCACACCGTGACGATCGCGAAGATGATCGTCGGGATGATCAGTGTGAGCAGGCCGATCGTGAACACCGTCGTTGCGAGCAGGATCAGTGCGGACATGTCGATCTCTCCTTCCTAGTGCTCCCCCGCGAGCCTTCCGGCACCGGGCGGGTTTGCCGCGGCCGGTGCCAGCCAGCGGACAAAGTATACGAGCAGGACGATGACGAAAGTGACCGATCCGGGCACCCACATCACGCCCGCCGCGAGCTGCTGGTCGGTGAGGGCGCTGATGCCGCCCGGGCGGGCGTGGAGGTTCGCGTAGTAGGGGTAAAGCGGGTGGTGCAGGAAGGCGATCACGATCGCAAGCGCCCACGTCACAGACATGCCGCCGACGATGTAGCCGACGCGCCCCCAGGCGTTCGCGATGGGGTGTAGCGGCGGCGACGGGATCACCTGCTTCCAGAAGAGAATCGCGACGCCCAGGAACATCGTGTGCTCCAAGCCGTGGACCGCAGAGGAGTGGAGCGTCGCGTCGAACATCACGGGCGTGTGCCAGCCGATTAGCACCACGCCGAAGAGCACGAGGCTCGGAATCGGTGTGCCGAGCCAGCGCGACAGGCGCGCCAGCGGCGCGAGCGAGCCGTCGTGGACAAAGGCCCGGGCGATCGAGCGCCGACCGCCGAGCGGCAGGCAGCGCCAGAGCCTCACCCAGGGCCGCGAGAGGACGATCAGCGGCGCGGCGACCATCATCAGCAGGACGTGCTGGGTCATGTGGACCCAGAAGAGTTTCGCGCTTATCTGCTCCATCGGTGTGCTGAGCGCGAAGGCCAGCACGAACATCGCGGTGTAGAAGTACGCCGCGTGGCGGCGCTGCGCGACGCGGGTGCGATCCGGCGTCACCGTGCGCGTTGATCCGAGCCAGTAGAGGAACGCGATGTCCAGGACGATGATCAGTGGAGGGTCGATCCCCCAGTCCCACAGCGCGGGCGTCGCCGTCGACGCCGCTAGCACTACTTGACCAGGTAGACCAGGACCCACATCACGACGCCGAGGCCGCAAAGGTAGGTCCAGTAGAACGCCGCCGCGTCGAGACCGCGCGGCAGCAGCCGGTCGGGGTGCTCATAGACGACGGTCCCCTCGGCTGCGCTGCGCTGTTCGCGCAGTTCTCGGGCCTCGGTGGCGACCTGAATCTCGATCCAGTAGAGCGACATCAGGAGCACCAGGATGTAGAAGCCTGTCCAACCGATGAAGACGCTCGCGTACGCGAAGTTCGTCGGCCCGAACGTCTGCTGCGTGTACTCGAGCACCTGGCCGAGGATCGCGGCGAGTCCCAGCACGAGCGTGACGATTGCCGCGGTGAGCCAGGGTTTGCCCTGCACCTGCCGGCGGTTCGCGACGACGATCGCGACGGCGCTGAGGATCAGGCAGACCACGAAGACGACCCCCCACGACTGCACCGGCGTGACGCTGGAAGGCCGCCACTTGCCTTCGATGTTCGAGGTCTTCAGGTAGACGTACGCGAAGGCGAACGACAGGAAGAAGAAGGTCATCGCCCCGGCCAAGAGGCGCGCCGCGACGGAGAGCGCGTTCGCTCCCCTCGCGCGGCGAACCTCGGGCGGCTCCTCGCCGGGCTGCGGTTTGGGCCCGGCGAGTGTGAACGGTGCGCTCTGGTCTTCGGCCGCCATCTCAGGCCCCCGCCCCGGCCGCCGCGGGCGCGGTCCCTCCGCCGCGGGCCACCGGCACGCCGTAGTCGTACGGGTCGAAGTCGGTCATGTCCGGGATTTTGTCCGGGAAGTTGTCGACTGGGACCGGCGTAGGCACCTGCCACTCCATGCCCTTGGAATGCCACGGGTTATCGGTCGCGCGTTCCCGCTTGAAGACGAGCGAGTAGACGACGTTGTAGACGAGCAACAGCATCGATGCGAACAACAGATACGCCGCTATTGAGACGAAGCGGTTGAGCGTGATCAGGTCAGCCGGGTAGAACGTGACGCGCCTGGCCATGCCTTTCAGGCCGAGCGCGAAGATCGGCAGGAAGGTCAGGTTGAAGAAGATGAACATCGCCCAGAACTGGACCTTGCCGATGGTTTCGCTCAGCTTGTAGCCGAACATCTTCGGCACGTAGTAGTAGATCGCGCCCACGAACGCGAAGCCCAGACCGCCCATGATCGTGTAGTGGAAGTGGGCGATCACGAAGAAGCTGCCGTGCAGCTGAGCGTCGCTCGGGACGTCGGAGAGCACCACGCCCGACGCGCCGCCGATGAGGAAGTTGAAGGCCCACGCGAAGCAGAAGAGCATCGGGACCGTGAACGTGATCCGACTTCGCCACAGCGTGCCGATGAAGGACAGGAACACGAAGCCCGTTGGGATCGAGATGATCTCCGTCGAGAGCATGTAGAAGGGCCGCAGGTCGGCGTTGATCCCGCTGACGAAGAGGTGGTGCTGCCAGACGAAGAAGCTCATCAGGCCGACGCCGAGGAAGCCCGCTACCGCAATGCGATAGCCCCACAGCGGCTTTCGAGCGAAGACCGGCAGCATCTCGAGGATCAGGCCGAAGCCAGGCAGCGCGAGGACGTACACCTCCGGATGGCCGAAGAACCAGAACAGGTTCTCGAACAGGTATGCGCTGCCGCCGCCGAGCGTGAGGAAGAACGACGTGCCGATCGAGCGGTCGAGCGCCGCCATCAAGCAGCGTCCCGATCAGCATCGGCGCCGCTAGCACCATCAGCACCGCGGTGACGAACGTCGCCCAAGCGAAGATCGGCAGACGCGACCAGGTGACGCCGGGCGCCCGCATGGTCACGATCGTGACGATCATGTTGACCCCGAGCAGGACCATCGAGATCCCGACGAGCGCGAAGAACATGATGTACGAGTCCATCCCCATCAGGGCCTGGTCGTTGAGCGGCTGGTATCCCGTCCAGCCGGTCGGGAAGCCGCCGAAGAAGATCGTCGACAAGAGGATCACGCCGGCCGCCATCAGCAGCCAGAACGTGAGCGCCTCGATTCGCGGGAACGCCATCCGTCGCGCGCCGATCATGATCGGGATGAAGTAGTTCGCGAACGGTCCGAGCACCGCGGAGGTCAGCGTTCCGAGCATCATCGACGCTGTGCAGGCCGACGATCGTCAGGTACTTTTCGGGGCCCACGAACTCCGGCGTGTTGTGTAGAAGCTCGGTCCTGATCAGCATCGCGTTCAGGCCGCCGATGAAGAAGAAGACGCCGATCCCGACGAGGTACTGGATGCCGACGACCTTGTGGTCGGTCGAGAGGCCGAAGTAGCGCCACAACCCGCCGGTCTCCTTCTCGCGCAGCGACGCCGGACGTCCGATCAGGCGGCCGAGCGGGTAGTTCGCGAAGCCCATGCCGATCAGGAAGCCGATCACGGCGAACGTGTAGGCGAGGATCAGCGCAAGGTCGTTTTCCTGCGTGTTGACGCGGATGTATTCGTAGTACGGCGGCGTCGTCAGCGCCTTGCCGATGTACCAGCCGGCGATGTAGCCGATGACCGCACCGATGATGCCCGTGAAGATGTTGAAGCCGACGAATTTGCCGCAGGCCGGGGCGCGTCGACGCGAGGAGGAGTCTGGTGGGGAGTAAGCGATGCTCAGGTCCCTCGCTTCAGCTTTCTTCTTCGAAGCCCGCGTGGTGGGCGCCGAACTTCGGCTGGTACGTCAGCGCATACGGCGGCAGGTATTGGTCAGGCTCGGCGCGTACCTGATGTGTTGCTGCGCGGATCCAGCGTCGCAAACTGTTCCTGCGTCACGACTTTGCCGAAGCCGTACATCGCGCCGTGCCAGATGCCGCAAAGCTCGGTGCAGCGGATTCGAAGCTCGTCAGGCGTTCGCGGTTCGGCGAACGCGATGTTGTTGACCTGCGGGTTCGCGTCGGCCTTGATGCCGAGTTCCTTGACCGTCCAGGAGTGGATCGACGTCGAGCGAGGTGACGTTGAATTCGATCATCTGGTTCACGGGGAGCTCGATGCCGTTCGTCTCGACGCCGCCGTATTCCGGCCAGCGGTAGGTCCACTGCCACTGCTGGCCGATGACCTGGACTTTGAGCCCCACGTTGGCGGGCCGGTTCAGCGGGCGAGGCTCCTGAGCCCGTGCCGTCGCCGTAGCTTCTGGATCAGCGCTACCGAGCCGTAGACGGCGAGGATCACGAGCACCGTGATGCTCGTGACGACGATCCAGCTGATCTGGATTTTCGCGTCGTCCGCGGATCGCTGGGCCTTCGAGCATCTGGCCCGGCTGCTGGCGGAAGAACGATCGCCGCGTAGATGAGGTACAGCACGACGAGCAGCACGAACGGCGTCGCCATCGCCGCGAGCACGGTCAGCGTCTTCGCCTGGTCTTCGCCCGGCGTTGCTCGCTTTCGCCGTATCCCAGGTGCGGGCCGAGCACCCAGATCACGAGCGGCACGGCGATGACCGTGCAGACGGCCCAGATGATCGTGAACCGTCGGCGTGGTTGATCTCGTCCATCAGCGGCTATACGACGTAGAAGAAGCCCGCCATGTAGCCGAGCGTTGACATCGGCCCGCCGTTACCGAACGTGTAGCCGGCGCCGCAGGGAACGAAGCACTGCCAGCGGTAGTGGCCCGGCGCGCCGGTGCGGAAGCGTGAAGGTGATCGTTTCGTGCGCCTGCGTCAGTTCGCACGGCCCTTCTTCGCAGAAGTCGTGCTTCTTTTCGGCTTCTTCTTCGTTCACGCCTTCGAGCGGCACGAAGACGCCGATCGTGCGGGATCGCGAAGCTGTGCGCGGCGGTGTTCGGGGGTGATCTTGTTGACGGTCTTGCCGTCGAGCGTCATCGTGCCGCCGACGGTGCCCTGGACCTGGCCGAGGAACGGGTTGCGCAGCCCGCTTTCGGAGTCGTACTGGTAGATCGTCACGTGGATCAGCGCGTGCGCGGGCACCTGGCAGATCGTCGTGTGGACCCATTCGCCGTGGCTGCGGATGAGGTAGGAGACCCAGTCGGGGTTCTTCTGGTCGAGCTTCTCGCCGATCGCACCGTCGGTCTGCAGCATCGAGGTTCGCCGTCCGCGCGACCGGGTTGACGTCGTGACCGTCACGACCTTCGGCCAGGCGCTCGTGTAGCCGGTGATGTAGCAGGCGATCAGGCCGACGCACGACGAGCCAGCGTGACCACCGCTGGCCATGTGACCCGCTTCCCGACGCTGCTCACCAACTCACCCCTGTGGTTCGCAGATCCACTACGATTCCCCTTCTCGCGGACTACCCCTCCGCTTCAAGCCACTTTGTGCTCAGAACGAGGGAACGGCCAGTAACGCCATCACACGGGATCTCAGCGACTCTGCCAGGGCAGCCTGAGGATACCGGCCGCGCGATCCCGAAGGCCGCACCGTGCCGACAATCGTGGCGCGCACGCGGACGGGTACGATCGAGCCTTGTCGGCGCATCGAGCGAACGACGCCGCGCACCCGAGCGGCGCGTTCCCGACGGCCGACGCTGGATGGCCTCGAGGCAGCGCTGGAGCGCCGCCTGGGAGCGCGACGGCACCTACCGCTTCGACCGCGCGGCGCGCCGCGCGAGCGCGTCTACTCGATCGACACGCCGCCGCCCACCGTCAGCGGCTCGCTGCACGTCGGCCACGTCTTCTCCTACACGCACACCGACGCATCGCCCGCTACCAGCGGATGCGCGGCCGGGAGGTCTTCTACCCGATGGGCTGGGACGACAACGGCCTGCCGACCGAGCGGCGCGTGCAGAACCACTTCGGCGTGCGCTGCGACCCGTCCGTCGCGTACGACGCCGCGTTCGAGCCGCCCGCCGAGCCGTCCGATGGAGCCGGTCGCGATCTCGCGCCCGAACTTCGTCGAGCTGTGCCTGCGCCTCACCGAGGACGACGAGCAGGCCTTCGAGGCCCTCTGGCGCGCGCTCGGCCTGTCGGTCGACTGGGCGATGACCTACACGACGATCGGCGCGGATCGCGCAGCGCATCTCCCAGCGCTCGTTCCTCGGCCTGCTGGCGCGGGGCGACGCCTACCAGCTCGAGGCGCCGACGCTGTGGGACGTCGACTTCCAGACCGCGGTCGCGCAGGCCGAGCTCGAGGACCGCGAGCGGCCCGGGCGCGATGCACCGCGTGCGCTTCCACGGCCCGACGGCGGCGAGCCGGCGCTGATCGAGACGACGCGCCCCGAGCTGATCCCGGCCTGCGTCGCGCTGCTCGCGCACCCCGATGACGAGCGCCACCCGCGACTCGTCGGCAGCGAGGTGCTGACGCCGCTGTTCGGCACCGCGCGTGCCGGTGCATGACGCACCCGCTGGTCGAGCGCGACAAGGGCACGGGGCTGGTGATGGTCTGCACCTTCGGCGACCTCACCGACGTGACCTGGTGGCGCGAGCTGCGACCTGCCGGTGCGCTCGGTGCTCGGGCCTCGACGGCCGCCTGCGTCGACGTGCCGTGGGGCGAGGCCGGGCTGGGAGTCCGAGCGACCCGGAGGCGGCCCGCACGGCCTACGCCGAGCTCGCGGGGCGCACGATCAACCAGGCGCGCAAGCGGATCGTCGAGCTGCTCGAGGCAGTCCGGCGATCTCGTCGGCGAGCCACAGCCGGTGACGCGGGCGGTGAAGTTCTTCGAGAAGGGCGAGCGCCCGGTCGAGATCGTGACCAGCCGCCAGTGGTTCATCCGCACGCTCGACCACCGCGACGCGCTGATCGAGCGCGGGCGCGAGCTGCACTGGCACCCGCCGTACATGCGGGCCCGCTTCGAGGACTGGGTGAATGGCCTGACCGGCGACTGGTGCATCAGCCGCCAGCGCTTCTTCGGGGTGCCGTTCCCGGTCTGGTATCCGGTCGACGAGGCCGGCGCCGTGCTCTACGACGCAGCCGATCGCGGCGCGCGCCGACGAGCTGCCCGGTCGACCCGTCGACCGACGTGCCCGCCGGCTACGAGGAGTCGCAGCGCGGCCGGCCGGGCGGCTTCGTCGGCGACCCCGACGTGATGGACACCTGGGCGACGTCCTCGCTGACGCCGCAGATCGCCGGGCCGCGAGGGGTCGACGAGGAGCTCTTCCAGAAGGTGTTCCCGATGGATCTGCGCCCGCAGGCCCACGACATCATCAGGACCTGGCTGTTCACGACGATCCTGCGCTCGCAGCTGGACGACGACGAGCTGCCGTGGCGCAACGCCGCGATCTCCGGCTGGGTGCTCGACCCCGACCGCAAGAAGATGTCCAAGTCCAAGGGCAACGTCGTGACGCCGATGCACCTGCTCGAGGAGCACGGCGCCGACGCCGTGCGCTACTGGGCGGCGAGCGGGCGGCCCGGGCGCGGACACGGCCTTCGACGCCCAGCAGATGAAGGTCGGCCGGCGCCTGGCGGTCAAGCTCCTGAACGCCTCGAAGTTCGCGCTCGCCGACGCTGCCCGCGCCCGCCGAGGCGCTCGACGCACCCGCTCGACCGGGCGATGCTCGCGCGCCTTGCGGACGTCGTCGAGCACGCCACCGAGAGCTTCGAGGACTACGACTACGCGCGCGCGCTGGAGCGCACCGAGGAGCTTCTTCTGGTGGTACTGCGACTACTACCTGGAGCTCGTCAAGGGGCGGCGCTATGACCCCGACCCGGCCGTCAGCCGGCTCGGTCAGCCTCGCCCTGCGGCTCTCGCTGTCGGCCTTCCAGCGCCTGTTCGCGCCGTTCCTGCCGTTCGTCTGCGAGGAGGTCTGGTCGTGGTGGCAGGAGGGCTCGATCCACCGCGCGTCGCTGGCCCGACGCCGAGCGAGCTGCGACGCGCGGACGCTCGCGGCGGGCGAGCGCCGCGCGCGAGGACCGCGCCCTGGAGCTCGCCGCCGACGTCCTGCGCGAGGTGCGCAAGGCCAAGTCCGAGGCGCGCCGCCCGATGCGGGCGCCGGTCGCCCGCGTCGTCGTCCGCGACACGGCCGCAGCGCCTCGAGGCGCTCGAGCTCGGGCGCGGCGACCTTCGCGGCGGGCGCGATCGAGCGCTCGCAGCGGCGAGGCCGCCGGAGCTTCTCGGTCGCCGTCGAGCTGCGCCGAGCGGCGCGACCGCGAGTCGCTCGGATAGGGTCCGCGCCGATGGAGCGAACGCTGATCGCGCGAGCTCGCCGAGCACAGTCGGCGAGCAGGTCGACCTCCGCGGCTGGGTCCAGGCGATCCGCGACCAGAAGCGCGATCCAGTTCGTGATCGTGCGCGACGAAACGGGCATGGCCCAGGCGGTGCTGCCCGAGCGAGGAGCCCGAGCGAGCTCAACGAGCGATCTCGGCGCTCACGGCGGAGTCGGCCATCACGCTCACCGGCACGGTCGTCGCGGACGAGCGCGTCAAGCTCGGCGGGCTGGAGCTGCGCCTGGAGGAGCTCGCACGTCGAGTCGCTCGCCGAACCCGAGCTCCCGGTCACCGCCGAGTCGGCGCTCGACAAGCGCATCGACTGGCGCTACGTGGACCTGCGCCGCCCCGACCGGCGGCTGATCTTCGAGGTCCAGACGACCGCCGAGCACGCGATGCGCGAGTTCTGGCGCGAGCACGGCTTCATCGAGCTGCACTCGCCGAAGCTGATGGGCTCGGCCAGCGAGTCCGGCGCCGAGCTGTTCAAGGTCGACTACTTCGACCGCGACGCCTACCTCGCGCAGTCGCCGCAGTTCTACAAGCAGATGGCGATGGCGGCGGGCTTCGGCAAGGTGTTCGAGATCGGCCCGGTGTTCCGCGCCAACCCGTCGTTCACCTCGCGCCACGACACCGAGTTCACGAGCGTCGACGTGGAGATCTCGTGGATCGACTCGCACGAGGACGTGATGGCCGTTCGAGGAGCGCTGGCTGGCCCACGTGCTGGCCGCCGTCGACGGAGCGCCACGGCGAGCAGATCGAGGCGACCTTCGGCACGGAGGTCGTGGTCCCGACGCTGCCGTTCCCGCGGATCACGCTCGAGCAGGCCAAGCAGCTGCTGCGCGAGGCGGGCCACGAGCGCCCCCCGGCGAGGGCCACGACCTCGACCCGCCGAGCGAGCGGGCGCTGTCGGCGCTGATCGCCGAGCGCGACGGCCACGAGTTCGTGTTCGTCACCGACTACCCCACGACGGTGCGGCCCTTCTACCACATGCGCCACGACGACGATCCGACGCTCACGAAGAGCTTCGACCTGCTCTGGCGCGGCATCGAGCTCACGACCGGCGCCCAGCGCGAGCACCGCTACGAGCAGCTGCTCGCGCAGGCCCGGACAAGGGCGTCGAGACCGAGCCGATCGGCTACTACCTCGACTTCTTCCGCTACGGCGCCCCGCCCCACGGCGGCTTCGGCTTCGGCCTCACGCGCCTGCTGATGCAGCTGCTGGCACAGGACAACGTCCGCGAGGTCACGTTCCTGTACCGCGGGCCGCACCGGCTCGAGCCCTAGCGACCCGCGCGCGATGGCGCGCATCCTGCTCTCCGTCACGGCGCTCCCCGAGGCGCTCGCCTGCGCTGCGCGGCCACGAGGTCATCGAGGGCCGCCGGGCATCCGACGCCGCCGCTGAAGGCGCTCGATCTGCGCGCCGACCGAAGTCGGTCGACGCTGCGGCGATCACGGCGATGGCCCGCCTGCGCGTGATCTCGCGTCGCGGGCGCCGGGATCGACGCCGTCGACGGCCGACGCGGCCGCAGCGCGCGGCATCGCGGTGCTCGCCTCCGGCGAGCCGCTGGTCGAGACGACGGCCGACCTGGCGTTCGGGCTGATCATCGCCGCGGCGCGCCGATTCGCGCCCAGGAGCAGCGACTGCGCGGCGGTCGCTGGCAGCGGCTGGGATTTCATCGAGCCGGACTTCGGCGTCGACGTCCACGGCGCCCGCCTCGGGCTGGTCGGCTACGGAGCGATCGCCCGCGCCGTCGGCGCGCCGCGCCGCCGCCTTCGCGATGCAGGTGCGCCACCACACGCGCACCGACACCGGCGAGCCCGGCTGGACCGAGGATCTCGACGAGCTGCTCGCGTCGTCGCGACATCGTGAGCCTCCACGTGCCGCTGACGGACGAGACCCGCGGGCTGATCGACGCCCGCCGGCTCGCGCTGATGGCGCCGCAGCGCGGTGCTCGTGAACACAGCGCGAGGTCAGATCGTCGATGAGGCGGCGCTCGCCGAGGCGCTGCGCACCGGCCGCCTCGGCGGCGCCGGACTGGACGTCTTCGACGGCGAGCCGGCCGTCGGCCCGAGCTCCTCGCCGCGCCGAGGACGACTCTGCTGCCCCACATCGGCAGTGCCACGCGCGCAGCCGCGAGGCGATGCTCACGGCCGCCGCCGAGAAGGCAGCGCCGTTCCTCGCGTCCGTGAGACGCGGCGTCCGCGGCGTCTTTACCTTCCGGGGCATGAGCGTCAGGGATCTGCAGAGCGGCGAGGCCGGTCGACCGGTCCTGCTCGTGCGGAGCCGCCGAGCGCCGCGCCAGAAAGCGGACGGCAGGGAGTACCTGCGCGTCGCGCTCGGCGACCGCACCGGATCGCGGTCGCTGCGATGGTCTGGGACGGCGTCGAGGAGGCGCTCGCGGCTCGCTCCGCACCGGCGAACCGGTCCGCGTCCGCGGCCGCTTACGAGGTCACGAGCGCTACGGCAATCAGATCGGCCGGGCTCGCTTCAGCGCGGCGCAGGAGGGCACGTTCGACCCGCGCAGCTCGCGACGTCACCCGTCACGTGGCGCCGACCAGCTGGAGGCGCGAACTGCGCGAGCTGGTGGCCACCGTGCGCGACGCCCACCTCGCCGAGCTGCTCGATCGCCTGCTCGGCGCCGACAGCGCGACGTGGGCGCTCTTCCGCGACGCGCCCGCCGCCAAGCACTACCACCAGGCCTACCGCCACGGCCTGCTCGAGCACTCGCTGGGCGTGGCGCAGGCCGTCGGCACGATCAGCGCGACGTTCCCCGGCATCGACCGCGACGTCGCCGTCACCGGTGCGCTGCTGCATGACATCGGCAAGACGCAGGCCTACGCGCTCGACGGGCCGGCTCGATCGACTTCACGGACGACGGGCCGGATGCATGGGCGAGATCCCGCTCGGCCACCACCTGGTGCGCGCGCGATGGAGAAGATCGACGGCTTCCCCCCGATCTTCGCGCGCGCCTCTGCCACATCATCCTCTCCCACCACGGGTCGCTCGAGCACGGCAGCCCCGTCGTGCCCTGCACGCGCGAGGCGACGCTCGTGCACATGATCGACAACCTCGGCGGCCGCCTCGGCAGCTTCGATCGGCTCGAGCGCGCAGCTCGCGCCCGGAAACTCGCCTGGTCGCTGTACGACAGTGGCATCGGCGCCAGCGCGTTATTTCCACGCGCGCTCCTTCGGCGAGGACCGACGCCGCGCCGCCGAGCTGGCCGCGGCCTGAAAGCACGCAAATAGCGGGGCACCCCGGTCACGGCTGACGCCGCCACACGCCGCCCTCTATGGTTCTCGCTCGCATGGCTAAGGACACCGAGAAGCTGATCCGCCAGCTGTCGCTGGTCTCGTACCTGATGGCCGAGCGACGGCCGGTGACCGCACTGGAGATCCGGCGCGACGTCGAGGGCTACAGCGGGATGAACGAGGACGCGTTCGCGCGGCGCTTCTACGCCGACCGCTCCGAGCTCGAGGCGCTCGGCATCCAGCTCGCCGTCGACCGGCCCTCGGAAGGCGCGGCCGAGCAGGAGAACTACTCGCTGCGCCCGGAGAACTTCCACCTGCCCTCGATCGCCTTCACCGACAAGGAGCTCGCGGCGCTGCAGACCGCGCTGAGCTGCTCGACGGGCAGTTCGCGTATGCCGAGCCGCTGCGCCTCGCACTGCAGCAGATCACCTGGGGCCGGCCGAGCCCGCTGCGGTCGACCCCGACCAGCGCACCGTCGCTCTCGCGATCACGGCGGACGCCGGCGGCAACGACCTCTCGGCGCGCCTGGCGAAGGTCGAGACCGCGATCTTCCGCAACAAGACGATCGAATTCGACTACTACACGATCGAGCGCGACGAGGCCAGCGCACGCCGTGTCGACCCCTACCACCTGCTCTACAAGGGCTCGCAGTTCTATCTGCTCGGCTACTCGCACGAGCGCGACGCGGTCCGGGTCTTCCGGCTCTCACGCATTCGCGGCAAGGTCTCCTACGCCAGCAAGGCGGAGCACGACTTCCATCGGCCGGCGGACTTCGATCCGCGCGAATACGCGACGCGCGCCGACTGGCAGCTCGGCGAGCAGGTCGATGTCGCGGAGATCCACCTGCAACGAGCGGTCGCCTGGCTGATCGAGCGCCACTTCGGCGAGTACGGCGAGATGCCGCCGCAGACGACGAGAGCGTGGTCTTCCGCGACGCCCTACGCGAGCGCGACGCGGCATCGTCTCCTGGGTGCTGGGCCTCGGGCAGAACGCCGACTCGCTCGGTCCGCCGGAGCTCGTCGGCGACCTGCAGGAGCCGCCTCGAGCTGATCGAGGAGCGCCACGGCGACTCGCCGCCGCGCAAGCGCGGCCGGGCCGCGCAGCCGAGCCGCCCACGCCGCGCCGGCGCATCACCGCGCGCGCCGCGCCGCAGCGACGACGACGAGGACTCCAAGCCGGCGGTCGCGATCCGCTCGGAGCGCTTCGCGCGGCTGGTGACGCTGGCGTGCATCCTGATCGCGGCCGGCCGCGACGGCGAGCGCGTGTCGATGGCGCGCGTCTGCGCAGAGCTGAAGATCAGCGAGGAGGAACTGCGCGAGGACATGAACGTCCTGAACGTCGTGAACTTCGGCGGCGGCTCGTACGTGCTGTACGCCGAAATCGACGACGCGAGTGGCGAGATCGAGGTCGACCCGGAGCCCTACAGCGACAACTTCGACCGCCCGGCGCGGCTACTTGCCGGTCGAGGCGCAAGGCGCTCGTCGCGGCGATCGACCTGATCGGCGAGCACATTCCCGAGGGGTCGCTGACCTCCGGCGCGGCGCAAGATCGTCGCCGCGCTCGGATTCGACCCGATGGAGCAGGGCCTGCAGGTCGTGCAGGCCCTCGGCGACGACAAGGACTCGCGCGCATCGTCTCCAAGGCGATCGTCGGCCGGCGCCTGCTCGAGATCGAGTACTACAAGGACAACGAGGACGAGCTGACGCAGCCGGCCGCGTCGAGCCGTACGCGCTGATCAACGGCCGCGAGGGCTGGTATCGTCGCAGCCTTCGACCCGGAGCGCGAAGACGTCCGCCATTTCCGGCTGGACCGCATCAAGACCGCGACCGTCACGGCCGAGAAGTTCCAGCCGCGACCGAGATGTCGACCCCGCCGCCGAAGTCGACGGCTGGCTGCGCACCGGCGAGGTCGCGGCTTCGCGCACGGCGCGCGTCTGGATCTCGCCGGATCGCGCGCGCTGGGCGCGCGAGTCACGACGCGTCGTCGAGGAGTGGCCCGACGGCTCGGTCGTCGTCGAGCTGAGCTTCGCCGGCGTCGACTGGCTGGTGCGCGAGATCCTCAAGGAAGCGGGCGAGGCGGCTGTCCTCGAGCCCGAGGACGCGCGGAGCGCGGTCCACGCCGCGTCGTCACCTAGCTCGCACGCCCGCCGCGGCCTGAACACCGAGCGCCGACGTGAGCCGTCGCGACGCAGATCCGGATGAGCGAGAGCGAGGTCGCAGCGTTCCTCGCGCATGAGCGGACGGTGACCTGCGCCACGAACGGGCCGCGTGGCTGCCGCACCTGATGCCGCTCTGGTACGTGCTGCGCGAGGCGCCGACCGGCGAGCCCGGGCCGCGGCTGTGGGCCTGGACGTACGCCAAGTCGCAGAAGGCCCTGAACCTCGAGCGCGACCCGCGCGCGACGATCCAGGTCGAGGACGGCGAGACAGTACCAGCAGCTGCGCGGCGTGTGCTCGAGTGCGACGTGCGTGCTCCACCGCGACCTCGAAATCGTCGCCGACCTCGGCGGCGAGATCATGCGCCGCTACGCCGGGCCGCCCGGCAGCCAGCCGCCGCTGAGCTCGCCCCGAGGCCCAGGCGCTGGTCGAGGCGCAGGCCCGCAAGCGTGTCGCGCTCGAGTTCGTCGAGCGCCGCCGCATCAGCTGGGACCACCGCAAGCTCGGCGGCGTCTACTGATCGCGCGCGCGCTCATTGAGTTCGTCGATCTCCCAGCTTCAGTCTTCCTTGGTCAGCTACACCTGCTGGACCTTCTTCTTGCCCGAGACGAGCGATTCGACCTTCGCCGTGGCCTGGTCGCCGTTGACCTGAACCGACTTCGTCGCGAGTTCGAAGGAGTCGACTTGCTGAGCTGGCTCTTGATCGCCGCTTCGCATCCGTCGTGGCCGCCGAGCCCTTCGACCGTGGACTTCGAGAGCAGCTGGCGCAGATCTTCGATTCTTCGTTCGCCGTCGCGTAGGTCTGCAGGTTGCCGATCGTCTGCGCGACTTCATGTTCCTCGCCCTTGAACGAGCTGGACGTCGTCGTCTGCCGCAACCGGCGACCACGGCGGCGCACAGGGCGCCCGCGGCGAGTGTCCAGAGCTTCGTCATGGACCCACGCTACAACGCCGCGGCCCGGCTCGCCTCGCCGCGACCCCCGCGAGGAAGTGCTTGCTGAGCATTGTCTGCTGGCCCTGGTAGTTCGAGCCGATGTCGCTCGCCGTAGAGCACGCCGGCCGCTCCGCCATCCGCTCGAAGGCGAGCTTGCAGACCGGCTGGCCGTGCTCGACCATGAACGGCACGTCGCGCGCGCGGACCTCGAGCGCCGCACGGACGCCGCGGACCGACCGGACTGCCGACATAGCCGAAGCCGGGGTCGAAAAAGCCCGCGTAGTGGGTGCGCAGCTCGCCGGCGGTCGGGTCGTAGGCCAGCATCTCCGCCGCGTATTCGGGAGGGATTGCGACACCCCTCGGCCGACAGCAGTAGGTAGAAGACCTCTGGCTCGAGCACGATTCGGGCGCCCGGCTCGGGGTTCGACCGGCTCCCAGTACTCCTGCCAGCGCAGCGTCCCCGGAGCCGTGAGGTCGATCGGCAGGCTGTTCTTGCGGGCCCGGTAGCCGACGGTCCGCTCGGCGGGCGCCCGACACGTCGAGGCTGACGAACAGCCCGTCGCCGAACGAGAGGTCGGCTCGCCCGAGACCGGGGCATCGTCGAGCCACAGCAGCGGTGTGCGCTCGTGCATTTCGCGTAGCTCGGCGTCGCGAGCCGCGGTCCGCCGCGCATCAGGCGGACCTGGTTGAGCGCGAGCCCCGTGCGCACGCGGATCGCGAAGGTTCGCGGCACGACCTCGAGGTACATCGCGCCGCTGTAGCCCGCAGCGATCTCGTCGAAGCGGTGGCTGCGGTCGGTCAGGACGCGCGTGAAGACGTCCAGGCGCCCGGTGGAGCTCTTCGGGTTCGCGCGTGCGCGGATCGATCCTCCGGCAGCGCGAGATGCTCGATCAGCTCGATCGAGATAGGGCCGGTCGCGCTCGAGCGTCGCGCCGTCGCGCAGGTCGATCTCGGTCGAAGGCGAGCCCCTCGACCTTCTCGATGCACCGTCGAGTCGGAGTCCGGCAGGAAGCTGCAGCGCAGCGCGAGCGCGTGGTCGCCGAGCCGCAGGTCGACCTGGCGGGTTGCACCGAGCTGCTCCGGGATCCGCCACTCGCCGGCGTCGAGCCAGCCGCCGCTCGATCGCGCTGGCGCAGGCCTGGGCCGGCAGTACGCCGCTCGGGGGCGCCTTCGTCATCGGCTCATTTGCGCGCCGTCATCGCGGCGGCAGTCTATGCGACCCGGGCCGGCGGCCCGCCGGACGGTAGCCTCGGGCGGATGGCTCTCGAGGCTTCACGCCTGCAGTCCGCGACTGGTTTGAGCGCTCGTTCGACTGCGCCGACCGAGGCCCAGTCGCTGGCCTGGCCCGCGATCGCGCGCGGAGAGCATGTCCTGCTGTCGGCGCCGACGGGCTCGGGCAAGACGCTCGCCGCGTTCCTCTGGGCGCTTGACCGCCTCGTCGCCGAGCCGCGCGCTGCGCCGGGACGCGCGTGCTTTACATCAGCCCGCTGAAGGCGCTCGCCTACGACATCGAGCGCAACCTGCGCGCCCCGCTGCGCGGAATCGGCGCGGACGAGGTCACCGTCGCGATTCGCACCGGCGACACCCCCAGCGCGAGCGGGCGGCGATGGCGCGCCACCCGCCGGAAATCCTGATCACCACGCCCGAGTCCGCCTACCTGCTGCTGACCTCGCAAGCGTCGCGACGGCCTCGACGGCGCTCGAGGCCGTGATCGTCGACGAGATCCATGCGCTTGCGCCCGGTCAAGCGCGGCGCGCACCTGGCGCTGACGCTCGAGCGGATCAGGCCCGCGTCGCTGCGGCCGGCGGCGGCGGAGCCGCAGCGGATCGGCCTGAGTGCGACCCAGCGCCCGCTGGCGGAGGTCGCGCGGTTCCTCGCGGTGCCGCGCCGCCCGGTGACGGTCCTCGACGCGGCGCATGCGCCGGATCTCGACCTGCGCATCGAGGTACCGGTCGAGTCGATGGCGCAGCCGGCGGAGGACGAGGGCGTGTCGGTCGAGCCCGCTCGCAGGGCGGCGAGAACACGCGCGGCTCGATCTGGCCCGCGATCTACCCCGAGCTGCTCGAGCAGGTGCGCGGACACCGCTCGACGATCGTCTTCGTGAACTCCGGCGCACCGCCGAGCGGGTCGCGCTGCGCCTGAACGAGCTCGCCGAGCAGCCGATCGCGCGCGCCCACCACGGCTCGCTCTCGCGCGAGGAGCGCGGCGAGGTCGAGGAGCAGCTCAAGGGCGGGACGCTGCCGTGCCTGGTTGCGACGAGCTCGCTCGAGCTGGGCATCGACATGGGCGCCGTCGACCTCGTGATGCAGATCGCGTCGCCCGGCTCGGTCAGCCGCGGGCTGCAGCGGATTGGCCGCGCGGGCCACGCCGTCGGCGAAATCGAGCCGGGGCGATCATCTTCCCGCGCTATCGCGGCGATCTGCTCGAGTGTGCGGTGCTCGCACGACGGATGCGCGAAGCGCAGATCGAGTCGACGGTCGTGCCGCGCAACGCGCTCGACGTGCTCGCGCAGCACATCGTCTCGGCCGCCGTCGAGCGCGACGAGGAGGGCGAGCGCCCGCTGACCGTGCGAGGAGCTGCACGAGATCGTGTGCGGCAGCTACAGCTACGGCGAGCTCTCGCGCGAGCTGCTGGAGAACGTGCTCGACATGCTCGACGGCCGCTACCCCTCGCAGCGAGTTCGGCGAGCTGCGCGCGCGCGTCGCCTGGGACCGGCTCGAGGGGACCATCCGCGCCGCGGCGCGGCGCGCGCCAGCTCGCGATCACCAACGCGGGCACGATCCCAGACCGCGGGCTGTTCGCCGTGACGCTCCCCGACGGCCGGCGCGTCGGGGAGTTCGACGAGGAGATGGTCCACGAGGCGCGCGTCGGCCAGACCTTCCTGCTCGGCGCGTCGAGCTGGCGGATCGAGGAGATCGGCCGCGACCGCGTGATCGTCACGCCGGCCCCGGGCGTTCCGGGAGCGGTTCCCTTCTGGCGCGGCGACACGCTGGGTCGCCCGCGCGAGCTCGGGCAGCCATCGGCGAGTTCTGCCGCGAGGCGCTCGAGCTGCGACGAGCAGGCTCCAGCGCGACTACCACCTCGAGCCGCGCGCGGCGCGCAACCTCACCGAGTACCTCGCGAGCGCAGCAGCGGCGACGCGCGTGATCCCGAGCGACCGCACGCTCGTGCTGGAGCGCTTCCGTGACGAGATCGGCGACTGGCGGCTGTGCGTCCTGTCGCCGTACGGCGGCCGGGTGCACGCCGCCTGGGCGCTCGCGCTCGCGGCGCGCATGCGCGAGCGCTCGGCGCCGAGGCCGACGCGATCTGGTCCGACGACGGGCATCGTGCTGCGCCTGCCCGACTCGACGCCGACGACGAGCGCGCGCTGCCGCTCGGCCGCCGAGCTGATGCTGCTCGAGCCCGACGAGCTCGAGCGCCTGATCGCCGCGGAGCTCGCCGACTCGGCGCTGTTCGGCGCCCGCTTCCGCGAGAACGCCGCGCGCGCGCTGCTGATCCCGCGCGCCTACCCGGGCCGGCGCACGCCGCTCTGGCAGCAGCGCCTGAAGGCGCAGAGCCTGCTCGAGGTCGCGCGGCGCTACCCGGACTTCCCGATCGTGCTGGAGACGTTGCGCGAGTGCCTGCGAGACGTTCTCGACGTCGGCGGGCTGCGCGAGCTGCTCGCGCGATGCACGCGCCGCGAGATCGCGCTGGTCGAGGTCGAGACGCGAGCGACCCTTCGCCGTTCGCCTCCTCGCTGCTCTTCGACTACGTCGCGACTTACATGTACGAGGACGACATTCCGACGGCGGAGCGCCGCGCCGCGGCGCTGTCGCTAGACCGCGACCTGCTGCGCGAGCTGCTCGGCCAGGAGGAGCTGCGCGAGCTGATCGATCCCGGCGCGCTCGAGCGCGTCGAGGACGACCTCCAGCGCCGCACCGACGCGCTCCGCGCAGCGGCCGCGACACGCTGCTGGACACCCTGCGCGGCGCTCGGCGACCTGAGGCGAGGAGTCGCCAGCGCGTGCTCGCGGGCGTCGACGCGGTGCGCTGCTCGCCGCTCGCGAGCGAACGCCGCGCGATCCGGGTCCGGATCGCCGGCGAGCAGCGCTGGATCGCCGCCGACGAGGCCGGCCTTTACCGCGACGCACTCGGCGTCGTGCCGCCCGGCGGCCTGCCGGAAAGCTTCCTGCGCGACGGTCCGGAGCCGCTGCGCGAGCTCGTCGCGCGCTTCGCGCGGACCCGCGGGCCGTTTACCGCCCGCGAGCTGCAGCGCGCGTTTCGGCGTCGACTGCTCGGCGGTGCTGCGCGAGCTCGAGCGTGACGGCGCGCCTCGTGCGCGGCGAGCTGCGGCCCGGCGGCAGCGAGCGCGAGTGGTGCGACGTCGACGTGCTGCGGCGCCTGCGGCGCGCATCGCTCGCTGCGCTGCGCCGCGAAATCGAGCCCATCGACGCCGGCGCCTGGTCGCCTTCCTGCCGGCCTGGCAGGGCGTCGACCGCCACCCCCGCGCCGGCGCGGGCATCGACCGCCTGCGCGAGGTGCTCGTGCCCTGCAGGGTCTCGCGCTGCCGGCCGCGGCCTGGGAGCGCGATATCCTGCCGCGCCGCGTCGGCGCTTGGTCACAGGCTGGCTCGACGAGCTCTGCGCGAGCGGCGAGCTCGTCTGGGTCGGCGCGGGCCCGCATGGCCGCTGCGGCCGTGTCGCGCTCTACTTCCGCGAGGACGCGCCGGCGCTCGGCCCGCCGCCGCGCGGCCGACGGCGCGCCGCGCGCCGCGAGCTGCACGACGCGCTGCGCGGCGCCTCGCGCGCCGCGCCGGCCTTCTTCATCGACCTCGGGCCGAGCTCGACGCGGCCCCGCGAGCAGCTCGCTCGGGCCGTCTGGGACCTCGTCTGGGCCGGGCGAGGCGACGAACGACGCCTGGGCGCCGCTGCGGCCGCGCGCCTGACGCTCGCGCGTCCGCTCCGGGCGGCGCCGGCGCGGCGCGTGACGCGCTCGCGCTTCGCGGCCGGCACGCGCGCGGCGCGCCGACGCAGACGCAGGGCCGCTGGTCGCTCGACCGCGCCGCTCTTCGCGCGCCGCCGAGCCGGCAGCCGGCGAGCGGCGAGGGCGCTCGCCGAGCTGCTGCTCGAGCGCTACGGGTCGTGACCCGCGAGCAGGTCCTCGCCGAGGGGATCCGCGGCGGCTTCGCGCTGCTCTACGACAGCTTCGGGCGCTCGAGACGCTCGGCCTCTGCCGCCGCGGCTACTTCATCGAGGGGATGGGCGGCGCGCAGTTCGCTCTGCCCGGGCGCCGTCGAGCGTCTGCGGGCAGCGCGCCGGCGCAAGCGCCGCGCCGCTCGTGCTCGCGGCCGTTGATCCGGCGCAGCCGTTCGGCGCCGCGCTGCCGTGGCCGCGCCGCGAGCGACGGTGCGGCCGGCCCGCGCGCACCGACGGCGCGTACGTCGTCCTCGTGCAGGCCGGCGAGCCCTGCTCTACGTCGAGCGCGGCGGGCGCCGATCATCCGGCTGCCGGCGCGGCGCGCCGACGGAGAGCCGGCGCTTCCGTGCAGCGCGCGCTCGAGGCACTCGCGGACGCGGTGCGAGCGGGGCGCGTGCCCGAAACTCGCGTTGGAGCGCATCGACGGGGAGCCCGCGCCTCGAGTCCTCTGCGCGACCTGCTCGTCGAGCTCGGATTCCGCGCAGGGCCGCGGCGTCTCACGTTGACGGCCTGAGCACTGGCTACGGTCCGCCGATGTCCCGCAGCGTTCGACCGCTGTCGCGTCGGGCACAAGGGCGCCGCGGCCCTCGCGCCCGGCAACACCCCCGCCGGCTTCGACGCCGCGCTCGCCGTGGCGTCGACATGATCGAGTTCGACGTGCTCAGCGAACGGCCCGACGGTGAACGGGCGGCTGCTGATCGCCCACGACTACGCCGACCTCGCCTCGCGCGCGACATTCAGCTCGAGCAGGCGCTTGAACATCTCTGCGAGCCGAGCTTCGCCGGCGTGCGAGCTCGACGTCGACCTCAAGCTCCCCGGCTACGAGATGCTGGCCCTTGAGGCGCTGCGCGAACATGGTCTCGTCGACCGGTCCTCGTCAGCGGCATGTTCCCCGACGGCCTGGCAGCGATGCGCGCAGCGAGCCGGCTCTGCGCGTCGGCTGGTCGGTGCCCGCGCGTGCGGCGCGACTACGCGAGCAACCCGTGACTGCGGCGCCCGCCTGCGGCGTCCTGCTCGCGCTACCGCGCGCACGCTTCCGCGGCGCGCCGCGCGCGCGATCCGGGCGGGCCGCTGCGATGCGCTGATGGCGCACTGGCGGGTCGTGACGGCGCCGCTGGTCGAGAGGATCCATGCGGCGGCGGACTGCTGTTCGTCTGGACGGTCGACGATGGCGCGGCGATCCGCCGCTTCGAAGCCCTCGGCGTCGACGGGATCATCACCAACGATCCGCGCCTGTTCGCCGACTGATCCTGCAGCTGGCGACGCTGAAGTTCTGCGGCCTGGCGTAGCGGCCGGTAGGCCGCCCGGGCGCTGGTCAGCGCGCTGCGGCGCACCGACGGTGCGGCGACCGCGGCGCCAGGCGAAGCTCACGCGCGCGCGCAGCACGGTCACATCTGCGCCGCTCTCGAGCCCGAAGCTCGTCCCGGCGTACCGCGCGCTCGGCTCGCCTTCCCGAGCGCAAGGTTGCCGGTGCCGCCGCCTGGCAGGGCGCGCCATCGGCCCGCAGCGCTCGCGGTACTGCAGCTGGATTTTGGCTGTACATCCGCGGTCCGGCTTGCCGCCGCCCGGCATCGACGCGAGCACGCCGACCGTCGCGTTCGCGCCGGCGACCTCTGCACTCGTCGATCGTCGCCCACTACGTGGCGCTGGACGCGCGCTCCCGAGGCGGCCGCCGGGGCTCGCCATCAGCGACGCCGCAATTGCGCCAGCAGTGCAGCGAATCGGTCGCCATCAATCGAAAATAGCGGCCGTCTTCCGGGGCCACCGCCGTCGCCGGTTGGCGCGCCGCAGATCATGTGCTATTCGTGACAGATGGTGACGAGCGCGTCGTCGATCTGCTGAGCTGCTCTCGCGCGTTCCCGTCTTCAGCGCCCTTGCAGCGGGGGACCTCGAGCGGATCGCGCAGGTCGCCGTGCCGCGTTCGCTGGCCGCGGCGAGGTGCTCTTCCGCGAGGGCGACCGCGCGGACACCTGTTACGTCGTGCGTTCGGGGTCGCGCCCGCGCGGTGCGCGACCGCCGACGGGCGGACGATCACGCTCGCGACGTTCGGCCCGCAGGATTTCTTTGGCGAGCTTGCGATGTTCGAGGACGAGCTGCGCTCGGCGACCGTCGACGCGCTCGAGGACACCGAGCTCGTCGCGGTGCTCGGTGGCGACATGCGGCGGCTGATGGCGGCTGCACCCCGAGATCACCGGGCGGCTCGTGTCTCACTCGGAAGCCGCCTGCGCCACGCCAACGAGCAGCCTCTCACGCCAATCCTTCCAGACCGTCCAGAGCCGCGTCGCCGCCGCGCTCGGCGACCTCGCGCGCCAGGCCGCCGCCGGCGGATCGACGGCGACGTCGTCGTGACGCGCGACCCAGGCCGACCTCGCGCAGCTCGCCGGCTCCTCGCGCGAGTCCGCGAGCCGCTTCCTTGCGGTGCTCGACCGCGCCGGCGTGATCACGCAGGGACGCGGGCGGCTGACGATCCACGACTGCCGAGGCGCTGGCTCGCTATGTCATCTAGGCCGCCACGAGCGCCGCCGCCGCAACGCGTCTCCGGGCGCGGGAGTTCTCGGCAGGGGGCGTCGTCGTGCGGGGCGAGGAGATCGTGGCGATCGTGCCCACCCGCCGCGCGGCCGACGGTTCGCGGGTGCTGGCGCTGCCGAAGGGGCATGTCGATCCCGGCGAGAGCGCCGATCGCAGGCCGCCGAGCGCGAGGTGCGCGAGGAGACAGGAATCGTCGGCCGAGCCCGTCTGCGAGCTCGGCGAGAGCCGCTACTGGTACCGGCGCGGCGGGCGGACGATCGGCAAGATCGGTCACCTTCTACCTGTTTCGCTACGCTCGGGGCGTTTCGCCGATCACGACGACGAGGTCGAGGAGGTCCGCTGGATCCCGCTCGACCGAGGCCCCGAGCCTGCTCAGCACGACGCCGAGCGCGACATCGTCGCGCAGGCGATCGACTACCTTGACTCGGACCGTAGCCTCCGCTCGCGCGCGTTCGCGCGGCAAACAACCAGCAGCGCCGACACGACGATGCAGGTACTGAACTTCTACTCAACGATCTTCGCCGACGAGCTGACGCGCGGACGCAAGACGGCAACGATCCGACTCGGCGACAAGTCCGGCAAGTACAGGAAGAACAGCTGGTGCTGGTCACGATCGGCTACCAGTACTCGCCTCGCGACCGGATCTTCGAAGCGGTGATCGACCACGTCGAGGTCACCAAGCTCGGACTGCTCTCGCCGCGCGACATCAAACACGACAATCCCGAGTTCCGCCGTCACGACGAGCTGATCAGCTTCCTGGAAAACATCTACGGCCGCGAGGTAGCGCTGGAGGACACGGTCACCGTCGTGCGTTTCTCGCAGATCATCGACCCCCGACAGCGTCACCGAGGCGCATCAAGGGCTTCGGCGGCACCCAGAACTAGCCTCGCGAACGCGAAGACTCACTCGTCGCGGCAATCTTCAGACATCGCCGCGGATCCGATATATTCGAGCGCCAGTTGGCACTCTGCAGGGGAGAGTGCCAATCCCGGCCCGCCAGCGGCGGCGCCCAACCGCCTAGATAGACGGAGGTTCCCTGAACATGAAGCTCAAGCCCCTGGGCGACCGGCTCATCGTGCGGGCGATCGAGGAGGAGGAGACGACCGCCAGCGGCCTCGTCCTCCCCGACACCGCGAAGGAGAAGCCGCAGAAGGGTGAGGTCCTCGCCGTCGGTGACGGCCGGATCGACGACGATGGCAAGCGCATCCCGCTGGACGTAAAAGAGGGCGACGAGGTCCTCTACAGCAAGTACGGCGGGACCGAGATCAAGGTCGACGGAGAGGACCTGCTCGTGCTTCGCGAGTCGGACGTCCTCGCACGCATCGAGTCCTAAGGAGAAACCGAACATGGCTCATAAGCAGCTCAAGTACGACTCCGAAGCCCGCAAGGCGCTCGAGGCCGGCGTTGACGCAGTCGCCGACGCGGTCAAGGTCACGCTCGGCCCGAAGGGCCGCTATGTCGTGCTCGACAAGAAGTTCGGCGCACCGACGATCACCAATGATGGCGTGACGATCGCCCGCGAGATCGAAGTCGAGGACGTCTTCGAGAACCAGGGCGCACAGCTGGTCCGCGAGGTCGCAACGGCGACCAACGACGTTGCCGGCGACGGCACGACGACCGCGACGGTGCTCGCCCAGGCGATCGTTCGCCAGGGACTGAAGAACGTTGCCGCCGGCGCACAACCGCTGGCCCTCAAGCGCGGCATCGAGAAGGCCGTCGACGAGATCGTCGCGCAACATCGCCTCGCAGGCCAAGGAGGTCTCCGGCAAGGACCAGATCGCGCGTGTCGCGACGATCTCCGCCGGCGACGAGGAGATCGGCGACGTGATCGCCGATGCGATCGAGAAGGTCGGCAAGGACGGCGTCGTGAACGTCGAGGAGGGCCAGACGTTCGGCATGGACCTCGAGTTCACGGAGGGCATGCAGTTCGACAAGGGCTACATCTCGCCGTACATGGTCACCGACCAGGACCGCATGGAGGCGATCCTCGAGGACCCTTACATCCTCATCGCCAACCAGAAGATCGGCTCGGTGCGCGACGTGCTTCCGGTCCTCGAGGCCGTGATCCAGAGCGGCAAGCCGCTGCTGATCATCGCCGAGGACGTGGAGGGTGAGTCGCTCGCCACGCTCGTCGTCAACAAACTCCGCGGCACCTTCACGGGCGTCGCGGTCAAGGCTCCGGGCTTCGGCGACCGCCGCAAGCGGATGCTCGAGGACATCGCGATCCTCACGGACGGCGAGGTCATCACCGAGGAGATGGGCCTGAAGCTGGAGAACACCCAGGTCTGCCAGCTCGGGCGTGCCCGCCGTGTCGTCGTCGGCAAGGACACCACGACGATCGTGGATGGCGCCGGCAAAAGCGACGCCATCAAAGGCCGCATCAACCAGATCAAAGCCGAAATCGAGAACACCGACTCGGACTTCGACCGCGAAAAGCTCCAGGAGCGCCTTGCGAAGCTCTCCGGCGGTGTCGCCGTCGTCAAGGTTGGCGCGGCCACCGAGACGGAGATGAAGGAGAAGAAGCACCGCGTCGAGGACGCGCTGCAGGCAACGCGGGCGGCGCTCGAGGAGGGCATCGTCCCCGGCGGCGGCGTCGCGCTGCTGCAGGCCTCCAGCGCGCGTCAAGCTCGACGGACGGACGGCGACCCCGACGAGCGCACCGGTGCACGCATCGTGCTGCGCGCGTCGAGGAGCCGCTGCGTCAGATCGCCGAGAACGCCGGGCTCGAGGGCTCCGTCGTGATCAACGAAGTGCGCAAGGCGAAGAAAGGCTTCGGCCTGAACGCCGCGTCGAACGAGATCGTCGACCTCGTCGCGGCCGGCATCATCGACCCGGCGATGGTCACTCGCTCGGCGCTGCAGAACGCAGCGTCGATCGCGAAGAACATCCTGACCACCGAGGCGATCGTCGCCGAGATGCCGGAAAAGGAAGGCGCCGGTGCCGGCGCTGGAATGCCCGACATGAGCGGCATGATGTAAGGAGCCTTCGGCCTTCCGTTTCGTGCGAGGGCCCGGCAGTCGCCGGGCCCTCGGCGTTTGAGTGCGCGCCGGCCTATTCGACTTCGCTCAGTTTGCGCGGCCCGTGGCCGACGTACTTGGCCGTCGGGCGGATCAGCTTGGCCTCGCGCTTCTGCTCGAGGATGTGCGCCGACCAGCCCGCGACACGAGCGCACGTGAAGAGCGACGTGAAGAGGTCCGGCGGCACTTCCGCCATGTCCAGCACGACGGCCGACCAGAACTCGACGTTGGTCGCGAGGACGCGATCGGGCCGGCGCGCCTGGAGCTCCGCGAGCGCCGCCTGCTCGAGTGCCTCGGCGGCCTCGAAGCGCGGCGACCCTAGTTCACGGGCCGTCCGCCGCAGCACGTGCGCGCGGGGGTCTTCGGCACGGTAGATGCGGTGGCCGAAGCCCATCAGGCGGTCGCCGCGATCGAGCGCTTCGGAGACCCACTTCGCCGCGTCGCCCGACGCTTCGACTTCCTCCAGCATCTTCAGCACGCGCGAGGGCGCGCCGCCGTGGAGCGGCCCCGAGAGTGCGCCCACGGCGCCCGAAAGCGCAGCGGCGACGTCGGCGCCCGTGGAGGCTATGACGCGGGCCGTGAACGTCGAAGCGTTCATGCCGTGCTCGGCGGCCGAGACCCAGTACGCGTCGATCGCCTTGACGTGGTCGGGGTTCGCCTCGCCGCGCCAGCGCAGCACGAAGCGTTCCGGGATCGTCGTGCCCTCGTCGATCGTCGACTGCGGCACGGGCGGGACACCGATGCCGCGCGCCGATTGGGCGACGAACGACAGCGCCATCACAGAAGCGCGCGCGAGGTTGTCGCGGGCCTGCTCGTCGCTGATGTCGATCAGCTGGCCGAAGCCCCACTCGGGCGCCAGCATCGCGAGCGCGGACTGCACGTCGACGCGGTGGTCGCCCGAGCGCACCGTCAAGCCGTGCGGTTCGGCGGGCGGCAGGCCAGGCCTGAGTCGGCCGTCGACCAGCAGCCCCCACACCTGCTCGTAGGGCACCTTTCCGACAAGTTCTTCGATGTCGACGCCGCGGTAACGCAGTGCGCCGCCCTCTTTGTCTGGCTCCGCGATCTCGGTCGCGAAGGCCACGACTCCTTCGAGGCCGGACTTGACCTCTGAATCTGTTTGCACCGCGTTCATTGCACTCGCTTTCTGGGCTCGATGCTTAACCGGTTGGCTGCCTTCTGGGCAGGCCCATATCGTCGCAGGAATCGGCGCGCCGAGTACTGTGGGCGCCCAACCTTCAGGAGGTGCCGTGCCCGAAAGCGATCTCATGTACCGCCCGGCGCTGGAGCTCGCCGAGCTGGTCCGCGCCGGTGAGCTGAGCGCCGCCGAGCTGGTCGAGGTCTCGCTGCGCCAGATCGACGAGCGTGACGGAGCGATAAACGCGTTCGTCCAGGTCGATCACGACGGCGCGCTCGCCGCAGCGCGAGAGATCGGGCCCGGCGACGCGCGGCCGTTCGCGGGCGTCCCGGTGGCGATCAAGGACAGCCGAGCGGTGCGCGGACTGCGGATGACGCACGGCTGCTCGCTGATGGCCGACTTCGTCGCCCCGTACGACCACAACATCACGCGCCGCCTGCGCGAGGCGGGCTGCGTCATCGTCGGCAAGACCACGCTGCCCGAGTACGCGATCCTGCCGACCACCGAGGCGCGGATGTTCGGGCCGACGCACAACCCCTGGGACGCGGGGCGCACGCCGGGCGGCTCGTCCGGCGGCTCCGCCGCGGCGGTCGCGGCGGGCATGGTGCCGGTCGCGCACGGCACCGACGGCGGCGGCTCGATCCGGATCCCAGCCGCCTGCTGCGGACTTGTCGGGCTCAAGCCGGCGCGCGGGCGCATCTCGCCGGCGCCGGAGCTCGGTGACTCGGCGCTCGGCATCGACGGCATGCTCACGCGCACGGTCGCCGACACCGCGGCCTTCCTCGACGTCCTCGCGGGCTACGAGCCGGGCGACGCGACGTGGGCGCCGCCGCCGCCGCGAGCCCTTCGCCGCGGCCGCGCGGCGCGACCCGGGCTCGCTGCGGATCGGCTTCACAAAGCTCGCGCCGTCACCGACGCCGTCCTCGACGCGTCTGCGCCGGCGCCGTCGACCGCGCCTGCGAACTTCTTCGCTCGCTCGGACACGAGGTCGTCGAGTTCGATCCGCCGTGGCGCCGCGATCGACGTCGGCGACGCTCTTCGGCATCGTCTTCGCAGCCATGTCGCACTGCTCATCGCCTACTCCGGGCGCGTCGCGGGCCGCGACGCCCGTGGCCGACGACATGGAGCCGATGAGCTGGGCCATCTACTCGATGGTCTCCGAGCTGGGCGCGCTCGAGCAGCTCGCCGGCAACGTTCAGCCTCCAGTCGTTCGCGCGCGAAGTGGTGCGGCGCTCGAGCCGTTCGACGCCCTGCTGACGCCGGCGCTCGCCGAACGGCCGTTGCCGCTCGGCACGCTCGACACCGGCGGCGCCGAACCCGATGTCGACGTTCACGCGGTCGGGCCTCTTCACGCCGTACACGCCGATCGTGAACGCGACCGGCCAGCCCGCGGTGTCGCTGCCCCTTGAGCAGGGCGAGGATGGCCTTCCGCTCGCCGATCCAGTTGATCGGAAGCCCCGCCGGCGAGGGGTCGCTGCTCGCGCTCGCCGAGCAATCGAACGGGCCGAACCGTGGGCGCTCCGGCGCCCTGCCGGCTGAGCGCGAGCCGTTGATCCATAGAATGGTGGCCCCTGGTCACACGGGACCGCTTAACGAGCTATAGAAGGAAGGTAATGGCCTACGTCATCGCAGAGCCGTGCATCGGCACCAAGGACAACTCGTGCGTCGAGGTCTGTCCGGTCGACTGCATCCACCCGACCCCCGACGAGGCCGGCCACGCTGAGGCGGAGATGCTCTACATCGACCCCGAGGAGTGCATCGACTGCGATGCCTGCGTGGAGGCCTGCCCGTAGACGCCTGCTTCGCCGAGGACCAGCTCCCCGACGAATGGCAGAAGTACATCCAGATCAACGCCGACTACTACAAACAGGGTCCGTAGCGCAGCCAGCTACGCCGGACTCATCACATCGAGCACGGCGACGCCCGGGATGGCCTCGGCGAGCGCGGCGCACAGCGCTGCCGACTCGAAGCGTGTGAGACATCGGTGCGACGGGGTTGACGGTCAGTGCGAGCAGCTCGATCGCGTTGACGGTTTCGAGCTCCAGGCCCTGGCGCCGGTACCACCCGGCTCGCGCGCGGAGAGGAAGACGTGCGTGGGGTCGCCGGCGACGAGTGTCAGCTCGCGTCGGCGTTGGCGGAGCACGGAGGCGAGCGAGCGATCAGCTGCTCGGGGACCGCTCCCGGCAGGACGAGCCGTTCGGCGTCGGGGTGTTCGTCGAGCAGGGCGGCAAGCCGCACCTGATCGGCGGTAAGGGCGAAGCGCGGCGTCAGCTCCGTGCTGGCCGCCGACGCCGACGAGCGCACCGTTATCTCCGCGCGTCGCGAAGCGCGCGATCTCGCCCGCGAACTCGCGCGGGACGGTCGGCAGGCGGATCAGCTCGACGGCTCGGCGCGTCGCGAGCACGACGGCCTCGATGTCCTCGCCGAGGACCGCGCCGGTGGCGAGCACCAGCCCTTCCGCGACGCTCGGGCTGGATGCTGCGCGACGGTCGATGGCGCCGTCGATCAGGACGCGTTCTGCACCTTGCTCGAGCATCGCGTCGGCGACCTCACGCACCTGGCTCGCGGCGGACGGTCCCGCGACTTCGACGGCGCCGCCGGCGCCGAGGCGCGCGAGCACGACGCGGCCCAGCGGGGTCCGCGCAGTGGTCTCTTCGAGTACGTCGTGTGCGAGGCCGCTCGCTTGCAGCAGCGCGTCGGTCGTCGCCACAAGGTCGCCGGCTGCGAGCTCGACGCGCGGCTTGTCGATCCGGGCGTCGATCACGTCGTGCTCCTCGCCGTCGCGCCCGATCGACGTCACGCCGACACGCTCGCCCGCCGCATGCAGTTCGGCCAGCAGGGCCGTCAGCGCGACGGTCTTGCCGGTGTTCTTTGCGAGCCCGGCCAGCGCGATTCGCCGCGCCGACGAGGTGAGCCGGGCGAGCACGGCGCGCTCAGGCCGCTGCGGCTCGGGCGGCGAGCTCGCGCACCAGGAACGTCGCCAGGTGGTACGGGTAGGTGCCTTTGGAGAAACCGGCGTCGAAGCCGAGCTCCTTGGCGAGCTCGTTGGTGACGCGCGGCCCGCCGCAGGCGAGAACGATCTGGCTGCGCAGGCCCTCGGCCTCGACCATCTCGACGAGCTCCGTGAGGTTCTCGACGTGAAGGTTCTGCTGGGTCACGGTCTGCGAGACGAGGATCGCATCGGCGTTGACCTCGATCGCCTTCGCCAGCAGCACGCTGTTCGGCGACCTGACTGCCGAGGTTGTAGGCCTGGAAGGAGCGGTAGCCCTCGAGGCCGTGGTGGCCGTGGTAGCCCTTGAGGTTGAGCATCGCGTCGATGCCGACGGAGTGGGTGTCCGAGCCGGTGCTCGCGCCGACGACGACGATCGGCCGGCCGACGTTCTCGCGTGCGTACCGTTCGATCTCGTCCTCCGACATGTACTCGATGTCGAAGCCCGAGCCCTGCAGGGCCTGGAAGTCGACGGTCGCCACGCAGCGCCCGTACATCACGAAATAGGTGTAGCCGGGCGTCAGCTCCTCGTAGTGCACGACCTCCGGCTCCTCGAACCCGGCGCTTGCCATCAGTTCGAGCGCGGCGCGGCGTGCCGCCAGGGAGTACGGCACGGGAAGAGTGAAGCTCATCTGGATCAGGCCGTCGCCGAGTTGGTCGGCGTACGGGCGGACGGCGTTCAGGTCGACGTCAGGCATGGCTCGGGGCCCCCATCAGCTCGACCACCGGGTTGAAGTAGTCGTCGGCCACGCCGACGATGCCCTCGATGCCCCGCCCGCCGTCGACCGTCCGGCTCACGTCACCGAACGTTCCGGCCTCGATTTCCGCGAGAAGCCCGCGCTCGGCGATGCGCTCGAGCAGCTCGTGTGCGGCCGCGAGGACCTCCTGTGCGCGCGTGCGGATGATGCCGCCGGGGCGGAATTCGATCTCCTCGCCGAGGTCGCGCGCGGCGTTGAACACATAGTCGACGTTCTGCAGCCCGAGCACGCGGTCGTGGATGTGCGGCGTGAAGATGCCCTCCGTCGGCACGCCGATCGTCTGGATTCCCTGCCCCGTCGCGATCGTCACGAGGTTGAAGAGAGTGTCCGCGGCATGCGTGCGGAAGAGGTTCCCGTCCATGTGCCGCGTCGGCGGCATGTACTTGATCGGGCAGTCGGGGAAAAGCTCCCGCGTGAGCTGGGCCTGGGCCCACTCCAAGAGCAGGCCGTTTGTTACGGGCACATCGATCTCGAACGCGTCGCCGAGCGCGATCTGGCCGTCGGGGACGCCGCTGGCGCGTGCCAGCTCGTAGTTGATGAACTGGGACGCCGTCACCGAAGGCGCGGCCGCGATCGCGTCGGCGGTACGCAGGTAGTTGTCCTCGCCGGTGTTGATGACTACGCCGAAGTAGCCGTTGACCATGCGCGAGACGCGCTGGTCGATCAGGCCGCGGATCGGGTTGATGTCGCGGTAGAGGATCCCGTAGAGCGCGTCGTTGACCATGTTGTCGAAGCCCTCGTGGGCACCCATTGCAGCGATCTCCGGCATGCACAGCCCCGAGCAGAAGCTCGACACGCGGATGTAGCGGCCGTGCTCGAGCGACCACTCATCCATCGCTTCGCGCATGATTCGGAAGTTGGCCTGAGTGGCGAACGTGCCGCCGTAGCCCTCGGTCGTCGGGCCGTACGGCACGTAGTCGAGCAGGCTCTGAGCCGTCGAACGGATGACGGCGATGATGTCGCCCCCGGCCTGTGCGACGGCCCTGGCGTGGACGACGTCCTCGTAGACGTTTCCGGTTGCTGTGAGCACGTAGCGGAGCGGCGCCGGCGATTCGCCGAGCCGGGAGCGAAGCTCGCGGCGCTCCTCGAAGCGCCGGGCGATCTCGCCGAGCCGCGTCGCGCACGCCTCGCGCACGCGCTCGCGGACCTGGGCGCCGTCGGCACCGTCGAGGTCCAGCAGGTCGAGCTCGCCGCGGCTCACGCGCTCCGCGATCTCTTGCGGCGTAAGGCCCGTCTGGAGCATTGCGCTGCCGAGCCAGTAAGCGATGCCGCGCCCGAGCTCGCCGCGCGCGTGGACATGGTCGACGAGGACGTTGGGGAGCGGCGCATCGAGCTCGTCGACGCCGTCGACGCCGAGCAGACGCGTGACGGTGCGCTCGACGGAGACCGATGTCTGGCCGGCGATGCGCTCGCCGGCGTCCGATGCGATCGCGCGAGCGGCCTGCCGGCACTCCTCGACGACCGCGCTGTCCAGTCCGAGCTTCGATGTCATCGCAGGTCCCTCACGATCGGGAAGGGGATGACCTCGCGCAGGGTGTCCCGTTCGGTCAGGATCATCACAAGCCTGTCGACGCCCATGCCGCCGCCGGCGGTCGGCGAGTACCCGTACTCGATGGCGCGCGCGTATTCCTCGTCGTTGGGGTGGGGGACGTCCGCGTCGTCGCGCTTGCGGCGCTTGCGCTGGTCGACGAAGCGCTGCCACTGGTCGACGGGGTCGTTGAGCTCGGTGTCGCCGCTGACGAGCTCGATGCCGCCGATCACGGCGTCGAAGTGCTCGCCGAGCTCGGGGTAGACAGAGTGGCGCTTGGTGATTGGGAACGGCTCGAGCGGGAAGTCGAAGACGTGCGTGGGCTGGTTGATCGTGTGCTCGATCAGCTTGCTGTAGATGTCGGCGATGACCTCGGCCCAGGTTGCCTCGGGTTCGACGGGTTCGTCGAGCAGCTCGGCCAGCTCGTCGCGCGTGGACTCCATGAAGTCGACGCCGGTTCGCTCGAGGATCAGCTCGCGCATCGTGACGCGACGCCACGGCTTGGCGAGGTCGATCTCTTCGCCGTTGCGATGGATCACGGTCCGTCCGAGCGCTCGCTCCGCGACGTCGCGGAACATCTCTTCGGTCGCCGTGGCCACGTCGTTGTAATCGGCGTAGGCCATCATGAACTCGATGATCGTGAACTCCGGGCTGTGCTTCGGCGAGATGCCCTCGTTGCGGAACACCTTGCCCATGTCGTACACGTTCTCCATGCCGCCGACGATGCAGCGGTTGAGGAACAGCTCGACCGAGATGCGCAGGTAAAGGTCACGGTCGAGCGCGTTGTGGTGAGTCGTGAAGGGCCGTGAGCCCGCGCCGCCGGCGAGCGACTGCAGGGCCGGCGTTTCAACCTCGATGAAGTTTCGTTCGTTGAGCCACTTTCGGATCTCGAAGACGATCTTGTGCCGGTCTATGAAGAGGTCGCGCGTGTCCTCGTTGGCGAGCAGGTCGAGCTCGCGGTAGCGGTAGCGGGTACCGGTGTCGCCGAGGCCGTGGTGCTTGTCGGGCGGCGGGCGCAGCGACTTGGTCAGCAGCGTGCCCTGCTTGACGGCGAGCGCGAGCTGGCCGCGCTGGGTTACGTAGACGACGCCGGCCACGGCGACGATGTCGCCGATGTCGAGGTTCATGATCCGCTCGAATTCGTCGCTCTCCGAGCGCGTCCTGGCGCACGACGAGCTGGATCGTCCCTGATAGGTCACGGATGTCGATGAACGCCGTCTTGCCGTGCCCGCGGCGGGATATGAGGCGGCCCGAGATCAGGTGTGGCAGCTCGGGGTGCTCTCCGTGCTCCAGCTCGGCCGGGTCGTGTGCCGCGACGACGTCGGCGATCCGCTCGCGGTCCGGCAGGCTGACAGGCGGGTAGGGGTCGATCCCCTGCTCGCGCATCCGTTCCATCTTCGCGCGCCGTTCGTCGTATTCGGCGACGGGCGCGCCCGCCGCATCGTCGGGCTCCTCGTCCCGGTCCTCGCCAAGTTGCTCGGTGGTTGACATATCGATTCGATCCTCCCAGTTGATCGGTGCTTGTCAAGCGCGGTACGTCGGCGTCGCCGCGCGCCGCGAGCCCGCTGGGCTCGCCCGTCTGGTCGGGCATGTCGTCTCGCGCGATCGGCCGTCTAGGCCATCGGCAGCGACATGCCCACGGGTTTCGGCGCCTCTGGCATCCGCCCTGGACCATCGTCAGTTCAATCGGTGCGGGCGGTAGCGCAGCGACGATTCCGCGTGCGATCTGGCGGATCGCCTGGGCGGCAGCGTCGTCGGGATTCTCGACGACGAGCGGCAGGCCCTCGTCGGCCTGCTCGCGAAGTGGCATCGTCAACGGCACCTGGCCGAGCAGCGGCACGTCGATCTCGTCGGCGAGCTCGCTGCCGCCGCCCTGACCGAAGATCGCGAAGCGCTCACCGCTGGGGTGACGAAGGCGGTCATGTTCTCCACGACGCCGAGCGATCGGCAGGTCGACGCGGTGCGCCATTTCGGCGGCCCGGCGCGCGACCTTCTGCGCCGTCGCCTGGGGCGTCGTGACGATCAGGAACTGCGCGCCGGGGAGCAGCTGCGCGAGCGTCATCGAGACGTCGCCGGTCCCGGGCGGCAGGTCGATCAGCAGGTAGTCGAGCACGCCCCAGTCGACATCCTGGAGGAACTGCGTGAGGGCCTTGTGGAGCATCGGTCCCCGCCACACGACGGCGGCGTCTTCCTCCACGAAGAAGCCGATCGACATGACCTTCACGTCGCAGGCCTGCAGCGGAATGATCTTGCGCTCGGCTGAGACGTCGGGGCGAAGGCCGCCGAGACCGTACATGCGGGGTATCGAGTAACCCCACACGTCGGCGTCGAGGATGCCCACCTTGCGGCCTTCGGCGGCCAGGGCCGCGGCGAGGTTCGCGGTCAGCGTCGACTTCCCGACGCCGCCCTTGCCGGAGCCGATACAGATCACGTTGGCGACCTGGGCGAGGGAGCCGGCGGGCAGCGAGCCACGCCCGAGCTTCTGCTTGAGCGCCTCCTTCTGCTCCCCGGTCATCACGTCGAAGTAGACGTTGACGTGCGAGACGCCCTCCAGCCCGCCGACCGCATCGGCGACGCCGTCTGGAAGTGGCCCCGGATCGGGCAGCCGGCTGTCGTCAGTGACACCGTGACGTCGATGACGCCGTTCGCGCCGATCTCGATCGAGCGGACCATGTCGAGCTCCACGATCGAGCGGTGGAGCTCGGGATCGATGACGGCCTCGAGGGCCTTGCGGATCGCGTCTTGGTCGGGCATTGGTCGCATTCTGACAAACGACGCCGCGCAGTCGTGAATCAGACGTTAAAGACGACCCGCGGGCGGGGGGAGCCGCCCGCGGGTCGGGGGAGGAGAGGTCCTACTCCTGCCGGCGGGGTATGAGGCCGGCAGATTCCCCGGCGCCGTCGACCTCTCGCGGTCGGCGCCGGGTAAGCGTTAGACGAGCGTCTGCAGGCGCTCCTGGACTACGACGCTCGGCGAACGAAGGGATGTCCTGCAGGCTCTGTGCGATCGCTTCGCCGCGATCTTCGATGTCGCCGACTGCCTTCTCGATCTCGCGTCGACGCTCGCGCAGTTCGCGCTCGACGCGCACGCGCGTCTTGCGGATCTCGCGCTCCGACGACGCTGCGCGCTGTCACGCCGCGGCGCTCGAATTTCTTGAGCTGCGCCTGGGTCTTTTTCGGCGAGGTGTAGGTCGAGAACGTGTCGTTGACCGTCGTGACGACGCGTTCGCGTGCGATCAGGGCGGCGCCGACGGGGATCATGACGGCGCGCTCCGCGGTCTCACCGACGGTGGACACGGCGTCGCGGCCCGTCGAAGGGGAGGTGTAGTACGTCGCGGTCGGTGCCTTGCGGGCGCTTTTGGCGCCTGCGCGAGCCCGCGTGGACGCTTTCGCTGCGGGTCGTTTGGTCGTGCGACGGGCTTTGGTTGCCGTGGCTTTGGAGGCTTTGGCTTTCGGGGCTTTAGAGGTTGCTGTGGCCATTGAAGATTCGTGCCTTTCTTTCGGGCGGCCGGCGGGCGAGCCGGCAATCTGAACATCGTTCGGCGGCTTCAACCGAACACCTGTTTGTAACCCGCGGCAGATGGATAGTTACACGTTGCTGCGCGGGCTGCAATTCGGCCTGAGATTACGGGCCGACTACGCGAACACTTTGTGAGGGCAGAACGTGCGTTCGCACACAAAGTCAGCAAGTATGTAGTCACGACACGTAGGTATCGCTGCGCCCACGGCCGCCGCCGGGGGGCCTTAGACTGCGCCGATGAGCGCCACGCTGACGGCGTTCGGGGTCGTCGTCCTCACATTCATGATGCTCATGTACGCGCTGGAGCAGCGCGGCCCGTACTTTCATCCTGGCGTTCGCAGTCGGCTGTGCGCTCGCAAGCGTTTACGGGTTCCTGGCAGGCACATGGCCATTCGGAGTGGTCGAGGCGATCTGGGCCGTGATCGCACTGCGCCGCTTCGCGCAGGCTCGTCAGTGATGCCGTCGGCGCGCTAAGCCGCGACGCGCTCCATCCAGAGCTGCGGGCTCTCGAGCTCCTGCCCCGTCGGCATCGACTCCGCGTCGCGCCATGCGAGGGCCAGCGACTCGGTGCCGCCTACGCGGACAACCTCGTCGCAGAAGGAGCGTCCGACGCGGTACTGACGCATCTTCAGCTCCAGTCCGAGGAGGCGCTCCAGGACGCGCCACGACAGGGCGCGATCGGCGCGCCGGCGGTTCAACGAGCTGCGCAGGCGCTCCATCGACGGCAGGACCTCCGCGCCGACCGCGTCCATGACGTGCTCGGCATGCCCCTCGACGAGGGACATCGTGGCCTGGATCCGCTCGACGAGCTGCCAGCGATCGTCGCCGATCGTGATGCGGAGCAGATCGGCCGCGCCCGCGCGCTCGACGCCGTCACGCAGATCAGAGAAGGTCGGCAGCCGGTTGATGCGCGGCATACGCGGACCCGACGAGGCGACGCCGTCCAGCAGCTCCGTGACGAGCGAGCCGAGGTGACCGCGCAGCCATGGGGCTCCCTCGAACTGGACGGCGTGTGTGATCTCGTGGATCGTCACCCACAGCACGAGCTCCTCGCGCGGCAGGCCGAGGTTGCGCGCGGCCTGGACGAGGTTCGGCTCCAGAAGCAGCAGCCGCGGCTCGACGTCACTGCCGAGCAGCGCGAGGTCGTACTGGCCGAGGACGCGCTGCGAAAGCAGGCCCGTCAGGGCACCGACCTGCGCCCCCATCACCGCTCCGGAGGCCATCGCGATCTGCGCTCCGAACGGCCCGGCGTGGCCGTCGACGCGACTCTCGAGCGGCGCGAGCATCGGTCTCATCGTCGTCAGGTTGGCGGCGATCCACGTCGGCCGGTCGACGGCCTCCAGGGCAGGGAGGTGCTGCGGCTCCGGCAGGTGGCTGTAGGCAGCCACGAGGGCCGCGAAGTGCTGCGCCTGTGGCTCGAGCTCGGCGAGCGCCACGCCCCCGCCCGGGGCGCTCCCGGCGCACATCTCGCCGATCCGCTGTGCCGTGCTCCAGTCGATTAATCCCACCCTCTGAGCCTATCCAGCGGCCGGGGACGGCCTATGCTTTGTCGGTGAGCTCGTCGCAGGCCGCCGGCAGGTCGTCCGAACCGCCGTCGGGAGCCCCGCTCCAGCATGCGGAGACGCGGGACGTGCTCGCGTGGCTCCGGCTTCTCGCGGACCCGCGCGACGCCGCAGCGGTCGTCCGCGCGCTGACACGCCCGCCGATCGATCTGCGTCAGGCAGACCTCGCACGCGTCATCCAGATCGCACGGCGGCGGAAACTCAACCTCGTCGAGGGGCTCGAGGCCGCCGGCGAGTCGCCACAGGTGCCGGCGGAGGCCCGTGAACGCATAACCCGCTTCCTGGAGCTACACCGGAGCCTTGCAGCTCAGGCGCGCCGCGTCGCGCCGGAGCTCCTGCTGGGGCAGATCGCGGACGCGCTCGGTACGCGACCGCCGGGGCTCTCACCCGAGCGCGCCGGTGGCGACGTCGACCTCCTGCGCAGCGCGGCGCGCGAATACGCGACGAGCAAGCCCGATGCGACGCTCACGGAGCTCGCCGCCGACCTCGACGCCGTGGAACGCGGAACGCCCCCGGCTTCGGGGCCGTCCGGCGCCGCCGACACGCCGGAAGCCTTGATGGCGGCGCTGCGCGAAGAGTTGCTCGGCGAAGTCGCGTCGCTGGGTGCTCAGCTTCACGAGCTACGCCTGGACACCGAACTCGACATCGCCCACGGCGTCGTGCGCTACCTCGAGCTGGTGAAGCTCTCGGCCGTTCTCCAGCGGCCCGAGGGCCAGAGCGTCGCCGACGCGCTCGCCGACGCGAACAGCCGGCTACAGGTCGCAGCGACCGCGCTCCAGCGCGAGATCCTCGCGAGCTCGGGACTCGACGAGATGCTGCTGGGAGCGGATAACGCGCCTTTGGAGCGCTCGCGGCGCTCACGCGACGAGCGGACGCTCGGGCCGTTTCTGCCCCGCCGTGGCGGCGGCCTCGCACTGTCCGCCTCGGATATCCAGACATACCGCAGCTGCCCGCTGCGCTACAAGTACGCGCGCGTCCTGCGGATTCCCACGGCGCAGACCGTCGCCCAGCGTTTCGGCATCGTCGTGCACCAGGTCCTCGAGCGCTACCACTCCGAGCGCAGCTCGACGCTCGAGGAGCTGCTCGCGCTCCTCGACTCCTCTTGGCGGCGAAGTGCGCTCGGCGACGACGAGGGCGAGCTGCTCGAGCGCGGCCGTGAGGCGCTGCGCCGATACCACGAGCGCCTTGCGAGCGACCCGGCGGAACCGCTTTGGTTTGAGCGCCCGTTCGCCTTTCGCGTCGGCCCGCATCAGGTCCGCGGTCGCGTCGACCGCGTGGACCGCGTCGCGATCGACGGACAGGAGGGATACGAGCTCATCGATTACAAGACATCGCGCGCGAAGACGGCGGAGCAGCTCGGCGAGGACGTCCAGCTGTCGCTCTACGCGCTCGCGGCGCGCGAGGCGTGGCAGCTTGAGACCTCGCGGCAGGCCTACTACTACGTGCTCGACGACAAGAAGACAGCCGTGCCCCGGGCAGCCTCGGAGGCCGAGGCGGTCACGGAGCTCGTGCTGGACGCCGGCGCCGGAATCCTCGCCGAGCGCTTTGAGCCGACGCCGTCACCGGCGGCGTGCGGCATCTGTGACTACCGGATCATCTGCCCGGCGGCCGAGGCCTAGCTAGCTCGGGTCGCCGCGCTGGCGCAGGAAGCGCTGGAATTCGCGCGCCAGAGCGTCGCCCGACGGCACCTCCTGGCCCGCCTCGTCCTCTTCGCTGTCGACGGCGCGCTCGAGCCGTTCGACGAAGGCCTGGATGTCGGAGTCACTCTGCACGGCGAGCCCGACTTGGCGTTCGTACTCCAAAGACGCCGACTCCAGCTCGGAGAGGTCGATCGACACGTTGACGAGAGCTTCGGTGCGGCGCAGCAGAGCGAGCGCGGCCTTCGGGCTCGGCGCGGACGCCACGTAGTGCGGCACCGCCGCCCACAGTGTCGCCGCGGGCAGGCCCGCGTTCGCGCACGCCGCGTGGACCACGCCGACGATGCCCGTCGGCCCCTCGTAGCGCGTGGGCTGGATCCCCAGTCGCTCCATCAGGGCCGCGTCGGAGGCATGGCCGGTCATCGCAACCGGGCGGGTGTGGGGAACGTCGCCGAGCAGCGCACCGAGCGACACGACGAGCTGCACGTCGAGCGCCTCTGCCAGCTCGACAACCTGGCCGGCGAGCGTCGGCCAGCGAAGCGACGGCTCGGTGCCGCGCATCAAGATCAAATCGCGCGGCGCGCGCGGTGCGCGTGCCTCGAAGAGCTCGATCGTCGGCCACTCCAGGCGACGCTCGTCATCGTCGCCGAGCCGGATCGTCGGCCGCGTGCTCTGAAAGTCGTAGAACTCCTCGGACTCCAGGTGCGCGAAGCGCCCCGCCGAGAGGCCTCTCGCCAGGCAGTCGACGGCCTTCGTGGCAGCGTCGCCGGCGTCGTTCCAACCCGCGAACGCGCAGATCAGGGCCGGGGCACGGAGGCCGTCGGGGCGCCGCTCCCAGACCAAGGGCTGCATCCGGGTCACGGTACATCATGCAGCGATGACGGCCACCGGGTACGCGGAGCGAGACGAGGCCACTGATGGGGGCGCCGTGGCGACACTGCGCGCCGACGAGAGCGTCGAAGCGGTCTTCGCGTGCACGCGCAAGGAGCGTCAGATTTCGCGCTCCGGCGCGCCGTATCTGACCGTCGAGCTGCGCGATCGGTCGGGCTCGATCGTCGGCCGTGCGTTCCGCGACGCGGACCGGCTCGCGGCGCGCTTTGAGCGCGGCGACCTCGTGCGCGTGCGCGGCCGCGTCGAGCGATTTCGCGACCAGCTACAGATCGGCGTGCAGGACATCGAGCGCGCCGGCGACGCCGACCCGGCCTCCTTCCTGCCGTCCGCCTACCGCGATGTCGAGGAGCTCGACGGCTTCCTTGAGCACCTTGCGCGCGAGGTTTATGACGCGCCGCTTCGCGGAATGCTCGAGGCGCTCCTCGGCGACAACGAGCTCCGGCGCGAGCTGCGCCGCGCGCCGTGCTCGCTGCCCGCGGCGCCCGGACGAGCCGGCGCCGGCCACCACGCATACCTCGGTGGGCTTCTCGAGCACACGGTGGCCGTCGCGACGCTCGCGCTGGAGCTGTGCACGGTCCACCTGAAGCTCGACCGCGACATGCTTCTGAGCGCGGCGCTGGTGCACGACCTCGGCCGGGCCCGGGAGTTCGAGTACGGCGCGGAGATCACCGTCTCGCGTCGCGGGGCGATGATCGGTCACGTCGAGCTCTCGCTGCGCGAGATCGCGCTCCACGCGCCGGCTTCTCTCGACGGCGACCGTCGGCTGGCGCTGGAACACTGCGTCCTCATGCACCACGGTGCCGACGCCTCGTCGGGGCGGCGCTTCCAGAGCGCCGAGGCGATCGCGCTCTATCGCCTGAACGCGCTGGACGCGAGCGTCAAGGGCGCGTTCGAGCGCGGCCTGCCGGCCGGCTGACGCGCGCGGCCGCTGCCGCACACGTCAGCCGCCGGAATGGCTTAGCGGCGCCTGTGCTCGTGGCGCCGCGAGTGGCGCCGACGGCGGTGGTGCTTCTTGGGCTTCGGGCAGCCCTGCGTCTTGCCGATCCCGAAGGGACCTGCGATCGCCTGGTTGACCGTTTTCTTTTCTTCTTCGTATGCGGCGTAGACGACCCACAGAAGTGGCTCGAGGCCTTTTTCCTTACAGGCGTTGTGTTCGATCGCGAACTCGCCTTCGATCTCCTCGCCGCCTTCTTTCGTCGAACCGACGCAGTTGACTGCGATGCCGGGGAATTCACCCGAGCAGCTGAAGAGGTCCGTCAACGGCAGTTTGGTGGTGAGGCTTGTCGTTTCGCCGTTGGCGCCCACTCCGGTCACGGGTACGCGCGGGAAGATCTCGTATCCGGTGATCGGCCCGTCGCAATGGAACGCGTAAGCGACCTGCGGTTCTTCGCTGCCCGCTTCCGGTGCGCCTCGCTTGATGTGGCCGTAACACGAGTAGCTGTTGGGGTTGCTTTCTTCGGCCATGGAGGTAGCCGGCAGCGCCAGGGCCAGGCCGAGCGTGCCAAGCATCGCGGCGAGCCATCTCGCGGCGATCCTTCGGTTGTTACCTGTCGTTTGCAACGGGTTTTCTCCTGTCTCCTTCGGGGGTAGTGATGTCAACGACTTAGGAGCGCTTCCATGCTCCCTCGCGGCGATGCCGGGTCGAAGGTTGTTTTCGGGCGCTTGTCGGCCGCCACATAGGGCGAGACGAGTAGCGCTCCGGCTGCCGGCAGCGACGCCAAGAGTGACGTCGTGGAGCCGGCGGGAAGTTCGGTTTCGGCGCCCGAGGCGACCGTCGTGAAGGTCACGACGATCAGCCCGTTGGACCGGTACGCCGGGTTCGAGGTCAGCTTCGGCAGCGTCTTGGCGAGGAAGGCGTCGGCGGCCGCCACTCCACCCGAGGTGCCGGGCATGCATTCTTCGCCGTTCGTGCATATGGGCTGGATCACGGTCTGCACGAGCGCCGGTTCGGTCGTCGCGATCTGTGGGACAGACGTCGCGAAGGAGGAGGCGGCCTGCGCCGACCAGCCGCTCAGGAGCGAACCGGCACGAACGGCCTGCTGGTCGATGTAGGGGGCCTTTGACGGCTCACCGAGCGCTTCGGAAAAGCTGTTGCCCGAGAGCTCGACGAGCCAGACCCGGTTGATTGCCGGCAGTTCTTTCTGTTTCGAGCTTTTTTTGCTCGCCGGCTTGTTGCCGCCGGATTCTTCGGTGGGAGTCGTGCCGCTTTCTTCGCCCGTCGACTTTTCGGTCGGGCTGGAGGTCTTGGGCGTCGAGCTCCCGGGCGATTCGCTTGTGGCGGGCTGGGCCTTGGCGTGGTGAGCAGGGTGCTCGGCGAGCAGCGAGCGCAGTAGCGCCGCGAGCGGCGCGTCGATCCCGAAGGAGGTCGATGGCGCAGGGCCGATCGCGGCACCGAGGGCGACGCCGACGCCGAGCATCGCCGCCGCGAGGCCGGCCGTCAGACGGCGGCCGGGCATCGGGGGCCGTGGCGGCGTGCCCTGCGGCTGCGGGGCGGCCGCGGGCTCGTTATCGCTGTGAAGGTTCTCGCTTGCCATGGTTTTCGACTTCACCTACTATTACAACATCGTAGCTAAAGAACATCAGTTTGATGAACTTATGCTACCGTCGGCCTTGTCAGCCGTCAAACGGCAACACGGACCCCCAAGAACGAAACGGAGTTTCACCCCGATGATGAGAATCACGCGCATCACAGTCGCCGCACTCACGGTGAGCCTGATCGCGGCCGCGGCCCCCGCTATTGCGAGCGCCCGTACCCGCACGGTGACGATCAGTGGCGCGACGGCTTCCTACCCGCTCGTCGAGTTGCTGGCGCAGCGCTACGTCAAGCTGCACCCCAAGAAAGACAAGATCCGCTTCAAGATCAACCAGGGCGGGACGACGGTCGGCATCAACGACGTTGCGGCAGGCCGCGTCACGATCGCCGACGTCTCGCGCGAACCGATCTCGAGCGATTCAGGCAAGGGCCTCGTCTTCTACCCGATCGCTCGCTACGCGATCTGCGTGATCACGAACAGCTCGAACCCCGTCGCGAACCTGACGCAGTCACAGCTGACCGGCGTCTTCACGGGCACGATCAAATCGTGGGGTGAACTCTCAGCCGACGGTGCTTCTGGGGTCAGCGCCTCAGGTCCGATCGACGTGATCACGCGTACGTCTGTTGCAGGCGTGCTGACGAGCTTCAAGACGCTGCTGCTGGAAGGCAAAAGCGTTGAGAAAAGCGCGACCGAAGAGGCCTCCGAGGGTCTCGAGAAGCAGGCCGTCAAGGGCAACCCTGACGCGATCGGCTTCGTCTCCAACTATCAGGTCGAGCTCGGCGGTGTCCACGCCGTCAACTTCGGCGGTATCGCGTGCAACAAAGCGGATGCCATCTCCGGCGCCTACGCCGGCGTGGCCCGCTTCTACGAGGTGACGCACGGTAGGGCCTCCGGTGCTGCGTCGTGGTTCATCTCGTGGATCGACCACTCCGCTGCAGCGCGGAAGATCATCAACTCGCGCTGGATCACCGTATAGGACGCAGCTTGCGCGAACGACTGCGCAAGCCCTGGCCGGACCACCGCGCCGAGCGAATGCTCGGCGCGGTGTCGCTTTTGTTCGCCGTTTTCGTGCTCGCGATGATCGTGTTCGTCGCGATCCGCGCCGTGCCGATCTTCCAGCACGACGGGATCAGCTGGCTGTTCGGCGGCGGCAATCTGGAAAACCAGGTCAACACGATGACCAACGCGTCCGTTGGCGCGTCGGCATCGACGTACCATCTCAGCGCCTGGCCGATCATCTACGGCACGCTGATCACGAGCGCGATCGCCGTTGCCCTGGGGATCTTCATTGCGATCCTCGCCTCGGTGTACATCGTCGAGCTGGCGCCGCCGGCGCTGCGGCGCGTGACGGTGCCGGTCGTGCGGCTGCTCGCCTCCGTGCCGTCCGTGATCTACGGACTGATCGGGATCCTCGTCGTCGTCCCCTTCTTCAACGAACACCTGATCACGACCGCCCAGCGTGAATCGGTCGAGAACGTGGTGCAGCTCACAGGGGGCGGGCTCGGCGTCGCATCGCTGATCCTCACTCTGATGATCACGCCGATCATGATCGCGCTCATCTGTGAGGCGCTACTGACGGTCCCCACCTCCTGGAAGGAGGGTGCCGTGGCCCTCGGACTGAACCCGCTGCGGGCCATCCGGGCCGTCCACCTGCGCGCGATCCGCCCCGCGATCGTCGCGGCGGCCGTGCTCGCATCGGCGCGCGCCGTCGGCGAGGCGATCATGATCTCGATGGTCTCCGGCGGCAAGTTCTTCGCGCCGAAGCCGATCGACGGCCTCGCCTTCTTCTACGAGCCGCTGCGCACGCTCGCGTCGACGATCGTCGATTACCGCGAAGGCATCGCGTCGCCGCCACTCAAAGCGGCGCTCTACTCGTTCGCGCTGCTGCTGCTCTTCGCCGCCCTCTTCTTCTCCGTCTCGGGCTACCTGATCAAGTTGCCATTGCGGCGCTACCAGACGCGCGGATGAGTACGTACGTAGAGCCCGACGGAACGCTAAAAGGCGGCAGGCGCTCGGGCCCGCGCTCGTGGCGCTGGGGCGACCGCATCTTCCTCGCGCTCGCGTGGAGCGTCGGCATCGTCCTCTGCGTGATCGCCGTTGCGATCGTCGCCTACCTGGCCGTGCAGGGGGTCCGCTTTCTGAGTCCCGGCCTGATCTTCTCGCGGCCGCAGGTAAGCCTGAGTCAAACGGGCTCCGGCGGGTTCCTGGACCCGCTGCTCGGGACCTGCATCCTCGCCTTGATCGGCACCGCGATCGCCATCCCGCTCGCGGTGTGTGCCGCGCTCTGGATCGTCGAGTACGGGCGCCCATCCTGGCTTGCTCGCGTCGTCGAGTCGGCCGTCGAGGTGATCGCGGGAACGCCTGACATCGTGATCGCCCTCTTCGGACTGTCCGTCTTTCAGCTCGGCCTCTTCGCGCCGCTCTCGTTCGTCTCCGAAAAGGGGGGCGTCTTCGGCCAATCACTCGTGATCGCCGGGATCATGATGTCGCTGCTCGCGATCCCTCCGATCTTTGCCGCGACGCGTGACGGTCTGCAGCAGGTCCCGATCCACCTGCGCGAGGCAGCATTCGCGCTCGGTAAGACTCGCATCACGACGATCAGGCGGATATTGCTACCTCGCGTGCGATCGAACGTTGCGACGGGCGTCACGCTCGGCGTGAGCCGCATCATCGGCGACACCGCGATCGTGCTCCTCCTGGCAGGCGCGACGTTGCGGATCGAAACGCAGGGCGGTATCCCGGGCCTGAACGTGCTGCGCGGCACCGGCGGCTCCCTGACGACCTACGTCTTTGACAACTCGCCGGCCGGTGAAGGCGGAGCACCCGAAAAGGCCTATGCGGCGGCCTTCTTGCTGCTGATGTTCATCCTCGCCCTGAACCTCACCGTCGAACGGATCGGAAGGCGCGATCAACAGGCCGGGGGCGCCGCCGCTCTGACCCAAGGCGTGGTCTAAGAGAGCTCTTCCGGCGGTTGCGGATGGCAGGTGCACGCGCTATCCTCATCGAACCGGTAGCCAAAGTCCTAAGGGTCGGAAAGATAGGAATGAGCAGCGAGACTATCTATGAGCTCCAGAACGCGCGCAACCTGCGCGGACAGGCTCTGGGCGAGGCACGCGCCGCAACGCCGCCCGAGACGGGCGGCGACGCCGTGCCGCCGGTGCGCACGATCGTCCTGGACCGCAAGCCGGTCGCCGTCCGTCCGCCCGACGAACGCCAGGCGGTGCGCGCAGACCAGCAGGCCGCGGGGCCCCAGCGGATCGCGGTCAACTCGGTGGGCGTCTCGTACGCCGGCAAAATGGCCGTCCGCGATGTCACGCTCTCAATCCACCAGGGTGAGGTCCTCGCGCTGATCGGGCCCTCGGGCTGCGGCAAGACGACGCTGCTGAGGACGCTCAACCGGCTGACAGAGCTCACGCAGAGCGCCCGCCGCACCGGCGACATCCTGCTCGACGGCGAGGACATCCACGAGCTCGTCGACACCGAGCTGCGCTCGCGCGTGTCAATGGTCTTCCAACAGCCCAACCCGTTTCCGATGTCGATCTTCGACAACGTCGCGTTCGCGCTGCGCGAGCAGGGCCGGCGCAAGCCGGGCCGCCGCGAGCTCGAACCGCAGGTCATCGACGCGCTACAGCGCGCCGGCCTCTACGACGAGGTCCGCGGCGACCTCGATCGACCCGCGCTGCGCCTCTCGGGCGGCCAGCAGCAGCGCCTCTGCATCGCGCGAGCGATTGCGATGCGCCCCGAGGTGCTGCTGATGGACGAGCCGTGCAGCGCGCTCGACCCGATCTCCACGGGCGTGATCGAGGAGCTGATCGGCGAACTTCGCCGCGAGCTCGCCGTGGTGATCGTCACCCACAACCTCGCACAGGCGCATCGAGTCGCCGACAAGGTCGCGTTCATGTACCTCGGCGATCTCGTCGAGTACGGAACCGCCGCCGACGTATTCGAGTCGCCGCGAGCCGAGCGGACGCGCGAATACGTGCAGGGCGCGTTCGGTTGATCGAAGCCGGGACCACGATGGCCATCGACACCAAAGCCGCAGGCGCGCGCCTCGCGCTGATCACGCTATGCGGCCTGGCGAGCGTCTCGTTCGCCGCATGTGAGACGACCGAGCAGGAAAGCGCGAAGATCGGCCACGCCAACAAGCTCGCGTTCGAGCGCGCCAAACGCCACGAAGAACTCGCCCGCAGGCGCCACCACCACCATCACCGACGCACCCGGGAGCACCACCGATGAGCTCGCTGACACCCATCCCCTCCGACAAGTCGACTTGTGAGCACTGCGGTTCACCGCTGGTCTCCGACCAGCGGTACTGCCTGTCGTGCGGACAGCCCGCATCGCCCGTGCGCCTCGCGTTCCTCGACGTGCTGCAGCGCGAAGGCGGTGGTGACATCCAGACGTTGTCGCCGGCAGCGCTCCCCGTGGCGTACGACTCCGGGCCCCCTCACGACCCCGTCGGCCCACCCTGGCTGCGCCGCTACGCACCGCTTTTCGCGGTCGGCTCCGTGCTGCTGCTGGCGATGCTGATCGGTCTTTTGGTAGGCCACTGGGTCTCACAGGGCAAATCCAACGGGCCTCAGGTGGTCCGCATCGAGGGGCTCGGCTCGCTCTCTGCCGGTGTCGCACCCGCGACGACCGAATCTGAAGCGACGACGAAATCGTCCAAAGGCGCGGTCGAAGCGAAGGGAGCGCCGAAGGAAGAAAAGTCGAGCCCGGTCGAAGAAAAAAAAGAACAGGCTGAAGCGCGCGAAGAAGAAGCGAAGCACGTCACGACCGCGAAACCGGTCAAGGTGAGCAAGAGCCAGATCTCCAAACTCGACAGCACCCACGGCCGCAAGCACGAGGAAGAAGTCAACAAGCTCGGCGACGCGCCGATCGAAGTGCCGTGAGCCACGACGCCGGAGATAGCGGGCCGCCGCTGGTGCTGCCGTCGGGCGGCATGTCGGCGAGCGGTGGCACGATGGCCGAGCTGCGCGAACGCCGGCGTGAGCTCGCGGAGCAGGTCGCTGCTCTCACGTGGGACCTCGGCGGCCTCGCCTACGAGATGGCGATTCGCGACCACTACCGCCTCGATGTGCTGGCGCGCAAAGCAGCGGAACTGCAGAAAGCCGACGCCGAGCTCGGCGAGTTGCAGCGCTTGCTGTCGACGGCGGAGGCGGGGATTGACGGGCAGTGCCGCTCCTGCGGCGCCGTCCACAGTCGCGGCGCCGCGTACTGCTGGCACTGCGGGGCACCACTGCTCGAGCAGTCGCGGCCGACGGTCGCACCGCAAAGCGCGCCGCAGGCCGGCTGACGGCCGCGAGCTTTAGGCCTTAGGGGCCGGCGTCTCGACTGGCGGCGCTTGTGGCGCTGCCGCTGCGGGCGTCTCGGCGGTCTCTTTCTCGGCCGGCAGCGCGGGCTGAGATTTGGCCTCCGACGTGACGCCCTCCTTGAACTCCCGCATGCCGCTACCGAGCGAGCGGCCTATTTCGGGCAGGCGCTTGGCGCCGAACACCAACAGCACGATGACGACGAGGATCGCGATATGGACGGGGTTGTCAAACACTGCGGCCTCGCGCCGAGTTTAGACCATCCCAGTACCCGCTCATCGCTCGCGGGCGCGCTCGCGCGCGAAGCTGTCACGCACCAGTTGCAGGGAGATCACGACCAAAAGCACGGCGAAGCCGATGCGCAGCAGGTGAGCGCTCAGGGCGTCCGCGATCTGCACGCCCGCGAACGCGCCGAAGCCGGCGATAACCGACAGCGCGAGCGCTTGCCGGCGTTCCACGTTGCCGTAACGGTCCTGTCGCCAGGCGCCGACGATCGCGACGGGGATGATCGCGAGCAGTGACGTGCCCTCGGCCTCGTGCTGCCCGAGGCCCGCGATGATCACGAGCGCCGGCACGAAGATCACGCCGCCGCCTACGCCGAGCAGGCCCGCTAGCACGCCGCCGAGTACGCCCAGCGCGAGCAGCGCGATCACTTGATCACCAGCTCGATCGCTGCGGCGAATGCGACGACCGCGAAGCACACGGCGATCGCCGTCACGCGAATGCGCTGCTGCAGCCAGGTGCCGAAGAGGACGCCGGCGATTGCCGGCAGCCCCACGATCAGCGCGTCGCGCGCGCTCACCAGGCCGTGCGCGGCCTGCGCGCTGGCGCCGACGCCCGCGATCAGGACGATCGCCGCGAGCGACGTTGCGGCGGCGCGGCGCTCGTCGTAGCCGAGCCAGAGGACCAGCAGCGGCACGGCGATCGCACCGCCACCAACGCCGAAGATCCCGCTGAAGAGGCCCGCGAGCAACCCGACCACGCCGAGGCGCAGAAGCGCGTCAGGACGGTGTTCTGCGAACATCGCTGCTCGGGAGCTCCGCGGCCACGTCGCGCGCCATACTAGACGCGTGCCATCGGCCCAGACGCCACCGCAGGCGCTAGCGCGGCTCCGGTCTGAGCCGGCGCAGGCGGCGGTGTTGCTGGACATCGACGGCACGCTCGCGCCGATCGTGCGGCATGCCGCCGACGCGCACGTTCCCGAGGCCACGAGGTCGCTGCTGATCGACGTCTCGCGTCGCTACGGCCTCGTCGCCTGCGTCACGGGCCGGGGCGCGTCGGAAGCGCGGCGCATCGTCGGGATCGGGACGATCACGTATGTCGGCAACCATGGCGGCGAGCTCCTCGCTCCGGGAGGCGACGGGCGTCGAGGTCGACGCCGAGGTGCAGGAGTGGGCGGGGCAGATTCGCGCCTTCGCGGCGAGCGTTGCCGGTCCGGCGCTGGATCGCTTGCGCGTTCGCACCGAGGACAAGAGCGGCATCTACGCGTTCCATTGGCGAGGAGCCCCAGACGAGGACGCCGCGCGCGAGCGGCTCGCGCAGATCGCGCAAATGGCGACAGACCAGGGTTTCGCCGTCCACTGGGGGCGAAAGGTGCTTGAGGTCCGCGCTCCGGTGCCGATCTCGAAGGGCATCGCGATCGGCCGCCTGCTGGAGGGGGGTCGCTTCACCTGCGCGGTGTACGTCGGTGACGACGTCACCGACGAGGACGCGTTCCGCACGCTCCGCGACCTCCGCGAGCGTGCAGTACTCGGCGAGGCGCTGTGCGTCGCCGTGCGATCGGACGAGGCGCCGCCTGGGCTGCTCGAGCTCGCCGATATGACCGTCGACGGGCCCGACGGAGTGCGCGGGCTGCTCGAGGCGCTCCTCTAGACCGTGCGGTTCGTCGACTTCCTGCGCGCGACCGTTCTGTTGAGCGCGGCGGCGGCGACGGGGCTCGCTGCGATCTGCATCGTGGTCGCGGCAGCCGAAGAACGGCTCACGATCGCTGCGTTCGCGGTCGGCTGGTGGGCTATTGCGGGAATCGTGGGCGCGCGCACCGGCCGCTCGAGCGACACCAGCGCGTCGATCGCGAAGCTTCTCGCCGGCGCTCGCTCGTCCACTTCTCTGCCCGAGGTCAATCCGAGCGCGATCCTCGTGAACCGGCTCTGGCCGCTGCTCGTCTTCGCCGTCGTGACGGGCGGGCTCGGGCTGCTCGCGCCGCAGATCCCGGGTATCGCGGCCGGATTCGCGGTCATCTGGTCGCTTGCGTGGCGTCACCAGGACGCCGCGGTCGAGGCGATCGAGGAGCGCGACGGCGTTTGCTTCTACGTGCAGCGGGCCTCACCGGTCCGCCCGATGTCGCTGATCCGCACGCCGGGCTTCCGCTCCTGGCGACCAGAGCAGACCGCCGGGACCGCGACCTAGGCGCGCTCGCGGGGGCGACGTGCGCGGAGCGCGTCGACCGCCAGCGTGTTGAGGACGTCGCCGGCCTGCAGCCAGGCGCGGCGTGCCGTCGCGACGCCCCAATCGAGGCTCGCGAGCCCGGATTGGCTGTGGGCATCGGAGTCGATCACGATCGCCACGCCGGCGTCCGACGCGGCTCGGGCGTCGATCTCGGACAGGTCGCGTCGCTTCGGTGAGGCGTTTATCTCCATCGCGGTGCCGGTCGCCGCCGCCGCCGCGAAGATCCTGTCGAGTTCGAGCGCGTACGGCGCGCGTCGTCCGATCAGTCTTCCCGTCGGGTGTCCGATGGCGTCGACGAGGGGATGTTCGATCGCCGCAATCACGCGATCGGTCATCGCGCGGGCGCTCGCTTTGAACGCCGTGTGCACACTCGCCACGACCCAGTCCAGCCGCGCCAGCAGGGCGTCGTCGTAGTCGAGCGCGCCGTCGGGCAGGATGTTGACCTCGCTGCCCGCCAGGATCTCGATTCCCTCGACGCGCTCGTTGGCTTCGCGCACAAGCTCGATCTGGCGTTCGAGCTGCTCGGGCGAGACGTCGCAGCCGAAGCCGTGCGTAGCCGAATGGTCGGTGATCGCCAGGTACTGGTGGCCGAGCGTCCTGGCGGCCAGCGCCATCTCTTCGATGCTCGCGTGGCCGTCGCTGGCGGTGGTGTGCGCGTGAAGGTCGCCGCGCAAGTCGGCGAGCTCGACGAGCTTCGGCAACTTCCCCGCGAGCGCCGCGTCGAGCTCACCGCGGTTCTCGCGCAACTCGGGCTCGATGTAATCCATCGAGAGCCGCCGGTAGACCTCGGCCTCCGTCGCGAACGCTTCGGGACGGTCGCCGCGGTCCTCGCGGATCCCGTACTCCGAGACGTGGAGGCCTTCCTTGACGGCGCGCTCGCGCAGCGCGGTGTTGTGCGCAGCCGAACCGGTGAAGTGCTGCAGCAGGTCGCCGTACCGCTCGCTCTCGCCGACGCGCAGATCGACTGCGATACCCGAGTGAAGGACGACGCGGCCAGCGAGCTCGCCGGCCGACTCGACGCGATCGACGAGCTCGAGGGCACAGAACGCCTTGACGATCGACGCCGGGTCAGGGCCCGTCGCGATCATGTCGATGTCGCCGACGCTCTCGGTGCGCCGCCGCACCGACCCCGCGGGCGTCACGGCGACGCCGTCGCCGCAGGCGCTGAGCAGCGCTTCGGCGACCTCTTCCGCGACCGCGAGGGCGCGCGGCGCCAGGATCCGTTCGCGCCCCTCCTCGTCGTCACCGCGCCGTTCCAGCGCCGCGAGGATCGATTCCTCCATCTTCGGCCCGACGCCCTTCAGCTCGCGTAGCGCGTGGTGTTCCGCGGCCGCCTGCAGTTCGTCCGCGGACGCGATGCCGAGCTCGGTGTAGAAGAGGCGCGCGCGCTTGGCGCCGATGCCGGGAAGACGCATGACCTCGAGCACGCCCGGCGGCCACCGTTCGCGCAGCTTGACCGCGGCCGGGATCTCCCCGGTCTGCGTCAGCGCGAGGATCTTTTCCTGCAGCGTCGCGCCGATCCCCGGCAGCTCGGTCGCGCGGCCTTCGCGCGCCAGCTGCGCGACGGAGGCCGACGCTTCGCGCACCGACTGCGCGCCGTTGTGGTACGCGAGCACACGGTGGTTCACGGCGCCGTCGAGCTCGTTCAGGTCGCCGAGTTCGTCAAGCGCGCGCGCGACATCGGCGTTTGTCGGGCCGCTCGCGTCCACGCCGCGGAGCCTACGCCCTCACTGGCGCGGCACGGCGGCGGCCCGACGTTCTAGGCTTCCTCGCCTCATGAGCGACGTACCGTGGCTGGTCCTGCCGACATACAACGAGGCCGAGAACATCGAGCGCATGGTCGCCGCGGCGGGCTCGGTCCTGGCCGCCGCCGCGCCCGAAGGCTTCAAGATCCTCGTCGTCGATGACGGCTCGCCCGACGGGACCGGCGAGATCGCGGACCGCCTGGCCGCGACCCACGATTGGGTCCAGGTGCTGCACCGCACTGAGAAGAACGGCATCGGCCCGGCGTACCTCGCCGGTTTTCGCGTCGCCCTCGACGGCGGCGCGGCGTACGCGATGGAGATGGACTGCGACTTCTCGCACGACCCGGCCGACCTGGCGCGGCTTCTCGCGGCGGTCCGCGAGGGCGCCGACCTCGCGCTCGGCTCGCGATATGTGCCCGGCGGCGGGGTCGAGGATTGGGGGCCGCTGCGTCGCTTCATCAGCTACGGCGGCTCGACGTACGCGCGCTTGATCCTCAGCCTGCGCGTGCGCGACCTCACCGGGGGCTTCAAGTGTTTCCGCCGCGAGGTGCTCGAAGCGATCGACTTCGAAAGCGTGCGCTCGCAGGGATACGCGTTTCAGATCGAGCTCACGTACCGCGCGGTGCAGGCCGGGTTTCGCGTCGTCGAGGTTCCGATCGTCTTCCGCGACCGTGAGGCCGGGCAGAGCAAGATGTCTTGGAAGATCGCGGCCGAGGCCTTCTGGCTCGTGCCGGCGCTGCGGTTCAGGTAGCGCCGGAGCGCCGGTCGGCCTCGACGTCCTCCTCGTCGTACGTTTCGCCGGCCGCCTTTTCACGGTCGTATTCGCGGTCCTCTAGCCGCAGCAGGTAGATCAGGAGAATGACGGTGAAAAGGACCGCCGCGCCGATGATCGCGGGGCCCGAACTCGCGAGGACCATGCGGCTGACGATAGCCGCTGGGCCGCCACGCCGGCCTATGCTTTACTTTGTATAGTATGTGTTGTAGCGGCCGAACCGAGAGGCCGCCGGCGAATACAAGGAGATACAGATGGCAGACATCGTGCCCGTCACGGACAACAGCTTCGACGCCGAGGTCACCGAAGCCGAAGGGCCCGTGCTCGTCGACTTCTGGGCTCCCTGGTGCGGTCCCTGCCGCATGGTCGCTCCGGTGCTCGAGGAGATCGCTCAGGAGCGCCCCGGGCTGCGCATCGTCAAGCTCGACATCGACGACAACCCGCAGACCGCACAGCGCTACGGGGTCCTCTCGATCCCCACGATGATCCTCTTCAAGGGCGGAAGCCCCGTCAAGACGGTCATCGGCGCACAGCCCAAGAAGCGCCTCGAGCAGGAACTGGAGCCCGAGCTCGCCGGCGTCTAGCCGGCGCGGCTCAGTTTGACCTGAAGCACCATCCCGTCGATCGCAGCCTCCTGCTCGAATTCGTAGGGCTGCGGCGACGGGCCGGACTCGAGCGAGCGCGCGAGCGTCTCGCCGGCGATGTGATCGGCGTACGCGCCGGCCGCTTCGATCAGCGCCGTGTCGCCGTCGAGGCGCAGGTCGATGCGCTCCTCGACTTGGAGCCCGGCGTCTCGTCGCGCGTTCTGCACGGCGTGCACGATCTCGCGCGATCGCCCCTCGCTCAGGAGGTCCTCGTCGAGCGCGAGCTCGAGCGCCACTGCGTGTGAGCCCTCGCGCTCGACGCTGTAACCGTCGGGGGCGCTGAGCGTCAGCAGCAGATCGTCCTCGCCGAGCGGGTGCTCGCTTCCGGCGACGTTGATGTGCACGTGTCCGCCGTCGCGAAGCGTCTGCGCGGTCGTCAGCGGGTCGAGCGCCGCAACCGCCGCCGCCGCGAGCGGCATCTGGCCACCGAAGCGCGGCCCCAGCGCGCGGAAGTTCGGCTTGATCTCGTAGCTGCCGATCTCGTCGGCTGCCGCGACGAAGCGGACCTCGCGCACGTTCAGCTCGTCGCGAATCACGTCGGCGAGCCCTTCGATCGCGGCGCGCTCCGTGCCGTCGGCGACGACAACGGCCTCCGCGAGCGGCTGGCGGACCTTGATCGTCGCCTTGCCGCGCGCGCCCAGCCCGAGTCGGACCGTTTCGCGCGCCAGCTCCATCGCGCGCTCCAGCGGCTCGTCGCGCTCGCCGATCTCCTCGCCGCGCGGGAAGTCGCAGAGGTGCACGCTCTCCAGCGAACCGTCGAGGTTGTCGTAGATCTCGTCGGCGATGAAGGGGCAGAGCGGTGCGAGCAGCTTGCTGATCGCGAGCAGGCAGGTACGGAGCGTCGCGAAGGCCGTCGGCTCGCCGTCCCAGAAGCGCCGGCGCGAGCGGCGCACGTACCAGTTCGAGACATCCTCGAGAAGCTCCGCGATCGCGCGGCCCGCGCTTGTCGCGTCGTAGGCCTCGAGACGCTCAGCCACCAGCTCGGCCGTGGCCGCGGTGCGCGAAAGGATCCAGCGATCGAGGTCGCCGCCGGAACCGGCGGGCGGCGCGGCGAGCAGCTGGGCCTCACCGGCGCGCGCGTAGAGCGTGTAGAAGTAGTAGGTCGACCACAGCTGCTTCAGGAAGAGACGCACGCCTTCGCCGATCGCCTCCTCGGAGAAGCGGTAGCTCTCCCACGGCTGCTTCGCGGTGAAGAAGTACCAGCGGAAGGCGTCCGCGCCGTAGGTGTCGAGGACCTGCCACGGATCGACCGTGTTGCCGCGCGACTTGGACATCTTCTGCCCCTCGGCGTCGACGATCAGGCCGAGGCACACCACGTTCCGGTACGGCGCCGGTCGCCCGAGCAGCGTCGAGATCGCGAGCAGCGAGTAGAACCAGCCGCGCGTCTGATCCTGGGCCTCGCAGATGAAGTCGGCCGGGAAGCCGAGCTCGAACTCGCGCTCGTGCTCGAAGGGGTGATGGTGCTGTGCGAACGGCATCGAGCCGGAGTCGAACCAGACGTCGATGACCTCCGGAACCCGCCCCATCAGCTGACCGCAGCCGGCGCTGGTGCACGGGATCTCGACCTCGTCGACGTACGGTCGGTGGTGGTCGGTGATCGCGCGTCCGCCGAGCTCGGCGAGTTCGGCGAACGAGCCGATGACGTGCACGTGTCCTTCGGGACAGCGCCACACCGGGAGCGGCGTCCCCCAGTAGCGCTCCCGCGAAAGCGCCCAGTCGACGTTGTTCTTCAGCCAGTCGCCGAAGCGGCCGTGCTTGACGTGCGGCGGGTGCCAGCTGACGGTCTCGTTGGACGCCAGAAGCTCGTCGCGAAGGGACGACGTTGCGATGTACCACGACGGTTTGGCGTAGTAGATCAGCGGTGTCGAGCAACGCCAGCAGTGCGGGTAGCTGTGCTCGTAATCCTCGACCGCGAAGAGCAGGCCGCGCGCGTCGAGGTCGGCCGTGAGCTCCTCGCCGAGCGCCGGGTCCTTGACGAAGCGCCCGCCGTAGCTGGAGCCGTCGAGGGCCAGCGGGCGATCATCGTACGTCCCGTCGACGCGCACCGGGTTGTAGAGCGAGGTCGCGCGCGTCGGGTCGAACGGGACGAGATCGGACGCCGCGGCAACGCGATAGTCGTCCTCACCGAAGGCCGGCGCGATGTGCACGATCCCCGTTCCGTCATCGGTCGTGACGAAGTCGTCGGCGAGGATCGGCAGCTCGCCCGGCTCGCGATCGCTGGCGGGGAAGATCGGGCCAAGGTAGGAGCCGTAACGCCGCGCGAGCTCCTCGCCCGTGAACGTCTCGAGCACCTCCGCTCCCTCGCCGAGCACCGCCTCGACGCGGTCCGCGGCGAGGACGTACACCTCACCGTCGACGTCGACGCGCGCATACTCTGCGCGCGGTGCGACGCTGACGGCGACGTTGCCGGGCAGCGTCCAAGGCGTCGTGGTCCAGACCAGCATCCTGTCGCCCGACGCCGTAGGCAGGCGCAGGAACACGCTCGGGTCGACGACGTCGCGGTAGCCGAGGGCCACCTCGTGCGAGGAGAGCGTCGTCTCGCAGCGCGGGCAGTACGGGACGACCTTGTTGCCCTCGTACAAAAGGCCTCTGGCGGAGATCTCGGCGATCGCCCACCAGACCGACTCGATGTATGTCTCGTCGAGCGTGCGGTACGCGTCGTCGAGATCGATCCAGAAGCCGATGCGCTCCGTGAGCCGGTTCCAGTCCTCGAGGAAGGCGAAGACCGACATCCGGCACTGCCGGTTGAACTCCTCGATCCCGATGCCACTCTCGATTTCGGCCTTCGACGTGATGCCGAGCTTCTCTTCGACCGCGATCTCCACGGGCAGGCCGTGGCAGTCCCAGCCTCCCTTGCGGTCCACGCGGTGGCCACGCATCGTCTGGAAGCGCGGGTAGATGTCCTTGAACACGCGAGCGAGGACGTGGTGCGCCCCCGGCGGACCATTCGCGGTCGGTGGCCCCTCGTAGAAGACCCATCGCGGCGCGTCTGCACGCTGTTCGAGCGAGCGCTCGAAGACCGATCGCTCCGACCAGCGCGCGAGCACCGCGAGCTCGAGCGCCGGCAGATCCTGCCGCGGATCGACGGCGCGGCGCGGCAGAAGCGGGCGGTTGGGCTCCTCGGGCACGGGCAGGGATTGTAGGCCGGTCGCGGGTGGCGACATACGATGGATTCGTGCGCTTGCGCCTCTACCACCACCACGACGGAGCGCGCGTCGCCTATCGCGAGATCGGCGCCGGTCCAGCGATCTGCCTCGTGCATTCGGCGCTCCTCAGCCATCTCGAGTTCGAGCCGGCGGCGCGCGAGCTTGCGACGCGCTACCGCGTCGTGCTCCCCGATCTGCCGCTCCACGGTGACAGCGAGGACCGGCCCCGCCATCCGTACACGCTCGACTGGTACGCCGAGGTGATGGCCGCGTTCGCCAACGAGGTCCTCGGCCCGCGGCCCCTGATCGGCGGTCACGACGCGGGCGCCGAGATCGTCCTGCACGCCGCGGTGACGGGCCGCCTGACGCCGCGCCGGATGGTGCTCATGAGCTCGCGGCTGCACGGCGAGCCTGTCGGGCAGGGCGCCCGCCGCGTCTGGCGCGCAACGACGATGGCCGGCGCGGTCCCGGGCGTCGATCGCCTCCTGTCGTACGCCGCGCCGCTGGTCTTCAGCCCGTCGCGCGGACGCACGCTGTCGGCGCGCGGCAACCCCGCGGCCGCCGACCTGATGCGTCATGCGTTCGCGGACGTTCCCAGGCAACTCGAGCCTCGCGCGCTCCTGGGCCAAGCTTGCAGCTGCGTGGCCGCGCGGCCCGCAGCGCGGACTGCTCGCCGAGTACGGGCGGCTGGAGATGCCGGTGCTGTTGCTGTGGGCGGACAGCGATCCCCAGCACCCGCTGCGGATCGCCGAAGAGGCGCTCGAGCTTCTGCCCGCCGGTCAGCTCCGCGTGCTCGACTCCACTGGATTCCTGATGGCGTACGACGACCCCGTGTCCCTGGCCCGCGAGATATCGGCGTTCTGTGGATAGGGTGCAGCCGACCATCCGACCGCGACGGGAGAACACTTGATGGCCGGCAAGAAGCTCTGGGGGGCAGAGACCACGAAGGCAGTCGAGAACTTTCAGATCTCCGGCGAGCGGGTGCCGATCTCCGTCGTGCACTGGCTGGCGCGCATCAAGGGCGCCGCGGCGCACGTCAACGCAGAACTCGGGCTGTTGCCGAAGGGAACGGCGCGACGGATCGAGCGCGCCGCCGCCGAGATCGCTGCTGGCCGCCACGACGACCAGTTCCCGATCGACGTATTCCAGACCGGCTCGGGCACCTCCTCGAACATGAACGTCAACGAGGTCATCGCGGCCATCGCCGGTTCCGGCACCCACGCCAACGACGACGTGAACATGGGCCAGTCCTCGAACGACGTCTTCCCCTCCGCCGTGCACCTGGCGGCGCTCGAAACGGCGCACCGCGACCTCCTGCCGGCGCTCAAGCAGCTGGAACGCTCGCTGGCCCGCAAGGCCAAGGCCTTCGACGGCATCGTGAAGGCCGGCCGCACGCACCTGATGGACGCCGTGCCCGTAACGCTCGGCCAGGAGTTCTCCGGGTACGCCACGCAGATCGCGCTCGCACGCGAGCGCATCAGCACGGCGCTCGTGCACGTCGGCCAGATCCCGCTCGGCGGTACCGCGACCGGCACGGGACTCAACACCCACGCGAAGTTTGCGGCCAAGGTGCGGGCGCTCCTGCGCCGCGACTCGGCGCTGCGGGAGATCGCTGCACCCGCTGACCCGTTCGAGGCGCAGGCGAGCCGCGACGCCCTGGTCGAGCTCTCAGGTGCGCTCAAGGTGCTCGCCGTATCGCTCACGAAGATCGCGAACGACCTGGCGCTGATGGGCTCCGGACCCCGCGCCGGGATCGGCGAGATCTACCTGCCCGAGCTGCAGAAGGGCTCGTCGATCATGCCCGGCAAGGTCAACCCCGTGATGCCCGAGGTCGTGCTCCAGGTCTCCGCGCAGGTGATCGGCAACGACACCGCGATCACGATCGGCGGCATGCAGGGACAGTTCGAGCTCAACGTCCGCATCCCGCTGATCGCCCGGAACCTCTTGCAGTCCGAGCGTTTGCTCGCCTCGGCCAGCCGCGCGTTCGCCGAGAAGTGCGTCGACGGGATCCGTGCGAACCGCAAGGGGACGGACGCCTCGGCGGGCGCGACGCTCGCGGTCGCGACGGCGCTCAACTCGGCGATCGGCTACGACCTGGGCGCCGAGATCGTCGCCGCGGCGACGGCGTCGGGGCGACCGCTGCGCGAGGTCGCGCTCGAGATGGGCGTCGACCCCGACCTCTACGACCGCACGATCGATCTCGCGCGCATCGCCCGCGGCAACTCGGCCTGATCGCCGAGAAGCCACTCGAGGACTACGAGAGCCCCGGCCTTCGACAGCGGCTCGTTGAGGTTCCCGCACTTCGGTGATTGCACGCACGACGGGCACCCGCGCTCGCACGGGCAGTCCCCGACGAGCGAGGCCGCGTCGGCGCAGAGCTCGGTGAAGCGCGCGAACGCCGTGCGCGCGATGCCGACGCCGCCGGCGTGGCCGTCGTAGAGGAAGACCGTCGGCCCGCCTGTCTGGGGGTGCGCCGCCGTCGACAGCCCGCCGATGTCCCAGCGGTCGCACATCGCGAGCAGCGGCAGCGTCGCGATCTGTGCGTGCTCGGTCGCGTGCAGCGCGCCGAGCACCGCGTCGAAACCGACCCGTTCGGCGAGCTCGGAGCCATCGAGCTCGAACCAGACCGCCTGCGTCGCGAAGCTCGACGGCGGAAGGTCGAGTGCGCGCATGTCGATCGCGGCGTGATCGGCCAGGCGCCGCCGCTGGTAGCCCGTCACGGTCTCGGTGACCGAGACCTCGCCGAGTGATAGGCGGGCGACGCCAAGCTCACGTCGGTCGAGTAGCGCGAGGATCTCGGTGTCGGCCTCGTGGCGGGGCTGCGTGTACCAGTCGCCCTCGAACGGCTCGACGAGCGCGCGCGCGCCGGCGAGGTCCAGGTCGCGGACGAGGTAGGGGCGAGCGAGGTGCATGTAGACCGCGCCGTCGTGCACCACCGAAGGTGCACGGGCCGCCTCGGCGGTGCCGAGGAGCTCTCCGCTCGAGACGTCGACGATCGCGATCTGCTCGCCGCCGGCGGAGCGCAGGGAGAGCTCGGTCGCCGGGTAATCGGCGGGATCGCGTGGGACGTATTGGGTGCCGCCGGTGCCGCTGCGTGAGCGCAGGCGTCCAGCGCTCTCGAGCCGTTCCGCCGCTGCCTGCCAGCCGACGCCGAGGAACTCGGCGTCGCTCGAGGAGAGCGGACCCTCGTGCGCGGCGCAGAGCAGGTGTGCCGCGTAGATCTCACTGCTTTCGTGGTCCAGGATCGCCCCCTCGACGGGCCGCTCGAGAAGCTCCGCGGGGTGGCGGCAGAGAAACTGGTCGAGGGCGTCCTCGCCGGCGATGTAGACGGCGAGGCCGCTGTCACGGCGGCCGGCGCGCCCCCACATCTGGCGCAGCGACGCGATCGTGCCGGGGAACCCGACGACGACGGCTGCGTCGAGGCGCCCGACGTCGATGCCCAGCTCGAGTGCGTCCGTCGCGATCACCGCGAGCAGCCCGCCGTTCGACAACCGCTCCTCGAGCTCACGCCGCTGCTGCGCCGTGTACCCCGCACGGTACGGGGCGACGCGCTGTGCGAGCTCATTGTCGTCGAGGTACTCACGTATCAGACGCACCAGAACCTCGACGCCCTTGCGCGACTTCATGAAGCAGATCGTCCGCGTGCCGGTCCGCACCAGTTCGCTGACCATCGACGCCGCCTCCGCGAGCGTCGACGCGCGCGCACCGCTGCGCTCGTCGGTCAGCGGCGGGTTGATGAGCGCGAGGCGGCGGGCCGCGGCCGAGGAGCCGTCGGCGTCGATGGCGGTGAACCCCGCGAGGCCCGTGAGCCGGCCGGCGAGCTCCAGGGGGTTGGCGATGGTGGCGGATGTCAGCATGAAGCGCGGTTCGCTGCCGTACGCCGCGGCGACCCGCCTCAGACGGCGAATCACGTTCGCGACGTGCGAGCCGAAGACGCCGCGGTAGACGTGCGCCTCGTCGATGACGACGGCCGCGAGGTTCGCGAACATGCCTTCCCATGCGCCGTGGTTCGGGAGGATCCCGACGTGCAGCATGTCGGGGTTCGTGAGCACGACGTTCGAGGCGCGCCGGACCTGGGCGCGCGCCTCGCGCGGCGTGTCGCCGTCGTAGATGGCCGGTGAGATTCCCGGCATGCGCAGCGCCGCCAGGGAACGCGCCTGGTCCTGGGCAAGTGCCTTCGTCGGATACAGGTAGAGAGCGCGCGAGGATGGCCGGCGGCAGATGGTCTCCAGTGTCGGCAGGTTGAAGCACAGCGACTTGCCCGAGGCCGTTCCGGTGGTGGTGATCGTGGGGCCATCGACCGCCGCTTCGAGTGCCGCCAGTTGGTGGCTGTACAGCTGCTGGATCCCGGTCTGCGACAGGCCCGCGCGGATCTTCTCGTGCAGCGCATCGGGGATCGCCTCAACGTGCGCCGGGCGCGCCGCTTCCTGCGCTTCGTGCACGAGGCGCCCGTCGTCCCGCGCCGCGTCGAGAAGGCTCCGCCAGGGCTCGTCTGTGGGCTGGTCGTTCAAGCGGCCTGTGATAGTAGAGACGATGCCCGAATCGGCCGCCGAGCGCTGGGCAAGCGAGCGCTCCTTCCACCATTCTCAGTTCCCTGCGTCACGCATCGCGGCAGAACGCAGTTGCTCCGTGTCTGTCGTCCTGCCGGCCCGCGAATGCGCGGCGAGCGTCGGCGCGGTCGTGGCCGAGCTCGAGCCGCTGGTCGACGCGGGCGCAATCGACGAGGTGATCGTCGTCGACGCCGCTTCTGCCGACGGTACTGCTGAGCTCGCCGCGGCCGCCGGCGCTCGCGTTGTGCAAGAGAGCGACCTGCTGTCCGATCTCGGGCCCGTTCTCGGCAAGGGCGACGCGATGTGGCGTTCGCTGGCGGTCGCCGAGGGCGAGATCGTCTGCTTCCTCGATGCCGACAGTCACGGGCCCGTTGGGCATTACGCGAGCGGGCTGATCGGTCCACTCGTGTGCCTTGAGGGAATCGACTTCGTCAAGGGCCACTACCGCCGGCCGCTCGCAGTCGGAGATGTGCGACTCAAGGACGGCGGGGCGCGCGTGAACCACCTCGCGGCGCGCCCGGCCCTGGCCGTCTTCTACCCCGAGCTGGCGTCCTTCCTGCAGCCGCTCGCGGGCGAGGTGGCCGCGCGCCGGGACCTCCTGGAGGAGATCCCGTTCGCCACGGGCTACGGCGTGGAGGTCGCGATGCTGATCGACGCGTGGCGTCGAGTCGGCTTGGAACGCATGGCGCAGGTGGATCTCGACGAACACGTGAACACGCACCAGTCGATCGCCGCGCTGAGCGACATGGCGACCACGGTGCTCGCGACGATCGCCGAGCGCCTGCGGCGCGACGGGCGCCTGGCGATCGCCCCGTCGCAGGCCATGGAGCGCCCCCCGCACGCGAGTCTCACTCGCCGGTGAGCACGCGCTGCGCCTACGTCGATCTCGACGGCACGCTGCTCGGCCTCGGCGGCTCGCTGCTGCATGACGGCGAGGGGCGCGTGACTCTGCAGGGCGTGCGGGCGGTCCAGGCGTGCCTGCGAGCCGATATCGAGCTCGTCCTGCTCTCCGGCCGGCGCCGCGCACCCGTCGCCGAGGCGGCGCGCCTCTTCGGGCAGAGGGCCTACGTTTACGAGGCCGGCGCGTGCGTCGTGCTGGAAGGCGAGGAGCACTGGCTCACGGGCGACCTTCGACCGGGCGAGCAGACGATCGCTCAGCAGATTGCGGCCACCGGGGCTCCTGACCTGCTGCTCGAGCTCTACCCGGGGCGCCTTGAGTACCACGCGCCGTGGCACCTGGAACGCGAGGTCTCCCACCTCTTCCGTGGCCTGGTCGACGCCGACGACGCCGACCGTCAGCTCGCCCAGGCCGGTCACGACAACCTGCGTCTCGTCGACAACGGAGTCATCAACGCCCGCTCCGCGGATCTCGCGGCGCTCGACCACGTTCGTTGCTACCACCTGCTTCCGGCGGGCGTCTCGAAGGCCGGAGCGATCGACTTTCACCGCCGCGTGCGCGGATACGACCGCGATGAGCTGATCGCCGTCGGCGACTCACGCGAGGACCTTGCGTGCGCCGCGCAGGTCGGGACGTTCTACCTGGTCGCAAACGGCGCCGAGCGTGATCCGTCGATCGGCGAGGACCTCGCCCGTCACCAGAACGTCACAGTGACCGAGGAGGGGCACGGCGCCGGCGTTTATGAGGCGGTTGTCGGCGCGCTCGCGGGCAACGATTAGGAGCCGCGGAAGGCGCGGGCCATCCGCCGCCAGAAGCCCGGCCGCGGCCGCCTTCGCCACAGCGCCGGCGGCGGCACGGTGGTGCGAACGAGAGCGATCCACTCGTCGAGCGGAAGCTCGCCGGAGATCAGCCGTCCGAGGCCTCCCGTGACGGGCGCCGCAACGCCTGCGCGCTCGAGCGCCTGCGCGAGGAGCGGCACGGACTCGAGCGCCTCGACGGCCTGCCCGACCTGTTCGGGGATCTCGCGCGCCGGTATGCCCGCGGCCAGGAGCTCGCCGGCGCGGCGGTTGCGGCTTTCGGGGGCCAGCGCCGTGGCGACGAGATCGCCCGCCCCAGCCAGGCCGATCAGCGACTCCGGGCGCGCACCCATGCCCTCTGCGTAACGCCAGACCTCCGCGAAGATGTGGCCGGCTGCGGCGCCCGCGGCGTTCAGGCCCTGCGCCTCGGTCGCGCCGGCCGCGAGCGCCGCAGCGTTCTTGGCGGCACCGGCGAGCTCCACGCCGACGGGATCGTCTGAGCGCTCGCAGACGACGCCGGCGCGCGTGAAGACCTGGGCGAGCGCCGAGGCAACGTACTCTTCGGTCGACGCGGCGACGAGGCCCGCGCCGGCGTGGACCATCTCCTGGGCGTGCGCCGGTCCGCCGATGCAGCCGACACGCCGCGGGCCGAAGCGGGCACCGAGAACCAGGGTCGGCGGCAGGCCTTCGGGGCCGACGAGTCCCTTGGCCGTCGAGACGAGCACGGTTCGGCGACCGAGGCCGCGCTCGTGCAGACCGGCGATGACCTCGCCGAGACCTTGCGTCGGGACAGCGAGGAACACGTAGTCGGCGCGCGCCACGCCCGCGTCGACGCTCTCGACGCGTAACGCCTGCGGCAGCTCAACGCCCGGCAGGTACACCCGGTTCTCGCGCTCGGACTCGATCGTCTGCGCCTGCTCGGCGGTCCTTGCCTGCAGCGTCGTGCGGACGCCGCCGCGCACGAGGAGCACCGCCAGCGCCGTGCCGAACGAGCCCGCGCCGATGACGGTGGCGCGTCGCACGCCCTGCGGCGTGAGGGCACGCATCCGGCTCTGGAGCCCGGATGGCTCCTGCTCGCTGTCGGAAAACACGGGGGGCGAGCGTAGCGGGGGCGGATTGGCCGGCGCGGTCGCGGCTGTGCGATGTTGGGTGGGTGCCTGAGGGCGACACGATCCACATCGCGGCCTCACGAATCGGGGCAGTGCTCGCAGGCTCCGTGCCGGACGCGGTGCATACGCCGCATCCGCGGCTGCGCGGCGCGGACTGGCCGGGGCGCCTCGCGGGCAGAGCCGTCGAGACCGTGGACGCGCTAGGCAAGCACCTCTTTGTCCGTTTCGCAGGGGGCCTGACGATCCATTCCCATTTGCGTATGACCGGCTCCTGGCGCGTGTTGGGGCCCGGCGAGCCGTGGCGCGGAGGTCGCGGAGGCGCCTGGCTGATCATCGAGCGTGACGGATGGCGGACCGTGCAGTTCGGCGGTCCGGTGCTCGAGCTCGCCGACGATCGTCGGTTGCGCAGCGACCCTCGCATCGCCGGCCTCGGCCCCGACGTCCTCGTCGAGCCGTTCGACGAGGACGCGTTCCTGCGGCGTCTGCGGACCGACGACCCACGCCGCCCGTTCGGCGACGCGCTCTTAGAGCAACGGACCGTCGCCGGCATCGGCAACGTCTGGAAGTCCGAGAGCTGCCACGCCGTCGGCGTCGACCCGTGTCGCGAGCTCGCGAATGTGAGCGATGAGGAGGCCCTCGCCGCGGTCTCGTTCGCGCGGACCGAAATGGCCCGTTGCGTGCGCGAGGGGATCCTCGCGCGGCCGGGCTCCGTCTACCGCCGTACGGGCCGTCCGTGTCCGCGCTGCGGCACGCCCATCCGCTCGCGCGGACAGTGGGACGACAATCGCATCACGTACTGGTGCCCGGGCTGCCAGCGTTAGAGCACGGCCGCCAGGCGCGCAGCGGCGGCTTTCAGCTCGACCGGCGTGCGCGCTGTCAGAACGAGCTGCAGGTCGAGGATCCGGGCGTCGAACGGCGTCAGCGAGCTCTCGCGCGCCACCGCGAAAGCGGGTACGCCAGACTGCCTGGCGCGCGTCGCCATGTCGAAGAGCGGCCCGGGAGCCAGTGAAGCGCTGTCGAGACGGTCCGCCAGCAGCACGAGGGCGCGGGCCGCGCGAACCGTCTGCTCGAGCTGCTGGGGGGTAAGCGCCGGTTCAAGCGGCGTCGACGGCACGTCGAGCGCCCGCGCGAGCTCGCCTTCGACGTCGCCGGCGTCGAGCCCCGGTATGTCGATCGCCCCGGCGATGAGGACCTGCGTCGGGCGCCGGGCGCCGCGTGGCTCGGCACCGTTCACGCCAGCACCCTAGTCGGCGTCAGCGGCTAGCATCGCCGCAGTGAGCGACTCCAGCGTCTCGGTGGCCGAGGAGGAGTACCTGCAGATCCTCTTCTGGCTGCAGGAGGCGCGCCTGCCGATGACCGCGGCCAACGTGGCGCGCGCCATGCAGCTGTCAGCGCCGACCGTCAGCGAGATGATCGGCCGGCTGGAAGGTGACGGATACGTCACGCGCGGCGACGACCGCTCGATCTCGTTCACCGAGAGCGGCGCGCTGCACGCCGAGGCCATCGTGCGCCGTCATCGCCTGATCGAGCGTTTCCTGACCGACGTGCTTGGCGTGCCGTGGGACGAGGTGCATGAGGAGGCCGAGCGCCTGGAGCATGCGATGTCGCCGATCCTCGAGGAGCGCATGCTCGCTGCGATCGGGGACGCGTCGACCTGCCCGCACGGGCACCCGATCCGTGCCGGCGAGCGCATTGAAGGGGTGCCGCTGGCCGACGTCGAGGTTGGCGCGGCGGTCCGCGTCGTGCGCTTTGAGAACGAGGCTGAGGATCTGCTGCACTACCTGCGCGCCGCGGGGCTCGAGCCGGGATTGAAGGGGACCGTCGTCGCCAGCGACGACGACTTCGTGACGGTCTCCGCCTCCGGCGAGGACGTGCGCGTCACGCCGAGCGTCGCGGAGACCGTGTCCGTGATCGCCGATCCGTCGCCGCCGGCGCGCACGGCGCTGCCGGAGCGCCTGATCCTAGGCCAGCGGTACGGGCGCTAGAGCGAGCGGTAGGCCTGAGCGAGGCGGGTCACTCCCTCCTCGATCTCGGCCTCGTTGACGCCCGAGTAGGCAAGGCGAAGGGTGTTCTCGCCGCCCTCGAGCAGGAAGTCGGTGCCCTTTACGATTGCCACGCCACGCTCGTTCGCGGCCCGCTCGAGAGCCTGCACGCTGGTGGACTCCGGCAGCGTGAGCCACATGAAATAGCCGCCCTCGGGCTCCACGAAGCGCGCCTCGGGAAGCTCGCGCTGCAGCGCCATTGCGAGCGAGCGTGCGCGGCGCGCGAGCGCAGTCCGCACGCGCTCGATCGAACGCTCGATTGCGCCAGATGCGCAGAACTCGTAGACCATCGACTGCGCGACCATGTTCGGCGAGATGTAAGTGCTGGTCGCGGTGTCGGTGATGGCCTTGATCACTGCGCGCGGGCCGACGAGATAGCCGACGCGGATCCCCGGGCAGACCGTCTTGGAGAACGACGAGGCGTAGACGACGCGCTCGCCTTCCAGCGAGAGCATCGTGGGCATGCTCTCGCCACTGAAACGTAGGTCCACGTACGGGTCGTCCTCGAAGACGATGAAGTCGTGCTCGCGTGCGAGCGCGAGCAGCTCGCGCCGCTTGGCGAGCGACAGCGTGTATCCGGCGGGGTTCTGGAAGTTGGGGATGATGTGGGCGAGCTTCGGCCGTACCGCTCCGGCGGCGAGCAGTTCGCGCAGGGCGGCGGTGTCGACGCCGTCCGCCTGCAGCTCGACAGCGTGGATCTGAGCGCCGCGCTGGCGCAACGACTTGAGCGTGCGGTCGTACGTCGGGCGCTCGACGACGACGTCGTCACCCGGCGCGACGAGCTCGCCGAACAGGAAGGCATCGGCTTGCATCGAGCCGTTAGTCACCAGGACGCGATCGACCTCCACGCCGTGGCGGTCGGCGATCCATTGGCGCAGGCGCCCGTAGCCCACCGCCGTGCCGTAGGCGGTGGTTCCGCCGGGGTCGTTCTCGAATGCCGCGAGCGCGGCGGCGCGCAGGCCGTCGACGTCGACGATGTCGAGCGATGGGGCGCCGCGGGCAAAGGAGATCGTGTCGGGCACGGGGCCAGAGCTTATGGGTCCGACGAGCGCGTCGTATTCGCGCGTCAGCTCTGCGCTGACGCGCTCCAGCCGCTCGCGGAAGCGCGCGATCTCGTTGGCGCTCGGCGGCGCCGCGTGCTCCACCGGCAGCGCTTCGTCGACGATGCGCACCGCGTGTCCGTCGCCCGCGATCGCGCCCAGCGTGCGTTCGAGCTCTGCGAGCTTGCGCTCCAGCTCCTCGATCGTGCTCTGCGTCGAGTGGTCCATCGCGCCTAGCGTATCCGGCGCGGCCGGGGCGCTAGCCGAGCAGCTCGACGGCGATCTCGGCCGCCTCGGTGGGCGTGCGCCCGACGCGGACGCCGCGCGCTTCGAGCGCGTCGGCCTTGGCCTGCGCGGTTCCCGCGGTCCCCGAGATGATCGCGCCGGCGTGCCCCATCTGCTTGCCGGCCGGCGCCGTGAAGCCCGCGATGTATGCGACGACGGGCTTCGCGACGTTCGCGGCGATGTACTCGGCCGCCTCCTCCTCCGCGGAGCCGCCGATCTCGCCGGCGAGGACGATCAGCTCGGTCTGCGTGTCGCGCTCGAAGAGCTCGACGATGTCGACGAACGAGGAGCCAGGTACCGGGTCGCCGCCGATCCCGACGATCGTCGAGCAGCCGACCCCGGCTTTGGCCAGCTCGTTTCCGATCTGGTAGGTGAGCGTTCCCGAGCGTGAGACGACCGCGACGGCTCCCTCCTCGAAGAAGGCGGCCGGGATGATGCCGACGTTGGCCTTGCCGGGGGAGAGGATGCCCGGGCAGTTGGGCCCGATCAGGCGCGTGCCCGGGTGGTCGCGCAGAAGTGTGTTGTAGACGCGGAGCTCGTCGTGGGCGGGGATTCCCTCGGTGATCGTGATGATCAGCTCGACGCCGGCTGCGGCCGCCTCGAGGATCGAGTCGGCGGCGAACCGCGGTGGTACGAAGATCATCGCCGTGTTCGGCTGTGCGGCGGCCGTGACCTCCGCCCAGCTGTCGAAGACCGGGATGCCCTCGACGTCCTGGCCGCCCTTGCCCGGCGTCACGCCGCCGACGACGTTCGTGCCGTAGGCCCTGTTGTTGAGCGTGTGGAAGGAGCCCTCGCGGCCGGTGATGCCCGCCACCGCGAGGCGCGTCGTCTCGTCGACGAGGATCGACATCAGCCGGCGTCCTGCGCGAGCGCGACGACGAGCGCGGCTGCCTCGTTCATCGTCACCGCCGTGTGGACGCCCGCGAGCGCGGCCTGATCGAGCAGCTCGCGGCCCTGGTCGGCGTTCGTGCCATCGAGGCGCACGACAAAAGGCACGGTGGGCGAGAGCTCGCCGAAGGCGGCTATCAGACCGCCGGCGACCTCCTCGCCGCGCGTGATGCCGCCGAAGATGTTGACAAGGACTGCCTTGACGTTGGGGTTGGAGAGGATCAGACCGATCGCCTGCTCGACCTTCTTGGCGTCAGAGCCGCCGCCGGCGTCCAGGAAATTCGCGGGCGCCCCGCCGGCGAGGCTGACGACGTCGAGCGTCGACATGACCAGACCCGCGCCGTTGCCGAGGATGCCGATGTCACCGTCGAGTGCGACGTACTGCACGCCGCTTTCGCGTGCGCGCCGTTCGATCGGGTCTTCGTTCTCGGGGTCCGACAGGTCGGTGTTGTCTGGGTGGCGGAAGAGCGCGTTGCCGTCCAGCGAGACCTTCGCGTCGAGCGCCCGGACCTCGCGGTCCGGCGTCACGATCAGCGGGTTGATCTCGGCGAGCGTCGCGTCCTCGCTCAGCCAGGCGTCGTAGAGGGCGAGCAGCGCGTCAGCGACACCCTCGACGACGTCCTCGTCGGCGCCTCCGTCGCGGGCGATCTGCAGGGCCTGCTCGCGCCCGAGGCCATCGAGCGCGTCGACGTGGCTGCGCACGAGCTTCTCGGGGGTCCGCTCGGCGACCTCTTCGATGTCGACGCCGCCTTCGGTGCTGAACATGACGAGCGGCTGCTTCGCGGCGCGGTCGAGTAGCACGGCGGCGTAATACTCGGACGCGATGTCTGATGCGTGCTCGATCCAGAGCCGATGGACAGTGTGGCCGCCGATGTCCATGCCCAGGATCTTGGAAGCGTGCTCGCGCGTCTCGGCGGCGTCGGCGGCGAGCTTCACGCCGCCGGCCTTGCCGCGACCGCCGATCAGGACCTGGGCCTTGACGACGACCGGATAGCCGACGCGGTCGGCGGCCGCGACCGCGTCGTCGACGCTCTCCACGACCTCGCCCGAGGAGACGCGCAGTCCGTGACGCGCGAAGAGCTGCTTGCCCTGATATTCGAGGAGGTCCATGGCGGCGCCGGACTCTAACCAAAACGCGCTGCCGATGGTGGCAGCAGGAACTCGCGCGGGAAAGTTGGGGGAGCGCGGCATAATGCCGGGGCGATGCCGCTGCCCAAGAACGTAACTTTCGTCACTTTCGATGTTTACGGCACGCTGATCGACTGGGAGACGGGGGTCTACGAAGCGTTCCAGCGCGAGGCCGCACGCGACGATTTCGAGATCGATCGCGCGACGCTGATCCCGATGTTCACGGAGATCGTGCGCGAAATCGAGGGCGGCTCCTACGAGCTATATGCCGAGGTGCTGCGCCGCACGGCGTTGGAGATCGCGCGGCGCCTGGAGTGGCGGCTGGAGCCCTCGCGGTCGGGTTTTCTGCCCGATTCGGTCCAGCGCTGGGTGCCGTTCAAAGAAACGGCGACGCAGCTCACGAAGCTCGATAAGAAGTACAGCCTCGGTCTGATCTCGAACATCGACGACAAGCTCCTCGGCCAGACGCGCAGGCACATCAAGACCGATTTCGACCTCGTCGTGACAGCCCAGCAGGTACGCGCCTACAAGCCCGATCCGGCGCACTTCACGGAGTGCGCGCGCCGCATCGGCGGCAAGCGCGGCTGGGTTCATGTGAGCTCCAGCTACTACCACGACGTCGCGCCGTGCCTGAAAGCGAAAGTTCCGGTGATCTGGGTCAACCGTCACCGCGAAACGCTCGAGGCTTCCCAGAAAAAGCCGACCGCAGAGGTCGCGAACCTCAAAGAGGCCGCGAAGCTGCTCGGCGTCTGAGCGTGCGCGCCGTCGCGCTGCACGCCGATGTTCTCGTAGTCGCCGGCAGCGTCTTCCAGACCAACTGCGTGGTGATCCGGGGCGCCGCGACGCCGGGCGCCGACAAGGGTCCGCTGCGCGTGATCGAGCCCGGCGAAGAACCGTCGGCGCTCGAGGTCTTCATCGTTGACTCGCCGGTCCTGCCCGACGAGATCGCCGCGCTGCCGTCGCTGCTTGAGCAGGCGGGCCTGCCGGAGCCGTCGGCGCTCCTGGTGACGCACGGCGACTGGGATCATCTGCTCGCGGGCATGGCCTTCCCGGGCGCGCCGGTGGGCTGCGCGCCGTCGACGGCCGAGCGCCTCGCGGCGGCGGCGGGCGAAGCGGAGCGCACGTTGCGCGAATTCGACGAGGAACTCCTGATCGAACGGCCGGCCGGGCTGCTGCTCGGCGAGGTTCAGGCGCTGCCGGTGCCGGGGCACGTCGAGATCGGCGAGCTCGAGCTGGAGGTGCACGCCACGGCCGGTCACACCGCCGACGGGATGGCGTTGCTGGCGCCCTGGGCCGGCGTGCTCATCGCCGGCGATTACCTGTCACCCGTGGAGATCCCGTCGTTCGGCGCCGGCGGCTCGCTGACGGCTTACCTGGACACGCTGGACCGCTTTTCGGAGCTGATCGGAAGGGTGCGAAACGTCGTCCCCGGCCATGGCCCGGTGCTCTCCGCCGATCGCGCGCAGAGCGTGCTCGAGGAGGACCGGGCGTACCTACGTGAGCTTGCGGCGCACGGCGAGCAGGCCACGTTGCCGCCGGGCCGTGCGAGCTCCCGCGATGCTGCGGTGCACGCCGCGAACGTCGCGGCGATCTAACCCGCGTCGCTCGAAATAGTCGCGATCGGTGCGCCTGCGGCGATCGGCTCGCCCTCGGCGATCGGCAGCGCGACGATCGTGCCCGCCTTGTGCGCGGTGATCTCGTTCTCCATCTTCATCGCCTCGATGATGCAGAGCAGCTGGCCCTCCGTGACCGTGTCGCCCTCCTTGACGAGGACCTTCCACATGTTGCCCTGCAGCGGCGAGGTGAGTGTGTCCGGCCCGCCGGCGCTCGAGGCGGTGCGCTCGGCCCGCCGCGTCTGCGCCTTGGGCGCCTGCGAGGCGTCGGCGACCCCGGCGACCGGCGGTGGACCGACGACGCGTACGTCGAAGCGCTGCCCGGAGACCTCGACCTGGTAGCTCTGCTCGACCGTCTCGTCGGCGCCGTCCGGCGTCGACGGCGGCGCGTCGAAGGCGAGTGTCTTCAGCCACGCCTTGTCCTCGAGCAGCTCGCGGCACGTCGAGCCCGCCGCCCACTCGTCGGTTGCGAGCAGCGCGCGGTGGAATGGGATCAGGGTCTTGAGCCCTTCGATCTCGTATTCGCCGAGCGCGCGCAGCATGCGCTGCGTCGCCTGCTTGCGGTCGGCGTCCCAGACGATGAGCTTGCTGACCATCGGGTCGTACATCGGCGACACTTCGCCGTTTTCGCTGACGCCCGAGTCGACCCGCACGCCGGGGCCGGCCGGCTCGCGGTAGACGCCGATCTTTCCCGGGGCGGGCGCGAAGTTCTTGCTCGCGTCCTCGGCGTTGATGCGGCACTCGATCGCGTGCCCCTGGAGCACCACGTCCTCCTGCGTGTACGAGAGCGGCTCGCCGGCGGCGGCGCGAATCCCCTCCTTCACGATGTCGATTCCGGTCACCATCTCGGTGACGCAGTGCTCGACCTGGACGCGGGTGTTCATCTCAAGGAAGAAGTACTCGGGGTCCGAGCCGGGCTCGGCGGCGAAGAGGCCCTCGATCGTGCCGGCGCCGACGTAGTCGACGGCGCGCGCGGCCTCGACGCCGATCTGGCCGATGCGCTCGCGCATCGCCCGGTCGACGACCGGCGCCGGTGCCTCCTCGATCAGCTTCTGGTGGCGGCGCTGGATCGAGCAGTCACGCTCGCCCAGGTGGATCACGTTGCCGTGGCGATCGGCAAGAATCTGGACCTCGACGTGGCGCGGGTCGGGCAGGTAACGCTCGAGGTAGACGGTCGAGTCGGAGAAGAACTTCTCGCCTTCGCGGCTCGATCCCTCGAAGGCGTCGGCGAGTTCGTCCTCGGCCAGCGCGACGCGGAAACCCTTGCCGCCGCCGCCGCCGGCGGCCTTGACGGCGACGGGGAAGCCGATCTCGCTCTGCGCGATCCTGAGGGCGTCATCCACGCTGGGCACGGGCTCGGTGGTGCCCGGCACGATCGGGACTCCGGCGGCCTTCATCAACTCGCGCGCCCGGGTCTTCGAGCCCATCGCCTCGATGGCGCTGGCAGGCGGCCCGATAAAGACGACTCCGGCGTCGTCGCAGGCCTGCGCGAAGGGCGCGTTCTCGGCGAGGAAGCCGTAGCCGGGGTGGATCGCCTCGGCACCGGAGCGCGCCGCGACGTCCAGGATCTTCGCGACGCTCAGGTAGTTCTCGGCGGCGGGGCCGTCGCCGAGGTTGTATGCCTCGTCGGCGCGGTGTACGTGCGGGGCGTCGCGGTCGAGCTCGGAGTACACGGCGACGCTCTGGATGGAGAGCTCCTCGAGCGCGCGGATGATCCTCACCGCTATCTCGCCGCGGTTGGCGATGAGGACCTTGCCGAACACGCGCGGAAGCTTAGCGGCCGCCGCGCGGCGCGCTGACAGGCGACGCCCGGAGCTCAGCGACGGCGACGGCGCCGGCTGCGCTTCGGCTTGCAGTCGGACTTCTGGCTGCGGATCTGCGCCGCGCCGCGATCCTGCACAAGGTCGCACTTCCGGCTCACGCGCTCGTAGTCGTCGCGCCTGCGGGCGAGGAGGTCGTACGCGGCCGGCTTAACGCCGTAGCCGAGCGAGATCGTGTCGGACGGGACGCTGTTGACGGCTTTGGTGTGGTTCTTGAGCAGGTAGTTCGTCACGGGCGAAGCGAAGATCGAGCTGGGGGAGCGGAAGTTGTCGTTTCCGTGGGCGCCCGTACGGCAGCCGATCGAGCCGACCGTCGCGCTCGCCACCTGGTCCTGGCTCAGGACGTCGGTGTTCTGGCAACTGACGGCAAGGCCGCTCGCGCCACCCGTGAGCGTTGCGGTTATCGGCTCGAACAGCACGGAGCCCTCGACGTTGACGTTGAACGCGCGGTGTTCGCCTTCGAGCGTTGCGGAGACCGACGCCACGCCGGCCTCGTTGGCCTGTCCGGGTGTGCCGGCGTCGATCGTCGAGGCCGCGATGGTGTCCTGCTGTTTCTTCGCATCGCGGTCGAGCAGTAGCACGCCGTCGACGCCGCCGACGATCAGGGACGAGTCGATGGCTGCCGCCGTGTTCCCCTGAACGTACAGCGCGGCCTTCGCGTCCGCTGGCGCCGCGATGCGGCTGCGCTGTACGAGGACACCGAGGTGCCCGGCCGCAAAGCCGTAGATCGCAACGGCGGACTGTGTGCTGCCATCGCTGATCGAGCTTTCCAGGAGCGTGATGCTGCGGACCGCTGCGAGCATCGCCTGTCCGGTCCACGTCCCGTGGACGCGGACGCGCCTGAACGTCGCTTCGTTCACCCCTTCGAGCAGGATGGCTTCGCGGGTGTCGGCGGCGGCGTTCATCGAGAGCGTGTCGCTCTTGAAGTTCACGTCGCGGTTGCCGAGCAAGAATGCCCCGGCGGTCTTCGGCGCGTCGGCTTCGATGGTGTCGCCTTCGAGGGTCACGGTCCCCTCTTCGGATTCCACGGCAATGTCTTCGGTTTCGCGGGCCACGAGGCGGCTGTCGTCGACGGTCGCGGTCGAGTCTCCGGTCTGTAGGGCGGTGCTCCGCGGGCCGCCGGCTTCGACGGTGGAGCGCGAGATCGAGACCGTGTCGAATGATCCGCGTACCGCGATGTCCTGCGTTGCGCGGGTGACGGCCGTCGAGCGCTCGAGCGTCAGCGTGCTGTATGAGACGGCGACCGCCTCCGCTTCGTCACCGAGCGCTTCGAGCGTCGAATTCGTGATCGTTGCGGCGACGTTGGTCCCCTTGAGCGCCGCACCTCCGGTGCTGGCGTGGATGATGCGGCAGTCGTCCAGCGAGAGCGTTCCGTAGGCCAGTTCGACCCGGATCGCGTCCTCGCCTTTCGCGGCGTTCGATTCGACGTTGACGTGCCGCAGCGTCAAGCTTTCGCTGCCGTCTTCGATCGCCGGATTCGTGTCGTGCGTGTCGTGGCGGACGGTGAGGTCTTCGAGCGTCGCGGGCGCGTCCGTCTCGAGCGTGGAGCCGGGGCCGACGTTTTCGAGCACCGTGCCGGTCTGCGAGGCGCCGACGATCGTGTCGCCGTCGTCGAGCGCACCGTTGAGGGTCGCTCCTTCGTACGTCCCGTCTGCGACGTGGATCGTGACGTTGCCCTCGCCCACGATCGCTTCGCCATCCTGGACCGCCTTGTAAAGCGTGAGGCAGGGATCAGAGGCGCTCCGGCACGTATTGGAGTCGCTGCCGGTCGTGGCGACGTACACGTTGGCCGCCGACGCGGCAGCCGCGCTCACGGCGAGGATGGCGCCGCTCGACAGGGTCGTCAGGACGATCTTCCGCACGACGTGCATTGGGTGCTCCTTGTCGGCTCGCTGCTCTCTCGCCGTGCGGCTCGGCGCGCTTCTCCACTTCGTTCTGTACCCCTCGATGGGGTGCGGACGCGACTCTAGCGGCGGCGTTTTCTCTTTGGTTTGCAGTCTGGTTTCTGGCCGGGGATCTGGAGTGCGCCCCGGTCTTGGACCAGCTCGCACTTGCGGCCCTCGCGCTCGTAGAGGGCGCGCTTGTGGGCACCGAGGTCGAACGGCGCCGGCTTCATCCCGAGGGGGAGCGTGACGGTGTCGGACGGCACGCTGTTTATGGCTTTGGTGTGTTTCTTGAGCTCGTACTTCGTGATCGGCGAGGCGAAGATCGAGCCCAGTGACGGCAGGTTGTCGTTGCCGTGCGCGCCCGACCGGCAGTTGATTGCCCCGACGGCGGCGCTCGCGGCCTGGCTCTGGCTCGGCGCGTCGCTGTTCTGGCAGCTCATCGTGAGGCCGCTCGCGCCGCTCAAGAGCATCCCCGTCATCGGCTCGAACAGGACCGAGCCCTCGACGTCAACGTTGAGGGTACGGCTGGGCCCGAGCAGGTCGGTCGCGATCGACGCGACGCCCGGCTCGTTCGAGACGCCGGCTGTACCGGCGTCGATCGTGGACGCCGCCACGACTACCTGCTGCTTCTTCGCCCCCTCGTCGGTGAACGTGAGCCCGCTGACGCCCCCTTGGAGGAGCGACGAGTCGAGAGCAATGGAGCCCGACCCCTCAACCTCCATCGCGGAGGCTGCTGTGGCGCCGCCGATGATTCGGGAGCGCTGGACGAGGAACGGCAGACCTTCGGAGGCCAGGGACTCGAACACGACCACGGGGGCTCCGGTGTCGGCGCCGTCGTTCAGCGTGCTGTCGATGATCGACGCGGAGTGCGAGACCAGGCCCTCCAGCGCGGGGCCGATCCAGGTGCCGTGGACGTTCACGTTGCGTAGCGTCGCACCCGGACCCAGCTCGTCGATCACGGCCTCTGCGTCGCTCGGCGCATTGACGGCGAAGTTGTCGGAGGTGAGTGTGAGCATCGCTCCCTCGGCCTCGACGGCCTCGCCGGCGCCGTCGACTTCGACCGTGTCATGTTCGAGCGTGAGGTGGCCGTCCTCGTTCTCGGCGGAGGCGTCGTTCCCCATGCGCTGAGTAAGCCGCGAACCGCGGACGGTGAGGGAGGCCAGCTCAACGATTAGCCCGGTCGACGCTTCTTCGTCATCTTCGATCGTCGAATCCGAGACGGTGGCGTTGCCAAAGTCGTCGTCGAGCCCCTTCGATTCCTTGCCGCGGGTAATCAGCGCGGATTTCGTGATGGTCACCGGCGCGAGTCCCGCGTCGACGTCCTCCGATTTTTCGCCGGTCGTTTCGTCGGACGAGCCGGTCATCGTCATTGCCGCGGAGTCTGCCTCGATGCCCGCGCCGCCCGCGCTGCCCTCGACGATGTGGCTGCCCGATACCGTGAACGCTCCTTCCGAGAACTCCTCCTCGCACTCGACGGCGGTCTCCCCGCTGGTGCCCGTCGCGTTGACGTCGACGTCCTTCAGAGTGAGGTTCCCTGCCCTCTGCCAGGATCGCCGGCTCGTCGTCCGCGGTTTCGTGCCGCACGTCGATGTTTTCGAGCCGGAAGTTGACGCCTTCGCCTCTAATCGTGGCTTCTGAGCCCGCGTTCAGCAGCACGGTTGCGGATGGGCCGGCGCCGACGATCGCGATGTTGTCGTCGAGCGGTGAGTTCAGGTCGACGCCGCCTTTGTATGCGCCGGCGGCGACAAAGATCGTTGCGGTGCCGGGATCGGCCCGCGCGTTTTCGACGGCCTTCTGCACCGTCAGGCAGGGCGCTGCGGCGTGAGTGCAGGGGTTCGCGTCGCTGCCGGTGGTGGAGACGTAAAGGTTCGTGGCCGACGCGGCCGACGCGGTGGCGGCGAGCATCAGACAGCCGGCGAGGAACGTCAGGACGAACTTTCGCGCTAGGTGCATTGGTGCTCCTTTGGGCTCGCGGCTCGGTCGCCGTGCGGCTCGGCGCGTTTGATTCGCTGGCTTGCGCCCGCCAGCGGGCGCAAGATTAGCGGCGGTGCTTCTTCTTCGGCTTGCAGTCTGCTTTCTGGCCTGGGATCTGGAGTGCGCCCCGGTCTTGGACGAGCTCGCACTTGCGGCCCTCGCGCTCGTAGAGGGCTCGCTTGTGGGCGCCGAGGTCGAACGGCGATGGCTTCATCCCGAAGGGGAGCGTGACGGTGTCGGAAGGCACGCTGTTTACGGCTTTGGTGTGTTTCTTGAGCTCGTACTTCGTGAACGGCGACGCGAAGATCGAGCCGAGCGACGGCAGGTTGTCGTTGCCGTGGACGCCGGAGCGGCAGTCGATCGAGCCGTCGGGCGCCACGGCGGCCTGGCTCTGGCTCGGCGCGTCGCTGTTCTGGCAGTTCACGTTGAGTGTGCTCCCGGCGTCCATCATCGCGGTCATCGGCTCGAAGAGGACCGAGCCCTCTACGTCGACGTTCAGAGCGCCGGAAGTGGTGGGTAGCAGGCTCGCGATCGAGGTGACGCCCGCCTCGCCGGAGACGCCCGGCGTGCCCGCGTCGATCGTCGAAGCCGCAACGACGGCCTTCTGGTTCTTCGCTCCCTCACCGAAGAGCGCGAGCCCGTCGTCGCCGCCCTGCAGGAGCGACGAATCGACTACAACGGAGCCGACGCCCTCGACCTCCACTACCGCGTCGGCGGAGGCGCCGGCGAAGATGCGAGAACGCTGAACGAGCAGCGACAGGCCTTCGGGTGAGAGGGCGGTGAGCTCGATCGCCGGCGGACCGGTGTCGGCAGCGTCGTTCAGGTTGCTCTCGAGGATCGACGCGGTGTGCGCGACAACGCCTTGGATCACGGACCCGATCCAGTCGCCGTGCACGTTCACCTGGCGCATCGTGATCTTTGCGCCCTCGACCTCGAACACGGGCTGGGTGTCGGTCGGGGCATTCACGGCGACGTTGTCGGAGGTAAGCGTGATGTTCGAGCCCCCGCCCCCCGCGGCGACGCCCGCAGCGTTGATTTCGAAGTTGTCGTGTTCGAGCGTCATCGGGCTCACCTCCGCCTCCGCCGACACCTCTCCTTCCATCCGCTGGATGAGGCGGGAGAAGCGGATCGTGGTGGAGCCGAACTCGCTCGTGACGCCGATCGACGAAGCGCCGGTCTGTTCGATCGTGGAGCTCGAGACGGTAGCGTTCCCAAACTCGTTTTCGAGCACCTTGGAGTCGGCTCCACGCGTGATCAGGGTGGAGTGCGAGACCGTGATCGGCGCGAGTCCACCCCCGACGTCGGCCGCTTTTTCGCCGGTCGTTTCCAATGTCGAGTCGCTGATCGTTGTTGCCGCGCCCTCTGACTCGATGCCGCCACCGTGTTCGCTGTCCTGGACGATGCGGCTGTTCGAGACCGTGAGCGACGATTCCGAGAACTCGTCGTCGGCCTCGACGGCGACCTCGCCGCTTCCTGTGGCGTTGACGTCGACGTTCTTCAGTCCGAGGTTTCCGCCCTCTACCCCGACAGCCGGTTCGTCGTCGGGCGTTTCGTGGCGCAGGCCGATGTTTTCAAGCCTGAAGCTCACGACCTCGCCGCCCGCGACGACCGGTTCCGAGCCGGTGTTCATGAGCACGGTCGCGCTCGGCCCGGCGCCGACGATCGCGGTGCCCGTGTCGGCGGGCGAATTCAGTTGGACGCCGCCTTTGTAGAGGCCCGCAGCGACGAAGATCGTTGTCGCGCCAGGCTTCGTGCGGCCATCTTCGACGGCCTTCTGCACCGTGAGGCAGGGCGAGGCGGCACTCGTGCAGCTGTTCGCGTCGCTGCCGGTGGTCGAAACGTAGAGGTTCGCGGCGGAGGCGGCCGCTGCGCTCGCCGCCAGGGCCATGCACCCCAGGAGCATCGTCAGGACGATCTTTCTCGCTAGGTGCACTGGTGCTTCCTCCCTCGCTCGCTCGCTCGCTGGCTCGCCGTGTGGCGCCGCGCTGCTCACTTCGGGTCGCGGCCCAGTCCCGAACGTTACAGGCGAGAGCGGTGATTAGGTCGCAGTCAGCGCCGGCGCTTCGGCTTGCAGTCCGCCCTCTGGCCGGGGGCCTGGAGCGCCCCGCGGTCCTGGGCGAGCTCGCACCTTCGGCCGATGCGCCCGTAGAGGTCGCGCTTGCGTCCGTCCAGGTCGTACGTCGCCGGCTTGAGGCCGAACCCAAGCGAGATCGTGTTTGCGGGCACGGTGTTGACGATCCTGCTGCGTTTCCTCGGCAGGTAGTTGGTGATCGGCGAGGCGAAGATCGAGCCGAGCCCGGGCAGGTTCTCGTTGCCGTGCGCTCCGGCGCGGCAGTTGATCGCGCCGACACCGGCGCTTTCAGGCTGGACCTCGCTCGGTACGTCGCTGTTGTGGCAGCTCACGGTGAGGCTGCTGGCGCCGGGGCCCAGTGTCGCGGCCGTCGGCTCGAAGAGGATCGATCCCTCGACGTCGACGCTGAGCGTGGCTCCCGCCTGCGCGAGTTCGCTCGCGATCGACGTGACGCCTGCCTCGTTCGAGGCTCCGCGCGTTCCTGCATCGACCGTCGAAGCGGCGACGACGGCGCGCTCCGCTCCCGCGCCGCGCGCGGCGACAGTGAGACCGTCCAGGCCGCCCTGGACGATCGAGGAGTCCATCGCGAAGGAGCCGGGCGCTTCGTCGATGAGCGCCGACGAGGCGTCCGGTGCGGCCGCGATGCGCGAACGTTGGACCTGCACGGCGAGGCCGCCCGGACGCGCGCTGTCGGCGACGACCGCGGGCGCAGCGCTGGTCCCGTTGGTCGCGATCAGCTTGCTTTCGACGATCGAGAGGTGGCCCGCGGTGTGCACGGCGAGCGCCGGACCGTTCCACGTCCCGCCCACCCGGACGCGGCGCAGCGTCGTTTCGCCAGCTCCTTCGTGCAGGATCGCAGGCTGCGCGTCGGCCGGCGCGTTGACCACGACGATGTCGGACACGAGCGTGTCGTTGCCGCCGCCGGCGAGCAGGCCGACGTCACCGGCTTCGTCCGCTTCGATCGTGTCGCCTTCCGCCGTGACCCGTGCGCCTTCGCTCTCGATTCCGACGCTGTCGGCCTCGGCCACCACGAGGCGGCTGTTTTGCGCGACGAGGCTGCCGCGGTTCACAAGCAGCCCCACGTCGTCGGGGCCGAGCGCTTCGACCGTCGAGCCGCTCAACGCGACGGCTGCGAGGCTCGCCTTCAACGCCCGGCTCGCGCCGCCGCGGATCACCAGCGTCGATTTTTCGACGGCCATCGTGGCGCCCGTGCCTTCGAGCGCGCTGCCGCCTTCGCCCGCGGCTTCGAGCGTCGAGGAGGTCACATCGATGATTGAGCCCGGCGCGGCGACGGCGACGCCGTTTTCTCCGGACTGTCTGACGTCGCAGCCGATGAGGGCCAGTGCGCCACTGGACGGCGACGCGGCGTCGCTGACGGCCGCCTCGCCGGTCGATCCTTTTGCGTCGACTTCGATGGCCTTCATTGTCAGCTTGGCGCCGTTCGCGCTCACTGCTGGAGCGCTGTCGGCCGTCCCGTGGCGGATCAGGAGGTCTTCGAGCCGTACCGCGATCCCGGCTGCGACGCCGACGGTCGGTTCGGCACCGGCATTTTCGAGTGTGGTTTCGCCGTGGCCCGCGCCGACCACGACGTCGCCGTTGTCGAGGGCGCTTTCAAGGTCAACCTCGCCCGTGTAGGTGCCCGCCGCGACGTAGATCGTCGCCTTGCCGTGGTCTTCGCGCGCGACTTCGATCGCCCGCGGGATCGTCAGGCACGGCTTTGCCGGGTTCGTGCACGCGTTCGTGTCGCTCCCCGAGGTCGCGACGTAGAGGTTCGTCGCGCCGGCCGCGGCCGCGCTCGCGGCGAGGATCACGCAACTTGCGAGCATCGTCAGGACGATCTTTCGCGCTAGCTGCACTGGTGCTCGTTTTTCCGCTCGCTCCTAGCGACGCCGCGCGACTCGACGCCGGACTGGACGGGTATCCCCGGCCCGGGATCCCTCGCGCCCAAGGTTAGCCTCGGGCGCGAGTCTCGCGTCGCAGTTAGCGCCGCCGCCGCTTCGGCTTGCAGTCGGCCTTCTGGCCCCGGATCTGCAGCGCGCCGCGGTCCTGGACGAGCTCGCATTTGCGTCCCTCGCGCTCGTACTGGTCGCGTTTGTGCGCGTCGAGGTCGTACGGCGAGGGCTTGACGCCGAAGCCGAGGGCGATGGTGTCCGAAGGGACGCTGTTGACGGCTTTGGTGTGGTTCTTGAGCGTGTAGTCGGTGATCGGCGAGGCGAATATCGAGCCGAGGGACGGCAGGTTGTCGTTGCCGTGCACGCCCGAGCGGCAGTTGATCGCCCCGACCGTCGGGCTCTGTTCCTGGCTCTGGCTCGGCGCATCGCTGTTCTGGCAGCTCAGGGTCAGGCCACTGGCGCCGCCCGCCAGCGTCGCCGCCATCGGCTCGAACAGCACGGAGCCCTCGACGTCGACGCCGAGCGCGCGGCTGGGACCGACCAGTTCGGCAGCGATCGACGCGACGCCCGGCTCGTCCGTGACGCCGGCCGCTCCCGCGTCAATGGTTGACGCGGCGACCGCGACCTGCTGTTTCTTTTCTCCTTCGTCGACGAGCATGACGCCGTCCACGCCGCCCTGGATCAGCGACGAGTCGAGGTCGAAGGAGCCGGAACCGGTCCCGCGCATCTCCAACGTCTCGGGTGAGCTCGCGCCGCCGGTGATCCGCGAGCGCTGGATCAGGAACGAGAGTCCTCCGGGTACGAGTGCGTCGAGCTCCACCACCGGCGTTGCCGTGTCGGCGCCGTTGTCCAGGTTGGATTCGAGAATCGAACTGCGCTTTGTGACGCCGGCCTCAAGTGCCGGACCGGGCCACGTGCCGTGCACGTTCACTTTGCGCAGCGCCACGCCGGGACCACATCGTCGATCACCGGCTCGACATCGGTCGGGGCGTTCACGGTGAAATTGTCGGACGTGAGCGCCAGCGTCGCGCCCTCGACGCCGACGCCCTCACCGTCGCCTTCGATCGCGACGTTGTCGTGTTCGAGCGTGACGTGACCGTCCAGCTCCTCCACCGAGATCTCTTCGCCCATGCGCTGGTTGAGGCGCGAGCCGCGGATCGTGAGGTTGGCGAGCTCGTCGAAGGCGCCAGTGCTTTCGGCGCCTTCCTCTTCGATCGTCGAATCCGAGACGGTGACGTTGCCGATTTCGTCCGCGAGCACCCGTGCTTTGCTGCCGCGGGCGTGCAGCGTGGAGTTCATTACCGTCACCGGTGCCTCTCGGGCCTCGACGCTGTCGGCTCCTTCGCCCGTGGTTTCGACGCTCGAGTTGGTGATCGTCGTCGCCGCGCCCTCGGCCTCGATGCCGCGGCCGGCGGTGCTGGCCTGAATGATGTGGCTGCCGGGACGGAGGAAGTTCCTTCTGCGAACTCGTCCTCGATCTTGACGGCCGTCTCTGCGCCGGCGCTCGTGGCGTCGACGTCGACGTTCTTCAGCGCGAGGTTTCCGCCCTCTGCCACGATCGCCGGCTCGGTGTCGGCGGTTTCGTGCACCACACGGAGATCTTCGAGCCGGAAGTCGATTAGCTCGCCGCCTCGACGACGGGCGTCGACCCAGTGTTCATGAGCTCCGTTGCGGTCGCGCCCGCGCCGACGATCGTGATGCCCTGATCGAGCCACGATGAGAGGTCGACGGCGCCCGCGTAGATGCCGGAAGCGACGAGGATCTTGGCCGTGCCGGGCTCCGTGCGGGCATCTTCGACGGCCTTCTGGACCGTCAGGCAGGGGGTCGCTGAGCTGGTGCAGTTGTTGGTGTCGCTGCCCGACGTCGCGACGTAAAGGTTGGTCGCCGATGCGGCAGCTGCGGCGGACGCCGGCGAGGACCGCGCAGCTAACGGACGTCGCGAGGACGAGCTTTCGCGCTACGTGCATCGTGGCTCCTTTTGTCGCTGCCTGGCTCTCTCGCCGTGCGGCTCGGCGCGGTGATGCGAAGTGGCGGCACCCGTACCCGCGGCGCGCGTGCGCAAGAGTAGCGACCGGCGGGGCCTCGCCGTCGCAGTCACGGCTGTGCCTTTTCGGACGCCCCTGTTACCCGCGGCGAGCTGCTTCGCGGCTCGCCGCGACACGCTCGCCCGCGCCGGTCGGCGCTAGGTGTGCAGGCCGCACTCGGTCTTGTCGGTGCCGGCCCAGCGGCCGTCACGGCCGCTGCCGGGCTGGGTGCACGGCGCGCAGCCGATCGACTCGTAGCCGCGGTCGTGGAGGGGGTTGTACGGAAGGCCGCGCTCGTGGATCCGCCGCCACAGATCGACGTCGGTCCAGTGGGCGAGGGGGTTGTACTTCCAGAGGCCCGCGCCGCGGGTCGTGTTCGATCGGCTCGATGCCGGCTCGCGTCGGGCCCTGGGAGCGGCGGATGCCGGTGATCCAGCCCTCGGCGTCCTCGAGCGAGCGGTCCAGGGCCTGCACCTTGGCGGCCGAGCAGCAGTGCTCACGCGCCGGTCCAGGGGTTCTCGCGGTTGCTTGCGTCCTCGACCTCGATCGTGACGCCGAAATGCTCCTCGAACTCGCGCCAAGTGGCGAGCGTCTCGGGGAACAGGACGCCCGTGTCGATCGTGACGATGCGCACGGCGCGACCGGTGCCCTGGTCGAGCCGCAAGAGCTCGTCGATGAGAACCGACTCCTCCTTCTGGAAGGAGCACAGCAGCACAGCGCCGGAACCGTGGCGGGCGGCCTCGCGCAGGGTGTGCGTGAGGCTGAGCGCGGCATCCGTGGCCGCGTCGACGTGCGTTGCGTCGCCGCGTGGCTCATCGCCGGAACGCGAACTCGCCTGGCTGTGATCTGGGGTCAGACTGCGCACTCGCCCTCTCCTCTGACGACTTTGAATGGTACTTGTCGATTCCAGTCGATGAAATTGTCCATCGTTTGCAGGTCGAACTCGATCGGCAGCGTGAGGTCCTAGACGGCCTCTTCGAGCGGCGCGGTTCCCTCTCGCTGCACGAATTCCTGCCAGCTCTCGCCCTCGCTGCGCGTCTCCTCGTAGAGGCGAAGCCAGCGTTCGACGGCCTCGGGGACGCGCTTTGCGGGCAGCCGCACCTTCAGGCGGGTGCCGAAAGTGACTTTGCCGCCGAGCGCTACGCCGCCGACGTGGGGGATGTAGGCGGGGATCGTGTGCTCGCCGGCCTTGATCGACGCGCCGTAGAAGCCGATGTCCGCGACGTGGTGCTGGGAGCAGCCGTTCGGGCAGCCGCTCATGCGGATCTGCATCGTGCGGGTCAGCGGGTCGGTGATCACCATCGCCTCCAGGCGCTCCTGGACCGCCGCGTTCAGGCCCATCGAGCTCGTGATGCCGAGCTTGCAGGAGTCGGTTCCGGGGCAGGAGACGACGTCCGTCACCTCGCGCGCCCCGGCGTCGGCGAGGCCGAGCTCGCTCGAGCGCGCGGTAGACGTCGTATGCCGACTCCTCGCGCACCCAGCGCAGGACGAGGTTCTGGTTGACGGTGGTGCGCGCGTAGCCGCCGGAGTACTCGCGCACCACGGCGGCGAGGCCGCGTAGCTGCTCGGGCGTGAGGTCGCCGCGAACGATTCGCACCTCGACCGTGACGAAGCCCTCCTGGCGTTGCGGGCGCACGCTGGAGGCGGCGAAGCGCTCGAACTCGCGCAGGTCGCCGTTGGGGGCGCCGGCGTCGGCCGGTGCGGCGGGAGCCGCGGCCTGCTCGTCATCGACGAAGAGCAGCTTGTCGATCGAGAAGTCACGTTCGGCGACCCAGTCGCCGCGGAGCTCCTCCTCCACCTGGCGGCGCAGCTCGTCGATGCCGTACTTGTCGACGAAGACCTTGATGCGGGCTCGGGCGCGGTTCGCGCGCAGCCACTCCTGGCGGTCGAAGATGCGGAACACGGCCTCGGCGATGCGCAGGTACTCACCGTTGTCGAACTCCACGAAGTCGTAGAGCTCCTGCGCCTCGCGGGGCATGATCGAAGTGCCGCCGCCGACCAGCAGCTGCGCGCCGCGAACCTCGCCGCGGCCCTCGATCTCGCGTACGCGGGCTCGGAACGCGATGTCGTGGATCGCGCAGATGGCGCGGTCTTCGGGGCTGCCGTCGAACGCCGTCTTGACCTTGCGCGGCATCGCCTGCGTCGTGGGGTGGCGCACGAAGTAGCGCACGTAGGCCGCGGCGTAGGGCGTGATGTCGAAGATCTCGTCGCTCGCGACGCCGGCCCAGGGGTCGGCTGTGACGTTGCGGACCGTGTTGCCGCAGCCCTCGCGGCTGGAGAGCCCGGCCTCGGCGAGCTCGCGCATCACCGGCTCCATTTCGGGCAGCGGGATGTGGTGCATCTGGATGTTCTGGCGCGTCGTGAGGTGGCCCTTGCGCAGCGGCACGTACTGGTCGATGACGCTCGCGAAGGCCTCAAGCTGCTCCGGCGTGATGCCGCCGAAGGGGAGCTTGACGCGGATCATCTGCACGTCAGGCTGGCGCTGCCCGTAGACGCCCTGGCGCAGGCGGAACTTGATGAACTCGTCTTCCGCCATGCCGCCGGACATGAAGCGGCCGGCCTCGGTCGCGAAGTCGTCGAACTCGCGCGAGGAGGATCGGGATCACGTGGCCCGGCACGTTCTGCAGGACCTCGGGGTCCTCGAGCGTGCCGCGCGGTGGTTTGTCGGTGAGCTGGGTCATCACGTTCGCCTCGGGACGAACAGCATAATACAAGAAAGCCGACTTGCTTTTAGGTATTTACGACGCGAGCCACGGATCCGGGCCGTCGAAGCCCGTCTCGCGGTCCACGCCTTCGGCGATCGCGGCCCTCGTCCATCCGTCGAGAGGAGGCGGTCCGGGCAGCGCCGCTGGCGCGTGGTCGCGCATGAAGCGCTCCAGCGCGGCGACGATCGCGGCCGCCTGCTGCGGCGTGGCCGAGGGCGCGTAGAGCTCCAGGCGCGGCCTGCGGTTCACGACGTCAGAGGGGGATGTTGCCGTGCTTGCGGCGCGGCCCCGGTTCGCGCTTGGAGAGCAGCGTGCGCAGCGCGATGATCAGCTTCGGGCGCGTCTCGTGCGGCACGATCACGTCGTCGAGGTAGCCGCGCTCGGCCGCCGTGTAGGGGTTTGCGAAGCGCGCCTTGTAGTCCTGCATCAGCTTCTCGCGCCGCACCTCCGGCGTCGGGCTCCCGGCGAGATCGCGCCGGTAGATGATGTTCACCGCACCCTCCGCGCCCATCACGGCGACCTCCGACGTCGGCCAGGCGAAGTTGAAGTCGGCGAGCAGGTGCTTGGAGGCCATGACGTCATAGGCACCGCCGTAGGCCTTCCGCGTGATGACCGTCAGCTTGGGCACCGTGGCCTCGGTGAAGGCGTAGAGCAGCTTCGCGCCGTGGCGGATGATGCCGCCCCACTCCTGCGCGGTGCCCGGTAGGAAGCCCGGGACGTCGGTGAAGGTGATGAGCGGGATGTTGAAGGCGTCGCAGGTGCGCACGAAGCGCGCGGCCTTGGCGGAGGCGTCGATGTCCAGGACGCCCGCGAGCTGCGAGGGCTGGTTGCCGACGACTCCGACGGCGTAGCCGTCGAGGCGCGAGAAGCCGCAGATGATGTTGCGCGCGTGGTGCTCGTGGACCTCGAAGAACTCGCCGTCGTCGACGACCCGGCGCACCACATCGCGCATGTCGTAGGGCTTGTTCGGGTTGTCGGGCACGACGTGGTCGAGCTCGGGGTCCATCCGCATCGGGTCGTCGCCGCTGGCGATGCGCGGGGCGGTCTGCATGTTGTTCTGCGGCAGAAAGCCGATCAGGTAGCGGCAGTCCTGCAGGCACGCGTCCTCGTCCTCGGAGGCGAAGTGCGCGACGCCGGACTTCGTGTTGTGCGTCATCGCGCCGCCGAGCTCCTCGAATCCGACCTCCTCGCCGGTGACCGTCTTGATCACGTCGGGCCCCGTGATGAACATGTGGCTGGTCTCCTTGACCATGAAGATGAAGTCTGTGATCGCCGGCGAGTAGACGGCGCCGCCGGCGCAGGGGCCCATGATCAGGGAGATCTGGGGGATCACGCCTGAGCACTTGACGTTGCGGACGAAGACGTCGCCGTAGGCGCCGAGCGAGACGACTCCCTCCTGGATCCGCGCTCCGCCGGAGTCGTTGATGCCGATCACGGGGCAGCCGATCTTGGCCGCGAGATCCATGATCTTGCACATCTTTTCGCCCATCACCTCGCCGAGCGAGCCGCCGAAGACCGTGAAGTCCTGGCTGAAGACGCAGACCGTGCGGCCGTCGATCGTGCCGTGTCCGGTCACCACGGCGTCGCCCCACGGCCGGTTCTCCTGCATGTCGAAGTCGTACGTGCGGTGGCGCACGAACGTGTCGAGCTCCTGGAAGGAGCCGGGGTCGAGGAGCCCTTCGATCCGCTCGCGCGCAGTTTTCTTGCCGCGCTGGTGCTGCTTCTCCTCGGCCTCCGGCGCCGAGTGGAGCGCGGCGGCTTGCGCAGTTCCTCGAGCTGCGCGAGCTTCTCCTCGTACGTTTCGGGGGCCGTTGAGGCGGCTGCCTTTACGTTTGCCGCGTGCGCGCCGAGCCGGTGCGCGCCGTGTCGATGTGCTCGCCGCTGGTGTCCGACATCGCGCGGGATCCTAGCCGCTGATCTCAGGCCCGGCTCGGCGAGCTGGCCGCCCGCGAGCAGGCCGCGCTCGACGAGCAGCTCGGCGAGCTGCACGGCGTTCGTCGCGGCGCCCTTGCGCAGGTTGTCGGCGACGATCCAGATGTCCAGTGCGCGCTCGTTGCCGCGGTCGCGGCGGATCCGCCCGACGAAGACCTCGTCGCGTCCGCTGGCGTCGATCGCGAGCGGGTAGAGCGCCGCTGCGGGTCGTCGGCGACGATCACGCCGGGCGCGGCGCGCAAGCAGCTCACGCGCCGCGTCGGGGTCGAGCGGCTCGCGGGTCTGCGACGTTCACGGCCTCGGAGTGGCCGTTCACGACGGGCACGCGCACGCACGTCGCGCTGATCCGGATGCGAGTCGTCGCCGAGGATCTTGCGCGTCTCGCTCATCAGCTTGCTCTCCTCGTCGGTGTGGTCCTCGCCGGGGGCGAAGTAGCCGGCGTGGGGAAGCGCGTTGAAGGCGATGCGGTGCGCGTAGACCTGCGGCGCGTCGGGCTCGGACTCGTGCAGCAGGGCGTGGGACTGGTCCAGCAGCTCGTCGACGGCGCCGCGCCCGGTGCCCGAGACCGCCTGGTAGGTGCTGATCACGAGCCGCTCGATGCCGGCCGCGTCGTAGATCGGCTTCAGCGCGACGACCATCTGCATCGTCGAGCAGTTCGGGTTGGCGATGATGCCGTGGTGACCGGCGAGCGCGTCGGGGTTGACCTCGCTGACGACGAGCGGCACGTCGTCCTGCATCCGCCAGCGCGAGGAGTTGTCGATCACGGTCGCGCCCGCCGCGGCGAAGCGCGGCGCCCACTCGCCTGAGGTCGAGCCGCCGGCCGAGAAGAGCGCGATGTCGAAGCCCTGGATCGCCTCGTCGCTGAGCGCGTTGACGATCAGGCCGCCGTCGAGCTCGCGCCCGACCGAGCGCTCCGACGCGAACGGCGACGATCTCACGCGCCGGGAATTCGCGCTCGCGCAGCAGGCGCAGCATCAGGGTGCCGACCTGGCCGGTCGCGCCTACGACTGCGACGCGGTATCCGGGTGCCACGCCCTCAGGCTAACGGCGCGCGCCGCTCAGGCCTGCACAGCCATCAGCACGATCGTGATCGCCACCAGCGCGCTGATCAGCCAGCCGACCGCGGCCAGGCGCCTGGACAGCATCTCGTAGTCGGTGCCGCCGACCGCGGCCTCGGCCCGTTTCGCGGTCGGGACGAGCACCGCGCCGACGATCGCGCCGATCACGACGACCATCGCAAGGCCCCACTGCACGAAGAACTGGTGCCAGTGGTGGCCCGACGAGCGCGAGGTAGATGCCCGCGGCAAGCACGACGACCAGGCCCGGGATTGACGCAGGTAACGCGCGACCGTGTATTCGAGGCGTGGGCGCCGGCGGGGTCCGGGCCGCGCGCGGCGGCCGAGCCGGATCACCGGGAACGCGAAGACCACGCCGAACGCCACCGTGACGGCGAGCACGTGCACGCGCGACGATCACTTCGTAGAGCGACGCCGCGAGCAGCAAGCTCAGACCCGCGGCCGGTAGCGGCCGAAGACGTCCTGCATCGCGCCGCAGACCTCGCCGAGCGTGCAGCGGTCGGCGAGCGCCGCGCGGATCCCCGGCAGCAGGTTGCCGTCGCCGCGGGCAACGTCGCGCAGCTCCTCAAGGCGCCGCTCGACGACGGCGCCGTCACGCTCCGCCTTGAACGCCGCGAGGCGCTCGAGCTGTTCGCGCTCGGACTCGGGATCGACGCGCAGGAGGTCGGGCACCTCGACCTCCTCTTCCTCGTAGGCGTTGACGCCGACGACGATGTCCTGGCCGATCCGGTAGCGCTCCTCGTAGCCCCACGCCGACTCGTCGATCTCGGCGGTGATGAACTCGATCGCGTTGACCGAGCCGCCGAGCTCGTCGACCTTGCCGATCAGGCGCTTGGCGCGCTCTTCGATCTCGTCGGTCAGCGACTCGACGTAGTAGGAGCCGGCGAATGGGTCGACGGTGTCGGCGGCGCCCGACTCGCTGGCGAGGATCTGCTGGGTGCGCAGCGCGATTTTCGCGGCACGCTCGCTGGGCAGCGCGAGCGCCTCGTCGAAGCCGTTGGTATGCAGCGACTGCGTGCCGCCGCAGACCGCCGCGAAGCCCTGCAGCGCCACGCGCACGATGTTGTTCTCGGGCTGCTGTGCGGTGAGCGTCACGCCGCCGGTCTGGGTGTGGAAGCGCAGCATCGTGGAGCGCTCGCTCGTCGCGCCGAAGCGCTCGCGCATGATGTGGGCCCACATCCGGCGCGCCGCGCGGAACTTCGCGACCTCCTGGAAGACGTTGTTGTGGCCGTTGAAGAAGAACGCGAGGCGCGGTGCGAACGCGTCGATGTCGAGGCCGGCGTCGATCGCCGCCTGCACGTAGGCGATGCCCGAGGAGAGCGTGAACGCGACCTCCTGGACGGCCGAGCAGCCCTTCTCACGGAAGTGGTAGCCGGAGATCGAGATCGTGTTCCAGAGCGGCACGCGCTCGGCGCAGTAGCGGAAGATGTCGGTCGTCAGGCGCATCGTGGCCGCGGGCGGGTAGATGTAGTTGCCGCGCGCGATGTACTCCTTGAGCACGTCGTTCTGCGTCGTGCCGCGAAGCTTCTCGCTGGCGCACGCCCTGCTCCTCGCCGACGAGCTCGTAGAGCAGGAGAAGAACTGCCGCCGGGGCGTTGATCGTCATCGACGTCGAGACGCGGTCCAGCGGGATGCCGTCGAACGCCGTGCGCATGTCGTCGATCGTGTCGATCGCGACGCCGGTCCGGCCGACCTCGCCGAGGCAGCGCGGGTTGTCGGAGTCCAGGCCCAGCTGTGTCGGCAGGTCGAAGGCCATCGAGAGCCCCGTGGAGCCCTTCGAGAGCAGGTAGCGGTAGCGCTCGTTGGACTCCTTCGCCGACGCGTAGCCCGCGTACTGGCGCATCGTCCAGGTCTGCTTGCGGTACATCTCGCGGTGGACGCCGCGCGTGTACGGGAATTCCCCGGGCTCGCCGAGGTCGAGGTCCGCGGGCAGGTCGGCCTCGCCGTAGAGCTCGGCGATCTCGATGCCCGAGTCGGTGAAGCGGCGCGGGTCGTCGGGGCCCACGATCGGTGCGATCGTCAGCCGCTCGAGGTCCTCGCCGGGGTCCGCGGTGCTCACGTCCCAGATGATATGCGCGGGGCGCTGCACGCTCTGCGTCGGCGCTGCGGACGCGCTGCTTTACTCTCCAGCCATGGCGACCTGCCTAGTGACAGGCGGCGCGGGTTTTCTCGGCTCGCACCTCTGCGATGAGCTGCTCGCGCGCGGCAACCGCGTGATCTGCGTCGACAACCTGGAGACCGGATCGCTCCTGAACATCGCGCACATTCGCGATCCCGAGCGCTTCGTCCACCTGAACATCGACATCATCGAGCCGTACTTCATCGATGAGCCCCTCGACTTCGTCTACCACCTGGCCTCGCCTGCCTCGCCGATCGATTACCTGCGGCTGCCGCTGCACACGCTGAAGGTCGGCTCGTACGGCACCCACCACACGCTCGGGCGTGGCCAAGGCCAAGCGCGCGCGTTTCCTCATCGCGTCGACGAGCGAGGTCTACGGCGACCCGCACGAGCACCCGCAGCCCGAGACCTACTGGGGTCACGTCAACCCGATCGGCCCGCGCGGCGTCTACGACGAGGCCAAGCGTTATGCCGAGGCCCTGACGATGGCCTACCACCGCCAGCAGGGCGTCGACACGGCGATCGTCCGCATCTTCAACACCTACGGCAGCCGCATGCGCCCGCACGACGGCCGCGCGATCCCGACGTTCCTGCGCCAGGCGCTCGCGAACCGGCCGATCACCGTCTTCGGCGACGGCAGCCAGACGCGTTCCTTCTGCTTCGTGAGCGACCTTGTGCGCGGCATCATCGCGCTCGCCGAGTCGGGCTACCACAACCCCGTCAACATCGGCAACCCCGACGAGTTCACGCTGCTGCAGCTCGCGGAGATCGTCAAGGAGCTCACCGGCTCGGACGCCGAGATCATCTTCGAGGCGCTCCCCACGGACGACCCGAAACAGCGCAAGCCCGACATCACGCTGGCCCGCGAGCTGCTCGGCTGGTCGCCGGAGATCGGCTTGCGCGAAGGGCTTGAGCGCACGATCGAGGAGACCGGCGTGGAGTTGCTCATCGGCGGGCGCTAGGCGCCGCCGGCGCCGAAGGAGCGCCGCGAGCTGCACGAAGAGATCTGGCAGTCGGTCCCCGAGGGCGTGAGCGCTCCCGGCCTCGAGCTCCGCGCGGCCTTCGCACGCACGCTCGTCAAAGGCGGTGAGCGCGTGCTGGACGTCGGCTGCGGCGATGGGGCGATCGCCGCGCGCATGGCGCAGGCCGGCGCGCACGTCACGGCGGCCGATGTCGCCGCCGAGGCGCTGCGGCGAGCCGCTGGCCGCGGCGCCGGGATCGAGCTCGTGCAGCTGGGCGAAGGCGAGGCGTGGCCGTTCGCCGACGGCTCCTTCGACGTCGTCTGGGCCAGCGAGGTGATCGAGCATGTGGCGGACACCGCGGGCTGGCTCTCCGAGCTTCGCCGCGTTCTGCGTTCAGGGGGGACGGTCGGGGTCACCACACCGGACACGGGTCCGTTGGCGCTCGCCGCGATGGCGCTCTGGCCGGCATTCGCTGCGCGGCGCCTTGACCCGCTCAGCGACCACCTCCACCTGTACAACTCGCGCGCGCTTAGCTCGCTGCTGGCCGGCTTTGGCTTCGAGCGGATCGCTGTGCGCGGCGCCGGCGGTTTTCCAGGCGCCCGCTCGACGCTCCTCGCGAGCGCCGTGCGCAGCCGCTTCTAATCGGCGGTGCGGCGCGCGAGCTCCTCGTAGAGCGCGAGCATCTGGGCGCCGCAGCGCTCCCACGTGAAGTTCTCGCTGACGGTCGCGCGCGCCCGTTCGGCTGCCTCGCGGAGCCGCGCCGGGTCGCCGAGCAGCTCGTCGATCCGCTGCGAGAGGCGCTCGATGTCGCCGGGCGGCACCATCGTCAGGCCGTCGCCGGCGGCGGCGATCTCCTCTGGTCCGGGCTCGCCGCGGCAGCCGATCGCGGGAACGCCGGCCGCCATCGCCTCGATGTAGGAGACGCCGAACGCCTCGTCGACCGAGGGCATCACCAGGAGCGTCGATTCACGCAGTCGACGCAGCGTCTCCTCAGGTTCGAGCGCGCCGCGGAAGTCGACGCGCTCCTCGACGCCGAGTCGCTCGGCGAGCGCCTGCAGCGCCTGGCGTTCCGGTCCGTCGCCGATCACCTCGTAGCGAAGGTCGGAGTGGGCCGGTGCGAGGACCGCGAGCGCGCGCAGCACGTCGCCGTGACGGCGGCTCGCGCTCAGCCGTCCGACGGTCACCAGGCGAGCCGGGCCGTCGCGCGCGACGCGCAGGCTCAACGGCAGATCGCTCCCGGGGTGAACGACCACCGTCCGGCGCGCGCCGGCGGTTCCGGCGAGGGCCGCCGTTCCAGCGCTCGGCGTCGCGACCATCTCCGCCGCCGCGAGGCTCGCGCTCAGCTGGCCACTCTGCCGCGGCGGTGTCGCGCCGTCGTGGAGCACCTCGCTGCCCGTGAGCGAGACGAGCAGCGGCAGGTCGGGGCGGGCGTGGTGCGCCGCGGACCCCGCGGGCACGGGGCCGAGCGCGTGAAGCAGGCCTATCTGCCGCTCGCGTTCGATGCCGCCAAGCGCGCGCCGCAGCGCGCGTGCCGCACCGCGCCCGTCCGCGGCACCGCGGAACCGCACTGTCCGCGGCTCGAGATCTCCGGTGTACGCCGGCGCGCCGTTTGCGAGGTCCGCGAGGCGGCCCAGCGGGTGGCTTTCGAGCACCAGGACGCGAACTTCGGCGCCCGCGGCAACGGCGGCGGCGACGAGGCGCTCCTCTGAGAGTCCGGCGACGGGGTCCTGCGGCGAGGGCCACGCGCTGGCGATGACGGCAACGAGCGCCATCGCCGGAGTCTAGGTTTGGGCGCGGCCTCGCGTCGGCGCACCGTAAGCTGGCGCCCGTGCCCGGCCCCACCGCTCTAATCACCGGCATCAGCGGCCAGGACGGCTCGTACCTCGCCGAGCTGCTGCTCGATGAGGGCTTCGCCGTGGTCGGCATGCAGCGCGCCGCGGAGGCCAACCTCGGCGCCAGCGAGCACCTGCGCGGCTCGATCGAGCTGGTCGTCGGCGAGCTGCTCGAGCCCGCGACGCTCGACGCCGCGGTGCGCGATCTCGCGCCCGACCACGTCTACCACCTCGCGGCGCCCTCGTTCGTGCCGGACTCCTGGCGCCGGCCCGGCGAATACGTCGCGGCGATCGCCGGTTCCTGTGCGGCGCTGCTCGAAGCCGTGCGGGCCCACGCGCCGGCGGCCCGCGTCGTCGTGGCCTCCTCGGGCGCGATGTTCGGCGACGCGCGCGAGAGCCCGCAGAGCGAGTCGACGCCGTTCCGACCCGCCAACCCTTACTCCGTCGCGAAGCTCGCCGCGCACGAGCTCGTCGGCGTCGTCCGCGCCCACCAGGACCTGCACGCCTCGTCGGCGATCTTCTTCAACCACGAGTCGCCGCGGCGCCCCGAGCAGTTCGTGACGCGTCGCGTGACGCGCGGCGCGGCCGCCATCTCGCTGGGCCTGGCCGACGAGCTCACGCTCGGATCGCTCGACGCGGTGCGCGACTGGTCGCACGCCGCCGACATGATGCGCGGCGCGTGGCTGATGGCCAGCAGCGACGAGGCCCGCGACTACGTGCTCGCGAGCGGCACCGGCCGCACCGTCGCGGAGCTCGTGAACGTCGCGTTCGGCTGCCTGGGCCTCGAGAGCGAGCGTTATGTGCGCGTCGACCCGACGCTAACCCGGGCCGCCCGAGCCGACGCCGAGCGTCGGCGACGCGAGCCGCGCCCGCGAGCTGCTCGGCTGGGCGCCGCAGATCACGTTCCAGGCGATGATCGAAGAAATGGTCGCCGCCGACGTCGAGCAGCTGCGCGCGGCGAGCGCCGCGCGCTAGACGGCCACGGCCCCGCGTAGACTGGCGCGCTGAATGGCCACTGTCGGCGTGATCGGGCTCGGCTACGTGGGGCTGCCGCTCGCTGTCGCGTTCGCAGCCGAGGGCTGCGACGTGATCGCCGTCGACAGCGACGAGACGAAGGTCAGTGCGATCACCGACGGCCACTCGTACATCGAGGACATCTCGGACCAGCAGCTCGGCGCGGTCGCGGAGCGTATCACCGCGACGAGTTCGTACGAGCGCCTCGGCGAGGCCGACGCGGTGCTGCTCGTAGTGCCGACGCCGCTCACGGCGAACCGCGAGCCGGACCTCGGGCCGCTCGACGCGTGCGCCGCCGAGCTGGCAGGCGTGCTGCGCGCCGGACAGCTCGTCGTCCTGGAGTCCACGACGTTCCCCGGGACGACGCGGGGGCGCCTTGCGACGGCGCTCGAAACGAGCGGACTGCGTGCCGGCGAGGACTTCGACCTCGCGTACTCGCCGGAGCGCATCGATCCCGGCCGCACCGACTTCACGTTGCGCAACACGCCGAAGCTGGTCGGCGGCATCGGCGAGAGGGGCGCCACGCGTGCTCGCGAGCTCTACTCGCTCGTCTGCGACGACGTTCGCGTGCTCTCGGGCCCCGAGGCCGCCGAGCTCGCAAAGCTCCTCGAGAACATCTTCCGCTCCGTGAACATCGCTCTGGTCAACGAGCTGGCGATGCTCACGGACCGCATGGGCATCGACGTCTGGGAGGTGATCGACGCGGCCGCCACGAAGCCCTACGGCTTCATGCGCTTCACGCCCGGGCCCGGCATGGGCGGCCACTGCCTGCCCGTCGACCCGTTCTACCTCAGCTGGCGCGCGCGCGAGTTCGACATGTCGGCGGAGTTCGTCGAACTCGCCGGCAAGATCAACCAGCAGATGCCGTACCACTGCGTCGCCAAGGCGCAGCGGGTGCTGAACGGCCGCGGGCGACCGGTGCAGGGGGCGCGCATCGCGATCATCGGCGTCGCCTACAAGCCGGGCGTCTCGGACCTGCGCGAGTCGCCGGCGCTGAAGATCATCGAGCTTCTGCGCGACCTCGGAGCGCAGGTCGGCTACTACGACCCGCACGTGCCGGTGGTCGAGGAGCTCGGCCTGCAGAGCGTCGAGTCGCGGAGCTTTCGCAGGGCGCCGACCTCTCGATCATCGTCACCGCGCACCCCGGCGTCGACCACGACGCACTGGCTTGATGAGCGACATGGTGCTCGACCTGCGCGGCGTGCAAGCCGGCCGAGAACGTGGTCCGGTTGTGAGCGGCGAGCGCCGGCTGCTCGCCGCCGACGTCCAGGTCGGAGAGGGCGTGAGTTCGGTGCCTTCGTCGTCGTCCACGCCGGCACGGTGATCGGCGACGGCTGCGTGATCGAGGACCACGCCGTGCTCGGCAAGCCGCCGCGGCTGTCGGCGCACTCGCAGGCGCGCGGTGCCGAGCTCGCGCCGCTGGAGCTCGGCGTCGGGCGTGACGATCTGCACCGCGGCGATCGTCTTCGCCGGCGCCCGCATCGGCGAGGGCGCGATCGTCGGCGACCAGGCCTACGTGCGCGAGCGCGCCGACGTCGGCGCCAGGCAGCGTGATCGGCCGCGGCAGCGTCGTCGACAACGACGTGACCGTCGGCGAGCGCTCGGAGTCCAGACATCCGTCTACCTGACGGCGCTCACGATCGTCGAGGAGGACGTCTTCGTCGGCCCCGGCGTGTCACCACCAACGACAACACGATGGGCCGCCACGGCCCGGAGTCAGCAGCTCGCCGGTCCGCGCCTCCGGCGCGCGTGCCGCATCGGCGGCGGCGCGGTGCTCGCGCCGGGCGTCGAGATCGGCGAGGAGGCGTACGTCGCCGCCGGCGCCGTCGTCGTCTCCGACGTGCCGCGCGCGCCGTCGTGATGGGTGTTCCGGCGCGCGTCGTGCGCCGCGTCGGCGACGACGACCTGCTCGAGCGCTGGCGCTAGCCGCGCGCCGCGTCGACGACCAACTTCGCCTGCTCGGCGCTCAGCACGGGGCTCATCGGCAGCGCCAGGTGGGTCGCCGCGACGGCCTCGGTGTACGGGCAGCTCGACGCCCGCCGCCCACGGCGCCATCGCCGGCTGGCGGTGCATGGGCGTGCGGTAGTAGGCGCGCGCTTCGATGCCCGCCGCCGCGAGGCGCTCGCGCAGCTCTTCGGCCCGCTCGCTCTGGACGACGTAGAGGTGCCAGGCGGCGTCGCAGCCCGCGGTGCGCGCGGGCAGCTCGACGAGCTCGCCGAGACCCGCGGCCTCGTAGTGCTCGCCGCCGGCGCGCCGGCCCGCGGCCCACGCGTCGAGGTGCGGCAGCTGGACGCGCAGGATCGCGGCCTGCAGCGCGTCCAGGCGCGAGTTGTAGCCGAGCTCCTGGTAGGTGACCTTGTCGCGCGAGCCGTGGAAGCGGAGCGTGCGGGCGCGTTCGGCGACCGACTCGTCGTCGGTCGTGATCGCGCCGCCGTCGCCGAAACAGCCGAGGTTCTTCGACGGGTAGAAGGAGAACGTCGCGGCCGTCCCGAGCGCCCCGGCGCGGACGCCGTCGAGCGTCGAGCCGGCGGCCTGCGCGGCATCCTCGAGGACCGGGACGCCGAGCGCCTCGATCTCCTGGACCGGGCGACGTTGCCGAACAGGTGAACGGCGATGACCGCCTTGGTGCGCGGGCGTCAGCGCGGCGCGCACCGTCTCGGCGGTGATGCAGAAGGTCTGCGGGTCGATGTCGCAGAAGACGGGGGTCGCGCCGGTCGGCGGTATCGCCTCGGCCGATGCGTAGAAAGTGAACGAGGGGACCAGCACCTCGTCGCCCGGCCCGACGCCCATCGCGCGCAGCGCGATCGTGATCGCGTCGGTGCCGTTGGCCACGCCGATCGCGTGGCCGACCCCGAGGTAGTCGGCGAACTCCTGCTCGAAGGCCTGAACCTCGGGTCCGAGGATGTAGCTGGCCCGAATCCATCACGCGTGTGACCGCGGCGCGCAGCTCCTCTTGGAGCGGCGCCAGCGTGGTGCGCGAGTCGAACAGCCCCAGCGCCAAGTTCAGGCTCCTGTCAGCAGCTCGAGGTCGGAGCGCGTCATGAGCCTGATGAGCTCCTCGAAGCTCGTCTGCGGGCGCCAGCCGAGCTGCCTGTCGGCCTTGGTGGCGTCGCCGACGAGCTGGTCGACCTCGGCCGGGCGGACGAACGCCTCGTCGACCTTGACGTACGGCGCGTAGTCGCCGAGGCCCGCCTCGTCGAAAGCCACCGCGCAGCAGTCGCGTACCGAGTGCGCGGTGCCGGTCGCGATCACGAAGTCTTCCGGGGTGTCGACTGCTGGAGCATCAGCCACATCGCCTCGACGTAGTCCGTCGGCGTAGCCCCAGTCGCGCTCGGCGTCGAGGTTGCCGAGGCGCAGCTCGCTGGCAAGGCCGAGCTTGATGGCCGCCGCGTGCCAGGTGATCTTGCGCGTCACGAACTCCAGTCCCCGCCGCGGCGACTCGTGGTTGAAGAGGATCCCCGACGTCGCGTGCAGGTCGTAGGACTCGCGGTAGTTGACCGTGATGAAGTGGCCATAGACCTTGGCGACGCCGTACGGCGAGCGCGGGTAGAACGGCGTCGTCTCGGTCTGCGGGACCTCGCGCACCTTGCCGAACATCTCGCTCGAGGAGGCCTGGTAGAAGCGGGCCTCGGGGCACACTTCGCGCATCGCCTCGAGCATCCGCGTGACGCCGACGCCCGTGAACTCGGCCGTCAGCGTGGGCTGGATCCAGGAGACGGCGACGAACGACATCGCCGCGAGGTTGTAGATCTCGGTGGGGCGAGCGTCGCGCATCGCGTCGACGAGCGAGCGGTGGTCGAGGAGGTCGCCCTGCATCAGCGTGATGCGGTCGCGCAGGTGCTCGATGCGCTCGAATTTCTCGGTCGAGGCGCGGCGGACCATGCCGTAGACCTCGTAGCCCTTCTCCAGGAGAAGCTCCGCGAGGTATGAGCCGTCCTGGCCGGTCACGCCCGTGATCAGTGCCGCCCGCCGCTCAGCCATCACGGCCAGCCTATAGACCGAGGTCGATGCGCCCGGCGGCCCGTGCGCCGCGCAGCCAGGCGACGGTAGAGGCGACTCCGTCGGCCGGTGCGATGCTCGCGCGCCACCCGGTGATGCGCCCGATTGCGCGAACCGACGGGGCGCGGCGCGCGATGTCGCGGGGCGGCGCGGCGAGCTGACGCAACGCGAAGCGGTCCTCGTCGAGCCCGCACGCGCTCCACACCAGAGCCGCTAGGTCGGCGACGCTCAACTCCCAGCGTCCGGCGACGTTGAGCTCGCGCCCGAGCGCGTCGTCGGCGCCGAGCGCGGCGACGATGCCGGCGGCGAGGTCGTCGAAGTGCGTGAACACGCGGCGCTGCGAGCCGTCGCCGAGGATCCGCAGCGGCCGCTCGCCGTCGAGCGCACGCTCCGCGAGATCCACGACGACGTGGGCGCTTCCCGGCTCGGGGCCCGCGCGTTCGCCGGGGCCGTAGCCGCCGAAGGGCCGGCAGATCGTGAGCGGCAGGCCGTGCTCGTCGCGCGCCGCGCGGCAGAGCTGCTCGACGGCGACGCAGGCCAGCGCCAGCGCCGAGCGCGGCGGCGGGCACGCGTCGATCTGCGCCTCCGTCGTCGGGAAGTGGTCGGCGCCGTCGGCGGCGAGCGGCGAGGCGACGTACGCGAAGCGCGTGACACCAGACTCAAGAGCATCGCGAACAAGTGCCGGCGCCAGGAGCGCCGCGTCGCGGGCGACGGTGTACGGCAGGCGTTCGCGCTCGCGCACGCCGGGCTCCGCGGGGCCGAGTGCCAGTACGTGCGAGCAGCCGTCGAGCGGCGCTCCGATCACGCGGCCGGCGGCGAGATCGGCGCGGCGCGTCTCGCAGCTCTCGCGCAGCCATCGCGGCGGGACGTCGAGCGTCAGCGCGCGTACCTCCCAAGCTGGATCCGCGAGTAGGCGTCGCAACACCGCGTCGCCGAGCGGCGTTCCGGCGCCGGTCACGAGCACCCGGGGCATTGCGGCGGCAGGTTATCGGCGCGGCCGCCGGCGCCCGGCCGATCAGCAAAGATGGGGCGCTTGCGGATCGACGAAGATTTCTGGCGCGGGCGCCGGGTCCTGGTGACCGGCCACACGGGCTTCAAGGGAGCGTGGCTGTCGCTTTGGCTCAGCCGCCTGGGCGCGCTCGTCACGGGTCTGTCAAACGGCGTGCCGACCGAGCCGTCGCTGTTCAGGCTCGCGCAGCTCGACGAGCTCGTTGCGGGGCGCCACGTCGATGTCCGCGATGAGCGGGCTGTCGCGCTGGTCGTCGAAGAGACGCACCCCGAGGTGATCTTCCACCTCGCCGCGCAGCCGATCGTGCGGCGCTCGCTGGAGTCCGGCGCCGAGACGTTCGCGACGAACGTGCTCGGCACGGTGCACGTGCTGGAGGCCGCGCGCCGAGCGCCGCCCGCGGCGCTCATCGTCGTGACGTCCGACAAGGTCTACGCGGACGACGGAGCGCGCCGCGCTTTCGGCGAGGAGGACGCGCTCGGCGGCAGCGACCCCTACTCGGCGTCCAAGGCGGCGGCCGACCTCGCGGCGGGCGCGTATCGCGCGAGCTTCGGGCTGCCGGTGGCGACGGCGCGGGCGGGCAACGTGATCGGCGGCGGCGACTGGAGCGAGGATCGGCTCGTGCCCGACGCGGTGCGCGCCGCCGCTCACGGGACGACGATGCTCGTGCGCAACCCCTCCGCCGTGCGCCCGTGGCAGCACGTGCTTTGCCCGCTCGGCGGCTACCTGATGCTCGCCGAACGCCTCGCGAGTGACCCGTGGGTCGCCCGGCCGTGGAATTTCGGTCCCGATGGTGAGGACATGCGGCCCGTACGCTGGGTCCTGGAACAGCTCTCGCGGCTGTGGGGGCCGGCGCTCCGCTGGGAGCTCGATGCGCGCGAGCAGCCGCGCGAGACCGAGCACCTGGCGGTCGATGCGAGCGCGGCGCGCGAGCTGCTCGGCTGGCGTCCCCCATGGGCGCTGGAGCGAGCGCTTGAGCAGACGGTCGCGTGGTACCGCGACCAGGCCACGGGAGGACCGCCTCGCGAGCTCGCGCTCGCGCAGCTCGACGCCTTCACCAGGGAAGCGGCGCAGGAGGACGCGGGCGAGGCATAACCTGCCGCGCATGAGCCCACTCGCGGTGCGACGGATGCGCGCCGAACGGATGCTCCGCAGCGAATACGAGGCGCTACGAGGGCGCGTGCTGCGGGCCACCCGCGCGAAGCTTGCGGCGAGCGAAGCGACGCTCGATCCCGCCGACCTTGACGCCTGCTACGCGCAGGCCTGGCACGGCCTCTACGGCGAGGTGTTGCAGGGGTCGCGCATCGAGAACCCGGTTGGCTGGCTGGTGCTCGTGACTTACCGGCGCGCGATCGACGAGCACCGCGCGCAGACCCGCGCGCGGCGCGGCGCGCTCTCACTCGACGCCGAGCTCGAGGGGACGCCGGCGCTGGGGCGTGAGCCCGATCTCGCCGCTGCACTCGATGACCGGGGCCGTCTTCGCGCCGTGATGGAGGCGTTCGGCGGCGAGCTCGACGGCCTGGAGCGCGAGGCCGCCGTGCTCTGCTACCTGCACGGCATGACGCGGGCCGAGGCGGCGGCACGGATGGGCATCTCGGAGCGGCGGATGCGCCGCCTGATGGAGGGCCGCGGCGACGGCCGGCCCGGCGTTGCCGCGAAGGTGGGTCAGCTTCTTGGCACGGTGGGGCGCGACGAGTGGTGTGAGAGCCGTTCGTCGCTGATTCGCGCCTACGCATTCGGCGTGCTCGACCCCGACGGCGAGCGCTATCGCCTCGCGACGGCACACCTCGAGCAGTGTCCGGCGTGCCGCGCTCAGGTGACCGCGATGCGCGGCCTCGCGGCGGCGCTGCCGCCGGTGCTTGGACCGTGGCGCCTGGCGACGGGCGCGCTCGGTCGCGGCATGCACGCCGGTGCCGGCGCGACGTCGGGCGCCGGCGGTGGCTGGCTCGTCGCGTCGGGCACGGGCGCCACGAAACTCGCCGTCGGATGCGCGCTCGCTCTGGGCCTCGGCGCCGGATGCGCCGTTCTCGGTGGGGCCGAGCGCTCGCCGGCGCCGGCGCCGCGGGCGCCGATCGCGCGATCTTCATCGCCCGCTGTGCCCGCTGAGGAGAACACCAGGACCACGGCCACGGTGGCCGCCTCGCCCGCGTCCACGGCGCGGCCGCGGCAGACACGCACCGTTCCGCGGCGCGCCGCGCGGGCCCAGGAAGCTGCGGTTCGCGAGTTCGGGCCCGAGCAGCCGGCCTCGGCGGCCGCGGCGGGAGCGGCCGGGCCATCACCGCGCGCGTCGGCTGCGGCCGCTGCGCCGTCGCGCGGCGCGCAGGCCGCGGCCGAACGGGAGTTCACGCCCGGCTGATCGACCCGCGGTTATGATCGCTGGGCGGGTCTTCGAGCTGGGAGTGTCCATTGTTCCGTTCCATCGTGGTCGGCACCGACGGGTCGGAGACGGCCTCCGAGGCGGTGCGCCAGGCGATCGAGCTCGCAAAGCTGGCAGGCGCAAAAATCGAGCTCGTCAGCGCTTACGAGCCGGTCTCCGAGAGCCGCCTGAAGGTCGAGCGGCGCGAGGTCCCGGTGGATCTGCAGTGGATCATCAACCCTCGTGAGGAGGTCGATTCGACGCTCGAAGGGGCGGCTCAGATCGCAGCCGACGCGGGCGTCGAAGTTGCGCGCCACGCCCGCCAGGGCGACCCCGCCGACGCGATCCTCGATGTTGCCGAGGAGATCGGCGCGGACCTCATCGTCGTCGGCAACAAGGGCATGACTGGCGCCAAGCGCTTCCTGCTCGGCTCGGTGCCGAACAAGGTCTCACACCACGCGCCGTGCTCGGTGCTCATTATCCGCACGACTTGAGGCTGCGATGTCGCCGATCTGGATTTGGACGCAGATCGCGATTGTCGTGTTCGTCGTCGCGGGCATGGTGATCGCCGTGGTGCACCTGGTCTAAGCCGGGCGTGGCGGGATCGCCGCGCCACCGAGGACCGCCGCCGGAACCTGCACCGTGAGCCAGTGCGCGAGTGGCGCGAGCGCCGTCTGCGCGAGCTCTGTCAGCGCGCTCGGCGGCCGGCGTCCCGTGTTGTGCGCGTCGGAGACGACGTTGTGGACGAGGCCTTCATCGGCGAGCACGAGCGCGAAGTCCTGTACGGTCTCGCCGAAACGGCCGGTCAATGAGCCCGCGGTGATCGAGCAGAGCATTCCTGCCGCGACGAGCTCCTCGAGCGCGGTGAGCCCGTCGGCTCCGCCGCGGAACTCAGGCGAGCGCTCGGGATGGGCGAGCAGAACCTCGAAACCGCGCTCCTTCAGCTCCAATGCGTCGTCGGCGAACCCGTCGCGCCGCGAGAGCGGGCACTCGAGCAGCAGCCAGGGCCCGTCGCCGAGCCGCGACGCGGCGAGTTCGGCGTCCGAGAGCTCGCCGACCACGCGTGATGAGAGCTCGGCGCCGCGCAGGACCTCGAGCGGGATTCCCTCGCGCTCGATCTCGCCGCGCACACCGTCGAGCAGGGCGGCGATCTCCTCGGGCCGGTTGGGGTACGCGGTGCTGACGTGTGGCGTCGCGACGGTTGTCGTGATGCCCGCGGCGACGGCCGCGCGGGCCAGCTCAATCGATCCGACGAAGTCCTCCGGGCCGTCGTCGATGCCGGGGAGGATGTGGCAGTGCAGGTCGATCACAGCCCGTCACATTAGGCGTCGAGCAGCTCGCGTTCCACGCGGTCGGCGACGACCTTGGCGATCGCGAGAGCGCTCGTCGCGGCCGGCGACGGAGCGTTGCGCACGTGCAGCGAACGTTCGCCGCGGGAGAAGGTGAAGTCGTCGATCAGAGTGCCGTCGCGGGCGACGGCCTGCGCTCGCACGCCCGCCGGCGCGGGCTCGAGGTCGCTCTCGCGCAGCTCCGGGACGTAGCGCGCCGCGGCGGCCGCGAACGCGCGGTGCGACAGCGCCATCCGCAGCTCTGCGGTCGCGGCCCGCCGGTGGGCGAGCGCCATGCGCCACGTCCCGGGCCAGGCCGCTGTCGAAAGCGTGTCGCGAAGGTCAACGCGTGCCGCGGCGTCCCTCGCGAGCGCCGGCAGCGCCGTCGGCCCCACGAGCACATCGCCGTCGACGGTCCGTGTGAGATGGACGCCGAGGAACGGCAGGCGCATGTCCGGAACGGGGTAGATGAGGCCCCGCACGAGCCGCCTCGCGCCCGCCGTCAGGCGCAGATAGGCGCCGCGGAAGGGCACGATGCGGGGGTCCGGCGGCGCGCCGGCGGACCGCGCCAGGCGGTCCGACCAGGCGCCGGCACAGAACACCGCATGGCCGGCGGCGACCTCCCCGCGCCTGTGTTCGAGCACCACAGCCCGCGCTCGCGTGCGCTGCCCCGTCACCTCGCAGCCGGTGGCGACATCGCCTCCGGCCTCGCGCAGGTCGTCCGCGAGCGACAGCGCGATGCTGCGGAAGTCGGTGACGGCGCTGGCCGGAGAGTGAAGCGCAGCCACGCCTCGCGCGTGCGGCTCGACCGCCCCGATCTGGTCGGCGTCGAGACGGCGTAGCCCCTGTACACCGTTGGCGCGCCCGCGGCGCTCGAGCTCATCCAAACCAGCGCGCTCGCGCTCGTCGACGGCGACGATCAGCTTTCCGCAGCGTTCCGCCGCGAGGCCCCGGCGCTCCGCGAAATCCAGCAGCAGGCGTGAGCCTTCGACGCAGAGGCGGGCCTTTTCCGAGCCGGGGCGGTAGTAGAGCCCGGCGTGGACGACGCCGGAATTGCGCCTGGTCTGATGGAGCGCCAGCTCCTGCTCGCGCTCCAGCAGGCAGACGCGACGCGCGGCGTCGCGCTGGGCGAGCTCGCGGGCCACGGCGATGCCGACGATGCCGCCGCCGACTATGGCGACGTCACAGCTCGTCGGCGGCTCGCGCAACGGCGGTCAGGTCTTGGGGGCGGTCGCCGCGGCGGCGTCGAGCAGCCCGGCGCCGAAGTAGTGTGCTTCGTCGAAGACGCCGAGCTTGCGGGCCGTGCTCTTCAGGCGCTCGGTGATCTGCGCCGGCGAGGGGTGGCGGCCGAGGACGCGGCTTGCGATCACGAGCGCCGCAGCGGCCGAGACCTCGGGTGCCGCCATCGACGTTCCTTCCATGCCGTGGCCGTACGTGAAGTGGCGGAGCGCGCCGAAGAACGTCACGGCCAGCAGTTCGCGACCGAGCGGCCCTTCGGGCATGCAGTCGCTGTCGTGCGGGATCGCCATGTCGCCGCCACCGCCGGGCGCGACGAGCGTCAGCCCGCGGCCGAAGTTCGAGTATTCGGCGAGGCAGCCATGTTCGGTGGTCGCGCCGACGGCCACGACACCGGGCAGGCGCGCCGGGTAGTCGACGGTCGCGACGTGCTCGTTGCCCGCGGCGGCGACGACGAAGACGCCGCGGCGGTGCGCGTAGCGCACCGCTTCAGCAAGCTCCGGAATGTCCGAGGCCTGAACGCCGGGCGGGAACTCGAGGCTCATGTTGATGACGCGCGCGCCGTGTCGCACGGCGTAGTAGACGCCTTCGGCGATCTCCGAAGCTTCGCCTTCGCCGAGGCGGTTGAGCACGCGGACAGGCATGATTTTCACGCCGTACCCGAGCCCGACGAGGCCGACGCCGTTATTGGCCTCCTCGGCGATCTCGGCTGCCACGAACGTTCCGTGGCCGTTGCGGTCGTTGGGGTAGCGATTGTGCGAGACGAAGTCGTAGCCGGGGACGAAGGCGCGCCGCGCGAAGTCCGGCGCGCGGCGGTATGCGCCCCGGTTGGCGTATGCGACGCCGGTGTCGAGCACCGCCACGGTGACGCCGCGCCCGCCCGCCGCGCGGTCTGAAATCAGGTTGCCCCAGGCTTCCTCCGCATTGACGCTGAACGGCCCGGCGAGGTTCCACTCCGACTGAGCCCAGCCGCCTGGGGAGTGAGCGAGGCCGGGGTCGTCGGGTACGAAGGGGGTGGAGCTGGCATGGGCGATGTAGTTGCGCACCGCCCAGCGCACGCCGGGTTGTGCGCGCAGCCGGCGGAGCTGCGCCGTGATGTCGGCTTCGGCCGGCACGCGCACGACGTCAGCCGACGGTGCGCCGCCGGCGGCGGCGGCCGTGGCAGGTGCGCCGTAGCCAACGAGGATGCTGGCGTGGCGGTAGTTCGCCGCCGACGCTGCGGTGGGCGCCACCAGGGCCACGATGAGCGCGAGCACTATGGCGAGAAGTGGCGGGTGGCTGGCTTTCATCGCGTTTCGTTCATCATGGTCGTTGTCGCTGGATTCTGCGGCAATCTCGCAGACCCCGCGGCGATGGCGATGAGTGACCGCTTCTTTCCGCGCGACGACTATTTCATGCGCCTCGCCCTGCACGAGGCCCGGCACGCCCTTGAACACGGAGATGTGCCGATCGGAGCGGTGCTGGTCCGCGACGGCGAGCTGCTCGCTGCGGGACACAACGAGCGCGAGGTTCGCGGCGACCCGACGGCGCACGCCGAGATCGTCGCGATCCGCGAGGGCGCCGCGGCAGTCGGCGGCTGGCGGCTCGAGGACACGGCGCTCTATGTGACGCTCGAGCCGTGCGCGATGTGCGCCGGCGCGATCGTGCTGGCCCGGGTCCCGCGCGTCGTCTTTGGAGCGGCCGATCCCAAGGCCGGAGCGTGCGGGAGCGTGCTCGACGTCCTCGGCGAGGAGCGGCTGAACCACCGCCCCCGAGTAGACAGCGGTCTGCTCGCTGAGGAGTGCGGCGCACTGCTCAGCGAATTCTTCGCCGCGCGGCGCTGACCTACAGGTTCGTGTTGTGTGCCGCGCGGCGCCGCTCGTGCTCGTGAAGCGGCCCCTTCTTCTCGAGGATGCGGCACGCCAGTGCGAGGTCGTCGCCGAGGCAGCGGATGAGCGATGCGCCGAGCATCTCCTTCACCAGGGCGCGCATGATCTTCACGTTTTCGGCCTTCGGCGGCAGCGTATACGCGGGCACCATCCAGCCGCGCATCGCCGCGAGCTGGCCGGCGACGTCGAACTCGTCGAAGTTGTAGCCATCTTTCAGTTTGAAGGCCACGAGCGGAAGCTGCTCATCGTCGCCGCCGATCACTTCGAAGTAGCCGGTGTCGGCGATGTCCTCGCCGAGCCTGTCGGCGTTGAGCTTCATCGACTCCATCACCGCCGAGTAGCCCTCGTGGCCGAGGCGCACGAAGTTGTAGTACTGCGCGAGCACCATCGAGTCGCCGGTCGAGAAGTTCAGCGTGAACGTCGCGTCCTCGCGGCCGAGGTAGTTCTCGTAGAAGACGAGGTCCTCCGCGAGGTCCGACTTTTCGCGGAAGACAAGCCAGCCGATCCCGGGGTAGACGAGCCCGAACTTGTGGCCCGAGACGTTGATCGACCGGACCTGCTCGAGGCGGAAATCCCACTCCGAGTGGGGGTAGAGGAAGGGCCACACGAAGCCGCCGCTGGCCGCGTCCACGTGAATCGGCACGTCGAGGCCGCGGTCCTCCTTGATGCTTAGGAGCAGCTTGTTGATGCCGACGATGTCGTCGGCGTGGCCGGTGAACGTCGTACCGAGCACGGCGGCGACGCCGATCGTGTTCTCGTCGATGTGCGGCTCGACATCGTCGGGGCCGATGACGTACTTGTCGGGCGCCAGCGGAACGATGCGCGGTTCGACATCGAAGTAGCGGCAGAACTTCTCCCACACGACGTGCACGTCGCCGCCGAAGACGAGGTTCGGCTTCTCGGTGCCGGCTCCCGCGGCTTCGCGCCGCTGGCGCCACTTCCACTTCAGGGAGAGCGCGCCGAGCATGATCGCCTCTGATGAGCCCTGGGTGCGCGCGCCGGTCGTTTCGCCGGGCGCGTTGAAGAGGCTCGCGAGCATGCGGATGCAGCGCTGCTCGATCTCCGCCGACTGCGGGTACTCCGCGTGGTCGATGAAGTTCACGCGCAGCGTTTCCTTGATCAGTTCCTCGGCCTCCGGCTCCATCCACGTCGTCACGAACGTCGCGAGGTTGCGCGTCGGCAGGCCGTCGAGCACTATCTCCTGCTGCAGCAGGCGCAACGCTTCGCGCGGGTCCATCGAGCCGCGCGGCAACTCATGGTCGGGCGCGTCCTCCACGAGATAACGCCCCCCGACGCGCGCGATCTCTGGCGCTACGCGTTTCAGTTCAAGCGGCGTGCGATCGTCGCGGTGCGGCTCGGTGGGCATTCTGGGCCCCTGTCCTGGTCGTGTCAGACGCCGCTCTCGGCGGCTATCTGGCCGCTGTCGACGGCCTCTTTGAGAGCGGAGTAGTCGCGCTCGTTCTGCTCGGCGTAGTCGACGGCGAACTGCACCATCGCGCGGTCGAACGCATCGCCCGATCCGAGGTACGACGCGATCGCGACGCGGTCGCCGCTGCGGGCGTGGGCGCGCGCGAGCGTCCAGGCGCAGACGCGGCCATAGATCGCGAAGCCGTCGGGCTTGGAGCCCTCGACTTCGAACGAGCCCTTTCCGTCGCGCAGCTGACGCCCGTAGAAATCGCGCGAGGGTTCGCCTTCGCGCGCCGGGACGCGAAGCCAGCCGAGGAAGATGTCGCTGACCGCTTGCATCAGGTGCTGGCCGGCGACCACCCGCTCGCCGTGGTTTGAGTACTCGCTCGGGCCGAGCGGGCCCTCGAGAACGGACGTACCGGCCTCCTTGATCTGCAGGAACAGCGGGTCCTTTGGTCGACGCCGAGCATCAGGCCGATCCAGCAGCGCGTGCCGACGCTTCCCACGCCGACTACCTTGCGCGCGAGGTCGACGAGGCGGAACTGCTCGAGCAGGACGCGGCGATCGCACTCTAGCGTCGCACGGTACTCTCCAGCAGCCCGCGCAGGGCGTCGAACGTTTCGCGCCGCCCTCGCCAAGGCCGTCAGCTCCGCGATGGGGACGATCAGCGGCGGGTCGGAGGCGATGCGCGGCTCGCCGCCGACGACGTGCGTGAGCTTCATGAGCGCCGATATGCTGTCGCGGCTGCGCGCCTTGGAGAGCGTGCGCTCGGTGCGCTTTTCCATCTTTTCTGAGCAGCGGCGCAAGGTCAGTCATCAGGCGTTCCATGTCGATGTGCGCATACCAGACGGCGAGGTTGCCCATGCCCGCGAAGCCCGCCATCGCGGCGCGGTATTGGATCGACCGTGCGCGCACCACCCGCTCCTGGTCGCGGCGCGAGAAGCCGGCATCGCGGGCACCGATCAGCAGGCTCGTCAGGAGCCGCTTGACGTCCCACTCCCATGGTCCCGGGAGCGTCTCGTCGAAGTCGTTGGCGTCGAAGACCAGGTTGCGCTCCGGCGAGGCGAAGACGCCGAAGTTCGTCATGTGGGCGTCGCCGCAGGCCTGCACTTTCATGCCCGAAACCGGAGATGGCGCGAGGTCTTCGGCCATCAGCAGCGCCGCGCCGCGGTAGAAGGTGAAGGGCGACGCGAGCATCCGCCCGTAGCGGATCGGCAGGAGCTCGGGGACGCGCGTGACGGCCTGCTTCTCGAGCAGCTTGACCGGGTCGGCGCGTTTGGCGGCCGGCTCGAACAGGCCGAGGCTCGAGCGCGGCGTGACGCTGCGCGCCGCCTTTCCCCGTTCGACGCGTTCTGCGCGCGAGGGGTGTTGGATTTCGCGTCGTTTGGCCTGTTTGGTCGGCACGACGCCAACCCTACCCCTTTGTCGCCGCGCGGCGTTCGCGGCGGCACCCTCGACCGTTACGCTTGCGCCGTGGGCGAGTCGTATGACATCGGCGCTGCGGTGGCCTGCACCGACGGTCCGTGCGGAAGCTTGGCCTGCGTCGTCGTCGACCCCGTCCGTCGGGTCGTCACGCACGTCGTCGTCGATCCCGAGCACAGTCCCGGCCAGGGCCGCCTCGTGCCCGTCGAGCTTGTCGGCGAGCACGACGGGCGGCTGCGGCTCCGCTGCGCCGTCGCGGACTTCGAGGAGCTCGAATTCGCGGAGGAGACGCAGTTCCTCTCGCCGACCGGCGAGGAACTCGGCTACGGCGAGGGAGAGGCCCTCAACTGGCCTTACTACGGCCTCGGCATGGACATGGGCGCGCGCGAGATGGCCGACGCGCCGCGCGCCTACTTCGCAAGCCGGGTTCCCGCGGGACAGGTCGAGGTGCGCCGCGGCGAACGGGTCCACGCGGCCGATGGAGACTTCGGGCGGGTACACGGATTTGTCGTCGACTCCGACGACCACCACATCACCCATCTGCTGCTCGACGAGGGCCGCCTCTGGGGGCGCAAGACCGTCGCCGTGCAGATGTCGGCGGTCAAGAGCGTCGACGTCGAAGGCGTCACGCTCGGACTGACGAAGGAGCAGCTGCGGGCGCTCCCGGCCGTCGACCTGGACGCCTGAGAAGGAGGCGGCGATCCTCTAGCCTTGCTCCCCCCGGAGGGGTGGCAGAGCGGTTGAATGCGGCGGTCTCGAAAACCGTTGTGGGTCTATTGGCGTACCGAGAGTTCGAATCTCTCCCCCTCCGTCGGCGGGCGCAAGATCGCCCGTGGCGCCGCCGGCCCGGGCCGTGATGGCGGCAGCAGGGGACCGCTCCAAGGCCGGTGGCGACCGCCTGACGCCGCTGGGACGTGCCGAGGAGCGTCGCGCGGTTGTCGCGCGCCCCGAGCTTCCGCCGCGTTCGGCGGCCTAAGCCGGACCGCCGGTTGAGGTCGGCGTCCCGCGCGGGATAGGCAGCACGTCGATCACGCGCTTGAGACGGATACTCCCGCGAAGGTCGCGTGTGCTGACGAACCGGAGGCGCAATCCCGGCCGTCCGTCCGTCATGTCCGGCAGCCACAAGGCGTCACAGTCGGTGAGTTCCCGCTCCCGCATGTGCGCGGTTGAGTCCATCGAGTCGGTCGTCGCGATCGATACGTCCGCGACCTCCAGCTCGAGCGCGAAGCCGCGGAACGCCGCGTCGCTGACTTCGATGGTCGCGGGCGGCACGCCGAGTTTCCTTGCAAGCGCGAGCCTGTAGGCCGTGTGCTCCTCGGAGCTTGGCATGGCCATCTGTACGTCGCGGGCGGCCGAGACGTAGACCGTGTAGACGAACGGCATCGCTTCGAGCAGATACGAGCTGATTCGCGCTTCTGCCTCGGCGTTCTCGATGCCCGCCCCAGCGAGGCTCGCGGTCGCAGGCATGTACACCCCGAACGGCTGGTCCTTCATCCTGCGCTCCTCTCTCTCCAGTGTGTGCTCGCCCCGTCGAGCACGTCGATGGTGATTTCGACTAGTCTAGCGCCTCGTACCGCATCCAGGCCCGCAAATTGCACCGCACAGGAGACCGCATACTGTCCGCTACGCTGTTTACGGTTCGGCCGTGCTGCGAACCGTCGCCAACTCGGCGAACCCGACACTCCTCCAGGCGGAGGAAGGCCTAGGGCCGGATGCCCGATCGAGGTTTTTGTTGGAGAGAGGAGGAAGCAATGATGATGGTATGGACGCAGACGAAAAAGACCGCGGATGACGAGCGCGAAGACGCGACGCAGCGTCGCCGCACGCCAGTCACAGCCGACGACAAGCTGAGCGTCCTCGTTGAAGAGTTTCGATTTACGTCGGCCGAACTCGCGCTGCTTACGGGAAGCAGCCTTCGGGCGATCGAGAGCCGGCGATCTCGCCTTGATGCGCCGGACGCCGTCAGGCGTCGGCGTCGATCGGCCGTTGACGAGGGCATCGATGCCGCGTACAGCCTCGCGACGATGTTGCGGGATCGATACTTGATTGACCCCGACCTCGTTAGGGCGTGGCTACTCGGGCGTTCTGCGTACCTCGAGGAGCAGAGGCCTGCCGAGTTGCTTGCGGCCGGCCACTTCGAGCTTGTCCGCGACGCGGCTACGGCGTTTGCGCGGTGCGAAGATCCAGGCTCGTTCGCAGATCTCCACGGCCCAATCCCGAGTGCGGAGGAGCGGCGCGCCCTGGCCTAGTGGCGTGTTTTGCACGCACAATGCGCGCCGCGAACTGCGCACGCCTGCGGCGATCTCGAATGCGTCAGCTGTCGCGCGAACCATCGAGCGAACCGATTCGGCCCGCAATGGCTGGGAAGCCGTCGTGCGCTGATTGGCGTACCGAGAGTTCGAATCTCTCCCCCCTCCGTCCCGCAGTCGTCGCCCACTGATGAGGGCGCCAGGTGACAAGCCCGATCCGGTCCGGGCGCCGTTACTGTTGCCCGCTCCAGGCACGCCGCGCGCCACGCAGGCGGCCTTCAACGGGGCGGAGGTGAGACGGAGTGGCCAGATCGAGGTTGGTTCTCGTAGTTGTCATTGTTGTTGCGTCGATGGCGGGCGCGGCGACGTCGTCGACGGCGCTGGGGCGCGGCGTCGCGCGGAATGAGCGGGTCTACTGCGCGACTCGCGCACACAGGCTTGAGCGCCCGCGAGACGGATTCACCTGCTCGAAGGGCGCGAGGAGGGTGCGTATCGCCGCGCTCAAAAGTTCCAGCGGCGTGATCTACGCGTGCGCAAATCGCTCCGGGACGACTCTTTTCGTTGTCTCGAAGAGTGCGCGTTGCAAACGGGGATATTCCAAGACCGCGTGGCACATCCAAGGCAAAGAAGGCAAGGAAGGTAAAGAAGGCAAGGAAGGTAAAGAAGGCAAGGAAGGTAAAGAAGGAAAAGAAGGCGCGGCCGCCGGCATGGCGCTTTCGACCGAACAGTGCGACGGGGGCGGGGCGTATGTGGAACTGCAGGAAATCCCGTGCCTCAGCCTGGAACTACCCGCGGGTGGCCCCGGCCAGAGCTATTGGGATGTGCAACTCGTTGCCGGGTTGGAGTTCGAGGCGACGGAAGCCGGCAAGCTCGGCGCGGTCGAGTTCTTCCTCATCGCCGTCAATGCTGAAGAAAAACAAGTCGCTTCGTGCTCCGCGCCGATCGAGGGGCCGTTGACGCAGCAGGGCGAAGATGACTGGGTGGCCCACATGACCGTGTCGCTTGCGTGCCGGATTTCGTCGAAAGAACCGCTCCACGTCGAGGCGGAGGCCGTCGAACTGGAAGCAAACGAAGTGGACGCTACGATCGCGCAAACTTTCCAAGAAGGCGCGGGCGTTCTGACAGCGATCCCGAGCAAATAGGGCGACGCAGCGCGAGGGGACGCGGGCATCTGCGCGTCCCCTCCAACGCGTCCTGGTGCGCGTACACGTTCAGAGGCTCGCAGCGCTCTTATCCGCCTCGACCTGGCGCGATTCGTCTGACGAGGCGTCAAAACCCTCACCCTCCGTACAGCCTCGCGTTACGCTTCCGCAGTGGAGCAAAAACAGCTGCGCGCCGTCCAGGCGCCGCTGAAGGAGCTGTATCGCGCAGAACCCGATAGAGCTCTAATCACGCTGTCGGCGGAGGGCTCGCTCGGCGAGGGGGTCGCGTGCTCGGTTCAGACGGGCCGGGCGATCGCCGAAGCGGGGCTGCATCCCGCCTCGGGCGGCGACGGCAGCCTGCTCTGTTCGGGCGACATGCTGCTTGAGGCTCTCGTAGCCTGTGCCGGCGTCACGCTGCGGGCCGTGTCGACATCACTCGGAGTCGCCGTTTCGGGCCGCGTGCTCGCCGAAGGCGATCTCGACTTTCGCGGGACTCTGGGCGTCGACCGCGATGTGCCGGTGGGCTTCTCGGCAATCCGACTCGTCTTTGAGCTCGAGACCGACGCCGACGCCGAGCAGCTCGCGACGCTCCAGCAGTTGACCGAGCGCTACTGCGTGGTCCTCCAGACGATCGCCGGTTCCCCGGATCTCACGACGTCCATTAGGCGTACCTAGGCGCCAACTCGAGGACGCCGTCCGGGCGCTTAAGCGCGGAGGAATTCGCGTGCCCGAGCGACGATGAGGTCCGGGCGCTCCTCGGCGATGAAGTGGCCGGAGTCCGCGACCGGCTCGACACTCAGTGCGCCGCCCGCGGCCGGCGGCTCGGGGCCGAGTGCCGCGTCGTGCGTGCCGTAGAGAAGGTGTGTCGGCACCGCGAGGTCGTCGGGGCTGTAGCGCCCTCGCAAGATCGCGGGCGCTTCGCGGCGTAGGAAGTCGCGGTAGTACAGGGACGACGCGTGAGCGCGCGCGGGCTCCGCGAGGGCGCGCGCGAACTCGTCGACGTCGCCGTCGCTGAACGCGTAGGGGTGCACGTTGTCGGCACGCAGCATCGCTCGAACCAGGCGCGTGCGCCCTACGAGCGTCTCGCCGAGCCAGGGCGCGGCCAGGACAAGTTGGTAGGTCAGGCGCAGGGTGCGTAGCGCTTCGCGGGGCCGGGGCCGCGTTCCGGACCACGGCGGCCACGGCGGCACGATGTTCAGCGCGAGAAAACGACTGATCCGCTGCGGCGAGCGCAGCGCGATCAGGAAGCCAACCCAGCCGCCCCAGTCGTGGCCGATGAACTCGACGCGCTCGATCGCAAGCGCGTCCAGCACTGCGAGGACGTCGTCGGCGAGCGTCTGCTGCTCATACCCACGCGCGGGCGCCTCGCTCCAGCCCAGGCCGCGCAGATCGGGCATCACGCAGCGCCGGTCGCGCGCGAGCTCCGGCAGCACCTTGCGCCACTCGTACCAGTGCTGCGGCCAGCCGTGCTGCAGAACGAGCGGCGGCGCGTCGTGTGGCCCCGCGAGCGCGACGTGGAATCTCAGCCCCCGCGCCGCGACGAAAGCGTGTTCAACCTCGACGCCCGCCACCTGCGGGAAGGGCCTGGGCTGCGCGTCGCCTGACGCTGCCGGAGCTTGCTGCAGATCCATCTCGCCGCCTTTCTCGCTCGCGCGCCGGACACGAGGTGTACAACACTGCGACCGGGGGCAGCCTTGCGGCGGGCCCGAAGGCGAGCGAAGGAGGCACCGTGCCGGTCCAGATCAACCTCTCAGGTCAGGTGGCGGTCGTCACCGGCGCCGGCTCGGGTATCGGCCGCGCGAGCGCGCTGGCGCTTGCGCGAAGCGGGGCGCGCGTGCACGCCGCCGACATCGACCGCGAGTCGGCCGGGCGCGCCGTCGACGAGATCCGCGGCCGCGGCGGGCACGGCGTGGCGTACGCGCTCGACGTCGCCGACGCGGCGGCCGTCGAGGCGTTCGCCGCCTCGGTGTTCGAGTCCGAGGGCGCCGTCGACGTGCTGCACAACAACGCCGGCATCGGCCACGCTGCGAACGTCGAGGCGACGACGGTCGAGGACTGGCAGCGCGTGATCTCCGTAAATCTGCTCGGTGTCGCGTATGGCGTGCAGGCCTTCGTGCCGCGGATGCTGGCCCAGGGGCGTCCGGCGTCGGTCGTCAACACGGCGTCGATGGCCGGCCTCGTGCCGAGCGCGAAGATGGCTCCCTACGTCGCGTCCAAGTACGGCGTCGTGGGTCTGACCGAGGCGCTCAACGCCGAGCTCTCCAAACGCGGCATTCACTTCACGCGATCTGCCCGGGCATCATCGACACCCCGATCGTCGCGAACGGGATCATGCGCGGCGACATCGAGTTGCTGCACGGCCGGGCCGTCGAGTTCTACGCGCGCCGCGGCGCCGCGCCGGAGGAGGTCGCGGACGCGGTGCTGCGCGCCGTCGAGCACCACCGTCTGATCGTGCCGGTGCCACGCCGCCAGGTCACCGTTCCGTACATCCTGCACCGCATCTCGCCGCGGCTGACGCAGCCGATCTCGCGCAGCTTCGAGCGCGTGATCGGCCGCTAGGAAGTCCTAGTGCTGTCGGTGCGCTTGCATCGACACCGCGACGGCGCCACCGGCCGGCAGGCGCCGCCCGGGCCGTGGATTCTGTGACCCGACAACGAGCTTGCCGATGCGACCGCGGTGGGCTGTGACTCGTCCGAGCGTGCAATGCGCGGCGTGGAGCAAACGCCGAACGCCCCGCAGCGACCGGCCGGTGAGCCTCGGGACGTCGCACCGAACGGGTGGGCTGTCAGTGACGGGCGTCGTGAACTCTTCGGTTGCGCCCTGCGCGTATTCCGGGCCGTTCGTCGCGAGCACACGGAAGTAGTAGGTGGAGCCGCCCGTCAGCGTTGTGCCAGCGCGAGAGAGGTCGACACTCACGGGCTGCTTGCCGAGACCGGCACGGATGTTGCTTGGTTTGGGCTCGACCAGTCCGGGCGGCAGCGGTTCGCCGATCTCGATTGCAAGACACGCCGCGTAGCCCGGAACCTCCAGTGGGCAAGCACGCTGCGTGTAGTCGAACAGCGGGTTCGTGTCGATCTGGAACTCGTACGCCGTGAACAAGCCGTTCGTTTCGATGTTTGCGTTGAGCGTCGCGTCGGTCGCCGAGACGCTCGTGGCGGACTCGCCGGTGATTTCCAAAGCTGACGCGCTTGCGGGCGTTGCTCCGCACAGCAACGACAAGCCGGCTACGAGCAACCACGTGATCGCCGTGGCTGCTGCGCGGGCGACATTAGGCCTCTGCTTGACGGCCATGCACCCACGATAGGCCCAGGACGGAGGCCGATCAAGCGCCCCTATCCGGGTTCGCGCGCGCATGCGTTATTCGTAGGTGAACTGGTCGGCCGGGCTGCTTTCGGTGGCGGCCGCGCCGATGGTCGCTCTGACGTCCACCGTGCCGGCTTTGTGTTCCGGAGCCGTCGCGCTGCACGTCGTGATGGACGTGCAGTCGACGGAGGTGGCGAGCGATCCGCCGAAGCGAATCACCGTCGCTTCAGTGCCCACGCCGAATCCCGTCCCGGTGATCGTCGTGGCGGTGCCACCCGTCGCAGGACCGCTGTTGGGCGACACGCTCGTGATCGTCGGTTCGACGACCTTGAAGTGTTCGTGTTCAGGACACGGAAAGTGAACGTGGTCCTTCTTGCAGATTCCGGACGAGCTGACGCCGCCCGGCGTCGTGACGGTGATGCTCACCCTGCCCACCGTCTGCGCCGGCGAGACGGCCGTGATCGAGCCGAACGAGTTGACTTTGAATTCGGCGGCGCTGAACGACCCGAAGTCGACGGCCGTCACTTCGATGAAGTCCGCCCCGCTGATACTCACCGTCGTACCACCGGTCGCCTTCCCTTCTTCTGGGGAGATGCTGCTGATCGTCGACGCCGGCAACACGTACGTGAATTCGTCCCCCGGAGTGATCGCGCTGGTGCCTTCCGGGGTCGTCACGGTCACGTCCACCGTGTGCTGATCCACGGCCGACAGCGGTGGCTCGACGGCCTTGATTTCCTCTCCCTTGTACCTGCCGGAGGTCCGCACCTTGAAGCTCTTGGCGCTCGCGGAGCCGAAGTGGACCGCGGTGGCTCCAAGGAAGCCGGTCCCGATGATCGTGACCTTTTCGCCGCCTTCGCTCTTTTCCGTCCCGGCGGGAGACAGCTTTTCGACGATCGGGGGAGACGCACCGCCCCCTTCGCCCAGAAGCGGCGCGCCGGAGCCAAAGGGGCCGCCGCCCATCGCTGAAGCCGACGCGGCCGTCAGCCCGCTGAGCACGATCGCGAGAGACGTCGCGACCAGCAACCACGCTCGACGTCGCGATGCCCCGGTCCGGTGGCTCGCCGAGTACCCCCCCATACCCTCACCTCGTTCCTGTGCGGCTCGCGCCGAGACGACTGGCAGCTTGGCCCGCGGCACCGGCGGTCGCTCGCCGTGATCCATGAGCGACCCCAAACCTCGCCCTCGGCCGCGAGCGTACCAGCGCCTCGCGGCTGGATGTTGTGGTGCCGTTATTTGGGCCGGGCTCTACCTGTTTGAGATCCGGTGGCGTGCGGAAGTCGGCGCGAAGCGCTCGGTGGCTCGGGCGTTCGCTCGCGACGGCTGCGCGGATCAGCTACCGATGACGTTCTCGATGAACGAGGAGCTGTTGCCGCTGCTCTCGTCGGTGACGATGTAGGGCGCGAGCGCCCCCGCCAGCGAGGCGAGCGAGATGCTCTGCAGCCAGACCTTGCCGGGGCCGGTCAGTTCCGCGAAGAAGAGCCCCTGACCGAAGAGCTTGTTCTTGACGCCCTTGATCATCGTCAGTTTGAACTCCACAGACTCCTCGAACATGCCGAGGTGGCCGGGGTGGACGCGCAGGTGGTAGCCGGGCTCCAGGTCGACCTCCTTGACTACGCCTGACATCTCGCACCACCACTGGCCGCTGCCGCTGACCTTCTGCAGCACGACGCCGGCGCCGCCGAAGATGCCGGCGCCGAGCTTCTTCTGGAAGCCGACGCTGAGCGAGACGGTGTCCTCGCCGGCGATGAAGCCGTAGCTGTGGACCATGTGCGACTTGCCCTCCTCGGAGACCATCGGCAGGATCTCGCCGGGGACCTTGGTGCCGAAGGAGATCGTGCCCGGGCCGTCGTCCGCGGTGTACTCGCTCATGAAGATGCTCGAGCCGCCGACGGCGCGCTTGGCGACGTCGAATGCGCCGCGCAGCCCGGCCTTCGCGCCGCCAATTCCGGTCGCGGCGGTGCGGATGTTGACGTTGTGGTCGAACCACGCTGCTTCGCCCGCCTCGGAGACCATGTTCTCGCCCTGCGCGAGCTTGATTTCCAGCAGCGGCAGCGTCGTGCCGATGATCTGGCTTTCCACAGCGCGCAAGCTACCAGTGCCGGCGCGTCGCCGCTGGCCGATGCGCTCACCCATCGAGCGATACGGTCGGCCGGTGGAGGGTTGCCTGGCATGTGAACTCACCGCCGGTCTGCGCGAGCTGCCTGGCGGGCGGATCACCGAGACACCGCACTGGGTCGTCGAGCATTGCGTCGGTCCGCTCGGGGTCGGCACGCTGATCGTCAAGCCGAAGAGGCACGTCGACCATCTCTGGCTGCTCGACGAAGGCGAGGCTGAGGAGCTCGGTCCGCTACTGCGGCGCGTGACCTCGGCGCTCGCGCAGCTGCTCGAGCCCGACCAGATCTACGCGACGCTCTGGTCTCACGCCGGCGGCACGCCGGGCCACATCCACTGGGTGCTCCAGCCCGTCCCGTCCGTGGAGCCCGGGGCTCTCGTCGGCCCGCACCTCCAGGTGGCGATGTTCGACCGCGGTGAACTTCCTGCCGGCGCGGAAGTCGAGGCCTTTGCGCGCCAGCTGCGCGCGACCCTGCGCAGTGCGGCACCCGGCGTCGACTGACCGCGTCGACGCACATCCGGCCATTGCCGGTTCGGCTCCGTTGCGCCGCGTCTTATAGTCAGCGCCGATGTTGTGGCGCCACCGTCTCGGGCCGACTGCCTTGGCCCTGCCGGCGCTTGCGGCACTGGTGTTTCTGCTCGGAATGACCGGCGGCGCTAGCGGCTACACCGCCGGCTGCGGCGCCGTTCCGATCGTCGGGGGGATTCCGCCGTGGGGCTTTCATACGGGACCGCCGATCGGCGCCAGGGGCAACTTCGCGCGCGGGCACGGAGACATCGACCTTGCAGCGAACACGGTCTCCGGAATCATCTGCCAGGAAGAGCGCTTCCGCGACCATCCCGACCGTGACATCACGATGACCGTCGAACGCCACCTCCTCTACCACTCGCACTACGCGGTGATGTGGGGTTATCCGGGGAACGTCATGAGGATCACCGTCCGCGTGCGCGCGAGCAACAACCGGGCGTGCAAGGTTGGAACCCGCGGCCGCGCGACCCTGTTTGCGAGCTACAACGGCGTCCGCAGTGACAGCGTGCGGTTCTTCTTCCGCTCTTCCTGCCGGGACGAGAATCGCCTCTACCACGGAGCCAGGTCAACAACCAGGTTCCGCCGCTGTAGGGCGCGGCGGATCAGCGTGGCGCGTTCGGCGCCGGCTCCTCCTGGCTCAAGGCGAGGAGCTGTTCGTCGGTTATCTGCCCGGCGACCGCGGGGTGGTTGGTCTCCATGTGCCCCCGCGCCTGCACGAGCAGCTCACGCTCGTCCTCGCCGCGCACGATCGTGCCGCACTCGCAGACGATGACCTGCTTCATCGGGGGTAGTGTCGCACGGCGATGGCCGGCGCGATCCCGAACCGCATCCAGCTCTGCGGCCCGCTAGTCGTCGCGGATCGCCGGCGTCGACGTGACCGCCGCACTGCCGGGACCGCAGGGGCGCGTCCTCTTCGCGTACCTCGTGACTCAGCGCGAGCGGCCGGCGGGCCGCCAGGAGCTCGCCGACGTCCTGTGGGGTGAAGCGCCGCCGCCCGAGGCGTCGGCCTCGCTGCGCGCCCTTCTCTCCAAGCTGCGTCGTGCGCTCGACGTTGACGGCAACGAAATGCTGCCCGCCGGGGACCTCCTCCAGCTTCGGCTCCCCGACGGCGCCTGGGTCGACACCGAGGCGGCCGCCCAGGCGCTGCACGACGCGCAAGCCGCGGTCGCGCAGGGGAACGACGTCCGGGCCTGGATCGCCGCGCACATCGCGCTCAACGTGAGCTCGCGCGTGTTTCTCGCCGGTCACGACAACGACTGGGTGTCCGAGCGTCGCCTGGCCCTCGACGATCTGCGGGCCGGGGCGCTTGAGGCGCTGGCGACCTCGGCGCTGCGTCTTGGCGGCGGCGAGCTGGACACGGCGGTGCGCGCCGCGAGCGAGCTCGTGAGGCTCGCCCCGTACCGCGAGAGCGGTTACGCCGTCCTGATCCAGGCGCTCGCAGCGAAGGGCAACGCGGCCGAGGCACTTCTCGTCTACGACCGTCTGCGTGTGAAGCTGCGCGAGGATCTCGGTGCCGTTCCCGGGCCCGGAGTCCAAGAGCTCCACGCGAGCCTGCTCGACGCCGGCACCGATCGGCCCTAGCCACACGCGGGCAACGCGCCGCCAACGCTGCGCCAACGGGGGACCGTCAAGGTCTCCCCATGAGCGTTGCGCATGCCCCGACGGGCCTTGAGTACCTGCTGGCGATACGCGACGGCACGGCGCCGGCGGCCCCGATCCAGGCCGTCCTCGGCTTCGAGCTGATCGACGTCGGCGAGGGAAGCGCCCGCTTCCGCTACCGGCCCAGCGCGGCCCACGCCAACCCGCTCGGCACCGTTCACGGCGGGGTCGCGATGACGTTGCTGGACTCCGCGGCCGGAGCGGCGGTGCACTCCACGCTCGCGCCGGGCGGTGGCTACACGACGCTGGAGACCAAGGTCAACCTGGTGAAGGCCGTGCGGCCAGACACCGGCGAACTGTTCGCCGACGGTGCCGTCGTTCACCGCGGCTCCACGATCGCGACGGCCGAGAGCCGCCTCACCGACGACTGTGGCAGTCTCTACGCACACGCGACGTCCACGTGCCTGATCATGCCCGCGGCATCGCGCGACGAGCGCGCGGGTGCCGGCGGCGGGGCGAAGGGCTGAGCGCGGGCGGATGGGGGCGAAGGCGCTTGAGATCGAGCACGCGACTGCGGCGGTCAACGGGATCGAGCTGCACTACGCCCACGCCGGCGATGGGCCGCTCGTCGTCTTCCTGCACGGCTTCCCGCAGTTTCACTATGCGTTCCGCGCCCAGCTCGCGCACTTCGGCACCGATTACCTGGCGGTCGCGCCGGACCAGCGTGGTTACAACCTCTCGTCCAAGCCCGAGGGCACGCACAGCTACGGCGTGTGGCCGGCCGTCGAGGACCTGCGCTGCCTCGCCGATCACCTCGGCCACCGGGACTTCATTCTCGTCGGCCACGACTGGGGAAGCCTCGTTGCGTGGTCCTTCACGCTCCACTACCCGCACCGTGTCCGCGCGCTCGTCAGTCTCGGCGGCGCGCACCCCGGCGTCCTCGACCGCGCCCAGCGCGAGGACGCCGAGCAGATCGAGGCAAGCCAGTACCTGCTCGCGCTGCGCCGCCCGGACGCGATCGCCGGAGCCAGCGCCAACGACTTCGCGGCACTGGAACAGGCGCTCGACCACCCTTTCCTGAGCGCCGAGGACCGCGCCGAATACCGCAGGTCGTGGCGCGTCCCGAAGGCCATCGAGTCGGCGCTGCACTGGTACGAGGTCGAGGGCATCGCGCCACCGGACGCGCACGGAACGCCCGGCCGCGGCAACTACTGCCCCGACGTCGCTCCGCTCCTGGTCGATGTGCCGACGTTGGTCATCTACCCGCAGGACGACCCGTACGTCCGGCCGGCGTCGCACGCCGGGCTCGATCGTTACGTCAGCAACCTGACGTTCAGGGCAGTGCCGGACGCCGCGCACTGGATCGCCGAGCAGCACCCCGAGCTCGTGAACCGATACATCCGCGAGTTTCTGGGCGCTCAGGGCCTCGCGGCCCCCTGAGCGACGCAGTCGAGGACGCGTGTAGCATCGGCGCGACGATGTGCGCCGCCGCGGCCTTCGGCCGCTCGCCCGCGAGACCCGATCCGGCACGCCTAGGTGGGCTCGAGTGGACGCGCCGCACGCGCGGGCGCCTCTCGGGCGCCGAGCGGCGCCGCCTGCTCGCGGCGATCGCGCTCGGCCAGTGGCAGAACCTCGCGGGCCGCGCGAAGCTCGCGCTCGGACGCCTGCCGGCCGCCGCGGAACGCGTCGACCTCGACACGTTCACGGCGCCCGACACGGCCTTCGCGCGCGAAGCCGAGGAGGCCTGCGGCGAACTACCCGCTGCGCTCGTCGGCCACTCGTACAGGACGTGGCTCTTCGGCCGCGCGCTGGCGGTCGTCGACGGCGAAGAGCTCGACGACGAGCTCTTCTACTGCGGCTCGCTGCTTCACGATCACGGCATCGCGCAACCCGTCGCGGGGCGCGACTTCACGCTCGGCAGCGCAGAGACGACGCTCGACCGAGCCGCTCGGGCGAACGTCGCCGCGGAGCGTGCGGAGCTCGTCGCCGACGCGATCTGCGTGCACACGACGCCCGGCGTGAGTGTTTCGCGCGACGGTCCGCTCGGCTGCTACCTGCAGTGGGGGGCGATGGTCGATGGCGCCGGGCTGCGGGCCTGGGACGTCTCGCTCCGACACTCTCGACGGGGTGCTGCTGCGTCACCCGCGCGGGCCGTTCAAGCGGGACCTCGTCGCGATGATCCGCGCCGAGGCCGCCGCCGTCCCGGGCGGTCGCTTCGCGCTGCTCGACCGTTGCGGCCTGACGATCGCGGTCCGCATGGCGCCGTTCTCCTCCTGAAGGACCGTGGAAGAGGAACGCGACGAGCCCGTCACGGTCGTCGACTACGACCCGGCGTGGCCCGAGATGTTCGCCGCCGAGCGCGCCCTGCTCGAGCCGGCGCTGGGCGGGCAGCTGATTGGCGCGATCCACCACGTCGGCAGCACGTCCGTGCCCGGCCTCGCCGCGAAGCCCGTCATCGACATCCTCGCCGGCGTCGAAGACCTCGCGAGCTCGCGGCCGCTCTTCGGCGCGGTAGAAGCGCTCGGCTACCTCTACGCGCCGTACCGGAGCGAGGAGATGCACTGGTTCTGCAAGCCGAGCCGCGCGCGACGCACGCACCACCTCCATCTGATGCCAGCGGGCTCCCTTCGCTACCGCGAGGAGATCGCGTTCCGGGACGCGCTCCGCGCGAGCCCTCACTTGGCCGCCGACTACGAGCGCCTGAAGCGCGAGCTCGCGGTGCGCCACCGCGCTGACCGCGAGGCCTACACGGAAGCGAAGAGCGCCTTCATCGAAGGCGTGCTGCGCGACGCGGACCTCGGCGCGCAGGGCGTCTAGGCGTCGCCCGCGTGGCGGCCGGCGGCCCCTCCTGCGGGCCCGAGGATCGGTTCGAACGCCGCGCTGTAGCGCGCGAAGTCCTCGCGCCACGCGTCGGCTGCCGGTTGCCTGCCTTCCAGGCGGTCCAGGCAGGTCTCCCATCCCGCGGCGTTGCGCGCCGCGTGCTCCGGCGCGAGCTCGTTCACGAGGACGAGGGTCGTGGTCGTCGCCGTCCGCCGCCAGCTCGAAGCGGAGGATCTCGTCGGCCCACGTGAAGGCGAGCGAGGTCGGCTCAGCGGCCGCGATCACGCGGCCGGTGAGCGTCATGTCGATGATCTCGGGCGGGAACGTGAAGACGATTGCCGCGTTCGGCTCCCACAGTCCGCCGACGACCTCGACGTCGCACGGGAACCAGGCCGCAAGGCGCTCGCGCTCGGTTATCGCCTGCCACACGGAGGCGATCGGATCGGCGACGCTGCGCTCCAGGCGTACACCGGGGAGCGAGCCTTCTTTGACGATCGTGGCGTCGCTGCGCCTCACGGGCCCGACATTACAACGGCAATGTCAGCACACGCGGGCCTGTCGCGCTAATCGTGAATGTGGAACGGCAGGATCGCGACGACGACACCGCGGGTGCGCGACTTGAGTGCCGACTCGAGCAGCAGGCCGCGCTGGTTGTGGAGGATCTCGTGGCGGCGCTTGCGCGGCACGATCTCGGGGATCAGCACCGTGACCTGCGGCCCGTCGGCAGGCAGCTCGTTGACGTAGTCCACGACGGTCCGCACGAGGCGCCGATGGGGGTCGACGACGACCTCCACCGACACGTTGCACGCCCAGCTGTCCCATTCGTGCTGGATGCGCTTGCGCTCCTCCTCGTCGCCGGCGACGGCCAGCGCGATGACGGTGTCGCCCATCGACAGCGCGGCGCCGAGAGCGAGCTCCGTGAGCTCGTTGACGGTCGACGTCGGCACGATCACGAGGCTCTCGCGCGCCCGCGGCACGCCCGGCGTGAGTCCGATGCGCAGCTCGCGCGCCACGCGCCCGTAGTAGCCCTCGGTGCGCGCGAACAGCGCCATCAGCGCCGGGATCGCGATCACCACGACCCAGGCGCCCTCGAGAAACTTGCTGAAGAGGAACACGGCGACGGCGACGGCCGTCATCGTGGCGCCGGCGCCGTTGATCATCGCGCGCCTTCGCCAGTGCGCGGGACGCTCCTCTTTCCAGTGCCGAACGAGCCCGATCTGGCTGATCGTGAAGCCGATGAAGACACCGATCGTGAAGAGCGGGATCAGCTTCTCTGTCTCTACCGTTGACGATGATCAGGAGCACGGCAGCGGCGAGCGCGAGCGCGACGATGCCCTGCCTGTAGACGGGCCGCTCGGCCCGCAGGATAGAAGACGTGAGGCAGGCGATGGTCGCGTGCGAGCAGGCTGAGCAGGACGGGCAGCCCACCGAAGCTGGTGTTGGCGGCCAACCCGAGGACGAGCGTCACGGCGAGGTTCGAGACGTAGAACATCCAGCCGGTGCCGAACGCCCCGGCGGTGATCTGGGCGAGCACGGTGACGCCGCCGCGCGGCTCGATGCCATGGGCGCGGATCAGCGCGGCCAGCCCGATCAGCATCGTGGCGAGCAGCGCGCCAAGCAGGATCTCGGTGTGGCGCGCGCGGCGCACGCGCGGCTGCTTGAACGCCGGCACCCCATTGGCGATCGCCTCGACTCCGGTGACGGCGGAGCAGCCCGACGCGAAGGCCTTGAGGATCAGGATCAGCCCGAGTGCCTCCGTCGCGTGGAACGGTGCGAGCGTCGTGCCGATCGTGGCCACCGGGTGGGGGTGAAACGGGCCGACGATGATGACGGCGAGGATCGAAACGATGAACACCGCTGTCGGGATCATCAGCAGCCGCGCCGACTCGGCGATGCCGAACATGTTCACCGCCGTGAGCAGCACGAGCCCCGCGAGACAGACGAGCAGGAGGTGGTGCGAGAGCCCCGGGAAGACGCTCGCCAGGCTCGCCGCCCCGGCCGCGAGGCTCACCGCCACCGTCAGCACGTAGTCGACGACCAGTGAAGCCGCGGCGAGCAGCGCGACGATGCGGCCGAGGTTCGCCTTCGCGACGGCGTACGCGCCGCCGCCCTCGGGGTGCGCCGTGATCACCTGGGTGTAGGAGACGACGAGCAGCCCCAGCATGCCGGTGATCACCAGCGTCAGCGGGAGCGTGAAATGAAGCGCGCTCGACCCGGCGGCGACGAGCACCAGCATCATCGCTTCGGGCCCGTATGCGACGCTCGACAGGGCGTCGAGGCTGAGCGCCGAAAGTCCGCCCGCCACGGTCAGCTCGTGGCCGCCCTCGGCGTGCTTGCCGAGGCGAGGTCCCCGTCTGATGCCACGGGGCCACAGCCACCCGGCGCGGCGCGTCACTGCGGGCTCTGAGGGCGCGGGGCCGGCTGCTGGCTCATGCGTCGGTCACTGCGTTCTGGGGCGCCAACTCTTGCACGCCCGACGGACCGGCGCCCGATCGCGTGGCTAGCGCCAGAGCTCGGGCGCGGCCGCGAAGCGGTCGGTCGCGGCGACGACTTCTTCCGAGATCGCCCGCCCGCCGTGGCCCGCCGTCTCCACGACCCTCAGTTCTGCGGCGGGCCAGCCCTGGGCGAGCTCCCACGGGATGCGCAGCGGCGCGCTGACATCTAGCCGCCCGTGCACGAGAACGGCCGGCGTGCTCGCAAGGCGCTCGACGCCGGCGAGCAGTTCGCCGTCCATGCGCCAGGCAGTGTGGCGCCAGTAATGGGTCACAAGGCGCGCGAAGCAGGCGCGAAACCCGGCATCCGCGAAGCGCGGGTCGGGCCCGGCCGCAGCGACGCGCACATGCGTGTCCTCCCAGTCGCACCAGTCGCGCGCCGCGCGCTCGCGCACCGCGGCGTCGGGGCTCGCGAGACGGTGCGCGTAACCGTCGACGATCCTCTCACCAGCCGTGAGCTCGCCCGCACCGGCCCGGAAGCGCTCCCACTCCGCCGGGAAGATGCGCCCCATCTCGACGGTGATCCACTCGATCTCCTGCGCCGTCGTCGTGACGACCGAGAAGAGCACGAGCGCCGCCACGCGGTCGACGTGTTTCTGCGCGTACGCGAGCGCCAGCGTCGAGCCCCACGAGCCGCCGACGACAAGCCAGCGCTCGATGCCGAGGCGTTCGCGAAGCAGCTCGATGTCGCCGATCAGGTGGTCCGTCGTGTTCGCCTCGAGATCGGCCTCCACGTACCCTGCGTTCGGCGTGCTGCGGCCGCAGCCACGCTGGTCGAAGAGCACCATCCGGTAGGCGGCCGGGTCGAAGAGCCCGCGCCACCACGGGCCCGCGCCCGATCCCGGTCCGCCGTGCAGGACGAGCGCCGGCAGGCCATCGGGGATGCCGGCCTGCTCGTAGTAGACGCGCTGCCCGTCCCCGACGTCCAGCAGGTCGCTCGCGAAGGGCTCGGGCGGCTCGTACACCCGACGATTGTTGCGTTCCGGCGCTTCACCTGCTCCTTAGGGCCGGCTGATGGGATTCAGACGCTGTTCATATGGAGCCAAGGCACCCTTACGGCATGAGCTACTCCTCTCAGACGGCACGGCACCCGCGCCCGTCGGCGCGCGTACCGCACCGCCGCGGCGCAGCTCGCTCGGCGAACGCGTCGCGTCGCTGAGAATGCCGCGGCCCGAGCTACTCGGCCTGATCGTGTTGAGCGGCCTGCTCAACCTGTGGGATCTCAGCCGCAACGTATGGGCCAACGAATACTACGCGGCCGCCGTTCGCTCGATGAGCCATAGCTGGCACGACTTCCTCTTCGTCTCGCTCGACCCCAACGGCGTGATGACAGTCGACAAGCCCCCGCTCGCGCTGTGGGTCCAGGCCCTCTCGGCCCGCATCTTCGGCTTCAGTTCGCTGAGCATCCTGATCCCGCAGGCCCTGATGGGGATCGTGACCGTGGTCCTCGTCTACGACCTGGTGCGCAGGCGCTTCGGCCGCTTCGGCGGCGCAGTCGCGGGCTTCGCGCTTGCGCTGACGCCGATCACCGTCGCCGTCTCGCGCCACAACAACACCGACGCGCTGCTCGCGCTCTGCTGCGTCGCGGCGCTGTGGTGCGCGGTGCGCGGCATGGAGCGAGGGCGCACGAGCTGGATCGTGGCGAGCGGCGTGTTCGTCGGGCTGGCGTTCGAGACCAAGATGCTCGTGGCGCTCGTCGTCGTGCCCGCGATCGCGATCGCCTGGCTGTGGACGACGCCCGCGGGTCGCGGCGCGTTCCACGCCCTGCGCCAGCTGCTGTACGGCGCCGCCGCGATGCTGCTCGTCGGCGGCGCGTGGCCCGCACTCGTCGAACTCACGCCCGCCGCCGACAGGCCTTGGGTTTCGGGCACGAGCAACAACACGATCTTCTCGCTGATCTTCGAATACAACGGCCTCGGCCGTGTCGAAGGTCAGACCGGTGGACCCGGCGGCATCGGCGGGACCATGTTCGGCGGCACCACCGGACCGCTGCGCCTTCTGAACGAGTCCCTCGGCGGTCAGGACGGCTGGCTCCTCGGCTTCGCGGTCGTCGGTATCGCCGCTGTGCTTTTCGCGTGCCGCCTGCGCCGCAGCGACGCGCGAACCGGCTGGATCGTCGCGGTGGCCGGAACGTTCCTGACGACCGCCGCACTCTTCTCGTTTGCCGGCGGCATCTTCCATCCTTATTACGTCGCGCTGCTCGCGCCGTTCACTGCAGCGCTCGTCGGCGCGGGCGCGGCGCTTCTTGCCTGGCGTACGGTGCCGCTGCGGGTCTTCGCGCCGCTCGCGGCGGTCGTCGGCGTCGCCGTCGAGCTGATCGTGCACAGTCGCTACCCCGGTGACCTGACGTGGCTGCCCGTGACGCTCGTGCTACTCGCCGCAGCGGCCACCGCGGCGATCGTGTTCGCCCGCGACGCTCGCTCACGCTCCGCAGCAGTCGCCTTCCTAGTCGCCGCGCTGATGATCGCGCCGGCGATCTGGTCCGTCCAGACGCTCGGACACCGGGCAAACGGGACGTTCCCGATGGGCGGGCCCGCGTCGCTCGTCTCGATGGGCGGACCCGGCGGCGCCGGGCGCCCGCTCGCCGCTGGCGGTTCGGCACGTTCGTTCTTGCCGCAGGGCGCCGGGGGCTCCTCCGCGTCCGGCCGGAGCGGCGTGGGGGGCGGGGCATTCCCCTTCGGGGCCTTCCGCCACAAAGGCGGTTTCGGCGGTCAAGGTGCCGGAGGGCTTTTCTCCGGCACGTCGCTGACGTCGATCGTGGACTACGTCAAGAAGCACGGCAGCGGCGAGATCGCGGTCTCGAGCCAGTCCCAGGCGGCCTCGGCGATCCTCGAGACCGGCGGCGAAGTCGCCGGGATAGGTGGCTTTTCGGGTCGTGAGAGCACGGTCAGCGTTGACTGGCTCGCGGAACGCGTGCGATCCGGCGCGATCCGCTGGGTGCTCGTTGAAGGGAGCGGAACGGGCGGTGCCGGTGGTTTCGGCGGCGGCCAAGGCGCGCCGGGCGGCGCGGGCGCGCCTGGCGGCAGCGCTGCGCCGGGTGGCGGCGCGCCCCCCTTCGGCTCCGCCGGCTCCGGGTCGCGGCCGCTCTTCGGCGGCTTCGGAGGCGCTGCCGGACACGGCTTCGGACGCTCCCTCGGCGGAGTGCCCGGCGACACGCGAGTCGGCTCGCGCGTCGCTCTCGACGCGGCGGCGAAGGCCTGCGTGAAGGTCGACACGGGCAGCACGCGCGGCGCGACGCTCTACGACTGCGCGGGTCGTGCCGGCGCGCTCGAAGCGCGCGCGAAAGAATCAGCAGCATGAGCATCCTGATCGTCGACGACGACCGCGCGGTGCGCGAAGCGCTTCGCCGCGCGCTGACGCTCGCGGCATACGACGTCGAGATGGCCGAAGACGGCGAGGCCGCGCTGCAGCGCCTCGCGCTCGGCGATCCCGACGCCGTCGTGCTCGACATCGGCCTGCCCCGGGTCGACGGGGTGGAGGTATGCAGGCGACTGCGCAAGACCGGGAGCCGCGTTCCGGTCCTGATGCTCACGGCGCGCGACGCGGTGGACGACCGAATCGCGGGGCTCGACGCCGGCGCGGACGACTACATGGTCAAGCCGTTCGACATCGGCGAGCTGCAGGCGCGGCTGCGCGCGCTGCTGCGGCGCACGAGCAGCGAGGAGGAGCGCGACGGGCTCGCGTTCGGTGAGCTGCGGCTGGACCCATCGCGGCACGGTGCGAGCTACGGCGAGAACTTCGTCGAGCTCACGCGCACCGAGTATCAGCTGCTCGAGCTGCTGCTGATCAATCCCCGCGCCGTCCTCACCCACTCCATGATCTATGACCGCGTGTGGGGTTACGACTTCGGTCCCACCTCGAACGCGCTTCGCGTCTACATCGGCTACCTGCGGCGCAAGCTGCAGGCCGCCGGCGCGCCGGAACTGATCCACACCGTGCGCGGCGTGGGCTACGCGCTGCGGGAGCCCTAAACGTGTCGCTACGACTGCGCATCGCGGCGGCGGCGGGCGCCTCGGTGGCGGTCGTGGTGGTGATCGCAGCGGGCGCGACGTTCCTCTTCGTCCGCTCGCACCTCAGCGGCGAACTGGACAGCCAGCTGCGCGCCCGCGCCGCGGCGATCATCCCGCGCCACGACAACGACGCAGATGACGACGTCGGCCCCGCCGGTCCGGGCGCCGCGGTCGGTGGCCAGCCGCCCGGCGACGACGACCAGCTTTTCGGCAGCGGTCGCCCCGTTCCGCACAACGTCGAGCCGGCGCCGTTCGGAGGGGCGTCGGGCTTCGTGCAGGTGGTGACGGAGAACGGGACGGTGTTCGTGCCGGGCGGGCAGGGGCGTTCGCCGGCGCTCTCGCCGACCAGCGCCGACAAGTTGATCGCGGCCAGCGGGAGCGGCAAACGGATCACCAACCGCGAGATCGGCGGGACCCACGTACGCGTTCTGACGCAAGGCGTGCCCGGCGGCGGCGCCGTGATGGTCGCGCTCCCGCTGGCCTCGCTCGACAATCAGCTGCGCGAGCTCCTGATCACGCTGGCCCTGATCGCCGGCGGCGGCGTGTTGCTCGCCGCCCTGCTCGGCGCGCTCGTGGCACGAACGGCGCTCGCGCCGGTCGAGCGTTTCACGCGGCGCACCGAGGCGCTGAGTGGCCACATCGACCTCTCGGCGCGGATCGAGGGCGAAGGACGGCGCGACGAGCTCGGCCGGCTGGCCCACAGCTTCAACGACACGCTCGACGCCCTCGAGCTTGCGCTAGCCACCCAGCGTCAGCTCGTCGCCGACGCGAGCCATGAGCTGCGCACGCCGATCGCTGCGCTGCGCGCCAATATCCAGCTGCTTGGCGACGCGGACCGCCTCCCGGAGTCAGACCAGCGTGCCCTGCGCGATGACATCATCGAGGAGCTCGACGAGCTCACGGCGCTAGTCGCCGATGTCGTAGAGCTGGCGCGCGGCAGCGCGCCCGATGGTGTCCACGAGGATGTGCGGCTCGACGAGATCGCCGCGACGGCCGTCCAGAAGGCGCGGCGGCGCAGCGACCTGCACTTCGAGCTCGACCTCGAACCGAGCGTCGTGCGCGGCAGCCCGGAGCGGATCGGTCGTGCCGTGACGAACGTGATCGACAACGCCCGCAAGTGGAGCCCCGCGGGGGGGACCGTCGACGTCACCGTGCACGACGGTGTGCTCGTGGTGCGCGACCACGGTCCGGGCTTCCAGGAGCAGGACCTGCCCCACGTCTTCGACCGTTTCTACCGCGCGCCCGGCGCGCGCGGGCTACCGGGCTCCGGTCTGGGCCTTGCGATCGTGCGCCAGGCCGCCGAGGCCTGCGGCGGCTCGGCGCAAGCCGCGAACGCGCCGGACGGCGGCGCGCGCCTCACAATCGGCTTCGGACAAGCAGAAAGACCCGCCGAGGTCGAACATTCGTCCAGTAGTGGACAGACGATGGCGTAGATTTGGCGTGGATGGAGTCGACCGCTGATCCTCAACCGGGGGTCGAGCGCCTTCTCGCGGGCGTCCGTCGGATGGCGGCCCTGGCGCAGACGGCCGTAGAGGGCGAAGCCGTCGTCAGATCGCTCGCCAGCGAGCTGCTCGCCGCGCCGGGCGCCGACGAGATCCACGTCCACACGCTCTCCGAGGCCGGCGATGGCCACGAGCACGTCGACATCTACATGTTCGACGGCGCCTCGCGCCTCAGCTACGTGGTCGACATGGCGGAGCGCCCGCCCGGCGTCGCGCTCGTCGCGCGTACCGGAGAGCCGTTCGCCGCCTGCGGCGGCGATGAGGTCGGGGCGTCAATGCCGAGGCTGGCGCTGGAGAGCGACATCGCCAGCGTCCTTGCGCTGCCGATGAGCGAACGCGGCGTCACCGCCGAGGTCGTGGTCCTGGCGCGCCGCGCGACCCGCAGCTTCGCCGCCGCAGAGGTCGAGTACTGCGCGGCGATGGTCGAACAGGCCTCCACCGCACTCGCGCTCTGCCGCGCGCGGGCCGAGGCCGGAACCGACCCCGTGACCGGAGCCATGAACCGGCGGGCGATGCACCGCCGCCTGGACGAGGAGATCGGCCGTTCGCGCCGGACCGGCGGGCCGCTCGCCTGCCTGCTCGTCGACCTCGACGACTTCAAGCGCGTCAACGATGTCCACGGCCATCCGGCGGGCGACGCGACGCTGCGCGGCGTCGTGCAGGCGCTGATCAGCGAGTTCCGCTCCTTCGACCGCGTCGCGCGCTACGGCGGCGACGAGTTCGTCGTGATCCTGCCGAACGCCGACCTGGAGAACGCCGTCGCCGCCGGGGCGCGCGCGCTCGAGCGTCTCGCACAGGTCGCCGGTTCGGGTGAGGGGCACGCGGGCGTCGCGGCGTCAGTCGGCGCCGCCCAGTGGCAGGACGGGCTCGACGCCGACGCGCTGCTCGCGGCCTGCGACGAAGCGCTCCTGCGCTCCAAGCGCGACGGCAAGGGCCGCGTGACGAGCGGCTACACCCCGTCGGTGTAGGCGAGCCGCGCTCTGCGAGAATGGCGCTGCCGCAGCGGCGGCGCCAGTCAGGAGGCCAGATGACGCAGGACAGCTTTGGTGCGAAGGGAACGCTGCGCGTGGGTGAGCGCGACTTCGAGATCTTCCGTCTCGACGCGCTGCAGGACGACTACGACGTCGCGCGCCTGCCCTTCTCGCTGAAGGTGCTGCTCGAGAACCTGCTGCGCCACGAGGGCACGGGAACCGTCACCGCCGACGACGTGCGCGGCCTCGCAGAGTGGGACCCGTCGGCCAGGCCGAGCCGCGAGATCGCTTTCGCACCGGCGCGCGTCCTGATGCAGGACCTGACCGGCGTGCCGGCCGTCGTGGACCTCGCCGCGATGCGCGACGCGATGGCCGAGATGGGCGGTGACCCCGAGCTGATCAACCCGCTGGCGCCCGCCGAGCTCGTGATCGACCACTCAGTGCAGGTCGACGCGTTCGGCACGCGCGCCGCGTTCCGCATCAACGCCGACCTGGAGTTCGAACGCAACGGCGAGCGCTACGAATTCCTGCGCTGGGGCCAGCAGGCGCTCGCGCGCTTCGCGCTCGTGCCGCCCGACACCGGGATCGTCCACCAGGTCAACCTGGAGTACCTCGCGCGCGTCGTATTCCACGACGAGGCGAGCGGTCGCGCCTACCCCGACACGCTCGTAGGCACCGACTCGCACACCCCGATGGTCAACGGCCTCGGCGTGCTGGGCTGGGGCGTCGGCGGCATCGAGGCCGAGGCCGCGATGCTCGGCCAGCCGCTGTCGATGTTGATCCCCCGGGTCGTCGGCATGCGCCTGCATGGTGCGCTCCCGCAGGGCGCCACGGCGACCGACCTCGTCCTGACCGTCGCCGAGCTACTGCGCCAGCACGGCGTGGTGGGCAAGTTCGTCGAGTTCTACGGCGCCGGCGTCGGCGCCCTGCCGATCGCCGACCGCGCGACGATCGGCAACATGTCGCCGGAGTTCGGCTCGACTTGCGCGATCTTCCCGATCGACGCCGAGACGCTCTCCTACATGCGCCTCTCCGGTCGGCCCGAGGAGCAGATCGAGCTCGTCGAGGCGTACGCCCGCGAGCAGGGCATGTGGCACGAGGCCGACGGCCGCGAGCCGGTATTCAGCGACACGCTCGACCTCGACCTCGGAAGCGTCGAACCGAGCATCGCGGGCCCCCGCAGGCCGCAGGACCGGGTCCGCCCTGAGCGACTCACGCAAGCGCCTTCCAGGCGGCGCTGCCCGGAATTCGACGGCCGCACGCGCAACGGCTCACGCGGAGAGCTCGCGATCAGCCGTCGACGCGCGAGCACGTCGACATCAAGGACGGCGACGTCGTGATCGCGGCGATCACGAGCTGCACCAACACCTCGAACCCCTCCGTGATGGTCGGCGCCGGGCTGCTCGCACGCAACGCCGTGGCACGCGGCCTGACGCGCCGCCCGTGGGTCAAGACCTCGCTCGCGCCGGGCTCCAAGGTCGTAACGGAATACCTCGAGAAGGCCGGTCTCACCGAGCCGCTCGACGCCCTCGGCTTCAACCTCGTCGGCTACGGCTGCACGACGTGCATCGGCAACTCGGGGCCGCTGCCCGAGGAGATTTCGCGCGCCGCCTCCGACGAGAAGCTCGCGTTCGCCGCGGTCCTCTCCGGCAACCGTAACTTCGAGGGGCGCATCAACCCCGACGTGAAGATGAGCTATCTAGCGTCGCCGCCGCTCTGCGTCGCCTACGCGATCGCCGGCACCATGGACTTCGATTTCGAGAGCCAGCCGCTCGGCGTCGACCGCGACGGCGCGGACGTCTTCCTGCGCGACATCTGGCCCTCCTCGCAGGAAATGGCCGCGCACCGTCGGCGATGTGGTGCGCGCCGACATGTTCCGCGAGAGCTACGGCGACGTCTTCACCGGCGACGAACGGTGGCGCTCGATGGACGTGCCGGGTGGTGAGCGCTTCGCCTGGCGGGCGGACTCCACGTACGTTCGCCGCCCGCCCTTCTTCGAGGGGCTTCCCGCGGAGCCCGCCGCGGTCCGCGACGTCGTCGACGCGCGCGTCCTCGCGCTGCTCGGAGACAGCGTCACGACCGACCACATTTCGCCCGCCGGCGCGATCCGCCGCGACGGCCCCGCTGCCGAATACCTGATGGCCCACGGCGTGGAGCCGCGCGACTTCAACTCCTACGGCGCGCGGCGCGGCAACCACGAGGTGATGATTCGCGGCACGTTCGCGAACATCCGCCTGCGCAACCTGATCGGCGGCGGCGACCCGCTGCCCGAAGGCGGCTACACGCGGCTCTTCGACGGCGACGCCGCCGAGCAGACGACCATCTACGACGCGGCGGTGCGCTACGGCGAGCGCGGCGTCCCACTCGTCGTGATCGCAGGCAGCGAGTACGGCTCCGGATCGTCGCGCGACTGGGCGGCGAAGGGGCCGCGACTGCTCGGCGTGCAAGTCGTGATCGCCGCGAGCTACGAGCGCATCCACCGCTCGAACCTGGTCGGTATGGGCATCCTGCCGCTGCAGTTCGCGGCCGGCGAGAACGCCGAGTCATTGGGGCTCAGCGGCGAGGAGCACATCACGGTCGTCGGCGTCGCCGACGCGATGGCCGAAGGCGGCGCGCCGCCGGAGAACGTGCAGGTGAGCGCGCGCCGGTCCGACGGCAGCGAGATCGAGTTCACGACGCTCGTCCGCGTCGACACGCCGCGCGAGGCCGAGTACCTGCGCCACGGCGGCATCCTGCCGTACGTCCTGCGAAACCTCCTCGCGCGGTGAGCCCGGCGCCACGCAAAGCCGCCGCGGGCGCCAAGCCCGTGCCGCCGCTGCTGCTTGAGCTGCTGGCCGCGCGCTCGCCTTCCGGGCAGGAGCGCGACGCGCGCGCGATCTGGCTGCACGCCGCCGAAGAGTTCGCGGAGACCGCGGTGGATCCGATCGGCTCGGCCCGCGCGACGGTCCCGGCGAAGCGGCGCGGCGAGCGAAAGCGCCTCTTGCTCGTCGGGCACATCGACGAGATCGGCCTGCTGGTCACACACATCGACGACCAGGGGTATCTCTGGTTCGCGCCTGTGGGGGGGTGGGATCCACAGGTCCTCGTCGGCCAGCGCGTGGTGCTGAAAACGGACGGCGGAGACGTGCACGGCGTGATCGGACGGAAGCCGCTCCACCTGCTGAAGGCCGATGAGCGCAAAAAAGTGCCGGAGCTTCGCGAGCTGCACATCGACGTGGGCGCCCGCGACGGCGCGCAGGCCCGCAAACTGATCCGCGTCGGCGACGTCGCCGTGATCGACGCGGGCCCGCTCGAGCTCCCGAACCGCCGCCTGGTCTCGCGCGCGCTCGACAACCGTCTCGGCTGCTACATCGCGCTAGAGGCAGCGCGAATCGTCGCCGCCGCCGGGGGCGGCGACTGGGAGGTCGTCGCGATCGCCGCGGTGCAGGAGGAGATCGATCTCGGCGGTTCGACCACCAGCGCCTTCTCGCTCAAGCCGGACGCGGCGATCGTGATCGACGTGACGCACGCCACCGATGCGCCGGGCGTCGACGCCAAGGCGGCGGGGCCGCACGAGCTTGGCTCCGGCCCCGTCGTGGGGCGCGGCACGACACTGAGCGGCCCGCTGTGCGACGTGCTGGAAGCGGCCGGCAAAGGGGCCCGGATCCCGTTCACCGTCGCGGCGTACGCGGAAGCGACATGGACCGACACGGACGGGATCTACAAGGCGCGCGGGGGCATTCCAACGGCGCTGATCGAGATCCCGCTGCGCTACATGCACTCGCCGACGGAGCTCGTTGACGTCAAGGACGTCGAAAACGCCGCGAAGCTACTCGGCGCCGCCGCGCTGCGGCTGCGCCACGCGACGGACCTGTCGCCCTGAGGATTACTCGAGTTCGGTGAGCGCGGAAGGCTCGTAGGCCTTGCCGGGCACGGCGCCGACGACGATCATCGTGAGGCCGTCGGGCCCCGCGTACACCTTCCGCTTGGTGCCGCTCGAGACGCGCACCAGGGTGTCGCCGTCGAGATCCACCGACTCGCCCTCGATGTCGATCCGCCCGGAACCCGAGAGGCAGCGTAGAGCTCCTCCTGGCCGTCCTCCTCGTGGGCATGCTCGGGGTACTGGTCGGCGTTTGGAGGCATGCGGATGATCTGCACGCCGAAGGCGCTGATGCCGAGCTCGGCACGGGCCTTCACAAAGCCGCCACCGAAGGCGGCCTGCATGTCGTCGATGCGCTTCGCGCTGTAATTGGCCATGCGCTGACCCTACATCATCCACTCGCGCTGGAGCGCGAGGATCGCGAGCTGTCGGGAGTGCGCGAGCAGCGACCCGTCGGGCGCCCAGAGGACGACGTCCTCCTCGAAGAAGCCTTCGCTGATCAGCCGGGCGCGCGTATGCGCGAGGCACAGGTCGAACGGGGCGAGCGAATCGAGGTCCGCGCGAAAGTGGATCGTGAGGTCGACGGTCGGGGCTGCGGCCGGCTGGTCGATGTGCATGAAGGGCGCCGGCACGAGCGCGTCGGTGAAGAACGCGAGGGCCGGATAGTCGACAGGCTGGGCCTTCGCGAGGCCGAGCCAGCCGCCGGTCTCCATCGTCCCGCCGGACGACGTGAACGGGAGGTCGCCGATGCGGTGCTGGAGCGTTATCTGGCGCGTGAACGGCGGCGCGCCGTCGAAGAGCGTGCCGGCCGGGCGCTCGGGATCGGGCGGTGCGACCTGCGGCATCTGGAGCTGGACGATCTCGGGGCCCGGCCAGGGCGCGGAGAACGCCGCGAGCGCCAGCGCGACCGCCTTACCGTCCTGCTCCATGCGCAGGGAGAGCGAGGTCAGCGAGCGGCCGCGCCGCTCGCGCCGCACGGCGATCTCCAGGGGCGCGGTCTGCGGCGCGCGCAGATAGTGGATCGTGAGCGAGCGGGGCGGGCGCGACGGATCGTCGACCGTCGCGAGCAGCGCGCGCATCAGGATCGCGGCGATGTAGCCGCCGTGCGGCCCGAGCCCGGCGCGCCAGCCGTCGGCGACGTTTGCCGTGAAGTGCGCGGTCTCGCCGTCGTCCTCCTGGGCCGTGATCGCCGAGTCGCCGGCGAAGTCCGGTTCAGCCACGGACGAGCCGCTTGTAGGTGAGCCTGTGCGGGCGGTCCGCCGCGGCTCCCAGGAGCTCACGACGGTGCTCCTCGTAGGCGTCGAAGTTGCCCTCGAACCACGTCACCTGAGAGTCGCCCTCGAAGGCCAGGACGTGCGTGGCGATGCGGTCCAGGAACCAGCGGTCGTGTGAGATCACGACGACGCAGCCGGGAAACGAGAGCAGCGCCTGCTCGAGCGCCCGCAGCGTGTCCACGTCGAGGTCGTTCGTGGGCTCGTCGAGCAGCAGCAGGTTGCCGCCGCTGCGCAGCAGCTTGGCGAGGTGGACGCGGTTGCGCTCGCCACCCGAGAGGTCGCCGATGCGCGCCTGTTGGGAGGAGCCCTTGAAGTTGAAGCCAGCCGTGTACTGGCGGCTGTTGACGACGCGATCGCCGACCTGCAGCTGGTCGAGGCCTTCGGAGATCTCCTCCCACACGGTCTTCGCGGCGTCGAGCGCGTCCCGCGACTGGTCGACGTAGGCGAGCTTGACGCTCTCGCCGAGCTCGATCGCGCCGGAGTCTGGCTTCTCGTCGCCGGTGATCATGCGGAAGAGCGTCGTCTTGCCAGCGCCGTTGGCGCCGATCACGCCGACGATGCCGGCCCGCGGCAGGTCGAACGTGAGGTCCTCGATCAGGAGGCGCTCGCCGAAGCCCTTGGTGAGGTTCGTTGCCGTGAGCACCTTCTCGCCGAGTCGCGGCCCCGGCGGAATGTGGATCTGGACGTCGTCGAGCTTGACGTTGCGCTCTTCGGCAACGAGCTCGTCGTAACGCGCGAGCCGCGCCTTGGACTTCGTGCGTTTCCCCTTGGGGTTCGTGCGCACCCACTCGAGCTCTGCGGAGATCGTGCGCTGGCGGGCGCGCTCGCTGCGCTCCTCCTGCTGTAGCCGGACCTGCTTCTGCTCGAGCCACGCGGAGTAGTTGCCTTCGTAGGGGATACCCCGGCCGCGGTCGAGCTCGAGGATCCAGCCGGCGACGTTGTCGAGGAAGTAGCGGTCGTGTGTCACCGCGACGATCGTGCCGCTGTACTCGGCGAGGTGCTGCTCGAGCCAGGCGACCGACTCGGCGTCGAGGTGGTTGGTGGGCTCGTCCAGCAGCAGCAGGTCGGGCGCGCTGAGCAGGAGGCGGCAGAGCGCGACGCGGCGGCGCTCGCCACCGGAGAGCGTCGTGACGTCGGCGTCCGCGGGCGGCAGGCGCAGGGCGTCCATCGCGTAGTCGAGCTGCGTCTGTAGGTTCCACGCGTCGGCGGCTTCGATCTGCGACTGCACGCGAGCGAACTCGTCGGCGTTCTCGTCGCTGTAGTCGGCCGCGAGCTCGTTGAAGCGGTCGAGTAGCGCCTTCTTGGCGGCGACGCCGTCCTCGACGTTGCCGCGCACGTCCTTGCTCTCATCCAGGTGCGGCTCCTGCTCCAGCATGCCGACCGTCGCGCCGGGCGCGAGCTGGGCGTCACCGCGGTAGTCCTGGTCGGTGCCGGCCATGATCCGCAGCAGCGTCGACTTGCCGGCGCCGTTGTAGCCGAGCACGCCGATCTTGGCTCCCGGGTAGAACGAGAGGCTTACGTCCTGAAGCACCGACTTGTCCGGGGGGTGCGTCTTGGACAGCCGGTTCATCGTGAAGATGTACTGGGCAGACACGGGCATCCCAGAATATGCGCTCGGCCCTGGCGCTACCGTTTAAGCCTATGTCTTCAGCCATCCTCGACGCCGAGCGCAACATGCTCCTGCTGGAGCTGAAGGCGCCCTTCGACAAGCGCGACGTGCAGCTCGCGCGACGCGCGATGGCCAAGCGCTGGCACCCGGATCTCGCGCCGCCCGGGCGCCAGTACCAGCACGAGATGCACCTCAAGGCCGTCAACCGCGCCGCCGACGAGCTCGAGCGCCTGGCGGAGGGATCGCGCGGCGGAAGCGTCAGCGCGGCCGCGGTCAAAGCGAGCGCGGCGGCTGCGCGCAGGGCCCGCGAGGAGGAGGGACGCAGGGCGTACGAAGCCGAGCAGCGCGCGCGCGCCGCCTCCGCGGACCGCGCCGCGAACGACCCGTTCGGCGCCCGCGTGCCGGACCACTCGGTCGTCCACCGCTACGCGCGCTGCACCTCCTACCCCGAGTGGGGCGTCGGCACGGTGGCGGGGATCTACTTCTCGACCTCTGATGACAGCCCCGACGACGTGCAGCAGTGGGCGCGCGTCAAATTCAGCACGGCATCCGCACGGTGCCCGCCGGCTCGCTGCAGTTCGTGGACTTCTCCAAGCCCGACGACGCCGCCGACCGCATGGAGCGCTTCACGCTCGCCGCGCAGCACGCGATGGCCGAAGGCGAATACGACCTCGCGGCGCAGCGACTGGTGTACGCGCGCGAAGCTCAGCCCCGCGACGTGCACGTGCTGCGCCTGCTGACGATCGCCTTCTGGCAAGCGGGTCGCCTGAACGAGGCCGGCCGCGCGGTGCGCGACTGGGCACGCGTCGAGGAAGGTCCGGCGCCGCACCGCTTCGCGGCGCGCATCTACGAGGACATGGGCGCCGTGGATCTCGCGGCGCAGGCCGCCGCGAGATCGGCCGAGCCGGCCCGAGCGACCCCAGCGCCTGGGAGCGCGTGGGCCGTCTGCGCCTCGCGCTCGCGGACCGCGAGGGAGCGCTCGAAGCGCTTCGCCGCGCCCTCGCGCTGGGCGCCGGGCAGCAGGCCGAAGCGCTCGCCGAGCAGGCGCTGGCGCTCGACCCGCAGCCGGTAGGCTCCTGAGCGTGGAGGAGTACGCGCGGGTCAACCTCGCCAACTGGGACGAGCGCGCGTCGGCTCACGCCGCGTCACCGGGCTACGAAGTTGCGCGCCTGATCACGGGCGAGCGCGAACTGAGCCACGTCGTCGCCTTCGACGTCCCGCGGCTCGGCGACATCGCCGGGCTCGAGGCCGTCCACGTGCAGTGCCACATCGGCACCGACACGCTGTCCCTCGCGCGGCTCGGCGCGCACATGACGGGGGTCGACTTCTCGCCGGCCGCGCTGGGCGAGGCACGGCGCATCGCAGCCGACGCCGGCGAGGAGATCGAATACGTGCAGTCCGAGGTATATGAGGCGCCGCAGGCGCTCGAGGGACGCACCTTCGACCTCGTCTACACGGGCATCGGAGCGATCTGCTGGCTACCCGACATCGCGCGCTGGGCCCACGTCGTGCGGTCGTTGCTGCGTGACGGCGGACGCCTGTTCATTCGCGAGGGACACCCGATGCTGTGGGCGATCGACGAGACGTACGGAGAAAAGGACGGTCTGCTGGTCATCGACTACCCGTACTTCGAGACCGCCGAGCCGATGATCTTCGACGAGGGCGGGACGTACGTCCCGACCGACGTCGAGTTCACCAGCAATAGGACCGTCAACTGGAACCACGGGCTCGGCGAGATCGTCACGGCGCTGCTCGCCGAGGGCATGCGGATCACCGAACTGGTGGAGCACGACTCGGGCCCTTGGGACCCGCTGCCCGGCCTGACCGAAGAGTTTGGCGACCGCGAATTTCACCTCACCGAGCGTCGCAGTCGCGTGCCGTTCACGTACACGCTGCAGGCGGTCGTCGACTCCTAGCTGGCTAGCGGAACTCGTCGAGGACGTGCGGGGGCAGCATTTCCGAGGCTGAGAGCACCTCGAAGCCTATGACGTGCCCTTCGCTGTCGAGGTCGATGACGATCGGGTTCCAGAGCTGGTCGTCCTCCACGACGATCTGCTTCGCAGAACGGCTCTCCTCGATCAGGCGCACATAAGCGGCGTCTGACTCGGAGTCGTAGCTGAACCTCACGCGGGCGAGGCTACTACGCCGCGTGGGGCGCAGCGCGGGCGCCGGTGGGCGCTCAGAGAGCGCGGCCACGGCTGTTTTCGACTTCCTAGAAGCCGACCGCGACGCGCAGCGCGAGCGCGATCAGCACGATCCCCGCGAGCGCCTGGACCGTGCGGCGCACCGGCGGCCGTGCCAGCCAGGCCGAGATCGTGCCGACCGCGAAGGCGAAGATCGTCCACCAGAGCAGCGAGAGGAGCACCATCGCCGCCGCGAGGATCGCGGTCGCGCCGGTGCGGCCTTCGCCGGTGACGACGAATTGCGGCAGCAGCGTGAGGAAGAGCAGCGCGATCTTGGGGTTCAGGAGGTTGCTCACGATGCCCTGGCGGAGCCAGGCACGGGGGTGACTCTCGACGTCCTCGCGCGCCGCGAGCGAGAGGCGCCCGGCGCGCTCGCTGCCTTGCAGGGCGGCGCGCAGCGAGCCGGCGCCGAGCCACACCAGATAGACCGCGCCGGCGATCCGCACGGCGGTGAACGCTCCCGGCAGCGCCGCGAGCAGCGCGGCGAGACCGAGCACTGTCGCGCAGGCCCAGATCGTAAGGCCGATCGCGAAGCCGACGCCCGTCAACAGCGCCGCACGGCGCCCGCCGGCGATGCCGTTTCGTATCGCAAGCGCCATGTCCGGCCCGGGCAGCACGGCCATCACCGCGACGACGCCGAGGAACGCCAGCAGGTCCTTCGGCATGAAAGGCCGGCGCCGCTACAGCGCGAGCGCGCGTTTCACGATCGCCGGGCCGTCGACGCCCCGCGGGAGGTCGCCGAAGGCCAGGCCGCGGTGCTCGAGGCGACCGGCGCAGAAGGCCGCGGACACGAACCCGGGTGGCGGTGGCGCAGCAAGCAACGATGCCTGCAGCGCCAGCGCCATGTCCTCGACGAGACGCCGAGCACGCCATTCCGCCTCGGGGAGGTCGGCAGGCGACTCCAGCAGCGCTCGCGCAGCGAGCGCAGGTGAGCGTCGTAGCGCGCGTCGGCGCCGGCGGCGAGCTCGCACTCGGCCAGGAAGCGCCGCCACGCGCTCGGGTTCCCGGGCGATGGCACGCAGGACGTCGAGCGCGATCACGTTGCCCGAGCCCTCCCACACGGTGCCGAGCTCGATGTCGCGGTAGAGCTGCGCCATCGGCGCCTCCTCGACATAGCCGTTGCCGCCGAGGCACTCCAGCGCCTCGGCGGCCAGTGGCGGCGCCGCGCTTGCAGACCCAGTACTTCAGACCGCCAGCGCAAGCCGCCGGAACGCCGATTCCTCGCCGGGCGTCGCTGTCGAACGCCCGCGCGAGCCGGATCGTCGCGACGTCGCCGCCTCGGACTCGAGCGCGAGGTCGGCGAGCACGTTGGTCATCGCCGGCTGCTCGGCCAGCGGCGCGCCGAAGGCGTTCGCGGTGGCGCGCGTGCCACACGGCCTCGGCGACGGCGCGGCGCATCATCCGGTGACCGCGATCAGCGTGTCCAGGCGCGTGTAGACGAGCTGCTCGACGATGAACGCGGTGCCGCGGCCCTCCTCGCCGAGCATGCGCGCGGGCAGATGGTCGTACTCCACCTCGCTGACGCGACCAGCAGCGGCCGCCGAGCTTGTCCTTCAGGCGCTGGATGCGAAAGCCGGGGTGGGGCCGTTGGCCACGAAGCAGGTGATCCCGGCCTCGGTCTGCGCGCGGTCGTGAAGAAGACCTCGAAGACCGGGTGGGTGCAGAACCACTTGTGGCCCGTGAGCTCGTACCAGCCGTCGCCTGCGGGCTCGGCGACCGTCGAGTTGGCGCGCAGGTCGGAGCCGCCCTGCTTCTCCGTGAAGGCCATCCCGGCCTGGGCGAAGCGGTCGTAGTCGGGCAGCGTCATCCGCTCCTCCCACTCCGCTGCGAGCGCGCGGTCCTGGCGCATCGTCGGAACCGCGGCGTAGTTGATCGAGAACGGGCAGCACGGCCCCGTGTCGAGCTGGTTGAAGAGGTGGAACATGCACGCCCGCACGGCGTGCGCCCCGTCGCGCGCCTCGCGCCAGGGCAGCGTGTTCACCTGCCGCTCGACGCCGAGGCGAAGCATCCAGTGCATCGACGGGGTCGTAGTCGATCTGTCGATCGCGGTTGCCGTAGCGGTCGTGGGTCTGCAGCACCGGAATGTTGTGCTGCGCGCGGCGGGCGTGCTCGAGCGCCTCGGCCGATCCGGTCACGGCGGCCAGGTCGCGGACGCGGTCGACGCCCCACTCGCCGCCCTCGCGCTCGAGTGCCTCGGCGAGCGCCGCGTCGGCATCGAACGGGTTGTGGTCAACGAGTGGCGGCGCCTGGTTGAGCACCTCGTGCGTCGCCGCCGATCGACCTGTCGCTCGCGCCGTTGCCATCTGTCCTCCCCCGACTGCTGTGGCCGGCGAAACGTCGCCGGTAGCCTCATGCACTGCGCCGGTTGAGTGTAAGGGACCGCTGGGGGCCGCTAGAGGATGTTGACTGCGCGCGAGACGATCAGGCCGAGCGTCACGAGCGACACGAGCGACTGGATCCCCATCACGGTCTTGGCGATGTACGGAGAGCGGCATCGTGTCGGTCGGCGAGAAGGCCGTCGCGTTGGTCAGCGAGACGTACATGTAGTCCAGGAAGTGGGGCCGCCAGCCATCTGGATGGATTCGGTCGTCGGCCATCTGAGGGAAGAGGAAGTCGGGGCGGCGGTCGGCGCCCTCGGCGCGACGGCCGGGCCCGCCGCGGTCGAGCTCCCAGTACCAGATTCCGAAGATCAGGAAGTTCGTGAGCCAGATGACGACGCCGGCGCCGATCAGGTGCGGTCCGTTGCTTACGTTGTGCCGCAGCAGGTTGTCGGTCAGCGCACCGAGCGAGATGATGTTTGACGCGCTCACGAGCGCGACGAGGGCGAGCGCGAGGCGGCGGTTGCGGTTTTCGTGGCGCTCGATGTGTCGCGGTGCCACGACAAGCAGCGCGACCGCGAGCACGACCTCCAGCACAGGAATCAGCCACGTCGGCCCGGGTACGAGCTCGCGCGGCAGCACGAACAGCTGCAGCACGATCGCCAGAGCTACGACGAGCTGGGCGGGCCAGCGCGCTTCACGGCACGGCGGCGGCGGGTACGGCCGCCCGGGAGCGTTGCTCCTGCAGTTCCCACGCGGCCAAGATAGGCGTCGCTGCGGCGTATGGCGCAGGCCGGCGCTACGCTCGACGCGTGGGGATCGAGAACCCGACGCACCTGATTCTGCTCGCCGCGATCGCGCTGATCGTGCTCGGCCCGCGCCGCCTGCCGAAGCTCGCGCGATCGCTTGGCGAAGGCATCCGCGAGTTCCGCGAGGCCATGCAGGAGGGCGCGAGCGACCCTACGCGCCGGCCGGACGGGCATGTACCTTCGTCCGACGATGCGCCTGATAGTCGCGAGCTGTGAGGTCTCCTACCGCGGCCGTCTGAGCACGGATCTGCCGCGTGCCGTGCGCCTTCTGATGGTCAAGCCCGACGGCACTTTCATGGTCTGGGCCGACGGCGGCGGACCGGCCGTGAAGCCGCTCAACTGGATGGCCGCGCCGACGGTCGTCGAAGAGACACACGGCGACGACGGACGCCTCGAGCGGATCTCTGTGCGCCGGCGCGCGGGCGGCGAGGAGCTCGAGGTCACGGTCCACGAGGTCCTCGCCGACGGCGAGCACGCGCTCGAGACGGGTGACGCGCTGGCGAAGGAGGGGGTGGAGCGCGAACTGCAGGAGCTGCTCGCGGCGGCCCCCGCGTGGTGTGGCGAGGGACTGAGACTCGTTCGGCGCGAGTGGCCCACCGACATTGGCCCCGTTGACCTGATGTGCCGTGACGGCGCGGACGAGTGGGTCGCGGTGGAGATCAAGCGCATCGCCACGATCGACGCCGTCGAGCAGCTGACGCGCTACCTCGAGCGGATCCGGAGGGACCCCGCGATGGCCTCCTGCCGCGGCATTCTCGTCGCGCAGCAGATCAAGCCGCAGGCCCGCGTGCTCGCCGAGGCGCGCGCGATCGACTGCGTGGAGGTCGATCCGGAAGTGCTGCGCGGCGACCGCGAGCCGGACCTCACGCTCTTCGCCGGCTGAGCTCGCGCCCTATACGCTGCGCTCCTCGCGAGCGACAGGAGGCGAAGATGTCCGAGCAGGGAGAGCAGGCGGCCGTCCTCACCGAGCGCCGGGGCGCGGCGCTGGTGATAACGCTGAACCGTCCGAAAGTGCGCAACGCGGTGAACGGCGCGCTCGCGGACGGCGTCGCGACGGCGCTCGACGAGCTCGACGCCGACGGGGCCCTGTCGGTCGGCGTGCTGACCGGGGCCGGGGGCTTCTTCAGTGCCGGGATGGACCTCGGCGCGTTCGTGGAAGGGCAGTCGCCGTACGTCGAGGGACGCGGCTTTGCGGGCATCACGCAGCGCGCAGCTGACAAGCCGCTGATCGCCGCGATCGAGGGCTTCGCGGTCGCGGGCGGCCTTGAGATCGCGCTGTCCTGCGACCTGATCGTCGCCGCGAAGGGGGCCAAACTCGGCATACCGGAGGTCCAAGCGCTCGCTCGTTGCGGCCGCCGGGGCGCTGCTGCGCCTGCCGCGGCGCATCCCGTACCACGTCGTGATGGAGATGGCGCTCACCGGCGACACGCTGCCGGCCGACCGCTTCTACGAGCTGGGGCTCGTCGAACGAGCTCGCCGAGCCGGGCGAGGCGCTCAACGTCGCGCTCGAGCTCGCCGAGCGCATCACGCGCAACGGCCCGCTCGCGCTGGCCGCGAGCAAGCGGATCCTGCGCGAGCAGCAGGACTGGTCGCTGGACGAGATGTGGCAGCGGCAGGCTGAGATCGCCGGGCCGGTCATGACCTCCGAGGACGCGCGCGAGGGCGCAAGCGCGTTCAAGGAGAAGCGCGAGCCGGTCTGGCGCGGGCGCTGATCAGCGCTCGCCGGGCGTCTTGCGCGGGTGCTGCGAGATCGGCACCGACAGATCGGACGCCGTGGTGACGATCCGCTCCTGTTCGGCGGCGTGGGCGGCCGGATATCCCTCGCCCGGGCTCGCGCGCTCGGGCCGGCCGACGAAGCCGACCGTGACGCGTTCGCCGAGGATCTGGCGCAGCCGGGCCATCATGTGCGCGCGGGCGCCCATGTTGCGCGGCTCCTCCTGGACCCAGAGCACCTCGCGCAGGTTCGGGTAACGCTCGACGAGCTCGAGGATCTGTCGTTCCGGCCACGGGTAGAGCAGCTCGACGCGCCCGACGGCCAGTCCCTCCTGCGAGGCGCGCGCGCTGTGCCCGACGAGGTCGTAGTAGATCTTCCCGCTGCAGAGCAGGAGCCGCGTCACGCCCTCCTCGTCGACGCCGGGCTCGCCGATCACGGGCTGGAAGGCTGTGCCCTCGGCGAGGTCCTCAGCGGTGAGGCGGCCTGCGGCAGGCGCAGCAGCTTCTTCGGCGTCATGACGACGAGCGGCCGCTGCTTGGCGACGAGCGCCTGGCGGCGCAGCAGGTGGAAGTACTGGGCGGGCGTCGTGAGGTTCGCGACGCGGATGTTGCCCTCGGCCGCGAGCAGCAGGAAGCGCTCCAGGCGCGCCGAGGAGTGCTCGGGCCCCGAGCCCTCGTAGCCGTGCGGGAGCAGCAGCGTCACGCGCGATGTCTGGCCCCACTTCGCAAGACCCGAGACGATGAACTGGTCGACGATCACCTGGGCGCTGTTCACGAAGTCGCCGAACTGCGCCTCCCACATCACGAGCGTTTCGGGTGCTTCCTGGCTGTAGCCGTACTCGAAGCCCAGGCACGCGAGCTCGGAGAGCGGGCTGTTGTGCAGCTCCAGCGGAGCCTCGGCCTCGGCGATGTGCTGAATCGGCGAGTAGGTCTGTCCGCTCACGGCGTCGTGGAGCACCATGTGCCGCTGGCTGAACGTGCCGCGCTCGGTGTCCTGGCCGGTGAGACGCAGCGGCACCCCGTCCTTGAGCAGGGCGGCAAAGGCGAGCGCCTCGCCATGCGCCCAGTCGACCGCGGGCTCGTCCGGGTTCTCGAGAGCCTCGCGCCGCCGCTCGAGCTGTTTGGCGAGCTTCGGGTGAACGGTGAATCCCTCGGGCACAGCGAGCAGTTCCTCGCCGAGGCTCTGCAGCGTCGCGAGCGGCACCGCAGTCGTCGACGTCCGGGCTCGGCGTGCGGTCCAGCTGGTACTCGCCGGTGCCGCGATCGTCCGACGCCTCGCGCGCGGCGATGCTCGCCTTCAGTTCGAGGTGTTCGGAGGTCAGGCCGTCCCAGGTCTCGCGCGACTTTCTTTCGATGTCGCTCTTGGAGACCACCCCTTCGGCCTCCAGGCGGTCGGCCCAAAGCTCCCAGACGCGCTTCTTCTCCTTGATTTTCGCGTACATCTCGGGCTGCGTGTAGGCCGGCTCGTCCGACTCGTTGTGGCCGAAGCGGCGGTAGCCGATCAGGTCGATCAGCACGTCGTGCCCGAACTCCTCGCGGAAGTCGAACGCCAGGCGCACCGCGGAGATGCAGGCCGCGACGTCGTCGGCGTTGACGTGGATGATCGGCACGTCGAAGCCCTTGGCGATGTCCGACGCCCAGCGGGTAGACCGCGCGTCGTCGGGGTCCGTCGTGAAGCCGACCTGGTTGTTCATGATCAGGTGGATCGTGCCGCCGGTCTTGTAGCCGTCGAGCCCCTGGAGGTTCAGGGTCTCGGCGACCACGCCCTGCGCCGGCATCGAGGCGTCGCCGTGGATCACGATCGGCACCGCGGCTCGCGTGTCCTGGATGGCTCGCGGCCCCGTGCGGTCGGTCTGCGCCGCGCGCGTCGCGCCCTCGACGACCGGAGCGACGTACTCGAGGTGGCTGGGGTTCGACTCGAGGTTGACGCGGATCGAGCCACCGTCGGGGAGCTCGTACCTGCCCATCGTGCCGTGGTGGTACTTGACGTCGCCGGTCCCGCCCTGGGGGATCGTCGTCGCTTCCATCGCCTGGAGCGTCGAGGCGCCCTCGAACTCGCTGAAGATCGAGCCGGCTGAGCGACCGAGGTTGTGTGCGAGCACGTTGAGCCGCCCACGGTGGGCCATGCCGATCACGACCTCGTGCGCGTCGTGGAGCGCCGAGAGCTGGATCAGTTCGTCCAGCATCGGCACAGTCATGTCAAGGCCCTCGATCGAGAACTGGTGCTGGCCGAGGTAGGCCTTGTGCATGAAGCGCTCGAGCGCGTCGACTTCGATCAGGCGGCGCAGGATCGCGCGCTGGAGGTCCGCGGGAAGCGGCGCGGCGGTATTGGCCGGACTCGATCCGCTCGCGCAGCCAGACGCGCTGGCGGTGCGACGCGATGTGCTCGATCTCGTAGGCGATCGTGCCGCAGTAGACCTCACGCAGGTGCGGCAGCGCCTGCGCCAGCGTGTCTCCCGGGTACGTACATCTGGAAGAGCCGCGCCGGAAGACGGCTCTGCATCGCAGCGGTCAGACCGAGCGCCTCGGGGTCCAGCCCGGGGTCGCCTTCGGGCTCCGAGCCGAGCGGGTCAAGGCGCGCCGCGAGGTGTCCGTGGCTGCGCACGCGGCCGACGTAGGTCGTCGCGACCTGGACGGCTTGGAGCGTCTGCTCGCTCGCCGGCTGCCCGTCGTCTGAAGGCGGCGGGCGCGGCAGCGTGGCCGGCCGCGGCGCTTCGGGTGTCGGGCCGATCGCTACGTCGAGGGCGGCGAAGGCGTCCTCGTAGAAGGCCTCCTCGCCGTGCAGGAGCGACTCGATCAGCGCGAGGAAGCGGCCGGACTCGGCGCCCTGGATTACGCGATGGTCGTACGTCGAGGTCATCGTCATCGTGTGCTCGGCGCCGATCTGGGCGCCGATCGCCTCGAGGCCCGGCGGATAGCCGATCGCGCCCGTCGCGACGATCGTTCCCTGGCCGTTCATAAGGCGCGGCACCGACGCGGCCGTGCCGATGCCGCCGGGGTTCGTGAGCGTGATGTTGGCGCCGGTCAGGTCGTCGGCGCCGAGCGTGTTGTTGCGCGCTTTGTCGACGAGCTCGTCGTATGCCGTGACGAAGGCGTCGAACGACAGGTGTCGGCGCCGCGGATCACCGGCACCATCAGCGTGCGGCTTCCGTCGCGCTTCTCGACGTCGACGGCCAGGCCAAGGTTGACGGCGCCATCGACGAACGCGCGCGGCCGCGCCGTCAGCGCCGGACACGTGGTAGGTCATGACGGGCATCTCCGACGCGGCGCGAACGATCGCCCAGGCGATCAGGTGCGTGAAGGAGACGCGCTTGCCGGCGTTCTTCAGTTCGCGTCGGCGTCCCTCGAGCACCGTTACGGCAAAGGTGCGGAAGCTCGTGGCGGTGGGTATCTGCGAGCGATGCCTCCATGTGGCGCGCGAGCGCGGCGGCCGCGCCGCGGAGCGGAACGCTCGCCGCTCCGTCGGGGCTCTCGGCTCCGTTGGAGTCCTCGGCCGCGGTGAGCACGTCGCTCTTGGTGATCCGACCGGCCCGTCCCGGATCCGGTGACGCCCTTCGAGATCCACGCCCTCGGCGGCGGCGGCGCGGGCCGCGACGGGCGTCGCGTTGGCGTCGTCGGCAGAGGCCGGCGCGGGCGTGCTCGGGGCGGGCGCTGCGCCGTTGTCCGTCGCCCTGCGAGGCCGCGCCGACGGCGATCCGGGCGATGACCTGCCCGACGGTCACCGTGTCGCCCTCCTGCACCAGGAGCTCGGCGACGGTGCCGGTGGCCGGCGAGGGAAGCTCGAGGTCCACCTTGTCCGTGGAGATCTCAACGATCGTCTCGTCCGTGGCGATCGCGTCGCCGACCTTCACGTGCCATTCGAGGATCGTGCCCTCGCTGACCGACTCGCCGGCGGCGGGTGTCAGTACGTCTACGAGCGCGCCGTCAGCCGCGTCGTCGGCTGCCGCGGGCGCTGCCGGCGCCCCGTTGTCGCTGGGCGCCTCGTCACCGACGGCGATCCGGGCGATCACCTGACCGACGGTGACCGTGTCGCCCTCGGCTACGAGGAGCTCAAGAACCGTGCCGGTCGCCGGCGAGGGCAGCTCGACGTCGACCTTGTCTGTCGAAATCTCGACGATCGTGTCGTCGGCGGCGATCGTGTCGCCGACCTTCACACGCCATTCGAGGATCGTGCCCTCCGTGACCGACTCGCCGGCAGCGGGGGTCACGACGTCGATTATTTGTCGCGTCACGGTGCCCGATGCCATTGCTTGGTCACTCTATCGTGCGCTAAGAACGCTGCGTGCGGGGAAAAACGTCACGCTGCGCCAGCGCTGCCGGCGGCCGTGCGGGTGCGCTCTTCGCGGTGGAACTCGTAGCTTCCGAAAAAAGGTCCTATGCCTCCAAGTACCGCAACGGCGACCGCAAGTTTCAGAGAAACGATGCGAAGGCGCGCCGCGGCGATGCATACGAGCGCCATGAAGATCCACAGCAGGCCGTGCATCATGCCTAGAACGAACGTCTCCGGCTCCGGTTTGCCGAGCGCGAATGCCGACAACAACAGGGCGCAGTAGATGCAGGAGTGCGTGTAGGACGTGTACTTCAGGCGCCGGTAGGTGATCGGCCCGGCGCTTGAGCGCAGCGGCGCGCTCATGCCCCGAGCCACTGTGCCATCGCCCGCAGCGGCGCGCTCGCGTCGGCGGGCCACTGCTCGACCTCCGCGGGCCACCAGGCCCACTCGTCGTGCTCGTGGTCCGGGACGATCGAGCTCTCGGCACCGCTCGCGAGCCAGGCTTGCCCCACGAACATCACGACGCCGCTCGGCGAAAGCAGGAGCGCCTCGCCGCGGACCTGCTCGGCGTCGACCGACCACTCCTCGCGCAGCTCGCGGCGCAGCGTCTCGACGGGGCTCTCGCCGACGTCGACCGCGCCGCCCGCGCCGAGTGCCCAGCGCCCGGCCCAGGTCGCGACCCAGCCCGCGCGGCGGCCGGCGAGCCAGCGCCCCTCGCAGTCACGCGTGACGCAGAGGGCGGCCATCGAGCGGCAGGCGTCGCCGTCGATGAGGCGCAGTGACCAGCGCACCGGCTGGATGCGCAGCTCGAGGACGCCGTCGTCGGAGGAGTAGTCGGCCAGCCGGCCCGAGAGCCCGTCGTGGCTCGGCGAGCCGCGCTCGCGCAGCTCGCTGATCGCCTCGTCTGCGGCGCGCGTCTGCTCCTCGCTCGGTGCGAAGGGCTCCTCGAGCCAGCTCGCGTGTACAGCGTCGGGCGGCCACGGCCCGCGCGCGAGTATCGCCGGCATCGGAAGGCCCTGCTCGCTCACGGCGTGAAGGCTAGTGCAGCGCGCCCGGCGCGACGGCGGGCATAGACTCGCGCCCGTGAGCCGCCGCAAGCACTGGGGCTGGGGCGACGAGGACCGTCAGCCGACCGTCGAGCAGGTGTGGGAGGCGGCGCCGATGATCGCCGAGCGCATCGGCGTGCAGGTCGCTGCCGTCGAGCAGCCAGTGCCGCTGGATCGCGTGACGCTTCCTGCGCCCCGCGTCAGCGCGCCCGCGTCCCTCGCCGGCCTTTGCGGTGACACGTTGAGAGACCGCGTGATCCACTCGCACGGCTGCTCGTACGCGGACATCGTCGATGGCCTTCGGGGGCGCTTCGCGCACGCCCCGGACCTCGTCGCACGACCGCGAAACGAGGAGCAGATCGAGCAGCTCATGGAGTGGTGCTCGGCCGAGCGGATCGCCCTCGTGCCTTTCGGCGGCGGCACTTCAGTCGTCGGCGGCGTGACGCCAGACGTCGGCGCCGGCTACGCGGGCGTGGTCTCCCTTGACTGCGCGGAGTTCGCCGGCCTGCGTGAGCTCGACACCCGTTCGCACGCGGCGCTGATCGGAGCCGGAACGACGGGCCCGCAGCTGGAGCGCGAACTCGGCGAGCACGGCCTGACGCTCCGCTTCTACCCGCAGTCATTTGAGTTCTCGACGCTCGGCGGCTGGATCGCGACCCGCGCCGCGGGCCACTTCGCGACCCTCTTCACGCACGCTGAGGACCTCGTCGAGTCGGTGCGCATGATCACGCCCGCCGGCACCTGGCAATCGCGTCGCCTACCGGCCTCCGGCGCCGGGCCGAGCCCGGACAGGCTCCTCGCGGGCTCCGAGGGGACGCTCGGAGTCATCACGGAGGCGTGGATGCGCGTGCGGCCGCGTCCCACGCATCGCGCCGGCGCAGCGGTGACCTTCGATGGCTTCCTGCACGGCGCCGACTGCGTGCGCGAGCTCTCTCAGTCCGGCCTGCACCCGTCGAACTGCCGGCTGCTCGACGCGGGCGAGGCGGCGATGACGATGGCCGGCGACGGGCGGCGGGCGCTGCTCGTGCTGGGCTTCGAGTCGGCTCACCACCCGGTCGACGCGCAGCTTCAGGCAGCACTCGCGGTCTGCGCGGAGCACGGCGGGGTCGCCGAGGAGCGCAGCGGCGATGCGGGTGCCGCCGAGAGCTGGCGGTCGGCGTTCCTTCAGGCCCCGTACCTGCGCGACCTTCTGGCGATGGCGGGGGTGCTCGCCGAAACCTTCGAGACCGCGATCACCTGGGACCGTTTCGCCGACCTGCATGAGCGGGTCACGGCTGCTGCGTCGCAGGCGATGCGCGACGCGTGTGGCGAGGAGGCGCGCGTGCATTGCCGCTTCACTCATGTCTACCCGGACGGGCCGGCCCCGTACTTCACGGTGGTCGGGCCGGCGGTTCGCGGCGGTGAGATCGAGCAGTGGGAAGCCGATCAAGGCCGCCGCGAGCGCCGAGGTGCTCGCGTGCGGCGGCACGATCACGCACCACCACGCCGTCGGACGCGCGCACCGCCCCTGGTATGAACGCCAGCGCCCCGACGTTTTCGCCGCGGCCTACGCCGGCGCGCGCCGCGCGGTCGACCCCGCGGCGATCATGAACCCCGGCGTTCTGGCTCCCGCCCGGCGCATGAAGGTCGCAGTGCTCGGACCCGGCGGCGTCGGCGGCCTGATCGCTGCCGCGCTCGCGCATGCCGGCTCCGACGTCATCGTCGTCGCACGCGAGCCGACCGCCGCCTACATCGACGAGCACGGGATCGAGCTCGCGAGCGTGCGGCTCGGCGACTTCACCGCACGGCCCGCGTGCGACGTCGCATCTGAGCGAGCCCGTCGACGCGCTCATCGTGGCGACGAAGGCCGGTGGCCTCGCGTCGGGCCTCGACCGTGTCGCGGCCGAGGCCGACCCTCGTGCTGCCGCTGCTCAACGGGCTCGACCATCTCCCGGTGCTGCGCGAGCGCTTCGGCTCGCGTGTCCTGGCGGGCGTCATCAGGGTCGAGTCCGACCGCCCAAGCGCCGGCGTGATCGTCCACACGAGCCCGTTCCTGCGCATCGACATGGCCGGCACGCCCGAGCAGCGGCCCGACGTGGAGCGGCTCGCCGCGACAGCTCGAGGACGCCGGCATCCCGGCACGGATCCTGGACAGCGAGGCGCAGGTGATGTGGGAGAAGCTTGTGCGCCTGAACGCCCTCGCGTGCACCACCAGCGCGTGGGATGTTCTGCTCGGCGAGATACGCGAGACGCCGTGGATGATGGAGAAGCTCGAAGCGGCGATCAGCGAGGCCTGCGCGGTGGCGCGTGCCGAGGGGGCGGATCTCGAGCCGGAACAGGCGTTGGGCGAACTGCTCGCAGCGCACGCGACGCTCGGCAGCTCGATGCAGCGCGACATCGCCGCCGGTCGTGAGCCCGAGATCGATGCGATACCGGGTGCGGTGCTCCGCGCCGCGGCGCGTCACGGCCTGAGCTGCCCGACGATCGAGGAGCTCGTCGCGGTGATCCGAGCGCGGATCGCGACCGGCTAAGCGTCCTGCCGCACGGGCACCGCGACCTCTTGCGTCGCGACCGCGTCGATGTGTTCGCTCTCGCTGGCCTCCTGCCCCTCGCCGTCGTGGGTGCCGTCGCAGAGCACGCGGAAGTTGCCGCTGACACCGCCGTCGGTCTGGATGTGGATGCCGGGGAGAATCTCCTCTCCCTCTTCGAAGCCGAGACGCTCGAGGTCGAAGTGAGCGAGCCCGATCCCGTAGGCGGTGTGAGTCGGGTTCTCTCGGTCGTGGGCGTTGAGCGCCTGCACGAACCGCTCGAGGTTCTTGGCGACCTTGGTCGTGTCGGCCATCGCGTCGCCAGCGTACCGTGGGGGCCGCGGGCGCGGCCGCGACGTTAGCGGGGTTGCTCGACGAGCTCTACGGTGTAGCCGTCGGGATCCCTGACGAAGCACATGCGCGTTCCGCCCTCGCTGAGGGAGTGGGGCGGCTGGTCGGGCTCGATCCTCAGCTCTGCCAGGCGCGCGAGCAGGGCGTCGAGGTCGGGCACGGTGACCGCGATGTGGCCGTAGCCGGTGCCTAGCTCGTAGCGCTCGACATCGAACTCGTGCTGCAGCTGAAGGCGCGGAATTTCGCCGTCACCCGGCTGGTTCATGAACACGTTGACGGCCTCGTTGCGGACCGGCAGCCTACCTATCTCGCGAAAGCCGATCGCCTCGTAGAAGTTGACCGACCGGTCCACATCCGTGATCCGGTAGCACGTGTGGATGAGCGCCACGGCGGCAGTCTAGACTGCGCGCGTGCGAACCCTGATCGTCGGACACGGCGGCCGCGAGAGCGCGCTGGCCGCAGCGATGGCCGACGACAGCGAGCTTCACGCCTTCGTTGGCCACGAGAATCCGTCGATCCTCGAGGCCGCGGCGCGCTCCGGTGGAAGCCACCGTCTCGGCGACGTCCGCGACGGCGACGCAGTCGCCGCTTTCGCCCGCGAGCGGGCGGTCGACATCGCGATGGTCAGCTCCGACGAGCCGCTGCAGGCCGGCGTCGTCGACGCCCTCACGGCCGCCGGCGTCGCCGCGGTCGGCCCGACCAGCGCCGGCGCCGAGATCGAGTGGAACAAGGTCTTCTCGCGCGAACTGCTCGCCGAAATCGCGCCGGGGGCTGCGCCGCGCCTTGCGATCGTCGCCGACGAGGACGAAGCTCGCCGGGCGATCGCCGAATTCGCGGACACGCCGGTCGCCGTCAAGCCCAAGGGGCTGACGGGGGGCAAGGGCGTGAAGGTCATGGGCCCGCACCTCGCCGACCACGACGAGGCGCTCGCCTACGCGCTGGCCCTGGTGCGGGGGACGGGGCCGCGCTGATCGAGGAGCGCATCGACGCGCCGGAGTTCACGATCCAGGCCGTCAGCGACGGGCGCACCGTCGTCTGCCCACCGGCGACGTACGACTTCCCGTACCGCTTCGACGGCGACAGCGGCCCGGGCACCGGGGGTATGGGCTCCCTCTCGGTGGCAGCGCGTTCGCTGCCCTTCATGACCGAACGCCACTACGAGGAAGCCGTCGAGATCATCGAGCTCGCGATCGCGCGCCTGGGTGAACAGGGGCGCCACTTCAGCGGCGTGATGAACAGCGGCTTCTTCGCCACCGCCGACGGCGTGCGCGTGATCGAGTTCAACGCCCGCTTCGGCGACCCGGAGTGCATGAACATCATGGCGCTGCTGCGGAGCAGCTGGACCGCCGCGATGAGCTCCATCGTTGCCGGCGAGCTCTCGGCAGACCGGATCGATCTGGCGCCCGAAGCCTCGCTCGTGCTCTACCTCGTGTCACCCGACTATGCGCTCGGCGGCGGCGAGCCGGTCGAGTTCTCGCTCGACGGTGATGCGATTCGCGCCGCCGGCGCGGCGGTCCACTTCTCCTCCGCGGTCGAGATCGGTCCCGGCCGATACCGCACCGTCGGCACCTCGCGCGCCGTCGCCCTCTCGACCACGGCGCCGACGCTCGAGGAGTGCCGCGCTCGCATCGCGGCGTGCGCGCAGAGCGTCCCCGAGCTTGAGTGGCGTCACGACATCGGCGAGGACTCCTACCTGGAGTCGCTCGCAGCGCACGCTCGCGCCTGACGCGGCGTGCAACGATTCTGAGTTGATGATCGTCGAGCGCTCCACGCACCCCCAGTTCATTTCGAACACCTATCTCGTCGCCGACGGCGTCGGCGGCCCCGCCTTCATCATCGATGCCGGCGGCCCCGTGGAGCCGATCTTCGAAGCGGCCGAACGGAACGGCCTCGAGCCGACGCACCTGCTTCTCACGCACCACCACTACGACCACGTCAGCGAGACGCCGGCGCTGCGCGAGCGTTGGCCGGCGATCACCGTGATGGCAAGCGACGCCGAGCGTTCGCTGCTCGACGCGTCGACGTACGGCGAGATCGAGCCGCTCGAGGCGGGGGACGCGCTGACGTTCGGCGAGCTCGCGGTCCGCGCGCTGCACACTCCCGGCCACACGGCGGGCATGCTGTCGCTGGTCGTCACCGGTCAGGGCGAAAGCCGCGTCTTCACAGGCGACACGCTGTTCCGAGGTTCCGTCGGTGGCGTCCGCGCACCGGGCCACACGACGTACGCGGACCTGCGCGACGCGATCATGGGGACGCTGATGGCGTTGCCGGCGCAGACCGTGATCGAGCCGGGCCATGCCGAACCGACCACGGTCGCGCGAGAGTGGGAGGAGAACCCGTTCATCCGCGTCTGGCGCGGCATCGACGCCGAAGGGCACACGCCGTGCACCGCGCTCGGCGAGCCCGCGACGCTGATTCTCCTCGGCCCCGACTACGACGGCGGAACGAAGGCCTGGGTCCGCTGGCCCGATGGCAGCGACGACATCGTGCCGGGGTCGCAGGTGAGTTGACGCCGCTGGTGCGCGTCTAGCATTGGCGCCGTGCCCGACGAAAAGGAGAGCATCCCGACCTCCCGCGCCAGGCGCACCGCGGCGGTCGCCTCGCTCGCGGCGAGTGAGGCGGTAAAGCGCCTGGGCACGCACGCCGCAAACCTCACGCGCACCGACGAGGACGCACAGGCGGCGCTCTCGCACCGCCAGCTCGAGTCGGCGAAGCAGCTGGTCGCGGTGCTCGGGACGATGAAGGGCGCGGCAATGAAGGTCGGCCAGGTGATGTCGTTCGTCGACGCCGGCCTGGTCCCCGAGGAGCACCGCGAGGAGTTCCAGCGCGAGCTCGCAAAGCTCCGCGACGCCGCCCCGACGGTCTCCTTCGACCAGATGCGGCGGGTGATCGAGCGTGATCTCGAAGCGAGCGTCGGCGAGATCTTCAGCGAGCTTGACGAGACACCGATCGCCGCTGCCTCGATCGGGCAGGTCTACCGTGGCCGCCTACGTGAGGACGGCCAGGAGGTCGCTGTCAAGGTGCAGTACCCCGGCGTCGACGAAGCGGTGCGCGCCGACCTGCAGAACATGGACATCCTGATGCGCGTCTTCAAGCGCATGGCGCCCGGCATGGATGCCAAGGCCGTGGCGCGCGAGATCCGCGAACGGATCGGCGAGGAGCTCGACTACGAGCTCGAGGCGCAGAACCAGCGCGCGCTGTGGCGCATCTACGACGGTCACCCATTCATTCAGGTCCCGCGCGTGGTTACCTCGCTCTCGCGCACCCACGTGATGGTCAGCGAGTTCGTTCACGGCATCGGCTTCGAGGAGCTCAAGACCCACGACCAGGCAGAGCGGGACCGCGTCGGCGAGATCATCTTCCGCTTCTTCCTCGGCTGCCTCTACCGCCACCACAAATTCTCCGGCGACCCGCACCCCGGCAACTTCCTCGTGCTCGACGACGGCCGCGTCGCGTTCCTTGACTTCGGGCTCTTCAAGCGGATCAGCGACGAGGCCGTTGAGCTGGAGCTCGCATGTCAGCGCGCGGTGATCGACGGCGACGGCGTTCGCCTGCACTCGCTGCTCGCGCAGGGCGGATTCCTGCCGGAGCCGGAGCGCGTCGACCCGCAGGAACTGCTCGCTTTCATCGAGGACGCCATCTGGTGGTACACGACCGCTGACCGCGAGGTCCAGCTCACGTCGCGCATCGCGTCAGCCGTGATGATCGAAAGCTCGGACCCGCGCTCGAGCCACTTCGAGGCGATGCGCCACCAGGACATGCGACCCGAGCACCTCTTCGGGCGCCGCATGGAGGTCCTCACGCTGGCCGTGCTGGGACAGCTGCGAGCGAGCGCGAACTGGCGCGCGATCGCCAATGAGTGGATCTACGGGGCCGAGCCCGTCACCGAGCTCGGCCGTCGGGAGACCGCCTTCTTCGCGGCCGGCTGAGTACCGGGGGCGCGCTCCGCGCCCCCGGCCGCCCGTCACCTACGCGGTGCCGGCGAGAGCCTTCTGCTTGATCTGGTCGAACTCGGCCTGCGTGATCGTGCCGGCGTCGAGCATCGTCTTCGCTTTCGCGATCTGCTCGGTCGGGTCGCTCTTGGTCGCGACGGATTGCACGTAGCCTTCGAACTGCTGTTCGGCCTGCTGCGTGGCTTTCACCTGCCGTTCGGCCATGCTTTTGTGGTACGCGATCAGGTAGATGAAGGAGCCTAGGTAGGGGATGATGATGATCAGGATGATCCACAGGACCTTCACGACGCCCGACATGTCATGGCGACGGAACAGGTCACTGAAGATCACGAACAGGATCCAGATCCAGATGATGAACGCGAAGAAGATCAGCATCGTCCAGAACACTTCGAGGAATGGGTACGAGGTCGCCTCGACCATGTGGGGGCGCTTCCTTTCCTAGTTGGTGGGCATTAGCACTTGATTGGCGGCGCGAGGATAAGGGATCGGGCCCCGGCTAACCGGTGTGCCCGGTCCCGTGCCGGTCGCGTTTGAACCGCTCGCGTAGCAGCGCCATGGTGTCGCCGGCCTTGGCGTCGGGGAATTCGCGCTCCGATGCGCGACGCAGGACGTAGATGCCGAGAGAGAGCAGGACGGCGATGCCGAGCACGGGCAAGAACTGGCGCAGCGACGGGAACGGTCCCCAGATCACCGCGAGCAGCAGCACCAGCGCGCCGATGCCGTAGGCGCGGCCGGGGTGGTCGCGAAGGGTTGGCGTGACCGCCCGCCTCACGGCGATCGCCTGCTTGGTTGGGCCGGCGAGCCACGCGGCGATCACGATGATCAAGCCGTACGTGATCAAGGCGATCGCGATGTCGTAAAGCTGGCTTGTCGATATCTGCCACGCTTCGAGGATCGCGGGCCGGTTGGGCTGTCTGACGAGCGCGTTCACGAGCTGTTCGCCGCCGACTTTGCGCACCAGGATCGCGACCAGCCCGAGTGAGGCGACGCACCAACCGGCACTGCGCAGCGCGACGCGGCGCCAGCCGATGGCCAGCGCGACGGCGGCCGCGAAGAGCAGGATCGCGAGGATCGGGAGGACCGCGGAGAGCCCTTTGACACCCTTCACGACGTCTTGGGCAGCCGCCAGCTGGTCGGAACGCATGAGCACGATTTCGCCGTTCTTGGGCGGCGTTATTCCGACTTCCTTGAGCTTCGATTCGGCCTTTAGTTTGGCCACTTCCCCGGGCGTGCCGTTCAGTTTTTCCTGCAGCTCGTGGAGCTGATGACTGAGGCCGAGCTGCGCGGCGAGCTCTTCGACAAGCGGTTTGAGATGGAGCACCACCTCGCCGTGCGAGCTGCTTAGTGCCGGGCCGCCCCCTTCTAAGAGCTTGATGAGCTGGGCGTGCGCGACCATGTTCGCTTCGCGCCAGGCTTCCTGTACCGCGGCACTTGCAAGGAACTGCGGCATCAGCTGGTCGGCGAGCGACCGCAGGCCTGCGGTCGCCGGGCCGGCGAGGCCCCGCACCTTTTCGGGCAGGACCTTTTCGAGTTCTTTTTCGATCGGTACGGAGTCGAACGCCTCGGTCGTCAGGAAATTGCCGAGGACGGCCTGGACCTTCGGTGCGGCGAGCAGCTGGCTGCTCGTGTTGGTCCAGTTTTCGCTGCTCAGGATCTGGCGGTTGGCCCATACCGCGAGCACGGCGAAGACGCCGATGACCGTGGCGAGCGCGAGAACCGACGCGACGACCACGCGCCGGCGTCTGTGGTGATGGGCTGGAGCGACGGCCTGTTCGGCAGTCGGATCGGTCTTTGCGTCATCGCTGTCCCCACCGGCGGCTGCCGGCTCGGCGGGTGCGTGCTCCTCGGTATCCGCATCGGGCTCCGCGTCGGGCTCATCGTTTGAGCCTGGGGGCTCTTCCGTCGGCACGGCGTGATCTTCTCAGATTGCACGGCGCGCGCGCGATGCCGTCGGCGCCACCAGCGGCGCGGTGCGTCCATGGGCGAAGGAGAGAGACGTTGAGCAGCAACAGCGGGACCGCCGACCAGGGCGACGCCGACAGCGCAGACGCGGCCTACGAAGCCGAGGGACGCCAAGTCCGATTCGGAGTCCTGCTCGGCGCGGTATTCGCGGCGTTCCTGATCTCCGGGATCGCGGAACCGGGCCAGTTCGGCCAGGTCTCACGCCTATTGCTGAACGGAGCGACGCTCGTGCTCGCGCTGAATGCCGCCGAAGCTCCGCGGCGGCGTGTCCGGCACGTGGCGCTTGCCGTGATCGTCTTGGCGGCGGCGGGCATCATCACATCCTTCGCATCCCACCCCGACTCCACCACCGGACGTGGCCTCGACGCCGTGCTGCTCGGCTCCGCCATCCCCGTCGTCGTCATCGGCACGCTGCGCAACCTGCGCCGCAGTGGAACCGTGACCGTCGAAGCCGTCTTCGGTGTCCTCTCGGTCTACGTCCTTGTCGGGATGTTCTTCGCGGCGCTGTTCGGCTTCGTCGCCGAGGTCGAAGGCGTCTCGGTCTTCGGCTCGGGCGCCGCCTCGACGGTCGCGCACTGCATCTACTACAGCTTCACGACGCTGACGACGATCGGCTACGGCGACCTCACGACCAAAACGAACTTCACCCACACGCTCTCGGTCTCAGAGGCGCTGCTGGGCCAGATCTATCTCGTGACGATCGTCTCCATGATCGTGTCGAACCTCGGCCAGTCGCACTCGCTGCGCGGGCGCCGGCAGCAAGCCGACTAGAGGACCTGGATCTGCAACAGGCTCGTCGTGCCAGGGCGGCCGGACGGCAGTCCGGCGGTGATCGCGACGCGCTGGCCGCGCTCGCACCAGCCGAGCTCGATGACGCGTGCGGCCGCGTCGGCGATCAGCGCCTCCGTCGTCTCGTGGCGGCGCATCGACGCCGCCTGCACACCCCACATCAGGCCGCAGCGGCGCACGGTCTCTTTGCCCGGCGAAAGGGCGTAGATCGGCACGTTGGGGCGGTGGGCGGAGACCAGGCGCGCCGAACGGCCGGAGAGCGTTGGCACGATCAGCGCGTCGAGGCGTAGCTCGCGCGCCGCGTCGCACAGGTTGTGGGCGACGGTGTAGGAAGGATCCGAGTGGATCCGCTGCACGCGGCTGTCGTTCCAGCGCTCGTACGGCGCGATGGACTCGGCCTGCTCGGCGACCGCGGCCATCACCTCGATCGCCTCGACGGGGTAGGCGCCGACCGCTGTCTCCTGAGAGAGCATCAGAGCGTCCGAGCCGTCGAGGATCGCGTTCGCCACGTCGGTCACCTCGGCGCGCGTGGGGCGGGAGGAGGCCACCATCGAGTCGAGCATCTGTGTCGCCGTGATCGACGGGAGCGCCAGGCGGCCCGCCAGCTCGAGGAGCTGCTTCTGAACGATCGGAACCCGGGCGATCGGCAACTCGATGCCGAGGTCGCCGCGCGCGATCATCACGCCATCGGCGACCGCGAGTATCTCTTCGGCGCGCTCGACCGCCTGAGGCTTCTCCATCTTCGCGATCAGCGGCAGCCGCGTGTGTTCGCGTACGTACCTCACGTCCTCGGGCGTCTGCACGAACGACAGCGCCACGACGTCGACGCCGAGCGACTCGCCGTGGTCGAGGAGGTGCAGGTCCTCCTCGGGGACGGCCGGCAGCGACGCTATGGGCCCCGGGATGTTCAGCCCCTGGCGCGAGGCGACCGAGCCGCCGATTTCGACCTCTGCCTCGACCTCCCCCTCGCTGGTTCGCACCGTATGAACGCGCAGGCGCACCGAGCCGTCCGCCAGGTAGAGCACGGCGCCTGGCTCGACCGCCGAGGGCAGCCCAGCCCAGGCCAGGCTCATGCGCGACGCGTCGCCTTCGAACCCCTCGCCGCCGCAGACGAGGGTCAGGGTCGCGCCGGGCGTGAGCTCGACGCGTTCGTCGCGGATGGGGCCGATGCGGAGCTTCGGCCCCGGCAGGTCCTGGAGGATCGCGACGGGGCGCCCGGCACGCCCCGCGGCATCGCGGACGCGCGTGACGGTCTCCTCGTGCTCGTCGAGCGTGCCGTGCGAGTAGTTGATCCGGGCGACGTCCATCCCCGCGGCGACCATGCGCACGAGCGTCTCCGGCTCGTGCGACGCGGGTCCGATGGTCGCGACTATCTTGGTGCGGCGCACACGCCCCAACCTAGCGGCGGCGGGGCGGCCTTGGCGTAACGTTGCGCGCATGCGTCGACCTTCGCGACGACTCCCGGTGCCGGGGCAAGCGGCGCAGATCACTTACTTCGGCGGCGAACGCGTGTCGGCGCACGTGGTAGCCGTTCGCGACGGCGGCCGGCGACTGCAGGTTCAGGCCGACTCCGGCGAGAGCCTGACGTTCGCGCTCAACGCCGCGACGGCGCAATTCGTCGAGGACGGCGAGCCGCACGGCGCGCGCCTCGTTCTGCACGCGGAGTAAGCGCCTAGGCGACCGTGACGTCGGGGAAGTACTCGGCGCAGTGCTTGCGCAGCGTCGCCCTCACCCACTCGCGTTCGTCGCGCGAAGCGGCGCGCAGACGCGCGAGAAGCTCGCGCTGGCGCTCCAGCGGCGCGCCGGCGATCGTCCAGCGCGCCGCGAGGTGCTCGAAGAGCAGCTCCATCGCGCGCTCGCGGGCGTCATCCATGGACAGCGGGCTCCCGGCGAGGGCCGTTTCGTACTGCACGCGCGAGGACGCGCTCAGCGTGCAGCGCAGCAGCAGGACGTTGCCCTCCTCGTCGGCATATTCGACCGGCGGCAGCTTCGGCGTCTCCCGGTCGCGCCGGCGGCGCGAACGGCGGCCCACGCTCAGCCGGCGTCGGCGGCTCGGCGCAGCTGCTCGCTCACGTCGCCGGTGAGGGGCCGTGCGTGGCCCGGCCAGGCCGCCGCGGGCTCGAATTCGGCCAGCCGCCGGATGCTCGCCCGTGCCTGCCCGGTGTCGTAGTTGTAGGCCTCCATCGGCACGTGCGGGGGGCTGTCGCGGCCCCACTCGTCGAGCGTGTAGAAGCAGTCTGAGGTCAGAGCGAGACGGTCGTGCTCGCGCAAAAGGCCGATCTGGCCCGGCGCGTGGCCCGGCAGCTCGATCACGCGGAACCCCGCGACTCGTCGCCCTCGCTGACCGTCCCCGCGATCTGGACCGGCCCGCCGTCCCATGCGTAGCGGTGCATCAGCCTGTGGGCCTGGCGGTGCGGCGTCGGCAGCGCCGAAAGGCCCGGGGCTCCAATAGCGAAAGCCGCCGCTGCCCTCGGCGTCCTCGACCTCCGCCGGGTGGCAGTAGACGGGGACGCCGAGCGCCGGCGCCGTGCCGCGATGGTCGGTGTGGCCGTGGCCGAGCACGATGCGCCGCAGGCCACCGAGCCGCGCCGCGGCGCGCGCGACGGCGCGCGTCATGGTGCGCGCCCCGGCGTCGAACATCGTCACGCCGCCTTCGTCCTCGATCAGGTAGACGTTGCAGCGCGCGGGCTGGCCCTGCACGACCCACACGCCGACCGCGACGAGCGCCGGTTCGCTGCCCGTGAGGCGCTCGATGAGCCCAGTGCGCACATTGAACGCCGCGGTCATCCCGCGTTCGACGGTCGAGCCCTGCGGCGGCATCATGCCGATCTGGCGCGCGAACGTCATCGAGTCGGTGAACGCGTCGTTCGACTGCACCAGGTCGTCGCGCACCGTGAGCACGTCGAAGCCTTCGAGTTCGATCGGCGTGCCGGTCGGCTCGATGCCGTTGAAGGCCTCGGCCCGCGAAGGTGCCGGTCAGGCGCCACTGCACGCCGCAGCGGTCGCCCTCGCTGATCGTGGAGACGACCTGCATGCGCAGGTCCGGCGCGGCCTCCATGAGGCCGCCGATGAACTCCCGCACGCCCTCCGGAGCGAGGGTGTCGACCTGACCGCGGACGTTCTCGCGTCCGCCGGGCGCCCACAGCGCGACAGCGGTCTCGATATCGCGTTCGTCGATGGCCCGGAAGTAGCGGCGCGCGACGGTCTCCGCGCTGCTCGCGGCGCCGCGGCCCTCGGCCGCTAGCTCCTGCATGTTCGCGGCCGCCTGCTGGATGCGGCTCGCGTCGCTCTCGTCGCCCGCCATCGTTCCTCCTTCGCCGCCGATTGGCAGGCGTAGTCTAGTCTGCGCGAGGTGGCCGATGTGCAAAGGCGCCGTGAGCGCGGGCGCGGCGAGCGGGTGTTGCCGGGGGTTTATCGACTGCGTGTGCCGCTGCCCTGGCCGGGCGTCCCGCACGGCAACGCGTGGGCGATCCGACGCGACGGCGGGTTCGTGCTTTTCGACTGCGGGCTGCCCGGTGAGGACAACGTCGCCGAGCTCGAACGGGCGCTCGCGATGTGCGACCTCGAGCTCGAGCAGGCGCGCCTCGTCGTCTGCACGCATGCCCACCTCGACCACTGCGGCGCCGCGCCATATATCGCCGAGCTCACGGGCTGCGAATCTACCTGCACCCCAGCCACGCGCACCTGCTGCGCCTGCTCGGCGAGCCCCAGGAGCTCTACGAGGCGCGCCTCGACGGCGCGCGCCGTGCGGGCCTGCCGCAGGAGCTGATCGCTAGCTTCTCGCCGCCGACGCCGTTCGACCCGGCGGGCGTCGAGCAGGCGCTCGCGGCGTACGCCGCCGCGACGCCGCTGGTCGAGGGTGTGCGCTTCGAGACGGACGTGGGAGGCTGGGTCACCTACTACACGCCCGGCCATTCGCCGTCGCATGTCGTGCTCTCGCAGCCCGAGCGGCGCCTGCTTGATCAGCGGCGACCACCTTCTCGGGCGCATCTCGCTGTACTTCGACTACGGCTACACGCCTGACCCGTGCGGCGAATTCCTGGCCTCGCTGGATCTCACGGAGCGGCTCGGCGCGCGCCTTTGCCTGCCGGGCCACGGGCGGACGTTCGCCGACGTGTACGCCCATATCCGCGGCAACCGCGAGCTGGTCGCGCAGCGCCTCGACGAGGTCGCGGCCGCGGTCGCCGACGAGCCGCTGAGCACCTACGAGGTGATCCGCCGTGTCTACGGCGAGGAGTCGCATGGCAACATCGGCTGGCTGCTCGCCCAGACGGGGTCGTTTCTGACTCATCTGCAGGCTGCCGGCCGCGTGCATGCGATCCCCGGGGACGTCGAGCGCTGGGCACCATAATCGCTGGATGCGCATCGACGAGCTGCTCGAAAGCCACGAACCGACGTTCTCGTTCGAGTTCTTCCCGCCGAAGACCGAGCAGGGAGAGCAGAACCTTCAGGCCGCGCTCTCGGACCTGAGCGCGCTGGAGCCCTCGTTCGTTTCGGTCACTTACGGCGCGGGCGGGTCGACGCGCGAGCGCACGCTCGCGATCGTCACGCGCCTGCGGGACACGTACGGCCTTGAGGCGATGGCGCACCTGACGTGCGTGGGTGCCACGGTCGATGAACTGGAAGGCATCCTCGACGAGATGAACGCGGCCGGCATCGAAAACGTCCTTGCGCTGCGCGGCGATCCGCCCGCCGGCGAGGAGCGGTGGAGCAAGACGGACGGCGGGCTCGAGTACTCGCGCGAGCTCGTGGAGCTGATCAGCGCCAATTATCCGTTCTCGATCGGCGCGGCCGGCTTCCCCGAGACCCACATCCACGCCGAGAGTCCCGAGGCCGACCTCGAACACCTCGCCGAGAAGGTCGGTGCGGGCGTCGACTTCCTCATAACGCAGATCTTCTTCGACAACGCGTACTACTTCGACTTCGTGGAGCGGGCCCGCAATGCCGGCGTCACCGTGCCGATCATCCCGGGCATCATGCCGATCACGCACGCCGGCCAGGTGCAGCGGATGGCCGCGCTGTGCGGTTCCAAGATTCCCGAGCCGCTGCGCGAGCAGCTCGACGTCCGCGGCGAGGACAGCGAGGGCGTGCTCGGCCTCGGCGTCGCGTACGCCACGCTGCAGTGCGCCGAGCTGCTGGCGGCCGGGGCGCCCGGCATTCACTTCATCACGCTCAACCGGTCGCCCGCGACGCGCGCGATCCTCTCCGCGCTGCGGATCGCGCGCCCCTGGGCGCGCACGGCGGCGTGAGCGCAGCGCCGGCCCGGCGCGACCTCCGCGGCCTTGCGTAGGGTCCGCCCGTGGCCACCGCCGCAATCGACTACACCGTCCAGCGCTCGAGCCGCGCGCGCCGCGTGCGCGTCACCGTCGAGCCGCTCGGCGAGGTCCGCGTGGTGCTCCCGGCGGGCGCGCCCGAGCGCTTGGCCGCCGACGCCGTGAGCGAGCTCGCGCCGTGGATCGCCCGCCGCCTGGAGCGCGCCGAGCGTGCGCGGAGCTCGCTGGAGGCGCGGGCCGGGACCGTGCCGTACCTCGGCGAACCGCTACGGCTCGAGCCGCAGGCCGGCCGCAGCATCGTTCACCGCCGCGGCGGCACGCTGCTGGTGCCGGCGCGCGACGCCCGGCCCGCGCTCGAGCGCTTCTACCGTCGCGCCGCGCGATCGGAGTTCGCAGCGCGCCTTGAGCGCGCGAGCGCGGCGAGCGGAGCGCGCCCCAGCGGCCTCTCGGTCCGCGCCCAGCGCACGCGCTGGGGGTCGTGTTCGTCGAGCGGTCGCATCAGCCTGAACTGGCGGCTGATGCTCGCGCCGAGCCGCGTCGTCGACTACGTCATCTGGCACGAGGTGTGCCACCTGCGGGTCGCCGACCACTCGCCGCGCTTCTGGCGCCTGCTCGCCCAGTGGCAGCCGACGTGGCGCGAGGACCGCGCCTGGCTCGCCGAGCATGGCGCGACGCTGACGCTCTAGGCGCGCTCGGCGATCGGCACGTACGGAAGGTCGCGGGGCCCCGTGTAGATCTGGCGCGGCCGCGAGATCTTCTGGTCGCTGTCCTGGATCATCTCCAGCCACTGCGCGATCCAGCCGCTCGTCCGTCCGATCGCGAACATCACCGGGAACATCGACGCCTGCAGTCCGAGCGCCTCGTAGAAGAGTCCCGAGTAGAAGTCGACGTTGGGGTAGAGCTTGCGGCTCGTGAAGTACTCGTCGTCGAGCGCCCGCTTTTCGAGCTCCGTGGCGATGTCGATCAGCGGGTTGCGCCCCCGCACCTCGAAGACGTCGTCGAGGTGTTTGCGGATGATGCGGGCGCGGGGGTCGAAGTTCTTGTAGACGCGGTGGCCGAAGCCCATCAGGCGCTCGTCGCCGGACTTCACACCCTCCAGGAAGGCGGGGATCGCCTCGACGCTGCCGATGCGGCGCAGCATCCGCAGCGCCGCCTCGTTCGCGCCGCCGTGGAGCGGGCCGTAGAGGGCCGCGACGCCGGCCGCTACCGCGGTGTAGGGGTCGACCCGGGTCGAGCCGACCGAGCGCACTGCGCTCGTCGAGGCGTTCTGCTCGTGGTCGGCGTGCAGGATGAAGAGGACGTCGAGGGCCCGTTCGAGGCGTGGATCGGGCTCGTATTTGAGCTCCGTCATGCGGTACATCATCCGCAGGAAGTTGCCGGCGTAGGAGAGCTCGTCGTCGGGGTAGACGTACGGCTGTCCCATGCTGTGGCGGAAGGAGAACGCCGCGATCGTCGGCATCTTCGCGATCAGCCGCACGATCTGGGCCATGCGCACCTCGGGGTCTGAGATTTCGTGCGCTTCGGGGTAGAACGTGGAGAGCGCGCCGACCGACGCGACGAGGATCCCCATCGGGTTCGCGTCGTAGCGGAACCCCTGCATGAAGTCCTTGAAGTTCTCGTGCACGAAGGTGTGCATCGTGATCTCGTAGCGCCAGCTCTCGAGCTCGGCCGCCGTCGGCAGCGCGCCGTTGATCAGCAGGTACGCGACCTCGAGGTACGACGAGTGCTCGCACAGGTCCTCGATCGAGTAGCCACGGTGCTGGAGGATCCCGGCGTCGCCGTCGATGTACGTGATCGAACTGCGGCACGACGCCGTGTTCAGGTACGCCGGGTCGTAGACCATGAGCCCGAATTCGTCAGGGTCGACCTTGATCTGGCGGAGGTCCGGCCCATGCACGGTGCCCTCGCTGATCGGCATCTCGTACTGCGTGCCGGTGCGGTTGTCGGTCACCGTAAGCGTCTCGCGGACGCCGCCGCCCGCGGCCTCGTCACTCATCGCAGCCTCCCTCGTCGTGGCCCATGGGGCGATTATTGCGAGCGGCGCGTGACGGCCGGGCCCGCGCTGAAGGCCGTCATCGCCCGCAGCTCCTCGATCCGCCCGTCGACCTGCCCGGCGCCGAGCTCCTGCAGGCGCTCGGTGCCGAAGCGCTCGACGTTGAACGATGCGAGCGCCGTCGCGTACGCCATCGCGCGCCGCAAGAGCTCGTCGTCGAGCGGAGCGTCGGGGTGAGCCGCGATGTAGCCGACGAGCCCGCCGGCGAACGTGTCGCCGGCGCCCGTCGGGTCCACGACCTCCTCCAGCGGGTACGCGGGGAGCGAAAAGAAGGCGTCGCTCGTGACGAGCGCCGCGCCGTACTCGCCCTGCTTGGCGACGATGATCCGCGGCCCGCGGCCGTCCGCTCCGCTCCAGCTGAGGATCTCGCGTGCCGCCGCGACGACGTTCGCGCGACCGGCGAGCTCGCGGAGCTCGCCGTCGTTGAGGATCACGCAGTCGACTTCGCGCACGACCTCGACGAGGGTCTCGCGCGCCGTCTCGATCCACAGGTTCATGGAGTCCATGGCGACGAAGCGGGCGTCGGGCATCTGCCGGCGCACCCGCAGCTGCAGCTCGGGCTGGATGTTGGCGAGGAAAAGGACATCGCTCTCGCGCGAGTGCTCCGAGAGCTTCGGCGCGAAGTTCTCGAAGACGCCGAGCCGCGTCTCCAGCGTCTCGCGCGAGTTCATGTCCCATCCGTAGACCGCGCGCCAGAAGAACGTCTCGCCCGCGAGGCGCTCCACGTCGCCGACGTCGATGCCGCGCGCCGCGAGCATCTCAAGGTGCTGCGAGTCGAAGTCATCGCCGACCGGCCCGACGATGCGCACGTCGTCAAACAGGCACGCCGCGAGCGCGAAGTGGACGGCGGCGCCGCCGAGCATCCGCTCGCGCTCGCCGAACGGCGTGCCAGAACGGCGTCGAAGGCGATCGATCCGACAACGGTAATCGGCATCGGCGGGCACCCTAGAGCAAGCTTCACGATCCGGTCGCGCGCGTCGCTCTCCGATAGCCTCGGCCCGATGCGCGCGATTCAGATCAGCGAGTTCGGCGGCCCCGAGGTGCTCGAGCTGGTGGACCTCCCGGTCCCCGAGCCCGCGAACGACGAGGTGCTGATCGAGGTGACCCGTGCGGGGCTGAACTTCGCGGACCTGCACGCCCGCACGAACACGTACGTCGAACGCCAGACGCTGCCGCTGGTGCCGGGGCGCGAGGTCGCCGGGACGCTCGCCGAGGGCGGCGGGCGCGTCGTCGCTCTGACCCCGAGCGGCGGCTACGCGCAGTACGCGACAGCGCACCGCGAGCAGCGTCTTCGCCGTCCCCGACGCCGTCGACGACGCGCGGCGCTCGCGCTGCTGATCCAGGGAACGACCGCCTGGCACCTCTATCGCACCGCGGCGCGGATCGCCGACGGCGAGAGCGTCGTCGTGCATTCCGCGGCCGGCGGCGTCGGCTCGCTCGCGGTGCAGCTCGGAGCGCACATGGGGGCGGGCCGCGTGATCGCGACGGCTTCGAGCGAGGAAAAGCGCCAGCTCGCGCGCTCCCTCGGCGCCCATGCGGCAGTCGACGGCGCCCCGGAGGGACTCACCGAGCGGCTCATCGAGGCCAACGAAGGCAAAGCGGTCGACATCGTCTTCGACATGGCCGGCGGCGCGTCGTTCGACGCCTCGTATGAGGCCCTCGCGCCCTTCGGGCGGATCGTCGTCTGCGGCATCTCCACGAGCGAGGTCAACACGGTGCGCTCCAGCTCGCTGCTGCGCCACTCGCGCGCCGCCATCGGCTTCTATCTCTTCCACACGCTCGAGCGCCCGGGAATGTTCGCCGAAGCGCTCGACGATCTCTTCGCGCTGACGCAGGCCGGCACCATCGACCCGGTTGTCGGCGAGACATACCCGCTCGCCGAAGCGGCCCGGGCCCACGACGATCTGCGCGCACGGCGCACCAGCGGCAAGCTGCTGCTGGACCCCGTGGCCTAGCCCGCTCCGATGGCGAAGACCTTCCAAGAACTCGGGCTCTCGGAGGCGATCCTGGCCTCGCTGCGCGAGGTCGGTTACGAGGCGCCGAGCCCGATCCAGGAAGAGGCGATCCCGCTTCTGCTCCAGGGGCGCCGATGTGATCGGCCAGGCCCAAACCGGCACCGGCAAGACGGCGGCCTTCGGCCTGCCGATCATGCAGTACATCGACCCCTCGGAGCAGAGCGTCCAGGCGCTCGTCCTCACGCCGACGCGCGAGCTCTGCATCCAGGTCACGCAGGCCCTGCGCGCCTACGGCGCGCACGCCGGCGTCGATGTCGTCGCCGTCTTCGGCGGCGCGCCGATCCGCTCGCAGCAGGCGCAGCTGCGCGCCGGCGGGCACGTCGTCGTCGGTACCGTCGGCCGCGTGCTGGACCTGATCTCGCGCGCACTCGCTGGTCCTCCACGACTGCCGCTTCGTCGTTCTCGACGAGGCCGACGAGATGCTCGACCTCGGGTTCCTGGAGGACGTCGAGCGGATCCTCTCGCTGACGCCGTCGAGCCGCCAGACGGCGCTCTTCTCGGCGACCATCCCCGGCCCGATCCAGCAAACTCGCCGACCGCTACATGTACGACCCGGCGATCGTGCGTGTCGAGGCCGCGACCTTGACGATCGACACCGTCGCCCAGTTCCAGCTGCCGATCGGCGCCCGCGAGAAGCCCGAGAAGCTCGTCGAGGTGTTGAAGGCCGAGTCGCCGGATCAGGCGATCGTCTTCGTACGCACGAAGATCCGCTGCGACCAGCTCTACCGCACCCTGCGTGACCGCGGTATGAACGTTCGGGCGCTGCACGGTGACATGTCGCAGGGCTCGCGCGACGGCGTCATGCTGGCCTTCAAGGGCGGCCGCGTGCCGCTGCTGGTGGCGACCGACGTCGCGGCCCGCGGCCTCGACATCTCGACCGTCACGCACGTCATCAACTACGACGTCCCGACGACCCCCGACACGTACGTGCACCGCATCGGGCGCACCGGCCGCGTCGGACGCTCGGGTCGCGCGATCACGTTTGTCGAGGATCGCCAGAAGCGCGAGCTCGAGGCGATCGAAAAACACATCGGCACTTCCGTCGGCCGCTGGGAGCCGGGTGTCGCGGCGCCGCCGACACCCGTGCAGGAGCGCCCGCGCCGCCACGCCAAGCCCCATGTTGCGGGACGCCACGACGACGAGCAGTACGTGACCCTCGCGACCCCCGCCGGCCGCGCCGCGGGCGTCAACGTTCGCGACATCGTCGCGGCCGTCACGGCCGCGAGCGGCCTCGAGGGCGAGGCGGTGCGGGACGTTCGCGTCCTCGAGCGTTACTCGCTGCTGTCGGTCCCGATGTCAGAGGTCGAAAACGTCACGCGCAAGCTCGACGGTCACGAGCTCGGCGGCCAGCCGGCGCGCTTCGAACGCATCGGCTAGCGCCGTCCGGCTGGCGCTCCACGTTCGGTTCCAGGGAACGGATAGGGTACGACCGGTGTCCACGGCCACGCTGAAAACCACTGAGGGCGACATCGTTGTCGAGTTCTTCGACGACGACGCCCCGAGACCGTCGCGAACTTCCGCAAGCTCTCGGGCGAGGGCTTCTACGACAACCTCACGTTCCACCGCGTGATCAAAGACTTCATGATCCAGGGCGGCTGCCCGAAGGGTGACGGCACCGGCGGTCCCGGATACACGTTCGAGGACGAGCAGAGCGGCCACCCGATCGTTCGCGGAGCGCTCGCGATGGCGAACGCCGGCCCCGACACCAACGGCTCGCAGTTCTTCATCGTCACCGCCGATGCGTGCCCCTGGCTGGACGGCAAACACACCGTCTTCGGCCAGGTCAGCGACGGGATGGACGTCGTCGACAGCCTCGAGGGTGCCGCAACGGACGGCCAGGACCGTCCGCTCGAGCCGCTCGGCATTTTGGCTGTCGAACTCACCGATTAGCCCCGCCAGCGCGCGGATAGGAGTAACCTGTCGCCGTCTGGCGCAACCTTCGGGGAGGAATCGGATGGCCACGGTAGAGCAGGAAAAAATCGACAGCGAGGCGCCCGAAAGCGCCCAGATCGAGGTTGAAAACCCGGGGACCGGCGAGATAATCGCGACGGTCCCGGACCTCAGCCCCGCCCACGTCGCAGAGCTCGCGGCGCGCGGACGCGCGGCGCAGCCTCAGTGGGAGGCCTTCGGCTTCGAGGGCCGCGCGCGTGTCATCCGCCGCGCCCAGAAGTGGGTAATGGACAACAGCGACCGGATCACCAAGACGATCGTCTCGGAGACCGGCAAGACCTGGGAGGACGCCCAGCTCGCCGAGATCGGCTACGCCGGCAACGCCTTCGGCTTCTGGGCCAAGCACGCTGAGGAGTACCTGGCCGACGAGAAGGTGCACTCCAGCCAGGTCCTCGTGATGGGCAAGAAACTGATCCTGCGCTTCCGCCCGCTAGGGCTGATCGGCGTAATCGGCCCGTGGAACTACCCCCTGACGAACTCCATCGGCGACTGCATTCCCGCGCTGATGGCCGGCAACAGCGTGATCCTCAAGCCGAGCGAGGTAACGCCGCTCACGTCGATCCTGATCGCCGAAGGTCTGCGCGAGTGCGGCCTGCCGGAGAACGTGCTGCAGATCGCGACCGGCCGCGGCGACACCGGGCGCGCGCTGATCGACCACGTCGACATGGTGATGTTCACGGGCTCGACGCGGACCGGCCGCAAGGTCGCCGCTGCCGCCGGCGAACGGCTGATCCCCGTGTCGCTCGAGCTCGGCGGCAAGGACCCGATGATCGTCTGCGCCGACGCCGACGTCGACCGCGCCGCCAACTACGCGACGTACTTCTCGATGCAGAACGCAGGCCAGACGTGCATCTCGATCGAGCGTGTCTACGTCGAGGAGCCCGTCTACGAGGACTTTGTGGCCAAAGTCTCGGACAAAGTCCGCGGCCTTCGCGTCGGCAACACCGAAGGCGGCTACGGCACGATCGAGGTCGGCGCGATCACGTTCCCGCCGCAGCTCGACATCATCCGCGAGCACGTCGCCGACGCCGTCGACAAGGGCGCACGCGTCCTGACGGGCGGCAACGAGGTGCCGGGCAGCGGCCGTTTCTACGAGCCGACCGTGCTGGTCGACGTCGACCACACGATGAAGATCATGAAAGACGAGACGTTCGGCCCGACGGTGCCGATCATGAAGGTGAAGGACGCCGAGGAGGCGATCCGGCTCTCCAACGAGTCGCCGTACGGTCTCGGCGCCTCGGTCTTCACGAAAGACACGGCGAAGGGCGAGCAGATCGCGCGGCGCCTGGAGGCCGGGTCGGCGAACGTCAACGACGCCCTGATCAACTACACGGTGCTCGAGCTGCCGATGGGCGGCGCCAAGGCGTCGGGCCTCGGTTCGCGCCACGGTGCGGTCGGCATCCGCAAGTACTGCTCGCAACAGGCGATCGTCATCACCGGGATGGCGATGAAGAAGGAGCTGTTCATGTACCCGTACAAGTCGCGCACCTCGCGCATCCTGGCGGGCGCATTCAAGCTCCTCTACGGCCGCGGCAAGCGCGACTAGCTAGCGCAGCGTCGCGCCGAGTAGTCGTTCCAGCTGCGGGATGCTCGTCGCGGCGTCCGTGTGGTGCACGGTCGCCATGCCGAGGTTTGCGGCGGGCTCGAGGTTGAACTCAAGGTCGTCGACGTAAACGCAGTCCGCCTTGCTGACGCCGGCGCGCTCGGCGCCGAGCTCGTACATCCGCACGTCGGGCTTGCGGAACCCCTCCTGGCCCGAGATCACGACGCCGTCGAAGAGTTCGGCGAAGGCCGCGGTCGGGTAGCGGTGCACGCCCCAGGAGTTCGAGACGAGCGCTGTCCGGATCCCTGCCGTGTGCGCGAGGCGGACCGCTTGCAGCATCTCCTCGTCGGCGTGGACTCCGGCGAAGAGGCCGTCGATGAGTCCGTCGGGCTCGACGCCGAGTGTCGCGGCGAAACGCTCCTCGAATTCGCGCTCGTCGAGCTCGCCGACCTCCAGCGCGATCAGCGTCTCGCGCGCGCTCGGGTCGCGCCGGAAAGCGCTTGCGAGGGCGTCGGGCTCAAGCCCCAGCGACTGCGCGTAGGCCCGGAATGACGTGAAGAGGTTCGTCGTGAGCACGCCGCCCCAGTCGATCAAGAGCCCGCTGCGGACCGCTTCACTGGCCACGCGTCACCTCCAGCGCCTGCTCGGCGAGCTCGACGACACCCTCACCGAACGTCTTGAGGTAAGGGTCGTCGACGGTGCCGGCCACCGCACGCTTGTAGTTGCCCTCCATGAAGACGGCGCTCTTCCAGAGCGCGAGCGTCGTGTACCAGAGAAGAGTCGCGCATCGAGCGGCCCGAGCGCTCTTCGTAGCGTGCGATCAACTCGGCGCGGGTCTGGAAGCCCTCCTGGCGCGTTACGCGCCCGAGGTGCTCGCGCAGCCCACCTTGGGGATCGCCCTCCTCGCTCCACATCATGCAGAGGTAGCCGACATCGGCGAGCGGGTCGCCGATCGTCGCCATCTCCCAGTCCAGGACAGCCGAGAGGTGTGCGGGCGCGTCCGCCGCGAAGATCGTGTTGCCGAGCCGGTAGTCGCCGTGGACGATCGTCGCGCGCCCCGACTGCGGCACGTTCTCGGCGAGCCACGCACCCGACCGTTTCCACGGCCGGGATCTCGCGCGTGCGGTTGAGCTCCCAGAGCCCTGTGAAGCGGCGCAGCTGGCGTTCGAGATAGCCCGTCGGCTTGCCGAAGTCGCCGAGGCCGGCGCGCCTCCCAGTCGACGGCGTGGATCTCCACGAGGGCGTCGATGAGCTCGTCGCCGATCCGCCGGCGCTGTTCGGGGTTGTCGAGCGGCTCGGGGATGTCGATGACGATCACCTCGCCGAGCACCAGGTCCATCAGGTAGAAGGGCGAGCCGATGACCGCCTCGTCGGCGCACGTAGCGAGGACCAGCGGGACGCGCGCCGCGGTATCGGCGAGCGCCGTCAAGAGGCGCGCCTCGCGCAGCACGTCGTGGGCGCTCGGCGGCAGCGGCGGCCGCGGCGGGCGGCGCAGCACGAAGCTCACATCGCCACGGTCGATGCGGTACGTCATGTTGGAGTGGCCCTCGCCGATCGGCGTGGCTTCTACGGGTCTCCCGGTGCCGAGGCCGTGCTCGTCGAGGAACGCCGCGAGCGGCTCGAGCACGAGCAGCGGAACGCGCTCGTTTGCCGCGCCCTCCTCGTGGGTGGCGACGATGTCGTCGGGGGCTACGTCGGTGCTCACCGGCGGAACGCTATCCGCTGCGACGGGCGGCGGCGTAGCGGCTATGGAAGGTCTTGACCTCGGACGGTTCGTCGACGGCACGGTCGTAGGCGCTCATTTCGTCGCCGACCTGGCCGCGGTCATCCTCGCCCCAGCAGTAGACCTGGCCGCCTTTGACGACCGCGCAGGCGAGGTCGAATCCCGCTGAGATCTGTACTGCTTCGCTGAGTTTCAGGACTTCCGTTGGCGTGTCGACCGGGACTTCTTTGTTGAAGCTCGCTACGCCGTCGCCGACCTCGCCGAAGTAGTTGACACCCCAGCAGTAGACGTGCCCGCTCTTGATGCGGGCGCACGTGTCGTCGTACCCGGAGGCGACTTCGACGGCTTCGCTAAGGCCGGTGGCTTGCGGTTCGTAGTCGATGGTGTGATACACGCCCTCGCTGCCGTCGCCGAGCTGGCCTTCGTACGTTTCGCCCCAGCACTCGACGGTGCCGCTTTCGACGATGCACGTGTGGTAGTGGCCGAGCGAGACGTCCGTCGCGGCTTTGGGGTAGAACGCGGCTACAGGCGTTTCGATCGCCTCGGCGAACTCGCCTTCGTCGTTGTTGCCAAGTTCGTCGAAGAAGTCGTATCCCCAGCATTTGAGCGTGCCGTTCGTGAGCAGCCCGCACGCGTGCTTGAAGTAGGCGTCAAGTTTGCTTACTTCTTTGACTTTCGCTTCTTCGGGCACAAGGACGGATTCGCCTTCTTTGGCTTTGCGACCGCTGCCGATGTTGCCGAGACCGTTTTCGCCCCAGCACTTCACGGTGCCGCCTTCGATTAGCGCGCACGCGAAATCCCAGCCGACCTGAATTTCGGTCACGTGTTCGAGATGGTTGACTTCGACCGGCGTGGACACAGACGCTTCTTCGTCTTTTTCGTTGCCGACCTGGCCACGCCCGTTTTCGCCCCAGCAGTCGACGTGGCCCGTCGACAGGAGCGCGCAAGTGTCTTTTTTGCCGATCGAGACTTGCTTCGCGTTGTCGATGCCTTTGACTTCTGTCGGCGTCAGCACTTCCGTTTCCGTTTTGCCGTTGCCGAGTTGGCCAAGGTCATCTTCGCCCCAGCAGTAGACCTTGCCGTTGGCGAGGACGGCGCAGGCTTCCGCTTCGCCCGTCGCGACCTGCACCGCTGGAGACTTTTCTTTTTCTTCTTTTTCTTCTTTTTCTTTTTGTTCGCGTGCTTCCTGTTCTTCTTTTTCTTCCCGTTCGCGTGCTTCGGTTTCTTCTTTTTCTTTGCGTTCGCGTGCTTCGGTTTCTTCTTTGACTTTGCGTTCCTGCGCTTCCGTTTCCGCTTTTTCTTTGGCTTCTCTTTCCCCCGCGCGCCTTCGCTTCTTCGGCCGCTATTTCGCTCGGCGATTTGCCCGCAGCGGCGACTTTCACGGTCACGTGCGCAGTCGCCGATCCGCGCCCCGACGAAGCCTTGAGCTTCAAGGTGTAGGTGCGCGCCGCGGTTGTCGCGTTCGCGGGAACGTCGACGTGAAACGTCACGGTTGATTTTTTGCAGGCGACGGTGTGCGGAAGTTTCGCGATGTGAAGCGACGCGCTGAGCGTGCAGTGCTCGGAGTGTTTGAGATGCGCGCTTACGGTCACGTGGCCGCCGGCCGAAGGAAGTGACGCCGGCGAGGCGTGGAGTTTCGAGATCGAAGGGGAATGCGCGGCGTAGACGACTGCGGCTGCGAGCGCCGCGAGCAGAACGACCACGGCGATCGCCGCTGTCCGTGCGAACCTCATCTCCGGCAGGCTACTCGCGTAGTCAAGGCGCGTGCGCCATCACGGGAGCGCGCTCACCTCGGTCGGCGTGTCCTTGTAGAGGCCGGCTCCGGATTCGCCGTCGCCGAGCTGCCCCGTTTCGTCAAAGCCCCAGCAGTAGACGTGGCCCGAGGCGACGGCACAGGAGTGGTACTCGCCGGAGGAGATCTGCGTGACGCCGGAGAGACCTTTGACCGGTGTTGGCGTGTCGGCTTCTGCTTTCGAGCCGTGGCGTTCGTCGCCGACTTCGCCGCTGTAGTTGATCCCCCAGCAATCGGCGCCGCCGCTGGCGAGTCTCGCGCACGCGAACGCGTCGCCGACGCCCAGTTCCTCGGCACTCGTCACCCCGCTGGCGGCGACGGGTTCCCACTTCGGTTCCGAAGCCGAGTTCACTTCGCCATCGCCCAGCTGGCCGCCTTCGTTGTGGCCCCAGCACTCGACGCGGCCAGACTCGAGCACGCAGCTGCCGGCGCCGCCGATGCCAACCTGCGATACGCCCGAGACGTGCCTGGTTTTGACGGGGGTTTCGTCGATCTCGACGCCTTCTCTTTCGTCGCCGAGCTGATCGTCGAAGTCGTAGCCCCAGCATTCGACGGTGCCACCTTCGATTACGGCGCACACGCTACGGAAGCCCGCGCTGACCTCGGTCGCGTGTTCGACTTTCGCTTTTTCGGGGGCCGGGTACAGGGCCTGTTTGAAGACGCTGACGCCGTTGCCGATCGCGCCGAGGCCGCCGTTGCCCCAACAGTAAACCTGGCCACCGCGCGCAAGAGCGCACGCGAATTCGTTGCCGACGGAAACGGCCAGCGCTTCTGAAAGGCCTTCGACTTCGACCGGTGCGGCCGCGAATTCGCTCGTCGCTCCGTCGCCGAGCTCGCCGCCGTTGTTCTGTCCCCAACAGTCGACGTGGCCGTCGGCGAGTCGGGCACACGCCGCGCTCGCGCCGACGGCAACCTGTGTCGCTTCGTCGACGCCCATCACTTCCGTCGGCGTGGCGACGTCAGCGTCGCTTCTGGAACCGTCCCCGACCTGGCCGAAGTTGTTGGCGCCCCAGCAGTAGACGTGCCCGTCGGACAAGACGGCGCACGAGCCATAGAAGCCGGCTGCCGCCTGAACGGCGTGCAGAGCCGATTCGACGGGATGTGCCGCGCCGACCCTGACCTTGACGCTGGCGCTGGCGCTGCCCCTGCCTGTGGCTCGGAGTGTCAGGAGGTATGTCTTGACGCTTGCAGTCGCGTTCGCCGGGAGCGTGACTCGGAACGACACGGATCTCCCGCGGCAGCGCACCGAGCGCGGAAGGCCCGCGAGCGCAGGGCGCGAGCGAAGCTCGCAGTGCTTGGCGTGGCGCGTACGTGCGGTTATCACGATGCGGCCACCGTGGCTCGTGAGCGTCGCCGGCGTCGCCCGGGCCCGGGTCAGAGACGGTCGCGCAGCGCTGTGGGCCGTGAGGTGTGCGTCAGCCGCGGGTGCCGCCGAACAGACGACGGCCGTCGCGAACGCTGCGGCGCGCCACGTCCCGGCTGCGAGCAGCTGCCGGCCGTTCCGAAGGTACAACTAGGGCAGCCCCTTCACTTCGACTGGCGCGTGTATTTGCAGGGCGGCTTCACCGGATTCGCCGTTGCCGACCTGGCCGTCCTGGTCGAAGCCCCAGCAGAACAGGTGCCCGCCGGTTACCAGAGTGCAGTTGAAATTGGCTCCGGTCGCGATCTGCATGACGCCCGTGAGCCCGATGACTTCGGTCGGCGTGTCGATCTCTTCTACGCCCGGCGAGCTCTTGCCGTTGCCGAGCACATAGTCGATGTTTTCTCCCCAGCAGTCCTCGTGACCGTCGGTGAGCCGGGCGCAGGAGAATTCTTCGCCGGCATCGATTTCGGCGGCTGTCGAGATGCCGACCGCCGCGGCAGGTTTGTAGACGACTTTCTCGTATTCGCCGATTTCGCCGTCACCGAGCTGCCCGTGGTGGTTTTCGCCCCAGCAGGCGACCGAGCCGGACTCGAGAACGCAGGTGTGGCCGCCGCCTATCGCGACGCCCGATGCGCCCGCGACTTCGTCGGACACAGCTGGCGTCGGCACGGCGAGGATTTTTTCTTCGCCGTTGCCCAGCTGGTCGAAGAAATCGTCGCCCCAGCACTCGACGGAGCCGCTTTCGAGCACCACGCACGCGCGCTGGTCGTGGGCGCGGAGCGTCAGGACGTGTTCGACGCTCGCTTCTGTCGGCGTGAGGAAGGTGTTTTTTGTTTCGGGATTTGTGCCGTTGCCGATCGTGCCGAAGTCGTTGCTGCCCCAGCAGGTGACGTGCCCGCTCGTCAGCAGCGCACAAGCGAATTCCCAGCCGACCGCGATCTGGGTCGCGCCTTCCACGTTGACCTGCACCGGCGTCGTGACCATTTCGCTCGTTTCGCCGTTCCCGGTCTGGCCGAACGCGTTGCGGCCCCAGCAGTCCACGTGGCCGTCGCGCAGCAGCGCGCAAGCGTTGTACTCACCGACCGCTACCTGCTTCGCTTCGCTGATGCCGTGTACTTCAACCGGCGTCGAGACGGGCGTTGCGCCCGACGTGCCGTTGCCGACCTCGCCGTAATAGTTCTCGCCCCAGCAGTACACGTGGCCGTCGGAGACGACCGCGCACGCGCCATACGTCGCGGCGGCGACCTGGACGACGTCGCCTTCTTTGGGCGGCGGGGTGTGGCCGATGATGTGAGCCTCTACTCGGACGGTGACATGGGCCCTGGCGCCATGCTTGCCGGAGGTGCGGAGCGTCAAGACGTAGTGGTGTGTGGTGGCCAAGCTGTCGTTGGACGGCAGGCGCACGCGAAACAAGATGTTGCGCCGGCATCGGATGGTGTGCGGTAGCCCGGCGATCCGCGGGCTGGCCTCGAGCGTGCAGCGCCGCGCGCCGCGCGTGCGCGCGGTGACGTTGATCGTTCCGCCGCCGCTCGGAAGCGAGCTGCGCGACGCGCGCAGGTGCGAGATCGACGGCCGCGCAGAGGCGCCGGCCGGCGCGAGCAAACCAACCGCGCAAGCAATCAGCGCCAGGAGGAGGGCGCGAGCCACGCGGTCGACGTTAGTCGCGCGGACGCCCGCGCGTCAAGGACGAACCGGCGGACTAGGCGTCGGCGCCCTGCGGAAGCGGAGCGCGGGGCGAGACGTAGGGTCGCTAAGCCGCGGACGGTTGGTCGGCGCGGCGAGCGCTCACGGCAGGCCGAGTACGTGCACGGCCGCCGGATGAGCCTGCGCGATGGGGCGAAAATGTCCGTCTCCCAGCTGGCCGACCTGGTCCTCGCCCCAGCACTCGACCACGCCGCTGGAGAGCATCGCGCACGTGAACGATTCGCCGACCGCGATCTGAGCGACGTGCGAAACGCCCGGAACGCGCACCGGCGTGGCCGTCTTTTCGCCGCTTGCCTGTCCGAGCTGGCCGTAGAGGTTCCAGCCCCAGCAGTCAACGATTGAGCCGGTTGCGACCGCGCAGGCGTGGAAGCCGTAGCCGGCCGAGACCTGCGTCGCTCCGGCGACACCGACGACGCGGACGGGCGTCGACTCGTCGGCCTGTCCTTCGACGCCGTCGCCGAGCTCGCCGCGTTCGTTGTTGCCCCAGCAGTCCACGCGTCCGCGAGCGATCACGGCGCACGCGTATTCGGACCCCGCGGCCAGCTGGCGGGCCCCGGTGAGGTGCGAGACGCGCACGGCCACGCTCGAATCGGCCTTCGGGCCGGCGCCGAGCTGGCCCTGTTCGCCGGCTCCCCAGCATTCGACGTGACCGTCACGCAGCCGAACGCACGTCGATTCACCTCCGGCCGTGCCGGTTGCGATTTCAGCAACGTCCGCGACGCCCTTGACGGTCACCGGCGCAGCGACGCCGAGCTGGCCTTCAAGCCCGTCGCCGAGCTCGCCGAGGCGGTTTTCGCCCCAGCACATCACCGAACCGGAGCGCAGCAGTGCGCAGGCGTGGTAGGCACCGGCCGATACCGCAACGGCACCCGCGATGCCGTGCACTTCGACGGCGGTGCCGTTTGCAGGTTCGCTCGCGGCTTCGCCGAGCTCCCCGGTCGCGCCGGCGCCCCAGCAGTCGACGTGGCCGGAGGCGAGCAGAGCGCACGAGAAGTACGCGCCCGCGGTGATCTCCGTCGCGCCGCGGATCCCCTTGAGCTCGTGCGCGCTGGCGAACTCGTGGTTCGGACCGGATTCATCGGCTGCGCCCGCGGGCGTGCCGTAGCCGAGCTGGCCGTATGTGTTTTCGCCCCAGCAGTAGACGTGACCGCCGGGCTCGAGCGCGCAGGCGTGCGCTTCGCCCGCAGCGAGCTGGACAGCGCCCGCGACGGTGGCGCGGATGGTGCGGCGCGTGCGTCGTCGGTGCGAGCCGGTCGCCCAGAATGTGAGCGTGTAGTCGGTGGCCGCGGTCGAGCGGTCCGCGGGAAGCACGATTGTCCGGCGGCGGCACGCTGCGCCGCGCGAAAGCCCGGCCACGCTCGGCGTCACCGAGACAGAGCAGTGTGTCGCGCCGGCGACCGACGCCGTGATTTTCACGCGCCCGCCGCTGAACGGCAACGCTGCCGGGGTCGCGTGCAGCGCACGGATCTGCGGCCGGCGAGCGGACGCCGTCGCCGGCAGAGCCGGCAGTAACGCCAGCGCCGCGGTGACCGCGATTAGCCTGCCCGACGGTCCGCGCATCGGCGCAAGCGTATTGACCGGTGGTTCGGACGGTCAAGCGGGAACACGACGTCGGGGCAGTTCCGTGAGGGTGGTCGGCTTCTAGAACCGCGCGGCGCGCCGCCGGGCGGCGTCCGGCGCAGTGGCGCGCGAAGGCTAGGATCGGCGCTCATGATCGCCGAGGGCCAGCCGGCACCAGACTTCACGCTCCCCGACGAGGAGGGGCGCGACGTGTCACTGAGCGCCCTGCGCGGCAAGCCCGTCGTCCTCTACTTCTACCCGAAGGCGGACACGCCGGGCTGCACGGTGCAGGCCTGCGGCGTCCGCGACCACCGCGGCGATTACGAGGGACTCGGCGCGCGTGTGCTCGGCGTATCGCCTGACGCGGTGTCCAAGGTCAAGCGTTTTCACGACAAGCAGCACCTGAACTTCACGCTGCTGGCGGACGAGGACCACGCCGTCGCCGAGGAGTACGGCGTGTGGGTCGAGAAGTCGATGTACGGCCGCAACTACTGGGGCAACGAGCGGACGACGTTCGTCATCGACGCCGACGGGACGGTCGCCGCCGTCCTTCGCAAGGTCAAGCCCGCCGAGCACGACGAGCTGGTGCTGGCGGCTCTTAGGCGCTGATTCCGCCGACGAGCATGCCGGCGCCGAGGTGGGCGCCGAGCACCGGCCCCACTTCGCTCACGAACTCGGGCTCGTTGCCGAAGATGTCGCGTCCGCGCTCGAGGATCTTTTCGCTCGGCTCCTGGCACTGGATCTGCTGCACGATCCAGCGCGTCGCGCCACGTTCGCGCAGCTCGCGCAGGTAATCGGCGAGGCGCTCAAGGCCTCGTGCGCGAGTACGGACACGAGCGACCGGCGCGATCTCGTCGCCGAACGTCAGGATCGGCTTGACCTGCAGCGCTGTGCCCAGCATGGCTCGCGCGGCGCCGATGCGCCCGCCGCGGCGCAGGTACTCGAGCGTGTCGAGATAGAAGAAGATGTCGAGCCGCGACCGCGTGTCCTGGGCGCAGCGCGCGACCTCGTCCAGGTCGGCGCCCGTAGCCGCGCTCTCCGCTGCCGCGATGACCACGAGGCCGAGGCCGCCGGCGCCGGTGCGCGCGTCGATCACATTGACGCGACCGGGATGACCCTCGTCGGCGAGCAGAGTGGCCGCTTCGCGCGCGCTCTCGCAGGTCCCCGACAGGCCCGCCGCGATGTGGATCGAAAGAACGTCCTGTCCCGCCGAGACGAGCGGCCGATAGACGTCGAGAAAGTCACCGATCGAGGGCTGGGAGGTGCGCGGTACGTCCGGCGCATTGCGCAGACGCTCGTAGAAATCGTGCAGGTCGACGTATGAGCACTCGGGCTTCAGATCGCCTTCCCAGCCGACGTAAAGGCTCACGGTCCGCACGTCGAGCTGCTCGTAGAGCTCCTGTGGAACGTAACTGGTGCTGTCTGTTACGACGGTGACGCGTCTGTCGGCGCGTTGTGTGAATTGGCTGCTCGACATCCGTGGAATCGCCAACCCTACAGGGGTGTGCCGCCTGGCGGCCTGTGCCTAGGCGTCCGCGGCGGCGATCGTTTCGCGCAGCGTGTCCAGCGCGTCGTGGCGCGGGCGCCAGCTCAGTTCGCGCCGGGCCTTCGCGGTGCTCATGATCACCGGCTCGCGAAGCGCGGCGATCCACTGCGCCCGTGTCGGCAGAAAGCGCAGGTGGTCGACGAGCCCCGCTGCGATGCCGACCGCCGGTGAGGGGACGGGCACCGAGTACCAGCCGAGCTCCGAAGCGAGCGAGGAGACCGTGATCTCGCCGGCCCCCGCGATGTTGTAGGGGCCCGGTTCGCCGCGCCCGAGTACTGCGGCGCGGACCGCGGTCGCGACGTCGTCGTGATGGACGAGCTGGAACGGCGTGCCCGGGATCCGGCAGCACCGGGTGCACGCCCGGGCAGTGCTCCGAGCAGCGACCCGGCCCGGCCGAGGAGCCCGCCCGCGGCGCGTGGATAGGGCAGCGAGTCCAGGACGAGCGGAGCCCGCGGGCCGGCGACGATGCACGGGCGGAGAACCCACGCCTGCGTGTCGGTGCCGTAGAGCGTGTCGGCGAGGATCTCCTCGACCGCGGCGCTCTGGGCCGAGTAATAGTGCTCCGGGCTGCCGGTCGGTGGCGTGTCCTCGGTGAGCGGTAGCGCGCGCCCGCGCTTGTAGCCGTAGGCAGCGACGGACGAGGTGTAGACGATCCTTTTCACGCCGGCGGCGACGGCGGCTTCGAACACGTAGCGCGAGCCGTCGAGGTTCACGCGCCGCGTCTGCTGCTCGCTGCCCATGATCAGGAACGCGAGGTGGACGACGACGTCGGCGCCTTCGACCAGGGCAGCGACTCGTCGGCGGTCCAGCACATCGCCACGGCGATACGCCGTCTTGTTCCAGCCCTCGCCCTCGGGATCGAACTGGCGGCGCGCCATGCCGAGAATCCGCCCCACCTCGCGCGTGCGCTCAAGCGATGCCATCACGGCCTTGCCTACCTCGCCGGTGGGGCCCGTGACGGCGACCGTCAGGTTGCCGTCTGCGCGGCGCTCGCTCACGCCGCCGGTTTTACACGATCGGGGGGCGCCATTGGATACTGGTGGCGTGAACGGCGCTGAAATCGGCCTGGTCGTAGCGGTGTTCCTCGCCTCGCTCGTCGAGGCTGTGGAGGCCGTGACGATCGTGCTGGCGGTGGGCACGACGCGCGCCTGGGACGCGGCGCTCTACGGGGCAGCGGCAGCGCTCGCGGTACTCGTCGTTCTCGTCGCGGTGCTAGGCAGCGCGCTCGAGCGGATCCCGATCAACACCCTGCACATCGCCGTCGGCGTTCTGCTGCTCGCAATTCGGCGCCCAGTGGCTTCGCAAGGCGGTTCTGCGGGCCGCCGGCCGCAAGGCGCTGCACGATGAGGACGCCGAGTTCCGCGAGCAGAGCGACGCGGCGCGAGGCGCGAGCCGCCAGGCCGAGGGCCTCGACCGCTACTCGCTGTCGGTGGCGTTCAAAGGCGTCCTCGTGGAGGGCATCGAGGTCGCGCTGATCGTTGTCACGCTCGGCGCGGCACACGACAGGGTCCCGCTCGCGGCCGGCGCGGCGATCGCCGCGGCGCTCGTTGCCACGGCGGCGGGTGCCGCGATTCGCGCGCCCCTCGCGCGCGTGCCCGAGAACGCCATGAAGTTCGCGGTCGGCGTGATGCTCTGTTCGTTCGGCGTCTTCTGGCTCGGGTCCGGGCTCGGCGTCGCTTGGCCGGGCGGCGATGCGATGCTGCTCGCGCTGATCGCCGTGGTGCTGGGCGGCTCGCTGCTCTCGGTGCGCTCGCTCGCCGCGAGCGCCTGAGAGCGCTGGCGCGGGCGCCGCGGGCCGTACGCTTGTGCTGATGTTGACCCCGCTCGCGTCGACCTCGATCGCCCAGAGCATCAACTCGTTCTTCAACGCCGCCGGCCAGTTCTTCTCGGACCTCGCCGCGGTCCAGTGGCCGGCGCTGACGATCGGGATCGTGCTGCTGATCCTGAACCTCACGCTTCGCTCGCGCGCCTTCTTCAACTCCCTGCGCGCCGCGTACCCGGCGACGCCCTTTCAGTGGCGGCGCATCTGGGGCGCCTACGTGGCGGCGGTCGGCTTCAACAACGTCGTGCCAGTGCGCGGCGGCGACCTGATCAAGCTGTACCTGACGAAGTCGTCGATACCCGGCTCGCGCTACCCGACCGTCGCCGCCGCGTTCTTCGTCGAGGCGATCTTCGACATCGCGATGGGGACGCTGGTGATGATCTTCGCGCTCACGCAGGGCGTCTTCCCGAAGCCCCCGGACTTCGGCAAACTCAGCTCGTTCGACATCTCCTACCTGGCGAGCCACTTCCGCCTGACGCTCTTCCTGATCACGCTGCTCGGCGTCTGCGTGATCGTCGCGTTCGCGCTGCTGTCCGAAAGGATCCAGTCCTTCTGGGAGCGCATGCGCCAGGGCGTCACGATCCTCAGCGACCGCCGTCGCTACCTGCGCGAGGTCGTCGCGCTACAGGCGCTCGCGTGGATCTGCCGCTTCGGCGCGTACTGGATGTTGCTCGAAGCATTTCGCGTCGGCGGCTCGGTCCGCAACGTGCTGCTCGTCTTCGCCGTCGGTGAGGTCGCGGGCGCCGTGCCGTTCACGCCCGGCGGCGCGGGAGTCCAGCAGGCGCTGCTGGTGAAGGTCTTCGCAACGACGGCGCCGACGACGGTCGTCGCCGCCTTCTCCGTCGGCCAGCAGCTCGCGGTAGCGATCTCGACGTTCGCGGTGGGCCTCTTCGCGGTGATCTACATCTTCCGCTTCCGGTCTTTCCGCGAGGTCCTCGACGCCGGCCGCGCCTCGCGCGAGGAAGAGCGCCGTGAGGAGCGCCTGGCGGCGAGCGCGAGCGCCTCCGACGGGCCCTACTGAAGGCCCTCGCGGGCCTCGCGCACAAGCGCGACGGCCTCGGGGAAGACGCGGGCCATAACGGTCCGGATCTGTTCGGCCTGGGCCTCGGCGTTTCCCTGGATGTTGACGCGCTCGATTGCGGCGACGGTCATCTGCACGGCGAGCTGGATCGCGTTGTCGGCCCACGCCAGGCGCTGGTTGCCCTGCATCTGCTGGGCGAACTCGGCGAGGCGGCGCTGGAGCTCGTCCGGGTCACCGAAGATGTCGCCAAAGGACCCACCCTCCATCGTCAGCATCATAGACTGCCGTCCGTGGCCAAGTCCGAAGAGAAGCAGCAGCGCGCGGCGCGCCTGGTGTTCGAGATCGAGCGGCGCCGGCGCCTGGCGGTGCCGACGCTCGTCGGCGGCATCTTCTATCTGCTGAGCGCGATCACGATCACGGCGGCGCTCAGCAACGCGCCGACGACCGGCGTGCTCCAGGGTCTCGCGCCGACCTTGAAAGGCGAAGCGCACCCCGCCGAAAGCCCGCGCACCGGCGAGCTGAAATACATCTCGGGACACGCCGAGGCCCTACTCGTCGGCTCGGCGCTCGCGGCGCTCGCGATCATCGCGCTCGTCCTGACGCTCCTTTTCATCTGCGACTCGACGCGCTACAGGCGCCCGAACCTCTGGCCTCTGATCCGCCCCCTCGTTCTGTACGGCGGCGTCGCGGTGGCTGTCATCAGCTTCGGGCACCAAGTCGTGAGCGCGATCGAAACACACGCCTTCGCGGTCTCCAGCAACCACTCCAATGCCGCCGTCGAACACGCACTCACGTCGGGAGCCGCGGTCCAGATCGTCGACTACATCGACCTCTTCGGTGGTCTCGCGCTGGCAATCGGGATGGTCGCGCTGATGCTCAACGCGATGCGCGTCGGGCTCTTGCCGCGCTGGATGGCGATGCTCGGGATGTTCGCCGGACTCCTGCTGTTCCTTCCCGTGGGCGGCGCTCAGCTGCAGGTCGTCCCGGCACTCTGGATGGTCTTCACGGGGATCCTCTTCTACGGGCGCTGGCCCGGCGGCGACCCGCCGGCCTGGGAAGCGGGCGAAGCGATCCCGTGGCCCTCGGGCCGCGAACAGGCCGAAAAACGGGACGCCGAACGCGGCGGCGGAGGCGGCCGCGGCCGTGGCCGCAAAGCGGCGGCTCCAGTGACTCCAGAACCGGTGGCCACTCCCGAACCGGTGCCGGTAACGGCGAGCGGCCCCTCGCGCAAGCGGCGCAAAAAGCGATGAGCGACGCGGCCGCGGCCTCGACGGCGATCGAGACTCGCGGCCTGACGAAGCGTTTCGGCGACCGGGTCGCGCTCGACGCGATCGACCTGACGGTCCCGCAGGGCTGCGCGTTCGGCTTCCTCGGGCCGAACGGGGCGGGCAAGACGACCATGATCCGCACGCTGCTCGGGTTAACGCACGCCACGGCCGGCACGATGAGCGTCCTCGGCAGGCCCGTACCGGCCGCGCGCGGCGCTGCGCTCGCCGAAGTCGGCGCGATCGTTGAGGAGCCGCGGTTCCACCCATACCTCACGGGACGGGAGAACCTCGCGATCGTCGCCGCGGTCCGCGGCGAGGCGGCGCGCGAGCGGATCCCGGCCGCGCTCGCCCGAGTCGGCCTCACCGACCGCGCGGACCGCAAGGTCCGTAGCTACTCGCTCGGAATGCGCCAGCGTCTCGGCGTCGCACGCTGCCTGCTCGCGGACCCCCGGCTGCTGATCCTCGACGAGCCGACGAACGGCCTCGACCCGGCAGGCATCCAGGAGTTCCGCGAAATGATCCGCTCCTTCGTGGAGGAGGAGGGACGCACCGTCTTCGTGTCCTCGCACTTGCTGGACGAGGTCGAAAAGACATGCGACGCGGCGGCCATCGTCGATCGAGGAAAGATCGTCACCCAGGGCACGATCGCCGAGCTCTCGGCATCCGGCGGGCGCCCCGAGCTCGACATCGACGTCGACGATGTGACGCGAGCCGAGGAGGTTCTCGGCGGCTCGGACCTTGTCGCGCAAACGACGCGTCGCGACGGCGGCCTGCGGGTCGTGCTCTCGGCCGACGAGAGCGCCGCGGCGAGCGTCAACGCGGCCCTCGTCCAGGCCGGGGTCGGCGTGTCGCGCCTCACGCCTGTGCGCGGCAGCCTCGAGCAGCGGTTCCTCGCCGTGACGGCGCGCCTCGACAGCGAAGCCGAGCAACCGACATGACGCTCGCGGCGCGGATGGTGGCCGCCGATTTCCTCAAGCAGCGCAAGAAGATCGGCACGGTCGTGTGGTCCCTTGTTCTCGTCGTGGGGCCGGTGCTCGTCTTCTTCGTCGTGCGGGCGATCCTCCACTCCTCTTCGGAATCCGGCCACGCCGGAGTCCACGCCGAATCCCATCCGCCGGCCGGTGGTGTGCAGGGCTACCACGACGCGCTTCGCGTGCTGGCTCTATTTTTCGGGCCGCTCGCGGCGATCCTGATCGGCACCGATGGTGGCGCTGGCGACGTAGCGGCCGGCGTCTTCCGCGATCTTGTCGTGACCGGGCGTTCCCGCCTGGCGCTCTTCTTCAGCCGCGTCCCAGCCTCGCTCGCGATGTGCTGGCTGGTGATGCTCGCCGGCTACGTGGTGGTCGTCATCGGCACCTTCGCGCTCGCGGGCGGCACCCCGACGCCCGACGGCGCACTGCTCGTCGAAGGCCTGCTGTTCACTTTCCTTTCGACGGGGGTCGTGTGCGTCGTGGCGGTCGGATTCGCGGCGCTCACGGGGTCGCGGCCGGCGGCGCTGACGGTGCTCATCGGTTGGCAGCTGATTGCCAGCCGGATCCTCGAAAACATCGAATCGCTCGGGTCCTCGCGCCGCTTGATCCTGAGCCAGGCGATCGACCACTTCTCGCCGATCCCGATCGGCGACGGCCACGGAGGGACGCTCGTAGCGATGTCGACGGGCACAGCGATCGCGGTGCTGCTCGTGTGGCTGGCCGTGTTCTGCGCGCTCGGCGCCTGGCGCACCGCGACCGTTGATGCCTAGCTCGTCCTAGACCTTGTGGTGGTCGGGGACCCAGCTGCCGTCGTCGGCGCGTTTGAAGTCCTGGAAGAGCCCCGGCGCCTCGCGCAGCATGAGTTGCGCCATCTCGTCAAAGACGATCCGCAGCTCCTCCTCGGCTCCCGGCGCCGTGCGCATCTCGATCACGTGGCGCAGCGTGCGCGCGTTGGCGCTCCAGATGATGTCGGTCGAGAGGCCCAGCGGCGCGAGGCGGCGCAGCGCGGAGGTGACCTCCTTCTTCACGTGGAAAGGCACGCCCTCCGCGTCGATATCGAGCTCGGCCGCGGCCTCGAGCTGGAACTCCTCGAGCTGCTCGACGATCGCGATCACGCGCTCGCGCATCGGCTCGAGAGCGGGCGGCACGCGGAAGCCGATATCGGTGAGGCGCACGAAGCGAAGGCTCTCCTGGCTGAACGCCGAACCGGCGCGGTGTCGCACCAGCTCGTGCGTGAACACGCGGCTCACGTTGCGCAGCGCGAATGAGTAGTTCGCGTGCTCCAGCACCGAGCCGTGCTCCGAGCGCAGGATGTTCGCGAAGTACTCGTGCTGGTCGGCGCGGACCCGCTTGACGTTGGCGTTCAGGCCGGGCTCCCAGCTTCGGTAGCAGGCCCGCCCGGCGAACTCGACGAGCAGCTCGCCGCCGTTCACATTGCGGCTCTCGCCGTCCAGGCGGTGCGTCAGCCAGGACGCGCCGCCGACCGATTCGAGGTATTCGCGCATCCCCTCGAAGTCGGCCGCGGGCCGCGCGATGAGGAAGATTGCCGGTCGTGTCTCGTGCATCGGGCGGCCGATGGTAGCGCCCCGTCCGGAGGGCGGGACGGCGGCTCATATACTCGCCGCGATGGCCACGGGCGACATCGAGGTTGCCGTCCAGACGATCGTGCAGGCGCGTGAGCTGAGCCGCCGTTTCGGCGACGGCGAAGCGGCAGTTGACGCGCTGACGAACGTCAGCGTCAGCTTTCCGCGCGGCCGCTTCGCGGCGATCATGGGCCCCTCGGGCTCCGGCAAGTCGACGCTGATGCATCTTCTCGCGGGGCTCGATCGGCCGACCTCAGGGAGCGTGCAGATCGGTGACGTCGAGCTCTCGTCCCTGAGCGACGCGGAACTCACGAAGCTGCGCCGCGACCGGGTCGGGTTCGTGTTCCAGACCTTCAACCTGCTGCCGGTGCTGAGCGCCGAAGAGAACATCCTGCTGCCACTCTCGATCGCCGGCCGCGACGTCGACGCCGAGTGGTTCGACCGGCTAGTCGACACGGTCGGCGTGCGCGACCGCCTGCACCACCGGCCAGCCGAGCTATCCGGCGGCCAGCAGCAGCGCGTGGCCGTCGCGCGGGCGCTGATCTCCAAACCCGATGTGGTCTTCGCCGACGAGCCCTCCGGGAACCTCGACTCGCGGGCCTCCGGCGAGGTGCTCAAGCTGCTGCGCGGCGCCGTCGACGAGTTCGGCCAGACCGTCGTGATGGTCACGCACGACGCCTTTGCCGCGTCGCACGCCGACCGCCTTCTGATCCTCGCCGACGGCCAGATCGTCCACGACGGCGGCGCCGTGACGGCCGACGGGGCGCTGGATCTGATGAAGAGCGTGGGCTGATGTGGCGCCTCGTGGCGCGCGGCATGGTCCGCCGCAAGCTCCGCGTGGTGCTGACCGCCGTCGCGATCGCGCTCGGCGTGGCGCTGATGGCGGGGACCTACATCCTCACGGACACGATCAACCAGGCCTTCTCGGGCGTTTTCCACACTGCCTACGGCAACAAGTCGGTGGTCGTGACGCCGACCGAAGCGCTCGGCCGCCAGTCGGGATCCGAAGCGGCGCCGATCACCAATGCGACGATCGAACGGGTCCGGGCCGTCCCCGGCGTCGCGCAGGCCGCGGGCGGGATCCTGTCGCCGGCGAGCCTTCTCAGCCTCGACGGGAAGCGCCTCTCCGCCGGGCATTCGAGCGGCCTGGTCTCGGCGGTCGTGCCGCCGCGCTTCGAGTCCTTCAAGCCGAAGAAGGGACGCCTGCCGCTCGGGCCGCATGAAGTCGCGATCGACGCCGCGACGGCCGAACGCAACCACCTGGCGATCGGCGACCAGATCCAGATCGCGGCCGCCAGACCGGTGTCGCGTTACACGATCGTCGGCATCGTCGACTTCGGCGGCGGTGAATCGCTCGGCGGCGCGAGCGTCGCCGTGCTGACGGCGCCGGAGGTGCAGCGCATCCAGGCCGAACCGGGCCGCTACGACCACATCGACGTCGCCGCGAGCCCGGGGTCAGCGCCGAACAGCTGCGCCGCCGGGTGCGCGCTGCGCTGCCCGACACCTTCACGGTCCGCACCGGCGCCCAGGAAGCGCAGCACCAGACCGAGAACCTCGAATCGGACCTCGGCTTCCTGCGCACGTTCCTTCTCGTCTTCGCGTACGTCGCTCTCGTCGTCGGCGCCTTCATCATCTTCAACACCTTCTCGATCACGGTCGCGCAACGAACGCGCGAGTTCGGCCTGCTGCGCACGTTGGGTGCTTCGCGCTCGCAGCTCCTGCGTTCCGTCGTGGAGGAAGGCCTGCTGCTCGGCGTCGTCGGCGGCGCGCTCGGATTGTTAGGCGGCATCGCCCTCGCGCCGGCACTGGACGGGCTGTTCAAAGCGCTCGGCGCTGACCTGCCCGACAACGGCACCGTGCTCGAGACCCGCACGATCGTCGTGTCGCTGCTCGTCGGGATCGGCGTCACGGTGCTCGCCGGGCTTCCGGCCGCGATGCGCGCGACCCGCGTGCCGCCGATCGCCGCGATGCGCGAGGGCGTCGAGATCCCGCCGCGGCCGCTGCCCACGAAGCGAATGCTCGTCATCCGCTTCGTTATCGGCCTCGTGGCGGTCATCGCGCTGGGCAGGCTCACGGGCAAACACGGCGTTGTTCTGATCCTCGTGGTCCTCTGGTCCGCGCGCGCTGCACGGCTCTGGATCCGGTTGCGGCGCGAGGGCGAGCGGCCGGCAAGGCATTACCGCGTTGTCCCGGCCCTCGCCTCGGGCGTCGGCTGGCTCATCAGCTGGCGCGGCATCACCGCGCGGCTCGCGCGGGAGAACTCCATCCGCCAGCCCGGTCGCACGCTCGTGACGGCGTTGGCGCTGATGATCGGCCTCGCGCTGGTGACGTTCGTCGCCGTGCTCGCGGACGGCGCGAAGACGACGATCCGTACCGTCGAGAGCCGCTCGTTCAGCGGCAACCTGATCATCGAGAGCACGGAGCGCAACGGCGGTCCCGGCGTTCCGGCGACGGTCACGCCCGTTGTGGCGCGCGTGCCGGGCGTGGCGAGCGTGTCGCCGATCGCGTTCACCGAGGGGCGCCTGCACGGCCAGACCAGCAACGTCTCGATCACCGCCGTCGAACCGGCGAGCTTCGCGCGCATGTACAAAGTCGAATGGGTGCACGGCTCGGCGGCGAGCCTCGCCACGCTCGGCGCGGACGGCGCGATCCTCTCGAAGCACTACGCCAAAGAAGAACATCTGGCGGTCGGCGACCGGATCCTCGTTCTCACTCCGACCGACCACCACGTGTCGCTCACGGTGCGCGGCATCGCCGAAGACACCGCCGGCCTGTTGCGAGAACTCACGATCCCCCTGGCGCTGGCGCGCACGGCGTTCGGCGAACGCTCAAACGGCGTGATCTTCCTGAGCTACGCGCCCGGCGTCGAGAACTCGCAGGTGCAGCCGAAGATCAACCACATCCTGTCGACGTACTTCCCGCAGACGCGCTCGCGTACCGCGGCGCAGTTCGAGCAGGAACAGTCTGAAGCCGTGAACACCTTGCTGGAGCTGATCTACGTGCTGCTCGCCCTCTCCGTGATCGTGTCGCTGTTCGGGATCGTCAACACGCTGATCCTCTCGATCTACGAGCGCACCCACGAGCTCGGCATGATGCGCGCGATCGGAACCTCGCGCCGGCAGATCCGCCAGATGATCCGCTACGAGTCAGTGATCACGGCGCTGATCGGCGGCATCCTGGGCCTCGTCGTGGGGGTCGTCGGCGCGATCCTGATCGTCGCGCTGGCGCTCTCCGGCTCGGGGTACATCCTCACGATCCCCTACGGCACGCTGGTCATCCTGCTCGTCATCGCCGCCGTCGCTGGACTGCTCGCCGCCCAGCTGCCGGCGCGCCGCGCGTCGCGCCTGGACGTCCTGTCCGCGCTCGCCGGCGAGTAGCCGCCGCGGCCGCGGCGGCGCCTACGCTTGGGGCGTGGATCTGACCGTTCCGATCGGCGTGGCCTGGGTCGTCTTCTGGGTCTATTGGCTCATCGCGTCCCGCGGCGCGAAGCGCACGACGGGCAGGCGGCGCCGACCGCCGGGGTTCGGCATCGGGATCATCGCGATCGTGTTGCTGCGAATCTTCGACCGCGGTGGCGCCGGACACCTCCACGGGCCCGCGCTCCAGGTAATCGGCGCCCTCCTCGTCGCCGCGGGCTTCGGTCTCGCGGTGTGGGCGCGCGTCTACCTCGGGCGCAACTGGGGGATGCCGATGTCCGTCAAGGACGAACCGGAGCTTGTGACGAGCGGTCCGTACCGCTTCATCCGCCATCCGATCTACACCGGCATTGCGCTGGCGATGGTCGGCACCGGGGTCGCGGTTGCCTTCTACTGGCTGATTCTTGCGGCTCTGATCGGCGCGTTCTTCGTGTACAGCGCACGAGTCGAGGAGCGGACGCTGGGCGCGGCGTTCCCGCTCCAGTATCCGCCGTACCGGGAACACACGAAGATGCTGATCCCCTTCGTCCTCTGAGCGCGCTCAGGCCGCCGGCAGGCGAAGCAGGTGCGCGCCGGCGATCTCCGCCGCCATCCGCTCGTCGACCGCCGCGGCACCCGCAAAGTGCGGCCAGCGCGCGACGCTCTCGCTGACCTCGCCGAGCGTCGCCTTCGCGTGGCCGCGCTTCAGGCCCGCGGCTTCCGCGACCGCGGTGAGGTCTGCGAGCGTGAATCCGTCGCGCTTGCCGTTGATCGTCATCTGGTGGCTGCCGAGCCACGGGTTATCGGGCTTGAAGGCAAAGACCAGGTCGTACGCCGGCGCGAGCGACCAGCTGCCGTCGCGCCCCATCAGGAACGAGACGTTCTTGACGTGATCGTCCTGGTTGCGCGCGACGACGTTGAAGACCATGCGCAGGAACTGCTGTTCGACGACGGCGGTCGGCAGGCCGAGCCGCCTGATCAGCTGGAGCAACTGCTCGTAGCTGTATGAACCGGGCGCGTTGTAGCTCGCGTGCTCAAGCGCGCCGACCGTCTGCTGATGGAGCTTGCCCGTCCCTTCCGGGCGGTCGAAGCGGCGCGTCATGAAGTGGCGCCTGCCGTGCTCTTCGAGCAGGCGCGACTCCATCATGTCGATGCCCGTCGCCCGCGCCATCTGTGCGTAGGCGTACTCGACGGCGCCCCAGCCGAGCGGGTCGGTGATCGCCTCGTCCCCGGCGCGCCGAACGCCGTCGAACTTGATCAGCCACTGACTGAAGCCCGGCGCCGCGTCGAGCTGGCCGGAGCGGACCTCGCCGGTCTCTTCGTTGAAGGCGATGATCGCCTTGGGGCGTGCGCCGCCCGCGGAGGTGCCCACGGCAAGGATCGCCTTCATCGCCTCCTCATCGGGGTTGCTCGAGAGCTCCGCGACGAACTCGGCGCGCTCACTGAGGACCTCCTGCGCCAGGTGCACGAGTGCCTCGACGCTCAGATCGTCGCGTCCCGAGAGTGAAGGCTCGTGCGCCGGCTGGAACTCGAGTGCGCCCATCCCGCGCGTGCCGACGTAACAGAGGCGCTCGACTGCGTTGAAGCTCGACGGCGGCCGGCCCTCCGACGCGAGCCAGGCGTCGACCAGCGCGGTCCCCCAGCGATCCGGCAGCGAATCGGCCAGCAGCCCCGGCAGGCCGCCGAAGGCGTCCACGGGGAGTTCGGGGAAGCGGTACGGCGCCTCTCGCAGTGGCATGCGAAGCGGGGCGACCTCGATCGCGCTCTGCGCGAATTGCGGGTCGTACTGGAACGTCGCGTAACCCTCGCCGGCCGCGATCGACACCGCACCGATCCGCGTGCCCCAGAGCACGACGGCCGCCGCGCTCACCGGCGACCCGGAGCTTCGTCGCCCCAGCGCCACGGGCCGTCGGGCGTTGCGGGCGGCTCTCTCCGGCTGGCCCGCGCACGCCGGCGTCCGCCGCGCGATTCGCGTTCGAGCTCGGCGATCGGAAGGACCTCGGCGGCGGGGATCGCGCGGTCAAGGCCCGCGAGCAGTCCGAGCGTGCGGAGCAGGCGGATCATCGACGTCATCTGGACCGAGTCGCCGCGCTCGGCCCGCTGGACGGTGGCCTGGCCGACGCCCGCCGCTGTCGCGAGCTCGGCCTGAGTCCAGTTGCGCTCGAGGCGCAGGCGGGCCAGGCGACGGCCGATCTCGACGCGCACCGCTCCGTCCGTCGTGAGTTCATCTAACTGCATCGCTCTTGATGTGTTGGGGCGGCTTTCGTAGATTTAGTAGATCGTAAATGATGCCTAGTGTATCAGCCGGTCGGCAAAGCAACGCATCAGCTATCGCTCTTTATCCTCTCGAACCACGCTAACGCATCAATCCCGATGCTCACCGAGCAATCGCCGGCGAACACCGCGGCGGCCGCGTCGCGAGCGGCCCGCCGCGGATAGGCTTAGCCGATGGCGACCGAAACCCAGGACCGCGAGCTAGACGAGGCGGCCTGGGATCTCGAGCCGCTCGTCGACGGCGAGGGCGAGGCCGGCGTCCGCGCCCGCCTGGAGGCCGCAGAGCAGCGGGCCGATGCCTTCGCCGAGCTTCACGCCGGCTCGGTCGCGGCGCTCGACGGCGCCGGACTGATCGCCGCGATGCAGGAGCTCGCGGGGATCCTCGAGCTCGTCGCGCGCGCCGGCTACTACGCGGCGCTCGCCTTCTCGACCGACACGGCGGACCCCTCGCGCGGCGCGCTGCTGCAGTACGTCCAGGAGCGCGAGACGCGCGTCCAGACGACGCTCCTCTTCTTCGAGCTGGAGTGGGCCGCGCTCGACGACGACGCGGCCGACAGGCTGCTCGCCACACCGGGGCTCGAGTTCTGCGCCCACCATCTGCGCAGCGTGCGCCGCTACCGCGAGCACCTCCTCGGCGAAGGCGAAGAGCGGATCATGGCCGAGAAGGCTCTCAGCGGGCAGGGCGCCTGGACGCGTCTCTTCGAGGAGCTCACGAGCGCGATCAAGGTCGCCCTACCGGAGCGCGCCGGCGCCGGCGAAGACGTGGCGCTCGATGTCGCCCTCAGCTGCCTCTCGAGCCCCGACCGCGAGCTGCGGGCCGAAGTCGCCGCGGCCGTCACGAGCGCGCTCGAGCCGGGCCTTCGGACGCGCGCTTTCGTCTTCAACACTCTGCTCGTCGACAAGGCGACTGACGATCGCCTGCGCTCCTACGGCTCGTGGATCTCGGCCCGCAACCTCTCCAACGAAGCGAGCGACGAGTCCGTCGCGGCGCTGATCAGCGCGGTCCGCGGCCGCTACGAGATCGCGCGGCGCTGGTACCGCCTGAAGGCGCGCCTGCTCGGCATCGACCGCCTCGCCGACTACGACCGGATGGCCGCGGTCACGCAGGACGAGGCGCACTACAGCTACAGCGAGGCGCGGGAGCTCGTCACGGGGTGCTACGAGGAGTTCTCGCCGGAGCTCGGCTCGCTCGTCAGGCGCTTCTACGACGAGCGCCACATCGATGGGCCGGTGCGCCCCGCCAAGCGCGGCGGCGCATTCTGCGCCGGACCCACGCCCGACGTCTTCCCGTACGTGCTCCTGAACTTCACGTCGCGCCGCCGCGACGTGCTGACGCTCGCACACGAGCTCGGCCACGGCGTGCACTTCGCGCTCGCCGCCCGGCAGGGCATCTACCACCAGCACACGCCGCTCACGCTCGCTGAGACGGCATCGGTGTTCGGGGAGCAGATCGTGTTCGCGCGCCTGCTGGAGTCCGACAACGAGCCGGCGTCGCGCCTGGCGCTGCTGGCCGAGAGCCTTGAGGACATGATCGCGACCGTCTTCCGCCAGGTGGCGATGAACCGCTTCGAGGATCTCGCGCACACAGAGCGCCGCGAGCAGGGCGAGCTCTCGGTCGAACGGCTCGGCGAGCTGTGGGGCGAGAGCCAGACCGAGTTCCTCGGGGACTCGGTCGAAGTCACGGACGGCTACCGCAGCTGGTGGTCGTACATCCCGCACTTCATCGGCTCGCCCGGATACGTGTATGCGTACGCATACGGCTTGCTGCTGGCACTCTCCGTCTACGACCGTTACGAGCATGAGGGGCCGGAGCTCGTGCCGCGATACCTCGAGATGCTCGCCGCCGGCGGCTCCAAAGCGCCCGAGGACGTCGCAGCGATTGTCGGTATCGATCTCACCGACCCCGGGTTCTGGGAGTCGGGGCTGAACCTCGTCGAGGCGCGCCTTACGCAGGCCGAAGCCGCGGCGGCCGCCGCCGGCCGCGCCTAGGGCGACCTACACGCTGCGGAGCGCCGCGGCCGGCGCGAGCCGCGCGGCCCGGATCGCGGGGTAAAGCCCGGCGAACGCACCCAGCGTGAGAGCCGCCGCCACACCACCCGCCGCGGCGAGCGCCGGCACCGTGAGGATCCAGCCCTGGCTCGCCGCATAGGCAGCTGTCGCCGCCACGCCCAGCGCGACGCCGACGACGCCGCCGAGCAGCGACAGAAGCATCGACTCGCCGAGGAACTGGACGGCGATATGGACGGACCGCGCGCCGAGGGCACGCCGCAGGCCGATCTCGGGCCGGCGCTCGAGAACCGAGATCACCATCACGTTGGCGATCCCGACGCCCCCGACCAGCAGCGCTACGGCACCGAGCGCGAGGAATACTGCGGTGAGCGTGCTCTGCGCGTCGGCGCGCGCCTGAAGGCCACTCGAAGGCCGGCTCACTTCGGTCTGTTCGGGGTTCTGGGGATCCGCTGTCGCGGCGAGTAGCGCGTCGGCCTCACCGACACGTTCGGGGTCGGCACGCACGTAGAGCATCGACGCGTGGCGCGTCGTGCCGAACAGGCGCGCTGCCACCGGATAGCCGATCAGCGCCGCGCGTTCGATTTCCGGTGCCAGCGGCTGCGGCCCGATGATCCCCGCGACCGTGAACCACGTGCCTCCGAGATAGACCTGCACGGGGCGACCGGACACGGTCAGGCGGCTCACGCCGAGCCGCCGTGCGGCGACCGAGCCGAGCACCACGAGGGGGTAGCGCTCGTTGGCCCGGTTGAGGAAACGGCCCTGCGTCACGGTGCCTCCGAGCGTGTCGAGGAGGTTCGGTTCGGCCGCGTAGACGCCGATGCCGCCGGTTTCGGCGGCTTCGATGTACGGGCTCTGCCGCACGCTGGCGCTCGACACTGCTGTGACCCCGGACGCCGATTGGACGCTTTCCAGTCCCCGCACCGCGCGGCTTGCTGCTTCCGGCAGAACGGCGGCCTTGCCGAAGTCGGTCTGGCCGGGTGCGACTGTCAAGAGGTTCGTCCCGAGTTCGTTCAGCTCCGCGACGAGGCCGGCTTTGCTGGACGCCGAAATCCCGAGGACCGCGACCATCGCCGCGATCCCGATCGCGACGCCGAGCGCCGAGAGCGCGGCACGCAGCCGGCGCGTTCGCAGGCCCACGCTTGCCACGCGCGCTACGTCGGCCGCGCGAAGCCGGCTGCGTGGCAGCGCGTCGGCGGCGGCGCTCATGCCGGCGCGAGCAGCTCGTCGCCGACCATGCGCCCGTCGCGCAGCTCGACGCGGCGCGGTAGCGCGGCGGCGATTGCGAGGTCGTGCGTGATCACAACTACGGTCGTGCCCTGCTCGTTGAGTGCGAGCAGGAGCGACATGATCTCATCGCCCGTGGCGCTGTCGAGGTTCCCCGTCGGCTCGTCCGCCAGTACGAGCGCCGGATCGCTGACGATCGCGCGGGCGATCGCGACCCGCTGGCGCTCGCCGCCAGAGAGCAGCGCCGAGGTGTGCTCCGTGCGGTGGGCGAGGCCGACGCGCTCGAGCGCCTTCAGCGCCGCGCGCCGACGCGCCGCCGCCGGAACGCCGGAATACAGCAGTCCCGTCGCGACGTTCTCGAGCGACGTATAGGCCTCGATCAGGTGGAACTGTTGGAAGACGAAGCCGAGCCTGCGCGCGCGTACTGCCGCGAGCACGGCATCCGACGCGTCTTTGACGTCGACGCCCGCGACGCGGACGACGCCGGAGCTTGCGCGCTCGAGCGTGCCCATTATGTGCAGCAGCGTCGACTTGCCGGAGCCCGAGGGCCCGACGATCGCGCAGAGTTCGCCATCGTTAACGAGGAGGTCGACGCCGCGCAGCGCCCTGACGCCGCCGGGGTATTCCTTCACCACGCCGCGCAGCTCGAGGACAGCGGAGTCGCTCATTCGGGCTCGATCACGGTGAGGCCTTCGTGCACGCCGGGCCCTTCGATCTGCACGTAGCCGTCCGCGAACATCCCCGGGGTCACCAGCAGCTGGCGGCGCGTGCCGTCTTCGAGGACGTTGATCGCGTAGCCGCCTCCCGCGGTGGCGGTGAGGGCGGCGGCAGGCACGGTGAGGACGTTGCGGCGGACTGCCGAGATGAATTCGACGCTCACGGGGGCCGCATCGAGGTGCGCGACCGGGTGGTCGAGTTCCAACGTCACATCGACGGTGGCGCTTTCGCTTTCACCGCTGCCGCCCTTTTCGCTTTCGCTCGCGCTGCTGCTGGAGCTGCTCGCGACGGTGCCGACGGTGACGACTCGTCCGCGCACGACGTCGCCGCCCGGCAGCGTGACAGGCGCGGTGTGGCCGACGCGCGCTAGGCCCTGCTGTTCGGCCTTGACCTTGACCTGGACCAGCTGACGCGTCGACGTTGTCGTGAGCACGACCTCGCCGCCGCCCTGGGCGGCTTCACCTTCGCCGCCGGCCTTGCTCGCCGGTTTTTTCGTGCTCGAAGGGTCGTCTTTCGACTGCGACGGTTCCTTTTCGCTGCCGCTCGACGCGGGCTCTTTGCTGGCCGGCTTGTCTTTGCTTTTCGACTTAGCTTCTTCTTCGCTCTTCTTCTTGCGTTCTTCTTCGCCCTTCAGTTTGGCTTCTTCTTTGCTTTTCGACTTGCCTTCTTCTTCGTTTGCCGCGGAGGAACCGCCGGGACCTGGATCCTGGCCGAGCTGGACGTGGACCTCCGTGACACGCCGCGCGCCGGGGGCGAAGATGACGCGTCCGAGTTCGACGATGCCCGTTTCGGACAGCCCCTCGGCGTGCTGCCAGCGGCGGACGGCTGCCTCGGTCGCTTCGCCGAAGCTTTCGACGTCCGCGATGGCGCCGTAGGGGTCGTAGCCGAGCGCGATGAGGTTGTCGTTGAGCTGCACGACGTCAGGGCCCGTACTCACGCCCTCGCGCATCGTGCGGTACGCCGGCACCGATCCGTACATCAGGACGACCGGCTTGTCGTCGACGCGGAAGAGCGTGCCGCCGCGTTCGACGATGGCGCCCACGGCGGGCAGCCAGGTGTAGGTACCCGCGAGGCGGTCGAAGAGTTCCAGCGAGGACCCGTAGCCGAGGGTTCCTTCGACGGTCGCGCTTTCGGTGAGCGTGCGCCGGGTGATCGTGGCGGTGGTCTCGCCGGCAGGCACTCCGGTCGCGCTGGCCTTCTGTGGCGAGCCGCCGGAGGAAGCCAGCACGATCGCGCCGAGCACGCACGCGGCAAGAAGGATGGCGCCCGCGGCGAGAAGCCGCCTGCGACGATTGCCACCATCTTCCTCGAGCGCCTCGGGTGGCGGTCCTGCGCCCGCGCCGTTGGCGCTGGCGTCCGGGATCTGGTCGTTGCCGTCGGCGTCGGGATCGATGGCGCGTGACGGCTCGTCGCCGGCGCGTCGCTCGCTGCCGACGCCCATCAGCCGCCGATCTGGATGTTGCTCACCGCCGGGCCTTTGTGTTCGCCTTCGCTCCCGGTTCCCTTGGTCGAGCTCGGGCCGCTACCTGGGCCTTCTCCGCCCGGAAAGTGTCTGTGTTGCCCGCCTTGGGGCAGAAGGTGGGAGCACGCTTCCTGCGCTTTGCGGAAGGCAGGGCTAAACGGGTTCGCCCCGGATGTGCCGGTGCCGCTTTTGATGTGGATGCCAAAGCCGCCGCCGGCCGTCGACGTTTCGATGTGAAGGCCGTGTTCGCGCATGCAGCGCGCGAACTTCTGGATCTGTTCCTGGCGTTCGATCTTTTGTTGCGGCGTGAGTTTCGGGAACAGCGCCTGCTGGTAATGGGCGCACGCCTTCTGTGCGGCTTCCATCGTCGCTGGCGCGACGTCGATTCCGCCGGGGCCAGCTTTGACCTGCAGGGTGACGTGGCCACCGGAGACGCTGGGGCTCGGGAAGTTCTTGACGCCGTGTTCGCGCATGCACTTCGAGAACTTGACCGCCGCTTCGGCGCGCTGGGCCGAAGCCGACGCCGGCGGGTCGCTGGAGTTCGAAGAGCCGCAAGCGGCGATCGTGCATGCCGCCGCTGCGGCGAAGAGGGCTGTGGAGAGGCGGGCCTTTGTCATGGCTCCATCAAGTGGGCGCAAGCTGAAAGCCGCCTGAGAGGATCCGAGGAAGCTCCTGAAGTCCGGCCGCGCGGAGCCGAAGACGGCGTCAGAGGACGCGCGGGACTTCGTGAATGCGATCGTCCGACGCAGCGATCGTGCCGTCGACGGGGCCTCTTGCCGCGGCCAGCTCGTCGGCGGTCAGATCGAGCGCCGGTAGTTCTAGCGTCAGTCGCGCTCCGCCTTGCGGGTCGTTCGCGGCGCTCACGCTGCCGCCATGCGTCTCGGCCATCTGCCGGACGATGGCGAGGCCAAGTCCCGATCCTGGTCTGCCACGCGCCGTCGTCGCGCGGTAAAAGCGGTCGAAGACGCGGGGCAGATCCTCCGCCGCGATGCCGGGGCCGCGGTCGCGGACTTCCAGGCGGCCGGAGCGAACGGTCACTTCGATCGGCTCACCGGGTGGACTCCACTTCACCGCGTTGTCGAGCAGGTTCGCGATCGCCCGGTCAAGACGTGCGGGTGCCGCGCGCACCAGGCTCGGCTCCGCGTCGAGAACGAAATCGGCGTCCGGTGCGTGAAGGCGTGTGCGCTCGAGCGACGCGGCTGCCGCGAGGTCAAGCCGGACGTCCTCGAGCTCGATCTGCGCCACCTCGTTCGTAGAGAGGTCGACGAGGTCGCCGACGAGCACCGTCAACTCGCGCAGCTGGGCCTGTGCGGCGGCGACGATGCGTTCCCGCTCGCCCGCCGGGAGCTCTCGCCGAGCGCCAGCGCGTCGAGGTTGGCTTGAACGCTCGTCAAGGGGGTGCGGAGCTCGTGCGAGGCGTCCGAGATGAGCTGGCGCTGCGCGAGCCGTGAGCGCTCGAGCGCGGAGAGCATCGCGTTGAAGCTGGCGGAGAGGCGGCCGAGCTCGTCATCGTCCTGGGTCTCGATGCGGTGGCCGAGATCCTGGGTGCGCGCCACGCGCTCCGCGGCGCCCGTAAGGCGTCTGACCGGAGCAAGCGCGGCGCGCGACACGGCCAGCCCGAAGAGAGCGGCGAGCACGATCCCGCCGAGGCAGACGATCGCGAGCACCAGGCGCAGGTGGCTGAGGGTGTCGTCGACGTTGCTGAGCGGGAGCGCCGCCTGCCAAACAGCGCCGCGCGGGCTGCGCGCCGTCAGGACGCGCACCGGCGCGCCGGCGATCGTCGCGTTGCTGAAGAAGTCCGGACGGTGCCCGTCTGCGACGGCGCGCGTCGCCGCCGTGATCGGGATGCGCGAGGAGGTGGGGCCCGTGGTGCGAAGGATCTTGCCGTTCGGGAGCGTCAGCTGGACGTAGCCGGATGGTGCGCCGAGCCCCGCGGCCGGCAGCGCGAGCGACGCGCCCGGGCCGCCGCGGGCCTCGCCGGCGTAAGCGGAGGCCACGGGGCCGGACGACTTGATCCGCCGTTCGACCGAAAGGCCGCCCTTTTCGCCTGACAGGTGCCCCGGGGGCACGCGAATGACCGTGGCGTTTCCGTGAGCACTGAACGTCGGAAGCCCCGCGCGCTTCAGCAGCGCGGCGGCGAGCGCGGGGTTCGGCGCGTTGAGGTTGATCCGCACGGACTCCTGGCGGCCGGGCGTCACGAGCGCACGCAGGCTGCTGTCGAGCTGGGAGCGAAGCTCGTTGCCGGTGATTACGTAAACGGCGAGCGACGCGAGCAACACTGCGGCAGCCACCGCGCCCGCCGCGAGCAGAACCGTGCGCCGGCGGAAGCTCACCGCTGCGGACCTCGAAGTACGTAGCCGACGCCGCGCACCGTGTGCACGAGCCGCTCGCCGCCGACGGCCTCCGTCTTGCGGCGCAGATAGCCGATGTAGACCTCGAGCGAGTTCGATGCCGGACCGAAGTCGTAGCCCCAGACACGGTCGAAAATCGTGGCCCGCGTGAGCACCTGACGCGGGTGGCGCATCAGGAGTTCGAGCAGCAGGAACTCGGTCCGTGTGAGCTCGAGCAGGATTCCGGCGCGACGGACCTCATGAGCCAGCGGATCGAGCTCCAGGTCTTCAAAGCGCAACACCTGCTCGTCGCCGCCCCAGCCGGTGCGGCGCAACAGCGCACGCAGCCGCGCGAGCAGCTCCTCGCGTGCGAAGGGCTTCGCCAGGTAGTCGTCGGCGCCCGCCTCCAGACCCGCGACGCGCTCCGCCACCTCGCTGCGCGCGGTCAGCATCAGGACCGGCGTGCGATCCCCGCCCGCGCGCATCCGGCGGCAGACCTCGAGGCCGTCCAGGCCGGGCATCAGCACGTCGAGGATCACGGCGTCGGGCGCGCCGCTCGCGAGCGCCCGCAACGCCTCCCGCCCGTCGCCGGCGGTTGCAACTTCGAAGCCGTCGAGATCGAGTACCAGTGCGAGCGCTTCCCTGACCGAGGGGTCGTCGTCGACGACCAGCAGACGCATGACGAGATGCTTGCGCGCGAATGTGAAAGGAAGCTGAAGGGCGCTGCACCGCGCGCCCTCAGATGCCACGCCGTCAGAGATGAAGTTCGGCGATCAGCGCCTCTTCGAGCCCGACGCATTCGCTGCGGGCCTGGGCCGGGATCGGTTCCAGTGCGATGGACGCCTGTTCTTCTTCACGGCAGGCCGCCGTTTCTTCGACGCCGCTGAGCCGGCGATCGAATTCTTCGAGCAGACTTCCCACCGCCTTGCCGTCGGCTTCGTATGCGATGCGCCTGGCTTCATAACGCCGCAGCCATCTCGCTTGGAGTTCGATGCATCGTCCGGCGGTGACGGCGAAGATGGGCGCCGGTGGCAGTTCGCCGTAGCCGATCGGCGCGAAGCGGGGTTCTTGCCTGCACCCGACGGCGCCGAACCGGCAGCGGTCACGAGGGAGCAGTTCAATGGTGAGGACGCCGGTTTTGGCGCGCGCGACCGTGCACTCGATCGGCTGTTCCTCGTAACGCTGCCGGCGTTCGTCGCGGGCGCATTCGGGGCTCACGCTGACAGTCGCGTGTCCGCGGCGAACGACTGCGGAAACGGCAAGGCGGCACGCGGGGCGAGAACTCGACGCTCCGAGTCTCGCTGAGCATTCGTAACGGCCGCGCAAGCGCCGACAGCGCAGCGGCGCGTGCTCGGATCCGGCCGCCAGCCGGTACCAGGTTCGCGCGACGCCGCGCTCCTGGCGCGGCGTGATGGCGGCATTCGCGGTGACGGCGAAGACGGCCAGCACAAGACAGGAAGCGAGTGCCGTCCTCGCGACGAAGCATGCGCAGGTACCGGTCTGCGGGCCTGCCATCGTCCTCCGATCGTACCGCGACGAACCCCGGCTGGTGTGCGTTGCTGGAGCGCGCTACAGCAGCGAGCCGAACACCGAGCCGGCGTGGCCCACGAGGTGGAAGAGCGGCTCGGGAAAGATGCCGAAGAAGAGCGTCGCGCCGCCCGCCAGGAGGGCGACGAGGTAGAGCTCCCAGTGGACGCCGCGCGGCGCCGGTCCGTCGGCGTCGAGCTCTGGTGATCCGCCGGCCAGGGCCGGCAGGACGGATGGGGCGGGTGATGGGCGCATCCACATCGCCGCCACGACCGGCAGGTAGTAGGCGAGCGAGATCATAGAGCCGACGACGATGATGATTCCGAGCCACGCGTAGCCGCCGTTGACCGCGGCCTCGATCAGGAAGAACTTGCCGAAGAAGCCGGCCGTCGCGGGAATGCCCGCGAGCCCCAGCATCGCAAGCGTCATCGGCCATGCCAGAAGCGGCCGCTCTCGCCCGAGGCCCGCGACGGCGGCGAGGCTGTCGCCCTCGCCGGTTTCGCGTTCCCGCGCGATGATGACCGCAAACGCCGCGACGTTCATGAAGAGATAGACGGCCAGGTAGTAGACCGTGGCCTGGACGCCGAGCGGGGTCGCGACGATGACGCCGACCAGCATGTAGCCGGCCTGGGCCACGGACGAGTACGCGAGCATTCGCTTCAGCGAGCTCTGGCCGAGCGCGCCGACGTTGCCGGCGATGATCGTGATCGTCGCGAGCGCGGCGAGCGCCGGAGCCCAATTGGAGTGCTCGCCGAGCAGCGCGGTGTCGAAGAGGCGCAGGAAGATGCCGAAGACCGCGACCTTCGTCGTCACGGCCATGAACGCGGTCACCGGCGTTGGCGCTCCCTCGTAGACGTCGGGCGTCCACTGGTGGAACGGTGCGACCGAGGCCTTGAAGCAGAGGCCCGCGATGATCAGCGCGATCGCGGCGAGCGTGAGCGGGTCGGTGGCGATCGAGCCGTGCGAGAGGGCGCTCGCGATCTCGCCCAATCCCGTCTGGCCGGTCGCGCCGTAGAGCAGCGCGATCCCGTAGAGCAGCGTGGCCGAGCCCACGGAGCCGACGATCAGGTACTTCAGGCCGGACTCCAGTGAGCGCTCGCGGCGCATTTCCGTCGCGCAAAGGACGTACAGCGGAATTGAAAGGAGCTCCAGGCCGACGAAGAGCACGACGGTGTTCTGCGCCGCCGCGAGCACGGTCATGCCGGCCAGCGCACTCAGCAGCAGGGCGTGGAACTCACCGTGCGCGGCTTCCTCAGGCGCGCGCGAGCGCCAGGACAGCAGCACGGCAGCCGCGGCGCCGACGACGAGGATCAGGTTCAGCGTCAGCGCGAGGTCATCGATGTGGAGCGCGTGCGAGACGATCGGCAGGTTTTCTTCCCACTGCCAGATCGAGAGCCCCGCCGTCGCGCGCGAGCGCGATCAGCGAGATCACCGGCACGCCGTTGCGGCGGATACCGCGCGAACCGACCATGCCGACGAGCAGCGCCGCCGTGGCGCCGGCGAGCAGCGCGATGAGCGGCGAGAGGCCCGCCCAGTCGATGTGGGGGCCGCTCAGCGTGTGTGTCGTCGCGACCGACGTGTACGGGACGTAGTTCATCGGCTCACGCTCGCGGTCGGCGTCACGGTCGGGCTGCTAGCGGCGTGGGCGGCGGCGACGGCGCGCGTGACGGGCCCTTCGCTGCGCAACAGCGCGAGCTGCGGATCGAGCGCGAGCAGCAGGATCACGGCGATCACCGGGACCAGCACGAGGCCTTCGCCGAAGCGGATCTCACGTGACTCGACGCCCTCGCCGACGCGGTTGTGCATGGCGTGGATGAAGAAGCGCAGCGCGTAGACGGCGGCCAGCACGACGCCGAGCATCGCGATGATCGCGATCGCGATCTTCGTCTTGAAGACGCCGAAGACGATCATGAACTCGCCGATGAAGTTCGCCGAGCCCGGCATCGCCAGAGTCGCGAGAGCAACGATCAGGAAGATCGATGCCAGAACGGGCGCGCGGAACGCGATGCCGCCCATGCGGCGGATGTCTTCGGAGCCGCCGGCGCGCTCGGCGAGCAGCGCCGCGATGAAGAGGAGCGGCGCGACGACCAGGCCGTGGTTGACCATCTGCAGGAGCGCGCCCTGCGCCCCCTGGCGGTTCAGGGCGAAGATGCCGAGCGTGATGAAGCCGAGCTGCGCGACCGACGAGAAGCCCGCGATCAGCCGCACGTCGGTCTGCGTGAAGGCCTGCATCGATCCGTAGACGATCGAGAGCAGCGCAATCAGCAGCATCAGGACCTGGAAGTGCGCGCTCGCCGACGGGTAGAGCTGCAGCACGATCGCGAGGAAGCCGTAGGCGCCGACCTTGCTCAGCACGCCGGAGAAGACCATCAGCACCTCGATCGGCATTGCGCGGTAGCCGTCGGGCATCCAGCCGTGCAGTGGGAAGGCCGGCATCTTGACAAGGAAGGCGGCGGCGAAGAGCAGGAACAGCCACTGCTGCGTGCCGCCGGAGAGCGGCGTGTGGGCGAGCGCCGTGTACGTGAAGTTGAGGTGGCCACCGTGGTGTTCGGCGACCATCACGCCGGTCGCGATCGCCGCGACGAGCATCAGGAAGGAGCCGATGAGCGTGTAGATCACGAGCTTGGTGGTGGCCCGCACGCGCCCCGGTTCGCGGCCCCAGCCGCCGATCAGGAAATAGAACGGTACGAGCATCAGGTCGAAGAAGACGACGAAGAGGGCGAGGTCCTGCGCGAAGAACGCCCCGAGAACCGCGGACTCGGCGAGCAGGAACATGAAGTAGAAGAGGCGCGGGCGCTCCCAGGAGCGCATGTTGCAGGCCAGGATCGACGCGGCGAAGAGGAGCGCCGTCATCGCGACGAGGAAGAGGTTGAGCCCCGTCGACCCCGAGCTTGTAGTGGATGCCCAGCGAGGCGATCCACACGACGTCGGTGATGTCCTGCGTGCCGCCGCCGACCTTGAAGTTCACGATCAGCGCGATCGTCAGGCCCAGCGTCGCGAGCGTCGCGGCCAGCGCGATGATGCCCTGGGCGCCCCAGCGCCGGCCGCCCTGGTGTGCGGGCGCGAAGGCCCCGATCAGGCCGGCGGCTGCCGGTAGCCAGATGATGATTGAGAGCGGCACCATCGTCGATCAGCTCTGCAGCAGGAAGTAGAGGGCTACGGCGGCGACGCCGACCGCGAGGAGCGCCGCGTAGTAGCGGATCAGGCCCGACTGGGCGGCGCGGACGGCTGTCGATCCGGCGCGCACGACGCTGCTCGTGCCGCCGATGATCAGGCCGTCGATGATGCGCGGCTCGAAGTCGTCGCGCAGGTAGCGCCCCGCTGCGGCCATCGGCCGCACGAGCACAGCTTCGAACGCCACGTCGAAGAACCAGAGGCCCGCGAAGAGGTGGTAGAGGCGCGGCAGGCGCCGTTCCCAGAGGCGAGCGGTTCCGGGGCGCGCGACCCAGATTCGGTATGCGATGCCGATCCCGACGAGCGCGAGGACGGTGCCGAGGACGGCGCCGATGATCTCCAGCGACGTGTTGGTGCGCGGTTCGTAGAGCGGCGAGCTCGCGAACGTCGGGCGCAGGAACTTGGAGATCACGTCGTCGACGCCCGGCACCTGCAGCAGCCCCAGCCCGGCTGCGCCGACGGCGAGGATGCTCATTGCGATCTTCATCGGCCAGGCGGTCTCGGCGATCGCGTGTTCGGGGCCCGGGAAGCCGACGTCGGTGTCCTCGATTTCGTCGTTCGCGGGGTTGCGCGGGACGTCGGTGTGGTGCGGGTGGCCGGACTCGAACTCCAGGGCCTCCGGCACCGGCTCGCCGTAGAAGGCCCGGAAGATCATGCGGAACGTGTAGATCGCCGTCAGGAACGCGCCGATGTAGCCGGCGACCCAGAGGATCCAGTGCCAGCCGCCCTCGTCGCCGATCACGAAGAGGATGTCGTCCTTGCTGAAGAAGCCCGAGAAGGGGGGCACCGCCGAGAGCGCGAGGCCACCGATCAGGAAGCAGGCGAACGTAAAGGGCAGCGCCTTGCGGAAGCCGCCCATTTTCTGCAGCGACTGCGCGCCGCCCATCGCGCCGATGATCGACCCCGCCGCCATGAAGAGCAGCGCCTTGAAGAAGGCGTGCGTGAGCAGATGGAACATCCCCGCGGCGTACGCGCCGACCGAGACGCCCATGATCATGTAGCCGATCTGGGACATCGTCGAGTACGCGATGACGCGCTTGATGTCGGTCTGGACGAGCGCGATCGTGCCGGCGATGAGGAGCGTCACGGCGCCGATCACGCCGCCCACGTCCTGCGCCGCCGGCGCCTTTTCGAACAGCGGGTGCATGCGTGCGATGAGGTAGACGCCGGCGGTCACCATCGTCGCGGCGTGGATTAGGGCGCTGACCGGCGTCGGGCCCTCCATGGCGTCCGGCAGCCATGTGTGGAGTGGCACCTGAGCGGACTTCGCGAAGGCGCCGACGAGCAGCAGAAGGCAGGCCCAGGTCAGCGGTGCGCCGGACGCGAAATGGCCGCTTTCGACCGCGTGGAAGGTGCCGAGGAAGCTGAGCGTCCCGGTGTGCTCGAAGATCAGGAACGTGCCCAGCACCAGTCCGACGTCGCCGATGACGTTGATGACGAAGGCCTTGATGCCCGCCTTCGTGGCCGTCGTACGCCGGTACCAGAAGGAGATCAGCAGGTAAGAGGCGGCCCCGACGAAGGCCCAGCCGATGATCAGCAGGATGAAGTTGCCCGCGAGGACGAGCAGCAGCATCGAGAAGACGAAGAAGTTCAGGTAGGCGAAATAGCGCGCGTAGCCGCGGTCGCCTTTCAGGTAGCTGACGGAGTAGAGGTGGATCAGCGCCGAGACGCCCGAGACGATGAGGATCATGTAGACCGAGAGCGGGTCGACGAGGATCGATACCCGCGCGTCGAAGCCGACCGACGTCATGTAGTTCCACAGCGACGAGGTGAGCTCGCGGTCGCTCGCTGCGTGGCTCTGCAGGCCGACCAGCGCCGCGACGGCGCAGGCGAAGGCGAGCGTTATCGCCGCGGTGCCGATCGCGCCGGCGTGTCGGCCCGGCCACGAGCGGTAGCCGAACGAGATCACCAGTGTCCCGGCGAGCGGGAACGCGAGCACCAGCCATGCCCAGCTCGTCGCTGCCATCAGCCCTGTAGCTCGTTGAGCTCGTCGATGTCGATCGGCAGGTTGCGCCGGTAGAGCGCGACGATCATGCCGAGGCCGATGCAGACCTCACACGCCGCGACGGTCATCACGACGACCGCCAGGATCTGTCCGCTGCCGTTGCCCCACATCCGCGCGAAGGAGATCAGCGCGAGGTTGCCGCCGTTGAGCATCAGCTCAAGGCACAGCAGCACGACGAGAGGGTTGCGCCGAACGATCACGCCGGCGAGGCCGAGGGAGAAGACGATTGCCGAGATCGCCAGGTACCAGGCGATCGTCACGATCCGCGCCCCCCGACTCCCTCGGCGACCGAGCCGAGTCCCGCGGTTGAGCGGGTCGCGACGGGGGTCAGCATCGCGCGCTCGTCCGGCTCGTCATCGAGGCCGCCGCGGCGCCGCGCGAGGACGACGCCGCCGACTGCGGCGACGAGCAGCAGGAAGGACGCAAGCTCGAAGACGAGCAGGTAGTGCGTGAGCAGCAGCTGGCCGATGTAGGCCGGCGTGCCGTACGTCTTGGGCCCCGGGGCGTACGGCGCGCCTTCGCCGGATATCGCCTTCAGGCCGCTGCCAAGCATCGCTATCAGGAGCTCGATCACGAGCGCCGCGGCGACGACGACGCCGGCCGTGCGCAGCGCTGGACCGTCCTGCGGCCCGCCGCGCAGCCGCTCGCCGATCGAGGCGGCCTGGTCGCCGACGTACGCCACCACGAAGACGTAGAGCACCATCACGGCGCCGGCGTACACGACGACCTGCACGGCGGCGACGAATTCGGCCCGCAGCAGCAGGAAGAGCGCCGCGAGCGAGAGCAGGTGCACGACGAGCGAGAGGACGCTGTAGAAGGGGTTGCGCAGCACCACAACGCCGACCGCGCCGGCGATCACGCCGATCGCCGCGACGAAGAAGACGACGTCGCTCACTCGCCCTCCCGGCGCAGCGGCGTGCGCTCGATCGGTTCGGCGAGCAGCATCTCCTTCGTGAAGATCAGGTCGCCGCGCGCGTAATCGCTGAGCTCGAAATCGTGTCCCATCGTGATCGCGTCGAAGGGACACGCGATCTCGCAGTAGCCGCAGAAGATGCAGCGCGAGAGGTTGATCTCGTAGACCGCCGCGTAGCGCTCACCCGCCGAGACGCGGTTCTCAGGCGTGTTTTCGGCGGAGACGACGCGGATGCAGTCGGCCGGGCAAGCCGCGGCGCAGAGCGAGCAGCCGACGCACTTCTCGAGCCCCGAGTCCTCGAAGCGGTGGAGCTTGTGACGGCCGCGGAAGCGCGGGTAGACCGGCACCTTCTCCTCGGGGTACTGGATCACCGACGGCTTCTCCGCGACGCGCACGCATCGTCGTCTTCAGGCCGCGTGCCGTCTCCACGAACGAGCGCCACGTACCACGCGCCGCGCCGGGGTCTGGTGAGCGCTGCACGACGACCGCGTGCTCGGCTCCCGACCAGCGGCGGATCGGCGGCGGGCCGTCTTGGTTCTCGTCCGGCATCACTTGGCCACCACGATGATCGCTGTGACGAGCGCGTTGAGCGTCGCGAGCGGCAGAAGGCCCTTCCAGCCCAGTCGCATCAGCTGGTCGTAGCGCAGGCGCGGCAGCGTCGCGCGGATCCAGATGAAGAGGAACGTGACGATCGCCATCTTCACGAGCACGACGAACGGGTCGACCCAGCCAGGCGGGTGGATGCCGAAGGGCATCAGCCAGCCACCGAGGAAGATCGTCACGACGATCCCGGAGATCACGAGGACGTTGAGGTACTCGGCGAAGTAGTACGACGCGAAACGGCCACCGCCGAACTCGGTGTTGTAGCCGCCGACGAGCTCGGCGTCGGCCTCCGTGAGGTCGAACGGGGCGCGGTTCGTCTCCGCGAAGCCGGCCACGAGAAAGACCAGGAAGCCGAAGAACTGCGGCACGACGAACCACATCGCGGTCTGCGCTTCGACGATTCCCGTCAGCGACAGGGTCTGCGCGGTGATGATGACGCCGACGAGCGCGAGCGCCTGCGAGACCTCGTAGGAGATGAGCTGCGCCGCGCCGCGCATCGCGCCGAGGAACGAGTACTTGGATCCCGACGCCCAGCCGCCGAGCATGATCCCGTAGAAGGCGATCGCGCCGAATGCGAAGACGTAGAGCGGGCCGATCGAGACGTCAATTCCGTACAGGCCGACGGGCGTGCCGAAGATGTTCTGCACGTTGCCGAAGGGGATGATCGCGAATGCCGCGACGGCCGTCAGGATCGAGATGATCGGCGCCAGCACGAAGAGCAGGCCCGCCGACGTGTTGGGTCGGAACTGCTCCTTGGTGAGGAGCTTGAGGATGTCGGCGAGCGGCTGAAGCGCCCCGTAGGGGCCGACGCGGTTCGGCCCGTAGCGCCCCTGGAAGCGGCCTAGAAGCTTGCGCTCGGCGATCAGCACGATCGGCACGAGCTGCAGCGCGACGGCGAAGATGATGATCGCCTTCAGGACCTGGATCCACCATTCTTCGTAGTAGCCGACGACCGCGATCACACGAGCTCCCTGGGCCGGTTTGCGAACTCCAGCGCGGGCGAGACGGCGACCTCGGGCGCGTCCCACAGCGAGCGGCGCCCCGCGAGCTCGACGGGGTCAAGGTCGGATGCCGTGGACGCTTCCTCCTCGGCCGGGCCACCCGACTCGAGCTCGGCGGCCGCGTCGCGCTCGACCCAGCGGGCACCGCGGCCGCCGATCTCCTCGACGGTGAGGCCGCCGTAGAACGGCACGGTGTCGTAGAGCAGCTGCGAGGCCTCCGCCGCGCTCGCGACCGAGCTCGGCAGGCCGAGGCGCCCGCCCAGCTCGCCGAGTACCTGCCAGCCGGCGCGCACGGCGCCGGGCCGCGCGACGGCGGCGCGGAGGCGCTGCAGGCGAGAGTCGGGGTGCACGACGGTCCCGTCCTTCTCGGCGTATGTCTCGGCGGGGAAGACGATCGTCGCATGCTCGCGCAGGCCGTCGGTCAGCAGCGTCGCGTGCGCGATCACCGTTGTCGCGCTCGAGAGCGCGCGCTCCCACTCCTCGTGCCCGGGCAGATCAAGCAGCGGGTCGCAGCCGACGAGGTAGAGGGCGCTGAGCTCGCCCGCAGAGAGTGCCGTCGCGATGCCCGCCGCGTCTAGCCCGCCGTCGAGCGGGGCGTCGCTGTAACCGGGCCCCGCGTTCGGCAGCATGCCGGCCTCGCGCAAGCCGCGCCCGTTTGCCGCTGCGGGGATCTCCAGCAGGCCCGCGCCGCTGACGCCGGCCATCTCGAGCGCGTCCGCCACGGCGAGCAGCTCTTCGGCGGCCTTCACGCCGTCGGCGCCCGCGGTGAGCCGTTCGTGCCACAGGATGACCACCTCGCGCGAGCCGCCGTCGCCCTGTAGAAGCTCGGCGAGGGCGGCGACGTGCTTTCCGTCGCTGCCGGCCTGCTTGGCGGCGCGGCTCGGGTCGTGTCCGGTGAGCGCGAGAGCCAGCGCGTGCAGCAGAGAAGCGCCGCCGCCGGCGTCGTACTCGATCGTGACCTCGCTGCGGTCGGCGAGCGCTCCCGGGACGGGCGAGGCCAGCGCGAGCTTCAAGCCGCGGCGGCGCAGGCCCTTGCGCACGCGCAAATCGAGAATCGGCGCGTCGTCGCGCGGGTCGGCGTCCAGGACCAGCACGGCGTGCGCAAACTCGAGATCCGCCACCGTGGCTTGCAGCGCCGGCGCGGCGAGCGCGCGTTGCAGCGTCAGCGGGAGGCGGCCCGCGCGGCGGCTGTCGAGGTGCGGCGAGCCCAGCGCCCCGCGGAAGATGTTGCCGAGCAGGAGCGCCTCCTCGCTGCTCGTGCCGCCGGCAGCGATCGCCGCGCTCGCGGCGCCTGCGCGGCGCAGCGCCGCGGCGGCCTCGTCGAGCGCGCGCTCCCAGGAGACGGGTCGAAGCTGACCGCCGTCGCGGACGAGCGGCTCGCTGACTCGCTCGTCGGCGTCGAAGGACTGGTAGGCGAAGCGGCCCTTGTCGCAGAGCCATCCGTCGTCGACCGCGTCGTTCTCGCGGGCCAGCACGCGCAGCGTGCGCTCGTCCCGGACGGTCAGCTCGACGTTGCATTGGGCGGGGCAGAGCGTGCAGACCGACCCCGCACCCTCGATGTCCCAGGGCCGCGCACGGAAGCGGTAGGGGCGCGAGGTGAGCGCGCCCACGGGGCACAGCTCGATGATGTTGCCCGAGAACGGAGCCACGTAGGGGTGGCCGTCGAACGTCGAGACGTAGGAGGCGGCGCCGCGCTCGAGCAGGACCAGCTGGTAGTCCTCGGCGACCTCCTGCGAGAAGCGCACGCAGCGATAGCAGAGGATGCAGCGCTCGCGGTCGATCGCGATCAGCGGCGAGAGCTCGAGTGGCTTGACGAAGTGTCGCTTCGGGTCGATGTAGCGCGAGATGCCGCTGCCCCAGCCGAACGTGATGTCCTGCAGCGGGCACTCGCCGCCCTTGTCGCAGACCGGGCAGTCGAGTGGGTGGTTGATGAGCAGGAACTCGACGACCGACCGCTGGGCCTCGGTGACGCGCTCGCTTTCGGTGTATACGACCATCCCGTCCTTGACGGCCGTCGAGCACGCCGTCTGCAGCTTCGGGATCCCCTCGATCTCGACGAGGCACATTCGGCACGCGCCGACGGGCTCGCCGAGCTTCGGCTCGTAGCAGAAGACGGGGATCTCGATGTCGCCGAGCTTGGCGGCGTCGGCGAGCATCATGCCTTCGCCGGCGTGCACCTCGGTCCCGTCGATCGTGAGCGTGATCGGCGTGTATTCGGGGCGCGGCATCAGGCTGCGCTCCCGCTGGCGAGCAGCGGCTCGCGGGCGCGCTCGATGTGTTCCTCGAACTCGCCGCGGAACTTGCTGATCATCGAGCCGATCGGCATCGCCATCGCGTCGCCGAGCACGCACAGGCAGTTGCCGATGATGTGCTCCTGGACGGAGGCCATGATGTCGAGGTCCATCGGCGTCGCCTCGCCGCGCTCGATCCGCTGGAGCATGTGGACCGTCCAGTTGGTTCCCTCGCGGCACGGCGTGCACTTCCCGCACGACTCGTGGCGGTAGAACTTCGCGACCTTCAGAGCGACGTCGAGGATCGGCGTCGAGTCGTCGACGACGATGATCGCGCCCGAACCGAGCATCGAGCCGGCTTTGGCCATCGAGTCGAAGTCGTAGGGGACGTCGAGGTCGTCGGCGGTCAGCACCGGCGCCGAGGAGCCGCCCGGGAACCAGCACTTGACCGTGCGCCCCGGCGGTGGTCCCCCGGCGAGGTCGTAGATGATCTCGCGCGACGGGACGCCGAGTTCGATCTCGTAGTTGCCGGGACGCTGCACCTGACCGGAGACCGAGACGAGCTTGGTCCCGGTGGAGTTCTGCGTTCCGAGCTTCGCGTACTCCGCGCCGCCCATCGAGATGATCGCGGGCACCGTGGCCAGCGTCTCCACGTTGTTGATCAGCGTCGGGCCCTGGTAGAGGCCCTGATTGGCCGGGAACGGCGGCTTCAGGCGAGGGTTGCCGCGCTTGCCCTCGAGCGAGTCGAGCAGCCCGGTCTCCTCGCCGCAGATGTAGGCGCCGGCGCCGCGGTGCACGACCATTGTCAGCGAGTGGCCGGAGCCGAGGATGTTCTCGCCGATGTAGCCTGCTTCGCGCGCTTCGGCGATCGCCGCGTCGAGCGCGTCGGCCTGCAGCACGTACTCGCCGCGGATGTAGATGAAGGAGCGCGTCGTGCCCGCGGCGTAGGAAGCGATGATCATTCCCTCGATCAGGGTGTGCGGCGTCTTCTGCATCAGTTCGCGGTCCTTGAACGTGCCGGGCTCGGACTCGTCGGCGTTGCAGACCAGGTACTTCTCGATCGGGCCGCTCGGCAGGAACGACATCTTCGTGCCCATCGAGAAGCCGGCGCCGCCGCGGCCCCGGATCTCGCTGGCTTTGAGGTCCGCGAGGACGTCCGCGGCGTCCATCGCAAGAGCCGTTCGCAGCGCGCTGTAGCCGCCGCGCCGTTCGTACACCTCGCGTGTGGCGAGCCCCGGCTCGTCGATGTCGGTGAGCAGCAGCATGCGCTGGTCGCTCATGACGGTGGCCTCCGCTGCAGCTCCGGCGGCGGCTGCGGGAACTCGGTGCTGTCGGCGCGCGGGTCCGCGACGGGCCGCCGTGCGAGCTGCAGGTCCGGCAGGACCGGTTTGCCGCTGCGCAGGTCGGTCAGCAGCTGCGGCACGTCCCTTAGCGTCAGCGGCCCGACGTAGACGCCGTCCACCGATGCCATCGGCGCGATGTCGCACGCCCCGAGGCACTCGAATGCGCGCACCGTGACGTCGCCGTCGCGGGCCGCCAGGTCGCGCATCTCGGCGAAGAGCTCGTCGGCGCCGCACAGCGAGCAGGAGATGTTGGTGCAGACGTACACGACGTGCGGCGCGGTCGGCTCGGTCTCGAGCATGTCGTAGAAGGTCGCCACGGATGCCAGGTACGCGGGTGTCACGCGCATCACGCACGCGACCTGCTCGAGCGCCTCCGGCGAGCACCAGCCGTGCACGCGCTGCGCCGCCTCGAGCGCCGGCAGCGTGGCGGAGTGGCGGTCGGGGTACAGCGACATGCGGTACTCGATCTCCTCGCGCAGGCCCTGCGGCACGTCGACGTCAGCGGCGTCGGGGATCTCCGCGGGGTCCTTGGCGAGATCCGCGGGGCGGTCCCATCCGGGTACGCGAGAGCCGTGCTCGAAGCGGCGCACGGTGCCGCCGGCGTCGCTCATCTGTCGATGCCTCCGAGCACCGGGTCGAGCATCGCGAGCGTCGCGATCAGGTCGGCGATGTAGGAGCCCTCGACCATCGCCGAGGTCGCCTGGAGGTTCACGAAGGAGGGGTCGCGCATGTGCACGCGTGCCGGCTTTGATGAGCCGTCGGAGCGCACGTAGCAGCCGAGTTCTCCGCGCGGCGACTCGATCGGGAAGTAGACCTCGCCCGGCGGCACGCGCATGCCCTCGGTGACGAGCTTGAAGTGGTGGATCAGGGCCTCCATCGAGGTCGCGAGCTCGTGGCGCGGCGGTAGCGCGACCTTGCGGTCCTCGGTGATCCAAGGGCCCTCGGGCAGCCCTTCGAGGGCCTGCGACGCGATCTTCACGGACTCGTACATCTCCGCGAGGCGCACGGCGTAGCGGTCGTAGTTGTCGCCCTGCGTGCCGACGGGGATCTTGAACTCGAAGTGCTCGTAGGAGGAGTACGGCGACGCCTTGCGCAGGTCCCAGGCGTAGCCCGAGGCGCGCAGCAGCGGACCGGTTACGCCGAGCCGCAGTAGCGACTCGGTGTCCAGCGGGCACGTGCCGCGGAGCCGTTGCAGCACGATCTCGTTGCGTGAGAGGAGCGCCGCGTACTGGTCGGCGCGTTCGGGCATTTCGGCGAGGAAGCCGCTGAGCTTCGCGGCGAAGCCGGTCGGGATGTCCTCCGCGACGCCGCCGATCTGGAAGTAGCGGGTGTGCATCCGCTGCCCGGAGGACATCTCGAAGAGGTCGAGGATCTTCTCGCGCTCGCGGAAGCAGTACCAGAACATCGAGATCGCGCCGAGGTCCAGCGCGCTCGTGCCGAGCCACACCAGGTGCGACATGATGCGGTTCAGCTCCAGGTGGATCACGCGCAGGTACTGCGCCCGCGGCGGCACGTCGACCTCGACCAGCTCCTCGACGGCGAGGCAGAAGGCGAGCGCGTTGAAGTAGTAGGAGAGGTAGTCCATCCGCTCGATGACGGGGATCACCTTCCAGTAGGCCTTGTCCTCGGCGGTCTTTTCGATGCCCGTGTGCACGTAGCCGATGACCGGTTTGATTTCGCGCACGACCTCGCCCTGGAGCGTGGCGATGAGGCGCAGCACGCCGTGCGTGGCGGGGTGGTGCGGCCCGAAGTTGAGCGTCAGCAGGTCGTCGGCGCGGCCTTCGGTGAGCTGCTCGTCGAGCGAGCCGAGCGTGATGTTCTGCTCACGGCGGCGGTACTCCGACATCGCCGGCTGGTTCACGCCGGCCCCCCGATGTCGTCGTTCTCGTTGTAGGTGAAGATCACCGGTTCGCCGCCGAGCGGGAAGTCTCGTCGCTGGGGGTGGCCGACGTAGTCCTCGGGCATCAGGATCCGGCGCAGGTCGGGGTGGCCGCGGAAGACGACGCCGAACATGTCGTAGACCTCGCGCTCCTGGTGGTTCGCCGTCGGCCAGTCGGGCGTCACGGAGTCGACGACCGGCTCGTCGACGGGGACGCGGACCTTGACGGTCAGGCGGTCCACGTTCGCCATGTCCAGCAGCTCGTAACAGACGCCGAGCCGCGGCTCCTCGGGGTAGTGGTCGACGCCGTGGACGCTGGCCATGAAGGAGTACCCCATCATGCGCAGCCGTTCCAGGACTTCACGTATCCGCGCGGCGTCGACGAGCAGCGTGCCGCGCTTGCGGAAGTAGACGGTCTCGAGGACCGGGCTGGCGTCTCCTGGGACCGTCTCGGCGAGCTCTTTGGCGATCAGCTCGAGCCCGGTGGCGTCAGGCACCGGACCGCTCACCGCCGAGTGCCGGAGCCAGGCACCTCCTCGGTGCCCTGTGCGCCGTAGCGCTCGCGCCAGCCCATGTCGGGGTCGTCCTGCACCATCTTGCGCAGCTTCAGCACACCGTGCATCAGAGCCTCGGGGCGGGGAGGGCAGCCGGGGACGTGTACGTCAACCGGCATGAAGTGGTCAGCGGGCACGAGGGCGTAGTTGTTGAACACGCCAGTCGAGCTGCAGCAGGCGCCCATCGCGATGGCCCACTTCGGCTCCAGCATCTGGTCGTAGATCCGCCGCACGATCGGCGCCATCTTGATCGATACGCGCCCCGAGAGGATCAGCAGGTCGGCTTGGCGCGGCGAGGCGCGGAAGGCCTCGTAGCCGAAGCGCGCGACGTCGACGCGGGAGGCGACGATCGACATCATCTCGATCGCGCAGCAGGCGAGACCGAAGGTCGCCGGGAAGAAGGCGTTCGAGCGGGCCCACGCGACGGCTTTCTCGAGCGTCGTCGTCAGCACGCGCTCTTCGACGTACCTTTCGAGCTCGGCGCCCTCCATCGGGGCGGGTGCGTTCAGCCCCTCAAGCGCGGCGCCGCGCAGCATCTGGCGCGCGTTGAGCTCGTTCACGCGCAGCGCGCTCGCGTCGACGATCTGGTCGCGTTCGCTCACTTCCACTCCAGGGCGCCGCGACGCCAGACGTACGCGAAGGCGACGAACAGCAGCACGATGAAGACCACCGACTCGACCATCGCGAAGTCGCCGTACTCGCGCAGGTCGACGGCGATCGGGTAGAGGAACACGACCTCGATGTCGAAGAGGATGAAGAGCATCGCGATCAGGTAGAAGCTGATGCCGAAGCGCATCCCCTGGCGCACCTCGGATGGCAGCCCACACTCGTAGGGATCCTGCTTGCTGGCCGCCACGCGCCGCGGGCCGAGTACCGAGTTGAGCGTCGCGAACGCGACGCCGACGACGCCGCCGAGCGCCAGGAAGACGAGCGCGGGAAGGTAGCTGCGCAGCACCGGTCGTGGTTATATCACCGCTTGTGGCAGCCAGTTACATAGTGGCAAAACGTGCAATTGGGGCCGTTTGACCGGTCTCGTTGAAGGACTCGCGCTGGCCGTCGCGGCGCTCAACCTCGCGGCGGGACTGTACGGCGGCCTGCTCTGGCGCGCCCACACGCCGTCCGAATCGGCGGCGCGCCGCTTTTGGCTCTCTCTGCGCGCCGCCCAGCTCTCCGCGCTCATCTTCGCGGTGCTCGTCGGCGTGCTCACGATCGCCGGTCACCACGCGACCGAACTGCTCTTCTACCTCTACGCGCTGCTGCCGCTCGCGGTGGCATTCGTTGCCGAGCAGTTGCGCGTCGCCTCGGCGCAGACGATCCTCGACCAGCGCGACATCGAGGACCCGCAGGACATCGAAGAGCTGCCGGAGCAGGAGCAACGCTCGCTGGTCGTGGCGATCGTGCGCCGCGAGATCGGTGTGATGGCGCTCTCGGCGCTCGTCGTGACGTTCCTCGCGCTGCGCGCCGCTGGCACGGCGCATGGCTTCTAAGCGGGCCGGTATATTGCCGCGCGATGAGGTTCGTGGCGACCCTACTTGCGGCTGTCGGCTGTGCGGTGGCGGTCGGGGCGTGCGGAACCGAGGCCGTGTCGGTGCCCAAGGACAGCCCGAACTACAGCGGCGCCGTGATCTTCCGCGAGCACTGCTCCGGGTGCCACTCGCTCTCGGTGGTCGGCGCCGAGGGCTCCGCGGCGGGCATCTCCAACCGCGTCAAAACGAACGGCCCGAACTTCAACTTCCGCAAAGAGGAAGTCAATAACGTGCTCTACGCGATCCGCAACGGCGGCTTCTCCGGCGCGATCATGCCGCAGAACATCGTCACCGGCAAACAGGCCCAGGAAGTCGCCGAATTCCTCTCGGCGTACGCCGGCAAGGACGCACCAAAGGTGCCGACCACCAACATCCCGCAGTAGCGGGCACCGCACGCGGTGCTCGATCTGCGGCTGATTCGCGACCAGCCCGACGAGGTCCGATCCGCGTTGCGCCGTCGCGGCGACGACGTCACGGCTGCGCTCGACGCGGTGCTCGAGCTAGACCGCCGGCGGCGCGCGCTGCTGCCCGAGCTCGAGGGCTTGCGCGCCGAGCAGAACGACGCCAACGACCGCATCCGCGCCGCCGAAGGCGAGGCCCGCGAGCGCGAGATCGCAGCGATGCGCGAGGTCGCCGGGCGCGCCAAGGAGCTCGACAGTGAGCTTGCCGCGGTGGAAGAGAGCCTGCGCGAGGCGCTCGCCCCGCTGCCGAACCTGCCGGACGCGAGCGCCGCCGACGGGCCCGACGACGAGGTGGTGGCGAGCTGGGGCGAGCCGCCGAGCTTCGACTTCGAGGTACGCGATCACCTCGAGCTCGCCGGCGGCCGGATCGACACCGAGCGCGCGGCGCGAATGTCGGGCTCGCGCTTCGCGTACCTGATCGGGGACCTCGTGCTCGTAGAGCTGGCGCTCGTCCGCTGGACGCTTGAGAAACTCCGCGCGAAAGGCTTCGAACCCGTCATCCCGCCGGTGCTGGTGCGCGAGCGCGCGCTTTACGGGACCGGCTTCCTGCCCGACACCGAGGAGCAGATCTACGCGTTGCCGGCCGACGAGCTCTACCTCGTAGGCACCTCCGAGGTCGCGCTCGCCTCGCTTCACGACGGCGAGCTGCTCGAGGAGGATGAGCTGCCGCTCCGCTACGCCGGGTTCTCGCCGTGTTTCCGCCGCGAGGCAGGCGCCGCCGGCAAAGACACCCGCGGCATCTTCCGCGTCCATCAGTTCGACAAGGTCGAGATGTTCAGCTTCGTCTCGCCCGCCGACTCGCATCACGAGCACGAGCGGATCCTCGCGATCGAGCGCGAGATCCTCGAGGAGCTCGAGCTGCCCTACCGCGTTGTCAACATCGCGGTCGGCGACCTCGGCTCCTCCGCTGCCAAGAAGTACGACTGCGAGGCGTACATCCCCTCGCAGGGCCGCTACCGCGAGCTCACGTCGTGCTCCAACACAACGGACTACCAGGCGCGGCGCCTGGGCATCCGTGTGCGGACGACGGGCGGCACCGTCACGCCACATACCCTGAACGGCACCGCCGTGGCAGTGGGCCGCACCCTCGTTGCGCTGCTTGAGAACGGCCAGCGCGCAGACGGCTCCGTATCGCTGCCCGCGGCACTCGTGCCGTACGGCGCGCCGGAGACGCTGCCAGCCGCGTAGCGCCCGCCCGAGCGCGCGTTACGCTCAGCCGATGTCGATGCCGTTTGCCTTTCTGATCTCGCCGACGCCGCCGCCGCGCCGCATCGGCCTGCTCGTCGCCGTGGCCGGCGTCGCGGTCAGCACCTTGATCGTCTACCCGCTCGCGCACGTCGCGCCGGTCGCCGCTCTGGGCGTCGTCTACCTGCCGGCGGTGCTGATCGTGTCGATCACATGGGGCATCACGCTCGGCTCGGCGACGGCGCTCCTCAGCGCCGCCGCTTTCAACTACTTCCACCTGCCTCCCGTCGGGCGCTTCACGATCTCCAACCCCGACAACTGGGTGGCGCTGATCACGTTCTTCGTCGTCGCGATGATCGCGAGCTACCTCTCGGAGATCGCGCGCGCACGCACGCGCGACGCCGAGGAGCGGCGTCGCGAGGCGGACCTGGCTGCGGAGATGGCGCGCCTATTGCTCGGCGCCGACAGCCTCACCGAGGCGCTGCCGACCGCTGCCGCGCGCCTCTCGCAGACGCTCGGCTTCGGCTCCGCGGCGATCGTCATGGACGCCGTTGACGGTGACGAGCGCACCGTGGCCTTCCCGCTGCGCGACGGCTCCGCGCGGATCGGCACGCTGCTCGTCGGCGCCGACGCGTCGGAGGCGAGCCTCAGGCGACTTCAAGAGCGCGTCGTGCCGGCGCTCGAGGCGTTGCTGACGGCCTCGCTCGAACGCGAGGAACTGCTCGGAGGAGTGGTCGAGACCGCGGCGCTGCGGCGCGCCGACACGCTGAAGACCGCGCTGCTGCGTGCCGTGTCGCACGACCTGCGCTCGCCGCTCACGGCGATCAGCGCGGCGGGCGACGCGATCGGGTCGACCGCGCTCTCGGACAGTGAGCGCGCCGAACTGGCGAGCGTGATCCAGGAAGAGTCGGCGCGTCTCTCGCGGCTGGTCGAGAACCTCCTGGACCTCTCGCGCCTTGAAGCCGGCGCCGCCGAGCCGCACCGCAGCTGGACCTCGATCGAGGAGCTCCTGCGCGCCGCGGTGCTGGAGACGACGTCGGCGGCTCAGGACTTCAACCTCGCGATCGACAGCGACATTCCGCTGCTGAACCTCGACCCGGTGCAGATGGAGCGGGCCTTCGTGAACGTGCTCGAAAACGCCCAGCGCTACAGCGGCGGCCACCCGGTGTCGGTTCGCGCGCGCGCCGTGCGCAGTCTCGCGACGCCGGGGGCGGGTGGCGACCGCGTGATCGTGCGCATCGTGGACCGCGGCCCCGGCATCCCGCCCGCCCAGCTGGACCGCGTGTTCGAGCCCTTCTACCGTGCCGGCGGTCACGGCGGCGAGCACCGCGGCTCGGGGCTGGGGCTCGCGATCGCGCGCGGCTTCGCGGAGGCCAACGACGGAACGCTGCACGTCGAGTCGCTGCCCGGACAGGGCGCGACGTTCGTGTTCGAATTCAAGCTCCGCGCCGACGACGCGCCGCCGGCGCTGCGCGGCGAGCCGGCAGCCGGCGTGGCCGGCGGCCAGGGCGTTTGACCGAACAGGCGCCGCCTCGGATCCTGGTCGTCGACGACGAACCGCAGATCGTGCGCGCCCTGAAGGTGGTGCTGCGCGAGGCGGGCTTCCAAGCCGTCCCGGCCGAAAGCGTCTCTGAGGCGCTCGACCTCGCGGCCGTGCGACCACCAGAGGCCGCGATCATCGACCTCGTCCTGCCCGACGGCGACGGCGTCGAGCTCACGCGCAGCCTGCGCGAGTGGACCGAGATGCCGATCCTCGTCCTCTCCGCGGTCGGCGAGGAGGACCAAAAGGTCAAGGCGCTCGAGGCCGGTGCGGACGACTACATCACCAAGCCCTTCGGCACCCGCGAGCTCGTGGCGCGCCTGCACGCCGCGCTCCGTCGTTCCGGCGGTGGCGAGGACGAGCCAGTGCTGGAGCTCGATGGGCTGGAGCTCGACCTCGCGGGCCGTGTTGTGCGCCGCGACGGAGAGCCGATCCACCTCACGCCGCTGGAGTTCGACCTGCTCCGCGCGCTCGCGCGGCACCGCGGCCGGCTGATGACGCACCGTCGCCTGCTGACCGAGGTCTGGGGCCCGGAGTACGCCGACGATATCCAGGTCCTGCGCACCCACATCGCCCGGCTGCGCGCCAAGATCGAGCCCGACGAGGGCGGCCCGCCCCGGTACATAGTCACCGACCCGGGCGTGGGATATCGCATGGCTGACTGACCGTTACGAAATCGTCACGGCGGCGGGCCGGATCGTTATGAGGCCGTCACGCACCGTGCGCCAAATTGACGCCATGGACATCGTGGCAGTCCTCCTCGGCATCGTCGTGTTCATGGCGCTCGCCGCGATCATCGAGGGCATCGACCGGATATGAGCGGCGCGGACGTACTCGGGCTGATCGTCTCGGTCCTGGTCATCATCTACCTGTTCTACGCGCTGGTCCGCGGCGAGAAGCTCTAATGAACTTCGCGGGCTGGGCCACGATCGTGGTCTTCTTCCTCGCGCTGACGGTGCTCGCGGTGCCGCTCGGCTCGTACATGGCGCGCGTCTACACCGGTCAGCGGGTGTGGCTGACACCGATCCTCGGGCCGGTCGAGCGACTGATCTACCGCGTCGTTGGAGTTGACGAGACGCGCCAGCAGGACTGGAAGGCCTACGCGCGCAGCATCGTCCTCTTCTCGCTCTTCGGCTGGCTGATCCTCTACTTCGTCCTGCGCACGCAGACGCTGTGGAACTTCACGGGGCTGAACCCCGAGGGCTTCCACTCCGCGCCGTGGAACGTGACGTTCAACACCACCTCGTCGTTCCTCACGAACACGAACTGGCAGTACTACAGCGGCGAGACGACGATGACCTACTTCAGCCAGATGGTCGGGCTGACCGTGCAGAACTGGGTGTCAGCGGCCGTCGGCATCGTCGTCGCCGTGGCGCTCGTCCGCGGCATCATCGGCCGCAGCGGCAAGGGCATCGGCAACTTCTGGCACGACATGACGCGCACGCTGCTCTACGTGCTCGCGCCGATCACGGTCTTCGCCGCGATCGTCCTGATGTCGCAGGGCGTGCTGCAGAACTTCTCGCACTACCTCACGGCGCACACGCTGACTGGGCTGACGCAGACGATCGCGATGGGGCCCGTCGCCTCGCAGGAGGCGATCAAGATGCTCGGCACCAACGGCGGCGGATTCTTCAACACGAACTCCGCGCACCCGTTCGAGAACCCGAACCAGTTCACGAACCTCTTCGAGATGCTGCTGGTCCTCGCGATCCCCGCGGCGCTCGTCTTCATGTACGGGCGCATGACCGGCAACCGCCGGCAGGGCTACGCCATCTACGGCACGATGGCGGTGATGTTCCTCGGCGCCTGCGCCGTGGCCTACATTGCCGAGGCGCACGGCTCGCCCGCCCAGCACGCCGCTGGTCTTCACACCAGCGTCATCTCGGGCTCCGGCGGCGGCAACATGGAAGGCAAGGAGCAGCGCTTCGGAATAGCGGGCTCGGCGATCTTCGACGTCGTGACGACGGTCACGTCGTGCGGTGCCGTGAACAGCGCGATCGAGTCGTTCACGGGAATCGGCGGAGCCGTCCCCTTCGCGAACCTCTCGGCGAGCGAGGTGATCTTCGGCGGCGTCGGCACGGGTCTCTACTCGATCCTGCTCTACGTCCTGCTCGCGGTCTTCATCGGCGGGCTGATGGTCGGGCGCACTCCCGAGTGGCTCGGCAAGAAGCTCGAGGCGCGCGAGATCAAGCTCGCGGGCCTCGGGATCCTCGTGACGCCGCTCGCGGCGCTCTTCTGCACGGCCCTCGCGACCGCCACCAATGCCGGCACGCAATCGATATCCAAAGCCGCCGCGGGCGGCCCGCAAGGTTTCTCTGAGAGCTTCTACGCCTACCTGTCGCAGGCCAACAACAACGGTTCGGCTTTTGCCGGCTACTCGGGGTTCGTGCAGCCGGCGGCCGGCAACGTCGGCTCGCACGGCATCACGTTCGCCGACCTGCTCGGCGGCCTGGACATGCTGTTCGCGCGTTACGCGCCGATCTTCTTCGCGCTCGCGGTAGCCGGCGCGCTCGCCGGCAAGCGCGTCACGCCGGCGGGCCTCGGCACGATGCGCACCGACAACCCGACGTTCGTCGTGCTGCTGATCGGCGTGATCATCCTCGTCGGCGCTCTCACGTTCTTCCCCGCGCTCCTGCTCGGACCGATCGTCCAAGGACTCACCGGACACCTCTACGGCTGATGGCGAGCGACTCCCTCAAACGCGACGCAGTCCGGGCGCTCATCGCGGCGCTGCTCATCGTGGTCGTCGGCGGCGTGATCTATCCGCTCGTGATGACCGGGATCGGCCAGCTCGCATTCCCGCACGAGGTCAACGGCAGCGAGGTCCGCGTCGGCGGGCGCCTCGTCGGCTCGGCAATCATCGGGCAGTCCTTCGCAAGCCCCGTCTACAAGCACGGCAAGCTCGTCGAAAAGGACGGCGTCGTCGAAACGACGCCCGACCCGCGCTACTTCCAGGGTCGCCCCTCGGCGACCGAAGGGGGCGAATACAACGCTGCTGCGAGCACCTTCTCGAACCTCGGGCCGAACAGCATCGCGACGAAGGAAGCGATCAGCGAACACATCAAGGCGTACCTCGAACTGAACCGGCCGTACGACCCCGGGCTGCGCCCGGCCAACGTCCCCGTCGACGCCGCGAACAGCTCCGCGTCGGGCCTTGACCCGGAAATCTCCGTCGCCAATGCCGACATCCAGGCCCTTCGTGTCGCCGCCGTGCGGCGGATCCCGCTCGCGCGCGTCAAGGGCTTGATCGGGACATATACGAGCAGCCGCTTCCTCGGCTTCTCGGGCGAAGAAGGCGTAAACGTGCTCGAACTGAACCTCGCGCTCGACCGCATGCAGGGAGGCGTTGCAAGTGGCAACTGAAGCCCACAGCGAACGCCAGGCGATCTCGCTCTTCCAGCGCGACATCGTGTGGCGCGCGCTGCTCGACAGCGTCGTCAAGCTCGACCCGCGCGTCCAGATCCGTAACCCGGTGATGTTCGTCGTCGAGATCGGCTCGGTGATCACGACGATCACGTGGCTGATCCAGGTCTTCGGCGGCAAGCCGCTCGGCGGCGGCAACGACCCCGCCTGGTTCACGTTCGTGATCGCCTTCTGGCTCTGGCTCACCGTCGTCTTCGCGAACATGGCCGAGGCCTTCGCCGAGGGCCGCGGCCGCGCCCAGGCCGACACCCTGCGTTCGATGCGCAAGGAGACCGTCGCGGTGCTGAAGGACGGCACGACGAAGGCCGCGGCGGAGCTGACCCGCGGCGACATCGTCGTGGTCACCGCCGGCGAGCTGATCCCCGGCGACGGCACCGTCATCGAGGGCATTGCGACGGTCGATGAGTCGGCGATCACCGGCGAGTCGGCGCCCGTGATCCGCGAGTCGGGCGGCGACCGCAGCGCTGTGACCGGCGGCACGCGCGTCACGAGCGACGAGATAACCGTTGAAATCACACAGGAACCGGGCCAGTCGTTCCTGGACCGCATGATCTCGCTCGTAGAGGGCGCCGCTCGCCGCAAGACGCCGAACGAGATCGCCCTCAACATCCTGCTCGCGGCGCTGACGCTGATCTTCGTGATCGTCGTCGCGACGCTCCGCCCGTTCGGCCTCTTCGCCGGCACCGCGATATCCGAGACCACGCTGATCGCGCTACTGGTCGCGCTGATCCCGACGACGATCGGCGCGCTGCTCTCCGCGATCGGCATCGCCGGCATGGACCGCCTCGTGCGCCGCAACGTGCTCGCGCTCTCGGGCCGCGCGGTCGAGGCCTCGGGCGATGTCGACGTGCTCCTGCTCGACAAGACCGGCACGATCACGATCGGCAACCGGCTGGCCTCGGAATTCGTGCCGATGCCCGGCGTCGCGGAGTCCGAACTCGCCGAAGTCGCGCAGCTCTCCTCGCTCGCCGACGAGACGCCGGAGGGCCGTTCGATCGTCGTGCTGGCCAAGAAATACGGGCTGCGAGAGCACGACATGGGCTCGCTCGACGCAGAGTTCGTGCCCTTCACGGCCCAGACCCGCATGAGCGGCGTGAACCTCAACGGGCAGCAGCTGCGCAAGGGCGCGGGCGACGCGATCATCGAGTTCGTCCGCCAGGAAGGCGGCTCGCCCCCGCCCGAGCTCCAGGACGCCCTCGACCGCATCGCGCGCGAGGGCGGCACGCCGCTCGCGGTGGCCCGCGACAGCCAGGTGCTGGGCGTGATCTACCTGAAGGACACCGTCAAGGAGGGCATGCGCCACCGCTTCGACGAGCTGCGCGCGATGGGCATCCGCACCGTGATGGTGACCGGCGACAACCGTCTCACCGCCGCCAAGATCGCCGAGGAGGCCGGTGTCGACGACTTCCTGGCTGAAGCGACGCCGGAGCGAAAGCTCGAGCTGATCCGCGAGGAGCAGTCCGAGGGGCGCCTCGTCGCGATGACCGGCGACGGCACGAACGACGCGCCCGCGCTCGCGCAGGCCGACGTCGGGGTGGCGATGAACACGGGGACCCAGGCGGCGCGCGAGGCGGGCAACATGGTGGACCTTGACTCCAACCCGACGAAGCTCATCGAGATCGTCGAGGTCGGTAAGCAGCTTCTGATCACACGCGGTTCGCTCACCACGTTTTCGATCGCCAACGACGTCGCCAAGTACTTCGCGATCCTGCCGGCGATCTTCGTGACGACCTGGGCCGTCGGCCCGCACGGCAAATCGCCGCTTTCGGTCCTGAACATCATGAATCTCGGGACGCCGCGCTCGGCGATCGTCTCGGCGATCATCTTCAACGCGCTCGTGATCCCGCTCCTGATCCCGCTCGCGCTGCGCGGGGTGCGCTACCGGCCGATCGGCGCGAGCGCGCTGTTGCGCCGCAACCTCTTGATCTACGGCCTCGGCGGGATCATCGCCCCGTTCATCGGCATCAAGCTGATCGACCTGATCATCCACAACCTGCTCGGCGCCTGAGCGCTGCCGTCGCCCGGTAGGCGACAATCGAGCCATGCCCGAGGGTCGCGGCAGGCTGAAGGTGTTCATCGGCATGGCGCCGGGCGTCGGCAAGACGTACCGCATGCTCGGCGAGGGCCGCGCCGAAGCCGAGAGCGGCCGCGACGTCGTGATCGGCTATCTCGAGCCGCATGGACGCGACGAGACGGTCGCGCAGGCCGACGGCCTGGAGTTCGTGCCGCGGCGCACCGCCGAGTACCGCGGCCGCGAGCTTGAGGAGATGGACCTGCCCGCGGTGCTCGCGCGGGCGCCCGAGCTGGCACTCGTCGACGAGCTCGCCCACACCAACGCGCCGGGCCTTGAGCACGAGAAGCGATTCGAGGACGTGCAGACACTGCTCGACGCGGGCATCGACGTCTTCTCCACCGTCAACGTGCAGCACCTGGAGAGCCTGAACGACCAGATCGCGCAGCTCACGGGCACCAAGGTGCGCGAGACGATCCCCGACAGCGTGCTCTCCGACGCCGACGAGGTCGTGCTGATCGACGTCACGCCGGAGGCGCTGATCGGGCGTCTTCGCGCCGGCAAGGTCTACCGGCCGGAGCGCGTCCAGGCCGCCCTGAACAACTTCTTCAAGGTCGAGAACCTCTCGGCGCTGCGCGAGACGGCGCTGCGCCAGGTCGCCGACGAGGTCGAGGTGCGGCGGCTCTTGCACGAGGCGGCTCCGGTCGTGCGGCGCGACGAAGAGGGGGCGCCCGCGGAGGCCGACGCCGGACCGCAGGCGATCGCAGAGCGCCTGCTCGCTCTCGCGACGCTCGACGCCGACGGCGAGCGCGTGGTGCGCCGCGCCTTTCGTTCGGCGCAGCGCCTGGACGCCGACCTCGATGTGCTCGTTGTGCGCCCCTCAGGGCGTGACCCGAGCGCCGAGGACCGGCGCCAGCTCGAGGAGCTTCGTCGGCTGACCTCGATGCTTGACGTGCGCCTGAAAGTGGAAGAGGGCGACGACGTCGCCGACGTCGCGATCCGTGTCGCTCAGGAGCTCGGCGTGACGTACCTCATGCTCGGAACCCCTCCCCAGCAGCGCGGCCTGCGTCTCGGCGGCGGCGAAAGGTCGCTGATAACGCGCCTGATCCGCGGCCTCCCCGGAGTCGACGTTCGAGTCGTCGCCGACCCCACGCTGCGGCAGGCCGCAGCTCCCGACGCGGTCAGCGGCGCCTAGCCGGCCGTGAACTGCAGCGAGCGGCCGCGCCCGGAGCTCACGGGCGTCAGGCGCAGCAGGTACTTGCCGGCGCGCAGTGACGCGGCGGTCGTGAGGCTCGACGAGTTCTCACCGGCCTTGACGGTGATGATGCGCGAGGCGCGGGTCGCGCGCCACACGTAGCGCCGGCCGTCGCGGACAAGTCGGTAGAGGCGGACGCGCACGCGGCCGCTGGTGCTCGCGCGGAGCGTGAAGGCGATCGTCCGTCCGTGCCGCTTGCGGGAGTGCAGGGCGGCGGTCGCGCGCGGCGTGAGCGCGAGTGCGGTGATGGAGATCTTCTTCGGCGTTGTGACCGTCGTTGTGGTGCGTTCCTGCGCTTCTCTCTCGGCCTTTTCTTCTTCCCGCCGGATGGCGAGGTCTTCGCTTTCCTGTTCGCCCTGTTCGGTTGCCGTCTCGCCGCTCGTGCTCCCGGCCTTGAACGCGGAGATGCCGTCGGGCGTGCCGACGCCGGTCGGCCCGTCGTAGCCGGGGCGCGCTACGCAGATCGCGGCGTCTTTGCACGATTTGGCCTCTTCGGTTTCCGATTTCGCGATCGAGCATTCGAAGAGGTGCTTGCAGGCGCCGTTCGAGCCGGCGGTGATGTCGTGGAGCGACGCGGCGTCGCCGCTCAGGTTTTCGTAGAGGACCTTCGCCGGGTATTCGGTTCCGTTCGTGCCGCCGGCGAGCGCGAACGTTGCCGCGATGAGCGGTGACGCGAGGCTCGTTCCGCCGATCGTGCACCAGTCGACGCCCCGGCTTTCACATTCGCCGTCGGTGTCATACACGGCGAGCCCCGATTCGGGGGAGGCGTCCGCGGAGACGTCGGCAACGGCCCGCTGTTCTTTGCAGCCGACGTTCGACCAGTCCGAAACGTTCTTCTGCCATTCCGGCGCTTCGAAGAGGATCGAGCAGCCGCCGCCACCCGCGCCTTCGCCGTTCCAGACCGCCTCTTCCTGCCAGCCGCCGGTCGACGAGCTGAGCTTCAGGTGCGTGCCGCCGACGGCTACGACGTTCGGCGAGGAGGCCGGGAAATACGGACCCTGGTTGAAATGCGGGGCGCATTCCCAGGTCGGTTTGTGTCCCGAGAGTTCCTCGAGTTCATCCTGCAGACAGTTTTCTTCGTATCTGTTGGTGTCCCAGCCGAGGTAGCCTTCGTCACCCGCCGCAGCGGTGATGACCGTTTGCTTGTCATAGAACGGCGCCGTTTCGTCTTCCGTTTTTTCCTTGGTTTCCTCCGGGCCGCCCCAGGAGTTGGTGATCGCGGTCGGTTCGAGTGACTCGGCCGTTCCCTCGGCTTCGAAGAGTTCCTTGCTTTCTTCCGATCCGGCCTCGACGAGGACGATGTTGCAGTTCTGGCACGTGCCATGAACGGTCTCCACGTCCAGCGAGATCTCGACGTCCCAGCTTTCGGCCTCGCCCGCGCGGATCGCTTCGCTCTCTTCGCTGGACGCCCCGGCTTCGCGCAGTTCTTCCTTGCTTTTCGGGAACGGCAGCATGCTTTCTTCTTCGCTGCCGTGTTCGTTCAGCACGCGCAGGCAGCCGTTCGTTTTGTTGCACGCGGGCAGGCCGAAAGTCTCGCTGTACTTTTCGAGGTCGTTGCCGACTTCCGGGTCGTTGTAGGCGTCGACGATGGCGACGGTCTCGCGTTCGCCTTTCGTGCCTTCGGGCGCGTTCCTGGGAAGCAGGTAGGCGTGGTGGAGGTCGGTCGGTCGCAGGCCGAAGTCGCCGGCCTGCGGGGTCGGTTCGCTCAGCACACGAGCCTTCGGCACGCCGATCGGGTGCAGGTGCGCCCGCGCGGCAGCGGTCAGTGGGACGAGCCGTGAGGCCAGGCACGAATCGTGGCGCGGAGTCGGCGCGCCACAGACGGGGAGCGTCGCGTAGTCGGACTTCGGCAGTGGCCGGACCGTTTCGGCGCTCGCGAGCGCGGGCGCTGCGAACAGCGCGCAAATGGCGGCGGCGGGCGCCAGCAGGCGCGCCGTGATCAGTCGGGACCCCATCGTCGGAGGATAGATCGGCTTGTTCAGCGGTCTGCCGATAGGAACCCGCGGCGACGGCAGACGTTCCGCAGTAACAGGATCGACACAAATTGGTCACGCCCAATTCACCCGTCGACGGCAATGGTCCGTGACGATCCTCGTGGGACCGACCGTGCGGCACGGACGTCGCGTGAGCGGCCTGGGCAAGACGCCGAGCGATGTGCGTCAGTCCCTGAAGCAGGCGCACAAACGGCGCGGGGCGCAGCGAACGGGGCGGCAGGCCGCCCCGTTCGTCCCGCGCTTTTCAGAACGCGGCGAGCAGCACGACGACGTACACGGCGTAGGCCGCGACGATCACGCCGCCGACGGCCCGCGAGATACCGCGATAGCGGTGGCATAGCAGTAGCGCTCCGCACGTCATCAGGAGCGCGGCGACGGCGACGTAGGTCGTCTCGCTGGACGGAGAGCCGGCCCCGAGGATCGTCGTCGCGACCAGCAGTCCGACGATGATGTTGATCGAGTTGCTGTTGAGCGAGGTGCTGAGGACCGCGGCGCCACGGCCGCGCTGCGCCAGGTAGACGCCGGCGACGGCGTTCGGCAGGCTTGTCACGACCGCCAGTGCGAGGGCTCCGACGACGATCGGAGAGACCGACGCGCGCGCTCCGAGGGTCGTCGCCGAGCGCTCCATCGCGACGCTCGCAGCAACGACAACGGCGGTCAACGCGAGCGCGAGGAGCATGTCGGCCCGCGTCGGGCGGCCACGCAGCGCTTCGATTCCTTCCTCCATCTCGTGCTCCTCGGCGCGCACCGTTGCCGCCAGCAGCGAGCGCCAGCGGTCCGGCAGCGAGAGAGTGTCCAGGCGCTCGTGGCTGCAACGTCAGGACCCAGAGGTACGGCGCGAACGCGACGAGCGCGACGACGAGAGCCACCGCCGGCGGCAGCGCTCCCGTGACGTCGAGCAGTGCGACGAGAGCGATCCATACTGCGACCGAGCCGGCGAAGCTCACGACGCGCCTGTCGAGCGCCATGAAGCCGCCGACGATGCCGGCCACGCCGATCAGCGCCGCGATGTTGAAGACGTTCGAGCCGATCACGACGCCGGCCCCGATGTGCCGGTTGTTGGCCGCGATCGCGCTCACCGCCGCGGTGATCTCCGGTGCGTCTGCGGCGAGCGCAGCGAGCATGCCAAGTGCTCCCTCCGAAAGCCCGGCGGCGCCCCCGACACGCTCGAGCGCGCCAACCAGGCGCCAGCTCGCAAGCAGGCTCACCGCGGTGCCGGCGATGAAGATAAGGGCGTAAAGCGCGTCGGACACCGGGCGCGCGAAGCTCTAAAGCCGCGCCGCGCGCGCCGCCCGCGGCGATGCGCAAGAATGCGCCGCGTGAAGGTTCTGGTCGTGGGAGCAGGGGGCGTCGGCGCGGCTTTCGCGGCGATCGCGCAGCGCCGACCGATCTTCGAGCGAGTCGTGCTCGCCGACGTCTCGCTCGAGCGCGCCCAGGCCGCCGCCGACCGCTTCGGCGAAGCGGACCGCTTTGCCGCCGAGCGCGTCGATGCCTCGAGCCGCGAGCAACTCGTCGAGTTGATCCGACGCGTCCAGCCCGACGCGGTCCTGAACGCTTGCGACCCGCGCTTCAACGAGCCGATCTTCGGGGCCTGTTCGACGCCGCGCGTGACGTACCTGGACATGGCGATGACGCTCTCGCATCCAAACCCCGAGCGGCCCTACGAAGAGACCGGCGAGATGCTCGGCGACCGCCAGTTCGCCGTGCAAGGGGAGTGGGAGAGCGCGGGCCTACTGGCGCTGGTCGGAATCGGCGTCGAGCCGGGACTGTCAGACGTCTTTGCGCGCTACGCGCCGGACGAGCTCTTCAGCGACATCGACGAAGTCGGCGTGCGCGACGGCGCGAACCTCGAAGTGGAGGGCTACGAGTTCGCGCCGACGTTCTCGATCTGGACGACGATCGAGGAGTGCCTGAACCCGCCGCTGATCTGGGAGAAGGAGCGCGGCTTCTACACGACGGCGCCGTTCTCGGAGCCCGAGTTGTTCGACTTCCCCGAAGGCATCGGGCATGTGGAATGCGTCAACGTCGAGCACGAGGAGGTCGTCCTGATCCCGCGCTGGGTGCCCTGCAAGCGCGTCACGTTCAAGTACGGCCTCGGCAGCGAGTTCATCGGCGTCCTGCAGACCATCCACAAACTGGGCCTTGACTCCACGAAGCCGGTCTCTGTGCGCGGCACCGAGGTCAGCCCGCGCGATGTCGTCGCCGCGACGCTGCCCGATCCCGCGACGCTCGGCCACCTGATGAGCGGTAAGACCTGCGCCGGGACCTGGGTGACGGGAACCGGCAAGGACGGCGAGCCCCGCTCGACTTACCTCTACCACGTAGCCGACAACGAGATGACGATGCGCGAGTACGCGAGCCAGGCGGTGGTCTGGCAGACGGCGATCAACCCGGTCGTCGCGCTGGAGTTGCTCGACCGCGGCGTCTGGAAGGGCGTCGGCGTCCTCGGGCCTGAGGCCTTCGAGCCGAAGCCGTTCCTCGACCTGCTCGCCGAGTATGGCTCGCCGACCGGGCTCGCTCGAGCTCGCTCCCTAGCCGGCGCCGACCCGTCACTGCGGCCGGCTGCGGCTCGATCATCGCCGCCGTCCCGACTTCGGACTTTCGCGAGAAATACTCTTTGAAGTAGGGGCGACTGATCAGCATGATTATGAAGCCGAGGATCATGCCGCCGATGCCCATCCAGATCGGCAGCGTGATGCCGAGGATCGGTCTGGTTGGCCGAGTTTTCCGGCTTCCAGTAGTAGATGCCGCCTTCACGCCGATCGCCACATCGCCAGGCCGCCCAACACGGGCGCCACGCCGAGAGAATGAAATGACTGAACGACGTTTTCGAGCTCCCGCCGGAAGAACCACGCGCACGCGATGCCCGTGAAGCCGTAGTAGAAGACGACCGGGAAGCCGACGGCGCTGATCGAGTCTTCCAGCACTGTTTCGGAGACCAGCAGCAGCGGTACCGTGACCATGATCGAGAGGACGCCGAAGCCGAGCGTCGAGACCGTCGGCGTCAGGTATCGCTTGTGCATCTTCGAGAGCAGTGCGGTGACCGCTTTCCAGTGGGCCATCGAGAGGGTCGTGCGGGCCGTCGGCAGGATCGTGGTCTGCGTCGAAGCTGACGCCGACGTCAGCACGGTGATGATCAGCAGCTTGTTGAGCGGTTCGCCGAGCACGCCCTTGCCGAGCGCGTTGAGCACGTCTGCCGCGTTTTCTTGTTGGCCAGGAACGCTGCGCCGTGGAAGGCCTGGGCGGCAATCGTCACGACGACGTAGATCAGCACCAGCAAGATCGTCGAGAGGATCGCCGCCTTGCCCGGACCCTCGGCCGGGTTCTCGGACTCCTCGTTGACTGCCACGCCGGAATCCCACCCCCAATAGATGAAGATCGCGAGCAGGCTCGCGCCCGCGAAGGCGCTGAACGGGATCGCGAACGGATTCAGCCACGCGAGCTCGGGCTTGGTCGCGCCGGCCGGTGGGTGCGCGCCGTAGACCTTGACGAGCGCGACGACGGAGAAGAGCGCGAGGATGAACACCTCGATCGACAGCAGCGCGGTCTGGATCCGCGCCGAGAGCTCGATGCCGCGGTAGCAGATCCACGTCATCAGCACGATCCACAGGATCGCGGCGACACGATCGCAATCTTCGATTCGCTGAGTTCGCTGAAGCCGAACAGCTTGTAGGAGTAGACCGCCGCGATGTCCGAAAGGGAGGCCATCACGATCACGTCGGCGAGAAAGATCGCCCAGCCGTTCATCCAGCCGGTAACCGGGCCGAATGCGCGCGTGGTCCAGGCGAACGTCGTGCCGGCGTCCGGGTCGGCACGGTTGAAGTATTTGTACGCGCTCGCGATGAAAAGCATCGGGATGAACGCGACCAGGACCACCGCTGGGGCGTGCACGCCGATGGCGGTGACGCCGACGATGAAGCCCAGCGTCGTTGCCAGCGAGTAGGCGGGGGCGGTCGACGCGACTCCGATCACCACGTTCGAGACGTAGCCGATCGCGTTGCGTTTCAGCCCCTTGTCCATCACATCAGGGCTGTAGGCGCCACTCGTCTCCTCGCTCGCCATGACTATCCCCTCCCTCGCCGGTGACGCCCCGAAACCTACGGGATTTACAAGCGGCACGTCGTGCGCGAAAGAGGGCCCCGTTAGACTGGCCGTAAGGCCTCGTCCCCGGCACACCGGCGGCGGGGTCGCGACGGTTTTAGTTCAGGGGGAACAGGAAGGGGATCGATCTGATGCTCTCGGGTGAGGATCTTCAAGAGCAGGCAAAGCGCCATCTGTGGATGCATTTCACGCGGATGGGAGCCTTCGAACATGCGGACGTGCCGATCATCGTCCGCGGCGACGGCGCCTACGTGTACGACGAGAAGGGCAACCGCTACCTCGACGGGCTCTCTTCCCTCTTCTGCGTGAACATCGGCTACGGCCGCAGCGAGCTCGGCGCGGCCGCGGCGCGCCAGATCGACGAGCTCGCCTTCTACACGAACTGGAGCTACGCGCACCCCCGCGCGATCGAACTGGCGAGCCGGATCGCGGAGCTCGCGCCCGGAGAACTGAACCGGGTGTTCTTCACGAACGGCGGCGCGGAAGCGGTCGAGGCGGCGTGGAAGCTTGCGCGCTCGTACTTCAAACAGCGCGGCGAAAGCTCCCGCAAGAAGATCATCGCGCGCGACCTCGCCTACCACGGCGTCACGATGGGCGCGCTCGCGCTGACCGGCGTGTCCGAGTTGCGCGAGCCGTTCGAGCCCCTGACCCCTGGCGCGATCCACGTCCCGAACACCAACTCCTACCGGCTGCCGGACGACATCGACCCGCTCTGGGCGGCCGACGCGATCGACGAGGCGATCCTCGCCGCGGGACCCGAGACCGTAGCCGCAGTGATCCTCGAGCCGGTGCAGAACAGCGGCGGCTGCTTCGTGCCACCCGACGGCTACTTCCAGCGCGTGCGTGAGATCTGCGACCGCCACGGCGTGCTCCTGATCAGCGACGAGGTGATCTGCTCGTGGGGTCGCCTCGGCTACATCTTCGGCTCCGAACGGTTCGGCTACGAACCCGACATCATCACGACGGCCAAGGGCATCACGTCGGCTTACATCCCGATGGGCGCCGTCATCGCAGCCGACCGCATCGCCGAGCCCTTCGAGCACGGCACTGCGTCCTTCGCCCACGGCATCACGTTCGGCGGGCACCCTGTTGCCGCCGCGGTTGCGATGGCCAACATCGACGTGATCGAGCGCGAGGATCTCTGCTCACACGTGCGCGCGCACGAGGACGCCTTCCAGGCGATGCTGCGCTCGCTGCTCGACCTGCCGATCGTCGGCGACGTTCGCGGCGCCGGCTACTTCCAGGCGATCGAGCTGGTCAAGGACAGCGAGACGAAGGAGACCTTCAACGACGCCGAGGCCGAGTGGCTGCTGCGCGGTTTCCTCTCGGCCGAGCTCTACAAGCGGGGCCTGATCTGCCGCGCCGATGACCGCGGCGACCCTGTGATCCAGCTCGCGCCGCCGCTGATCGTCGGCGAGCCGCAGTTCGAGGAGATCGAGGCCGTGCTGCGGCCGGTGCTCACGGAGGCCTCCGAACGGATCGGCGACCTCAGCGGCGTCTCTGCCTCCTGACGCCGCAGTGGGCGCCTCAATATCCTCAGACGCGTCGAGCGGTTAAGGGGGAGGCGCCAGTTGAAGATCGGCATTCCGACGGAGATAAAGACCGACGAGTACCGCGTGGCGATCACGCCCGCCGGCGTGCGCGAGCTGAGTTCCCACGGCAACGAGGTCCTCGTCCAGGCCGGCGCCGGCGAGGGGAGCGCGATGAGCGACGAGCAGTTCGTCGCCCAGGGCGCCCAGATCCTGCCCGACGCCCCCGCTGTCTTCGAGGCGGCCGAAATGATCATGAAGGTGAAGGAGCCGCAGCCCGTGGAGATCGAGATGCTGCGCGAAGGGCAGACGCTCTTCACGTACCTGCATCTAGCCGCCGACGAGGCGCTGACCCGCGGCCTGATGGAGAGCGGCGCGCGCTGCATCGCGTACGAGACGGTCGTCGACGAGCAGGGCAACCTGCCGCTGCTCGCGCCGATGAGCGAGGTCGCGGGCAAGATCGCCACGCAGGCCGGGGCCTTCATGCTCGAGAAGCCGCTCGGCGGGCGAGGCATCCTGCTCGGCGGCGTTCCCGGGGTCGCAGCCGCGACGGTGCTCGTGATCGGCGGCGGCGTCGTCGGTCTGAACGCCGCGCAGATCGCGATCGGCATGCAGGGCGACGTGTTCGTGTTCGACCGCTCGATCGATCGCCTGCGCGAGCTCGAAGTGGCGTTCGGAGGCCGCGCCTCGACGGTCTACTCGTCGACTCTCGCCGTCGAAGAGATGCTGCCGCTGGCCGACCTTGTGATCGGCGCGGTCCTGATCCACGGTGGCCGCGCGCCGCACGTCGTGACCCGCGCTCAGCTCGGTCTGATGAAGCGCCACGCGGTTCTTGTCGACGTCTCGATCGATCAGGGCGGCTGCTTTGAGACTTCGCATCCCACGACGCACTCCGAACCGACGTTCGAGGTCGACGGGATCACCCACTACTGCGTCGCCAACATGCCGGGGGCGGTCCCGATCACCTCGACGTACGCGTTGACGAACGCGACGCTGCCGTACGCACTCGAACTCGCTGCCGGTGTCGACGCGGCGCTGGAGCGCAACGCCGGGCTCCGCGAGGGACTCAACGTCGACCGAGGCGAGGTCACGTATCCCGCCGTTGCCGAGGCGTTCGGACTTTGAGCAGCACCGCCGCCCTGCGCACAACCAACCGACCGAAGGGAGGCCGCGATGGCCACCACGACCGAGGCACTTAAGAACTTCATCGACGGCGAGAGCGTCGACGGCGCCGGTGAGCGCGAACCCGTGCTGAACCCGGCGACCGGTGAGCAGATGGCGAGCGCTCCGCGCTCCAGCGCCGAAGAGGTCGACGCCGCGGTCGGCGCGGCGCGCGAGGCCTTCAAGACGTGGTCGCAGACGACGCCCGCGCAACGCGCCGAGGTTCTGCTCGCGCTGGCCGACGTGATCGAGGAGAACGGCGCCGAGCTCGCGAAGCTCGAGGCGCTGAACGCCGGAAAGCCGATCGAAGCGGCGACGAACGACGAAATCCCCGTGATGGCCGACAACCTCCGATTCTTCGCGGGCGCCGCCCGCTGCCTGGAGGGCAAGTCAGCGGGCGAGTACATGGAGGGCTACACCTCGATGGTCCGGCGCGAGGCGATCGGCGTCGCGGGCCAGGTGACGCCGTGGAACTACCCGCTGATGATGGCCGTCTGGAAAATCGCACCCGCTCTCGCGGCCGGCAACACGGTGGTCCTCAAACCGGCGGAGACGACGCCCGTCACGACGGTGCGCTTCGCGCAGCTCGCCGCGGACGTCATCCCGAAGGGTGTCCTGAACATCGTGATGGGCCCCGGCGAGCCGACGGGCAACGCGCTCATCTCGCACCCCGGCGTTGACATCGCTGCGCTCACCGGCTCCGTCGAGACCGGGAAGCACATCGCCCGCACGGCGGCCGAGACGCTCAAGCGCGTGCACCTCGAGCTCGGCGGCAAGGCGCCGGTCGTCGTCTTCGACGATGTCTCGATGGAGAGCGCGATGGAAACGATCGCCGGCACGGGCTACTACAACGCCGGCCAGGACTGCACCGCCGCGACGCGTGTTCTCGCCGCGTCCGACGTCTACGACGACGTCGTCTCGGGCCTCGCCGACCAGGCGCGCGGCTTCGTGATCGGCGACACGCTGTCGCCGGACACGACGCTGGGTCCTGTGAACTCCGAGAAACAGCTCGAGCGCGTGACCGGCTTCATCGACCGCCGGCCGAAGAACGCGGAGGTCGTCACCGGTGGCCAGCAGGCAGACCGCCCGGGCTTCTTCGTCGAGCCGACGGTCATCGCGGGTCTGGAACAGGACGACGAAATGATCCAGCGCGAGATCTTCGGTCCCGTGATCACGGTCCAGCGCTTCAGCGACGAGGAACAGGCGATCGAGTGGGCCAACGCGACGCAGTACGGCCTGGCCTCGTCCGTCTGGACGCGCGACGTCGGGCGAGCCCTGCGCGTCGCGAAGGCACTGCGCTTCGGCTGCGTGTGGATCAACGACCACATCCCGCTGGTCTCCGAGATGCCGCACGGCGGCTTCAAGCAGTCGGGCTACGGCAAGGACCTGTCGCTCTACTCGCTCGAGGACTACACGCAGATCAAGCACGTGATGGCGAGCCTGGCCTGAGGGCGATGGCCGACGAGGGCGATGAGGCAGCCCGCCTCGCGGAGCTGGGGATACTCCGCGTGCGGGCCGACAACCCGGGGCCGATGACGCTCTCGGGCTCCAACTGCTGGGTCGTCGGTTCAGGGCCGGCGTTTCTCGTCGACGCCGGCCCGGACCTCGCCGAGCACGTCGCCGCATTGGATGCCGCGATATCCGACCGCGGCAGGCTCGAGGCGGTCCTCCTCACGCACGGCCACGCCGACCACACGGGCGCGCTGCGCGCGGTGCTCGAGTCGCACCCGGCGCCGGTCGCCGCGGCGGCGGGAGAGCCCGACATCGAGTTGAACGACGGTGGTCGTGTGGGGCCGTTCACCGCGGTCTACACCGGTGGTCACAGCCCCGACCACTACGCGTTCCTGGCCGCGGGCGCGTGCTTCACGGGCGACGCCGTGCTGGGCGAGGGCAGCGTTTTCGTGGCGCCGGGCGCCGGCTCGCTCGCGGGCTACCTGCGCGCGCTCGAACGGCTCGCCGCAGAGGACGACATCCAGGTGCTCTGCCCGGGACACGGCCCCGCGGTGTGGGAGCCGCGCGAACGCCTCCTCGGCTACGTGGCACATCGACTGGAGCGCGAGCAGCGGCTGCTCGCGGCACTCGACGCCGGCCGGCGCACGACCGACGAACTCCTCGACGACGCATGGTCCGATGCGCCAGTGCACCTGCGGCCCGCGGCCGCCGTGACGCTCGCGGCGCACCTCGAGAAGCTGGATGAGGAAGGCCGCCTGCCGGAGGGCGTCGAGCGCCAGCGGTTCGATCTCTCCGACTGGTAGGGGCTACTCCTCGTAGCCGTCGTCGCCCGGGAGGAGGATCCGCGCGACCTCGCCCTCCATCACGACACGCGGCTCGACGGCGGTCACCTCGCGTCCGCGCGCGTAGTCGAGCAGCTCGTCGACGCTGCCAAAGCGCTCGAGCTGTTCGAGGTGCTTGATCGTCGGGAAGACCATCGGCAGCTCGCCCTGGCGGGTCGCCGCGAGCGCCGCCGCGGGCGACAGCCAGCGCAGGTCGACGCACTCCTCGCCGTCGACGCGGGCCTCCTGACCCGCGGGCAGCGGCGCAAGGAAGAAGTAGGTGTCGAAACGGATCGAGACGGCCCGCGGCGTGATCCAGCGCGAGAACGCCACGAGCTCCGCCGCGTCTGTGAGCTCGACACCGGCCTCCTCCTGCAGCTCGCGCACCGCCGCCATGCGGTGCGCGGAGTCACTCCCGGCCTCCTCCTCGCCGACCGCGCCGCCCGGGAAGACCCAGACGCCGCCCATGAAGCGCGCCTCCGGGGTGCGCTGCACGAGCAGCACCTCGGGCGCGCCTGACCCTTCGCGCAGCACGATCACTGACGCCGCCTGGCGCGGCTCGACCGGCTCCCCTTCGTTCAAGGTCTGGCCGACCTCGCCCCCGATCCGCTCTCCCTCGCTCGGCATGGCGGCAGGCTATCGCCCTGTACTCTTGCGCGGGGCCAGCCACTAGACGGAGCGAGGAATGAGCACTACCGAGACGTTGCAGCAATGGATCTGTGAAAACTGCGGATTCATCTACGACCCCGAGGAGGGCGACCCCGACGGCGGCATTCCCCCGGGCACCTCGTTCGATGACATTCCCGACACCTGGTACTGCCCGGTGTGCGGCTCGCGCAAGAGCGAATTCACGCGCTACGAGCCGTAGCCAGCGGGCCGCGATGCCCGACTGGACCCGCCTGCTCCAGCTAGACGAAGAGCAGGTCTGGCACCCCTACGGACCGCTGCCGTCGAAGCCGGCGCTGCCGGTGGTCGGTGCGCATGGTGTGCACCTCGAGCTGGCCGATGGAAGCACGCTGATCGACGGGATGGCGTCGTGGTGGTGCGCGATCCACGGCTATCGCGTACCGCAGATCGACGCGGCGATCAGCGGCCAGCTCGAGCGGATGGCGCACGTGATGTTCGGCGGCCTCACGCACGAGGGGGCGATCGAGCTCTGCGCGCGCCTCGTCGAGCTCGCGCCGGCGGGCCTTGACCGCGTGTTCCTTGCGGACTCCGGGTCTGTCTCGGTGGAGGTCGCGATCAAGCTCGCGCTCCAATATCAGCAGGCGGTCGGTGAGCGTTCGCGAACGCGGCTTCTCACCGTCCGCGGCGGCTACCACGGCGACACCGCCGGGGCGATGGCGCTCTGCGACCCCGTCTCCGGCATGCACTCCCTCTTCACGGGCCTGCTGCCTCAGCACGTCTTCGCGCCGCGGCCGCCCGACGGCTTCGACGCGGAGCTCGACGAGCAGTGGGCGCAGGAGGTCCGCGCGCTCGTCGACGGCCACGCCGGCGAGGTCGCGGCGATCGTCGTCGAGCCGGTCGTCCAGGGCGCCGGTGGCATGCGCTTTCACTCGCCGAAGTGCGTGCGGCTGCTGCGCGAACTGTGCGACGAGCACGGGCTCCTGCTGGTGCTCGACGAGATCGCGACCGGCTTCGGCCGCACGGGGGAGATGTTCGCCTGCCAGCACGCCGGCGTCGCGCCGGACGTGATGTGCGTGGGCAAGGCGCTCACGGGCGGCTACGTGACGCTCGCCGCGACGCTCTGCACGGGGCGCGTCGCGAATGCTGTCTCCGCCGGTGCCGGCGGTGGGCTGATGCACGGGCCGACGTTCATGGGCAACGCACTGGCGTGTGCCGCGGCGCTAGCGTCGCTGGAGCTCCTCGAGCGCCGCCCGTGGCAGGCGGAGGTCGCAGCGATCGAGCGCGGCCTCAGCGATGGACTGCAAGCGGCGCCGTCCATCGCCGGTGTGGCCGATGTGCGAGTCCTCGGCGCGATCGGGGTGATCGAACTCGACCACCCGGTCGATGTCGCGGCCGCGACGCGCGCGGCGATCGAGCACGGCGTGTGGCTGCGCCCGTTCCGCGACCTGGTGTACGCGATGCCGCCGTACGCCGTCGACGGCGAGCAGACCGCGCGGATCGCTCAGGCGCTCTGCGCGGCGGCGGCCGCCGGCTGATCGAGCCAGCGGCGCCACGGGAGCTCCTCGCCGGCAGCGGCAAGCGCCGGGTACGCGGGCCCCTGCACCTCGCCGAGCGTCGCGACTTCGACGGCGCCGAGCGCGCTCGATCGTCTCGCGGTTCGAGCGCTGCAGATCGCCGGGCTCTCGCGGCCAGGGCGTGAGCACGACCGCGGCGACCTGGAGGCCGGCGGCGCGTGCCGCTTCGAGCGTGAGGAGCGTGTGGTTGATCGTGCCGAGACCCGGGCGCGCCGCGACGACGAGCGGTAGCGCGAGGGCGCGCGCGAAATCGCGCACCAGCATCGTCTCGTTGAGCGGAACGAGCAGGCCGCCGATCCCCTCAACGACGATCGTCGCGTCGCGTCCCTTGGCGAGCGCGTCGGCGACAAGCGCATCGCCGTCGAGGGTCCGGCCCTCAAGGCGTGCCGCGAGGTGCGGCGAGAGCGCCGGCGCGAACATCTCGCTGACCACGTCGCCCGGCTCCATGTCGGCCGCCAGGGCGAGCAGCAGATGGTCGGGCGGCCAGAACACCGGAGTCTGTTCGATGCCCGTCAGCACGGGCTTGTGGGCCACCGGGCTCTCGCCCGCGGCGCGCATCGCCGCGAGCAGCGACGCTGCGACGATCGTCTTGCCCACGCCGGTGTCGGTACCGGTGACGAAGAGGCCGCGCACGGCGCGCCTCAGGCGGCCTGGTCGCTGCCGCGCTGGCGCTCGAAGTCGAAGGGCGCCGTCGTCTGCACGGCCTCCACGTCGAACGGGGCGCCGTGCGTGCCGGGCCTGTCGACGGGCACGGCGTAGAGCGGCTCGCGCGGCGGCGGCTCGAGCTCGCTGAGTGACGGCACGAGCGCCTCGGGCTCGACGCCGGCCTCGCGCACCGCGTCGGCGATCTTCGAAGCCGCGAGCGCGAGCTCGCTGGAGGTGTGCGAAGCCATCACGGTGAGGCGCAGACGCCCGGTGCCGGCGGGGACCGTCGGCGGACGGATGCCCTGCGCGAAGACCCCGCGTTCCAGGGCGCCCCGGCAGGCGTCCATCGTCTGGCGCTCGTCGCCGATCACGAGCGGCACGATCTGCATCGGGCTCTCGGTGACCGGGAAGCCTTCGGCTGCCAGGGCGCCGCGTAGCGCGCGTGCATTTGAGCGCAGGCGTGCGCAGCGCTCCGGCCGTTCGCGCATGATCGCTAGCGCCGCGAGCGCGCCGGCGACGGCGGGCGGGGCGGGCGCGGTGGAGAAGATCAGCGAGCGTGCGCTGTTGATCAGGAGCTGCACCGTTTCCTCGTTGGCGCAGGCGAACGCGCCATAACTGCCGAGCGCCTTGCCGAGCGTCCCGACGACGACGTCGACCTCGCCCTCAAGGCCACACGCCGCGAGCGCGCCGCGGCCGTCGGGCCCGAGGTTGCCGAGCGCGTGGGCCTCGTCGACGACGGTCTGCGCGCCGTAGTCGCGGGCCAGCTCGACGATCTCCTCGAGCGGCGCCACGGTGCCGTCCATCGAGAACACGGAGTCGGTCACGATCAGCCTGCCGCCGCCGCGCGCCGTCGTCTCAGCAGCGACTCGAGGTGGTCGATGTCGCGGTGGCGGTAGACGACGACCTCGGCCTGCGCCAGGCGCGCCGCCGTCGATGATCGACGCGTGGTTCAGCTCGTCGGAGAAGATCGTGTCGCCGCGCCCGGCGAGCGCCCCGAGGACGCCGATGTTCGCCAGGTAGCCCGGAGCCGAACAGCATGCACGCCTCGGTGCCCTCGAACTCGGCCAGCTCCTCCTCGAGGCGCGTGTGGATCGTCATCGTGCCGCTGATCAGGCGCGAAGCCCCCGCGCCGACGCCCCAGCGCCGCGCCGCGTCGGCGGCCGCCTCGCGCACGCTCGGATGGTCTGCGAGGCCCGAGGTAGTTGTTGGAGCAGAGCAACAGGACAGGACGGCCGTCGAGAATCACGCTCGGCCCCTGCGGCCCGCTGATCATGCGCAGGCGGCGGGCCAGGCCCGAGCTGCTCGATCTCCTGCAGTCGTGCCTGGACGTCGCCCATTTGCGGCGCCGTCAGACCCGGGCCGTGTTCGGCGCGCCGTCGGGCCGCGGCGGCACGCTTCGCTTGGGTGAGTAGCGCAGCTGCGTCGAGGGGTCCCAGACGCGAATCTTCAGTTCCGCCGGTGGCGGCTCCTCTGCGTTCGGCAGCTCGCCGTCGTGCGGCGCGTCGCCCTCCAGCCAACCGGATCGGTTGTCGGGGCGGGGATTCGCCGCGTTGTCGCGCTGGCGCGCGATGTTCAGTCCTTCGTCCTCGAACATCTCGTGATCCTGCTCGGGGTCGTTGCCGAGCGTGGTCAGGAAGTTCCCGAGCATCACGCCGTTGATCCCGGCGCGCACCCCGAGCTGCTGTAGCTCGCCGAGGTTCTCGACGCGGCCGCCGCAGAGGCGCAGCAGCGCCGCGGGCAGGATCAGGCGAAAGATCGCGATCCACTTCACGGCCTCCCAGGGGTCCATGAACTCGCGGTCGCCGAACTTCGTGCCGGGCCGCGGGTTGAGCATGTTGATCGGCACGCTCGTGGGGTCGAGGGCCGCGAGCTCGAAGGCCATCTCGACGCGCTGCTCGCGCGTCTCGCCGAGGTTCAGGATGCCGCCGACGCAGGTCTCGAGTCCGGCCAGGCGAACGGCCTCGATCGTCCGCAGGCGTCCCTCGTAGCGCACCGTCGTCGTCACCTCGTCGTAGTAGCTGCGGGCCGTCTCGACGTTGTGGTGGACACGCTGCAAGCCCGCGTCCTTGAGGCGGCGTGCGCGCTCGGCGGAGATGTGTCCGATCGAGGCACAGCGCTTGAGGTTCGTGTTCTCGCTCACGAGCCGCACGCCCTCCAGGTACTTCTCGAAGTCGCGTTTGGAGAGTCCCTGGCCCTGCGTCACCATGCAGAAACGGTGTGCTCCCGCGGCTTCCGCGGCGCGCGCGTGTTCGAGCACCTGCTCGGGCTCCATCATCGCGTGCATCGGCGTCTCGGCGTCCGCGAAGCGCGACTGCGCGCAGAAGCCACAGTCCTCGGCGCAGCCGCCGGACTTCGCGTTGACCAGCGAGCACATGTCGGTGGAGTCGGCGAAGCGCTCGACGCGAACGCGCCAGGCGCGGTCGATCAACGCTTCGATCTCGCCGTGATCCTCGATCTCCCCGAGCGCGAGTGCCTCCTCGCGCGAAATCAGCGGTGGCACGCGCGGCAACGCTACGGACCGTGGCGGACGCCTGCGAATCGTTCGCGCGGAGGATGCGGGTTCTATTCGCCGCGCCAGCGAGGTGGTCGGCGCTCGGCGAAAGCACGCATTCCCTCGCGCATGTCGCTTGAGGCGAACGACGCGCGGCGCAGCTCGATCAGCTCCTCTTCAACGTCCGCCGGCAGCCGTCCCTCGTGCTCCAGCAGCTGCTCGATCACGCGCTTGTTGCCGCGCTGTGAGAGCGGCGCGTTGCCGGCGAGCGTGGCGGCGAGAGCGAGCGTTTGGCCCTCCAGCTCTGTCTCGTCAGCGACGCGGTTGACAAGGCCCCAGGCGAGCGCGGTCTCGGCGTCGACGTACTCGCCGACGAGGAAAAGCTCGCGTGTGCGCGCCGCGCCGATAGCGTCGATGAAGCGGCGGATTCCGGTGTGCGAGTAGACGAGGCCGAGCTTGGCGGGCGGCATGCCGAGACGGATTCCGGAGCGCGCGATGCGCAGGTCGCAGGCCAGCGCGAGCTCGAGTCCGCCGCCGATCGTGTGGCCCGGCAGCGCCGCGAGCGTGGCAGCGGGAAGGCCTCGAGCGCGTCGATCGCGGCGGTGAAGGGGTGCGCGACGAGCGCGCTCGGCGCGCTCCTCGAACTCCTCGTCGGGGATCTCGCCGATGTCGTAGCCGGCGGAGAACATGCCGTGCGCGCCGGTGACGATGACGCAGTTCGCGCCGCCTTCGGCGAGCGAGCTGAGCGTCGCGGTGATCGCGTCGAGGATCGGGTGGTCGAGCGCGTTGCGCTTGGCCGGGTTTGAGATCGTCAGGCGCGACGACGCCGGCCGACGGCTCGTCGACGAGCAGTTCGCCGACTGTGCGGCTCTGCGGCCATCGCTACTCGAGCACGACGAGCGTGTCGCCCTCGCTCACGGCCTGGCCCTCCTCGCAGCGGATCTCGACGACGGTCCCGGCGTCCTCGGCCTCGACGGGCATCTCCATCTTCATCGACTCGAGGATCGCGACGACGTCGCCCTCGGCGATCTCGTCGCCGACTTGGCACTCGATTTTCCAGACGGTGCCGGTGATGTGGGCCGGAATGTCGGTCATTCTGCTCCTCCTGTGCGGCGGGTCGTGGCGTGAACATAGACGCCTCAGGTGACGCCCGGACCGAAACGCCGCGGCGCCGCTACTCTGCGAGCGATGGCTGAGGACATCAAGCTGCGCGAGCAAAACTACGTCGATCCGCGCCCGCCTGAGATCTTCACGCGCTTCCACGAGCGTGCTCGGCGCCGCGAGGGAGACTTCGTCTACGAGACGGTCCGTGTCCTTACGTCGATCTATGCCTACGTCGCTCTGCGCACACGGGCGATCGGCGTCGAGAACATACCCGGGGCGGGGCCGCTGATCCTCGCGCCGAACCACTTCTCCTTCATGGACCACTTTCTCGTCGGCTGCTACATCCGCCGCAGGACCCATTACATGGCCAAGTCGCAGCTCTTCGCGCCGCCGATGCAGTGGATCTTCACGCACGGCGGGATCTACCCGGTCCGTCGCGGCGCGCGTGACGAAGAGGCCTTCATCACCACCGAAGCGATCCTCGGCCGCGGCGGAGCGATCGGCATGTACTGCGAGGGCGGACGCTCGCGCACCGGCAAACTAGGCGAGAAGGCGCGCCCCGGGATCGGCCGGATCGCCCTCGAAAGCGGGGCGCCGGTTGTGCCGGCGGCCGTCTTCGGCTCCTCCAAAGTGCGCAACTGGAAGCGCGGCAGTTTCCCGCGCGTGACGGTCCAGTACGGCGAGCCGATGGTGTGGGAGCGCGTCGAGGATTCAACGCGCGAGCAGCAGCAGGCCGTCGCCGACGAAATCCTCGCCCAGATCCGCTCGATGTACGACGGCCTCGAGCGTTACGGCCGCAAGGCGGTAATGCGGAGCGTGCGCGAAGAGCGAAGTTCGCGCAGCACCGCCGTGGCGTAATCTTGGCTCTCCCCGGCAGCTAGCGAGAGGAGGCGGCGTTGGAACAGCAGCGCCTGCAGGTCGGCGCGGTCATCCGCCGCGTGTTCGACATCTACGCCAACGAGGCCGCCATCTGGGTACCGGTCGCGGCAGCGATCATCGGCGTGCCGGCGATCATCGTCGGAGTCGCGAGTCACGCCGGGAACTTCGGGCTCTCCGCGCTCGGCGAGATCCTGGCGCTCGTCGCGGGGTTCGTCTTCACGGGCATGATCGTGGAGCTCGTCGCGTCCGTCGAGAAGCGCCAGCAGACCGACGCCGGCTCGCTGCTTCGCTCGGTGATGCCGGTCCTCGCGTCGCTCGTCCTCGTCTCGATCGTCGCGGCGATCGCGATCGTCATCGGCTTCATCTTCGTGATCGTCCCTGGGCTGATCCTGATCACGATCTGGTCGGTCTTCGCGCCCGTCGTGGTGCTCGAGCGCCCCGACGGCCTCGGGGCGCTCGGCCGCAGCCGCGAAATGGTGCGCGGCCACGGCTGGCAGGTCTTCGGCGTGATCTTCATCCTCTACTTCATGATCGGGATCGTCGACCTGATCGCCCAGGCGATCGCGAAAACCGGGGGCACGGGCCTCACGATCATCGTCGTCGTCGTCCTTGCGGTGCTCACCGCGCCGCTCAGCTCGCTCGCTGCCGCGGTCATCTACTTCGACCTCAAACGGATCGAGGAGCAGCCCGGCGTACTGCACGACGGGGCCCTCGGCCCGATCGACGTGCCCCCGGGCGGGATCCCCGAAATCCCCGACGAGCACACGCCCGACCTGTGAGCTCGGGCGCGCTGCTGCGCGCCGGCCTGCTCGACGGCGTCGGGATCGCCGTCGGCGGCGGGGCGCGGGCGCCCTCCGCGGGCGCGGTGCGCGAGCTCTGCGCCTCGCTCGGTGCCAATGTCGGCGAGCCCGGCGAGGGCGCTGTGCTGGTCCTGGACTGCGATGCGCTCTTCGCCAGCGAGGGCGAGCTCGCCGCTGCGACCGCGGATGCGTGGGAGCTCACGCGCGCCCATGGCGAGCGCCTCATCGCCGCCGGCCAGGCGGGGCGCATCATCTACCTCTGCCCGGCCGACGACGTCGCCGTCGCGGCGCTCGAGAACCTCGCCCGCACGCTCTCCATCGAGTGGGCGCGCCACGCGATCACGGCCGTCGCGATCGCGCCGGCGGCGACGACGAGCGCCGCGAATGTCGCGGCGCTCGTCGCCTACCTAGCCTCGCCCGCCGGCGATTACTTCTCGGGCTGCCTGCTGGATCTGCGCGGACCGCGCTGAGCGGCGCTCAGCCGGTCATGCCGCCGAAGATGCCGCCCGTCACGTGCAGCGTCTGCCCGTGCACGTAGTTGGACCACGGCGAGCAGAGGAAGAACACGCCGCCGGCGGCCTCCTCCGGCGTCGCGGGACGCCCGAGCGGGATCAGCACGGCGGCCATCTGGCGCATGTTCTCGGGAATCCCGAGCTGAATCGTCTCGCCGTCGACCTCCATCGTGTTGTCCTCGACCTTGGCCTGCGTGAGGCGCGTGTCGACGAAGCCGAAGGCCACGGCGTTGACGTTCACTTTGAACTGTCCCCACTCCTTGGCGAGCGTTTTCGTGAGGCCCACGACGCCGGCCTTGCCGGAGGAGTAGTTGGCCTGACCGGCGTTGCCGAACGTGCCGGAGGTCGAGGAGATGTTGACGATCTTGCGGAAGACCTCCTTGCCTTCCTCGCGCTCCTGCTTGGCGGGCTCGCGCAGGTATGGCGCGGCGGCCTTGATGACGCGGAACGGGACGACGAGGTGGATGTCGAGCATCGCCTGGAAGTGCTCGTCGCTCATCTTGTGGATCGGCGCGTCGAGCGTGTAGCCGGCGTTGTTGACGATGATGTCGATCTTGCCGAAGTCGTCGATCGCGGTCTGCACGAGCTGCTCGGCGACGCCGGGCTTCGTCAGGTCGCCGCCGAAGACGGCCGTCTCGCCCGCGATCTCGCTAGCCGCCTGCTCGGCGACGTCGCCATCGAGGTCGTTGATCAGCACGCTCGCGCCCTGCTCGGCGAGTAGCTCGGCGGTGGCGCGGCCGATGCCGCGCGCCGAGCCTGTGACGATCGCCGATTTGCCGTCAAGTACTCCCATCGCTCTCTTCTCTCCTTCTCGTTTTCCGGGTCCGGGCAGAGTATCCGCGTCAGAGTGCCAGCACGCCGCCGAGGATCTCGCGCATGATCTCGTCGCGTGCCGCCGCCGATCGGCCCGAGCCGGGCGTCGCGCGCGGCGCGCTCGACCCAGTACTCGCGCATGTAGCCGGCGCCGCCGTGGATCTGCAGGCAGGCGTCCATCAGCTCGAAGGAGGCGCGCTGGGTCACGAGCTTGGCCATCGTCACCTGCGCCACCGCGTCCTCGCCGGCGATGAAGCGGCGCAGCGCGTCATAGGTGACGCAGCGGCTGGTGTGGAGGGAGGTCGCGAGGTCGACGAGCTGGTGGCGGATCACCTGGTGCCCGCTCAGCGGCCGGCCGAATGTCTGGCGCTCGCGGGCGAACTCGGCGGTGCGCTCCCACGCCAGCTGCATCGCGCCGACGGCGCCGAGCGCCATCACCAGCCGCTCCCACTGGAAGTTGGCCATGATCAGCTTGAAGCCCTCGTTGCGCTCGCCGAGCAGGTTCTCGGCCGGCACGAAGGCGTCCTGGAAGGAGATCGTCGCGGTGTCCGAGGCGTGCCAGCCGAGCTTCTCGAGCGGCGCGGAGACGACGGCGTCGGAGCGGTCGATGATCAGGAACGACGATGCCGTGGTGGCCGCCCTCTGGGCTTGTCCTGACGGCCGTGACGAGGAAGTCGGCGCGCACGCCGTTGGTGATGTAGGTCTTCTCGCCGCTGACGAGCAAGCCGCCGTCGACGTCTTCGGCGCGCGTGGTGAGCGACGCGACGTCCGAGCCCGCGCCGGGCTCGGTGATGGCGAGCGCGCCGATCAGCTCGCCGCGGATCGGCGGCCGGCAGGTAGCGCTCCTTCTGCTCGTCGGTGCCGAACGTTCAGATCGGCGGCGTCGCGATCCACGATGTGGGCGCCGAGGCCCGCGGCGGTGCCGCCGCTGCCGACCCGCGCGAGCTCCTCGGCGAGCACCGCGGCGTGCAGGTCATCGCCGCCCTGCCCGCCGTAGCGCTCCGCCACTTTCAGGCCCAGCAGGCCCTGTGCGGCGAGCTGTCGTGAAGGCCTCGTTGGGGAACCAGCCGTCGCGCTCCCACTGCTCGGCGTGCGGCGTCAGCTCGCGTTCGATGAAGCCGCGCGCCGAAGCGCGCAGCTCTTCGTGCTCCTCGGCGAAGGGCGGCGTCGGGGCCATCGCGCCGCGCGCGCCCTAGAGCCCGTAGGAGCGGCCGATCACCTCGAGCATCACCTCGTCGGTGCCCGCGCCGATGCGGTTCAGGCGCATGTCGCGCCACACGCGCTCGACGCCGTACTCCTTCATGTAGCCGGCGCCGCCGTGGATCTGGATGCACTCGTCGGCGACTTCGCACGCCATGCGCGCGGCGTGGAGCTTGGCCATCGAGATCTCGCGCACCGGGTACTCGCCGTTCTGGAAGCGCCACGCCGTGACGTACACCATCTGGCGCGCCGACTCGATTTTCGTCGCCATCTCCGCGAACTTGTGGCGGCTCACCTGGAAGGTGCCGATCGCGCGCCCGAACGCGGTGCGCTCTTTGGCGTACTGGAGCGTCATGTCGAAGCAGTTCTGGGCTCCCGCGACGCAGCCCGCGGCGCCGATCAGTCGCTCGCCCTGGAGCTCCCACATGATGTGGTAGAAGCCCTTGCCGACCTGGCCGAGCACGGCGCTGTCGGGGACGCGGACGTCCTGGAAGGCGAGCAGCGCGGTGTCCGAGGCGTGCATGCCGAGCTTCTCCAGGCGCTTCTCGCGGATCACGCCGGGAGAGTCCATCGGCACGAGGAACAGCGTGAAGCCGTCGTAGCCGGCGTCGGGGTCGGTCTTCGTCACGAGAACGATCACGTCGGCGCGGTGGCCGTTCGTGATGTACGTCTTGGAGCCGTTGATGACCCATTCGTCGCCGTCGCGAACCGCGCGCGTCTTGATCCCCGCGACGTCCGAGCCGGCGTCGGGCTCGGTGATGCCGAGGCAGAGGATCTTCTCGCCGCGGATCGCGGGCACCGACCCACTCCTGCTTCTGCTCCTCGGTGCCGAGCAGCAGGATCGGCGGCATCGCCATGTCGGTCTGGACCGCGATCCCCATCGCCAGCCCGCCGCTTTTGGCGTGGCCGATCTCCTCAGCGAGCACGAGGGCCGAGAAGTAGTCGCCGCCCTGGCCGCCGTACTCCTCCGGCTTGTCGAGGCCGAGGAAGCCGAGCTCGCCCATTCGCGCGAAGACCCAGTCGGGGAAGGTTGTCTCCTCCCACTCCTCGGCGTGTGGCGCGAGCTCTTTGACGGCGAAGTTGCGGATCGACTCGCGCAGCTGTTCGTGCTCGTCGGTGAAGATGAAGTGCTTTCGCGCCTGGCCGAAGTCGGGCTTGATGACTGTCTCTGGGCTGCTCGCCATCGCGGTCTCTCCTTGCGTTTTGGGGGCGCGGCAGGGCCGCTGCGCACGCTACTGCAGCGCTGCGGCAAAGTAAAGAGTAGAGCTTCGCACTTCCAACGGCTCCGCGATCAGGCTACGATGCCGCCGTGAGCGAGAATCCGGTCCTCTACGACGTCGACGAGCGCGGCGTGGCGACGATCACGATGGACGACCCGGAGCGGCGCAACGCCCTCTCGGTCGAGATGCTCACGGGGCTCGCTGGAGGCCTTCGAACGGGTCCGACGGCGAAGAGCGCGTGCGCTGCGCGGTGCTCGCGCTCCTCGCACGAGCGGACCTTCTCCTCCGGCGCGAACCTCACCGGCTTCGCCGCCGACGAGCCGCTGGTCGTCAAGCACTTCGGCTCCGAGCGCTTCGTCGGCCTCTTCCGCCTCATCGGCTCGCTCGGCAAGCCGACGATCTGCGCGACGCGCGGTCACACGCTCGCCGGCTCGCTCGGGATCGCGCTCTGCTGCGACCTGATCGTCGCCAGCGAGAGCGCGAGCTTCGGTACGCCCGGAGATCGAGGTCGGCGCGTTCCCCTTCATGATCATGGCGCTGATCTACCGCAACGTGCCGCGCAAGAAGGCCAACGAGCTGCTGCTGCTCGGCGAGCGCTGGAGCGCCGAGCAGGCACTCGCCGCGGGGATCGTCAACCGCGTCGTCCCCGACGACGAGTTCGGCGCAGCCGTCGACGACTGGGCCGGGCGCCTGGCGTCGCGCTCGCCGGTGATCATGCGCCTCGGCAAGGAAGCGATGCGCCGCCAGCTCGACATGGACCTCGACGAGGCGCTCGACTACCTGCGCGCGCAGCTCACGCTCGCGATGTCGACCGACGACATCCAGGAGGGCGTCCAGGCCTTCTTCGAGAAGCGCGACCCCGTCTGGAGCGGGCACTGATGGCCGAGCAGGCCACGAGCTCGCTGCTGCGACCGCTCGTCGAGGACCTGCACGCTCGGCGCGAGCAGATCAAGCTTGGCGGCGGCGAGGAGCGGATCGAGCGCCAGCACGCGCGCGGAGAAGCTGACGGCGCGCGAGCGCATCGCGCTGCTGATCGACGAGGGCACGTTCGTTGAGCTCGGCATGCACGGGCGCCCGCACTTCTCGCAGCGCGCGATGGACGGCGTCGAGGCGCCCGCCGACGGTGTGATCACCGGCTACGGCAAGATCGACGGGCGCCTGGTCGCCGTCTGCGCCTACGACTTCACGGTGATGGCCGGTTCGATGGGGATGACCGGCGAGATGAAGGTCACGCGCCTGCGCGAGCTCGCGCTGACCAAGCGCATCCCCTTCATCTGGCTGCTGGACTCCGCCGGCGCCCGCATCCAGGAGGCCGTCGGATCGCTCTTCGCGGGCTCCGGCCACCTCTTCCGCGAGGAGGTCGTGATGAGCGGCGTGATCCCCCAGATCGCGGCGCTGATGGGGCCCTGCGCCGCCGGCACCGCATACATCCCGGGCCTTGCGGACTTCGTGCCGATGGTCAAGGGGCGCGGCTCGATGGCGCTCGCCGGCCCGCACCTCGTGCGCGCCGCCGTCGGCGAGGACGTCACGCAGGAGGAACTCGGCGGCTCCCGCGTTCACTGCCGCAAGAGCGGCGTCGGCGACATGGAGGTCGCCTCCGACGAGGAGTGCATCGAACGGATCAAGCAGTACCTCGCGTTCATGCCGCAGAACTGCGAAGAGCGCCCGCCGCTCCGTCCCACGGATGACCCCGTGGAGCGCGCCGACGAGGAGCTCCTGGACGTCCTGCCGGAATCCAACCGCAAGCCCTACGACATGTACGAGGTGATCCGGCGCATCGTCGACGACGGCGAGTACATGGACATCAAGGGCCAGTGGGCCAAGACGATCATCACCTGCCTTGCGCGCTTCGACGGCCGGCCCACCGGCATCGTCGCGAACCAGCCCAAGCACCTCGGCGGCATCCTCGACAACGATTCCGCCGACAAGGCCGCGCGTTTCGTCAACCTCTGCAACGCCTACTCGATTCCGCTGCTCTTCCTCCAGGACGTGCCGGGCTTCATGGTCGGCACGAAGGTCGAGGAGGGCGGCATCATCCGCCACGGCGCGAAGATGCTCTACGCGGTCGCCAATGCCACGGTGCCGAAGATCACCGTCATCACCCGCAAGGCCTACGGGGCCGGCTACTTCGTGATGAACGGCCGCGCCTACGAGCCCGACCTGATCGTCGCCTGGCCGAGCGCCGAGATCTCCGTGATGGGCGCCGAGGGGGCCGTCGAGATCGTGATGCGCCGGCAGGTCGAAGAAGCCGACGACCCGGAGGCCAAGAAGGCCGAGCTGGTCGCCGCCTACCGCAAGATCATCGACGTCTACATCGCCGCCGGCAACGACATGATCGACGACGTCATCGACCCCCGTGAGACGCGCGCCACGATCTGCCGTGCGCTCGAGATGGCGCAGAACAAGAAGATCGAGCGTCCCTACAAGCGCAATGGAGTGGTGCCGGTATGAGCGTCGAGGACCCCGTAGTCATCACCTGCTCGATCTCCGGCGCGATCGCCAACCGCGACCAGTGCGCGGCGATCCCCTACACCCCCGCCGAGTACGCCGCCGAGGCGCGCCGCATCGTCGATGAGGGCGGCGTGCACATCCACATCCACGCCCGCAAAGAGGACGGCACGCCGAGTTACGAGGTCGAGGACTTCGTGGCGATCGCGGGCGCGATCCGCGAGGAGGTCGGCGACGGCGCGATCATCAACTTCTCGACCGGCACGATCGGTGTCCCCGTCGAGAAGCGCATCGAGTACCTGCGCGCCGGTCGGCCCGAAGTCGCCGCGCTGAACATGGGCTCGATGAACTACGCGAAGTACTCGCGCTCGCGCAAAGAGTTCGTCTTCAACATGGTCTTCCAGAACCCCTTCGAGGAGATCATCCAGCTGCTCGAGGTGATGAACGAGCTCTCGATCAAACCCGAGCACGAGTGTTTCGACGTCGGCCACGTCGGCAGCCTCGAGCCGCTGATCGACATGGGCATCTTGAAGACGCCGCTGCACGTCGACTGCGTGATGGGCGTCGTCGGCGGCATTCCGCCGGGGGCGCTGAACCTCGCGGCGATGGTCGCGAACATCCCGGAGCCCTCGCACTGGGGCGTGATCGGCATCTCGCGCCAGCAGTGGATGCTCGTGGGCGCCGCGCTGGCCCTCGGCGGCTCGATACGCGTCGGCCTCGAGGACAACTTCTACCTGCCGGACGGGCGCATGGCGACCAGCTAACGGCGAGCTGATCGCCAAGGCGCGGCAGATGGTCGAGGACGTCGGACGGCGTCCGGCGACGGTCCAGGAGGCGCGGGCGATGCTCGCGATCGAGCGGTGAGCCTGCCGCTTCAGGGAGTCCGCGTGCTGGACCTCTCGCGCCTGCTGCCGGGTGGCTTCTGCTCGCTGCTGCTCGCCGACCTCGGCGCCGACGTACTGAAGGTCGAGGACACCGGGATGGGTGACTACGTGCGCTGGTCGCCGCCGCTCTACGACGGCCCGCACGAGAGCGCGCGCTCCGCGCTGTTCCTCGCCCTGAACCGCAACAAGCGATCGATCCGCCTGGACCTCAAGAGCGACGGCGGCCGCGAAGCCCTCCTACGCCTGGTGCGCGACTACGACGTCGTGCTGGAGTCCTTCCGTCCCGGCGTGCTCGAGCGCCTCGGCGTCGGCTACGAGCGGATGCGCGAGGAGAACCCGGGCATCGTCTACTGCGCGATCTCCGGCTACGGCCAGGACGGCCCGAAGGTCGCGGCGTCCGGTCACGACACGAACTACCTCGGCCTTATCGGCCTGCTCTCGCTGACCGGCGAAAGCGGCGGGCCGCCCGTGCAGGCCGCGGGCCAGATCGCCGACCTCGGCGGCGGCGCGCTGATGGCGGCCTTCGGCATCCTCGCGGCGCTGCGCGAGCGCGACGGCTCGCCCGGCCGGCCCGGCTCCGGCGAGGGGCAGCTCGTCGACATCTCGATGTCCGACGGCGCGCTCTCCTGGCTCGCGATGGTCGCCGGCGCCTACTTCGCCGACGGCAACGTGCCGCGCCGCGGCGAGATGCTGCTCGCGGGCGCTGTCGTCTGCTACCGCCCGTACGAGTGCTCCGACGGCTACGTCTCGCTCGGCGCGCTCGAGCCGAAGTTCTGGCAGGCCTGGTGCCGCGGCGTCGGCCGCGAGGACCTGATCCCCTCGCAGTTCGAGCGGCCCGGCTCTGAGCGCCCACGGCGAAGTGAGCGAGATCTTCCAGGGCCGCACGCGCGATGAGTGGCAGCAATTCGCGACCGAACACGACTGCTGCCTGGAGCCGATTCTCGAGCTCGACGAGGTCGCTCGAGTCCGAGCTCGTGCGGGCCCGCGAGATGGTCGTGGAGATCGACCAGCCCGGCGCCGCGGCCCCCGTCCGCCAGCTCGGCGTCCCCGTCAAGCTCTCGCGCACGCCCGCGCGGCACGACCGCCTGCCCTGGCCCGGAGCTCGGCGAGCACACCGAGGAGGTGCTGCGCGAAGCCGGCTACGAGGCGAGCGAGATCGCGGCGCTGCTTGCAGCGCGGCGCAGTCGCCGGGGCGGCCCGCGAGGCGCAGGACGCGGGCTTCAGGGCGTGAGCTCCACCGCGACGCGGCCGCTCAGCGGCGGTGAGCCGCTCCTGAAGATGAGCGAGCTCGCCGAGCGCTCCGGCGTCAGTGCGGGCACGATCCGCTACTACCTGCGCGAGGGCCTACTCGGAAACGGCGACCAGATCGTGCGCACCAGCCGCAACATGGCCTGGTACCCGCCCGAGTACGTAGAGCGGATCGCGTTGATCAAGCGCCTGCAGGAGGAGCGCTTCCTGCCGCTGCGCGTGATCCGCGGCGCGCTCGACGGCGACCCCGAGCGCGTCGCGGCGCTCGCCGAGCTGCAGGACCGGATCATCGAACACGCGCTGGCGCGCGGCCGTGAGGCCGAACGGATGAGCCGCCGCGCGGCGATCGAGCAGTACGGCGTGCCGCGAAACGTGCTCGAGCGACTCGAGCAGATCGGCGTGCTCAGCCCCACCCGCGGCGGCTACGACCGCGACGACGTCCAGATCATCGAGGCGATCGCGAGCTTCCGCGCCGGCGGCTACGACGAGGCGCTCGGCTTCACCGTGTACGACACGCTGCGCTACCGCGAGGCGCTCGAGCCGCTCGTCGAGGAGGAGGTCGGCGCACTGCTCGGGCGCCTGGCGGGCGAGGTCGACGCCGAGCGCGCGATGGAGATCGTCGAGGCCGGCACCGAACCGCTGCGCGAGCTGATCGGCGCGATGCACTCCAAGATGCTGCTCGCGGCGCTGCGCGCAGGCAGGGCGGCGAGTAGGCGACGGTTATCCTTCGTGCTCGCCGCGCATTGGGCGCGGGGGAGGGAGCACGAATGCGGGTAGCCGCAATCCAGCTGAGCTCGGGGCCGGAATTTCGACCCCAACCTCGCGGCCGCGGACCGCGCGCTCCATGCCGCCGCAGCCGACGGCGCCGTGCTCTGCGTGCTGCCGGAGAAGTGGCCGGCGCTCGGCTCCGACGCCGAGCAGCTCGCCGGCTCCCAACCGCTGGAGGGCCCGGCTATGGAGTGGGCGCGCGGCGCCGCGCGCGAGCTGCACATCGACCTCGTCGCGGGGTCGATCCTCGAACAGCGCGCCGGCCACGACCGAGCGCTCAACACCAGCGTCCACATCGGGCCCGACGGCGAGATCCGCGCGCTCTACAGCAAGATCCACATGTTCGACGTCGAGGTCCAGGGACGCACCTACCACGAGTCCGCGATCACCGAGCCCGGCGAGGAGCTCGTCGTCACGCACGCTCGCCGACGGCACGCCGCTCGGCCTGAGCGTCTGTTACGACCTCCGCTTCCCCGAGCTCTACCGCGGCCTCGCGCTCGCCGGCGCCCGGATCATCGCGATCCCGGCCGCATTCACGCTCACGACGACGCGCGTGCACTGGGAGACGCTCGTGCGGGCGCGCGCGATCGAGGACCAGGTCTTCGTGATCGCCGCCAACCAGGTCGGCGAACACGGCTCCGGCATGCGCTCCGGCGGGCACTCGATGATCGTCGACCCCTGGGGCGAGACGCTCGCGCTCGCGGGCGACGAGGACGCAACGTTCATCGCCGCGGACCTCGACTTCGCGCGCCAGGACGAGATCCGCGAGCGCCTGCCCTCGCTCGCCGGCCGGCGCCCCGACGCCTACCACGTCAGGGAGCCCGCGTGAGCGTGCCGTCCGCTGACCGGCGCCAGCAGATTCTCGACGCCGCGGTGCGGGTCTTCGCGCGGCGCGGCTTCCACGCCTGCCGCGTCTCGGACATCGCCGACGAGGCCGGCGTCGCGCACGGCCTGCTCTACCACTACTTCGCCTCCAAGGACGAGGTGCTCGACACGCTCTTCCTCGAGCGCTGGACCGTGATGCTCGACCTGATCCGCGCCGTCGACGCCCAGGATCAGCCGGTGCGCGAGAAGCTCTACGCGATCGGCTCGTTCATCATCGACAGCTACCGCCACGATCCCGACGTGATGACCGTGATCATCGTCGACGTCACGCGCGCCGCGAACTCCTTCGGCCAGGCGCACCTGCCGGAGATCCGCAAAGCGTTCGAGCTGATCGGCGAGATCGTCGCCAAGGCCCAGGCCGACGGGCAGCTGAAGTCGACGGTCGAAGCGCGCTTCGCGGCGCTCGCCTTCTACGGCGTCGATCGAGCAGCTGCTGACGGGCTGGATCTTCGACCTCCTGCCGCGCGACGACGAGTACTTCGAGCGCGCCAAGTGGATGGTCGTGGAGACGATCTGCGGCGGCCTTGAGGTCGGCGACACGCAGCGGCCTCGAGGTCCGGTAGCCACCGCGACCACCAGCGCCGAATAGACTTTCACAGCGATGGAGAACGACATCTTCAAGCGCCTCATGTGGGCCGGCCTGCTTGCCGGCCTCGGCGCTGCGGCGAGCTTCCTCGTCGACCGCGCCGCAGCCGTCATCTGGCGGCGGACGTTCGGCGAGGAGCCGCCCGCGTGAGCACCGGCACCGCGCCGCCCGCTCCTCCGGGCGGTCAGCGACCCGAGCGGCCGGACAACATCGCGACCGCCGTCGCTGACGTATCCGAACGCGCGAGCGTCCTGATCCGCGAGGAGATCGAGCTCGCGAAGGCCGAGCTCACGACGAAGATGACGAGCATCGCGCGCGGCGCCGTCGTCGGCGTGACCGCCGGCATCTTCTTCGTCACGGCGCTGGTCTTCGTGCTCGTCGGCTGCGCCTGGCTCATCTACTACCTGCTGCCGGTCAACACCTACGGCTACTTCTGGGGCTTCTTCGCGATGGCGGTGATCCTCGTGATCCTCGGCGCGATCGCCGGCCTGATCGCGGCGCGGGTCGTCAAAAAAGGCGCGCCGCCGGTGCCGACGATGGCGATCGACGAGGCCCAGAAACTACGTGAGGACCTCTCCGAGACCCACGCGGCGCCGGCTACCCTGTGCCGCCGCCCGCGACGGCGCGCAACGGCAGGAACGGCGCGGCCGCGCCGCCGCCGGCGAACCGGAGGCACCGGCTGATGGCGCAGCGCACGCCCGAGGAGATCCGCGACTCGATCGACCGCCAGCGCGGCGAGCTCGTCACGTCCGTCGAACGACTCCGCGGCGAGGTCGAGCGGCTCACCGACTGGCGCTACCAGCTCGAGCAACACCAGCCGCAGGTCATGGCCGGCGTCGCCGTCGTCGGCACGCTGCTCGTCGCGCGCTCCCTGCTGCGTCGGCGCCGCCGGCGCCGGCGCGACCGCTGATCAGGGCAGAAGCGAGCGCGGCGCGCCGCCGACGCCGATCAGGCCCGGCCCCGTGTAGGTGCCGATCACGGGGCCGATTTCCGAGCACAAGACCGGTTCGGAGTCGAACACCTCGCGGCAGCGCTCGACGAGACGATCGGCCTGCTCGGGCGCCTGGATGTGCTGCACGACCCAGCCGTCGGCGCCCGTCGCCTTGAGCTGGCGCGCGTAGTCGACCATCCGCTCGAAGGCGCGCGCGGCCGTGCGGACCCGCTCCACCGGCGTGATTTCGTACTCCAGGGAGAGGATCGGCTTGATCCGAAGCGTGCCGCCGACCCAGGCCTGCGCTTTGCCGATCCGCCCGCCGCGGCGCAGGTACGTGAGCGTGTCCAGGCAGAACCAGATGCGAAGCGAGCGCTGCGCCTCCTTGACCTGAGCCACGACGTCGTCGCGGCTCGCGCCCGAGCTCGCCGCGGCCGCGGCGACGAGCGCGAGCAGTGCCAGGCCGCCGCAGCCTGTTTCGCCGTCGATCACTTCGATCGCGCTCGCCGGTCCCGCGTTCGACGAGCAACTCGCGGGCCTGCCGCGCAGCCTCGACGGTGCCGGAGATCCCGCCCGCGAGGTGTACCGACACGATTTCGCGACCCTGATCGAGCAGCGGCTCCCAGACCGTCAGGAAGTCGCCGATCGAGGGCTGCGAGGTGGTCGGCAGTTCGCTGTCGCGCGCGAGGCGCTCGTAAAACGCGCCGTAGCCGTCAAGCTCGGTCTCGCGCTTCATGTCGCCGGCCCAGCCGCAGTACAGGCTCACGACACCTATCTCGTGCTGTCGCACGAGGGCGTCGGGAAGATAGTGAGTGCTGTCGGTGGTTACCGCGACCTGCGCCACTGAGGGCGCAAGACTATCCGAGCGCCTCGGCGAGCTCGCCGGACTCGTACATCTCGGTGATGATGTCGCAGCCCCCGACCAGCTCGCCGTCGATGAACAGCTGCGGGATCGTCGGCCACTGCGAGAGAGCCGAAAGCTCCTGGCGGATGCGGGGGTCCGGCAGCACGTCGACCGCCGCGAACTGGGCGTCCGAGCTGCTGCAGGATCGCGACCGTCCGCGCCGAGAAGCCGCACGCCGGCGCTTCCGGGCTGCCCTTCATGAAGAGGATCACGCGGTGCTCCGCTATCGCCTCGGCGATCGCGTCACGGACGTCGTTCGAGGCCTCGGGCGGAGCGGCCTGGGGGTCGCGGTGGCCATCGGGCACTGGGGGAAACTGGTTCTCAGCCATCGTTAGCTCCTGTCATTTGCTCGTCGCGCTGCCGGCACGACCGTGCGCAGCGCGAGGGCGTGGATCGCGCCGCCGACCTGGCCGCCGAGCGCGTCGTAGACCATCCGGTGCTGCTCGATCCGCGAGAGCCCGCGAAACGCGTCCGCGCTGACGGTCGCTTGGAAGTGGTCTCCACCTCCGGTTGTGTCGGCCACTTCGGCGTGCGCCCCGGCGATCGCCGATTCGATCTGGTCGCGGATCTCCTGTGCGTTCGGCACTGGAATCAGGGTAGTTGATCGCGGTACTACCTTGGCCGCCGGGGCTATAATCAACGCAGATGGAGTCGATCACGATCAGTGAGACCGGGGCGGAGAAGGTGCGCGAGTTCCTCGCGGCACAGCAGGCCGACCTCCAGCTCGCGGGCCTGCGGGTCGGCGTGCGCGGCGGAGGCTGCTCTGGCTTCCAGTACCAGCTCGCGTTCGACGAGGAGCGCGACGGCGACATCGTCTTCGAGAGCCGCGGGCTGAAGCTGCTCGTCGACCGCGGCAGCCTGCAGTACGTCGCGGGCTCCACGATCGAGTATGAGGACTCACTCCAGGGGGCCGGCTTCAAGGTCGAGAACCCCAACGTGGTTGCAGCCTGTGGCTGCGGCTCCTCGTTCCGCGTCGCGGACGAGGAGCAGGTCTCGGCGCTCTAGAACGCCGCGGCCGGGGACTGTCCGGCTGGGTGCATGAGGAAGACGCGCAGCGGTCTGCGCTCTGCGTCTCGATCTCTGCCTGGCGCGCCCCGATCCGGACAAATGTTGGCTGTCCAGCCAGCCGAATCCCGCTCAACAGAGCCAAATCAACCGCTTGACCAATGTCGCCTGCGTGTGCTACGTTGGCTGGCGACATGATGTCGAGTGTCACGAGGGGGAGGGAGTTCCCGACCGCCGGACGCGGCCCGCAAAGCGCGGGAGACGCGGACGGCGGAAGCCTCACGTGGGGTGAGACGTCTGTCGGGACCATCGGCCGGGGAATTGGTCGGGGCCCGATCGGTTGTACGCCAGACCGGCGACGGTCCGGCGCTCAGGCGGCCCATCGGTGATCCATCGCGGATCCCGCTGGCCGATCAAAGAGGGAAACAAGGAGCAAGAACACACATGAAGCGCTTTAAGATTATGGGCCTGGCCACCGTCGCGGTTCTCGCGTCGGCCATGGCTCTCGCGGGTACGGCTTCGGCCGCAACGCTCGTGAAGTTCATTGACCCGAAAGGCGAAGTTCCTGTCGGCACGGTCATCACTGCCACGAGCCACAACCTGACGACGACCACGTCGGCGGGCATCCTCGAATGTGAAACGGACGAACTTCCGGGCACGCTCGAAAACAACAACGCCTCCAAAGTGCACGCGGTTTCGAACGCGTCGCTGAACTACGGCAACTTCGAAGAAGCCCTCGTTGGCCCCGGCGCTTGCAAAACGTCGGTGGGCATCCCTGTCTTCATCGAAACGTCTGAGTTCCCTTGGCCGAACGAATTCAAGGTCGCCAAAGGCGTAGGCGCCGCTGAGACGAAGGGCACGAAAAAGGTTGCGTTCACGTCGACCTACGCGTACCCGCCGCTCGGCGAAAACAACAAATGCGAGTTCGAAGCTAGCTCGATCAAGAGCAAATTCGCTGCTGGTACTCCGGGTCACCCGGTGCCGGTGGAACTCGAAACCGAAAACGGCAAATTCAAGCTCAACAAGAAGCTGCCGCACACTGCGTCCATCTGCCCGAAAGAAGGTCTTCTGAACGGCGACTGGACCGAGGCCGACGCAAACGGCACGGTGGAAGAGGAATAAGCCGGAACCAGCATCACAGGCTGAGCCCGCGTTTCATGTGGGTGAGGGAGCCGGCTCCGCAGCAGCGGAGCCGGCCCCCGGCCGTTAAGCAGCTCCGCTGGTGAGGTCTCGCCGACGCCTTCGGCGCCGGCGAGAGCCCGGGGTCCGATCAGGGATCCTGCCCGCAACCCTGAACCGACGCGCGTGTTCAGATCTGTGTATATGCTCTTGCTCAGAGGCTGAGGAAACCGAAGGAAGAACGGGGATGAGGGTCGGAGTGGGATCTATTCCGCGCGGGTTTGCGCGGAGCAAGGCGGGGCAGCCGGACGTGTAGCACTGCTCGCGACGCGGCTCGCTTGCGCTGGTCGGCTGCTTCGGAGTGTCCGCGGCCGACGCCGCCGGGTCCGCCCATTGGGAACTCGTCTCGAACCACGCGCCGACGAACGTGCCGAAAACGGCGTCGGTAGCCAACGAATGGAACGTCACCGTCGCCGCCTCAGGCGAAGAAGAAGGCCCGCCCCGCGCATTGGCCGGTTCAAGCTCGAAGTCGAATTCGAAGGCGTCGCGAAGACCACGAAAGCGCTCTCAATCAAATCGACGCCGGAACAGGTGCAAGCAGCGCATCGAAGCACTCAGCATTGCCGGCGCGGGCAACGTCGAAGCGTCACGGGAGGCCCAAAGGCGTTTGCCGGCCGAATGGAGTACACGATCGCGTTCACCGGCAAATCATCTCGGTCAAGAGTATGAAATGACCCCGGAAGCTCGGAGCCAGCCGGCGGAAGAAACGTAAAACGCGAAGCTCGAATACCAGAAAGCCAAAGAAGAAGGCAAAATCGTCACCGAAGCGGAATTCTCGCTGAAGGCGAAATCCCGTTCGAAGAGCGCCGAAGAACTCGAACTCGGGAAGCGCGACCTCGTCTACTTCCAGCTGATTCCGATCAACCGCGGCGCCGTGCCATCGAGCGGCACAATCACTGTTGCCGACAAGCTTCCGTCCGGATCTGGTCGTCGAAGGCGAACCTGAAACCGGAGGTACGCTTGGGCCTGCGCCTCAAGCGTCGGTGGCACCGTCGTTACCTGTACCTCGACACAGGTGGTGAATGCAGACGCTGTCGCTGCGGGGACGATCACAATCGCGGCCTTCGCCAACCCGCTCGACCCTGAAACTCGGCAACCACCTAGCGAACACTGCGGAAATCGCGGGCGGCGGAGCGCCTGCCGAAGTGGCCGCACCGGACGAAGCGCTGGTCAGTGAAACACCGGCGCCGTTCGGCGTCCACGGATTCAAAGCGTCGGCGTACGACACCCACGGCAACGTATATACGACCGCAGGCGGGCATCCGTACCAGGCGACGACCGGGTTCTTTTTCAACACCCACGACCACCTGAACCAGGAAAGTGATACGGAACGCGGAATTATTGACAGTGAAGTCGCCACCAGCGGCAACCTCAAGGACGCCGACGTCCAGCTACCCGAAGGATTTGTCGGCGACCCCAACGGCAGGCCCAAGTGCTCGCAGGACGATTTTGCGCGCTTCGCGAAAGGGAACGAGGGTTCAATCGAAGGCCGGTATTGCCCCGAAAATAGCCAAGTAGGGACGGTCGTCGTCTTCGATAAATTCTTTGAACATCAGCCGGAAACACTTCCGGTCTACAACCTTGAACCGCCGACAGGCCAAGTCGGCACACCGGCGGAGTTTGGGTTCATATTCGGCGGTGTCCCGGTCAGGCTCGACGCGCACCTGCGTAAGGTCGACGGCCAGTATCAGGTCACCGTGCTGTGTCCAGGATATAAACGAGATCCTCAACATCACGGGCGTCTGGCTGACGCTGTGGGGCACCCCTGCCGAAGCGTCGCACAACGCCGAGCGCTACCACGAATTTCCGTATGGCCCCGGAGCGACGTCGACCGAATCTCCAGTCAAGCCGTTCCTCACGAACCCGACGTCCTGCCTTTCGGAGCATGAAAAGCGCCCAAAAACCTTGATGTTTGCCGACGACTGGCAGTCGCCGGCGGCCGAAGTCAACGGCGAACCGGAACTGGCGTCGCCTACTTGGAGTAAAGCCGAATACGAATCACCGCCGGTGACAGGCTGCGAAAACCTTCGTTTCGAACCCACGGACCGCTTTCAGCCGCGTCCGACCAACGAAGGCGGGACGACCGAAGTTGCGGCTCCTTCCGGCTACGAATTTGAACTTCACATACCGCAGAAAGAATCCGTCGGCGAACTCGAAACGCCGCAGCTGAAAGACACGACCGTCACGCTTCCCGCGGGAGTGGTGCTTTCGCCGGGCGCGGCCAACGGGCTTGAAGCCTGCTCGGCGGCACAGATCGAAATCGAATCCGAGAAGCCGGGGCACTGCCCGTCCGCGTCGCGCGTCGGCGAAGTGACGATTGAATCGGCGCTCCTCAGCGAACCTCTTACCGGGAAGCGTCTACATCGGCGAACCCGAATGTTCTCCGTGCTCTGAAGCCGACGACGAGGAAGGCAAGCTCTTCCGCTTGTACATCGAAGCCGAAGCCCCGACCTCAAACGTCAACGTGAAGCTCGCTGGCCGCTCCGTCACGGGAACCCTTAAGACCGAAGAAGAAAAAGGCCTGAAGGTAGGCCAGGTCCGTACAACGTTCCTGAACAATCCGCAGACCCCGTTCACCAATCTCAAACTGAACCTGAAGGGCGGCCCGCGCGCCACTCTCGCGAACCCCGCGCTGTGCGGGTCTTACACCGGCGAATCCGTTTTCACCCCATGGAGCGTCGAAGGGACGATCCTTGGCCAAGGCGTCATCCCGGGTGACCAACCGGCAAAAGTCGTGTCGCCCCCGTTCAGCATCGTTGACAACGAAGGTGAATGTCCCGCCACGTTCCCGTTCTCGCCGAAGGTCGAAAGCGGCACGGAAAGCTCGACGGCCGGACGAATACTCGCCGCTTGTCACCGTCTTTGAACGTGAAGGCGACAAGGAACAGACGATGAGCGGCGTGACGGTCAAAACACCGACGGGTCTGCTCGGAAAAGTCGCCGGCGTTGAAAAGTGCGAACTGTCGGCGTCTGAAATTGAAGAAGAAAAGGCGGCCTGCCCATCCGGCTCGCAGATCGGCGAAGCGATCACCGAGGCCGGAGCCGGTTCACAGCCCTACACCACGACCGGCAAGGTCTACCTTGCGGGGCCGACCAAGAGTGCTCAGACGGGCGCCGAAGGCCCGTATGGTCTTGACGTGGTGGTCCCAGCAAAAGCCGGTCCGTTCAACCTTGGGTTGGTCGCGGTCCAGTCCGTGATCGAAGTCAACGAAGAAACCGGAGCTCTGACGGTCACAAGCAACCCGCTCCCGCAGAGCCGCGACGGCATTCCGTTCCGAATCAAAAAGGTTGAGGTCAAGATCAACCGACCAGAATTTACGTTCAACGCTACGCACTGCTCGACGAACCAGATCGCGTCGACGTTGACCGGTCAGCCAGTAGGCAAGGAAGGCGAATCGGCTGTCGCAGTCACGCGGGAAGTGCCGTATGCCGCGACCGATTGCGAAGCACTCCCGTTCGGGCCGAAGTTCTCTGCGAGCGTCAACGCTCACGCAAACAACATCACCGGCACGTCGTTCTCCGTGCGCGTGGAACAGCATCACGGGGAAGCCGCCATTCACAAAGTCGAAGTGCAGCTACCTGAAAACCTGCCCTCGAGGCTGGAAACGCTTCAGAAAGCCTGCACGGTGGAACAGTTCGAATCCAAGCCGGAAGCGGCGGGTTGCCCTGCAGCTTCGATTGTGGGCACCGCGGAAGCACGTACGCCGTTCTCAACGTGCCGCTGAAGGGCATCGGTGTGCTGGAGGCGCAGCGGCGCAAAATTCCCGGACCTCGTATTCCTGCTTCACGGCGAAGGCGTGCACATCCTGCTCCGCGGCAAAACCGACATCATCGAACGGCATCACGTACTCGAAATTCGAAACTGTTCCCGATGCGCCGATCACATCCTTCGAAACCTCCTTCCCGCGGGGCGCTACTCGCTGATCGGCGGACTTCGGAAATCTTTGCGCCGAGCCGCTCAACGCGATCGTCACGATAACCGGGCAGAACAACGATGTGACGAGCCAATACGCGCACATCAAAGTGGACGAATGCGCCCCGGTCGTGAAGGGCGTCATCGCAGGCGCGCGAGGAGGGAAACTCCACCTGCTTGTCACCAGCGACCAGGCCGGCACGCTGCGCGTCTCCGGAAGGGACGTGAAGACGATGTCCCACAGGGGCTTCAAGACCGGCGCCCACGAAGTGATCGTCGGCTGTCGACCAGCGGCAAGAAGGCCATCACCCGTGGTCGCGCGCTCGAAGTGAAGGTTGCCGTGACGCCGGCGGGTCGCACGGGCTCAACGACCATAAGTCGCAGGCATAAGACGTGAACAACAAGCGAACACTCCGCTACTTCATCGCCGCGCAGCAGCAGTCGCTGCGTGGGTGGCTGTGCCGGCGCAGTCCGCATTCGCGGCGACCTGTTCCCGAACGAATCTGTCCGGGCCGAACAGAAAGCGACGTATCTTGCCGACTGTCGCGGTTTTGAACTTGTAACCCCCGTCAAGAAGGACGACGAGGAAGCCGTTCCGCCGACATTCCAGGCCAACTTCGAACTTCAGTACCAGGCCGCTAAGTCGTCGTCCGGAAAGCGTGTTCACGCTTCTGGGGGGATTCCCTGGCACTGAAAACGCCACGGAGCTCTCGCAGGGCCTGTCCGCCGGCGGCAAAGTGGGGACGGCCTGGACCAACTTTGCCCTTCCGCTCACCGGCGCGCTCGAACCGGTCGAAGAAGGTGGCGGCGACCGGGTCGTCGGCGGATTCCTTCGCATGTCGCCCAATCTCACCTGCGGGTTTGAGTCAAGCACGCTGGCGCAGCCAGCTCATCCCGGCGAACTCACGCCACTTCTGCCGGAAGGCGAGAAAGTCGGTGAACAGGCGTACAACCTTTATCGCTGGGAACGTTCGGACAACACGATGAGCCTCGCGACCGAACTGATGCCTCACAACACGAAACTGATCAGGCCTCTCGGCACGTATTCGTGGGCGGTCAATGGAATGTCCTCCAACTGCAACCGGGTTGCGTTCGAATTCAACGAAACCCATTACGAACTTCCCCTCAACCGCAGTCGGACGGAATTCGCTCCGTACCCGTCGATCGAAGAATGGTCGTCAACGGGCGGCGAGAAACTCGCGTCCTACGTGCCGACGAACGGCGGCTCCGAAGAAGTGCCCGCCACCGGCGTGAAGCCGTTGCACGGCGGGTTCCTCGGCAACAACTTCAATGAGGTCTCGAGCGACGGAAGCAGCCTCTTCTTTACGGCAGACGGAATGGAACCTGGCGTCGAACTGGAAGAAGGCGGCAAAGTCCTCAATGAAGACAACCACGAGCAGGTGTTCGACCGCTATGAAGCTCAGCGGACCATCCAGGTTTCCCGCTCCCAGACGACAATCCCCGACACTGGCGCCGTCTTCCAAGGGGCCTCGGAAGACGGCACGTCGCGTCTTCTTCACGGCAAACTACGGCCTGGCGGCAAATTCGAGCACTGGCTCGTCCACGAAACAGTGTGTGCAGAACAGCGACGGGGTGCGACCTTTACGAATACCGGTTCACGCCGGGTCACCCGAGCGAAGGCACGCTCACGGACCTCTCGTCGATGAACGCAGACGCCTCCGAAGGGGCCAACGTCGTCGGCGTAACGGGGATCTCCGCATCAGGTGAATACGTCTACTTCACCGCCTACGGTCAGCTTGTCGCCGCCGAAGGGTCGACGGAGTCCGAAAACGTCGCAAACCACACCGTCGGGCTTTACGCGTATCACGACGGCCATGTTTCCTTCGTGGCGACGATCGAAGCGATAGAGGCGGGCACCGCTCGTACGGGCGCACCGAGGCGGCAGAACGCGAATACGATGTTCTTGAACCGATTAGGTCCGCCAAAGGCCCGCAGTACCTTGCCGCGCGCACAAGCCCGAACGGTCAGCGCCTGCTTTTTGCAACCGGCCACAAACAGCCCGTCGTCGGCCTGCCAGAACCGGAATACAACAACACCGACACCACGACGGGGAAAGCGGACAGCAGAGCTCTTTGAGTACCACTACACCGAAGGCGCGCCCTCAAACGTCTGCGTCTCATGCCAGCCAGAAGGCCAACGGCCGTCAGTACCGAAGCAAGTCGAGGAACACTTGTTCGGCAGTACCGAAGGGGGCTGGGTAAAGGTCATTGCCGGCGTCCCGCCGTTGAATCTGCTCGATGACGGGCGAGTCTTCTTCGACAGTTACGCGCCGCTTGTCAGCGGTGCGACAGCTACGTCGCACCCCTACGAGTTCGCGCCGAGCGGGTACGTCAGTGCGCAGGGTGAAACCTGCGAACGCGAAGCCGGCTGCATCAGCTTGCTTGAACCGGGGGCCCACGAAGGCTTCCCATCATGGGTGGAGGCGGCCAGCGAAAACGGTGAAAACGTTTACATACTCGCCGCCGAACGTCTCGCCGCGCAGGACAGCGACGGCCTACGTGACCTCTACGACGTTCGCGAAGGCGGCGGCGAGGCGGCGAAAACGCCCGAAGAAAAGTGCAACCTGCTCAAAGAAGAATGTCAAGGTAATGGCACGGAACCGATCGGCGAATCGGGCGTCGGCAGCAACGGACCCGGCAAAGAATCGACCGGGACAAAAACGGAAGAGACCCCGCCGGTGGCGTTGCCACCCGTGAAAGTGCTCCACAGGTCGTCGACCTCCCGCGGCGTCACCGTGACGTTCAAGGTTGGCGGCGCGGGACTTGTGCGCCTCTCGGGTGGCGGCCTTACGACGGCCGCGCGCATTCTGGGCCGCGGAGGGACGTTACACACTCAAGGCCGCGTACAGCAAGTCGACGAAGATCGTCGCTGCGTAAACACCGGCACCCCCGCATCAAGCTGACGCTCCTATTCCGCGCGCTCATTGACGAAGGAAGCGACTCGCACGCTTCCTGGACCATCAAGGCCTAGCGCCGCTTCAGACCGGCGTCGCGGAGAGCGACCGCCACAGGTACCGGCTGGCAAGCGACCGCTGCGGCCGCCACGGCTCGGCGATCTCCGTGATCTCGGGAGCGGCTGGCAGCTCGGGCAACTCGTACCAGCGCTTCACGGCAGTCCTGATGCCGAGGTCACCGACGGGCAGAACGTCGCGCCGCTCGAGCTGGAAGATGAGGAACATGTGCGCCGTCCACTCGCCGATTCCCTTGACTGCCGTGAGCTCCTCGATGACGCGCTCGTCGTCGAGGTCCTCGAGTCGGTCGACCTCGAGTTCTCCCGACAGCACGTGTTCTGCGAGGCTCCGGATATACGCCGTCTTCGCGCCCGACAGCCCGACCGCGCGCAGTCTGTCGGGGTCTGCGTTGAGGAGCTCCTGCGGCGTCGGGCGCGACTCCGCCGAACTGGTCCAGCAGCCGGCCATGGATCGTCGCCGCCGCGGCGACCGAGAGTTGCTGGCCGACGATCGCGCGCACGAGTGCTCCGTAGTGGTCATCCGGCGCCGCGCGGCGGCGACCACGCGACAGCCGTCCGACCGACTCGATGACTCGAGTCATCACCGGATCGGCAGGCGATCAGGTGCTGGCGTGGCGTCGAGCTCAGCGGTGTCCGTCCCGTCCTAGAGGTTCCGGAGCAGCTTCGTAGAGCGCTGATTGCGTCTACAAGAGGGATCACCGAGCGGTTATGGTACCGGCGCCATGTAGAGTGAGCCGGTGCGGATAGCACTGCTCTCGCCGTACTCGTGGACCTACCCGGGCGGCGTCACAAGGCACATCGAAGCGCTCTCGCTGGAGCTTGAGCGGGCGGGGCACGAGACGAGGATCCTCGCGCCGCTCGACCCCGACGACGACCGCGCGCGACGACTGCACCGCGGAGCGCGTCCGCAGCCGCTTGGCGCCGCCGGACAACCTGATCTCGCTCGGCCGCACGATCGGCATCCCGGCTAACGGCGCCGTCTCGAACATGGCTCTGACGCCGGCAGCGGTCCGAAGGATGAGGCGCGAGATCGCCACCGGGCGCTACGACGTGGTTCACATCCACGAGCCGGTGGTGCCGCTCCTCGCGTGGGACGCGCTCCGCTCGACGCACGGCCCGGCGCTCGTGGGGACGTTCCACACGTACTCGGAGAACGCTCTGACGAACGGCATCGCCGCCGGGCCGCTCGGCGCGCGGTGGCGGATGAACCGCCTGCACGCCCGGATCGCCGTCTCGAGGGCTGCCGAATGGACCGCGCTGCGCTTCTTCGGCGGCCGCTACTCGCTCGTGCCGAACGGGGTCCACTTCCCGCCGAGCCGCCGCGCGCGCCGCGCGGCGACGGCACCGCTCCGGATCCTCTTCATCGGCCAGGCCGTCGAGCGCAAGGGACTTCCTGTACTGCTGCGGCGTTCGAAGCGCTGCGCGGTGAAGTCGATGCCGAGCTGTCGCTGGTCGGCGCTGCGCACGGCGACATCGAGCCGTTGATCCTCGACGACACCGGCGTCACGGCGCTCGGGCGCGTGAGCGACGAGCGCAAGCACGCCGAGCTCGCGCGCCGCCGACGTCGTCTGTGCACCGTCGCTCGGCGGCGAGAGCTTCGGGATGGTGCTCACGGAGGCCTTCGCGGCAGGCGCCCCGGTCGTCGCCTCTGACATCCCCGGCTACCGCGACGTCGTGAGCCAAGGGCCGACGGACTGCTCGTCCCCCCGTCGACCCCGTCGCCCTCGCGGACGCGCTGCGCTCGCTGGCGCGCGACGCGGGTCGTCGCGAAGCGATGGCCGACAGTGCGCGTGAACACGCCGAGCGCTACGCCTGGCCCCGCGTCGCGAGCGAAGTGCAACACGTCTACGAGCAAGCCCTCTCCGTGGGAGAGCCCGCAACGGCGCGCGCCCGTCTCGGTGTGCGCGCGGGCGTCTCCTCCGCCGACCTACTTCCGATAGTCGCGCCGCAGCGCCTGCCGAGCCTCTGCCGCGACGGCGACGGCGCGGCCGCAGGCCGCGGGCGTCCGCCGCGCCAGCGGGGCCGCCTCGCGCTCCTCGCGCTCCTGGTCGCGGCGCTCCTTGTCGCTCTTGCCAGAGACCACGTCGGCATTGGCGCGGTCGCGGCGAGCATCTTCTCCTCGGAGCCGGGGCTGCTCTTTGCGGCGGTTGGCGCGATGTGCGCCGCGGTGCTCGCACGGTCGCTCGCCTGGGGCGCGATACTCGAGCGCGCTCGGCTGAACCGGACGCCCGGAAGAGGAGAGACGGCGCGGGCGACGGCGATCGGAGTCCTCATGAGCGCCACGTTGCCGGCTCGTCTCGGCGAGCCTTCGCGCGCCTACGCTCTCGCCCGTCACATCGGTGACGTGCGCAACTCCTTGCCCGTCGTCACCGCGACGATCTTCGCGCAATCGGCGATCAATGTCCTCGCTCTCTCGGTTCTCGCGTTCTTTGGGGCCGCGGGGCTGAACCTCTACGGCGCCCATCACGGCCTGCTCGTGCTCATCGCTCTCGTGCCGGCCGTGGCTGTGATCGCTACGTTGCTGTCGCCCGTGGCGCTCGGACGCCGGGGCGAGCTTCGCTCAGAGCGCGCGAGCGCGCTGCTTGCTTTCCTCGGCACGTTCACCCTGCGCCTGCGGGAGGGCGTCGCACTTCTGCGCGCGCCGCGCGTCGCGGCTCGAGCGATCGCGTTCCAGTCCGCGGCGTGGGCGTTACAGTTGGCCGCCTGCTGGCTCGTCCTGAGGGCCCTTGGCGTCGACGCTCGAGCCGGGTTCGAGGCCGCCGCCGTGGTGCTGTTCGCGGTCAACGTCACCGCGCTACTGCCCGCGACGCCGGCGAACATCGGCGTCTTCCAGGCAGCGTGCGCCGCGGTCCTCGTCGGCGGCTTCCATATTGCCCCGGCCGAGGCCATCGCCTACGGAATCATGCTCCAGGCCATGGAGCTCGTCGTCGCGTTCGGCACCGGCAAGCCGGCGCTCGTCGCCGAGGGGTTCACGTGGCGCTCGCTACGGCGGCGTGCGATGCACCTCGACGACGCGCGTACGATCCCGGTGCGCCCGCTGCTCGCCGACCGCTGAGCGGGTGGTGGCGGCCGCCTGGGTCTACATCCTCCGCTGCTCTGACGGCTCGCTCTACACGGGCTGGACCTCGGACCTCGAGCGTCGCCTCGCCTCCCACGCCGCAGGACGCGCGAGCCGCTACACGGCCAGCCGGAGGCCCGTAGAGCTCGCGGCAGCCGTCGAACTCGCCGATCGGTCTGCTGCGATGCGGGAGGAGGCGAGGATCAAGCGCCTGGAACGGGCCGAAAAGCTAGCTCTCATCGCGGAAATCCGGGAGCGCGCCCGGACTGCGTAATGATGGGGGTATGGCTTCACGACCGGTCGGACGCAGCGTAAAAATCGGAGACGACGAGCGAACAGGCTGGTCTTCAGACCGTCCGCGCCAAGGGGTCAGCCGCCCCGCGGACCTCACGACGCACTGTTCGATCCTGCGCCCCACGGACCGCCTGCGCTACTCGCCGGGGAGCCTCTTGATCGTCCTAGCCGGCGCGCCGCAGGAGCGCGAGGCCTTCCTCGACCGTCTGATCGACGAGCGCGGCGCGCTCATCACGACCAGTCGCGTCCACGCGCTGTTGCGCGGTCGCGTCGAGGAGGACCAGCTCGACGCACGCGCCGAAGAGCTCATGCTCGCCGCCGCGGCGCGGCGCCTCGAGGCGCGCGAGACCGTTGTGCTCGGGCTCGACGACATCACGCCCGAGGCGCGCGAGCCCTTCGTCCGCCTCGCGGCGTCACTGCGGCGACCGCGGCATGTGATCCTCGTGGAGGTCCCGCGCGAGAAGGTCGACGAGGAGATCCTTCCGGACCTCAACGAGCTGCGCCGTGCGCTCGAGTCGGGCGAGCTCGGCGTCGAGGGGATCCAGACTGCGCTGCGTCTCGGCGGCGGCACAGCCGGCGAGGTCAAGCGGATCGTCTTCCGCCCGCCGCCGCGCGAAGAGTCCTGAGGCGCTCAGCTCTCGCTGAGCGCGGGCTCGTCCTCGACCTCGGCGTCCTCTAGCTCAGCGAGCACATGACGGGTCGCGGGTCGTGCCGCGGATCACTTCGTCGGGCGAGCCGTCGGCGGGCAGTCGGCCCTGGCGGGTGCCGAAGTAGATCGCCTGCGGGTGGTGCGCGACGAGCGCGAGCGTCGACTGCTCGGGGTCGGGCGCGAAGCCGTCGGTGATCGATCATGCCGATCGCGCGAAAGGTCGAGCAGCTCGTCGACCTTTAGGTGCTCGGACTGCTCGGGAACCGCCGGGTAGCCCCACGAGTAGCGCCTGCCCTGGGTCGCGCGGGATGCCGAGCATCGTCGCGCACTTCGTCGTGCAGCCACTCGGCGAGCCCCTCGGCGGTCTGAACGCCGAGGCCGTGGACGAACAGCTGCTCGGCGAACTCGCCTTCGGCCTCCAGGCGTCGACATCAGCTCGGTGACCTCGCCGCCGACGGTGACGGCCTGCAGCGCGATCACGTCGAGCTCGTCCGGCGGCAGTTCCGTCCTCCTTCGCGGGGCGGAAGAAGTCGGCCAGGCAGATCCGCTCGCCCGCCGGCTGGCGCGGGCAGACGAAGCGCGTCAGCTCGCTCGTGCGGTCCTCGGGGTCGAGCACGACGATCTCGTTGCCCATCGCGTAGCAGGGGAAGAAGCCGAGCAGCGCGCGCGGGTGAAGGTAGTCCTGCTCGCGCCCACATGCGCTCCAGGCGCGGCCGGAATTCGTCGGCGAGCAGCTGCTCGCCAGGCCTCGCCCTTCACGCCGCGGCCGCCCCAGTGGAGCTTGAACAGCACGTGAGTGTCGAGGTGGCGGTAGAGCTCGTCCATGTCGACCGGGATCTCGCGCACGCCCCAGAACGGCGGCTCGGGAACGGGCGCGTCGGTGCGCGCGGCCGAGCGCACCGAGTCGTCGGTGAGGTCGACCGGCGCGGGCTCGCTCCTCGCCGTGCTCGCGCAGCTCGCGTGCGCCGTCGCGCACCTCGGCGACCAGGCGCTCGCGCTGCTCGGGGTCGACGAGCCGGTCCATCACCGCGAGGCCCTCGAAGGCGTCCTTGCAGTAGAAGACGCCGGGCCCGTAGGTGTCGTCGGACTCTCTGGCCCTTCGGGGTAGAGGGCGCGGTAGCCGAAGGCGCGGTTGATCGCGGCGCCGCCGATCAGCACCGGGAACTCGAGGGACTCGGCGTGCAGCTCCGCGACGCAGGCCGGCATCTGCTTGGAGGTCGAGACCAGTAGCGCGGAGAGGCCGATCGCGGTCGCCTCGTGCTCGCGGGCGGCGTCGATGATCGTCTGGACCGGGACCTGCTTGCCGAGGTCGACGACCGTGTAGCCGTTGTTCGTGAGGATCGTGTTGACGAGCGACTTGCCGATGTCGTGCACGTCGCCGAAGACGGTCGCGAGCACGACTGTTCCCTTCGTGTAGCCCTCGATCCGGTCGAGGTAGTGCTCGAGCTGCGCGACGGCGCGCTTCATCACCTCGGCCGACTGCAGCACGAACGGCAGGATCAGCTCGCCGGCGCCGAATTTGTCGCCGACCTCCTTCATCGCCGGCAGCAGCACGTCGTTGAGAGTGGGAACCGCGCCGATCTTCTCGACGGAGCGGTCGATCCACTCCTCGACGCCTTCCTTGCGCCGGCGCAGAATCAGGAAATGAAGCGCCTCCTCGGGCTCCATACCGTCTGTCGGGTCGGCGGCCGCTCTCGATCTCCTCCTCGCCCTTCTCCTCGAAGTGAGCGATGAACCGCTCGAGGGCGTCCTCGCGGCGGTCGAAGACGAGGTCGTCCGCGAGCTCGCGCTCGAGGTCCGGGATCTCGCTGTACGGCGTGATGTGGTTCGGGTTGACCATCGCGAGGTCGAGCCCGGCCTCCACGCAGTGGTGGAGGAAGACGGAGTTCAGCACCGCGCGCGCGCCGGCGGCGAGACGCCGAACGAAACGTTCGAGACGCCGAGCGAGGTCTTCACGCCGGGCAGTTCGCGCTTGATCGAGCGCTGATGCCCTCGATCGTCTCCTTCGCCGACGGGCGCCACTCCGCCTCGCCGGTGGTGAGCGTGAAGGTCAGGCAGTCGAAGATCAGCAGCTCGGGGTCAAGGCCGTGCTCGTCGCAGCAGAGTTCGTGCAGGCGCCGCGCGATCTCGAGCTTTCGCTCGGCGGTCTTGGCCATCCCGACCTCGTCGATCGTCAGCGCGATCAGCGCCGCGCCGTGCGCGAGGGCCAGCGGCACGACGCGGTCGAGCTTGTCGCGGCCGGCCTCGAGGTTGATCGAGTTGACGATCGCGCGGCCCGGGATCTGCTCGAGCGCGCGTTCGATGACCTCCGGCTCGGTGGAGTCGACCTGGATCGGCGCGGGCTGCGTCAGCGAGATCTTCTTGGCGAGCAATCGCATCTGCTCGCCCTCGTCGGCGCGCTCGGTCAGCGCGACGCAGAGGTCCAGGACGTGCGCGCCGCCCTGCACCTGGTCCTCGGCGATCCGCACGAGGCCGTCGTAGTCGTCGGCGAGCAGCAGCTCCTTGGCCTTGCGCGAGCCCTGCGAGTTCACGCGCTCGCCGACCAGCGTCGGCCGCGGGTCCTGCACCAGCGGCGTCGCGGCGATCATCGAGGAGAGGTGGGGCGGCCGCGGCGCCGGACGCGGCGCAGGCGGCGCGGCCCGCGACCCGCGCGGCGATCGCCGCGATGTGCGCCGGGCGTCGTGCCGCAGCAGCCGCCGACGACTCCGACGCCGTAGCGCTCGACGAATTCGCCGAGCGCGTCGGCGAGCGGCCCCGGCTCTTCGGGGAAGATCGTCTCGCCGCGCGGGCCCTGGTGCGGCAGGCCGGCGTTCGGGATGCACGCCACGGGCCGCGGCGAGAATTCGCCGAGAAAGCGCACCGCGTCGCGCATGTCCTGCGGGCCGGTGGAGCAGTTCAGACCGATCACGTCGGCGCCGAGCGCCTCGAGCGTCGTCAGGACCGCCGAGATGTCGGTGCCGAGCAGCATCTTGCCGCCGTTGGGCAGCAGCGACACCGAGGTGTGGATCGGCACGGCGCGGCCGGTCGCCGCTGAACGCCTCGCGGGCGCCGAAGATCGCCGCCTTGACCTCCAGGATGTCCTGCGCCGTCTCGATGATCAGAAGGTCGACGCCGCCGTCGATCAGGCCCGCGTGCCTGCTCCTCGAAGATCGCGACGAGCTCGCGGAAGCCGATCTCGCCCGAGCGTCGGGTCTTCGGACGCCGGCAGCTGCCCGGTCGGGCCGATCGAGCCCGCGACGAAGCGGTTCGTCGCCGGCCGCGGCGCGCGCGATCTGCGCGGCCTTGGTGTTGATCTCCAGCGTCTGGTCGCGCGAGACCCCACTCTTCGAGCTTCAGACGCGATCCCTGGAAGGTGTCGGTCTCGACGACCTGGGCGCCGGCATCGAGCATCGAGGCGTGGACGCCCTCGATGACATCCGGGCGCGTGAGGACGAGCGCCTCGTGGCACTTACCGGGTAGCCCACCGTAATCCTCGCTCGAGAGGTCGAACTGCTCGAGCGTCGCGCCCATGCCGCCGTCGTAGACGACGACGCGCTCGCGAACGGTTTGCAGGTAGTCCCTCATCCGATGAGCGTAACAACGGCCCGAAGGGCCGATCGTCCTGCGGCTGGGACGAAACGGGAGCGCCCCGGCGATGCCGGGGCGCTCCTGAGGTCCACCGTGGGCGTGGAGCTACTTGATGAAGAGCATCTCCGAGTACTTCGGCAGCGGCCACAGGTCGTCGGCGACGAGCGCTCCAGCTTGTCGGCGACCTCGCGCACCTCGCCCATCGCCGGAATCACCTTGTCGCGCATGTATTCGGCGTGTTTCTGGACCGAGTTGTCGCGGCTGGTTCTCTTCGAGGTTCGCCTTTTCAAGCGCCAGCAGCTTCGACGCGCAGCTCCTCGACCAGCGGCTCGAGTTCGTCGACCAGCTCCTCGACGGCGCTGTCGTGCAGTTCGGCGAGGTAGCGCACGGCGGCCGGCAGCAGCATCGTGCGGGCGATCGACACCGCCGTCTCGGCCTCGATGTTGATCAGCGTCGCGTACTGCTCCGAGAAGACCTCGTAGCGCGACTCGAGCTCGCGTTTGGAGAGCACTTTGTACTTGCGGAAGATCGCGACGGTGTCTTTCGCGACCAGGTACGGCAGCGCTTCGGGCGTCGTGCGCAGGTTCGGAAGCCCCGTTTCTGCGGCCTCTTTGTGCCACGCCACGTAGTAGTTGTCGCCGTCGAAGACGACCTTCTTGTTGCGCTTCCAGGCGTTCTTGACGACCTGGCGACGCGCCTTTTCGGGCGTCGTGCCGCGGGTCTTCAGCGCCTTCTCGAGGTCCTTGGAGAGCTCGTCGATCGCCGCCGCGACGATCGTGTTGAGCACCGTGTTGGGCATCGCCGGCGACTGGCTCGAGCCGAGCGCGCGGAACTCGAACTTGTTGCCGGTGAAGGCGAACGGGCTGGTGCGGTTGCGGTCGCCGCCGTGCATCGGCAGCGCCGGCAGCACCGGAGTGCCGAGGCCGAGGAAGCGACCCGGCTTTGCCGGCACCGGCCTTGCCCGACTCGATCGCGTTGAAGATGCTTTCCAGTTCGGCGCCGAGGAAGATCGAGATGATCGCCGGCGGCGCCTCGTTCGCCCCCAGGCGGTGGTCCTGGCCGGCGCTGGCGATCGAGGCCCGCAGCAGCGCCGAGTACTCGTTGACTGCCTGGATCACCGCCGCGCAGAAGAACAGGAACGAGAGATTCTCGTGCGGCGTGTCGCCCGGCTCGAGCAGGTTCAGCCCGGTGTCGGTGCCCATCGACCAGTTGTTGTGCTTGCCGGAGCCGTTGACGCCGGCGAACGGCTTCTCGTGCAGCAGGCACACGAGGCCGTAACGGCGCGCCGTGTTCTGCATCACCTGCATCGTCAGCATCTGGTGGTCGGAGCCGACGTTCGAGTTCTCGAAAATCGGCGCGACCTCGAACTGGTTCGGCGCCACCTCGTTGTGGCGCGTCTTGATCGGCACGCCGAGCTTCGCGAGCTGCAGCTCGACGTCGAGCATGTAGGCGAGGATCCGCTCGGGGATCGAGCCGAAGTAGTGGTCGTCGAGCTCGTGTCCCTTCGGCGGCTTCGCGCCGAAGAGCGTGCGGCCGGTCGTCAGGAGGTCGGGCCGCTCGAAGTAGTACTGCTCGTCGATCAGGAAGTACTCCTGCTCGCAGCCGATCGTCGTGAAGACGCGCGCCACGTCGTCGATGCCGAGCAGCTCGAGCGCGCGGATCGCGGCGCCCGAAAGGGCGTCCATGGAGCGCAGCAGCGGGATCTTGTTGTCGAGCGCCTCGCCGGTCCAGGAGGTGAAGGCGGTCGGGATGCAGAGCAGCGCGCCGTTCGGGTTCTCCCACATGAACGCGGGGCTCGTGGGGTCCCAGGCCGTGTAGCCGCGGGCCTCGAACGTGGCGCGGATGCCGCCGGTCGGGAAGGAGGAGGCGTCCGGCTCGCCCTGGATCAGCTCCTTGCCGGAGAACTCGGCGAGCGCCGTGCCGTCGCCGGCCGGGGCGTAGAACGAGTCGTGCTTCTCCGCCGTGGATCCCGTGAGCGGCTGGAACCAGTGCGTGTAGTGCGTCGCGCCGTGCTCCATTGCCCATTCCTTCATGGCCTGCGCGACGGCGTCGGCGAGCGTCGTGTCGAGCGCCTCGCCGCGGGCGAGCGTGCGCTGCAGGGCGCGGTAGACGTGCTTGGGCAGGCGCTGGCGCTGCACTGCCGGTGAGAAGACGTTCGCGCCGAAGACCTGGTTGTCGGCGAGGGTAAGGTCGGTCGGGCCGAGCGCCGATCCGTTGGCGCTCCACTGGGCCGCGGTTACGTTCTGCTGGCGGGTCCTTGGCATCTTGATCTTCGCTCTCCTGTGGGCAGGGTCACTTGCTTCGCCCGTGAGGGCCTTGCGCAATCGTATTGGGCGGGCGCGGGAGGCGGGTCGCCGCGCGGCCAAGGTTCTGGGCCGCCGTTTGGACAGGCGGCCAAACGGCCGTCAGTGGTATTCGCCCTGGACGACTTCGCCGGTCTTCGGGTTGACGTACGTCGGCGGCGGTTCGCCCGCGATCCGTGTGACGCAGGAGCCCTTCCACCGCGCCGCCGCCGGGCGCCACGGCCTTGGCGTTGCCCGCCAGGCCGCCGGCGATCGCGGTACGTCACCTTGAAGCGGCCGGGCTTGACCGGTACGACTTCCCAACGGTACGTGCGCTGCTGGCCGGGCGACAGCGGCCCGAGCGCCCAGGTGCTCACGTAGGCGGTCTGCGCACCGCCCGGTTCGCTCACTTCCTGTGTGTTGACCGGCGGGTGCGCTCCGGGTCCCGGGCCTTTTTCGACGACCCACACCGGTCGGCGCGGGTCGGCGAGGCCGGGGAACGCCGAGCGGTACGTGAACGACTGGATCGTCACCGCGACGTTCGGTGCCGTCTGCTGCCCGGTGTTGCGAACGGTCAGCACGAGGCGCTCGGGGCGCGAGACGTACTGCCTGGCGCGGGAAGCGCACGCGTGTCACCTGGAGCGGGTAGCTGGCCACCGTTTCGTCCGCGTTCTGCTGCGAGCCTTCGCCGCAGCCGGCGACGGCAAGGCCCGCGGCGAGCACGACCGCCCCACTTGCAGCGAGTTTCCCTCCCCCGAACACGATCCGCAAACCGTACCAATGGGCGGCCTTGGCCCTTGCACCATTGGCGACGCCACCGTCCATCGCGTACTCTTGGCTTGAAACGATCGAAGCCTAGGAGGGGTTCGAACTAGATGGTTCGCGGCGTGGCTGAACGCGGGTACATCCCCGCACGCAACCTGCTGGAGGAAATCGGGGACATGATGGTCCTTACGGGCCGTACTGTCGTCTCCGCAGTCAGGCCGCCATACCCGTACGGCGGCGAGCTCGTTTCGCAGTTCCTCTTCGCGCTGCGCCTGTGCTGGTTCCCGCTGCTGATCTCGACCGTTTGCATCTGCTACGCGGCGCCGGGCCTGCAGGCCGCGAACTTCCTGACGATCTTCGGCGCGCTCGACCGCCTCGGCGGCTTCTTCGTGCTCGGCGCGGTGCGCGAGATCGGCCCGTCAGTGACGGCGATCGTTGTCGCCGGCGTTGCGGGCACCGCGATCACCGCCGATCTCGGCGCGCGCAAGGTGCGCGAGGAGCTCGACGCGCTCCAGGTCCTCGGCGTCGACCCGGTCAAGAACCTCGTCGTGCCCCGCTTCCTGGCGCTGATGGTCGCGACGGGCCTGTTCGACATCTACGCGCTGCTGTTCGGCATCTTCGGCGGCATCATCGCCGAGCTCGTCAACGGCCAGCCGCTGGGGCCGTTCTGGACCACGCTCTTCGCGAACGCCCAGACGACTGACCTCTGGGGCTCGGTGCTGAAGACCACGCTGTACGGCGCGATCATCGCGATCGTCTGTTGCTACAAGGGCATGAGCGCGTCCGGCGGCGCCGAGGGCGTCGGCCGCGCCGTCAACGAGGCAGTGGTGCTCGCCTTCACCGCGATCTTCTCGTTCGACTACATCTTCACGCAGACGCTGCTCGCCACGCACCCGAACATCCTGGTGATCAAGTGAACGAATGGCTCGCGATGCCCCGCGAATGGCTCGCGGCGACCGGTGAGATCGGGCACTTCACCGGCGGCATCATCGCCGACGTCTACAGCCTGCGCGTCTTCCGCTTCTTCGGCGAGACGCTGCGCCAGGCGGGCGTGCTGATCATCGGCTCCACGGCGATCATCTGGACGCTGATGTTCATCCTCGGCCTGCAGTGCGGGATCGAGGGTGCCTACTTCACCGCCGCGCAGGGGGCGCCCGCTTACTCCGGCGTCTTCAGCGCCTGGTGCGACCTGCGCGAGATCACGCCCTACGCCTTCGGCTACATGATGGCGGCGAAGGTCGGCACCGGGATCGTCGCCGAGCTCGGCGCGATGCGCATCAGCGACGAGATCGACGCGCTCGAGGTGATGGGGATCAACTCCGTCACGTTCCTCTGCGCGACGCGCCTGCTCGCCGCCTGGCTCGTGCTGCCGTTCATGTACATGGCGGGCATCGGCGCCGCCTTCTTAGCCTCCTATATCGCCGATGTGCAACAGATCGGCTACGTCTCCTCCGGCGGCTACCTGCTGATCTTCTGGCAGTTCCAGAATCCCACCGACTTCTTATTCAGCGTCATCAAGGCGATGTTCATGGCGACCGCGATCGTGCTCGTCGGCTGCTACTACGGCTACAACGCCAGCGGCGGCCCCGTGGGGGTCGGCCGCGCGACCGCGAAGTCGATGGTCCTTAACCTGATCCTCGTGCACATCATCGGAGCTCTCGGCACCCAGGTCTTCTGGGGCGCCAATCCCCGCGCGCCAATCGGCGGCTGAGAAATGGGAACCGAGCAGCGGGCCGCGCCGCAGCACGACGAGTACGCCTTGCAGGAGAGCACGATCACCCCTGCGCAGGCTCCGGACGCGATCCAGTTCCTCGACGTCTACAAGTCGTTCGGCAACAACCACGTCCTGCACGGCCTGAACATGGCGCTGCCCGAGGGGAAGATCTCGATGATCCTCGGCCCCTCCGGCACCGGCAAGTCGGTCTGCATCAAGCACATCGTGGGCCTGCTGTACCCCGACCGCGGCGACGTCGTCGTGCACGGCGAGTCGATCCCCAGCCTGAAGGACGAAGACCTCTTCGAGCTGCGCAAGAAATTCGGCGTGCTGTTCCAGGACGGCGCGCTCTTCGGCTCGCTCAACCTCTACGACAACGTCGCCTTCCCGCTGCGCCAGCACACCGAGAAGGGCGAGGACGAGATCGAAGACATCGTCAACCGGCGCCTGAAGGAGGTCGGCCTCGGCGAGGCCAACGAGAAGATGCCGAACGAGCTCTCGGGCGGCATGCGCAAGCGCGCGGGCTTCGCGCGTGCGCTGGTGCTGGAACCCGAAATCGTGCTCTTCGACGAGCCCGACTCGGGTCTTGACCCGGTGCGCACCGCGCTGCTCTGCGAGCTGATCAAGGAAGTGCACGCCGAGAACGGCGGCTGCTACGTCGTGATCACGCACGACATCATGAGCGCGCGGCGCGTCGCCGAGCACATCTCGGTCCTGTGGAAAGGCAAGATCGTCGAGTCGGGTCCCGCGGAGGAGCTCTTCGCATCCGAAAACCCGTTCGTACGGCAGTTCCTGTCCGGCGAATCGACCGGACCCCTCGGGATGGAGTGAACATCGGCGGTGCGCTCGGCTCGCTGGCCGGCGCGGCGGCGCGCCGGCCGTGGCCGGTAATCGCCGTCGCGGTGGTCCTCGCGGTCGGCGCGATCGCCTTCGCGACGCGCCTGCAGCCGCGGGCCGACGCGTCGACGCTCGTCTCCTCGTCGAGCCCCGACTACCAGGCGACGCAGCGCTACTACGGCGGCTTCGGCGAAGAGCCGATCACGATCCTCGTCTCCGGCTCGCTGCAGAAGCTTCTGCTGAGCAACGACATCGAGCGGCTCGTGGGCCTGGAGGGGTGCCTCTCGGGCCGCGTGCCGACCGCGGCGCTGCCGACCGAGGGCGGGGTGCACGGGCCCTGCGGCCGCCTCGCGGCGGCCCACGCCGTGAAGGTCGTGTACGGCCCCGGGACGTTCCTCGACGAGGCGGCGCGTCAGATCGACGCCGAACTGTCGCGGCGCTCGCGCGAGGCCGAGCGCCAAGCCGCCGCCGCCGAAGCCACCGTCTACCACGCCGCGATCGGACGCGGCCTCAGCGAAGAAGAAGCGCACAGCCTCGCCAAGAGCGCCGGCAGCGCGGCGCTCGCGAGCTTCAAGGCCGAACTGGCATCGCTCGCGCTGCAGTACGGCATCACCTCGGTGCCGAGCATCGGCAACCCCGAATTCGTCTCGGCCGTCGTCTTCGACCCCACAAAGCGGGCCGGCACGCCGAAGGAGCGCTTCGCCTACCTCTTCCCGAACCGCAACGCGGCGCTGATCTCGGTTCGCCTGCGCTCCGGCCTGACCGAAGCCGAGCGCCGCCACGCGATCACGGTGATCCGCGAAGCCGTGCAGATGCCGAGTCTGGCACCTGCAGCACGGCGAGTCCTACTCGGTGAGCGGCGAGCCCGTGATCGTCTCCGACCTCACGGAAGCGATCACGCAGGCCATCGAGCTGCTGCTGATCGCCGTCGTCCTGGTCTGATGGCCGCGACGCTCTCGCTGGTCTTCGGCGGCCGCCCGCGCCTCTTGCCGCTCGCGCTCGCGCTGCTCGCGGCGGCGCTCACGTTCGGCGCCCTCTCGCTCGCCGGCGGGAGCCTCGACGATCGGCACGATCGCGGTTCTGCCGGTGCTCGTCGGCCTAGCCGTCGACTACTCGATCCAGCTCTTATCGCGCTACGGCGAGCAGGAGGCCGCGAGCTCCAGCTACGGCGCGGAGCCGATCGTGCGCGCCGCGAGAATCGGCGGGCCGACGATCGTCGCCGCCGCCACCGCGAGCGCCGCCGCGATCCTTGCGCTGCTGCTCTCGCCGGTGCCGATGGTCCGCTCCTTCGGCCTGCTCCTCGTCGTCGGACTTGCGATCGCGCTGGTCTGCGCGATGACGGTCGGCGCGGCCTCGCTCGCCCTGGCCGGCGGGCCGCCCGCCGCACCGGTCGGCGGCTCGCTGCGGGCGTCGATCGCGGGCGCCTTCGCCGGAGCGCGGGAGCTGCTCGCCGACAACCGCGTGGTGCGTTTCTTCTCGACCACCGCGCTCGACTACGCGCTCAGGCGCCCGGGACGGCTGCTCGCCGTGGGCCTCGTGCTCGCCGCGGTCGGCTGGGTCCTCGACACCCAGGCCACGGTCCAGACCGACATCGCGCGTCTGGTGCCGCAGGACCTGCCCTCGCTGCGCGCGCTCACGAAACTCGAACGCGCGACCGGCGTCGGCGGGCAGATCAACGTGCTCGTCGAAGCGCCGAATGTCGCGACGCCGCGCGTCATCGGCTGGATGTCGAGCTACCAGCAGCGCGTGCTGGACCATTTCGGCTACAGCGAAGAGCACGGCTGCCCCCGCGCGCGGCTCTGTCCCGTCTTCTCGCTGCCCGAACTATTCGGCTCGCACCACCTGACGCAGACGCAGATCGACGAGCTGCTGAAGTCGGTGCCCGAATACTTCACGCAGGCTGTGCTGACCCCCGACCGGCGGCTCGGCTCGCTCGCCTTCGGCGTGCGCCTGAAGGGCCTTGACCAGCAGCAGCAGGCGGCCCTGGTCGAAGAGATGTCGCGCGAACTTCACCCGCCGAGCGGCGTGCACGCGAGCCTCGTCGGCCTCACGGTCCTCGTCGCGCGCTCCGGCGCGCAGGTCGCGAGCGCCTGGCGGCGCATCCTGACTCTCCTCGTCGCGATCGCCGCGTCGCGCTCGTGCTCGCGATCGCGTTTCGCTTCAACGCGCGCCGCGTGCTCGCGCCGCTGATCCCGATCATCCTCGCGACCGGCTGGTCCGGCTTGATCCTCTTCCTCTCACGCATCCCCCTGAACCCGATGTCGGCTCTGCTCGGCCCGCTGGTGGTGGCCGTCGCCACGGAGTTCAGCGTGCTGCTCTCCGAGCGCTACCGGCAGGAGCGCGCCGCCGGGCTGCCGACCGCCGTGGCGCTGCGACGGACCTACCGGCGTACCGGCGCCGCCGTGGCGGCTTCCGCGACGACCGCGATCGTCGGCTTCGGCGTGCTCTCGCTCTCCGAGATCAGCATGCTGCGCGACTTCGGCCTTGTGACGCTCATCGATCTGACGGTGGCGCTGGCCGGCGTCCTGATCGCGCTCCCCGCGGCTCTGGTGCTCGCAGAACGCGTGCGGCCGGGAAGATAGGCCGCGTGGGACGCTCCGGACTCGCAGCCCTCATCCTCGGCCTCGTGCTGGTCGCGATCTTCACCATCAACACCCTGAGCAAAGGTCCGCGACAACCTCTCGGGCGTCCCGGTCGGCCACCGCATGCCGGCCTTCGCGGCTCCGCTCGCGCTCTCGGACCTGAGCGGCGACGTGAACGTCGCCACGCACGCCGACCAGGGGTCCGCAGGGCGCGTTCCGGCCTGCACGGTGCGCGGATCCGACGTCCTCAACATGTGCGAAGAATGGGAACACGGGCCGGTCGTGTTCGCGCTCTTCGTCAACGGCAGCGCCTGCACCGGCGTGCTCGGCGAGATGCAGCACCTGCGCGCCGAGTTCCCGTCCGTGCGCTTCACGGCGGTCGCGCTTAAGGGCGAACACCAGCCGGTGCGCGAAACGATCAACCACCTGCACCTGACCTACCCCGTGGGCCTTGACCCCGACGGGATCCTCGCCGAACTGTACGCCGTCGCGAGCTGCCCGCAGATCACGTTCGCCTACCCCGGCGGCAAGGTCCAGAGCCCGGCTCTGCTCGTCACGCCGAGCCAAGCGGAGCTCAAGAAACGGGTCCAGGAGCTCGTCGAAGCGAGCGCCAAGCAGCCCGGGGGCGGAACCTGAGCTCCGTGCGCAGCGCCCCCGTCGAACAGGCCGCGGCCGCCGAGCTGCCGGGCCTGCGGCTGCTCGTGCTCGACGGCGTGGAGCTCGACCGCGCCGCCGACTCGCGGGCGCCGCGGGAGATGCAGGCCCGCCTCGCGGCGCTCGCCGACCGCTTCCGCGGCGCCCGTGCCATCACGTTGCGCGAGGAGCCCGTCACGAGCGCCTACCGCCGCTTCTTCCGCCAGGTCGGGATCGACCCGGACCGCGAACCGACACCGATGGAGCGAGCCGCACGCGCCCGCATCATGCGCGGCGGGTTCCAGAGCCAGGGGCTGCTCGCCGACGCGCTGCTGACGGCGCTCGTCGACACCGTCGGTGCCGGTCTGGGCGCTCGACGCCGACAGGCTGGCGGGCGAACTGCGCGTCGCCACGAACGCCGGCAACCTCGTCGTCGCCGACACACGCGGGCCGGTGGCACCGCTCTTCGGCGATGTCGGCGCCGAGCATGCCGTGGACGCCGCGTCGCGCCGGCTGCTTCTCTACACGCTGCTCGTGCCCGGGGTGCCGGACATCTACGCCAGCGAGGCGCTCGAGGGCTGCGCCTTGAGCCTCACGAACGCGCCGCGGCGTTAGGGTCGGCCTGTGGACGCCGACTTCGTGGTCTACGACGGTCTCGACGACCTCGACCTGGTCGGGCCGCTCGAGGTGCTCAGGCGCGCCGGCGTCGAGGTCCAACTCGTGAGCCACGGCACGGCCCGCGAGGTCACGGGGCGCTGGGGCCTCACGTACACGGCCGACGGCGTCCTCGGCGAGCGCGACGTCGCGCTCTTGCTCGTGCCGGGCGGCGGCTGGGCCGACAGGGCGCCCGTCGGCGCACGCGCCGAGGCGGCCGGCGAGCTGCCGCCGGCGATCGCCTCCGCGGCAGCGAGGGCAGAGCTCGTGGCCGGCGTCTGCACCGGCACGATGCTGCTCGCGAGCGCCGGGCTGCTCGCGGGCCGTCGCGCCGACCACGCACGCCTCGGCCCTCGAGGAGCTCGCGACGTTCGGTGTGAGCGCCCTCGCGGAGCGGGTCGTCGACGACGGGGACATCGTGACGTGCGGCGGCGTGACGAGCGGCATCGACCTTGCGCTGCACGTCGTGGAACGGGAGTTCGGCTCCGAGAAGGCCGATTTGATCGCAACCGCGATCGAGTGGCACCGTCGGCCGGCGGCCCTGTAAAATCCGATTCGTGCCGGTCAGCACGCTCGACCGCAGCCCACGGACCGCGCTTCCTGCGGGGAGCGAGGGAGCCGCACGGCGCGCGCTGCGCGAACAGATCGACCGGCTCGAGCGCGAGGCAGCGCGCCTGGTTGCGCGGGGCTTCCCCCACATCCCGGCGACACCCCGTCCCGGCGCCCCGGCCGGCCCTGCGCGGCTGCTCGACCTCGCGGCCCTCGAGCGCGAGCGCGACAGCCTCGTTTCGCAGGTCGCCGACCTGGAAGCGATCACCAGGCGCCGTCGCCAGTTCGAGCACCACACCCGGCTACGGCTCGAAGCGATGCGCCTGGAACCGGGCCGCTACCGCTCCTGGCGGATCCCCGTCCGCGACCTCGGCGAAGGCGGCTGCGGCGTCTGGCACGTTCGACCGCGCCTCGGCCTGGTCGGCCGCCTCGCCGGGTGGTGGGAGCTCAAGCTGTCGTCGGGCTGTCCATTAGCCAGGGGGCCGCGCGCTCCGCGCGGTCCCGTTCGGCACGAGTGAGCAGCTGGGCAAGAGCGAGGCGCTGACGTTCGGTCATCGTGCCGAGCGTCTTGTTCTCGGACATCGGGATCTGCGACAGGAAGCGGCGGCAGCGCGTCTGGCCCCAACGGCGCTGACTCATCAAAAGGTCGGCGACGGCCATCGTCTCCGCCTCCCACGGGCAGTTCATGATCACGTCGGCGGCGCGTGTATCGCCCGCTTCGACGCGGCGCTTGAGCTCGGCGCGCGCAAGGCGCACGCGGTTCGCGCGTTCGAGTGCCCGCAAATGCTGCGGCTCTGCCGTCGCGACTCGCTACTGCTGACATCGGCAAACCTCCCTCTCGCCCGGCTGGCGAGCCGGGTGGCATAGCACAAAACTCCCTTGTATTTGTCGGCCCGCGCGAGGGCGTACGAGTCCCGCCGCCCTACCGGGGCGACACCGTGTTCGACTGGCTGATCAATGTCGCTCTGCCGGGCGGCGGATCGACTCGCGGAGCGCGTCAGGCACCGTAAGCAACGGCGGCAGCGGTCGTCAAACTTCAAGCGTCGTGATCATTCGCTGCGAGCGGGCTTTTTCGTGGCCGCCGGCGACTTGTGAACATTTGGACAAGATTCGGGCGGCCCCTACAGGGCACCCGCGGCGGGCAGCGCCCGTGCTCGGCCTCGAACTCCGAGCGCACGCGAGCGAACATCTCCAGCGCCCGGTCGAGCGTCGCCTCGTCGTGCGTCGCCATGACGCTCGTGCGCAGCAGCGCGCCGCCGGGAGGCACGGCCGGGTGAAGCGCGGTGTTGACGAACACGCCGGCGTCGTAGAGGCGCCGCCAGAGCAGTGCCGCCTTCCAGTCGTCGCCCACCAGCACCGGCACGATCGGCGTCACGATCTCGGGCCCGCCGGGGCCGGCGCGTGACGCCCGGGCCGCTCGGTGCCGGCCGGCAGCGCCTGCGGCGCGACGACGGCGAAGCCGAGGTCGGCGAGACCGTCGCGCAGGAGGCGAGCGTTCTGCGAGCACCGCAGCGAGCAGCTGCGGCCCGTCCGTGGAGCGCACGACGCGCAGCGCGGCCAGCGCCGCGCCGACGGCCGCGGGGACCGCCGACGCGGTGAAGAGGAACGACCGCGAGGAGATCCGCAGGTAGTCGATCACCTCGTGCGAGCCGGCCAGGAAGCCGCCGCAGGAGGCCAGCGACTTCGAGAAGGTGCCGATCCGCAGGTCGACGCGGTCGGCGACGCCGAGCAGCTCGCAGGTGCCCGCGCCGCGTGGCGCCCAGCACGCCCGCGCCGTGGGCCTCGTCGACCATCAGGCGTGCGCCGTAGCGCTCGCAGAGCTCGCAGATCTCGGCGAGCGGCGCGATGTCGCCCTCCATCGAGAACACGCCGTCGACGACGACCAGCACGCCGCCGCCGTCACCGGCCGCGCGTTCGAGCATCTTCTCGAGCTTGTCGAGGCGCCTGTGGCGAAAGACGCGCATCTTGGCGCGCGAGAGCAGGCAGCCGTCGAGGATCGAGGCGTGGTCGGCGCTGTCCACGATCACCGTGTCGGAGGGACCGAGCAGCGTGCCGAGGGCGCCGAGGTTCGCCTGGTGGCCGGTCGAGAAGACGAGCGCCTCCTCGGTGCCCATCCACTGCGCGATCTCGGCCTCGAGTTCCAGGTGCAGCGGAATCGTGCCGTTCAGGAGGCGCGAACCGGTGAGCCCGGTGCCGTAACGGTCGAGCGCGTCGCGCGCACCGTGCGATCACGCGCTCGTCGTCGGTCAGGCCGAGGTAGTTGTTGGAGCCGAGCATGATCCGCTCGGCGCCCTCCATCTCGACCACGGGCAGCGCCGGCGAGGTCAGCGTGTGAAAGTACGGCAGGACGTCCGCCTCACGGGCCGCGGCGAGCACCTCGCTGCGCTCGTGATCCCGCGCCTTCGCGAAGACGTCGCTCACTGTCTGCATGTAGTCTGCGCCTCCATGTGCGGTCGAGGTCAGGCCCGTCAAGGGCTTCGGCGAGCTAAGGCAGTTCGTCGCCGTCCCGTACCGCGTCCATGCTAACCAGCCGGTATGGGTGCCGCCGCTGAAGCTCGAGCGCTACCTGTTCCTCAGCCGGCGCATGAACCCTTCTTCTCGCACGGCGAGGCGGAGTACTTCCTGGCCTGGCGCGACGGCCGCGTCGTCGGCCGCGTCGACGGCGCAGGTCAACGACGCCTTCAACGACCAGCACGACACGCGCTGGGGGTGGTTCGGCTTCTTCGAGCTCGAGAACGACGCCGAGGTCGCGCGGCGCTCTGCTCGACGCCGCCGCAGCCTGGCTGCGCCAGCGCGGCTGCGAGAAGATGGTCGGCCCCGCGGACTTCGCGATGAACGACGAGAGCGGGATCCTGATCGAGGGCTACGAGCTGCGGCCGATGCTCAAGCAGCCGTGGCACCCGCCGTACTACCGCGAGCTGTTGAGGGCGCCGGCATGACCAAGGCGATGGACCTCCTGATGTGGAACCTCGAGGTCACCGCCCGGGACAAGGTGCTGCCCGTGATCTGGGAGCTCGCGGAAAAGCTCGAAAGCGAGCACGGCATCCGGGTGCGCAACATGAGCCGCCTGCACCTGCGCCGCGAACTCGACGCCTTCGCCGAGGTCTACAACGCCGCCTGGGCCAAGAACTGGGACTTCGTGCCGTACACGAAGAAGGACCTCGACTCCCTGGCGCAGGAGATGCAGCTCGTCTTCGACAAGAACTGGGCCTTCATCGCCGAACGGATCAGCGACGGCGAGGTCGTCGCGATGGCCATGACCTTCCCCGACGTCAACGAAGTGCTCGCCAAGATGAACGGTCGCCTTCTGCCGCTCGGCTGGTGGCACTTCCTCAACAAGGGCCGCATCATGAAGCGCGTGCGCGTCGGCTTCCTCGGCGTCAAGCCCGAGTTCCAGCACACCGGCGTCGCCGCGAAGCTCTACGAGCTGCACTTCGAAGCCGCGGCAACCAGGCCCCAGCACGGCGGCGAGCAGGGCTGGATCCTGGAGACCAACACCGCGATGAACCGCGCCATGGAGGCCATGGGTGGGACAATCGTCAAGCGCTACCGGGTCTACGAGCGCGACCTCTAGCTAGTAGTCCCCACGGGCCTTTACACTCTGCCGGCGATGAACGAGGACACGACACCGTTCGGCGACACTGAGAGCTACGAGGAGGTCGACGGAGTACCCGTCCTGCCGCGCAAGCGGCCCCTCGCGGCGCGTATCCGGGCGTTGCCCGCACGGCCTGCGATCTCCGCCGCGGCGGGCGGCCTCGTGGTCGGCGCCGCCGCCGTCGGGCTGCTGCAGCGCCGCGGCTCCGGCCGTCACGCCCTCGCCGCGACGCGGCGCCCCCGCGCCCTGAAGGCGGGGCAGGCGCAGCCGCTCGAAGTCGCTCGGGTCGTCACCACGCGGTCGGTGCAGGTCACCGTCCACACGCTGATCCCCGCCGCCCGACGCTGACGCTAGCCGCGCTCCGCGCGTTCCTCGATCAACACCGCGAGTACGGGGCAGGCCTTCGCCGCGAGCCGCGCATGCTCGACGAGCTCGCCGTCCAGCGGCGCGTTCGTCGACGATCGGATAGCCCCACTCGTCGAGCGTGATGCGCTCCGGCAGAAGCTCAGCGCACATGCCGTGCGCCTCGCAGGCGATCGGATTGACACGCACGTGGCGGCTCATCCGACACGGATCCGCTGCAGCGGTGCCGGGCAGCTGCCACGCGGGCAGCGGCAGCACCGGCGGCGCAGCGCAGGCCTCGCACGCGCCGGCGTGGGCGTGCTGTGCGAACTCGTCGGGGAACGCGTCGAGCGCGCTGAGCAGCGCTTTGACGGCGCCGTCGGGGTGGGCGCAGGCGCCGCGCCGCGCGGTCAACGATGCGAGCCGGCGGATCCGCCGCTCGGTCGCCTCGCCGCCGTAGCCCTCGGCGACGGCGGCGATCTCACCGGCGAGCGCGTCGAGTCCGTGCACGCACGGGCCGCACTGGCGCGCGCTCTGGCTCGCCATCCAGCGCGCGAGCGCCGCGGTCTCGCGCACCAGGCACGCTCGACTCGGGGAGCAGGAACACGACGCCCGCGAGCATCGTCGCGCCGAGCGGCCGCAGGCTTTCGTCGTCCAGCGCGACGCCGGCGATCTGGCGTCGTGCGAGCCAGCTGCCGGCGTAGCCGCCGATCAGCGCGCCGCTGCACGGGCCCGTCGCTGCCGCCGGCGGCGTCGATCAGCGCGCTCAGCGGCGAGCCGACTCGATCTCGTAGACGCCCGGGCGCGCACGGCGCCGGCCAGCGTGACGAGCGTCGAGCCGGGCTGGCGGTCGGTTCCGAGCTCGCGGAACCACTGCGCGCCGTGCCGCGCGATCAGCGCCAGGTGAGCCATCGTCTCGGCGTTGTTGACGAGTGTCGGGCGGCGGTCGACGCCTCGTTCGGAGGGTCGCGGGGGCGTGAAGGTGGGCTCGCAGCGAGCCGCCCGAAAGGTAGGCGGCGAGCGCCGTCTCCTGGCCCGCGAGGTAGGCGTCGCGGCACCGTCGCGAGCGAGATCTGCCGGCCGCGTTCGCGCCCGTTCATCGATCGCCTGCTCGACGCAGTCGGCGGCGTCGCCCAGCGAGTCGCGTGTCGCGACGATCACCTCGTCGGCGCCGATAGCGTCGGCCGCCGCGACGGCGCCATCGAGCACCAGGTGGGGCAGGCATTCGAGCAGTACGCGGTCCTTTTCACTCGCCGGCTCGGCCTCCACGGCATTGACGAGAACGAGCGGCCGTCCGCGCGCCGCCACGACGGCGCGCATCTTGCGAGCCGTCGGGAACGACGCGCCGCCGTGGCCGAGCAGCCCGGCGCGCTCGGTCTCCTCGATCAGCGGCGCGGGCGCGCCTGCGCCGGCCGTGGCCGGCGAGCGCGAAGCGGCCCGTGCAGCGCGGCGTGACGGTCGATGTCGAGCGGGCCGGCCGCCTCGATACCGGCGAGCAGGCGCGGCAGCGTCGCGCTCATCGGGTCACCGTCGACGTGGTGGTGTGGGCGAGCAGGTAGCTCGGCGTTCCCGAGCGCCGCGGCCATTCGGGGCCGAGCGGCCCGCTCGGCAGCCAGACGGCGAGGAAGAGCACGAACAGCGTGGTCCCGCCGAGCGCCGCGGCGCGGGTGCGCATGTGGCTCGGCCAGCCGCGGATGACGCGCCACATGACCGCCGCGGCAACCGCGCCGACGCAGAACACGGACATCAAGAGCAGCCAGGTCGAGTTCGCGTCGCTGCCGGTGCCGAAGCTGTGCAGCAGCGCTATCGGCCAGCAGGCGTATGCCAGCCAGTGGACGGCGCGCCACGCGCGGTAGCCGACGCGGGCCCGCATCATGCTCGTGATCGTGACCGCCACGGCGAGGTCGAGCGCGACGGCGCCGAGGCCCAGCCAAAACGGCCGATAGGAGCCGATGAAGGGAACGAACGCTTCGACGACCGAGATCGAGACGAAGCTGTCGAGGACCGTCGTGAGGACGTGGAGGGCGAGGAAGACGAGCGCCAGAAGTGAGACTTTGCGGTGCAGCCCGTCGACGACGAAGCGCGGCCAGCGGGTGCTGCTGACGCGCTGCACGTCGAGCACGCCGAGCACCACGGCGGCTGTGAAGAGCAGCAGCGAAACGGCGCCGGTGGAGCGCGTCAGGTACCAGTAGAGCTGGGTGCTGGCGAACGGCAGGATCACGCCGCGGCCTCCGCTGGATGCTGGCGCTCGAGCGGCCAGCCCGCGGCGGCGAGCACGCTTCCGTCCTGGCGCACGAGGCGTGCGGGCAGGCCGAGCGACGCGAGCCAGGCCGGCGCCGCGTCGCCCTTCACGATCGCGGCCGTGCTCGCGGCGTTGGCGTCGACGCAGCTGGCCGCGGCGACGGTCACGGTGCGCCACGGCGAACACACGGGCTCGCCGCTCTGTGGATCGATGATGTGGTGCATGTCGCGGCCGCCGTGACGCCAGCGACGCGCGATCGTGCTGGAAGTCGCCACGGCGCCGCCGGCCACTGATATTCGCTGGCCCGGCGCCATCGGCCCGTCGCGGTGATCGTCGGTGACGTGGATCTCCCAGCCGCCGTGGGGCGCCTGGCCGGCGCGTCGCGACATCGCCGCCGACGGCGACGAGGGCGCCGGCTCCGCAGGCCAGGGCGGCTGCCGCGGCGCCGAGGTCGGCGGCCAGCGCTTTCGCGCTCGCGCCGAGATCGAGCAGGACCCCTTCCGGCACCCGGACCGTGCGATGCGCAGCGTCGAGATCGATCGCCTCCCACGCCGCGCGCCGGCGTAGGCGGATGACGGGCGCGGCGGCGTCAGAGGAACCGGCGGGCGAGAGCAACGCGAAGTCGCGGTCGTAGCCCGCCCGGACGAGCGCCTCGCCGACTGTGGGGTCGACAGCGCCGTCGGTTTGCGCGGCGCAGCGAAGCGCCGTTTCGAGCGTCAGCGCGAGGCGCCCGGAGATCGGCGTCGTTCGGCCGGCGCGGGCGTTGAGCGCCATCAGCTCGGAGTCGGGGCGAAAGCGGCTCGCGGTCGCGTCGGTCAGTGCGAGCTCGTCCTCGACCGCGCGGCGTGCCGCCGCAAGGTCTCCACCGGGGCCGACGCGGAGCTCGACCGTCGTGCCGAGCGCCGTCCAGGATGCGGCGGCCATCTCAGGAGCCGCCGCTCGTGACGGGCGCTGCGGCTGTCCCGCTCGACGCCGACGATCCGCTGCTCGAGGAGCCGGTGCCTTCGCTGGCCGTCGAGCCGCCGGTGCTGCTTTCGCTGCCGGACGATTCGGTGCTCGTCGATCCGGACCTTTCACTTTCCGTCGTTTCGGTCCCCGTCGTCGATTCAGAGGCTTTCGGCGTCGATTCGGGGGCCGAGAGCGAGCTCGAGCTGCTCTTGCTCTCCGAGCTGTGGCTGTGGCTCGCCGTGGGGCGCGATTTGCGGCCCGGGAAGGCGTTCGCGGCGGCCTCGGCGAGTAGACCGGTCAGGACGACCGCGCCGACGATGACGGCGCGGTTGACGCGGCGTAGCTGTGCGAGCGCCGCGTCGCGGCTGCTGGTCGTGTGCCGCGGCATCTCAGCCCCCGATTCCGCTGTGCATGTAGTGGGCCCACGGCGCGTATTCGCCGATCAGGACGACGGCGAGGACGACGCCGAGCACGATGGCGCCGGCGAGCGCGATGCCGCGGCCCGAGCGACCGGGGACGTGCTCGCGGAACGCCGCGGCGCCCCAGTCGGCCCGGAGACCGCCCGGCATCTCGGGAAGGTGCGCGAGGACGTGGAGCGCGGTGACCGCGAGCCAAGCGAAGAAAGAGACCTTGTGGATGAGAAACATCGTCCCGTGCGGGTGCGGTCCTTCGAACAGCAGCACGACGCCGCTCGCGAAGACGACGACGGTGGTGATCACGACGAGCGGCGCGAGCAGCCGCAGGAAGAGCTGCGGCGCACCCTTCTCGACGTATTCGCCGTCGCGCCTGTAGTACTTCGTGAAGCGCCAGCCGCTGCTCGAGAGCTTTAGCGCCACCGGCGGGATCAGCACGAGCCCGAGGAAGAGGTGCTCATCGATCAGCGTGCCGATCAGGAGGATCGTCACGCCGAGGCCGGCGAGCAAGACGAACAGGACCGCCCCGGCTCCGATCGTGAGCAGCTCGTTGCCGTCCGCCCCGCCGGCGAAGAGCGCGCCGTCGTCGTCGTCGACCTGGTTAAGGGCCGTGGCCATAGCCGGTCAGTCTGGTCTGTCCGTGTAAGCGCTCCATAACCCTTGTATGAGAGATTTCAGATTAACTGGGCTATCGCTTACTGCGGTTCCTGCGCCTATGCTTGGCGGATGGAGGCGGAGGCACTGGCGCCTGTCCACTCGGTCCTTGTGATCGAGGACGAGCCGGGGATCGTGGATTTTCTGAAGCGCGGGCTCGAGGCCGAGGGCTTCTCCGTGCGCGCTCTCACGGACGGTATCTCCGGCGAGCGAGCGGCGCTCAAGGGAGGCTACGACGCGCTCGTGCTCGACCTGATGCTTCCGGGGCGCAGCGGCATGGACATCCTGCAGGCCGTGACGACCGCGAACCCCGCGGTCCCAGTGATCGTCCTGACGGCACGCGGCGAACTCGAGGACCGTCTCGCGGGCCTCGAAGCCGGCGCCGTCGATTACATCGTCAAGCCGTTCTCGGTCGCCGAGGTCGCGGCACGCCTGCGCGCGCAGCTGCGCGCGCGCAGCGAAGCCTCCGAGCGCTCGCTCACCGCGGGCGACATCGACGTCGACCTGATCACGCGGCGCGTGCGCCGCGCAGGCCACGAGGTCCCGCTCTCCAAGACCGAATTCGAGCTGCTGATCTTCCTGATGCGCCACTACGGTGAAGCCGTCTCGCGCGAGCAGATCCTCAGCCACGTCTGGCGCTACGAGCACGACCCGGCGACGAACGTCGTCGACGTCTACATCGGCTATCTGCGCCGCAAGCTTGCGCTACCCGACAGTCCCGCGCCGATCGCGACGGTGCGCGCAGTCGGGTACCGCCTCGGCGAGCCGTGACCCGCTTCCTTCAAGGCTTGGAGTCGTTGGCGCGGCGCTTCGGCCACGGCCTGCACTCGTTCGTCCAGCCGGGGCTGCGCCGCCAGCTTGCGATCTCGATCGCCGCGTTCACGCTGGTCGGCACCGCCGTGATGTTCGTGGTCGTGTACCGCGAGACGGAAGTACGCCTACGCGGGCAGATCGAAAACGAGGTCAGACAGGACGCCAAGTACTTCGCCGAGGCGCTGCGCCGCTCGGCGGTCTATTCGCCGCATCAGCTCGCGCTCGTGGCCGAAACGTACTACCACGCGCGCTCGTTCGGCGAAAAGCCCGTCGTCCTCATCGCCGAGCTTCGCGGGCCGATCGTCGTCACCAATCAACCCGAGTTGCTCGCGCTCAAGACCTCGTCCGAAGGCGCGAGTCAGATCAAGCAGCGCGAAGCGTACCGGCAGTCGCGGGCCCTGCTAACGGCGCAGCCGGGACCGCAGGAGGAGACCGTCGACACTCAGTCCTCCGGTCCGCTGCGCATCGACACGCTCAAACTCGTCAGCCTCCACGGAGTCACTGCGACGATCACCGCCGGCCAGACCCTCTCGCCTGTGAGCACCGCCGAGCAGGGCATCGCCCGGGCCTTCGTGATCGCAGGACTCATTGCGGTCGTCGGCGGGCTGCTGGCGGCAGCCCTGATCGGCGCGCGCATCACGCGCCCCGTGCGACGCATGGCGACGGTCGCAACGCGCATCGACGGCGGCGATCTCGATCCGCGGATGCGCAGCGAGCCCGGCGACGGTGTCGAGTTCAAACTGCTCACCGACTCCTTCAACCGCATGCTCGACCGACTCGAGGAGGCCTTCGACCAGCAACGACAGTTCACTGCCGACGCCTCTCACGAGCTGCGCACCCCGCTGACGGTGATCCGCGGGCAGCTCGAGGTGCTGGCGGCGCAGTCTGACCCGTCGCGCGACGAAGTTCTCCGCACCGAGCGGACCGTGCAGTCGGAGATCGCGCGCATCAGCCGCCTCGTCGACGACCTGCTGCTGCTCGCCAAGAGCGAGCAGCCCGAGTTCCTGCGTCCGCAGCAGCTGGAGGTCCGCGGCTTCGTGCAGGACCTCTGGAGCGGCAGCGAATTCATCGCCGACCGCGCGTTCGAGCTCGGCGAGATCCCCGACGGCGTGGTTCGGGCCGACCCCGACCGTCTTGCGCAGGCGCTGCGCAACCTGATCGCGAACGCCGTCAACCACACAAGCGCGCCGGACGGCTTGGTGCGGCTGACCGTCGACCGCGGCCCGCGCGATGTCGTGCGCTTCACGGTCGACGACGACGGCCCGGGGATCCCGGCCGCCGAACGCGAGCGCGTCTTCGAACGCTTCCACCGCGTCGACACGGCGCGCGACCGCCTGTCCGGCGGAACCGGCCTCGGTCTGGCGATCGTGCGAGCTATCGCCGAAGGGCACGGCGGCGCGGTGCGCGCCGGCAGTTCGCCCGAGGGCGGAGCGAGATTCGAACTCGACCTGCCGGGCTTCGTGCCGACCGCCTCGCCGCGGCGGCTCACCGCCGCGCGCTAGATCCCTTCGCCGGGCAGGTACTCGTTCGTGAACGGCCAGTCGGCCGGCTGAAGCGGCGCGCTGAGAAGGCCGTACTTGACCATCCAGCGGCCGAACGTCGCCCACTGCTGGTCCGACATCGTCCCCCACTGCATGGCCATCGTGCGCTCCGTCTGGTCGGTCAGCTGGATCGAGGCCCGCACCAGAGCGGCCGGCGCCGTCGGTGTCGCCGCAACCACGGCACGCGTCGCGCCGGCAGGGTCGCTCTGCGCCGTGCGCTCGCCGCGCGTGAGCGCCTGCAGCATCGCGCGGAGGTCTTCGCCGCTGGTATGCGCTTCGTGGACCGTGACGACGAGCACGAGACCTGCGTACGTCGGCACGCCGACGCGATCGACCGGCAGCACGACGGGGTGGCGGCGCAGCAGGGCGGGCTCGAGCGCCTGGTAGTTCCACGTCGCGCCGAGCGTGGCGTGCAGTCGTCCGTCGGTGAGCGCGCCGACGAGTTCGTCGCCGACGTCGATGGCGCGCGCGTCGGGTGCGATGGAGTCGAGTTCGGCTTTGGCCAGGGCGCTGCCGTCGGTCCCGACGGGCTCGGAGACGAGGGCCTGGTGGTGGCTGCGCTCGCGGATCGTGATGATCGCGCCGAGGGGCCGCTGGAAGAGCGCCGCCACGGCCACCAGCTGCGCGCCGTGATCGCGCGCCATCAGCAGTTCGGGCTCGCTGGCGATCGCCATCTGCGCTTCGCCCGCCGCGACGCGTCGCAGCGGCGTGGGCATGTGGTCGTGCACTTTCAGATCGAGCCCCGCGGCGGCGAAGTAGCCCTCTTCGCGGCCCACGAGCAGCGGCGCCTCGTCGGGCCCCGCGGCACCGGCCAGCACGACCGTGAACGGCTTCTGCGAGGGCTGCGTCGCGGTCGCGCTGATCTTGCCGCAGCCGCCGATTGCCGCGGCGCCCAGCGCGGCCAGGAGCGCGGCCGTGACACGTCCGGCCGGCGTGCGCTCGCGAGAGGTGTGGCGCGCGTTAGCCATGCCTGGGGGTGGAGCCTAGACGCGGCCGGCGCCGGACTCTTCAGTACTCAGGCGCCGGCCTGCGTGGTGCGCGTCAGGGCCCGCACGAAATCCTCCAGCTGAGGCGTCGTCCAGCACTCGAAAGCAACGCAGTACTGCTCGTAGGCGCTGATCACCGAGTCGCCGTAGTTCCAGTAGAGGCGCGGCTCGGGGTTCAGCCAGAACGTCCTGCCGGCCTTGCTGGCGATCTGGGCGAAGATGTCGGCGCGGGGGTCGCGCCCGTTGGTGCGCGCGTCGCCGAGCACGATCACTGTGGCCCGCGGGTGCAGTTCGTCTTCGACCTGCTCCAGGAACTCGGACCACACGCGCCCGTAGTCGGTGTAGCCGCTGATGTCTGCGACGCCGGCGTCGGAGGAGATCCGCTCGCTGACCGCTTTGAAGTTGCGCTCGCGTTCGAAGATGTCCGTGACCTCGCTGATCCGCTCGATGAACACGAACGAGCGCATCTTGCGGAACGTGTCGTGAAGCGCGTGCAGTACCGACAGGAAGAACACGGAGGCCGACGTGACCGACGTCGAGACGTCGCAGAGCACGAAGATCTCTGGCCGTTTAGGTCGCCGCGGGCGGAAGCGCAGCTCCACCGGCACGCCGCCGGTCTGCAGCGACGCGCGCATCGTACGCCGCACGTCGACGTGGGCGTGGCGGCGGTGGCCGCGAGCCTGCATGCCCTGGGTCGCAAGGCGCCGGCGCAGCTGCGCGACGACGCGGTGGACCGCCGCCAGGTCGGCCTGCGGGCCCGACGGCAGCGCGCGGTCCAGTTCGCCCAGCGGCCGCGCCGGCGGCAGCTTGCCGGTGCGCTCGACCTGGGAGCGTTCGAGCTCGCGCCGCAGCAGGATCTCAAAGCGGCGCAGCGCGTCGCGCGGCAGCCCCTCGTGGCGGGGGTCCTCCGGCGGCAGCTCGGGCTGCGGCTCGGCCCGCAGGCCGAGCGCCCGGCGGATCCGCTGCACGTCCACGCCGATCACGCCCGATCCCTCCTGGCGGCGCGCGAAGGCGGCGATCGCGAGTCGCGCCAGGTCGCGCATCGCGCCCTCCGAGCCGCTCTGGAGCGCCGCCGCGATCTGCTGGCGCAGCTGCTCGAGCTCGTCGTCGGAGAGCTCGCCGAGGTCGCCGCTGGTGCCCTCCTCGATGCCCTCGCGGTGCGCAGCGAGCTCAGCGGCGCGGAAGAAGAAGCGCTCGAACACCAGCTCGAAGACGCGGCGGTCCTCCTGGCTCTTGGCGAGCGTCGCCGCGAGCGCCTCGCGGAACTGCCGTTCCGAGCGCCAGTCGACCTCGCCGATCACCTCGAAGGCGTCGAGCAGCTCGGACGTTCCGATCTTCAGGCCCTCGCCGCGCAGCTCCTCGCCGAACTCAAGGACTCGTGTGGCGAGCCCCGGCGGTTCCTCAGGCGGTGGCATCTTCTCCGGCCGCCAGGCGCACGCCGACGCGCTCGGCGACGATGTCCATGTCGCTGCGGTGCTTGACGATCACCGACATCGTCTGGGTGAAGGTGTCCGCGTCGATCTCCTGCACGCCGAGCAGCAGCAGCGCGCGCGCCCAGTCGATCGACTCGGCGATCGACGGCGGCTTCTTCAGGTCCAGTTCGCGGACCATGCCGATGACCTCCACGAGGCGACGCGCGACCGTGTCGTCCAGCTCCGGCGCGTGCAGGCGCACGATCGCCAGCTCGTGCTCGAGCTCCGGGTAGTCGAGCCAGAGGTAGAGGCAACGCCGCTTCAGGGCCTCGGTCAGCTCGCGCGAGTTGTTGGACGTCAGCAGCACGACCGGGCGGGTGCGGGCGACGACGCGGCCCAGCTCGGGGATCGAGATCTGGAAGTCCGAGAGGACCTCGAGCAGCATGGCCTCGAACTCCTGGTCGGTCTTGTCGATCTCGTCGATCAGGAGCACGACCGGCTCCTCCGCGGAGATCGCGGTCAAAAGCGGCCGCGAAAGCAGGAACTCCTCGCCGAAGATGTCGTCCTGGACTGCCTGCCAGCCCGTGTCGTCGGCCTCGGCCTGGATGCGCAAGAGCTGCTTGCGGTAATTCCACTCGTAGAGCGCCTTGGCCTCGTCCAGGCCCTCGTAGCACTGCAGGCGCACGAGCTCGCGTCCGAGGTGCGCGGCGAGCGCCTTCGCGAGCTCGGTCTTGCCGACGCCCGCGGGGCCCTCGACGAGGACGGGCTTTCCGAGCCGCGTCGCGAGGTAGGAGACGAGCGCCGTCGACTCGCCCGGCAGGTAACCGACCTCGCGCAGGCCCTCGGCCAGCTGTTCGACGCTCTCGGGCTCGTTGGCGCTCATTGCGCGCCTGATGATATGGCCGCTCAGCCCTCGTGCGGCGGCGCGGGCGGAAAGCGGGGCCGCTGCGGCGCGTCATCGAGCGATAGCTGTTGCGCCGGCGCCGCTACGGGCGTGGCGCGGGTGCGCCGCGCTCCAGGCGTGCGCGGCGCCGGCGGCGCCGGCGCCGGCGGCTCGTCGCGTCGCCTGGCGAGCACCGGCGACTGCGGAGCTTCGGCAGCGCGCATCCGCCAGCCGGCGTACGCCAGCGCGCCGGCGGCGATGAAGGCGAGGAAGAAGCCCCACTCGATGCCGACGGGATTGCCGCCGCCCTCGGGGCGGTCGAACACCCTGTAGAAGATCAGCACCGCGGCCCACAGTCCGGCGATCATCACGATCGCCCCGTCGCCGCCCGGCAAATGGAAGCGCCGGCCCTCGGCGCGGGCGAAGAGCATCGCGATCACGCCGGCCGCGACAAGGAAGATCGCGGCCTCCACGAAGGAGACGTCGCCGAAGGCGCTGATCGTCTTCGTCTCGATCGTGCCGGTGCGGCGGTCGACGCTCTGGAGCGAGTACCAGGGCAGGAACATCGTCAGCAAGAGGCACGCCGCGGCGATCGCCGCGTGACGCTGGCGGCGCGTCATCGCCGCCCATGCGCCTTTGATTCGCTTCATCGCTGACGCCCCAGGCTGCTTTTCATCGACGCCAAGTCTAGGCCCGCCCCGGCGGGTCTAAGCGCGGCTCAGCACGAGCGGTGAGCTGAGGTGCGCGTGATTGCCCGCGAGGTCCGTCGCCGCGAGCTCTACGGTGTAGTGACCGGGTCTTGACGGCGCGTCCCACCACAGGCTGTGGCGCCCGCCGCTCAGCGTGAGCGACGTCGACCACAGCACGCGACGCCCGTGCGCGACGGAGAGCGTCACGCTCGAGATCTTCGAGACGCTGATCGTGATCGCCGCGGCGCGGCCGTCGGCGCCGCGTGCCGTGAGCACACGCAGCCGCGGTGGCGTGTGCAGGTCGGCGTAGAAGTCGGTCGCGGTGCGGCAGTAGACGGCGTCGGCGGCGATCGGGCGCGCGGGCGCGCTCGCGCCGTCGGCGAGCACCCGCGCCGCGCCCGGCGGTCCTTCGCGTGTCAGGCGGCACAGGTGACGCAGGAATTCGGCGAGCAGGATGTGGTAGTTCAGCGTCGATTCGCCGAACTGGTCATAGAGCGACCAGGCGCCGGTGTTGTAGTGCGGCGTCTCGACGCGGGCCTGGGCGTCGCCCTCCGCGAAGAGCCGCGCGCCGACGGCGTTGTGGGTCAGGCGCGTGTATTCGTAGAGCCCGACGTCGGCCTGGATGAAGCCGTTGAGGATGTGGTCGCCGGGCGCGAACGTGTACTCGGCGTAGGCGGCGCCGGCACGCGTCGGGATCCGTACGCCCGCCGGCGCCGGCACTTTGAAGAGCGCGAGCGCGCGCCGCGCCGTCGTGAGCGCCGCGCGGGAGTGCAGGAGCTCGCCCGCTCGCGCCAGCAGCTCGAGCCCCGTGCCCTGGGAGAGGCCGCTGCTCCAGGGCGGCGTGCCGCCGTCGAAGGGGAAGAGGTAATCCCAGGAGACGCCGCCGGCACGGTCCGCGGCGAGCGCGACGATTTCGTCGACGATCCGCCGCAGCGCGCCGCCGTCCTGGCCCGCGTCGATGAAGCCGTTGCCGCGGCCGAACGTGCCGAGCCACTGGATCTGCAGCCCCTGGCCGGGGTAGTGCTCGAAGACCAGCTCGCTGGGTGCGAACGAGACGCGCTGGCCGTCGCCGAGCAGCGGGCGGCTCGACCACCACTGCACGTTCCTTTCGAGCGTCAGGAAGAGCGACGGCGCGAGCGAGGCGCTGAGCTGGTTGTCGGCGGCGACCTGCTCCACGTCGCCGACGACCGCGCCGAGTTCGTATGCCCTGGTGCCCGAGAGCCGGCTGAGTGCGTAGCGGGCGCGCTCGTACGTGCCGAGGTCCGCGCGGTATTCGTCGCCGCTTATGCGGCGCCGGCGGATGAGCTCGGCAAGCACCGTGCGCACGCCGGGCCCGGAGGCGGCGCGGGCCAGCGGTGCGGCGCCGCGCGCGGGGCCGAGTTCGTACGTTCGTGCGGCACGCGCGGTGCCGGCGAACGGCGTCAAGAGCGCGGCGGCGCAGGCGAGCGCCAGCGCCGCTCGCCTAGAGCTCCTCGACCCCTTCCAGCTCGTCCTCTTCGTCTTCCACGAAGTCATCGTCGTCCTCATCGTCCGCGTCGATGTCCTCGTCGTCGTCCTCTTCGTCCTCGAGCAGCTTTGCCGCATCTGCGTGGCTCTGCTGAAAGACCTCGACCAAAGCGTCCCGCCGCGCCTCGTCGATCGGCGTCTCCTCAGCGATCAGGACCCAGTCCTCGCCATCCAGGCCCTCGGATTCGAAAAGCTCGTTATCGACATCGGGCGTGTCGTCAACGATTAGCAGGATCTCGGTCTGCGGGTTGAAGTACGTGCCGGGACGCAGCACGAGCTCGTCGATTCCGAAGCGCCTGACCTTCGCCATGGCTGCGTTTATACCCGACGACGCACACAGGTGTTCACGGGTCCAGCTCGGCCAATGTGCGCTCGACCTCGGAGTCCACATCGAGCGGCTCTTCGCCGCGGCGCTCACGGCGCGCGTTGCGGGCCACGACGAGCTGGCGGACCTCCTCGACGAGCTGGCGATCGTGGTGCGCGCTGCCGCGCTCGGCGTCGAGCAGGGCGGCGAGCTCGGCCTCGACATCGATCGGATCCAGACCCTGGCGCTGCTGGCGTTCACTGCGCGCCGTGAGCATCTGGCGGATCTCCTCGATCCGTTCGCCTTCGCTGTCCGGCGGCGGGGCCTGGAACGTCGAAGGGCCGCCCAGCAGACCGCCGCCGCCGATGTCGTCGTGCGCGCCTCCGTCGCCGCGCATGATGAGCAGCCCGACGGAGATGACGAGCGAGGCGGCGACGACGCCGATCACGACGATCGTCGCCAGCTGGGGCGCAGTTGCAACCACCGGCCGATTGTTGCCGATCGGCACAAGCTGCGGTAACCTGAAGGTGGTTGACTGACCAGTCAATCATATTCTTTTTTCGCGCACAGGAGACTTCACCGACATGGTCGATTTCACGCTCAGCGACGAGCAACAGGCTCTTCAGGAGATGGCCCACGATTTCGCGGTCAAAGAGATCCGCCCCGTGGCCTGGGAGTACGACAAGGACGGAACCTGGCCCCAGGAGATCATTGAGAAAGCCTGGGAGCTCGGCCTCATGAACGGGCATCTGCCGGCCGAGTACGGCGGCGTCGGCGCGGGCTTTTTGGACGGCGCCATCATCGAGGAGGAGCTCTCCTGGGGCTGCTCGGGCATCCAGACGTCGATCGGCTGCAACGGCCTGGCGACGACCCCGGTGCTGCTCGGTGCGTCCGAGGAGATCAAGCGCGACTACATCGGCCGTCTCACGGAGGCGCCGCTGCTCGCGTCGTTCTGCCTCACCGAGCCCGAAGCCGGATCGGACGTCTCATCGATGCGCACGACGGCCGTCAGGAAGGGCAACAGCTACGTCATCAACGGCTCGAAGTGCTTCATCACCAACGGTGGCTACGCCAACTGGTACACGGTCTTCGCGAAGACCGACAAGGACGCCGGCCACCGCGGCATCTCGGCCTTCGTCGTTCCGCGCGACGCCGGCGTCGTCGTGGACAAGAAGGAGGACAAGCTCGGCCAGCGCGCGTCGAACACCGCCACGATCTCCTTCGACGACGTCGAAATCCCCGCCGACCACCTGATCGGCGAGGAGAACAAGGGCTTCAAGCTCGCGATGGCGACGCTCGACCGCACGCGTCCCGGTGTTGCGGCGATGGCCGTCGGTATCGCCCGCGCGGCCTTCGAGTTCGCGACCAACTACTCGCGCGAACGCGTGCAGTTCGGCGTGCCGATCGCGATGCACCAGGCGATCCAGTTCATGCTCGCCGACATGGCGACCGAAATCGAGGCGGCGCGACTTCTGACCTGGAAGTCGGCGGTGCTGCTCGACCAGGGGCAGCGCAACACGCTCGTCTCCTCGCACGCCAAGCGCTTCGCCGCCGACGCGGCGATGAAAATCGCGACCGACGCCGTCCAGGTCTACGGCGGCTACGGCTTCATCAAGGAGTACCCCGTCGAGAAGCTCTTCCGCGACGCCAAGATCATGCAGCTCTACGAGGGAACCTCGCAGATCCAGCGCCTGGTCATCGCGCGCGAAACGCTGCTTCCGCGCCACATCGAGGAGCCCGCCACGGCGGCCGTATAGATCCGCTGCGCGCGGCGGCCCGGGCGCGCCCGGGCCGCCGCGACGCTACGCTCGCCCCCAACGAGCGCGAGAGGAGAGCGCGGCGTGTACGTACGAAGGGCCGGCGTCGTGGGCGCCGGGATCATGGGCGGCCAGATCGCGCAGACGATCGCCGCCGCGGGCGTGGATGTCGCGCTCAAGGACATAGACAGCGCGCTGCTCGACGCGGCGGTCGACGAGGCACGCCGGGTGAGCACGGCGCAGCTCGCGCGGCTCGTCGAACGTGGCCGCCTCGACGCGGCCGAGGCGGACGCGCAGGTCGAGCGGATCGTCGGCCGCATCGAACCGACGCTCGACTACGCGCCGTTCGGCGACGTCGATCTGGTCATCGAGGCGGTCCCCGAGCGGCTCGAGGTGAAGCAGGCCGTCTTCGCCGAACTCGACGCCTGCGTCGCCGGGGCGGGCGCTGCTCGCCTCCAACACCTCATCGCTGTCGATCGACGAGATCGCCGAGGCCACCGGGCGGCCGGACCGGGTCGTCGGCTTCCACTACTTCTACCCGGCCTCGCTGATGCCGCTGATCGAGATCGTCGAGGGCGAGGAGACATCGCTTCGCACGCTCACCGATGCCGTCGCCTTCGCCCAGCAGATCCGCAAGCAGCCGATTCTCTGCCTCGAGACACCCGGGCTTCGTCGTCAACCGGATCCTGACCGCGTCGATGAGCGAGATCTGGCGCGAGCAGGAGACGCACGCGCTCTCGATCGCGGCGATCGACGAGGGGCTTGTCGCCGCCGGCGCCGCGCCCGTCGGCCCTTACCGTCTAGTCGACCTGCTCGGGCTCGACACCGTTCTGCACGTCGCCGAGCACCTCGCCGACTCCTACGGCGAAGAACGCTTCCACGTCCCCGAGGCGATGCAGCGCCAGGTCGCGAACGGCCGCCTCGGCGCCAAGAGTGGAGGCGACGGCTTCTACGCCGCCAGCGGCGAGGCGCTCGTCGCTGGCGACGGCGCGCCCGACCTGCCGGCGCTCGCCGAGATGGTGCGTCTGAAGGGCTTCGTCGAGGCCTGCCTGATCCTCGAAGAGGGCGTCGCGAGCCACCGCGACATCGACGCCGGCATGATGGCCGGCGCCGGAATGGAGCCGGGTCGCGGCATGCTGCCGCCCTTCATGCAGGCCGACGCCGACGGGCTCGACGTCGTGCTGGAGCGCCTGGAAGCGGCCGTCGAGCGCTTCGGCGAGCGTTTCGCGCCTCCCGCGATCGTCCGGCGCTTGGTCGCGCAGGGGCGCCTCGGCCGAGCGGCGGGCGCCGGCTTCTATGCCTATCCGCTCGCCGACGAGGGCCCGCAGAGCGAGACCGTGCGCCTGCAGAGCGACGGCGACGTCGCGATCGCCTGGCTCGACCACGGCGCCATGAACTCGATCGCGCCGCAGCTCGTCACGGACCTCACCGCGGTCTACGAGCGTGCGCTCGGCGCCGGCGTGAAAGCCCTCGTGATCGCCTCAGCCAACCCGCTGCTCTTCTGCGCGGGCGCCGACATCAAGGCCTTCCAGACGCTCGACGAAGAGTCCGGCCGCGCGCTTGTGGACGGCGCCCACGCGCTGATGGACAGGCTCGAACGCGGTCCGCTCGCCACGGTCGCTGCGGTCAACGGCGTCGCCTTCGGCGGCGGCTGCGAGCTGGCGATGGCCTGCAACGTGCGCATCGCGGCGCGCTCCGCGTTGTTCGGCCAGCCCGAGATCAAGCTCGGCATCATCCCCGGCTTCGGCGGCACGCAACGGCTGCCGCGGCTGGTCGGCGTTACGAAGGCGCTGGAGCTGAACCTGACGGGCGAGCCGATGCTCGCGCAGGAGGCCTTCGAAGTGGGGCTCGTGGATCGCGTCGTGGAGGACCACGAGCTGCACGAACAGGCGCTGATGTGGGCCGCCCAGCTCGCTTCCCGCGCGCCGCTGGCGCTAGCCGAGATCAAACAGCTCGCGGGCGGTGGCGAGCTCGAGCGCGGCATCGACGCGGAGCGAGAGGCGTTCGCGCGGGTCTTCGCGAGCGACGACGCGCGCGAGGGCATCGCGGCGTTTCTGGCAAAACGAAACCCGACCTTCCAGGGACGGTGAGCGAGCGGGAACTCACCGACCGGCTTGCGGAGTTGGTGCTCGGCGCGAACTCCGTCGTCGCGCTCACCGGCGCCGGCATCTCCGTGCCCTCGGGAATTCCCGACTTCCGCACGCCCGGAACGGGGCTGTGGGCGAACGTCGACCCGATGCAGGTGGCGCACATCGACGTCTTCCGCGAGCGCCCGCAGGTCTTCTGGCGCTTCTACGGCGAGCGCTTCGCGACCCTCGGTGACAAGGAACCCAACGGCGCGCACCGGGCGCTCGTCGCGATGGAGCAGGCGGGGCTGCTTGACGGCGTGATCACGCAGAACGTCGACATGCTCCACGCGCGCGCCGGCACGCTCTCGCCGGTCGAGGTGCACGGTTCGATCGCCGGCTGCACGTGCCCGCACTGCGGCTCCTGCGTGGAGCTCGAAGAGGCTCGCCGGCTCCTCGCCGCGAGCGAGGATTCGCTGCCGCGCTGCGAGGACTGCGGAGCGATCCTCAAGCCCGACGTCGTGCTGTTCGGCGAGATGCTTCCGCGCGACGCGCTCGAGCGCGCCGTCGAGCTCAGCCGAGGCGCCGACCTGATGATCTGCGTCGGCTCCTCGCTCGAGGTGCAGCCGGTCGCCTCGTTGCCGGGGCTGACGCTCCAGGCCGGCGGCCGGGTCGCGATCGTCACCGCCGGCCAGACGCCGTTCGACGCCGAAGCCGAGCTCCGCCTCGACGGCGACGTCGAGGACGAGATGCTGGCGCTCGCAGCGGCGCTCGGGCTCGAGCTGCCGACGGCCGTCCCGGCCGAGCGCGCCTAGACGACGCCCGCGGCGGTACGGGCCCGCAGCGCCGCCTGCAGGCGCGCGAGCGCCTGCTCCAGCGGCTCGCGGTCGACTGGTGCCCCCGCCAGCGCCGCCTGGGCCTGCTTGGCCACCGGCGCGGCGAGCTGAGCGAGCTCCTCGGCGCGGCGTACGAGGTCGGGACGCACCTCGTCCTCAAGCTCCCGCGCCGCGAGCGTGAGCGCGTGGTCGAGCTCCAGTGCGGCGAAGGGTGCGCGATCGTGTTCGAGGTCGGCGCGGGCGCGCAGCGCGAGCTCCTCGCATTCCAGCGCCGCGGTACGCCCCCCGAGCAGCGCGGCGAGGCGCTCCTGCGGCCGAAGCGCCGCCGTGCGCGAGCGCCGGCCGCTCTCGGGGCCCCCCGCCAACGGCAGAGCCCGTGCCTGGCGCCAGCGGCCGTACGCGACCTGCTCGCCCTCGCCCCAGCCGGCACGCGCCGCAATGGCCCCGGTCGGCGCCACCTCGTGGATGTGCGGGTCGGCGCGCGCGACACGGTAGGCCGCGAGCACCCGGTTCAGGTAGGCGGTCGCCTGCGCCAGCGCCTGCTCGAAGTCGAGCCCGCGCAGCCAGGCCCCGGCGTCGTCGTCGCCGGTCACCGAAGCGGGGTCGATCACCGTCGCCTGCGTGACGGCGACGGGCTCGGGCTCGGGCTCGGGATCCACGTCGCGGGGGGCCGAGAGCCGGCGCGCAAGGCGCGACGCGGCGCCCGCGCGAACCGGCGCCCCGACGGTCTCCATCACGATCACGCGCTCGGGCTCGGCGTCGGGCGACGCGCGCACCAGATAGCGGCCGTCCGGCGGCCCGAGCTGCGATGGGAACTCGAGCTGCACGAACAGGAACAGCGGCGCCGCCACGCGCGCACCGTATCCTGCTGACGGGGGCGACCCGTGCCCCGGGGCGACGCCCCAGTCGACGCACGATTAGGAGTTGCACGATGACTGCTGACTCGAGCAGCGCGAAAGGACTACGCGAGAAGCTCGGCGGGCCGGCAGAGGAGCGCCTCGGCAGGGCCCTTACCGAACTGCTCGAGAACCCGCTTCTGACCGGCGCCGTGTCACGCGCCTTCGAAGCGCGCGAGCGGGCCACGCAGGCCCAGGAGGTCGCGCTCGGAGCCTTGAACATCCCGTCCGCCTCGGACGTCGAACGGCTCACGCGCCGGCTGCGCTCGGTCTCGCAGCGCCTGGAGGGAATCGAGGACGGCGTCGACCGGCTCGACCGCACCGCGGCGTCACGCACCGTTGAGGCGCGGCTCGCCGCGATCGAGCAACAGCTCGCGGCGATCTCCAAGCAGCTGGGCTCGCGCGGCGCGCCGGCAAAGCCCGCGAAAGCCGCCGCCAAAGGCCGAAGAACGGCCGCCAAAGCGGCCAAGTCGCAGAGCAAAGGTGCCAAAGCCGCCGCGAAAGCGAGAGGAACGAAAGCCGCGAAACCGGCTGCACGCGCGAAAGGCCGCGCTTCCTCCTAGGCCGCGAGCGACGCGGCGGCGGCGTGCCCGGCGCGCTCCGCGGCCTCGAGTAGCGCCTCGCCCGCGATGCGCTCGCGGGCGCCGCCCTCGAACACGTCGGTGACGATCAGCAACGCAGCCGCGGCGACGCCGCGAAGCGCGGCGACGGTGAAGAGCGCCGCGGCCTCCATCTCGACCGCGACCGCGCTTTGCGGGCCTGGGCGGCTGTCGTCGTAGAAGAGGTCGACCGACACGACGGCGCCGACGCTGCAATGAGCGGCCGCGGCGAGCGCCGCCGTCAGTTCCGGGTCGGCGGGGGCGACGGAGCCGGCGCCGAGGGCCCTTGATGTCCCGTCCGCGCAGTGCGCTTCGCCGGCCACGACGAACTCGCCGAGCTTGAGCGCCGCGTCGAGCGCGCCACACGTTCCGACGCGGACAAGCCGCCGGGCCCCGAGCATCACGAGCTCCTCGACCACGATCGCCGCGGAGGGGCCGCCCATCCCCGTCGACTGGATCGTCAGCGGCTCACCGTCGGCGGCGGTTCCCGTGTATCCCCAGAGCCCCCGGTTGTGGTTGAACATCAGCGGACTCTCGAGCAGGGACTGCGCCAGCAGCAGCGCGCGACCCGGATCGCCGGGCAGCAGAACCCGGTCCGCGAGCGCCGCCGTGGGGTGCAGATGGATCGTCGCCGGGGTGCCCACGGGCGCCGACTTTAGACTTACGCCGATGGCAACGCCGGCCGCAGACGGCAGCTGAGTGGCGCGCACCGTGCCTGCGGCCGACGACGACCACGTCCGGCGGTCGCTGAACGAGGTCGCCGCCAACGCCGGGGTCTCGACGGCGACGGTGCGGCGATGGGTCGCAGCCGGCATCGTTCCGGGCTTCGACGGCGAATGGACCGAAGCCAACAGCGCCTGGGTTCGCGTGATCGCGCGACTGCGCGAGCGCGGCCACTCGCTCGACGCGATCAGCCTCGCGATCCAGGAGGGGCGGCTGGTCAGCGGGCCTGTGGAGCGCCTGTTGCAGCCCCGCGGCGGCCACTACTCGCTGCGCGAAGCGGCGAAGCTGAGCGGCATCGACGAGCGGGTCGCGCGCGAGCTCTTCGGGGCGATGGGCCTCACCGACCGGATGGGGACGCTCAGCGACGACGACGTCCAGATGCTGAGCTACGCGAAGACGGTGATCGAAGCCGGCTTCCCGCGCTCCGCGCTGGTCGAGCTGATGCGCGTCTACGGCCAGAAGATCGCGCAGATCGCCGACGCCGAGGTTCGCCTGATCCACCTTTATGTGCACGAGCCGATGATTCGCGGTGGCGTTCCGAGCGCGGAGATCGCCGAGGAACTCGCCGGCCTGACCGCTGACATCCTGCCGCTAGCGGCACCGGTCATGAACTACCTGCACGAGCGGCTCCTGTCGGACTTCGTCGAGCTCGACACGCTCGGCCACATGGAGGCCGAGATCAGCGGCGCGCCGTCCGAGGCCGGGCGCCTGCGCGTCGCGATCGCCTTCGCCGATCTCGCGGGCTACGCGCGGCTGACCGTCGAGCGCGGCGACAACGCGGCGCTCGCCGCCGTCGAGCGCTTCGTGGCCGTCGCCGAAGATGCCCTCCCGATCGACGCCCGCGTCACGAAGACGCTCGGCGACGAGGTGATGGTCATCGGCTCGGACCCCGTCGCGCTCGCCGAATGGGCCGTCGAGATCCAGCGGGCGCTCGGTGACCGCCCGCCGCGACCGCGGATCGGGCTGCACTACGGCGAGGCCATCTACCGCGACGGCGACTACTACGGCCGCGAGGTCAACCAGGCGGCGCGCGTAGTCGCGCGGGCCACCGGCGGCGAGGTACTCGCCACGCGCGTCGTAAAGGAGGCCGCGAACGGCGCCGGCGCGGTGCGCTTCACGCGCATCGGCGAGGTCGGGCTGAAGGGCTTCTCCGAGCCGACCGAGATCTTCCGCGTCACCGGCTCGGGGGAGTAATGGCCGCGGCCGCCGACGCGGTCCTGGCGGCGGTCCGTGAGACGGGACTTCTGGCCGGCGAGCGCCCCGTCGTGGCGCTGATCTCCGGCGGACGCGACTCGACCTGCCTGATCGGCGTGTGCTGCGAGCTGCTGGGGCCCGCGAACGTCACCGCGCTCCACGTCAACTACGGGCTGCGCGACGCGGCCGACGACGACGAGGCCCACTGCCGTGCGCTCAGCGACTCCCTGGGCGTCCAGCTCGACGTCGTCCACGCGGAGCGCTCGGGAGACAGCGGAAACCTGCAGGCCTGGGCGCGTGACGTGCGCTACGCGGCCGGGCGAGAGCGAGCCGCATCGCGCGGCGCGCTGCTGGCTGCGGGCCACACCGCCGACGACCAGCTGGAGACGATCCTCTACCGCCTCGCGGCGTCGCCGGGCCGCCGTGCTCTGCTCGGCATGAGCGCGAGCGACGGGGACCTCGTGCGGCCGCTGCTGGGCGTGAGCCGCGAGCAGACCGCGACGTGGTGCCTCGAGCACGGCCACAGCTGGCGTGAAGATGAGTCCAACAGCGACGAGCGCTTCGCACGCACGCGCGTTCGCGAGCAACTCGTACCGGCACTGGTGCGTGTCCACAGCGCGGCGGCAGCGAACGTGCTGCGCTCGGCGGAGCTCCTGCGCGCCGAGGCGGCGGTGCTCGACGGGCTTGTCGCGGCGGAGATCGAGGACGACTCGATCACGGTCGACCGACTTGCCGGGCTACCGCAGGCTCTCGCGCGTCTCGTGCTGATCGAGCTGGCCGAGCGCGCCGCCGGCACGTACGTGCCGCAGGCCGGCGAGCGCCTGTCGGAGATCCTCGCGCTCGCCGCCCGCTCGGCCAGCGGTGAGGTCCACGTCGGCGCGCTCGTCGCGGCACGCCTGGGGGGCGGACGGCTGCGCATGGTTCGATTGCCGCCCCGGGCCGGTGGCTAGACTGCGGGCAGTGGCAGCGGTCATGGACGACGGACCAGGGGAGGTGCTCGTCACATCCGACCAGCTGCAGCGCCGCGTAGTCGAACTGGCGCGCGAAATCTCGGCCGACTACGCGGGCCGTCCACTGCTTCTCGTCGGCGTCCTCAAGGGCGCCGTCTTCTTTCTCAGCGACCTCATGCGGGCGATCGACATTCCCGTCGAGGTCGACTTCATGGCCGTCGCCTCCTACGGCTCGGCAACCGACTCCTCCGGCGTCGTGCGGATCCTCAAGGATCTGGATACCGCGATCGAAGACCGCCACGTGCTGATCGTCGAGGACATCGTCGATTCCGGACTTACCCTGCAGTACCTCCTGCGCAGCCTCGGCGCCCGCAATCCGCGCTCGCTGGAGGTCTGCGCGCTGCTCACCAAGCCCGAGCGCCGCAAGGTCGATCTGCCGACGCGCTATGTGGGCTTCGAGATCCCCGACCGCTTCGTGATCGGCTACGGCCTGGACCACGACGAGCGCCATCGCAACCTGCCTTTCGTTGCGGTTCTACAGGCCTGAACGGTTCGGGCCGACGACCTATCTGGTGGTAGGCTGACCTGGCCAGGCGGGCGCTAGAAAAGCGCTCTCCGGGGCCGTGAAAGGACCCATGAGTCGTTTCTTCAAGAGTGCCGCGTTTCCGATCCTGATCGTGATCGTGCTGGCCTTCCTGGCCACGAAACTCTTCAACCCCGGCACCCCCGACAAAGTCAGTCACAGCTACCAGACCCTGGTATCGAAGGAAATCCCCCAGGGCGAAGTCAAGGACGTCCAGCTCAAGAACAAGGGCCGGGTCCTCGAAGTCAAGCTGAAGAACGGCGAAACGTGGGAAACGGGCTACATCGAACAGACCACGCCCGAACTGCTCTCGCAGCTGAAAACGGCCGGTGTTCCCTACAACATCGAAGCCGAAAAGACGAGCGCGCTGCTCAGCCTGCTGACGTACATCATCCCGTTCGTCCTCTTCTTCGGCTTCTGGATCTTCCTCATGAACCAGGTCCAGGGCGGCGGCTCCAAAGTGATGTCGTTCGGCAAGTCCCGCGCCAAGCGGCTCTCCGCTGACTCGCCCAAGATCACCTTCCGCGACGTCGCGGGGGTCGACGAGGCCGTCGAGGAGCTGCACGAGATCAAGGAGTTCCTCGAGAATCCGAAGAAGTTCCAGGCCCTTGGTGCGCGCATTCCCGACCGGCGTGCTGCTCTACGGACCGCCCGGGACCGGCAAGACGCTGCTCGCGCGCGCCGTGGCCGGCGAGGCCGGCGTGCCCTTCTTCTCGATCTCCGGCTCGGACTTCGTCGAGATGTTCGTCGGCGTCGGCGCTTCGCGCGTGCGCGACCTCTTCGAGCAGGCCAAGCAGAACAGCCCCTGCATCATCTTCATGGACGAGATCGACGCCGTCGGCCGTCACCGCGGCGCCGGGCTCGGCGGCGGCCACGACGAGCGCGAGCAGACGCTCAACCAGCTGCTCGTCGAGATGGACGGCTTCGAGGCCAAGGACAACATCATCATGATCGCGGCCACCAACCGGCCCGACATCCTCGACCCGGCGCTGCTGAGGCCCGGCCGCTTCGACCGCCAGATCGCCGTCGACCGCCCGGACCGCAAGGGCCGCGCGAAGATCCTCGAGGTCCACACCCGCGGCAAGCCGCTCTCGAAGGAAATCGACATCGACGCGCTCGCGGGTCAGACGCCGGGCTTCACCGGCGCCGACCTCTCGAACCTGATCAACGAGGCGGCGCTGCTCGCCGCGCGCACCGGCAAGCGCGAAATCGGCCAGGAAGAGCTCGAGGAGGGGATCATGCGCGTGATCGCCGGCCCCGAGAAGAAAACGCGCGTCATGAGCGAGAAAGAGCGCCTGATCACCGCCTTCCACGAGATGGGCCACGCACTCGTCGGCCACTTCCTCGAGCACGCAGACCCGGTCCACAAGGTCTCGGTTGTCTCGCGCGGCCAGGCGCTCGGCTACACGATCTCGATGCCGCAGGAAGACCGCTTCCTGACGACCCGCGCGGAGCTCGAGGACGCGATGGCGATGACGCTCGGCGGCCGCGCCGCCGAGGAGCTCATCTTCGGCGAGATCACGACCGGAGCCTCCAACGACATCGAAAAGGTCACCGCGACCGCGAAGCAGATGGTGATGCGCTTCGGCATGTCCGACAAGCTCGGCCCGCGCGTCTACGGCCACGAGCACAACCAGCCGTTCCTGGGCCGCGAGTTCTCGACCGAGCCCGACTACTCCGACGACATCGCGCGCGAGATCGACGACGAGGTCCGGCGCATCATCGAGGCGCGCGCACCAGCGCGCGCGGACGATCCTCACCGAGCACCGCAGCGACCTCACGACCATCTCCGAGATCCTCGTCAAGCGCGAGACGATCGAGAAGGAGGAGTTCGTCGCCCTGCTCGCCGGCAAGAGCGAACAGGAAGTCTTCGGCGACGACAGCGACGGCGACGACGGCACGCCGCGCGCGCTGCCGGCGCCCCTGACCAAGCCCGAACGCGCGCCGCGTCCGGTGCCGCGCCCCGGCCTGGCCGGCGGCACCGCCGAGATGCGCTCCGACGACCCCGGTCGCCCCGAGCCCGCCTGAGCGGCGCGGCCGCGCCTTCATCCCTAGTCTCTGCCGCCGTGGGCGTCCAGTTCACGGTGATGGGGATCGTCAACGCGACGCCCGACTCGTTCTCCGACGGCGGCGAGCACGCGGACGCCGCCGAGGCCGCGGCGCACGGCCGGCGGATGCTCGCCGAAGGCGCGGCGCTGATCGACGTCGGCGGCGAATCGACGCGGCCGGGCGCGCAGCCCGTGGCCCTGGAGGAGGAGCGCCGCCGCGTGCTGCCCGTCGTCGAAGCGCTCGCCGTCCGAGGCCGAGATCTCGGTCGACACGAGCAAGGCGGCGCTCGCGAGCGCGGCTCTCGCCGCCGGCGCGCGCATGGTCAACGACGTGACGGCCCTGCGCGGCGACGCCGCGATGGCCGAGGTGCTCGCGGGCTCGGATGCGCGCCTGTGCCTGATGCACATGCGGGGCGAGCCCCGCACGATGCAGACCGAGCCGCGCTACAGCGACGTCGTCGACGACGTGCGCGCGTTCCTGCGAAGAGCGCGTCGGGTTCGCCGTCGGCGCCGGCATCGCCGAGGAGCGGATCGTCGCTCGATCCCGGCATCGGCTTCGGCAAGACCGTGCAGCACAACCTGGAGCTGCTCGAGCGCCTCGGCGAGCTCACGCAGATCGGCCGCCCGCTGCTCGTCGGGACCTCGCGCAAGAGCTTCCTCGGGCGCCTCGCGGCGCGCGACGGCGAGGACGCCCCGGTCCGCGAGCGCCTGCCCGGAACGATCGCCACCAACGTGCTCGCGCTCGAGCGCGGCGCGAGCATCTTCCGCGTTCACGACGTCGGCCCGGTGCGCGATGCGCTCACAGTGGCTGCTGCTACGTTGGGCGCGCGATGAGCGACGGCGGCGAGGACTTCGACGAGGAGGACCTCGAGGGCGACAGCGACGGCGGCGGCGAGGCCGTCACGATCGAGGTCAGCGGGCTCTCGCTCTACACGCACCACGGCGTCAGCGCCGCCGAGCGCGAGGTCGGCCAGCGACTGATGATCGACCTGCGCCTCGACGTCGGCGAGAGCGGCGCGACGGTCACCGACGACCTCCAGGACACCGTCGACTACGGCGAGGTCTGCCAGCTCGTCGCGCTCGTCGCGCAGCAGCGCTCCTACCGTACGCTCGAGCGCCTGTGCAGCGCGATCGCCGACCGGCTGATTGCCGACTATGCGCTCGAAGCGGTGTGGGTCAAGGCCAGCAAGCCCGAGCCGCCGATCGCGCTGCCCGTCGAGGAGGTCTCGGTCGAGCTGTGGCGCGAACCCCCCGAGTGAGCCGCTTGCACTAAGCTCGGCGCGCAGATGGGGGTCAGCACCGACAGCGCACGCGCCTTCCGCGCAGCAATCGAGAGCGACGATCTCGACGCGATCCCCGCGCTCTTCGCGCCGGACATCGTGTTCCACAGTCCTGTGACGTTTCATCCCTTCGTGGGGCGCGAGGACGTCTGCCATCTGCTCAGCATCGTCGCGGGCACGTTCGAAAACTTCCGCTACACCGACGAGCTAGAGGGCGACGGGACGCTCGCGCTCATCTTCCGCGCCGAGGTCGCCGACCGCGAGCTCGAGGGCATCGACCTCTTGCGCGTCAACGACGATGGGCTGATCGCCGACTTCACGGTCATGATCCGCCCGATGTCCGGTCTCGTGCCGTTCGCTGAGCGGATGGCCCAACAGGCGCAAGAGGCGGGCCTCCAGACGGTGCGCTCCTGAGCGAGCCGTCCGGGCGCGAAGCGCTCCTCGGTCTCGGCTCGAACGTCGGCGAGCGCCGCGCGAACCTCCAGCGGGCCGTCGAGGCCTTGGCGGACGCCGGCGATAGTGCCGCTGCGCAGCTCGTCCGCGTACGACACGGACCCGGTCGGCGAGGTCACTGACCAGCCGCCGTTCCTGAACGCCTGTCTCCTGGCGCGAACCGACCCTCGAGCCGCTCGCGCTGCTCGACGCCGTCAAGGCGATCGAGCGCGCGCTCGGCCGCTCGAATTCCGGCCCGCGCCACGGCCCGCGGCCGATCGACATCGACGTCCTGCTGCTTGGCGACGTCGAGTTCGCCGACGAGCGGATGATGCTCCCTCACGAGCAGTTGCTGGCGCGCCGCTTCGTGCTGATCCCGGCGCTCGAGCTCGACTTCACGCTCGCCACGCCGGACGGTCGGCGCCTCAGTGACGCGCTCGCGGCGCTCGACACCGACGAGGGTGTGCGCTGGGCCGGGCCGCCGCTCGCGCTGCCGGGCGCCTAAGCCGGCGACGGCGCCGGAATCCACTCCGCCGGCAGCGTGTCCGGCGGAATCCCCGCCGTCTGCGGCGGGAAATAGTCGGCGAGCCGCGCGCAGGGGCGCGACTCGATCAGCGGCCGCACGTCGGCGATCGCCATCAGCAGCCGGATCGACGAGCCGATCTGCAGGTCCGCCGCGTTCGGCTGTTCGCCGCCGAGCAGCCCTTCAGCGATCATCGCGTCGATGCGGTCGAGCTGCGCCGGCAGCGCCGCGAGGTCGGCACGGACGTTCTCGTCGTTGGCGCGGTTGCGCTTGGCGATCAGCCGCGCGACGAGTCCGAACGTCGGGCGAAGGAGTGCGTCGGGCAGCGGCAGGTCGCCTTCGTCGGCGAACGTCGCGATGGCATCCGGCCGGCGCAGGAAGCCCGCGTCCAGGACGCGACGCGGCACCTCCTGGAGCATCACGTCGCCCCAGCGCTCGGCCTCCAGCACGCGCGCGTAGTCGGCGCTGCCGGGGTCGGGAAGGAGCGGCGGCTGCGGTGCGATTTCGTCGAGCACGCGGAGAATCTCGCGCGAGCCCACGACGCGCCGCTTGCCGAGACGCAGCCCCGGCACCGTCACGGCGCCGTAGCGCACGAGGCCCACGACCATGTGGAAGAGCGGCAGCAGATCGACGCGCCGGAACGAAATCCCCTTGCGGCGCATCGCCTCTTCCACGACCGCACAGGGGTGCGAGCCGGGGAGGACGTACAGGGTCGGTGTCTCGTCGTTCACGGTGGCGAGCATAATGACACCCCCATGCTGCTCGCGGTCGACGTCGGCAACACCCAGACCCACTTCGGCCTCTTCGACGGCGAGGTGCTGCTCGAGCACTGGCGCTTTGCGACGGTGCGCGAGTCGACGGCCGACGAGATCGGCGCCGCGCTACGCAACCTGCTCGAGCTGCGCGGCTACGGCTTCGGCGAGCTCGAGCGCATCGATCATCTCCTCGACCGTGCCGTCGCTCGAGCCGCGAGTGGCAGCAGATGGCGCACCGCTACCTCGGCCACGAGACGCTCATCGTCGGGCCCGGCACCAGGACCGGCATGGCGATCCGTTACGACAACCCGCGCGAGATCGGCGCCGACCGGCTCGTCAACGCCGTCGCGATCCGCGAGCGATTCGGGGGCCTCGCGGTCTGCGTCGACTTCGGCACGGCGACGACCTTCGACGTCCTCTCCAAGGACGGCGACTACCTCGGCGGCGCGCTGATGCCGGGAATCGAGATCTCTCTGGAAGCGCTATCCGAGCGCGGCGCACGGCTGCCGAAGGTCGACCTCACGCCACCGCGCGGCGCCGATCGGCAAAAACACGATCGACGCCATCCACTCCGGCGTCGTCTTCGGCTACGCCGGCGCGATCGACGCGATCCTGCGCCGCATCTACGGCGAGCTCGGCGACCGCGCCGCGGTCGTCGCAACGGGCGGGCTGGCGTCGCTCGTCGTGCCCTACTGCGAGGAGATCGAGGAGGTCGACGATCTGCTCACGCTGACCGGGCTGCGCCTCTTGCATGAGCGCAACGCCTGAGGCGCGCAACAATTGGCGCGTGCAGCCACCACTTAGCGAGCCCTTCCAGATCGGTCGCCTGACGGTCCCCAACCGCGTGCTGCTCGCGCCGCTCGCGGGGATCGGGAACTGGTTCGTGCGCCTTCAGGCCAAGCGCCACGGCGCCGGCATGGCGTTCTCGGAGATGGTCTCCACGCACGCCATCCACCACCGCAACCGCCGCACCTGCGAGGAGATGCTCCGCATCGACCCGCGCGAGCGCAGCGGCGGGCCGGTGGCGATCCAGCTCTTCGGCGAGGACCCCGGCGCTGATGCGCGAGGGCGCGGCGCACGTCGTCGCCGCCGGCGCCGACGCGGTCGACATCAACATGGGCTGCCCGGTGCCGAAGGTGCGCCGCACCGGCGCAGGCGTCCAGCTGCTGGCCGAGCCCGACCTCGCGGTGGCGCTCGCCGCGCGGCGCAGTCGAAGGCGCCGGCGGCGCGCCGGTCACCGTCAAGCTCCGCTCCGGCCTTCGGCCCGGCGAGGACTCCGGCGCGCGCCTCGCGCTCCGGCTGGTCGACGAGGCCGGGGTGGCGGCGATCGCCTTCCACCCGCGCTCGGCCGCCGTTCACCACAAGGGCGTGCCGGACTACGAGCTCGCGGCTCGCCTGGCGCGCGAGCTGCCGGCGCCCCTGATCCTCACCGGCGGCATGGCGGACGCCGGCAGCGCGCGCGCCGGCTACGAGCAGACGGGGGCCGCGGCGGTCATGCTCGCGCGCGGCGCCCTCGGCAACCCCTGGCTGTTCGAGGAGCTCGCTCGGCACCCGCGAGACGGCGCCGGCCGCGCGCGGAGGTCGCTCGCCGAGCTGCGCTGGACGGCCGCGGCCGCAGCCGAGTCGATCGGCGCCGAGCGCGCCTCGCCTACCTGCGCAAGTTCTACCCGTGGTTCGTCGCGCGCCTGGAGCTCGGCGGCGCGCCCGCCAAGGCACTGCAGCGGGAGATGCAATCGGCGCCGACGACGGCCTGCGCTCTGGACGCGTTCGAAGCGGCCAGCGCTGCGCCGGCCGCGGTCGGAGAGCCACACGCCCGCCCGCTATACTTGCGCGCTCGCTGGGGCTGCTTAGCGTCTCCGGCGCCCCGACACCAGCGAGGCAAGCGTGCCCAAGGACGTAATTCTCACCCCGCAAGGCCTTCAGAAGCTCCAGGATGAGCTCGAGCTGCTCTCCACCGAGCGCCGGCGCGAGGTCGCCGAGCGGATCAAGGAAGCACGCGAGTTCGGCGACATCGCCGAGAACTCCGAGTACGACGACGCCAAGAACGAGCAGATGATGCTCGAGAGCCGCATCGCCCAGCTCGAGGAACGCCTCCGCGGGGCGACCGTGATCGAGGCCAAGGACATCTCCACGGACGTCGTCCAGGTCGGCTCGGTCGTGCACGTCAAGGACGAGAAGACCGGCAAATCGACGAAGTACACGATCGTCGGCTCCGCCGAGGCCAAGCCGAAGGAGCAACAAGCTCTCCAACGAGTCGCCCGTCGGCCGCGCGCTGATCGGGCACAAACGCAACGAGGTCGTTGCCGTAAAAGTCCCCGTCGGGCCGGCGCGCAAGCTGAAGATCACCAAGATCGACGTCGGCCTGGAGTAACTGTGCCTCCGATGGCCGGCGCCGACGAGAACGGGCCGGCGCACGGACTGCCGGAGCTGATCGCCGAACGGCGCGCCAAGGCCGAGCGCATCCGGGCCGCCGACGACACGGCGTTCCCCTACAGCTTCCCCGGCGTCGAGCCGAGCGCGACCGTCAAGGAGGCCCACGAGGGCCTGCAGGCCGGTGAGGAAACCGACGAGCGCCACCGCGTCGCGGGTCGCATCGCGGCGCGCCGCCCGGCCGGCAAGGCGGCGTTCCTCGACCTCGTCGACCGGTCAGCGGCGCTCCAGCTGCACGCCCGCGTGGACATCCTCGGCCCCGAGCGCTTCGAGCAGCTCACGGCGCTCGACCTCGGCGACCTGATCGGCGTCGACGGCAGCGCGATCCGCAGCCGCCACGGCGAGATCTCGCTGCGCGTCGAAGACTTCGTGCTGCTCGCCAAGGCCCTGCGGCCGCCGCCCGACAAGCACCACGGGCTGAGCGACGTCGAGACGCGCTACCGGCGCCGCGAGCTCGACCTGATCGCCAACGAGCGCACCCGCGAGGTATTCATCGACCGCGCGCGGATCATCCGCGCCGTCCGCGGCTACCTCGACGACGCGGGCTTCATCGAGGTCGAGACGCCCGTCCTTCAGCCGCTCTACGGCGGCGCGATGGCGCGCCCCTTCACCACCCACCACAACGCGCTGGAGCGCGACCTCTACCTGCGCATCGCCACCGAGCTCTACCTCAAGCGGCTCCTCGTCGGCGGCCTGGAGCAGGTCTACGAGCTCGGCAAGGACTTCCGCAACGAGGGCGTCTCGTTCAAGCACAACCCCGAGTTCACGATGGTCGAGTGGTACGAGGCCTACGCCGACTACGACGACCAGGCCCGCCGGCTGGAAGAGATGGTCCGCGCTGCAGCCGCCGCGATCGGCTACGACGGTCCGCTGAAACTCGACGCCCCGTGGCCGCGCGTCACGTTCATCGACGCGATGCGCGAGCACGCCGGCGTCGACCTCGCCGCGCACCGCGACGTCGACTCGCTCGCCGCGGCGATCCGCGACGCGGGCCTGCAGCTGCGAACCGAGGACCCCAGCTGGCCGCAGCTCGTCGACGACCTGCTTCGCAAGTTCGTCGAGCCGGCGCTCCTTGACCCCACGTTCGTCGTCGACTACCCCGTCGAGCTCTCGCCCTTCGCGCGCGCGCACCGCAGCGACGAGGGCCTCGTCGAGCGCTGGGAGGCGTTCGCCGGCGGCATCGAGATCGCCAACGCGTTCAGCGAGCTCATCGACCCCGACGTGCAGCGCCAGCGCTTCGAGGCCCAGCAGCGACTGCCGGCGCGCGGCGACGGACCCAGCCCTACGACGAGCTCTTCGTGCAGGCGCTCGAGCAGGGCATGCCCCCGGCCGGCGGCGTCGGGCTCGGGATCGACCGGCTGGTGATGCTCCTCACGGGCGCGACTCGATCCGCGAGGTCGTGCTGTTCCCGGCGATGCGCGATTAGCAGGCACTCTTCAAGCTCCCGCGGCAGGCTGTCGATCGCCGAAATAGGGCGTTATGGCCCTTGGTAGACTGATCCAAGAAGGCGAACTGGACGACATCGACGAGTAAGGGCACACGTCCGGGCAGGAAGGAAGAACGGACATGTTCGAGCGATTCACAGAACGGGCCCGGCAGGTCGTCGTTCTCGCGCAGGAGGAGGCGCGGACGCTCAAGCACAACTACATCGGCACCGAGCACATCCTGCTCGGGCTGCTGCGCGAGGAGGAGGGCCTCGCCGCGCGCGTGCTCGAGAGCCTCGACATCACCGTCGAGCGCGTGCGCGCGCAGGTCGTGCGGATCGTCGGCTCCGGCGAGGAGGTCACCTCCGGCCAGATCCCGTTCACGCCCGCGCGCCAAGAAGGTGCTCGAGCTCGCCCTGCGCGAGGCGCTGAGCCTCGGCCACAACTACATCGGCACCGAGCACATCCTGCTCGGCCTCGTGCGCGAGAACGAGGGCGTCGCGGCGCGCATCCTGCTCGACTTCGACGCCGACTCCGAGAAGATCCGCAACGAGGTCATCCGCATGCTCTCCGGTCCCGGCGGGCGCCGCCAGGGCCAGGCCGCGCGGCGCCGGCGCAGGCGCCGCCGCCGGCGAGGGCAAGAAGTCCTCCAAGCTGCTCGACCAGTTCGGGCGCAACCTCACCAAGCTCGCCGCCGAGGGCAAGCTCGACCCCGTGCGTCGGGCGCGAGACCGAGATCGAGCGGATCATGCAGATCCTCTCGCGCCGCACGAAGAACAACCCCGTGCTCATCGGCGAGCCCGGCGTCGGCAAGACCGCCGTCGTCGAGGGCCTCGCCCAGCGGATCACGAGCGCCGAGGTGCCCGAGCTGCTGCAAGAACAAGCAGATCTACACGCTCGACCTCGCCGCGCTCGTCGCCGGCTCCAAGTACCGCGGCGAGTTCGAGGAGCGCCTGAAGAAGGTGATGAAGGAGATCACCCAGCGCGGCGACATCATCCTCTTCATCGACGAGCTCCACAACCTCGTCGGCGCCGGCGCCGCCGAGGGCGCGATCGACGCGGCCTCGATCCTCAAGCCGGCGCTCGCGCGCGGCGAGCTGCAGACGATCGGCGCGACCACGCTCGACGAGTACCGCAAGTACCTCGAGCGCGACTCGGCGCTCGAGCGCCGCTTCCAGCAGATCCGCGTCGACGAGCCGACGATCGACCAGACCGTCGAGATCCTCGAGGGCCTGCGCGACCGCTACGAGCAGCACCACAAGGTGCAGATCACCGACGAGGCGCTGCGCGCCGCCGGCGAACTCGCCGAGCCGCTACATCTCCGACCGCTTCCTGCCCGACAAGGCGATCGACCTGATCGACGAGGCCGCCTCGCGCATGCGCATCAAGTCGATGACCTCGCCGCCCGCCAACCGCGAGCTCGAGGGCGAAGTCGAGACGACGCGCCGCGAGAAGGAGGCCGCGATCGAGGCGCAGGAGTTCGAGAAGGCCGCCGCGCTGCGCGACAAGGAGCGCAAGCTGACGCAACAAGAAACGCGAGCTCGAGCAGGCCTGGGAATCCGGCGAGTCCGGCGAGCGCCCGTCGATCGGCGAGGAGGAGATCGCCGACATCGTCTCGATGTGGACCGGCATCCCGGTCTTCAAGCTCACCGAGGCCGAGACCCAGAAGCTGATGCGGATGGAGGACGAACTGCACAAGCGCGTGATCGGCCAGCACCCCGCGATCGAGGTCATCTCGAAGGCGATCCGGCGCTCGCGCGCCGGCCTGAAGGACCCCAAGCGCCCGACCGGCTCGTTCATCTTCCTCGGGCCCTCCGGCGTCGGCAAGACCGAGCTCGCGCGCACGCTCGCCGAGTTCCTGTTCGGCGACGACGACGCGATGATCCGGATCGACATGTCCGAGTACATGGAGAAGCACGCCGTCTCGCGGCTCGTCGGCTCGCCTCCCGGCTACATCGGCTACGACGAGGGCGGCCAGCTGACCGAGGCGGTGCGGCGCAAGCCCTACAGCGTGCTGCTGCTCGACGAGATCGAGAAGGCCCACCCCGACGTCTTCAACATCCTGCTGCAGATCCTCGAGGACGGCCGGCTGACCGACGCCCAGGGCCGCACGGTCGACTTCCGCCACGCGATCGTGATCATGACCTCGAACATCGGCGCCGCCGAGATCGCCCGCAACACGCCGCTCGGCTTCGCCGTCTCCGACGACGAGACCGGCATCACCTACGAGGACATGAAGAACCGGATCATGGGCGAGCTGAAGAAAGTCTTCCGGCCCGAGTTCCTCAACCGCATCGACGACGTGATCGTCTTCCACAAGCTCCAGAAGGACGAGATCAAGCAGATCGTCGAGCTGCTGCTGCTGCGGATCCGCGAGTCGATGGCCGAGCGCGAGCTGCAGCTCGAGCTGACCGAGCCCGCCAAGGACCTGCTCGTCGAGAAGGGCTGGGACCCCTCGATGGGCGCACGGCCGCTGCGCCGCGCGATCCAGCGCTACATCGAGGACCCGCTCGCCGACTTCGTGCTGCGCGAGGCAGCTCACCCCCGGCGCCGACCGTCGTCGTCGACCCCGCAGCCGACGAGGACGAGGACGGCGAGGTGCGCGCTCACGATCGTCAAGCCCAAGAAGCAGAAGACGCCCGTCGGCGTCGGTGCCGAAGGCGCGAGCTCGCGCGAGACGAGGGCGACGAGCGATCGCCCGAGCGCGGCGCGCCCCGACGGCAGTAGCTCCCGCTCGCCGGCGCGCTAGCCCGGCGCGCCGGGTTCAGCCGTCACCCGCCGCGCGCGTAGCCTTCGGCTGGCGGCACGGTGCGCCCGCAGACCGTCTTCAGTCTGCTCGGAGTGCGGGCAAGTCCGCCCAAGTGGCACGGCCAGTGCCCCGGCTGCGGGCCTGGAACACGCTCGTCGAGGAGCGCGTCGCCGCCGGCGCCGGCGCGCCGCGGCCGCGGCGGCGCCGGGCGGCCCGGCGCCGGCGCCGCAGTCGGCCGGTCGCCGCTGCGGCGCGGCTGCGGACGCCGGAGCGAGCCGCCGCGGCGCATGTCGACCGGGATCGGCGAGCTCGACCGGGTCCTCGGCGGAGGCCTCGTGCCCGGGCTCGCTCGTGCTGCTCGGCGGCTCGCCCGGGATCGGCAAGTCGACGCTCACCAACATGGTGCTCGGCCACCTGCAGCGCGCGGGCGCGCGCACCCTGTACGTCAGCGGCGAGGAGTCGGCGGGCAGGTCCGGCTGCGCGCCGAGCGGCTCGCGCCGGCGGCGGCGCGCTGCGACGGTGCCGGTGCTCGCCGAGACCGACCTCGACGCGGTGCTCGACGACGCTCGCCGCCGAGCGCCCCGACGGCGTGCGTGATCGACTCCGTGCAGACGCTCGCGCTCGCGCGAGCTCTCGGGCGCGCCCGGGCTCGGTCGGCCAGGTGCGCGAGGTCGCCGGCGCGGATCATGGAGCTGGCCAAGGCGCAGGCGATCGCCGTGATCCTCGTCGGCCACGTCACCAAGGACGGCGCGCTCGCGGGCCCGCGCGTGCTCGAGCACCTCGTCGACTGCGTGCTGCAGTTCGAGGGCGAGCGCGAGCGCCCCTACCGCGAGCTGCGCGCGCTGAAGAACCGCTTCGGCTCGACCAACGAGGCCGGCGCTGTTCGAGATGCGCCAGGGCGGGCTCGTCGAGGTGCTCGACGCCTCCGCGCGGTTCGTCGCCGAGGCGACGCGGGCGCCCGGGAGCGTCGTGCTGGCGGCGATGGAGGGCTCGCGGCCGCTGCTCGTCGAGGTCCAGGCGCTGGTCGTCGCCCTCCGGAGCTCGAGCAGCCGCGCCGGGTCGTCTCGGGCCTCGACCGCAACCGCCTCGCGCTGGTGCTCGCGATCCTCGGCGCGCCACGGGCGCGTGCGCACCGGCGGCGCGCGACGTGTTCGTGAACGTCGTCGGCGGCGTGCGCGTCGACGAGCCCGGGCTGCGACCTCGCGGTCGCGCTGGCGGTCGCCAGCGCGAGCCGCGGCGTGCCGCTCGCGCGACGCGCCGCGGGCCTGCTTCGGCGAGCTCGGGCTGACCGGCGAGCTGCGCTGGGTGGGCCACCCCGAGCGGCGGCTGCAGGAGGCCGCCACGCACGGCCTGAGCGCGTGATCGCGCCGCCCGGCAGCGGCGGGAGCGCTGCGAGGCCGCGACGCTGCGCGAGGCGCTCGCGCTGCGCTGGCACCGGGCGGCGGCGCGAGCGCTCAGCGGCCCGCGAGAGGGCCGCTCGCGAGCCCTCTGGCGTGCCGGATCTGCGTGTGCGGACGGCCGCCGTCGGCAGGCGCGCCCGCGGAGACCTGGCCAGCTGGCTAACAAAACGGCTAAATGCCCTAGAATGTAGGGATGTGGCACCGCGGATCCGGCGAAGATTCGACAACGAGGTAAGGCCGGATCCGGGACTTGATGAGGGCGCTGGAGATGATCGCGCCCGGGACGGCGCTGCGGGAGGGGATCGACAGCATCCTGCACGCCCGCACCGGCGGCCTGATCGTGATCGGCGAGCCGGAAGACCTCAGCTTCTGAACTCCGGCGGCATCAAGCTCGACATCGACTACACGCCCGCCTTCCTCTACCAGCTCGCGAAGATGGACGGCGCGATCATCCTCAACGCGAACGCCACGAAGATCACGATGGCCAACGTCCAGCTGATGCCCGATCCGACGATCCTCTCGCACGAGACCGGCACCCGCCACCGCACCGCCGAGCGCGTCTCCAAGCAGACCGACGCGCTCGTGATCGCGATCTCCCAGCGCCGCGAGGTCGTCTCGGTCTACGTCGACGGCGGGAAGTACATCCTCGAGGACATCCCCGTCGTGCTCGCCAAGGCCAACCAGGCGCTCGCGACGCTCGACAAGTTCCGCACGCGCCTGGACCAGGTCTCCACGCGCCTGACGGCGCTCGAGTTCGAGGGCGGCGACGACCCTGCACGACGTGCTCACGGTGCTGCAGCGCTCGGAGCTCGTGACGCGCATGGCGGTCGAGATCGAGCGCTACATCGTCGAGCTCGGCAGCGAGGGCCGGCTGATCGAGATGCAGCTCGAGGAGACGATGGTCGGCGCCGCGGCCGAGAAGTCGGCGCTCGTGCGCGACTACCTCGCCGACTACTCCGACGAGGCCGTTCGCCGCCGCGCTCGAGGAGATCGGCCGCCTCGCCCACCAGGACCTGCTCGACTTCGGCCGCCTCGCCGAGCTGCTCGGCTACGACCGCAAGCTCAACACGCTCGACTACCCGGTCTCGCCCCGCGGCTACCGCGTGCTCGGGCGCATCCCCAGGCTTCCCAAGCTGGTCGTCGCGCAGCATCGTCGCCGAGTTCGGCGGCCTTGACGAGCTGCTGGCCGCCGACGACGCCGATCTCGAGGCGGTCGAGGGGGTGGGGGAGATCCGCGCGAAGGACATCCGCGAGGGCCTGCGCAGGCTGCAGGAGCTGAACCTCGTGGACCGCTACCTACAGACTTGAATCAAGGGCCGCCGCAGGCGCCGGCCGCAAGCAAAGGAGGACACCATTCCCGTCACGAGCAACCGAAGAAGAGCGCTGACCGAGGACATCGAGGTCACTCGCGAGGTCGAGTACATCGAGTTCGAGCTCGGCGACCAAGTCGTCTACCCCCACCATGGGGCCGGGCAAGGTGATGAAGAAGGAGGAGATGGAGGTTCTCGGCGAGCGCCGCGAGTACCTGACGATCAAGATCCTCCACAACGACATGACCGTCCGCGTGCCGACCGAGAACGCCGCCCTCGCGGGTCTTCGCCGGGTGATCGACGAAGAAACGGTCAAGAAAGTCCTCGACTGTGCTCAGCGACGAAGTCTCCGAGATGCCCAAGAACTGGAACCGGCGCTTCAAGCACAACCGCGACAAGATCAAGACCGGCGACATCTACGAGCTCGCCGAGGTCGTCCGCAACCTCTCGCTGCGGGAGAGCGAGAAGGGCCTCTCGACCGGCGAGAAGCAGATGTTCACGCGCAGCAAGAAGATCCTCGCGTCCGAGCTGATGTACGCGCTGGACAAGGACGAGGAAGAGGCCGAGAGCTACCTCGACGACCTCCTCGCGGATTCCGCCAGCCAGCAGATGGCGGTCGCCGACTAGGCGCGGCTCACGCGCACGCGCCGCCGAGCCGGCGGCGCGCGTGCCGCGTGCGCGGACGCGCAGCAGATGGCCGTCGCGCTGATCGTCGCCGCCGGCAGCGGCGAGCGACTCGGCGCCGACCGCCCGAAGGCGCTCGTCGAGCTCGGCTGGTCGCCCGCTGGTCGAGTGGAGCATCGAAGCTCTCGTCGCGTGCGCGAGCATCGAGCGAGATCGTTGTCGCGCTGCCGGCCGGGCGCCGCGGCGCCTCCGGGGGTCCGGCGGTCGCCGGCGGTGAGCGCGCGCTCGGACTCCGTACGCGCCGCGCTGGCCGCAGCCGGCGACGGCGATCCGGTGCTCGTCCATGACGCCGCGCGCCCGCTCCTCACCCCGGAGCTCGCGGATGCCGTGCTCGCCGCGTCTCGCCGCCGACCCCGGCGCGGACGGCGCGATCGCGGCCGCGCCCGGTAGCCGACACGATCAAGCGCGCCGACGGCGAGGGCTCCGTCATCGAGACGCTCGAGCGCAGCGGCCTGTGGGCCATCCAGACGCCGCAGGTCTTCCGGCGCCAGGCGCTCGAGGGCGCACTGTCGGCGGATGGCGCGGTGCTCGCGCCGCGACCGACGATGCGCAGGCTCGTGGAGGCGCGCGGTGGGCGCATCGGATCTGCCCTGGGACCAGCCGAACCTGAAGGTCACGACGCCCGCGGACCTGTCTGGCCGGCCGCGTCGGCGCTCGCGGCGCGCCGCTGACCGCGGTTCCTGCTTGAATCGCGCGCGGATGCTCACCGACTACCACGTCCACCTGCGCCCCGACGGTCTGGACGCGCGCCGAGCAGTACTACCACACGGCCGAGAACGCCGCGCGCTACCGCCGCGGCCGCCCAGGACGCCGGCATCGACGAGCTCGGCGTCAGCGAGCACATCTACCGCTTCGTGCAGGCTCTCGACATGTGGGCCACCCGTTCTGGCGCCGTACGCCGCGGACGACCTCGACGCCTACTGCGAGCTTCGTGCGCGACCGAAACCGACCTGCAGCTCGGCATCGAGGCCGACTTCATCGCCGGCGCCGAGGACCGCACTGGCGACGCTGCTCGAGGCGCGCGACTTCGACTACGTCGTGGGCTCGGTGCACTTCATTCGCGAGGGCGCCGTCGACATGGACGACTACTCGGTCTGGGAGCTCCGGGCGGCCCGTCGAGGAGATCTGGCGGCGCTACTTCGAGACGGTCGCCGAGGCCGCGCGCAGCGGCCTCTTCGACATCCTCGCTCACCCCGACCTCGTCAAGTATCTGGGGCGCAGGCACGGTCGCCGGCCGGCCGGCGACCTGCGCCGCTACTACGAGCCCGCGGTCGAAGGGATCGCCGAATCGGGGATCGCCGTCGAGCTCTCGACCGCCGGGCTGCGCAAGCCCGTCGCCGAGCTCTACCCGGCCACCGCCGTTCCTGGAAATGGCGCTCGAAGCGGGAGCGCCGCTCGCACTCTCAAGCGACGCCCACGCGAGCAGCGACATCGGCGCCGATACGACGTCGCGCTCGCGCTGCTCGAGCAGCTGGGGGTAGGCGAGATCTCGCGTGTTCGAGAACGCTCGCGCCGGCTCGAGCCGCTCGGCGCCGACGAGGCCGCGACGTGACTTCCGCGTCGGCATCGGCTACGACTCACACCGCCTCGTTGCCGGCCGTCCGCTCGTCCTCGGCGGCGTCGCGATCCCCGCCGAGCATGGTCCCGAAGCGCACTCCGACGCCGACGTCCTGACCCACGCCCTGATCGACGCGCTGCTCGGCGCCGCCGGCGCTCGGCGACATCGGCGCACACTTCCCCGACACCGAGGAGCGCTGGCGCGACGCGGACTCGATCGAGCTGCTGCGCTTCGTCGCGGCGCTCCTGGACGAGCGCGGCATCAACGTCATCAACATCGACGCGACCGTCGTGATCGAGGCGCCACGTATCGCGCCGCACCGCGAGGCGATGCGCGAACGGCTCGCCGACGCGCTGACGCTCGAGCACCGGCCGCGTCTCGGTAAAGGCGACGAGCGGCGAGGGCATCGGGTTCGTCGGGCGCGGCGAGGGAATCGCGGCGCTCGCGGTCGTCTCGCTCGACGACTAGGTTCGAGCGCGATGCGCCAGGTGACAGTGCACGACTCGCGCAGCGGCGAGCTGCGCGAGCTGCGGCAGGGCGGAGCGCCCATCGGCATCTACGCCTGTGGCCCCACCGTCTACAACCGGATCCACATCGGCAACGCGCGACCCTTCGTCGTTTTCTCGCTGCTCGCGCGGTTCCTGCGCAGCGAAGGCCACGCCGTGCGCCTCGTCTTCAACATCACGGACGTCAACGACAAGATCTACGAAGCGGCGCTTGCCCGCGGCGTACCGAGCGACGTGCTGGCCGCGGAGATGACGGCGCACTACATCGCCGACACCGACGCCCTCGGACTCGGCCGCCCCGACGCCGAGCCGCTGGCGTCCGAGATGATCGAGCCGATCGTCGAGGAGATCGCCGCACTCGTCGATCGCGGCCATGCGTACGCCGCCGACAGCGACGTCTACTTCCGGGTGCGCTCGGATCCCGGCTACGGCTCGCTCTCACACCGCGCGCTCGACAGCATGGACCAGGGAGAGGGCGTCGAGGGCGCAGCGCGCAAGGAGGACCCGCTCGACTTCGCGCTCTGGAAGGGGGCGAAGGAGGGGGAGGACACGAGCTGGGACAGCCCCTGGGGTGCCGGCCGGCCCGGCTGGCACATCGAGTGCTCGGCGATGGCGGAGCGCCTGCTCGGCGTCGAACTGGACATCCACGGCGGCGGCATCGACCTGCTCTTCCCGCACCACGAGAACGAGGCGGCGCAGACGCGGTCGGCCCGCGGCGCAGAGCTCGCGCTGATCTGGATGCACAACGGAATGCTGCAGATGAGCGGCGAGAAGATGGCCAAGTCGGTCGGCAACATCGCGCAGCTGCACGAGGTGCTCGCCGCGCACGGACGCGACGCGGTCATCATGTACCTCGCATCCGGTCACTACCGCCAGCCGCTCGCGTTCTCGGAAGACGAGCTGCTCGAAGCGGCGCCGGCGGATCGAGCGGATCCGCGACTGCCTGAGCCACCTGAACCCGGGCGGCGAGAGCCCCTCGGACATGGCCGCGCTGCGCGACGCCTTCTTCGACGCCCTGGCCGCGGACTTCAACACGCCGGCGGCGCTCGCGGCGCTCTTCGAATGGGTACGAGAGGCGAACCGCCGCGGCGACGACGTCGGCGACGAGGACCTGCGCGCAATGCTCGACGTGCTCGCGCTCGGCGAGCTCGAGCCGCTCGCGGCGGGCGCCGACGTCGATGAGCGCGCGGGCCACCGAGCTGCTCGAACGGCGCGAGACGGCGCGGCGCGAGCGAGACTTCGCCGCCGCGGACGCGTTGCGCGACGAGCTGCGGGCGCTCGGCTGGGAGATTCGCGACGGGCCCGAGGGGCCCGAGCTGATCGCGCGGGGCGCTTGATCATCTACGGCCGCAACGCCGTGCGCGAGGCGCTGCGCGGCCGCCGGGCCGCTCAGGTCGAGCGAGATCTGGGCGACGTCCACCGCGGCCCGCGAACCCTGGCTTTCGGGCGCGCAGGTACGCGACGCCGCGGCGATCGAGGAGCGCTGCGGTTCGCGTGAGCACCAAGGCGTCTGCGCCGACGCCGGTCCGTACCCCTACAGCGACGCCGACGAGCTCCTCGCCCAGCCCGATGGTCTTCTCGTCGTGCTGGACCAGGTCCAGGACCCCCAGAACCTCGGCTCGATCTGCCGCACCGCGGAGTGCGCCGGTGCGGCTGGCGTCGCGATTCCCGAGCGGCGCGCGGCGCAGGTCACGGCCGCCGTCTGCAAGGCGTCGGCCGGCGCCGTCGAGCACCTTCCGGTCGCGCAGCTACGCAACGTCGCCGACTTCCTGATCCGGGCGCGCGCGTCGGGGCTGTGGAGCTACGGGGCGAGCGCGCATCCGCTCGCGGGCGCGCCGGCGCCGGTCCCGTACGACGCGGTCGACTACGCCGGCGCAGGCGTGGTCCTGGTCCTCGGGGGCGAGGCCGGCGGCCTGAGGCCGCGCGTCGCAAAGGAGTGCGATGGCCTCGTGACGCTGCCGATGCGTGGCCGGATCGACTCGCTCAACGTCGGTGCGGCCGCAGCTGCGCTTATGTACGAGATCCTGCAAAAAAAGCTTGACACGTCTCCATAACTGTGTAGGGTTGCGCACACATAACGGTGAACTAAAGGTTGAGAGACCTAAAGGGATCCTTCCAAAGGCGCCAGGGGAGGAGTGCGCCACAGAGCAACGCCGCCGCTCGCCATGCGTGCCGGTACGGCATCCAGAAAGGGTCTGCTCGTGGCACGAATGTCGTACAACCCTCACTCTGAACCAAAGGTTGATGACGCCTTCCTGATTGCACTCGCCAAGCAGGGCGACAAGCACGCATACGAGACGCTTGTACGCCGCTACTACGGCTTCGTTCGCTTGAAGGCGTCCTCCTACTTCCTCGCGGGCGGCGACTCGGAGGATCTGATCCAGGAAGGGCTAGTCGGTCTTTACAAGGCGATCCGCGACTTCCGCACCGACCGGGAGTCGAGCTTCCGCAACTTCGCGGAGCTCTGCATCGTGCGCCAGATCATCACGGCGGTCAAGACGGCGACGCGCAACAAGCATGTGCCGCTCAACCAGTACGTCTCGTTCTCCTCGACGCCGGCGGGTGCCGGCGACGACGCTCCGACGCTCGAACAGATGCTTCCCGGTGCCAGCGTCCATGACCCGATCAGCCAGGTCATCTCCTCAGAGGAGCTCCGGTCCCTCGTAGGTTGCCTCTCGACGGCGCTATCGGAGCTCGAGAGTCGGGTGCTGACGCTCTACCTCGACGGCTACTCGTACGAGCAGATCGGCGAGCGGCTTGGCTGCGACACGAAGACGGTCGACAACGCACTGCAGCGCGTCAAGCGCAAGGTCGGCGCGCACCTGCGCTCGCGCGCCATCGCGGCCTGAAAACGCGGCTGCCGCGGTCGCCGGATGGGGCGACCGCGGCAGCACCCGCGTCAACGTGCGTCAGACCTTGCCTTCGACCGGGAGAACGGGCGTCGGAGAGGTCGGCAGCACCAGCGTCGGCGGCGACGGGGTCAGTTCGATCGCCGCCGGGTTGGTCCACGTTGCTTGGTGCCCGGGATCGCCGGCTACCTTGACGCGGACGTCCGTCCGGCCGGAGCCGAACAGGGCGTATTCGAGCTTGAACTTGCCTTCAGGGTTCACGGTCGTCTCGTCGATGACGTGGAACGTGTGCCCGAAGCGGTTTTCGCGTTCCAGGTACACGGGGTGACCCGGTTCCGCGCCTTCCACGGAGCCTTCAACCGTGAGCTTTTCGCCCGACGCCAGAGTCGTCGGGAACGTCGTCGTCAGCGTCAGCCCGTAACGCGTGCCCTGGAAGAGCACTGCCGAGAGCGTCGTGCCCTCGTGGGCCTGGAACAGCATGTTCTGGTGGATCGTCTCTTCGAAGCTGTAAGCGCCTCCGGCGCCAGCTTTCACAGAGCCGACTTCGGTGAACGGTCCGTGCCTGTTGGGCCGGCCGTACAGCTTCACCGTCGCTCCTTCACCGGCGGTTGTGGCGCCGCTGATCGTCACGGTCCCGCCCGGGCGAGTGATCACCGAGGAGGTGTTGATCGTGAGTGCCGGGTTCTCGGTCTGTGAGATCCCGTAGGAGAGGATGTTCGAGATACCGCGCGTCGTGAACTGTCCGTGGGGGCGGACGACGACACGCAGGTTCGCGTTGCCTGCGACGACGAATCGGTGCACGAACGCGAAGAACCCGTGCGTGTGGACCTTGCCCCACTGGATTGCGCGCCAGTTTTCAGGGCCGGTCGATTCCTCACGCTGCAGCACGACCTGAGCGCCGTGATCTGCGGGCGTGACCCAACCGCTGAACGTGACCTCGTGGGCCTTGCCGGTGTACAGCGTCGTACCTCCGGGCCCGGTGAGCGTCACCTGCGGCGTCACGCGAACGGCGCGCAGTTTGCTCACCGCGAGCGTCGTCGTGGCCTGGAACTGGGCGTTGACCTTGTCGTACGGAACTTCGACCGCGTAAGCGCCGAGTTCGGTCGTCGTGGTTGTGCCCAGGACCTTGAATTTTCCGTGGACGCTTGTGCGCACGCGGATCGTCACGGTCTTGCCGGCAACGGGGGTTCCGTTGCAGGTGAGCTGGCCATAGAGCTCGACCGGTTCGCCGTCCGTGATCTGAGTCGGCTGCGCGTACATCGAGATCAAGCAGCCCGGCGTGTGGTGGAATTTGATTTTGTGGGCCCCGGCCGAGGCCGTGGCGATGAGGCCGAGTGTCAGGGCAGCGGTGAAAACCGCTGCTACGAGCCGTCTTGAGCTCATTTTCTGCCTTCTCCTCTATTGGGGTTTTCGGAGGGGCAAGCAGCGGCAGTACGCCCCACGCATGAGAACACGCTTACGTGGCGTGGGTTGCGGTCGTCCAATACCTTTCGCTCGATGGTTGGACGAGCGTTGCAGGAGGCATCGGCGTGATCCTCGCGACGCTCGACGCGCCCGAGACGCTTGGTGCCGTGATGCTCGCCGCAGCGATCGCGGGCTCGCTCGCGGCAGTCGTGGGCGGGTACGGCATTGCTCTGCCGGTCGTCGTCGTGGAGCTCATCGCGGGCGTGATCATCGGACCGCACGTCGTTGGGCTCGGCACCGACTACCTGCTCAGGTTCTTCGCCGATCTCGGCCTCGGGCTGCTCTTCTTCCTAGCCGGCTACGAGATCGACCCGCAGGCGATACGTGGCAACCCGTTCCGCCTGGCGATGATCGGCTGGCTCGCCTCGCTCGTCCTCGCGTACGGCCTGGGCGCGGCGCTCGCGAGCACCGGCGTCGTCCTATCGCTCGTCTTCACGGGGTCGGCGCTCGCGACGACGGCACTCGGCATGCTCGTGCCCGTCCTGTCGGACACCGACGATCTGCGTAGCGCCTTCGGCACTCACGTGCTGGCGATCGGCGCGGTCGGTGAGTTCGGCCCGATCATGCTCGTTTCGCTGGTCCTCGCGCGCGACGGCACGCTCCACAACGCGTCGATCCTCGGCATTTTCGCCGTTGGCGCGGTGGTTGGCGGCGTGGTCGTCGGGCTGCTCGCGCGGCACAGCCGCGAGCTGCTCGAACGCACGGTCGAGCAGAGCTCTCAGCTGGCGGTCCGCTGGCTGCTGGTGTTCGTGTTCGCGATCACGCTGCTCGCGAGCGAGCTCGGCCTCGATCTTGTGATCGGTGGCTTCATCGGCGGGCTGATCATGCGCCAGGTGGTTGGCGGCGAGCTGCCGCCCGTCGTCTCCTCAAAGCTCAACGCCGTCGCGTACGGCATCTTCGTTCCGTTCTTCTTCGTCGTCAGCGGCATGCGCCTCGACGTCTCGGTCTTCTCTTCGCCCGAAGGGATCCTGAAGCTCCTCTTCTTCTTCGCGCTGTTCTTCATCGTGCGCGGTTTCCCGATACTGCTGCTCTACCGCAAGCTCTTCTCCGGGCGCGACCGCCTTGCGCTCGCGCTGATGGGGTCGACGCAGCTGACGATGGTCATCGCGATCACGGCTCTGGCACGCGAAACGGGACACATGCGGGCGTCGACCCAGGCCGCGCTCGTCGGCGGCGCGGCGCTGACGGCGCTCATCTTCCCGACGGCGGCGCTTCGACTTCGCGCCCGCGTCGTCACGATGCCGGCGGTCGAAGGCGCCTAGCGTTCGTTTCCGAGCGACATCGCGTTCAGGCCGGCACCGCCGTCGATCGCGATCGCCTGGCCGGTGATCTGCGCGGCCTCCTCGCCGCCAGGAACGCGACGAGCGCGGCGATCTTCGGCCGGCTCGACGGGGCGTCCCGTCGGCAGCGCTGCGAGCACCCGCTCGCGGATCGCGGCGGGCATCGCGAGCACCTGCTCGGTGGCCACGAGGCCGGGAAGGATCGCGTTGGCGGTGATGCCGAACGCGGCGTTCTCGCGCGGCGAGCGTGCGCACCATCCCGAGCTGGCCGGCCTTCGAGGCGGCGTAGGCGACCTGCCCCGGCAGGCCGCCGATGGCGGCGACGCTCGAACGATCACGACGATCCGCCCGTAGCGGCGCTCGCGCATCCCGGGCAGGCAGGCCTGGATGGTGCGGAAGGCGCCGGTGAGGTTGACGTCGATGTCGCGCTGCCACTGCTCGATCGTCATCCGGTGGGCCGGGGCGATCGTGTCGTGATGCCGGCGTTGGCGACGCACACGTCGATGTCGCCGAGGCCGGAAGGTCGTCACGGGCGACGTCGAGCTGTAGATCGCAGCCCGCGTCGCGGTCGAGCGTCAGTCACCTCGCATGCCGTCGGCGGCGCAGGCGCTCCGCGATCGCCGCGCCGATGCCGCGGGCCGCGCCGGTCACCAGCGCCGAGCGCGCGCCTGCGCTCTGCGTCCACGGCGCGGACGATGACACACTGCCGGTGGGGCCGGCCGCGCGCGACCATCGAAGGAGGAGAGCGATGACAGACCGCTGGTTCTCGCGAGAGGAGCTCGAACAGCTGTCGCGGCCGACGATGGACCGCGCGATCGAGGCGATCGACGCGGGCGACCTCGAGCCGGCCCGGCGCGCTGTGCGAGGAGATGAAGCACGAGTGGCAGATGCTGCACGACCTGATGGCCGGCGGGGTGCTCGACCTCGTCTCCTTCATCCAGCAGCGAGCTCGGCGAGGAGGGGGTCGCGCGAGGCGTGGGAGCACAGCATGGAGCGCGGCTGGCGCCACCACCACGACGCGATCGAGCAGCTCGACCGGCGCGACGCGTCGCGGGGCTGCTCGCCGCCACCTGGCGCGCCCACTCGTGCTCGGGCGTCGGCCCGCAACCCCGGCAGCTTCACGATCAGCGAGGACGAGGAGAAGGTGACCTTCTCGATGAACCCCTGCGGCTCGGGCCAGCGGCTCGTCCGCAACGGCGCCTACGAGGGGCTGCCCGACGGCGGGCGCACGCGCGAGGCCCACGACTGGTCCTTCAACCGCGAGGGCTTCCCGCTCGTACTGCACCCACTGCAGCTTCATGAACGAGTCGCTGCCGATCCAGTGGTCGGGCTACCCGCTGTACCCGCTGCGACCCGCCCGACGACTACTCGCAGGATCCCTGCACGCTGGTACTGGTACAAGGACCCGGCGAAGATCCCCGAGCGCTCACTGGCGCCGCTACGGCGCCGTCAAGCCGGCCGCGGCGTCGCTAGGGCTCGATCACGTTGGCGGGGTTCGGCTGCTCGCGCCGGTCGGCCTGGCTGTAGTCGCCGAACGGCGCCGTCGCGCTCGGCGATCGCGGCGCCCGACGCCCTCGCGCTCGGCGAGCTCGATGAAGTCGGGCGGCGTCCGGCGTGTTGCGCATCAGCCCGTCGAGGATCGGCCCGAGCAGCTGCGTGGAGGCGAGCCCCATGTTCTCGTAGGCCTGGTTGACGATCAGCTTCATCGCCGCGAGCTGCGAGGAGGGGATGCTCGCAAGGCGAGCTGCCTCGCCGGCGACGGTCGCGCTCGAGCTCGGCGAACGGCACCGCCGAGTTGATCAGCCCGACCTCGGACGCCCTCGAGGCCCGAGAGCGGCCGCCCGCTGAGCGCGTACTCCTTGGCGCGGGTCAGGCCCAGCCGGTAGAGCCACATCCCGGTCAGGTAGCAGCCCCACATGCGCGAGTAGGGCGTGCCGATGCGCGCGTCCTCGCTGGCGATCACGAGGTCGGCGCACAGCGCCATGTCGCTGCCGCCGCCGACGCACCAGCCGTGCACCTGGGCGATCACCGGCTTCGGTGAGCGCCACAGGCTCATGAAGCGCGGCACCGCGCCGCGCGTTGGAGGTGGCGACCGCGAAGTCCTTGCCGGGATCCCAGCGCGCCGTCGGTGGTGAGCGGCTCGTCCCAGTGGTGAAAGCCGTCGCCGAAGTCGAAGCCGGCGCAGAAGGAGCGCCCTGCGCCGCGCAGAACGATCACCTTCACGTCGCGCGTCGGCGACCGCCTGCTGCGACCGCGTCCTCGAGCTCGTCGGGCATCGGCGGCACGATCGTGTTCAGGCGCTCCGGGCGGTTAAGCGTGATCGTCGCGATCGGCCCGTCGGTGGTGTAGAGCAGCGTCTCGAAGACATCGGGCGGGCGATCGTATCCGTCGACTCGCGGCCCGACGCGCGATCGACGCAGCGACGCCGAGGCGCGAGCGCCGGCCGCTGCGCGCGCTCGCCGCGGTCGGCGTGCCGGTAGAGCGCGTAGGTCGACGCGGATCGCGGCCCAGCGCAGCGGCTCGGGCTCCCACGTCCGCGGCGAGCGGCCGACCCAGGACAGCCGCGTCAGCTCGCTCTCCTCGCCGAGGATCAGGTCGCGCAGCGTGCGCGCCGGCGAGGTTCGCTCGCCGCGACTCCCTCGCCGACGTAGCCGCCGGCCCAGGCGAGGCCGCTGCGACGGAGTCGGCCGCGACGACCGGACACCAGTCGCGCGTGACGCCGAGCACGCCCGACCAGGCCTGCTCGATCGCGACGCCCGCGAGCGGCGGGAACATCTGCTCGAGGCGCGCGCGCAGTTCGTCGACTGTGCGCTGCGGCCGTCGCCCCGTCGCCGTCGGTGCGCGAGCCGTAGCGGTAGGGCACGCCGCGCCCGCCGATCGCGATCGCGCCCGTCCGCGGTCCGCTGCAGGTAGACGTAGACGTCGCCTCGTCGCCCGATCAACCGCCGGGCCGCCCCAGCCGATCGCGCTCCACGTCTCCTCATCGAGCGGCTCGGTGACGATCATCGAGCTGTTGATCGGCGCCAGCAGCCGCCGCTCGCCCTCGATGCTTCGCCGTGTAGCCCTCCGTCGCCCGCACGATCCAGTCGCGCACGGACATCGCCACGCGGCGTCAGCTGCCCGGCCCGGCCCGATCGCGCTGACCGGCGTCGACTCGTAGATCCTCACGCCGAGCCGCTCGACGGCCTGGGCCAGACCGGCGACCAGACGCGCCGGCTGCACCCGCGCGGCGTGGGGCGAGAAAGAGGCGCCGAGGGCGCCCGCGATCCGCACGCGGCCGGCGAGCTCGTGCTGCCGAAAGCTCCACGCAGGTCCTCCTCGCCGACGCCGTCGGCGCGTTCCGCGGCGACACGCGAGCGAAGCCGCTGGAGTTGCGCCGGCCCCGACCGCGACCGAAAGGTGGCCGTTCTTGCTGAAGTCGGCATCGATCGCGAGCTCCTCGAGCACGCTGCCGACCTCGTCGACGGTCGCCCAGAGCTCGCTTCGCAGCCGCGCGAGTCCTGCTGGCGTGGCCTCGCGCAGCCAGGTGCGCGAGGCGCCCGAGTGCGAGCCGACGACCCAGCCGCCGTTGCGTCCGGAGGCGCCGAAGCCGGCGAACTGTGCCTCGAGCAGGGCCACGCGCAGGTCAGGGCGTGCGCGCGCCAGGTAGTAGCGCCGTCCAGAGGCCCGTGCATCCCGGCGCCGACGATCGCGACGTCGACCTCGGTCGGTCCTTCCAGCGCCGGGCGGGGCGCGGGGCGCCCGCCGAGCGAACGCCACCAGAATCCGAGCTCTCCCACGACCATCGCCGCAGGATATGATCGGATGGCCAGCTGGTGGCGATTGTTACGGGAGGAGCGACGTGAGCACATCTGCAACCGAAAAGGCTTCGGCAACGGAAGCCGCAACGATCGCGGAGGCCTTCCGCATCACATCTGCGCGCCGCAGCGATGCGGTCGCGATCCGCACGAAGGGCGACGAGTTCTCGATCACGTGGGGCGAGCTGCGCGCGCGCGTGGACACCTCGCCGGTGCGCTGGCGGGGCTCGGCCTCGGCGCGCGGCGACACGCTCGCGCTGATGATGGTCAACCGCCCCGAGTTCAACATCTGCGACCTCGCGACGATGATGGTCGGCGCGACGCCGTTCTCGATCTACAACACCTACACGCCCGAACAGATCGAGTACCTGATGCGGGACGCGGACGCCCACTTCCTGATCTGCGAGCAGGCGTTCCTGCCGCAGGTCCTCAAGGCGCGCGAGTCGCTGCCGGGGCTGGAGCACGTGATCGTGATCGACGGCGAGGCGCCGGAGGGCACGATTTCGCTGGCCGAGGTCGAGGCCACCGAGCAGCGACTTCGACGTCGAGGCGTCCGTCGCATCGATCGGCCCGCGGGACATCCTCACGCTGATCTACACCTCCGGGCACGACGGGCCCGCCGAAGGGCGTGCAGCTGATGCATCGCAACCTGATGGCGGCCGTCGAAGGCCTCGTCGAGATGATCGACTTCCCCGAAAACGGCCGCGTCGTTCTCGTGGCTTCCCAGCGCGCACATCGCGGAGCGCGCCGCGAACCACTACCTGCCGATCGTGTTCGGCCTGGAGATAACGACCTGCCCGGACGCGCGCGAAGTGCATCGCCTACCTGCCGGACGTGAAACCGAGCTGGTTCTTCGCGGTGCCGCGGATCTGGGAGAAGCTCAAGGCGGGGCTTGAGACGATGCTCGCCTCGCAGCCGGAGGAGACGTCCGCGCCGATGCGCGCGGCGCTTGAGGCCGCGACCGAGAAGGTACGTCTGGAGCAGAAAGGCGAACCGGTTCCGCCTGAGCTCGCCGAGCAGGTCGCCAAGGCCGACGAGGAGATCTTCTCGGGGCTGCGCACGATGCTCGGGCTCGACGAAGTCGAGGCGATCAACGTCGGCGCGGCGCCGACGCCCGTCGAGGTCCTCGAGTTCTTCCACGCCATCGGCCTGCCGCTAGCCGAGCTCTGGGGGATGAGCGAGACGTGCGGCGCCGGCTCCGTCAACCCGCCCGGCAGGATCAAGATCGGCACCGTCGGCCCGCCCGCGCCGGGTATCGAGATCAAGCTCGACACCGACGGTGAGGTGCTCGTGAAGTCCGACGTCGTGATGCTCGGCTACCGCAACCTCCCCGACAAGACCGCGGAGGCGTTCCTCGACGACGAGGACGGCCGCTGGCTGCGGACCGGCGACATCGGCTCATTCGACGAGGACGGCTACCTCTCGATCATCGACCGCAAGAAGGAGCTGATCATCAACGCCGCCGGCAAGAACATGTCGCCGGCCAACATCGAGGCGACGGTCAAGAGCTCCTCGCCGCTGATCGGACAGGTCTGCTGCATCGGCGACCGCCGGTCGTACAACACGTCGCTGATCGTGCTCGACGCGGACTTCGCGCCGGTGTGGGCGCAGGGCCGCGGCATCGAGGACACCTCGCTCGAGTCCCTCGCCGCCGACGAGCAGGTTCATGCGGCGATTCAGGAGGCCGTCGACGCCGCGAACGAGAACCTCGCGAAAGTCGAACAGATCAAGAAGTTCACGATCGTCGCGGGCGACTGGCTGCCCGGCGGCGACGAGCTGACGCCGACGATGAAGCTGAAGCGCAAGCCGATCGGGGAGAAGTACGCGCCCCAGATCGAGGCGATGTACTCCTAGCTTTCAGCAGCCGGCTGTGGCGAGGATCGCCTCGACGATCTGGTCTGCCCGGTCCTCCTGCAGGAAGTGCGCAGCCCCCTCGATGCGGACCTGTTCGCCGGCCGTCGGGATCAACTCCGTGAAGACGTCGCCCGCCCGCGGGTAGGGGAACACCGGGTCGCTGTCTGAGAACGCCACGAGCGCCGGCTTCTGCCAGCGCCCGAGGGCCTCCTGGACGGCGGCCATCTCGCTCGCGCCGGCGTCGGCGTCGGAGAGCGGTACGAGCAGCGGGAACATGCGGGCGCCGGCCTTGCTCTCGAGCGTCGGGAACGGCGCATCGTATGCCGCGATCACGTCGTCGGCGAGCTCAGTCGTCGTCGCGCCCTGCATGATCATGCCGACGGGTAGATCGGGCGTGCGCTCGGCGAATTCGCGCCAGGCCATGAATCCCTTGCTGACGCGCCCCGTGAAGAGGCCCGTGTTGAGGACCACGAGGGCCGCGACTCGGTCTGCGTTCTCGACCGCCCAGCGCAGCCCGATCGGGCCGCCCCAGTCCTGCACCACCACCGTGACGTCGTGCAGGTCCAGCTGCGCGAGATGGGCACTCACGTGCTCGACGTGGCGCTCGTACGTGTACCAGGAAGTGTCCGTGGGCTTGTCGGAGCGGCCGAAGCCGACGTAGTCCGGCGCCACAACGCGGCGCCCGGCGGCGAGCAGCAGCGCCGCCATGTGGCGGTAGAGGTAGCACCAGTCGGGCTCGCCGTGGAAGCAGAGGACGGTGGGGCCGTTGCCCTCGTCGATGTGGTGCAGCCGCAGGCCGTCGACTTCGACGTAGCGCGGCTGGTACGGGAAGTCGGGCAGCGCGGCGAAGCGCTCATCGGGCGTGCGAAAGACGTCCACATTGCCTCCTCTGGCGTCGGGTCGCGAACGATATCCGCGGAGCAGCCGCCGCGCCTAGACGGCGTGCGCGTGTCCCGGCCCGACGCCGTCTGCCGGCGCCGGCGCCAGGGACAGGACGTGGGCGCAGAAGGTGTGAACGATCTCCGGATCGAACTGCGTCCCGGCGCCCGCGCGCAGCTCGTCGAGCGCTTCGTGCGGCGTTCGCGCCGTGTCGTAAGTGCGCTCAGCCGTGATCGCGTCGTAGGCGTCGCAGACCGCGACGATGCGGGAGCCGAGCGGGATCTCACTGCCGGCGAGCCCGTCCGGGTAGCCCGTTCCGTCCCAGTGCTCGTGGCTGGAGCGCACGATGCGCGCCACGCGCACCATCGCCGGAACGACGTTTAGGACGCGCTCGCCGATCAGGGTGTGCTGGCGCATGAAGCGCCACTCGCTCTCGTTGAGCGGGCCGGGCTTGCGAAGAATCGCGTCGGGGATCGCGAGCTTGCCGATGTCATGGAGCTCGGCGGCCCGGCCTAGCTCGTCGAGTTCGTCCCCTTCCATGCCGAGCGAGCCGCCGATCGTGACGGCCAGTTCGCCGACGTCGAAGACGTGGTCGCCGAGCGTCGGTTCGCGCTCGCTGAGCATTCGCATCAGGACGCTCTGGATCTGACGCGGTCCGGTCCGCGAACCAGGGCCCTTGTCCTCGTACATCCGGGCGTCCGCGAGGGTCAAGGCCGCGCCGACCGAAGCGGCCTCATCCGGGACGACGATCACGCCGCAGGCCGTGGAGATGTCAAAGCCGCTGCCACGCGCCGCGAGCGAGTCGCGGGTGTCGTCGATCAACTCGCTGAAGGGCGCGTAGCGACCGCCGAGCAGCACGCAGAACTCGTCGCCGCCGAGCCGGTACGCGCGACCGCGGCGCTGGACGCTGTCGTTCAGCGCGCGGCCCAGGCGCCGCAGCAGTTGGTCGCCGGCGGCGTGGCCGAACGTGTCGTTGTAGAGCTTGAAGCCGTTCAGGTCGTAGAAGGCGAGCGTCGCGGCGTCCTCTCCGGCGTCGAGCAGCGCCTGCAGATCCTCGCCGAGGGCCCGCCGGTTCCCGAGCCCCGTCAGCGAGTCGGTCGTCGCGGCCTCGGTCTGGCGCGCGAGCAGGCGCAAGTTGTGCAGGTACGTGTTGGTGGCGCGAACGATCGCGAGCGCCACCGTGACGCCGGCGATCACAACCGCGGCGAGCGGAACCGAGACCTGCGTCGCGGCGATCAGCAGCGCCAGCGAGATCAGGCCGAAGACCATCGGCACGAGCACCGTCCCCGCGTAATCACGGTGGCGCTGCGCGGGGCGCGCCGTCGGCTGCCACGCCGCGAGCGCGATCAACAGCATCATCGCGGGCCATACGACGTTCAGCAGCGGCCTGACGGCGTCGCTGGACCACGCTTCGTTCGCGAGGTACAGGAGGTCGGCGAGCGTGAGCGCGAGGATCGCGACCGAGAGCAGCAGCCACGAGCGGCCGGGCCGCCATGAGGCGAGGGCCCAGCCGATCGCGAGGATCACGAGCAGCAGCAGATCGAAAACGACGTACGTGAGCGAGATGCCGGCGCCAGGGCCCGACCGGCTCGCGAGCGATGGCCCGATCAGCGCGGCACCGAGCGAGGCGAGCGAGAGGCCGACGACGGCGCCGTCGAGCAGAAGAGGCCGCGCGTCCTGGCGGTAGTGCGTGACGATCGTTCCGACGAGCGCGGCGTATAGCGAGGCATAGCCGAGCACGTAGAACGCGTCGGCAAGCGAAGGCCACGGCGGGCGGGCGAGGCCGTCGAGCCAGACGGTCCAGGTCAGATCGCCGAGCGTCCAGCAGGCGACGGCGCCGGCGACGAGCGACCAGAAGACGCGGCGCTCGGGCCGCGCGAACGCGCGCGCCGCACAGATCGCGACGGCGGCGAACTCGACGCCCGTGTAGAGCCATTTTTCGCACGCCGCGGCGAGCGAGTCGCCGCTCGAACCGAATACTTCGTGCGCCGCGATGACCGCCACAAGCGCCGCCGCCGCGACGAGCGCGGCGCGAAGGGCGCGGGATTTCGAGGCGACGATGGGCATGGCCAGCGTGCTGACGCGAGCGTCAGCGTAAACGATCCCCTCCGCGCCGACGAGCGATGACAGCGCGCTAGCGCGGTCGCAGCGTACGCCGAACGCGGCCGATCGCAAGGCGTGCGAGCAGCGCGCCGAACGCGACAAGCGCGACTGCGGCACAAGCCAGATACGACGCGAGCACGAGCAGCACGCCGGCCACCCCGGCGGCGTTGTAGGCCTGTTCGCCGAGCCACCAGAACGGAGGCGCGAGCACGGCGACAAGCACGACGGCGGCCAGAGCCGCAGCGTAAAGGTGCGCCACGCGCACTCCGAGCACGCGGCGCGCGAACGTCGAAAGGCCGGCGAAAAAGAGGCTTGCCGTCACGGATCGAGCTTAGTCGACGGCCGCTCGTCGTCCCGTTCGGATGCCAGCAGCACCGAGCCGAACTTGACCGCGCGCACGGCGCCTGTTGCGCCGACCTGGAGCACCACCGCGATCGCGATCATGACGCCGCCGACGACGCCGCTCACGCCGAGCAGCAGGACGCCGAGGCGGCCGAGCACGTAGGCCGGCGCCTGGACCATCGCGCCGACGGCGCTTCCGACCACCGACACCGTCCATTTCTCGCGCTGTTTGTACCCCTTGCGGACGCCGACGACGCGCGCCGGCACTGCGACGTAGCAGACCATCAGCACCGCGACGACCACGCTGAGGGCGAGCGTGCCCCACGGCCGCGGCCAGTCGATGCCCTTGAGCACGACGACGGCCAAAGCGACACCCACGCCGGCGCCCCAGGCGAGCACCGGCAGGGCGTGCAAGCGCGCCGTGCGAACCCCGCGTCTGACGTCGGGCGGTTCGTCGGCGATCGCGAACGCGAAGACCGCGTTAAGGAAGAAGCCAGCCGCCGTGAGCGCGACGATCGCGAGCGCGATCGGCAGCAGCACTTCCGTGCCGGGGTGGAATTTCGGCGTCCGTCGCAGGAAGCGCGCGCGCAGGTCGTACATCGCCGCCCAAACCACGATCGCCGGCAGCAGCTGGATCACGATCAGCCGCCAGTTGGAGATCAAGAGGCGCAGTCCCGCGAAGAGCATCTCGAAGCCGCCGACGGTGAGCGCGAGTGGCGCCAGCCAGCGCCGTGAGTGCGCTAAGCGATCGACCGTCTGGAGCACGGCACGTTCGCCGTCGGGGAGAGCAGCCGCGAGTTCTCGCACTTCTTTCACGGCTGCGCGCAGGCCGCGCCGTCGCTGCTCTGCCATCGCGGGGAGGCAGTCTATTTCCCGTCCGGACGCCCCGGCGACCGCGCTCCCGACCCCGCTTGACCCCCCACGGCTTCGGCGTTAGCGTTGCGCCCGCACCGGGCGCACGGTGCGCAACACGGAACGGAGTCTGGGCGCGTGCCGCGCCGGCGCGCGCCGCCAATGAGGAGGGGAAATGTCGCACACCAAGTCGCGGAACTTGCGCTTGATGGCGCGCTCGATCGCGGCGGTGTCGTTTGCCGCGCTCTCGTTCATGGCGGCTCCGGCCGCCGGGGCACCGGTGCTCTACAGCAACCTGCCGGTAGCGGGAGTGCGAGCGACGCCGTCGCTCTCGTTCGATGCCACGCAGACCAGTGAATTCGGTGGCCGGATCGAGCTCCAAGGGGGGGAATCCCGTAACCCGACGATCACGATCGTTCTCACGAGCTGGGCGTGCCAGGAAGGCGCCTGGTACAGCGACAACTGCGTGAGCGAAAAGCGCTCGAAGTTCAGTCAGCCGGTGTCGGTGACGCTCTACAACGTGGAAGCCAACGGTTCGGTCGGTTCGAAGATCGCGACCGAGGAACAGACGCTCCAGGTGCCCTACCGGCCCTCGACGAATCACAAACGCTGCCTCGGCGCCACCGAAGAAGAAGCGCTCGGTGGCTTCTGGAGCGGCAGCGAAGGGCGCTGCGCGGACGGCATCAACGCGAAGTTCAATTACAAGTTCGCGCTGGCCAAACTCCCGTCGCAGGTCATAGTGGCCGTGTCCTACAACACCTCGTCCGCGGGGTCGCCGCCACTCTCGGGCGCGCCGTGCGAGTCAACGCCGCAGGGGTGCCCCTACGACGCGCTGAACGTGGCAATCGAAGAAGACGGCAGCGGTGCGACCGTCGGCACGCAGCCGGAACCGGAAGACACGTACCTGAAGAGCACGTACGAACCGATGTACGGCACGAGCGGCACGCCGCTGGGAACGTTCGGCGTCTCAAACGCCGAATGGAAGGGCTACCAGCCGCTGATCGCGGTGAAGTGACGTTGAGCCTTGGGGGCCGGCACTGCCGGCCCCTAAGGCCACCTCACGCATGGCCTTCAAAGCGCGTGGTCTCTCCCGCTCCGGCGGTGGGGTCGCGGCGCAGCGCGACGACCGCGTAAACGGCGGAGAGCGCGACGATCGCGAGCGCCAGGTACGGGAAGACGTTGTAGGGATAGGGCTGGCCGGGCCGGCAGAGCTCGACGAACGGGATCGCGATCGCGAGCCCACCGAGAATCGGCACGGCGATGTGGCGCGCGAGCGAGAAGCGGCTGCGGTGACGGCGCCAGATGAAGACGGGAAGCGCCGCCGCCGTCAGTGCGTAGACGACGAAGATCACGATCGTGCCCATCGTCGAGCACTCCGCGTAAAGGCCGACCGGGTCCGTCGAGCCGCTCGCCACGCCGGTCGCGTGGGCGAGCCACCAGACCGCAATTATCGAGAGCCCCGCGACGGCCATCGCGACGAGCGCGTTGAGCGGGGTGTCGTGACCGCTTCGAAGGCGACCAAGCCAACGCGGCAGAAGCCCGCTGCGGCCCGCGTCGAAAAGCATCCGTGACTGGGAGTTGACGGCAGCGATCAGCGTCGCGAAGACCGAGACGGCGCCGACCAGCCAGGCGAGCACCGCGAAGTCGCCGGTGTACTTCTCGGCGACCGACAGGAATGGGATCGACGCACGGCCGACCGACGACACGTCGTAGTGGAAGCCGGTGACCGTCGCGTAGGCGAAGAGCACGAAGAGGACCGTCGTCGCCACGACAGCGATGTTCAGCGCCCGCGGGATCGTGCGGCGCGGGTCGCGAGCCTCCTCCGCCAGCGCGGGCCCGTTTTCCCATCCGATGAACATGTAGATCGCGAGGGGGAAGCCGGCCGAAAGTCCCGCGAGGCCACCGGTCACATGCGACCACTGGAAGGGGATGGTGGACAGGACGTGGCGCTCGTCGATCAGCACGACGGCACACACAGCGACCATCACAAGGACCTGCGAGACCACGGCGATACCGACCACCGCCGTCGAGATGCGCACGCCGCGCGCCGCGAGCCATATCGCGCCCGCCGTGAAGACCAGTGAGAGCGGCTCCCACGGTGGTTCCCACGATGCGTAGTGGGCGAGGATCAGCGCCACCACACCGCCCGACATCGTGAACACCGCGGCGATCGCGACCGTGTATCCGATCGCGACGAGCGACGCCGTCAGCACCCCGAAGCGCGGACCGAACGCGCTCTCGACGTACGTGATGAAACTGCCTGCAGACGGCTCGGCACGCGTGAACTCTGAGACCACGTACGCCAGCAGCAGCGTTGCGACGCCGGCCGCCACGATCGTCAGCGGTGCCGCGACGCCGGCCGTCGCCGCGATGACGCCGAAGCCGAAGTAGAAGTCGATGCCGGGACCGATGTTCGCGACGGTCGAGGCCGTTATTTCGGCCGTGCCGAGCTGGCCCGCCCGGAGCGTCGCCGCCGGCGCTTCAGACCTCGCAGACGGCGATTGCGGGGGCATCGCGCCGCGCCTTCTCGGTGACGCCTGGCAGGTCTGCCAGGGCGGTGTACATGAGGCGGTCCGGATCGAGATCGAGCGCCGCCGCGTCGTCGGCGGTCAGACGCTCGACGAGGGGCTTCGAGGCCAGGAGCCGAGCGCCCGTCGCGCAGGCCTCGATGCGCGCTGCCTCGTTGACGTCGTCCCCCAGCCCGGTCACCTCGGTTCGACCGCTCGTGACGATCTGCCCGACGTACAGCGTCGCTCCCCAGTGCAGCCCGAAGCGCATCCGCAGGTCGTCGTCGAGTAGGTCGCTTTCGCGCGCGACGTCGCCCAGCGCTGCGCGGATCGTCCTTGCCGCTTCGATGCAGCTGCGCGCAGCGACGGACTCCGACCCCATCGTCTCGGCGAGGAAGAACGCCACTACCCCGTCGCCGACGTGGCGGCCGACGAGGCCCCCGGCGTCAATGACCGCGCGGTCCGCGACGCGCGCGATATGGCGGCTGAGCTGGAAGTACGCGGCGCTCGGCAGGCGCCTGGAGAGCGGTGTCGAGGACTCGACGTCGGCGAAGAGGATCGCCGCGGGCCGCCGGTCCGCGGCGTAGACCTGTCCCATCCGTTCGAAGTGTGCGAGGTCACCGAGCGCCGTCGTGCGGGCCAGCGTCGCCATGCCGACGGCCGGCTTGGCCACGAGCGCGTAGCCCGCGATCGTGCCGTCAGCGCTCCGGATCGTCAGCACGAGATTGCGGATGTCTACGGGTTCACCGGTCCCGCCGTAGATGCCTCCGAACGTGTAGGAGAACGCCGACGGGAGCTCTTCGGGCGCGTCGATCAGGTCGACGAGGTCGTGCAGGCGCGGGTCGATGATCGCGCGCAGCTCGTCGCGGTCGCCGCGCACGGCAGCCAGCAGCCACGGTCCGGACTGCAGGAAGCCGCTACGTGCGATCTCGATCGGGAAGTGCCCGCCGATGTAGTCCATCCGCATCTGCACGGACTCGCCGCTGTAGATGTGGAAGCCGAGCGGGACCGGCGACAGCGATGTCGCGCCATAGATCCAACGGGCGTTTTCGGTCATGAAGACATAGCGGCACTGGGCGTCGAGAATCTCGGCCCAGTGCCCGGAGACATCGAGCGCGTTGGCGACCGAGGCGAGGGCCGGGTCGTCTGGGGGAGGGCAGTCGTCGCCGATCATGCGCGCGACTCTACACGCGGCACGCGGGACCCCGGGACGCGCTCAGCCGGGTCGCGAACGCTCGTATCGGAGCAGCGATTCGCCGTAAGCGACGGTCTCGCCGGTCGCCCGGAAGTCAGCCTTTTCGAGCACGCGGATTGACGCCAGGTTGTCGGGCCGCACCACCGCGATGATCGTCTCGGCGCCGGTGACACTGAAGCCGTCGGCCATTACGGCGGCGACGGCCTCGCTGGCGAGCCCCCGCCCCCAGTGGTCCGGGTGCAGGTCATACATCAGCTCGATCTCCGGACCTCGCAGTTCCAGCGGGACGAGCCCGCAGTCGCCGATCAGCGTGCCGCTAGCGCGCTCCTCGACTGCGAGCGGGGCCCAGCCGTGGTTGGCTTCGTGGCGGGCGTAGAAGTCGAGCTCGGCGGCGACCTCCGCGCGGCTGTGGGCGCCGATCCACTTTTCGGCGCGCGGCTCGTGGTAGATCGCGAGGATCGCGTCGAGGTCGCTCGCGCGCAGCGGCCGCAGGCGAAGGCGCTCAGTTTCAAGCTCGCGCACGCGACGAACCCTAGTTGCGTCGCCGCGCGCGCCGACGTCGCCATCGGCGCGCCCCGAGCTCCGTAAGATGCACGGAGCGTCCGCGCAGTAGTACGCCGCTGACGCGTGCAGCAGCAAGCGGACCGTAAGTGCCAGCGACCCCGGATACAGTCGAGTCCATGTCGACAGAGACCGCCGAGACGGCGCGCGCGGGCCAGGGCAGCGACGGCGCTCCGCTTCTCCTGCGGGCCCTTCGTGGTGAGGAGGTCGATCGACCGCCGGTGTGGTTCATGCGCCAGGCTGGACGCTCGCTGCCCGAGTACCGCGAGATCCGCCGCGGCGCGACGCTGATGGAGATAACGCACTCGCCGGAGCTGACGGCCCAGGTGACGCTGCAGCCGGTCCGGCGCCACGGTGTCGACGCGGCGATTCTCTTTTCCGACATCGTCACGCCGCTCGAGGCGATCGGCATTGAGATCGACATCCGGCCGGGAGTCGGGCCGGTGATCGAGTCGCCGGTCTGTAACGCGCGCGACGTCGCGCGGCTACGGCCGTTCGAGCCCGACGTCGACGCGCCGTGGCTCGCCGACGCGGTTCGCCTGACGTGCGCCGAGCTCGACGTGCCGCTGATCGGCTTCGCGGGCGGCGCCCTTCACGATCGCCAGCTATCTCGTGGAGGGCGGCCCGTCGAAGACGCTCGGCAAGACGAAGGCGCTGATGCGCTCCGACCCGTGGCCTCTGGCGTGATCTGCTGACCCGCCTCGCGGACATCGCAGTCGCCTCCCTGCAGGCGCAGGTTGCTGCCGGCGCCGGCGCCGTCCAGGTCTTCGACAGCTGGGTCGGAACGCTATCGGCCCGCGATTACGAGGCGGCGGTGCTGCCCGTCGTCGCGGACATGTTCGACCGCCTGCGGGCGCTCGGCGTGCCACGGGTCTACTTCGGTCTCGGCACAGCCCATCTCTTCGAGCCGATCTCGTCGTTCGGGCCCGACGCCGTCGGGGTGGACTGGCGCACCCGCTCACGCAGGCGCGCGAACGGCTGCCCGAGAAGCGTCGGCCTCCAGGGCAATCTTGATCCGGCGGTCTGCCTCTGCGGCGAGTCGACGCTCGAAGCGGAGGTCGGCGCGCGTGCTCGCCGAAGCTCCCCGGGAGCGTTACGTCTTCAATCTCGGCCACGGGGTGCCTCCCGAGGCGGATCCGGGGTTGATCACCCATCTCGCCGAGGTCGTTCGCGCTTTCAGGTACGAGACAGTCGGGGTCGCCGGCGTGAGCACCGCGGCGGTTCTGGTGATGGCGTACGGGACGCCGGCCGGGCCCGACGACCTCGAGGCCTACTACACGCACATCCGCAGGGGCCACGCCCCGACGCCGGAGCTGCTCGCCGAGCTGCGCGGCCGTTACGAGGCCATCGGCGGGCTCTCGCCGTTGCTCGCGATCACGCGGGCGCAGATGGATGCGATCGGCGCTGCGCTCGAGGCGCGCGGCCACCGCGATGTCGCCGTCGAGCTCGGCATGAAGCACGCGCCCGCCGTTCATCGAGGAAGGCGTCGCCGCACTCATCGGCGCTGGCGCGAGCCGGATCGTCGGCGTTGTCCTCGCGCCCCACTACTCGGCGTTCAGTGTCGGCGAGTACGGCGCCCGGGTCGAGGCGGCAGCGGCGCTCGCCGCCGACCCGCCGCAGGTGGAGATCGTGCGCTCGTGGCACCGTGAGCCCGCGTACATCGACTACCTGGAGCGCGCCGTCACCGACGCCCTTGCCGCGATCCCCGCCGACGCCGCCGGCAGCTGTCACGTGCTTTTCACCGCTCACAGCCTCCCCGAACGGATCCTCGAGGCCGGCGACCCGTACCCCGACGAGCTGCGTGAGACAGCGGCCGCGGTCGCCGCCCGGCTCGACCTGCCGCGCTGGTCGGTGGCGTGGCAGAGCGCGGGCCGGACGGCCGATCCGTGGCTCGGCCCCGACGTTCTCGAGCGGATGCGCGAACTCGCAGCGGATGGCGCGCAGGCCGTCGTCGTCTGCCCGGCCGGCTTCGTCTCCGATCACCTTGAGATCCTTTACGACCTGGATATAGAGGCCGCCGCCGAAGCCGACGCGCTCGGCATCGCCTTCGCCCGCACCGCGCTGCCGAACGCCGACCCGCTGCTTGCCGAGGCCGTCGCAGGTGCCGTTGAGACGCGACTGGGCGCGCCGACGGGAACCTGACGTGGCTGAGCGGCTGCTCGTCGTAGGCGGAGGCATCGCGGGGCTCGCCGCGGCCGAGCGCCTTGCTTCGGAGGCTCGGCGGGGCGGCAGTGACGCGATCGAAGTCGTGCTTCTCGAGGCCAGCGAGCGCTTCGGCGGCAACGTCCGGACCGTCGACATCGCCGGTCGGCCGATCGACGTCGGCGCGGAGGCCATGATGGCGCGCGTACCGGGAGTGCTCGAGACGTGCGGTGAGTTCGGCCTCGAGGAGCGTGTCGTCTCGCCCCGCGCCGACGGCGCGTACGTCTGGACCGACCAGCTGCGCCCGCTGCCGCCAGGGCTGCTTTCCGGGCTTCCAGGCGGGGGGAGCGATCTCGCCCGTTCGCGCATCCTCTCGCCGGCCGGGCTGGCCCGCGCGTCAGCGGACCTCGCCGGCCGCTCGCGTCCGCTCGATGCCGATGAGTCGATCGGGTCGCTCGTGCGGCGCCGGCTCGGCGACGAGGTCGTGCGGCGCCTCATCGACCCGCTGCTCGGCGGCATCCACGCAGCTGATTGCGACGAGCTGAGCGTCAAAGCGACCGCGCCGATGCTCGCGGCCGCCGTGGCGACGGGCAAGGGAATCGTGCGAGGGCTGCGGGTGAACGCCCCGCAGCCCCGGCCAGGGCCGATGTTCATCTCCTTTCAGGGAGGGCTCGAAGAGCTCGCGTCGGCGTTTCGCTCGCGACTAAGCGGCGTCGAATGCCGCACCGGCGCCGCGGTCAGGACCCTGGAACGCGATGGTGCCGGCGAGGTCGCCGCGACCCTCGCCGACGGCACCAGGCTCTGCGCGCAACACGTGATCCTCGCCGTGCCGGCGTACGCGGCAGGCGAACTCCTCGCATCTCTCACGCCCGCCGCGAGCCGGGAGCTCCAGGCGATCGCGTACGCGTCGGTGGCGACGCTGGTGCTGACCGTCCCGCGTGCGACGCTCGACGAGCTGCCGAGCGGCAGCGGCTTTCTGTCCGAGCGCCGACGCGGACACACGATCACCGCGGCCACCTTCTCCTCGCAGAAGTGGGAGCACCTGGACGGCCCGGAGACGGCACTTCTGAAGTGCTCGGTCGGCTACAGCGGCGACGAGTCGCCGCTCCTTCTCGCCGACGACGAGCTCGTGGCCGCGGCCTGCTCGGATCTCGTGCTCGCGACCGGCGCACGCGTCGAGCCGCTCGACGCCGAGGTCTTCCGCTTCGACCGCGCGTTGCCCCAGTACGCGGTCGGCCACGCCGACCGCGTCGCGCGTATCGAGCGCGGCCTTGCCGACGTCGGGGGCGTGACGCTCTGCGGCGCCGCATACCATGGGGCCGGAGTCGGAGCATGCGTCGCCGACGGCCGGGCAGCGGCCGCCGCGGCGCTTGAGGCTCTCACGGCGCGGCGTCCGAGCGCCCTGGGGCTCTCGGCGCCGGCAGCGGGAAACGGCTAACGAGGAGGTGAGCAGCGGTCATGGCGAGCACGGCTGAGGAGACGCTAGGCGAGACGGCGACGTCGTTCCCCGCTGGTCTGCAGTGCACGTCGTACGCCAGCTATCGCCTCCACGCGCCGCTGGATGACGCGCCGCGCGCCGATCTCGCGGCGGAGGTCGAGAGTGCGCTCGCCGGCGTCCCCGGCGTCGCCCTTCGCGGCACCTACGACACCGCGGCGATGCGCGTGGAGTCCGATCTTCTCTTTTGGCTCGCCGGTCCGACCGTTGAGGCACTCCAGGCCGCCGACCTTGCGGTACGGCGCACACGGCTCGGCCGGCTGCTGGATCCGTACTGGAAGGCCGTCGGCGTCTACCGCGACGCAGAGTTCGCCAAGTCTCACAAGCCGGCGTTCTATGCAGGGGAGCCGGCACGGAGCTGGCTTTGCGTCTACCCGTTCGTCCGCACGCACGACTGGTACCTGCTCGAGGCCCCGAACCGGCGCGAGCTCCTGATCGAGCACGGCGAGATGGGGCGCGACTTCGCGGACGTCCGCGCGAACACGGTGAGCGCGTTCGGCCTGGGCGACTATGAGTGGCTGCTCGCTTTCGAGGCCGACGACCTCGGCCGCATCGTTGACCTGATCCGCCACCTGCGCGGCGCCGAGGCCAGGCGCTACACGAAAGAAGAGCTCCCCTTCATCACCGGGGTGCGCCGCCCGCTCGCGCAGATCCTGCAGGAGCTGCCCTGACGCACCGCCTCGCTGGGCGCCCTCAGCCTGCCGGGTATTCCAGTTCGAGCAGCCGCGGGTAGTCGGTCGCGGAGACTTCGAAGACCGCGCCGCCGGCGGTCTGTTCGACATATTTGGCGGGCGCGTCGGAGTTCGTGATCGGGTCGTAGAACTTGACCTTCGGCGCGCCGGCCGGCAGGCCGCCGACCGTGATGCGGAACGCCTCCTGCGGCAAGTCGAAGCGCTGCAGGTCCGACGAGGGCTCCTGCGGCAGGTAGTCGATGAGCAGGTCCCGCGTCATCACGTAGACCGGGATAACGAAGCGGTTCGCGGACGACTGGAAGGGGAAGACGGCGAGCACGTCGCGGTCATAGAGCGGCGGGTGCGCCGAATTGTCTTCGGCCATGAACTGAGCGTGGTTGTTTTCCTGTTCGATCGACGCGAGCGTGAGATGGCGCAATGAGGCGCCCGGGCCGGGCCCCTGGAAGTGGCTGGTCATATTGCGGAACGAGCGCATCACTTCGCCGCCGCTTTCGGCGCCGGGGTACACGTTCGTTTTTTCCTTAGCCGATTTCTTGACGGCCACCAGGAACGGTTCGCTGATCATCCCGAGTTCGCCGGCTTCGGCCGCGGCGTAGAAGTACTCGCGCTCGATGCCGACCCCGGTTGAGGCGACGAGACTCCGCAGCTCGGCCTTCGCGAGGAAGTGTTCGTGATCGCGGTGCGTCAGCGTCACGCCGTTCAGTTTCGATTCGCCGGTCGGTCCGAGCGCGTAGCCTTTGCCGACGTCGAGGCCGTACTCGGTGATCCAGGTCTGGATCGGCGAACCGCCCGGCGGGGCGACGGTGCGGCCGTGTTCAGCCTTGTAGATTTTGACCGGCGTCGGGCTGACGTCGCGCACCAGGTTCTCGGTCGCGATCGCCGTCAGGAAGTACTCAGGGAACAGCGAAAAGAAGTGCGGCACGTACGAGGGGTGCCCAGACTTCCTTTCGTTTTCATCTTCGCCGAGCGCGTTCACCGATTCGAGGACGTGGTGGTGCGTTTCAGCGAAGCCCGGGAATTCCTTGAAGCTGTTGTACGGGTGCTTGCTGTAGGCCGTGAGCCCGACGGGAGCGTCCGTCGGCGTCGGGAACGGCGTCTGGCTCGCGAAGCCATTCGAGATCCCGGTGTTCGGTGAAATGCCTTCTTCGGGGTTTCGCATCATCGCGACGGTGTCGGCGAGCAGGGCCTTGCGGACAGCAGGCCCGACGCCTTCCGACGGTTCTTCCGGTTCCGGGGTTTCTTCTTTTTCCTGCGCTTCTTCGGCCGTAGTTTCTGAGCTTTCCTCTGCTTCTTCGCCGATTTTGAGAACTTCTTCGAGTTTTTCGTTGTCCGGTTCTTCTTCTTCTTCCTCGAGGTTCGTTTCGGCCGCTTTGCCTTTGTAATACGCTTCCGCGTTCAGGAACTGGGAGCCGAAGCTCAGCTCGTTCCAGAGCTCGAGGTCGTAGTTGCCGGGCCCGACAACCGACGTCGCAAGTCGGCAGACGTCGCGAACGTATTCGAGCCAGCCGGAGAGCGTTTCCTGAAATTCGGCGTTGGATTTCCCTTTGATTTCGGGCGCCGTGAACGGCGCGAAGCGGAGCGTCGTGCCTTTGTGTTCGCCGGCCGGCAGTTCTGCCGGAAGCGGCGAGGAAAGGGTCGCGATATCGCCTTCAGCGGATTCTTTGACCCTCGTGATCAGGACGTCGGGATCGCCTCCGAACGTCAGCTTGTCGAAGCCCGTGCGGCGAGGAATCACTTCGCTGGCGCTCGCGGGGCTGAGCTTGACGGTTTCCGCGCCCGCCGGTGCGGCTTCTTCGGTTTTCAGGATCACTGGCTTGAACGGAGCCGGATCAGCGCTGTTCGCGTCGAGGATGATCAGCGGTCGAAGGTGGTGTTCGCGCAGCGCTTCGAGGCGAGTACGGATTTCTTTTTCTTTTTCTTTGATGAATTCGCCGGGGTCTTCATACGACACGGCGTCCCAGTTGATCCCGATACGAGCGAGCTTGAAGCCGCTTTCCTCGAGCAGTTGCGACACCGGTTTCGCGATCGCCGAGGTCACGTTGAGGTTGACGCCGAGCGCGTTCGTGAGGTCGCTCGCGGGCTGCGTTTCCAGGTACGCGCGCCATGGCTGGATCCAGTAGGACTTCGTGCCGAAGCGGGTCTGTTTCATGAATTCGAAGTTGATCGGATTCTTCAGCACGCCCGCGTGCGGCCAGACGGCGCTCCCGGCGTCGACCCGCGTAGAGAAGCGGGCGCGGCTCGAATGGCGCCCCGAGGACGCGACGAGCGTGAACGTGTAGCTAGTCGGTCGGAGCGACGGGTCGGCCGGCACCGTGATGCGGAACGTGACGCTGCTGTGCTTGCAGCTGACGCTTTTCGGCAGGCGGGCAATCGACGGCTTCACGCTCAGCTTGCAGGTCTTGGCATGCGAGGTCCGTGCGGTGATCGTCAGGCGGCCGCCGGTGCCGGTCAGGTGGCTCGGCGAGGTGCGGACCCGGGAGAGGCGGACGCCCCGCGCGGAAGCCACCCGCGCCAGAGGCGGCGACGGCGGCGCAGCCAGCGGACGCGCCGACGCGATCGAGGCCGATGCGCCCAGAAAAGCGCATGCACCGCCTAGCGCAAACGCCGCGGCGAGCGCGCGCGATCCATGGCGCCGGTTCGCGCGTTCGCCGCGCGACCTTGCATCCATGCGGGCAGCGTATACCGATCGGTCGATGAGAAGTTGCACAGGTCCTTATCGGCGCGCACTGACGGGGGCCCGAGTGTCGGTGTAGGGTTCGGCCGGATGGCCGGATCCCGACGCCGACTCGCGCTCATGGCGGCGCTCGTGGTACCCGTGTTCGCGCTCGCCGCCTGCGGCGAATCGGAAGCCGAAAAGGCCAAGGCGCAGGTCTGCCATTCTCGCTCCGAAATCGAAAAGAGCGTCACGTCGCTGAAAAACCTCCCCGTGTCGACGAGCGCATTTTCGACTGCGAAGGACGACTTCGAATCGATTCTCAGCGAACTCAAGAAGATGTCTGAAGCCGAGCCGAACCTTGAACCGGCGCTGAAGAGCAAGGTCGAATCGGCGCAGTCCGAATTCAAGTCGTCGGTGGTTTCGATCCTCGGCGAACTCGCGACCGGCGCCGTGAGCTCTGGCTCGGTCGCGACGAAGCTCGGCGATGCCGTCTCTCAGCTCGCGAAGTCCTACCACTCCACGCTCGCCTCGATCGACTGCTCGTAGCGCCGGCGCGCTGCCCTTCGGGAAGACCGTGACGAAGCTCGCGCGACGGCGCGTCGGCGCCGGGCTCTCGCCCGTGGTTGGGCTGAAGTCGAGGGGCCGTACGATGGGCAATCCTGATCGGATGCCGCGCGAGGGGAGGTAGGGATTGGCGGAGGAGCCAGAGTCCGGCGTAGCGCTCCGCAGTCCCGTGGGGCGGTGGCTGCTTGTCGTGACGGTGGTCGGCTCGGGGATGGCGTTCCTCGACGGCACCATCGTGAACGTCGCCCTGCCGGACATCGGCCGCGATCTGCACGCTTCGACGGGAGCGCTCCAATGGGTGCTCAGCGGCTACCTGCTGACCCTCGCGTCGCTGATCCTGCTTGGCGGATCGCTCGGCGACCGCTTCGGCCGCCGCCGCGTCTTCGTGATCGGAGCCGTGATCTTCACGGGCGGCTCGCTGCTCTGCGCCGTCGCTCCCACCATCGGCCTGCTGATCGGGGCGCGAATCGTGCAGGGGGTTGGCGGTGCGCTGCTGACGCCGGGGAGCCTCGCAATGATCGAGGCGGTCCTGCGCAAGGAAGACCGCCCTCGCGGCATCGGCGCCTGGTCTGGGATGACCGGCGTAGCCGCGGCGCTCGGCCCGCTCGTCGGCGGCTATCTGATCACCGCGGTCTCCTGGCGCGCGGCGTTCATCATCAACCTGCCGCTCGGCATTTTCGTCGTGTTGGTCTCCGGGCATGTGCCCGAGACCCGCGGCGATGCGCCGCCAGGGCGTCTCGACTACACAGGGGCGGCGCTCGCCTTCGTGGCGCTCGCCGGCATCACGTTCGCGTTGATCGAGGGGCCGGCGCGCGGCGCGACCGCGCTCGTCCTGGCCACCGCCGTGGTGGGCGTCGTGGCCGCGTCCTCGTTCGTCGTCGTCGAGCGCCGCAGCGCCGCACCGATGTTGCCGCTCGACATCTTCAGCAGGCAGTTCACGGCCGCGAACGTCGTGACCTTCGTGATTTATGCGGCGCTCGGAGGCGTCTTCTTCATGCTCGTCTCGTTCCTTCAGATTTCGCTCGGTTACTCGCCCTTAGGCGCCGGCGCCGCGACGCTGCCGGTAACGCTGCTGATGTTCCTTCTCTCGGCCCGCTCGGGAACGCTCGCGCAACGGATCGGCCCACGGCTGCCCCTGGCCGTCGGATCGCTCGGCGTCGCCGCGGGAATGCTCCTGATGACCCGCATCGAACCCGGCGACTCCTACGTCGGCAGCGTCCTGCCGGCCGTACTCGTGTTCGGCGCCGGGCTGACGCTCGTCGTCTCACCGATCACCGCGACCGTGCTCGCGAGTGCCAGCGAGCGCCGGGCCGGCGTCGCGTCGGCCGTCAACAACGCCGTTGCGCGTGTCGCCGGCCTCTTAGCCGTCGCTTTCCTGCCCGCGATCGCGGGCCTGACGGGCGCCAAGTTCTTCGAGCCCGCGGCGATGACCCACGGCTTCCACGTCGCGATGCTGGCGTGCGCGCTGCTCGCGGTCGCGGGGAGTCTCGTGGCCTGGCTGATGATCGACAACGACGTGCTCAAGTCGCAGAGCGACCTTCCCGAGGCGCCGGCCGAAGAGGTCTACTCGTGCCCGATCGGCGCCCCGCCGCTGCGTCCCGGGGGGCGGAGCGTCTGATTCCACCGCCCGTGGCCCGGCGCGGCCGGCCTGCGGGGGCGAAATCCACGGTTATGCTGCCGCCGTGGCTGACGACGCGCCGTTGATCCGCGACCTCGTATACGACGTCGGGCTGCACATGGGCGAGGACACGGCGTTCTACCTCGCGAAGGGCTTCCGCGTCGTCGCGTTCGAGGCGAACCCGCGACTCGTCGAGGCCTGCGAGCGCCGCTTCGAGCGCGAGATCGCCGATCGTCGGTTGCGGATCGTCGCGGGCGCGATCGCCGACACCGCCACGCCGACCGTGCGCCTCTACAGACACCCATCGCAGAGCTTCCCCGAGACGATGTGGAGCAGCACCGACGAGGCGTGGGCAAAGGAGATCCGCGCCGTCTCGGGCGTTGAGCCGGAAGCGGTCGAGGTGCCGACGATTGACTTCGCCCAGACAATGCGAGAGACCGGGGTCCCGGCGTACATGAAGATCGACATCGAGGGTGCCGACGCGATCTGCCTGCAGGCGCTGCTGCAGTTCGATCAACGGCCACTCTCGCTGAGCGTCGAGATGAGCGCGATCAAGGAGTTCGCCTCCGAATTCGACCTGCTCGAACGCCTCGGCTACGACCGCTTTGCGCTGGTCCAGCAGGCGACGGTACCTGGCAGCGAGATCCTTACGCGCACGATCGACGGCGCTGAGCTGCGCTTCCAGTTCGAGGAGGGCGCGTGCGGCGCGTTCGGCTCTGACGTCGGGCCCTGGATCGACGCGGCAACGGCCCGTTCGAAGTCCGAGCGGCTGCTCACGGCTTCGCGCGGCGTCGCCCCGTTCGTAAGGGTCTGGCGACGCTACGGGAGCGTCGGCAAGGGGGTTCTGATGCGCCTAGCCGCTCTCCTGCCCGAGCGCGCCGCCACCGGCTGGCATGACACGCACGCTGCTCGCAGTGGTGCGCTCGAGCCTCCGGTCTTCGCGGACTCTTAGCACCGGTTCGTCCGAGCGTCGCTCGAGCTGCTCGGCACGGCCACCGTCTCACTCACGCACTCACGCTTGCGTGGCACCTCCCTGGCGCATTGCGATTGGCACGTAGGTCAGCCAGGTGAGTAGCGCAAGTGCCGCGGCTAGGACGAGAGGAAGGAAGAGCGCGCTCTTGAGAAGCAATCCGCCGGCGACGGCGCCCGCCAGCATCGCGAACACCGCGGCGATCCTCCGCGTCGAGCCGACGCCGGAACCGCCCGCAAACCGCGAGTCCGCGGCGAGCCCGGTCAACGTCATCGTCAGCACGGTCGTCGTCAGATCGGGCACCGCGACCTTGCGCACGGTGGCATTGCGGATGCCCATCGCGCAGGCCATCAGCACGATCAGCGCATATCCGGCAGCGGTGCCGGGGCGCACGTTCGCCGCGGCCGCGACGATCGCCGCGAGCGCGAGCAGAGCCGTCTCGCAGGCCAGTGCCCGCGCCACGAGGACGGGATGGTGGTCGGCGAGTCTCCCGACCAGCATTCCGCCGATGCCCGCGCCGACCAGAAAGGCCGCGAGCGAAACGATCGGCGCAAGCACCGGCAGACCCTGATCGCCGGCGATACCGAAGCCGAGCAGGACGATGTTGCCGGTCATGTTCGCCGTGAAGACGTGGCCGAGGCCCAAATAGCTCACGGCGTCAACGAGTCCCGTTGTTGCCGTCAGCACCAGCAGCGCGCGCGTGAGCGGATGCCGCACGCTCGTGGCGCCCTTCTTGAAAGCAGCTTCGTTGAACGGCACCGCCGCCGCACCAGCTGTGGCGCTCACTACATACCTCCTCCGTTTGGCGCTTTCGTGCGGCGAAGACTACGCTGGCTCCTCAGCGGCAGATCGCCGTCGGAACGACGTTCAAGGGAGCAAGGCGAAGCGATGGCGGACGAGATCACGGAGGCCTCCAAACGCATCGACGAACGGATCGCCGAGCTCGGCGACTGGCGCGGCGAGATGCTCGGCGAGTTGCGCGCGCTGATCGCTCAGGCCGACCCCGAGATCGTCGAGGAGTGGAAGTGGGCGAAGCGCACGAGCCCCGGTACGCCGGTCTGGTCGCACGACGGCGGCGTCTGTACCGGTGAGACGTACAAAACCGTCGTCAAGCTGACGTTCTTCAAGGGCGCGGCCTTGAAGGATCCGTCGGGCCTCTTCAACTCGAGCCTCGACGGCAACGTCAGGCGCGCTATCGACATCAAGGAGGGCGAGAAGATCGACGCGCGCGCCTTCACGGGCCTGATTCGCGAGGCCGTGGCGCTGAACGTCGCGAGCGCGACTTCTAAGCGCTGAACGGCCAGACAGTCACCGAATGACTTTCGTCTCGACCTTCCCGCACAGCGTGCAGCTGCGTTCGAGGACGTAGTCTTTCGGGTTGCCTTTACCCCAGGCCCGCTCCCACTCGGTCCACTTGTGTCGATGCCAGAAGCGCCACATGCGCCCACAGTATGGGACGGGCTCGCGCGTCGCATGCTCCCGGACGCTGCCCCCGCGGAAAGTGCGCGCCGCGCCGTTCGCGCTGGCGCGGCGCTGGGCGCCTCGAGCGCACTCGCTGCTTGCTGGCCTGCGCGTCGCCGCGCCCGACCAGTTTTGACTGCGCCCGAGGACGGCGGTCCGCCAGTACACTCGCCCTGCCCGTAGGGGTGCGACCGTGCGGGTCTGTGCGCTGGTATCGATCGAGTGAAGGGATCGCAAATGCTGCGGACGATCAACGTGCTGCGCGGCGCCGGAGCAGTCGTTGCTGCGTCGCTTGCCTTCACTGCCACGGCTGCCTCCGCGGCCCCGATCTTCTTCGCGACGCTGCCCGACGAACCGACGATCACGCGCATCAACCCGTCCGCGGGCCTGCTGCCGAACGGGAACGTGCTCATCTCGGGCGGCACGCACCTCGGGAAAGTTGATGAAATTGTCAACAGCGCGGAAGTGTTCGATCCGGCGACGGGTGTCTTCTCCGCGCTCACGGCCGAGCAGCAGGTCGCGCGGACCGAGGCAGGATCCGTGACGCTGCCCGGCGGCCGAGTCCTGATCGTTGGCGGATACACGCCGAACGTGGACCTCAACACCGCCGAACTCTTCAATCCCCTCACGAATACTTTCGAATCGCTCCCCCACACCATGCTCGTCACCCGAAGCGGCCCGTCCGCCTCGCTGCTTCACGACGGCAAGGTGCTGGTCACAGGCGGGGCAAACACTCAAGGAGTCCTTAGGACCGCGGAACTTTACAACCCGGCGACAGGCCAGTTCGAAGCGCTCGCGGCCGAAACCGCCGTTGGCCGCGACGGGCCAGCCGCAGCGACGCTCCCCGACGGGAACGTGTTATTCGCCGGAGGCTGGCCGGAAGCAGGCGAAGCTCTAAAGAGCGCCGAACTCTTCAATGCGAGAACGGACAAATTCGAACTGCTCACGGGCCCCGCGCACGAAACGGTCGAAACGCGGGGCGCTCTTCGTGGCGTCACTCTTCAGGACGGGAACGTGCTCCTCGCCGGGGGCGCGTCCGAGGCCGGGTCGCGCAAGACAGTGGAACTTTTCGATCCCGTGACCAACACGTTCGCGCTTTTGCCGGCCGAACTCGTTGACGCGCGTCAGGATGCCCAGGTCGTGGTGCTCGCCGACGGCAAGGTTCTGGTCGCCGGTGGCTGCGAAGGGCTTTGCTCCGCCGTTCCGACGACGGACGAAATTTCGTCCGTGAATCGGCCTTCGAGGGCGGTGACCGGCCGCGCGACGAAAATCGGCCGGGGCCGCGCTCGCCTAAACGGCTCGGTGCAGGCGGAAACGAACGCCACGGTCTATTTCCAGTACGGCACGTCCCGCAGGTTCGGTCGACGCACGAAATCTCACGCCGTCCTCGGCTCCACGGTGCCGCGCTCGGTATCGGCGTCGCTGAGCCACCTCAAGCGCGGCAAGAGGTACCACTACCGCGTCGTCATCAAGAGCGCAGGAGGGACCCGCTTCGGCGCCGCTCGTACGTTTGTGGTGCCGCGGCACCGCTAATCCCGCGAGACGGCGGGTTGACCGGCCACGGGAGCGGTCGACGCCAACGACAACCAACGTCAACTCGCGCCCGGATCGGCTTGGACGCCCCCGTTGGCGGCGTCTCGATCTACTTGACGATCCGGACCTCGGCCGATGTCCGCTGCCGCAGAATCTTGGCAAACGGGTTCCCGCCGAGCGTCATGCGGCGGTGCGGGAGCAGGATGATCGCGATCTCGTTGTGCTGCACCCACTCGGCAAGCGGCGGCCGGGGACAGCCCACCAGAAGCTCGAAGGACGCGCGGTCCGCCAGCGTCCCAAGCTGCTCGCGAGCCTCGTCGAGTTCGACGGCCGCCTCCCGCCGGACGGCGATGTTGAACGGGCCCTCGCCGCCACCGCGGCGCAAGGACCGCGCTTGCGGCGCGAGCGTTACGACGGTCAGCTGGCGGGCGGTGGCGGCCATTTCCCCCGCCTCACGAAGGGCCGCAGCCCCCGCACCGCTGCGCTCGAATACGACGGCGATCCGCGGCGCGCCACTCAGGTCCGAAATGGAGCCCCCGTGTCCCGAACGTTTGAGGACGGGAATGTCGAGTCCGCTCATGCGTCACCAAGCTACTGACGCTCGAGCGAGCGTGCTGGCCTGCGCGGATGCCAAGCCGGAGAGGGGACTCGAACCCCTGACCCCCTGTTTACAAGACAGGCGCTCTACCAGCTGAGCTACTCCGGCGAGATGCCGAGTCTAGAGCCGCCGAACGGCGCTATGCGGGGGCGCAAGCGAGGCGCGCTTGACTGCGTTTCGGCGCACCGCGAGAATGGAGCGAGTGGACGAGGTGCTGGTCGTCAACCTCAGCGATGCTCCCGCGCGTCTTCACCCGCGTCGGGCCAGCGTCATCGACCTTGAGCCGAGCGATGAGCGCTGGCCGGACATCGGCATCAACGTGCGCGTGATGGCGCCAGGTCAGCCGAGTGGCCGCTATCACGCCGAGACGTCCCAGGAGGACTTCCTCGTGCTCCACGGCGAATGCCTGGCGATCGTCGACGAGCGCGAGTTGCCGCTGCGACAGTGGGACCTCCTGCACTGCCCCGCCGGAGCGGCGCACGTCTTCGTCGGAGCCGGGGACGGGCCCTGTGCCTTGCTGATGATCGGTTCGCGGTGCCATCCAGGAATCCGCTATCCGCTCAGCGACCTCGCGGCAAGGTATGACGCGTCGGTGTCGAGCCCGACCGACAGCCCCGATGAGGCGTACGCGGACTGGCATCGTGAGCCGTGGCGGCCGGCCACCGGCGTCTGGCCGCCGGCTTGAGTCAGGACGAACGTCCGTGTTACGCAGCCCCGTGTAACGCGCGGAGCCGCCGCGGTGTAAAGCAGTCGTGACCTCCGGGGAGAAGGACGCGACGGGCGAGCTTGGCGAGTTCCACGAGCGGACCGTCGCGAAGGGCGTCAACCCGCTGCTCTACCGCGTGGTGCGCCTCTTCTTTCTGCCGTTCTTCCTCGTCTATTTCCGCCTGAAGCGCATCGGCATCGACCACATCCCGGACGACGGTCCGTTGCTGATCGCCTCCAACCACAGAAGCTTTCTCGACCCCTTCGTGATCGGCTCGATGACGACGCGCCCGGTTTATTACATGGCCAAGCGCGAGCTCTTCGCCAAGCCGCTCCAGGCCTTCCTGCTCAACTCGCTCGGCGCCTTCCCCGTCGACCGCGGCGCGAGCGACCTCGACGCGATGGCCACCGCGCGAACGATCCTCGATCGCGGCGACTGCGTCGTCGTGTTTCCGGAGGGAACGCGCATTCGTCGTGGCCCGCTCGCGGCGCCACGCCGAGGGATCGGCCGGCTAGCGCTGGAAAGCGGCGCGCCCGTCGTGCCGATTGCCGTGATCGGCACCGAGCACGTGCGCCGCGGCTGGCGCATCCGGCCGCGCAAGGTACGCATCCGTGCCGGGCGCGCCCTTCGCTACCCGCCCGTGCAGGATTGTTCGCCCCGCGTAGCGGGCGAGGTGACCGAACGGATCTGGGACAACGTGTCGCTTCAGTGGGAGGCGCTCGGCGGCGAGCGTCAGCCGCTCCCGCCGCCGTCAGACGCCGATCCGGAGCCGCTGCGGCGCCGTACGCACGCGGCTTAGCCATTCACGCCGACGGGTTAGGGTGCGATGAGTGCCGGAGAAGACCAAGGAGCAGCTCGATGCCGAGTTCTCGGAGCTGTACAAGGCGCACCTACGCGACGTTTACAGCTACGCGTACTACCGCGTAGGCAACCACCACGACGCCGAGGACCTCACCGAGCAGACCTTCCTGCAGGCGTACCGCCACTTCGAGCGCGCTCAGCAGGAGTCCAACGGCCGGCCGCTGCGCCCGTGGCTGATCCGTATCGCGCACAACCTTGCGGCAAACCTCTACCGCGACCGCTCGCGCAGACCCTCCTCGCCGCTCGAAGACGACAGTCAGATAGCGGATGTGCACACCGTGGAGCAGGTCGTGGAGGGGCGCGACGAGTTGGCGCGGATCCTCGCCGGCGTCCAGCAACTGCCGGACGACAGGCGCGAGGCGCTGATCATGCGCTTCGCTCTGGGCATGGACAATCGCGAGATCGCGCGGTCGATGGGGCGCTCGGACGGCGCCACGAAGGTGCTCGTACACCGTGCGATCAAGCAGCTCGAGCAGATCGTCGGCGAGGCGGATGGCAGCGATGACTGATGTCTCACCGCACATCGAACGTCTGCTCGGCGAAGCGCTCGCGCCGCTCGAGCCGCCAGATCACCTCGTCGACCGACTCGAGGAGGCGCTCACGAGCATCACGGAGCTCGCCGCCGGCGAGCTTGAGGCGTGGGAACTGTCGGCGATGAGCGACCCGCGCCGCTGGGTTCGTCCCGCCGCTGCCCTCGTCGTCGGCGGCGGCGCCGCAACCGCCCTCGTCCTGCTGCGCGCGCGGCGTCGCGCGAAGAGCTCGCCCGCCACGATCGGCGCGGTGCGCGAGAACGCCGAGAGCACGTTGCGCGACCTCGGTAGCGAAGCGCGCAGGCTGCTCGGCGACTCCTGACGCCCGGCTACGCTTAGCCCCGGATGGCCACCTGCTACCGCCACCCCGGGCGCGAGACGGGGGTCTCGTGCTCCAACTGCGGGCGGCCGATCTGTCCCGACTGCATGACGCCGACCGCGGTCGGCATGCGCTGCCCGGAGTGCGCCGGCCAGAAGACGCGCGTGATCCGCGGCCCGGCCGCGGTGAGCACGCGGCCGCGCGTGACGATCGCGCTGATCGCGATCAACGTCCTCGTCTTCCTCTTCGAGGGCGCGAGCGCGTTCACGGTCAACGGCGCCCCTGAAGGGGTCGTCTACGAAAAAGGTGTGCTGTTCGGCAGCATCCCCGGTCATCCCAGCGTCGGCGGCGTCGCCCACGGACAGCTATGGCGGCTGGTGACGGCCGGGTTCCTGCACGACAACTTCATCCACATCGCGTTCAACATGTGGGTGCTCTACGTCTTCGGATCGATGCTCGAGCCCGCGATCGGCGGCATCAAGCTGGCCGTCGTGTATTTCGTGTCGCTGCTCGCCGGCTCACTCGTCGCGCTGATAACAACGCCGCACAGCCTGACCGCCGGCGCCTCCGGCGCGATCTTCGGCGTGATGGGAGCTGTGGTCGTGATCCTCTACGAGCGACACATCCCGATCATGCAGAGCGGGATCGGCTGGGTGATCGCAATCAATCTCATCTTCAGTTTCACCATTCCCGGCATCAGCTGGGGCGGCCACCTCGGGGGGCTGGCCGGAGGACTGCTCGCGATGGCGGCTCTGCAGTGGGGCGACCGGATGCGTTCCGCGGCGGTCGGCTACGGCCTCTGCCTGCTGATCGGCCTCGCGTGCGTCGCGGGCTCGGTCGCGGTCGCGAATAGCACGGTCCAGCCCACCACGCTGCTCGTGCCGAGCGAATTCCGCTAGGAGACGTCGACCGCGATCGCCTCGGCGCCGGCGGGCGGGTCGAGCGCGAGATCCGGGTGAAGGATGTGCGCGAGAAGCTCGAGTCCGTCGACGAGCCGCGGCCCGGGCCGCGAGAAGTAGGCCGCCGCGTCGACGGCGTAGACCGGAGCACCAACGCCCGTGAGCTCGGCTGCGTACGCTCGCGCCTCGCCGGCGGCGCGCTGGGCGTCGTAGCCGCACGGCATCGCCACGACGAGATCGGGGCGCGCCGCGGTGACCACGTCCCAGGAGACCTCTTCGGAAGGTTCGCCGGGCAGCGCGATCGCGTCCTCGCCGCCCGCCAGTTCGATCAGCTGCGGCGTCCAATGGCCGGCCGCGAAGGGCGGGTCGAGCCACTCCAGCGCCGCGACGCGCGGCCTTCCAGCGTCCCGCACCGCGAGTCGCACGCGGTCGATGCGGCCCGCGAGTTCACCCACCAGCTCGACGCCGCGGTCCTTGCGCTCGGTGGCTGTCGCGAGCGTGCGGACGTCGCCCAGGGCCTCGCCGAGAGTGTGCGGGTCCAGCGCGATCACCTGCGGATGCGAGGAGAGCGTCGGCGCTATCTCGCAGACCTCCTCGTACGAGACGGCGCACACCGGGCAGAGCGCCTGGGTGACGATCAGGTCGGGCTCGAGTTTCTCGAGCGCTCCGCGGTCGAGCTCGTAGATGGCCTCGCCGGCCTGCGTGCGCTCACGCACGGCGGCATCGATCTCGGCGCCGCTCAGGCCAGCCGGGAGCGCGTCGCCCGTGACGTGCGGCAGCTCCAGGACGAGCGGCGGATAGTCGCACTCGTGGGTCACCCCGACGAGCTCGGAGCCCACGCCGAGCGCGCACAGCAGCTCCGTCGCGTGGGGCACGAGGGAGACGATCCTCATGCCCTCAATCTAAGCGCCCGCGAGCGGGTACTCTGGCGTCGTGGCGCTGCTCGACGAAGCCGAACTTCAGGACTTCGGGCGTGCGAACCCCGAGTGGACGGTGTCGGGCGGGTCGATCGAGCGCGAGTGGAAGCTCGCGGATTTCGCCGCCGCCGTGGAATTCGTGGACCGGGTGGCGGAGGTCGCAGAGCGCCTGAACCACCATCCGGACATCCTTCTGCACGGTTACAACCGCGTGCGACTGACCCTCAGCACCCATTCCGCAGGCGGCGTCACCGAGCACGACGTTGGGTTGGCCGCCGAGATCGACGCTCTCTGACCGTCCGCGCTCTCACAGCGAGTGCGCCTGTCCTCCCCAGTCCGCCGGGTCGATGTCGGCGATGGTTTCGCTGAACACCCACTGGTGGCCGGCGGGATCGGCGGCGACGTACTGCCGCTCGCCGAACGGTTGCTCGCGTGGCTCCTCGATGATCCGTGCGTCCGCGGCTCGGGCCCGCTCGTAATGCTCGTCGAGGTGCTCGATGCGCACCATCACGATGTGCGTCACGACGCCCGACGGTGGCTCCCGGTCGCCGCGCACGTCGCCGACGATGACCGCGCCCTGTGCCCCGACGTTCAGCTGCGAGCGGTGGTTCTCGCCGATCTGGATGCGCTCACTGAAGCCGAAGGCCGCCGTCAGCCACTCGACGGCCTCGCGCACGTCGGGGTAGATGAGTATCGGGATGACCTCGGCGGCGGGAATCGAACGGTTGGTCCGCATCGGCGCGCTGAGCGTAGCTCGCGATCGGCGGCGGCGACTCCGACGAGGACCGTTGATACCGTTGAGCGGTCACCCTCGCGATGACAGAAGAAGAAGAACCGACCCGAAGTAGGGCCTTCCCCAGGCCCCCGTGCCCGCCGCTCCGGCGGCGTCCGCTGTGAACGGGCTGAAGCTCGCCATCACGGCGCTCCTGATCGCGGTCAACGCGTTCTTTGTCATCGCGGAGTACGCGCTCGTGCGCTCCCGCCGCGCACGACTCGAAGGCCTGCGCGAGGAAGGCGCGCGCGGCGCCGACCTCGCGCTGGTCCAGCTGGCGAACGTCAACGACTACATCTCGGCGGTCCAGATCGGCGTGACCGTGACCTCGATCGCCATCGGCGCGCTGGGTCAGCCGGCACTCGCCGCGCTCCTGCGCGAAGCGTTCGGGGCCGCCGCGGGCGGCGTCGCGGCAGTGATCTGCGCGGCCGCCGCCTTCGTGGTGATCGTCATCGCCCAGCTGATCGCGGGCGAGATGGTGCCGAAGTTCTACGCGATCGACCGCGCCGAGTCGGTCGCACGCCGCGTCGCCCGGCCCCTGAACGCCTTCGCCGTGCTCTTCTCGCCGCTGATCAGGGCCCTCACGGCGGTCTCCGGCTGGATCCTGCGGCTCTTCGGCGTCGACACCTCGCCTGAGCGGCGTGGCGGCTCGCCGGACGAGCTGAAGCGGCTCATCGCAGAGTCCTTCGCCGGTGGGCAGATCGACCCCGGCGAGGCGGGGATGCTGACCGGCGTTTTCCACCTTCACGAGCAGGAGGCACGCCAGGTGATGACACCGATACCGGCCGTCGTGACCGTCGACATCTCGCAGAACGTCGGCAGTGCGCTGGAGACCTCCGTCGCGAGCGGCCACACCCGGCTGATCGTCACCGAGGAAGAGGACCACGACAAGGTTGCCGGGATCGTGCACGTCTCCGCCCTCGTGCAGCGCCTCATGCGGGACGGTCCCGACGCCCCGCTGAAGGGCCTCGTCGGCGACGCGCTGATCGTCCCCGAGACCAAGCCCCTCGACGACCTGCTCGCCGACCTGCAGCGGCGCCGCGCCTCACTCGCCGTCGTCGCCGACGAGTACGGGCGCGTGGCGGGCCTCGTGACCGTCGAGGACATCGTCGAGGAGATCGTGGGCGAGATCGCCGACGAGACGGACCCCAGTACGAGCGAGATCCGGCGCCTTGCGAACGGCGACTGGTTCGTCCGCGGCCACGTCGCGATCAGCGACCTGGTCGACTACGGGCTCGAACTGCCCGTCGACAGCGACGCCTACAACTCGGTCGGCGGCTTCGTCTTCGCGGAGCTCGGCCGGCTGCCGCGCCGCGGCGACACCGTGAACGCCGACGGCTACTCGATCCGCGTCGAGTCCGTGAGCGACAACCGCGTCGACGCGGTCCGGATCCGCGAGCGCCGCCCGATCGCCTCGCGCGAGGAGCGACCGGAAGCCTGAGAAAAAAACTGCGCCCGGCCCGCCGGGGGGAGGCGGACCGGGCGCTGCGCACTGGAGGAGGCAGGTGTGCGTGCGACCTGTCGTTGTCGCATCTCCCAGTATCGCGACGTCCCTCAAGCGCGCTTAAATTCCGCCTCAGACGAGGCGAAAAGTTTTTCGCCGCTCAGTACGCGTAGAAGCCGCGGCCGGCCTTGCGCCCAAGCGCGCCGTCCGCTATCAGCTCGTCGACACGGGGCGGTATCTGCTCGCCGATGGTCCGGCCGATCGCGGCGGAGACGTCCAGGCCAACAAGGTCCAGCAGCGCGAGCGGGCCCATCGGATGGCCAGCGCCGAGGCGCATGCAGGTGTCGATGTCCTCGGCCTCCATGCCGGTCTCTTCCTGCAGGCGCACGGCGCTGAAGAGGTACGGGAAGAGCAGTCGGTTGACCACGAAGCCCGGGATGTCCGGCACGACGACGGCCGTCTTCTCAAAGCGCGCGCAGAGCGCGACGGCTCGCTCGCGCGTGGCCGGCGAGGACTCGTCCGGGAACACCAGCTCCACGAGCTGCATCCGCGTCACGGGATTGAAGACGTGCAGGCCCACGAACCTGTCTGGGCGGCCGCTCGCGTGAGCCAGGCGGGCGACGGAGAGCGAAGATGTCGTCGACGCGAGGATCGCGTCGTCGCCGAGGATCGCGTTGAGCTCGCCGAGCATCTGTTCCTTGGGCTCGAACTCCTCGACGATCGCCTCGACGACGAACTCGCAGTCGGCGAGTGCCGCCGCGTCGGTTACGACCTGGACATGCTCCGGGTCGACCTCGACCTTGAGGCGGGCCAGCGTCTTCTCGACCGTTGCCGCTGCCCGGTCTGCCGACTCCTGCGAGCGCGCGAGCAGCAGCACAGGGCCGTGGTGCGCCGCAGTGGCGGCGAGCCCACAGGCGATTGCGCCGCTTCCGGCGACTGCGATCCGTTCGCTCATCGGTTCAAGTTCGAGTCCTCGGCCCGGACGGGGTGCGGGCCGTGGCCCGGAAATCTATCCGCTTCGACGCCCGCGGCGTCGCGTTCAGGTCGAGGGGTGTTTGCGGCCCGCCCAGACCACGTTGACGGGCGCGAGCGCGAGGAGCGCCTTCCACGTAGCTTCTTCGCAGGCCCCGCTCGGCGTGATGCCGTGCGCGTGCTGGAAGGAGATGAGGTTCGCGACAGTCGCTTTTTCGAAAATCCCGTTCGTGGGCTGTTTGGGGTATGAGGTCGCGAGATGCTCCTGCATCCAGAGCACGGCGTCGCTGTGCTCGGAGTGCACGTTGAGCAGCGGATATTCGCCATCAAGGCGCGCGTTGGACGGCGTCGGCACGAGCGGTTCGGCGAGGTTTCGCCACTGGCGCGCGTTGGTTTCCTGCCAGTCCCAGAAGGAGTAGCCGTCGGCGCCGTAGACGCGGGCGTCCTGGCGGAAGCGCATCAGTTCAGAGCGGTCGACGCCGTCATATGTCTGTCCCAGCGGGAAGATCCGCCGGCGGTAGATGCGGTTGTCGACGAAGGCGTTGGCGTAGACGTTGTCGACGGAGACGCCGATCGCCTTCCAGTACATCTGCGGCAGGTTGTACTGGGCTCCGTCCGGCCCGAGGAAGACGGAGTACGGGAAGGAGGGGTGGTAGAAGATCCACGGGAAGGAGGCCAGCGCGAGCGGAAAGGCCGCGCCGACGCGGGCCCGCAGGTCCTTGATGTACGTCTGGGCTGCCGCGTACTCGCCTTCGTACTGTTCCTCGGCGTCGATAACCAGGCAGTTCGCGCCGGCCTGCGCGGCGCGCGCCCCGACCGCCGCCTCGCCGGCGGGGTTTGAGCCGTAGACGTACTGCCAGGCGCACACTTTCAGGCCCGCGGCGTGCAGTTCGCCGATCAGCCGTGATGAGAACTGCGGCCAGTAGTTCCCGGAGTCGGCGCTCTTTATGTACACCGTGCCGACGCCTGTCGCCCGGGCCTTCGCGATGATCGCCGCGGTGCGGCCGCCCGAGGAGTCCCGCACGTACCAGATCCACATGCCCTTCGAGGCGAAGGGGCCACCGGGCGCCGGTGCGCTCGTGCGCGGGGGGTGAAGCCGCGTGCCGCTGAGCATGATCGTGCCGAACGGTGGCGTGTGACCGCCCGGATAGACGACCTCGATGTTGCCGGCGTGGGCGCCGCGCGGAACGGAAACCAGCAATCGTGAGCCTTCTTCGCGCAGCGGCGCACGCGCCGACGTCGAGCCGATCGGCCCGAAGCGGCTGACTGGGAACGCGACCTGCATTCCTGCGGCGAGCGCGACGCCCTGAATTTCAAGCGTCCCATGGACCCACACCAGGTGCGGGTTGCGTCCGCAGTGCGCCGCCGGATAGCAGCTCACCGCGGTGATGCGAACTTCTTCCGGCGACACGGCGCCGGTGCTCGCCGCCGCCTGCGCGGCGCCTGTACAAAGCAGCACGACCGCTATCGCCGTCGCGCGCGAACCGCTTCGAATAGCGCGCTCCATTGACTTCAAGCTCCACACCTCCACCGCGCCGATTGCGCGTCGGGCGGTCCCTGGCAAGGTAGCGCCCTCGAGCTGCGAACAGCCCACCGGCATGAAAGTTGCGTCCGTCAGACCCAGCGGAAGCCGGTCGCCGCGGGTCGCGGCTCCAGCGGACTGGCCGGCAGCCCGGGCGCCGGCTCCGGCAGGTTGTAGCCGCCGGGAGCGACGTCGTTGGGGCCGTCGTGGTGGTAGAGCGACGCGAGGTACTGAATGTGCCCGCGCCCGACGCCGAGCTCGAACTGGCCGCCGCCGTAGCAGCCGATGCCGTGCTCGGCGCAGTATGCGTACGTCGACATCAGCGACTCCAGGCCGCCCAGGCGGGAGGGCTTGATGTTCACCATCCGCGGCGGATAGGGGAGCGCTTCGATGTCCGGGATGCCGTGGATCGGCGCATCCCACGAGAAGCGGTCGCGGTACGGCGCGAGCACGGCGTCCGTCTCCTCCGTGAGCGCGGGATCCTCGATCCAGGCGTCTGGAAAGGCCTCCGCGACGCGGCGGTAGAGGACGGGGTCGGGCGGCTGGTCGACGATCGAGTTTTCATAGAGGCCCTTGAGGTCCACCGACGCCACTGCCCCGGTCTGCACGAGCTTTGCGACGATCGCCTCGTCCCACGAGCTCGTGGGGTCAAGCTTGAATTCGAGCGCCGGTGAGATCGCGAGTCGACGCTCGACCGGTTCGAGCGTCGGCGGCTCACCGAGGCGCAGCGAAACGACGAAGCGGACGGGCTCACAGCGCCGCCCGACCGCGCTCTGCATGTCGGTGGCGCCCTGCCGGAGCGCGAGGTCGAGCGCCGCAGACTCGTACGCCCAGCGCCGATAAAGGCGCGAGACGTCGCGCGCCGGCTCGCTCGGGAAGAGGTCGAGCCCGCCGACGTGCTCGCAGAAGCTCCCGACGGTGTACTCGCCGGCGAGCGGCTGCGTGGGGCCCTCGGCCTGCAGGATTTCGTGGTCGACCGCGTCGTATGTGACGTCCTCGCCGGCGCCCTGCATGCCGCCGCCGGAGAGCCAGATCTCCGTCGAGAGGCGCTCGAACGAGCTTGAGACGCTCTCGCGGCGGCCGCGCAGCTCGTAGGTCTCGATCGCGAGCGGCAGGTCCTTGAGGCGGTCGAAGTCCGACGTCATGCGCCGCGCTCCTCAAGGCGCGTCACGAGCTCGTCGAGGCGCAGCTCCTCGAGCGCGCCACCGACGCTCTCGAGCTCCGCGGCGCATCGTTCGATCAGCGTCTTGCCCTCCTTGACGAGAGCGAGCGTCTCGGCCAGCGAGGCCTCGCCGGAGTCCAGGCGTCGCACGATCTCCTCGACGCGGGCGCTCGCGGCCTCGTAGGTCAGCTCCTGGGCCTCCTCGCTCACGACTCAGTCACCGTCGCGTTCCGCTCGCCGTCCGCGAAGCGCAGCGACAGCGCGCTGCCCGCGGGCGCCTGCGCCGCGCGCGTCACGGGCTCGCCGTCGGAAGCGCTCGCGAGCACGTAGCCGCGCTCAAGCGTGCGCTGCACGTCGTGTGCCTCGAGCGCGAGCGCCAGGCGCTCGAGCTCAACACGGCGGCGGCCGCGGCATTCGGCCGTCGTCAGGCGCGCTCTGCCGTCGAGTGATCCCGCGTGGTTACGGTTGGCGTGCCGGCGCTCGCGCAGCGAGCGCTGCGAGGTCGCTCGCAGCTCGCGCAGCATCTGGTGAAGGCGGGTGCGTTGGCCGTCGAGTCGGCTGGCGGGCGCCGCGGAGAGCAGCGCGAGGTGGCGCGCGCGCTCGAGGATCGCGCGTCTCGCGGCGCCGCGGATCTGGCGCGCGGCGCGCGCCGTCCCCTCGCGCTCGAGGGCGCAGTCGACGGCCACGGCCGCCTCGGCGGCGTGCGTCGGCGTCGAGCAGGAGATCGCTGCGACGTCGTCGAGCAGGGTGTGGTCGTGGTGGTGGCCCACCGAGGCGATGACCGGCACCGAAAGCAGCGCGACGGTTCGGCATAGCGCCTCGTCGCTGAACGCCAGCAGGTCGGCAACCGAGCCGCCGCCGCGCGCGACGACGATCACGTCGACCTCGCCTGTCCCGGCCAGCTCGCCGAGCGCGGCGGTGATCTTCGGTGCGGCGCGGCGGTCCTGCACGGGCGCGAAGGCCCAGACCAGGCGGCCGCGCCATCCGCGGCGCTCCAGCGCCGCGAGCACGTCGCCCTGCGCGCGGCTGCCCTCAGCCGTCACGACGGCGATCGTGCGAGGCAGCGCCGCGCGCGGGAGGGCCTTCTGCGGCTCGAGCAGCCCGTCGGCGCGCAGCTGGCGCCGCAGACGCTCGATCTGGGCGAGCAGATCGCCCTCGCCGGCGAGGCGCAAATCGCGTACCGCGAAGGAGAACGATGGGGAGGCCTGGGCGCTACCTGCGTAGTAGTCGCAGCCTCCGGCGACCACCACCTGCGTGCCTTCGGTGACCTCTGCGCCGGCACGCGCGACCATCGTCTCCCACTCCGCGCGCCAGGCGCTACAGGGGATCGCGCCGTCGGCGTCTCGCAGCTCGAAGTACGTGCGCTTTGCGCTCACCCGCAGGTTGACGAGCTCGCCGATGAGCTGGACGCGCGTCATCCCGCGCAGTCGATCGCGGAGCGCCGCGGCGTACCGCCCCACGCCGAACGGCCCCGGCAGCGTTGAGCCGGGGATGCCCGCGGGGGCTTGCTCTTGAGTCTCGTCGGACACGGTCCAGAGCATACGTGCAGCGTTGCCGGCTTCTACGCTGACGGCGTGGCGAAGCGAAAACGCGGCAAGCGGCGCGCTTCCGGCGCCGGCCCCTCGATCACGGCCGAGCGCCCCGAGCGCCGCCGCCGACGGGCCGAGACCAGTGCGCAGAGCGCGCGTCCGGCGCCGCACGAGATCGGCTCCTTCGGCGAGCGCCCCGACGCGCCGTGGCATCCGCTGCCGCTGTCGGAGATCCTGATCTTCGTCGGCGCGATCGCGGTTCTCGTGGGGCTCGTTCGCGGCCCCGAACACAACGTCACAACGATCGTGGCGGGCGTCGGCGCGGTCGCGATCGGCACGATCGAGGTCTCAATCCGCGAGCACTTCTCCGGTTACCGCTCGCACATCACGTTGCTGGCGGTGCTGCCGGTGATCGTGCTGCACAGCGCGATCGTGCTGTCGCTCGCCGCGTTCACGACGGTGCCGCGAGCACTCAACCTCGCGCTCTTCGTGCTCGACCTCGTGCTCCTGGTGCTGCTCGTTCGCTGGCTGCGCGCGCGCTTCACGAAGGCGCGCCGCGAACGTATCCAGGCCGCGCGCTGAAGAGCGTTACAGCGAGAGCGTCGGCATCGGCCGCTCGTCGTCGCTGCGCGCGCCGCCGCGGACCTCGCCCGTGAAGCCGAGGCTCTCGAGGCGCGCGATCTCCCGCTCGCCTTCCAGGCGCGCCGGGTGATCCGCCGGGAGAGCGGCGATGAGGGCCGCGATGCGGCCCCTCAGCTGGAGGGCGAAATGGGGCGTCGAAGCTCCCATCAGCTTGCGCACGTCCTCGACCGTCACCTCGCGCCCCGTGAGGGCCGGATCCTCCGCCTCGCTCATGCCGACCTCGCTATTCGCCCTGTAGTTCTTCGGTTCCGGCCCGACGCGGGCTGATCTCCAGCAACGAGTCTATTTCGGCCTGCGTGGTCGACGCGATCGCTGCTTCGTCGCCGATCACCCAGCCGTGATTGTAAACGCCACGAACGGGCCGGTATTCGGGCGCCGCGGCGTAGGCGGGCTGGATGTCGCCGAGGTAGGAGGTGAGGCCGGCGGGGATCGCGTCGGCGCTTTCGAGGATCAGCAGCGGCCCGTAGTCGCCGGTCGCCGACAGCAATGCCGCGGCGGGGCCGTCGAGCGGGCGGTTCGAGCGCGCGAACACGAGGCCGTGTCCCGGTTCGTGGATCCCCCAACCGAACGCCCCGTCGGTGTAGCGGGCAAGGCTGATGGCCTCGTTGGAGTCCGCTTCGCGCCCGCTGGAGCCGGGGGAGACGAACTTCACGGTGCCGAGCCGCTCGAGCGTCGCGATCGCCATCGGCGCCAGGGAACCCGAGCCGATCAGGTAGATGGCCGGCCGGTGCAGCGAGCGCAGCTCGGTGACGGTCGCGGCGGGGACCGCGGCGGCCCCGGTGTAGAGGATCGGCGCGCCGCTCTCTGCCGAGAGCCCCGCGACGGCCATCAGCTGCGAGGGGCGCTCGCCGTCGTTGACGACGATCACCTGTCGTGCCTTGCCGTTCAGGCGCGCCAATACGCCGGCGACCGCGACCGCGCCTGCCGCGGCTTGCGTGAACGGAACGCGCAGCGTGTTCGAGCCGCCGGGCGACGCAGCGCTGCCGATCTGGATCACGCGGGCGCCGCCCAGCGTCGAGCTGCCCGTCGGCGCGAGCGACTGCAGTGTCTGTTCGCTGACCTGCGGCAGTTCGCCCCCTTCGCTGTAGATCAACGGCGCGTTGAGCGGCGCGGACGCGAGCGAGGAGGCGGCGAGGGCGGCGTCCCAGTCGTCGGTGTCGACGAGTACGACTGTGCGGGGACGACTCGCAGAAGTCAGAGCCGGGTACACGGTGCGCGCGACCGACGCGGCGTCCTGGGCCGGGCCGGCGCCGCCGACGCGCGTCGTGTTGCGAGTCGCGACACTGACGGCGCCCTGAGGCGCGACGGGCGCGACATAACGGATCGGTCCGTCGGAGCTCTGGCTCGTCGTGGAGGCGCTCTTGCCGCAGCCGACCAACGCAAGGCAGGCGGCTGCAGCCAACAAAACTCTGAACCTCACGCCCACGCCCGCCCACCCTAGCGACCGCGCCAGCGCACGAACGCGGGCAAGCGATGCAAGCGTCCATGCAACGTGCTAGCGTGCCGCACCGAAAGCCGAATCTCTGTCTGGAAGACAGGGAACGGGGGACCCAAGTAGTTGGGGCGAAACCCGCGCATGAGTCGCGGGAAGCGCAAGGACAGATTGCGCGAGCCCGTCAGCTAACCCCGCAGGCCACGAGAACGAGGTCGTTGATCCGCTTGCGTACAGCCTGTATTGCCATATGCGCGATTGCCATAGCAGCAGCGACGCCTGCCGTTGCGAGCGCAGCCGGTAGCGGCGGGACGGTCGTCGGCGGCGCATCGACCCCGGCACCGAAAGCCACGAAGAAGAAGGTCAACCACGACGCGCCGATCACGGCGCGGACGCCGAACCTCTCCTACCGTGGCCCCGTTTACGTGCGTAAGACGGACGGCCAGGTTCTCCCATACAAGCCCGCGTCCTCTGAAAGCACGCCGATCTCCTCGACCGGCGGCGCGACCTTCACGAGCTTCACGCCGGCGCCCGAAGGGCTGCCGCAGCTGCTGGTCCCGGGCGAACGCGCCCGCTACATCCACGGTCTGGCCGCAGCGCCGATGCGCGCGCCGCTCGCGATCCAGGAGATGATCTGGGCCGGCAACCACCTGATCGGCAAGCCCTACATCTACGGTGGCGGCCACGCCTCCTTCTACAGCCGCGGCTACGACTGCTCGGGCTCGGTGTCCTTCGCGCTGCACGGCGGCGGCCGCCTCAGCCACCCGGAGGACTCGACCGAATTCGAGTCCTACGGTGCGCGTGGCGTCGGCCGCTGGGTGACGATCTTCGCCAACGGCGAACACGCCTACATGACGATCGCCGGATTGCGCCTGGACACCAGCCCGGCGTTCGACCCGTCGAACCTTGAGGGCCCCCGCTGGCGGCCGCTGCGCCCGGAAAACTCGGGCTTCGTCAAGCGGCACCCCGTCGGGCTCTAGCAGCCTGACTCGGCTAGGCTTCTCTCATCGACCGGCCAGCGGGCCGGGCCGACTGTAAACCCGATAGGAGGACGCGATGGCCGGCTTGGGCGGGCGGATGTCCACGGTCGTGAAGGCGAAGGTCTCCAAACTGCTCGACAAGGCCGAAGACCCGGCCGAGACTCTCGACTACAGCTACCAGAAGCAGATAGAACAGCTGCAGAACGTCAAGAAGGGCATCGCCGACGTTGTCACAGCAAAGAAGCGCCTGCAGATGCAGGAGACCGCGCAGCAGCAGAGCGTCGTCAAGCTCGACACGCAGGCCCGCCAGGCGCTAGCCGCCGGCAACGAAGAACTCGCGCGCACGGCGCTGGAGCGTAAGAACATCGCGCAGACCGAGCTGCAGTCGCTCGACCAGCAGGTCACCGAACTGGAAGACCAGCAGCAGAAGCTCACCGACTCCGAGCAGAAACTGCGGGCCAAGCTCGAAGCCTTCCGCACCAAGAAGGAGGTCATCAAGGCCCAGTACTCCGCGGCCGAGGCGCAGGTCCGGATCTCCGAAGCCGCGACCGGCGTCGGCGAGCAGATGGCCGACGTGGGGCTCGCGATGCAGCGCGCCGTCGACAAGACGGAAAACATGAAGGCCCGCGCGGATGCGGTCAGCGAGCTCGAATCGGCGGGCACGTTCGACGACATCACGGCGCTCGGCTCCGGCGAAGACGACATCGACCGCCAGCTCAAGCAGCTGTCCTCCAAACCCGAAGTCGATGACGAGCTGGCGAAGATGAAAGCCGAACTCGGCAGCGGCGGCGCCGACAAGGCGCCGCAGATCGCCTCCGGCGAGAGCGCCGAGGCCGGTGAGCAGTCGTGATCGTCCGTATCTCTGGCGAGGGCCAATACCGCCTCGACGACGCTGAAGAAGGCCGCCTGAACGAACTCGAGAACGAAGTCCAGGGAGCGATCTCGGCCCACGACGAAGCCGCCTTCGCCGCGCGCTACGCGACCGTGCTCGACTTCGTGCGCAGCGCCGGCACGCCGCTCAGCGAAGACGACCTCGAGCCCTCCCAGGTGATCCTGCCGCCGCCCGACACGACGGTCGCCGAGGCGGCGCGGCGAATTCACCGGCGAAGGCCTCATCCCCGACTAGTTACAGCGGGATCCCCCAAAGCGGGAACCAGCGCTCCAGTTCGGGCTCGATCGGCAGTTCGTTGCCGACCTGGGCCTTGATCTGCAGCTCGCGCTCCGTGGCGCGCTTCTCTTCGCCGGTTGGCACGAACGGGTACCAGGTACCGCGTTTGTAGCTGTAGATGAAGTAGATCGGCTGCCCGGCGCTGTCGCGGAACGAGAAGACGGCGCAGAGGACCCGCTCGCCGTAGCCGGCGGTCTCGATCGAGCCGGACACCGCGTTGATGCCGACCGCGAGGTCTTCGACGCCGGTGGGGTCCGCTCCGCAGTCCAGGACCAGCCAGCGGTAGCCGAACGAGTCGGTCTGCGTCGAGACCTTTGTCCCGCTTTCGCCGCCGGTCGCCTCGACGATTGCTTCGACTTCCTTCACGGCCTCTTCGAACTCCGCGGTCTGGAGCGCCTGGAAGACGATCGCGGCGTGCCCCGTCGAGGTGATGTTGTGCCCCGCGGCGAGCGTCACATAGGCAGTGGTGATCGCGAAGAGGTGGTCCGGCGCGGGGCCCTTGACCTCGTGCCGCCCGGTGATGATGTCGCGCAGGCCCACGCTCAGGCGGTGGCGGTGCCCTGGAGCTGCGTCTCGAGACGCTCCAGCGCCGCGAGGCGCTTCTCGAGCGACGGGTGGTCGGAGAAGATGTTCATCAGCGAGCCCTTGGCGCGGGCCGGGATGATGAAGAAGGCGCTCATCCCTTCTGCTGAACGCAGATCCTGCTGACGGCACGCGTTCGATCGTGCCGCTGATCTTGATCAGCGCCGACGCGAGCGCACGACGGACGGCCCGTCAGGACCGCCGAGCCGCGGTCGGCCGCGAACTCGCGGTAACGCGAAAGCGCCCGCAGCAGCAGGAACGAGAGCGCGTAGACGATGACGGAAGCGATGATCACGATCTCGATGTCCTGCTCACCTTGCGTCGCGGCCGCCACCGCGGCCGAAGCCGCCGCCGAAGAAGAACGCGAACTGCATGATCATCGAGGCGAGCGTCGCGAAGAAGCTCGCGAGCGTCATGACCATCACGTCGCGGTTCACGATGTGCGTGATCTCGTGCGCCATCACGCCTTCGAGCTCCGGCGGTTCGAGCAGGTCGAGCAGGCCCCGTGTCGCACAGACCGTCGTCGCCTTGCGGCTGCGACCCATCGCGAAGGCGTTCGGCATCTGGTGTTCCATGACGCAAACGCGCGGCTTGGGTATGTCGGCCTGGATGCAGAGGTGGTCGATGATCTGGTGCAGCTCGCGGCTCCTGCTCCGGCGTCACCTCCTTGACGCGCATCGTCGACATCGCGATTTTGTCCGCCGTGTAGTACTGCAGGACAAGCAGCACGACGGCCACCGCGACGATCACGGCGGCTCCGGCGCCGGCGACGATCAGGGCCGCGACGAAGGCGACGTAAACCAGCCCGAGCAGGAACATGGTGAGGACCATGCGCGCCTGCAGGCCGCCGTCCTTGCCGAAGCTGCGCTTCGCGTTTGCCATTAAGAGGATTGTGGCAGACGTTGATTGCGGTGCCCTAAAGTGGAGCGCGCCTCCGCGCGCCCCTCTAATGCAGCCCGAAGTCCACATCATCGGGATATCCATCAAGACCTTCGGGGTCTGCTTCGCGCTTGGCTTTTTGGCCTGCGGGGCGCTCGTCGCGCGGCGCCTGCGCGAGCTCGGCCACCCCGTCGAGTGGGCCTACGAGATCATCTTCGCGGCGCTGCTCGGCGGCGTGATCGGCGCACGCGCCTACTACCTGATCCAGAACTACTCGCAGGTCAAAGGGCACCTCGCGAAGGACATCTTCTCGGGCTCCGGGCTGATCTGGTACGGGGGCGTCGTCGGCGGCGCGATTGCCGTCGTCGCGTGGATGCGCTGGCGTCAGAGTGCTCGAACTGAAGATGCTCGACATGGCGGCGACGGCGCTTGCCCTGGGCTATGCGATCGGGCGCATCGGCTGTCAGGTCTCAGGTGACGGCGACTACGGGACGGTCTCGAAACTGCCCTGGGCGATGGGCTACCCGCACGGCACGGTCCCGACTCCTGCAGGCGTAACGGTGCAGCCGACGCCGATCTACGAGACGAGCTCGATGGCGATCATCGCGTGGATCCTCTGGCGCATGCGCGACCGCGTCAAACCGGGCGTGATCTTCGCGGCCTACCTGCTGCTCAGCGGCATCGAGCGCTTCCTCGTCGAGTTCATACGCCGCAACAACCACGTCTGGCTGGGGCTCACGGCGCCCCAGATCTGGAGCGTCGCCCTGATCATCGCGGGCGCCGTCTGGTTGTCGGTCATCATCGCCCGCGACGGCACCGGCGCGCTGCGTGCGACGACGGCCTGAGCGCGCCGCGATAATCCCTGCTCGATGACGACCGCGGTCAAGCTATCGCCTGCTTTCCCCGACGACAGCCGCGTCAACGAGCGCGGCCGTCTGGAGGTCGGCGGCTGCGACGCGCTGGAGCTCGCGCGCGAGTTCGGCACACCGGCCTACGTCGTTGCGGAGCAGGATCTGCGCGAGCGCGCGCGCGACTTCCGCGTTGCCGTGGAGCGTGCCGGCAGGCCCGACGCCGCGATCGTCTTTGCATCCAAGGCCTTTCCCTGCAGCGCCGTGCATCGGCCTGCTTCGCCGCCGAGGGACTGTGGTGCGACGTCGCCTCCGAGGGAGAGCTTCACATCGCGCTCGCCGCCGGCGTGCCGGCGGAGCGGATCGTCGTGCACGGCAACGCCAAGTCAAGGCGCGAGCTCGAACGGGCGCTCGCCGCGCGCGTCGCGCTGATCGTCATCGACAACGACGACGAGCTGACGGCGCTCGAAGAGCTCGCGCCGGGCAGCGAGCAGGAGATCCTCGTTCGCGTCACACCCGACGTGAGCGGCCGAGACGCACGAGAAGATCTCGACCGGGCAGGCCGACTCGAAGTTCGGTCTGCCGCCGGACCGGGCACGCGCGGCCCTCGAGCGTGCGGCGGCGATCGACGGCCTGCGCCCCGTCGGCATCCACGCTCACATCGGCTCGCAGCTCCTGGAGCTCGCGCCCTTCCGAGCGCGAGGCGGTCGAGCTCGCGCAGTTCGCCGACCTGCCGGTGTGGGATCTCGGCGGCGGCCTCGGCGTGCGCTACACGGCCGGCCAGAAGGCGCCGCCGACGATCGAGGAGTACGTGCGGGTGCTGCTCGAGGGCGCCACGCGCTCCGGCTTTGGGGCCGACGGCCGGCTGCTGCTCGAGCCGGGCCGCGCGGTCACCGCGAACAGTTGCGTGACCCTCTACACCGTCGAGAGCGTCAAGAGCAACGTCTCAACCTGGGTCGCGGTCGACGGCGGCATGTCGGACAACATGCGCCCGATGCTCTACGGCGCCCAGTACGAAGCGCACGTCGTCGACCGGCTGGTCGGCTCGACACCATGCGTGCTCGCCGGCAAGCACTGCGAGTCCGGCGACGTGATCGTGCGCGACGCCAAGCTCGACGCGCCGCGCGCCGGGGACGTCATCGTCACGCCGGCCACCGGCGCCTACGGCCATTCGCTGGCCAACAACTACAACGGCGTACCTCGCCCGCCCGTCATCTTCTGCTCCGGCGGCGACGCGCGCCTGGTCGTGCGTCGCGAGGACCTCGACGAGCTGACAGCCCGCGATGTCCGCTGACGGCGGCGACTTTCGCATAGCGCTGCTCGGCCACGGCAACGTCGGCGCGCCGTTCGCTCGCCTGCTCGAGGAACGTGCCGACGCGATTACCGAGCTCGCGGGGCGACGGCCCGTGCTCGCCGGCGTGCTCACGCAGACCCAGGGCGATTTCGCGGAGCTAGTCGCCTGCAGTGACCTCGTCGTCGAGCTGATCGGCGGCGTCGAGCCGGCGCGCGAGTACGTGCTGGCGGCGCTCGCAGCGGGCCGGCACGTCGTGAGCGCCAACAAGCTGCTGCTCTCGCAGCACGCCGACGAGCTCTTCGCCGCCGCCGAGGCGGCCGGCGTGCAGCTGCGCTTTGAGGCCGCCGTTGCCGGCGTGATCCCCGTGGTTCGCGTGATCGAAGAGTCGCTTGCCGCGGCCCACATCGAGCGCGTCCACGGCATCGTGAACGGCACGACGAACTTCATCCTCTCCGAAATGGAGCGCGGACTCTCGTACGACCAGGCGCTCGTCGAGGCCCAGCAGAAGGGCTTCGCGGAGGCCGACCCCTCCGACGACGTGAGCGGACGCGACGCCGCGGCGAAGATGGCGATCCTCGCGCGCCTGGCTTTCGGCGCGCCGGTCAGCCTCGACGAGGTTCCCTACGAAGGGATCGAGCACCTGCAGAGCGACGACCTGGAGTACGCGCGCGAGTTCGGGCTCGGGCTGAAGCTGATCGGCACCGCCGAAAGGATCGACGGCGGGCTCTCCGTCCGCGTCCACCCGGCGTTCCTGTACGCCGGTCACCCGCTGGCCTCCGTGAGTGGATCCTTCAACGCCGTGACCGTCGAGTCGCAGGCGATCACCGAGATCACGATGTCGGGCCCCGGGGCCGGCGGCCTGCAGACCGCGAGCGCGGTGCTCGGGGACGTCGTGAGCGCGATGCTGCCGGGCATCTGGCGGCCTGCCCCGGCCGCGCCGATGGAACTCACGCGCGACGTCGCGAGCGCCTTCTATCTCCACATGGAGGTAGCGGACCGCCCGGGCGTGCTGGCCGCGATCACGGCGGTGCTGGGCGAGCACGGCGTGTCCATCAAGTCCGTCATTCAGCGCGGAATGGGCGAGAGCGCGCGGCTCGTGATGATCACGCACCCGGTGCTCGAGTCGCGACTGCGCGACGCCGTCGACGAGACGGTTCGCTTCGACTTCGTGCGCCAGCGCCCGCGCACGATCCGCGTGATCGAAGAGGAGTTCGTATGACTTCGCCGCACGTTCCGCTGATCGAACGCTGGCTCGAGAAGCTCCCGTTCGAGGCCGGCGATCCTGTCGTCACGCTGCAGGAGGGCTCGACGCCCCTCGTGCGGGCGCCGCACGTCTCCGAACTCGTCGGCGCCGACGTCTACCTGAAGCTCGAGGGCGCGAACCCCACGGGATCCTTCAAGGACCGCGGCATGACCTGCGCGGTCAGCGCGGCGGTGCGCGAAGAGGCGCTCGCCGTGATGTGCGCTTCGACCGGCAACACCGCAGCCAGCGCCGCGGCTTACGCCGCGCGGGCCGGGATCACGTGCGCCGTGATCGTGCCCGAGGGCAACATCGCGCTCGGCAAGCTCGCGCAGACGCTGATGCACGGCGCTCGCGTCATCTCACTGCAGGGCAACTTCGACAGGGCGCTCGAGCTGGTGCGCGAGCTCACCGCGACGCATCGGATCGTGCTCGTCAACTCCGTGAACGAGTACCGCCTGGAAGGCCAGAAGACCGCGGCCTTCGAGCTCGACCTCGACCTCGGCGGCGAGCTCGAGCTGCTCTGCATCCCCGTCGGCAACGCCGGCAACATCACCTCCTACTGGCGTGGTTTCAAGGAGGTCGGGGCGGCGCCGAGGCTCTTCGGCTTCCAGGCCGAGGGTGCCGCTCCGCTCGTGCTCGGCCACCCGGTCGAGCAGCCCGAGACGGTGGCCACCGCGATCCGTATCGGCAAGCCCGTGCGCTGGGAGGACGCGATGAACGCCGTGACCGAGTCGCGCGGCGCGATCCGCGCCGTCAGCGACGCCGAGATCCTCTCCGCCTACCGGCTGCTCGCGGCCCGCGAAGGCGTCTTCTGTGAGCCGGCGTCGGCGGCGGCCGTCGCGGGCCTCGTGAAGTACGGGACCGACGGCGCGCAGACCGTGGCCTGCGTGCTGACGGGGCGCGGACTGAAGGACCCCGACACCGCGATCGCCCACAACGACGGCCACGTCATCCAGTGCGAGGCGAGCATGGCCGCGATCGAGGAGGCCGTGCTCGGTGAGCCGTAGCTGGCTCGTTCGGGTTCCGGCGTCCACCGCGAACCTCGGTCCGGGCTTCGACTGCATGGCGGCGGCCGTCGCGCCGGCGCTCGAACTGGAGGTCGCCGAGAGCTCGTCGTTCTCGTTCACCAGCGACCTCGACGTCCCCTCGGGCCGCGAGAACCTCTGCGTGCGCGCCTTCGAGTCACTCCACAACGCCGACGGGGTGAGCTTCACGATGCGCTCCCAGATCCCGCTCTCCGGCGGCCTCGGCTCGAGCGCAGCGGCGACGCTCGCGGGCCTTGCCGCCGCCGACGCGCTGTTCGAGCTCGACGCCGACCTGCTTGCGCGCGCAAGTGAGATCGAGGGTCATCCCGACAACGCTGCCGCGGCGCTGTACGGCGGCTTCGTGATCTGCGCCGACGGCGGCGCGACGCGTCTTGCGCCGCCGCCTGGCCTGACGGCGCTCGCCGCCGTGCCGAGCGCGGCCGTCGACACCGGGGCGGCGCGCGCCGCGCTGCCCGCCGAAGTGCCGCTCGGCGACGCCGTGTTCAACGTCGCCCACGGCGCGCTCCTGACGCTCGGCCTCGTGCGCGGCGACTGGGACGCGCTCGCGGCGGCGCTCGCCGACCGCCTGCACGAAGCCCCCCGTGCGCACCTCTACCCGCGCTCCGCGCGCCTCGCCGCGGCGGCACGCGAGCTCGGCGCACTCGGGGGAACGATCTCCGGTGCCGGGCCGACGGTCCTGATCTGGTGCCTGCAGGAGAACGCCGACGCCGTCCGCGCCGAGCTCGCCGGGCGCATCGAGGGCTGGGCCGAAGTCCTTGACACGCCGTTCGTCGACGGCGGACTTTCCGTGCGGGCGCTCTAGGTGAGCGCCGCCAGGCGCGAGCGGGCGGGAGCGAGGTCGCCCATGCGGTCGAGCAGTTCGCCCGCGACCGCGACGTAGTCGGCGCCGAGGTCCGGCCGCAGATCCACGATCGAGCGGGCGCGCTCCGCAGATTCGGCGTACGCGATCGAGGAGCGCACGACCGTGTCGAACACCAGGTCGCCGAAGCGCTCGCGCAGCGAGACGAGAGCCTCGCGCGAGTGGACGGTCCGCATGTCGGCGAGGTTGAGCAGGATCCCGAGCACCTCGAGCTGCGGGTTCAGGCTGTCGCGCGCGAGCTCGACGACCTCCATCGCCTGCTCCACGCCTTGCAGGGCGAAGTACTGCGCCTCGGCCGTGATCACGGCCTGGTCGGCGGCGACGAGGCCGTTGACGGTGAGCAACCCGAGCGACGGCGGGCAGTCGACGAGGATCACGTCGTACTCGTCCTGCACCGCTGCGAGCGCGCGGCGCAGCGTCATCTCCCGTCCGAGTTTGCCGCCGAGCATCAGCTCCGTCTCCGCGAGCTGGAGGTTCGCGGGGATGATGTCTTCGTGGACCGCCTCCTCGGCGCCGACGCGGCCCGCCAGGACGTCTGAGACGGTCGGCTCGACGTCGGGCGGCAGGTCGAAATAGTCCGAGAGGTTCCCCTGCGGGTCGAGGTCGACCGCGAGGACCGTCAGATCGCAGCGGCGCAGAACGTCCGTGAGCGTGCGAACAGCCGTCGTCTTGCCCGTGCCGCCCTTCTGCGAGAGGACGGTGATCGTCCGCGCCATCGCGACGATCCTACGCGTCGCGAAGAGCGCGAGTCGTCAGGCGGCGCCGGCCGCTCGGTCCTGCGCCTGAGGTTCACCCTCGAGCGCCGGGCCGACGTGCAGCAGCAGCAGCCGATAACGCCCGACGAGCAGCTCGTCGCCATCTTGCAGCGTCGCCGACTCGACCCGCTCGCCGTTGACGTAGAGGCCGTTCATCGAACGGTCATCGAGCGCCCGGATCGACTCGCCGTCGCGCACGATCATCGCGTGGCGCCGTGAGACCGTCTGGTCCTCGAGGTGCACATCCGCCGAAAGGCTGCGGCCGATCCGCGTCCACGCGCCGGTCAGCGCGACGATCCGCATCTCGCCCTGCTCGTCGTAGCAGAGGTAGTCGCCGGGCGCGTCGAGCGCTTCCCGCGCGTGCGCCATGCGCGCGATGCGTTCGGTGTCCGAGCCGCTCGCGGCGGGCGCCCCGGCGGCCTCGATGCTCGACGTGGAGAAGAGGGGACAGCGGTCGAACTCGACGGCGCCGCAGTTCGGGCATTCGCCAAGCGGCGCCGCCGTCTCCAACGTCAAGACGCAGTCGCAGCCGCGGCAGCGAAACGAGCCGGCCTCAACAACGGTGCCTGAGCTCGGTGGGGTCACGTTACGGTCCTCCCTCGCGATGCCACTCCCCGCCACCGGCGGCGACGGGTGCTCACCAGATGATACCGGGGGAAAGGCTCCAGGCGGGCCAGCGCGGAGGATCCGCCGCGGCGGCGCCGAATTCCCCTCACGTGGCCCGCGAACCGATCGGCATCGAGCAGTTCGAGTACCGCCTTCTACGCCGCAGCGTCGGTGTGCTCCGCGGCGACCGCAGCAGCTGCGCCGGCTGCGGCCGCACGCCGCTGACCGGCGAGATGGTCTACGTCTACGAGGGCCACGGCGCCGAGCTCTTGTGCGAGCTCTGCCGCGCCCGCAGCGACCTGGCGCCGAGCGCTGGCTTCGCGGTCCGCCACGCCGAGCAGGGCCACGCCGTGCGGCGCCTGCCGCGCGCCGCGTAGACGACGCCGGCGACGGCGCGGTCAATACACTTCGGCCCGCTGTGCACCCGGTCTCGGTCTCGATCGTCGTCTCCGCCCCCCGCGAGCAGGTCTTCGACTACCTGCAGGACGTCGCGAACCGGCCGGAGTTCACCGACCACTACCTGGTCGACTGGCACCTGACGCGCCCGAACCCGGTGGGCCTCGGCGCGGGCGCCCGCTTTCGCGCCAAGCACCCGCGGACGAACCGCTACACGTGGGGCGACATGTCACTCGCCGAGGTCGTACCGCCGCACCGCATCGTCGAGACCGGACGCGCCGGCAAGGACAACCGCGTCCGCACGCTTTCGGTCTGGGAGCTCGTGACCGGCTCGCACGACTCGACGCGCGTCACGCTCACGGTCCAGACGGACCCCGCGACGCTTTCAGACCGCCTCGCCGAGATGCTCGGCGCCCGCCGGCGCGCGCACCGCAACGGCGCGAGAGCCCTGAAACGGCTGCGGACGGCGCTCGAGACAGGCCGTACGGGCACGCATCGAATCACGGTCGCCGGTGGATAGAGTGCGCGCTGCAATGAGAGCGAAGCTCGTGCGCGTGCTCCCAGTCACGCTGCTCGCTGCCGGCGCCCTGGCGCTCGGCGCCTGCGGCAGTAACGACGCGCCCGTCACGACCGGAACGTACGCCGGCGAATCGGGCAAGAACGCTCCGTACCTGGACGTCGGGCCACTCGTGTACCAGGTGCAGCTGTCGCGCGCCCTGAACCCGTACAACCAGGAAGACGCGCTCTACCTGGAAGGCCTGACGCCCCGCCAGAGCCTGCTCAAACCGGGCGAAGAGTGGTTCGCCGTCTTCATGCAGGTTCGAAACCCGACGCCGCACCCGCTCCTCTCGACGCTCCGCATCACGATCTACGACACGCAGAACAACGTGTACCTGCCGATGATCCCGCCGGGCGTCAACCACTACGCCTACCGCGGTGAAGCGGTTCCCGCGAACGGCCAGATCCCGATCGCGGGGTCGACCGCCGCGATCGGCCCGACCGGCGGCCAGGTCCTGCTCTTCAAGATCAAAGACGTCTCGCTCAACAACCGCCCGCTGACGATCAAGATCGTCTCGCCGACCAACTCCTCGAAGGTCGCGCAGGCCACACTCGACGTCTGATCAGAGGTGCGCGGCGAGCGCCGCCTCGATCACCTGCCGCGCGACCGGCGCCGCCGTTTCACCGCCGAAGCCGTCTTTGACGAGCAGAACGCCGACCGCCACGCGCGGGCGTAACGCCGGCGCAAACGCCGCGAACCACGCGTCGGTGTTGCTCGGCGATTCGGAGCACGACGAGCTGCCTTCCTTTTCTTCTTCGCCTTCTTCGCCTTCCTTCTTCTTTTCGTTTTCGCCGGACTTTTCCGCTTCCGGGCAGGGCTCGCCGAGTTCCGCGGTGCCCGTCTTGCCGGCCACCGTCACGCCGGGGATCGCGGCCGCAGTCCCGGTGCCGCTCTGGACCACGGCGACCATCATGCGCCGCACCTCCGCTGCCGTCCGGGCGCTCGTGACGGCCGGCCCCGGCGCACCGCGGCTGAGCTCGAAGGTCGGCGCCGGACGTCGGCCGCGCTCGCCGATCGTCGCGGCGATCGTCGCCATCTCGAGTGCGCTGGCCTGCACCTCACCCTGGCCGATGGCGGTCGAGCCGAGGTCGAGTTCACCCTGGATTTCGTGCGCCTGAGGGATTGTGCTCTCGGCGGCGCCCGCCAGCGAGGGCGGCGAGTTGAAGCCGTACCGTTCGGCGGTCGCGACGAGATGGGGCGCACCGACCTTCACGCCGAGTGGGGCGAAGACCGAGTTGCACGAGACGGCGAACGCGAGCACCAGCGAGCCGCCGCATTCCTCGCCGCGCGAGTTGTTGAGCTTCACGCCGTCGAGCGTCGAGTACGTGGCGTACGGGAACTCGCTGGAGGGGCGCGCGACGCCGTACTGCAGGGCCGCCGTGACGGTGACCATCTTGAACGTCGAGCCCGGCGGCTGCAGCGCTTCCAGTGCGATCCCCGCGACGGCGAGCACCTGGCCGGTGCGGGGATCGAGCGCGATCACGCCGCCGTACTGCGTGCCGAGCGCTTCGGCCGCCGCCTGCTGCACGCGCGGCGAGATCGACGTGCGCACAGGCGGTGCGGGCCGTGGCGCGGAGCTCGCGAGGATCCGGTGGCCCGCGAGCAGCGTGCCGCCCGGCGTGCCGCGCAGCCGCTTGTCCAGCGCCAGTTCGAGTCCGCTCAGGCCGACCAGCGCGTCGGACGGGACGCCTTCAGATTCGAGCGCCGCACGGCGCGACGCGGGCGCTGCTCCGAGCGTTCCGACCGCGGCGTCCGCGGCCGATCCGAGTGGCGATTCGCGCGCCGTTTCCGCGGGCGGTTTGCCCGGGCTGCTCGCAGGCGTGCCTTCGGCGAGGACCGAGCCTTCGCGTGCCAGCAGCTTCGCGCGGGGCGGCAGTTCCGTGTTCCTTGTGAGCCGCTCGCCGCGGCGCACGCCGGGAAAGCTCATCGACGGCGACCAGGCGATCCGCTGCATGCCGTTTTCTTCGCGCATCCGCAGCAGCGCGGGCAGGCGGAGCGTTCCGAAGATGCGGGTGCGCACCCGCATCGGTACTTCGTAGACGCCGTTCTGGCCCACACGCGGCGCGCCGGTGACCGCGAGCGAACCCGCGGTCGCGGTGGCCAGCGCTTCGCGGTAAGCGCTCGCGAAGCGCGTCTCGCTGATGGCAGAGCGCGCCGCGGAGTCAAGCTGGCCGTACATCCGTGACCATTCGCCGTGGCTCCACTCGGCGGCGAAACGTTCGGCGATCTGCTGCTGTTCGGAGCCGTGGCTGTCGGCGCCGACTATCGCGCCGAGCACGAAGACGACGATCAGCGTCCCGAGGGCAAGCCGGGCGCGGCGGTTCGGTTGTTGCCGGGGTTTTTGCATCGAGCCGTTAGAACTGGGCTGATGACTCAGCTTGACTGGATCATCGTCGCATTCGCGGTGCTCTTGGCGGTCTTCGGCTACCGCCAGGGCTTCATCGTGGTCGCGTTCTCATTCGCCGGCTTCCTCGCCGGGGCCTACCTGGGCGTGCGCCTGGCACCGCTCGTGCTCTCGCAAGGCGACTCTTCGCCGTACGCCCCGGCGTTCGGCCTGGTCGGCGGGATCTTCGGTGGCGCGGTGCTGGCGAGTGCGCTCGAGTGGTTCGGCCACCGCGTGCGCAGCTCGCTCGTGCTTCCCGGCATGGGGCTCGTCGACGGCGTGCTGGGTGCGTTCCTCGGCGTGGTGCTCGCGCTCGGCGTCGCGTGGGTGCTGGCCGCCGTGGCCGTCCAGCTCGGATCGGTGCCGAGCCTGCGCTCGGCCGTGCAGCGTTCGGCGATTCTGCGCCACCTGAACTCCGTGCTGCCGCCGTCGGGCGCCGTGCTGAACGATCTCGCACGCCTTGACCCGCTGCCGTCTCTCTCCGGGCCGCTGCCCGCCGTCGCGGCACCCGACGGCCGCGCCGCTACGTCGCCCGCGGCGCAGCGCGCGTCGGACAGCGTGGTACGGATCGTAGGCACGGCCTGCGGTGTCGGCATCGAGGGGTCGGGCTGGGTCGCGGCGCGCGAAACCGTCGTCACCAACGCCCACGTCGTCGCTGGCGAGGAAGACACGACCGTCCAGGTACCGGGCCATCCGTTCGGACTTACGGCGCGGGCGATCGCCTTCGACCCCAAAAACGACATCGCGGTGCTGCGCGTGCCGGGACTCGAACTGCCGGTGCTGACGCTGGCCAGCCCCTATCCGTCCGGAACCGGGGGCGCGATCGTCGGCTACCCCGAAGACGGCGGCCTGACCCTCGACCCCGCCCGCATCGGCCGGACCCAGGTCGTGCAGACCGACAACGCCTACGGCAATGGTCCCGTGGAACGCCTGATAACTCCCGTCCGCGGCCTCGTGCGTCCCGGCAACAGCGGCGGACCGGTCGTCGACGAAGCCGGTCAGGTACTCACCACGATCTTCGCGCGTGCCCTCGGCGCCGGGCCGCCGGCCGGTTACGGCGTGGCCAACGAAACCGTCGCGCAAGGCGGTCGACGGCGCACTTTCGCGAGGTGACGAAGTGAGCACCGGCCAGTGCGCCGCGGGTTGAGCTGTTGACCGGGCCGCTACGCTGACCGCCATGCCAAAGACGCTGCTCGTGGCCGAGAAGCCCTCCGTCGGCCAGGATCTGGCCAGGGTCCTCGGCGGGAAATTCAAAAAACACGAGGGTTACCTCGAGGGGCCGGACCACGTCATCACGTGGGCCGTCGGACACCTCGTCCAGCTCGCCGAACCCGAGGCCTACGACAAGAAGTTCAAGAGCTGGAAGATGGAGACGCTGCCGATCGTCCCCGAGCAGTTCAAACTCGAAGTGCGCGACGAGCGCTCGCGCAAGCAGATGTCCGTTGTCGGCAAGCAGCTGCACCGCGACGACGTCGACACCGTCATCAACGCCTGCGACGCGGGCCGCGAGGGCGAGCTGATCTTCGCCTACGTCTATGAGCAGGCGGGCGCCGAGAAGCCGATCCGGCGGCTGTGGCTGAACTCGATGACCAACGCGGCGATCAAGGAGGCGCTGGGCGCGACGCGCCCGGCCGCCGAGTTCGCGAGCCTCGAGCAGGCCGCGCGCTCGCGCTCCGAGGCCGACTGGATCGTCGGCATGAACGCCACGCGCGCCGCCACGATCCGCCTGCGCAGCTCGTTCGACGGGGCCGTCTCGCTGGGCCGCGTGCAGACGCCGACGCTCGCGATCCTCGTCAAGCGCGAGGAGGAAATCAAAGCCTTCACGCCGGAGCCGTACTGGCTCGTGGACGCCACGTTCGCCGCCGCCCCTGCCGACGGTGCCGAGCGGCGCTACGTCGGCCACTACGACGCGCCCGCCGGCAACCCGGCGCGCCGCAGCGGCGAAGGCGCGCAGCGCCTGTTCGTCGAGCAGGTGGCCCAGGAGGTGCTGGAGGCCTGTCGCGGCCGCGACGCCGAGATCACGAAGCTGGACCGCAAAGAGCGCCGCGAGCCGGCCAAACCGCTCTACGACCTGACCTCGCTGCAGCGCGAGGCAAACACCAAATACGGCTTCTCTGCGCGCCGCACGCTCTCCGCCGCGCAGCGCCTCTACGACCAGCACAAGGCGCTCACGTACCCGCGCACCAACTCCAAGTTCCTGACCAGCGACATGGTCGCCGACATCAAGCCGACGGCCGAGTGCGTCGGCGAGCACGAGCGTTTCCGGGCCGCCGCCGAGTTCGTCGTGGCGATGGACATCCTGCCGCTCGAGCGGGTCATCAACGACGAGAAGGTCGGCGACCACCACGCGATCATCCCGACCCGAGCCGAGCACAACCTCGAGAAGATGGACGGCGACGACCTGCGCATCTACGAACTCGTCGTGCGCCGCTTCCTCGCCGTCTTCTACCCCGACGCGGTGTTCGAGAACACGCGCATCGAGACGACCGTCGACGGCGCCGACGGCCAGCCGCACGTTTTCAAAGCGAGCGGCAAAGTGCTTGTCGTCCCCGGCTGGCGCGCGGTCTACGACCAGCAGACCGAGGGCGACGGCGAGGAGAGCGAGGATGCCGACCAGAACCTGCCGCGGCTCGTCGACGGCGAGAGCGTCACGACCGAGGATGTGCGGGTCGCGCGCAAGGAGACGAAACCACCGCGCCGCCTGACCGACGCATCGCTGCTCGACCGCATGGAGGGGGCCGGCAAGGAGATCGCCGACGACGAACTGCGTGACGCGATGGGAGACCAGGGGATCGGCACGCCGGCGACCCGGGCGGCGATCATCGAGCGCCTGATAACCGTCGGCTACGTCGAGCGCGACGGGCGCGCGCTCGTCGCTACCGAGAAGGGGCTCAACGTGATCCGCCTGCTCGACGGGCACGACCTGACCTCGCCCGAGCTCACCGGCAAGTGGGAGCAGAGGCTGGCGCGCATCGAGCGTGGCGAGGAGGACCGCGCCGCCTTCATGCACGACATTGCGGACTTTGCGGGGGCCACCGTGCGCCAGCTCGATGAGACCCTCAAAGACGTGCGCATTCCGCGCGCCCGCCTCGGCCCGTGCCCGGTCTGCGGGCGGGAGGTCGTCGAGAACCGCAAGGGCTACTCCTGCTGGTCGCGCGAGGATCCGGGCTGCGGCTTCGTGATCTGGAAGGCCAAAGCGGGCAAGAACCTGCCGGTCGCCGTGGCCCGCGAACTCATGAAGCAGGGCTACACGGCGCAGCAGGTCGCCGGCTTCCGCGGCAGGTCCGGACGGATCTTCCGTGCCCGGCTCGCCCTGAGCCAGACGGACGAGGGCAAATGGCGCGTCGAGTTCGACGAGCCATGGGCGCGCGAGGGTGTCAAGCCGCCGGACGCCGAAGCGGAGCCCGCGAGCGCCGTCGAGCGCCAAGCCGCCTAGCCGCGCCGTCGGGGCCGTCGGTCACGATCGGCCGATGCCCCTGAAGCTGATCAGCGGTCCCGCCAACAGCGGCAAGGCCGAGCTCGCCCTCGACGCCGTGCGCGAGCATCTCGCGCGCGGCGGGCGCCCACTGCTCGTCGTGCCGCACCGCAGCGATCGCGAGCCGTACCTTCGCGAGCTGGCCGGCGACGGCGTGGCGCTCGGCGCCACCGTCACAACGTTCGGAGGCCTGGAGCGTGAGCTCGCGCACTGCGCTCCGGCGGCCGAGCCGCTGGAGGAGGCCGCGCGCGACGCGTTACTGGGGGCCTGCGTGCGAGCAGCCGGCGCTCCGTACGTCACGCGCGCCCTGATCGAAGGCGCGGGCGAGCTCGTGGCGGCGATGCGCGCCAAGCGCGTCGGCGAGCGCCAGTTCGCGCGCGCACTCGCGAGCGCCGGCGGGCCCGCCGCTCTTGACCTCGCGACGCTCTACGCGAGCTACAACGAGGGGCTCCGTCGCGTCGGCGCCGTCGACCGCGAGGAGTGGCTGCGCGCCGCCCAGGACGCGCTTCGGCTGAGCCCCGGCCTGTGGCCTGCGCGGGCCGTCGTGATCTACGGCTTCGACGACTTCACCGAGTCCCAGATCGCGACGATCGAGACGCTCGCCTGTCTCGTTGACACGCCGGTGACCGTCACCATGACCTACGAGGCGGAGCGCCACGCCCTCGCCGCGCGCGCCGCGGTGTTTCAGGACCTCGCCGCGCTGGCGTCCGACCACGTAGTGCTCGGAGCGAGCGCCGAGCACTACGCGCCCGCGGCACGTGCCGCGCTGGGCCACCTCGAGCGCTCGCTCTTCGAGCCGGACGCCGCCACCCTTGAGCCCGGCTCGGCGGTGGAGCTGATCGCGGCACCGAACCGCCGATCCGAGCTGCGGGCCGCCGTCGACCGGGTCGCCGCGCTGCTCGACGAGGGCTTCGCCGCGAACGAGATCGCGATAGTCGCGCGGCGACCGTCGGCGATCGCGGCGCTCGCCCACGAGCTCCTCGGCCAGGCCGGTATCCCGCACTCGCTGGTGCGCGAGCTGCCGATCACCGCGTCCGCGCTGGGTCGAGCGATCCTCGGGCTGCTGGCGACAGCGGCGGGCGACGGGGCCGCCTCGGACCTGATCGCGTGGCTACGCGCGCCCGGCTTCGTTCGCGCGCCCGGACGCGTCGACGAGTTCGAGCATCGCGTCCGCCAGGAGGGGCTGTCCAGCGCCGCCGACGCGCTCGTTCTCTGGCGCGCGATGCCGGCCAACGAGAACTTCCAGCTGGAGAAAATCGATGTAATCGCGGGCGCACAGCGGGCACGCACCCTTTACCGGCTGGTGGAGGGAGAAATCGAGCACCTGATGCTCGCGCCCCTGCAGGCGTGGGGTCGTCCGCTGGACGACGAGCGACTCGTCGAGGTCGCGGCGGCGCGCGCCGTACGCGTGCTGATCGACGGACTGCGCCGCCTCGCCGACCGCGACGAGGCACTCGCACCACGCGACGCCGCCACCCTGCGCGACGCGCTCCAGGAGGTCCGGCTGGATGTCGGGCGGGCGCCCGGCGACGGCCTGGTCCAGGTCACCTCGCCGCAGCAGCTACGCGCGCGGCGCGTCCGGGCGCTCGTGCTCGTCGATATGCAGGAGGGGACGTTCCCGCTGGCCGACGCGCGGGCCAGGCTCCTCTCCGACCGCCGGCTCGCAGAGCTCGCGGGCGCCGGGCTACCGGTCCTCTTCCGCCGCTCCGAGGTGCTCGCGGTCGAGCGCTACCTCTTCTACGCGGCGGTCTCGCGTCCCGCGGAGAGACTGATCGTCGCGTGGCACACGCACGACGAGGAGGGCCGCCGCGTCAACAGGTCGCTGTTCGTCGACGACCTGCTGGACGTCTTCCAGCCACCGCCGGCCGAGAGCGCTCCCGAGATCACGACGCCCGCCGAGGATCTTCTCGGTCTCGCGAGCGCCGCCGACGCCGCTGCGCTCGCAGCAGGTGCTGGATGCGATCGCCGAGCGCGAATGGTCGGCGACCGCCCTCGAGGCGTGGCACAGCTGCCCGGTCAGGTGGTTCGTCGAGCGCTTCCTCGCGGCCGAGGAGCCGGCCGCTGCGAGCGACCCCATGACCGAGGGCGCCGTCATGCACGCCGTGCTCAACGACGTCATCAGCGAGCTCAAAGAGCACGGCGACGCGCGGCTCGGGCCCGCGACGCGCGAGCGCGCGACAGCGGCGATGCGCGTCGCGCTGGCGCGGCGTGAGAGCGAACTCCCCGGCGACGGCGCGCTGCCACGCATCACACGGCGCCGCCTCGAGGGCGACCTCGCCGACTTTCTCGAGCGGGCCTGCGAATGCGAAACGGCGTTCGTGCCCGAGTATCTCGAGCTTCCGTTCGGCGCCAAGTCCAGCGAGGGCGCGGAGCCCTTCGACATCGGCGGCGGCGTCCGCGTCAACGGGCGGATCGATCGCGTCGACGTTGGACCGGGCGGGGCGGCGCTGGTCTGGGACTACAAGCGCAAAGGGAGGGGCGCCGCGCTGGCGTCCGCCAAATGGGTCGAAACCGGCACCCTGCAGGCCGCGATCTACGCGCGCGTCGTCGAAACGCTGCTCTCGCTCGACGTCCAGGGGTCCCTGTATCAGCCGCTCACGGGCTCCGGTGACCTGCGCCCGCGCGGCGCGGTCACGAGCGACGCGGCAGAGGGATTACCGCTCGTCAGCACCGACGTCGTCGATCGCGACACGTTCGACGCGCTCGTCGACGATGCCGTCGAGGTGGCGCGCGAGGCGGCGCGCGAGGCGCGCGCCGGCCGGCTCGAGCCGCGCCCCGACAGCTGCTTCGGTGGCTGCGCGTTCCGATCGATCTGCAGGATCCCGCGTTGAGGGAGCTGACCGACGAGCAGCTCGCCGCGGTCAAGCGCCGCGCCGGCCCGCTGGTGCTCTCCGCGGCCGCGGGAAGCGGCAAGACGACGGTTCTCAGCGAACGCTTCGTGCGCGCGGTGTGCGAGGACCACGTCGAACCCACGCGGATTCTCGCCATCACGTTCACCAACGAAGCCGCCGCGGAGCTCAAGCGGCGCATCCGGGCGCTCCTGCTCGAACGCGGCGAGCGCCGCGCCGCGCAGGAACTCGACGGCTCGCAGATCGGCACGATCCACTCCTTCTGCGCGCGCATCCTGCGCTCCCACGCGATCGACGTCGGGATCGCTCCCGGCTTCCAGACGCTCGATGAGACGCAGGCGCGGATCCTCATGGCGGATGCCTGGAGATCCACGCTCGAGCAGGTCGCCACGAGCGACGCCGCCCTCGACGTGCTGGCCCGCGTCGGGCCCGACACGGCACGTGAACTGGTCGTCAACGGAGCGTTCCAGAGTCTTCGCAGCCGTGGCCAACGCCAGCCCCGGCTGCCGCCACTGCCGGCGACGGCGACCAACGAGGCCGAGCGCTGGGCGCAACAGGTCCTCGCGACGCTCGACGAGCTCCTCGTCGTCTTCGGCGAGCAGTACGAACGCGTCCGCTTCGGTCGCGGCGCAGTCGACTTCGACGACCTCGAGCTACTCGCCGGCGAGCTGCTCGCCGACGACGCGATCGCCGAGGAGTGGGCGTCGCGCTTTGACCTGCTGATGATCGACGAGTTCCAGGACTCCAACATGCGCCAGCTCGCGATCCTGAATGCGATCGAGCGGGACAACCTCTTCACGGTCGGCGACGAGATGCAGGCGATCTACGGCTTCCGCCACGCCGAACCGGGGCTTCTGCGAGACCGGCGCTCGGAGCTCGAGCACGATGGCGCAAGCCTTGCGCTGACGGGCAACTTTCGCTCCGCCGCGCCGATCCTCACGGCCGTCGACAGGATCTTCTCGCGGCGCGTGCTGAACCCCTTCGCCGCGCCTGTCGCGAAGGTCGCGGGTTCACGAGGCGGGCCGGCCGTCGAGCTGCTCGTCGTCGAGTCCGAGTCGCGCCAGGCGGTTTGGGACGAGCCGCGCCTCAGCGACCTCGGCGGGGCGCCGTGGCGCGCGGCCGAGGCTCTGCTGCTCGCCCAGCGGATCGCCGAGCTCGTCGCAGCGGGAGAGGCCCGCGCAGGCGAAGTCGCCGTCCTGCTGCGAGCGCGCAGCGACATGTTGCTGTTCGAGCGTGCGCTGCGCCTGCGCGGCCTGCGGACGGTGGCCGTCGTCGGGCGCTACTGGGAGGACGAGCAGGTGCAGGATCTGCTCAACGTGCTGCGTGTCGCGACGAACCCGCGCGACACGGTGGCCCTCTTCAGCGTCCTGGCCGGACCTCTCGGCGGCCTCGACGCCGACGCGATGGCGCTGCTCGCGCTGCGGGCGCGCGAGCTCGAGGTGAGCGCCTGGGATCTCGTGCAATCCGGTGACGACGTCGGGCTCGGCGGCGAGAGCGCCGCCGCCGTCCGCAGCCTCGGTCAACACCTTCGCTCGCTGCGCGAGAGCGCGCCCCTGGCGGGCGTCGCCGAAATGATCGAGCGCACGGTCCGACTCGAGGGCTACCGCGACCACATCCTCTCGCTCGGCGACGGGCGACGCCGGATGGCGAACGTCCACAAGCTGCTGCACCTCGCGGCGGAGTGGGAGAGCATCGAGGGAGGGGATCTGCGCGGTTTCCTGGACCACGTCGCCTCGCTCGAGGGCAGCGACGAGCGCGAAGCGCCGGCGACCAACGGCGACGTCGACGCGGTCCGCCTGATGACCATCCACGGAGCGAAGGGGCTCGAGTTCCCCATCGTCGCGGTGGCCGACCTGGGGCGCAAACCGAACGTTGATCCGCCCGCGCTGATTGTCGACAGCCCCCGCCTCGGCATCAGGCTGCGCGCACCGGGCGCCGACAAGCCGACGGCCTGTTTCGACTTCGAGGCGCTCGAGGCCGAGCGCCTTGCACGTGAGCTCGCCGAGGAAGACCGCGTGCTCTACGTCGGCATGACGCGCGCCGAGCGGCGCCTGCTGCTCTCAGGCGCGGCGCGCGAAGATAAATGGGGCGAGGCCGCCGGCGACGAGGAGGGCGCGGAGAAACTGGCACCGATCCACTGGGTCGGCGCGACCCTGTGGCCGGCACTGGACTTCACGCTCCAGGGTGCGACGATCTCCGATCTCGGTCTTGACGTCGAAGTGCGAACCGTCTCGCCCGCGACCGTGGCGCGACTCTTCGACGGTCTCGACGCCGGCGCCGAAGCGCGGCGCGCGCCGCCCGCGCCGCCGCCCCCGCCGACCGAGCCGGTGGTGGAGGTGGCGGCGGCGGACCATGTCAGCTACACGGGGCTGAGTGAACTCGAGCGCTGCGGCTTCCGTTACTACACGCGCCGCGTACTGCGCCTGGCAGAGCGCTCGCGCGGCGGTGACGCGCGCCTAGCGGGCCGCGCGCGAGGGCTGCTCGTGCACGCCCTGTTGGAGCGCGCCGGGCCCGATCCGGTGGCCCTCGCTGCCCCGGGACTCGTTAGCGATGTTGCCGCGAGCCTCGGGATGCAGATCGACGCGGCGCAGGCCGCCGATGTCACTGCGCTCCTCGCGGCCGCCGCGGCTACGCGGCTCGCGGCGCGGATCGCCGCTGGCGGCGGCCGACGCGAGCTCGATTTCGCGCTCTCACTCGGCGACGAGCTGCCGCTCGTGGAGGGCGTGATCGACGTCCTCATCGACGAGGGCGATGGCACGGCGCTCGTCGTCGACTACAAGAGCGACCGCCTCGAGGACGGCGAAGGCCTCGCGGAGCGCACGGAGCGTGACTACGGGCTGCAGCGCCTGATCTACGGCCTCGCCGCACTGCGCGCCGGCGCCGTGCGCGTGGAGGTCGTGCACTGGTTTCTCGAACGGCCAGACAGCCCAGTAGCCCACTCCTACAGCGCCGCCGACGCCGAAGGCCTGCAGGCGCTGCTCGCCGAGCGCGTCGCGCAGGCCCTCGCCGCGGGCTACCCCGTCACACCGTTTCCGGGCCCGGACGTCTGCTCGACCTGCCCCGCGCTGGGCGGGCTCTGCTCGTACACGGAGGACCAGGCCCTCGCGGGGGGCGCGGTCGCAGGCGCCTGAGGTCAAAACTCCGTTCCAACGCCGGCTCAGCGCTGATACCCTTGCGCGAGCAACCTCAAGTGCCCGCGAGACGGAGCGGCGGTGGCCAAGACCCTCACCGCGCCGAAGGACGGCGCGGGGGAACCCCACCCACCGAGCACCCACATGAGAACGCGCGAACTGCAGCCGCCGGCCGTAGGCCTTTACGACCCTCGCTTCGAGCACGACGCGTGCGGCGTCGGGATGGTCGCCAAGCTCGACAACGAGCCGACCCACGCGGTCGTCGAAATGGCCCTCACGGCGCTCGACAACCTCGCGCACCGCGGCGCCGAGGGCGCCGACCCGACAACCGGCGACGGCGCGGGAATCCTGATGCAGATGCCCGACGCCCTGCTGCGCGCGGTCACGGGCTTCGAGCTGCCGCCGGCCGGCGAGTACGGCGTGCTGGTGTGTTTCATGCCAAACGACGACGGCGCGAGGGCCCGGCTGCACGCTCTCCTCGAGCGGACCGTCGCCGAGGTCGGACAGCACGTGCTCGGCTGGCGCGACGTGCCGGTGGACGAGGAGTACTGCGGCGTCGTGGCCAGCCGCTCGCGTCCGCACATCGAGCAGCTCTTCGTCGGGGCGGGCGGCACGGAGCGCTCCGACCGGGACGCCTTCGAGCGAAAGCTCTACGTCATCAGGCGGATCTGCGAGCTGAGCGCCGACGGCGATGGCCTCTACGTCGCATCGAGCTCCTCGCGCACCATCAACTACAAGGGCATGCTCACCAGCGACCAGCTCGCGCTCTACTTCCTGGACCTGCAGGACGAGCGCTGCACCAGCGCGATGGCGCTCGTGCACTCCCGCTTCTCAACCAACACCTTCCCGAGCTGGGAGCTCGCGCACCCCTACCGCGTGATCTGCCACAACGGCGAGATCAACACGCTGATGGGCAACGTCAACTGGATGCGGGCGCGCGAGAGCGCGCTCGCCAGCGAGCTCTTCGGCGACGACCTCAAGCGCATCCTGCCCGTGGTACGGGCCGGCAACTCGGACTCCGCGACGTTCGACAACGTGCTCGAGCTACTGATGCTGGGCGGACGCTCGCTGCCGCACGCCGCGATGATGATGATCCCCGAGGCGTGGCGTGACCGTGACGACCTGCCGGGCTACCTGAAGGGCTTCTACGCCTTCCACTCGTGCCTGATGGAGCCCTGGGACGGGCCGGCGTCGGTCGCCTTCACCGACGGTCGCATCGTGGGCGCGACGCTGGACCGCAACGGCCTACGTCCCGGACGGTGGGTCGAAACGCGCGACGGATACGTGATCCTCGGCTCGGAGACCGGGCTGCTCGACGTCGAGCCGGCCCGTGTCCGGCGCTTCGGACGGCTCCAGCCCGGCAAGATCTTCCTCGTCGACCTCGAGGCTGGCCGTGTCGTAGAGGACGAGGAGGTCAAGCGCGAGGTCGCCGGCGCCCACCCCTACGGCGAGTGGTACGCGCGCAACGTCGTCGCGTTCGCGGACCTGCCGCCGTCGACGCAGGTCACGCTCTCGGATTCGCCGATGCACGCCAGGCAGCAGGCCTTCGGCTACAGCCAGGAGGACCTGCGCGTGCTGCTGGAGCCGATGGCGATCGAAGGCGCCGAGCCGATCGGTTCGATGGGCAACGACGCCGCGCTGGCGGTCCTGTCGCACCGCTCGCCGCCGCTCTTCAGCTACTTCAAGCAGCTATTCGCCCAGGTCACGAACCCGCCGATCGACCCGATCCGCGAGGAAATCGTGATGAGCCTCGCGACGACGCTCGGCACCGAGCGCAACCTGTTCGAGGTCAGCCCCGAACACTCACACAAGCTGCTGCTCGACCAGCCGATCCTGCTCAACCGGGAGCTCGAGACGCTTCGCCACGTCGACCACGACGTCTACTCCGCGCTCACGATCGACACGACGTGGCCGGTGCAGGAGGGCAGCGCCGGCCTGGAGCGGGCGCTCGAGCGGATCTGCCGCCAGGCCAGCGAGGCGATCGAGCGGCGCGTCAACATCCTGATCCTCTCCGACCGCCTGCTCGGGCCGCGGCGCGCCGCGGTGCCGTCGCTGCTCGCCGTGGCCGCCGTACACCACCACCTCGTGCGTGACGGCACGCGCCTGCAGGTCGGCGTCATCGTCGAGTCCGGCGAGCCGCGCGAGGTGCACCACTTCGCGACGCTGATCGGCTACGGAGCGAGCGCGATCAACCCGTACCTGATGCTCGAGACACTCGACGCGCTCGTCGTCGAGGGCCGCATCGCCAAGACCGCCGCGGACGGAACGCGCGAGCTGATCAGCGCCGAGGACGCGGCGCAGAACACGATCAAGGCAATCGGCAAAGGCCTCCTGAAGACGATCTCCAAGATGGGGATCTCGACGATCCAGTCCTACCGCGGCGCCCAGATCTTCGAGGCCGTCGGGCTGGAGCGGGAGCTGATCGACGCTCACTTCACGGGCACCGCCTCGCGGATCGGCGGCGTGGGGCTGGAAGCGCTCGCCGGCGAGGCGCTCTCGCGCCACGCGCGAGCCTTCCCGACCGGCGAGCAGCTCCTGCCGGTCGGCGGCATCTACGCCTGGCGGCGCGACGGCGAGCACCACATGTGGAACCCCGAGACGATCTCGCTGGTCCAGCGGGCGGTGCGCGAGCCGGCGGGCGACGTTGCGGGTGCGCTGCAGGGCGACGCCGCCGCCGTCGCCGGCGCGCGCGAGAGCACCGCTTGGCTCCGCTACCGCGAGTACGCCGAGGAGGTCAACGAGCGAGCCGCGCGCGAGGCGACGCTGCGCGGCCTCTTGCGGATCGCAGGCGACGGGCGCACGCCGATCGCGCTCGAGGAGGTCGAGCCGGCCGCGCAGATCGTGCGCCGCTTCTGCACCGGAGCGATGAGCCTCGGCTCGATCTCGCGTGAGGCCCACGAGACGCTGGCGATCGCCATGAACCGCCTCGGCGGCCGCTCGAACACCGGCGAGGGCGGGGAGGACCCGGTGCGCTTCACGCGCGACGCCAACGGCGACAGCCGCCGCTCGGCGATCAAGCAGGTGGCGTCCGGGCGCTTCGGCGTGACGATCGACTACCTCGTAAACGCCGACGAGCTGCAGATCAAGATGGCGCAGGGAGCCAAGCCAGGCGAGGGCGGCCAGCTGCCAGGCCACAAGGTCGACCAGTACATCGGCTCGATCCGCCACACGACACCCGGCGTCGGCCTGATCTCGCCGCCGCCGCACCACGACATCTACTCCATCGAGGACCTCAAGCAGCTGATCTACGACCTGCGCTGCGCCAACCCCGCCGCCCAGGTCTCAGTCAAGCTTGTCGCCGAGGTCGGCGTCGGGACGGTCGCGGCCGGCGTTTCGAAGGCCAACGCCGACCGCGTGCTGATCTCGGGCCACGACGGCGGCACCGGCGCTTCGCCGCTCTCCTCGATCCAGGCCGCGGGAGTGCCCTGGGAGATCGGACTGGCCGAGACGCAGCAGACGCTGCTGCTCAACGATCTGCGCTCGCGGATCGTGGTCCAGACCGACGGCCAGCTGAAGACCGGTCGCGACGTCGTGATCGCGGCGATGCTGGGCGCCGACGAGATGGGCTTCTCGACCGCGCCGCTGATCGCGGCGGGCTGCGTGATGATGCGCGCCTGCCACCTGAACACCTGTCCGGTCGGGATCGCCACACAGGACCCCGAGCTGCGCCGGCGCTTCACGGGAACCCCCGAGCACGTCGTCAACTTCTTCTTCTTCGTCGCCGAGGAAGTCCGCGAGATCCTCGCCTCGCTGGGGCTGCGAACACTGGATGAGGCGATCGGCCGCGTCGACCTGCTGGCCGCCGAACGGGCGCTCGAGCACTACAAGGCCGCGGGCGTCGACCTGACGCACCTCCTGCACCCGATCGAGCTCCCCGACGGGGCGCCGCGCCACCGCATCGAACCGCCACCCGCGGTGCTCGAAGACGCGCTGGACTGGGAGCTCACGGAGCGCTGCGGCGCCGCGATCGAGAAGGGCGCGGCCGTCGAGCTGAACATGGCGATCACCAACCGCAACCGCTGCGTTGGCGGCATCCTCTCGAGCCACATCGCGCGCCGCCACGGCGCTGTGGGCCTGACGGCGGGCTCGATCGACGTGAGGTTCGAGGGCTCGGCCGGGCAGAGCTTCGCCGGGTGGCTCGCGCCCGGAGTGACGTTCACGCTGTCCGGCGACGCCAACGACTACGCAGGCAAGGGCCTTTCGGGCGGCACCTTCGCGATCCGCCCGCGCGAAGGGCACGCCGCGGACTTCCGCGCGCAGGACAACGTGATCGTCGGCAACACGGTGCTCTACGGCGCGACCGCCGGCCACGCCTTCTTCCGCGGACTCGCCGGCGAGCGCTTCGCAGTGCGCAACTCCGGCGCGTGGGCTGTCGTGGAGGGCGTCGGCGACCACTGCTGCGAGTACATGACCGGCGGGCGCGTCGTCGTGCTCGGACCGACCGGGCGCAACTTCGCGGCGGGCATGAGCGGCGGCGTCGCCTACGTCCTCGACGAGAACGGCGAGCTCCCAGCGAAGTGCAACATGGGGATGGTCGGTTTCGAGCGGCCCGGCCCCGCCGACGAGATCGAGCTGCGCGCGATGATCGAAGAGCACGAGCAGCGCACGGCATCGCCCGTCGCGCGCGACGTGCTCGCACGCTGGGACGCGCTGATCGCGGCCGGCGCGTTCGTCAAGGTCATGCCGCACGACTACAAGCGCGTGCTCGCGGAGCTCGCGGCGCAGGAGTCGGCGAGCGCCGCGCGTCCGCTCGACGCCGTCGGGGAGGCCGGCGCCTGATGGGCAAGCTCGGCGGCTTCCTGCAGATCGAGCGCGTCGGCGTGCCGTACCGCGACGCCGCAAAGCGAGCCGGCGACCACGCCGAGATCCAGCTCGTGCGCACGCCGGACGAGCTCAGCGCCCAGGGGGCGCGCTGCATGGAATGCGGTGTGCCGTTCTGCCACTCGGGTTGCCCGCTCGGCAACCTGATCCCCGACTGGAACGACCTCGTGTACCGCTCCCGCTACCGCGAGGCCATCGACCAGCTGCACGCGACGAACAACTTTCCCGAGTTCACCGGCCGGCTCTGCCCCGCGCCTTGCGAGGCCGCTTGCGTGCTCGAGATCCGCGAGGGCGAGGCGGTGACGATCAAACAGATCGAGAACGCGATCATCGAGCGCGCGTACGCCGAGGGCTGGGTTCGCGCTCAGCCACCGCGGCGCGAGAGCGGCCGCAGCGTCGGCGTCGTCGGCTCCGGGCCGGCCGGGATGGCCGCAGCGCAGCAGCTCCGCCGCGCCGGGCACGCCGTGACGCTCTACGAGCGCGACGAGGCGGCCGGCGGGCTCGTGCGCTTCGGCGTGCCGGACTTCAAGATCGACAAGAACGTCGTCGAGCGGCGCGTGCGCCAGCTCGTCGAAGAGGGTGTCGAGCTGCGCTGCGGCGTCGATGTCGGCGTCGACATGCCGGCCGCTGAGCTGCATGCTCGCCACGACGCGATCGTCCTTGCCACCGGCTCGCGCGTGCCTCGGGATCTGCCCGTGCAGGGCCGCGAGCTCGACGGCGTCCACTTCGCGATGGACTACCTGTACCGCTGCAACCGCGCCGTGGCGCGCACCGACGGGCCCGCTCCACAGGCGCCCGCGCCGGTCGCGGCGGGCGAGATCTCGGCCGCCGGCCTGGACGTCATCGTGATCGGCGGCGGCGACACCGGAGCCGACTGTGTCGGCTCCGCGCTCCGCCAGGGCGCGCGCTCGATCGTCCAGCTCGAGCTGCTGCCACGGCCGCCGGCCGAGCGCCCCGACGAGCGCACCCCGTGGCCGCTGTGGCCCGCCAAGTACCGCCTCTCGTACGCGATGGAAGAGGCGGTCGCCCTGGAGCGCGGCGAGCAGGACTACTCGGTGACGACGACCCGCTTCATCGGCGACGACGCGGGACGCGTCCGCGCGATCGAGCTGGCGCGGGCCGAGGACGCTCCGCCGTTCTCACGTGTCGCCGGCTCAGAGCGCGAGCAGCCCGCACAGCTGGTGCTGCTCGCGATGGGCTTCCTCGCGCCCGAAGCGGCGCTGCTCGAGGAGTTCGGCGTGGCGCGCGACGAGCGCGGCAACGTTGCCGTCGGCGCGCCGTACACGACGAGCGTCGACGGCGTGTTCGCCGCCGGCGACGCGCGCCGCGGCCAATCGCTCGTGGTCTGGGCGATCAACGAGGGCCGCCAGTGCGCGCTGGCGGTCGAGGAGTTCCTCGCCGCCCGCTAGGCGGCTTGCTCTACGCTCCGCCGGTGGAACTTGACCAGATGCATGCGGCGGGCGGCATTCGGGCCTGCGTGATCGGCGCCGGGTCGTCCGGCATCGCCGCCGCAAAGGCGCTGCTTGAGCGCGGCATCGACTTCGACTGCTTCGAGAAGTCCGACCGCGTCGGCGGTAACTGGGTCTTCGGCAACCGCAACGGCATGTCCGCGGCGTACCGCGAACTCTTCATCAACACGTCGCGGCCCCGGATGCAGTACGCCGACTACCCGATGCCCGAGAGCTACCCCGACTTCCCGCACCACACGCACATCGCCGCCTACTTCGACAAATACGTCGACCGCTTCGGCCTGCGCGAGCGGATCACGTTCAACACCGGCGTGACGCGCGCCGCGCGGCGCGCCGACGGGGCATGGGAGATCGAGCTTGACGACGGGCGCAGCGAGGTCTACGACGTGCTGCTCGTCGCCAACGGCCACCACTGGGATCAGCGCTGGCCGGAACCGCCGTTCCCCGGCAGCGACACGTTCGCCGGGCAGCAGATCCACGCCCACGCCTACCGCGACAGCTCGATCTTCGCCGACAAGAGTGTCGTCGTCGTCGGGATGGGCAACTCGGCGATGGACATCGCGGTCGAGGCCTCGTACACCGCGCGTGATACGTATCTCTCGGCGCGCAGCGGCGTGTGGATCGTGCCCAAGTACATCTTCGGCTCGCCGGTCGACCAGATGTCGAACAATCCGCGCGTGCCGTTCGCCGTGCGCCGCTGGATGTTCGAGCGACTGATCCGCACGAGCGCCGGGGCGCCCGAGCGCTTCGGCCTGCCAAAGCCCGAGCACCGCTTCGGCGAGGCGCACCCCACGATCTCCGGGCGCATCCTGGACCGCATCCAGCACGGGGCGATCATGCCGAAGCCGAACATCGCCTCGCTGGAGGGCGACAGCGTGAAGTTCGAGGACGGCACCACGGTGCCGGCCGACGTCGTCGTTTACTGCACCGGCTACAAGATCACGTTCCCCTTCTTCGAAGAGGACTTCATCAGCGCGCCGGACAACCACATCGAGCTCTTTCGCCGCGTCTTCCACCCCGACGTGCCGAACGTCTTCTTCATCGGCCTGCTGCAGCCGCTCGGAGCGATCATGCCGCTCGCCGAGGCGCAGGGGGCGTGGGTCGGCGATTACCTGCTCGGCGATTACGAGCCGCCCTCGCACGCCGAGATGCTCGCCGACATCGGCGCCGATCAGGAGGCCATGCGGCGCCGCTACGTGCGTTCCAAGCGCCACACGATCCAGGTCGATTTCGACGACTATCTGCACGCCCTGGACGAGGAGCGGCGCGCCGGCGCTCGCCGGGCACGCGAGCGGGGCTTCCGGCCTCCCGCGGTCTGCCACCCGACCGCCGCGGCCGCCCGAGCCTGAGCGCAACGGCGCCTGCGGCGCCGACTTTGCCGTCCACGCCGACCCCTACAGTCCGGCCAGTCAGTGTCCCGGCCGAGAGGAGCCGCAGATAGCGATGCCGTTGTGCTTCATTGAGCCCCAGGACGCGATTCGCGTGATCGCGGACTCGGTTGGACGCGAGGCGCGACGGCAGCTCGTCGGCGAGGTGGTAAGGGCCTGGGTCGACGATATTCCCGACCAGGAGCTCTCGATGCACTACGCCAAAGCGATCGCGGACCTCGGCGAGGAGGACCTCCACCTGCTCGCCGCGTGGCATGCCTCGCTTGAGGTCGGTCAGCCGATCCCGAACACGGACTTCCTCGTCGGTGTCTTCCCTTCGCTCGGCGAGAACCGCCGCGAGGCCTTGAAGATCGCCGCCGGTTTCCGCGGCGAGGAGGCGATCCAGGGCGGCGCCGCCGAGGACCACGCGCTGGACACCGTTCTGCCGCGGCTATCCAGTGACCGCGCCGTGGAGCTCGCCAACGAGTGCATCCAGCTGTATATGTGGGACCGCCTCGGCTGCGAAAACTGACTGCCCGCGGCGGCTAGACTCAGGCTGTGGACACTGCGGCGAGCCTCAGCGAACAGGACGTGATGGACGCCCTGGCGAACGTGATCGACCCGGAGCTTGGACTGGACTTCGTCGAGCTGGGCCTGATCTACGGCGTGGAGCTTGACGCCGGCCACGTCCACGTGACGTACACGCTGACCACGCCCGGCTGCCCGATCGGTCCCGCGGTCGCCGAACAGATCGAAGAGTTCGTCGGCGAACTCGACGGTGTCGCGTCCGTCGACAGCGAGCTCGTCTTCATGCCCTCATGGTCACCGGAGATGATGAGCGAGGACGCGAAGTTCGCGCTCGGCTACTGACGCGTCACGCGCGCGCTGCGATCGCCTCGTTGGCGAGCTCCACAAAACCGTCAACCTCGGCGCGGATCATGTCAGCGAACTCCTCGATGTCGTCCATCGCGTCGTAGTCCCCGAGCAGGCCGAAGTCCATGCGGCCGTTGTAGGACATGATCGCGATTGCGAGCGCATGGTTCTCGGGCAGGAAGGCGATCGGCACGGCCTTCAGCATTTCGCGTCCCAGCACGTAGAGCGGGAACTGCGGCCCCGGCACGTTCGTGATCAGCAGGTTGAAAAGGCGCGTCGAAAAGTTGAGCCGCGACGCCTGGGCGAGCAGCGTCGGCGGCGCGAACGACTGGGCCCCGGCGATGACCTCCGCGCCGAGCGCCTGCTTGGACTCCTTCAGGCCCGCCATGGCGCCGCGCACGAACTCCAGTCGCTGGAGAGGGTCGGCGATGTAGACCGGCAACGGCCCGCGCATCGCCGCCACGCGGTTGCCAACCTGCCCGCGCTCGTCCTCATGGCGCACCGAGACAGGCACGAGCGCGCGCATCTCAAGACCGTCCGTGCGCGCCCCGCGCTCTTCCATGAACCTCCGCAGCGCCCCCGAGACGACGGCCAGGACAACATCGTTGACCGTGCCTCCGAAGGCGGTCTTGACAAGCCTCAGGTCCGCAAAACGGCAGTCGACCGAGACGAACCGCCGGTGCGGACCGATCGGCACGTTCAGGGGTGTCTCCGGCGCCGGGTTAAGCCCAGCCCACACCAGCTCGCTCAGGCCCTCGAGGGCTTCGCGGGTGACCTTCCACGCGCGCTCCGGGTGCGTCGCCGCTTCCACCACCCCTTCGGCGATCTGGGCGCCGGCGCGCATCGTGCCGATCACGCCCGCCGTGAGCAGGTGCGCTGCGCCCGGCTCGGCAGCCGGTTTCCACGGCCGCCGAGAGCGCGACGCGACCGGCGGTTCCGGCGAGATGTCGAACAGCACCGTCGCGATGTCCACGCCCGCGATGCCGTCGACCAGCGCATGGTGCGTCTTCGTGATCAGCGCGAAGCGGTCCTCCTCGAGCCCCTCGACCATCCAGATCTCCCACAGGGGCTTGGAGCGGTCGAGCTGCTGAGAGAAGATGCGCCCGGTGAGCGCCTCGAGCTGCTTCCAGTCGCCCGGCGCCGGCAGCGCCGTGTGGCGGATGTGGTACTCGGGGTTGAACGAAGGGTCGTCGATCCACACCGGCCGGTTGCTGTCCCAGACCGTGTGGGCGAGCTTGTGGCGGTAGCGCGGCACGAGGTGCAGGCGCAGGCGGATCATTTCCAGGAACTCGTCGCGCGTCGGCGGCGGACCCTCGACGACCGTCACGCCACCGATGTGCATATGCGAGACGTCGCTCTCCTGCAGGAGGAAGGCGGCGTCCACTGGCGTCAGCCGATCGAGGTGTCCCTGAGCCATGACGGCGAAGACTAGCGCTACCGCCCCTACAATTGCAGCCGTGCCGAACACCGTTGAGAAGCTGATTCTCGCGGCGCCGCGCGGCTACTGCGCGGGCGTCGACAGGGCCGTCCAGACAGTCGAACAGGCGCTCGAGATCCATGGCGCGCCGGTCTACGTGCGCAAGGAGATCGTGCACAACAAATACGTCGTCGAGCAGCTGCGCGAGCGCGGCGTGATCTTCGTCGAGGACACCAGCGAGGTGCCCGCGGGCGCCGTCTGCGTCTTCTCTGCCCACGGCGTCGCGCCGAGCGTGCGTTCGGCGGCCGAGCGGCGCGAGCTGCGCACGATCGACGCGACCTGCCCGCTGGTCACGAAGGTCCACCGCGAGGCCCTGCGCTTCGCCGAAGAAGGCTACGCGATCGTGCTCGTCGGACACGAGGGGCACGAGGAGGTCGAAGGCACGATGGGCGAGGCGCCGGAGCGCATCATGCTCGTCCAGAGCGTGGAGGACGTCGACCGGCTCGAGGTCGAGGACCCCGAGCGCGTCGCGTACGTGACGCAGACCACGCTGGCAGTGGATGAAACGAGCGAGATCCTGGCGCGCCTGCGCGAGCGCTTTCCGAGCGCTGTCGGGCCGCGCACCGAGGACATCTGCTTCGCGACTACGAACCGCCAGGCGGCCGTCAAGGAGCTCGCGCCGGCCTGCGACCTGATGCTCGTGATCGGCTCGCGCAACTCTTCGAACTCGCTGCGCCTCGTCGAGGTCGCCCGGGGCCTCGGCACCGACGCGTACCTGATCGACAACGCCGGCGAGGTGCGCGAGGAGTGGCTCCAGGGAAAGCGCGTCGTCGGCATCTCCTCGGGGGCCAGCGCGCCGGAGAACCTGGTCGGCGAGCTCGTCGACTTCTTCCGCGCCCGCGGCGTGAGCGACATCGGCGAGTTCGATGTCGTCAGCGAGGACGTTCGCTTCATGCTGCCCAAGCCGATCCGCGAGGCCGTCGCGGCCCGGTCCTGAGCGCACCCGCCGCCGCGGATGCGCACGCTCGTCATCTCAGACCTGCATCTCGGCAGCTCCTTCGGAGCCGACGTGTTGCGCTCGCGCGCGGTGCGTGAGCGCCTGCTCGAGGCGCTCTCCGACATCGACCGGCTCGTCCTCCTCGGCGACGTTCTCGAGCTTCGCCACGGTCCGCAGCGCGACGCGATGGCCGCCGCGGAGCCCTTCTTCCGTGATGTCGGCGAGGCAATGTCCGGCGGAAACGTCGTGCTCGTGCCGGGCAACCATGATCACTCGCTGATCGAACCGTGGCTGGCAGCGCGCGGCGAAGTGGGCGAACCGTCGCCGCTGGAGGTCGAGCAGCTGCTCGAGCCGGGCGAGGCCTCGGTCGCCTACGCGCGGATAGCGCGCTGGCTGGCGATACCCGAGGTCGTCGTCGCCTACCCCGGGCTGCACCTGCGCGAGGATGTCTACGCGACGCACGGCCACTACCTCGACGTGCACATGACCGTGCCGACGCTCGAGCGCCTTGGCATGAGCCTGATGACGCGCGTCAACGGGCGGCCCGCCGCCGAGCTCGCGAGCGTCGACGACTACGAGGCGACCGCGGCACCGGTCTACGCGTGGCGCGACACGGTCGCGCGCGCCGCGCCGACTTCGCAGCTCTTGAACGGGATGACCACCGCGAACGCCTGGCGAGCGCTCGGCGGCGGCGGCAGCGGCCTCGAGCGCCTGCGCCGCCGCGCCGCCAGGGCGACATTCCCGCTCGCGGTGGCGGCGCTGAACCGCGCCGGGCTCGGTCCGCTACGCGCGGAGCTCAGCGGCGAAGAGCTGCGCGTCGCCGGATTGCGGGCGATGTCCGAAGTTGCCTGGCGTCTGGGCCTTGAGGACCGCTACATCGTCTTCGGCCACACGCACCGGCCCGGTCCGCTGCCCGACGACGCCGTGATCGAGTGGTTCGGCCGCGGCGACGTGCGACTCGTCAACACCGGAAGCTGGTGTTACTCCTCGATCTTCCTCACGACGCGGCCCGGCGAGTCGCCTTACTGGCCGGGTTCGGCGGTCCTCGTCGAGGACGAGGGTGCGCCCGAGGTGCAGCGGCTACTGCAGACCGTCGCGCACGATCAACTCGAGCGACGCGCGGCCTGAGCGCGTCAGCGCACGGCCGGGTCCGCCTTCGCCATCCCTTGCGAAGACGGACCCGGGGTACCGCGCAGCGGCAAGTTTTCGGGCGTGTTGGGGCGGGTTCCCCGCGGCCCGCCCCGTGAGTTGACCTGCTCAGCCCTTAGCCAGCGGATTGGCGCCCCATCCGGTGAGGCGAGCGGGGTCTCGGGTTCCTTCTCCGAAGCTTTCCGCTGGGTTCCCAAGCCGAGCAAATCGCGGGAGCGTAGCATCGCCGGCGGCCGCTATCTAGCCCCCAGGGCCTTTGTTGTGAGGACTCTCAGGCGAGGCCAGGAACGAAGAAAGTGGTCACGCAGCGCACGTCGCTCGCCGACGTCCAGCTCAATCGTGCCGGCGGTGTGCCGGTCGTGCTCGACGAGCGGGAACGCGCCGGTGCCGGGGATCGCGATCTCGACGCCGTTGACGGTCACGGTGCCGGCGCCCTCGAAGACGCCCCACACCCCGCCCGCCTCGTAGGGACCGCTATAGGCGCCGGCTCGGTTCTCGCTCGGCTCACGCAGCAGCGCGCCGTCCGCGTCCTCCGCTCGCAGCGGCGCGAGAACCTCCTGCTCCACGCCGAGCAGCCGCTGGATCGCGAGCTCCGTTTCGGCGTACGCGCCCTCGCCGTAGTGGTACTCGAAGAGTCGCGCCCGGCCGTCGTAGAGGAAGCGCACCGGCCACCCCTCGTTCTCGTACTCGGCGAAGAGCGAAAGGTCCTGGTCGAGCAGCACCGGGTGCGCGATCCCGAGCCGCTCGATCGCGGCGCGCGCGTTGGACTCGTCGGCCGCGAGCGGCGAGCCGGGGCTGTGCACCGAGATCACGCGCAGGCCCTCACTCCCGTAGCGCTTGTGCCACGCCATCACGTACGGCAGCGTCCGCATCGAGTGGGGCAGGCAGAAGTCGAAGAACTCGATGAGCATCGGCCGCCCGCGCGAGATCGTCGCCTGCTCCGGTCCGTTCAGCCAGACGCCGCCGCGCGGGAACAGGGGTGCGGCGATCGCGTCAGTCGGCGCGCGCACCGCGATAGTGCCCCGGCCACTCGCCGACCGGGATCCGCGAGATCTCGATCACCTCGCCGATCGTGCTCCACTCATTGGCGCCGAGACGAGCCAATGGGCGGAGCGCCTGGATCGAAGGCCTGCCCGCCGCGTCGAGCGCGTCGCTGTCGATTGCCGCGAGCAGCACGCGGCCGAAGACCACCGTGCTGTCGCCGAACGACAGCGTGTCCTGGAGCTTGCACTCCATCACCGCGGGCGACTGCGCGACGCGCGGCGGCGCGACACGCGAGCTGGCCTCGGCGCGTAGCCCCACGGCCTCGAACTCGCTGACGTTCGCCGGGAATTCGGTCGCCGAAGCGTTGATCTGCTCAAACAGCGGTTCGCTCGCGAGCGAGACCGTGAACTCTCCCTGGCGCTCGATGTTCGTCAGCGAGTCCTTGCGCCCGACGGACGTGAACTGGATCACCGGCGGGTTGACGCAGGCCACCGTGAAGAAGGAGTGCGGCGCAAGGTTCGCGCTGCCGTCCGGTGAGAGCGAGGCGACCCACGCGATCGGGCGCGGCACCACGATCGACGTCAGCAGGCCGTAGAAGGCGTACGGGTTGCCGCTCGCCGGGTCGAACTCGGTGCGCACCGCGCGCGGAGCGTCAGCCGATCGAGCCGACCATCTCGAGCTGGATCAACCGGTTGAGCTCGACGGCGTACTCCATCGGCAGCTCCTTGGTGACCGGCTCGATGAAGCCGTTGACGATCATCGCCGCGGCCTCGTCCTCAGTGAAGCCGCGCGTACTCATGTAGAAGAGCTGGTCGTCGCTGATGCGGCCGACCGTCGCCTCGTGCGCGACGGTGACGTTCGGGCTCTGGATCTGGATGTCGGGCCAGGTGTCCGACCGCGAGAGGCCGTCCATCATCAGGCCGTCGCACTGGACACGCGATTTCGAGCCCGACGCGTTGTGGCCCATCTTGACCATGCCGCGGTAGCCCATGATGCCGCCGTCCTTGGAGATCGACTTGGCGAGGACGTTGCTCGTGGTGTTGGGGGCCATGTGCAGGACCTTGGCGCCCGTGTCCTTGTGGACGCCCGCGCCGGCGACGCCGACGTTGAGGTGGTCGGCACGAGCTCCCTCGCCGAGCAGGTAGGAGGCCGGGTAGAGCATCACGTACTTGGCGCCCATCGAACCGCCGACCCACTCCACGGTGCCGCCGGCCTGAACGACTGCGCGCTTGGTGTTGAGGTTGTAGACGTCCTTCGACCAGTTCTGGACCGTCGTGTAGCGGGCCTTCGCGCCCTCTTCGACGAAGATCTCGACGACCGCCGAGTGCATCGAGTTAACGGAGTAGGTCTGCGCTGTGCAGCCCTCGATGTAGTTCACCTCGGAGCCCTCGTCAGCCACGATCAGCGTGTGCTCGAAGGTGCCCTCGCCGGCGCCCTCCATGCGGAAGTAGGACTGCAGCGGCAGGTCGCACTTGACGCCCGCCGGGACGTAACAGAAGGCGCCGCCCGACCACACCGCGCCGTGCAGGGCCGAGAACTTGTTGTCCTGCGGCGGGACGCATTTGTTCATGAAGTAGCGCTGTACGAGCTCCGGGTACTCGGTCACCGCGGTGTCCATCGAGCAGAAGAGGATCCCTTTGTTTGCGTACTCCTCCTTGAGCCCCTCGTAGACCGGCTCCTGGCGCCAGACGCCGACGACGCCGGCGAGGTGCTCGCGCTCGGCCTGCGGGATGCCGAGGTCCTCGTACGTCTGCTTCATCTCCTGTGGGACTTCGTCCCAGCTGTTGTAACGGCCGGCCGTGGGCGGCGAGTAAAGGACGAGCTCGTCGAGGTTCAGGCCCGAGAGGTCGGGGCCCCAGGTCGGGATTGGCTTGCGCTCGAAGATCTCCAGGGAGCGCAGGCGGCGCTCGGCCATCCAGTCCGGCTCGCCCTTGATCTTCGAGAGCTCCGCGATGACCTCGCGCGAGATTCCCGAGCGGGCGCGCAGCTGACCCTGGTCGTCCTCGACGATGGGGCTTGCTTTGGCGATTTTCGTGTGGTCAACCGTTGCCATCAGTGCTCTCCGTCCGTAGCTGGGAAATACCTTGCCCGGCGGTAGGAATTGTAACGCGGGCGACCGTCGCGCCGCGAACTCATTCCGGCCAGTCCGCGCCCGCGCCGACGGCGCTGCGCACAGCCTTCAGTCCGAGCAGGGCGCACTTGCGCCTTGTCGCGGAGACCGGGATGCCGAGAAGGTCGATCATCCAGTCGGCGCCGAGGCCGCCGGCGCTGTCGACCTCCATGCCGATCAGCTCCTCCGAGGCGATCGATGCGGCGGCCTGCGAGATCGCGCAGCCGTGGCCCTGGAAGCGCAGGTCGTCGATGCGCCCGTCGGCGACGCGGATCTGGACGCCGATCTCGTCGCCGCAGAGCGGGTTGTGCTCGAGCGCCTGGAGGTCGTGCGGCTCGAGCTCGCCGAAGTTGTGGGGGCGCTTGTAGTGCTCGAGGATGTAGTCGCGGTACAGGTCGTCCACGTCAACCATCCAGCTCGAAGAGCTCGCGTCGCGTGTCGCAGCGACTCGCCGAGGGCCTCGATGTCGGCGCTCGTCGAGTAGACGCCGAGCGAGGCGCGTGCGCTCGCGCCAATGCCGAGCGCACGCATCAGCGGTTGCGCGCAGTGGTGGCCGGCGCGGATGCAGACGCCGTCGCGGCCGAGCAGCTCGGCGATATCGTGAGGATGGATGCCGTCGATCGTGAAGGCCGCCAGCGCGCCGCGGGAATCGGCCTCCGGCGGTCCGAGGATCGTCAGGCCGGGGATGCTCGCGAGCACCTCCAGAAGCTGCGCTGTCAGCGCGACCTCGTGGGCGCGCACGCGCTCCATCGTGAACTCGTCGAGGTATCCGACGGCCGCCGCGAGGCCGACGGCCTCGGCTATCGGGGGCGTCCCGGCTTCGAACTTCCACGGCAGCTCGTTCCACGTCGCGTCGTTGAGCGTGACCGAGCTGATCATGTCGCCGCCGGTCAGGAACGGCTCCATGTCCTCGAGCAGCTCGGTACCTGCGTGGAGCACACCGACGCCGGTCGGGCCCAGTGCCTTGTGTCCCGTCCAGGCGTAGAAGTCGGCGCCGATCTGGCTGACGTCGACGCTGATCTGCGGGATTGCCTGAGCTCCGTCGACGACTGTCACAGCGCCGGCGGCGCGGGCCCGCGCGCAGAACTCGCGCGCCGGGTTGATCGTGCCGAGCACGTTCGAAATGTGGGCGAACGCGAAGAGGCGGACGTCGCCGCGGGCGAGCTCGCTGTCGAGCTGATCCAGCGACAGTTCGCCGCGCTCGTCGATCTGCAGGTAGCGCAGTTCGGCTCCCGTCGCGGCGCATGCCTGCCGCCAGGGAACGATGTTGGCGTGGTGCTCGAGCTCGGTGATCAGGACGGCGTCGCCGGGTCCGAGCTGGCGACGCCCCCAGGCGTACGCCACCAGGTTGATGGCCTCCGTGACGTTCTTCGTGAAGATCGTGCCGCGCCGCTCCGCGCCGGCGAAGGCGGCGATCGCTCGCCGCGCGCCCTCGAAGGCGGCGTCGGCCTCTTCGGCCAACGGGTAGACGCCGCGGTGCACGTTCGCGTTGTGTTCGCGCAGATGGCGATCGAGCGCGTCGAGCACGACCTGCGGCTTCTGCGACGTTGCCGCCGAGTCGAGGTAGTGGAGCGGCCGTCCGCCGGGGTGCGTCGCGAGGATCGGGAAGTCGGCGCGGACGTCGAGTGCGCTGTCAGCGAGTCGCGGCATACGTCTCGATGTCCTCGCGGGCCGCGGCGAGCTTGGCCGCCAGGCGCTCGCGGATCAGGCCTTCCATGCCCTCGTTACCGAGCTGGCTGATGAGCGGCTCGAAGAAGCCCTCGACGATCACCTTGACCGCAGCAGGACGGTCCATGCCGCGCGTCTGCATGTAGAAGATGAGCGTCTCGTCGAGCTCGCCCACGGTCCCGCCGTGCGAGGCCGAGACATCGTCGGCCGAGACGAGCACCGAAGGGATCGCGTCGAAGCGCGCGCGGGGGAGAGCAGCATCGAGTGGACCTGGAGGTAGGTATGGGTCTGCTGCGCGCCGGGGTCGATCTGGATCAGCCCCTCGAAGCTCGCGCGGCTCTCGCCGGTCACCGCACCGCGCCAGTGGACGTCGCCGCCCGAGGGGCCCGTCTCGTGCAGGTCGACGGCGAACACGTCGAGGTGCTCGTCGAGCTCGCTGAAGAAGACACCGCGGAAGGCCATGTCGCCGCCCTTGCCGGTGACCGCGAGCTCGAGGTGCTGGCGCACGAGGTGGCCGCCGAGGAGCGCCGGCAGCCAGTGGCAGTAGGCGTCGCGACCGACACCGACGAAGCGCGTCGAGACGTCGAAGATTTCGCCGCGCCCCCAATCCTGGTACTGGGCCAGGTGGCAGCGCGCGCCGTCCTCCAGGTAGAGCTCGAACGCGCCGGCGTGGAGCGCCTGTCCGTCTATGTCCTCGCCTAGCTCGTACTCGTGCACCCGCAGCTCGGCGCATTGGCCGCCGACGACGAGCGTGCGGCCCCACTGCGCGACTCCCGGCTCGTCGATCGCGTAGACGAGCTCGAACGGCTCCTCGACCGTCACATTGGGCGGCACGTACAGGAAGATCCCGCCGCTCCAGAACGCCGCATTGCCGGCCTCGAGCTTGTTGCGGTCGATCGTCAGGCGGCGCGAGAAGTAGGGCGCTGCGAGCTCCGCGTGACGCTCGAGGGCGACCTCCAGGGGGCACAGGATCACGCCCTGCTCCGCGAGCTTCTCGTCGAGCTCTACGTGGACCGTCGAGCCTGCGCTCTGCACGATGCGCCCGGCGCGCGGTCCGTCCGGTAGCGAGCGTTCGACGACGTCCGGTACAGACGAAGCAGAGGAGGCGTCGAGCGCGTCGAGGTCGAGGGTCTCGAGGCTCGTGGTCCAGAAGCCCGAGCGCCGCCACGTCGGCAGCTCCAGCTGCTCGTAGGCTCGTCGGGCAGCCTCGCGCAGCTCGGCGGCCGTGCGCCCGTCGCCGGCGCCTTCGCCCGCGAGCGCTTTATAGAGCGTCGCCTCGCGGTGGCGGCCGGCCTTTGGCCGTCACTCATCGCTTCCGCCTGCGGCCGCGCCGACCTCCTGGCGGATCTGGTCGTAGCCTTCGCGCTCCAGGCGTTCGACGAGCTCCACGCCGCCGTCGAGCACGATTCGCCCGTCGATCATGACGTGAACGAACTGCGGCGTGACGTAGTGCAGGATCCGCTGGTAGTGGGTGATGATCAGGGCGCCGAGTCCCTGCTCGTCGTGCAGTCGCTGCACGCCCTCGGCGACCGTCCGCAGCGCGTCGATGTCGAGCCCCGAGTCGGTCTCGTCGAGAATCGCGATCTCGGGCCGGAGCATCGCCATCTGAAGGATCTCCGCGCGCTTCTTCTCGCCGCCGGAGAAGCCGTCGTTGAGGTGGCGCGACGTGAACGAACGATCGACATCGAGCAGCTCAACGGCGTGCGCGAGCTGATCGCGGAACTCTTTGACCTGGATCGGCTCCTCGCGCTGAGCGTTGATCGCCATCCGCAGGAAGTTCGCCACGGAGACGCCGGGGATCGCCACCGGGTACTGGAAGGCGAGGAAGAGACCGGCCTTTGCCCGGTCGTGCGGCTCGGCCTCCGTGATGTCCTCGCCGCGGAAGACGATCGTGCCCTCCGTGACCTCGTAGCCGGGGTGGCCCAGCAGGGTGTTGGCGAGCGTCGACTTGCCCGATCCGTTGGGACCCATCAGGGCGTGGATCTCGCCGCGATCGATCGCAAGGTCGACGCCGCGCAGGATCTCGCGCTCCTCGGTCCGTACATGCAGGTCTCTGATCTCTAGCTCGGCCATGTTCTCTATTGGGCTCCGGTTGTCGTAAGCGTTTCGTCTTGGGTTGTCGGTAGGCCGGCCGTCGGCGACTCGAGCAGATCGGCAAGTGTCGTCTCGCGCAGGGTCCGCACGATCGAGCCACGCACGCGGGCCCACAAGAGCTTCGTCGGGCAGGCGTGCGCCGGATCGGACTCACGCGAGCACACGATCGAGCCGTCGGCGGCCTGGGAGATGCACTCGATCGGCGCGATCTCGCCCTCCAGGGCGATCACGACCTCGGCCATCGAGATCTCGTCGGCGGGCCTGGACAGCATGTAGCCGCCGCGCGAGCCACGCCGCGATGCGACGAGCTCCGCCTTGCGCAGGCGCGCCACGACGTGCTCCAGGTAGGCGAGCGGAAGGCCTTCGTCGGCAGCGATCTCGGCAAGCGCGGTCGGCTCTTCGCCGTCGCGTCGAGCGAGCGCTACCAGGACCCTTACGCCGTACTCGGCCTTTGTGGAGAACATCATCGCGGGATTTCCTACCTCCGCGCTAGGTTATCAACCGCCGAGCACCCGGACGTCGGACGAGAGGGCTTCCGGCGTCAGCTCTTCGCTCTCGAAAAGCGCCCGCTCGTGACCGCTCTTGGAGATCACCATCACGAACGCGTAGTTGTCGAACGCCGCGCGTCCCTGCGACGGGGGATGAACGCGGTACGCGGCGTAGAGCGGCGCGAGAGCGCGCGCCGAGCCGGTCAGGTAGGTGGCTCGCCCGGCGAGTCCGGTGCGCGACAGGAACGCGTGGACCGAAGCTGCGGAGTCCGTCGTCGGCTGCGCGCTCACGATCACGACCTTCGCGGCGCCGGGCGGGAGTTCCGCCAGGGCGCCCCGCATCTGCTGGGCGATGACTTCGCAGGGCGCGCCGCAGCGGCTGTAGAGAAAGCTCAGCAGGACCACGTGGCCGCGCAGTGAGGAGAGCGTGACGGGCTTCCCCGCGGTGTCGTGGAGGTCGAACTGGGGCGCCGGCGTGTCGGGGATCAGGGCGCCTTCGAGTTGTTTATGCGGGGGCGTCGAGGAGGTGCCGCGAGCCGGTGCCCAGGGCGAGCGCTACGGCCGCGAGCAGCGCGGCACCCACGGGGGAACGAAGCATCCGGTGGAGGGTATGAGACGCTCTTGGCCGGCGCGCCGAAGGTCGCTAGAATCCTAAGTACCCGAATTCCGAGCGTCGTTTAGGAGATTACGGAGATGTCCACTTCTGGCGCCGAGCTACTGCGGCACGTAAAGAGTCAGATCACCGAGGTCGACCCGGCACAGGTCGCCGAACTTTTGCACGAGGGCGCCGTCGTGATCGACGTGCGCGGCAGCGAAGAGTTTGCGACCGGACACCTGCCGGGAGCACGCTCGATCCCGCGCGGACACCTCGAGCAGCGGATTGAGACGGTGGCGCCCGAGCGCGACACCGAGCTGATCGTCTACTGCCAGTCGGGCGTCCGCTCGGCGTACGCAACGCGCACGCTGCAGGAGGACCTCGGCTACGCCCACGTGCGCTCGATGACCGGCGGGATCACGCTCTGGAAGGACCGCGGCTACGAGGTCGAGGTCCCCAAGATGCTGACCGCCGAACAGCGCGACCGCTACTCGCGCCACCTGCTGATCCCCGAGATCGGCGCCGAGGGGCAGGAGAAGCTCCTCGAGTCGAAGGTGCTTCTGCTCGGCGCCGGTGGGCTCGGCTCGCCGACCGCGCTCTATCTGGCCGCAGCAGGCGTCGGCACGCTCGGCATCGTCGACGACGACGTCGTAGACCTCTCGAACCTGCAGCGCCAGGTGATCCATAACTCGGACCGCATCGGAACCCCCAAGGTCGACTCGGCCGCCGAGACGATCCACGCGCTGAACCCCGACGTCAAAGTCATCGGCTACGAGACGCGGATCGACGCCTCGAACATCATGGAGATCATCGAGGGCTACGACGTGATCGTCGATGGCGTCGACAACTTCCCGACGCGCTACCTGCTCAACGACGCGTCAGTGCGCCTGCAGATCCCGGTCGTCTCAGCGTCGATCCTCGGCTTCGACGGCCAGCTCTCGGTCTTCAAACCGTACGACGGGCCGTGCTACCGCTGCCTCTTCCGCGAGCCGCCGCCGGCGGAGCTCGCTCCCTCCTGCGGCGCCAACGGCGTCCTCGGCGTGCTGCCGGGGACGATGGGGCTCCTGCAGGCCACTGAGGTAGTCAAGCTGCTGCTCGGCATCGGTGAACCTGCGGTCGGCCGGCTGCTGCTCTACGACGCGCTCGCGGCGACGCTGACCGAGGTCAAAGTCCACCGTGACCCCGACTGCCCGATCTGCTCGCGCGACCCTGACGAGATCGCCGACGAGGAGATGGGCGTCTTCCCGGACTACGAGGCGTTCTGCGCCGCAGCCGGGTAGTCTGCCCGGCAGCGATGGCGACGGTAAAGATCCCACCGGTGCTGCGCGCGTCCGTCGGTGGCGAGCGTGAAGTAAGCGCCGAGGGCTCGAGCATCGGCGAGGTGCTCCAGTCGCTGGTCGCGGCCCATCCGGCGACAGAGACGCAGATCTTCGCCGATGACGGCGCGCTGAACCGCTACGTGAACGTGTACCTCAACGACGAGGATGTGCGCGTGCTCTCGGGCCTTGACACGCCCGTCGCCGACGGCGACACGCTGGTAATCCTGCCGGCCATGGCCGGCGGTCGCTAGCCGTACTCTCGCTCGCCGGTCGCGCCAGCCCGATCGCACCCGGCCGAGCTCGTTCTCATCGCGAGCCGCGGGTCTTGACTTTTGGCGGGTCAGCCGCCTACTCTGGCCCCCGACCCGACCCCGTAGACGGCAGTGCCGCGAAGGACGGTGGAGTTAAGCCGATGCACGTCAGGGAAAGGCAGAGCTTCAGTACTCGCCCGGCAGGCAATCCGGGCCGCGGGTCTCGCGTGTACTTGCTGGGGATTGCAGCGGCCTTTGCGACGGCCGTCGCGTGCGTGGCGCCGGCGTCGGCTCAAGCGAGTGGCTGCACGAACCGCTGGATGAACAACAAAGGCGGCAGCTGGTACGAAGGCGCCAACTGGAGCAAAGGCTCCGTACCGGCGGCGGGCGAAGAAGTATGCATCACCGAAACGGGCACCTACACCGTCGCCCTCGCGCCCACCACGACGATCCCGACGCTCGCCTCGCTCACGATAGGCGGCACTTCAGGCACGCAGACCCTTGCGGTCGAGGACACCTGCGGAGCGAACGCGGCACTCACCGTGTCCGAAGGCATCGCCATCGGCGCACACGGCGCGCTCACCATGACCGACGCCGAACTCTGCGGCAACAACGACACCGTGACGGCCAACGTCACGAACGCCGGCACGTTCAGTGTCGAAGCAAGCCACGGCGGTGCGCGCACGATCGCGGGCAGCATCAGCAACATCGGCACCCTGGCCGTCAACCAGCCGACGACGTTCAACGGTTCCAAAGCGACGCTGACGAACGAAGGCGCCGTCGACGTGGCGACCGGCGACTCACTCACGCTGAACAATTCGAACACGTTCAGCAACCTGGCCGGCACGATCGACGTCGCCGGAACGGGCGAGCTCGTCATGAGCGGCGGCGGCGAGACATTCAACCAAGGCGGCGGAAGTGAGACGGGAACGGGCGCCGTCTACCTCGAAGACCTGTCTCTCAACTATGCCGGCGCCGGCGCCGGGACGCTCGATCTGCGTGGTGTTTCGTCGGTGTCGGGGAATGTTGGTGCTGGGCAGTTGCTGACGATTGAGAGTACTTGTGGGAAAAACGCGTTGGCGACGTGGGCTAAAGGGTTTACGAACACGAGCACGATCACGTTGACGAACGCTGATGAATGCGGGAACAGCGAGGAGTTGGCGGTTACGGAAGGGACGCTGCTGAACGAAGGGAAAATCAACGTGGAAGCGGGCGTTGGTGGCTCGCGGACGTTGCAGGCGAACATCGTGAACAAGGGGACGTTGGCGATCGATCGCTCGACGACGTTCAACACGTCGAAAGCGGTCTTCACGAATGAAGGGTCGGTGACGATCGCTTCGGGTGCGGTGTTCTCGTTCCCGAGCTCCAACACGATCAACAGCAACAGCGGCTCGTTCGCGGCGAGCGGCACGGGCTATCTCGTGATGAGCGGCGGCGGCGACATTTTCAACCAGGGCGCGGGCGACGAGACGGGGGCCCCGGTGTATGTGGAAGACGGGACGCTGAACTATCTGGGCGCCGGGACAGCGACGGTGGATCTGCGTGGTGTTTCGTCGGTGTCGGGGAATGTTGGTGCTGGGCAGTTGCTGACGATTGAGAGTACTTGTGGGAAAAACGCGTTGGCGACGTGGGCTAAAGGGTTTACGAACACGAGCACGATCACGTTGACGAACGCTGATGAATGCGGGAACAGCGAGGAGTTGGCGGTTACGGAAGGGACGCTGCTGAACGAAGGGAAAATCAACGTGGAAGCGGGCGTTGGTGGCTCGCGGACGTTGCAGGCGAACATCGTGAACAAGGGGACGTTGGCGATCGATCGCTCGACGACGTTCAACACGTCGAAAGCGGTCTTCACGAATGAAGGGTCGGTGACGATCGCTTCGGGTGCGGTGTTCTCGTTCCCGAGCTCCAACACGATCAACAGCAACAGCGGCTCGTTCGCGGCGAGCGGCACGGGCTATCTCGTGATGAGCGGCGGCGGCGACATTTTCAACCAGGGCGCGGGCGACGAGACGGGGGCCCCGGTGTATGTGGAAGACGGGACGCTGAACTATCTGGGCGCCGGGACAGCGACGGTGGATCTGCGTGGTGTTTCGTCGGTGTCGGGGAATGTTGGTGCTGGGCAGTTGCTGACGATTGAGAGTACTTGTGGGAAAAACGCGTTGGCGACGTGGGCTAAAGGGTTTACGAACACGAGCACGATCACGTTGACGAACGCTGATGAATGCGGGAACAGCGAGGAGTTGGCGGTTACGGAAGGGACGCTGCTGAACGAAGGGAAAATCAACGTGGAAGCGGGCGTTGGTGGCTCGCGGACGTTGCAGGCGAACATCGTGAACAAGGGGACGTTGGCGATCGATCGCTCGACGACGTTCAACACGTCGAAAGCGGTCTTCACGAACGAAGGGTCGGTGACGATCGCTTCGGGTGCGGTGTTCTCGTTCCCGAGCTCCAACACGATCAATAGCAACAGCGGCTCGTTCGCGGCGAGCGGCACGGGCTATCTCGTGATGAGTGGCGGCGGCGACATATTCAACCAAGGCGGGGGTAAGGAGACCGGCGAACCCGTCTACATCGAAGACGGCGCACTCAACTTCACGGGCACAGCGCAGAGCGCGTTCGTCCTACGTGGGATAGTCACGATGACCGGCGAAGTCGCCAAGAGCGACAAGGTCACAATCGAGAGCACCTGCGGCAAAAACACCGAGGTCAACGCGAGCACGTTCAAAAATAGTGGCGCGATGATCCTGACCAACAGCGGCGCGTGCGGCAACGAAGCCAGCATCCTGCTCGGAGCTGGCACCTTGACCAACAAGGGCACGATCACCGTCGAACAGTCGTACGGGGGTGTCCGGAAGATCGAAGGTTCACTGACGAACGAAAAGACGCTCACGTTGGTCGGCGAGCCGACCCTGAAAGTCACCGGCTCCTACACGCAGACGACCAAGGGCTCTCTGAAGGTTCCGATCGCGAGCGCAACGAGCTACGGAGTGATCGCGGCGAGCGGTTCGGCGTCCATCGCCGGCAAGCTGACGCTGTCGCAGGCCAAAACATTCAAAGCGACGGTGGGCCAGAGCTTCCCGATCATCACCGCGTCTTCAGAGAGCGGCAACTTCACGAAGGAGTCGAGCGCGACAGTCAAGAAAGCGGTCGGCGTCGTACTACAAGCCGACCTACCCCGGAAGCGGCGTCACGCTCGTCGTCACCGAAGCAACGGTCAGCGCCGTCCCGGGATCCGGCGAACCCGGCACCGTCGTCAAAGTCAAAGGAAAAGGCTTTCCGGCGAACGACACGATCAAGGTCTCCTTCACGGACGCAAAAAAAGTGAAGACGACCTACGATCTGTCGCCGACAACAGCGCGGGCGAATTTTCAGCCGAAATAGCCGTACCCGCCGGAGCAGCCCTCGGTGCGGGCAAAGCCACCGGCACAAGCACGATCGCCGGCGTGAGCGCGAGCGCGACGTTCACCGTCAACTAGGCGCGGCGTTAGTCGAGGCGCCGAGCCGCCGTCTCAACTGACTCGCGGGCCTCGCGCGGACCGCCGCACTGGCGGTGAACGCCCAGCGAGATCGCCGATAGCGACGGTGCGACGCTTCACGCGGTGAGCTTTGTGAGGAACAGCCAGGCGCTCGCAATTCCTCCAACGATGGCGACGACGACTGTAGGCACGATCACGTAAAGCGCATCGTGGACACCGAGAATCATGAGCAGTCCCGTTGTCGCTAGCAGCATGATGTGACCGTGTTCGGGCTCACTGCTTCGAGCTCGTGGGCCATCGGCTGCGCGGTGGTGTCGGCCGGGCGCGGCGATCGAGAATCTCAAGCACGCTGCCGACGAACGCCGCGACTACGAGGAACTCGACGCCAATTAGATGCCGACTCTGGCCGGGCACGGAAAGCAAGATCGCGATCAGGAGCACCGTCACGAACAGGCCGAGGGTTTGCGCTGCGCGGTTGCGGGACCACGCGGACTTGGCGATGACTTCGATCCTGATCGAGACTGCGACGAACAGCAGACCGATCAGGGCTCCTGCGGCTTGTCCCGCGATATTCGCGAACGAGGTCCAGGCAGGCAAGGTCGCCGGATCGTACCCGGGCCCGCGGCGGCGCGGCAGGCCGGCCTCGAGCGCCGAAACGCACGCGTTTACCGACTGCGCAGTGTTCGACGTCACGGGTCGGCAGGGCCGCTATATTCCGTGAAGTAATGGCGGTGGAGCGGCTAGAAACAGGCCCTGCGGGGGCCGGTACGGCGACATCGTCCAGGCCATCGGCCACACGCCGCTGGTTGAGCTCCAGACCCTCTCGCCGAAGCCCGGCGTGCACATCTGGGCGAAGCTCGAGTCCCGCAACCCGACCGGCTCGGTCAAGGACCGCGTCGCACGGGCGCTGATCGAGGACGCCGAGATGAAGGGCGCGATCGGCCGCGGGCATGACGATCCTCGAACCGACCTCCGGCAACACCGGCATCTCGCTGGCGATGATCTGCAGCCGCAAGGGCTACCCGCTGAAGGTCGTGATGCCCGACAACGTGACGCCCGAGCGCACGGAGCTGCTGCGCATGTACGGGGCCGAGATCGTCTACTCCGAGGGCGCGCAGGGCTCCAACGGCGCGGTCGCGAAGGCGCTCGAGATGGCCGCCGAACGACTCCTCGTACTACATGCCCTACCAGTACGGGAACCCCGCGAACCCGGCCGCGCACTACAACGGCACGGCGCTTGAGATCCTCGAAGAGCTCGACGAGGTCTCGGCGTTCGTCGCCGGGCCTCGGGACGGGCGGCACGCTGATGGGCAACGGCCGGCGCCTGAAGGAGACCTTCGGCGACGCCGTGAAGATCGTCGCCGCCGAGCCGATGCAGGGCGAGCCGGTCCAGGGACTGCGCTCGCTCGACGACGGCTTCATCCCGCCGATCATCGACATCTCCCTGCTGGACCGCAAGATCTTCGTCACCAACCGCGACGCGATCGTCTGGACCCGGCGCCTGCTCGACCAAGAGGGCCTCTTCGCGGGCGTCTCGACGCGGCGCGATCGCGAGCGATCGCGGTGCGGATCGCGGCGAGATCGACGAGGGCAACATCGTCTTCATCGTCTGCGACGACGGCTGGAAGTACCTCTCGAGCGGCATCTACACGCGGCCCGTCGACGAGATCGAGAACCTCGACGCGACCGTCTGGTGGTAGCGACCGCGCCGCCCGCAATGAAGATCTCCGCCGCAGCTTCTCGACGAGGTCGTCGCGCACGCGCTCGAGGACCCCGACAATGAGACCTGTGGGGTCGTCGCTGTCCGCGAGCGACGGCGACGGGACGCAGGCCGTCTCGGTGCACCGCGCACACAACATCCACGAGAGCCCGCTGCGCTTCGAGATCGACCCGCGCGAACTGCTCGCCCTCTACAACGAGATCGACGGGCAGGGCCTGGATCTCGGGGCGATCTACCACTCGCACGTGCGGAGCGCGCCCTACCCCTCGCAGACCGACATCAACTTCGCGGCCGGCTGGCCCGGCGTGGAGTGGATCATCGTCGGCCTCGCCGGGGCCGAGCCCGGAGGTTCGCTCCTACCTGATCGACGGAGGCACGGTGCGCGAGAGCGAGCTTGAGCAGGTCGCCGCATGAGCGCCGACGGCGCGATGCTGCGCTGCCCGAGGTGCGGCGAGCTGCACGGTCCCGACGAGCGCTTCTGCGAACGCTGCTCGCTGCCGCTCGTCTCGCAGGAAGAGCCGCGCCGCCTCAGCGACAACGCGCGTCGCGCGCGGCTCATCAAGCCGCAGTACGCCGAGGGTGACCTCGTCCGCGTGGCGCGCGCCGCGAACCAGCCGGAGGCCGAGATGATCGAACAACTACTGCTCGACCAGGGCATCCCGTGCCTCGTTCGCCGGGCGCCGGGCATGGACGTGCCGGACTTCCTTGCCGCCGGCGCGCGCGACGTTCTCGTGCCCCGCTCCGGCGCCCAGGCGGCGCGCGAAGCGCTCGCACCGGCCGGCGACGCCTAAACCAGTACTGCCTGGTCGTCCTGGGCCGTGATCGAGCGGATCGCGTCAGACGCGCGGTCGAACTCACTGTCGGCTAGGACGGGCGTGCCATCGAACGGCAGTTCCCGCTGGAGCTCGATCCAGGGGCCGGGTCCGAGGTACTCGTCGCGGACCTTGACGGTCACGGGTCGCGGGATCCGGTACGTGCGCAGCAGCAGCACGTCGAGCGGCTGGTGCGCACGCCAGCCGAGGCGCTTGGTCGCGTAGTCCGGCGTCCAGACGCAGAACGGCGAGAGGGCGTCGACGCAGCGGCGGTCGTAGAGCGTGAACTGGCCCGTCACTTCGGCCCAGGCGCGGATCCGCACGCGGTCCGGCTGCTGGATCGGCGCGCCGGTGATGAACGACTGCATCGGGGCTCCCCGTCGCTCCAGACGCCCTCTTCGAGGGCCCGGCGCAGCTCCGGCTGGTGCGAGGTCGCGCACGAGGTCGCCGGGCTGGCGGTCGAAGGTGGGGTAGAGGAAGAAGCGCTCGTGCGGCAGCTGCAGGGGGCGGTCACCGCGGGCCGGGTTCGCGCGCCGGATCGTCAGAAGTTGCTCGCCTTCTGAGAGCGCGCGAACCGTCACGGCCCATTCTCTGAAGGCAATAGGCATGTAACTGCTGGACCTCTGGGTTGGGGTTGGCGGTGGCGCCTGGCGGCCTCTCGGGGCGCGCCTGCTACCGCGGCAGGGCTTAAACATACGCAAAGCCGCCTAAATTCACAAATCCGCTGCAAATCGCGCATGTTTTCGCCCAGTTTCGGGTTTTCGACTGGCTGCCTGGCCAGTCTGCGGCGCGTTTAGCGGCCGGTCGGCCTTCGCGGCCTCGAAAATCGCCGCGAAATCGTCCGAGCCGTAACCCAGCCGCTGGCGCCTCTGTGAGGAGCTGCAGGGCGCCTTCCGCGGCGGGAAACTCGACGCCCGCGCGCCGCGCCTCCTCGATGCAGAAGCGGACGTCCTTGACCATGTGGTCGGTCTTGAAAAGCGCCTCGTAGTCGCCGTCGAGCATCGGCGCTGCCTTCAGCGCGAGCATCGTCGAGGCGCCCGAACCGGCGGCGAGCACGCGCAGCAGCGGCTCGCGCTCGAGCCCTCGGCGCCCGCGAGCACGAGGGCCTCGGCGAGTGCCGCGGCGTTCGCGGCGGCGAGCGCGTTGTTGATCAGCTTCAGGCCTCGCCCGCGCCGAGCGGGCCGACGTGGACGATCGTCTCGCCCAGCACTTCGAGCACCGGCAGCGCGCGTTCGAAATCGGCCGCTTCGCCACCGGCCATGATCGTCAGCGTCCCGTCAGCCGCGCGTGGCGAGGAGCCCGTGACCGGAGCGTCGACGAGGGCCACGCCGCGGCCCGCGAGCGTCTGGCCGATCGCTCCGTGTCGAGCGGGTCGATCGTCGACATGTCGATGCAGAGCAGTGCCCGGCGCGGCGCCGTCCGCGCGCCGCCTGTCGAGCAGCAACGAGGCACCTGCGCGCCGTTCACGACCATCGTGACCACGATGTCGCTCGCAGCCGCGAGATCGGCGGGCGGCGTGCGACGTCCGCGCCGTGCTCGCGCGCCCACGCCTCGGCCTTCCCGGGCGTGTGCGTCCAGACCGCGAGCTCGCGTCCGGAGCGAGCGAGGTTCGCGGCCATGCGCGAGCCCATGATCCCCAGGCCCATGAAGCCGACGCGTTCGCCGCGGTCCATCAGGACATCGTGTCCGAATGGCGCGCGGCGGCGCGGCGCGGTGCTACGCGGCGAGGGCGTCTGTGCTCTGTGTCGGCGAGGTGCTGGTGCGACGGGCAGTAGCCGTTGCGGGGCAGCGGCGTGCGCATGCAAGGCGTGCCTTTGCGTGTCGTCGCGCGGCAGCTCGGCGGGGCGTTGGAGATCGCGCGGTACGCCTCGTGCGGGTTGGCCACGAGGTAGCGCTGCGCGAAGTCGACGTAGCTCTCGATGACGATCAGCACGCGCGGCTGGACGCCATCGGGAAGTAGGTGCGGATGTCGCAGAAAAGCGATTTCGCAGGGCGGGCGAAGTGGAGGCCGTCGGTCGCCATGCGAGTCATGTCTGCTCACAGCTCGCGCAGCAGCGCGACCTGGTAGGCCTGGGGTGCCTCGTTGGCCGACGGCTCCTTGAGCATCGGCGAGAGTTCTCGATAGATGGCCCTACTGAATTGATACATGAAGTCGTTATCCCTCTTGGGCGCACGCGCCCCTAGTCGATCGTCGGCCGTTCTTGGCCGACCCTGCGCGCACCTGCACTGACCTCCACTGCTGAAAACACGCACCCCGCCCAAAAGGAGCGGTGCGGGGGCGCGCGGGGGCTCACTGCCAGCGGCTGACGGTCTCGCCGCCCGCGGCGTCGACGACGACGTGGCGCTCGTCGAAGGCGTCGTCGCGGACGGGAAAGTCGCAGCCGCGCGTGCGCGCCCGCGGCTCTCGGTGCGCGTCAGCGCGCACGTCGCGATCATCCGTATCAGCGGGTGCTCGCTGGCCAGCAGTTCGGTGAGGCCCTCGCGGCTGCGCACGATCCCTGCCAGTCGCCAAAGCTCTTCGCGCATCGCGCGTCGCCACGGGCGGCAGCGGGGCTCGCCGGGTCGGCCGGCGGGGACGGCGCCGCGGCCGGCTGGCTGTGGCGCTTGCCGCCGCTCGCTCGGCGAACACGATGCACTCGCTGAGCGAGTTAGAAGCCAGGCGATTAGCGCCATGTAGGCCGGTGCAGGAGGTCTCGCCGACCGCGTACAGCCCCGGCACGCTCGAGCGCGACGCCAGGTCGACGACGACGCCGCCCATCATGTAATGGGCGGCCGGCGCGACGGGCACGCGCTCCTTCACCGGGTCAAGGCCGGCGTCAGCAGCGCCGCGACGACGTTCGGGAAAGCGGCCGGATCGATCGCCGTCATGTCGAGCTCCACCGCGCTCGCGCCGCTGGCCGCGAGGCGCTCGGAGATGGCGCGCGAGACCTCGTCGCGCGGCGCGAGCTCGTCGACGAAGCGCTCGCCGCTCTCGTCGTGGAGCGTCGCGCCCTCGCCGCGGATCGCCTCCGTGATGAGGAACCCCTCACGGCCCGGTATTCCGGTCACCGCCGTCGGGTGAAACTGGAGCATCTCGAGGTCCGCGAGGTCCGCGCCCGCCAGGTGCGCCAGCAGCATGCCGGTGCCCTGCGACCCTGGCGGGTTGGTCGTGCGCGACCACAGCGCCGCGGCGCCGCCGGTCGCGAGAATCGTGCCGCGCGCACAGAGGGCCGGCCGTTCTCGAGCGACCACGCCGGCGCAGACGCCGTCGGAGACCCAAAGCGAGCGCGGCGCGCGGTCCCTCGCGCACCGCGATGCGCGGGCTCTCAGCGGCGAGCGCGGAGAGCTGGCGCACGAGGCGCCTGCCCGTCGCGCTGCCCCCGGCGTGGACGACGCGCCGCACCGAGTGGCCTCCCTCCAGGCCGAGCACGAGGCGTCCGTGGCGGTCGGCGTCGAAGCGCATGCCGAGGCCCTGCAGAAAGCGCACTTGCTCCGGCGCCTCGTCGACGAGCACCTCGGCCGCCGAACGTCGCACGAGCCCGCGACCGGCCCGCCTCGGTGTCGGCGAGGTGGAGCTCCCGGCTGTCGTCGTCGCCCAGTGCGGCGGCGAGGCCGCCCTGCGCCCAGTAGCTCGCCGTCTGGGCGAGCGGCGTCGCCGACACCAGCGCGACGTTTGCGCCGTCGGCGGCCGCCCGCAGCGCTGCGTAGAGACCCGCCGCGCCCGCGCCGACCACGACGATGTCGTGTCGCTCGACCGCGTCCGACGACTGCACCGCCAGAATCCTAGTCGGCGTCCAGAGCGTCGCGCCACGCGGCGAGCACGCGCTCGGCCAGCGTCAGCGCGAGAGTAGCGCTCCGCCGCCGTGCGGCCCGCGACGCGCGGGTCAGGCTGCTCAACGTGCACCCGTGCCGCGGCGATCCAGGCGTCGGCGTCGAACGGTGCGCAGAGGCAGCCCGCGACTCCCGCGAGCGCCGCCGGATGCTCGCCGACCGGTGTCGCGAGCACCGGCACGTCGCAGGCCAGAGCCTCGATCGCCGCGAGCCCGAAGCCCTCGCGGTCCGACGGCACGAGCACGGCGTTGGCGGCGTTGATCCACAACGGCAGCTCCTGCGGCGGCGTAGCACCGAGCGCGACGAGCTCGGCGCCGCAGCCGAGCGCGACCAGCTCAGCCCGGTCAAAGCGCTTCTCGGGACGCAGGCGGTCGGCGGGAAAGAGCAGCAGCGGACGGTCCGGGTCGAATCCGATCCGCTCCCGCGCGGCGCCGCGGTCGATCGGTGTGAAGCGTCGCGTGTCGACGCCGCAGGGAAGAAGCAGCGCGCGCGCTCGCGCGCGGCGGGTCGGCAGCTGCGCGGCGAGTTCGGCGGACGGCGCGGCCAGTATGTCGAGCGTCGGCAGCACGGCCGCCGTCGCCAGCCGCGTGCGGGGGATCCGCACGTCGCTGCCGTGAACGGTGAGGGCGCGGACGCGCGCGCGCACCGCGAGCGCCGGCCACGCCGTGAGCCCGTAGTGGGCGTGCACGACGTCGAAGTGCCCGCGTGAGCGCAGGCTTCGTGCGGCGCTCGCGAGCTCGCGGACGCCGGGCGGGAACTCGGCGAACTGGACGTCGTCGCCCGCGAGCTCACGCAGTGCCGCGACCTGGTCACGGACGAACGAACCGCGCCCCGGATGCGAGGGGTCGGCCCGCATGTTCGAGACGACGAGTGCGCGCACGGCGCTGTCGACCGTATCGCTCTGGAATGATGGCGCCCGTGGCGAGCGAGGTCGAACAGCAGGCGGGTCAGCGCAGCTACGGTCGCGCTGCCGACGAGTTGCGGCCGTTCACGGTCGAACCGGGCTTCGTTCGGCCGGCGACCGGCTCGGCGCTCGTCTCGGCAGGCGAGACACGCGTCATCTGCACCGCGTCGGCCCAGGAGAGCGTGCCCCGCTGGCTGGCGGGCTCCGGGCGCGGCTGGGTCACTGCCGAGTACGGGATGCTGCCGGCCTCGACCGGCGAGCGCCGCCAGCGCGATGCCACGCGCGGTCGCCCCGACGGGCGCACCGTCGAGATCCAGCGCCTGATCGGCCGCTCGATTCGCGTCGCCGTCGACTACAAGGCGCTCGGCGAACGCACCATCTACCTCGACTGCGACGTGTTGCAGGCCGACGGCGGCACGCGCTGCGCGTCGATCACCGGTGCCTACGTCGCGCTTGCGCTGGCCTGCCGGCGCCTGATCGCCGACGGGGCGCTGGAGCGCTCCCCGCTCATAGGCTCGGTCGCGGCCGTCTCCTGCGGCGTCGTGGACGGCGCCGCGCTGCTCGACCTCGACTACCCCGAGGATTCGCGCGCCGAGGTCGATGCGAACGTCGTGATGACCGGAGACGGCGGGCTCGTCGAGGTCCAGGCCACGGCCGAGCGGACGCCCCTATCGCGCGCGAGTCTCGATGAGCTCCTCGCGCTCGCCGCCGACGGCATCGCGCATCTGCAGCGCGTGCAGCAGGCGGCGATCGAGGACGGCGCGCCCTGAGACTCGTCCTCGCGACGGCCAACCCGCACAAGCTCGCGGAGTTCAGCCGCCTGCTCTCGGGGATCGGGCTGGAGGGACTGCCAGAGGCGGTGGTCCTGCCGCCCGAGGACGGCGCCACGTTTGCCGAGAACGCTCTCGGAAAGGCGCGGGCCGCCGCGCAACAGACCGGGCTCGCCGCGATCGCCGACGATTCGGGCATCGAGGCCGCGGCGCTCGACGGCAGGCCGGGCGTGCGTTCCGCCCGCTACGCCGGTGAGCACGCGAGCGACGGCGAAAACCTCGCACTGCTGATCTCCGAGGTTCCGGTCGGTAGCGCACTCCGTTATGTCTGCGTGATCGCCTTCGTCGGCCCGGACGGGGCCGAGCAGACGTTCGAAGGAACCTGCGAGGGCGTGATGGCAGCCGAACCGCGTGGCAGCGGCGGATTCGGCTACGACCCCGTGTTCACTCCCTACGAGGCGCCCGGCCGCACGATGGCCGAGCTCAGCGCGGCGGAAAAGGACGCGATCAGCCACCGCGGTCGCGCGGCGCGGGCGCTAGCGGCGGCGCTCGGCGTTACAGCAGGTTGATCGCCGCCGACGCCGCGACCGCGACGCCCAGCCACGCGTAGCCGACATACCCGCCGAGCGCCAGCAACGCCGGCTACGAGAAGCGTCACGAGCACCGTCGCGATCCACGCCATTCGGTTTGCGGCCACGGCGCAATTGTTGCGCGTGCCGAGGCGCAACGCCGCGCTCGCACCGCGCCGCGCCGCCTGCGAGAATGGCGACGGTGAACAAGGCTGAACTTACGGCGCGGGTCGCCTCCCGCGCAGACCTCGCACGCGGCGACGCTGCGCGTGCGGTCGACGCGGTTTGGGCCACGATCGAGGACGCGCTGCGCGACGGCGGCGACGTATCGATTGCCGGCTTCGGCAAGTTCCACGTCGGCGTGCGCGCCGCGCGCGCGGGTGTCAATCCGCGGACCGGCGAGCCGATCCAGATCGCAGCCTCTCGCGTGCCGCGCTTCACCGCCGGCAGCGGCCTGAAAGGCGCGGTGCGCGGCCGCTGAACGCACCCCCCGCTCGATTCGGCGACGACCTGGCAGCGCGAGTCGAGCGGCGCCGCTCGCAGGTCGTACTGGGACTCGATCCGGACCCGGCGGCACTGTGGTCACGACGGGCCCGAGCCCGTCGAGGCGCTGCGCTCGCATTGCGCTGCGCTGATCGCCGCGGCAGGCCCGGCGTGCGTCGCGATCAAGCCGCAGCTCGCGTGCTTCGAGCTGTTCGGCGCAGCAGGCCGCACGGCGCTCGGCGAGGTCGTCGAGCTCGCCCACGACGCGGGCCTGATCGTCATCGCCGACGGCAAGCGCGGCGACATCGACATCACCGCGCAGGCCTACGCGCGCTCGCTGTTCGGCGGCGCGGACACGCCGCTCGGGCACCTCGCCGGGCTCGGCGTCGACGCGGCGACCGTCAACCCGCTGCTCGGGGTCGACGCGATCGAGCCCTTCATCACGAACGCCCGCGCCAGTGGCGGAGCGGTGCTGCTGCTCGTCCGAACGTCGAATCCGGGCGCCGCCGACGTCCAGGAGCTCGAGCTCGCGGACGGTCGCCCGCTGTGGGAGCGCCTCGCGGCGATCGTCGCCCGAGCCGGCGAGGGCAGCGTCGGCGAGAGCGGCCTCGCTGACGTCGGGGCGGTCGTCGGCGCGACGGCGCCCGCGGTTCTTGCGCGCGCCCGCGACGCTGATGCCCGCGGCGCCCTTCCTGCTTCCCGGCATCGGAGCCCAGGGCGGCAGCGTCGAGGACGTCGCGCCCGCCTTCAGGCCGGGCCGCGCCGGGGGGCTCGTGAGCGCCTCGCGTTCGATCGCCGACGCCCACCGCTCCGCCGGCGGCGATCCCGCCGGCGCAGCCCGCGCGGCCGCCGAAGCGCCTGCGCGAACGGCGCCTGGGAGCTCTCGAGCGCCGTCCTCGGCGAGAGCTGAACGCGCCCGGCGGCGGCACGGGGCTGCGCTAGCCTTCGTGAGGGTCGGCCGCCAGGTCGCCCGCCGGGGAGAGCGGCAGATGATCATCACAGTCACCCTCAACGCAGCCATCGACAAGGTGCTGACGGTGCCGAGCTTCACGATCGGCCGGCGCCACCGCACCGTCGACCAGCGCACCTCCGCCGGCGGCAAGGGCGTGAACATCGCGCGGACCCTGAAGGCGCTCGGGCAGCCGGTCATCGCGACGGGGTTTGCGGGCGGCGCGACGGGCACACACATCGTCGAGCAGCTGACGGAAGAGTCGATCCTCAACGACTTCGTGCGGATACGCGAGGAGTCACGCACGAACACCGCGTGCTCGACCCGACGACCGGCACGCAGACGGAGATCAACGAACGCGGCCCGGCCGTCACCGACGCACGAGATCGAGCTCTTCCGCGACAAGCTGACGTACCTCGCGCGCGGCGCCGCGATCGTCGTCTTCGCCGGCTCGCTGCCGCGTGAGGCGGACGCCGAGCTCTACGCCACGCTGATCCATGACGTCGCGCGCTCGGGCATCACGACGGTCGTTGACGCCGACGGCGACCCGCTGCGCCACGCGGTGCGCGCGGAGCCTGACGTCGTGTCACCGAACCTGCTGGAGGCCGAGGAGCTCGTCGGGCACGAGTTCTCCGGCGACGCCGAAATCGCCGCGGCGCTCAGCGAGGTCACCGGGCTCGGGGCCGCGCGAGGCGATCGTGACGCTCCCCGACGGCGCGGTCGCGCGTCTTCTCGTCGACGGCCAGCCGGTCCAGAAGCGCGCGCGCATCGAGCCGCGCGAGGTGACCGCGACGAGGGGCTCCGGCGACGCGTTCCTCGCGGGTTACGTCGCGGCGCGCTACGAAGGTCGCGCCCCCGACCACTGCCTGCGCTTCGGTGTCGCCTGCGGCGCCGAGTCGACGGGGCGCCAGGGCGCCGGGCCGATCGACGCGCGCGAAGCGCGCCGGCTGATGGGCGAGGTCGCGCTCTCGGCCGCCGAGGAGCAGGCCGAGTCCGTCGCTTGAGCTAGCCGCCGGCGACGTCGCGGCGCAGGAATACGAGGTACGCGGCGAGCAGGCCGGGCACGGCGTAGAGCGCGCAGACCCATAGCGAGTGGAGGATCGGCTGCCAGTCGGTAGGTGTGCGAAGGAGCCCCTGCCACGCCAAGTACTGGTTGGTCAACAGGTACGGCTGAGTCCGCCGAGGCCTGGGATCTGCGCCGACGATCGCCAGTATGAGCGTCATCCCGAGGTGCCGACGACCGCGCCAGCGCTGTTGCGAGCGACGGTTGAGAGCAGGATCCCGATCGCGACGACCGCAACAGCGCCACCAGATAGACGGCATTCGCCGCACGATCACGAGCAGCAGCGCCTTCGGCGCCGAGACGACCGTCCCCGAGAGCTGCGTGACGCTCTTGAAGCCCCAGCGCGCGACCCCGGCGACGATGGCGACCGTGGCCGCAGGAAGACGGCCACGCGACCGCATAGGTGCAGCAGCCAGGACCTTCGCCGCGAACACCTGGCCGCGGTCGACGGAGCGGGTGAGGATCGTCTTGAGCGTTCCGTTGCCGTCCTCGGCGGCGACGATGTCGCCGGCCACGAGGGCCGCGATCAGGGGCAGAGAAGAAGGCGACATGAAGAGTCAGCATCACGACCGGCGTGGCAAGGCCCGACTGCGTGACCTGCGCGAGGAACATGCTGCCCTGGCCGCGCCGTGGTGGGGCCCGCGCACGCCCTCGGCCACACGAAGATGATTGGCATCACGGCCGCGAGCGCAAACCCGAGGTATGTTCGCTTTTGCGAGACGAGCTTGCGCAGCTCCCAGCGGTACACGGGAATGTCGACGGTCGCGCGGCGCGCGCCGTGCGCGGGACCGCTGCGCTGCGGTGGCCGCTGCGCTCATGCGGCGCCAGCCGTCGCGAGCTCGTTCTCCGGCGCACCGCCGGCCGGTCCTCGCCGGTCAGCCGGAAGAACAGCTCCTCGAGCGTCGCGAGCTCGGGCGTCAGGGCGAGGATCGCGATCCCCGCGCGGCCCAGTGCGAGCGAGAGTTCCCCGACGTGCTCCTCGTCGGCCTGCAGCGCGACGCCGCCGTCCGCGATCCGCGCGTGTGCGATCCCGTCGGCGTCGCTGGCGATCTCGAGCGCGCAGCATCGTCGTCGGTCCGCAGCCGGTAGCCGCTGCCGCCGCGCCGTCGCAGCTCGGTCAGCGCGCCCTCGTAGACGACGTGGCCGCTGTTCACGATCGCGACGCGGTCGCAGAGTTCCTGCGACCTCAGGCAGCTGGTGGCTTGAGAGCAGCACCGTGATCCCTTCCTGGGCGAGGCGCCGGATCAGCTCGCGCATGTCGCGCATCCCGGCGGGGTCGAGCCCGGTCGCGGGCTCGTCGAGGATCAGCAGTCGCGGCGCCCGCAGCAGCGAGGCGGCGATCCCGAGGCGCTGGCGCATGCCGTGCGAGTAGCCGCCGACGCTTGGCGGGCGCGCGGCGCGAGCTCGACAACGTCGAGTACCTCGTCGATGCGCCCGGCGGCGCCGTCACCGTCGAGTTCGGCCAGCATTGCAGGTTCGGGCGGCCGCGTCATGTACGGATAGAAGCGCGGCGCCTCGACGAAGCCCGCGACGCCATCGAGGGCTCGGCTCCCTCGCGCATCGGATCGCGGCCGAACAGCTCGGCGTGGCCGCCGGCGGGCGTTATCAGCCCCAGATCATGCGCAGCGTCGTTGTCTTGCCGGCGCCGTTCGGGCCGAGGAACCCGTACACGTCGCCCGACTCGACCGTCAGATCGACGGCGTCGACCGCGAGCACGTCGTCGTAGCGCTTGGTCAGCGCGAACGCGCGGACCGGCGGCGCGTCCGCCCTCAGAGCCCACGCGCGACGGCCTCGACCTCTGCCGGCACGTCGGCGCCGGCGGCATGTAGCGGACGCCGCCATGCACGAACGTCACGATCGTGCCGAGCGCCGTTTTCAGCTCGCTGGCCTGCTGGCCGATCGAGCTTTGACGCCGGGGGCGAGGAGGCTGCCTTCGAGTGCCCCGCCCTGGACTTCGGCCCGAGACGACCGCCGCGATCCCTTGGCCGTGGACCGAAGTGCGGTGCGTCGCTGGCGCGCGACGCGGCCGGCGGGCCGTGGCCGGACTGACCACCTCGACCTTGGTGCTCGGCGGGCGGCGTCAGATCGAATATCGAAGGTTCGACAGATCCGTAGGCGATTCGATTGGGCGGCGAGTTCCATGACCGGTTCGGGGCTCGAGGTCGCATAGATCGCGGCGCGCAGCGGCGCGCCGTTTTCGGCGTCGAAGCTCAGCTCCGCGCCCGCCGAGAAGGCTGCCGCTTTCCAGCGGTGTCACGCGGACGGTGTACGCCGCGCGGCCGGCGACATCCGTCGGCTGGGCTCCCGAGATTTCGACCGATTTCCGGCCCGCGTAAGCCCTTCTTCGATCTGCGCGAGCGACGGGGCGTCGGCCCGAGTCGTCGATTCGCCCTTCGTCTGCGCCGGTGGCGTGTAGCGGTAGATCGTCCCCGACGACACCTCATAAAGCGAAAGGGTCCTGCCGTCCCAGTAGATCTCGCTGTCGCCTTTTCGGACTGCAGCTCGAGGCGGAAGTCGCCGGACGCCGAGATCCACAGCCTGCCCTGCGCCCCCGCCGAGCAGGGGGCTCGATGACGGCCCGCCCCGTTCGCCACTGGCGAGACCCGCGCCTTCGAGCAGCCGGTTCGTCCACTGGATGTTCGCCGTGACGCCCTGGACGTCGCTGGCGCCACCTAGAGCGTCGTGGATCGCCACGGCGAGTGGCTTCTGCGCGGGGACAGGGCCGGAGCCGATCGCGCTGGCGATCGCCGCAAGCGCCGCGGCGGCGACCAGCGCGGCGCCGATCGCCAGCAGCAGCCTCGATAGCGGCAGGCGCCGCAGCAGTCAGAACTCGCCCCGTTTCGCGTGCATCACCTACGCCTCAGGGTAGCGGCGGCCGCGCGGGTCGCTTGACGGCTGCCTGGCGCCTCCCCTGACTCGATATCGTCCCGCGGCCGTGAGCCGGGCCGCCTACCCCTTTTTCATTGTCGCGCGTGATCATCGCGATCGCCGTGCCGACATGGTGATCGCAGAAAACAAAACCGACGAGGCCACCGCCGGCCTCGGAAACCTGACCTTGAGCGCCGAAGCCACGAAGGGCGCGGGTGCTCTTCGGCGCGGCGCTGCGAGACCTGCCACACGCTGAAAGCGGCGGGCGCGATGGGCCGCACCGGACCGAACCTCGACGACCTGATCGGTAAGGAAACAAGCGGCGGCTTTGCCGCCAAGCGGGCGCTCGTACTGGAAGCCGTCGAGGACGGTATCGCGCGCGGCCAGGGCCAGATGCCGGCCCTGCTGTACGAGGGCAAGGAAGCCGAACAGGTCGCGGACTTCGTCGCGCAGGCCGCCGGCCACTGAGCACGGCGGCCCGCCGAACGCCGCGTCGTCTAGGGTTTCGTGCGCGATGAGCGAGGCGCCGAAGACCGCCGCGGATGTCAAGGAGTTCGTGCGTGAACACGAACTCCGCTTCATCCGCTTCTGGTTCACCGACATTCTGGGGCAGCTGAAGTCGTTTTCGATCAACGCCGCCGAGCTCGACGACGCTTTCGAGGCCGGCATGGGGTTCGATGGTTCATCGATCACCGGCTTCAACGCGATCGAGGAGTCGGACATGATCGCGCTGCCGGACCCCGCGACGTTCGCGGTCCTGCCGTGGCGTCCCGGCGAGCAGGGCGTGGGGCGGATGTTCTGCGACATCGCGACGCCGGAGCAGACGCCGTACGAGGGCGATCCCCGCAACGTGCTGCGCCGTGCAATCGAGCGCGCGCGGGCGATGGGCTTCGAGACTTTCAACGTCGGGCCGGAGCTCGAGTACTACCTGTTCCGCGACGCGCGCTCCACTGAAGTACTGGACGAAGGCGGCTACTTCGACCTGACGACGCTCGACGCCGGCTCGGACGTGCGGCGCGAAACGGTTCTCGCGCTCGAGCAGCTCGGCATCCACGTCGAGTACACCCACCACGAGGTCGGGCCCTCGCAGCACGAGATCGACATGCGTTACGCCGATGCGCTGAAGATGGCCGACGACTGCATGACGTACCGCATCACGGTCAAGGAGTACGCCATGAAATACGGCTGGCATGCGACCTTCATGCCAAAGCCGCTGTTCGGCGAGAACGGCTCGGGCATGCATACGCACCTCTCGCTGTTCCGCGACGGGCACAACGCGTTCTTCGACGCCGACGACCAGTACTTCCTCTCCGACGTCGGCAAGGCGTTCATCGCCGGCCAGCTGCGGCACGCACGCGAGAACTGCTCGATCTTCGCGCAGTGGGTCAACTCGTACAAGCGCCTCGTGCCGGGTTTCGAGGCGCCGACGTACGTCGCGTGGTCGCGCCGCAACCGCTCGGCGCTGGTTCGCGTGCCGCTCTACCACCCGGGGCGGGAGATGGCGACGCGCATGGAGCTGCGCTGCCCGGATCCGGCGTGCAATCCCTACCTGACCTTCGCCGTCCTGCTGCAGGCCGGCCTGGAAGGCATCGAGCAGGGCTACGAGCTGCCCGAGCCGATGGAGCAGAACCTCTACCACCTCTCACCTGAAGAGCACCGGCGGCTCGGCATCGAGCAGCTGCCGGAAAGCCTCGGCGAGGCGATCGAGCTGACAGCCGAGTCGGAGCTCGTGCTGCGCACGCTCGGTGAGCACACGTTCAACCGCTACGTCGAGATCAAGCGACAGGAGTGGGACGACTACCGCGTCCAAGTCACGAGCTGGGAGCTGGAGCGCTACCTGTCGATCCTGTGACGGGCACGGGGCAGCTGATCGGACGCGCCGGCGCCAGGTAGGTGTGCTGTGCGAGCAGCGCGTGACCGAAGGATGTGGGGTGCTCGGCGGCGATCTGCCCGAGCGGCCCGAGCGTCGCCAGCGCGAGGCTCTCGTAACGCTCGTCGCCGGTGAGCTGGGCGAGGCGGATCAGCGCCGCTGCCGCCGCCGACTGCCCCGACGGGATGGGCGTGTCGTCGAGCTCCTTGCGGCGGGCGATCAGCGGTTCTGCGTCGCGCCCAGTGGTGAAGAATCCGCCGCGCTCGGGGTCCGCGAAGAGCTCGATCATTTCGCCGGCGAGGGCCTGCGCGGCGAAGAACCAGCGCTCCTCGCACGTCGTTTCGAACAGCACCAGCAGGGCCTCCAGGAGCAGGGCGTGGTCCTCGAGGAACCCGGGTACGGGGCCCGGCACGCCGCGCCAGACGCGAAGCAGCCGGCCGTCGGCGTCGCGTAGCTTCGTCTGGACGAACTCCGCGCAGGCCACGGCCGCGCTCGTGTAGCGCTCCTCACCGAGTGCGCCGCCGGCGTCGGCGAGTGCGGCGATCATCAGCGCGTTCCAGGCCGTCAGGCACTTGTCGTCGAGTGCAGGGCGCGTGCGCCCTGCGCGGCGCTCCAGCAGGCGCGCCGTGATGCGCGCGAGCGTCTCCTCATCGGGGCGCGGCCCCGTGCCCTGGAGGACGTTCGAGCCCTCGCGCCGGGTGGTGCGGGTCAGTGAAGTTGCCGTCCGCCGTGGCCTGGAAGTAGGCGATCGCGGCGTCGGCGTCGTCACCGAGAGCGTCCCTCAGCTCGGCGACCGTCCAGACGTAGTAGGCGCCCTCGACGCCGTCCGAGTCGGCGTCGAGCGCGCTGTAGAAGCCGCCGGCCGGGTCGAGCATCTCGGCCAGCGACCAGTCCAGCGCGCCGCGGCAGGCGGCGAGCAGCGGGGCCTCGCCGCTCTGCTGCCAGCCGTGCAGCATGGCCCGCGCGAGCAGTGCGTTGTCGTAGAGCATCTTCTCGAAGTGCGGGACGCGCCACGCGTCGTCGACGCTGTAGCGAGCGAAGCCGCCGCCCAGGCGGTCGTGGATTCCGCCGGACTCGATGCCGTGCAGGGTTGCGAGCGCCATCTGGTCCTCGCCGCGCGCGAGCAGAAACTCGAGCACCGGGGCCTGCGGGAACTTAGGCGCGCCGCCGAAACCCCCGTGCGCGGCGTCGAAGAGCTCGTGCAGACGTGCGGCCGCTCGGTTCAGCGCGGCCACGGCCGGCGGCGCGGAGGAAGCTTCCAGCGTCGCGCCGCCCGAAAGGTGGCGCCGCAGCAGCTCGCCCCCCGCGAGTAGCTCGTCGCGCCGATCCTGCCATGTGGAGGCGATCGCCACGAGCAGCTGGCGCCAGGACATCATCCCGGGTCGCGGCTCGGGCGGAAAGTAGGTGCCGCCGTAGAGCGGAACCTGGTCCGGGCTGAGGAAGACGTTCAGCGGCCAGCCGCCGCTGCCGATCATGCTCTGGACGGCCTCCATGTAGATCGCGTCGACGTCGGGGCGTTCCTCGCGGTCGACCTTCACGCACACGAAGTTCGCATTCATCAGCAGCGCGGTCTGCTCGTCGGCGAAGGACTCGCGCTCCATCACATGGCACCAGTGGCACGCCGAGTAGCCGATCGACACGAGTACTGGAACGTCTCGCTCGCGCGCGGCGGCGAAGGCGCCGGCGCCCCACGGCCGCCAGTCGACGGGGTTCTCGGCGTGCTGGCGCAGGTAAGGGGAGCTCTCGCCGGCGAGGGCGTTCGTCACGCGCCCAGCCTAGTCCGGGTCAGCGCAGGCGCAAGAAGTGCTTCGGCGGTGCCGGCCACTGTTCACCGTGCGCCGACGCGATGTCGGCGGCGGCCGTACGGCGGTCGAAGCGCCGGCCCCCGAGCCGGCCGCGCACGGTCGTGCCGCGGGCGATGACTGTCAGCGAGCCGTGCGAGGCGCGGCGTCCGCCGATTCGCAGGACAGATTTCTCGAACTCAAGACCGGACGTCGAAATGACGCCGCTGAGAGTCACGCCCGGAACGACGCTGTAGTTGTGCAGGGCGAGCCAGCCGCGGTGTACGACCGCGTCTCCGCCGTGCAGGCCGCCGAACGATGTGCCGGTGGGGAAGATGGAGTCGCTCTGGAAGACCGCGGCGATCGCTTCGCGGCGCAGCTCGTCGAGCGTCTGCAGCGCGGCCGTGACGGTGCGCCCGGGAAGGCCGCGGATGTGCGCCGTCGCGGCGAGCGTGCGGACGTTTTCGGGCGCCGGCGCGGTCGGCGGGAACGGCTCGCTGGTGTGGCCGCACGGTTTCACGGTCTGCGAGGCGAAGAAGGCCTCGACGGCGTCGTGCGAGCAGCTCGAGAAGTCCGAGCCGAGCACGGAGTGGCCCGTGAACGGCACGATAAGGAGCTGCGAGCCGGGAATCTCGGCTGCGACGGCGCGCGCGCCCACGGTCGGCGTGCGCAGGTCCTGGCCGCCCGAGAGGATCAGCGTTGGCACTTCCGGCGGCGTTGTGGTCGCTGCCGGCGCCGCGGAGGCATCCGGCCACGCGGCGCAGAACGAGAAGAGCCCCGTGCTCACGGAGACGTTGGCGGAGAATGGATAGAAGCTCGACGAGGGGATCGCGCCGAGCGCCGTTTCGACGCCCTGCAGGCGGGTCGCAAAGCCGCTCGTGCGGGTCCACGGGAACGGCGTCTCTTCGCACGAGGTCGCGAAGTAGAGCGCCGAGTCGACCTCTTCTTCGCCGCCGCCGGCGCCGCGGGGAAGCGTCGGGATGAGCCCGTCGTCGATCGCCGCGAGACGGATCAGCTGCCCGTTGTGGCCGTGAACCGCGGCGTGGACCGCGGCCGGCAGCAGCCCGCGCAGCGCGGGGTTCAGGTCACCATCGACGAGTAGATCCCACAGGCTGTCCTCCGTGACGCCGAAGATCTTCGGGGAGCCGCGGCCGTTGGTGTACGTGCCCAGGATCGCCTGGTGCGAGAGGCGTGAAGCAAGCGTCGCGAGTTCGCCGGTCGGGTTGCGCGAGAAGCGATGGCATGGCCCCTGCGAGCACAGTTCGCTCATCATTCCGGCGACGGCCTCGAAGGAGTCGACGCGGAACGGTTCCTCGCCGGCCGGCGGGACGACCGAGTCGAGCACCAGCGATTCGACCTTTTTGGGGAAGCGTTCTGCGTAGTTGAGCGCGACCTTGGTGCCGTAGGACGTGCCGTAGAGGACGAGTTTTTCGTAGCCCAGCGCGGCTCGCACCGCGTCGATGTCCTGGACCGATTCGGCGCTCGTGAAAATGCCCTGCGTGCTGCTTTCGTGCGAGCACCTTTCGATGTCGGCGATCTCTTCCGTTTCGGTCGATGCGCTCGCCGAGAGTCCGGCGCATGTCAGCGGCGCCGATTCGCCGGTACCGCGCTGGTCGATCACGATCATGTCGCGACCGGCAAGGGCCGGTTCGATCAGCTGCCGCATCCCTTCGCGCAACGGGACGGCGGCCTGGCCGGGCCCTCCCGCGAGCGCGAAGACAGCATCATGGCTGTGTTCTGCGCTCGGCTCGCCGGCGAATTTCCGCCGCCAGACGCCGAGTTCAATCGTTCGCGTCGAGGCGCCACCGCGTTCGGCGGGAACGCTGAGCTTGCCGCATTCCCAGCCGCCGTCGCAGTTCGCTAGCGACAGCGTCATCGCCGAGCTCGGCGCGGCGAACACCAGCAGCGCCGCAATTGCGGCGAGCGTGGAGTACGCGATCGCCCTCGGCCGCACAGAGCGAGAATAGAGCGGCCCACGTCGCCGCGCGCCGCCCCGCGGCCATTGCTGGCGGTGCCGTCCGGGGTGCACACTGATTGGGTCGGCACGCGAGCAGCGCGCGTCGCCGCGTCGGCCCGGCGGTGGACGAAAGTTGTAGGGTCGGCGCATGTCGGGGCAGCGTGAAACGGTCGAGGCGGCAGGCGCGCCGCCCGCGATCGGCCCCTACAGCCACGCCGTGCGCGCCGCAGGGCTGCTGTTCTGCTCGGGCCAGGTGCCGCTGGACGAGAGCGGCAAGCGAATCGTCGGTGCGACGTCCGCGGACCAGGCCCGCCAGTGCCTGACCAACCTCGCGGCCGTGTGCAGCGCGTCCGGGACCGAGCTCGCGAACGCGGTGCGCCTCACGGTCTACATGACGGACCTCGGCGACTTCGCCGCCGTCAACCAGGTCTACGAAGAGTTCTTCGACGAGCGCCCGCCGGCGCGCGCCGCCGTCGGGGTCGCCGCGCTGCCGCGCGGCGCACGCGTCGAGATCGACGCCATCGTCGCGCTCTAACGGAGCGCCGAACGGCGGATCTTGCCGCTCGCCGTCTTCGGCAGCTCGTCCACGAACTCGACGCGGCGCGGGTACTTGTATGGCGCCGTCTGGTCGCGCACGTGCTGCTGAAGCTCGCGCGCGAGCTCGTCGGAGGGTGCGGCGCCGGGCGCGAGGACGACGACGGCCCGCACCACCTGCCCGCGCTCGGCGTCGGGCGCCGCGACCGCGGCGGCCTCGGCGACCGCGGAGTGCGAGAGCAGCGCCGACTCGACCTCGAACGGCCCGATGCGGTAGCCGGCGGAGACGATCACGTCGTCGGTGCGCCCGACGAAGTGAAGCCAGCCGTCCTCGTCACGCTCGACGAGGTCGCCGGTCCGCCACGGCCCGCCGTCCCTGCGGTCGCGCACGGTCCAGCTGCCGTCGGGCGCGCGGCGCACGTCCTCGCCGAGGTAGCCGAGGAAGAACGTGGGGTCGGTGCGGGGGTCGAGCACGAGCTCACCGTCCTGCACCGTGAGCTCGACGCCGGGCAGCGCCGGCCCCATCGATCCCGGGCGGGTGGCGCCCTCGGGGACGCCGGTCAGGGCGCCCGTCTCGGTCTGCCCGTAGCCGTCGCGGATCCAGACGCCGGTCGCGGCGTGCCACTCGCGCATCACCTCCGGGTTCAGGGCCTCGCCCGCGGCGACCATCGTCCGCAGGTCGGGCAGCGCGTCCAGCGTGGCGCGCGCGGCGATCATGCGGTACTCCGTCGGCGCCATGCAGAGGGCTGAGACGCGCTCGCGCGCCAGGATCTGGAGGCGCTCCGCGGGGTCAAAACGACCGTCGTGGATCAGCGCCGCCGCCCCGCGCAGCCACGGCGCGACAAACACGTTGCGCGTCGACTTGGACCAGCCGCTCGACGCTGTGCACCACGCGAGCTCTCCTGCACCGGGCGCGAACCAGGCGCTGGACTGCAGCTGCTGACCGGCGATGTAGCGGCCGCCGTGCACGACGGCCTTGGGCTCGCCCTGCGTGCCGCTCGTGAAGAGGATCAGCGCCGGCGCCGCGTCGTCGACGCTGACCGCCGGCGCGGCGTCGTGCGCGAGCAGCGCGGCGTCGGGGATCGCCGCGACGGGCGGCGCGTCGTCGAGCAGGGCGAGCGCGCCGTCCAGCTCGCGGGAGTTGCGCACGTCCGCGACGATGAGCCTCGGCTCCGCCGCGCGCATCCGCAGCGCCAGGTCGTGGGCCCGCAGCTGCTCGGTGCAGGGGAGCGCCACGGCACCGATCCGCATGCAGCCGACGAGCGCGAGCACCCACTCGATGCGGTTGCCGATGACGGTCATCACGACGTCGCCCGGGCCCACGCCGCGCGCGGCGAGCGCGCCCGCGAAGCGCGCCGCGGCGTCTGCCAGCTCACCGAACCGCCACTCTCGGCGCTCGCCGTCCTGCGAGAGCTCGATCAGCGCCAGGCGCTCGGGCGGCGCGGCGTCGACGACGTCGGTCACGAAGTTCATCGGCGGGCATCTATAGCGCGCCCGCACAGTCGCAGGCGGCGCGTGGCGGGCGGGGCTCGGCCGCCGGTATGCTCCGGCTGTGCCGTCGCGACGGCCCCGCGGGCCGATTCGCGCGGCCGCGGAAGCGAAAAACCGAGACCTGGAGCGCAGATCAAGTGGCCGTTGCAGCCCCGTACATCGAGATGACAGACGAGCAGCAGGCGATAACCGAAATGGTGCGCCAGTTCGTCGACGAGCAGATCCTCCCGACCGCCGAGCACTACGACCACGAGGACTCCTTCCCCGAGCCGATCGTCGAGCAGATGAAGGAACTCGGCCTCTTCGGCGTGACGATCCCCGAGGAGTACGGCGGGATGGGGCTCGACCTGACGACGTACTCGATGATCGTCGAAGAGCTCTCGCGCGGATGGATCTCGATCTCCGGCGTGATCAACACCCATTTCATCGGCAGCTACCTGTTGATGAAGTTCGGCAGCGAGGAGCAGCGCCAGAAGTACCTGCCGAAGATGGCGACGGGCGAGCTGCGCGCGGCCTTCTCCCTCTCCGAGCCCGAGCTCGGCTCCGACGTGCAGGCGATCAAAACCTCGGCGCGCAAGCTCGACGAGGGCGATTGGGAGATCAACGGCCAGAAGATGTGGGTCACGAACGGACTGCGCTCGGCGCTCGTCTTCGTGCTCGTCAAGACCGACCCCGACGCCGACCCGCGCCACCGGGCGTTCACGTGCTTCATCGCCGAGAAGGAGCCCGGTGCGCACGAGAACACGGGCCCCTATGCGGGTCTGAACGTCCCGCCGCAGATCAAGAAGATGGGCTACAAGGGCGTCGAGTCGACCGAGCTCGTCTTCGACGGTTATCACTGCCCGGCGGAGAACATCCTCGGCGGCGAGGAGGCAGGGCGCGGCAACGGCTTCACGCAGATGATGGATGCGCTCGAGGTGGGGAGGGTGAACGTGGCTGCGCGCGGCGTCGGCATCGCGCAGCGGGCGCTTGAACTCGCGCTTCGCTACAGCCAGGAGCGCAAGACCTTCGGCCGGCCGATCGCAGAGCACCAGGCGATCCAGTTCAAGCTCGCCGACATGGCGACGCAGGTCGACGCGGCGCGCCTTATGACGCGCCGCGCGGCGCGCATGAAGGACGCCGGCGAGCGCTCAGATCTGGAGGCCGGCATGGCCAAGCTCTTCGCGTCGGAGACGGGCCGGTTCTGCGTCGAGGAGTCCTTCCGCATCCACGGCGGCTACGGCTACTCCAAGGAGTACGAGATCGAGCGCCTCTACCGCGACGCGCCGCTGCTCCTGATCGGCGAGGGCACCTCCGAGATCCAGCGCATGGTCATCGGCCGCAAGCTCCTGCAGCGCAACAAGATCTGAGCACGGGCGCGGCGGTCGGCGAGTGTCCGAGGACGCCAAGAGCCTGATCGAGCAGGCCGCGACGCGCTTCCTCACCGAAGTGCCAGCGCTCGAGCAGCTGAAGATGGTCGTCGGCGTCGATCTGCGCGGCCGCGGTGATCTGCAGCAGTACCGCCTCGAGCTGCCGGGGGTCAAGGTCACGCACGACGCGGCTCCAGAAGCGCGCGTGCGCGTCGAAATGCAGCGCGCCTTCTTCAACGTGATGGCCGCCGAGGGCAAGGTCCCGGACTGGGTCGAGGCGTTCATGTACGGGCAGGCGAAGGCCTCGGGTCCCGACCAGCATCTGCGGCTGATCACGAAAGTCGTCGAAGCGCAGCAGGAACGCGAAAACCTACGCCGCGCGCGGCGCCACTAGCGCGCCGCGGCGCCGGCGGTCGCGGCTTCCGCGGCTAGCCGCGCCACGGGGCCGAGCGCGTCGAGCCCGTTTCGCCCGTGACCGCTGCCGGACGGGGCGGCCAGCTGCAACGTCCCGCCTTCTTGGTTGGTCGCGGGCGCATGGTGGGGCTGGGTCGCCACCAGCTGCTGGAGCAGTTCGACGAAAACGTCGAGGAAGCCCTCGAGGTCCAGGACGCCGGCCACCTCGACCCGGTGGCCGAGCGCCTCGACGGCGGCAACGTCAACGTAGTGCCGGTGATCGAAGCGCTCAAAGACCGGGCGCTCGCAGATCAGCGAAATACCTTCGGGGCTTGTCTTGGCGCCCGGCGGCAGCTCGGGGCGCTTACAGGGGATCGCGGGCTGTAGCCAAAGCTGCCCTGCGTGCTCGCCGCCGTGCAGCCAACGGTATTTCCAGCGGCCGCCCTTCGCTTCCACCGAGACCGCGATGCGCGGCACGGCGACGCTCCTGCGTGCAGCGAAGATCGCGGTCCAGGCGGTCTTGTGAGCTCGCCACTGGTCGATCTGTGCCGCGAGAAGGTGGTTGCAGCGCCGCTTCGGGCAAACGAAGAACTCTTTGCGCGGGCGGCCGAGATCGCCGATGACTTCGCTGCGCGGCTCGTAGAGGCGGATATATTCCGCCGGCGTCTGCGGAGCACCGATCGTCGTCCAGATCGAGCGCAGCCACAGACCGGGGAAACGCTCGGTGGCCGAAGCGCCGGCCGCAGCGTTCAGCGCGATCAGCGTTGTGGCGACACAGAGAAGCCCGAGGCGCCGCGCGATCACGGCCGGCCTGCCTGCGGGAGCGGCGGCCGCTTTGGCATGGCGGCAGCGTACAGCTGCGCGACGCGGCGCGCCTCAGTGGTACGCCGAGCAGCTGCTGGGCGAGGAACGCGAGCGACCCCAGCAGGAAAAGCACCATCACGATCAGTGAGAAGTTTTCCTTCACCGCAAACTGACGATACCCGTCGGCGGCCCCGTGCGGAAGGGCTAGAGGCGTTCGCCGTCGGCGTACAGGCGCAGCACGGAGACCCCGGCGGGCACCGCGTCCAGGCACAGCCGGCAGAGCACGCACTCGTCGACGTTCTCGGCCACGATCTCCAGGCGTTCGCCGGCCGCGGCGAAAATGTCGACAGGGCAGACCTCGGCCAGGCGCTCGGCGATCGCACGGTCCGCGACGAGCGCGTCGTCGACTTCGACGGCGATGAAGAGCCCGTCGACCCTCACGAGGCCCTCCGTTCGGCGATCTTCTCGCCGATCAGAGCGGGGATGTCCTCGATCCGCTCGGCGACCGTGATGCCGGCCGCCGCCAGGCGCGCGATCTTCTCGCTCGCCGTGTCCTCGCGGCCTTCGACGATCGTGCCGGCGTGGCCGAAGCTCATTCCGGGCATCTCGTCCATGAAGCGGCCCGCCATGAACGCCACGATCGGCAGGCGCGAGCCGGACTCCTCGACCCAGCGCGAGAGCTCGGCCTCCATGCGGCCGCCGGGCTCCGTGTAGATGACGATGCCCTGCGTCTCCTGATCGGCCTCGAAGAGCGGCATCAGCTCGGCGTATGTCGAGCCGATGATCGCGTCGCCGCCGATCGACACCGCCGTCGACTGGCCGAGGCCCGCCGCGCTGAGCGTCGAGGACATCTCGGTTGTCATGCCGCCGGAGCGTGAGATCACGCCGATCGGGCCCGGTTTGTAAGCCTGCGCGGCGTTTTTCGCGGGGCCGCCGATGCCGCCCATCTTCACCACGTCGGGAACGATCACGCCGAGACAGTTGGGGCCGATGATGCGCGCGCCGCGCAGCGAAGCGAGCTCGACCATCTCCGCGACGTCGCGGCGCGGGATGCGCTCCGTGACGATCACGATCAGCTCGATGCCGTTCTCGACCGCCTCGAACACGGCGTCGCGCGTGAAGGCCGGGGGGACCGTCACGACGGAGCCCTTGATCGGTGCGCCGTGATGCTCGACGGCCTGTGCCACGGTGTCGAAAACCGGCACGCCGTGCACTTCGCGACCCAGGCGCCCCGGCGTGACGCCGCCCACGACCTTCGCGCCGGCGCCGTAGTCAAGGCACTCGCGCGTGAGGTTCACGGCCTCGCGCCCTGTGATGCCCTGGACGATGAACGTCGTGTCGGCGTCGACGAGGATCGACATCAGCCGGCGCCCTGGATCTTTTCGACGGCGCGGCGCGCCGCCTCGTTCAGCGACACGGACCGGTCGGCGTACTCAACGCCGTAGCGTTCGAGGATCTTGAAGCCCTCTTCCTCCCAGGCTCCGGGGATGCGGAAGATCGCGATCTTCTCGGCCGGGTCGTAGCCGAGCTCGACGCAGGCTTTGATCACGCCGCGCGCGACGATGTCGACGCGCGTGTTGGAGACGATCGACATCATCACCGCGATCTTGTCTACGCCGGGCTTGGAGAGAACGAGCTTCGCGAGGCCGCAGGCCTTGCTGACCGACGGGTTGCCGCCGATCTCGCAGTAGTTCGCGGGCCGCCCGCCGTGCGCTCGCACGGCGTCGAACAGCGTGAGCGAGCCGCCGCCGGCACCGATCACCAGGCCGAGGTCGCCGTCGAACTCCGTCACGTTCCCGGCGACGCCGCGGTGGTCCTCGGCGTCGACCTCCTCGCCGGCGAGCTCGAACGGCGTCGGCTCGCGCGCCTGGCGCGTCTCCTCCTCGCCGACGCCGAGGTCGCTGAGCAGCTTGCGGTGCCGGCCGCGGGCCTCGTTCTCCATGTCCATGTGCGCGTCGAGCGCGACGAACGAGCCGTCCGCGAGCCGCCCCAGCGGATTGATCTCGGCGAGCACCATGTCGTTGTCGACGAACAGCGCCGCCAGGCGGGTGAGGATCGGAACGAGGCGGTTGAGGGCCTGCCCGGTGACGCCCGTGGCGGCGATCACCTCCTTCGCCATGAAGTCCGAGAAGGGGAGGATCGTCGAGAAGTGCCGCCGGCCGACCTTGTCGGGCTGCTCCTCCGCGACCTGCTCGATGTCGATGCCGCCGACGGGCGAGAAGATCATCACGGGCCGCTTGCGGATTCCGTCCCAGACGACGCCGGCGTAGTACTCCTGCTCGACTTCGGCGCGCGGGTCGACGAGCACTCCGCGCGGCATGTGGCCGCCGATCTCGAGCGCCAGGATGTCGCGCGCGTCGGCCTCGGCCTGCTGCGGCGTGTCCGCGAACTTGACGCCGCCGGCCTTCATCCGTCCGCCGGTGAGGACCTGCGACTTGATGACCGTCGGTCCGGCGATGCGCTCGGCGATCTCGCGCGCCTGCGAGGGCTCAGTCGCGTAGCCGTAGTCGGTGACGGGAATACCGGCGCGCCGCACGATCTCGCGCGCCTCGAACTCGTAGAACCTCATGCGGCGCGCGAAGCCTACAAGGCGCGGGGGCAACGCGGCGTCAGAGCTCAAAGGCCGTACGCGGCGGCGAGCTCGGGTTCCTTGCGCGCGAGCATTTCCGCGAGCTCGACCATCACCTTGCACTGCTTCCACGTCGCGTCGTCCTGCATCTTGCCGTCGATCATGTGCACGCCGCGGCCGTCGGGGATCGCCGCGATGACCTTTTTCGCGAACGCGACCTCCTCGGGGTCCGGCGAGAAGACCTTCTTGGCGATCGCGATCTGCGCCGGGTGAAGCGACCAAGCGCCGACGCAGCCGAGCAGGAACGCGGCGCGGAACTGCGTTTCGCAGCCCAGCGTGTCGCGGATGTCGCCGTACGGGCCGTAGAACGGGAGCGCGCCGACCGCCGTGCAGGCGTCGACCATGCGCGCGATCGAGTAGTGCCAGGGTCCTGCTGATAGCTGGGCCGCGCGGCGTCGGGGTTCTCGGGGTCGGGGTCGGCGATCGTGCGGTAGCCGGGGTGGCCGCCGCCGACGCGTGTGGTCTTCATGCGGCGCGAGGCGGCGAGGTCGGCCGGGCCGAAGCTCATGCCCTGGATGCGCGGTGAGGCGGCAGCGATCTCCTCGAGGTTCGCGACGCCCTGGGCGGTCTCGAGGATCGCGTGGATCAGGATCGGCCGCTCGAGCGAGGCGCGCGCCTCGAGCTGGGCGAGCAGGCGGTCGACGTAGTGGATGTCCCACGGGCCCTCGACCTTCGGGACCATCATCGACCTCGAGGCGGTCGCCGATCTCCATGACGAGTCTCGGTGATGTCGTCGAGCAGCCCACGGCGAGGCGAGCTCGTTGACGCGCGTCCACAGCTGCGTGTCGCCGAGGTCGATGTCGCGCCCGACCTTGATCAGGCCCTCGCGCGCGGCGATCTTGCGGTCCACCGGCACGGCGTCCTCGAGGTTGCCGAGCAGGATGTCCACGGTCGGCGCGATCTCCGGGCACCTTCGCGACCATCTTCTCGTTCGAGAAGTCCAGGAAGTGGATCATGCGCGAAGGTTTGAAGGGGATCTCGCGCGCCGGCTCGGGGGCTCCGATCGCCAGCGGCTTGAAGAAGTCACGGGGGCTTTTCAAGGTTCTCTCCTCGTTCGTCGGCGTCCCCACCGTATCGACGCGGCGTGGCTGGGGCCGGGTGCCCTCTAAAGTCTGGGCCGCAAGCGCACAAGGAGAACCATGAGCGAGACCACCGCCGTCGAGACCGACCAGGCCGCGCGCGAGGCGAGCGGCGCGCACCCCTACGGCCGCTACCTCGAGGAGTTCGAGGTCGGCGACGTTTACAAGCACTGGCCGGCGAAGACCGTCACCGAGTCGGACGACCACCTGTTCTGCCTGCTGACGATGAACCACCACCCGCTGCACATCAACGACGTCTACGCGGCGCAGTCACAGCAGGGCCGCAACGTCGTCGTCGGGCCGCTCGTGTACTCGCTCGCGCTCGGCATGTCGGTCAGTGACGTCAGCGGCAAGGCGATCGCGAACCTCGCGACCGAAGAACTGAATCACCCCGCGCCGGTCTTTCACGGCGACACGCTGTACTGCGAATCCGAGGTCCTCGAGAAGCGCGAGTCGACGTCCAAGCCGGACCGCGGCACAGTCAAGGTTCACACCCGCGTGCGCAACCAGGATGGCCTGCTGGTCGCCGAGTTCAAGCGCCTGGTCCTGGTGCCGCGCCGCGAGCCCGGAGCCTGACCCCGCATAGCGGCTTGCGGTACCCTGTCTGAGCGGCGCCCGGAGAGGGCGTCTTTCAGTTCGGGGCCCGAGGCGCACCCGCCCCGCCGCTGCCGCAGCGCAAACGTCCCCCTGCAGCCAGGAGTCCGAAGATGAACACCACCGCCTCCGCCCCGACGACGAACGAGCGCCTCCTGGCGTGGGTCCAGGAGATGGCGGACCTCGCCGAACCGGAGGCGATCCATTGGTGTGACGGCACGGCCGAGGAGTACGACGAGCTCTGCCAGCGCCTGATCGATGCGGGGACCTTCGAGCGCCTCTCGGAAGCCAAGCGGCCGAACTCCTACCTCGCTCTCTCAGACCCCGGTGACGTCGCCCGCGTCGAGGACCGCACGTTCATCTGCTCCGAGCGCGAGCGCGACGCCGGCCCCACGAACAACTGGGCCGACCCGGGCGAGATGCGCGAAACGCTCACCGACCTCTTCCGCGGCTCGATGCGCGGCCGCACGATGTACGTCGTGCCGTTCTCGATGGGGCCGCTGGGCTCCGACAAGAGCTATATCGGCGTGCAGCTGACCGACTCCACGTACGTCGCCGTCTCGATGCGGATCATGACGCGGATGGGCGCAGGCGCGCTCGAGGTGCTCGGCGAGAGCGGCGACGTTCGTGCCCTGCCTGCACTCCGTCGGCATGCCGCTGGCCGACGGCGTCGACGACGTCCCGTGGCCCTGCAACGGCGAGAACAAGTACATCGTCCACTTCCCCGAGACGCGGGAAATCTGGTCCTTCGGCTCCGGCTACGGCGGCAACGCGCTGCTCGGCAAGAAGTGCTTCGCGCTGCGCATCGCGTCCGTGATGGCGCGCGACGAGGGCTGGCTCGCCGAGCACATGCTGATCCTCAAGCTCACCTCGCCCGAGGGCGAGGTGAAGTACATCACCGGCGCCTTCCCGAGCGCCTGCGGCAAGACGAACCTCGCGATGCTGATCCCGACGCTGCCGGGCTGGAAGGCCGAGACGGTCGGCGACGACATCGCCTGGATGAAGTTCGGCGCCGACGGCCGCCTCTACGCGATCAACCCCGAGGCGGGCTTCTTCGGTGTCGCGCCCGGCACCGGCGAGCACACGAACCTCAACGCGATGCGCACGATCGAGCGGAACACGATCTTCACCAACTGCGCCAAGACCGACGACGGCGACATCTGGTGGGAGGGCATGACGCGACGAGAAGCCCGCGCACCTCACGGACTGGCACGGCGACGACTGGACACCCGACTCCGACACGCCTGCGGCGCACCCCAACGCGCGCTTCACGGTCCCCGCGAGCCAGGATCCGGCGATCGCACCGGAGTGGCAGGATCCGGTCGGCGTGCCGATCGACGCGATGCTCTTCGGTGGCCGCCGATCCTCCGTGGTGCCGCTCGTGACGGAATCGCTGGACTGGGAGCACGGTGTCTTCATGGGCGCAGTGATGTCCTCCCAGAAGACGGCCGCGGCCGCCGGCAAGGTCGGCGAGCTGCGCTTCGACCCCTTCGCGATGCTGCCGTTCTGCGGCTACAACATGGCCGACTACTTCGCCCACTGGCTGAAGATCGGCCGGCGCGAGGACGCGAAGCTGCCGAAGATCTTCTACGTCAACTGGTTCCGCAAGGACGACGACGGCGACTTCCTGTGGCCCGGTTACGGCGACAACTCGCGCGTACTGGCCTGGATCTTCGCGCGCTGCGCGGGCCACGGTGAAGCGGGCGACACGCCGATCGGCCGTATTCCGCCGGTCGGAGAGCAGGGCATCGACACGCGCGGCCTATCGGTCTCCGAAGCCGCCATGGACGAGATCCTGCGCGTCGATGTCGACGCCTGGCGCGAGCAGGTGCCCCTGTTCCGCGAGCACTTCGCGCAGTTCGACAACCTGCCGCCGGAGCTCGAGGCGCAGCTCGACGCGCTCGAGCAGCGTCTCTCGAGCGTTTAGCTAGTCGTGGCCGTGGATCTCGCCGGTCGCGGCCGGCGGGCGCGACTCCTCCGCCAGTGAGGTGATCGTGAGGACGCCGCGCGCGGCGTTCTCGAGCACCTCCGTCGCCTCCTCCAGCGAACGGGCGTAAAGCTCGACCAGCAGGTGGACCGTGATGCGGTTCTCGTCGTCGTGCTTGTGGAAGCGAACGTGCGTGAAGAACTCGCGCACCCCTTCGTCACCGAAGGCCGCGAACGAGAGCGACTCGCCGGCCTCCGGGCCCGAGCAGCTCTCGACCTCGTCCGCGTCGACCATGACGGTGCACGAGGCGACCCACGGCGTGCCGACGATCATCCGTTCCCAGCGGTCCTCGATCGGCTCCACGCGGCCGTTCGTGAAGCCGAGGTGCGGCTGGTCGTGCATGCAGTCAAGGCACTGCACGACAGCCTCCTGCAGCTCGTCGACGACTTCGGCGCGCTCGCCCGTTTCGGGGTCGATCTTGTGGATCCCCTCGTAGTGGACCTGGACCTCCAGCTCCTGCGACCAGCAGCGGTAGCAGCGCAGCCAGCTGCGGGTCTCCGATTGCGCTCCCGCACCGTCCATGCGCCCATTCTAGGCCGACGCCCGAGCGGCGGACCGGGGCGGCGCTAGCCGAACGTGAAGTCCCAGGCGGTCGTCCCGGGCTGAAAGCGCAGGCCGATCCGGCCGCGTCCGTCGCGCGGCAGCGAAACGAGGTTGTAAAGGCGCTCCCTGCGCACCGTCACGAAACCGCCGTGGACGTCGCTGCCGGCGTCGCGCGCCGGTATCGGCCGGCCGTCGAGGAAGACCTGGACGCGCATCGGCTCTTCGTGCGGCGTGCTCAGCACCAGGTAGACGTGCCGGGCCTGGAACTCGCCTTCGATCCCGGCGCCCGCTTCGGCCTTCGCGGCCTGTTCGCCGATCGTCCAGTTGCCGCTGTAGGCGAAGTGGCTGAGGGCCAGCGTTTCGGGGTGTCCGACGCCGTATTCGTGGCGGCCGGGGAAGGGGCCGGCGAAGAAGCGTTCGGCGCGCGCCGTGCCGAGATAGGTCTCGGGCGTCGTTTCCAGCGAGGGCACGATCACGCCGCGAGGCCGGGCGTGCCCGCCGACCTTCTTGCCGGCTTCAGCGAGCAGGGCGCGGATCGCGGTTTCGGTCTTGCCGTATTCGCCCTCGCCGAAGGCCGTGTAGCGCACCTGGCCCTGCGAGTCGATCAGGTAGTCGGCGGGCCAGACCTCGTTGTCGTACGCGTTCCAGGTGCCCATCTTGTTGTCCTGCACGACGGGGTAGTGGATGCCGAAGCGCTGGATCGCGTCCTGCACGTTCGCGGCTTCCTTCTCGAACGGGAACTCCGGCGCCTCGACGCCGACGATCGTCAGGCCATCGTTGTGGTACGCCGCCCACCACGCCTTCAGGTAGGGCAGCGTGCGGATGCAGTTGATGCAGGTGTAGGTCCAGAAGTCGACGAGCACGACGTGACCTTTGAGGCCGCTGATCGAAAGCGGTTTTTGCTGCGGCGTGTTGAACCACTTCTCGGTTTCCGTGAATTCGGGCGCCATGCCGAGCGTCGGCAGCTGGGAGGCGTCGGCGAGCAGCGTTGTCTGGCTCGCGCTGTGCCCGGCGACGCGCAGCTTGCTGCTGCTCGATCCTTCGCACGAGGAGGAACCGTTGGCGGCGCGGAAGCGTGGCTTTCGGCCCGTGATTTCGTCGGAGTCGTTCGGTGACCGTGCTCGAGCACTCCAGCCCCGCCGTGAGGTTGACGTTCGGGATGTGCTGCGCGATCAGCTGATCGAAGTTGACGTCAAGGCCCGTGGCGATCGCAAGTCCGGTGACGATCATCACCGCGCCGAGGAAGCGCTGCACCGCGGGTCCGCGGCCTGCGCGCCGCGCGCGCTCCATCAGGCGCCGCCCGCCGAGTGTCAGAAGCAGCAGGACTGCCGCGCCGAGCCGGCGGCGTAGGCGAGCGCGATAGCGACGGTGCGGCCCGTCGCCGCACCGACCGAGATGACGGCCGCGAGCACGGGGCTCGCGCAGGGCGTGTAAACGAAGCCCAGCGCGCCGCCGACGACCAGGCCCGAGCGGAAGCCGTCGCCGGTGGAGCGTCGGGCCGAAGCGCGCGAGCCGCGACAGCGGCGCCTCGATGCGCGCCGCGACGGCCGGCACGAGCATCACGAGGCCGAAGCAGACGAGCACGACGACGGCCAGCCAGCGCAGCGGATCGGCGCCCAGCCCGACGCCGCCGACGACGCTCGCGAGGCCCACGATCGTCACCGTGAACGTGATCGACAGCCCGATCACGACGCCCAGGGGGCGCCGCCGGCCGCCGACGCTGCCGGCCGACAGGAGCGCAGGCAGAACCGGCAGCACGCACGGCGATAGCGCCGTGCCTGCGCCTGCGAGCAGCGCGAAGATGATGAGGACGAGCATCGCTTCTGCTCCCGATTCTGGCGCTCCGGCTTAAGCGGGGCTCAAGCGAGGCCGGCGCGGAGCGTCGCCTCGACGTCGCTGCCGGCGACCGGGCTCACGCACGGCGAGCCCGCGCCCGCCTCGATGTAGCGCTTAACGCCCGCGGCGACGGCGTGATCATCACCGACCGCCGCCAGGGAGTCGAGGAAGGCGTCGGAGATGGCGCCGCGCATCGCCTCGGCGTCGCCCGCGGCGGCGTCGAAGGCCGCGATGTCCGCGCCATAGCCGGAGCGGTCCAGCATCGCGCGGTAGAACGGCAGGCCGAAGTACGGCAGGAGCTCGCCGCGTAGGCGGCTGTGGACCGACTCGACGTCGTCGGTGCGGGCCGACGGCACCGCGGCGACGATGTCGAAGCCCTCCATCGTCCGTTCCGCGCGCTCGCGACCTTCGCGCACCGCGGGCACGACGACCTCGCGCACGTACGCGGCGTTGCAGAGCCAAAGCACGACGCCATCTGCGACTTCGCCAGCGAGGCGCAGCATCGCCGGCGAGAGCCCGGCGATGTAGATCGGCAGGTCCGGCCGTGGTTCGAGGCCCGCGAGGCGGAACGAGGTCCGCCACTTGGCGCCGGCAGGCGCCTGCTCGCCGCAGAGGATGGCGCGCACGATCGCCACGTATTCGCGCATCTCGGTGACGGGCCGCTCGATGACCTGGCCGTGCCAGGCCTCGACGACCGGGCGGTGCGACACGCCGAGGCCGAGGTTCAGGCGTCCGCCTGCGAGCTCATCGATCGTGGCGGCGGTCTGCGCCATCGAGGCCGGCGTGCGGGTGTAGATGGGAACGACGCCGGTGCCGACGCGGATCCGCTCGCTGGCCATCGCGTAGGCGGTGACGACGGTCAGCGAGTCGCGGCCCGCGATGTGCGTGACGTACACCGCCTCATAACCGAGCGACTCGGCGAGACGGACCCGCTCGCGCGCCGTATCCAGGCTTTTTCCGCTCGATATGAAGCAGCCTGTCGCCACGCGGTGACCCCGCCGCTACCAGCGGCTCGTGATGACCTTGCGGCGCGTGTAGAAGTCGAAAGCGTCGTGGCCGTTGGCGTGCAGATCGCCGGCGAACGAGTCCTTCCAGCCGGCAAACGGGAACCACGCGACCGGTGCCGCGACGCCGATATTGACGCCGACCATGCCGGCCTGAACGCGGGCTCGGAACTCGCGTGCGCTGCCGCCGTCCGAGGTGAAGATCACAGATGCGTTCCCGTAGCGCGACTCATTGACCAGGTCGAGGGCGCTCTCCAGGTCATCAGCGCGAGCGAGCGCGAGCACAGGACCGAAGATCTCCTCGCGAATCAGCCGCGAATCGCGCGCGGCGCCGTCGATGATCGTCGGGCCGAGCTCTGCTCCCGCGCCGCCGCCGCCGCGGCGCCCGTCGAGCACGAGCTCGCAGCCGTCGCCGAGCGCCGCGTCGATCTCGCCCTCGACGCGCTCGCGCGCCGCCGGCGAGACGAGCGGGCAGACGTCGACTGCGGGGTCTGCGCCGTCACCGACCCGAAGGTCCCGTGCCGCGCTGACTATCAGCTCAAGTGAGCGGTCTTGCTGCTCGCGTTCGCCGACCAGGACGGCGACCGAGCCCGCCAGACAGCGCTGCCCGGCAGCGCCGAAGGCCGACGCGCAGACGCCCGCGGCCATCGCCTTAGGGTCGGCGTCGGGCATTACGACGAGCGCGTTCTTGGCGCCGCCGAGGGCCTGGACACGCTTGCCGTGGGCGGTCGCGGTCTCGGCGACGTACTGCGCCGTGGCGGCGGAGCCGACGAACGACACGGCGTCGACGCCGGGGTGCTCGAGCAGCGCGCTCACGGCGGCGTGTGCACCGTGCACGAGCGAGACGACGCCCGCCGGGATCTCCGGCACCGAATCGACGATCTCGACGATCAGCTCGCTCGCCAGCGGGTCCTGCTCCGAGGGCTTGAGGATGATCGCGTTGCCGGTCGCGACCGCGTAGGGGAGGAACCAGAGCGGGATCATCGCCGGGAAGTTGAACGGCGTTATCGCGGCGACGACACCGACGGGCTGGCGCACGAGTTCGACGTCGACGCCGCTTGCGACGCCGAGCAGGTTCTCGCCCTTCATGAGGTGCGGGACGCCGCACGCCGCCTCGACCGACTCGATGCCGCGGCCGACCTCGCCGCGCGCGTCGTCCAGCGTCTTGCCCATGTCGAGCGTCACGAGGCGCGCGATCTCCTCGCGCCGTTCGTCGAGCCGCTCGCGCAGCCGCATCACGGCGCGCATGCGGACCAGGGGAGAGGTTTCGCCCCAGGCCCTGGCGGCGGTTCGCGCGGCGACGACGGCCTTGTCGACGTCGGCCGGGCTGGAGAGAGGCACGCGCGCGAGGAGCTCGCCTGAAGCGGGATTACGCACGTCGAGCGCGTCGTCGCCCGCGGCCGGCGTCCACTCGCCGCCGACGTAGTTGGAGAGGGTGCGAAGGGCCGTCCGCTCGCTCGTCGCGCTCACGGACAGAGCGTAGACGGACTGCTTCAGCGGCGCAGGATGATGTACACGACCATCGCTGCCAGCGCCATCTGGCCGAACGCCAGCGCCGTGCCGAGGTTGACGGCGCCGAGCGCCAGCGCAACGAGCGTGGCCACGACGAACGCGCCGATGATCATCGCGAGCTCCACCCACCAGCTGCCGCGTTGCTTGGGCGGCGGTTTCACGGCAGGTGCTCCTCGAGGCGGGCGACGAGCTCGCCCGTCCCGAGCGACGGGTCGGCGCCCGCGAGCAGCTCGCGTGCCGCGCGCCGGCCGCCGACGGCCCGCAGGCCCCGTTCGCCGTACTCCAGCGTGAAGTCCGCGAGCGCGGCCGCGCGGCGGCCCGCGGCGCGGCGTCCCGTGACGTCCAGGCGCGAGCGGTGCCTGTCGAGTGCCGCGATGAGCTCATCGATGCCGCGCGCGGGCGGCATCGCGCTCAGCGTGACGACCTCTGTGTCCGAGGCGCCGAGCGAACGGAGCGCCGCCGCGAGGTCGCGCTGCGCGTTCACCGCGATCTGGCCGAGATCGGACTTCGTGACGACCAGGACGTCGGGGGTCTCCATGATCCCGGACTTCAGGAACTGCAACGCGTCGCCGCCGCCCGGCTGCACCACGACGGCAACCGTGTCCGCGACGTCCGCGACGTCGGTCTCGGCCTGACCGACGCCGACGGTCTCCACGATCACCACGTCGAACGCCGCGGCCAGGGCTTGCGCCGCGACACGCGTGCGCGGCGCGAGGCCGCCGAGGCGCGCGCCGGCGGCGGTGGAACGGATGAGCGAGCCGCTGTCGGCGGGGTCGAAGTCGATGCGCGCACGGTCTCCGAGCAGCGCGCCGCCGGAGCGTTTCGAGCTCGGGTCGATCGCGAGGATCGCGACGGTGCGCCCGCGCGCGCGAAGCTCGCGCAGCAGAGCCGAGAGCAGCGTCGACTTGCCGGCCCCCGGCGGGCCGGTGACGCCGATGATGTGCCCCGGCGCCTCGCCGCCGAGGCGCGACGGCGAGAGCTCCGCGAGCAGGTCCGCCGATTCACGGAGGTCGTCGGGTGTGTTGCTCTCGAGCAGGTTCAGCGCGGCGGGCGCTGCCGACAGGTCTTGTTCGCGCAGTCGGGCGCCGAGCGCGTGCCCGGCGTCCGTCACGCGGCTCGGCTCGCGGCTGGAGCGCCGTCGCTGGGGCTGCGCTCGGCGACGAGGTGCACGACGTCGCGCATGATCTGTGTGATGTCGAAGTTCTTCGGCGTGTAGACCGCCGCGACGCCGGAACGCTCGAGCTCCGCGACGTCCTGCTCGGGAATGATCCCGCCGACGACGACCGGCGCGTCGACTCCGGCTTCGCGCAGGTGTTCGACGACGCTCGGGATCAGCTCGCGGTGCGAGCCGGAGAGGATCGAGAGGCCCACCACATGGACTCCCTCCTGCAGTGCGGACGCCGCGATCTGCGCGGGGGTCAGGCGGATCCCTTCGTAAACGACGTCCATGCCGGCGTCGCGGGCGCGCAGCGCGACCTGCTCCGCGCCGTTGGAGTGGCCGTCGAGGCCCGGCTTGCCGACGAGGATCTTCGGCCGCCGCCCGAGCCGCTCGGTGAGCAGGTCGACCTCGGCGCGAAGCTCCTCGAGCTCCTCGTCCGGTGCTGCCGCGGACGCCTCGCCGACGCCCGTCGGCGCGCGGTAGCTGCCGAACACGCCGCGCAGGGCGTCGGCCCACTCACCCGTCGTGGCGCCCGCGCGGGCCGCCTCGATCGTCGGCGTCATGAGGTTCTCGCCGCCGTCGCGCGCGACGCGGGCCAGCTCGGCGAGAGCGGCCTGGACGGCTCCCTCGTCGCGCGCGGCGCGCCAGCCTTCGAGTGCACCGATCTGTTCGGCTTCGACCGCCGGGTCGACGACGACGATGCCGCCGTCCGCGTCGTCGGTGAGCGGCGAGGCCTCCGTCTCGGTGAAGCTGTTCAGCCCCACGACGACGTGCTGGCCGGCCTCGATCGCGCGCAGGCGCTCGCGGTGCGAATCGACGAGCGCGCCCTTCATGTACGGAACCGCCTCGACCGCGCCGCCGTGCTCGGCGACCACCGCCATCTCCGCACGCGCGCCGGCGAGCAGCTCGTTGACCAGGCCCTCCATCACGTGTGAGCCCTCGAAGATGTCGGGGTAGTCGAGCAGGTCCGTCTCGTAGGCCATCACCTGCTGGATCCGCAGCGACCACTGCTGGTCCCAGGGGCGAGGCAGTCCGAGCGCCTCGTTCCACGCCGGCAGCTGGATTGCGCGGGCGCGTGCGTCGCGCCCGAGCGTCACGGCGAGCGTCTCGAGGACGATCCGCTGAACGTTGTTCTCGGGCTGCGACTCGGTGAGACCCAGCGAGTTGACCTGGACGCCGTACCGCATGCGGAGCAGCGACGGGTCGCTGACGCCGTAGCGCTCGCGCCCGATCTCGCTCCAGAGGATGCCCATTGCGCGCAGCTTGGCGTGCTCTTCGATGAAGCGAACGCCGGCATTGACGAAGAACGAGACGCGGCCGAACACGCGCCCCATCGCGTCGGCGCCGACGCGCTCGCTCGCGGCGTCAAGGACGGCGATCGCGTTGCTCATGGCGTAGGCGATCTCCTGCACCGGCGTCGCGCCGGCCTCCTGCAGGTGGTACGAGCAGATGTTGATCGGGTTCCAGCGCGGGACGTGCTCGACCGTGTAGGCGATCATGTCGGCGGTCAGCCGCATCGACGGCGCGGGCGGAAACGCGTACGTGCCGCGCGCCAGGAACTCCTTGATGATGTCGTTCTGGGTGGTTCCCTGGAGCTGATCGGCCGCCACCCCCTGTGACTCGGCGACCACTATGTAGAGGGCGAGCAGCCAGGCAGCGGTGGCGTTGATCGTCATCGACGTGTTCATCGCGTCGAGCGGGATGCCCTCCAGCAGCGCCTGCATGTCGCCGCGGTGGCCGACGGGCACACCGACCTTGCCGACCTCGCCGCGCGCGAGCTCGTCATCGGCGTCGTAGCCGGTCTGCGTCGGCAGGTCGAACGCGACGGACAGCCCCGTCTGGCCCTTTTCGAGGTTACGCCGGTAGAGCTCGTTGGAGGCGCGCGCCGTCGAGTGGCCGGCGTACGTGCGCATCATCCATGGCCGGTCGGGCTCTGGCAGGCGTGGATCCGCGTCGCTGCCCATGAGAGCATTGTACGGTCGCTCGGCCCGCTTTATCCTCACGGCGATGTCGTCGACCACCGAGATGCCGGCCCGCATCGGCCCGGGATCGGGGAGTCGGCGGGGGGTGGCGCGTGATCGTCCGCAACGACGATCACAACACGTTCGAACACGTCGCCCGCACCCTCGCCCGCCACATTCCCGGCATCAGCCTCGAGCGCGGCCTGCAGATCGCGAACGTGATCCACAGCAGCGGTCAGGCGATCGTCTACAGCGGCCACCGCGAGCTCGCCGAGCACTACTGGGAACTCCTGAAGGGCGCCGGCCTGACGATGGCGCCGCTGGAACAGGCCTAGCCGGCCGAGGTGAGGTCCTCGAGGATCTCTCCGGCTGCGGCGAGATCCCACCAGGCGTACTGGATCGGCACCTGGAACCAGCCCGAGGTACGGCGCGCGGAAGTACGTCATCTCCGGGCCCTTCCCAGTAGCGCTCCCAGTCGAGGTGCTCCTCGAACGCCGCGAACTGCTGGATTTTGTAGCGGTCATCGCGCGAGCGGTACACGCGCGTAGGAGCTCGCGCCGTAGCGCATCGCGACCGCCGCGACCTCCGAGACGGCCGCCTCGAACGCGTCGCCGCGGAAGCCCGTCGCGTACCACTGGACGATCACCGTTCCGGCCATCAGGCGCCCACCTCCGCGTGGATCGCGCCCGGCCCGTCGGCCGTCTTGCCCTCGCCCTCGGCGGCCGCGCCGACGAGGATCGAGATCTTGCCGAGGTGCTTGTTTTCGAGCATCAGCTGGTGTGCTTCGGCGACGCCGTCGAAGCCGAGCGTCCGCCACAGCACGGGCCGGATCTGCCCGCTCTCGATCAGCTCGTTCGCCTTCATGCACTCGTACGCGTTGGCGAAGTGCGAGCCGATGATCTCCTTCTGCTTCATCCACAGGTAGCGCACGTCGAAATCGAGGTTGTAGCCCGTCGTGCCGGCGCAGATGACGACCTTGCCGAACGGCTTGACGGTGAACACCGAGGTCGGGAAGGTGGCCTTGCCGACGTGCTCGAAGACGATGTCGGGCGCATCGCCGAGGATCGGCTTGACGCGCTTTGAGAATTCGCGCGAGACGCCGAAGCGGGCCTTCTCCTCCTCGGGCGTCTCCTCGCCGGTGCGCATCATGCCGGCGAACTCGGCGCGGTCGATGTAGTCGACGGCGCCGAGGCGCTTGACGAGCTCGCCCTTCTCCGGGCGAGGAGACGACGCCGACGCAGTGCGCGCCGGCGGCGGCGCAGAGCTGCGTCGCGAACACGCCGAGCCCGCCGGCCGCGCCCCAGATCAGGACTCGCGCGCCGGCCTGCATGTTGCAGCGCGTGATCAGCATGCGGTAGGCGGTGAAGTAGACGAGGCCGTAGGAGGCGGCCTCCTCCCAGGTGAGGGCGGCCGGCTTCGGCAGCAGCTGCTGGGCCTGGACCTTCGTGAACTGGGCGAAGGAGCCCCACGTCGTCTCATAGCCCCAGATCTTCTGGGAGGGCGCGGCCATCGGATCCAGGCCGTGGACCTCGGGGTCCTCGTAGGAGGCCTGGTTGCAGTGCACGACGACCTCGTCGCCGGGCTTCCAGCGCGTGACGCCTGCGCCGACCTTCCAGACGACGCCCGAGGCGTCCGAGCCGCCGATGTGGTGGCCGTACTCGGGGTGGTCGCCGTAGCGCATGACCGACACGGGCTCGCCGAGCGCCGCCCACACGTTGTTGTAGTTCACGCCCGCGGCCATCACGCGCACGATCACCTCGAAGGCTCCGGGCTCGGGGACTTCGACCTCCTCGACCTGGAAGGCGTCCTTCGGTTCGCCCAGGCGCTCCTCGCGAATCACCCAGGCGGCCATCGTCGCGGGCAGCTCGCCCGGCTCGACGTTTATCTCAGAGACTTGCTGCAGATCTATCGCCATGTCGTTTCCTGTGTCGTTCGGGGCCGGGACCGCTGGAATCCTACCTGTGGCTCGGCCGCCGCCACAGCGGCGAACGGCAGCTCAACGACCGTCGCGTCGCCGCCGTCCTCGCGCTCGAGCCGCGCGCCCGGCTCCGCCTCGCGCCGCAGCAGGGCAAGCGCGATCGGCCCGAAGCGCGGCGAGACCGCGGCGCTGCCGACTTCGCCCACGGCGCGGCCGTCGAGTGTCAGCGCCTCGCCGCCGCGCAGCTCGGTCGCCGCGGCCAGCCCGCGCAGGTGGCGGTTCGGGCGGCCCTTGTAGAAGAGGCGCGCGACGGTCTCCTGGCCGACGTAACAGCCCTTCGTGAAGCTGACAGCGCGCTCGTTCAGGCCGGCCTCCTGCGGGATCGTGCCGGCTTGTACGTCGACGCCGAAGAGCGGCCGCCCGTGCTCGATCCGCAGCGCAGTCGACCGCCGCCTCGTCGGCTGGCACGGCACCGGCGGCGCGCAGCGTGCCAGCGAGTGCCGCGGTGCCGTCGGCGTCGCAGAAGAGGTCGATGCCGACGTCGCTGCGCACCGCGAGCGTCGCGATCCCTGCGATCTGCGAGCTCCGCGCTGTCGTGCTCGTTCGGGCCGAGTGAGCCGGCGCCCGCGAGGTCCTCGGATTCGGGGCCGATGAGCGAGAGCTGGCCGCGCTCGCAGCGTGCGCTTGTGCAGCTCCACGTCGAAGCCGACGCTTGGGCAGCGAACCATGTCGAAGAGGGGCTGAAGCGAAGCGCGCTCGGTGTCCAGCAGCAACACCGGCCCGAGCTCGGGCGCTCCGGGGTCGACGGCGTGAAGGACGCGCAGGTCGCCGAGCATCCCGCCCTTGTGGTTCAGGAAGGCGGCATAACGGCCCTCGCCGACCGGCAGATCGGCGAGCTCGTTGGTGACCTGTCCGTTCAGGAACTCGATCGCGTCGGGGCCGGCCAGCGCGAGCTTGCCGCGCTCGGAGCGATCGAGCACGGCGCAGCCGTCGCTCCAGGACGAGCGTCGAATCTGCAGTCTCGAGCTGGGTCCGCCGGCCACGGCTCCGAGCATAGCCACGCTAGGCTTGCCGCGATGTCGCCTCGCGGACGATTTCCAGCGCATCGTCGACGCGCAGCCCGACGACTGGACGGACCTCGGCATCGACCTGCGGATCGCGGATGAGTCGCGCTACATCGAAGCGGCGTTGTACCTCGTCACCTGCGTCGCGCGGCCCTACTCGCGCAACGACTGGCACTGGCGCATCACGGTCGCCCATCGCTTCGGGCACGGCGCGGCGCCGGAGGCGGTGACAGCCGCGCTCAGACTGCTCGACGACGCCGGAATCGAGGGCGAAATGGCGCTGCGCGAGACGCGCGCCGGCCGCGTCGAGGTCGCCGCAGATGTGGGGCCGGCCGTACTCGGCGCGCGAAGATTTCGCCGCATCCGCGCCCAGTAGTCGTGGCGCGCGTCGCTGCTGCTCAGCCGCGACCTGCTCTTCGGCTCGCGCGTGCAGGCCGAACTTGCGGGCGCAGGCGTCGAGGTCGAGCTCGACCGGCTCGCTGCGAGCGCGTCGCCGAACTCGGCCAGGACGACGTGGTGATCGTGGACCTCGCGAGCGGCGATTTCGACGCCGCCTCGGTCGCGGCGTCGCTAGCTGCGCCGCCGCCGCGCACGCTCGCTTACTACTCGCACGTCGACAGCGCCGCGCGCGAGGGCGCGCTCGCATCGGGCATCGAGCGTCGTCGTGCCGCGCTCGCGCATGGCACGCGAAGGCCTGACGCTCGTCGCCAGCCTGCTCGCGGGCGGCGGCTAGCTCGAGGGCTCAGCCGACCGCGGGCCGAGCTCGACGCGACGACGCGTCGAACGGGATGAGCGCACCGTTCTCCGGGCGCCCGGGCTCGTCGGGGCGTCCGAAGCGGCTGTGCAGCGCGGCACGGATGACCATGCCGTGGCAGACGACGAGGGCCGGCGTGGGGCCTTCTTCGATCTCGGCGATCGCCGCGGCGACGCGGACTCCTGTTCGGCGAACGACTCGCCGCCGGGGAAGGCGAAGGCCGGGTCGCCGGCGGCGAACGTGTCGAAGAGCTCGGGCGATTCGGCGCGCACGTCCGCGAAGAGGCGGTCGGTCCAGTCGCCGGCGTCGGTCTCGACGAGCCGATCGTCCGGAATCGGCTTCAGACGCAGGTGCTCGCCCACGAGCGCCGCCGTCTGCGCGGCGCGGAAGCAGCGTGCTCGCATACATGACCTCAAAGCCGTAAGTGGACGCGCGCTCGGCGAGCTCGTGCGCCTGCTCGCAAACCGCCCGCGTCGAGCGGCACCGGCAGATGACCCTGGAAGCGCCCTCCTCGTTGTAGGCGGTTCTTCCGTGGCGGGCGAGGTAGATCCCGGAGGCCGGGGTACTGGTCTCCATGCAGGGCGAGCATAATGGTCCTGCCGTGGGCCGCCGGCCCGTGTCGCCCGAGAGGAGCAGATGCGACTTTCAATGCGAGAGCGAACGTTCGTCGTGCGGTCCCGATGCGACGCGTCACGTTCTCGCGCAATCTGACGCTTTCGCTCTCGCGCACCTGCCAGTGCTACTGCAAGTACTGCGCCTTCGCGACCCACCGCGCGCACCTCACGACCCGCAGGAGGTTCTCGCGATTCTCGACCGCGCGTCGCGAACCCAGGTCAAGGAGCTCCTGGTGCTGACCGGCGAGCGCCCCGAGGTCAACGCGGAGGTCGCCGCGCGCCTCGCCTCCTACGGGCACGAGGATTTCACCTCCTACGTGGTCGTGGGTCTGCGAGGCAGCGCTCGGAAGGGGTCTGCTGCCGCACACCAACCTCGGCGTCCTTGAGCGCGAGGACCTCGCGCGGCTGCGCGAGGTCACCGCCTCGCAGGGCCTGATGCTGGAGTCGGTCTCAGAGCGTCTGATGGAGACGGTGCACGCCGGCTCGCCGACGAAGCATCCTGCCCGCCGGCTGGAGACGATCGCCGACGCCGGCGAGCTCGGCATCCCCTTCACCAGCGGCATCCTCGTCGGAATCGGCGAGACGCGCCGACGAGCGCGTCGCGTCACTGGCACGCGCTCGCCGAGCTGCACGAGCGTCACGGCCACCTGCAGGAGGTGATCCTCCAGAACTTCGTGCCGCATCCTCGCTACTACGGCCGCGAGCCCGCGCGAGATCGCCGACGGCTGCGGCGCAGGAGTACTGGCGCACCGGCATCGGCGCCGGACGCCGCCGACGTGCCGCTGCCCGACTGGGCGCTCGAAGGCGCGGGCCCCGTCGTCGATCGACGACATGCGCGAGCTGATCGCAGCGGCGCGCGAGCTCCTGCCGGGCGTCGGGATCCAGGTGCCGCCGAACCTCGCCGACTGGTGGGTGGAGCTTGTGGGGCCGGCGCGAGCGACCTCGGCGGCCTCAGCTCAAACGGCGATCACATCTCGCCCGAGCACCCGTTCCCGTCGCCCCACCAGGTCCGCAAGCGCCTGCAGAGCGAGGGCGTCGCGCTGACCGAGCGGCTTTGCGTCTACCCGCGAGTACATCGACGGGAATGGCTTTCGGCGCGGCGTGCTCGACACGATCCGCAGCCGCTACTGGTCGTTCATCCCGCGCCGCGGCTCCGGGCGCACCGACGCCGCCGCGTCCGATCAGCCGCGACCTCGTCGGCGCAGCGACCTCACGCGGCCGCGACGGCGTGACCCTGACGGCGGACGAGCTGACGGCGATCTTCGCCGAGACCCGTCCCGAGGCGATCGAGGAGATGCGCCTCGCGGCCGATGAGCTGCGCGCGGAGCTCGCGGGCGACGAGGTGACGTTCGTCGTCAACCGCAACATCAACATCTCCAACGTCTGCACCGTCGGCTGCGCGTTCTGCGGCTTCGGCCAGAGCAGGCGCTCGCCCGACGCGTACGAACACAGCGAGGAAGACTTCGTGCAACGCGTGCAGGAAGCCGTCGACTACGGCGCGACCGAGCTCTGCATCCAGTCCGGCATCCACCCCGACTGGGCGCTGGACGACTATCTGGGCTGGCTGCGCCTGGCTAAGCAGGTCGCGCCGCAGCTTCACCTGCACGCGTACAGCCCGATGGAGGTCAGCCACATGTGCGACATCTCCGGGCGCGACCCCGCCGATGTCTTCGCGCTACTGCTCGACGCGGGCCTCGGCTCGACGCCCGGCACGGCCGCCGAGGTGCTCCACGATGGAGTGCGCGAACGAATCTCGCCGAACAAGCTTCCGGTCGCGCGCTGGGTGCAGATCGTCGCCGCCAGCCACGAGGCGGGAATCCGGTCAACGGCGACCGTGATGTTCGGGCACATCGAGGAGCCCTGGGAGCTCGCCGAGCACATGCGCGTCGTGCGCGAGCTGCAGGAACGGACTGGCGGCATCACCGAGTTCGTGCCGCTCTCATTCATTCCGTTCCAGACGATGCTGGGGCGGACCCACGGCGTCGAAGAGATCTCGCGCGAGGAGAACCTCAAGCACACCGCCGTGTTCCGCCTCGCACTCGGCCGCACCGTGCCGAGCCTCCAGGCGAGCTGGGTCAAGATGGGCCTCGACGCGGCCACCGAGTCGCTGCGCTGGGGGGTCAACGACCTCGGCGGCACGCTGATGGAGGAGTCGATCAGCCGACTGGCGGGCAGCCAGCATGGAACGCGCCTAGACCCCGATCAGCTCGTCGGCGCCGCGCACCGCGCGCGGCGGCCCGCTGCGGAGCGCACGACGCTCTACGAGATCCGCACGCGCTACCCGCTGGCGAGCTCAGTGCTCGCGGCCTAGGAGAAGAGGTCCTCTGCCGGGGGGCGCTGGAGCGCCACGGCGCCGGGCCCGTCGTCGTCCGTGACGTAGCGGCCGAGTCCCTCGACCAGAACGACGGGCTCGCGCGAATCCTTGGCGCGCACGAGGTCCGCCGTCGCGGCGACGGCGTCGGCGATCGCGATCCACGTGGCGTTCAGGATGCGGCCGTTCGCGTCGCTGCGCCCGCGCCAATCCTCGAGCGGCGCAAGTCCCGCGACGCCGATCGCAACGTCGACCTGGCCGTTGCGCCAGGCGCGGCCGAAGCTGTCGGTGATCACGACGGCAGGCGCCGTCCCGGTCAGATCCCGGACACGCTGACGCAGCTTTCGCGCCGAGCCGTCGGGGTCGCGCGGCAGCAGCACGAGCGTGTCGGGCGCCGGTGAGTTCGAGGCGTCGACACCGGCGTTGGCGCACACCAGCCCCTGCGGCGTGCGGCAGATCAGGACGCCGCGCTCGGCGCGGATGAGCTCGGCGCTCTCGTCGAGGATCACCTGTATGAGCCGCGGGTCGCGGTCGGTGCCGGCCGCGAGCTCGAGCGCCCGCTCTCCGGCGGTGACCTCGCCAAGGTCACGCAGCGCGCCCTCGGCCTTGGAGACGACGGTGTGCGCGGCCACGACGACGGCCTCGTTGCTGAGCGCGCCGGCCGACGCGGCGACGATCGCGGCCGCGAGATCATCGCCCGGCTCGATCTCCGCGATCCCGCCGAGCGGGCGCGCGCTCAGCTGTCCCACTGTGCGGCGGCGAGGTTGTGGCTGCCCGCGAGGACCGCGCGCGTGCGCAGCGCGAGCCCGTCGCGTCGAGCGAGCTCGCCGGCGAGCGCCTCGAGATCGTCGCCCGTGTCGACGTCGAAGAGCAGCGACGGCACCTCGGCGACGACGCATGCCGCGCCTGCTGCGGCGGCGAGAGCTTCGTGACGGCGCCGGCTGTCCGGGCCGAACGCGGGCTCGATCGCGTCGGGGGGCGTGAGGACGAGCGCGTTGGTGCCCGAGCCGTGGCGATCCGGGACGACCGTGACCCCCTCGGTCGGCGACGGCGAGAAGCGCGCGCAGCTCGCCGGGGTCGAGCGCCGGACAGTCGCCGGGGACGCACACCACCGTGCTCGCGTCGCGCAGGCGCGCTGCCGCGACGCCGACGTTCACAGCGGCGGACTGGCCGGGCTCGCCGCCGCCGTCGTCGATGACCACGGCGCCCGCCGCGTCGGCCGCGGCCGCGAAGTCCGGCTCGCCGGACACCACGACCACCAGGTCGAGTGCGTCGCAGGACACGAGCGCGTCGAGCACGTCGGCGGCCATCGCCCGCGCGAGCTCCGAGCGCAGCTCTTCGCCGGCGTCTCGTCCGAGCCTTGTCTTCGCCAGCGGGAATCGCTTCACCGGCAGCACCGCGGCCGTACTCATGGGGCGCAGACGATAGTCGCCGCTGCTCAGGCCGCGAGCGCGCGGGCGAACTCGAGTGTCCGTTCGGCGAGGGCGCAGCCGACCCGCCGCGTCGGCCATCATCACGTCGCAGGCGAGCGTCGGCAGGCCCTCGACCGGCTCGTCGGCGACGACTCCGTCGAGCAGATCCCCGTAGTAGTCCGCGACGCCGTCGGCGTCGGCGATCAATCCCGCGTACGCCATGAAGGCCGCCGTGGGCCCCTTCAGGACGCGTCCGCCGACGATCGGGCTGACGGCGATGATCGGGGCGCCGGCGACGGCGAGCGCCTCGCGGATACCGGGGACGGCGAGGATCGGCGCGATCGAGGCGAGCGGATTGGAGGGGCCGATGACGATCGCGTCGGCGCCTTCTATCGCCGCGAGCGCCTCCCCGGTCGCGCGCGCCGACTCGACGCCACGGAACTCGAGCTCCTCGATGTCGCCGCTCGCCTGCTGGCGGATCATGAACTCCTGGAAAGGCGTCCACGTGCCGCCCGCATTGACCCACGTGCGCACCGGCTCGTCACACATCGGCAGCACCGCTGCTCGAACGCCGATCCGCGCCGCGAGGTCCGCGATCGCCGCCGTCGGCGTCTCGCCGTCGCCGAGCAGGCGCGCGCGCTCGAGACACCACGCAAGGTCACGATCGCCGAGGTTGAACCAGACGTCCACGCCGAGATTCCGCAGTGCGTCCATCACGTGGAAGCTGTCTCCCTCGAGTCCCCAACCGCGCTCGTCGATCGCGTCGGCGAGCCAGAACGTCACGAGGTCCGGGTCCGGCGAGACGTGCGCGCCGTAGATCTCGATGTCGTCACCGGTGTTGACGAGCACCGAGAGGTTCTCGGCGCCGACGGCGTCGAGCATCCCGCGCGCGAGCTTGGCGCCGCCGGTGCCACCCGACAGCATCACGACTCGGGCCTTGCTTACTGCCACAGCTCCGCCGGCAGCCCCGTCAGATGAACCCCGGCGTGCGCCTTGTAGCGGCTGTTGACCGCGATCAGCATCGCCGTCAGCGACTCCGTGATCCGCGACATCTCAAGGCGTCCGCAGTCGACGCAGCGAAGCCCCTCGATCCGCTGTAGAAGCGCTGCCGCCTCCTGCTTATCGGCCCGCGAATCGCCGCAGACCAGGACGTCTTGGTCGAGGGGATGCGCGAGGTCGGTGAGCGATGCCGCGCTGACCGTGTGCAGCGCCGACACGATCCGCGCCCGCTCGCCGATGGCCTCCGCCGCCTGCTCGGCGGCGGAGCCCTGCCAGACACCGATCAGCCGCGTAGCCCGCCCGCCCACCGCGGCTGCAAGCGGCACCGTCGCGTCGATGACGAGCGATCCGGGCTGCAGCGAGTCGCGGATGCCGACGAGCGTCTCGAACTGGCTGGCGAACGGCACCGAGAGGATGACCGTCCCGCTGGCCTGCGCGGCGGCGGCATTCTCGAGGCCGCTGAACGTCGCGGCCGGAGCCGCCTCGGCCGCGCGCAGCGCCGTCTCGCGCGCCCTTCCCTCGTCGCGCGAGCCGATCACGATTGGGACGCCGGTCATGCCGAGGCGTACCGCGACGCCGAATCCCAGCGCGCCCGAGGCGCCGATCACGGTGACGGGCTTCTCGCTGGCCGCGGGCATGGCGCCCGAGTATAGGCTTGAGTCGATGAGCCCCGGCACCAGCGACAGTGCGCTGCCGTCCGCGGTGACGATCCGCGAGGTGGGGCCGCGCGACGGCTTTCAGAACGAGCCCGAGATCATCCCGACGGCAGCGAAGGTCGAGCTGATCGAAGCCCTCGCCCGCACGGGTCTCGAGCGGATCGAGCTTACGAGCTTCGTACGCGCCGACGTGATCCCGCAGCTCGCCGACGCGGGCGAGGTCCTCGCGACGCTCGCCGCTGCCGGAGGGCGTGGTCGCGTCGGTCTTGATCCCCAACGAGCGCGGACTCGAGCGGGCGCTGGAGGTGCGCAGCGCGGGCGGGAGCGGGCGAGCGCGATTCGACGAGATCAGTGTCTTCGTCTCGGCGTCCGACACGCACAACCGGCGCAACGTCGGACGTTCGGCGGCCGAGTCGCTCGTCGGGCCTGGAAGCGGTGATCGCCACCGCCACGAGCGAGGGAATCCCGTGCGAGGCCGTCGTCGCCACGGCGTTTGGCTGCCCCTACGAGGGCGACGTGCCGCGCGAGCGCGTCTTCGAGCTCGCACAGAGCCTTGCCGCTGCCGGCGCGCGGGAGCTCGGCTTCGGCGATACCACTGGCATGGCAAATCCCGCTCCAGGTCGGCGAGTTCTTTCCCGCGGCGCGAGAGGCGCTCGGCGCGGAAGTGGAGCTGACGGCGCACTTCCACAACACACGCGGCCAGGGCCTCGCGAACGCGCTTGCCGCGCTGCAGGCCGGCGTCACGAGCTTCGAGTCGAGCTTCGGCGAGCTCGGTGGCTGTCCGGTCCCCGCGGGCGCGACCGGCAACATCGCCACCGAGGACCTCGTCTCGATGCTCGAGACGATGGGGGTTCACACCGGCGTCGACCTCGCGGCGCTGATCGCGTGCGCGCGCCGCGCGCAGGAGATCCTCGGCCGACCGCTCGGCAGCCACACGCTTGTCGCGGGTCCGATAGGGGAGCTGGCCGCGCACTAGCGCGAGCGGGGGAGACATGGCAGCAGAGCAACGGCGGCGCTATCGATGCGGTGGGGGACGAGAGAGAGGTGGTCGACGAGCTCGCCGAGCTGCTCGACGTGCCGTCGTTCGCGCCGCCCGAGTCCTTCCGCGCCGCGGCTCACCTGAAAGATCCCGCCGTTTACGAGACGGCCGACGCGGACTGGCTCGGCTGGTGGGAGACGCCAGGCCCGCACGCTCGACTGGTTCGAGCCCTGGCAGAAGGTGCTCGACGACTCAAATCCGCCGTTTTACAAGTGGTTCGTCGGCGGCAAGATCAACGTCTCCTACAACTGCCTGGACCGCCACGTCGAGGCGGGCCGCGGCGGCCGCGTTGCCTTCCACTGGCGCGGCGAGGAGGGCGCCGAGCGCGACGTCACGTACGCCGAGCTGCTCGCGGACGTCAAGCGCCTGGCCAACGCTCTGCAAGGACTCTCGGCGTGCAGAAGGGCGACGTCGTCGGGATCTACCTGCCGATGATCCCCGAGGTCGCCGTCGCGATGCTCGCCTGCGCGCGTATCGGCGCCGTGCACAACGTCGTCTTCGGCGGCTTCTCGGCCGAGGCGGTACGCGAGCGGATGGAGTTCTCCGACGCCAGGCTCCTGATCACCGCCGACGGCGCGGCCCGCAAGGGCAGACGCGATGCCCGTCAAGGAGGCCGTCGACGCGGTGATGGCCGACCTCTCGACGCTCGAGCACATCATCGTCGTGCGCCACACCGGCAGCGCGTGCGAGATGACGCGCGGGCCGCGACGTCTGGTACGACGCCGTCCTCGCCGAAGCAGAGCCCGAGTGCGCGCCCGAGCCGATGGACGCCGAGGACCCGCTTGTTCGTCCTCTACACGTCCGGTTCGACCGCCAAGCCCAAGGGGATCCTGCACACGACCGGCGGCTACCTGACGGGCGTCAGCGCGACGCACCGACTCGTCTTCGACCTCCAGCCCGACGAGGACGTCTACTGGTGTTCCGCCGACGTCGGCTGGGTCACCGGGCCACTCCTACATCGTGTACGGGCCGCTCTGCAACGGCGCGACGTCGGTGATGTACGAGGGCGCGCCGGACTACCCGCACCAAGGGATCTGGTGGGAGCTCGTCGCCCGCTACCGGGTCACGATCTTCTACACCGCGCCGACCGCGATCCGCGCCTGCATCAAGTGGGGCGTGGAGTGGCCCGAGGCGCACGACCTCTCGTCGCTGCGCCTGCTCGGCTCCGTCGGTGAGCCGATCAACCCGAAGGCCTGGCTCTGGTACCACGAGGTGATCGGCGGCAGCCGCTGCCCGATCGTCGACACCTGGTGGCAGACCGAGACCGGCGCGATCATGATCACGCCGCTTCCCGGCATCACCGTGACCAAGCCGGGATCGGCGATGCATGCCGCTCCCGGGCGTTCACGCCGAGGTCGTCGACGAGCGCCGCGGCGAGCCGATCGAGAACGGCCAGGGGATCCTCGTGCTACGCAGGCCGTGGCCGTCGATGCTGCGGACGCTCTACCGCGACGACGAGCGCTTCGTCGAGACCTACTTCAGCCGCTTCGGCAAGGAGACGTACGTCGTCGGCGACGCAGCGCGGATCGACGAGGACGGCGCGATATGGGTCATCGGCCGAATCGATGACGTCGTCAACGTCTCCGGCCACCGCCTCTCGACGGCCGAAGTCGAGTCGGCGATCGTCGCGCACGAGGCCGTCGCCGAGGCCGCCGTGATCGGCCAGCACGACGAGCAGTCGGGGCAGGCGATCTGCGCGTTCGTGACGCTGCGGGGCGGCGGCGACGGGGACGAGCAGACCGAAGCCGGGATCCGTGACACGGTCGCCCAGCGCATCGGCAAGTTCGCGCGGCCCAAGCGGATCGTCTGGGCCGAGGACCTGCCGAAGACGCGGTCCGGCAAGATCATGCGCCGGCTGCTGCGCGACATCGCCGACGGCAGCGCGCTCGGCGACGTCACGACGCTCCGCGACCCGACGGTCCTCGCCCAGCTGCAGCAACACATCGCTGCGGCCGGCGACGACGAGGAGTAGCTAGTCGGCGACGGCGGCGGTCTGTGCCGCGGCAGCGGTGGCGGCCTGGATGAGGAACTCCTGCGTCGCGATCTCGAGCTCCAGCGACTGCGCGAGCGTCGGGCGCGCCGCGGCGTCGATCACGTGCTTCGCGCGGCCGGTCGCGAGGTGCGGGTGGGCGAGCACGGTGTCAACGAGCTCTTCGGTCGCGACCTCGATCTCTGCAGGATCGACGACGCGACTCACCAAGCCGATCCGCTCGGCCTCGACGCCGTCGATCGTGCGCGCCGTGAGGATCAGGTCCTTCGCGCGGCCGACGCCGACCACGGCCGGGAGTCGCGCGGAGCCGCCGACGTCGGGGATGATGCCGAAACGCACCTCGGGCAGCGCGAGCTTGCAGTCGGACGTCGCGACGCGCAGATCGCAGCCGAGCGCGACCTCCAGGGCACCACCAAGGCAGGCACCGTGGAGCTGTGCGATCACCGGCTTGGTCATCGCTTCGCAGAGGTTCGCGCAGCGCAAGAAGACCTCGCGGAAAGTGCGCAGCATCGCGACCTCACCGGCCGACTCGGCGAGCTCGTCGAGGTCGACGCCGGCCGAAAACACCGGGCCCTCGCCGCGCAGCACGACCAGGTGAACCGTCGGGTCGCCGGCGGCGTCAGCGAGGAACTCGCCGAGCTCAGCGAGAAGCTCGCGGTTCATCGCGTTGCGCTTCTCCGGGCGGGCTAGGACGACGTGCCGGACGGCGCCGACGTCTTCGGTGGTCACGCTGCTCATGGCGCCTCCTTGGCGACTCGCGTTGCGCCCGTGAGCCTAGCGCCAGACGACGGGCGCAGGCGTGTCGCTACGCTCAGGCGCGTGCTGGTCACTGGCGGGCGTATTTCCACGCGCGGCGGAGCGCGCGCGTGAGCGACGGGCTAGCTGACGCCGAGCGCCGGGCCCTCGAGGGCGGCCCGCCGCGACACCGCGAGAAGGCGCTGGAGCAGGGCAAGCTGCCGGTCCGTGAGCGGATCGCGCTCCTACTCGACGACGGATCGTTCAGCGAGGACGCGCTGCTCGCGAGCTGGGAGCAGGACGGTCTGGGGGCCGACGGTGTCGTCACCGGCGTTGGCACGCTAGACGAGCGCCCCGTCGCGCTGATGGCCAACGACCCCACGGTCAAGGCCGGATCGTGGGGGCCGAAGACCGTCGAGAAGATCCTGCGCATCCAGGAACGAGCGCTGGAGCTCGAAGTGCCGCTCGTCTACCTCGTCGACTCGGCCGGCGCGCGCATCACCGAGCAGGTCCAGATGTTCCCCGGTCGGCGCGGAGCAGGACGCATCTTCCACAACCAGGTGCGGATGTCCGGCGTCGTTCCCCAGGTCTGCGTGCTCTTCGGCCCCAGCGCCGCGGGCGGCGCCTACATCCCGGCTTTCTGCGACCTCACGATCATGCGTGACGGCAACGCGTCGATGTACCTCGGATCGCCGCGGATGGCAGAGATGGTGATCGGCGAGCAGGTGACGCTCGAGCAGATGGGAGGAGCCCGGATGCACACCGGCGTTTCGGGCTGCGCGCACCTGCTGGCAGCGAGCGACGAGGAGGCGATCGCCACGGCGCGCCGCTACCTCTCCTACCTGCCGACCAACTGGCGCGCCCAGCCGCCGGTCGCCGCCGCCGGCGAGCCCGCGCGTCCGGGCGACTCGATCGCCGCGCTGATCCCCGCCGACGAGAATCGCCCCTTCGACATGACCGAGCTCCTCGAGGCGCTCGTCGACGCCGGGAGCGTGATGGAAATCCACTCCCGCTGGGCAAAGGAGATCATCGTCGCCTTTGCGCGCCTGGACGGCCGCGCGATCGGCATCGTCGCGAGCCAGCCCCGCCACAAGGGAGGCGTCCTCTTCAGCGACTCCGCGGACAAGGCGGCGCGTTTCATCTCGACATGCAACGCCTTCAACGTCCCGCTGCTCTTTCTCGCGGACGTGCCCGGTTTCATGATCGGCACGCAGGTCGAGCGGCAGGGCATCATCCGGCACGGCGCAAAGATGATCAGCGCCGTCAGCGCAGCGACCGTGCCGAAGATCTCCGTCATCGTGCGCAAGGCCTACGGCGCGGGGCTCTACGCGATGGCCGGTCCGGCGTTTGAGCCGGACGCCTGCCTTGCGCTTCCCGGCGCGTCGATCGCCGTGATGGGCCCGCAGGCGGCGATCAACGCCGTGCACTACAACCGCCTGCAGGCGATCGACGACGAGCAGGAGCGCGAGCGGGTGACCGCCGAGCTGCGCGAGGAGTACGCGCGCGACATCGACCTGCTCCACCTGGCCTCCGAAATGGTCGTCGACGCCGTCGTCGAGCCCGCCGACCTGCGCGACGAGCTGATCCTGCGCTACGCCCGCGCCGCCGAGCATCGCCGGCCCTGGCCTCAGCGACACGGACCGGTCACGCCCGTCTGACGGCGGCCCCGCCTTTGCAATAGATTCACCGCTCGATGGACGCCACGGACATCGCCTTCGCCGGCGTCGCAGCCCAGGCGCACATGGTCGTCGCGGGCGAAATCTCCTCGCGCGAGCTCACGGAACTGACGCTGTCGCGCATCGAGCGGCTGAATCCGCACGCTCAACGCGTTCCGCGTCGTGCTGGCCGAGGAGGCGCTCGCCCAGGCGACGCGCGCCGACGAACTGCGCGCGGCAGGCGAGTACGCGCCGCTGCTCGGCGTTCCGTGGCGATCAAGGACGACACCGACGTCGCCGGCGTCCTCACGGCCTACGGATCGAACGCGCAGGAGGCGCCGGCGGCCGTTGACAGCGAGGCCGTGCGGCGCCTGCGCGCGGCGGGCGCGGTCATCGTCGGCAAGACGAACGTCCCGGAGCTCACGCAGTGGCCCTTCACCGAGACCGCGACGTTCGGCGCGACGCGCAACCCGTGGGACCTGCAGCGCACGCCGGGCGGCTCCAGCGGCGGCAGCGGCGCGGCGGTCGCCGCCGGTCTTGTCGGCGCGGCGACCGCAACCGACGGCGCAGGGTCGATCCGAATCCCCGCAGCCTGGTGCGGCCTATTCGGGCTCAAGCCGCAGCGCGACCGCGTCTCGATGTCGCCGCGCACGAGCCCCTGGTTCGGCCTCGCCGTGATGGGCTCGCTTACCCGGAGCGTGATGGACTCCGCCCTGATGCTCGACGTGATGTCGGGTCCGGCGTCGGGTGAACCGGACGCCGTGCCGCCGCCGGAACGCCCGTTCGCGGTAGCCACTCACGATGGGCCGCGCCAGCTGCGCGTGGCGTACACGACGGCGCTGCCGCCGGGGACGATCTCCTCGCTCGACCAGGCCGGTCAGCAGGCCGTCGACGAGACGGTCCAGCTGCTTCGCGACCTCGGACACGAAGTCTTCGAGCGCGACATCGACTACGGACCGCTCGCCGTCGCGACCGTCGTCGCCCGCTACCTGCGCGGCATCCACGTCGAGGCCGGCGCCGTCGCGCACCCCGAGCGTCTGGAACGGCGTACCCGCGGGATGGCCTTCCTCGGCTCGCTCGTGCCGCAGAAGTACGTCGACCGGACGATCAGCGGCGAGGCCCAGTTTGCCGAACGCATCGGCTCGCTGTTCTCGGAATTCGACGTGATCCTGACGCCCGCCACCGCCGTCGGCGCGCCCGCGATCGGCGCACTCCAGGGCCGCGGCGCACTCTGGACGCTCAACGCGGTCGCCGGCTGGGTGCCCTGGTACGGCGTCTGGAACGTCACCGGCCAGCCCGCCGCGTCGGTGCCCGCCGGGAGGTCCGCGGACGGCATGCCGCGGTCCGTCCAGCTGGTGGGGCGCTTCGCCGACGAGGCGACGCTGCTCGCGCTCTCCGCGCAGCTCGAGGCCGCACGGCCCTGGGCTCACGAGCGCCCGCCGCTCTTCGCGTGAGCGAAGAGGACGACCTCCTCGAGCTCGCCGTCCGCGCGGCGCGCGCTGGAGGCGACGCGCTGCTCGCTCACGCCGGCCGTGAGATCAAGGTCTCCGCCAAGAGCTCGCCGACCGACCCCGTGAGCGACGCCGACCTGGCATCCGAAAGCGCGATCCGCGAGCTCTTGCGCACGGCGCGGCCCGACGACGGCTACCTCGGCGAGGAGGGCGACGCGAGCGAGTCTGCGAGCGGCCTGGAGTGGGTCGTCGACCCGCTGGACGGCACCGTGAACTACCTCTACGGGATCCCGCAGTGGTCCGTCAGCGTTGCGGTCCGCGATGCTGAGGGAGCGGTGGCGGGCGCCGTGCTCGACCCCGGGCGTGGCGAGCTCTTCACCGCCACGCGCGGCGGTCCGGCGAAGCTCACGGTGGCCGGTAGCGAGCGGACGCTCGCGGGGCCCTGGGCGCGTACGCTCGAGCAGGCGCTCGTCGCGTCGGGACTCGCCTACGACGCCAAGGTCCGCGCAGCGCAGGGACCCGTGCTCTCGCGCCTCGGCGCGGAGGTCCGCGACCTCAGGCGCTTCGGCAGCGCGGCCTTGGATCTCTGCTGGACCGCCGCGGGCCGCTACGACGCCTACTTCGAGCGCACCGTGAGGCCCTGGGACATCGCTGCCGGCGAGCTGATCTGCCGGCGCGCCGGCCTCGAGGTCCACGGTCTCAGCGAGCATCCGGACCTCCCCTGGGGAGTCCTCGTGGCGCCCGCTGGGCTCGTCGCGGGACTGCTCGCCCTCGTCGACGGGCCCTAAGCGCCGGGCTGTCGCGGCCGACTTACCCCGCGTTCTTCAAACGGCGTGCCACTCGAGTACGGGGGGTGGGAGTCGAACCCACACGCCCTTGCGGGCAGGGCCTTTTGAGGGCCCCGCGTCTACCGTTCCGCCACCCCCGCGGGCAGGTCGAGGATAGAGGGGGCGTCAGGCGCTCTGGGCGTGGACGCCGCCCGACGGCACTTCGACCTCGACGTTCCAGCCCTGTTTGAACCCGCGCATCGCGAACACGATCAACGCGATCTGGAGCGGCACGAGGGCCAACGCGAGGATCCCGAGGAGCGTCGCGCCGATCGTCGGCTGCGTGTAGGGGCCACCGGCCTGCGAGAGCCACGATGGGCCGGCGGCCGCGGCGAAGATCATCAGGAAGACCGCGAGCGTCGCGGCGACCGGTAGCACGCCGCGGTTCCAGCGCAGCGCGTAGTAGCCGAGCCCGAGGTAGGCGAGGAAGAACGCGATGTCCACGGGAATCATCCCTTCCAGGACGTTCCAGCCGCCGACCGTGATGATGAACACGATCGCCGCGCTCACGAAGAGCAGGATCACCACAGCGCCGCGAGTGCTTTTCACGATCGCGTTGTCGCGGCGCGGATGGGTGATCACCATGCCGCTGTCGAGCTCGTGTGTCACGGGGTCCATGACCAGCCAAAAGATAGCGCCCGCGCGGGTTCGCGATCCCAGGCCGGTGGGTACGCTGCAGCTGCGCGGGCGTGGTGGAATTGGTAGACACGCCGGCCTTAGGAGCCGGTGGGCGAAAGCCCTTGGAGGTTCGAGTCCTCTCGCCCGCATTTCTCAGGAACCTAAGTCGTCGGACTAAGACCGCTCCGGCCGGTGGCGTCGACGCAAACACCGGACATCGACGCGCGATGTCGCTCTCATCGCGTACGACTGGGGTCAGTGACGCGCTGCGCCACGAGACGGACGGGGAGGCCGTCGCTACACATGGGCTGGGGCAGATCGGGTTCCGTCAAGAGAGGAGGAGAGCGACGCCGCGTCGCATGCTTCCTAGCGCTCGTACGTTCCGTTGAGTCGGCCTCGTGCGAGAACCGTCCCGTTCATGGCCTCGAGGATCGCATTGGGCTTGGCACCTCGTCGAAGGTCGAGGGGGTGCGAGAGGGCGTAGAGCTGGAACACATAGTGATGCGGCCCATGCCCGGGCACGGGGCGCGGGCCGGCGTAACCCTTCCGATTGAAGGAGCCGCGGCCGTTGCCGTGCGGGCCACCCTCGTTGAGTTCTCCCTCCGCGAAACCTTCCAATCCTGGGGGGATGCCGGCGAGCGCGAGATGTACGAAGGGCCTTGGGAGGGGGGCGTCGGGGTCCTCGACGATCAGAACGAGCTCGGCCGTCTCGGCAGGAAGGCCGCGCCAGTCCAGCGGCGGAGAGATGTTTAGCCCGACGCCCTTGCCTGCTGAGCTCGCGGGCATTGGGCCCCGTCGGCGAAGGCAGTGCTCGTGAGCGTGATCGTCTCGGGCCCAACCAGGCCGGGCCGGTTCCAGGCAAGCTTCGTCTCGCCCGCACGGCGACCGACGCAGCAGGCGTCCCAACCAAGCTCCACGTCCGGAGGCTGCTCATGGGAGTCGTCATGCGCCGGCGGCGGGCAGGTACCCGTCGGCCGCCAGCTTGGGCAGGAGCCCGCCCCGGGCGAGGATGTCGAGCACGAACTCGGGCAGCGGCGGCCCGTGAAGACATGCGCCGCCGGTCGGCCGCTTCAATCGTTGCCCGCTGGATGTCGAGGCGGACGGTGCTGCCGTCGGCGATCGCCTTGGCAGCTCCGGGGATCGTCACGGCCGGGAGCCCGAAGTTGATGCTGTTGCGCAGGAAGAGCGAGTTGAACTCTTCGGCGACGAGCGCGGCGACGCCGAGCTGCAGGAACAGCTGCGCGACCGGACGGCTGGAGCCGATACCGAAGTTGCGGCCCGCGACGACAACGTCACCGTCCGCCACTTCGTCGGTCCATCCGGGGCGCAGGTCGTAGAAGACGTGTTTGGCGGCCTCTTGGAGGGGAAGCTTCATCGCGAAGCCCGGGTACATGTTGTCGGTGTCGACGGAGTCGCCGAATACCCATGCGCGTCCTTCGATCGCATCGTTCATCGGCCGTTAACCTCGCTCGGATCGATGATCTCCCCGGCGATGGCCGCGGCGGCGACCGTTCGCGGGGAGGCCATATAGATCTCGGCGGCGGGGCTGCCCATGCGACCCTTGAAATTCCTGGTGCTGGCGGTGATGCACACCTCGCCGGCGCCGAGCAGACCCATGTGGTAGCCGAAGCAGGCGCCGCAGGTGGAGTTGGTGACGATCGCCCCGGCATCGGCGAGCGCCTCGACATAGCCCTCGCGGACGGCCTGCGCGTAGACGGCCTGCGATGCCGGGGTGACGATCAGGCGTACGCCAGGGGCCACGCGGCGACCGCGAAGCATCTCGGCGGCGATGCGCAGATCCTCGATCTGGCCGTTCGCGCAGGAGCCGATGAAGCACTGGTCGACCTTGCGCCGCTCAAGCTCCGAGATCGGCAGCGCGTTGTCGGCCACCTTGCCGGGCCGGGCGACCCAGGGGGTTAGCGCGGAGAGGTCCACCTGCCGCACATCGACGTAAACGGCATCGGGGCCGGCGTCGACGGGTTCGGGCCGCTCGCCGATCCGCTCCTGCAGGAAGTCCAGACAGATTTCATCTGCCGGGAACGTGGTGAAGTCGGCGGAGACCTCGGCACCCTGCGTGGCGATCGTGCGCCGGTCATTCATCGGCACCGAGGCCAGCCCAGGGCCGCCGAACTCGAGGTTGTGGTTCGTGGCATCGCCGTAGGTGCCGGCTATGTGCAAGAAGATGTCCTTGCCTGACACGACTTCTGGCATTGCGCCGAGGAGCTCGTAGCGGATCGTGGGCGCCACCTGGAACCAGGTTTTGCCGGTGCACATGATCGAGTAGACCTCGATCGGCCCGAGGCCCCGTGCGGCGCTGTTATAGGCGCCCGCGGCGCACGTATGGGAGTCGGTGCACGTCAGGATCTCCCCGGGCCTCGCGAGCCCGTTCTCGGCTATCACCTGGTGGCAGATTCCGTGGCGGCCGACGTCGAAGAAACGCTCGATGCCAAAGCGCTTGACGAACGCGCGCGCGCGGACGCCGCCGTCTGCGTCGCCGATGGAGGGTGCCGGCACGGCGTGGTCCATGATCACGGCGAGCCGGTCTGGATCGGCGATACGAGTGGGGTCTTGCCAGAGCGTCGCGAACTGCAGGTCGATGAGCACCGTCATGTCCACGTCGCAAACGACCACGTCCCCGGCGTGGGCCTCCTCGAGACCGGCTCTGCGGGCCAGGATCTTCTCGATGATCGTCATGCTCATGGCGCGTCCTGCTCGTAGGCGGCGTAGCGCTCACCGAGCTGCTGCCAGCGCGCGAGGCCGAAGAGGTCGAAGAAGCCCGCTAGGTCCTCGCTCGTATCGATCCCGCTCGTGCCGGCGAGCTCACTGAGCGCGCCGATCGCGGCCCGCGCCACGGCGCCTAGCGCCGCACCCGGGTGGATCGCGATGCGGAACCCCAGCTCGGCCAGACGCTCCGGCGCGATCTCGGGCGTACGCCCGCCAGGCACCACGTTCAGCAGCAGCGGCGCGTCTATCTCGCGTGCGATCCGTTCGACCTCCGCGACACTCTCGGGGGCCTCGACGAAGATGACATCCGCACCGGACTCCGCATACGCGCGCGCGCGGGAGATTGCCTCCTCGAGGCCGAGCGGCGCGCGGGCGTCGGTGCGGGCGATGACGACGGTGTCGGGGTTCGTGCGGGCCTCGAGCGCTGCGCGTAGCGTGACCTGGAAGCGGTCCGCGTCGATGACCTCCTTGCCTGCGAGGTGACCGCAGCGCTTGGGGAAGACCTGGTCCTCGAGCTGGATCGCCGCGACCCCCGCGCGCTCGTACTCGATCACGGTGCGCACGACGTTGACCGGCGAGCCATAGCCGGTGTCGGCGTCCGCGATGACCGGCACGTCGAGCAGCCCCACGAGGACGCGGGCACGCTCGGCCATCTCGGTGAGCGTCAGCAGTCCGACATCGGGGAGCCCGTAGCCGGCGGCCGAGACGCCCGCTCCCGTCATATATGCGGCAGGGAAGCCGAGAGCGCCGACGAGGGCGGCGGAGATGCCGTCATAGACGCCAGGGGCGACTACGAGCTCCTCAGCGGCGAGCAGCTCCCGCAGACGGCCCGCAGCGCTCACCGTGTCGCCCCGCTGGTGAAGAGCGGCCGGGCCGACCCTGCGAGCAGCTCGATGAGACCGTCGATGTTCTGCAGGGATTCGAGAGAGAGGACCGCGTGCTCGATCTCCCCCGCCCGCTCGGCGCCGACGAGCGGATCGGCCAGGGTGTGGAACTTCTCGACCACCTCGGAGTTGGCGAGCGGCCTCTGGGGGCCACCGCGCGGGGTGTCGATGAACGAGGTACGCCGCGCGCCGCCGCTGAGCGTCACCTCGACACGTGTGTTGTAACCGTCCTCGTAGCGCTCGTCGAAAGCCGCTTCGTGGCGGATCGTCGTGCGCTCGATCAGCGCCCAGACATCATCGGCGTCGATTCGCTCGGGTGCGAACTGCCCGGCCAGCGCCGTGCCGTCGAGGAGTGTCACGGCGACCGCATAGGCTAGGTTCATCTGCGCGCCGACGGCCTCCAGCGGGCGCTCGGCGCGCCAGCCGCCGTGATGGAAGGCCGGCTCGGAAACGAAGATGTCGATCGCCTTGACCTCGTCGGGGTCGAGCGGACCCTCCAAGAGGATCTCGCGGGCGGCGTCGATCGCGGCGTGCAGCCCGGCCATGGCCGCATAGGGCTTTATCGCTATCACGCTGGTCTCCCAGCGCTCGCCCAGCTCGGAGGAGATCTGCGAGGCGTCGGGGTCATGGCCCTCGCCAAAAGTCGAGAGGAAGCCGCCGTACTCACGCTCGAACACCTCCTTGATGCCCGTATACCCGCCCGCCGCAAGGGTCGCCGCGAGCAGGCCGTTCCGTGCGGCGAAGCCGTGCTGCATGCGCTTGCCCATCGACCCGAACTGCGCCGCCATCAGGCCGCACGCCTGCGTGGCCGCGAGACCGAGCGCATCCTCGAACCCCTTGGCATCGAGCCCGTAGAGGACACCCGCGGCGGCCGCCGCGGCCGGACCACCGAACACGGGGCCGGAATGCCAGCCGCGGGTGAGCATTTGCGCACCGTGCAGCGCGAGCCCCACCCGCGGGCCGACCTCCAACCCGAGGATCGCGCCAAGCAGCAGCTGCGCTCCGCTCGGCGCCCGCCGCACGCTCGGCTGCCGCGAGCATCGCCGGCAGCACGATCGATGCGCCGTGCACCGGCGCGGCCGGATGGTAGTCATCGAGCTCGAAGCCCTGGACGTAGGAGCTGTTGAGCAGCGCCGCAGCTGAGGGCGTCGTCGACTGCGCCCGGCCGATCAGCGTGGAGGTGCCCCCTCCTTCCAGCCGGCAGAGCGCATCGGTCGCCGCATCGGACCATGGCAGCCGCGCCCCCACAAGCGCGCAGCCCGTGCCGTCGAGCAGGATGTGCGCCGCCCGCTCTCGCACCTCGCCCGGTACGTCCTCGAGCTCGACGTCCGCCAGCCACTGAGCGAGATCGGATGTCACCGCGGTTGCTGTCATGCCAGCCACTATACATGATATTATAATATTCATGCAAGGTAAGGAATCGAGATGAACGTGACCGGCCGGCAGATTCCGCGGACCGCGCAAGGCATCGCTGCCGCGGAACTGCGTGCGGCGATCGTGGGCGGGGACCTCGCCCCTGGGGAGAAGATCCTCCAAGAGGCGACGGCCGAGGAACTCGGCGTCAGCCTCATCCCGCTTCGCGAAGCGCTCAAGACTCTGGCGGGCGAGGGCGTCGTGACCTACCATCCCCAGCGCGGCTACTTTGTGACGGAGCTGCCGCTTGATCGAATCCGCGAGCTCTATTTCGCGCGAGATCTGCTCGAGGCGGAGGTCGAGCGACTCGCCCTGCCCGCGCTCGACGGCGACGCCGTGGCGATCATGCGGGCACAGGTGCGGACCCAGCGACGGGCCGTGGCCGAGCGGGACGCGGTCGAGATGATCGCCGCCAATCGAACCTTCCACTTCACGGTGTTCGAGCGGTGCGGGAACCCGTGGCTCATCAAGTTCGTGACACAGCTTTGGGATGCGCTCGACCCCTACCGCGTGCTGTCCTACCGGCGCATGTGGCTACAGCCGGATAACGAGTTGCTACCCGAGGAGATCCTCGCCGAGCACGACCGCATCCTGGACGCGCTCGAATCAGGCGACGAAGACGGTGCGCTTGCGCTCATGAGCGAGCACCGCGGGCGGTCGGAAGCGTTCCTCGCCGCACTGACGCCAGGTGCGATGGAGCCGAAATGAGATGGACGCCAACAAGCGTTAACGGACGTCCTCGACACGTTTCGGGGCGGTATCCGGAGCAGGGCTGGCGCTCCCGACGCCTGCCTGAAATGGTTTTAGTTCTGTCCTCTTAAGTGCACTTTCTCCGGATCCCAAATCCGAGGACCTGATGTCCCGTGCCCAGTGCCGCTGTTCGCCCGCACGGACGCGTCATGTCTCACAGGCGGTTGCGCGAGAGAGAAGGAGCTCTCGCTCGCGCTCGTTGTCGCACAAGTCGGCCGCCTGCTCGAACTCGCTGCGTGCCTCGGCCAACCGCCCCAGGCGGACGAGTACGTCTCCGCGCACGCTGGGCAGCAGGTGGTAGCCCCGCAGCGCGGGCTCGTCGGCGAGCGAATCGACAAGCTCGAGCCCGGCCTCGGGACCGTATGCCATGGTCACCGCCACCGCGCGGTTGAGCTCCACGACCGGGGAGCCGGTGAGCGCCGCCATCGCGTCGTAGAGCGCGACGATTCTCGGCCAGTCGGTCTTATCGACGCTCGGCGCTTGTGCATGACAAGCGGCGATCGCGGCCTGCAGCGTGTAAGGGCCGAGTGCGCCGCTGAGCCGTTCGGCGCGCTGCAGCGCGGCACGGCCGCGTTGAACAAGCAGATGATCCCACCGTGCGCGATCCTGATCGGCGAGCAGCACCGGCTCCCCGCCCGGCCCGACACGCGCACGAAGCCGCGACGCCTGCAGCTCCATCAGGGCCAGTAATCCTTGAGCCTCGGGCTCGCGCGGCATCAGCGCCGCGAGGATCCTGCCGAGACGCAGGGCGTCCTCGCACAGAACGGGACGCGTCCAGTGCTCGCCAGCGCTCGCCGCGTAGCCCTCGTTGAACACCAGGTAGATCACCTCAAGCACGGCCGACAGTCGCCCGGCCAATTCGCCGCGGCCGGGGACCTCGAACGGCACGCGCGCGCCTGCGAGTGTCCGCTTGGCGCGCACGATGCGCTGTGCGACCGTGCCCTCGGAGACGAGAAACGCTCGCGCGATCTCTGGCGTCGACAGCCCACCGAGCAGGCGAAGTGTCAGCGCAACGCGGGCCTCCCGAGATAGGACCGGATGGCACGTCATGAAGATCAGACGCAGGACGTCGTCCTGAACGTCGTCGACTTCTGCCACGAGGTCCGGGCGGTCGAGCTGCTGCAGGATTTCGAGCTCGCGTGCGATCAGCTCGCTCTTGCGCTCCAGCGTGACGCGTCTGCGCAGCGCGTCGATGCCCCGGCGCTTGGCGGTGGCCATCAGCCATGCGCCGGGCTTCTCCGGAATGCCGGACTCGGGCCACTGCTCTAGCGCGGCGACGAGCGCGTCCTGCGCAAGATCCTCGGCCACTGCGACGTCGCGAACGATGCGAGTCAGCCCGGCTATCAGCCGGGCTGACTCGATGCGCCAGACAGCGTCGATTGCGCGATGGGTGGCCGACGTCGGCACGCGGCTAGTTTTGGGCGGTCCGCTCGCGCAGTCGCTCGTTCGCCTCGCGCAGCTCCGGCGTCAGCTGCTCACCGAAGTCGTCGGCCTCAAAGATCTGGCGCAATTCGATCTCGATGCCGCCGTCGAACGGCGCTCGCTGGAGCCACTCGAGCGCCTCCTCGCGCGACGCGCATTGCCAGATCCAGTAGCCAGCGACGAGCTCCTTGGACTCGGTGAACGGGCCGTCGATGACGGTGCGTTCGCTTCCGTCGAAGCGGACCCTTGCGCCCTTGGAAGTCGGCAGCAGGCCCTCGCCGGCAAGCATCACGCCTGACTTGACGAGCTCTTCGTTGTACTTCGTCATCGTCGTTAGAGCCTCGGTGCTGGGCAGCTCGCCCGCCTCGGACTCGGGGCCTCCGGGGACCAGAACCATGAAGCGCATTTGTGCCTCCTCGTGGTGAATGGATGGTTTCTATCGCTACGTCGAACGACGCGGGCCGAAATCGACACACCCATCTTCTTCTTGTCCGACGCCGGCCGCCGGGCCGGCTGCCCCGTGGGCACATCTGCTCAGGGATCCAGCTGGCTCGCGATCGCACGGCGGGACATGCCCCGTTCGGCGGACTCCGTCGTGGTGACGCCGAGCCCGTTCAGGAAGCTGCGGTGCTCGCGTGAGGCGTTGAGGACGCGCCGCGCTGGCGCCTACTCCGCTTTGGCGTGCTCACCCTGTATGTACAGGAACGCCCCGGCTCCGGCCGCCCCACCGACGAAGTCGGCGAGCGAGGTAGATCCATATGTTCGACCATTTGAAGGCCCCGAGGATGGTCGCCCCGAGCGCGATCGCCGGGTTGAACGCCGCGCCCGAGATCCAGCCGACGGAAATCGCGCCGACGACGACGACGAAACCGATCGCGAGCCCGTAGAAGGAGTTTCCAGCGGTGCCCTTCGCCGTGGCCACGTTCAGCACCACGTACGCCAGCAAGAACGTGAAGAGGAACTCGACGACGAGCATCTTGCCGGTGGCCGCTGTCGCGCCCGCGACCTCTTTGCCGCCGACCGCGGTCACCAGCAAACCCGCCAGGGCGGCCGCAACGAACTGCGTGACCACGTAGGCGGCGAATTCGTTGGCCTTGATCTTGCCCCTTAGAAAGACGGCCGTGCTCACAGCCGGGTTGTAGTGGCCGCCGGAAACATGGCCGCCAGCGAACACGATCACCATGAGCACCGACCCGATCGCGATTGGCGCGAGCAAAGCCCCGGATTTGTTGGCCGGCTCGGTCGCCATGCCGACCGTGAACACGAACAGGAACATGCCGATGAACTCGACTGCAAGCTTCCGATCCAGGGGGTAACTCATGCTGCTCCCTTCCATCTGAGAGGTCAGTCGACCGGCCGGCTCGCCCGTGCGGTCTCGTCCGAAGGCGAGCGTGCGCGCGCCGCCGCGCGGGAATCCTACTAACGGCCGGGAACGGTAAGGCGACTCGAAATTGCTCTGGGGCCTCGATGGCAGATCAGCCAGCGGCGTCGATCATGCCTCGACCTGCGCCTCCGCCGCCTACCGGTGGGTCATCGCCTGAAGCGCCCAGCCGTTGCCGTCGGGGTCCTCGAAGTAGACGAAGCTGCCCCAGGGGAACACCTGGACGTCGCTGACGTCCACGCCCCGCCCGGCGAGGTCCTCGCGGCTCGCCGCAGCGTCCTCGACAACCATCTGCAGGCCCTGAACCGAGCCCGGGCTCATCTGATGAGCGCCGGAGGTGAGCGCGATCGAGCAGGCAGAGCCCGGCGGCGTCAGCTGAACGAACCGGAGCTCGTCCGAGACCTGATGGTCGTGTTCGGCGTCGAATCCGAGCTTCTCGACGTAGAACCGCTTCGCCCGGTCGATGTCGGTCACGGGCACCTGAACCAGCTCGAGACGCATCTCACTCGTCATGTCAATCAGCCTTTCGGTCGAAGGGAAGCTAAGCTCTCCGGTAATGGTTTTCATGCTAAATATTTTAGCGGCTAAAGGACTGCGATGTCGCGACGGTTGAAGAGCGCCGTGATCGACGAGCTGATACGAGCCTTCAGATCGAGCGCCAACCAGGACCTCGCGTTCGAAGCGCTGGCCGCCGAGCTTCTCGGCGTCAATCAGAACGACGTGCATTGCCTGAACATCATCGAGAACAGCGGCAGCCTCACAGCCGGCGAGTTGGCCGCGCTTTCGGGCCTGACCGCGGGTGCGGTGACCGGAGTCATCGACCGCCTCGAGCGAGCCGGCTTCGCGCGTCGCGTCCCGGATCGGACGGATCGCCGCCGTGTGAGCGTCGAGGTGACGTCTGAGTTCTACGAGCGCGCTGAGACGATCTGGGGAGCGGTTGCCGCTGATTGGCACGCCACGCTCGCTGCACGTTTCACCACCAGCGAACTCGAACGGGTCAACGAGTTTTTCTACGCGTCGAACGACGTCGGTCGCCGCAACCTCGAGCGTCTGCGCGGAAAACTGCCACCGGCGACGTAGCGCCGCAGGCGCCAGGCGACGCTACCGCCCTTACTCGCTTGACGGTCGGGTCGTTTCGACCGCGGCTCTCGCTCGCCAGTAATGCCGCATAAGTTGGTGCGACCAGTCCGGCTGGCGAATCTCGCCGCGCGGAGCAAACTCGGTCATGTACGGCTTGATGTCGAGCACCGGCGTCCCGTCGATCGCGTCGAGGCCGCGAATCGTCAGCGTGCTTCCGGCGATCTCCAGGAGCTCGCAGACGCTGACGCCGATCCGGTTGGGCCTTCGCTTATTGCGCTGCGAAAACACTCCAACCGCCGGCCAATCGGGGTTGTTGCGCGGCCGGCGCGCCTCAAGCTCCACAGCGCCTTCGGCGACGAGATGGAAGAGGAATACGACCTCCAGGTGGGAGAATTCGTCGAGGCCCGTCAAGCGCCTCGGACCCGAACGGAGGCTCGAGCTCGATCGTGGCGACGACGGCGCCCCAATCGTCGTCGATCGCCTCGTCCCGCGGGGAGCGGACGTGCCCGATCGGCTCGACGGTGAACTGCTCGCGGTGGCCCGGCGCGTCCATCGGCGTAACGCTACCGGCGGGACCGGTAGCGGGCCGTGGCGCTAGCCGCAGCCTTCGGTACACGGCGCGATCGTCTCGCGCTGGATGTACCACGCCGCCTGGATCGGGTTGAGGAAGTGGGGCGGCTCCTGTGACTGCAGGCGGTAGTCGTATTCGGCGTTGTAGCCGTAGCCCGAGAGTGCGCTGGTGCCCGAGAAGACGCCGGTCATGCCGTTCGAGAAGTTCGACGCGACCGCACCGTAGAAGTTGATCGCTCCGAGCGTCGCGCCGCAGTCGAAGTTGTCGACGATGAAGGAGTGTTTGAGCGCGAGGAGCGCCGCGTAGATGGTCGGTTCTTTCAGGTCTTCGGAGGTGTCCGAGACGCCGTTGCAGTTGTAGAAGCTGTTCGGCCGCGTACCACTCACCGGGTGGTAGAGGCGGATGAAGTTGTTTGCGATCAGGCCCAGCATCGAGTTCGTGGTGGGGTAGCCTTCGGCGTTGTGCGGCGTGGTGATGTTGCCGTCGATGACCACGTCGTTCTGGGAGCCGATCGTGAGGGCCTTCGTGTATTCGCCCTTGACGTAGACGTTGCCGCAGCCGGTGTCTTCGTTGTAACCCGGTTTGGGGCCGAACGGCGAGTACGCCTTCGAGCAGCCGCCCGAGATGTAGACGACACCGTTTTCGGGGAACGCCAGGTTGTGGACGGTTTTGGCGCTCGCTTCGCCAACGTGCTCTTCGACCGTCATCGTTTCGCCTTCCAGCGTGATCTTTGTCTTGTCGTTGAAGTGGTAGGCGGGTTCGACGATGTGTTCGAGTTCTTCGTCGCCGGGCGGCGGCTTGATCGACGGGACTTCGCTCGGGGGCACGTGCGTGCCGACGAACTTTGGTTCCGCGCTGCCGCAGGCTTCCTCGCACGAGTAGCCCGAGTCGCCGCCAAGCTGTGGCCGAATTCGATGCGGTCCGAGATCGAGCGGCCGAACGACGGGTCGCCGCGAGATACCGACGTGATCTTCGGTGTGCATCGGCCCGCGCACGGATTCGCCGCTGATGAAGTAGTTGTTGAAGGTGTTGCAGTACGACGGCCGCAGACCCCAGTACTGGCCGCACAAGGCGTACGTCGAGGGTGCCTTTTCGTCGGCTTCCCCGTACAGCGACGGGTCACCCGTTTCGTAGACGTCGTACCAGACGTAGCTCACGAAGTTCGCGTTGCGGAAGGTTGCGACGATGCGGCGCTTCTGGCCTTCTGAGATTCCGGTCGACTCGATCCTGAACGTGCCGGCGGCCTTGCCGCTTCCTTCGATCATCGTGCCGGCGACATTGTTGATGTCGCATTTCTTGTCTTTTTCAGGCGCCGTTTCGGCGGGAATCAGATCGATCGCGTATTCCTCGTTCGTTGTGCCCGGTACGACCACTTTGTGCGTTATGCCTTCAGAGAGTTGGTTCAGCGCGGGGTTTGCGGGGGTCGGCGTCGAGCAGAAGCCGAGGTAGTTGGAGTCCTGCGCAAGGTGGGACGCGTATTCGCTGATCCCTGCCTGCGCGGCGTAGTACGCGCGCTTGCCTGCGACGTCGAGCGCTGTCAGCTTGACCTCTCCGTTGCTCGAGGTGTAGGCGGCGACCACGATCATCGAGGTCACGGTCATGACCGAGAGCATGATGATCATGCTCAGGCCGCTCTCATTGCTAAGCCGGCGCAGGAGTCTCATACCTGGTTCTCGCAGGGCAAGTTGGAGACGATCGACGAGGACGACGACGGGGCGACGCGGAGGATCGCGGAGTCTTCGAACGTTACGGGGCGCCCGACGCCGAATGTTCCCCCGTAGCTCTGGCCTTCATCCTTTTCGGGATTCAGGGTGAAGGCGAGGGTGACGCGGGCCACGCGTGCGGCTTCGAGTTCGGTCAGTTCGCCACTGATCGGCGTCGGGTCTAGTTCGCCGTAGTTGGCGCCCGCGTCCCCTTCGCGGTAGTAGCGGAAGTAGCGGAAGACGGGGAGCACTTCAGCCCCTTTACCGGACCCGACCACGGTCTCGCTGATGTCGTTCATCAGCTGGCGGAATTTCGGTTTTTCCGCTTCGTTGAAGACGTAGTGCGGCGCGACGCTCGAGGCGAGACTCTTCCACGACTTTTCGATGAGCTTGCCTTCGGTCGCTTTCAATCCCGGTTCGAACGTGATCCTGTGCAGCGTCGCGGTGGTGATCGTGGGCGATTCGCTCGCTTCGCTGATGAAGCGAAGCACGGTCCCGTTGCTGCTCGCGAGGACCGGAGTCACCAGCGAGGCGACGCAGGCCGAGTGCAGGTGCTCCATGACGCTTTCGAGCGCCACGCGGCCCGTCTGGTCGACGTGGACGCGCGAGGTGGTGCGCGAGATGTCTTCGCCCGTGAAGTCGAGCAGCATGTACGCGCCGAGGCAGATGACGATCGACATCGTCGTCGCCACGAGAAGCTCGATCATCGTGTAGCCCGCTTCCTCGCGGGCGCGCGCGCGCAATGAGCTCAACATTCGCCTTCCGTCACCCCCGAGGCGCTACCCAAAGGAGACGTGCCGAGGTAGACCACGCCGGCGGAGCCCGAGTAAGCCGCCGTTGGGTTCCGGGCTCCACGTCGAGCCGGCCGTGCTTTTGTCGGTCAGCGCCCCGTTCCATTTCTTCTTCGTGCCGCTGGTAGTCGAGACGCAGAGCGAGAATTTGCCGAACGGCAGGCCGCGGATGCCGATCGAACCGCTGCTGTTCGTGGAGAACGTCCGCGCGGTCGAGCAGCCTTCGTCGACGATCTTCACCTTGGCGCCCGAGATCAGCGAGCCGGGTTTTGCGGCCGACGGGCCGCTGTAGACCTTCAGTTGGAACGGGACAACCGGCACCGTCACTTCGCCGGTCGTTTTTTCGACGACCGTGACCTGCGGGTTCGATTCTGCGCCGTTGGACGTCGGCAGGTCCGCTTCGCACGTTCCCGCGTAGACCGTGTAGGGCGTGGAGAACGGGTAGATCGTTTCGGAGGTCGTGACCGTCGTTCCGTACGTCCCGATCGTGCCGAACGCGCGGATGCCGTTCTGGCCGGTGTTGAAGGCGACGAACGTGTCGCCTTCTTCGGTGCCCGTGCCGCTGAATTTCACGGATCAGGCGGGACGCCGGGGCGAGCTGGTAGCCCAGGCGCTCGGATGATCCGGCCGTCAGGTAGTCAAGGCGGGTGTCGGCGACGTCTTCGTCGGTGTTGGCGAAGCCGTTCTGGTCGACGTACCCGGACTTGGAGACGTTGATCGCGTATTCGCCCGGCTGCACCTGGATCAGCGCGCAACCCTTGGCCGACGATTCGGTGCTCACCGCTGTCGGGCCGGTCAAGGCGATGTTCGCGCCCTTGACCTTTTCGGTCGGCGTCGTCACCTGGACGACGAGGAGGGTGCCAGGTGGCGGGCTGATGAGGCTCGTCTCGACGACCGGCTTGGTCACGCCCATCGAGTGCCACGTGACCGTCGAGACCGTCTTGATCTCGTCGGCTTCTTCGCCCGCCGGCTCGCTGCAGCTGGATGTCGCGAGTTTGTCGCTGATGTATCCCGCGGTCGTGTCGATCGTGTACGTCGTGCCGTTCTCGGTGACTTTGCGTTCGCGGTTCAGTTCGTTGAGTTTGCTCACCGGTTCGCTGCGCAGCACCTCCTGTTCCTGCTGCGCGAGCGAGTCGGCCTGGGAGCGGTTGCGGTCGAGCGTCGTGGAGCGGTTGAGCGCGTCGAGACCGGTCAACGTGCCGACGACGATGATCCCGAGCAGCAGTGCGCTGATCAGGACCTCAACGAGCGTGTCTCCGCGCTCCCCGGGGCGACCGGAGAGTCGCGTCCTCTGCGCGGGCGCGCGCGCGTTCGGCTGCTCGCTGACGAACACCATCCAGCTACCAGTTCGGAACGCCGGCGCGCTCCCTTGAGGGCTGGGCGGGGCCTGGGACGGATGTCCGTGCCAATCCGTCCAGCGGACCGAGCGTCGCCGGGCCCTAGAATCTGCTCGCCCCGGGGGACTGGTGTATCGGTAACACGGTGGTCTCCAAAACCGCAACGCCAGGTTCGATTCCTGGGTCCCCCGCTCGGCAGGCGCAAGATGCGGCGCAGAGAGCGCAGGCGGGCGTGCCGCTACGCTCGCCCCGTGACGCCTGAGGAGCTCGCCAACCTTGCGCACCTGCGGCGCGCCCGCGACCTTATGGATCGCGAGTATGCGACCCCACTCGATGTCGCCGCCCTCGCCCGCGCGGCCTTGATGTCGACCGCGCACTTCTCGCGCCAGTTCCGCGCCGCGTACGGCGAGACGCCGTACGCGTACCTGATGACCCGCCGGATCGAGCGCGCGAAGGCGCTGCTGCGGCGCGGCGACATGTCGATCACGGAGGTCTGTGTCGCGGTCGGCTGCTCGTCGCTCGGCTCGTTCAGCGCTCGCTTCACGCAGTTCGTCGGCGAGACACCGACGTCCTACCGGGCCGGCGACCACGCGGCGCTTGCGAGCGTGCCGGGCTGCATTGCAAAGGACCTGACGCGTCCGCGCCGCTCGCCGAGCAGGATCAGAGAAGCGAGGCCCGCGGTCGCGCTATAGCGTTGACGGCGTGAACCTCACGCTCTCGCAGTGCTTCGTCATCGTCAACGACCCTGACGTCGCGCTGGCCTTCTACCGCGACACACTCGGCTTGGAGCTGCGCAACGACGTGGCGCGCGAGCAGTTCCGCTGGATCACGGTCGGCTCGAGCTCGCAGCCCGGCGTCGCGATCGTCCTCACCAACTACCTGAACGGCAGTCCTGCGGATGGCGACGCGGTTGCGGCGCTAGTCGCGAAGGGCGCGCTCAACGGCGTCCACTTCCACACCGACGACCTGGACGCGACGTTCGACAGGCTGCGCTCCAGCGGCGCAGAGATCGTCCAGGAGCCGGCCGACCAGCCGTGGGGTACGCGCGACTGCGCGGTCCGCGACCCGTCGGGCAACCTGCTGCGAATCGACCAGCCGCCGGCTAGCTGACCGGGCCCGAACCGCCCGCGACGATTCCTGAAGCGGGCGTGTCGGGCGGTGCCGCCGCGGCCGGCGCAACCGCGGCGGGGCCACCGCCGCGCAAGAATCGCCAGACCGAGAGGATCGCCATGATCGTGAGGATCCCGGCGCTCGTCGCGCACCACTCGCAGATCGCCTTTATCGTGAAGATCTCGCGGCCCGTCAGGTACATGCTGAAGCCGAAGCCGATCACCACGAGGATCATCGTTGCCATCCGCGTGTTCTCGTTTTCGGGCAGCAGCAGGCTGGCGAGGATCGCGAGGTAGCCGAGCAGCCCGATCAGCGCCACGGGTACGCCGGCGAGCTTGGAGTAGACAGACGACTGCACCTTGATGCAGCTGTTGCCGGCGGTGCAGAGCGGCTTGATTTCCGCGTAGTGGACGTACGTCAGGTAGCCGGCGATGCCGATGCCGATGACGCAGAGGACCAGCAGCGTCGTCCGCAGCGCCTTCGCACTCACCGCAGGCTCACGACTTCAGGAGGTGTTCGATTTCTTCGTCCCACGCGCTCGCTTCCGTCAGCGAGGACGGTTCGAAGTGATGCAGCGTCGAGCCGCTCTTGCCGATCAGGAAGGACGGCGTTCCCGTGAAGCCTTCGGCCGCCGCGGCGTTTGCATCGTTTTCGAGCTGCGCGGCGAACGCCGGGTCGCTGCGGTCTTCCTGCCACTTGGCGTGGTCGAGGCCTTCGACCTGCTTGGCGATGCCGTCGATGAACGATTCCGTGACGTAGCCGCTGTCCTCTTCTCCCTGCTCGTGGTAGAAGAGCTCCACGAAGTCCCACATTTTGTCCTGCTTACCCGCGGCAAGCGCGGCGGACTGCTGGGACTTGAAGGTCCCGGTGGGCTCCGAGCCGTCGCCTTCGGCGTTGCCGGTCGCCGTCGAGAGCGAGCGGTATTCGATCTTCACCTTGCCGGTCGCGACCCACTTCTTGATGATGTCCGGCAGCGAGCCGAGCGTGAACTCACGGCAGATCGGGCACTCCAGGTCGCCGAAGTACTGGATCGTGACGGGCGCGTTGGGGTCGCCTAGGACGTGGCCGGACTGTTTCGTGCCGGCGAGCGTTTCGCTCACTTCTTCCTGCGTGTGTTTGAATTCGGTTTTCGTCTTGGGCGTCGTCGGTTCGCTTGAGCTTTTTCCGCTTGCCACCGCGATGATCACCACGGCGACCACGACCACGACGACTACGCCAGCGAGGATCGTCAGACGCCGTTTCCGAGCCTCGGAAACGGCCGCCATCTCCTCGACTTCTTTGCGCTGCGCGCGGGCCTGTTCGCGGCGCTCCTTGCGCGTCAGTTCCTGATCGTTGTCGGCGTTCGGCATCGGCTCTCTTCTAGATGGGGATTCTGAAGCCTACCTAAGGCGCGGCCGCGGACGGTTGGCATCGGTCCTCGATGCGTGGCACGATGGCGGCGTCCCGTGGCGTGTGCAGACGGGCATCTGCCCCCGTAGCTCAGCTGGACAGAGCATCGGACTTCTAATCCGGTTGTCGCAGGTTCGAATCCTGCCGGGGGCACCTTGGACTCCAGCGGATCGTGCGGCCGAGAGGCCCTACAGCCCGGCGTCCTGAGCTCGCGACGGCCTCGGCGCGCCGTCAGCCGGGTGGAGGAGGGCCTTCGGCCTCGCCTTCGCAGTATTCGTGCGCTTCGCGCGCCTTCGCCGTCAGCCGCTTTCGAGAGATCGTGCGCCCCGACGGCGTTCGCACGATGATTTCGGTCGGGACGCCGGGCAGCGCCCTGTACGCGAGCACGCCCCTGGCGTGGAATTTGGCCGGGGATGCGAACCTTGTGAAGCTCGAGAAGCTTCCCGTCGCTGCGCACGAACACGTTGTCCCGCGCCGCGTGCAGCAGGCCGAACACGACCGCGTGTTCGCTCGGCGTGCAGCCCTGCTGCGATCTGCTGTTCGAACGGGTCGGCGTTGCGCCCCGGCGGCAAGCTGGAACCTTCGATTCGCTGTCACCGGATTCGCCTCGTGTTTCGATTTCGATCCTGAACTGTTCGCCGCCTGGAAAAACGATCCCGCCGCGCACCGCGTCGAGTGCGTAGGAGCCGCCGCCATGCAGGCGCCCCCGCCCGCGAGTCGCGCGCCTCGCGCGGGGTCTCTTCAGCTTGACGCAGCGTTCTCGTTCGCTGCAGCTTGATGGTCGCGCACGACTTTTCCACCTGCTTCGAACTCCGTCAGCGAGACGGGGAAGGGCGTAGGCCCGCGGACGCTCTGGTAGTAGAAGCCGGCGGGGCCGCCGAAGCTAGCGGGGACGAACGCAACGCGCGAGGTGATGCGGCGGCCGTTGCTCAGGCGCAGGCGCACGTATCGCACTCGCGCCGGCGTTTGCACTTCGATCGTCGACGTCCCGTCCGAACATTGAACGCTCGGAGGTTCCGGGTGTGAGCGTGAGATGCAGGTCGTCGCCGCCGTGAGCTGATCCCGCTGTCCGCCCTTCGATGGATCGCCACGGTTTCGACATCGACCTGGAACGCGCAGCCGGACGTCTTCGCGCGCTGGTCGGTCGAACCGGTTCGACCCAGATCTTGTAGTTTTCGCCGGCAGCGTTCTCTCCCGAGCCGATCTCGACTGATCCCTTTGCCGGGACTTCGTTGGCTTCGACTTCGGCTTGGGTGACGAGCCCCAGCGTCTCATTGAGTGTTTCGGCGATGGCCTCGCTGTTTCTTGTCGGCGCTCGCTAGCTTGCCTTCGACCGCCTCGTACCCGCTGCCAGCAGCGGTCTCTCGTCTCGGCTCCTCGTACGTCTGGAGAAGCGAAGACGCGGCCTCTAGCGCCGTCTCGCAGGCTCCCGAAGAGACGCCTCGCAGGAGCGCGTCGAATTCGCTCGAGATCGCTTTCGTCGCCGTCGAAAGCGACTTGTAGCCGCTCTGGACTCCACGCGCGGATGTCGGCGCAGACTTCGGGCTGTTTGGATATCGAGTCGGACCTCGGCGTACGTTGCGAATGCGTGGACGTATGCGGTTACGGCCGGACTGCTCCAGCGCAGCGACCTGACAGTGCGGTCGAACTGCAGCGCCGCACCTGCGTCGAGTTCGGCCTCCGGCAGGGCCAGCGCGAGCTCGGACTCGAGCTCCAGATCGCCGAGCTGCCGGCTCTCTCTGTTCGCTTCGCCCCGGGCTCTTCGCGGACGTCGACGCCGAATTCGTCTTCGAACCTTCTTCGAACGCGGCGCGCCCGCGACCACGCCAGGACATTCGATTTCGACTTTGTGCGCTAGCCGCGAGCTCGGCTTCGCTTGCCGGCGGGCTCGTTCGCGAGGATCGCCTTCTGCGTACGTGTACCACGCGTCGAGATATGCGCGCGTCGCCGCCCGGTCGCGGGGGGTGATGCGAACGGCCATTGCCGACGCCGGCAGGATGAGCTCAACGCGCTCAGTGCCGCGAGCACCAACCAGGGCCGGAGCGACCATCTTCGATCGGCATTGGCCGCCAGGGCTGGGTCCGGGTCAACGTGCCGTCCTTGCATCGCACGGCAGTGTGTCATCTAGCCGGGTCGCGCCGTCGCAGACCACGACGTTGTCGCTTGCCTGCTCGCATTCTGCCGGGTCGATGAACGTCGTTATCGTCGTCGCATGACGCCGCGCGAAGTCGTCGAGTCCTTCTGGCGCGCGATGCAGGCAAACGACTGGTCCGAGCCGCCGGCCATCTCTCCGACGACTGTTTCGTTGACTGGCCTTGCTCCGGCGAGCGGATCGTCGGACGCGACGACTTTGCCGAGCTTCAAGCGACGTACCCAACGCGAACGGGACGTTGGACGTTTGAAGTCCATCGGATCGTTGCCGACGCGAGCGACGCGGTCAGCGAGGTGACGGTGAGCGACGGCGATGCGGACGCGCGGGTCGTCGCGCTCTCGACCGTCGAGGGCGGCCTGATAACGCACCAGGTCGAGTACTGGCTGTCTGGCTACGAGCCGATGCCCGGGAGAGAGCATCTGACGAGCACGATCCCCCGCGTGCCGTAAGCGCGACGGCGCCTTAACCGCTCGCGGCGGGAGCTAACTCCCGCCGCGAGCCAAACGATCAGGCGGAACGACCCGCTACTGGATCGTCTGTTTCGATTTCGGATTCATCTGCACGTCGTCGTACGCGATGAGTTCGTCAGACGAGTTGACCACCTCGACCGCTACGTAGATGCGGCCTTCTTCTATGGCGATCTCAAACAACTCGTAGTAGCCCTTCTGGCCTCCTACCCGGGCCGGTCCGGCGCCGTAGAAGTACTTGTAGTCACCGGTCGCCACGTCTTCCTCGCATATCGCTTCCGCCAGTTTCGTCAGGCGGACATGCGGGGATCGTCCGGGGAAGGAGACTTCGAACTGCTCTTTCCCCTGTTTGTCGACATTGAGGCTGTTGTCCTCGTTGAACCCTCCCGGACCCCTAGGTCCTGAGTGCCCAAGGCCGACTGCTGTTTCGCACGGTTCATATTCCGGCTTTTGGTGGCAGCCGTCTTCTTGGCATTTGAAGCCGACTATGTCGTCCTCCAGGCTGAAGTACGTGTGGCCGCCGGGGGGAATTCCTTCCGGCGTGAACACGACTTCGCCTTCGTTGACGCTTGTGACGTTGTAGACGTTGTTCGGTCCCTCGTAGATGCCGCCGGTCGCCAGACCGGTTTCCGGATTGACGCCTTCTTCTCCGAACGGGCAGCCTTCTGGCGAGCCGTGGAAGCCTTCAAATTCGTCCCCGACGTAGTCGCACAGCCCGTCACCGTCGAAACCGAAAAGGTTTTCCCCGGTCAGCTTGATGTGCGTGAGCATTTCTTTCGAGTTGTTCTGCACGCCGATGACCGTATCGTCGTCGCCGTCGAATGGGCCTTGCGTCGGGTCCGTGAACGATTCGAGTTCGCCGTTTTCGCCCTTTTCAATCAGGACCTCGCAGCTCGTGTCGTAGCCGACAGCCGGGCATTGCGTGAACGGTGGCGTTGCCGCTGAAGCGGAACTCGCAGAAGCGATTGGGATAATCGCTGCGGCCGCTACAGCGACTGCCAGGCGCACGCGCCATTTGAGTCGCTGCATTGCTTTCACCTCCAGGTGCGCAATCGATTTGGCCCAGCCGTAGCTGGACGCGCTGCGAGGGTACACCGCTGAAGGATTCAGATGTTGCTTGGTGGGATCTCCGATCCCGTGCCCGTCACGCGGCGACGTCGCCAGATTGTTCGCGTCGTGCCAGGCAGAGACGGGTGCAGTACGTGAGCGCTATCGAGCCGCCGCCTTCGGCGATCGTGCGCTCGATGTCGCTCATCAGCTCGCTCTTGGTGTCGGCGTCGAGTAGCACGTGGTCCTGGTGTGTCGAGACCATTTCGGTGTAGGCGCGCGGCGAGTAGTGCTCTTGCCAGATGTGCTCGATCGTTTCCGGGCTCGTAAGGCCGCTCGAGGCTTCGATTTCCTCTCGCCACGCCCCGGCGATCGTTGTCGGCCGGCTCGCGGGGTGCATCGGAAACTCCGGCGCGAGCGCCGGCACGCGCCGCTCGTAGACCTCGCGAAGCTCGTCACGCAGCTCGATCGCCTCCCATTCGGGGAGCGTCCACATTGCAGCGAGCAGGCCGCCCTCTGTCAGAACCGCGGCCGCGAGATCAAGTCGCGTCGCGGGATCCACCCAGTGCCACGCCTGCGCCGAAACGATGGCCCGCGCCGGCCCCCGGCCCGACCAGTGCTCGAAGTCCGTGGTCTCGACCGTCACGCCCGGAAACCCGCCGCACACCCCTCGTGCGACGTCGGCCATCCGCGGGTCGGGCTCCAACGCGACGACGTCGAGGCCGCGTTCTGCCAGCAGGATCGTGGCCTTGCCGGTGCCCGCGCCGACCTCGAGCACGATGCCGTCACCGCTGGCCGCGATCTCGTTCAGCAGCGCGTCGATGACAGGCTCCGGGTAGGAGGGGCGAGCACGGTCGTAGAGCTCCGCGACGGCACCGAACGCGAGGCGCTGCTCGTCCCGATACGACACGCCCAGAGTATGGGCGATGCGCGCGGCCCGGGCCGCGCCGGTGACCTCGCTACGGTCGGAGCTCAGTGTCGGCGAACGATGGGGGCGGCGTGGACCGACAGGATTCGGTTTTCGACGGTTGGCAGGTGTCGAGCGACGCCGCTCGCTTCGACCTGGTCGCGGGCGGCTTCGTGCGCGCAGAGCCCAGGCGGAACGTGCTCGCGACGATCCTCGCCGACACGCTCGCCGGCCGCTGGGCAGACGTCGCACGCATTTTCGCCTGGGCCGTCGAAGACGGCGAGGTCGTGGCGGCAGCGCTGCGCACGCCGCCGTGGCCGATGCGTCGTCGCGGGCGTCGATGCGCGGCTCGCCGACGCGTTGATGCCCCTGTGGCTCGACACCGACCCCGACGTCGCCGGCGTGAGCGGCGAGCCCGCCGCAGCGCGGCCGCTGGCGGATGCTTGGGTTGCACGCAGCGGCGGGCGAACGCGGCTCGCGATGAGCGAGGCGATGCACCTGCTGGAGAGCGTCAACGACCCGCCGCGCCCCGCCGGCGGCGAGCTGCGCGTCGCCGAAGAGGGAGATGTCGCCCTGCTCGCGGAGTGGGAGCGGGCTTTTCGCGTCGAGGCCGGTATCGGCGTGAACTACGAGGCAGAAGCCGCGGTGCGCACCCGCGTCGACCGCGGCTCCCAGCTGCTCTGGGTCGACGGCGCGCCGGTCAGCACGCTCGCGTTCTCGCCGCCGGTGGCGGGAACGACGCGGATCGGCCCCGTGTACACGCCGCCGGAGCATCGCGCCCGCGGCTACGCGAGCTCTGCCGTCGCGGAGGTGAGTCGCCGCGCGCTCGCCGGCGGTTCGGAGCGCTGCATGCTCCTCACCGATCTCGCAAACCCCACGTCGAACAAGATCTACGCGTCGGTCGGCTACCGCCGCTTCGCCGATTGGGAGGAGCACACTTTCGAGCTCTAGCGCGCCCCTCGCGATCGCCTATTGTCAAGCGCTTGAGTTCCTTGACCCAGCTGAGAGAGCGCATCGCGGAGATCGCCGACCTGATGTCGGTGGAGGCGGTGCTGACGTGGGACCAGCTCGTGATGATGCCCGCGGAGGGCGCCGATGAGCGAGCAATGGCGAGCGGCGCGCTTGCGCGCCTGATGCACGAGCGGGCGACGGCGCCAGAGATCGGCGAATGGCTCGCGGACCTCGAGGGCGGTGAGCTCAGCGGCCTCGACGCCGACATCGTGCGCCTTGCGCGGCGCGACTACGATCGCGCGGCGCGCGTCCCCGACGAGCTGGCCGCAGAGCGCGCGAGCGCCAGCGCCGCGGGCCAGCAGGAATGGCAGCGGGCTCGCGCCGCCGACGATTTCGCCGCCTTCCTCCCAGCGCTCGAACGGAACCTCGCCCTCGCGCGCGAGTACGCAAGCTGCGTCGCTCAAGATGACCAGAGCGCCTACGACGCGCTGCTCGTCGACTACGACTTCGGGCTCACGTCCGCAACCGTCTCGACGCTCTTCGCGGGCCTCACTGACGAGCTTCCGGGGCTCGTCGCGGGTGCCGATCCAACACCCCCGCCGGTCCTCGAGATCCCGGAGGACGCACAGCGTGGCGCGGTCGAGTCGACGCTCGGCCTGCTCGGCGTCGACGGCTCGAGCTGGCGTGTCGACGCCTCGGCGCACCCCTTCTCGACATCGATCGCGGCGCGCGACTCGCGCGTCACGACCCGCTACACGGGACCCGACGTCGAGTCGCTCGTGGGCGCGTTACATGAGTTCGGCCACTCGCTCTACGACCGCCAGGTCGCGCCCGAACTCGAGCGGACGAACGTCGCCTACGGCCTTTCGATGTCGGTGCATGAGTCCCAGAGCAAGCTGTGGGAGAACCATGTGGCGCGTGACGCCGCCTTCTCCGAGGTGATCGCGGCGCAGTACGTGGCGGCCGGGGCGCGCGTCGCTGCGGCCGACTACCACGCGCTCGTCAACCACGTCCAGGCGACACCGATCCGCGTCTCCGCAGACCCCGCTTCGTACCCGCTGCACATCGTGCTGCGCTTCCAGCTCGAGCACGCGATGGTCGAAGGCGAGCTGCAGCCGGCCGATCTGCCCGACGCGTGGCGCGAGAAGATGAAGGAGCTCCTCGGACTCGACATCACGTCCGACGCCGAAGGATGCATGCAGGACGTGCACTGGAGCGCGGGCAGCTTCGGGTACTTCCCGACGTACGCCGTCGGCTGCCTGATCGCAGCCCAGCTGTGGGAGTCGCTGGTCGCGGACCTCGGTCCGCTTGAGGAGCGGCTTCGCCACTGTGAAGTCGACGACCTCAAGCGCTGGCTCGGCGAGCGGATACACCGCTTCGGCCGCGGACGCGACACGCTCGAGCTCGTCGAGTCGGCAACGGGCCAGCCACTCGGGAGCGACGCGTTCCTGCGGTTCGTGCGCCCGCTCGCCGCCGCGTGAGCTAGCCGGCAGACGCGACGCGCGCCGGTCACGGTGTGGCGAGGCGGTCGTCGATCGTCATCCGCGGCACCTGCTGCGTGATGCAGTGGATGTTGCCGCCGCCGAGAAGAATCTCGCGCGAAGGAAGCCCCACGACCTCTCGTCCGTGGAAGACGCCCTCGAGGATCTTGCGCGCCGCCTCGTCGGTGCTGTCGTCGAGGAGCGGGAAGACGACACGGCCGTTGCCGACGTAGAAGTTGACGTAGGAGGCGGCCATCCGGTCGCCGGGCCGGCGCGGGTGGGTTCCCAGCACTTCGTAGACGCCGCGAGCCTCGGTGTCGGTGATCGTCAAGATCGGCGGCGCCGGCATCCTGATCACCTCAAGCGCGCGGCCCTGTGCGTCGCGCGCCCGTGCAAGTCGGCGCTCGGCGTCGACCGCGATCTCGTGTTGCGGATCGTTCTCGTCGTCGCACCAGGTGAGCAGCACGACACCGGGCGCCGCAAAGCACGCGAGGTTGTCGATGTGACCGTCTGTCTCGTCGGCGAACACGCCCTGGCCGAGCCAGATCACGAGCTCGGCCCCGAGATAGTCGAGCAGGATCCGCTCGATCTGCTCGCGGCTGTATCCAGGATTGCGGTTCTCGTTGAGCAGGCACTGTTCCGTGGTCAGGACGGTCCCTTCACCGTCCACGTGGATCGCCCCGCCCTCGAGGATGATCGGCGCCCGGTATCGATCGGCCGCGGCGATCTCGAGCACCTTCGCGGCGGCGCGCTCGTCCCGGTCGAACGGCGAGTAGAGGCCTCCCCAGGCGTTGAAGCGCCAGTCGACGCCGCGCCTGCCTCCCTTGCGGTCGACCACGAACGTGGGACCGATGTCGCGCATCCAGGCATCGTCGAGTGACATCTCGACGAGCCGGACGTCGGCGGGCAGCTGTGCCCGCGCGCCCTCGAACGCGCCGTCGGAGACACACACCGTGACCGGCTCGCTGGCAGCGATCGCCTCCGCCACAGCGGCAAATGCAGCCTGCGCGGGGCGGCCGTTGCGGCGCCAGTTGTCGGGCCGTTCGGGCCACGCCATCCAGCACCCGTCGTGCGGCTCGAATTCGGCCGGCATGCGGTAGCCGTCGGCGGCTGGGGTGGTGTCGACTGTTGCGCTCATGCGGCGGCTGGGCTCTCGCGGGCCATGATACGTCCGCGCTCCGGCGGCTCCCGGAGGACATACAGTGGGGGACGATGGACGACGCGGCACTTCTCGTCGCCGAGCCGCTCGACTCACCGGCACGCGTGGTCGCGGCGGGACGCGAGCCGCTGCGCGTCGGCGCGGTCCAGCTGCGCTGGCACGAAGACGCAGCCGAGCACGCGGCCGCGATCGCCGCCGGCGTCGCGACCGCGGCGCGCGCCGGCGCGGCGCTCGTATGCCTGCCGGAGCTCACGCTGAGCCGCTACTTCGCCGTCGACCCGGCGGGCGCGGCGGCGGCGGGGGCCGCGCCGGAGCCGCTCGCGGACGGCCCGACGTTCTCGCTGGCCTCGCGACTTGCCCTCGAGCACGGCGTTTACGTCCACGCCTCGCTCTTCGAGGCAGCCGACGACGCGAACGAGCTCGGCTACAACACGGCAATTCTCGTCGACGCGGACGGCGAGCTCGTCGGCCGCACGCGCAAGCTGCACATCCCGGTCACCGCCGGCTACTACGAGTCACGCTACTTCCGGCCCGGCCCCGCCGACGCCGAGTCGATCAGGACGTTCGACGTGGCCGGTGCGCAGGTGGGGCTCCCGACCTGCTGGGACCAGTGGTTCCCGGAGCTCGCCCGCGCCTATGGCCTGATCGGCGCCGACGTACTCGTCTATCCGACAGCGATCGGCTCCGAGCCCGACCACCCCGACTTCGACACTGAGCCGCAGTGGCGTTCGGTCATGATCGGCCACGCGATCGCCAATGGGCTATTCATCGTTGCGGTGAACCGCTTCGGCAACGAGGGCGAGCTGACCTTCTACGGCTCCTCGTTCATCGCGGACCCTTATGGCCGGGTCCTCGTGTCGGCGCCGCGCGCCGAGCCCGCAGTGCTCGTCGCCGACCTCGACCTCGACCAGCGGCGCGACTGGCTGGAGCTCTTCCCGTTCCCGCAGACGCGCAGGCCCGACGCCTACGGCGTGCTGGGCGAAGCCGGCGGCGGCTGAGTCCATCGCCGCGCCGTCCTAGGGTTGCCGGCATGCGACTCGATCGCGACCTGATCCTGCTGGGCGAGAACCTCGACCTGCTGCCCCGCCTGCCCGACGGCGCGTTCCAGCTGATCTACATCGACCCGCCCTTCAACACGGGTCGGCGCCAGGAGCGCCAGACGCTGCGCGTCGTGGCCGACGAGGAAGGGGAGAGGACGGGGTTCCAGGGCCGGCGCTACGCGGCCGAAGTCGTGGGGCGCTCCAGCTACGAGGACAGCTTCGGCGACTACCTCGGCTTCCTGCGGCCGCGGCTCGAGCATGCTCGACGCCTGCTCACGGCCGACGGCACGCTCTATCTGCACGTCGACTATCGCGAGGCCCACTACTGCAAGGTCATGCTCGACGAGATCTTCGGCCGCGAATGCTTCCTCAACGAGATCATCTGGGCTTACGACTACGGCGCCCGCGCACGCCGACGCTGGCCCGCCAAGCACGACACGATCCTCGTCTACGTCCGCGACCGCGAGCGCTACCACTTCGACAGCGAGGAGGTCGACCGCGAGCCGTACATGGCGCCGGGCCTCGTCAGCGCCGAGAAGGCAGCCCGCGGCAAGCTGCCGACGGACGTCTGGTGGCACACCGTGGTACCGACGTCGGGCCGTGAGAAGACCGGTTACCCGACGCAGAAGCCGGAAGGGATCGTGCGGCGCATGGTGTCGGCGTCGACCCGCCCCGGCGCGTGGTGCCTGGACTTCTTCGCCGGCAGTGGCACTCTGGGCGCCGTCGCGTCCCAGCTCGGACGGCGTTACGTCCTCATAGACTCAAGCTCCGAGGCAGTCCGCGTGATGAACGAGCGGCTCGCCCCCGACGAGCCGTCGGCGCTGCCATCTCGCGAAGGCTGAAAGGATTCCCCCCGTGTACCACCTCGCATTGAACAACTTCCCCCATAACTGCAACCGCTTCAACATGAACGAGCGCGAGCTGCTGGAGATCGTTGTGCCCTACACCCGCGGCCAGGAGATCAGCCTGGGCGAACAGACCTGGGACGCCAAGGACACGACGCTCATCGTGATGGAGGGGCGAGAGCTCGCGGTCGGCGAGCTCGCGCCCGGGCGTGGGTGGGGGATCGTCGAACGGACGGCGCGCGACGTGACCGTCGAAGTGCTCGCGCGCGTCGCCGCTGACTCGGCGCCCAAGCCGGCGAGCGGCGAGTTTGCCGACGTCCTCGGCGGCGACGGTGCGCGGCTGCTTGAAGAGTGGCGGACGGTCGTCAACCGCTCGCCGGAGCTGCAGCCGAGCGAGGCCCTGGCGCTCGCGGAACTGGCGCTGCGCACGCGCGGCGCGAAGTAGACGCGCCGCTAGACTGCGCCTGCAGCGTGGCGGGCGTAGCTCAGTAGGTAGAGCTCCTGGTTGTGGTCCAGGCGGCCGCGGGTTCGAGTCCCGTCGCTCGCCCTCTGAATCTCAAGGCCGGATCCTGGGGCGCGCGCGCCGACTACGGGTTTGCGACCGCTACCGTGCCGGACGCTCAGTGTGACCGAGAGCTCTCCTCGTAGCGCGGCAGCCCGTCGTCGGGGATCGGCTCCCAGGCGGCGGCGTACGCCACGAACTGGCGCACCCCGGGTCGCACGCCGGGGTCGCCGTCCACGGCGCCGAGGCGGACGCTTACGTGGTCCGGATCCCGGGGGTCCGCGCTGTATAGCGCCGACCCGCACTCGCCGCAGAAACACTTGACCCAGCCGCCCTCCGGTCGCCACGTCCGCACCTTCTCCTCACCGAGGACGATCTTGAACGTGCCTGGCTCGGCGCGGGCGTTGGCCGACGCGCCCGTCCCCGAGCGTCGCTGGCAGCGCGTGCAGTGGCAGTACATGGCCGCGCCGAGCGGCGCGGTGACCTCGAAGCGAACCGCGCCGCAGCCGCAGCCCCCCGTGATCGGTGGGGAATTCTCCACGCGCCTGATCGTATCCGGGGCATCGCCGACGGTGCCGAGCCCGCCAACGCGAACGCTAGGCCAAAGCGTCAGGGAGCTGCGGGGACGACGGCGATGAGCTCGTCGCCGGCCGGCAGGTCGGCGGTATCGAACGCCGGACCGTCGGCATTGTGGACCTCGCCGATCACCTCGAGGAACTCGTCGGCCGGCTCTAGGAAGCTGATGCGCTCGGTCCTGTAGTGCATCGGCACCACCCAGCGTGCGCCGAGGCGGCGCGCGATCTCGGCGGCCTGCCTACCGCCTATCGTCGGGCCGCCGCCGACGGGGATGAAGACCATGTCGACCGTGCCAATCGCCTCGGCCTGCTCGGCGCGCAGCTCGCTCTGGCCAAAGTCACCGAAGTGCGCGATGCGCACGCCGTCGAGCTCGAAGACAAAGATCGTGTTGTGGCCCCGTTCCGTTCCGGCGGCTTCATCGTGCTCTGAGGAGACGGCCAGGACCTCGCCGATCGGCGACTCGAGCCGTCCCGCTGTGGAGCGCAGCGTGTGCGGGTCGCCGCCGATCACCTCTGCGGAGTTGTGGTCGAGGTGCTCGTGGGTGATCAGAAGGACGTCGGCGTCGACGCCCTCGATCGGCGGGTACTCCCACGTGATGCCTCGTCCGGCCATTGGCGTCATGTCGCCGAACGGGTCGATCACGATCGTCGCTTCGTCGCCCTCGAGCTTGAACGCGGACTGGCCGAACCACTCAACTCGCATTACTTACCTCCATCGGTTCCGGGTCGGGTTGCTGCTCGCTCGCGCCGGGCGCTGCGCGGCCGCGCAAGCCGTGAAGGTAGCGCCCGCCGCGCGCGAAGGACGCCGCCGCGGCGATCAGGCAGACGACGATCGCGAACGCAAAGGCCTCGTGCAGGCCGCGGCTGAAGGGGCCTGCGATGAGGTGCGGGAAGAACTCGCGCCCCGTGAGCAGTTCGCGGCTCGCGGCCGGTATCGCGTGGAGGGCGTGCGCGCCGACGAGGTGCTCGATCGGGTTGTAGCCAAGGAACGCGGCGAACAGGATCGAGACCGGCGGCAGCGCCGCCGCGTGCGCGGCGGCGCCGGCGGCCACGCCGTGGGCGCGCAGGCCGGCCGTCATGGCGCTCGGCAGCGTCGACGCCAGGCCGATGATCATCAGCGTGAAGAAGATGCCGATCGAGAGCACCTGGGCCGAGTTCTGGAAGGTCTGGTTCATGCCGCCGCCGGCACCGCGGTGCTCCGCCGGAAGGCTGTTCATCACGCCGGCCCGGTTCGGCGACGCGAACATGCCCATCGAGATGCCGTTCAGGGCGAGGATCGTCGCGAAGACCGGGAACGAGAAATCGATCGGGATCAGCGTCAGCAGGAAGAAGGAGACGGCGGCGCCGATCATGCCGGCGGTCGCGAACAGGCGCTGGCCGTAGCGGTCCGAAAGGAAGCCCGAAGTGGGTCCCGCGACGAGCATTCCGATCAGCAGCGGCGCCATGTAGATACCCGCCAGGAGCGGCGTTTCCTCATAGCTGTAGCCGTGCAGCGGCAGCCAGATGCCCTGCAGCCAGATGATCAGCATGAACATCAGGCCGCCGCGGGCGATGGCCGACAGGAACGTCGAGGCCGTGCCGAAAGTGAAGGCACGGATGCGGAAGAGCGGCAGGCGGAACATCGGGTCCTCGACGCGGCGCTCGATGGCCGCGAAGGCCGCGAGGAAGGCGATCCCGGCGATCAGCAGCGCGAGCACACGCGGGCTGCCCCAGCCGGTCGCGGCGGTGCCGTAGGGGCGTATCCCGTACGTGACGGAGACCATGATCAGGATCAAGCCCGCGGCGAACGTCAGGTTGCCCCACCAGTCGATTTTCGCCGGCCGCGGTGAGCTCAGCTCCTTCAGCTTCAGGTAGGCCCAGACGGTCCCGAAGAGGCCGACGGGGACGGAGATCAGGAACACCAGTCGCCAGTCGATCGGCGCCAGCAGGCCGCCGAGCAAGAGCCCCACGAACATCCCGCTGACGCCGACGATGTTGTTGATCCCGAGCGCCATGCCGCGCTGGTTGGCCGGGAAGGCGTCGGTGATGATCGCCGCGGCAGTTCGCCAGCAGGAACGCGGCGCCGACGCCCTGCACGATGCGGAAGATGATCAGGTAGGTCGCACCGGCGGCGCCCGTCAGCCAGTCGACCGTCAGGATCAGCGAGGCCACCGTGTAGATGACGAAGCCGAGGTTGTACATCTTCACGCGCCCGAACATGTCGCCGAGGCGGCCGAGGCTGACGATCAGCACGCTCGAGACGACGAGGAAGCCGAGGATCATCCACAGCAGGTAGAAGCTGTTGGCCGGCTGAGAGGGTCGAGGTGGATGCCGCGGAAGATCGCGGGCATCGCGATCAGCGTGATCGACGCGTCGAGCGTCGCCAGCAGCACGCCGAGCGTGACGTTCGACAGCGCGATCCACTTGTAGCGAGGCGAGAGGCCGGTGGAGGGACCCGGGGGTGGAATCGCGACGGCCGTGCTCACTGAACAAAGTATACAGGCAAACTGTGCAGTCTGCCTGTCGATCGTGTAGGATGGGTTTGTGGCCGCCACGCGCCTCGATGTCCCGCCGATCGCCAGCGAGCTGCGACTGGTCATCGGAAGCCTCGTGCGGCGCCTGCGCGCCGAGCAGCGACTCCCCTCGTCCTACCTCGCGGCGCTCGGGCGCCTCTACCGCGAAGGTCCCTCCAGCACGAGCGACCTCGCAGCGGCAGAGCGCGTGCGACCCCAGTCGATGGCAACGACCGTCGCCGACCTGCTCGCCGACGGCTACGTGTCGCCGTGCGCCCGGATCCCGGTGACGGCAGGCGCATGTTGCTCGAGCTGACCGAAGGCGGTCGCGCAATGATCGAAGCCGGCCGGCGTAAGCGCGAAGGTTGGCTCATCGCGGCGATCGCGGACCACCTCGACGAGGACGAGCAGCAGGCGTTGGCGCGCGCGGTGCCGCTGCTGCGGCGGCTTGCCGACTCCTGAGGACTCGCCACTCGGCTCCGACGCGACGGCGCAGCCGAACGTGCCAGGGCGACGGATCGTCGCCGGGTACGGCACGCGCTTCTGGCTGATTGTCGTCTGCATCGGGATCTTCGCGGGGCTCGGTGGTGCGCTCGCGCTCAGGTTTCTCGAGCTTGTCGAGCATCTCGTCTGGGGTTACAAACACGGCTCGCTGCTAGGCGCCATCGAACGCACCTCGTCGCTCCACCGCGTCCTCGCGCTGGCCATCGGTGGCGTCATCGCCGGTCTCGGATCGCTCGTTCTCGGCCGCCTGAAAGGGAGCATGGAAGTCTCCGAGGCGCTCTGGCTGCGCGACGGCCGCCTGCCGCTGCTCGCGACGATCGCGCGCGCCGTAGACTCGCTGCTGGCCGTCGGCTTTGGCGCTTCGCTGGGCCTCGAGGCCGCGCCGCAGCAGATCGGCGCGAGCTTCGCGAGCTTCGCCTCGGACTGGGCGAAACTGCCCTCGTGGCAGCGCCGCCTGCTCGTGGCGAGCGGCGCGGGCGCGGGCATGGCCGCCGTCTACAACATGCCGCTGGGCGGCGCGCTTTTCGCGGTCGAGGTGATGCTCGGCTCGATCACGCTCCCGCTCGTGCTTCCGGCGCTCGTGATGACCGTCTCCGCGACCACGATGGCTTGGATCATCCTCGGCAACCTTCCCGACGTACTTCGCGCCGAACTTTGCGTCCATGCGATCGCAGATCGTCTGGGCGATCATCGCGGGCCCGCTCGCAGGACTTGCTCGGCGTGCTCTGGATCCGCATCATCGCGGGGCCCACGCCGCACGGCCGGCCGGTACCGCGCGACGAGTTCACTGACTGCCGCCGCTCGTCTTCACTGTGTTGGGCTCTCGCGATCGCCTATCCGCAGCTGCTCGGTAACGGCAAGGCGATGGTGCAGATCGGTGCTTCTCGGTCGCCTCAGCTCGGACTCTTCGCCGTCCTCTTATCCTCAAGCCACTGACGACCGGCGGCACGCTCTCGAGCGGTGTGCCCGGCGGGCTGTTCACGCCGACCCTCGCGATCGGCACGATGTTCGGCGGCCTGGCGGGCGGCCTGTGGCTGCACCTCTGGCCCGGCGGCGACGTCGGCGCATACGCGTTGATCGGCGGCGCCGCGATGCTCGGCGCGGCGATGCAGGGGCCGCTCAGCGCGATCGTGATGGTCCTCGAGCTGATGCCGCGCGCCGCAGGGCTGACGGTCCCGATCCTGATCGCTGTCGCCACGGCGACGGTCGTCGCTCGCATCGCGGGTGCCCACTCGCTCTACTCGGTGCGTCTCGCGCAGCGCTGGACCGACGAAGGGTCGCCCGGAACCGCCGCGCAAAGCGATCCCGGGTTGAGCCGCGGCTGCAGCCGGGGCTGCAAGACATCCGGGCAGTGCCTACCTTGGCGCTCCGATGCATGCCGACAGCGAGCACGACCGGCCTGGCTCGCAGACGCTCAACGAGGAACAGCGCGCGGCCGCGACGGCGACGGACCGACACTGCTGATCCTTGCCGGCGCGGGCACGGGCAAGACGACGACGCTCAGCGCCCGCGTGGCGTGCTGATCTCCGCGGGCGTCGAGGCCGAGCGGATCCTGCTGCTGACCTTCACCCGCCGGGCGGCGCGCGAGATGCTCGTCGAACGCGCGCGGCGAGGCCGAACGGCGCGGCCGCGTCCGGCGGGCCGGGTCGTCGGCGGCACCTTCCACTCCATCGCGCACCGGATGGTGCGGACGCACGCCGCCTCGCTCGGCCTGCCCGCGGGCTTCGGCGTGCTCGACGCCGGGCGACGCCGCCGACCTGCTCGGACATGCTGCGCGAGGAGCACGGTCAGCCGCCGACCGCGCGGCGTTTCCCGCGCGCGCGCGACGTTGCTCGACATCTATTCGCGGACCGTCAACGCGCAGCACCCGCTCGATCGAGATCGCTCGCCGAGCCGCGTTCCCGTGGTGCGCCGAGCACCGCGATGTGCTCGGCGGCGATCTTCCGCGACTACGGCGCGCGCAAGCAGCGGCTCGGCGTGATCGACCTCGACGACCTGCTGCTCTGCTGGCGCGCGCTGATGCGCGACGAGGTCATCGGCCGCAGCGATCGCCGCCGCCTTCGATCACGTGCTCGTCGACGAGTACCAGGACGTCAACGGCGCTGCAGGTCGACATCGTCGCCGCGCTTGCACGGCGCGGCTGCCGAGCTAACGGTGGTCGGCGACGACATGCAGGCGATCTACGGCTTCCGCGCCGCGAGCGCACGCCACATCCTGGACTTTCCGAGCGCTTTCGCCGGCGCGGCGGTGCTCGCGCTGGAGCGCAACTACCGCTCCAGCGGGCCGATCCTCGCCGTCGCGAACGCCGTCGCCGCGCAGGATCGCGCGGCGCACAAGAGACGCTGTGGACCGATCGCGACGGCGGCCCGCGGCCCGAGCTCGTCGAGCCGCGAGACGAAGTCGCGCAGGCCCACGCGGTGTGCGAGCGCGTGCTCGCGGCGCGCGAGGAGGGGATGGAGCTCCAGGAGCAGGCCGTGCTGTTCCGAACCGGCCACGACGCTGACCTGCTCGAGCTCGAGCTCACCCGGCGCGACATCCCGTTCGTGAAGTACGGCGGCCTGCGATTCCTCGACGCCGCGCACGTCAAGGACCTCATCGCGGCCCTTCGCATCTGCTGCAACCCAGCGGACGAGGTCAGCTGGTTCCGCGTGCTGCTGCTGCTCGACGGCGTCGGGCCGGTGCGCGCCCGGCGCATCCTCGACGCCCTGCGGCCGGCGCCGGGCGCGCCCGCGGACGCCGCGCGCGGCCCGTCCGCCCTGGCGCACGCTCCCGCCTCGGCGCGCGACCAGGGCGCGGCGATCCTCGCGGCGCTCGCCGACATCGACGCGGACACGGACCCGCGCCGAGGCCACCGAGCAACTCGTCGCTGCAGTGGGGCCGGCGGTCGCGCTTCGCTACCCGGACGGCGCGATCCGCGTCGGCGACCTCGAGCAGCTCGTCGCCGCCGCAAAAGCGGCCCACGACATCACACACTTCGTGACCGAGCTCGTGCTCGACGCGCCGTCGTCGAGCGCGGCGCTCGCCGTGCCGCCGCACCTCGACGAGGACTTCCTCGTCCTCAGCACGGTCCACTCGGCGAAGGGGCTCGAGTGGGACGCCGTGCACGTGATCTGCGCCTACGACGGCAACTTCCCGGCCGACATGAACGCCGACGAGGAGGGTGTCGCCGAGGAGCGGCGCCTCTTCTACGTCGCGCTGACGCGCGCGAGACGCAGGCTCCACGTCTACGTGCCCGAGCGCTTCTACCACCGCGCGCGCGGCGTCGACGACGCCCACGGGATGGGCCAGGCGTCGCGCTTTCTGACGCCAGAGGTGACGGCGCTGATGGAGCGTGCGAAGCCGGCCGACCCGACCTGGGGAGCCGGCGCGCCGCGCGTCGAGGACCGCCGCGTATCGGTCTCCGTCGACGAGCTCTTCGCCTGACGGCTGCTTCAGGCGCGGTTCGCTTCGACGTCCGCGCGCAACCAGTCGACGGCTACGGCGAGCGCCTCGTCGGGGTCCGGCTCGTCGGCGCGGACGCCGAGCACGGTGCGCAGCCGCTCGTCGCTGGCCAGCACCGGGTGGCGCGTCTGCCACTGGTGGTCGGTGGCCGCGAACGGCACATCGACGGGCTCCCAGTCGACGCCCACCAGCTCGCCGACCTTGCGGGCCAGGCCCGCGTAGTCGCGGTCGTAGGGGTCGACGACGTTGCACGCCCAGAAGCCCGGCGGCGCGAACTGCAGCGCGGCAAGGATCGCGCGCGCGACGCGCTCCAGCGCCACGCGGTGAAAGAGCTGGACGCCGCCGCTCGGCAGCTTGAGACGGGCTCGCCGCTGAGCGCCAGCTCCACGAGGCTGCGCTCGCGCGCGTTCGCGAAGGGGCCGTAGATCGCGCCGCAGCGAAGCGCCGCGGCGCGCGCGCATCCGTGCAGCTCGGCCTCCATCGCGACGTTGTCGTGACCGTCCTGGGCGCCGGGATACGGCGCCGAGCGAAGCTGCGAATCCTCGCGTAACGGGATCGCTCCAGCGGGCAGGACGGCGGCACCGCTGCCGTCACCGAGGCCCGCTTCGACGAGGTAGTGGTAGACGTCGATCGAGCTGACCGCGACGACGCTCGCGCCGGTTCGCGTGGCGCACGCCGCGAGCGCGCGTGACTTCGCGGCGCTAGCGCCTCCGGCGAACGTGTCGATGAGGGCATCGGGGCGCCAGCGATCGACCGGGCCGTCCACCGCGAGAAGCTCGTCGCGCGCGCCGTGCAGGTGCTCGACGGAGGCCTCGAGCGCGACGCTCTCGTGCGCGCCGCTGTGGGCGACCGCGACCTCGTGGCCGGCCGCGAGCAGGGCTCCGGCGGTCGCCGGGCCGACGATCCGCGTCCCGCCGACGATCAGCGTGCGCACGGCGCGATGCTACACGCGGCCGCTGCCTTCGCTAGTCGAGCGGCGTGGTGTAGGCGCCAGAGAGTCCGCCGTCGACGAGGAACGTCGACGCGGTCACGAAGCTCGACTCGTCGCTCGCGAGGAAGAGCGCGCCGGCCGCGATCTCCTCGGCGCGGCGCGAAGCGCCCGATCGGCACGTGCACGAGCCGCCGTGCCGCCTTCTCGGGGTCCTTGGCGAAGAGCTCTTTGAGCAGCGGCGTGTCGACCGGGCCGGGGCAGAGGGCGTTGACGCGCACGCCGCGGCGCGCGAACTCGACGCCGAGCTCGCGCGAGAGCGCGAGCACGCCGCCCTTCGAGGCGGTGTAGGAGATCTGCGACGTCGCGGCTCCCATCACCGCGACGAACGACGCGGTGTTGATGACCGAGCCGCGGTGCGGGCCGTCGTTCGCGAGCAGGTGGGGGATGCCGTGCTTGCAGCACAGGAAGACCGAGCGCAGGTTCACGTTCTGGACGCGGTCCCAGGCGTCGAGCCCGGTGTCCAGGACCGAGCCGTCGTCGTTCGGCGAGATGCCGGCGTTGTTGAAGAGCACGTCGATGCGTCCGAGCTCGCGCCTTGACAGTGCTCAGCATCTGGGCGACCGACGCCTCGTCGGTGACGTCGGCCTGCAGCGCCAGGTCGCCCGGCGCGCCCGCCAGAGGTCGACGCCGCGACCTTGGCGCCCTCGCGCTGGAACGCCGCGACCGACGCGGCGCCGATGCCGCCGCTCGCGCCCGTCACCACGCAGACCTTGTCCGGCCAGCCGTCCGTCGCCGCTCATCGCCCCTCCGTCGCGTAGTAGATCGTCTTCACCTCGCTGTAAGCGTCGGTCGCGTGGGGACCGAGCTCGCGCCCGTAGCCGGACTGCTTGAAGCCGCCGAACGGCGTCGTCACGCGCACCGACGTGTTGGCGTTGATCGAGAGGACGCCGGTCTCGATGGCCCGCGCGACGCGCAGCGCGCGCGCACCGTCGCGCGTCCAGATCGAGCCCGAGAGGCCGTAGATCGTGTCGTTGGCCAGCGCGATCGCCTCGCTCTCGCCGTCGAAGGGGATCACCGCGGCGATCGGACCGAAGACCTCCTCGCGCACGACGCGCGCGCCGGCGTCGGCCGGCAGGACGACGGTCGGCGCGAACCAGAACCCCGGCCCTCCGGCGCGCTCGCCGCGGAATGCGACCTCCAGGTCGTCCTCGAGGAACGAGGAGACGGTCTCGCAGCTGGGCCGCGGAGATCAGCGGCCCCATCTGCGTGGCCTCGTCGAGCGGGTCGCCGACGCGTAGCGCCTTGACCTCGGCCTCGAGCAGCTCCATGAACTCGGTCGCAGCGCGCGAGCGCTCGACGAGGATCCGCGAGCGGGCGCAGCAGTCCTGGCCGGCGTTGCCGAAGACCGCCGACGGGGCCGCCGCCGCCGCGGCCGCGCAGGTCGGCGTCGGCGAAGATGACGTTCGCCGACTTGCCGCCGAGCTCGAGCGTCACGCGCTTGATCGTCGCCGCGGCGCCCGCGGCGATCGAGCGCGCCGACCTCGGTCGAGCCGGTGAACGCGATCTTCGCGACGTCGGGGTGCTCGACGAGGCGCTGGCCGCATGTGCGGCCGGGGCCCGACGACGACGTTGACGACGCCCGCGCGAGTCCCGCCTCGAGCGCCAGCTCCGCGAAGCGCAGCGCCGTCAGCGGCGTCAGCTCGGCGGGCTTCGAGCACGACCGTGTTCCCCGCCGCGAGCGCCGGGCCGAGCTTCCAGGAGGCGATCGTCGAGGGGGAAGTTCCAGGGCGTGATCAGCCCGACGACGCCGAGCGGCTCGCGGACCGTGAAGGCCTGACCGCCGGCGACCGGGATCGTGTCGCCGAGCAGGCGCTCGGGGCGCCCGCGTAGTAGCGGAAGGTGTCCACGACCATTCCCATCTCGCCGCGCGCGTCGCCGATCGCCTTGCCGGCGTTGCGCGCCTCGAGCACCGCGAGCTCCTCGAGGTGCGCCTCGATCGTCGTCGGCGAGCGAGCGCAGCAGCGCGGCGCGCTCGCCCGGCGTGATGCGCCCGCCACGCGGGCAGCGCCGCGCGCGCGGCGGCGACGGCGGCGTCGGTCTCCTCGACGCCGGCGCGCGGCGACCGTCGCCATCACCTGCCTCGGTCGCGGGCTCGAGTACTTCGAGCGTCGGTGCTCATCGCGCGGCCCGCGTGCCGCGCCGCCGGCGCTGCGCCGACGGCGCTCGGAGCCATGCGCGCCGTCCCGCTACGGCGCCTCGGAGATGGCGGGCAGCGCGATTTCGGCTGTCGAGCTCGTCGATCGTGCGGATCGGCCCCTTGAACGTTTTTTTCGCCGAGACCGCGTACCAGATCGTCACCGCGAGGATCGTCCCGATCGTGACGATCGGCGCGTAGTTGACCGCGGACCAGCTGAACGCCTTTCGCCAGGGCACGCCTTCGGGCGTGAACGGCAGGCAGAAGATGACCACGCAGATCGCGACCCAGACGACCGCGATCGGGTTGATCCACTTGTACTTCTTGCCGAGCGTCCACGGCCCGGTGACGAAGCTGTCGCCCTTGCGCCAGCGCAGGTAGACGGGGATCGTGTAGGCGATGTAGAGGCCGATCACCGAGATCGAGGTGACGGCGAGGAACGCGACCGGGTGCCCGAGGTGGTTCGGGAAGTAGGCCGGGATCGTGACGATGAGCGCGAACAGGCACGACGAACAGCACCGCCCAGGTCGGCGTCTTGTTCGTGCCGAGGCGCCGCCACAGGCTGTGGCCGGGCACGGCGCCGTCGCGCGAGAACGCGAACGTCATGCGCGAGGCGCTCGTGACGCACGCCATGCCGCAGAACAGCTGGCCGACGGTCGAGATCAGGATCACGGCCTTGGCGCCCGCCGAGGTCAGCGCCGAGCTGAAGATCGTCAGCGCCGGGAAGCCGGCTTTGTAGATTTCCGCTTCGTGGCCCTTCTGGATCGCGAACGTGATCGCGAGCAGCACGATCCAGCCGAACACCGCCGAGTAGAACGACCGAGCGCCAGATGCCCTTTGCGCGCCGACTCTTCGGCGCCGTGGGTCTCCTCGGAGACGTGCGCCGACGCGTCGTAGCCGGTGATCGTGTACATCGTCAGCAGGAACCCGAGCGGCAGTACGTAGAACCAGAATTTGGCGCCGGTGTTCGCGCCGCCTGAGAAGCCGGATTCGTTGGCGCGGTGGCTGAACACGTACGAGAAGCTCGCGTGGTGGGACGGGACGACAATCAGGATCACGACGATCGCCGCGACGCCGACGATGTGCCACCAGACCGAGACGTTGTAGAAGAGCGACACGAGGTGGCTGGAGAACACGTTGATCAGCCCGGCGACGATCACGATCACGACGAACACGCGAAGTTGACGTGGGCGCTGTAGTGCACGTTCGTGTACGCCGCCGCCTTCGGAAGTTGAAGATGAAGTGGACGTTGTAGAGGCCGAGCAGGTAGATCAGGAACGTCGCGCACACGTAGTCGACCGACGCCACGACGGCGACGAGGCCGATCAGGTTGAACCAGCCGGTGAACCAGCCCCAGCCGGCGCCGCCGAGCTTGGAGGCCCAGTAGTAGATCCCGCCGGCGGTCGGCATACGCCGAGGCGAGCTCGGACATCGAGAACGCGACGGCGAGGATCAGGACGCAGATCAGCGGCCAGGCGATCGAGATCGCGATCGGGCCGCCGTTCTTGAACGCCTGGCCGTAGGTCGTGAAGCAGCCGGCGAGGACGGAGATGATCGAGAACGAGATCGCGAAGTTGGAGAACCCGCTCCAGCCGCGGTTCAGCTCCTGTTTGTAGCCGAGCTCGGCAAGTCTTTGCTCGTCGGCTCCCAGTGCTCTCAGTTGCGCTCATCTGCTCCCCCCCAGCTATTTGAAAAGGTGTGGCTGTCCGTCCTTCAATCGTGACAATACGCGCGAACGCGGACGCGAATGGGTGAGAAATTTGCCGCATTTTGCAGGCTCTCGCTGCATCGTGGCGTCGCGGGCAGCAGTCCGGCGAGGATGTGCTCGGTGCCCCGCACGTGCTCGGCCATCTCGCGGACGGCCCGCGACCGTCCCGCTCGCGCATCGCGGCGACGAGGCGGCGGTGCTGCGCGTTCGAGGAGGCGAGCACCGGCGCGCGGGTGCGCGATCAGGGCGATCAGGTCGCCCATCGCGCTCTGCGCTTCGGTCATCGCCGCGGACCAGCGTCGCCGAGTGGGTCGCTTCGGCGAGCGCGATGTGCAGGCGCATGTCCGCGCTGCCGGTACGCCGCGAAGTCCTCGTCACGCTCGTCGAGCTCGTCGCACGAGCGCGTCGAGCGCTCGACCTCCTCGCCGCCGGCGCGCTCGGCCGCGAGCATCGCGACGGCGAGCTCGACGGCGAGGCGCCGGTCGCACGTCTCGCGCCATCGGCGCGAGCGCCGCCGGCGACGGCGGTCGGCGCGGCGGAGGGTGCTCGCTGACGAACGTGCCGCCGCCGCGCCCGCGCGTGGCGTAGACGTGGCCGCTCTCGGCGAGCGCGGCGAGCGCCTGGCGCAGCGTCGAGCGCGCGATCCCCAGCCGGCTGCACAGTTCGCGCTCGGCCGGCATTCGCTCGCCGGGCGCGAGCAGGCCGAGCTTGATCGCCGTGCCCAGCCGGTCGACCGTCTCCTCGAGCGCGGTGTGCGAGTGGACGGCGCCGAAGACCGCATCCGGTGCCGTCAGCTCGGCTCCCGTGCGTCGCGGTCTCGGCGCCACCTGCGGCCTAGCTTCCGCTCACAGCCGCTCGAACCCCCGCACGCGCTCCCAGTCGGTCACCGCCGACTCGAACGCTCGCAGCTCGACGTCGGCGGCGTTCACGTAGTGCGCGACGACCTCCTCGCCGAACGCCGTCGCGCGCCACGTCGCTGGCGGCGAACAGCTCGCGCGCCGCGGCAGCGTCGCAGGTACGCGGGGATGGTCGGTAGCGGCGTACGCGTTGCCCTCGAGCGCCGGCTCGAGCTCAAGTCCCTGCTCCACGCCGTGAAGGCCCGAGGCGATGAGCGCGCTGAGCGCCAGATAGGGGTTCAGGTCGGCGCCGCCGACGCGGTTCTCGAAGCGCAAGCGACGCGCCCTCGCCGACGATGCGCAATGCGCACGTGCGGTTGTCCTGGCCCCACGCGACGGTCGTCGGCGCGAACGATCCCGGCGGCGTAGCGCTTGTAGGAGTTGACGTTCGGCGCGAGCAGCAGCGTGAGCTCGCGCAGGCAGGCCAGCTGCCCGGCGAGGAACGAATCGAACAGCGGGCGGTCGCGCGCGAACAGCGGCCCGTCGGCGTCGGCGAGCGAGAAGTGGATGTGGCACGAGTTGCCCTCGCGCTGCGTCGTACTTGGCCATGAACGTGATCGCGACGCCTTCCTCGGCCGCGATCTCCTTCGCGCCGTTCTTGAAGATCGCGTGGTCGTCGGCGGTCCGCAGCGCGTCGGCGTAGCGGAAGTTGATCTCGTGCTGGCCGAAGTTGCACTCGCCCTTGGAGTCCTCGACGACCATCCCGGCGGCGGCCATCGAGTTGCGGATCCGGCGCACCAGCGGCTCGACGCGCGCGGTGCCGAGGAGCGAGTAGTCGACGTTGTACTGGTTCGCCGGTCGCAGCTCGCGGTAGCCGCTCTCCCAGGCCTGCTCGTAGGTGTCGAGGAAGACCATGAACTCGAGCTCGGTGCCGGCGTTCGCGCTCCAGCCGCGCTCGGCGAGGCGCGCCAGCTGGCGGCGCAGGATCTGGCGCGGCGAGGCCTCGACGTCGCTGCCGTCGTGCCACGCGACGTCCGCCAGGCAGATCACGGTGCCCTCCTGCCAGGGCACCGGCCGCAGCGTCGCGATGGTCGGGCACCATCAGCATGTCGCCGTAGCCGCGCTCCCACGAGGACATCGCGAAGCCGTCGACGGTCGCCATGTCGACATCGACCGCGAGCAGGTAGTTGCAGCCCTCGGCGCCGTGCTCGGCGACCTCCTTCAGGAAGTGTGTCGCGGTCAGGCGCTTGCCCTGGAGGCGGCCCTGCATGTCGGTCATCGCGAGCAGGACCGTGTCGATCTCGCCCGCGCCCACGGCGCGCGCCAACTCCTCCAGTGTCATCGCTCTCCTGTCCCCGGCAAGTCGGTCCGTAGCGTACGCGACGGAGGCCGGGGGAGGTTAGGCGGTCAGCTTCACGGGCAGCGTTCGCAGCTGGTTGACGAAAATCGATTCGACGTACTCCGGCTCGCCGTCGAGGCTGATGTTCGGGGTAACGGGCGAGGGTCTCCTCGATCAGGATCTGGAGCTCCAGGCGCGCGAGCGCGGTGCCCAGGCAGAAATGCCGGCCGCCGGCGCCGAAGGCCTGGTGCTCGGGGTTGCGCGTGACGTCGAAGCGGTCGGGTCCTCGGTACCGGGTCTCGTCGCGCCCCGACGAGACGTACCACATCACCACCTTCTCGCCCTCCTTGATCTCCTGGCCATGAAGCTCTGTGTCGCGCGTCGCGGTGCGCCGGAAGTGTGCGAACGCCGGGAACATCCGCAGTGCCTCCTCGACGGCGCTCGGCACGAGCGCAGGGTCCTCCACGCAGCTTTGCTTCTCCTCGGGGTTTTCCATCAGCGCGCGCATCGCGCCGAGTAGGTCGCCTTCGTCGAGTCGTTACCCGCTGCCATCAGGAGGAAGAAGCCCATCACGATCTCGTGCTCCTCGAGTTTCTCGCCCTCCATCTCGGCGTGCACGAGCAGACTCGTCAGATCGTCCGTCGGGTTCTCGCGCCGGGCGGCGATCAGCGCTCGCGCAGCGCTCGAAGATCCGTTTTGATCGAGTTCGTCACCGCCGCGTCGAGGCCCTCGGGGTTGAGCTTCTCGTCGCTCGCAGCGAGCGCGGCGTTCATGACCTGCGCCCACTCCGCGTCTTCCTCCTCGTCGATGCCCATGAAGCTGCCGATGACGCGCGAGACGACCGGCTGGGCGACGTCATTGACCAGGTCGCAGGATCGCGGCCCTCCAGGCGGTCGAGCACGCGCCGCGTGATCGCGCGGATCTCCTCCTCGTGCTCGCCGATCCGCTTCGGTGTGAAGCCGCGCTGGAAGAGCGCCTTCAGGCGGTCGTGCTTCGGCGGGTCCATGCCGATGAACATCGCGCGCGAGAGCTCGAGCGGGAACGGGCCGTTGCCGGCGAGGATGCCGCCCAGTTCGGAGGAGTAGGTCTCCCAGTCGCGGCTGATCGTGAAGATGTCGTCCTGCGTCGTCGCCGACCAGAAGCCGTCCTCCTCCGGGGCCAGTCTCGAGTCCCGGCGTCCAGTGAATCGGGCAGCCGGCTCTCATTTGGCGGAACGCATCCATCGGCGGACCGCTGGTCCACATCTCGCGCGTCCCCAAGCTAACGTCCTTGATGTCCTTCTCGGTCGCCGACATTTGTGCTCCTCCCGCGTCGCGAATTGCGCCATGACGATGTTAGCTGGCCAGCCAACCGAGACGTCGGGCCGCGCGCGGAGCGCGCCGCTGCGTACAGTCCGCCCATGATCGACGCGACGATCCGCGCGGCCGTCGACGAGCTCGCGGCACTCGAGCGCGGCTCGGCGAGCGACGGCGAGCTGAGGGCGGCCTCGACGCTCGTTCAGATGTTCGCCGAGCGCGGCCTCGCCGCCGAGATCGAGCACGAGCAGGCGGTCGGTGATTACTGGCGCGCGAGCGGCCTCGCCGCCGCCGCCGCGGTCGCTGCCGGCGCTCTGGCGCGGCGCTCACGGCTCGCAGCGACGGCCCTCGCAGGCGCGGCGGCGGCGCTGATCGCCGACGACGTGGACTGCGGGCGACATGTGCTTCGCCGCGCGCTACCGAAGCGGACCGCGGCAAACGTTTTGGCGTGGGCCGGTGATCCGGCAGCCGCCCGCACCGTCGTTCTCGTCGCGCACCACGATGCGGCTCGGACCGGGCTGCTCTTCCACCCCGGCCTGGTGCCGGCGATCAGTCGCGCCGCCCCGGATTTCTACGCGCGCCAGACGACGTCCACGCAGACCGGCAAGCTGATGACGGCGGGCCCCGCGCTGGTCGCCGCGGGGAGCGCGCTCGGTTGGGCGCCGCTGCGCCGGTTCGGCATGTTCTGGAGCGCCGCGACTGCCGCTCTCCTGGCCGATGTCGCGCGCTCGCCGCTGGTGCCCGGCGCGAACGACAACCTGAGCTCGGTCGCGGTCCTCCTCGCGCTCGCGCGGGAGCTCGCCGAGCGCCCGCCGCAGGGCGTGAGGGTGTTGCTGCTCTCGACGGGAAGCGAGGAGTCGTTCATGGAGGGGATGCGCGGCTTCGTTGAGCGCCACCGCGGCGACCTTGACCCTGCGACGACGGTGGTCGTCGCGCTCGAGTGCCTTGGCTCGCCGCACCTCGCGATCCTCGAGGGCGAGGGCATGCTGCGGATGCGCGACTACGACGACGCCCTGCGAGCGGAGCTGCAGGCGGCGGCAGACGGGATCGACGAGCCCGTATGGCGAGGTCTACGACTCGGCGCCGGCGCGAGCGACGCGCTGCCGGCGCTGCGCGCCGGCTACCGGTCGGCCTGCCTTGCCGCCGTGAACGACCTGAAGGTGCCGTCCAACTATCACTGGCCGAGCGACGTGCCGGCGAACCTCAGCTGGGAGACGATCGACGCCGCGGCGCGCGTCGTCGACGCGTTCCTGCGCGACGCGTCGCTGACGTCAGGCGGTTAGCGCCGCCGCCATCTCGTCGAAGGCGCGGACGTAGTCGTCGACTGACTCGTCGGTGTGGGTCACCGAGAGCGTCCACTCCTCCTCGCGGCCCGGGGTCATGTAGATGCCGCGGTTCATGTTCCACAGCCAAGCCAGTTCGGTCACGCCGGCATCCTGGTTGGCCTTGAACGACTCGTAATCGACGACGGGTACGGGCGAGAACGTGACGCAGCCCTTGGAGCCGATACCGACGGCATAACCGGGGAGCGCGTAACGAGCGATGACCTCTTCGCAGCCCGCGAGGATGCGCTCGTTCAGGGCGTCGAGGTGCGCGTAGGCCGCCGGGGTCAGAACGTCTTCCAAGCTCGCGCGGGACGCCGCCATCGAGAGCGGATTGCCGTTGTACGTGCCGACCTGGTAGACGCGCTCGTCCTCGACGACGCTCATCACGTGCTCGCTGCCGCCGATCGCGCCCGACGGCAGGCCGCCACCGAGGGTCTTGGCGAGCGTCACCATGTCGGGCTGGACGCCGAAACGCTCCGTCGCGCCGCCCGCCGCGATGGCCAGGCCCGTCTTGACCTCGTCGAAGATCAGCACGACGCCGAGGCGCTCGGTGATCTCGCGCACGGCCTCCAGGTAGCCGGGCTCGGGCAGCACGACACCGAGGTTCATCATCGCCGCCTCCATGATCACGCAGGCCGGAAGGCGCCCTTCGCCCTTCAAACGCTCAAGACGGCGCTCCATCGCGCCGGCGTCGTTGAACGGGACCGCGACCGTGAGGTCGCTGACGGCCTTCGGGATGCCCTCGCCGTAGGGCAGTGACGCGTAGTCCTCGCGGTCGCCGATCTCGTCGTACGGCACGCCGATCGAGACCATCACCGCGTCGTGGTGGCCGTGGTAGGAGCCGAAGATCTTCATGATCGTGTCGCGGCCCGTGAGGCCGCGGGCGATGCGGATCGCGTCCATCGTGGCCTCAGAGCCGGAGTTCACGAAGCGCCACCGCGGCAGTTTGAAGCGCTCAGAAAGAAGCTCCGCGACAACGACCGTGTCTTCCGTGACCGCCGCGAAGTGCGTTCCGAGCGGTGCGCGGCGCACGATCGCGGCGGTGATCGCCGGGTTGCCGTGTCCCTGCACCATCGAGCCGAAGCCGTTGTGGAAATCCCAGTACGTGTTGCCGTCGACGTCCGTGACGCGCGGGCCGTCGCCGTCGACGAGGTAGATCGGCCAGGGCTCACGGAGCTGATAGGAGGAGGCGACGCCGCCGGTGAGCGCGCGTCGTGCGCGCTCGAACATCTGCTCCGAGCCGCGCGTGGCCTCGGTCAGACGCTCTAGCTCGAGCGCCGTCAGTTCCTCGACGCGGCCGCCGTCGATCTGGACCGGTGTGTTCGTTGACATCGTTGCTCCCCCTGCTGTGGTCTGCCACGCGCGTGACGAATGTCGCACATCGCACGTTCGCTGGATGGTAGAAGAACAGCCTAACGGCGGTAAATGGTCACCGGCCGGGACGCCATGAGCACCTCTTCCGAACAACCCGAAGCGGGCCCTCTTCACGGAGGGGTGGACACTCGACCGCACGTGCGGCGAACCCGCTTACGCGCAGCTCGAACGGCGCGTCGCGGACCTCGTGAGCGGGGGCGAGATCGCGATCGGTGATCGCGTCCCGTCGGAGCGCGACCTTGCGGAATGGACAGGCGTCAGCCGGCCGACGGCTCGTGCCGCGCTCAGCTCGCTGGCGCGCGCCGGGATGCTCGAGCGCGGCGTCGGCCGTCGCGGAACGACGGTCGCCGCGAACGCCATGGTCCGCGACCTCGGTCACTTCACCGGCTTCACACAGCTCGCGGAGCGCACGGGCGTGGAGCCCGCGGCGCGCGTTCTCTCGTTCGACTGCGTGCCCGCCGTGAGGCGCGTCGCCGGTGCGCTCGAGCTGGCCGACGGCGACCGGGTGTGGCATGTGCGGCGGCTTCGCATCGGCGACAGCGGGCCGTGCACGCTCGAGGAATCCTGGCTTTCGGCGGAGCGCTTCGCGGGCCTCGACGAGCACGATTTGAGCGGGTCGATCTACGGGCTGTTGCGGAACGAGTTCGAGCGCGGCCCGGCACGCGCTTCAGAGCGCCTGGAGCCGATCGTCGCCGACCGGGACGTCGCGGACGCGCTGGACGTAGCGGTCGGCTCGCCGCTGATGCTCGTCGAGCACACGGCCTATTGCTCAGCGGGGACGCCGCTCGAGCACGCACACGACATCCATCGCCCGGACCGCTCGCGCTTCCTCGTCGACGTCGTCGTGACCGTCGATTAGCGGGCGGCTAGGAACGAACGCGCGAGCCGTCGGGGTCGAATAGCGGCTCGCGCGCGACCTCGCCGGGGATCCAGCGTCCGAAGATGTCGACCTCGACCGCGGTCCCCACGGCGAGCTCGGCCGGCAGGTACGCGTAGGCGATCGACCGTTCCACGGTGTAGCCGAAGCCGCCGCTCGTGACGCGCCCGACGATCTCTCCGTCGAGCGCCACGGGCTCGTTGCCGAGCGCGACCGAGCGCGCGTCGGCGAGCGTCAGACAGCGCAGCCGCCGCCCGTCCGTCCCCTCGCGCCGGCGCGCCAGCGCCTCAGCGCCGACGAAGCCGCCCTCCTTGTCGAGCTTCACGCAGAAGCCGAGCCCCGCCTCGTACGGCGTCTCGTCCGGCGTGATGTCGGCGGCCCATACGCGGTAGCCCTTCTCCAGGCGCATCGTGTCGATCGCGCGGTAGCCGCCCGCGACGAGACCGTGCTCGCGTCCCGCCTCCCAGATCGTGCGCCACAGGCCGGCGCCGTACTCGGTCGGCGCGTAGAGCTCCCAGCCGAGCTCGCCGACGAACGTGACGCGCAGCGCCCGCACCGGCACGTCGCCGACCGTGATCTCGCGTGCGCTCATGTACGGAAAGGCGGCGTCGGCGAGGTCGTCCGGCGTCAGGGGCTGCAGGATCTCGCGCGCCAGCGGGCCCCAGAGGGCGAAGCACGCTGAGCGCGCCGTGACGTCGGTCACGCGAACGGATCCGTCGTCGGGCATGTGCGAGGTGATCCACGTCGCGTCGTGGTTGCCAAAGGCCGTCCCCGTGACGATCGAGAAGAGGTCCTCGGCGAGACGCGTGACAGTGAAGTCGCATTCGATGCCGCCGCGCGAGTTGAGCATCTGCGTGTACGTGATCTCGCCCACGCCGCGCGCCACGCGGTTGTCGCAGAGCCTTTCGAGGAATGCTGGAGCGCCGGGCCCGGCGATCTCGAGCTTGGCGAACGAGGACTCATCGAAGAGACCGGCACGTTCGCGCGTGCCGCGGTGCTCGGCGCCGATCGCCGGTGACCAGTGCATCCCCGCCCAGCCTCGCGGGCGCAGTGCTTCGTCGCCGGCAGCGGCGTTCGACTCGTACCAGTTCACTCGCTCCCAGCCCGACTTCTCGCCGAAGAAGGCGTCGTGGCCGTTGTGCCAGCCGTACGCGCTCGAGACGCGGAGAGGACGCCCGGCGAGGCGCTCGTGCCCGGGATAACGGATGTCGTAGTAGGTCTCGTAGATCTCTTTGGCGCGCTCCAGCGTGTACGACGGCGAGCGGTATTGGGGGCCGAAGCGCCGCACGTCCATCTCCCAGACGTCCTCTGTCGGCTCGCCCGCGCTGATCCACTCGGCCATCACGCGACCGACGCCGCCGGCTCCGGCCAGGCCGTGCGCGCAGAAGCCGGCGGCGACGAAGAAGCCGCGCACGGGGCTCTCACCGAGCAGGAACTCGTTGTCGGGCGTGAAGGCCTCGGGGCCGTTGATGAGGCGCGTGATCGTGACCTCGTCCATCGCCGGCACGCGGATCTTCGAGTTGTCGGCGATCTCCTTGAAGCGGTCCCAGTCCTCTTCCAGAAGTTGCCCGTTGAAGTTCGCCGGGATGCGGTCCACGAGGTGCGCGTCGAGCGACCACGGGGCGCTGGCGCGCTCGTAGCCCCCCATCACCAGGCCGCCGCCCTCCTCGCGGAAGTAGATGAGGTTGTCAGGGTCACGCAGTGTCGGCAGGTGCTCGCCGCCACGCTCACGGAAGGGCTGCGTGACCAGGTACTCGTGGGCGAACGGGACGACCGGCACGCGGACGCCCGCGAGGCGCCCGATCTCGGCGGCGAACATGCCGCCGGCGTTGACGACGACCTCGGCCTCGATGTCGCCCCACTCAGTGCTCACGCCGCGCACGCGGCCCTCGCGCACGTCGATCCCGGTCACGCGCGTGTGGGTGTAGATCTGCACGCCGCCGCTGCGCGCGCCCGCGGCGAGCGCGAACGTCAGCTGCGAGGGGTCAAGGTAGCCGTCGGTCGGCAGGAACGACGCGGCCCGCACGCCGTCGGTGGACATCAGCGGAAAGAGCTCCTTTGCCTCGGCGGGCGAGACGCGCTCCAGCGGCAGGCCGAACGTGCGGGCCCACGCGACCTGACGGTCGAGCTCTTCCTCACGCTCGGGCGTGCACGCCAGGCGAAGGCCGCCGCACTGCACCCACCCCGGGTCGCCCTCGGTCTCCTCGGCCAGGCGCCGGTAGAGCTCAACCGAGTACATCATCATCCGCGTCAGCGGCAGCGACGGCCTCAGCTGCCCGACGAGTCCCGCCGAATGGAACGTGGAACCGCTCGTCAGCTCGCTGCGGTCGAGCAGGACGACGTCGCGCTCGCCGAGCTGCGCGAGGTGGTAGGCGATCGAGGTGCCGCCGACGCCGCCGCCGATGATCACGACGCGGGCGCGGTCGGGTAACTCTCGCGGGCGGGCCATCTCTCTCCTCCGGTAGGGGGCGCTCCGTCGCCGCCCGGACGGTAGCGCCGATGTCTAGCGGCGCGTGGCCGGGCCGTCAAGCGCCGCGCGGCGCCGACCGTTGGCGGCGGCGGTCCGTGCGGACGGCGCCTAGACTGCCTGCGGTGAGCTTCGGCAATTGGGGCCGCGCGCGGAGCCGCGGCCGCGGCGCGCAATGAGTGCGTCCGGGAAAAGGAACGACGAGCAGAGCCCGCGAGCCGGCGGCAAGGGTCTTTGGTGGGTCGGCAAGCGCTTTCTGCTCGCGGCCCTCGGCATCGTGCTGGTGACGGCCGGCGCGACGGTAGCGATCGCGCACAACGAGGTCAGCGGCCTCGTCGCGGCCCTCGACCAGAACAAGGCCGTACACCTGGCTCCAGGAGTCCTCGCACCAACGTCGCGCGGGGCAGCCCGAGACCCTGCTGCTGGTCGGTAACGACGAACGGCCGCCACCCGCCGACAACCCGTCCGGCGCCGTGCTGCCGCACTCCAACGAGATGCTGCTGGTACGGATCGATCCGAGCAAGCCGACGATCTCGATGCTCTCGATCCCGCGCGAGCTGTGGGTGCCGATCCACAAGCCGGGCGGCGAAACCGAACTAAACCGCATCAACTCCGCCTACACGTTCGGCTATCTCGCCGGCGGCGTTGCGGGCGGCGTGAAGCTGATGCTCGAAACGATCAAAGAAGTGACGGGACTGGCGGTCAACCGCGTGTTCGTGACGAACTTCCGCCACTTCCAGCGCGCGGTCGACGAGATGGGCTGCGTCTACATGACGATCGACAAGCGCTACTACCACGTCAACGAACCCGGCGGCGAACAGTACTTCGAAATCAACCTGCAGCCCGGGTACCAGCGCCTGTGCGGCAAGGAAGCGCTCGAATTCGTCGCCAACCGGCACGAAAGCACGTCGCTATCTGCGCGACGCGCGCGACCAGCGGTTCCTGCTCGAAGTGAAGTCGCAGTACGGCCCGACGCTGTTTGAACACCGCGAAAAGTTCGAGCGGATCTTCGGTCGCGCTGTGCAGACGGCGAACCTGCACTCCGAAGAAGAGGTTCTCCAGCTGCTCGACCTGCTGATCGAATCGGCCGGCAAGCCGGTGCGGCAGGTCACGTTCCCGGTCACGCTCCACAGCGTCTACGACACGGCGACGCCGGCGCAGGTCCAGCACGCGGTGCGCAGCTTTCTCGGTGGAACTGCGCCGATCCGCCGGGCGCCGGCACGCGTGGTGCGCCGGCCGGCACGCCGGCGGCGCGCCTCGGTCCCGGCGGCGCCCGTGAACCGCCCGATGCTGGTGCCGACGAGCGCCGAAGAGCTCGCGCAGGCCGAGGCCAAGACTCCCTACCTGCCGTTTCCGCTCGAGTACCCGCGCGCGCGCGACGCGCTGCCGGGCGCCGAACCGGACATGTTGCGCCTCTACCACCTGCGCGACCAGCAGGGGCACGGACACGCCGCGTACGTCATCGTGATCGACCAGGGCGAACTCGGTCAGTACTACGACGTACAAGGCACGACCTGGACCGATCCGCCGCTGCTCGCGAATCCCGAACGGACCGTCACTCTCGGCGGCCGCACGTACGAACTGTTCTACGCCGGCGAAGCGCTCAGGATCGTCGCCTGGCGCGAACACGGCGCGGTGTACTGGATCGAGAACACGCTCACGAACAGCGTGCCGGCGGCGAGCATGCTCGCGATGGCGGCGGAAACGACGCCGGTTCTGCAGCGCGCGGCGCGCCCGCCCGGCAGCGCGGCCCGTGCGGCGCGCACGGTGCGCCTGGCACCGCCCGCGAAGACGAGCGGCAAAGCGGCGCGGATCGCCGCGGGGCTCGGCGCGCTGGCCGTGGCGGTGGTCGCTCTGCTCTCGTTGTTCGTACTTGCGCGCCAGCGCGAATTGCGCGCCTTCCGCGAGCGCACAAGGGCCGCCGAGCAGCGCGAACGCCAGATCGCGGCCGAAGAGCGGCTGCTCGTCGCGGCGAGAGTGCCGGCGCGTCGCCTTCCCGTCGGGGCCGGCGTCGCCGCAAGCGGGCCGCAGGCGCCGCGCCCCTCACCGCCGCCGGCGGAGCAGGCGAGCACCGGATCGACGGAGAGCGGGGCGGGCCCGGCGCCTTCGTCCGAGGGAGAGACGAAGCCGCCGCCGGCCAAGCCCCCCGGCGCGGCGTCCTAGCCGGCCGCCGCCGATCCGGCGCTCGCCGCGGGCATCGCCGCGGCTCCCGATCCGCCGTCGTACTCGCGCAGGCCGATCCGTTCGTGCAGGCGGCGCAGGGGCGCGGGCGACCACCAGTTCCACGGGCCCAGCAGCCCCATCAGGGCCGGCACGAGCAGCGTCCGCACGACGAACGCGTCGATCAGGACCGCGAACACGGCGCCGATGCCGATCTCCTTCAGGAAGATCACGTTGGAAGTCGCGAACGCGCCGATCGCGACGGCCAGAAGCACGGCCGCGGCTGTCACGATGCGCCCGGTTCGCTGCAGCCCCAGTGCGATCGACTCGCCGTTGTCGGCGCCGTGCTCGTGCGCCTCTTTGATCCGCGTCAGCAGGAACACGCCGTAGTCGGTTGAGAGCGCGAAAGCGATCGCCGCCAGTACCAGGTAGTTGGCCTGTGAGATGCCCTCCTGCGGGGTGTAGTCGAGTGGGCCCTTGAGGCGGCCGTCCTGGAAGATCAGCACGAGCAGCCCGGTTGCCGCGCCGACCGTCAGCGCGTTCATCGCGAGGGCCTTGATCGGGAGCACGACCGATCCGGTCATCAGCCACAAGATGATCAGCGTCCCGACAACGAGGATTGCAAGCGCCGCCGGCAGCGACTGCGCGATCGCGCTGCGCTGGTCGGCAAATTCCGCTCCGCTGCCGCCGGTCTGGGCGTCGAAGGGAGCGCTGACCGCCCGCATCGACGCGACCGCGCTCTGGGCCGGCGCGGCGATCGCCTCGCCCGATGTGACGGCCTGGATCTGCCACGTCGAACCGCCGAGGTAGCGCGGAGGCGAGACCGTCGTCACGCCGGCCACGCCGCGCAGCTGCTGCGCGTACCGTTGGACGGCCGCGCCGTCGCCGGCGGGCGCCTGGACGGCGACGTATGCCGGCGCCGCGGGGATGTTCGGGTATTCGCGACCGAGGGCGCTTTCGACGCGGTGTGCGCTCGCGCTCGCGGGCAGCACGCGGGCGTCGACTCCACTCCAGTGTGTGCGCAGCGCCGGAAGCGTCAGCAGGATCAGAGCCAGCGCGGTGACGGCGGCGACCGGCCCCGGGCGCCGCAGGACCCAGTGCGCAAGCCCGTACCAGCGTCCGGTGCCCGGCGCCTCCGGCACGACGCGGCCGAGACGCGCGCCGAAGAGCACGAACAGCGCCGGCAGCAGCGTGAGCGCGACGCCGGCAGCGATCAGCGGCGGCGATCGCGCCGCCGATCCCCATCGACTGCAGGAAGCGCAGAGGGAAGACCGTGAGCGCTGCTCATCGCGACGGCGACGGTCACGGCGCTATAGGCGATCGTGCGGCCGGCGGTTCTCATCGTCACGATCACCGCTTCGTTGACAGGTCGGCCCGCGCCGAGCTCCTCGCGGAAGCGGGAGACCAGGAACAGGCTGTAGTCGACGGCGAGCCCGAGCCCGAGACCGATCACGAGGTTGAGTGCGAAGACCGAGAGGGGCAGGGCGACGTTGACGGCGCGGAGAACCGTGAATGCCGCGAACACGCTCGTCGCGCCGACCGCGATCGGCAACAGGGACGCGATGCCGCGGAAGATCAAGAACGCGAGCAGCGCGATCAGCGGGAAGGCCAGCGCCTCGGCCATGCCGAGGTCGGCGGAGGCCTGTGCGCCGACCTCACGCGCGGCGATCACCGGGCCGCCGAGGGTCACGTTGCCGTGGCCCGCGAACTGGGATTTGAGCGTTTCGCCCGCGGCGCGTTCGTCGGCGTTCGCGCGGAGCGTCACCGCGAGCAGCGTGCTTGCACCGCTGCTCGAGCGGGCGGGCGGGGCGACCCGCGCGACGAAGGCGTCGCCGCGAAGGGTCCGCGCCGTCGCGTCCACGCTGCCCGGCCCACCCTTGACGAGCGCGAGGACGCCGGCCTGCGGCGCGGCGCCTGTCGCGCGTTCGATTCGTTCGCGGGCCTGAGCGGATTGTGAGCCGGGGTTCGCGAAGTCGTTGCGCGCGTTAAGTGCATTGGACGCCGAGGAGCCGAAGAGCACCGAGACGAGAAAGAGGGCCCCGACCGCTGCGGCGAGCCTGCGGGGGTGGGCGTTTGCGAGTCGGGCGATCGCGTTCAGCATGGGTTCCTCCAAGGGACAAGGGTTTGCGTCCGTATATATACATGCGTACATACACACTTGTCAAGGCATCGTGTTACGATTTCCCTCGCTGTGGGGACGAGGACCGTGAACGGGGAGCGAAAGCGCAATCCGCGCGGCGAGGGCGAAAGGCTCCGCTCGGCGCTGATGGACGCAACGCGCGAGCTGCTGCTGGAGCACGGCACGACGGACGCGCTGTCGATTCGCTCGATCACGGCTCATGCCGGCGTCTCTCCGACCGCGCTCTACCTGCATTTCGCCGACAAGGAAGAGCTGCTTCGCGCCGTCTGCGACGAGGCGTTCGAGGAATTCGCGACGTTCCTCGCGAACGCGGCCGACGAGTACGCGGACGATCCGCGCGAGCAGATCCTCGCGATGGGCGAGGCCTACGTCGCGTTCGCTCAGCAGCGCCCCGGCGTCTACCGCATCCTGTTCGCGACCCCCGGCCGCTTCGGCGGCGCGCCCGCATCGCCCGACGAGGATCCCGGCATGACGGCCCTCGACGCGCTCGTCGCCGCCGCGGCGAAGTGCGTGCCGCCGGGCCACGACCCGCGCGCCGCGGCGCTACAGCTTTGGACGGCGATGCACGGATACGTCTCGCTGCGCCAGGTACTTACCGAGTTCGACTGGCCGAGCAGCAGCGACTTCCTGCGTGGCATCAGTCTCGCCGCGCTGGGGGCCCAGCCCGCGGGGGCATCGCGCCCCCGCGAACCGGCTCCGCCCCTCTAGATTGCGGCCTCGACGAGCTTCGTGAACTCTTCCTGGCCTTTGACGTTCGGGTGGTAGCTTTCGCCCAGCGGCAGTGACTGGCCATTGAGCCATTCTTCGGACGCGCAGACCTCGTGCGCTTCGAACGCGCTCGTCGGGTTGACGAACTTGAAGCCGGCGGCTTCGGCTCTCGCCTTGATCACCGCGTCGAGTTTTTCGGCTCCTTCGTTCATTTTCTTCTCGTTGCCCGAGGTCAGGAAGTTGACGTTGCACGTCTTGCCTTCCTTCGTGAACAGCTTCGGGTAGGCGAGCACGATGACTTCCGCTTTTGTTGCCTTCGCGCGGATGTCTTTGTACGTCGTTTCGAGCAGCGCCGGCAGCTTTTTCGCGATGAATTCGTCGGCTTCACTGATCGCGCTGCCGCAGGTGAAGTAGTACAGCGCGCAGTTGATGATCACGTTGCTGAAGCCGGCGTCGTTGCCACCGATCGAGATCGTCACCAGCGCCGTGCTGGAGCTGAGCGTCCCGAGCTGTTTTTCGTCGACTTCGGTCGTCTTGGCGCCGCTGCAGGCCTGGAAGCTGAGCGTGTACCCCTTGGCCGCGGCGATCTTCGGACCGTAGGCGTCAGGGCTGCGGTCGCATTCGCCCGATTCTTCGTAGAAGTCGCGCGTCCCGACGCCCGACGAGTACGAGTCACCGAGCGCGACGTACTGTTGCGCCGAGGCGGCCGCCGCCGGCACCAGAATCGCGGCAACAAACGCCGTGAGCGCCACGGCGCGGATCGATCTCCCCATGTGTCCCCTCTTCCTCTGTGATGGAGGCCGCGCGACCGCGGCGCGCGCCGCAGTCCCGGCCATTGGAGCGGAAACCTAGTCGCGTCCGCGTCGCAGCGTCAAGCGCGGCGGCGGTGATCCAGGCGGCGCGGGCACGCGTATCAATCAACACGGTCGCCGCGACGCGGCCGGCCGGACTAGCGTGTCATCCAATCAGGAGGTTCGACCGTGGGACTCGAGAACCCGATCCACATTGCGTTTCTGCTCATGCTGTTGCTGCTCGTGTTCGGCGCCAAGCGCCTGCCGGAGATGGGCCGCTCGCTCGGCGAGGGCCTGCGCGGCTTCAAGACGGCGCTCTCCACGGAGACCCCGGCTGCGCTGGTCGAGCGGAGCGCCGACCCGACGTCGGTCGCGGCCGTTGAGGCGACCCCGCACAGCGGCGGTACGCCGGCGCCCTAGGGCCCGCGGCGCGAGATGAGAGCCTCTTTTCGCCGGACCGGAGAGTCCGTCCGCGGCCGCCCGCGGCAAGAGCGGCTCGCCGACGAGGAGCTCATGGCGCTCGCCGCCGGCGGCGACGCCGACGCGTTCGAGCTCGTTTACGACCGCCACAGTGGCGTCGCCTACTCGCTCGCCTATCGCATCTGCGGACGCGTGGCGATCACCGACGAGGTGCTGCAGGAGGCGTTCCTCGCCGTCTGGCGGACGGCCGAGCGTTACGAGCCGCAGCGCGGCAGCGTCCGCAGCTGGATCCTTCGCATCGTCCATAACAGGGCGATCGATGCGGTGCGCCGAGCGGCGCTCCGCGAACAGGGCTCTGGCGATGCCGACGAGATCATCGAAGGGATGGCCGGTCCGGGCGACACGCAGCGAGAGGTCCTCGACGCGGCGCGCGCCCGCGACGTCGGCGACGCGCTGAGCGCGCTCCCGAGCGAGCAGGGGCGTGTCGTCGAGCTCGCTTACTTCGGCGGCTTCACGCATACCGAGATCGCGCGCATGCTCGACATGCCCGTCGGTACCGTCAAGGGCCGCATGAGGCTCGCGCTGGCCAAGCTGCGGCTCTCCCTGGACGCCTACGAGGAGACAGGCTGATGGGCGATCACGCCGCCCACGAGATGTGCGGAGACGCGCCCCTCTACCTGCTCGGTCTACTCGACGACGAGTCGGCCGAGCGCTTCCGACTGCATGCGGCGCACTGCTCGATCTGCGCCGATGAGCTCTCCTCGCTCGCGCCGGCGGTCGACCGCCTCGCTACGGGGGTGCCGCAGCGGCCCGCACCGAAGGAGATCAAGCGCGCGGTGATGGCAGACGTTCGCGCCGACGCCAAGCGGCGCTCGCAGGGCGCTCGCGCGAGCTCGAACCGGCGCTCCGCGCGGCGCGCCGCGCCGGTCTTTGCGGCGGCGGCCGTGGCGGGGCTCGCCGTGCTCGCCGTCCTCCTGGCAGGCGGCGGCAACTCGGCGCGCACGCTGACCGGACGCGTGACGGTCAGCGGCGCGACGGCCGTCGTGCACGAGCACGGCGGCACCGCGTGGCTTTCGCTGACCGGGATGCCGGCCCCGGCCCCCGGACACGTGTACGAGGTCTGGGTCACGTACCCGGGCCGCCGCCTTCCGGCACCGACGACGAGCCTCTTCAGCCCGACCTCTCGCGGCGTGGCAACCGTCGCCGTGCAGCACGGGACCGGCGCCCGCGCCGTTCTCGTGACCGAAGAGCCGGACGGCGGCACGACGCGCCCGACGGCCGCGCCGGTCGTTGACGCGCCGCTGTCCTGATCTGCGCTGCCCCGGTGATCCGATCGGCGCGCCCGCGCGAATCACCCTTCGACGCGCCCCGCGGCGGGCGACACAGCGAGAAGGAGACGGCAATGCAAGACGTTGAGAAAAAAGCGGTCAGCAGGAGCCAGTTCCTGCGCAACGCCGGCCAAGGGTGGCCTGGTCCTCGCGGCAAGCGGCGGGCTCCTCGCGTCGGTGACGAGCACCGCCTTCGCGAGCGGCCCGACGGGCAGCGACATCGAAACCCTGCAGGCCGCGTATACGGCGGAGAGCCTTGCGGTGTTCGTGTACACGGCGATCCTCGCCGACTTCCACAAGTTCAGGCACCCGCGCCTGGAAAACCGCGACTACTTCGAACACGCCTTGGGCGACGAGCGTGACCACAAGGCGCTGCTCGCGAGCGTGCTCGGTTCCAAAACACCCACCGGCCTTCGCTTCCACATCCCGCCGGCAGTGACGCGAACCGGGCAGTCGCTGCTGAACACCGGCGTGGCACTCGAGACGGCCTTCGTCGAGGCCTACCTCGGCGCATCGGAAACGTTCAGCTCGCAGGAACTGAGGACCGTCGCGGCCAAAGTCGCCGCCAACGAGGCGACGCACTTCAGCTTCTTCGACGCTGAGGCCGGCGGTCATGGTGTGCTGCCGGCGCTGCCGAAAAGCGCGACGATCCCGGCGACCGTCAAGAAGCTCAAACCGTTCCTCGGCTGAGGTCTACGGCGGTGGCAATCGCGATCGGCAGGGCGCGCGGCGAGGAGCGGCTGAGCAACGTCGGCCACCTGGAAGAGCTGCGCGCCCGCCTGATCGTCTCGGTGGCGGTTCTCGCGGCCGCCTTTGCGGTCTGCATGTGGCAGAGCCCGGCGCTCCTCGAATTCGTGAATGCGCCGCTCGCCGGGGCGCAGCGCGCGCACGTCGGCACCGCCGGCGAGCAAACCGGCGAACACGCCGCACTTCGCGCCGTGACGGGCGATCTCAGCACGCTCGTCGACACGCTCCGCTCGCGTGAGAGCGGGCTCAGCGCGCCGGCGAGAGTGGCGCTCGCGCGGACGGCGGCGAGCCTTTCGCGGGCCCGAAGCGAGGCGGCATCGACGGCTCCCGGCCGGCCGGTCACGCTCTCGATCGGCGAACCTTTCGGCGCGAGCGTCGGCGTCGCGCTGCTGTTTGCCTTCCTGCTTTCGCTTCCGGTGCTCGTCTGGCAGCTCTTCGGTTTCGTCGAGCCGGCGCTCGACCCCGCGGTCAGGCGAACCGCGCGGCGGCTGCTCCTCGCGGTTCCTGCGCTCTTCGTGGCGGGCGTCGCGTTCGGGTACCTCGTCGTGCTGCCGGCCGCGATCCACTTCCTCGTCAACTTCAACGCCGGTCAGTTCGACGTGCTCGTGCAGGCTGGCCAGTACTACCGCTTCGCGGCGACGGTCCTGCTTGCGATGGGCGTTCTCTTCCAGGTCCCGGTCGTCGTGATCGCGGCCGTCAACGGGGGGCTCGTGACGCCCGCCCAACTGCGTCACAACCGCCGCTACGCGTTCGTCGCGTGCGCCGCGGTCGCGGCCTTCCTGCCCGGCGATGCGGTGACGCTGGCGCTGGAGATAGTGCCGCTGTACCTGCTCTTCGAGGGGAGCGTCGCGCTCGCCGCGCTCGGCGCGCGAAGGGCGGCGGGGCGCGCCGCGCCCTCCTAGTCGAGGGCGCGGTCAGGACCCCGCGACGGCAGGCAACAGCGCGCGGCGTTTAGCCGCCGCTACGGCCGTCGTCAGCGCGTCGACGTCGTAGACGCCGTAGTGACGTTTGCCGTTGACGAAGAAGGTCGGCGTGCCGGAGACGCCGCTCTCGTCGGCGGTCGCGACGTCGGCTAGGACGCGTCCGGCGTACTCGTGGCGGCGCAGGTCCTCTCGGAAACGCTCGACGTCGAGGCCGAGTTCGGTGGCGTACTCCGAGAGGTCGCGCGGCTTCAGGGCGTCCTGGTGCGCGAGGAGCGCGTCGTACATCTCCCAGAAGTGGCCCTGCGCCCCGGCGGCCTCGGCGGCTTCGGCTGCGAGCTGCGCGTAGGGGTGCACGTCGTTCAGCGGCAGATGGCGCCACACGTAGCGCACGTCGCTGCCCTGCCTCTCCATCAGCTCGCGAATGACCGGCTCGGCCTGGCCGCAGTAGGAGCACTCGAAGTCGCCGTACTCCAGCAGCGTCACGGGCGCGTCGTTGTCGCCCCGGATGTGGTCGCGCTCGGGTTCGACGTCGTCGACGAGATCGGGGATGTCGCCGGCGGAACGAGCGATCTGGCGCGCGCGCACCGGCGCCGGCAGTCGGCGGATGACTGCCATCACGATCGCCGTCGTGATGGGCGCCAGCACCAGCGTCGCCAGGATGCCGAGCTTGGCGTCGCTCAGGTGCTGGCCGGAGAAGGCGAGCGAGGCGATCAACAGGGAGACGGTGAAGCCGACGCCCGCGCAGGTGCCGACGGCGGTGAGTGTCGGGCCGCTGATCAGGGGCCTTGCGCCGTGCAAGAAGCGACGCGAGCCGAGCCATGACCCGGCGAGGACGCCGATCGGCTTTCCGACGATGTAACCGACGACGATGCCGATGAAGATCGGCGAGGAGAGGGCACTGGACACCGTCGGTCCCGTTATGTGCACGCCGGCGTTCGCGACCGCGAAGAGCGGCAGCACGGCGTAGCTGACAATCGGGTGAAGCTGGTACTGAAGCCGCTCATTGGGCGAGATCGCCGCCGTGACACCCCGTTGGACCGAGCGTGCAAGGTCGGCGGTGGGCTGTTCACGGAAGGCTTCCGCGAGCGAGCTGGCGCGCTCCAGGTCGTTCCGTGACGGCGGGTAGGCGCCGGTGACGAGCCCGATCAAGAGGCCGCTGACGACCGGGTCGACGCCCGACTTGTACATCGCGACCCATAGCGCCGTCGCTAAGAGCACCGATGCGGCGGTCCGTCCCGCTGGCAGGTAGCGCAGAAGCAGCAGCGCGATGAAGAGCGCCGCCGCGATGGCTAGCGCCACGACGGAGATCGAGCCGGAGTATGCGATCGCGATGACGACGAGGGCGCCGAGGTCGTCGAAGACCGAGAGGGTCAGCAGGAACACGCGCATGCGGGTCGCGGCGCGCGGGGTCAGAAGGGCGAGGATCCCGAGCGCGAACGCCGTGTCGGTGGACATCGCGGTTCCCCAGCCGTGGGCGCCGCTGCCGCCGCCGTTGATCAGGAGGTAGATGACGACGGGAACCACGAGTCCGCCGGCCGCTGCGAGGGCCGGGCCGAGCACGCGCCGGCGCTCCCTGAGCTCGCCCACGTCGAGCTCGCGCTTTGCCTCGAGACCGACGACGAGGAAGAACAGCGTCATCAGGCCCTCGTTGATCCAGTGCCGCAGGTCCATCGAGATGCCTGCGTCGCCGAGGTGGACGCCGAGTACGGTCGTCCACGTCTGCTCGTACGCGGTGGGCGCCACGTTCGCCCAGATCAAAGCCACCACGGCGCCCGCGAGCATCACGGCCGCGCCGCCGGTCTCGTTGCTCAGAAAGTCACGGACCGGCGCTGCGAGGTTTCGGCCCCACGCGGTATGGCCGCCTTGCTCCAGGACCTGGCTTTCGGCGCTCATGCCCCGCTCCTAATCGACGCGCCTCAGCGAGCGCGTTCGCGTGCCGCGGCGATCTCGGCGAGCGCCTCCTCGCGCGACGCCCAGCCTTCGACCGCGACCTCCTTGTGCTCGAGGACCTTGTAGATCGAGAAGAACTGGTCGATCTCCTGGCGCAGCAGCAGAGGCAGTTCCTCGACGTTCTCGTAGTGGTTCCAGTACGGGTCGTGGTGGGGAACGCAGATCACCTTGTCGTCGCTGCCCTTCTCGTCGGTCATGCGGAACATGCCGATCGCGTGGACCGGAATCAGGCAGCCGGTGAAGGTCGGCTCCTGGAGGCAGACGAGGGCGTCCAGCGGGTCGCCGTCGAGGCCGATCGTCCCGCTCAGGTAGCCGTAGTCGGCCGGGTACGTCGCCGCGCTCGAGAGCAAACGGTCGAACTTGAAGCCGCCGAGCTCCTCGTCGTACTCGTACTTGTTGCGTGTCCCCTTCGGGATCTCGACGATGCAGACGAGGTCGAAGTCGCGCTCGGACACGGCACCAACATAGTGTCCCGCGCGCGCCCATCGCTGCCCAGCCGGGAGTCGGGCCGTGAAGTCCGATTTCCGCCAGACAGGCGCCCGCTGCCATGCGATCCTCTGAACCGTGCTCGAGTTCGATCACTGTTACGGCGCGATCAGCGCGAAGGACGCCCGATTCGACGGCTGGTTCTTCACGGCCGTGACCTCGACCGGCGTCTACTGCCGCCCGAGCTGCCCGGCGCGGACGCCGCTGCGCGCGCAACGTGAAGTTCTACGCGACGGCCGCCGCGGCTCAGCAGGCCGGCTTCCGAGCCTGCAAGCGCTGCCGCCCCGACGCCTGCCCCGGCTCACCGGAGTGGGATGCGCGCGGCGACCTCGTCGGCCGCTCCATGAGGCTGATCGCGGACGGCGTCGTCGACCGCGAGGGGGTAGCCGGCCTGGCCAGCCGCGCTCGGCTACAGCGAGCGCCACCTTCACCGCTGTCTCGTCGAGTCCGTCGGCGCCGGGCCGCTCTCGCTTGCCCGGGCGCGCCGCGCGCAGACGGCGCGCGTGCTGCTCGAGCGCACCGACCTACCGGTCGCCGAGGTCGCCCTCAGCGGCCGGCTTCCCGAGCATCCGCCAGTTCAACGCATCAACTCGCGCAGATCTTCGCGACGACGCCGAGCGAGCTGCGGGCCGGCCGGCCGCGCGGCTCCGACCGTGACGGCGCCCTGACGGTCTGCGCCTGCCCTACCGTGCGCCGCTCGACGCCGCCGGCCTGACTCGGCTTCCTCTGCGCTGCGCGCCGTGCCCGGCATCGAGGAGGTCACAGCCGGCTCCTACCGCCGCAGCCTGCGCCTGCCGCACGGCGGCGGGCGTCGTCGAGCTCGCAGCCCGCCGAAGGCGCCGTGCGCGCCACTTCTGGCTCGACGACCTGCGCGACCTCGGCGCGGCCGTAGACCGCTGCCGCCATCTCCTCGACCTCGACGCCGACCCCGCCGCGGTGCGCGAGAGCCTTGGCGCCGACCCGGTGATCGGCGCGCTCGTGCGGGCCCGACCGGGCCTGCGGGTTCCGGGCGGCGCCGACGGCGTTCGAGCTCGCGACACGCGCGCTGCTCGGTCAGCAGGTCTCGACTCGCCGCGGCGCGGACGCTCGCCGCGCGGCTGGTGGCCGAGCACGGCGAGCCGCTGTCGGCTCGCCGGTCGGCACCCTCACGCACCTGTTCCCGTCGGCGCGCGCGCTGCGCAGCGATCCCGCCGGTCGAGCTTCCGATGCCGGCGCGCGCGCGGCGGGCGCTCGCGGCCTGACCGATGCGGTCGCGAGCGGGCGCGCTGGCGCTGGACGGCGGCGCCGACCGGCGCCGAGTCGGTCCGCGCGCTCTGCGCGCTGCCCGGCATCGGGGAGTGGACGGCCGGCTACGTCGCGATGCGCGCCCTGCGCGACCCCGACGCGTTCCTCGCCGCCGACCTCGGCGTGCGTCACGCGCTGGCCGCGCTCGGCCACCAAGGCGGCGCCAAGGCCCAGCTCGCACTCGCAGAGGCGTGGCGGCCGTACCGCGCCTACGCCGTCATGCACCTCTGGTCGACGCGCGTCACAGCGCGCCGCGCGGCGCCGCTACGCCGCCGCACGAAGGCCGCGGTCACTCGATGAGCGCGACGGCCGCCACAAGCTCGGGCCGGCTCTTCGAGTCGTCGGTCTCCTCACCCGTCGGCGTACTGAACCTCGCCGCCGACGCCGACTCCGTCCTTCGCGTCTCGTTCGCGCGCTCGCGACACCCCATTGCTGGTGGCGGCGCGAGCGGGCCGCTGGCAGCGGTAGCCGCGCAGCTCGAGGAGTACTTCGCCGGCCAGCGGGAGCTCTTCGAGTTGCCCCTGCGCGCGACGGGCAGCCCCTTCGAGCTTGCCGTTTGGCAGGAGCTCGAGCGGATCCCGTTCGGGCAGACGCGCTCCTACGGCGAGGTCGCCAGAGCCGCTGGGTACAAGGCGGACTCCGCGCGCGCGGTCGGCGTGGCGTGCGCGAGAAACCCACTCGCGATCGTCGTGCCATGCCACCGCGTCCTGGGCGCCGACGGACGTCTCGTCGGCTACGGCGGCGGCATCGACAACAAGGCTTGGCTCCTCGCTCACGAGGGTGCGACGCTCGCGGCGCCCTGAGGACGCGAGGCGCTCAAGCGGCGCGGACGAGCAGCTCGGCGTCAGCACCGCGGCCCACCAGCACGGCGGTGACCATCGCCGGGGGGAAGAGGCCATGCTCGACAACGCCTGGGGTGCAGGAGAGCCGCTCGGCGAGCTCGGCCGGATCCCCGACGTCGCCGAGGTAATCGGCAATCACGCCACTGTCTGGGCTGGGTTCCGTGTCGCGCAGGCGCACCGCGCCGATCCGCGCGATCGTGCTGCCGAGCGCGAACGGCACGAGCTCCAACGCCACCGGCGGAGCCAGCGCCCCAACGAGCTTGCTGGAGTCGACGATCACGACGAAACGCTCGGCGGCCGCCGCGACGATCTTCTCGCGGGTGTGCGCGCCGCCGCCGCCCTTGGCGACCCAGTGGTCAGGCGCGACCTGGTCCGCGCCGTCGATCGCGAGATCGAGCCGCGTCAGCTCGTCGAACGGCTCGACGTTGAGCCCGAGTTCGCGTGCCGCGCGTTCGGTCCGCGGCGATGTCGCGACGCAACGCAGGTCCAGCGAACGGTCGGCGAGCGCGGGAAGCAGGTGCGCGACCGTGGTCCCGGTGCCGAGACCGAGCCTCATGCCGTCTTCGACGAGCTCCGCCGCGGCGCGAGCGGCGACGCGCTTCTCGCTCTCGCGCTCCGACCTCGCGGTCTGCTCCACGGGTCCTTCGCTCAAGCCGTCTTCTCCGCGTGACCGCCGAACTCGCTTCGCATCGCCGACAGCAGCTGGCCCGTGAAGACGCCGAGGTCACGCGAGGCGAAGCGCTCGGTTAGCGCGCGTCGATCACGGGCGCCGGAACGCCCTCCTCGATCGACGCGATGACGGTCCAGCGCCCCTCGCCTGAGTCGGACACGCGGCCGCTGAATTCGGCGAGGTCGGGCGAGCGGGCGAGTGCCGCGGCGGTCAGGTCGACGAGCCACGAACCGACCACCGAGCCGCGCCGCCACACCTCCGCGACTTCGGCCACGTCGATTTCGTACTCGTAGTACTGAGGGTCGCGCAGCGGCGTCGTCTCGGCGTCAACCTCCTGCGGGTGCAGGCCGACATCGGCGTGCTTGATGATGCTGACAGCCCCTCGGCGATCGCGGCCATCATCCCGTACTCGATCCCGTTGTGGACCATCTTCACGAAGTGCCCGGCGCCGCTGGGGCCGCAGTGCAGGTAGCCGTCGGGTGCGGTGCCTTTGCTGGTGCGCCCCGGCGTCGGTTCGGCTGAGCCTTCGCCGGGGGCGATCGTGCGACAGATCGGATCGAGGCTTGCTGACCGGCTCGTCGGGGCCGCCGATCATCAGGCAGTAGCCGCGCTCAAGGCCCCAGACGCCACCGCTCGTGCCGCAGTCCAGGTAGTTGATGCCCGCTGGCGCGAGCTGTGCCGCGCGGTCGATGTCGTCGCGGTAGTACGAGTTGCCGCCGTCGATCACGATGTCGCCGGCGGCCGAGCAGCTCGGCGAGCTCGTCGACGGTCTCCTGCACGTAGCCGGCGGGAACCATCAGCCACATGGCGCGCGGCGCGTCGAGTTTCGCGACGAAGTCGGCGAGCGACGCGGCGCCCGTCGCGCCTTCGGCGGCGAGCGCCTCGACCGCGCTGGCCTCGACGTCGTAGACCACGCAGCGGTGGCCGTCACGCATCAGCCGCCGCACGAGGTTCGCACCCATCCGGCCGAGGCCGATCATGCCGAGCTGCATTGGATTGTCGGTGGGCATCGGTCGCCTCCTAGGCTCGCTTTAGCTTGCGGTACTTGAGGATCAGGGCCGTCGTCGACGAGTCGTGTTCGAGCGTGGGTTGCGTTCGCGCCGCGAGCTGGGGGGCGATCCGTCGCGCGAGCACCTTGCCGAGCTCGACGCCCCACTGGTCGAACGAGTCGATCGACCAGATCGTGCCCTGCGTGAAGACGCTGTGCTCGTAGAGCGCGACGAGCGTGCCGAGCCGGTAGGGGCTGATTTCGTCCGTCAGGATCACGGACGTCGGCCGGTTGCCCTCCATCACGCGGTGCGGGATCTCCGACTCGGGCGTACCTTCCGCGCGCAGCTCGTCGGCGCTCTTGCCGAAGGCCAGCGCCTGCGCCTGGGCGAAGACGTTCGCGGTCAGCAGGTCGTGGTGGTCGCGCAGCGGGTTGGGGGTGCGAGCAAAACCGATCAGGTCGAGCGGGACCAGCGTCGTGCCCTGGTGGATCAGCTGGTAGAAGGAGTGCTGGCCGTTCGTCCCGGGCTCGCCCCAGTAGACGGCGCCGGTGTCGGCTTCGACGGGTGTGCCGGCGAGTGTCACGTGCTTGCCGTTGGACTCCATCGTGAGCTGCTGCAGGTACGCCGGGAAGCGCTTCAGGTACTGCTCGTACGGCATCACCCCGACGCTCTGCGCTCCGAAGAAGTCTCGGTACCAGACGGCGAGCAGTCCCATCAGCACCGGCAGGTTGCGCTCGAACGGGGCGGTCCGGAAGTGCTCGTCCATGTCGTGAAAGCCGGACAGCATCGCAGCGAAGTGCTCGGGCCCGATCGCGACCATCGTCGTCAGGCCGATCGCCGAGTCCATCGAGTAGCGCCCGCCGACCCACTCCCAGAAGCCGAACATGTTCGCGACGTCGATTCCGAACTCGGCGACGCCGCGGGCGTTCGTCGAGACGGCGACGAAGTGGCGCGCGATCGCGCTCTCGTCGCCGAGCGTCTCGAGCGCCCACTCGCGAGCGGACCGGGCGTTGGTCATCGTCTCCTGCGTCGTGAAGGTCTTGGAACAGACGACGAAGAGCGTCTCGGCCGGGTCGAGGTCGCGCGTGGCCTCCACGAAGTCGGTCGAGTCGACGTTGGAGACGAAGCGCAGCGTGAGCTCGCGGGAGGAGTAATGGCGGAGCGCCTCGTAGGCCATGACCGGTCCGAGGTCAGAGCCGCCGATGCCGATGTTCACGATGTTGCGGATCGGCTTGCCGGTGTGTCCGCGCCAGCTTCCGTCACGCACCGCTTCGGCGAATGCCGCCATGCGGTCGAGTACCTCGTGGACCTCTGCGGCGACGTCGACGCCGTCGACGACGAGGCGCTGCTCGCGCGGCATGCGCAGCGCGACGTGCAGGACGGGCCGTGCTCGGAGACGTTGATGCGCTCGCCGCGGAACATCGCGTCGATGTGCTGGCGTAGCCCCGATTCTTCGGCCAGCCCGATCAACAGGCGCATCGTCTGTTCGTCGGCGATGTGCTTGGAGTAGTCGAGGTAGAGACCGAGGTTTTCGGCCGTCATGCGCTCCCCGCGCGAGGCGTCGGCGGCGAACAGCTCGCGCAACGACTGCCCGGCCATTTCGCTGTGGTGCGTTGTGAGCTCCTGCCAGGCGCGCCGGCTCCTGAGCGGCGCGACGGAGTCGTTCCAGCTGCCCGCCACGCCAGCCGCCTACGAGGCGCCCTGTGAGGAGCGCAGGACGTACCGTTCGACGGCGCGCGCGAAGCCCTCTTCGTCGTTCGCGGCCGTCACGTGGCGCGCGGCGCGCTGGACCTCGCGGTCGGCGTTCCCCATCGCGATGCTGAGCCCGGAGCGGGCGAACATCAGCACGTCGTTCGGCATGTCGCCGAGGGTGCACACTTCGGCGCTGTCAATCGCGAGTTCGCCGCGCAGCTGATCGACGACGGCGCCCTTGTTGGCGAGCGGATTCGTGATGTCGAGGTAGTAGGGCTGCGAGCGCGCCGCGGAAACGTGATCGCCGACGAGCTCGCGAGCTTCGCTCTCCACGCGTTCCACGAGAGCTTGGTCGTCGCTCACGCCGACGATCTTTGCAAGGCGAGCGTCGCCGCGTTCGGCGGCCTCGACGACGTCATCGAAGCCGGCTACGACGGTCGGCCCGAAGAGGACGGTCGCGGCCTCGCGTGCGACGTGCGGCGCGGAGCTGTCGCGGACGAGCCATTCGGAGCCGCGGTAGATCCAGATGTCCAGCCCTTTGGCCTGGAAGAGGCCGAGCAGCGGGACGACGGCGTCGTCGGGGATCGTTCGCTCGGAGAGGACCTCCATGGCGCTGTTGACGAACATGCCGCCGTTGAAGGCGGCGATCGGCGTCTTGAGGGCGAGCGGCTCCACCAGCATCGCCATGCCGCGCGGTGGCCGGCCGCTCGTCACGGCGAACGCGATTCCGGCCGAAGCGAGCGCTGCGACGGCCTCGATCGAGGCCCCGGTGAGCTCCTTGTCGGGTGTCACGAGCGTCCCGTCGACGTCGCTCAGCACGAGGCGTATCGGCGGCGCGGGCGCGGCTTGAGCCATCCGGCGGGAGTCTAGAGCGAGGCGAGGCCTACGATCGGCGCGCCGTATCGCTGCGCGTGCCCTGCCGCGGCGAGGCGAGCTCGAGCCACGCCGCCGGCGGCCCCGTTGCCGCGCCTGCCGGCTCGTACGCCGGCGCGTCGAAGAGTGTCGGGGCGCAGAGCGCGACCTCTTCCGCCTCGTCGAGCCCCAGTTCGCAGACCGCCTCGGCGTACTCGTCGGGCTCGAGGCCCGGCGCGCCGTAGCGAAAGACGCGCTCGGGGAGTAGCACGGCGCCCGCGTGCCCGCGGGCCCGCAAGAGTCGTATGTAATCGTTGCGTTCCAGCTCCCCGCCGTGGCAGGCGAGCGCCTGCTCGATCTCCGCGAGGCGCGCCGCGTCATAGACGCAGAGCGAGGTCGGCAGCGCAACGTCGGCCCACAGGCCCCACAGCCAGAGCCGCGGCGCGGCGCCCTCGCGCAGGCATGCGAGCGCGAGGCGTCCCGCTGCTTCGTGCCGCGGGTGGTCGTCGTGGGGGCTCGGCCCGGCAAGCACGCGGGCGCCGGTCCGCTCCGCGAGGTCGGTCACGAAGGCCGCAGCGCCGGCGACGTCATCGAGCAGTCCCTCTGGTGCGAGGACGAGCTCGAACTGTGCCTCTTCGCATGCTGCTTCCAGCTCGCCGCGCCGGCGCGGGCGCTCCTCAGCCTTGGCGCCCAGCGTCAGCGCGAGGTTCACGATCCGCCACCCGGCGTCGCGCAGCGCAAAGAGGTGCGCCGGGCAGCCGAGCAGCTCGTCGTCGGGGTGGGGCGAGAGGAGCAGGACGGAAGGCATGTCCGGAGCGCTCAAGGGCGCTCCGCGAAGGCCCATTGGCGCGCCTGGATCAATCCCAGCGCGAGGGCGCCGGCGAGCACAGCGTCGCTGCCGAGTTCGGAGGTCGTGACTGCCGGAGGGTACGGCAGCGCCTCGGCGAGCGCCTCGCGCAGCGGGCCGAGAAGGAGGTCTCCGTTCGAGCCGATGCCGCCGCCGAGGATCACGAGCTGGGGGTCCACGACCGCGGCGATCGGAATGACGTGGGCGGCGATACGCCGAGCCACCTCGGCGACGATCTCCAGCGAGAAGTTCTCGCCGGTTCGCGCGCGTTCGAAGATCTCGACCGTGTTCGCCGGCGCCGTGCCGGCGGCTCCGTTCTGCTCTGCATGTCGCTCGGCCGCGTACTCGAGGATCGCGGGTGCCGACGGGTCATCACCCGACGCGGCGGGGCGCATCAGGTCGAGCTCGCCCGCCGCGCCGTGGCTCCCGGTCACGAGCTCGCCGCCGAGCACGATGCCACCACCGAGCCCCGTGCCCACCGAGACGAACACGAAGCTCTCGACGCCCCGCCCTGCGCCTTCGTCGCGCTCGCCGAGCGCCGCGAGATTGACGTCGTTGACGGCCCGGACGGGAAGGTCGAGCCGTTCGGCCAGCAGCGCCTCGACGGCCTTGCCTTCCAGGCCCGGCACGTTCTCGGCGAGGCCGACGCGCCCGGTCTCGGACTCCACGACCCCCGGTACGCCGACGGTCGCGCATGCCACGCGCTCGCGACGCACGCCGGCCTGCTGGACGAGGCGAGCCGCGAGCTTCGGTATGCGCGTGAGCACGCTGCGCGACGAGCCGGAGTTCACTTCGACGTCCTCGCGCGCGCGTATGGCGCCGGTCACGTCGGCCAGCGCGATCCGCAGATAGCGGGCGCCGATGTCGATCCCGAGCGCCGCAGCCGCTTCGGGATCCGCCTCGAAGAAGAGCGCGCCGTACGTGGGCCCGTCGACGCCGTCCGCCGCCTCGCGCACGAGGCCCGCATCAAGGAGGGCCTTCAGGGCGAGCGAGACCGTCGGCTTGGAGATACCGGCGACGCGCGCGATCTCGGCCCGGGAGACAGGCCCCATCGCGCGAATCGTGTCGAGGACGGACTGCTCGTTGAGCCGGCGCAGCAGCAGCGGGCGCGCCGAGCCGCTCCGCGCGCCCGCCGTGCTCATGAGTCGTCGCCGAGCCGCTCTCCGCTCGACGGCGAGAACCAGTGGGCCGCGTGCGGGTCGAGCGCGAGCGTGAGGCGTTCGCCGACCGTTGGTGGCGTCGTGCCGTCGATGCGCACGACGACCGTCATCTCGCCGGCGTCGGAGGCGACGGTGAGTGAGACGTGCGAGTCGGCGCCGAGGTGCTCGACGCCGTGAACCATGCCGGCGACGCCGCCGTCGCCGCTTGGCCTGAGGCTCTCGGGCCGGATGCCGAGGGTCACGTCGCTCGCGGCGGCTCGCAGGATGTCGGCCGCGAGCGGGATTCGCAGCCCGCCGAGCGACACCGCCCCGTCGGTCACCGGCAGCGTCAGCAGGTTCATCGGCGGCGAGCCGATGAAGCCCGCGACGAACGCGTTCGCCGGGCGGTCGTAGAGCTCCCGCGGGGTCGCGCACTGCTGCAGGCGCCCGTCGCGAAGCACAGCGACACGGGTTCCCATCGTCATCGCCTCGACCTGGTCGTGTGTGACATAGACCGTCGTGACGCCGAGCCGGCGCTGCAGCGACGCGATCTCCGAGCGCATCTGGACGCGCAGCAGCGCGTCGAGATTGGAGAGCGGCTCGTCCATCAGGAAGGCCGACGGCTCGCGCACGATCGCGCGGCCCATCGCGACGCGCTGGCGCTGGCCGCCCGAGAGCTGCGAGGGCTTGCGCGCCAGGAGATCGGAGAGCTCGAGCAGCTCCGCGGCGGCGAGCACGCGCTCGTGGCGCTCGGCCTTCGGTACCTTGGCCATCTTGAGCGGGAATGCGATGTTCTCCTCGACGTTCAGGAACGGGTAGAGCGCGTAGTTCTGGAAGACCATCGCGACGTCTCGGTCCTGCGGGCGCTCCCACGTCACGTCGCGCCCGCCGATCCAGATCGCGCCCGCGTCGACCTGCTCGAGACCCGCGATCATCCGCAGCGCCGTCGACTTCCCCGACCCCGAAGGCCCTACCAGCACCATGAACTCGCCGGTCTCGACTTCCAGGTCGAGAGACTCGACCGCGGCTTTGTCGTTGCCTGAGTAGACGCGCGACGCGCCTTCGAAGCGGATCGCGCTCATCGCGTGCTCTCCCCGGTCCTCTCCTGCGCGAGCGCCGCGGCGCTCGGCGTCGATGTCCGCAGCGATTGCTCGATGCGGCTGGTGGCGTCCGGCCCGGCGCCCAGAAGTTCGAGCGCCACAAGCACGGAGCCGAGCACGGGTGGCGGTTCGCAGACGCGCGGGCGTGCCGCGGGCAACTCGGCGCGGAGCCGTTCGCTGACGACGCGGGCCAGGCCCGCGTCGCGCGAGAGCAGGCCGCCGCCGAGGACCACGTCGTAGCGCTCCTCGTCTGCGAGCACGCGCGCCGCCGCCGCGCGCACGAACGTCACGATTTCGCCTGCCAGCCGCTCGCGCAGCGCGTGCGCGACAGCGTCGCCGGACTCGGCGGCGAGGAGCACGAGGGGCGCGAGCTCGCCGAGCCTGGCCTGGTCGATCCCGCCGCGGTGAACAGCGAAAGCGACCTCTTCCGCGCTCCCCATGCCGAAGTGGGCGGCGACGGCGTCCGTCAGCACGGTCGGCTCGCCGCGGCCGTCTTCTGCGCGGACCGCGTCACCGAGAGCGGCGAGGCCGAGGTCGACACCGCCGCCCCAGTCGCCGGTCACCGGTCCGAGCGCCGGAAAGCGCGCGGTGCGCCCGTCGGCGGCGACGGCCAGCGCGTTGATGCCCGCGCCGCAGACGACGGCGACGCCAACGCCGCTCGTGCTGCCGGCGCGAAGCACGGCGAGCGTGTCGTTGCCGACCTCCAGGCGCTCGGCCCAGTCGCGCGCGCCGGCGACGCGTCTCAGCTCGTCCTCCTCGCCGTCGAGGTCCGCTCCGGCGACGAGCAGGACCGCCGCCGCGCACGGCTCACCGTCGAGCCCGGCCTGCTGGCGGGCGCTCGAGAGGAGCTCGCCGATCAACTCGACGCAACCGGCGGTGCCGATGCGATGCGGCGAGCAGCCCGGCCCGCGCACGAACGCCAGCAGCTCGCCGTCGCCGCCGGCCAGAACGAGGTCGGTCTTGGAGTTGCCTCCGTCGACCGCGATCAGCACCGCTTCGCTCACCGCTCGGCCTCCGCGTGCTCCAGCAGGCCGAGCACGTCGTCGCCCATCGGGTACTGGCCGACCAGGGGGTGCGCGAGCAGCGCCTTGCGCATCGTGTCGCGGTCCCGCGTGACGGCGGCGCTGGCCGCGAGACGCTCGTAGGACGCGACGTGGCGGGCCAGCCCGAGCAGCTCCGGCGCGAGCCGCGGCTGCGGCAGGGGCGTCGCGCCGTCGCGGTCGATCCGGGCCGGCAGCTCAACCACGTCGTCATCGGCGAAGCCGGGAAGCGCGCCGTCGGCCCGCACGTCGACGACCTGCACGTCGCCCGTTCCGGCCAGCAACGAGCCGACGAGCTGGGTGGCCGCCTCGCTGTAGTAGGCGCCGCCGCGGCGCTCGAGCGCCGCAGGCTTGGTGGTCAGGGCGGGGTCGCGATAGAGCTCGAGAAGCTCGCTCTCGATTTCCGCGACGACCTGCGCACGCGGCGTCCCCTCACGCTGTTCGGCGAGCACGGCGTCCTGCAGGTAGAAGTAGCGCAGGTAGTAGGAGGGCAGGACCCCGAGCAGTCGCATCAGCGGCGCCGGTAGTCCGGTGTGTCCTTCGAGGCGCTCGGCATGGAGTGCGAGCAGCTCGGGCAGGACGTCGCGCCCGTCCACGCTGACGCCGCGGATCCAGGTCAGATGGTTCAGGCCGACCTGGTCGACCGCGACGCGCCGCGGCTCGACGTCGTAGATCTCTGCGATGCCGCGCTGAAAACCGATCGCGACGTTGCAGAGGCCGATCGCGCGGTGTCCGGCGTCGAGCAACGCGCGAACGACGATGCCGACGGGGTTCGTGAAATCGACGATCCACGCGTCGCTCGCTGCGAGCTCGCGTACGCGCTCGGCGATCTCGAGCACCACGGGGATCGTCCTGAGGGCCTTGGCGAAGCCGCCGGCACCGGTCGTCTCCTGGCCGATGCAGCCGCACAGCAGAGGCAGCGTTTCGTCGGAGAGGCGGGCTGCCTGGCCGCCGACGCGCAGCTGAAATAGGACCACGTCGGCGCCGTCGAGCGCGCGATCGAGCTCGTCGGTGACCTCGAGGCGACCGGCGAAGTGCTGGGCCGCGAGCATGCGGCCGGCGAGCGCGCCGACGACCTCGCGCCGTTCACGGTCGGGGTCCACGAGCCAGAGCTCGCCGACGTCGAGCCGCTCTCGCTCTGCCGAGAGCCCGGAGACGAGCTCCGGTGTGTACGTCGAGCCACCACCGATCACGGCGACCTTGACGCTCATCCCTTCACTCCCGTCAACGTGACGCCCTCGATGAACACTTTCTGGGCCGCGAAGAAGACGATGATGACCGGCAGCATGAAGAGCAGCGTCGCTGCCATCGTCAGGTTCCACTGGACCTGGTGCAGCGTCCGGAACTGCGCGAGTCCGACCGAAAGCGTCCAGTGCGCTGAGGATTCGCCGGTGTAGATCAGCGGGCCGAAGAAGTCGTTCCAGCAGTAGAAGAAGCTGAACAGCGCGACGGCTGCGATCGCCGGCTTCGCGAGCCGCAGGTAGACGTTGGTGAGGATCCGCAGCTCGCCGCAGCCGTCGATGCGTGCCGCGTCGGCGTACTCGGAGGGGATCGTCAGGAAGAACTGGCGCAACAGGAAGATCGAGAACGCGTCGCCGAACCAGTTGGGGATGATCAGCGGCCAGAGCGTGCCCACCAGGTGGATGTGGGCGAAGAGCACGTAGACCGGGATGATCGTGACCTGTTCCGGCAGCATGATCGCGACGAGCACCAGAACCATCACCACGTTGCGCCCGCGCCAGCGCAGCACGGCGAGCGCGTACGCCGCGGGGACGCTGGAGAGCAGCAGCCCGATCGTCGCGAGCGACGCGTACATGAAGCTGTTCAGTGCGTAGTGGGCGATCGGCTCCTCGCGGAAGACCTGGATGTAGTTGCTGAACTGGAACGGCTGTGGCCAGAGGTCCGTGGAGAGCGCCTGATGGTTCGTCATCAGCGACGTCAGAAAGACGAATACGAACGGCGCGATGAAGCAGATCGCGAGGGCTATGAGCAGGCTGTGCTCGGCGATCGAGAGCAGCACGGCGCGGCGCCCGCGTCGCGGACGGCGCGCCGTGCTGACGGGCGCCACTGCGGGGCTCGCGGTCGCCGCCATCAGCGGCTGTCACCTTGGTAGTAGACCCAGCGACGCGAGTTGCGCAGGATCAGAATCGTCAGCGTCAGGGCGACGACGAGCATCACCATTGCCATCGCCGACGCGTACCCCATGTTGAAGCGCGTGAAGCCCTGTTCGTAGAGGTAGATCGGGTAGAAGAGCGTCGAGTCGAGCGGGTAGCCGAGCGCGCCGAGGGATTCGCCGGCCTGGCCGCCCTGCGCGACGGATGCGGCGACGTAGGCCTGCGTGAAGTACTGCAGGGCGTCGATGACGCCGATCACGATCGCGAACAAAAGGACCGGGCTGATCGTCGGCAGCGTCACGTGCCAGAAGCGCCGCCAGCGCCCGGCGCCGTCGAGCTCCGCCGACTCGAGCAGGTGTGCCGGGACGTCCAGCACCGCCGCGAGGAAGATGATCAGCGTGTTGCCGACGCTCCAGAGCGCCAGCAGGACCAGCGTCGGCTTGGCCGTGGCCGGCGAGTTGAACCACAGCGGGCCTTCGATGCCGAGGGCCGAGAGGATCTCGTTGACAGGCCCGTTTGCCGGGTTGAAGAGGTAGACGAAGGCCAGCGTCGAGGCGACGATCGGAGCGAGCGCAGGCAGGTAGAAGACCGTGCGCATCACTCCCACACCGCGGCGTGCCCGCGAGATCAGGAGGGCCACGCCGAGCGCGAAGATCACCTGCGCCGGAACCATGAACACGATCAGCCACAGCGTGTTCTTGACCGCCGTCCAGATCTGCGGGTCCTGCGTGAACATGTAGCGGTAGTTGCTGAAGCCGATCCACTGCGGTGGCGACAGCAGGTCGTAATGCGTCATCGAGTAGTACGCGCTGGCGAGCAGCGGGTACGCGAAAAAGGCCGTGAAGCCGATAGCCCACGGCAGGAGAAAGAGCGCAACGACGCGGCGCCGGCGCCACTGGCTGCGCCGGCGCGCACGCCGGCGCGCCATTCCTGCCGCTTCGCTGCTCACGGGGTGCTGCCGGCCGTGGCCTGCGCTTCCTCTGCGTCGATCTGGGCCGCGACCTGCTTGAGGCCCTGTTCGAGGTTGCCGCCCTGGCCGGACTGGTACTTCTCCAGGTAGCGTTCGAAGATCTGCTGGTTTGTTTCACCGCCCGGCGTGATCGGCGTCGTCGTGGTGTTGGGATCGGATGAGATCTTCAGGAACGTCAGGAACTGGGGGCTCGCTTCGGCCTTGGCCTGCGGCAGAGCCGGGATCCACGTCGGGACGTTGCCGAGGTCTTTCGCCAGTTCGTCCTGAGCTTTGACGTTCGTTGCCAGGTACTTGATGAGCTCCCAGGCGGCCGCCGGGTGGGGCGAGCCCTTCGGGATGCCCGTGATGTTCCCGGTCGTGTAGCCGCCGCCATAGAGCTGCGGTTTGCCGTCGGCGACGGGCATCGGCGCCGTGCCGTATTCCAGGTGCGGCGCTTCCTGCCTGATCAGCGCGGTGCGCCACTCACCGTCGATTTCCATCGCGACCTTTTCGGTCTGGAAGGCGTTGGAGGAGGTGAACTCGCCGCCGGCGCCGGTCTGGAAGCGCACCAGCGAGCTCTCGCCGTACCAGTCGACGAGGTTCTTGATCCATTCGGCCATTTCTTTCCAGCCCGGGTCGGTGCCGATCGCCGACTTGCCGTTGGGGAGGATCCAGTTCGCGTCATAAAGCGGGCCGTAGTGTGCGGCCGAGTTCTCGTAGAAGCCGATGTACGGCGTGTAGCCGACTTTCGTGAACGTGTTGCCGGAGCGGACCGTCAGCTTCTTGGCGTCTTCTGTCAGTTCGCTGAAATCCTTCGGCGGTCCGGAGATGCCCGCTTTCGCCAGGAGCTTCTTGTTGTAGTAGAGGCCATAGGCGTCGGCCATCGCCGGCAGCACGCAGCGCGTGCCCTTGAATTCGGTGTACTCCTGCTGGGCCTTCGGGAAGTTGTTGATGTCGATGTGTTCACGTTCAATCGCCGGGCCGAGGTTCAGAAACGTGCCGTCACGGCAGAAGACACCGGTGTTGTCGGTCGTGAACGAGAGCGCCGCGTCGGGGACGTTGCCGGAGCGCACCGAGGCGATGATCTTTTCGTCGTTGATGTTTCCGACGACGTTGACCTTGACGCTCGGGTACGCCTTTTCGAAGCCTCCGACGACTTCGCGCACGTACTGCAGTTCGCGGCCCGTGAAGGGCACCCAGTAGTTGATGGTGACTTTCTGGGAGGGGTTGAACGCGGGAATTTCTCCGCCCGAGGAGGACGAGGAGCTACCGCCGCAACCGGCGACGACTACGGCGAGCGCGACCAGCGCCCCGACAGCAAAAACCTTCACCCGCATCACTCCCCCGATCTGGTTAGACTCCCTTACCAGATGCACTCTAACCTCGGATCCAGCGGAATGTCAACAGGTCAAGCTGTCCGGAGCGGCGGGTGACGGTCGACACGCTTGCAACGGAGATCGCCGAGCAGCCGACGGTCGTGGAGCGGCTGCTCACCGAGGGTGCGGAGTCGATCGCCGCCGCCTCCGCCGCGGCGCGCGACGCCGACGTCCGCTCGGTGTTGATCGCCGCGCGCGGCACTTCCGACAACGTCGCGCGGTACGCGCAGCACGTCTTCGGCCGGCTGCTCGGTCTCCCGGTCACGCTCGCGACGCCTTCGCTCACGACGCTCTACGACGCGAGCCCGCGCCTCGAGCGGACGCTGGTGATCGGCATCTCGCAGTCCGGCGAGTCGCCCGACGTCCGCGCCGTTGTCGCCGACGCGCGCGACCAGGGACAGCCGACCATCGCGATCACGAACGCGCCAGGCTCGCCGCTCGCCGCCGCCGCCGACCACGTGATCGACATCGCCGCCGGAACTGAGCTGTCCGTCGCGGCAACGAAGACCTACACCGCCTCCCTGGCGGCCGTGGCGGCGCTGGCCAGCGAGCTAGCCGCCGGAACCACGAGAAACGACGACCTGGCCGCTGTCGCGCCGGCGATGCGCGATCAGATTGCGCGCGGTACCGGCAGTGCGGCGAACGTCCTGGGCGGCGTCGAGCGCTGCGCCGTCGCCGGCCGTGGGCCGAACTACGCGACGGCGTTCGAGGCGGCGCTGAAGCTCAAAGAGCTGACCGGCATCGCTGCGGAGCCCCATTCGCCGGCGGACCTCATGCACGGCCCTGTTGCCGTGCTCTCGCCCTCGACGCCGCTCGTCGCGGTCGCGGTCGCCGGCCCCGCTCTCGACAGCGTTCTCGGGGCCGTGGACGCCGCGCGCGAGCGCGCCGCGCCGTGTCTCATGCTCACCGACACGCCGGGCGACCGCGATGCCACCGCCGCGGTCGCGCTGACTCCGGTCGCCGAGTGGCTCAGCCCCCTGGTAGCGATCCTGCCGCTGCAGCTGATCGCTGCGCAGATTGCGCGCGAGCGCGGCGTCGAGGCCGACGAGCCTTTCGGGCTCAGCAAGGTAACGCGCACCGTCTGAGCGGGGAGCGTGCCGGGCTGGCCGTTGCGCTTTCCGTTCGTTGCCTTTAGAGTCGACGGTGGATGTTCTTCGGGGGGAGACCCGGCCGCCGCACCGCGTGCGTCCTCCTCGTCACCGCGGTGGCGCTGGCTTTGGCCGCGTCGCTCGCTCTGGCTGTTGAACCGGCGCCGATTACCTGCGAAGTCCCGACGCCGGCGAGCGGACCGTTCGGTGTCACAAAGGATCCGTCGGGCAACGTTTGGTTCGTCGAGGAACGCACAAGCAAGGTGGCGCGCGTCGAACTGGCGACGTGCAAATTCAAGGAGATCCCGCTCCCGGAAGACAGCAACCCTGTTGCCATCACACTCGGCCCCGACGGCAACATGTGGGTAACCGAGCGCGGCTCCGGCAAGATCGCACGCGTGCCGCTCACGGCGACCAAACAGAGCGAAGTCACCGAATTCAGCGCCGATAATCCCGAATGGATCACGGCCGGTCCGGAAGACGACCTCTGGTTCACCGAGGGCGGCGCCGACAAGATCGGCCGCATGACGACGGCCGGAGCGGTGACCAAGGAATTCGAAGTGAAGTCGGCGGATCCGGGGGGCCTTTACCTGACGTGGATCACGACGGGCCCCGAAGGCAACCTCTGGTTCACGGACTGGTCGACGAGCGTAGTCGGGAAGATGACGCCCGCCGGCGCCGCCACCGGATATCGGCTCCCGGCCGAAAGCAATCCCGGCGGGATCGTCGAAGGCGCGGACGAAAACATGTGGTTCACGGAGGAATCTGCGAACAAGATCGGCCGCATCACGCCGAAGGGGAAGATCACCGAATTCAACGTGCCCACTGGCGGTAGCAAGCCCGAGTACATCGCGCGTTCATCGGGCGGGAACCTCTACTTCACCGAGTACGAAGGGGACAAGATCGGCCGGATAACCCCCAACGGAACGATCACCGAGTTGCCGCTGCCCGAAGGCAGCCGTGGACCGGAGGGGATCGCCGATCCGTCGATGGAGTATCCGAATCCTTGGATCGTCACGACCCTCAACGACTCGAACGGTATCTATGCCTTGCCGCTGCACGAACCGGTCGCGCTCGACGAGCCGCGCAAGCTCGCGACATACGAGTTCAAGGAATGGCTCGAAGAGCTCGAAGAAGGCTACGGCGCCGTGATGAGCGATGCGACCCTGTTCAGTCCCCCTGGCAGCAAGGGCCTCGACCAGAAGGACGAACGGGCGATCGCCCACGCTCTCGACACCTTCGAAGAATTCGAATCGGAAAAGGTCCGCGTGATGCAGATCCTCGCGGACACCGACGACGCCTCCGCAGGCGCGTTCGCAACGCTCGCGTCGCTACAGGCAGAGGATCCGCCGCGCTACGACTTCCAGCGGTTCGCGTCGGCTTCGGCGTCGTCACCGCGCCTGCCCGCATCGCTCACCCGTCGCGCACCACGTGCAGTCGTCTCGGCGGCGAACGCGGTGATCGCCAACGCCTCAAGCTTCCGTAGTGACGCAGCCGCTCTGCTCACCACGTTCGAGCGACTGCAAGGCGCATTCGGAGACGGGAATGGCGAAGCCGAGGCCGCGCAGGCCGCGCACGGCGTCGCGCTCGCCGACAAGGAGGCGGCCCTGATTGCGGCGGCGCAGAAGCTCGACGCGCGCCTGATCTCGGCAGTACGCAGGAAGCTGCACGCTCGGCACGTCTCGGCCGCAGCGCTGCGCCGGCTCTCCCGCACGCGGCGCTCGGGCCTGGCACCGGAAGTGGCGTCTCTGCTGCGCAAGATGGGACTGACCGCCGCTCAGGTGCGGTCGGACGCGAAGCGCGTAGGCCGCCCCCGCGGCTCACTGACGGTGCCTGAATTCGCGGTCCAGAAGCACCTCTACAAGGTCGACGTCGCGGCTGCCGCGAAGACGCGGGCGTTCGCGGCGTTCCTGCACGAGATCGCCGAAGGAAACGGGTAGGCGACGCACTTGAACCGCCGGTAGCCGGCCCTGAGGGCCGCGGGAACCTCGAGGTGAAGCAAGAGCTTCGCTTTCGCGACGCCGTCGCTGCCGATGCCGATGCCGTCGCGCACCTTCACGCGGACAGCTGGCGACGCAACTACCGCGGCGCCTACTCCGACGCCTTCCTCGACGGTGACGTTGTGGCCGACCGCATCGCGGTGTGGAGCGAGCGGCTGGGCAGCGCCGATCCAGGGCGGGTGACGATCATCGCCGAGGAGCGTTCGCTCGTCGGCTTCGCCAACGCCTATCTGGCGCGGGACGCCCGGTGGGGAGCGCTGCTCGACAACCTGCACGTCGCCGACACGCATCGCCGGAGCGGCATCGGCGCGCAGTTGATGGTGCTGACAGCGGCCGCGGTTGCGACTCGCGCGCCCGACGAAGGCCTCTACTTGTGGGTGCTCGAGCAGAACGCCGGCGCTCAGGCCTTCTATGAGGCGATGGGCGGGAGCTCTGTCGAGCGCGCACCCGTCGAGTCACCGGGCGGCGTCCCGGGCCGCCTCGCCGGCGAGCCAGCGAAGCTTCGCTTCGCGTGGTCCGATGCCGCGACGCTCGCGGCGATGGGCGCTGACCCGGGTGTACGATCGCGGCGCCAATGATCAACGCGGCGACGTGACAAGCGAGATCGAGACGAAGGCCGCGAGTGGGACCGTCGAGGAGGTCGTGGAGCGCCTGCGAACCGCCGCCGAAGCCAACGGCTTGAAGATCTTCGCCGTCATCGACCACAGCGGCGAAGCCGATGCGGCGGGCCTCGAGCTGCGCGACACGAAGGTCGTGGTCTTCGGCAGCCCGGCGGCCGGCACACCCGTCATGCAGGCGGTGCCACTCGCCGCCCTCGACCTGCCACTCAAGGTGCTCGTGTGGCGCGACGGTGAGCAGACCAAGATCAGCTACCTTGCGCCGGCCGCGCTCGCGGCCCGCTACGACCTGGCCGCAGATCTCGCCCAGCGCCTGGCCGGCATCGACGTTCTCACGGACCACGTCGCGAGCCCCTGAGCGCCCCCGTTGACAGCGGCGCCGCGGTGCGCCTATGGTCGCGCGACGCACGGGACCCGGGGAAGGGGCCACCGCCGCAGTGCGTTCGCAGCGCGCCTGGCGCACCGACGCCGCAGGTCACCTTCGCGCCGCGCCACATCGACTGGATAAGAGGAGGGAATTTCTGTGAGGAAAACGGGAGGGACCTTTGCCGCGGCGCTCGTCGCCGCGACGCTCGCCGTCGGCGCACTCGGGCCGGCCACCGCAAGCGCAAATTACGCCGTGCCATACGGTGCCGAAGCGCTCGCGCAGGGCGCATGGAACGAGGCCTGGGCGCCTGAAGCGCTGGTGGGCGGGAACAAGAGCAGCTGCAAGCCGAGCTCGACGCACCCGTACCCGGTGGTGCTAGTCCACGCGACGCTCGCGGACGAGGGCTCGAACTGGGTGACGCTGCGCCGCTGCTCGCGAACGAAGGCTACTGCGTCTACGCGTTCAATTACGGTGAAACGCGGCCTCGTTGCCGGCGATCCGTTCTTCACCGGCGCATCGACGCGCTCGGCAGATCGAACACTCTGCGGAAGAACTCTCCGCATTCGTCAACAAGGTCCTCTCGAAAACGAAAGCCAGCAAGGTCGACCTCGTCGGCCACTCGCAGGGCGGGATGATGCCGGACTACTACATCAAGTACCTGGGCGGCGCCGCGAAGGTCAACGAGCTGATCGGGCTTGCACCGAGTAACCATGGGACGACGCTCGACGGCCTGACGAACCTCGTCGAAAAATTCCCGTTCGCGGCGAAATCATCGGCGGCCTGCTCGAATTCCTCGGTGCGCCGGCGCTCCCCGAACAGGAGGAAGGCTCAGCGTTCAACAAGAAGCTGTTCGGCTCCGGCGATCCGGTCGTGGCCGGGCGTGCGGTATGTCGTGATCGAGTCCGAACACGACGAGGTCGTCACGCCGTACACGAACGCGTTCCTGAGCCGGCGTCGTGAACATCCTGATCCAAAGCCAATGCCCGAACGACCCCGTCGGTTCACATCGGCATGTTCGAGGACTCGCCGTCGCTGCAGAACGTCGTCAACCAGCTCAGCTCGACGCCCAACTCGGCGTTTAAAGCAACCTGCACCAACTACGGGGCGCCGCTCTGATAGGCGCCCAAGAGCCAAGCACGGGCGGCCGGCGCGCGAGCGCCGGCCGCCTACTGCGCGAGGAGCCGGGGCGCCGTCGGCGCCGATGTCGGTCTGCGCGCGCGGGCCGCTGCCCATACCCGCCCGGTCGCATATAGCGCCGCGCCGATCGTCCCGACGAAAACCCGACGGGATAGTTCGTCGTGTAGGACATTGCGATCGCGGCCCATGCGGTCGCGCAGCGCGAGAGCCACCGAGAGCGCGAGTGCCACGCCTGGCCGGTCCGTAAACGAGCGCGCCGCTGCCGGCGCCCCGATCATCAGGCTGAATACCAGCAGCGTCCCGACCACTGGGACGGTCATCGTCGTCGCGAGCGCGACGACAAGCAGGAAGCACATCTGTATCGCGAAAGGGCTGATGCCCCGCACGGCGGCGACCTCGCCGAGCGCCGACGACAGCAGCAGCGGCCGGTAGAGAAGAGCGACAGCGGCGATGCACACGGCGGCGAGCACCGCGGTCGGAACGAGCTCGCTGGGACTGATGCCGAGCACCTCACCGAAGAGCAGCGACTCGACCGCCGGCTCGTACTCCGAGCTGAGGCTAAGGAAGAGGGCGCCGAGGCCCAGCATCATCACGAGGGCCAGCGCCGTGACGGCGTCCTGGCGTCCACGACGCCCGAGCAGGCCGATCGTCAGGGCGCCGAGCAGCGCGAAGCGCCCACCCCCAGGAGCGTGCTGGTCCCGATCAGCACGGCCGCGGCGGCGCCGGCGAAAGAGCCGTTCGGGATCGCGTGTGCGGCGAACGCCGCGCCGCGCATCACGACAAAGAAGCCGACGAGGCCAGCGACGACGGCGACGATCGTTGCGACCAGCCACGCGTTGACCATGAATCCCGAAAACACCTGGCTAACCGCCGTCCAATCCGGAGTTCCGCGACGCCGCCCAGCGCCCGGGCAGCGCCCGAGAGCAGATAGACGACGAAGACGATCGTGACGACGAAGAAGCTCACCGGCCAGCCCCGTACCGTGAGGCGGCCAGTAGTAGCTGTCGTAGGCGAGCACGATGCCCGCCCAAGTCGACGCCACGCCGAGCAGCACGCAGTGAGCATCGCGCGGCCCGGTCGCCGTGTCAGTCGCAGTGCGGCAGCGGCGGGCCCGATGATCAGCGCGGTGGAGAGGATCGCCCCGATCGTGAGCGCGCAGAGCGCGACGGCGACGGCGAGCGCCAGCAGATAGGCGCGGGCGACCATCCGCACGGGCACGCCACGCGCCGCAGCCATCTCGGGGTACGGTCGCCAGCAGCAGCGGCCGGTGAATCGCACAGAGGTCGCCACCGCCGCTACAGCGAGCACCACGACCAGCGGGAGCGTCGAGCTCGGGACCGTGAAGACCGAGCCGAAGAGGACGGTGATTGTCGCTCCGGTGTGTTCCTCACCGTCGCGTCCCAGTAGAGGAACAGGGCCGCGAGGCCCAGCGCCGCGCCGAGCACGATGCCTGTCGCAAGGTCGCGGCCACGTACGCGCTCGATGCCCACGAGCTCCATCGGCCAGCGCCCCGAGGACCCCGAACGCAAGGAACCCCCACAGCGGGCCGACGCCAGCAAGAAGGCCGCCGAGCCGCCGCTCGTCCGATGTCGCCGAGTGCCTCGGCGGCGAACGATGGCCGCGCATCACAGTGAACACACCGAGCATGCCCGCGACCAGCGCCACCGCACCGCCGATCACGATCGCGCGGATGACCGTCGCGCTTTCAAAGAAGCCGGTCTGGAACACCGGCGCGAGGAAGTGGCTCACGAGACGATGTCGGTCCGGGCAGGCGCAGCTCGTGGCCGGCGAGGTCGGCGTCTGCGCCGGCGCCGGCGACGACGAGAACGTGGCCGTGCACGTGGAGTACGTCGACGTGATGGCCATCGAGCCGGCTCAGCACGTCGCTGCGCACGACCTCCTCGGCCGACCCGCTGGCCGCCCGCCCCGCGGCGAGGTACACGAGGCGATCGAGGACCGGCAGAAGCGGGTTCATCTC
>CAVXSE010000002.1:0-74211 GCA_963764325.1 uncultured Solirubrobacterales bacterium | reverse complement strand
CAGTCGCAGCGTAGAGTCGGCCCCGTGATCCACCCGATCCCCAGCGGCACGCGCGATGTCCTGCCCGACGAGACCCGCGAGCTCCGCGCGATCACCGATGCCTGCGCGCCTCTTCGAGCGCCACGGCTACGGCGAGGTCTAGACGCCCGCCCTCGAGTACGAGTCCGAGCTGGACCGCGGGGACATGCGCGAAGCCCAGCCCGCCTACCGCGTCTTCGACGAGAACGGCGACGTGCTCGTGCTGCGCTCGGACATGACCGTCCCGATCGCCCGCGTCGTCGCCACGCGCTACGGCGACAGCCGAGCCGCCGCTGCGCTTCTGCTACTTCGCCCACTGCTACCGCGGCGTGCGCCCGCAGCGCGGCCAGCCGCGCGAGTTTCTGCAGGCCGGGATCGAGCTCGTCGGCTCGCCCGCGCCGGAGGGCACCGCCGAGGTGCTCAGCGTTCTCTGCCGACGCGCTCGACGCGGTCGGGCTGGCCGACTACCGCATCGGCCTCGGCGACGCGTCGCTGTATCCGGCGCTGATGGACGAGCCTCGGCGTGTCGCCCGACGGCCGCGAGCGACCTGCTCGCACGAGCTCGTGCCGGCGCGACTTCGTCGGACTCGAGCGCGAACTCGCCGAGCACTCGGCCTCGCCGCCGAGCGCCGCGAGCTGCTGCTCGCGTGCCACAGATGCGCGGCGGCGCCGACGTGCTCGATGAGCTCGCCGAGCCGTCGCCGCCGCCGCTGCCCGGGCTGCGCGCGGTGCCGGTCAGCTGCTCGCCCCGACGTGGCCGGGCGCGTCATCTTCGACCTCGGCCTCGTCGCGCAGCATCGGCTACTACACCGGCGCGGTCTTCGAGGTCTACGACCCGGCGCTCGGCGTGCCGCTCGGCGGCGGCGGCCGCTACGACGAGCTCCTCGGGCGCTTCGGCCGCGACCTGCCCGCCGTCGGCTTCGCGCTCGGCGTCGACAGCCTGCACGTCGCGCTCGCCGGCGAGGAGCGCGGGACCGGCGCGCTGCTCGCAGGCGAGCGCGTCGGGACGGCGTGAGCCCCACGAACGGACTGACGATCGCCGTCCCGCGCGGCGCGCTGTTCGAGGACACGCGTCGATCTGCTCGAGCAGCTCGGCCTCGACACCGCGGAGCTGCGCGACGAACGACCGCAAGCTGCTGTTCGAGGACATCGGCGTGATCACGATGCGCCCTCGCGACGTGCCGACCTACGTCGAGGCCGGCGCCGCCGACCTCGGGATCACCGGCAAGGACGTGCTGCTCGAGCAGGCCGCCGACGCACCGCGAGGGCGGCCGCGAGGTCTACGAGCTGCTCGACCTCGGCTACGGACGCTGCACCATGGTGCTCGCCACGAAGGCCGGGCCGGACCCGGCGGCCGAGGCGCTGCGCCGGCTCGGCGTGATGCGCGTCGCGACCAAGTACCCGCGCATCGCGGCGCGCCACCTCGAGGAGACCGGGCGCCAGGCCGAGATCGTCGAGGTCAAGGGCTCGGTCGAGCTCGCCCCGCTGACCGGCATCGTCGAGGCGATCGTCGACCTGACGGCGACCGGAACGACGCTGCGCGAGAACAACCTCGTCGATCCGCGAGGAGATCGCCGTCTGCACGGCGCGGCTGATCGCCAACCCGGTCGCGCACAAGCTGAAGGCGGCGGCGATCGACGAGCTGCTCGCCGATACGCGACCGCGTGCAGCGGGGCCTGAGCTGGCATCGAGCGCCTGGACGCGCCGAGCGTCGACGCTCGGGGCCGCGGCCGTCGCCGCCCGCCTGCGCGCGCTCGTCCGCCGCCGAGTCGGTCGCGGCGCGCGTCGCCGAGATCATCGACGCGTGCGGCCGGCGGCGACCAGGCGCTCGCGCGACTACACGCGCGAGCTTCGACACGGGCGGCGCCGACCCGCCGCCGCTGCGCGTCGCGCCCGAGGAGCTCGACGCGGCGATCCGACGCGCTGCCGCTGGACGTGCGTCGCCGGCCTGCAGGTCGCGATCGCCAACGTCGCCGAGTCGCCGAGGCCGGCGTCGCGAGTGACGCGCGCGGTCGACGCTGCCGCAGGGTCAGCGCGTCACCGCTGCGCGAGGTGCCGGTCGCTTCGGCCGCGGTCTACGTGCCGGGCGGCCGCGCGCCGTACCCGAGCACCGTCGTGATGGGCGTCGTCACCGCCCGCGCGGCCGGCGTGATCGACGTCGCCGTCTGCGCGCCGCCGGGCCGCGTCGGCGACTCGATCCCGGCCATCCTCGGCGCCTGCCGACTGTGCGGCGTCGAGCGCGTCTACCGCATGGGCGGCGCGCAGGCGATCGCCGCGCTCGCCTACGGCACCGAGACCGTCGCCCGCGTCGACGTCATCGTCGGCCCGGGAAACCTCTACGTGCAGGAGGCCAAGCGCCAGGTCTCGCGACGTCGTCGGCATCGACGGCTTCGCCGGCCCGAGCGACCTGCTCGTCGTCTTCGCGCGACGACGCCGGCGATCCGGCGCTGCTGCGGCGCTCGACCTGCTCGCCCAGGCCGAGCACGGCGCAGGCACGCTCGTCGTCGCGGCGTCACGCCCACGCGCTCGCCGCAGCGCTCGAGCTCGACGCTCGCGGCGCTGCATCGCCGAGCGCCCGAGCGCCGGCGGCGCGCATCGCGATCGTGCGGTCCCGCGACGCACGCGCAGCGCTCGCGCTCGCCAACGCGTTCGCGCCCGAGCACCTGCGAGCTCATCGGCGCCGGACGCCGAGGCGCTCGCGCCGCTGGTCACGATGCGCGGGCTGCCTCTTCGTCGGCTGCCGCGAGCGCGACGGCTTTCGGCGACTACGTCGCCGGGCTCCAACCACGTGCTCCCGACCGGCCGGCGCCGCACGCTTCGCCTCGACGCTCTCGCCGCGGCACTTTCGCCGCCGCATGGCCGAGGTCCGGATCGGCGCCGGCGCCGCGAAGCTCGCCGCCGGCCGGCGCGCCGATCGCCCGCGCCGAGGGCTTCGAGCTCCACGCGCGAGTCGATGCAGCGCCCGCGCCGGCAGCGAGAATGGCGAGCCGGATGAGCCAGCGCAGCGCAAGATCACCGCGCGACACGGCGAGACCCAGGTCACGCTGACGCTGGCGCTCGACGGCACCGGCGCGGGCACCCGCACGACCGGCGTCGGCTTCCTCGACCACATGCTCGACCTGCTCGCCCGGCACGGGCGCCTCGACCTCGACGTCGCCGTCAGCGGCGACCTGCAGACCGGCGCCCACCACACCGCCGAGGACACCGCGATCGTCCTCGGGCAGGCGCTCGACGAGGCGCTCGGCGACCGCGCCGGGATCGCCCGCTACGGCCAGGCCACGATCCCGATGGACGAGGCGCGCGCGCAGCTGCGCGATCGACATCTCCGGGCGGCCCTTCACGCTCTTCGAGGCCGACCTGCCGCCGGGCTCGACCGGCGGCTTCGATCACGAGCTGACCGAGGAGTTCTTCCGCGCGTTCGCCAACGACGCGAAGCTGACGATGCACCTGCGCGTCGAGGCGGGCACGCAACGCCCACCACATGATCGAGGCGGCGTTCAAGGCGTTCGCGCGCGCGCTGCGCGCGGCGGTCGCGATCGACCCGACCGAGACGCGGCGTGCCCGAGCACGAAGGGCACGCTCACGGATGAGCCCGCTCGAGCGACGGTGCGGCGACATCGCGATCGTCGACTACGGGATGGGCAACCGGCGCTCGGTCGAGAAGGCGTTCGAGCACGTCGGCGCGCCGCGCGCTCGTCGACGCGACGACCACGCGCGCTGCGCGACGCGCGACGGGCTCGTGCTCCCCGGCGTCGGGCGCGTTCCCGCGCGCGATGGAGAACCTGCGCGAGCTCGGGCTTGACGAGCTCATCGCGAGCGCGTGCGCGCGGGCGCCCCGGTGCTCGGCATCTGCCTCGGCATGCAGCTCGCATTTGACCGCTCCGAAGAGCTCGGCGGGGCCGACGGCCTCGGGCATCGTTCCCGGCGAGGTGCGCCGCGCTGCGACGCCGGCGGGCTGAAGCTGCCGCACATCGGCTGGAACGAGGTCGCGCTTCGACGCGGCCGAGTCGCCCCTGCTCGCCGGGCTGCCCGAGCGCGGCGCCTTCTACCACGTGCACTCCTTCGCGGCCGAGCCCGACCGATCCCGAGCGACGTCCTCGGCGACGCGCCGAGTACGGCGAGCGCTTCGTCACGGTCGTCGCGCGCGGCTCCTTCTACGGCGTGCAGTTCCACCCCGAGAAGTCCTCGACGCTCGGCCTGCGCCTGCTTCGCAACTTCGCGCGATCTGCGCGCGCGAGCCGGCAGGTGCGCGGCATGAAGTTCTCTACCCGGCGATCGACATCCTCGACGGCAGCGCCGTGCGCCTGGTCGCAGGGCGACTTCGACCAGAGCAACGATCTACGACGCCGACCCGCTGCGACGCCGCGCGCGGCTGGGTGCGAGGCGGGCGCGCGCGCCTGCACGTCGTCGATCTCGACGGCGCGCGCGGCGGCCGCCCGTCAACCTCGAGCACCTCGAGCGGATCGCGCCGAGGTCGGGCGTGCCGGTCCAGTTCGGCGGCGGCCTGCGCTCGCCGCGACGGCGCGTCGACGCGGCGCTCGCGGCCGGCGCCGCGCGCGTCATCCTCGGCACCGCCGCGTTCGCCGACCCGGAGCTGCTCGACGAGGCGCTCGACCGCCACGGCGACCGAGCGGATCGTCGTCTCGGTCGACGTGCGCGGCGGCCGGCCCGCGACCGCCGGCTGGACGCAGAGCACCGACGCTGCGCCGATCGACGCTGATCGCCGGCGCTGCGGCGCCCGGGCGTGCGGCACTTCGTCTACACCGACGTCGACCGCGACGGGATGCTCGGCGGCGCCGACCTGACGGCGGCTCGGCGACGCCGTCGGCGGCGGCGGCGAGCTATCTACTCCGGCGGCGTCGGCTCGCTCGAAGACCTCGAGGCGCTCGCGGCGCTCGACAGCCGCTCTGAGCGGCGTGATCGCCGGCAAGGCGCTCTACGAGCACCGCTTCACGGTGGCCGAGGCGCGCGCAGCTCGCGGACCGGCAGCGCGCCGTTACGTGGGCGATGCACTACAAGCGCGTGATCCCGTGCCTGGACGTCGACGCGCGGGCGCGTCGTCAAGGGCGTCGCAGTTCGTCGACATCCGCGACGCCGGCGACCCGGTCGAGCTGGCCGCCCTCTACGACCGCGGCGGCGCCGACGAGCTCGTGCTTCCTCGACATCACCGCGACGCACGAGAAGCGCGACACGATCGTCGAGCTCGCGCGCCGCACGCGCCGACGAGGTCTTCGTTCCGTTCACGATCGGCGGCGGCATTCGCTCCGTCGCCGACGCGCAGGCGGTGCTCGACGCCGGCGCCGACAAGGTCTCCGTCAACTCCGCGGCGCTCGCGCGTCCGGAGCTGATCGACGAGCTCGCCGGCGCAGTTCGGCGCGCAGTGCGTCGTGCTCGCGATCGACGCGCAAGGCGCAGCCGGCGGCGGCTGGCAGGCGTACACGTGCGCGGCGGCCGCGACGCCGACGGGCCGCGACGTCGCTCGCCTGGGCACGCGAGGGCGTCGAGCGCGGCGCGGGCGAGATCCTGCTCACGAGCATGGACCGCGACGGCACGAGCGACGGCTACGACCTGGAGCTGACCGCGGCCGTCAGCGAGCGCCGTCGACGTGCCGGTGATCGCCTCCGGCGGAGCCGGCACGCTCGATCACCTCGTCGAGGCGCTGCGAGGCGGGCGCCGACGCCGTGCTCTGCGCTTCGATCTTCCACTACGGGCGTACACGATCGCCGAGGCCAAGGAGCACCTCGCCGCGCGCGGGAATCGCGGTGCGGGAGTCGCGTGAGCGTCGACGGCGGCGCAGCTCATCGAGCGACTCCGCGAGGTTGCCCGGCGCGGGGGTCAGTCGGTGCTCGCCAGCGCGAGCCGATGCTCGTCGGCGGGTGCTGTCGCGACCTCGCTCCTGCGCCGTCGCGGCGCCGCGGAGCTCGACGTCCGTCGATCGACGGGCGATGGCGCCGCGGCCGCTGCGGCTCGGGCCGGCGCTAGGGGCGCCTGCGAGGTCGCGCGAGCACCCGCGCTTCCTGACGGCCAGCGTGACTGGCACGGCGGACGCGTCGACCTCGCGCGGCGGCGCAGCGAGAGCTATCCGCCCCGGCGCGCTGCCGGAGGTCGATGCCGGCGACGCTAGAGTCGGACCTGGCGCGCCGCGATTTCACCGTCAACGCGATCGCCGTCGCGCTGGCGGCCCCGGACGCGGGGCGTCTCCATGCCGTGCCGAACGCACTCGCGGACCTCGAGGCCGGCCGCTGCGAGTCCTGCACGCGCGAGCTTCGCCGACGATCCGACGCGCCTGCTTCGTCTCGCGCGCTATTGCGCGCGGCTGGCTTCGAGCCGGAGCCAGCGTACGGCCGGGCTGCTGGAGCGGCGCTCGAGGACGGCGCGCTCGACAGCTCTGCGGCGCACGGCTCGGCGCGAGCTGCGACTCGACGCTGGCCGAGGCCGACCGCTGCGCGCGCTCGCCGTCGCGAGCGCTCGGCTCTGGGCGGCGCTCGCCGTCTGCGCTTCGACGCGCGAGCTCGCCGCGGCGCGCGCTGTCGAGCTGCCGCGCCGACGGTCGCGCGGACCCGCTCCTGCTCGCGCTGCCTGTTCGGCTCCGAGCGGCGAAGCTCCGAGCGCCTGGAGCTGACGGTGCGTCGAGCTTTGCCGCCGGCGAGCGCGAGGCGGTGCGCGCGGCCGCTCGCGCCGATGAGCTGCTCGCGGCGCATCGCGGGCGCGACGCGTCCCTCGGAGCTCGCACGGGCTCTCGCTGGGCGCGGCGAGCCGCTCGCGAGTGCGGCCGCCGCTCGGCGGGCGCCGACGTGGCGCCGGCGAAGCGTCGTGCGCTGGCAGACCGGCTCAGCGCCGTCGCGCTGACGATCGGTGGCGCAGGACCTGATCGACGCGGGCGTTCCGACGGGCCCCACGATTGGCGCGCGCCTGGCGCACGTGCTCGCGCTGCGCCTCGACGGGGACTTGCCGCGCGGGCCGCGAGGCGCGAGCTCGCGGGCCGCGCTGGAGTCACCGTGAGCGCCCCGGCGACGGCGTGCAGCACACGCTGCGGGGCGCACGCGTCCTCTACACCGACGCGTGGCTCGGGCAACCTCTCGACGCTCGCGGGGGAGGGGCACGAGTTCGGCCGGCCAGCGGCGCGAGCGTCTGCGCAGCGAGCTCGGCCTCGAAGCGCTTCACGCGGGCGCACAGGAGCACGGAACGCACATCAACGTCGTCACGGCGCTGGACGCGTGCCGCCGCCGGCGGACGGCCATGCGACGACGATGCACCAGGTCGGCGTCATGGTCCTGGCCGCGGATTGTCTGCCGTCGCACTCGCCAGCGACGACGCCGTCGCGGTGGTCCATGCTGGCTGGCGAGGCCTCGCGGCGGGCGTCCTTGAGGCCGGCGTGCGCACCCTGCGCGAGCTCGAGGGGCCCCGTCGAGCGCGCTCGTCGGACCCGCTGCCGGCGTCTGCTGTTACGAGGTGGGTGCCGGAGGTCTTCGAAGCCCTCGGCGAGGCGCCGTCGCGACCGCCACGATCGACCTGCGGGCGTATCGCGCACAGACGGCTCACGGAGGCGGGCGTCGCCTCCGTGCGTGACCTCGGCAGCTGCACGATCTGCGACGCACGTTATTTCTCGCACCGCCGCGAAGGGGTGGTCGCCGGCCGCCAGGCCGCGATCGCATGGCTGACGTGATCGACCGGTTGCGACGCCGCTGCGGTCCGCGACGAACCTGGCGGGCATCGAAGAGCAGCTTGCGCAGGCCGCCGAGCGGGGTGCCGCGAAGCGCGGCGGGCGCGCCGCACCGCGGGTCCTTGCGGCCGTCAAGTACCTGGCGGACGACGCCTTGCCCCGCTCGCCGGCGCCGGCGTCGAGCTCGTCGGCGAGAACCGTGCACAGCAGCTCGCGGCCCGCAGCGCGCGCTTTGGCCCGCTTTTCGAGTGGCACTTCATCGGCCAGCTGCAGAGCCGCAAAGTCGCGACGATCGCGCCGCATGTGACGCTCATCCACTCCGTCGCCTCGCGCTCCGCGCTCGCGGCCCTCGAGCGTTGCCTGGAAGAGGCGCATCCGGGCCTTCGTGTCCTTATCGAGGTGAACGTCGCCGGCGAGCCCGGTAAGGCCGGCGTTGAGCCTGCGGAGCTCGACGAGCTGATTGCGCTCGCGCCGGTCCCGGTCGCGGGCCTGATGACGATGCCGCCGCTCACCGAGCGAGCCGCAGGAGAGCCGGCCGCTACTTCGCCGAGCTGCGCCGTCTAGCCGACTCACGGGGCCTTGCGGAGCTCTCGATGGGCACCTCGCAGGACTACGCGATCGCGGCCGAAGAGGGTGCGACAATCGTGCGGATCGGCACGAGTCTGTTCGTAGCCGGCGGTCCGGGCGCAACGGCAAGCGGTTAGCATCGGGCAGGGAACCGCGCATCGGCGCGAAAAATCAACCTGGACATGGCCCTACGAGACTCCTGGCATAGCGCGCTCGTCTACTTCGGTCTTGCCGAAGAGCATCACGACGAAGAATACGACGATTTCGACGACCAGCCGGTCGAGACCGCACCGCGAGAGCGCCAGAACGTCCGCCGACTGCGCCGCCGCCAGGACGAGATCGACGACATCTTCGCCGAGGACGAGGATCCCGACGACGGCTCGCGCGGCTCGCGCGGCCGCCGCGGCGGTACGGTGCTGCGATCCATCGGCGGGCGCGCCAACGGCGACGTTCAGGTGCACCTCGTGGTGCCGAAGTCGTTCAATGACGCGCAGCAGGTCGCTGACCGCTTCAAGGACTCGGTGCCCGTGATCCTCAACCTGCAGAGCTCGGACCCCGAGCTCTCCAAGCGCCTCATCGACTTCGCCTCCGGCCTGACGTACGCGCTCGACGGCGGCATGCAGCGGATCGCCGACAAGGTCTTCATGCTCACGCCGCGCAACGTCGAGATATCTGCCGAGGAGCGCGCGCGGCTGATCGAGAAGGGCTTCTTCAACCAGTCCTGAGCGCCGCATCTGGCGCCGGGAGCGCCGGAGGGTTCAATGCGCATCGGCTTGATCGGCTGCGGCAACATGGCGAGGGCGCTGGCGCTCGGCTGGGATGAGCCCGTGGTATGCGCCGACCCCATTCGCGGGCCGCGCCGAGGCGCTCGCTGAGCTCGTCGGCGGCGAGGCGCTGGCGAGCAACATCGCCGTGGCCGAGGCCACGGAGCTCGTGGTTCTCTGCCACAAGCCGGCCCAACTGGAGTCGTGGCGGCGGAAATCGCGATCGCCGGTACACCCGTGGTCTCGATCCTCGCGGCCATCACGCTCGCGCAGCTGCGCGCGGCCTACCCGACCGCCCGGTCTTCCGTGTCATGCCGTCACTCCCGGTCGAGGTACGCCAGGGCGCGGTCGTCCAGGCCGCTGACGAGCCGCAGGGCGAGCCGCTCGACGAAGTGGTCGCAGCGCTCTTCTCTCGCCTCGGTTCGCTCGTCGTGCTGCCGGAGGCGCTGATCGATCCCGCGATGGCGCTGATGGGCTGTGCGCCCGCCTACTTCGCGCTCGTCGCGGAGGCCCAGATCGACGCGGGAGTCCGCCGCGGCGTTCCCGCCGCGATCGGCGCCGAGCTCGTGGTGCAGACGCTTGCCGGCACCGCTGCGCTGCTGCGCGCGCGCGGCAACGACACGTTGCGGTGCGGCGTGAGGTCGCTCACCCGGCGGTTCGACGGCCCGCGGGCTCGCGGCACTCGAGCGCGGCGGCGTGCGCGCCGCTTTCGACGCCGCGATGGACGACGCGGTCGGACCGGCGTGATGCGCGCTCGCCAGCGCCCGCGTCGACATCGCCGATTTCCTCTCGACGCTGATCTAGGTCTACATCATCCTGCTGTTCGCGTACATCGTCGTGCAGCTGCTCTTTGCCGGCGGCGTGCGGCCCCCGTATTCACGGACCGTGGATGCGGTCCTCACGTTCCTGCGCGAGGTCAGCGAGCCGTACCTGCGCATCTTCCGCCGCTTCGTGCCCGACGTCGGCGGACTTGACTTCAGCCCGATCCTGGCCTTCATCACGCTCCTGCTGGTGCGCGCGATCGTGGTCGAAGGGCTGATCCGCGGCTGAAGCGCGCATGGCCGACGCCGCGATGACCCGGGCGCGGCCCTGGCTGCTCGCGGGCGCCGTCGCGCTCCTGGTGCTGGTCGTCGACCAGCTCAGCAAGCGCGCCGTCGAACACTCGATCACGCCAGGCGAATCCCGCCACGTTCTTCCCGGGAATCCAGTTCGTCTACACGCACAACCGCGGTGTCGCGTTCGGGCTCTTCCCGAACGCACCGGGGATCGTGATCGCGCTGATCGCCGTCGCGCTTGCCGTGCTGCTCGTGTACTTCGCCCGCCACACGACGATGCCGCTGATCTGGCTGCCGACGGGGCTGCTGATCGGCGGTGCGCTCGGCAACATCATCGACCGGCTGCGCCACGGATCGGTCACCGACTTCATCAAGCTGCCGCTCGGCTGGCCGCCGTTCAACCTCGCCGACAGCGCGATCACGATCGGCATGTGCTCGCGCTGCTACTGGTCGATCGAGCACGCGCGGAGCCGGCAGTGAGCTGCGCGCCGTACGTGATCCGCTTGCAGGACGAGCACCTGCTCGTCGTCGAAAAGGCCGCAGGCATCGTCGTTCACCCCGCCGCGGGCAACTGCGAGAACACGCTCAGCCAGCTGCTCGCGCCGCTCACCGAGGACGAGGAGGAGGACCGCGCGGGAATCGTCGCACCGGCTGGATCGCGGCACGTCGGGGCTGATGGTCGTTGCACGCACGGCAGCAGCGAGGCGCGCGCTGCAGGAGCTGATCACGCGCCGCGAGGTGAGGCGCGAATACCTCGCGCTCGTCGAGGGGCGCCCGCCGGCGCAGACCGGGACGATCGACGCGCCGATCGGCCGTGACGAACGGGTGCGGACGCGAATGGCCGTGGGCGGTGCCGCGCCGCGCGAGGCGCGCACGCACTTCGAGATCGAGCGGGAGCTGCGCGACCACCTCGCTGCTGCGACTGCGGCTCGAGAGCGGACGCACGCACCAGATCCGCGTGCACCTGCGGGCAATCGGCCATCCGGTGGTCGCCGACCCCGAGTACGGGCACGCCGGGCATGCTCGAACTCGACCGCCAGTTCCTCCACGCGGCGCGCCTTGCGCTTCACGCACCCGTTCGAGGCGACGCGAGGTCGACGTCAGCTCAGCGCTGCCCGACGACCTTGCCGCGGCGCTCGAGCGCGCCGAGCGGATATCCTGACCTGTAGAGTTGAAGCCACGACCCGCGCGGTCGAGGCACCGCGGCCCTGCCCGGCCGGCGCAAGCCAGAGTCCGGGTCCGCGGCGCTCCGCGCGGATACATAAATCAAGACAAGGGAGCAGTCCGTGAGCGAAGTCGGAATCGCGGAGCTGCTGGAAGCCGGCGTCCATTTCGGCCACCAGACGCGCCGCTGGAACCCCAAGATGCGCCGCTTCATCTTCGGCGAGCGCGGCGGTATCTACATCATCGACCTGCTCAAGACGCAGGTCCTGCTGAACGAAGCGCAGCAGTTCCTCGACTCGCTCGTCGCATCGCGGCGGCACCGTGCTGTTCGTGGGCACCAAGAAGCAGGCGCGCGACACCGTCCGTGACGTCGCGACCGCGGCAAACATGCCGTACGTCAACCACCGTTGGCTCGGCGGCCTGCTGACCAACTTCGAAACCATCAGCCAGCGGATCCGTCGTTTGCACGACCTCGAGCGCTACGAGCGCGAGGGCCAGCTGGCGCTGCTTCCCACGCGCGAGCGGATGTCGGCGCAGGCCGATCTGGAGAAGCTACGCGCGAACCTCGGCGGCGTGAAAGACATGCAGCGAGTGCCGGACGCGGTCTTCGTCATCGACCTGAAAACAGAGGCCATCGCCGTCAAAGAGGCGCAGCGCCTGCGCATCCCGGTGATCGGGCCTGGTGGACACGAACTGCGATCCCGACGGCATTGACTTCGTGATCCCCGGCAATGATGACGCGATCCGTTCCTGCGCCCTGGTCACCGAGGCGATCGGGACCGTCGTTGCCGAAGGCCACGCGGTGTTCCGCGCAGAGGAGGAAAAGGCACGCCAGGAGGCCGAAGAGCGAGCCCGCGTCGAGGCCGAGGCACGCGCCAAACGCGAAGCCGAAGAACAGGAGAAGCGCGAGGCCGAAGAAGCGGCCCAGCGCGAGGCCGACGAGCGAGCGCGCCGCGCGGCCGAGGCGGCCGCTCCGCCGCAGCCCGCGGCCCCGCCGGCTGCTCCGGCGCCAGCACCGCCTGCCGCGACCCAGAGCGAGCCTGCTCCGACGCCCGCGGCCGCAGAGACGCAGACTTCGGCGCCGCCCGCACCAGCGCCGCCTGAGCCGGTGCCTGCCGAACCCGCACCGGCTGCCGCTGAGCCCGCACCGGCGCCCGCAGCTGAGCCTCCGGCAGCCGAGCCGGAGCCTGCTGCAGCCGAGCCCGAGCCGGCCGCCGCTGAACCTGAGCCGGCGCCGGTGGCGGCCGAGCCTGAGCCCCCGGTCGCGGAGACCCAGCCCGAGCAGCCCGCCGCGGAGGCACAGCCGGATGGCGAGTCATCTGAGGTCCAGGCAGCCGCCGAGGCCGCAGGCGACGCGGTCGAAGAGGCCGTCGCCAGTGAGCCCGCCGTTGCAATCGAGACGGCCGACGCCGCGCAGGCAGCGGCCGAGGCGCCGAGCGACGACAGCGCGACGGAGAAACCGAAACGCGCGCCGCGCAAAGCGAAGGGCGACGGCGCCAAAGGCAAAGCCGACGAGAAAGGCAAAGCCGACGAGAAAGGCAAAGCCGACGAGAAAGGCAAAGCCAAAGCGACGAAAGCCAAAGCCAAAGCCGACGGCGAGAAAGCCAAAGCGAAAAGCACGCGGAGCAAGGCGCCGGCGGCCACAGCGAAAGCGGAGAAAGAATGAGCAGCGTCGAGATAACAGCGAAGGACGTGAAGGCCCTGCGCGACCGAACCGGCGCCGGCATGATGGATTGCAAGAAGGCGCTGACGGAGTCCGGCGGCGACGTTGAGAAGGCGATCGAGCTGCTCCGCGTAAGGCAGGGCAAGAAAATCCAGGATCTCGGCGAGCGGGCGGCAACCGAGGGGACGGTCCAGGCCTACGTGCACGCCGGCTCGAAGGTCGGCGTTCTCATCGAGGTCGACTGCAACACGGACTTCGTCGCCAAGAACGACGACTTCGTGGCGTTCGCGCGCGAGGTGGCGATGCAGGTCGCGGCGTCGCCCACCGTCCAGTACGTGACGCGCGAGGATGTCGAGCCGGAGAAGGTCGACGCCGAGCGCCGGGTTTACGAGCAAGAGGCCTCGGATAAGCCCGAGAACGTGCGCGAGAAAATCGTCGAGGGCAAGCTCGATTCCTGGTTCCAGACCGTCGTCCTGCTGGAGCAGGAGATGCACAACCCGAAGTTCGAGGGCAAGACTGTGCAGCAGCTGCGCGACGAGCTCACGGCGACGACGGGCGAGAACGTCGTCATCCGACGCTTCGTTCGCTACGGCGTCGGGCAGTAGCCCGCCGCGAGTAGCTGGCTATAGGCTGACGGCCGTGGCGCCTGCGTTCCAGCGAATCCTGCTCAAGCTCTCAGGCGAGTCGCTGATGGGGCGCCAGGAGTACGGCACCGACCCCGAACGCGTCAGAGAGGTCGCACGCCAGATCGGCGAGGTGCACGAGCAGGGTGTCGAGGCCGCGGTCGTCGTCGGCGCCGGGAACATCTACCGCGGCATGCGCGGCGCGGCGGCCGGCATGGACCGCGCAACGGCGGACTACATGGGGATGCTCGCGACGTTGCTGAACGCCCTGCCGCTCCAGGACGCCCTCGAGAAGGGCGGCATCGACACGCGCGTCCAGTCCGCGCTCGGCGTCTCCGAGATCGCCGAGCCATACATCCGCAGGCGCGCGATCCGCCACCTGGAGAAGGGGCGCGTCGTCATCTTCGCGGCCGGCACCGGCAACCCGTTCTTCACTACCGACACCGCCGCCGCGCTGCGTGCAGCGGAGATCCACGCCGACATCATCCTGATGGCCAAGAACGGCGTGCAGGGCGTCTACAGCGCCGACCCGGCGCTGGACCCCGACGCGACGTTCATCCCGGACATCACCCACATGGAAGCGATCGAGCGCCGCCTCGGCGTGATGGACGCGACCGCGCTGGCTCTCTGCATGGACAACGGCATGCCGATCGAAGTCTTCAACATGGACGACGGGACGGCACTGGCGCAGATAATCTCCGGCGTGCGCGTCGGCACGCTGGTATCGACGACGACCGGGCCGCAAGATGGCAGCTGAATCCCTGATCGACGAGATACTGCAGGACGCCAAGGAGCGCATGGCCAAGTCGGTCGAATCGGCGCTGCACGAGTTCGGCAGCGTGCGCACCGGGCGAGCCTCGCCGGCTCTGCTGGACCGCATCATCGTCGACTACTACGGCGCAATGACGCCGCTGAACCAGCTTTCGACGGTCTCCGCCCCCGAGGCGCGGCTTTTGACGGTGCAGCCGTACGACAAGACCTCGATCAAGGCGATCGAAAAGGCGATCAGCGAGTCGGATGTCGGCCTCACGCCGAGCAGCGACGGCAGCCTGATCCGACTGGCGGTGCCGGAACTGACCGAAGAGCGCCGCCGCGAGCTCGTCAAGGTGGTCAAGAACCTCGCCGAGGACGGGCGCGTCGCGGTCCGCAATGTTCGCCGCGACGTGATGCACCACCTGCGGGAACTGAAGGCCGAAGGCGAGGCCTCGTCAGACGACGAGCACCGCGCCGAGGTCGAGCTGCAGAAGCTGACGGACGCCAGGATCGCTGAGCTCGATGCCGTCCTGAAGGCCAAGGAAGACGAAATCCTGGCGGTCTGATGACGGCCGGCGCTGAAGCTGGGGCGGCGGCCTCCGGGCCGCCGGCGCCACAGCGCAAGGCACGCTACGTGGCGATCATCACGGACGGCAACGGGCGCTGGGCGAAGGCGCGGGGACTGCGCGTCAACGATGGCCACGACGCGGGCGCGGACAACGTCAAGGCCCGCCTGCGCGACGCGGTCGACCTCGGTGTCCTGGAGCTGACCGTCTACTCCTTCTCGACGGAGAACTGGTCGCGTCCGCCGACCGAGGTGCGCGGCCTGATGAAGATGTTCTCGCGGCGCATCGCGACCGAAACGCCGGAGCTGCATGGGGAGGGGGTGCGGATGCGCTTCGTCGGTCGCCGCGAGGGCGTCGACGCGGCCCTTTGCGAGGCGATGGACGGTGCCGAAGCGCTCACGGCGATGAACACCCGCATCACGCTTTACGTCGCGTTCAACTACGGCGGCCGCGCCGAGCTCGTGGACGCGGCGCGCGCCTTCACGGAGGGTGGGGAGGCCGAGTTCGCAGCCTGTTTGTACGCCCCGGAGATGCACGACCCCGACCTGATCATCCGCACCAGCGGTGAGCGCCGGCTCTCGAACTTCCTGCTTTGGCAGGCCGCGTACTCGGAGTTCGTGTTCCGCGACGAGCTGTGGCCCGAATTCAGCCGCGAGAACTTCGAGGAATGCCTCGAGGAGTACGCCGACCGCCGGCGGCGCTTCGGTGGCCGCCAGGGCCGTCGTGGGTAGCTCGCCGCACACGCCCGGAGGCGCTCGCGCCGCCTCGCGCCGACCGCAGCCGCGCGGACGCCGTCGCGCGCGGCGCCCGCCGCGGCAGAGTCCGGGCTCGGACCTCGGCCAGCGGATCCTCGTCGCGCTGCCGCTCGTTGCGATCGCGCTCTTCCTCGTCATCGCCGGCGGCTGGATCTTCGCCGTCGGCATCTTCCTGTTCGGTTCGATCTGCATGCACGAGCTGTTCGACATGTACGCGGGCGCAAGGCCCGTGCGGCTCGCCGCCTTCATCGCCTTCGCGGGCCTGATCACGGCCGCCGCGCTCGGCGGGCCGACGCAGGTCCTTCTCGCCACGATGCTCTCGCTGCCGCTCGTCTTCGCTGTCGGGCTCGCGCTGCCGCGTCCGAGCGTCGGCTCGCTCGCGATCACGATGCTCGGAATCGTCTGGATCGGACTGTCGTTCGCGCATGCCGTCATGCTGCGCGGGCTGCCGCACGGCGAGGGAATCGTGCTCGACGTCGCCGTCGGTGCCTTCGTCGGCGACACCTGCGCCTACCTCGGCGGCCGCGCCTTCGGCAGCCGGCGCCTTGCGCCCTCGATCTCGCCGGCTAAGACCGTGGAGGGCCTCTTGATCGGCATGGTCGCCGCCATCGCCGCCGTCTGGATTGCCGGGCGCTACCAGGAATGGCTGCCCGGCCACGAGGCGCTCCTGCTCGGGCTTGGCGTCGCGATCGCCGCGCCGATCGGCGACCTCTTCGAGTCCTTCGTCAAGCGCGAGGCCGGCGCGAAGGACTCGGGAACCCTGTTCCGCTCGCACGGCGGGGTCCTCGATCGCGTCGACGGGGCCCTCTTCGCGCTCGTCGCGGGGTACTACATCTGGCTCGGCTTCCTGCACTAGCCGCGTAACGAAACGCTCACAGTTCGCCGTTGACCGGCCGACGACGGCGGATACCATGCGTAGACCGGGTGCCCCGACGCCGGTCGCCGAGAGAGACAGGATGCTCAACCGGACCCCAACCAGCCCGACGGCCGGAAAAGCAAGGATGCTTGCGCTTGCGCTGCTTTCCGCGGCCGCGGTCTTGGCGTTCGGCGCGGCCCGCGCGAACGCGGTCATCGTCCACATCCACGACGGCCGCGTCGCCTCATACCTGCCGGCGCTGAACTCTCAGCCCGGCTCGTCCGCCGGCCGGACCGTTCATCCCGACGGCGACGACGGGCAGTCCGGCAAGGTCTCCTACCACGGCGGGCCCGTGATGGTCAGGAACAACGACTACGCGTTCTACTGGGCGCCGGGCGGCACCAACGAATACCCGGCCGGCTACATGAGCGGCGTCGACCGCTTCTTCGAAGACGTCGCGCACGACAGCGGGCTTGACACCAACGACGACTCCGTCGCGGCGCAGTACAGCGACAGCGAAGGCGAATACGCCGAATACGAAGTGTCGTTCGCCGGCGCGATCCTCGACACCGACCCCTACCCCGCGGACGGCTGCCACCGCGCCGCTATCTGCCTCACCGATGAACAGCTAGTCGGCGAGCTTGAGGCCTACGTCGCCGCGCACCACCTGCCGCAGAACCTCTCCACCGGCTACTTCATCCTCACGCCGCCGGAAGTCGAAAGCTGCCTGGAAGCCGCTGGCGAACGCTGCTCAGCCGGCACAGCGGAACCTGCCTACTGCGCTTACCACAGCTACTTCGAGCCGGAAGGTGTCAGCGGCACGCTGCTCTACGCCGACAACCCCTACATGACCGGCATCGAAGGGTGCGATACCGGCCTTCACCCCAGTGAAAGCGTCGCCGAAGGCGCGATCCAGGCCGGACTCGAGCACGAGCACCTGGAGATGGCGACCGACCCGACGCTGCACGCATGGTTCAACAGCTCCGACGGCGAGATTGCAGACATCTGCCTCGGCGAACTTGGAACGCCGCTCGGGACCGCTCCCGACGGCGCCCCCTACAACCAGGTCATCAACGGCGACAAGTACCTCTACCAGGAGGTCTGGAGCAACGAAGCCGACGCCTGCGAACAGCGCCGCACCTGGCCAGTGCCCGCGGTCACGAAGCTCTCGCCCCACGGCGGCTCCTCGCTGGGCGGCACGATCGTCAAGATCACCGGCACCGAACTGCGGAACACCAAAACGGTCTACTTCGCGGGTGTCGCCGCGCCGCGCATCAAAGTCGTGAACGGCTCGGTCGTGGAAGCCGAAGCGCCCGCCGGCGCCACGGGCAACGCGCCCATAACCCTCGTTACCGGTCACGGCTCGAGCGTCGAAAATCCCCACGTCGTGTTCAAGTACGGCGTGCCGACGATCACGGCGCTCACGCCGAACGAAGGAGCCTTCACCGGCGGCACGCACGTCACCGTCACCGGGAGCGGCTTCGGCGCCGGCACAACGTTCGAACTGGGCAAAGCCGCAGCGCTCCAAGTGGAATGCCCGAGCGCGACAAGCTGCACGTTCACGACGCCGCCCGTCACGAGGATCGGCCCCGTCGCGGTGCGCGCCCGTAGCGACGGCAAGCGCAGCCCGAAGTCCGCGCCCGCCGACGAATACACGTTCGAATAGGCCGCGACGCCGCCGTATGATCGGCGCGTGAGACGCGAAGGTGACAATGGGCGAGCGTAAGCGCCTGCTGATTCTCGGCTCGACCGGGTCGATCGGCACGCAGGCGCTCGCGGTCGCCGCGCTGCGTGAAGAGTTCGAGCTAGTCGGCCTGTCGGCCGAGAGCTCGTGGCAGGATCTTCTCGCGCAGGCGCGCGCCCACGGCGTCGACCGGATCGCGCTCGCCGACGTCGACGCGGCGGCGCGCGCCGGCGAGCAGTGGACGGAGGGCAGCGTCCTCGCGGGCGCCCAGGGCCTCGTGCGCCTGGTCCTGGAGAGCGAACCGGACCTGGTGCTCAACGCGCTCGTCGGCTCAGCCGGGCTCGCGCCCACCGTGGCGTCGCTCGGCGAGGGCGTCGACCTCGCGCTCGCGAACAAGGAGTCGCTCGTCGTTGGCGGTGAGCTCGTGATGGCTCTCAGCCAGGCGACCGGCGCGCGCATCCTTCCGGTCGACTCTGAGCACGCGGCGCTTCACCAGCTGATCTCGGGGCTCCCACCAGGGTCCGTCGAGCGCCTCACGATCACTGCGTCCGGCGGGCCCTTCCGCGGCCGTCGACGCGAGGAGCTCGCCGAAGTCACGGTAGATGAGGCACTCGCCCACCCCACATGGTCGATGGGCGGGAAGATCACGATCGACTCGGCGACGCTGATGAACAAGGGTCTTGAGGTCATGGAGGCCCATCATCTCTTCGGCGTCCCGTATGACCGCATTGACGTGATCGTGCACCCGCAGTCGGCGATTCACGGCCTCGTCGCGCTATGCGATGGGGCGATGGTGGCGCACATCGGGCCCTCAGACATGCGCGTCGCGATCTCCTACGCGCTGGCCGGAGGGGAGAGCGAACCGCTGCCGCTCGCTCCGATCGACCTCGCCGCGGTCGGAGCGTTGACGTTCGAGCCGGTCGACGAGGAGGCCTTCCCGTGTCTTTCGCTCGCTCGCGCCGCCGCGCGCGAGGGCGGCACGGCGCCGTGCATCCTGAATGCCGCCAACGAGGTCGCTGTGCACGCCTTCTTGCACGGCCGGATCTCGTTCCTGCAGATCGGGTCGGTGATCGAAAGCGCGCTTGCCACATGCGCGGCAGAGCCGGTGCGCGACTTCGAGACGCTGTATTCCGCGGACCGCCGGGCCCGCGAGGTGGCGGTCGCCACGGTCGCGACCTGCGCCTGACGGGACCCCTCACGCTCCCTGCCAAAATCAGCCCATGAGTTGGGTTCTCACGATCCTCGGGATCATGCTTCTGATCCTGCTGCACGAGCTCGGCCACTTCGTGGCCGCCAAGCGCGTCGGCATGCGCGTCGAGCGCTTCGCGGTCTTCTTCCCGCCGCTTCTAGCCAAGCGTCGTCTCGGCGAGACGGAGTACGGCATCGGAGCGATACCGCTCGGTGGCTACGTGAAGATCACGGGCATGAACCCCGAAGAAGTGAAGACATTGCCGCCCGAACTCGCCAAGCGCGCGTACTACAACCAGCCTCCGTGGAAGCGGATTGTCGTCATTCTCGCGGGGCCGGGCGTGAACATTGCGATCGCGTTTTTCCTCTTCTGGCTCGTGCTTTACAGCGGAAACCTAGAGGGAGCGACCGCGCTCGAAAACGCCAATCCCGGCATCAGGACGATCGCCCACAGCGAAATCGTCATCGGCGAGCTCATGAAAGGTGATCCCGCGGCGTCCGTGCTTCGCGTTGACGACCGGATCGTGGCCGTCAACGGCAAACGCGGCAGCTACACGGCTGCCGTCGCCGCCATTCGCGCGACGCACTGCGCGAGCGCTGAGAGGGCCGGATGCCGCTCGACGGCGCCAGTGACGCTCGGTGTCACCGGCCCGGGCGGAAGGAGAACCGTCGCGATATATCCGCGCTTCGTCGCGGCCACCAAGCGGATGATGATCGGTGTGGGCTTCGCGGCGAAACCAACCGCGGCAAGGCAGTTCGGTGTGCTCGCCGCGGGGGTTACCGCCGTCTCCGAGATGTGGCACCTGACGACCTCGACCTTTTCGGGGTTGGGGCGGGCCTTCACCAACCCCAAGGTCCGCCACGAATTATCAAGCATCATCGGGATCGGCGAGGTGACCAACCAGGCGGTCGCCACCGGCGCCGGCGAGGCCCTCGTGCTCCTCGGGTTCGTCTCGTTCGTGCTGGGGATCCTGAACTTACTTCCGTTCCTGCCCCTCGACGGGGGTCACGTTCTGTGGGCGGTAGCCGAGAAGGTTCGCGGCCGCCGCGTGTCGCTCGGGGCAATGGTTCGCTTTAGCTCGGTCGGCATCATCCTTCTGCTGTTCCTCGTAGTGAACGGCTTCGCGAACGACATCAGCCGCCTCACGGGCTGAGCGCCGCGGCGGCCTCATAGAATCAGCCCATGGCGTCCGAGCGTCAGATCCTCGTTGGCGGCGTGCCGATCGGCGGCGGCGCCCCTGTCGTCGTGCAGACGATGACCAAGACGGAGACCGCGAACCTCGCCGCCACGATGGAGCAGATCCGCACCGTCGCCGACGCCGGCGCTGACATCGTGCGCGTCGCCGTGCCACGAGAGCAGGACGTGGTCGCTCTGAAGACGATCGTCGCCGAGTCGCCGATCCCGGTGATCGCGGACATCCACTTCAACCACACGCTGGCGCTGAAGGCGATCGAAGCGGGCGCGCACTGCGTGCGCCTGAACCCCGGCAACATCGGCGGCCCTGAAAAGGTCGCCGAGGTCGTCTCGCTCGCCCGGCAGCGTGCGACGCCGCTGCGCATCGGCGTCAACTCTGGCTCGCTACCGAAGCACCTTCGCGACCTCGAGTACTCGGATCCAGTGCAGGCGCTCGTGAGCGCCGCCGTCGAGGCCGTGGAACTGATGGAGCGCCTGGAGTTCTACGACTTCAAGATCTCGATGAAGTCGACATCGGTGCCCAACACGATCGCTTCGAACCGGCTCCTGGCCGAGCGCATCCCCTATCCGTTGCACCTCGGTGTCACGGAGGCCGGTACGAAGTGGTCGGGGTCCCTGAAGTCGGCGGTCGGGCTCGGCACGCTGCTCGCCGACGGCGTCGGCGACACGATCCGCATCTCGCTCTCCACGTTCCACGCCGAGGAAGAGGTCAAGGTCGCCTGGGAGATCCTCAAGGCGTTGAAGCTGCGCGAGCGCGGCCCCAGCCTGATCGCGTGCCCGACGTGCGGACGGCTGCAGTTCGACATGGACAGCGTCGTGGCCGAGGTCGAGCGGCGCCTGGAAGCCTATGACGACGCGATCGAGGTCTCGGTCCTCGGCTGCGCGGTCAACGGCATCGGCGAGGCACGCCACGCGGACTTCGGCATCACCGGCGCCAAGGACATGGGGATGATCTACTCCAAGGGGGAGCCGATCAAGAAGGTCGCGACCGCCGAGCTCGTCGACGAGCTCTTCAAGGAGATCGACCGTTACTACGCGGCCGGGCGGACGGTGCAGCGCGACGAGCGCGAGGCCGCCGAGGCCCGCGCCTGGCTCGCCGAGAACGAGGACCTCACGGCGATGACGCCCGAGCGCATCGCGGCCCTGGAGGCCGCGGCCGCGCAGGAGGACGCCAACGCCGACGCGCTACTCGACTCGATGCTCGAGCCCGCGCCGGCCCTGGATGAGGCGGTCTCGCCGGTGGCGGGCCGCCGCTTCACGCGCCCCTGAAGCCCTCAGGCGACCGCGAGGCGGTCCGCGACGGTCTCCCAGTTGACGACGTTCCACCAGGCGTCGATGTAGTCCGGACGCCGGTTCTGGTAGGTCAAGTAGTACGCGTGCTCCCAGACGTCGACGCCGAGCAGCGGCACCTGGCCGTTGGAGATCGGGTTGTCCTGGTTGGCGCTTGAGACGACGGCGAGACCGTCGCCGCTTTTCACCAGCCACGACCAGCCCGAACCGAACTGGTTGACGCCGGCTTCCTTGATCTTGCCCTTGAAGTCGTCGAACGAGCCGAACGCCGCGGCGATCGCGTCGCCCAGAGCGCCCGACGGCTCGCCGCCGGCCCCGGGGCCCATCGACTCCCAGAAGAGGGTGTGGTTGTAGTGGCCGCCGGCGTTGTTTTTCACGGCCGCGCGCTTGTCGTCGGGTACGGCCGAGAGGTCGCGCAGCACGTCCTCGACCGTGGCGTCGGCGAGCGCGGTGCCCTCCAGCGCGGCGTTCGCCTTGTCCACGTAAGCCTGGTGGTGCTTGTCGTGGTGAATTTCCATCGTGCGCGCGTCGATGTACGGCTCGAGCGCGTCAAACGGGTACGCAAGCGGCGGAACTGTGTAGGCCATCTCTTGCTCCTTTACCGGTCGTTGCTGGCGGCTCCGGTTCTATCAGAGCGCGGGCGGCCCGCCGCGCTCGCGCCGCCTGCCAGCTAGGCTGCTCGCCGCGGCGCCTGCGAGGCTCTGCGCCGCAGCCAATGACCAAGCTCTCTCAGTACCTGCTGCCGACCGTCAAGGACGCCCCGGCCGACGCCGAGGCGATCTCGCACCGGCTGATGGTGCGCGCGGGGTTGATCCGCCAGATGGGCGCGGGCATGTGGACCTGGCTGCCCGCGGGCTGGCGGGTGCACGAGAACGTCGTCGCGATCGTGCGCGAGGAGCTCGACGCGATCGGCGCGCAGGAGATGCTGATGCCGGTGCTGCAGCCGGCCGACGTGTGGCGGCGCACCGGCCGCTACGACACCGACGTGCTGTTCAAGCTCAAAGACCGCAAAGACGCCGACCTCGTGCTCGCCATGACGCACGAGGAGGCCGTCACGTTCCACGCCGCCCAGCTCATCCGCTCCTGGCGCGATCTCCCGCTGATCCTCTACCACGTGCAGGTCAAGGAGCGTGACGAGCCGCGGCCGCGCGCCGGCGTCCTGCGAACGCGCGAGTTCATCATGAAGGACTCCTACAGCTTCGACCGCGACATCGCCGGGATGGAAGAGCGCTACGCGCTCCACATCGGCGCCTACGACCGCATCATGGCCCGCACGGGGCTGAACTTCTACCGCGTGGAGGGCGACGTCGGGATGATGGGCGGCGTCGGCGCCCACGAGTACATGGCGCCGTGCGCGGCGGGCGAGGACGAGATCGTTCTCGGCGCGGATTACGCGGCCAACGTCGAGGTGGCGCGCGAGAGCGAGGACGTGGAGTTCTCGGACGGCGCCTACACCCGCAAAGGCGAGGTGCTCCGCGTCGAGTCAGCGATCGAGATCGGCAACATCTTCAAGCTGGGAACGAAATACTCGGAAGCGCTCGGCGCCGTCTACGCCGACGAGCGGGGCGAGGAGCACCCGATCTGGATGGCTTCGTACGGCATCGGCCCAGCGCGGATCGTCGCCGCGGCGGTCGAGCAGTTCGCCGACGAGTACGGCATCTCGTGGCCGCGTTCGCTGGCCCCGTTCGCCGTCCACCTCGTGACGCTCGGACGCGAGGGCAGCGAGGAGCGCGCGGCCGCCGACGCGCTCTACGCCGTGCTCGTCGAGGGCGGCGTCGACGTGCTCTACGACGACCGAGACATGGGGCCCGGCGAGAAGTTCGCCGACGCTGAGCTACTCGGCTGCCCGCTGCGGATCACGGTCGGGCGCCGCTCGCTCGACGCCGGTGAGGCGGAGGTCCAGATCCGGCGCGGCCGGCGCGAGGCACCGGGAATCGCGCTCGCGGCGCCTGCGGCCGAGCAGCTGCGGGCCGTGGATGAGTTGTGGCGGAGCCTTCCGTAGACCGCGGACGGCGCCGAGGCTCACCCACCACACGGCGCCTACTCGGCCTCGATCGCTCCGGGCCGCCGCCGCCCGAGACGGAGCCCGGCCAGCCGCTGCGGCCGTGGACGCTGCCGAACATCATCGGTTTCGTGCGCCTGGCCCTGATCCCGGTGTTCCTCGTCGTCGCTCTGTCCAGCGACGACGGCACCGGGTTCTGGCCCTGCGCTCTCTTCTTCGTGATCGGCTGGGGGGACTACTTCGACGGTCTCGCCGCACGCATCACGGGCCAGTATTCGCGTCTCGGCACGCTGCTTGACCCCGTCACCGACCGTCTGCTGCTGGTGAGCGGCGCGGTCGTCGCGTGGCACTTCGAGCTGCTGCCGCGCTGGGCGCTCGCGCTACTCGTGGCGCGCGAGATAGTGATGCTCGTCGTCGGCCGTTACGCCGTCGCTCGCGGTGTGCCGGTCCGCATCAACTGGCCCGGCAGGCTCGCCGTCGCGCCGCTCGCAGGCTCGATCTTCTTTGCCATGGCGGGCCTTGAAACGCTGCCGGAAATCCTGCTCTACGTCGGTCTGGTGCTGGCGCTGTGGGCCAGCGTGCTGTACGCGCGCGCCGCACGCGGCGCGCTCGCGCCCGAGCCATAGTCTCAAGCTCAGGTTGATGCTGTGGTCTATACTCCGGCACAACGAGCTGGCTGCCGGGCGGCCGGCAGGGCGGAGAGGAGCCACGATGGACGAGACGTTTCCCGATCTCGGCGCGCTTTCGGATGCTGAACTGAAAGATCTCATCCGGCAGCTGACCGACGAAGAGACCGAGATCTCCTACCGGCGGCGCATCTTGCACGGAAAGATCGACATTCTGCGCGCCGAGCTCGTCAACAGGCTCCGCCACAAGCACGACGAGGGCGAGATCGCGATCACCGGCGACGACGTCCAACGTCTCACGGACATTCTCGCCCACCGCCAGGCGGGCGAGGACGAGGCCTAAGCGGCCTCGCGACACGGGCGCTGAAACGATGGCGCTCCACTGCACCGAGTGCGGTTTCGTCAACGACGAGTCGGCGAACTACTGCCAGCGCTGCGGCGCGCTGCTTCCGCGCGAGGACGGGAGCGACCCGATCACCGCGACCTACAAGATCGACGAGGAGGGTGACGTGGTCCCCGTCGAGGCGAGCCCCGCGGGTGCCGACGGCCCGGCGCTGGTGATCCGCGGCGGCGGCGGACGCGTCGGTGAGAGCTTCGCTGTCGACGGCGACCAGCTGACGATCGGCCGGCGCGCGGATTCCGACGTGCTGCTCGACGACGTGACGGTCTCGCGCGATCACGCGCTGCTGATCCACCGCGGCGACGGCTGGTACCTCGACGATCTCGGGTCGTTGAACGGCACGTACGTCAACCGCCAGCGGATCGAGTCGGTGCAGATCTCGCAGGGTGACGAGCTGCAGATCGGCAAGTACCGCCTGACGTTCTACGAACGATGAGTAGCCAGGCGACAGACGGTGCGGGAGGCAGCGAGGACGGAACCGGCCGGCGGCGGGCGGCGACGATCGGCGCGGTATGCAAGTACCTGTCGCCCGAGTTCCCCGACATCTCGATCTCCAAGATCCGCTACCTGGAGGACCAGAAGCTCCTAAATCCGCGCCGCACCCCCGGCGGCTACCGGCTGTACACGCAGAGCGACGTAGACCGCCTGCGGACCATCCTGCGCATGCAACGCGACGAGTTCCTGCCGTTGCGCGTCATCCGCCAGGAGCTCGCTGCCGGGCGCACGAGCGACGCCCCCGTCGCGGTCGGCCGTGACGGCTCAAGGCCCCGCCGCTCCACCGTCAGTGTCAGCGAGACGAGCGGCGCCCTCTACTCGCTGCAAGATGTCGTCGAGGAGACAGGCGCCGAGGAGGAGCTGGTGCGCGAACTCGAGGAGTACGGCGTGGTCAAGGGCGAGGTACGCAACGGCACGCGCCACTTTGACGAGACGGAGCGCGAGATCATCGCCGCCGTCGCCGAACTCGCGCGCTACGGCGTCGGCGGGCGCAACCTGCGCGTCTTTCGCTCCTCGGCCGACCGCGAGGCGAGCCTCTTGCAGCAGATCCTCGCGCCGGCGCTGCGCTCGCGTAATCCCGAGCGCCGCAAGGAGGCCGTCGAAGCGCTCGAGAACCTCGCGGCCGTTGCAACGCACCTCAAGCATCTGCTGCTGATCCGGGATCTGCGCAAGATCGTCCGCTGATGGCTGCGGAGCGGCTGCGCGCGCTGGTCAGGGAAGTGCCCGACTTCCCGCGGCAGGGCATTGTGTTCCGCGACATCACGCCGCTGCTTGCGGATCCCGTCGCGCTGCGCGAGACCGTCGCCGAACTCGCGGCGTTCGCGGCGCCGCTCGGGGTGGACACCGTGATCGCCGCCGAGGCGCGCGGCTTCCTGCTCGGCCCCGCGCTGGCTATGGAGCTCGGCGCCGCGTTCGTCCTGGCGCGCAAGCCGGGGCGCCTGCCGCGCGAGACGGTCGCGGTCGAGTACCAGCTCGAGTACGGTCGCGACCGGCTCGAGCTGCACCGCGACGCAGTCGTGCCCGGATCGCGCGTGCTGGTTCACGACGACCTGCTCGCGACGGGCGGCACAGCGGCCGCGCTCTGCGACCTCACGGAGTCGCTCGGCGGAGACGTTCTCGCATGTGGGTTCCTCGTGGAGCTCGAGGGACTCGGCGGCCGCGAGCGCCTGGCCGGCCGCAGGGTCCACTCGCTGCTGTCGTACGCTCCCTGATCGTGCCCGTCGCGCGCTCAAGCCGCGTTCTCACGGCCAGCCCCGACCGCATCTGGGAGATCGTGCGCGACCCGTATCACCTGCCGCGCTGGTGGCCGCTGGTGGAGCGGGTCGAGGACGTCGACGCCGGCGCCTTCACCGAGGTCTTGCGCTCGCGCCGGGGCAGCGTCGTGCGCGCCGACTTCGACGTCGAGGAGATCGACGTCGCCGACCGTCGCCTGGTCTGGGAGCAGCGCACCGTCGGCACGCCGTTCGAGCGGCTGCTCGAGAGCTCGCGCACCACGATCGAGCTTTCGGCCAGCGACGGGGGCACCAGCGTGTCGCTGACGCTCGACCAGAAACCCGTCGGCTTCCTGCCGGGACTCGGTTCGCTGCTGATCCGTCGCGCCGCAAGGTCGACGCTTCGCGAAGCGCTCGCGGCGCTGGAGCGACTCGTTGCCTGAGCCTGTGCCGCGTATGCGCTGGTGGGGGTGGGGGGACCCGGCGCACCCGCCGGGGCTTCCTGCGCACATCGTCGAGCTGCTGCGCGACCGAGTCGGGCTCGCCGACACGCCCGCGCCGCCGGTGGCGCTCGATTCGGTGAAACTCGCCGAGAGCCGGCTCTCCGAGCGCGCCGCCGACCGTTTGCGGGCTCTGCTCGGCGCCGCGAGCGTGCGCACGGATCACGCCGAACGCGTGCTGCATGCCGCCGGCAAGGGCTACCCGGACCTCGTCCGGCTGCGGCGCGGCACGCCCGCCGGTGCCCCGGACGCCGTGCTCTACCCGGCGAGCTCCGCGCAGCTCGCGGACCTGCTCGCGCTCTGCCCCGACGAGTCGCTCGCGGTCGTCCCCTTCGGTGGCGGGACGAGCGTCGTCGGCGGCGTGGAGCCGTCGCGTGGCGAGCACGCCGCGGTCGTAAGCGTCGACACGGCCGCGCTCAGGGAACTATGTGACGTCGATCGCGTGTCGATGCTGGCGCGCGTACAGGCGGGAATGCGGGTGCGGGAGCTCGAGCGCCTGCTCGCGCCGCAGAGCCTCACGCTCGGCCACTACCCGCAGTCGTTCGAGTACGTCACCGTCGGCGGCTGCGCAGCGACGAGATCCGCGGGCCAGGCCTCGACGGGCTACGGCACGTTCGACGCGATGGTCAAGGGCGTGAGCCTCGTGTCACCGAGCGGGCCGCTGCACACGTTGGCGGCGCCTCACAGCGCCGCCGGACCGGCGCTGCGCGAACTCGTCGTCGGCTCCGAAGGGGTGCTCGGGATCATCGACGAGGTCACGCTGCGGGTGCGCAACGCTGCCGCGGAAACGCATTACGAGGGCTATCTATTCCCGGATTTCGAGCACGGCGCCGGCGCCTTGCGGGAGCTCGCGCAGACCCGTGCGCTGCCCGACGTGGCGCGCCTCTCTGACGAGGAGGAGAGCGAGGTGACGCTAGCGATGGCGGGCGGCTCTGCGGCGCGCGCCGCGACGCTCTACGCCGCGCTGAGAAGGCGCCGCGGCGGATGCCTCGCGATCGTCGGCTACGAGGATCGCAGTGGCGCCGCGAAGGAGCGTCGACGGCGTGCGCGCTCGGTGCTGCGGCGTTCTGGCGGCGTCTCGCTCGGCTCGGGCGTCGGGCGGGCGTGGCTGCACGGCCGTTTCGCAGCGCCCTACCAGCGCGATGAGCTGCTGACCCTGGGCGTGATGGCTGAGACCTTCGAGACGGCGACCGTGTGGGCCGATGTCGGCGAGGTCCACCGCCGCGTGCGCGACGCGGTACGCAACGCCCTCTCGCGTCTCGGCACACCCCCGATCGTGATGTGCCACCTCTCGCACATCTACGAGACCGGCAGCTCGCTCTACTTCACGGCCATCGCGCGCCAAGTCCCGGGCGGCGAAATAGAGCAGTGGCAGGCGCTCAAGGATGCCGCGGGCACCGCGGTGAGCTCCGCGGGCGCGACGATCACCCACCACCACGCGATTGGCGTCGACCACCTGCCATGGCTCGGCGCTGAGATCGGCGCGAGGGGCGTCGCCGCGCTGCGAGCGCTCAAAGAGGAGCTCGACCCGGCGGGGATCATGAACCCCGGCAAGCTCGCGGGCTAGAGCGAGGAAAGACGATCAGGATTCGAGAAGCGCCGGGGCGCCGGCACATCTACAGTGACCGCTGGCGGTGCGCCGCCGGCACTTTTGACGAACGACGACAGCGGGAGCGACCATGACCGGTTCAACGACCGAGGGAATCCAAACCGTTCTTCACCCCGTCAGCGACCTCGACGCTGCCAAGCCCGTGTACGCCGCTCTGCTCGGCGTTGAGCCGATGGCCGACGCGCCCTATTACGTGGGCTTCCAGGCCGCCGGCCAGCAGATCGGACTGGTGCCCGCCGGGGGACCACAGGCGATGGACTCGCCCGTGGCTTTCTGGCACGTTGCGGACATCGACGCGAAGATCGCGGAGGTCACGGCCGCCGGCGCGACGCTCAAGGAAGCGCCCCACGAGGTCGGCGGGGGCCGGCGGGTTGCGACCGTCGCCGACCCCGACGGCAACGTCCTCGGGCTGCTGCAGGACCCATGAGCGCAGAGCCACGCTCGCGCGCGGAGCGCCGACGCGACACCGAGGAGCGGCTCGCGAGCGACGTCGACGCCTGGGTGGCGAGTGCGTCGGCGGACGGCCTGCCATACCTCGTCCCACTCTCGTTCGACTGGGAGGACGGAGCGCTGCTCCTCGCCACGCCGACGGACAGTCCAACCGGCAGGAACTTCGCCCGGAACGGGCTCGTGCGTCTCGCTGTCGGCGCCACGCGCGACGTGACGATCATCGACGGGGACGTCGAGACGGTGGCGATCGACGCGCTGCCGAAGGAGCGCGCAGACCGATTTGCTTCGCGTACCGGCTTTGATCCCCGTGCGATCGCAACTCAGTACAGCTGGTTTCGGATCTTGCCTCGCCGGATTCAGGCCTGGCGTCAGGTGAACGAGTTGCCCGGCCGCGAGCTGATGCGGGACGGCAGCTGGCTCGAGTAAGGGCGCTCCGGGGCTCAGTGCTGGACACCACGGCGGGCGACCGGCGCCCGGCCTCAGCCGGTGAACGTGAGCTTGCCGCGGAGAACGATTGCGCCGGGTGTTTTCGGCGGCGGCGAGGCCTGCGTCTCGCGCGTCAGCAGCATTTCATGGTATTTTTCCGCGCCCGGCGGCAGCAGCGCGCCGCCCGCGAGCTTCCCGTTGCTTGTCACCTTTGGCGTGCGGTTCAGCGGTTTGGCTTCGCTGGGCGAGTTGTAGAGCCACAGCGCGTAGAAGAAGCCTTCGGTGGCCGGGAGCCCGACGGCCGCGATGTAGTACGCGCGCCGCGAGCCCTCCTGCAGGATGAAGACCTCGCCGACGGTATGGGCGCCCGTGGGCGACGCGAGCGTCGCGCGCCCGACGATACGGGGGCCGTGGTGACTCGACGTACCGTTTTTCGACCCGCTGCCCGTCGAGCTGCCGCCCGAAAGCACCAAAATCAGGACCACGGCAACGACGACCGCGGCCGCGATGCCGCCGAGCAGCAGCGCGCCGCCGCGGCGCGAGGCCCGGGCGGGCGCCGCCTCGTCTGCCGCCGCCGCCGGCGCGGCAGGCTCCTTGAGCGGCGCTGCCGAAGGCTGCGAGAACTGCTCGAGCTCGCCCGAGAGGGCGTGCGCCCAGGCGCTCGCGGCGGGAGAGGTTTCCATCAGCTCGCGCGCCGTCTGCATCTCGCTGTCGCTGTCCTGACCCAGCATGTAGTCGGCCACGGTGCCGCGCTCCTCGCCGCTCAGCTCGCGGGCCTGGGACGGGGCAAGCAGCGCGAGCGCGACGTGTGCGCGGTCGCGCACGGCATCCTGCGAGACGCCGAGCACCCCCGCGGCGCGCTCGTAGCTCATGCCCCGGCCGACAAGCAATGTCAGCACGGTGCGCTGGTCCTCTGGCAGCTGATCGGGCTCGGTCATCGTCGCGTGCGCGCCTACGGCCGCGCCTGATGCGTAGGCTATCGTGGCCGCGCGATGGCCAGTCTCAGCGGCAACATCAAACCGCCCGGGGGCTTCGACGCCCTGTACGGGCTCGAGGTCATCGACTACAGCGACGAGCACATCAGCGGCCGTGTGACTGTGCGCCCCGAGATCTGCCAGCCGTACGGTCTGGTCCACGGCGGCGTTTACGCCTCGATCGCCGAGTCGCTCGCATCGATGGCCACGGCACTCGCGGTTGCCGCGGACGGCGACGTCGCTCTCGGCCTCTCGAACAGCACGAGCTTCATGAGGCCGATCACCGAGGGTCACATCAACGCGTCCGCGACGCGCCTTCACCGCGGCCGCTCGACGTGGGTCTGGGACGTGGCGTGCCGCGACGACGACAGTCGCCTTTGCGCCCTGACGCGCATGACGATCGCCGTAAAGCCACGGAAGACGAACGCCTCTTAGCTTGCCCGCCGCCGCGTGGCGGCGGTACGGTCTGCGCATGACGGAGCGGTTGCGGGCGGCACGCACGCCGCGGGGGAGGGGAAACGCGCGGGCCCGCCTTTCCTTCCAGCTCCACGAGGAGGCCGAGCGCACGGGGCGTCCGATCGCCGAGGTGCGCGGCGAGGTCGCCGAACGCTCAGTCAGCCGCCGCGAGCTGGTGGCCGCCGGCGCCGCAGCCGCCGCGGCTGCGGCGTTCGGCTCGAGCCCGCTCGTTGCTGCCGCGCGCGCCGCTCGGAGCGGACCTGCGCCGCGCATCGCGGTCGTCGGCGCCGGTCTCGCGGGCCTCTCGTGTGCCCTCCGTCTCCAGCACGGCTGGCCCTCCAACCCGCTTCCGTCGACGGTGTACGAGGCGAACCCCGAACGCAGCGGTGGCCGCTGCTGGACGCTTCGTGGCTACTTCGAAGGCGGTCTTCTCAGCGAGCATGGCGGGTCGTTCCTGAACTCCAACCAGTACGCGGTGCGCAGGCTCGCCTCCGAGCTGGGCCTGCGCCAGGAGAACGTCAACGGCGGCGAGCTCTTCAGCGGCGAAGAGGTCTACCTGATCGACGGCTCCCCGTATACGGAAGCGCAGGCCGAAGCCGACTGGCAGGCGTTCGGTTTTCCCGTCTTCAAGGCTGCGCGGAGCGCGAGCGAGTCCGTCGCCGGAGCCGCAGCGCTGGACGCGCTGTCGGTCACCGAATGGCTCGAATCGACAGACATCGGGACCGGCAGCCGTCTCGGCAGGCTGATGCTCGCCAATGCAGTGACCGAAAACGGCGGCGACCCCGAAGTGATGTCGGCGCTGGACCTCGTCGAAGTCGTGACGGCGCGGCGCAGCGAACTGAACCTCACGGGCGACAACGAGCGCTTCCACATCGTCGGCGGCAACGACCAGCTCGTGACCGGGATCATCGAGCGCCTGCCGGCGGGCACTGTTCAGAACGGCCAGCGGCTCATCGCGATCCGCTCCGTTTCCTCCGGCTACACGCTGGTCTTCGAAGACGGTGTCGCGACGCGCGAAGTCGGCGCCGACATCGTGGTGCTCGCGTTGCCCTTCACGCTCCTGCGCGAGGTCGACCTGACGCGCTCGGGTCTGTCAACGACGAAGCGCACGGTGATCGAAACCTACGATCTCGGCGCCAACGCCAAGATCCACGTCGAACTCTCGCGCAAGACGTGGCCGGCGCTCGGCTACAACGGCGTCACCTACAGCGAATGGGAAGGCTTCTGCTGCGGCTGGGACGACTCCGTCCCGCTGGGCCCCGACGCGAGCCCAGCGCTCTACCTCGGCTTTCCCGGCGGACGCACCGGCGGCGCCGGCCTGACCGGGGCCGCCCACGGGCCCGCACCGGCCGCCGACGTCGCGTGGCTGCTCGGCCAGCTCGATGAGCTATACCCCGGAACCGCTGCCGCGTACACCGGGCGCGCCTACGAGGATCACTGGGCGCTGGATCCCTGGTCGCTCGGCGCCTACTCCTACCTCGCGGTCGGCCAGGCGACGACCTACGGCCATCTCGCGGCAAGGCCCGAAGGCAACGTGCACTTCGCGGGCGAGCATACGTCGGTCCACAACGAGGGCTTCCTCGACGGCGCGGTGGAAAGCGGAGAGCGCGTGGCACGCGAGATCTTCGCTTCGCTCGGCAAGCGTTAGCGGCGCCCGTGGCGCCGCCGCGGCGGCCGGTGACGCTTCGGCATCGGCTGGTACGGAGGGATCTGTCCGGGAAGCGGCTGGTCGGCGTGCCCGTTGTTCGGTCCCGGCGACGGCAGCGGCCGGTGGTAACCGGCGACATTGGCGATCGGGACGACGCCCGCTGCGGCCGACGCCGCCAGCGCCGGCGTCGTCGCGAAGATGCTCAGCACGACGCTGCCCGTCGGGATCACGATCGTCGAGCCGCCGTCAAGCGTCCTCGCGGATGTTCCACGCAGTGCGACGTTGCGGACCGGGCCGGCGCCGCCCGGGACGAACGCGTTGTTCGGAGAGGTGACGATGCGCAGAGGGGCGACGCAGGTGCCCTGCCCGCCTTCTAGGCAGTTTCCGTATTGGAGCGTGACCGCGCCGCCGGGGTCGACCGACAGTTCGCGCGCCTGCAGCCCATCGATTTCGTTACCGGCCCAGTAGACGGGGAACTTCGCGAGCAGAAGGCTCTCGAGCGACGAGCGTCCGAGGGGGGCGGACTGGACGGTGTCGCCGCAGCCCGCCGCAACGAGGGCGCCGACGGCCAGCAGCAACGTCACGGCGCGGCGCATCGTCTGAGGTTAGCCCCGGTATGCGTTGGTGATCGGCATTCGCCGGTCGCGACCGAAGGCCCGCGGCGTGATCTTGATGCCCGGCGGCGCCTGGCGGCGCTTGTACTCGGCACGGTCGACCAGGCGGATCGTGCGAGCCACGCGCGTCGGGGTCCAGGCCTTCGGCGATGAGCTGCTCGGCCGAGCGGTTGAGCTCCACGTAGCCCTCGAGAATGCGGTCCAGCAGCTCGTATGGCGGCAGCGAGTCGGCGTCGCGCTGATCCGGTCGCAGCTCCGCCGACGGCGCACGCTCGATGATCGACTGCGGGATCGGGCTCGACGTGCCGCCGAGAGTCGCGGCGGCCTGCGCGCCGTTGCGCCAGCGGCAGAGGTCGTAGACGAGGGTCTTCGGCACATCCTTGATGACCGCGAACCCGCCTGCGAGGTCGCCGTAGAGCGTCGTGTAGCCGACGGACATCTCGGACTTGTTTCCTGTCGTCAGGACCAGCCAGCCGAACTTGTTGGAGAGTGCCATCAGGAGATTCCCGCGGATCCGCGCCTGCAGGTTCTCCTCCGTGATGTCGGGCGAGGCGGCGCTGAACTCTCCCTCCAGCGCCTCGTCGTAAGCCCCCATCACAGCCTCGATCGAAAGCTCGCGCAGGTCCGCGCCAAGCCGCGACGCGAGCTCCCGCGCGTCCTGCTGTGTGGCGCCCGAGGAGTACGGCGAGGGCATCACGACGACGCTCACGCGATCCGCCCCCAGGGCGTCCGCCGCAAGGCACGCGACGAGCGCCGAGTCGATACCCCCCGAGAGGCCCAGGCCGACGTGGCGAAAGCCGTTCTTCTCGACGTAATCACGCAATCCCAGGCTGAGCGCGGCATAGATCTCGGCCTCGCGCGGCGCGAGTTCCGCGCACAGCGGGCCGCCATCGCCCTCGCCCGGCGCAGGCCGCAGGTCCGTCGACCGCCGGCAGCACGGTGACGTCGGTCCGTCCACTGGGGCGGCGCCCGACGCGTGCCGGGTCGATCTCGCACAGCAGGATCTCCTCGCGGAACTGCGCGGCGCGCGCGATCGTCGTGCCGTCCGGGGCGATGACGCACGAGTGGCCATCGAAGAGAAGCTCGTCCTGGCCGCCGACGAGGCCGCAGAAGGCGACGAAGCAGCCGTTTTCGCGCGCCCGTTCGGAGAGCATCTGCTCCCGCTCGGCACCCTTTCCGGCGTGGTAGGGCGACGCCGAGATGTTCACGACGAGCTGCGCGCCGGCGGCGGCCTCGCTGCTCGCCGGAGGCCCGGGCAGCCAGATGTCCTCGCAGACCGTGAGGCCGACGTGTGCGCCGGCCACGTCGAGCGCGGCGCCGCCGCTGCCGGCGACGGAAGTAGCGCTGCTCGTCGAAGACGCCGTAGTTCGGCAGATGGACCTTGCGGTAGACGGCGTGGACGCGCCCGTCGGCGAGCACCGCGGCGGCGTTGTGGACGCCTTCGGCGAGCGCTCGGGGAAGCCGACGAGCGCGACGATCCCGCGCGCGGCGGCGGCGAGGCTCTCCAGCGCGGCCGCGGCGTCTTCGAGGAAGTGCGCCTTCAGCAGCAGGTCCTCGGGCGGGTAGCCGGTGGTGACCAGCTCCGGGTGAACAGCCAGCTCGGCTCCGTGCGGCGGGCGCCCAGCGAGCGCCGCTCGCGATCAGCTCGCGTTGCCGGCGATATCGCCGACGGTCGGGTTCATCTGGCAGAGCGCGAGGAGCAGGGGCGGCTTCCGCGCCGGTCTCTGGCCGCGGTCCGGCGCGTTCGGGTGCGCGGCTGGGTCGGCGGGCCTTGGCGGCGCTTGCGGCGCGCTGCCCCCCGCGGTCGCACGCCGGCGGCCGTCGCGAGCGGCCCTGCGGCCCACTTCATGTCCTGCCCAGTTCCTCCATGTCCGGCAGCGCGTCGTAGTCGCCGAGCAGACCGAAGCCGAGCTGGCCGTTGTAGCTCATCACGGCGATGCCGAGAGCCTGCTTCTGGGCGAGCGGGACGACGGGGTAGAGGTCTAGCAGTTCGCGCCCCAGCAGGTAGAGCGGGAACTGCGGACCCGGCACGTTCGTCACGACGAGGTTGAAGAACGGCTGGCGGGCCTGCAGGCGGGCGGCCTGGAGAGGATCGTCGGCGGCGCGAAGCCCGCGAGCTTCGGTCAGTACCTGGGCGCCAACGGCCTGGCCGGACTTCTTGATGTCCTCCATCGCGGAGCGCGATCTTGCGGAGCACCTCGGCGGCGTTCTCGACGCCCACCGGCAACGGCGCCCACATCGCGGCAACCTGGTTGCCGAGCGCTCCGCGCTGTCGGCTTGGTCCGCACCGATACGGGCACCATGGCCTTCAGGACCAGGCCGTCGGTGTCGGGCCCTGGCGGCGCAGGTAGCGGCCGAGGGCAAGGGCGACGGACGCCAGGACGGTGTCGTTGAGCGTTCCGCCGAGTGAGTCCTTGACTGCTTTCAGGTCGCGAGGTCGACGTCGAGGAAGGTGTAGCGGCGGTGGGGGCCGATCTCGCACGTTGAATGGGCTCGCGCGGCGCAGGCGCCGTGATCCCGGCGATCGTCGGTCGCGCCGATGCTCGGGATCGCGCCGGTGCCCTGTGAGAGGGCCCGCCGCGGGCGGCGCAGCAGCGCGCGGGTGCCCCGCAGCATCTCGCCCGGGACGGTGGAGCGCTCGATCAGCGCCTCACCCAGCAGCTTCGCCTGATCCCGGCAGCGGTTTCGCCGACCCAGGGCGCGGCGGGTGCCGTGGGCGCCGCCGGTTCGCGGGCGGTGTCGAACAGGACCGTGGTGATGTCCACGCCGGAGATCCCGTCCACGAGCGCGTGGTGGGTCTTGGCGATAGGGCGAAGCGGTCGCCGGAGAGGCTCTGGACCAGCCAGATCTCCCACAGGGGCTTGGAGCGGTCCAGGCGCTGGGAGAAGATGCGCCCCGCGAGGCGCTTGAGGGCCTGTCGTCGGCCGGACGCGGCAGGGCGGTGTGGCGGACGTGGTAGTAGGGGTTGAAGTGGGGGTCGTCGGTCCACACCGGGCGGCCCTGGCCGAACGGGACGTAGGCCAGGCGCTGGCGGTAGCGGGGGACGAGGTGCAGGCGGCTGTCGACGTGGTCGACCAGTTCCTTCAGGGTCGGCGCCTCTCCCTCGAAGACCATCACCGAGGCCACGTGCATGTGCGCCGGGAGTGGTCCTCCAGATGGAGGAAGGTGGAGTCGAGCGCGCTGAGTCGGTCGGGGTTGGCCATCTCTGTCGATCCTTTCGCCTGTCGCGATCCCAGTCAATCCGTTGCCAGAGGGGCGCGGGCGCCTCAGCCGTCGCCGTCCTCCGGCTTGTTTCGCTTGCGACCCTTCTTGTCTTTGCGGCCCGTGCCGAGGCACTCGCGGCACACGATCCAGCGGCTCTCCTCGCCGCTCTCGGCCGCCGGCTCCCACCACTTCCAGCCGACGCCCTCGCACACCTCGCAGCGCGCCTCCGCAGGGATCTGACGGTCGTGCATCGGCATGCGCCAGAGCCTACATGCTCGCCCTTTGCGGGCGGTTGCCGCCGCGCGGAGCCGCTGCGCTACCGTCCGCCGGCGTGAGCGGCTATGTCGCACTGCCCGCAGGGTGGGAGAGAGGTGCGGCCAGCGGCCCCGGCCCGTTCGTGACGGCCGAGGTCTTCGTCGCGCCCGACGGCCGCGAGGTGCGCTGGGCGTCGCGCACGTACCGCAAGGCGTCCGAGGCGCTCGCGAACGCCTCGCAGCGCAGCGAAGGAGTGTGGTGGCGGCCCCACCGGCGCGCCTGGTGGATGGCGGTTCTCTTCTCGGTCGGATCGTTCTGCTTTCTGGCGGGCGGCGTCATCGCGCAGGCCGATCCGCAGGCCGGCCCCGCCCTCGGCGCGCTGTTCTTCGCCGGTTCGCTGTTCTTCACCAGCGCGGCTTATCTGCAGTACGCCGAAGCGGTCAACGCCGGGCGCGGCATCGAGGCCGGCCGCGCAGAGCGCTGGCGACCAGCGTCATGGGAGCCGAAGCGGATCGACTGGCTCGCCGCGTTGATCCAGTTCATCGGCACGCTCGCGTTCAACGTGACGACTTTCACGGCCATGAAACACGGCTTCTCGACACGCCAGACGAATGCGCGCGTCTGGGCCCCTGACGCCGTCGGCTCCGTCGCCTTTCTCGTGTCCAGCGAGCTCGCGTACGCCGAGGTCTGCCACCACTGGATCTGCCTGCGGCGGCGGACGCTCTCGTGGCGCATCGTCGCGCTCAACCTCGCGGGCTCGATCGCCTTCGGCGTCTCGGCGGTCGCCTCGTACACCGAGCCCGCGACCGGGGAGCCGCTCAGCGCCCACATCGCGAACTCCGGCACCGCGCTGGGCGGACTCTGCTTCCTGATCGCCTCGCTTCTACTGATGCCGGAGAGCGCCCAGGCCGAGGCAACGGTGCGGCAAGGCCTTGCCGCACCGCCGCAGGGAGCCGAGGAGTGAGAGACTGCCGCCATGTGTAGATGGCTCGCGTGGCACGGGCAGACGATGCGGCTCGAGGCGCTGCTGCTGGAAAGCGAACACAGCCTCGTCAAGCAGAGCCTGCACTCGACGATGGGCGCCGAGCCGACCAACGGCGACGGCTTCGGTGTCGGCTGGTACGGCGACGGCGACGGCCCCGGCGTCTACCGCTCCACCTCGCCGGCCTGGGGCGACGCGAACCTGCGCCACCTCGCCGCGCACATCCAGAGCCCGCTGTACCTGGCACACGTGCGCGCGACGTCCGGCACGCCGATCCAGCAGACGAACTGCCATCCCTTCAACCACGGCCGCTGGCTCTTCGTCCACAACGGCCTGATCAACGAGTTCGCGAGCGTTCGTCGCACCCTGACGCTGGCCCTCGACGCGCAGTCCGTCGCCGAGCTCGAAGGCTCCGCTGACTCCGAGATCCTCTTCCACCTGGCGCTCGGCCTGGGGCTCGAAGAGGACCCGCTGTTGGCGCTGGAGCTCGCAATCGGCTTCGTCGAGAACTCGCTTCGCGACGCGGGCGTCGAGCCGGGGATCCAGGCCAGCATCGGCGTGAGCGACGGCGAGACGCTCTGGGCGCTTCGCTACGCAAGCCAGGGGAGCGCCCGCACGCTGTTCACCTCCGAAGACGTCGACACCGTTCGCACCCTGCACCCCAACAACGCGGTCCTCGGCGAGTTCAGGGAGGGCGACCGGGTCATCGTGTCGGAGCCCCTCAACGCATTGCCCGGAGTGTGGCGCGAGCTGCCCGAATCGAGCACCTTGACGGTCTCGCCGGGTGGTGAGATCAACTCCGGCGAGTTCACGCCGCGGGCACCCGAACGCCCGTTCTGAGCAGGCCCAGCTTCAAATCCGCAAATTGCGCGGTTTTGAGTGCCCCCAGCATTTGGGACAGAGGGCTCTCATGATGCCCTAAAGGCCGCAAAATGGGCACGTCCAAGTAGCAAACAACACAAAATACGGGCGTTTCTGGGCGCCAACCGTCGGGAAGCGCTGCGCAGTGCGGTAGCGTGATCGCAGCGCCGAATCGGCACCGTGGATGGAGCTGATCGGGGGACCCATTGCCGGCCCGTCCCCAGCGGACCGGATGGGGCGAATCAGCGGCAGATGCCGCTGTAACGCCCGGGCTTCGTGCGGCCATCTGCACGCGGTCCGGTCGTGAGCCCGACAGCTAACCCCGTAGGCGACGAACAGGAGGTTCCAACCACTAGATGTTCGCCGCAGCCACGCCTGCGCCCCCGGCGCAGGCCCTGGCCCCCCTCACCGTGGCCGCGTCCGCCGAACTGGCGTTCTCGGCCCCGGCCCGCACGACGTTGCACGCGCGAATCACAGATCCGGACGTGCTCGTCGGGCAGTCAGCAGTAGTACGTGGGCGCTTTGCGACCCACAGCCGCGCGCTGGAGCGCGGCCGACCGATCAAGCTCGAGGTCCTGCGCCGTCACGGCTGGCGGACAGTGGCCCGCACCCACACCGGGCGCGGTGGCCGCTTCCACCTGCGGTACACGCCGCGGACACTCGGCAGTGCGCGCCTGCGCGTCGTGTACCGGGGCCAGGCCAGCCTGGCTTCCTCCCACACGCGTCTGCACAAGGTCACGTCGTTCCGCCAGGTGATCGCGTCGTGGTACGGCGGCGGCGGCACGATGGCGTGCGGCGGCGAGCTCACCTCGGCGACGCTCGGTGTCGCCAACAAGACGCTGCCGTGCGGCACGATGGTCACGCTGCGCTACGACGGACGCACCGTGCGTGTTCCCGTCGTCGACCGTGGGCCGTTTGTACCGGGCCGCGAATTCGACCTCACGGAAGCCACGCGCAACGCGCTCGGCTTCGCGGGCGTCGGCGCGATCTGGAGCACACGCTGATAGGTGCGCGGTGGACGGTGGCCCCGAGCCTTCCGTCCACCGCGCTCCCTTCAATTGCCCAGTGGGCAATAACGGCAACGTCGGCACCGCCTCGGTTGGAATCGGCTCGCTCGGGCTCGGTGCCTCGGGCGCCGTATCGACCGGCGCATACGCGATCGGCGCTCTGGCCGTTGGAGCGGTCGCGCTCGGCGCCGTCGCGATCGGCCGCCTCACGATCCGCCGCGCCGTCGTCAGGTCGTTGCGCGTGCGCGAGCTGCGCGTCGACCGGCTGAGCGTCGGCGAGCTGCACATCGACCGCCGCGACGCGGAGTAGCCGATGGCCGAAGCCACGGTCGCGCCCGCCGGCGTAGTCGCGCACTCTCTGGGCAAGCGTTTCGGCGAGAAATGGGCGCTGCGCGACTTCGATCTCGAAGTGCCGCGCGGCACGGTTCTGGGCCTGCTCGGCCACAACGGGGCCGGCAAGACGACGGCCATCCGCATCCTGACGACGCTCACGCTGCCGACCAGCGGCAGCGCCGAGGTCGCGGGGATCGACGTCGTGCACGAAGCGGCACGGGTGCGCGAGCGGATCGGTCTCGCGGGACAGTACGCAAGCGTCGATGATCTGCTCACCGCGACCGCGAATCTCGAAATGGTCGGGCGCCTCTACCACCTCGACCGCGCCGAGACGGCGCGCCGCGCGGCTGAACTTCTCGAACGGCTCGGTCTCGCCGAAGTCGCCGGCGACCTCGTGCGAACGTTCTCCGGCGGCATGCGGCGGCGACTGGATCTGGCCGCGAGCCTGATGGGTAGCCCCGAGGTGCTCTTCCTGGATGAGCCGACGACGGGCCTTGACCCGCAGGCGCGGGTCGAGCTCTGGGAGCTGATCGGCCAGCAGCTCGCGGGCGGCACGACCGTCATCCTCACCACGCAGTACCTCGAGGAGGCCGATCGCCTGGCGGACAACGTCGTGGTGCTGGACCACGGCCGCGTCGTCGCCTCCGGTGCCCCGCGCGACCTGAAGGCCTCAGTCGGCGGCGGGCGCGTCTCGCTGCGTCTCGACGGCGGCGGGATCGACCGCGCCGCCGACACCGTCCGGCCGTTCGCGACCGGTCCGCTCGAGCGGGAGGACGCGGAGCAGCGCATCAGCTTCCCGGTGCAGGCCGAGACGCGCCTGGTCGACGTCCTGCGCGCCCTCGACGGCGCCGACGTCGACGTCGCGGATCTCCAGCGCGTCGAGCCGACGCTCGACGACGTCTTCCTGTCGCTGACGACGCCGGGCGCGGGCTCGGGGCCCGCCGAACCATGAGCGCCGTCAGCGGCGTCGGCGACGCGGTGGTGCTGGCGCGGCGGAACCTCTCGCACATCCGCCAGACGCCCGAGAAACTGATGGACGTCACGATCCAGCCGCTGATGTTCGTGCTGCTGTTCGCGTACGTCTTCGGCGGTGCGATCCACGTGCCCGGCGGCAGCTACAACGACTATCTAGTCGGCGGGATCATGGTGCAGACGCTGACCTTCGGCATCTTCGGGCCAGCGACGTCGCTCTCAACGGATCTGCGCGAGGGGATCCTCGATCGCTTTCGCTCGCTGCCGATCGCACGCTCGAGCTTCCTGGTCGGACACCTGGCCTCCGCCGCGGTCTCACTCGCGCTTTCGATCGTGGTGATGGTCGGCAGCGGGCTGATCGTCGGCTGGAACATCCAATCCGATCCCGCGGAAGCGATCGGCGGCTTCGCGCTGCTCGCGATCTTCTCGCTGACGATGCTGTGGCTGGCGATGGTCATCGGCCTGCTCGCGCGTTCGCCCGACACCGTCACGGGGATCGCGTTCATCATCGTCTTCCCGCTGACGTTCGTGGCGAACACTTTCGTCCCGGTCCGCACGCTGCCTCCGCTGCTGCGAACTGTCGCCGAGTACAACCCGATCAGCGCCGTTGCGGCGGCCGTGCGGACGCTGTTCGGCAATCCCACGGCGATTCCGCCGAACTCTCCGTGGCCGCTCGAGCACCCCGTGGTCGCGTCGCTCATCTGGTGCGCGATCGGCCTGGCGGTGCTGATCCCGACGGCGGTCTGGCTCTACCGGCTGCGCACGGCCGGCTAGAGCCGGTCGAGGCCGGTTCTCGCGCGCTTCGTGAGATCGCCGGCCTCTTCAAGCGCACCGTCGACGCTCTCCGCCACGCGCGCGAGGGCCGCCGTCACCGATGCGGCATCGTCGACGCTCGCCTGCTCACGCAGCTCGGCGCACCAGCGCTCCAACCAGCGCAGCGCCCAGGAGTCGTAGCGCTCGGGCTGCTGGGCCGCGATGAGCGGAAGGAAGCGCAGCGTCAGCTCTAGCTCCAGCGGGCGGCCGCGCTCGCGCGCGAGGCCCCGCGCGAGCGCCGCGGCAGACTCGAGCTCGCCGCGCTCGAGGTGGCCTTCGAGCTCGCGGAGGGTGCGGAAGGGGCGTCCCATACGAACGTATGTTCGCACTCTGTCGCGACTGTTGCACGTCGCCCTGCATATGCTCGCCGCTATGTGCGGGCGCTACACGAACACCGCCGCGGCCGGCGAGCTCAGCGAACGGCTGCATCTGCCGATCGTCTCGCGAAGACGGCACGGGGCGCTACAACGTCGCGCCGACGCAGGAGGTGCTGGCGGTCGTGCGCGACGACGAGGAGCTCGAGGCGCGCATGCTGCGCTGGGGGCTTCTGCCGTTCTGGTCGAAGGACAAGAAGCGGCGGCGCGCGCATGATCAACGCGCGCATCGAGACGGTCGCCGAGAAGCGCTCGTTCCGCGCGCTGGTGCCGAAGGCCTCGCACCGCGCGCTGCAGATCGCCGACGGCTACTTCGAGTGGATCAAACCGGAGCACCGCGGTCGAGCCGCGGCAGCCGTTCTACTTCCAGCTCGAGGGCGGAGAGCCGTTCGCGTTCGCCGCGCTTTGGACCAGCGCGACGATCGAGGGCGAGCGCGTCGACAGCTTGACGATCCTGACCTGCTACTCGGCGCCCAACCGCCTGGTGGCGGCGATCCACGACCGGATGCCGGTGATCCTCGCCGACGAGGAGTCGCGCGCCGGCTGGCTCGACCCCGAGCTCGGGGCCGAGGAAGCGCTCGAGCTCTGCCCCCCGCTTCAGGAAGCGCAGATGACGGTCCGCCCGGTTACGACGCGCCGTCAACCGGGTCGGCAAGGGCGCCGAAGGCCCCCGAGATGCTCGCCCCGCGCCGACTAGGCCGTCAGCCAGCGGCGCGGGTTCTCGACGAAGATCGTCTCGAAGACGGCGTCGTCCATCACGCCCTGCTCGCGCAGGAACGGGACGACCTCCTCGAAGACCAGCGTCATCGACCAGTTGCGGACCGCACCGCTCTCCTCGAGCATCGTCACCATCTCCGGCGGAAACCAGTCGAGCGACGCGGTGAAGTCCTGGGAGATCACGATCCGCTCCGCGTGGCCTCGGCGCAGCAGCTCCGCGGCGATCTCGTTGCGCTTGTCGATCGGCAGGTACATCTCGATGCCGTAACGGTCGAGCCCGGCGTAGACGCCCTTCTCGAGCAGTCCCTCGATGTACTCGACCGCGTCGCTGTCGCCGCAGTGCGCGATCTGGATCCGCTCTGCGGGGACGCCCTCCTCGAGGAAGATCTCGACCTGGCGCGGGCCGGTGCCGACCGCCGGCATCGAGTGCGCCATGATCGGCACGCCGGCGCGGTTCGACGCGCGGGCCGCAGCGCGATGGACCTTCTCGACGTTCTCGGTCACGCCCGCCGCGTCGGCGGCGCACTTGATGAAAGCCGCACGGATGTCGGTGCCCTGGATTCCCTGCTCGATGTCCTGGACGAAGTAGTCCGCGATCTGGTCGGCGTCTCGCGACATGAAGTAGTGGGGGAGATAGTCGTAGGTGTAGATCCCCGTGCACGGTACGAGCCGCACGCCGGTCTCTTCCGAGACGCGGCGCATGAAGCGCACGTCGCGGCCGCCGAACATCGCCGTCGGCTCGACGATCGTGCGCACGCCGTGCGGGACGGCGCCGTTGACAGCATCCAGCGCGGTCTGCAGTTCCACTGCCTCGTCGTAGTGGGACGGCCACTGCGCAGAGACGGACTCGTCGCGGAAGCGCACGTGCTCATGGATCAGCGTCAGGCCGAGGTCGCCGTCGTCGACGGGCCCCGTACGGTCTGTACGTCGGTCATCTCTCCTCCTGTCCTCTGACTGCGCGCGCCGCGGCGCGTCCCCTAAACCGCTGCCGGCGCGCCGGGGCGCTCGGCCAGGATGCGCCGCCAGGCGCGAGCGCTGCGATCCGCCGCCGCCGAGCAGCAGCGCGTCGATCTGGGCGCGCTTGTACAGCCAGTGCACGTCGGCCTCCCAGGTGAAGCCGATGCCGCCGTGGGCCTGGATCGCGCGACGCCGTCACCTCGCGGCCGGCGTCGGACGCGACGGCCTTCGCCATCGCGGCGGCCTCGGCCAGTCGCTCCGGGTCGGCGTCGGCGCGTCCAGGCGGCGAAGGCCGTTGTCGAGCGCGCGCGCTCGGTGTCCAGCAGCATCTGGGCGCAGCGGTGCGAGACGGCCTGGAAGGCGCCGACCGGCACGCCGAACTGCTTGCGGTCCTTGACGTAGGCGACGGTCATCTCGAGCGCCCGGTCGCAGACGCCGACGAGCTCGGCTGCGATCGCGACGAGCGCCCGGTCGACGCTCGCCGCGACGTCCCCGGCGAGCGCCTCGCCGCCGTCGGCGCGCGACCGCGCGCGGCGTGCGCGTCGGGTCGATCGTCTCCAGCGGCGTGACGTCGGCTCGCGTCCGCGGCGACGGCGACCGCGCCGTCGCCGTCGACGCAGCACGATCACGTCCGCCTCCCGCGCCGCCGACCACGAGCTCGCGTCGCCGCCGCGCGCGCCGAGAGCGCCGCCGACTCGCCGAGGCGAGCCCGGGCAGCCAGCGCTCGCGCTGCTCGTCGCTGCCGGCGTGCTCGATCAGCGTCGCCGCGAGCACGCGTCGGCAGGAAGGGGACCGGCGCCACGGTCGCGGCCGAGCTCCTCGCAGAGGATCGCGAGCTCGATCGTGCCGAGGCCCTGGCCGCCGTACTCCTCGGAGACCGCGATGCCGGGCCAGCCGAGCTCGCACGAGCTCGCGCCACAGCTCGCTGTCGGTGCGTGCCCGCCTCGGCGTGCTCGCGCACGCGCTCGGGCCGGGCGCGCTCGGCCAGCAGCTCGCGCGCGGTGCGCTGGATCTCGCGCTGGTCGTCGCTGCAGCCGAAGTCCATGGCTAGGCGGCCGCCTTCAGGCGCGGCAGGCCGAGCACGCGCTCGGCGACGATGTTCTTGAGCACCTCGGTGGTGCCGCCCTCGATCGTGTTGCCGCGCGCGCGCAGCAGCTCGTAGCTCCAGGCGTCGCCGCGCGTCAGCGCCTCGGCGCCGATCATGTCGACGGCGAGCTGGGTCAGCTGCTGGTTGGTTTCCGACCACAGCCACTTCACCAGCGAGCCCTCGGGCCCGGGCTGGCCGTAGCGTTCGACGTCCGTGAGGCCCTTCCAGGCGAGCAGCCGGATCGACTCGCAGCGGCACGTGCAGGTCGGCGAGCGGTCGGCGTATGCGAGCGTCCTCGAGCAGGCCGCGCTCGGCGGCGGCGTCGATCACGTCGTCGAGCAGCTGGCGCAGGCGGATCTGCAGCACGAAGCCGAGGCCGGCGCGCTCGTTCATGAGCGTCGTGAGCGCCACCTTCCAGCCGTTGCCGACGCCGCCGATGACGTTCTCGTCGGGGATCCGCGCGCCCTCGATGAACAGCTCGTTGAACTCCGCCTCGCCGGTGATCTGGCGCAGCGGGCGGACCTGCACGGCCTCCTGCTCCATGTCCATCAGGAAGTAGGTGAGGCCCTTGTGCTTGGCTGCGTCGGCGTCGGTGCGCGCGACGAGCATGCACCACTTGGAGTACTGGGCGCCGCTGGTCCAGACCTTCTGGCCCGTGACGACCCACTCGTCGCCGTCCTTGACGGCGCGGGTCTTCAGCGCCGCGAGGTCCGAGCCCGCCTCGGGCTCGGAGAATCCCTGGCACCAGATCTCCTCGCCGGAGAGGATCGGCGAGAGGTAGCGCTCCTTCTGCTCGTCGTTGCCCCAGACCATCAGCGTCGGGCCGCCGAGCAGGAGGCCGAGGACGTTCGCCGGCAGCGGCACGCGCGCGCGGCCGATCTCTTCGAAGTAGATCGCCGATTCGGTGGGCGTCACGCCGCGGCCGCCGAACTCGGCGGGCCAGCTCGGCGCGGCCCAGCCGCCCTCGTATAGGCGGCGCTGCCAATCCCGTCGCCAGCGCGTACACGCGCGTCTTCGGAGTCCGCCTGCGGCTCCTCGCCGGGCTGGTTCTCCTGCGAGCCAGGCGCGAATCTCGTCGCGGAAGGCGGTCTCCTTGTCGCTGAACGTGAGGTCCACGGGCGCAAGCCTAACCGAGGGTCGCGCCGCGCGCGCCCAAGGGCGGCGGCGAGCGCCGTGGCCGACGCTAGATTCGCGCCATGAGCGCGTCGCCGCGCACCGTCGCCCATCTCGACGCCGACGCGTTCTACGTCTCGGTCGAGCTGCTCCGCCGGCCGGAGCTGCGCGGGCGTCCCGTCGTCGTCTCCGGTAGCGGTCCGCGTGCGGTCGTCACGACCGCGAGCTACGAGGCGCGGCAGTTCGGCGTCGGCTCGGCGATGCCGGCCGCCCGCGCCCGGCGGCTCTGTCCACAGGCCGTCTTTCTGCCGCCGGACTTCGCCGTCTACCGCGAGGCCTCCAAGGGACTGATGGCGATCGTGCGGGAGCACGTCGAGCGGGTCGAGGTCGTCGGCCTCGACGAGGCCTACCTGGACCTCGACGGGGCTCTTCTCGCCGCGCGCCGCGATGCGGCGCCTGGTCGGCGAAATCCGGTCGCGCACGGGCCTGACGTGCTCGGTCGGGATCGGCCCGAACAAGCTGGTGGCGAAGGTCGCCTCCGACGCCGAGAAGCCGGCCGGGTTTCGTCGCGCTCACGCCGCGAGCAGGCCTGCGAGCGATTCGCCGACGCCTCGCCGCGCCTGGTGCCCGGGATCGGGCCGCGGACCGCAGAGCGCGCTCGCGGCGCTCGGGATCACGACGCTCGCGGCGCTCGCGCAGGCGCCCGAGGAGACGCTCGTCGAGCGCTTCGGATCAAACCAGGGCGCCGCGCTCGGCCGGCGGGCGCGCTTCGAACACGACGGCGCGGTGAGCGAGGAGCGCAAGGTCGTCTCGGAGTCCCGCGAGCGCACCTTCGATCGCGACATCAGCTACGCCGGGCGACCTCCAGGCAGCGCTTGAAACGGATGGCGCGCGAGCTCTGCGAGAGCCTCGAGCGCCACGGCCGGCGCGGGCGCACGATCTCGATCAAGGTGCGCCTCGACGACTTCACGACCGTCACGCGATCGCACACCGTCGAGCAGTCGACGCGACGAGTGCGCGCTCGTCACCAGCGAGGCGCTGCGGCTCCTGCGCGAGTACGACCCGCCGCGCCCGGTTCGGCTGCTCGGCGTCCGCGTCGCGGGTCTCGAGACGGCGCCCGCCGACCCCGCGGCGAGCGACGAGCAGCTCGCGCTCGAAGTCTGAGCGCGCTGTAGGATCGCGCCGTGACCGTGATCCGCGCCGGCGACGTCGACCTTGACTACGAGCGCGGCGGTGAAGGCGAGCCGCTTCTGATGATCATGGGCATGAGCGGGACGTACCTGCATTGGGGGGCGCCGTTCATGGCCGGGCTCCAGGAGAACTTCGAGACGATCGTCTACGACCACCGCGGCGTCGGCGACAGCAGTCGTCTGGAGGGGCCGATCACCACGGCGCAGCTCGCCGCCGACGCCGCCGCCCTGCTCGACGCGCTGGACATCGAATCGGCCCACGTCCTCGGCATCTCGATGGGCGGCATGGTCGCCCAGGAGCTGGTGCTCGCGCGACCGGACCTCGTACGCACGCTCACGATCGGCTGCAGCTACTGCGGCGGACCAGACTCGACGGCGCGCGACCCGGCGTCGTTCGGGGAGCTCACGGCGGCGATGATGGCGGGCGATCGCGAGCGCGCGCTGCGCGCCGGCTGGGAGCTGAACACGACGCCGCCTTTCCGCGACGACGACAGTGCGTACCGCGCCTTCTGCGAGATCGCCGCGCGGCGTTCAGTCGCCGCCAGCGTCGTGATGGAGCAGCTGCAGGCCTGCACTGCGCACGACACGCACGACCGGCTGGGATCGGTCGAGACGCCGACGCTCGTCATCCACGGCACCGAGGACGGACTGCTGCCGTACCCCAACGGTCAGCTCATCGCCTCGCTGATCCCCGACGCGCGCCTTGAGACGATGCGCGAGCGCGCCCATCTCTTCTTCTGGGAAGAGCCGGAGCGCAGCGCCGAGCTCGTGACGGCACACGCCGCCGCCTGAGCGTGGAGGCTGCGCCGTTTGAGCTCCGCCGCGGCGGGACGCTCTTGCGCGGCGACGTCGTGGGCGAGGGAACACCCGTCGTCCTCGCCCACGGCCTGACCGCGACGCGCGCCTACGTGCTACTCGGCTCCCGCGCGCTCGAGCGCTCCGGGCACCGCATCGTTCGCTACGACGCTCGTGGCCACGGCAGCTCCGGCGCCGCCGCCGACGGCCGCTACGACTACGGAGAGCTCGCGGAGGACCTTGTCGCCGTGATGGACGAGGCCGGCGTGGACCGCGCGGTCCTCGTCGGCTCCTCGATGGGGGCGCACACCGCGGCGCGCGTTGCGATCCGGGCGCCGGAGCGTGTCGCAGCGCTCGCGCTGCTGACGCCGGCCCTCGATCCGGAAGGGGAGAGCGACCTCGCGGAGTGGGACCGGCTCGCACGCGGGCTGCGCGAGCGCGGCACGGCGGGCTTCGTCGCCGCCTACGACCTCGCCGTTCTGCCCGAGCGCTGGCGGAGCACGGTGAGGAGAGTGCTCGAACAGCGGATGGCGGCCCACGAGAATCCTGACGCCGTCGCCGACGCGCTCGAAGCCGTGCCGCGCTCGCGGCCCTTCGGGTCCTGGCATGAGCTCTCGTCGGTCGCGGCCCACGCCGTCGTCATCGCCACGCGCGACGAAGCAGACCCCGGTCACCCGCTCGCCACCGCACGCCGCTGGGCCGACACCCTCGGCGCCGAGCTGCACGTCGAGGACCCCGGCGGCGCGCCGCTCGCCTGGCAGGGCGGGCGCGTCAGCGCGCTCGTAGCCGAGCTCGCCGCGCGCGCGGCCGGCTAGCCCGGCCGGGTCTCCTGTCAACATCTCTCGATGGCCGTACGCAAGTGGGACGGCCCGCGTTACGACCGCCTCGCTGGGCCGCAGACAGAGATGGGACTGAAGGTGCTCGGGCGCCTGCACCTCGCAGGCGATGAGTGCGTGATCGACGCCGGCTGCGGGTCGGGGCGCATCACCGAAGAGCTCGTCAAGCGCCTGCCACGCGGCAGGGTGATCGGCGTCGACGCATCGCAGTCGATGATTGACGTGGCGCGCGAGCGCCTCGGCAGCGACGTCGAGCTACACGTCTGCGACATCCTCGAGCTTGACCTCGAGGCGCCCGCAGACGCCATCCTCTCGACGGCCACGTTCCACTGGATCGGCGACCACGACCGTCTGTTCGCGTCGTTGCACAGCGTCCTTCGCCCCGGCGGGCGGCTCGTCGCGCAGTGCGGCGGCGAGGGCAACATCGCGCGCGTGCGGCAGAGCGCCGGCGACGTCGCGACGCGTGAACCGTACGCCGCGCACCTCGCGGATTGGGTTGACCCGCGCGAATACGCAGGTGCGGAGGAGACCGAGGCGCGTCTGCTCGGCGCCGGTTTCAGCTTCGCCAGCTGCTGGCTGGCTCCGGTCAAGGCGACGCTGCGCAGCCCGCGCGACTTCCTGCAGACGATCGTGCTCGCGCCGCAGCTTTCGGCTCTGCCGGCCGACCTGCGTGACGGCTACCTCGACGCGGTACTGGCGGATCTCGGCCGGCGCGTCACGGTCGACTACGTGCGGCTCAACATCGACGCCGCGGCCTGAGCGCTCAGGTCAGCGCCGCCTCGCTCGGATCGGTCCCCACCTCGGCGCCGGAGACCAGCGTCGCGTAGCGGCCGCCGAGCGCGAGCAGCTCCTCGTGGCGCGCCGCGTTCGACGATCCTGCCGCCGTCGAGGACGAGGATCTGATCGGCGTCCCGGATCGTCGAGAGGCGGTGCGCGATCGCGATCGTCGTGCGCCCGCGCGCGAGCTCGTCCAGCGCGGCCTGGACGGCGCGCTCGGTCTCGGTGTCGAGCGCCGATGTCGCCTCGTCGAGGATCAGCACCGGCGGGTTGCGCAGGATCGTGCGGGCGATCGCGATGCGCTGCTTCTCGCCGCCCGAGAAGCGGTAGCCGCGCTCGCCGACGAGCGTGTCGTAGCCGTCAGGCAGCGAGGCGATCAGATCGTGGATCTGGGCCGCACGCGCCGCGGCCTCGATCTCCTCGTCGCGTGGCGTCGGGCTTTGCGAAGGCGAGGTTCTCGCGGATCGATCGCGTGGAAGAGGTAGGTCTCCTGCGAGACCAGCCCGACCGTGGCGGCGAGCGACGCGAGCGTGACGTCGCGGATGTCGATGCCGTCGATCGTGACCGCCCCCTGCTGCGGCTCGTAGAGGCGCGCGACGAGGTAGGCCAGCGTCGTCTTGCCCGATCCGGTCTCGCCGACGAGCGCCGTCGTGGTGCCGGCCGGGATCGTCCGCGCTGACGTCCTCGATCGTCCACGGCGCAGTCGCGGCCGTAGCGGAACCAGACGTCCTCGAACGCCACGTCGCCGCGCACGCGCTCGAGCGTCACGGCGTCCGGGGCGCTCGCTCGATGTCGACCGGCAGGTCGAGGTACTCGAAGATCCGGCCGAACAGCGCGAGCGAGGTCTGGACGTCGAGGCCGACACCGACAGCAGCGACTGCGATCGGGAAGAGCAGCCGCGTCTGCAGCGTCGTGAAGGCGACGACGGTCCGATCGAGATCGCCGTGCGAGCCGTGGGCGAAAGCTCTCGCCGGCGAACCAGTAGACGAGCGCCGGCATGATCGCGAAGGTCATCTGGACCGAGGCCATCCGCCAGCGCCCGGCCATCCGGCTGCGCACCTCGAGGTCGGCGAGCTCGGTCGGACTCGCCCCGGAAGCGCCCGCACGAGCTCGGGCGTGCGGCCCATCGTCTTGCCGAGCAGGATGCCCGAGACCGACAGCGACTCCGCGACCAGCGAGGAGATGTCGGCCAGCCGGCTCTGGTGCACCGCCGGTGATCCGCTCGGCGCTGCTCGCCGACGCGGCGCGTCAGCCAGACGAAGAACGGCATCAGGCAGCAGCGAGAAGACCGCGAGCTGCCAGCTCGAGCAGGAACATCGCGACGACGGTCGCGACCACGGTGGTCGACGTTCTGGACGATCGAGGTCGCCGTCGAGGTGACCACGTTGTCGACGCCGCCGATGTCGTTCGCGATCCGCGACTGCACCTCGCCCGTGCGGGTGCGGGTGAAGAAGGCGAGCGACATCCGCTGCAGGTGCACGTAGACCGCGGCGCGCAGGTCGTGCATGACCCGCTGGCCGACCTGCGTTCGAGATCTACGTCTGCGCGACGCCGATCACGCCGCTGAGGATCGAGATCGCGATCATCCCCGCGACGAGCTCGATGAGCAGCGTCGTGTTGTGCTCGGGATACGCCTTGTCGATGCATTCGCGCAGCAGGAACGGGCTGATCACGCCGAGCACCGACGCGAGGAAGATCAGCGCAAAAGCAGCCAGAGGCGAGCCCGGTAGGGCGTGAAGAGGACGGCGACGCGGCGCAGCGACACGGGCCCGACGGGGATGTCCTCCGGTCGCTGTGAGGCGGCGCCTCGGTCGCCCCTGCCGCCGCCGCGGCCGCCGCCGAGCTGCGCGCTCATGGAGTGACTCTAGCCGCAGCGTTCAGCGCGAAATGGGCGCCGCTACCGTCGCGTGCGCGCCGCGCCGGGGTACGCTGTGGGCGATTGCACGCCTTTGACCAACCCAACGACGGCGCCGTCGCGACCGCACGGCCACCACGCCCATTCCAAGCTGGCTCCCGGCGCGAGATCCGCGTGCTCGGCTGCCTGATGGAGAAGCAGAGCACGACCCCCGACGCCTACCCGCTCTCGCTGAACTCGCTGCGGCTGGCGTGCAACCAGTCCACCAACCGCGACCCGGTCGTCGACTACGACGAGGACGTCGTCCGCGAGGCGCCAGCGGCTCGCCGCCGGGGCCTCGCGCGCCTGGCCAGCGGCGCCGAGCCGCGCCGCGAAGTTCCGCCACCTGCTCGCCGAGCGCCTGCCGATGACGACCGCGAACGGGCGGTCATCTGCGCGCTGATGCTGCGCGGCGCCCAGACGCCGGGCGAGCTCAAGCAGCGCACCGAGCGCATGCACGCCTTCGCCGATCTCGACGCGGTCCACGGCACGCTGCAGGCGTGTCCGACCGCGAGCTCGTGCGGCGCTGCCCCGCCAGCCGGGCAGAAGGAGAAGCGCTACGCGCAGCTGCTCGGCGAGGAGGACGCTCGCGGAGGCCTCGCCGGTGCCTGCCGACGATCTCGCGCGGCGCGTCGCGGCGCTCGAGGATGAGGTGGTGCGTCTGCGCGCGCTGCTCGAAGGGGACGTCGCGGCGTGAGCGCCGGCGCCATCGCCACGGGCTCCGGCGTCGGCACGGGCGTCGGAATCCCGCTCGCTGTCGCGGCGGGCCTCGTCTCGTTCCTCTCGCCGTGCGTCTTGCCGCTGGTCCCCGGCTACCTCTCGACGGTCATCGGGGTGACGCCTGTCGATCTGAAGGCCGGGGTCCAGACGCGTCAGGTCCTCAAGCCGGCGCTGCTCTTCATCCTCAGCTTCTCGACGATCTTCGTTCTCCTCGGTCTGAGCGCGACCGTGATCGGCTCGGCTCTGAACACGCACAAAGAGCAGCTCGAGAAGATCGGCGGCGTCCTGATCATCCTGATGGGCGTGGCGTTCGTTTCCACGCCCTTCGTCGGGCTGCTGAACCGCGAGTGGCACTCCGAGCGTCTGATCGGCCTTGCGACGCGCGGCGGCCCGGTCGTCGCGGGCGCGGCGTTCGCGATCGCCTGGACGCCGTGCACCTCGATCACGCTCGGCGCGATCCTGACCGAGGCCGCGGTCTCGAACTCCGCGCTGCACGGCGCGCTGCTCCTCGTCTGCTACTCGGCGGGGCTGGCCATCCCGTTCCTGCTGATAGCCGTGGCCTTCGAGAAGATGGCCACCACTCTCGACGCGGTCAAGCGCCACTTCCCGGTCGTCATCGCGACCGGCGGGGCAGTGATGATCGTGCTCGGGGTCTTGATCCTCACGGGCGAGTTCACGGTGCTGAACAGCTGGGCCGGGGAAGTCGCCCCGTGGGCGACGAAAGTCTGAGCTGACCGCGCCGCACGCGCGTAGATAATCGCCGCGATGCAGGCCGTGACCAACTTCACGCTCGAAGCTGAGCGTGCGCTGCGCGCCCCCGGTCGCTTCGACTGGTCGACGATCACGCTGCTGACGCTGTGGTCTACGTCTACGCCGTCGAGATCGAGCGCCAGAACTGGGACGCCGTGCTCACGGGCCTCGCGTTCTGGCTCATGGACTGGGTCAACGAGATCATCAACGCGCTCGTCCTGCATTTCCACGGGGACGCGGCGCTCTGGACCGTCACGGGGCACAGCAGCTTCACGATCCTGATCGGTCTGACGTCGAGATATCGCTCTTCTTCCCGATCAACGGCGTGATCTTCGCGAAGATCCTGCCGCCCGACCGCAGCACGCGGATCCTCGGCATCCCCAACTGCTGGGCCATCTCGATCGCGCTCTCGATCGTGTCCGTCGGTGTCGAGCTGCTCCTGCACGCCGACGGTGTCTTCCACTGGCACTACTGGTGGTGGAACGTCGCGACGTTCCCTGTGATCGTCGTGTTCGGCTATCTCACGTTCTACGTAGTCGCCTTCCGGGTCCATGACATGCAAGAGCCGGCGACGCCAGCTGAGCGTCGTCGGCTCGCTCGCCGCGCATCGTTCTCGCGGCGCGGCCTCGATCTTCGGGCCGCTGCTTGGCTGGCTCTAATCAGCCCGCGGGGAAGCCGGGACGGAACGTATAGTTACGACCGCGTGGCGTCGACGTGGGGGAGGGTGCGATGAGAAGCGACTTCGATCGCGCCCAGCCGAAGGCCGGCGTCGCCGGCTGGGAGCGCGATGTCTGACGCCGGCAAAAAGGCCGCGCGCACGGTGCTGATGACCCTCTGCGCGGGTCAGTTCCTGATGATGCTCGACACCTCGGTGATGAACGTGTCGATCGCGACCGTCGCCAAGGACGTCGGCACCACCGTCACGGGGATCCAGACGGCGATCACCCTCTACACGCTGGTGATGGCCGCCTTCATGATCACCGGCGGCAAGCTCGGGCAGATCATCGGCGTCAAGCGCGGCTTTGCGATCGGATGCGTGATCTACGGCTGCGGCTCGTTCACCACCGCGATCTCGCCGAGCCTCGGCGGTGCTGCTGCTCGGCTGGTCGCTGCTGGAGGGGCTCGGGCGGTGCTGATCCTGCCCGCGATCGTCGCGCTCGTGGCCTCCAACTTCGACCGCAGCGAACGCCCGCGGGCCTACGGGCTGATCGCCTCGGCGGCCGCGATCGCGATCGCCGTGGGCCCGATCGTCGGGGGCCTGTTCACGAGCTACCTGTCCTGGCGCTACGTGTTCGCCGGCGAGGTGCTGATCGTGATCGCGATCCTGGCCCTCGCGCGGCGGATCGACGACGTCCCGGGCGAGAAGGGCGTGAGCCTCGACCTGGTGGGCACCGCGCTCTCGGCGGCCGGGCTCGGGCTGATCGTGTTCGGCGTTCTGCGGGCCGGCACCTGGGGCTTCGTGGTGCCCAAGCCGGACGCAGCCGCAGTGGCTCGGCCTGTCCCCCACGATCTGGCTGATCCTCGGCGGCGGGGTCGTGATCTGGCTGTTCATGAGCTGGGAGAACCGCGCTGCTGGCGCGCGGCGGGCAGCCGCTCGTGGACCCGGGCATCCTGCGCAACTCGCAGCTGCGCGCGGGCCTGACGACGTTCTTCGCCCAGTACTTCGTGCAGGGCGGGCTGTTCTTCGCCGTGCCGCTGTTCCTGTCGGTGGCGCTCGGCCTGTCGGCGATCGAAACCGGCGTGCGGCTGCTGCCGCTGTCGGTGACGCTGCTGATCGCGGCGGCCGGCATCCCCCGCTACTTCCCGAACGCCTCGCCCCGCCGCGTGGCCGAGCTCGGCTTCCTCGCGCTGTTCATCGGCCTGGTGGTGCTGATCGCCGCTGCTCGACGCAGGGGCGCGGGCGCGGAGATCATCGACCTGGCCGATGCTGCTGGCGGGGGCTCGGCGTCGGCGCGCTCGCCTCGCAGCTCGGCAGCGTCACCGTCTCGGCGGTGCCGGACGAGCGCAGCGGCGAGGTGGGTGGCCTGCAGAACACGCTCACCAACCTCGGCATCTCGATCAGCACGGCGCTCACCGGCGCGGTCCTGATCGCCGCGCTCAGCAGCTCCTTCCTCACCGGCGTGCAGCAGAACCCGGCCGTGCCCGAGCAGGTCAAAAGCGCAGGTCAGCGTCAAGCTCGCCGGCGGGGTCCCGTTCGTCTCCGATGAGGAACTGGAAGCGGCGCTGGAGAAGAGCGACGTCCCCCCCACGGCCACCGACGCGATCGTGGAAGAGAACGAAACGCGCGCGCCTGCACGGCCTGCGCTCCGCGATCGCGGTGCTGGCGATCGTTCGCGCTGCTGGCGCGCCGATCTTCAGCCGCCGCCTTCCGGACGAGCAGCCCGCCGCGGCGCAGGCGGCCGCCGCGCACGGGCCGCCCACTTGACCCGCGGCGGCTAGGGGGCGCTAGGAGGGCGCGGCGCCGCTCAGCTGCGCCGAGGGGTCGGCCTTTCGGGCGCGATAGCGCTCTTCCCACGCCTCCTGGTTGCGTTTGGCGTCCAGCACGAACGGCGAGTAGCCGATCGCCTTGATGATCGCAGCGGTTGATCGTCGACGTCGGGCTCGGGCAGCGGTCGCAGGACGTCGACGAAGAGCACCACGCGCGTCTCGTCGGTGTCGTTCCAGACCTCGTGGTTGAACGTGTCGTCGAAGACCATGCTACGGCCGGCCTCCCAGTGGCGGATGTCCTCGCCGACGCGGATCCGGCAGGCCTCGGCGTCCTGCGGGACGATCAGCCCGAGGTGGTAGCGCAGCACGCCCTTGTAGGGGCCGCGGTGGGGGAGGATGTGCTTGCGCGGCGAGAGGATCGAGAACATCGCGGTCGTCATGCCCGGGATCTCGCGCATCAGCGCCGCGGTGCGCGGGCACTTTCGACGCCGAGCTTGGCTTCGAAGCCGTAGCCGTAGAGGAAGTAGGTCTTCCAGCGGTCGTCGTCGGTGATCTCGATCTGGTCCTTGGAGATGTCCTGGAAGTTCGGCAGCGCCTCGTGGTCGTCGAGCACCTGCTTCCATCTCCTCGCGGATCACCTCCCAGTTGCGCTCGATGTGCTCGATCCACGCGAAGCGCTCGTCGGCGAAGAACGTCTCGTCGCCGACGAGCGATCGCGTGCCGATGAAGCGCTCGACCGGCCCGAGAATCCGTTCGCCGAGCTTGATCGTGAGCGCGACGAAGCGATCCCAGAGTGGCATCTCTGCTGTGCCTCCAAAGCTCTACCTCCCGCTGCCGTTGTCGACTGCGGGAGGGAGCTTAGAGAGGTCGCGGCGTAGGCGCGCGCTAGCGGCCTCGCGGAGCGCCGCCAGCTCGGGCGACTCTGCGAGCTTCTTCAGCGCGCGCTGCTCGAGCTGGGAGGCCCGCTCGGCCGAGAAGCCGAGGCGCTTGCCGATCGCGGTCAGCGTCTGGGGCTCCTCGCGGCCGGTGCCGAAGCGCAGCGTCAGAACGGTGCGCTCGGTTTCCGGCAGCTGGGAGATCGCCTCGTGCACGATGCGCTCACGCTCGTGCTCCCAGGCCGTGTCGTCCGGTGCCTGGTCGTCCGACGGCAGCATGTCGCCGAGGGCCGTGTCGCCGTCTTCGCCGATCTGCTGGTCGAGGCTGACGAGCGCCGCACGCTGTTCACGGACCTCCTCGATCTGTTCGATCGTCAGGCCGGTCTCCTCTGCGATCTCGTCGATCGTGGGCTCGCGTCCAAGACGCACGTTCAGTTCACGCTCGACGCGCCCGACCTTGCGCGAGCGCTGCGCTACGTGGACGGGCAGGCGGATCGTGCGGCCCGAGTTCTCGAGGCCGCGCTGAATCGCCTGACGGATCCAGAGCGTCGCGTAGGTGGAGAAGCGGAAGCCCTTGCGCCAGTCGAACTTCTCGCTCGCGCGGATCAGTCCGAGCATGCCCTCCTGAACCAGGTCCGCCAGGGGCAGGCCCTGGTTCTGGTAGCGGCGGGCGTTGGACGCGACGAGACGCAGGTTGGAGTTGATCAGCTTTTCCTTCGCCGCGAGGTCGCCGCGCTCGATGCGCTTGGACAGTTCGATCTCTTCGTCGGGGGTAAGCAGCGGGTAGCGGCGCGAGTGCGCCAGCAGCTGGTCGACCGACTCCGGGATGAATGAGTCGCTGGCATGTAGAGGTCTGCTGCGCTCGATGGGGCTGTCAAGACGCTGCGGCAGCGGCGACGGCGGCGGCCGTCCTCGGTGGTCTCGGCGTCGTCTCGGCGTCGGCCGGGCGCTGTGATCGGCGAGGTGATGTGCGTGGGGTGAGTCTGTGACATGGGGGGTTCCTTCTTTGGTGCTGGAGTGGTCTATTATACGAGTATCGGGATTAGTTGCGGTGTCAACCATGTGTGCCGTTTGTGACGGCTCGCTGCGAGTTGTTGATGGACAGTGCGTTCGACGCCTGGGGTCGCCGTACCTTCCGCAGCGGTCGTGCGCGCAATAAACGCGCCCGATGACTATCAAACACACGTTCGCGCCTGAAGGTTTCGTTCATCGCGGCTATCGGATGCCTCTGGCCCTGCCGCTTGAGCAGCGCGCGCTAAGCTTGCGCGGATGGCGTGGCCTTGGAGGACAGGTCGTCGCTGTTACGGGCGCCTCGTCGGGGATCGGCGAGGCCGTCGCGCTGGCTTGCGCGGCGGCCGGAGCGTCCGTAGCGCTCGCAGCGCGACGCGCAGACCGCATAGAGGCGCTCGTCGGAGCGGATCAGGGCGAGGGCGGCGCGCGCGCTCGCCGTCGCGGCCGACGTCGGCGAGGAGGAGCAGGCGCGCGAGTTCGTCGCGCGCACGCCACGCGAGTTCGGCCGCCTCGACGTGCTCGATCAACAACGCCGGCGTGATGCTGCTCGGCCCGATCGAGCAGCGCCGCCACCGAGGAATGGCGGCGGATGGTCCACGTCAACATCTTCGGCGTCCTCTACTGCACGCACGCGGCGCTGCCCCTGATGCGCGAGCAGGGCTGCGGGCACATCGTCAACGTGAGCTCCGTCGCCGGGCGCATAGCGCGCGCCGGCTCCGGCGTCTACAACCTCACGAAGTTCGGCGTCGGCGCGTTCTCGGAGGCCCTGCGCCAGGAGGGCGTCGCGAGCGGCGTGCGCGTCACGCTGATCGAGCCCGGCGCGGTCGCCACCGAGCTCGTCGGGCACAACCGCCCCGAGGTGCTGGAGCTGATGGCCAAAGCCTTCGCGGGCGTAATGCCGCTGACTCCGAGGACATCGCGACCGCCGTGACCTACGCGATCAGCCAGCCGCCCGGCGTGAGCGTCAACGAGGTCCTGATCCGCCCACAGCTCGCAGCGCCCGTTAGGCCGGCTCCAGCCCGGGCCCGCCTGCAGCTGAACGAGCTCGTCTCCCGCGACGCCGACCTGCAGCGTCGTGTGGCCGACCGCGAAGCGCTCGTGCAGAACCGCTTCCATCTCGCGCGCAACCGCGGCGCCGTCCTGGCCGGCTCGACGAGCACGTGCGCCGAGAGCGCGGCGTAGCCGTTCGCGATCTCCCAGACGTGAAGGTCGTGCACCTCGACGACTCCGGGTAGCGCCGCGATAGCGCGCCCGATCTCACCCGGATCGACGCCCTCCGGTGCCGACTCGAGGAAGACGCGCCACGAGGCGCGCACCAGCGACACTCCGGCGCGCACCATGAGCAGGGCCACGAAGATCGAGGCGATCGCATCGGCGCGATCAAAGCCGGTGATGAGGATGACGATCGCGGCGAGGCCGGCGGCCGCGAACGCGACGAGGTCCGTGACGATGTGCTGGTAGGAGCCCTCGATCGCGCTGCTCGACTCGCGGCCGCCCGCTAGCATACCGCACGCCCGCGAGGTTCATCGCCACGCCGGCGATCGCGACCACGAGCACCACTGTCGCGTGGACGTCCTGCGGGCTTATCGAGGCGCACGACCGCCTCGTAGAGGATCCACGCCGCGACGAGGAGCAGCGTGATGCCGTTGGCCTGTGCGGAGAGGATCTCGACGCGTTGCATGCCGTACGTCTGTGCTCCCCCCGCCGGGCGGCGCGCGATTCGCAGCGCGACGACGGCCGCTGCGACGCCGAAGGCGTCGGTCAGCATGTGGCCGGCGTCGGAGATCAGCACCAGCGAGTTGGCGAGGATGCCCGCGAGCACCTCGACGGCCATGAACGCGAGGATCAACGCGAGGAGCAGCGCCACCCGCTTGGGCCCGACGACATGCGGGGCGTGGCCGTGGTGGTGCGCCATGGCGCGACCTTAAGCGATCGGTCGGCTCACGCGTGAGGTCCGCGCGAACGCTTTCAGCGATAGCGGCGGTAGCTCGCCTGAGCGGCGCTCTCGCCGCTGTGCCAGGTGACGCTGAAGGCGCCACCACGAGTCGGGCGCGCGGTCGGCGACGCTGAGATCACGGTCGGCGGTTCGCCGTTGCGTGGCTTCGTCGGCGTCTGCACCATGTCGATCGAGCTCGCGTGCCAGCGCCGCGACCCGATCGCGTCGGTGCGCCGTGCGGCCGTCGCGTAGGCGCTCGAGAATTCGACCGTCCCGAAGTCGGTCAGCGCCGTGGGGCTGCAGCGGCCGGGGCGCGTGCAGGTGCTCGGCGCCTCGACGATCCACTCGGCCGAGGAAAGGTCGATGTAGCGGTCGTAGCGGCGCCTCTTGAACGTCTGTTGCGTCGTCTCATCGGTGATGTGGAGCGTGACGAAGTGGCCGCGGACCGACACGAAGCCGTCCATGCGGTCGCCGGGGTGCACGGCCAGGCGGATGTTGACCGATTCCGCGGGGATCAACTCGTACCACGCGTAGTAGGAGGGTTTCCCGCCGCGTTCGCAGTCGGCGTCCGTCCCGATCTGCTCAAGGCCGGGCGACGTTTCGCTGTCGCCGCCGAGACCGACCCAGAAGGCCGAGGCGCTGACCGGTCCCGTGCAGGTCACCGTGGGCTCGGTCCAGGTCCCCGACACGGCGGTGAAGACGCCGAATCCATGAGGCCGCGGCACCGCGACATAGCCCGCCCAGTTGCTGCTGAAGGAAGAGGCCGCGGCAGGCGCCGCGGACGCGGCGAGCGCGCCCAAAAGGACCAGTGCGACGGCGATCGCGCGCCTCACGGCTCAAGCCCGACCGCGGCGAGTGCTTCCTCTGGCTGCGCGTAGCCGAAGGCTGAGGTTGCCAGGCCGTCCCGGAAGTGAGTGACGCCCGTCCAGTCGACCTCCAGGCGTTGGTTGGAGAGGGAGCTCGATCCCGCCATCCGGAAGGTCGCCACGACGAAGTCCTTGCTCGTCGCGAGCACCTCGACGATCTCGAACCGGGCGTCCGCCGCGAAGTGTTCAGATATGTCGCGCAGCCATTCCAGCCAGCCCGCGGGGCCGTGGTACTCGTAGTCGGTCGCCGACGTGACGCTCTGCTGCATCACGAAGCCCGGCGCGAGCAGGCCGTCGGGAGCGCGGCGCTCGTTGATCGCGCGAGCGAGTCCTTCGAGTATCTCGACGGGATTGTGAGTGACGGCTTCTGTGCGGTCGCCCATGAAATAACTGTACGGCGGCACGGCGTCCGATCAGCCCGGTTCCCGCGCGTGGCGCCTGCCGTGAAGCTCGCCGTCGCCCGCGTTCAGCGTGTCGCTAGTTCGCAGTGCGCGAAGAAAGGCTGCGCGACCCGCTCGAAGCGCCTTACGAGGCCAGCGTTCTGTTCCGCGGTCGGGCGGCTGGGGTAGTGGCCTGAAACTCCCGCTGCTGCCGCTTCGAACCCGCTTGCCGCTCGGGCCGCCGCGGCTGCGAGCGCTGCGGTATGCGGTCCGCCGTGCGCCGCGGCGAGTGCCCTAAGTTCGTGTTCGGCTCTCGCGGCGTCCTGGTGTCCGTCGCGCGCCGCGCGCAGAAATTCACGTTCGAAGAAGTGGGCGGTCTGGGTCTCTTCGTTGAGCTCGGCGAACGTGTCTTCGGGAATCGGTTCGATCGCCCGTCGGGCCCGGCGGCAGATGCCAAGGACGCTGGCCGGAGCCGTGATCACCTGCGTCGAAGTCGACGTCTTCGTGGATGCCGTGGCGGCGTTGCTCGCGCCGCATCCGCAGGCGACGGCTGCGAGGCCGGCGAGCGCGAGGGACGTCGTCCGCGCGAGTGCGGTCCGCACGGAGAACGCCACTTGCCCGCTGTCAGGTGTCGAGCTGCGATTCGACGCTTTTCAGCGCGATGTGCAACATGCCGATCGTGACCCACGGCAGTTGCGCGGACCTGACTCGCATGCCGACGTTGCCGCTCGGTTCGACGACCTCGACGATCGTGATCACGCGGCCGATCTGGAAGTCGTCGCCGAATTCGCTTTCGATGACGTCCATCTGAGCCGCCACTTCGTGCATCAGGCGCGCCCGCGGGTCCGGCTGCGCGCCCTCCTCGCCGCTCTCGTCACCTGTCTCGTCAGCCATTGAGCCTCCTCATGCTTTGCACCAGCGCGATGATGATCGCACGCTGAGGCGGGCTGACCCGTCGCGGACGAGCGTCTTGCCGCACTGCACGGCGCGGATCACGCCGCGTCAGGCCTCGCCGAGCAGCGCCTCGGAGTCCTCGGGTGGCAGCAGGTGGTGCGGATGCAGGTCGGTCTGGGGTGGCGAGAACCAGCGCTGCGCGATCGCCGTGGGCACAATCGCCGAAAGGACGATCACGCCGACGAGCAGCGAGAACTGCGTGCGGTCGATTATGTGGTTGTTCAGCCCGTAGAGCGCGCTGATCGTGCCGAGCGTGAGGCCGGTGCTCATCAGGAGGGTCGCGAACCTCGCGTTCGAGCCGGCCTCGCGCCGTGCCAGCGGGTACACGAGACCGAGCTTCGGGACGAGCTTCGCCGCAAGGAGCACCACGAGGATGCCGATGTTCGCCGCGACCGCATCGAGCGAGACGTTCATGCCGCCACGCAAGAAGAAGAACGGCGTCAGGAAAGCGAACGCGACGACGCGCAGCCGGCGCTGCTCCTCCTGGTGCGCCCTGTAGTGACGGGACATCACGAGACCCAGCACGAACGCGGGCAGCACGGCCTGACTGTGGGCGGCGTCCGCCAGCACCATGAGCGCGAGCAGCACGACGAAGACGAGCTTGATCTCGGGCTCGATCACGCGGTCGCCGAAGCGCGCGAAAAACCACGGCGAGATCCGAGGAAGCAGCACGATCGCGCCGATCGAGGCGACGGCAAACACCGGAAGCCACACCGTCGGACGGGCGAAGATCGTCGAAAGCGCGATCACCGTGCACATTCCCGTTACGAAGCACGCGCTCATGATCAGCTTGCCCACGCGCGTCGAGTTCAGGCCCGTCTCAACGAGCACGGCGTACACGACGGCAAGGCTGGTCTCCGACAGTGAGGTCGCCGCGATCAGCGAGGCCTGCGTGCTCCAGCCAAGTGGTCCGGCCGCGAGCAGCGCGACGACCACGAAAGGGCCCACGAAGGACGCAAGGCCGATCGCGAGCGAGGCGCCGAGACGTTCCCGGAAGTCGTCGGGGTCGACCTCGGCGCCGGCAAGGAAGGTGAGGACGACGGAGGCGAAGCTCGCGATCCACACGAGCCATTCCGCGTTGGGGTTCAGCTTGAAGAGGTTGCCGAGAACGACGCCGAGCGCGAGCTCGATGAGGGCCACGGAGATCCCGATCCGGACCGAGAGCATGCTCGCGAAAAGCGCGGCAGCTGTGAGGATTGCGGCGAGCTGTACTGCGTCCATGGATGGCCTACTCCTCGTCGGTTGGAGACGGTGGGGTAGAGGCCATCAGCGGCCGGGGCCGCGGTTATGGAGCGAGCCTCATCGCTCGGTCGACAGAATAGCGCCGCCGCTAGGACACGGGGCGGCTGCAACTTTCCGCGCGCCGCACCCCCGGTGGCGAACGCTTTCCAGTTTGCGCGGCGGTGGACCGGCGTGGGAGCATGTCGACAAGCGAACCGTGGGCCGAGCCCACGAGAGAAGGGATCCCGGTGGAAGAACACCTCAGTAGCCGTCATCGCGACACAGTGGAGAAGATCTTCAGCCAGTCGTCGAGCCACAACATCGAGTGGCGCGAAGTCGTGTCGCTGCTCGAGAAGGTGGGCACCGTGACGCATGAGCACAACGGCAAGCTGAAGGTCGCGCTGGGGCCTGAGACCGAGGTGTTCCCTGCGCCGCACGGCAAGGACGTCGACGTCCAGGTCATCGTGGATCTGCGGCGGATGCTCAAGCAGGCAGGCTTCGCGCCGGACGGTTCGCCGGCCGTCGCGGACCAGAGCGCCCGTGATCACGGCGACGGGCAGTGGGGCGAGCCAACCTAGGCTCCGCCTTGTCAACGGCGGGCCCTCGGTGACGGTCGGCGCAGCGTAGACTCGGCGAAGTCGTCGTACGGGACGACGGCGCTCGACGAAAGGCGAGAGTGATCAACCGGATCTCCGGGCTTCCTCCAGAAGTGGTGGGGGTCGAAGTCGTCGGAACGTTGACCGCGGACGACTACGCGAACGTCCTGATCCCGGCTCTCGAAGAAGGCATCACCGCCGCCCCGGACGGCAAGGCGAGCGTCCTCTACATCGCCGGGCCGAAGCCGCTCGGCCTGACGCCAGGGGCATTGTGGGAGGACGTGAAGTTCGGCTTCACGCACATGCGCACGTGGAAACGCCTGGCGATCGTGAGCGACTCAGAGTGGTATGCGCACGCGCTCGATGCCATCGGCTGGCTCGTTCCCGGCGAAGTGCATCTCTTCAAGAACGACGAAGTGGACGCCGCCCGGGATTGGGTAGTCGCAGGACCGCCGGAGAGCTAGGCGGCGGGCTGGCGTCGGGCGTTCCACGCCTCACGCTTCATCAACCAGCGCACGAAAACGCCGCTCTCGCCGGGCGCGGTTGGGGGTTTCTCGAACTCCCCGGCCCGTTCGAAACCGAGGCGTCTGGGCACGCCGCCGCTCGCAGCGTTCTCGCGGTCGTGGTGGATCTCGACGAGTTCGATCGCGGGCAGCGAGAAGGCGGTGTCGACGAGCGCCGAGCTGGCCCTGCTCGCAACGTGCTCGCGCACGTGATCGACGTGGACCCAATACCCGATCTCAAGCGTGCCCGGCCCGATGCGGTCCATCAGCGATGCACTCCCCACCAGGGCTCCGTCGCTGTCCCAGACGCCATAGGCGAACTCCATGCCGGCGTTCCACTGTTCGTTCGTGCGGTACAGGAACTCGAGGTTCGTCGCCGGTGAGGCCGCCTCGGCCCAAGGCATCCAAGGCGTGAGGTGCGCGACGCTCGCAGCGACGGCGTCGTTGAGGGCGTCCTGCTGGTCTGGGGACCAGCGCGCGAGCGTGAGGTCACCGAGGTCTATTCGCTCCGGTGGGCGGATGTCTCCGACTTGCGACACGGCGCCCGATGCTATGCGACGCGACTCGTCCCGGCGCTCGCAAACGTTGCCGCGGCGACGCTCTCACTCCGGTGGCTCGCGCTCGGCTTTCTCCCCGCCGGGGTCGCTGCGGTCCATCCCCGGCAAACGCGGTTCGTAACGCATCGCAAAGCCGATGACGAGGAGCACGATGATCATGCCCAGCGCCGCAGCTGCGAGCGCAAAGACGCTCGTGCCTACCGCGGAGACGGCGGCGAACACCGCGAAGACCGCGATGAAGCCGGGCAGGCTGATGAGCGGCCAGTCGAGCAACGCGAAAACGCCCCACATCAAAAGGACGATGATCAGGGCAACGCCGACCTGTCCGACCGTCATGTCAAAGACCTCTCCTTGCGCGCGTCGCAGGTGCCGCCGTGCGCGGCGGCGGGGGGGCGCCCGACGATCATCTCACTCTTTTGGACTCGCTAAGCAAGCGCATCTTCTGCGGGGACAGCCCACGCCCGCGATTCCTTACGATCGAGCGCATGACGATCCAGCGGATGGACCACGTCGGCGTCGTGGTCGACGACCTCGCGGCGGCAACGCAGTTCTTCGTCAGCCTCGGCCTCGAGGTACAAGGCGAAGGCGAGGTAGGGGGTCGCTGGGTCGACCGGGTGATCGGGCTCGACGGCGTGCGGGCAGCGATCGCGATGCTCCAGACGCCCGACGGTCAGACGCGAGTCGAGCTGACGAAGTTCCACGCGCCGCCGATGGAGCTAGGTGACAAGTACGCCCCCGCGAACGCGTCGGGTATCCGCCATCTCGCATTCGTCGTCGATGACGTCGAGGCGGCTGTCGCCGCGGTCCGAGCCGGCGGCGCCGAGCTCGTGGGTGAGCTCGAGCGCTACGGGGGCAGCTACCGGCTGTGTTACGTCCGCGGCCCCGAGGGGATCATCGTGGAGCTCGCAGAACCGGTCGGCTGACGGTCCGATCGACTCCCGATCGGGCTATGCTCGCGCCGTGCCGGCTCAAAATCCGCTCACCAAGCTCGAGCAGGTCGCCAAGGAGCTGGGGGAACTGGCGAACGAACTGGACGACTACCTCGGGCCGTCGGCGGAGCTCGCGCTCAGAAAATGGCAGACGGAGATCAGGACCGCGATAGACGAGATTCAGCTTCAAGCGACGCGCGACGCGGAAGCGCGTTGAACCTACACTGCAAAGCCGGGACGGCCGCGCTCGTCGGGCACGTGGGGTAGGACGATGGCCGACGCGGACTTCGACGTTCTGGCCGGCCGGGTCGCAGGCCTCATGCCGCAGCTGCGCGACGATCTCTTCGAACTCGTGCGGATCCCCTCGGTGTCGGGACCCGAGCAGCGCGACGGGGAGATCCAGCGGGCGTACGACTTCCTCGTCGCAGCATTCGAGTCGGCTGGGATTGCAAACGCTCGATCGCTCGATCTTCCCGGCACGAACCCGATCCTGGTCGGAGAGATCCCCGCGCCGGCCGGCGCGCCGACCGTCTTGCTCTACAGCCACTACGACGTCGTGCCCGCGGGAGACGAATCCAAGTGGAACACGCCGCCGTTCGAGCCGACCGTGCTGGACGGTGCCATCTACGGTCGCGGTACGGCTGACACCAAGTCGAACGTCTTGAGCCATCTCGGCGCCCTGCGGGCCTTCGGCGGTAAGCCGCCGGTCGGGATAAAAGTCGTGATTGAGGGGATGGAGGAGGTCGGCAGCGCCTTTACGACTTATCCGCCGAGCCATCCGGATCTATTCGCGTGCGACACGATGGTGATCGCCGACATGGGCGCGATCCGCCCGGACGAGCCGACCCTGACAACCGCGCTGCGGGGCACGGCACAGGTGGTTGTCGAAGTCTCAACGCTGGCCGGTCCCAAGCACAGCGGCCAGTTCGGAGGTGCCGCGCCGGACGCTCGAACGGCTCTGCTGCACGCCCTCGCGTCACTGCACGACGCGAACGGCGACGTCGCCGTTGCAGGCCTACGACGCGAACCCTGGAGCGGCATGTCGTACACCGAGCAGGAGTTCATCGAGCTTGCCGAAGTGCTGCCGGGCCGCCCGCTGATGGGTACGGGCGACCTCGGCTCGCGGCTCTGGTCCGGTCCCGCGATCACGATCACGGGCATCGACGGGCCGCGAGTCGATGAGGCTCTGAACGCGGTTCAGGCAACGTCTCGCGCGCTGCTGAACGTGCGAGTTCACCCGGAGCAGGACGCCTCTGAAGCGCAACGGGCCGTGATGGCACATGTCGAAGCGCAACGACCGTTCGGGATCGAAGTCACCGCGACGCCCGGAGAGATCGGCACCGGCTTCTCGGCGCGGACCGACGGCCCTGCGTACGTCGCGGCTCGCGAGGCCTGGAGCAAATCGTATGCACGCCCGACCGTCTATTCGGCCTCCGGCGGATCGATACCGCTCGTCAACTCCCTCGCGGCCGCGGCACCCACAGCAGAGGTCTTGCTCGTCGGCACCTGCGACGACTACGCCAACATCCACGCCCCCAACGAGCGTCTGCTGGAGCGCGAATTCGAGCGCACCGTCCTCGCCGAGGCGGCCTTCTTTGCCGCCTACGCGCGCGCCGGCTAGTCGGGCGGCGCCACGACGGCCCGGCGCCGACGACCGTGTCTATCTCGAGCTCGAGAGGGAGCCGGGCCGTCTGCGTCGGCAGACCGAGGCCCTGGGCAGTGGGGCGGCTATCCCGCGAATTCGCGAGTATGACGGGCGCCGCGCTTTCTCGACCGTGAAGAGCGGCCCGTGAGCGAAGCGCCGCTAGCGCTGGGCGCGCTGCGGAGTGCCAGCGAAAGCTGCGACGGCCAGGCCGCCCAGAAAGGCGAGCGCAATCGCGACGCCGACGAGTCCGCCGACGACGGCGCCAAACGCGACGAGCAACCGACATAGCATCGCCGTCGTGAAAGGCCGGCGCTCTCCCGGCATGATCCAGCGAGCAAGGGCAACGGCGACGATGAGCACGAGGAAAACCTCGCCGATCACCGCCACGGCCAATGAAAGGTTCGGCGTAATTAGCTCCGACATCGCGCCTGAAGCTTACACCCGAAAAGCGGACGCATGTCGTATCGGCAATCTGCTTGGCGCAGACTATGGACCGGCCACACGGCCGCACGGGATCGTGACTTGGCGTCGAGTCGGTGTGCGGCGGCATGGAGTGTCTTTACTGCGCGGCGCCGGCCGGGGGCTCACGCCGTAGGAGGAATGCCCAGTAGAAATGCAGTGCTCCCGCGGGGACGAGCAAGGCGCCCCACCAGCCTCCGACGCCGTACGCATAGAGCACCGCAGTGAGGACGAGCAGCCAGACACCGGAGGCGACCCTGATGGCGATCCAGCGCCGCGGGTGCAAGCGCTCCAGAGCTAGCCTCGCGCGGATCGAAGCTCTAATTTTGCGCGTCGCGCCTGTCACGGTCGATCTTGCGCGGGTGCTCGGTTCGCGCCGGCCGAGTTGATCGTCACCTCGTAGTGGTGAAGCTCGGTGTCGGCGCTGACACGGCGGAATCCAGCCCGGATGAGGCTGCGTTGCGAAGCGACGTTGTCCGGCGCCGCGTCGGCTGTCACCCCGAGAAGACCATGGTCGGCCGCCACCTCCAGCAGGGCGACGATCGCCTCGGCGGCGTACCCGTGGCCGCGCGCCGAGGGAACCAGGCCGAAGCCGATCTCCACGGAGCCGTTAACCGGCTGCCCCTTGAAGCCGATTCCCCCGATTGAGCGCCCGTCGGACAGGCGGGTGATTCGGTAGAAGCCGAACGGGCGCTGCTCGCCAAGCGCGGCGCTCGCGCGGAGGAAGGCCCCGACTGCGCCGACGTCGCCCTCGAACGGGAAATCGTCTGCCCACAGATCGGCCGGTCGTGGGCTCCGAGCGGCGATGCGCTCGGCCTCCGCGACATCGACCGCGTGCAGCTCGAGTCGCGATGTTCGAACGTCGGTCACGGATTCCGCGAATCAGTACGCAATTGCCAAGAGTGTGTCGGGGTGTGGACAGAAAGCAAACGCAAAGCCTTCGCCGCCCGACTCGTCGACAGATCTTCTTGTCGCGCAGCGAATGCCGGCGTGGCTGTCTGGGGGAGCGGTCACCATGCGGCTACACAGGCGCACCGGATTGCGCTGCGCGAGAGGGGGTCGATATGCAAGGGCCGCGTCTTAAACACCCTAGTCCGGCGATGATCGTCGCGACGATGGCGTTGCTCGTCGCGCTCAGCGGAACGGGGCTAGCAGCGCCCATCGCCCGCATCGCCCATCTGGTCAGCGGCGACGCGGTGATCAAGAAGCATTCGCTTTCGGGTAACCGACTGCGCAACCATACGCTGACGGGTAGGCAGATCAATCTCGCCAGGCTTGGAACGGTGCCGGCGGCGAGCGTCGCCAGCGATGCGACCAACGCACTGAATGCCGACAGCGCCGCGAACCTTGGGGGCGTGCCGCCGGTTCCGGCAGCTATCCCGATGACATTGATCAACGGCTGGCAGCCCTACGGCGAAGAATATGATCAGCCGGCGTATTGGAGGGACGCGTTTGGCGTTGTCCATCTGAAGGGATCCGTGGCTCAGCCGACGCCGGGTAGCGACGTGTTGTTCGTGTTGCCGGAAGGGTTCCGGCCAGCGCGTAGCACCAACTGGCCGGCCACGCTCAACGACGCTCACTTCGGAACCGTCGAGATCGAGACCAACGGTGATGTGCGGTCGCGCACGTTCAACTCCGAACAAGCTGAAGAGGCCCAGGCGTTCACGTCGCTGGAGGGCGTGAGCTTCAGGCCGAGCGATCCATAGTGCCGCAGAGATTGACGAACGTTCTCTCCGAGCCGGTCGAGGTCCCGTTCAACCCTGCGTCAGGACGGTTCGCCTCTGGCCTGTGATGCGCTCGGCGGGCGTCGCTGCGTAGCCGCCAATGCGCGGTCTGCGATGCTCCCGCCGTGGCAGAGTTGGAGGTTCGCGAGGCGCAGTTGGCGGATCTAGACGCCCTCGTGGAGCTGTACGCGGAACTGAGTGAGGGCGTGCCGTCAGCGGCGCCCGGCGATCTGATGTCATCGCGTACGGCGCTTGAAGCGATCCTCGAGCAGAGCGGACGACATCTCCTTGTCTGCCTGAGGGAGGGTGAGGTAGTCGGCTCTGCGGACGTGGTGATCGTGCCCAACGTGACCCACCGTGGAACCCCTTGGGCAATCGTCGAGAACGTGGTCGTTGCGCTCGTCGCGCGACGGCAGGGGATCGGGCGCGCGCTCTTCACGAGGATCACGGAGCTGGCGCGCGATGCGGGATGCCACAAGATCGCGCTCTTGTCGGGTAAGCATCGTCCTGAGGCGCACGTCTTCTACGAAAGCCTCGGCTACCAGGCGGTAGCAGAGGGATTCAAGCTCTACTTCGATCGGTAGTTCGCCGAACGGAGTTGTGGTGCCGCGAGGAGTGTGAGTGATCCGTCCACGGCCGCCACACGAGCGGCCGCCTTGAAGCGCTCGTCGCTCTAAGGACTACCCGGCTCGACGACCGCGCTCTCCTGAGCTTCGCGTGCGGCGCAGCGCCCGTACAGCTGGGCGACTAACAGAACGAGCGCGGCGACTCCGATCAAGAGTCCAACCTCGTAAACCAGATCAAGCATTCCGTTGACTGGGACGGTTTCCTTTACTGGACCGAAGCGCGTGGCGGGGAACTGGCGTGTGAGTTCGAGGACGATGAGGTAAACGCGCCCGGCGAAATCGGCGACAGCCGCGCCGAGGAGGAAACAGACCGCGGTGCGCGCGAAGCCCGGGATCGGCCCAGCCGCATGTGCTCGAACCCAAAGGCTCGCGGAGAGATAGCCGACGACGAAGCCTACGACGGCCGCGGCGGCAGCAATGGCGGTGTGCACGTGAAACCTCGTTTTCGCGACCGAGCGGGGCCCAGCTTACACGCGTGGGTTCACGAACGGACGGCTTCGAGACGACCACCGCCTGGCAATTGAGCGTGTTGCCAAGACGAGCACCAGCTTCATAGAGCGTCAGAAATTGACCATGACGATGAACATGCGCCGCTACACGCGCCTCACAAACGCCTTCTCAAAGACACTTGAGAGCCACGCGGCGGCCGTGGCGCTTCACTTCATGGCCTACAACTTCGCGCGGCCGCACGAGACGCTCGCGATCCCGTACCCGCGCACTCCCGCGATGGCCGCCGGCATCGAGGATCACATCTGGACGCCGCGCGAGATCGCCGAACTAATCGACTGCAGTGGCCGGCCGGAGTCGTATATGTTCCGTCGCGATGGTGCCGCTCATCGTTGTGGTGGCCTGCTTCGCGGGTGGGGTGTGGGCGACGATGAGATGGCTGCCGCCGCTCGCCGAGGGGCCCGTGGGAACGCTGGCGTACTACGGGGTGTGCTTGCTGGCCGGCGGAGCGCTGGCGCTCGTCGGCCTTGAGGTTTGGGAAATCATCCACGCTCTCACCAGCTCGGAAGCGCGCGGAGGCCTATTCGGTCGAGCCAAGACAGAAGTCGTGGCCTTCGGTTTGGCGGACATCTTCCGAGACGCCGGCAGCCTCGCGGCGCTAACGCTCATCGCCTATCTGGTAGCGCCGAAAGCCAAACCGCCCGAGTCAAGCTGAGCCCCGATTTCAAACTGATGCACCACCTTGCTGTGCCGGATAATGCATGTCACGTGTCTACCGATTCGGCCCACGTAGCGTCAGTTGCCTGACAACAGGCAGGAGGGCTCGTCGCTGAACGATCGAGGTGAAAGCAAGCGGCAAGCAACGGTGCGGGACGCCGTGCTCGCGGACGCTCGCGGCATTGCCGAGTTCCAGACAGCCTGTTGGAAGGAGGCTTACCGGGGCATCGTGCCGGCGGCCTATCTCGATGCGCTTGATGCGGCGGATCGTTTGGGGCGCTGGGAGGAGCGGCTGGCTCAGGGAGGTCCGGGCGTGGCGGTCGGGGAACTCGACGGGCGCATCGTCGGTGTCGCCCGTTCGGGAGCCGCGGGAGACGGGTCCGAGCCGGACCTGATGCTATGGACCCTCTACGTCGCGGCGGAATCGCGGGGCACGGGACTCGCGGACGCGCTGATGAAGCGAGTGATCGGAGTGGAGCCTGCTCAGTTGTGGGTGTTCGAGACCAACGAGCGCGCGCGGGACTTCTATGAGAGCAATGGGTTCAGGGACGCGGGCGCTCGTCGCATTGATCCCGGCACCGGCGTTCCAGAGTTGCGCATGGTCCGCGCGGCCAGTGACCTGCGTTGATTAGACCGCCTGATAATGCATGTTATGTCAACTTGGCGGTGGCACGTCTCGCGCTGGAGGCTGACCGTCGCCCCGGGAAGGCTGCTTTGGTACTCTCGCGACCGACCGACAGACCGAGACACGGAGGTGGGCCTTGAGCGCAGCGAACGACGGTTCGAAACTCCGACGGCTGCTGATCCGGTCTGTTCTTGTTGCCATTGGCGCTTTGGCGTTGGCGCCAGGCATGGCGCTCGCCTCCAGTGGAATCTTCGTATTTCGCGCGCCGGCCAGGCACGGTTACGAGCTCGACGGAGTTGCGATCGAGCGCGGCGGCGCGACTTCGCTGGCCGTCAACCTAATCAAGGTCACCAAGCTTGCAACTGATGACGTCGCATACCAAGGCTACCTGTACTCCTTTCCGAACGTCGATCACGACTACACGGTTCACATCTCCTCGAGCCACACGCACGCAACGTTGTCCGCGCACCTCGGTTCGTTCGGATCGATCTCATTGCGGTTCGCCGGGACGAAACCATTTCCGCATTCGGCTCTTACCTGCCCAGCGGCGAAAGCGGACAAACTAAAAGTCGACAAAAGCGCTCACATCGGGACGGCGACGGGGTCCTTGCACTTCCACTCTTCAACCGGCTACTTCGGCACTGTCAGCGACAAACATCTTCAGGCGGGCCTTGGCAGTGAGGCCGCGTACTTGCAATCGGGCGACCCGCTCTCTTGCTTTGGCATTCCCGCGAATTCGCTTCCGAGCGCGGTGCTCTGGCTCTATCCAACCGGCTTCGCGCCGACGGAATCCGAACTGCCTCCGTTCAACAACGTTCTGTTGGCGCTTCACTGGGGGCGGTTCACGGGGCTAGGCGTGACGGACGACGAATGGGGTGTGCCCGGTAGCAATCCGCTCGGGATCCCTCCCACGTTCGGTTTTGCCGGCCCGTACACGGCACGAATGATGGGGATCGACCAGTACACCAGGAGTGGCTCGAGCAAACTTTTCACCCACTCGAGTGGTCTCACGTCGGCGCACATCACGTCGACCTGGGCTCCTCTTCGCGGCTCCGTTGGATTCTCCAAGACCACTTGCGAGCAGAACAAGGGCTCTGCCGACGTCAGCAACGGCACGGTCACCGGTTCCCTGGTTGCCAAGTTCAACGTCGGCGGGAATGAGTCATTCGGAGGTGCCGGAGCACCCGCCTTGCTCAACAAGGACGTGGGCTGCTGACGAGGCGGGCTAGAGACGTTCAGCGTCCGACGGCGGCTGCCGGGCCAGCCAGCAAAGTGCGCGCGTCGCTAATCACCGTGATCGAGCTCGTGTTGGATGCCGGCGCCCTCTTCCGCCGCTTCCCGCTCAGCCAACTCGGCGGCTTCCGCGTCCGTTTCGGCCTCGGACGCCACTTCCGCTTCGCGCACGCGACACCCTAAGCAGCGCGTCGGTGCGCCCGGCGATTCAATGGCTTCGCCGTGCACACCTTCATGGCCGCACAGTGCGCACGTTGGCCTCCATGACGCAGCCCAGCCCAATCCGATTCCGGCCATGTGGGCACCGTACATGCGTTATTAGGCGAGCTAGCGCATTACTTTGAGATCGCCGGTTCGTGGACAATGTGACGATGGATTACTACGCGAGGGGCCTGCAGACGGCCGGTTCGTCACGCCGGACCCGGACGCGCGCTTGCCGCAGAGTCACACAAGAACGCTGGACGACTGGGTGAATGAGTTCGAGTCGTTCGCGGGCGCCGCGCTGACGCCCAGCCAGCGAACGTTTCTCGCTGAAGTGGCGAAGGATGCACCCCAGCGGATGCGGCTATCGCTCCAGGGCAGCGCAGATGACCCCCAACTCGTTTCCTACTTTTCGATCTTTTAACCAGCCGGGGCTCGTCAGGGGCCGGTGCCAACTTCGAGCGTCGTCCAAGGCGCCCCCTTCGAGCGCTGACCGAGCAACACCGACTCCTCGTGGAGTTCTGGGTTGTTCTTGATGATCAGCGAGTACTCGAGGATTTCGCCGTAGTAGTTCGGGTACGCGCTTGATCTCTTTTCGCCGGGGTACGGCCCCTTGCGGACCTTGTAGTCGGCGCCGCAGCGCGACAAGTACGCGTTCATCGCCGCCTGCGGTGTTGGCCCCTTGCCCTTGGCCTCGCAAAGGCCGGCACCCGGGCTGGCGCTTGGGCGCACCACGACGACCGCTACCCCCACCAGTACCGCCACAAGGACTGCGAGCCGCAACGCCCCGCGGCGCCACGCATTTCGAGGTGCCATTGAACACGCATTATCAGACGCGGAGATTCTGGCGAGACGCGCCATGCCAGATGACGAGAGGTCAGAGCGCGGTGGTCAAAACGTACATCACGCGCTCGAGGGCGAAAACGACGATGCCGAGGACCTTCGCTAGCTGCTCCGATCCCGGGACGAAACCCACAGATCAGCAGTTTACGGGCGGTCTCTGGGCGACACAGTCCATGCGTTATCAGGCGAGATTCACCTGAGTCTCTCGGCCGGGCCCTCGGGAAACCATCGCACCCAGTAGCCGTCGCCGCCCGTGGCGGGCCACCCGACTTTCCAATCCGATCCGAGCTCGTCTCTGAGCGCGCCCCAAATCTCTTGTCCCTGTCGCTCGTGCGCTGCCCAAACCTCGTACGGAGTCGGCTCTCTGGGCTTGCCATCGAGCGTTTCGAGCGGCCAGCCCTGCTGCAGCGCGTAGCGGACGTCTTCGGCGGCCATGTCATGCGAGGCGAGCTCGTCCCAGCGCCTCTGCCAAGAGCGGAGCACTTCGCGCGTCTCTTCCGAAATCGGTAGGCGCTCGATGGCGATGCCATTCCCACGCACGTCCCAGACCATGTCATCGGCCGAGTAGTCCGGGGCAATGATGT
>CAVXSE010000001.1:0-767579 GCA_963764325.1 uncultured Solirubrobacterales bacterium | reverse complement strand
TGGACTTCCCCCGGTTTCGAGGACACTTGAGCGCTTGGGTCGAAAGACCCTGGCAAGGAGGTTCAAGTGCCAAGATCGAAGCCGCCGTATCCACGGAGTTTCGTCGTGAAGCGTTGGAGCTGGCGCGGGTCAGCGAGAAGCCGCTCAGCCAGATCGCGAAGGATCTCGGGGTCTCTAACCAGACGCTGTTGAACTGGCGTCGCCAGGCGCAGGTCGATGGAGGCGTGCGGGAGGGCCTGAGCACCGATGAGCGCGAGGAGCTGCGCCGGCTGCGTAAGGAGAACCGGACGCTTCAGATGGAAAAGGAGATCCTGAAAAAAGCCGCGGCCTTCTTCGCCAAGGAAACCGACGGGCGGTGAGCGAGGTGTTCGCGTTCATCGCCGCGGAGAAGGCCAACTATCCCGTCGCCGTGATGTGCCGGGCCCTCGAGGTCAACCGCACGAGCTTCCATGACTGGGAGCGCAGGGCGCCCTCGGACCGGGCGCTCGCGGACGCGTGGCTGACCGAGAAGATCAAGACAGATCCACGAGGCCAAGCGGCGCGTCTATGGCGCGCCCCGGATCCATGCCGAGCTGCGGATGGAGTCGCGGCATCCGCGTCGGGCGCAAGCGTGTCGAGCGACTGATGCGGAGGCCGGGATCTCCGGGCTCGTGCCGAAGAAGCGCGGGCGGACGACGATCCGGGTGCCCGGCGTGAGGGTCGCTGACGACCTCGTGGAGCGGCAGTTCAGCCCCGACGCGCCGAACGTGCTGTGGCTCGCCGACATCACCTACCTGAGAACCTGGGAGGGCTGGCTGTACCTCGCGGCGGTCCAGGACGCCTATTCGCCGGAGGATCGTGGGCTGGTCGATGGCCGAGCACATGCGACCGAGCTCGTGACCGACGCGCTGCAGATGGCGGTCCATCGTCGCCGGCCCGACGCAGGTCTGATTCACCACTCCGACCAGGGATCGCAATACGTGTCTCTGGGCTTCGGCCAGGCAGCCCGGGACGCTGGCATCGCGATCTCGATGGGCTCCCGCGGCGACTGCTGGGACAACGCCGTCGCCGAGAGCTTCTTCGCGACGTTGAAGAAGGAGCTCATCCACCGCCGCTCCTGGCCGACCACGCCGAGAACTCAGCTCCGCCGTTTTCGACTACATCGAGGCTTTCTACAACCGCGACCGCCGACACTCCACGCTCGGGATGCTCTCACCCGCGATACCTGATCTACGAGCAGCTCCTCTACGCTGCGAAAGACGGGGAATCCCCCGCCACCAAGACATCAAGTCAAAAAGTGTCGTCTGAACCGGGGGAAGTCCAGTCTCCCGCTTTGACGTCCGTTGGATGTCGTCGACTGCGGAACTGATCTTGGCCTTCCCCCCGCCTGAGTGCACGTTCGGCACCCGGAGCGAAGACGCCGTGCAGCTCGTCGGCTAGCTCCCCGAGATCCCTCGCCACATCCTTGAGCCTCGTGTGTGGAATCTGCGGCGGCGCAGGGCAACGCTACGTCGATGTCGCGACCCTAGGGCAACACAGTCCATGCATCATCAGGTGGTGCGCGGTAATGGCTCAGTTTGAGTCTGGCGGCCAGCCTGCGGCGCACTCAACGGGGTGACCGCGGTACTTGACCTCGCCGTTGCGATTGCCGTCGCAGGCGCGCCGTATTTCTGCCCGGTCCTTTTCCAGCAGCGCCTTGACGTGTGGATTCCTTTCCGCCGGTACGTGTCCGTTGGTCATGATCGAGCACGGGACTTTCCGCTCCGTACCGCCGACCGGCGTTTCGTAACAGCGTTCCCGCGCGGGCTTTCCCGGCAGGCCGCTCTCGCTTTCGACGCTGAAGGCGGCCTGGTCTTCCCGGTGGCGCCCCGTGGTCGTCGGCACCGAGTGCGCGCTTCCGCAGCCGGCGACCGCGAGGGCTGCGAGTGATGCCAAGCATGCGGTACGCCGGGGCATGCCCCGCGAGTAGAGCGACACAGTCCATGCATTATCCGGTAGGGCTAAAGCGCTCTCAGCCGCCGTGGCCCTCCGGCGTGCTACGCCGTGACGGTCGCCTCGGGTGTCTTTGGAGCGACGTCAGACAAGCGGTCGAGGCGCGCGAGGTCCGGGAAGAACCGCTTCCAGGCGACCGCGAGCACGATCGTCACCGCCCCGCCCGCGACGACGGCCGGAACTGCTCCGATCAGAAACGCAGCGAGCCCTGACTCGAAGCTGCCGAGCTCGTTCGAGGCGCTGATGAAGACCATCTCCACCGACGTCACGCGCCCGCGCAGGTTGTCCGGCGTCGCAAGTGCCGACGTCATTCCGCGGATGTTCATGCTGAAAATGTCGGCGAATCCGGTGCCCGCGAGCGCCAGCAGCGACAGCCACATGACGCGCGAGAGCCCGAACACGATCGCGAAAGCGCCGAATGCGCCAACCGCGACAAGGAGCTTTCTCCCGGCGTGGCGGCCGATTTGCGTGCGCGTTATGACAACTGCCGCGAGGAGCGCTCCGACGGATGGCGCCGCGCGCAGGAAGCCGAGCCCGACCGTGCCGACGTGGAGAATTGACTTGGCATAGAGCGGCAGGAGCGCGATCGCCCCTCCGAAGAGCACGCCGAGAAGGTCGAGCAGGATCGCGCCGAAAAGGATCTGAGTGCCGCGGATGAAACGAAGTCCCGCCAGCACGGTGTGCAGGTTGCCGGCGCGCCCGTCGTCGCGGCCGGGCTCCTCGCGGTGGCGGATCGTGAGGATGCATGCCGCTCCAGCGAGCATCACGACGGCGGCGACGCCGTATGTGAGAGGCGGCGAAACCGCGTAGAGGAGCCCTCCGAGAGCGGGCCCGAGGAGCGTGGACGTGTACATGCTCGTGTTGCGCAGGGTCACCGCGTTCTCGAGCAGGTTCGCCGGGACGAGTACCGGCGGCAGTGAGCGCGACGCAGGCGAACCGAGCGCCATCGATACCCCGGCGCAGAGCGCCAACGCCAGGAACGGCCAGAGCTCGTGGACTTTAGCGATCGACAGCCCGGCCAGCGCCGCGGCGACCATGGCGCTCAGGACGAGCGCTGCCGCAGGACGAGCCGGCGTGAATGCCGACAGAAGGTGACCTGCCGGAAGCGAGAGCACAGCATCGGTACGAACTCGGTGAGCCGAGAACCAGGGTACGATAGCGTTGTGGTGGTAGACGTAAACCTGCCAGCCGATGGAGCTCGACCATCTGCAGGCTGAGGTCCCAGCCGAGGACGCCGAGCCAGAGCCTTGAGAAATCGCGGACGCCGAGCGCCGGTCCGAGTCTGCGCACTGTCGCGCTCCGTTAGCGGCCGAGCGTGCGCTCGAGCTCGTGCGCGGCGCCCCCGACGGGCGCGATCGCGCGCCGCGTAGCGGCCAGCGCCTCGCGGAGCTCGCTGTCCCCCACCTCGATCGGCAGCATCGAGTCCTGGAGTTCGCGAGCGTCTCGTCCGCGCTCGCAACGAGTGCCACCGCGCCGTCGACGAACTCGCGCGCACCGTCGCCGCGCGTGCGCGAATGGTGTGTGCCGGCCGGCCGCTCGAACGTCAGCCCGCTGCGGGCAGCGAACGCCGTAGAGGCTGCCAGCGCGCGTTTCGTCGCGTCGCGCACCGGTCCGTAGAGGTCGCTTTCAAGCCGATCGGCTGCAGCGTCGTCGAGCAGCTCGTGAGCCTCGCCGAGTGCCTCCTGGGCACCCATCAGCGCTGCCGCGGCGACCGCTACGTCTCGAAGAATGCGTTCGCGGCCCTCGCGGCTCGTGTAGGCCATGGGCTCAGATTAGAGGCGACGCGACGTTCGGCCGTGCGGACGCCTCGCGAATCGGTCATCATTGGCGGCGATCTTGGCCGCAGATGCACACTGGGGGATTCGCAGGTTGCGCTCGCGCGCCGCGCTGTGCACGGCGGCGGCTTGCGCGGCGTCATTCGGCTTGACGGCCTCCGCGGCGCAGGCTCGCCCCAAGCTCGCCCTTTACACCGTGACGGTCGGGGTGACCGGGCAGGCCAAGCGAAGCCGGGCAAGGAAATGTGCGGCTCCAAATCCACCTCCGGTCTGGTGTGCGAAATCAACGACGGCGCCTCGTTCCACGTCGATGAGGAATTCCGCGACACGGAGTTCCTCGTCGGTCGCGGCCGGACTCGCTTCGCGCTGCCCAAGAACGTGAACGTCACGAAGCACACGGTCAACGGCTCGTTCCACGAGATGGGATCTGCCTACAACGACGGCGGAACCGAACAAGAACCGTTCGACTGCTCGGGCACGCTCGCCGCGCCCGAGGGCCGCGGGGAACTCGGGGAGATGCTTACGTGGCGAAAGCGCGGCCGTGACGAGGACTTCACAGCCGGCGTCGAGTCGTACGGCTTCCTTGGAGTGGGCTCGGGCTCTGGCATTTGCAGGGGCGAATCGTGGTTCGGCGGGATCGTCTACTTCTCCGGTGAGTCAGTCCCGCGGTTCGACATCCCGACGTCGGATCTCGGCAAGCGCGAGTTCACGAAGACAATCGGCGGGCGCCCGATGTCCGAGCATTGCGGGCACTGGAGCACTGAATCCGGCTCCTGCAAGTACAGCTGGGACTGGCACGCCGTCGTGAAGTTCTCGCGCAAGCGCGAGATCACGTTCTAGTTCGCGCCGCCCAACGCGACGGCGCGCTCGAGCACCTCATCGATCATCGCCTCAGTGAGGCGCCCGGTGAACGTGTTCTGCTGACTCGGGTGAAAGCAACCGAGCAGCGTTAGCGCGCCGAGCTCGACCTGCGCGCCGTGCGCGAAGCGCGGAAGCGGTCGCTGCGGCGCTCCGCCGCGAGGGTCGAGCGGCACGAGGCGAAGCGCCGCCTGCCAGGCGAAGGCGCCGAGCGCGACGATCACGCGGAGTCGCGGCAGCAGCGACATTTCGCGCTCCGTCCACGGCATGCAGTTGTCCCTCTCCGAGGGTGTGGGCCGATTTTGTGGCGGCGCGCAGCGGACGGCGGCCGAGACCCTCACGCCGGTCAGCGTGAGGCCGTCGTCGAGCGACCGCGATTGCGGCGAGCTCGCGAGGCCGGCGCGCCACAGGGCCGAGTAGAGGAAGTCACCGGACCGGTCGCCGGTGAACATGCGGCCGGTGCGATTTGCGCCATGTGCAGCCGGCGCAAGCCCGAGCAACAGCAGCGCTGCGTGCGGGTCTCCGAAGCCCGGCAGCGGCCGACCCCAGTAGCGCTCGCTCCTGAACGCGGCACGCTTCTCGCGCGCGACCTCCTCGCGCCACGCGACCAGGCGCGGGCAGAGCCGGCACCGCGTCACCTCGCGCTCCAAGCGCGCCAGGTCGGACGTCCGCTCGGTCCCCATCCGGCAGTAGTACCATGGCCCCATGCCGGTGTGGGCATGGGTCCTGCTGTTCGCGGCTTGCATCAAGCTTCCGATAGCTGCAGCCATGCTTTGGCTGCCCATTCGCTACGACAACGCGCTCGCCGAAGTTGAGGGCGACTGGCTCCTCGGAAGACGATGGCGGCTCGCACGCGCTGCCGGGCGGCCCGCTCGACCCGCACCCCCGGGAACCCTCACCGCGCCGACCTCGCCGCGGACCGCACGGCTCGCCGTCCGACGCCACCGCCGCGCGTGCGCCAACCCACGCGGGCACCGGTCCGGTCGGCTCACCTGCACTAGCTGCGCTAGCGGTTGCGCTTGCGCTGCTGCCTTGCTGCCTTCGCGCGCGCACGTTTGCGCCGCAGCTGCGACTGATGGTCCAGATGTGAGCGTTCGACTGCCGCGTCGGTCGCCGCGTCGCTGACGGGTGCGCGCCTGCGAGCGTCGCGCACGATCACGAAGCCGATGCCGCCGAGCAGGACCACGGCGACCGCGATGCCGATGAAGAGCGTGTGGTTGCTGTTCGTCGTTTCGGCTTCTTTGGATTCTTTGGTTCCGGTCGTCGACGTCGACGACGGGCTGCTGCTCGAGGATTCAGATTCGGCCTGTTCGGCGAGATTGCCGCTTCCCAGCGAAACGCCGGCGAACGCCTGGGGCGCTGCGGCACAGAGCAGCGCAAACGTCGCCACCAGCGCGGCCAGCGTCCGTCTGCTTGCCACGGCGGTCGGCACGCGGCGAGCATAGCGGCTGGCTCTCGCCGCCCTTGCGGTCAGGCTGCCGCCATTTCACGCCATAGAATGGCCCTCCGTGCCTCCCAAACAGCGACAGGTCAGGATCGAACAGCGCGGCGCGATGGCCGCCATCGAAGCACTCGAGCAGCGTTCCGACGAGGAGCTCGAGACCGAGACCAAATACAAGGCGGCTGCGCTGGCGATCCTGGGCGCGCGCGCATCCGAGCGCTTTGACGCCGAGTCGGCGCGCGCCTACTTCCAGCGGGCGCTCGCCGCCGCCCGGCCCCAGGAGCGGATGCAGATCAGGCGCATGGCCGACGCCTCGCTCGCGCTCGCCGAACGCCGCGCCGGCGATTTGAAGGAGGCTGTCGAGCGACTCGGCCAGGACGCCCCCAGCTCGCGCCAGCTCTTCGCTCTGCGTGCGGCGGGCCTTCTCTTGCCGTCGCGCTCGGCGGGCATCCTGAAGCGCGTCCGCGGCATCGTGCTGATCGTTCTGCTCGCCATCGCGCTCGTTGCCGTCGGCACGGGCATCGTCCTTCTGATCGCTCTCCCCTTCGGCGGGATCAGCGTGCCACCGGCCGTGCTGCTCGGGCTCCTGCTCGTCATCGCGGTGATGGCGATCGCCGCCGCGATCGGGCGAAGACGGCGCAACAAAGCCAGCAGCGCTGGCTGATCGCGGCGTCGGGAGGTCCGCTTTGGCGACTGCCGTCTCGCTGATCGTTAATCCGTCGGCGGGCGGCGGGCGCGCTCTTCGCATCGCTCCGCTCGCGGCCGACGCGCTGCGCAGGCGCGGTGTCGACGTCGCCACCTCGCGCAGCGAGGGGCTCGAGCACGCCGGGGAGCTCGCCGTGGCGGCCGCACTGCAAGGCCGCGCGGTCGTGCCGGTCGGGGGCGACGGGCTCGTGGGCGCCGTCGCCGACGCGCTGCGCCGCTTGCCCGAATCGGTCATCGGACTGATACCGGGCGGCCGCGGCAACGACCTCGCCCGGACCCTCGGCATCCCGGATGACACCGAGAGCGCCGCGGCGGTCGTCGCTACGGGCGTCGCGCGCCCACTCGACCTGGGCACAGTGATCGATCGCGACGGCAACGCCGACGGCCACGCCTTCGTGGGCATCGCTTCAGTCGGCTTCGACAGCGACGCGAACCGCATCGCCAACGAAGCGCCATCTTGGCTCGGCGGCGGTGTCTACGCGTACGGCGCGTTGCGCGCGCTTGCCCGCTGGCATCCCGCCCAGCTGATCGTCCGGGCCGACGGCGAGGAGTACGAGTTCACGGGCTACACAGTCGCCGTCGCGAACTCACGGGCCTACGGTGGTGGGATGTTCGTCGCACCCGACGCCATGCTCGACGACGGCCTGCTGGACGTGGTGTGCGTCGCGGCGAGCTCGAAGCTGCACTTCCTGCGCGGGCTTCCGAAGGTGTTCAAGGGAACCCACGTCGACGAGGAGCACGTCCGGGTGCTCCGCGGCGCCGAGATCGAGGTGGCAGCCGACCGGCCGTTCACGATGTACGCCGACGGCGATCCGATCGGAGAGCTTCCGGTCACCGTGCGTGCGCTCAGTGGCGCCGTGCGCATGATTGTCCCCTCGCAAGGGGCGCCCGCGCTCGCGCCGACCGGCGAGCCGTGAGCGCGCTGAGCAGCTCGCAGATCGCCGTCGCCCGGCTCGTCGGCAGGGTGGCGCGGATCCGTGGCTCGGGTGGCACGAGCGCGCCGGGACGGCTGCTGCTGCGGATGTCGCCCGGTGCAGTCTCATCACTCGCGGCTCGTCTGCCCGACGGCTGCGCCGTCATCTCCGCGACCAACGGCAAGACGACAACCGCTGCCATGACCGCCGGGATACTTTCAGCGTCGGGTCTGCGCGTCGTTCACAACGCCACCGGCGCGAACATGGCCGGCGGCGTCGCATCCACGCTGCTTGACGCGGCGCGCGGCGGCGGCATCGACGGAGACATTGGCCTCTTCGAGGTCGACGAGGCATGGCTCGACCGGCTCGTCGGCGAGCTATCACCGCGCGCCATCGCGCTCTCCAATCTCTTCCGCGACCAGCTCGACCGCTACGGCGAGCTCGAGACGCTCGCCGACGCTTGGGCGCACGCCGCCGCCGAGAGCGCCGCACGCCTCGTGCTTAACGCCGACGACCCGCTTGTCGCATACCTCGGGGCTGGACGGCCCGACGCTCTCTACTTCGGCATCGAGGACCCCGATGCAGCCGCGCCGGAGCTTGGCCACGCCGTCGACGCCGCGCACTGCCGGCGCTGCGGCGCTCCGCTCGTCTTCGACGCCGTGTATCTCGGCCATCTCGGCCGCTACCACTGCCCTGCCTGCGACCTTGCGCGGCCCGAGCCCGCCGTGACCGCGAGCGCGATCGAATTGCACGGCGTGTCGGGGGCCTCGTTCACGCTCGAGACGGAACAGGGGCACGAGCGGATCGAGCTCGCTCTGCCGGGGGTTTACAACGTCTACAACGCGCTCGCGGCGGCTGCGCTGGCGCTGGCGCTCGAGGTTCCGCTCGCTGCGATCGCCGCCGGGCTTCGCGAGGCACGGCCCGCGTTCGGCCGCGCCGAGCGGGTCCAGCTCGAGAGCGGCCGCGAGCTGCGGATCCTCCTGATCAAGAACCCCGTGGGCGCCAGCGAGGTGGCGCGCACGCTCGCGCTTGAGGGCGATGAGCTCGAGCTGCTCGTGATCCTCAACGACCGGATCGCCGACGGGCGCGACGTCTCATGGATCTGGGACGCCGACTTCGAGCTTCTCACCGGCCACGTGTCCCGCGTGGTGTGCGCCGGCACCCGCGCCGCGGACATGGCGATGCGCCTTCAGTACGCGGGCATGGACGTGAGCGCGATCGAGATCGTCGACGACGTTGCGGAGGCGCTCGACGCGGCGGTCAGCACCGGTGACGGCACTGTCTTTGCGCTCCCGACGTACACGGCGATGCTCGACCTTCGCGCTCTGCTCGCCGAGCGCGGCGACGTGGAGAGCCAGTGGTGAGCGTCGCATCCCCGGGCCTTGAGACGGTGCGCTGGCACGAAGCTGAGTGCGGGCGGTACACGGCGGATCTGCCGGTATGGCGAGCACTCGCCGGCGAAATTGGACGTGAGGTCCTCGATCTCGGCTGCGGATCGGGGCGCGTCGCTCTGGCGCTCGCGCGCGACGGTCACCGTGTCACCGCGGTCGATCGCGACCCGGCGCTGCTGAACGCGCTGGCTGAAGGCGCCGGCGCGCTGCCCGTCGAGACCGTCCGCTGCGACATCCGGCAACTCTCCTTCGGCGCGCGTCGCTGGCCGCTCGTGATCGTCCCCATGCAGACCGTCCAGCTGCTCGGCGGCGAAACCGGACGCGCCGAACTCCTTGCCGGAGTCCGGCAACACCTCGAGGAGGGCGGCCAGCTTGCGGTCGCGATCGTCACGAGCTTTCACGTCTTCGACCGTGACGACGAGCGGCCCTTTCCCGACACGCTGCGCGCCGACGACGCCGTGTACGTGAGCACGCCCGTGGCGGTCCGCGCCGACCGCGGGACGATCACCGTCGAACGCGACAGGCGCGTCTACACCGCCGAAGGGCCGATGCGTCCGGTGGAGCACGACATCATCCGTCTGGACATCGTCGACGCTGACTCACTCGCCGCGGAGGGCGAACGACACGGACTTCACTTCGAGCGGGTCATCGGCGTCGCCGAGACCGAAGATCACGTCCCAAACGAGGTGGTGGTGTTTCGTGCCGAGCGGTGACGGACGGGTTCTGCGCGTTGCCGCGCTGTACCCCGAACTGATGAACATCTACGCCGACCGCGGCAACATGATCTTCCTTCAGCGACGCTGTGAATGGCGTGGTATCGGCTTTCAGTTTGCCGCGAAGGGCCTCGGCGACGAACTCGACGGCGACGCTCACGACCTCTACTACATCGGTGGCGGGCAAGACCGCGACCAGATTCTGTGCGCGGAGGACCTACTGAGCACCGGACGCGACGCGCTTCACGCCGCCGCCGCCCGCGGCGCAATCGTGTTGGGCGTGTGCGGCGGCTACCAGCTGCTCGGCGTCTCTTATGAGCTCGACGACCGCGAACTTGAGGGCATCGGGTTGCTCGACGTCCAGACGGCCCGCGAGCCCGGACCGCGCCTGATCGGCAACGTCGCGATCTCGGCGCGGCTCGGCACCGACGAGCTCGAGCTCGCCGGCTTCGAGAATCACGGTGGCCGCACGCGCCTCGGGATGGGCCAGCGGCCGCTCGGGCGCGTCCTACGCGGATACGGCAACGACGGCGACAGCGGCTTCGAGGGCGCGGTGAGCGGAACAGTGATCGGGACCTACCTACACGGACCACTGCTGCCGAAGAACCCGGCGTTCGCCGACTGGCTCCTCGCACAAGCGCTGGGCCTCGAGATCGGTGAGCTCAGCTCGCTCGATGACGCATTTAGCGAGCGCGCCCACGAGGACGCGCGTCGGGCGGCGGGCCTCGCTGGCTAGGATCGCGCGGTGGAGCTCTCCGAGTACCAGCGCCTCTCACGCGCCACCGCCGGCTACCCCCGCGACGCCTGGCTCGCGTATCCGGCGCTCGGGTTGGCCGGCGAGGCCGGCGAGGTCGCGAACGACGCCAAGAAGGTGATCCGCGACGACGAAGGAGTCGTGACCGACGAGCGGCGAAGGCGCCTCGCCGGTGAGATCGGCGACGTCCTCTGGTACGTCGCGCAGCTGGCGACCGAGCTCGACCTGGACCTTGAGGAGATCGCCGCGGCGAACCTCGAGAAGCTCCGATCGCGCGCACAGCGCGGCGTCATCGCGGGATCCGGCGGCGACCGTTAGGAAGCGACCGCGTAGCGGTCGAAGCGGTCGGCCAACCGCGCTGGAAGCAAGGCCCGCACGCGGACGCCGTCGGGAGTGTCGCGCCGGCTGATTTCTCCCGCCAGGCGGTGCAGTTCGGCCAGGCGTCCACCCTCCGCGTAAGGGACGAGCAACTCGACTCGCCGCAGGGTGTGCGCAAGCTCGTGCTCGATCGTCTGGCGCAGCTCCTCGAGACCGTCGCCGCGGACCGCGCTCACGAGTACCGCGCCGGAAAAACGCAACTGCAGTTCGTCGCACTCGGCGTCGTTGAGCAGGTCGGCCTTGGAAAGCACGAGTATTCGCGGCTGATCGCCGGCGCCGATCTCCTCAAGCGTCTCCTCGACGGCGCGTCGCATCGCTTCCTGCTGCTCCTCGGAGGCCGACGCGTCGAGAACGTGGGCGATCAGCTGTGCGCGGCGCGTCTCCTCGAGCGTCGCGCCGAACGCGTCCACCAACTGGTGGGGGAGCTTGCTGATGAACCCGACGGTGTCAGTCAGCAGGTAGCGCCGGCCAAAGATCGTGAGCGTCCGGACCGTCGGGTCGAGGGTGTGGAAGAGGCGGTCCTGAACGCCGGCCTCCGCTCCCGTGAGGGCGTTCAGGAGGCTCGACTTACCGGCGTTCGTGTACCCGACCAGGGCGATCGTCGGCAGAGCGGCCCGCTCCCGCTCGGCGCGCTGCATGGCGCGGGTTCGGCGCACACGGTCAAGGCGCCGGCGCAGCGTGGCGATGCGGTTGCGCGCAAGACGGCGGTCGGTCTCGATCTGCGTCTCTCCTGGGCCCCTCGTGCCGATGCCGCCGCCGAGCCGCTCCAGGTGGCTCCACAGACCGCGCATGCGCGCAAGGTTGTACTCCAGCTGCGCGAGCTCGACCTGCAGCTTGCCGTCCGCGCTGCCGGCGTGGCTCGCGAAGATGTCCAGGATCACGGTCGTTCTGTCGACGACCGGCAGGCCCAGCGCCTGCTCGAGGTTTCGCTCCTGGCGCGCCGTGAGTTCGTCGTCGCAGGCCACGACGTTCGCGTCCAATGCGGCGGCGAGCGCCTTGGCCTCGGCGACCTTGCCCGAGCCGAGGTAGGTGTTGGGGTGCGCCACGTCGCGTTCCTGCGTCAGCTCCCCGACCGTCGCGACGCCGGCCGTCAGAAGTAGCTCGCGAAGCTCATCCAGTGCCCCGTCGTCGCCGGCGATGCCGACGCAAAGTGCACGCTGCCGGGCGCGCGGAGCGCGTGGTCCGTCCTTGTACCCCTCTGGCGTCCTTGTCACGGCACGGCGGCCGTTTCGGCCTCGATCCATTCGTACTTCAGTCTAGGACGCGGACGGGCGGCGTATTCACGCGGCGAGCGCGCCGAGTCGCTCGACGGCCTCAAGGAGGCGCTCGTCCGGCGTGGTGAGTGAGATCCGAAACCATCCCTCCCCCGCCGCGCCGTAGATCGAGCCGGGCGAGATCACGACCGCGGCACGCTCGAGCACGTGCTCGCAGTATTCGGCCGAGCTCGAAAAGCCGCCCGGCACCGGCGCCCAGACGTAGATCGTCCCGCGCGGGGGCTTCACGTCGACGCCTATCGCCTGCAGCGCCTCGCAGACGAGGTCGCGGCGGCGCGCGTAGAGGGCATTCATGGCTGCCACGTCGCCGTCGAGCTCCGGCGAGAGCGCAGCCACCGCGGCAAGCTGGACGGCCTCGAACATCCCGGAGTCGACGTTGCTCTTCAGGCGCCAGTAGACCTCGAGCGCCTCTGCGTTTCCGACCAGGGCGCCGCAGCGCCAGCCGGTCATGTTGTACCCCTTGGAGAGCGAGAAGACCTCGATCCCGACGTCCTGCGCGCCCGGTGTCGACAGGAACGACGGCGGCCTGTACCCGTCGAACGAGATCTCGGAATAGGCGTTGTCGTGCACCACGAGAATCTCGTGCTAGCGGGCGAACTCCACGACGCTGCTCGAAGAACCCCTCGGGGACGATCGCGCCAGTGGGGTTGTTCGGGTAGTTGATGTACATCAGCCGGCTTCGCTCGGCGACTTCGTCGGGAATCGCCTCGAGGTCGGGCGCGAAGCCGAGCTCGGGCTCGAGCGCCATGGTAGGGCTCGGCGCCCGGCGAGCAACGGGCCCGCCCGTGTAGACGGGTAGCCGGGGTCGGAGGCCAGAGCGACGTCTCCGGGATCAAGGAACGCGAGGTTGAGGTTGAAGATGGACTCCTTGGCGCCGAGCGCCGGGAATGATCTCGCTCTCGGGGTCGAGTTCTACGGCGAAGCGGCGGCGGTAGAAGTCTGCGATGGCGGCGCGGAACTCGGCGCGCCCGCGGTTCGTCGGGTACTGGTGGGTGCCGGGGTCCGCGACGGCCCCCTGCATGGCCTCGACGATCAGCTCCGGCGTCGGACGTGTCGGGGTCGCCGATGCCGAGGCTGATGACGTCGATGCCGGCCTCGCGCTTCTCCCGCGATCTTTCGCTCCAGCGCAGCGAAAGCATACGGCGGGATGCGCTCCAGGCGCTCACTCGGCCTCATGAGCTCCCTTTCGAGACTCCTTGCTGACCGAACCGGGAAGACGGGCGCGCGCCCAGCCGGTCAGGCTCACGCTCAGGTCGTCATCGATGTCCACCTCGAGCTCGCCGCCGTCGAGGAGCACGGTCACCGGTTCCCGCGCGGCGCTCTTGCTGCAGCAGGTGCGCGACCGCCGCGCCTGTCGCTCCCGTGCCCGAGGACAGCGTCTCGCCGACGCCGCGCTCGAAGATGCGCGTGCGGATCCGGTGTTGCCGACGAGCGCGACGTACCAGGAGACGTTGGTGCGGCGCGGGAACAGCTCGCTTGCTTCGATCGCAGGGCCGATGAGGCCGAGGTCGAGCGCGCTCCAGCTCATCGAGCATCGGCCAGCGCGATCGCGCACTGCGGGTTGCCGATCGAGACGTGCTGGAACGCGAACGCGCGTCCCGCCGGCGCTCACCGTGCCTCGCCCGTCCGCTCGCTCCCGACGGGTAGTCCGGCGAGGTGAGCGAGGCGCGACCCATGTCGACGCGGCACGTGTGGGGCCGGTGATCGTCGGGCGGATCGGTCCGGCGGCCGTGTGGATGGCGAACTCGTCCTCGTCGGTCCACCCGGCGCGGCGCAGGTACATGATCGCCTCGCGGGCCCCGTTACCGGACAGCTCGGCCTCCGATCCGTCGGGGTTGAAGATCCGTCAGCGTCGCCACGTATATGGATCCTCCGATGCGCGGCAGGAGCAGGCCGTCGGCCCCCACCCCGGTGCGAGGAGCACAGCACCGATGCGCCCGCGCCGGTCGAGCTCAAATGGCAGCGCCTCGCGCTCGACGATGACGTAGTCGTTGCCCAGCGCCTGCCACTTTTCGAGCTTCACCTGCTCGTCGGAGGGCGGGAGCCCAGCGGGGATCGTCGCGCGCCCCGATCTGTCAGCGGGCTCACCGCCCCGCCGACGCCGCCGAGGTCGACGGCTCGGCGTCGGCAGCTTGCGCATCCACGTGAGCTGACGCTTGGCGTAGCGCGCGTGCGCTGCTTCATGCCGTCGATTTCCCCGGCCAGCAGCTCGCCGAAGCCGAGCGCCTGGCGCGCCGTCGGCGACGCGCCGGCCGTTTCGCTGCGGCCTGCACCTCGGCGACCGCGCCGGCGGCGACGATCGCGTCCACGCGCGCGTCGATTGCGCAGATTGAGCTCGCCACGGTCGAGCGTCAGCCCGAGCGAGCCGCGTCGGGTGGCGCGTGCTGCGTCGTCCACAACTCCGAGGGCCCCGCGCGGCGGCTCGCAGCGCGCCGATCTCGTGCAGCTCGAGCACCCGAACGACATCGTCGGCCATCGGCGGGCGTCGATGCGGGCCGCGGCCCGGGCGCACGCTCTCCAGCTCCGCATGCAGCGCGCTGCGGCCCGCGCCCGTCAGCTGCGCTGCCAGCGCTCGCGCACGCTCCGGCGGCGGCGCGGGCCAGGTCGAGCTCCGCGAGCGCGGCACGAAGGTAGAGGCCTGTGCCACCGACCACGACGGGCGTCCGCCCTCGCCAGCAGCGTCGTCGATCTCCGCGTGCGCAAGCTGGGCATAACGCCCGGCGCTGGACTGTTCGGCAAGGGCGATCGAGCGACCAGCCGGTGCTCAAGCTCGTCCGCTCCTCGGGCGAAGCTCGCGACCCCCGTCAGGACCTCCAGGCCGCCGTAGACCTGAAGCGCGTCCGCAGAGACCGCCACCGGATTCTATCCCAGCGCTCGCAGCTCGTCGGCGATCGCGATCGCGACTCCGTCTTGCCGACCGCGGTCGGTCCGAAGAGCGCGAACACCCGCATATCCGGATAGCCTCACAAACCATGCAGATCAGCTGGAGCACGGGCACTTGTGACCGGCGCATCGGGCGGCATCGGACGCGCGATCGCGCTTGAGCTGCGCTCGCGCGGCGCGGAGCTCGTGCATCTCCGGCCGGCGCGCGAGCCCCTCGAACAGCTCGCCGAGCGGATCGGCGCCCAGGTCGAGGTCGCCGATCTCGCCGAGCGCGACCAGCTGCACGGGCTGCTGGAGCGCTCCGGACGGCTCGACATCCTCGTCGCCAACGCCGCACTGCCCGCGGCCGGGCGCGTCGAGACGTTCAGCGAGCAGGACATCGACAGGGCGCTTGAGGTCAACCTGCACGCGCCGATCGTGATGGCCCGCGAGCTCGTCACGGCGATGATCGCGCGCGGCCACGGGCACCTCGTCTTCATCTCCTCGCTGTCGGGGAAGGTCTCCTCGACCCGCACCGCATCGTACAACGCGACGAAGTTCGGTCTGCGCGGCTTCGCGGGCGCGATGCGCGCCGACATGCACGGCACCGGAGTCGGTGTGTCCGGCATCTACCCGGGCTTCATCAGCGACGCCGGCATGTTCGCCGAAAGCCGGCGCACGGCTGCCGCGCGGCGTCAAGACACGGACGCCCGAGGACGTCGCGGCCGCGACCGCGCGCGCGATCGACCACGACGTGGCCGAGATCGACGTCGCGCCGCTGCCGCTGCGCATATCGACGATGTTTGCCAACAGCGCCCCCGACGCGGCCGCCGCGCTCGCTCGCGTGCTCGGCTCGGACCGCGTCAGCCAGGAACTGGAAGACGGCCACAGCGCAGCGCGCTGAGGCTCACGCCGCCAGGCGCGCCGGCAGAAGCTCCTCGCCGGTGAGCGTCTGGCTCGAAGCGCTCTCGATGCTCACCTGCGCGAACTCGCCCGGAGCGGCGAGGCCCGTGAAATTGACGACCTTGTTGTGACGCGTGCGCCCGCGCAGGCGCCCAGGGTCTTTACGTGACGTTCCCTCGACGAGCACCTCGACGGTGCGCCCCACAAAGCGTTGCGCCCGTTCACGGGCCCGGCGCTGAACGACCTCCACGAGCCGCTCCATGCGCTCGACCTTGACCTCGTGCGGCACGACGCCCTCGGTGAAGCCCGCGGCCTCGGTGCCCCGACGCGGCGAGTAGATGAAAGTGAACGCGCCGTCGTAGCCGACCTCCTCGGCGACTTCGAGCGTTTCCGCGAAGTCGCGCTCGCTCTCCCCCGGGAAGCCGACGATGATGTCGGTTGTCAGGGCGACGTCCGGCACGTGCTCGCGGATCAGGGCCACCCGGTCCATGTAGCGCTCGCGACCGTACGTGCGGCGCATGGCCTTCAGGATGGTGCTGGAGCCCGACTGGAGCGGCAGGTGGATGTGCTCGCAGAGACTCTCGAGCTCGGCGTGCGCGCGGATCACATCTTCGTGCATGTCCTTGGGGTGCGGGCTCGTATAGCGGATCCGTTCGATGCCCTCGATGGCGTCGATCTGCGCCAATAGCTCGGCGAACGTGGGCTTCTCGCGCCCGCCCGGCAGATCACGACCGTAGGAGTTGACGTTCTGGCCGAGCAACGTGACCTCGCGTACGCCGTCGGCTGCCATCGCCTCCACCTCCCCTACGAGCTCGTGGGGTGTCCGGCTCGCCTCGCGACCGCGTGTGGAGGGCACGATGCAGTAGGAACATACGCAGTTGCAGCCCACCGAGATCTGCAGCCAGCCTTGGAAGGGCCGGTCGCGACGAGCCGGCAGCTCGCCGCTGAAGCCCTCGAACTCGAAGTAGCCCTGTGCGGTCAGGGAGTCGCTTGTCAGGAACTCGGCGAGCTTGTGGATCTGGCCGGGCCCGAAGGCGACGTCCACGTAGGGGAAGTGACGGAAGACCTCGTCCTTCACCGACTGAGCCCAGCAGCCGCCGACGCCGATGATCGTCTCGGGCCGTCGCCGCTTGACCATCTTGCTCTGTTCCAGGTGGGCGATGAAGCGGCTGTCGGCGGCCTCCCGGATCGAGCAGGTGTTGAAGAGGATCAAATCGGCCTGCTCGCGATCGTCGGCGGACCGGTAACCGAGCGACTCGAGCATCCCGCGCATGTGCTCGGAGTCGTGCTCGTTCATCTGGCAACCGAACGTCGTCAGGTGGTAGCTCTTCACCGCCAGAGCGTAGCCGTGGCGGCGCCGGCCCGGCGCGCCCGGCTAGGCCGCTGCGACCGCTGGTTCTGACTCGATCGGAACGGCGGGCTTCTCGGCACGCTCGATCGGCGTCACCGTGCCGCGCTCGAGGCCGAGAGCGGCGTAGATCTTCGCCTCGATCTCCTTTGCGACCTGGGGGTTCGCGTCGAGGTGGGCCTTGGCCGCGGCTCGGCCCTGGCCGAGCCGTTCGTCGCCGTACGAGAAGAACGCGCCGGACTTGGAGACGACGCTGTGCTCGAGGCCGAGATCGATCAGGCAGCCCGCGGTGGAGATGCCTTTGCCGAACTCGATGTCGAATTCGGCTTGGCGGAACGGTGCGGCGACCTTGTTCTTCACGACCTTCACGCGCACCCGGTTGCCGACCGCCTCGGTGCCGTCCTTGAGCGTCTCGATGCGGCGGATGTCCAGTCGCTGTGAGGCGTAGAACTTCAGAGCGCGGCCGCCGGGCTGTGTCTCGGGCGAGCCGAACATCACGCCGACCTTTTCGCGGATCTGGTTGGTCAGGACGCACAGCGTGTTCGTGCGGTTGAGGTTCGCCGCGAGCTTGCGCATCGCCTGGGACATCATGCGGGCCTGGGCGCCCACGGTCTGATCGCCCATCTGGCCTTCGAGCTCTACACGCGGCGTGAGGGCGGCGACGGAGTCGATCGAGACGACGTCGACGGCGCCGGAGCGGACGAGCATGTCGGCGATCTCGAGCGCCTGCTCGCCGTAGTCGGGCTGGGAGACCAGCAGCTCGTCGATATCCACGCCGATCTCCTTGGCGTAGAGCGGGTCCATCGCGTGCTCGGCGTCGATGAAGGCGCACACGCCCCCGAGCTGTTGGGCCTGAGCGAGGATGTGGTAGATCAGCGTCGTCTTGCCCGAGGACTCGGGGCCGTAGATCTCGACGATCCGCCCGCGTGGCACGCCGCCGATGCCGAGTGCGAGATCGAGCGAGAGAGCGCCGGTGGGGATCGCCTCGCAGCGAACCTGTGCGCCCTCATCGCCCATGCGCATGACCGTGCCCTTACCGAACTCCTTCTCGATCTGCGAAAGGGCGCCCTGTAGCGCGGCGTCACGCGCCTTGGCTGCCTTCTCCTGCTCGCTTGCCGCCATGATCATGCTCCTCGCTAGCTCTGTGGACAGGCAAAACTAGCGGGCAAGCCGGATGGAACTGGGCCCGTCGAGGCACTCGTCGCCGTCGTACAGAAGCTTGGTCGCGAGCGCCTCGTAGACGGCCCCCTCGGGCAGCAGGTGTGAGCGCAGAAGCTCGAGCGCGACGGGGCGGAACGTGAGCGGCGGGGTCGCGCCCGGAACGCCCTCCACGACGCTGTCGCGCCGCAGTCGCGCAACCGTGATGTGAGGGCGAAAGCGCCGTTTTGGAGGCTGCCAGCTGCTGGCGGCCTCGAGCGCGTCCGCCGTGCGCCGCTGGAGCTCGGCGAGCGAGCCCGAGTCGTCTGTGACCTCGACCGCGACGGTGCGTGGCTGGCGCGGCGGCAGGAAGACGGGGGCGCCCAGGCCGAGTTCCGGCGCCTTCGCGTCGATCTCCGCCAGCGCTGCCGTCAATGTTGCAAGCTCCGGCACCGGACGCTCGCCGAGGAAGCTCATCGTCAGGTGCATCATGTCGGGGGCGAGCAGTCGCCGGCCGGGCCCCGCGAGTTCGCTGCGCGCCCATCCCGCGAGCGCCTCGGTGCACTCCGGCGGCGGCAGGAGCGCGGCGAAGAGGCGGATCGAAGAGCCTCGAGTCATCGCGAAGATGCGGCGAGGACGTTTCGCACCATGTGCAGAGCGACGGTTGTCGCGCGGTCGCGAACGTCGGCGCGGCCGCCGGGAAGCGTAACCGACCGCACGACGGGCTCTCCCTCCCCCACGACCGCGAACCAGACAAGGCCGACAGGCTTCTCGGCGCTCCCGCCGCCCGGCCCCGCGATCCCGGTGACGCCCACAGCCAAGTCGGCCGAAAGCCGGTCGCGCGCACCGTCGGCGAGCGCAATTGCGACCGCTTCGCTGACCGCGCCCTGGCTCTCGATAAGACCGCTGTCGACTCCAGCAAGGTCGTGCTTTGCTCGGTCGGAGTACGTGACGAGCGCGCCCAGGAAGTAGTCCGAGGAGCCCGGTAGCTCGGTGAGGCGCGCCGCCAGGAGGCCGGCGGTGCAGGACTCAGCCGTCGCGATCGTCATGCCGCGCGAGCGCAGCTCGCGCGCGACCTGTTCATCAACCGTGGTCCCGTCGGTCGAGAACAGCGCCTGCGGGTGGCGGGCAGCAATGAACGCTTCAAGTTGCGCGTACGCGGCCGCTCCGTCGCGTTCGTAGCGCGTCACGACCTCAACCTCGCCGCGTTTCAGGCAAGTCGTGATCTCCAGGGCGTCGAGCTCGATGCCGTCCTCTTCGGCGGCGCGCAGTGTCGACGCGATCTCCGACTCGGGGATGCCGAAGAGGCGCATCGTGTCCTGCTCGAACGCCCCCGCGCCGGCGATCGCCGAGCGGAACACAGGAGACTCGACTGCGCCCTCCCACATCGGCTGCAGCTCGCGCGGCGGGCCCGGGAGGACGACAACCGTCGGCCCCGCGGCGCCGTCGGGCGGCGGAACGACGAGGCCCGGCGCTGTACCCACGGGCTCCAGGATCTCCGAGCCCTCCGGAATCACGGCCTGTTTGCGGTTGGCGGCACGAAGCGCATCGGGGTCGATGTTCGGCCAGCGTTTGATGAGCGGCCGCACGATCTCGGCGATCCGCTCCTCGAGGGGCTCGTCGAGCACCATCTCGCGGCCCTGGAAATCGCCGACGATGACGGCGGTCAGATCGTCTGCGGTCGGGCCGAGGCCGCCGCTCGTGACGATCACGTCGAGATGTTGCTCGGCCATGCTCTGCAACGCAGCGAGCATGTCGGCGCGTCGGTCGCCGACGATCGTCGTGGCAGCCAGGTCGACGCCGAGCTCGCGCAGGCGTTCGGCGAGCCACGGACCGTTGCGGTCGCGCACGCGGCCGGTGAGGACCTCGGTGCCGGTGACGAGGATCCCGGCGCGCGCGCTCATCGCGCCGTTATCCGCACGCCTCTTGGCGCGCAGTGCTCGCGGCCGAGCGAATCGCCGTCGGGCCCGATCTGAACGCCGACGGGGCCGCTGCCTTCGGGGAGCGTCCGCTCGTGGCGCCCGACCACGACCCGCGCCTGCCTGCCGCTGCTCCAGAGCCAGGAATGAGGTAGCTACGGAAGAGCCCGGGAGCGTTCTCCCTGCGCGAGAACGACGTTGCGCAGCACGCGGTTTCCTTCGGCGTCGAGCAGACAGACGTGAACCGGGGCATCGGCGCGGATAAAGAGCCGGAAGTGGGTGTTCGAGGTGCCGCCGGCGGCGTCGAGGTTTTGCCGTGGTGCGAGACGAGCAGCCACGACGAGCACGACGATCAACGCGATGATCGCGACCACCACCACGCGGTAGGCGGTTGAGGTGCGGCTCGCGCGCGTCGCGTCATCCGGTTTCGACGGCATGATCGGCTCGTGCGTGACCTCGCTCTGCGGTTCCTCCGTCAGGCGGTATTCCTCGACCAGTGCTCTTCCGTCGAGGCCGAGAGCCGTGGCGTAGGTGCGCAGGAAGCTCTTGACGAACGTGGGACCGGGCAGCAGTCCCCACTCTTCGTTCTCAAGCGCGCGCAGGTACTTGGCGCGGATCTTCGTCTGCGCCTCGATTTCCGATATGTCGATGCGAGCCCGCATGCGGGCCTCGCGCAGCGTGGAGCCGATCTCTGGCATCGCAGGCCGAAGGCTAGTCGGTAGCTTGCGCCGTCTGCGCTTCGGCCACCTGCGCGAGGATGCGCGGGAGATCCGCCTCCGTGACGAGTACCTGCCGGGGCTTTGAGCCTTCGTAGCCGCTGATCACGCCGCGGCGCTCAAGCATGTCGATCATCCGCCCGGCGCGTGTGTAGCCGAGCCGCAGCCGGCGTTGGAGCATCGATGTGGACGCCGTCTGCATCTCGACGACCAGGTGGATCGCGTCGGCGAGCATCGGATCCTCGTCGGGATCGAGCTCGTCGCCCGAGCCGCGTGCGTCCTCGCTCTCGACCTGCACCAGCAGCTCCTCGCGCAGCTCGGGCTCGCCCTGCCGCCGCCAATCGTCGGTCAGCGCCGCGATCTGTGCCTCATCGACGTACGCGCCCTGGATGCGCTGGAGGCGCGACGAGCCGATCGGGCTGAAGAGCATGTCGCCCTGGCCGAGCAGCGACTCGGCGCCGTTCTGGTCGAGGATCACGCGCGAGTCGGTCTGCGAAGAGACCGCGAACGCGATGCGCGACGGGACGTTGGCCTTGATCATGCCGGTGATCACGTCGACGCGCGGGCTCTGGGTGGCGAGCACGAGGTGGATACCGACGGCGCGCGCCTTCTGCGCCAGGCGGATGATCGAGTCCTCGACGTCGGCGGGCGCGACCATCATCAGGTCGGCGAGCTCGTCGATCACGCAGAGGATGTAAGGCAGGGTCTGCTCGCCGCGCTCCTCGCGCGCGCGGTTCATCTCCTGCAGCGTCCGCGTGCGCAGGATCGACATCGCTCCGTAGCGCTGCTCCATCTCGCGCACCAGGTTCTGCAGCGCGTTCGCCGCCATGCGGGGATTCGTGATGACCGGCGTCAGCAGGTGCGGGATCGACTCGTAGTGGTTGAGCTCCACCTGCTTGGGGTCGACAAGCACGAGCCGTACCTCACGCGGCGTCGCGCGCAGCAGGATGCTCGCGAGCATCGCGTTGATCGCGCCGGACTTGCCGGCGCCGGTCGTCCCGGCGACGAGCAGGTGAGGCATCTTCGCGAGGTCCGCGCCGATCGCCTTGCCGGCGACGTCCTTGCCGAGCCACACGGTGAGCGGCGACCAGTCGGCCGGCGGCTCCTGGTAGACGTCGCCGAGTCGCACCATGTGCCGCTTGCTGTTGGGGACCTCGACGCCGACCGCGCGCTTGCCGGGAATCGGCGCGAGGATTCGTACGTCGGTGGCGGCGAGCGCGTAGGCGAGGTCGTCTTTGAGCTGGCTGACCTTCGCGACCTTGATGCCGGGCGCGAGACGCAGCTCGTAGCGCGTGATGTGCGGTCCGCTGATCGTTCCCACGAGCTGGGCGTCGATGCCGAAGTGTCCGAGGGCCTGCAGCAGGGCCTTGGCGGTGCGCTCCTGACCGGCGGTGTCGGGGCGGCTCTGGTCGCCGCTCGAGCGCGTCAGAAGTCGTGCTGCGCTCGGCAGCCGCCACTGGAAGTTCGGGTCCTCGGTGACGCTCGCGCGGTAGCGGCCCTGCGGCGTGAGGTCTGCCGGGTCGACTGCGATGGCGGGCTGCTCACCGGTCTCCTGGTGCTCTTCGTCGTCCTGCGCATCGGCCGGCTCCTCTTCGTCCATCTCGTTTTCCGCGAGCGGGTCGTGCGCCGGTGCCTCGACGTGCGTCTGGCGCACGATCAGCTCCGCCGGGTGAGGCTCGGGGATCTCCAAAGGTTCGGGCGCCGCCGGAGCGTTGCGGCGTACGGGCTCTTCGACCGGAGCGCGAAGCCAGCCGCCGAAGGCCAGGAACCCGGCGCGCACGGAGCGCAGAACGCCGGCCAGCGAAGCGCCGCTCACCAGGAGCACCGCTGCTGCCAGCAGCACGACGATCAGCAGCGTGACGCCGATGTCACCGACGAGACGACCGAGTAGCGCGTAGAGGCCCTGTCCGACGATGCCGCCGTGGGCGCGCAGGTAGGCCTCGCCCCAGGCTTCGTTCGAAGCGGTCGAGGAGATGCCGAGCGTGTCGGCGGCGAGCGCCAGCGTTGCGCCGGCGAAGAGGCAGGCGATGCCGGCGCGGACGGCGCGTTTCGGAGTACCGCTCGACGAGGCGAGCCAGAGAGCGCCGCCGAGCGCGATCGCGGGGGGCGCGAGCAGGCGTGCGCCGCCGAGCAACCAGCCGAGTCCTTCGTCGAGGCCCTGCCCCACGCGGCCGCCGTGCCAGCCCCCGTAGATGACGAAGCCGAGGAACACGCCGAGCGCGACAAGGGCCAGGGCGAGGACCTCGCGCTGGCCATCGCCGAGCTTCGGCGGCCACCAGGTGCGCGCCGGCGCGGCGCGGCGGGTCTTGGAACGCGTCGCTTTGGCGCGCGTTTTCGGTTTGCGCTTGGCTGTAGCCATCGCGCGCACCTTCGACGTCTGCGGCGCTGCACCTTCCCTGGCGGTGCTTACCATCGCTTAACGGCGATGGCGATAATGGTCTTTAGATGAGTGACTTTGGCCGCTCTGTGCGAGTCCTCGTGGTCGAGGACGACGAGGACATCGCGCTTGCGCTACAGCGCTCGCTGCGTATGGAGGAGTACGACGTTCGCGTCGCGAGCGACGGCCTGGACGCGCTGGAGCAGGCGCGTGCCTTCTCCCCCGACGCGATCGTGCTCGACCTCGGGCTTCCGAAGCTCGACGGCATCGAGGTCGCCCGCCGCCTGCGTGCCGACGGCGACGTGCCGATCCTCATGCTCACTGCGCGCGAGTCGGTCGAGTCGCGCGTCGAGGGCCTTGACTCGGGCGCCGACGACTACCTCGTCAAGCCTTTCGAGCGCCAGGAGCTGCTGGCGCGAATCCGCGCGATGCTCAGACGCCGGCCGCCGCGCGGCAGCGCGGCGCTGCGCGTCGCGGATCTCTCGTTGAACACCGACACGCACGAGGTCACGCGCGGCGAGCGCGACGTCGAGCTCACGCAGCGCGAGTTCGAGCTGCTCGAATACCTGATGCGTAACGAGCGCATCGTGATCTCTCGTCAGCGTCTTCTGGACGAGGTCTGGGGCTACGACCCGTTCTCCACGACGAACACGATCGAGGTCTTCGTCTCCAACCTGCGGCGTAAGCTCGAGTCCGACGGCGAGCCGAGGCTGCTGCACACGATCCGTGGCGCAGGATACGTCCTCAGAGCCTGAGCGCCCGCGGCTGTCGTCGCGCCTGACGCGACCGCTGGACCGCTTGCCGATCCGTGCCCGTCTCGCCGTCGTCTCGGCGGCGCTGACGTTCGTGATCCTCTGCGTGTTCGCGGTCGCGATCGGCTCGCTGACAGTGCAGCGGATCCGCGAAGACTTCAACCACCAGGTCGTCAACGACGCCAACCAGGTCGCCAGCGAGCTGACGCTCACCGTCACGCCCAGCGGCATCGTCGCGAGCCCGCCTCTCTCGGCGTTCACGGCGCTGAACGAACACACCGTGATCCGCATCTATGCGCAGGACGGGACACTGCTGCGCGAGCAGCCCCACCCCGCACCGTCGCTCGGCACGCCAGTGCCGATCGTTCCCGTCAACCACGGCAAGTACCGCGTCGTCAGCAAAGAGGTCAACGTCTTCGACACGCACGGCCTGATCGAAGGCCGTGCGATTCTCCAGTACGGTCGCTCCGTCGATGACACGGCGTCGACGATTGGCCGCGTCGAGCTCTTCCTGATCCTTGGTGTGCTGGGTGGCACGGCGCTTGCGCTGCTCGCCGGAATGGCGATCGCGCGTCGCGCGATGGCGCCGATCGCGCGCCTCACGGGCGCCGCGGCCGAGATCGCCCGGACCCGCGACCCCTCGCGCGAGGTGCCGAGCACCGGAGCCAACGACGAGGTCGGCGAACTCGCGCGCACGCTCCAGAGCATGCTCGCCGAGCTCGATGCCGCGCGTGGCGAAAGCGAGACGATGCTGGCGCTGCAGCGCCGCTTCGTCGCGGACGCCTCGCACGAGCTGCGTACGCCGTTGACCAGCGTGCTGGCGAACCTGGAACTGCTCGTCGACTCACTGTCCGGCGAGCAGGGCGAGTCGGCGCGCGCCGCGCTGCGGTCGACGCAGCGAATGCGGCGCCTGGTCGCCGACCTGCTGCGTGCTCGCGCGTAACGAAGCCGCCGCTCCGAGCGCCGTACGCCCCTGCCGCCTCGACACCATCGCGATCGAAGCCGTCGCCGAGCTCGAGCCCGTCGCGGGCGCCCACGAGATCACCATCGACGCCCGCCCCGTGCAGGTTCGCGGCGTCGACGACGACCTGCACCGTCTCGCGGTCAACCTGATCGCGAACTCCGTCGAACACACGCCGGATGGGACGGCGATCCATGTGACCGTGCGCTCTACCGACGACAACTGCGCCGAACTGCTGGTCGCAGATGACGGCCCCGGGGTTCCGGCCGATGTCGCACCTGTGCTGTTCGACCGCTTTGTGAGCGGCGAAGGTGACCGAGGCGGTTCCACGGGGCTCGGCCTTGCGATCGTGCGTGCCGTCGCGCAGTCGCACGGTGGCAGCGTTGAGTTGCTGAGCGACGGTCCCGGCGCCCGCTTCAGGGTCCTGCTGCCGGCGCTGTCAGACCTCGATGACGACGGGAAGGACCATCGGCCGGCGGCGGAGCCTGTCGTAGACCAGCTTGGCTAGGTCGTCGTGGAGGGCCTTCTGGATCAGGTCGACTTCGGTGATCCGATCGCGTGCGGCGTCGGCTAGCGTCGCCTCGACCGCCTCGCCGATCTGCCCGCGCAGCGTCTGCGCCTGATCCTCGAAGGGCACGCCGCGGAAGATCACCTCGGGCTCACCGACGGGGCTGCCGTCCTCCTCGCTGATCGTCACGACGACGATGAAGATCCCGTCGGCCGAGAGCATGCGCCGGTCGCGCAGCGCCGCGTCGGCCATCTCGCCGATCTCCAGGCCGTCGACGTAGAGCATCCCCGACTGCTCGCGGTCACCGAAGTGCGCGCCGCTCTCTTCGATGTCGAGCGGCAGTCCGTTTTCGCCGCGGAAGATCCGCTCGGGCTCTATGCCGACTGCTTCCGCCAGCTCGGCGTGTAGCCGCAGGCGCTTGAAGTCGCCGTGGAACGGCATCACGTACCGCGGCTGCACGAGGTTCAGCATCAGCTTGACCTCCTCCGCGTAACCGTGACCCGAGGCGTGGACGGGTGCCTCGCGCGGCGTGATCACCTCGCAGCCGATGTGGTACAGGCGGTCGATCGTCTCGTTCACGGCGCGCTCATTGCCCGGCACGGGCGTGGCGGAGAAGACGACGGTGTCGCCCTCGTGCAGCTCGACCTGATGATGGTCGCGCCAGGCCATGCGGCGCAGCGCCGAGAGCGGCTCGCCCTGCGAGCCGGTGGAGACGATCACGACCCGGTCGTCGGGGAGGTCTTCGACCTCGTTGGGGCCGATCAGCATCCCCTCGGGTACGTCGATGTGGCCGAGGTTGCGGCCGATGCCGACGTTCTTGCGCATCGAGCGCCCGACGAGCGCGACTTTGCGTCCCAGCACCTGCGCCGCGTCGACGACCTGCTGCACGCGGTGGATGTTGCTCGCGAAGCTCGTCACGACGATCCGGCCCTCGCAGCGCGCGAAGACCTCCTCGAGCTCCGGTCCGACGCCGGACTCGGATGGCGAGTAGCCGGGCCGGTCGACGTTGGTCGAGTCGCCGCACAGGAGCAGTACGCCGGCGGCGCCGAGCTGCGCGAGGCGCGAGACGTCGGCCGGCGAGCCGTCGACGGGCGTCTGGTCGAACTTGTAGTCGCCGGTCAAGAGGACCGTGCCGAGCTCGCTCGTCAGTGCTACGGCGCTGGAGTCAGGGATCGAGTGCGTCATGTGCACGAACTCGCAGGTGAACGCGCCGAAGTCGAGCTCTTCACCCGCCGCGGCGTCGATCAGCTCGACGCCGGTGAGCTTGTGCTCGTCGAGCTTGGAGCGCGCCATGGCGATCGTGAGCGGCCCTCCGTAGACCGGCGGCAGCTCGTAGTCGCCGAGCTCCCGCAGCACCCACGGCAGCGCGCCGAGATGGTCCTCGTGGCCGTGCGTGACGACGATCGCCTCGATGTCGTCGGCTCGCTCCCGCAGATAGCTGAAGTCCGGCAGAACCAGGTCGATGCCGACCATCTCGGGCGTCGGGAAACGCAGGCCGACGTCGACGACGACGATGCGACCGTCGTACTCGACGACGGTCATGTTCTTGCCGATCTCGCCCAGGCCGCCGAGCGGCAGGACGCGGAGCGCGCCGCTCACCGCGCGACGCCGGCCAGCAGGCCGTGCGCCTCGAGCACGGCCCGTATCTGTGCCTGCTCGTCGTCGGTGGCTTCGACGAGCGGAAGCCGCAGGCCGCCGACGCGATGTCCGAGCATGTTCAGGGCGGCCTTGATCGGCGTGGGGTTGGTGGTGATGAACATGACGTCGAAGAGGTCACGCAGCGAGCTGTCGATCGCGGCGCGTTCCTCGGGCTCGTCGAGCATGCGCCGCATCTCGGTGCCGACGATGTGACTGCAGACCAGGATCCCGCCGGCGCCGCCCATGTCGAGGACCTTCGCGAAGTTCGCGTCGTCGCCGGCGTAGAGCTCGAGCCCGTCGATCAGCTGCAGCTCGTCGGCGTTGGCCTGCTTGACGCCCTCGATGCCGGGGATTTGAGCGAGCTCCGCGAGCAGGTCGGGCGGCATGTTCGTGGCCGTGCGGCTCGGGATGTTGTAGAGCAGCGTCGGTTTGTCGGTGGCGCGCGCCACGGCTTCGTAGTGGCGGATCAGACCCAGTCGGCTCGGCCGGTTGTAGTACGGCGTGACCGACAGCATCGCGTCGGCGCCGAGCTCAGTGGAGCGTTCGGTGAGCTTGACGACCTGTGCTGTGTCGTTTGTGCCGGTGCCGGCGATGACCTTCAGGTCCTGGGGGCGCTCGGCGACGGCGAGCTCGATGAGCGCGAGGTGCTCGTGTTCGCTGAGCGTCGAGGCCTCGCCGGTCGTGCCGCCGACGACGATCCCCTGCGAACCGTTCGTCGCGAGGTGCGCCATCAGCGCGACAAAGGACTGCTCGTCGACCGCGCCGGACTCGTCGAACGGCGTCACGATGGCCGTGAGGACTGCTCCGAGCTCGCTCATGCCGTGCAGTATCCCACGCGCGTCGACGCTCAGAAGAGAAGCTTGTCGAGGCCTACGACGGGCGAGCTCTCGAGTTCGCCGACGCGGCGCACGGCCAAAAGGACGCCCGGCATGAACGAGAAACGGTCGATCGAGTCGTGACGGATCGTGAGCGTCTGGCCGACGTCGCCGAGGATGACCTCCTGATGCGCGACGAGGCCCGGCAGGCGCACCGAGTGGATCACCGGCGCCGCGCGGCCGCTGGCCTGCGCCATCAGCTCCGCCGTGAGTTTGGCGGTCCCGCTGGGCGCGTCGAGCTTGCGGTCGTGGTGCAGCTCGATGATCTCGGCGCTCGGCATGTGCTGCGCGGCCTCGGCGGCGAAGCGCATCATGAGCACCGCGCCGATCGCGAAGTTCGGCGCGATGAAGGCGTTCGCGGGCGCGCCGCCGCCGTCGGGTTCGATGCCGGCGAGCGCCGTCGGGTCAAAGCCCGTCGTGCCGACGACGACGTGGACGCCGGCGCGCAGGCACGCCAGCGCATTCTCGAGCGCGACTCCGGGCGTCGTGAAGTCGACGACCACGTCGGCACCGGCGAGGACGTCGGCGAGCGGCGTGTCGAGCGCGGGATCGGCGCGCCCGGTGAGTTCCATGTCGCTGGCGCCCTCTACGGCTTCGCACGTGGTCAGTCCCATGCGGCCGGCGGCGCCGCTGACCGCGACGCGGATCACTGCGGGCTGCCCGCGCCCGCCAGTGGGCCGACGGCGGCCTCGAAGTCGCCGCGGTCGGGGCCGACGCCGACGACAGTGAGGCGCTCGGGCGCGTAGAGCTCGGCACCGAGGTCCCGCACGTCGGCGAGCGTGACCGCTTCGATCCGCGCGATCGTCTCCTGCGTGTTGAGGACCGGCAGGTCGAGCAGGAGGGCGCTGCCGATGCGGTTCATGCGCGCCGCGACCGACTCCTGCGAGAGCGCGACGCGTCCCTTCAGGTTCTCCTGAGCACGCTCCAGCTCGTCCTCGCCGACGCCGTCGCGGACCAGCCGCTCGAGCTCGCCGCGCAGCACGTCGAGGGCGCGCGAGAGGTTCTCGGGCCGCGTGCCGACGTATACGCCGACATCACCGACGCGGGCGTGCAGGTTCGAGAAGGTGAATACCGCGTAGGCGAGCCCGGCGCGCTCGCGTATCTCCTGAAAGAGGCGCGAGGAGCTCGTGCCGCCGAGGATCGCTTCGAGGACGCGGAGCGCGAAGCGCCGCTCGTCGACGCGCGCGAGGCCCGCCCCACCGAAGCAGATGTGGCATTGCTCGGTCTCTTTCTCAGTGAAGGCCGTGGTGGTCGGGGCAAGCTCCCCGGGCGTCGGCGGATCCGGATGGTCGGGGCCGGGCGGCAGCGACGCCAGGTGGCGCTCTGCGAGCTCGACGATCAGCTCGTGCTCGAGCGCACCCGCCGCGGCCACGACGATGCGGCGCGCCGTGTAGCGCTCGTCGTGGAATGCACGCAGGCGCTCCTCGTCGACGGCGGCGACGGTCTCGGCGCGGCCGATCACCGGGCGGCCGAGCGGACCGGGGCCGTAGAGCGTTTCGGAGAGCAGCTCGAAGACGCGGTCCTGGGGGTCGTCTTCGTACATCGCGATCTCCTCGAGCACCACCTGGCGCTCGGTCGCGAGGTCTTCGAAGGTCGGTGAGGCGAGCATCTCCGTCAGCACCGCGAAGGCGCGGTCGACGTGGCTGTCGACGACGCGCGAGTAGAGGATCGTCGTCTCCTTGTCCGTCGCGGCGTTGATCTCGGCGCCCATCGCGTCGAAGACCTCGTCGATCTCGCGCGAGCTGAGCGACGGCGTGCCGCGGAACAGCATGTGCTCCAGCAGGTGCGAGATCCCCGCGCGCTCGTCGTCCTCGTCGGCGGAACCGTTCGCGATCCACAGTCCGACCGCGACCGAGCGGACCGCGGGGACCTGCTCGGTTATGACACGCACGCCGCCGGCGAGCTCTGTGAGCCGATGGCTCTCGCTCGCCGGCGTCGCCATGCGATCAGTCGCGTTCGCGGCGCGGGCGCCCCGAACCGCGGCGCGGACCGCGGTCACGGTCCCGGTCGCGGCTGCGTTCGCCGCCGCCACCACCGCCGCTGGAGCCGGTGCCGACCGAGGCCAGCTCGGCCACGGACTTGCCTGCGATGTCGGGGTCGGTTGCGAGGCGCAGGCCGATGCGCCCACGCTCACGGTCGACCTCGACGACGCGCACGCTCACCTCGTCGCCTTTGTTGAGGACCTCCTCGACCGACTCGACGCGGTTACCGGGGCTCACGTTGGAGATGTGGAGCAGCCCGTCGGTGCCCTTGGAGAGCTCGACGAAGGCGCCGAAGGTGGTCGTCTTGACGACCTTGCCGACGTACTCATCGCCGACCTCGACCTCCTTCATCATCAGGCGCACGCGCTCCACGAGCGCGTCGCCGAGCTCGCCGTTGGAGGAGTAGACGAGCACCTGGCCGTCGTCGTTGACGTCGATCTGGGAGTCGAACTCCTCGGAGAGCGCCCGGATCGTTTCGCCGCCCTTGCCGATCAGCAAGCCGATCTGCGAGGGGTCGATCTGGATCGTCTGGATCCGCGGCGCGAACTTCGAGAGCTCGGCGCGCGGACCGGAGATGACCTCAGTCATGCGCTCCAGGATGAACGTGCGGGCCTCTTTGGCCTGGGCGAGCGCGTCGCGCAGGATGTCGAACGTGACGCCGGAGATCTTGATGTCCATCTGCAGCGCCGTGATGCCGCGCTCGGTCCCGGCGACCTTGAAGTCCATGTCGCCGAGGTGGTCCTCTACGCCCGCGATGTCGGTCAGGACGATGTAGTCGTCGCCCTCCTTGATCAGCCCCATCGCGATGCCCGCGACGGGACGCTCGATCGGCACGCCGGCGTCCATCAGGGCCAGCGAGGAGCCGCACACCGAGGCCATCGACGAGGAGCCGTTGGACTCCAGGATGTCCGAGACCACGCGGATCGAGTACGGGAAGTCCTCGATCGACGGGACCATCGGCACGAGTGCGCGCTCAGCGAGAGCGCCGTGGCCGATGTCGCGCCGTTTGACGCCGCCCATGCGGCCCGCCTCCCCCACCGAGAACGGCGGGAAGTTGTAGTGGTGCCAGTAGAACCGTTTCTCCTCCAGGCCCAGCGTGTCGATCCGCATCTCCTCCTTGAGCGTGCCGAGCGCGGCGACGCTGAGGGCCTGGGTCTGCCCGCGCGTGAACAGCGCGGAGCCGTGGGCGCGCGGCAGCACGCCGACCTCGATCGAGATGTCGCGAATCTCGTTCTCCGCGCGCCCGTCGGGACGGCGCTTCTGCACGGCGATCCGCTCGCGGATGATCGACTTCTCGAGCGAGTCGAAGGCCCGCTGCACCGCGGCGCGGTGCTCGGCCGTGGCCTTCAGTTCACTCTCCGACGCGCCGGTCGGCGCCTCCGGAGCGTGCTGCTCGAGGATCGCCTTCTCGACGGCCTTCGTCGCGTCCTGGCGGTCGAGCTTGTCCTCGACCTGCGTCGCCTCGTCGAGCTGCGGCGCCGTGTGAGGCGCGCACCGACGAGAGAATCGACTCGTCGACGGCGAGCGAGACGAAAGTTTTCTTCTCCTTGCCGGCACGCTCTGCGAGTTCACGCTGCAGCTGGCAGAGCTTCTTGATCGACGCGTGAGCGATGTCCAGGGCGTCGAGGATCTCGGCCTCCGGGATCTCGCTGGCGCCGGCCTCGACCATCAGGATCGCGTCTTCGGTGCCGGCCACGACGAGGTCGAGCGTGGAGGGGTTCTCGCTGCTTGCCAGCAGCGACTCCTCGGGCGGGTTGACGACGAAGTCGCCGCCGATCTTGCCGATGCGCACCGACCCGACGGGGGTCGGCAGCGGGATGTCGGAGATCATCAGCGCGGCTGACGCTCCGTTCATGGCGAGGATGTCAAAGGGGTGAGTCTGGTCGACCGAGATCGGGATCGCGACGAGTTGCGTGTCGTGACGCCAGTCATTCGGGAAGAGGGGGCGGATCGGCCGGTCGATCATGCGCGCTGTGAGCGTCGCCTTCTCGCCGGGGCGTCCCTCGCGCTTGAAGAAAGAGCCGGGGATTTTGCCGGCCGCGTACATGCGTTCCTCGACGTCGACGGTGAGCGGGAGAAAGTCGACATCGCGTACGTCGCCGGCGACGGCGGTCGCGAGGACCATCGTGTCGCCCTGGCGGACGACGACCGCGCCCGAGGCCTGCTTGGCCATCCTGCCCGTTTCGAGCGAGATCTCGCTGCCCGCAATCTCCACGGCGAGCCGCGTTACGGAGCTACTACTCATATTAACTGCCTTCCTGTGCCGCCCGTCGGTCGGCGGCGTGTCTTTTTTCCGATTATCCGAACCCAGGCAGCTTAGCGTCCAGGCGCCGTTGCGCCGCTTGCTAGCGGGCCGCGAGAGCGGCGTCTACGCCTTGGCGCAGCAGCTCCAGCGAGGGCAACTCGCCAGGCGACTCAGCCTGGTAGCTCCACAGTACCGTGCCGTCGGGCCCGGCGATTACGAGCGCCCGCTGCGGGAAGCCGCCGGGGTGATAGGTGTCGAAGGCGCGGCATGCTGCGCCCTTCGGCTCGAAGTCCGAAAGTTGGCCGCTTCCGATGCCCAGCTTCTCGGCGAACGCGGTCTGCGCGTAGACGGAATCGCACGAAACGCCGTACAGAACGACGCCTTTCTCGGCGAAATCGTCGAGTGCGCCGTCGTAGATCTGTAGCTGGTCCGTGCAGACCGGGCTGAAGGCGAACGGGTAGAAGACGAAGACGGTCGTCGTGTCGACGAGGTCCTCGCCGCTGAACTCGCCTCCCTCACTCGTCAGAAGGCGAAACTCGGGATCTTCTCGCCGGCGGCGAGCGCCATCTACTTGCGCAGTCCGAGGTCCTTGATGAGGGCGCGGTAACCCTCGAGATCCTCGCGCTGCAGGTAGTCCAGGAAGCGGCGGCGTCGGCCGACCAGCATCAACAGGCCACGGCGCGAGTGGTGGTCCTTCTTCTGCTCGCGCAGGTGGTCCGTGAGATGGTTGATGCGCTCGGTGAGCAGCGCTACCTGGACCTTCGTGGAGCCTGTGTCAAGCTCGCCGGTCCCGTACTTCGCTGCTATCTCGCGCTTCCTGTCGCTCGTCAGTGCGGGCATCGAACGGTCACCGTAGCAGACCCCCGGGCCCACTATGGGCCCTTCAGAATGGCCTCGGCGTCCGCCACGTCGCCCTCCATCTGCTCGACCAGGGCGGCCGTGTCGGCGAAGCGACGCTCGCCGCGCAGCCGCTCGACGAACCGCACTCGCAGCTCGCGCCCGTAGAGGTCGCCGTCGAAATCGAGGACGTGCACCTCGATCAGTTCGGAGCGCCCGGCGCCGAACGTCGGGCGCACCCCGATCGACACCGCGGCCGGCATTCCGTCGGCCAAGCAGGCGTAAACGCCGTGGGCCGGGGTCGCCAGGTGCCCGTCGGGTTCGATGTTGGCGGTCGGGAAGCCGAGCTCGCGGCCGCGCCGCTCACCGCCGACGACGGTCCCTGAGAGTTCGTACGCCGCGCCGAGCAGTCGGTTGGCCTCGGCGATATCGCCGGCGGCGATGAGGCCGCGGATGCGGCTCGAGCTCACGACCTCGCCGTCGGCTTCGAGCAGCGGCTGGACGGTTGTCGTGATCCGTGCGTCGGCCGTCAGCATCGCCGCGTCGCCGCGCGCGCGGTTGCCGAAGCGAAAGTTCTCGCCGATTGCCACGCGCTCGGCGCCGAGTTTGCCGATCAGCACGTCATCGACGAAGGCCTCGGCGCTGAGCTGTGCGAACTCCCGGTCGAAGGCGATGACGACGAGCTCTTGGACACCGAGCTCCGCGACGAGCTCGGCCTTTCTTCCAGCGTCGTGAGCAGGCGCGGGACGTGCTCGGGCGCAATCACGGCCAGCGGATGCGGTTCGAACGTGAGGACGCTGTCCGATCCAGCGATGACCTCACGGTGTCCGAGGTGGACGCCGTCGAACGTGCCGACGGCGACGGAGCGGCCCGGCTGCGGCTTGGCGTCGCCCAGCGGCGTGATCTGCACGATCGGTAAGCCTATTGAGGCGCCTGCGCGAGCGAGAGCGCGGCCTCGACGGAGATCAGTGTCGGCGGCCCCCAGCCGTCGTCCTGCGGCGGCGCGCGAGGCGCCGTCGACGGTGAACGGCCCGATCGCGGTTCGCCTGAGCTCGAGGCAGTACGCGTCGTGCAGGTCGGCGATCAGCGAGCGCACGTAGGTCCCCGAGCCGCACTCGATGAGGAACGCGGCCTGCGGCGGTGGCCCCGCTGTGCGCCATAGCTGCTCGAAGCGCCTGACCGTGACGATCCGCTCGGGCATCTTCGACGTCCTCGCCGCGTCGTGCCCGACGGTAGGCGCGCTCGCCGCCGATCTTGACGGCCGAGTAGGCGGGCGGGCGCTGGCGTACCGCGCCGGTCGGAAGCTCCGGTGGGTCGGGCGGAATGCGGCCTGTCTCGCTGATCTGGCCTTCGGGGTCGCCGGTCGTGGACGTCGCGCCGAGGCGCGCGAGCGTCTCGTATCGCTTCGGCAGTCCCATCAGCTGCGCCTGGACTTTCGTCGCGCGGCCGAGGAGCACGATCAAGAGGCCCGTGGCGAAGGGGTCGAGCGTGCCGGCGTGGCCGGTCTTCACGCCGCCGTAGTGGCGGCGCACGGCGGCAACGATGTCGTGCGAGGTCGGGCCCGCGGGCTTGTCTATCAGCAGCACGCCGTCCACGGCGCGGGCGCTAGCTGACGCGGAGCTGCGCGCGCCGTCGAGCTGCAGCTGCGACGGCGGCGCGCAGGAACGCGACGAGGTCCTCGTGCGGGAGCGTCGTCACGAAGCCGGCGGCGCGACGGTGCCCGCCCCCACCCTGCTCGCGCGCGATCAGCGAGACGTCGACGTCGTCGTCGGTGGCGCGCAGCGACACTTTCCAGCGGCCCTCGTGCGGCCCGCTCATTACCTCGCGCACGAAGACGGCGACCTTCGTGCCGCTGAGCTTGCGCAGCTGGTCGATCACGCCCTCGCTGTGGCCCTCGTCGGCGTCGACCGAGCGGAAGTCCGCGGCCGTGAGCGTGGCCATCGAAAGGACGCCGAAGTCGTAGCGCTCGATGCGGGCGAGCGCGACGCCGAGGAGCTCGAGTCGCGGTGTCGGCATGTCCTCGTAGAGCCGCTTGTAGACGCCCTGGACGTCGACGCCTTCGGCGATCAGGTCGGCGGCCATGAGGTGCGAGCGGTCGGTCGTGTTGTCGTACATGAAGCGACCGGTGTCGGTGATCAGCGCGATGTAGAGCGCTTCGCACATGTCGCGGGTCAGGTGGACGTCGAGTTCGCGCGCCAGGCCCCAGATGATCTCGGCCGTGCAGCTCGCGTGTGGCTCGACGAGGTTGACGGTGCCGAAGCGTGTGTTGTCGTGGTGGTGGTCGATGTTGAGCGTGTTCGCGGCGGCGCTGACCGCGGCCGCGGCGGAGTTGCGGTCGATGTTGCCGCAGTCGAGGAAGATCACGGTGCGCTCGGCGACGTCGGCCGGCATCGACTTCACGAGCCCGTCGAGTGAGAGCGCGCGGTACTCGTCGGCGAGCGGTAGATCGTTGGGCGAGACGTACATCACGCTGTCCTTGCCGAGCGCCGCCAGCAGGCCCTGCATCGCGACGAGCGAGCCGATCGCGTCGCCGTCGGGGCTCTCGTGCGCGAGCAGCACGAAGCGGCGTCGTCGCGTAGGCGGGCGATGACTTCGTCGCGCTCTGTGCTCATGCCTCTTCCGGCCGCTTCAAGCAGCCGCTCCACCCGCATCGCGCGGTCGGTTGTCTCGTCGTACATGAACTGCAGCTCGGGCGTGCGCTTGAGCGCGAGCTCGGCGGCGACGCGAGCCTGCAGGTAGCCGTGGGCGCTCTGCAGCCCGGCGAGCGAGCTCTCGCGTTCTGCGGCGTCGGACGGCGACCCGTCGGGGGCGAGCACGCTGACGTACACGTGAGCGTGCCTTAGGTCTGGGCTTGTTGAAACGTCTGTAACGGTCACGAATCCAACTCTCGGGTCCTTCAGCTGGTGCGCGAGCGCGTCGCCGATCACCTGGCGGATCGCCTCATCGACGCGGCGCATGCGCCCGCCGGGCATCCTAGACGGCGGACCCGCTGCGTGCCCGCAGTTGACCTGCGGCCCGCCCGGCCCTACAGCTCGCGCTCGACCTGCCTTGTCTCATAGCTCTCGAGGATGTCGCCGACACGCAGGTCCTGGAAGTTCTCGAGCACGATGCCGCACTCAAATCCTGCGGTCACCTCGCGCGCGTCCTCGCTGAAGCGGCGCAGGCTCGCGATCGTCGTGTCGTAGATCACGGTGCCCTCGCGCACGATGCGCACGTGGGCGCCGCGCGTGATCGTGCCCTCCTGGACGATCGAGCCGGCGATCGTGCCGATCCGCGACGCTTTGAAGAGCTGGCGAACCTCGGCCTGGCCCAGCGGGGTCTCGACCTCCTCGGGCTCGAGCATGCCCTGCATGGCGGCGCGCAGCTCGCTGATCGCGCGGTAGATCACGGAGTAGGAGCGGATCTCGACGCCCTCGCGGTCGGCGACCTGGCGGGCGTCGCCGACGGGCCGCACGTTGAAGCCGATGATGACGCCGTTGGAGGCCGCGGCGAGCATCACGTCGGACTCGTTGATGCCACCGACGGCGCGGTGGATGATGTTCACGGCGACCTCGTCCTGCGGGAGCTTGGCGATCTCGTCCTCGAGCGCCTCCAGAGAGCCGGTGACGTCGGCCTTCAGCACGATCGCGAGCTCCTTCACGGCGCCGGACTGCGCGAGCTTGAAGACGTCCTCCAGCGAGACCTTGCGGCCGGAGCGGCGCGCGAGGGCCTCGGTCTTCAGGCGGTTCGCGCGTTCGCCGGCGAGCTGCCGGGCGCGGCGCTCGTTCTCGACGGCGCGGACCTGCTCGCCGGCCTCGGGCACGCCGTCGAAGCCGAGCACCTCGACGGGCTGACCGGGGAGCGCGCGCTTCAGGCGCACACCCATGAAGTCGTGCATCGCGCGCACGCGGCCGAAACTCGCGCCGGCGACGAGGCTGTCGCCCACTTTCAGCGTGCCGCGCTGGATCAGGACCGTAACTACGGGGCCGCGGCCGGGGTCGAGCTTGGACTCGATCACGGTGCCGGAGGCGTCGGCGTCCTGGTTTGCCTTCAGCTCCTCGAGGTCGGTGACGAGCTGGATCGTGTCGAGCAGCGAGTCAAGGCCCTCGCGCGTCTTTGCGCTCACGTCGACGAACTCGGTCTCGCCGCCCCAATCCGCGGGCTGCAGGCCGTGCGTCGCCATCTCGGTGCGCACGCGTTCGGGCTGCGCGCCCTCCTTGTCGATCTTGTTCACCGCCACGATGACCGGTACCCCCGCTGCCTTGGCGTGGTCGATCGCCTCTTCGGTCTGGGGCTTCACGCCGTCGTCGGCGGCGACGACGATCACCGCGACGTCGGTGACCTTTGCGCCGCGGGCGCGCATCGCGGTAAAGGCCTCGTGGCCAGGGGTGTCCAGGAATGTGATCTCGTGGCCGCCGTGGTGGACCTGGTAGGCGCCGATGTGCTGTGTGATGCCGCCGGCCTCGCCAGCCACGACCTCCGTTTCGCGGATCGCGTCGAGCAGCGACGTCTTGCCGTGGTCGACGTGACCCATGATCGTGACGACGGGCGGGCGCTCGGTGAGCTCGGCTTTGCTGTCGTCGAACTCGGGCTCGACTTCGACGTCGTCTGCGGCGTGGACGATCTCGATTTCCTTGCCGAACTCCTCGGCCAGGATCTCGATCGCCTCGTCGGAGAGGGTCTGCGTGAGCGTCGCCATCTCGCCCAGCGTCATCAGCTTCTTGATGATCTCGGGCACCGGGACGCCGAGGTACTCGGCGGCGTCCTTGACGGTCGAACCGGAGTTGATCTTGACGAGGTCGGTGGCCTCCAGCGCGGCGGTGTCGATCGGCTGGATCGTGTCCTCGTACGTGCCGCGCCTGCGCCGTCCGCGGCGCGGGCGTCGCTGCGGCTGGTTGGCGGGGCCCGTCTGCGGGCCGGCGCGAGGCCTGCGAGTCGATCACGACGCGGCGGCGGCCGCCGAGCGTCGACTCGCCGGGGGCGCGCTCGCCGGTTCGCGAGTCGCGGGTCGGGCGCACGCGCTCGGCCTGCTGCGCGGCGGCGGCCGGCGCGGCCGGTGCGGCGGCGGGTGCCGCCGCCGGCGCGGGCGTCTGGCCGCGGCCCGGTGCCGGCGTGGCGGCAGCGGTCTTTCCCGTCGATCCGCTTTGAGCGCCGCCGCCTCCTCGACCGTCGACGCCGCGGCCTTGGCCTCGACGCCCGCGGCGTTCAGTTTCTCGAGCAGGTCTTTGCTCGTGAGGCCGTGGTCTTTGGCGATTTCGTGCACTCTGCGCTTGCTCATGGGCTATTCGATTCTACGAGTTGAGTGTCTAGGGCTGCCGGGGCGCGCAGTGCGCGGGCGATCGCGTCGCGCTTGACGGCGGCCGCATGCAGGTCTTCGAGGCCGCCGCACCGCCGGCGGTCAGGCAGAGGTAGGCACCGCGGCCTTGCATCCGTGAGGCCGGATCGGCGACGGCAACCGTCTGCCCGTTTCTGCGTACAGCGACGAGCCGAAGAAGCTCGCCCTTGGCGCGGACGCGTCCGCAGCCGATGCAGCGCCTCGCCGGCGTCCGCGCGGCTACGAGCTCCCCTCCTCGCCGTCGCCGTCGACCTGTGCGCCGGCCGGCTCGCCGTCGATCGGCGCGCCGTTCTCAGCGCCGTCCACGTCGTCCGCCACCTGCGCCTCGGCCGCCTCGTCGGCCAGCGCCTCGACCTCGATGGCCTCGGCGTCGTCTGCCGCAATCTCCAATGCCCCTGCTACCGCGTCGCCGTCTCCGGCCTGCGCCGGCGTGAGGTCGGCGATGTTGTCGCTGTCGATCGTCGCCAGCGCCTGGTGGCTCTCCAGGCCGCAGTAACGGGACCCCGGCAGCGCGTGGTTGGGGCACCTTTTGCCGTTCGAGAGGATCGCGGCGCAGCGCCCGTAGATCTCCTCCTCGTCGCCCGAGTGCTCGGCCTCCTCGGCCGCGAACTCGGTCTCCGAGCGGATGTCGACGCGCCAGCCGGTGAGACGGTTGGCGAGCCGCACGTTCTGGCCTTCGCGGCCGATCGCGAGCGACAGCTGGTCGTCGGGGACGATCACCGTCGCCTGCTTGGCCTCGTCGTCGACGAGGACCTCGCGGACGCGCGCCGGCGAGAGCGCCTTGGCGACGAAGCGGGCGGGCTCGTCGTTGTAGGGAATGATGTCGATCTTCTCGCCGCGCAGCTCGGAGACGACCATGCGCACGCGCGAGCCGCGCGGGCCGACGCAGGCGCCGACCGGGTCGACGCCGTCGGCGTGCGAGATGACGGCGATCTTCGAGCGGTAGCCGGGCTCGCGCGCGACGTTCGCGATTTCCACGAGGCCGTCGGCGATCTCGGGCACCTCGAGCTCGAAGAGCTTCTTGATCAGCTCCGGGTCGCGGCGCGAGACGATGATCGCCGGGCCCTTGGCCGACGGCGAGACCTCCTTGATGACCGCTTTGATGCGCTGCGAGTGGTCGTAGCGCTCGCCCTCGACCTGCTCGGACTTCGGCAGCAGCGCCTCGACGCGCTCGCGCAGCTGCACGAGCGTGTAGCGCGAGTCGGACTGCTGGACGACGCCGCTGACGAGCTCGCCGACGCGGTCGCGGTACTCCTCGTACATCATGTCGCGCTCGGCCTCGCGGATCCGCTGGAGGATGACCTGCTTTGCGGTCTGCGCGGCGATGCGGCCGAAGTCGTCTGGTGTGACGTCGCGCTCCTCGATCTGGTCGCGGTATTCGGCGAACTTCGCGGGGTCGATTTCCGGTTCCTCGGGTTCGCGCAGCTCGCCGGTCTCGGGGTCGACGACCGTGCCCTCGTCGATCGTCTCGACGATCAGGTGGGCCTCCAGGCGCTCCGGGATTTTCAGTTCGATGACCCGGAAATCCGCGGTCTCGCGGTCCATCTCGACGCGCGCGTACTTCGCGGAGCCGGGCTGCTTCTTGTACGCCGAGAGCAGTGCGTCCTCGAGCGCGACCATCAGGGTCTCGGGATCGATGTCCCTTCTCGCGCGCGAGCGCGTGCATGGCATCAAGAATCTCGCGTGACAAGTTCTCCTCCCTAGTCCTCGATCAGGTTCGCGCGGCGAATCTCTGCGTAGGGGATCGCGACGATCCCCGCGCTGGTCGCGACGGTGACCTGGCGTTCGTCGGCGGCGACGATCTCGCCGCGGAAGCTCGCGCGCGGGTCGCTCTCGGCGCCGTCGGCCAGCGGCTCGGCGGTCTTGACCCGTGCGCGCCGTCCCGCGAAGCGCATGAAGTGCGCGGGCTTGGTCAGCGGCCGCTCGCGGCCCGGTGAGGAGACCTCGACCGAGTAGCGCTCGCGCATCTCGCCGAGCGCGAGCGTGACGCGCTCGCAGGTGCCCACGGTGACCCCGTCGGGGTGGTCGATGAAGACCCGCAACAGGCTGCCGCCGCTCACCTCAGCGAGCAGCACCTCAACGTCCGGCTCGCTCTCCGCGAGCCGGTCTTCGATCTCTCTCTGCAGCTGTCTGGTCAATCGCTGTCTCCATAAAAAAGAGCGGGCCTGTGCCCACTCCCGGGTCCTGCCGCCCGGCACGACGCGGGCACGAAAGCTCTAATGGGAAGATTAGCAGCGCAGAGGCGCGGAGATCAGCCCGCTAGGCGGTCTCGAGGTGGCCCGGGCGCGTGCCAGATAGCGCCGATAGTCGGCCCGCTCGGGCCGCATCGAGGCTGGCCAGCGACAGCGCACGGCAGGCCTCGCGGTGACGTCCCAGTAGCTGCATCGTGCGGCCCAGGCAGAACAGCGCATAATCGTCGGTCGGCGACATCTCGGTGACCGCCTCGAACTCCGCGGCGGCGCTCTCGTAGCGCTGCGCGCCGAACAGCGCGCGACCGAGCGCCTCGCGCACCGAGGCCTTGTCGGGCTCGAGATCTCGCGCCTTGCGTCAGCGGGACGATCGCTGCCTGTGGTCGCCGTGCCCGAGCAGCGCGCAGCCGCGGTGATAGAGGTCGTAAGCGCTGTCCATTCGCGCTAATTCTATTGGCCGCCGTCGAGGCCGATTACGGCGTCGAGCACGCCGTCGGCGACGGCCTCCTTGTCGGCCCGTGGCACGTGGACCTCTCGCCCGCCGCGCGCGGTAGATGACCGTCACCTCGTTCTGGCTCGAGTCGAAGCCGATGTCGCCGCGCGAGATGTCGTTGACCACGATCGCGTCGATGCCCTTGGCGACGAGCTTCTCGCGCGCGAGCTCGACGTCGGCCTCGCCGTGCTCAGCCGCGAAGCCGACGAGCGTCTGCCCGGCGCCGGCGCGCGCGGCGCGAGCGTCGCGAGCACATCGACCGTCGGCTCGAGCGTCAGCTCGAGGCTGCTCGCGCCCGGCCCGCTTGATCTTCTCGTCGGGGCGCGCTGGGCTGGCGCGAAGTCGGCGACGGCCGCCGCCATCAGCAGCACGTCGCAGCCGCGCGAAGCGCCCGCGGCATGCCTCTGCGAGCTCCTCGGCGGTGCTCGACGTCGGCGCGCTCTGCGCCGGCCGGCGTGGCGAGCGCCACGTTGGCCGCGACGAGCGTCGACGCTGGCGCCGCGCGCCAGAGCGGCCCGCGCGAGCGCGAATCCCATCCGCCCCGAGGAGCGGTTGCCGACGAAGCGCACCTAGTCGATCGGCTCGCGGGTGCCGCCGGCGCTGATCAGCAAACGCAGTCCCGCAAGGTCGACTTCTTCGCGCGATCAGCTCGCCGCAGACGCGCGCGATCTGCGCCGGCTCGGCGAGCCTGCCGACGCCCTGCTCGCCGATCGAGGCCAGGCGGCCGCTGTCGGGTCCGACGACGTGCGCGCCGCGGTCGCGCAGCAGCTCGATGTTCGCCTGCGTCGCGGGGTGCTCATACATGCGGCCGTTCATCGCGGGCGCCAGCAGCAGCGGGCAGCGGGCGGCGAGCGCGCAGGCCGTGATCATGTTGTCGGCCGTTCCGAGGCGAGGCGCGCGAGCGTGCTGGCGCTCGCGGGCGCGATGACGTAGAGCTCGGCGCGGTCGGCGAGCTCCAGGTGGCCGATCGGCTGGTGCGCGAGCTCGGCTTCCCCGGGCCAGGCGCCGCGCGCCGGGTCCTCGTCGAACTCGCCGACCAGGACCGGCGCGCCGCTCAGCGCCTCGAACGAGGCCGCGCCAACGAAGCGCTGCGCATCCTCGCTCTGCAGCACGCGCACGGCGTGGCCCGCCGGCGGTGAGCAGGCGCACGAGTTCGAGCGCCTTGTATGCGGCGATGCCGCCGCAGACGCCGACCAGGATCCGTGCCATCGAAGCTTCCTTTTACGGCGGCTCGCAGGCCCCTACAAGCGCTGGCCGAGCGCTTGCGCGGCGGCTCTAGCGGTAGTGGTACTTCAGCTTGCCCTGTGGCGAGCTCTTGGAGCGCGATCGTGAGGTAGTTTTTCGACGCGCTCTCGACCATCGGCGGCGGGAACTCGTCGAACGCCCCGCCCTCTCCGAGGTTGTGGTAGTAGCTGTTGATCTGGCGGGCTCGGCGGGCCGCCACGATCACCCCGGCGTAGTTGGAATCGACCTCTTCAAGCAGCTTGTCGATACGGGGGGAGATCACGGTGTCGCTGGCCTTTCGTCGGAGAGATCCACTATAGAAGGCCTCATTCGGCGGGTGCCGAGAGCGCCTCGGTGACGATCGCCGCGAGCTCGTCGAGCGCCGTGGCGAGGTCGTCGTTGACGACGACGTGTTCGAACTCGTCCTTCGCGCCTCGAGCTCGCGCTCGGCCACCGCCAGACGCCGCTCGACCTCGGCCGTGTCGTCGGTGCCGCGCGCCGCAAGCCGTTCGCGCAACGCTGCCAGCGACGGCGGCGCGATGAAGACCTGGACGGCGTCGGGCAGCGCGGCGCGCATCTGCCGCGCGCCCTGCACCTCGATCTCGAGCACCACGCCCGCGCCGCTCGCGAGGCGCCCGTCGAGCTCGCTGCGCAGCGTGCCGTAGCGCCGGCCGGCGTAGTCGGCGTGCTCCACGAATTCGCCCGCGTGCGACGCGACGCTCAAACTCGTCGGCTGCGAGGAAGTGGTAGTCGACGCGGTCGCGCTCGCCGGCGCGGGGCTTGCGCGTGGTCGCCGAGACGGAGAGCTCGAGCCCGCCGATGCGTTCCATCAGGCCCCGGATCAGAGTGCCCTTGCCGACGCCCGACGGACCGGTGATCACGATGACGCGTGCCACGCCGGGAACTTATCCGCCGCCGCGGAGACGACGCTCGGCGGGCGCTAGCGCTTGAGCATCGTGACGAGCTCGCTGCGCTGGCGGTCCGAGAGACCACCGATCGTCTTGCTCGGGGCGATGCGGCAGTGCGAGAGGATCTTGTTGACCTTCACGCGGCCGTACTTGGGAACGGCGAGCAGCATGTCGAAGACCTTCGCCGTTTCCAGGTAGTCCGGCGGTTGGGCGAGCAGCCGCTGGATCGAGCGACGCCCCGCCTTGAGGTCCCGCTTGAGTTGCGCGCGCTTGATCCGGATCTCGTTGGCGCGCGCGAGCGCATCCATTCTCTGCTGGCGCGAGCGCTCCGGTGTCGAGCTTGGCGGGGCGGTCGGGCTGGGCGCGGGCGCCGGCATGGGCGGCGAATCTACACGCCGGGCGCCACCTATCAAGGGTCACACGGCGAATTCATCTAACGCTCTACCTCAAGGTCAAAGATGTGGAGGCAGGTGGAGCTTCGATCGACGGCAACGAGCGAAGCTTTTCGCCGCAAATTGCAGTGTCGAGCGGCGCGTCAGTCGGAGCCCGCGTGTATTGAATCGCGCGCCGCTGGCGAGCCCGCCGCGACGCGCCGCGGAGCCGCCGGATCGCGGAACGTCTCCGTTCCGACGGCCACGAGGCTCGCGCCGACGCCGAGCAGCGACGCCGCATGCCCGGCGGTCTGCACGCCGCCCATTCCGACGACCGGAATCGCGACCGCGCGGCAGACGTCTGCGACCTGGGCGAGCGCTATCGCGCGGATCGCGGGGCCCGACAGGCCGCCCGTGCCGCCGCCCAGCCAGGGCCCTGAACCGTCCGGCGCAAGCGCCATCGCACGCAACGTGTTGATAAGGGACACGGCGTCGGCGCCGGCCTGCTCAGCGGCCACGGCGCAGAGCGCGACGTTGGCGGTGTTCGGCGTGAGCTTCACGATCAGCGGCTTCTTGAGCAGCGGCCGGACCGCGCGATCACGGCGCCCAGGATCTCCGGGGTCCGCGCCGATGTCAAGGCCCGTCGCGACGTTGGGGCAGGAGACGTTGAGCTCCACGGCGGCCACGCCGTCGGCCTGCTCGCAGCGGCCGAGGAGCTCACCGATCTCGCCCGCGCTCGCGCCCATCACGTTTGTGATGACCGGTACCGGCTGGGGTCCCGCGTCGGTGTGCACGGTGAAGAGCATGCGCGGCAGTTCCTCGGTCATGTAGTGGTCGACGCCGCGGTTCGGCAGGCCGATCGAGTTGATCATGCCGCCGGCCGTCTCCCACAGTCGCGGCGGCGGATTACCCTCGCGCGGCTCGCGGGTGATCGTCTTGGAGACGTATGCCGCGAATGGGAAGTCCTCGGCGATCGCGGCGCCGAAGATCGCGCGTGGCGGCCAGGGCGTCGAAGGTCCCCGAGCCGTTGACCACGGGATGCGCGAGCTCCAGGCCGCAGAACTCGACGCTCACGACGCGGCCCCGGCGAGCTCGTCGACGCGCTCGAGCAGCGCACCGTCGAAGACCGGCCCGTCGACGCAGGCGCGCAGGTAGCCGCCGCCGCGACGGGCGACCGCGCAGCCCCAGCAGGCGCCGAAGCCGCAGGCCATCGGCGCCTCCAGCGCGAGCTGGCAGCTCACGCCGGCCTCCTCGCAGCGCGCGCGCAGCGCCTCGAGCAGCGCCGCCGGCCCGCAGGCGTAGACGTTCGCCGGCGCGCCGTCGAGCTCGCCGCTCGAGCAGGTCCACGACCGAGCCGTGATGCCCGACCGAGCCGTCGTCGGTTGCGACGGAGGCCTCAGTGAAGAGCTCCGCCGCGGTCGCGCGCGCGGCGTCGCGGAAACCGAGCACGACGGTTGCATCGCCGAGTTGCTCGCTGAGCATCACCAGCGGCGCGACGCCGATGCCGCCCCCGACGACGAGCGGGCGCGTGCCGTCGACGGGTGCCCGGAAAGGATTGCCGAGCGGCCCGAGCGAGCGCACGAGCGAGCCCGGCGAGAGCCCGCAGAGCAGGTTCGTGCCGGGGCCGACGTCCTCGAGCAGGTAGAGGCTGCGCTACCGCGCCTTGCGCAGAGCGAAACCGCGCGCGGCAGAAACGGCCGCCGTCCGCCCCGTCCCCCCACCCCGCGTCGCCTGCGAGCATCGAGAACTGCCCGGCTTGGGCGTCGCCGCCCGGGTCCTCGACGGAGAGCAGGACGTAGGCCCCGACGGCGCGCGTCTCGACGACGGCGAGGGCCGCCGCGGCGGGAGCGCTCACTCCACGGCCGCCCGGCTCGGCGTCGTCGTGAAGCCGCTGCAGGCAAAGGACCTCGCCTTCGCCGTCGAGGCCGGCGCGCGCGATCGCGCGCGCTGCGCTCATGCCGGCCGCGAGGGTCGTCAGACACGGCACGCGGTGCGCTACGGCGGCGCGGCGGATCTCGCGGCCGTCGGCGCGGGCGCCGACCCCGGTCGGCGTGTTGACGACGATGTCGACGTCGCCGCGCTCGATCCAGTCGACGACGTGCGGCGAGCCCTCGCCGATCTTGTTGAGGGCCTCGACGGGCACCCCCATGCGCGAGATGGTGTGCGCGGTGCCCCGCGTCGCAACGATGCGAAAGCCGCTGTCGTGCAGGATCTGGGCGATCGCGAAAGCGCCGGCCTTGTCGTCGTCGGTGACCGAGATGAAGGCCGTGCCGTGCGTGGGCAGCGGCGTGCCGGCGGCTGCCTGGGCCTTCGCGAAGGCGGCGGGGAAATCGCGCGCGATGCCCATCACCTCGCCCGTGGAGCGCATCTCAGGACCGAGGAGCGCGTCCGAGCCTTCGAAGCGGTCGAACGGGAGCACGGCCTCCTTGACGGAGACGTGGTCGCCATAGCCAAGCCCTTCGCGGCCGCCGGGCAGGTCCAGCGAGGCGATCGACTCGCCGAGCATCACGCGGCAGGCGAGCTTCGCGAGTGGAACGCCGACCGCCTTGGAGACGAACGGCACGGTCCGCGAGGCGCGCGGGTTCGCCTCGATCACGAAGAGTTGACCGGCGCGGATCGCGTACTGCACGTTGATCAGGCCGACGACGCCGATGGCGAGCGCGATCTCACGCGTCGCGCCGCGGATCTGCTCGAGCATCTCCTCGCCCAGCGAGTGCGGCGGCAGCACGCAGGCGCTGTCGCCGGAGTGCACGCCGGCCTCCTCGACGTGCTGCATGATGCCGCCGATCCAGACGTCCTCGCCGTCGCAGAGCGCGTCGACGTCGACCTCCGTGGCGTCCTCGAGGAAGCGGTCGAGATAGATCTCGCCGGCCGCGACGCCCTCACGCTCGAGATAGTCGGCGAGCCCCTCGGGCGAGTAGACGATCTCCATCGCGCGGCCGCCGAGAACGTACGAGGGGCGCACGAGCAGCGGGTAACCGACCTCCTCGGCGCTGTCGAGCGCGCCAGCGACCGACGCGGCAACGGCGTAGGGCGGCGCGCTGTACCCGAGGCTCTCGAGCAGCGCACCGAAGCGCCCACGGTCCTCCGCCAGGTCGATCGCGCCGACGCTTGTGCCGAGCAGAGGCACACCCGCTCGCTCCAGGCCGGCCGCGAGCTTCAGCGGCGTCTGGCCACCGAACTGGACGATCACGCCGGCCAGCGGGCCCAGTGCGGACTCCTGCTCGATCACGGCGAGGACGTCGTCGAGTGTGAGCGGCTCGAAGTACAGCCGGTCGGAGGTGTCGTAGTCGGTGGAAACGGTCTCCGGGTTGCAGTTGATCATCACCGCTTCCCGCCCTGACTCGCGCACGGTCATCGCGGCGTGCACGCAGCAGTAGTCGAACTCGATGCCCTGGCCGATGCGGTTGGGGCCCGCGCCGAGGATCACCACCGACTCGGCGTCGCCGCGGCGCACCTCGCTCGCGGGACGCGAGTCCCAGCCCGAGTAGTAGTACGGCGTTTGCGCCGGGAACTCCGCGGCGCAGGTGTCGACGGAGCGGAACGAGCGCTGCCCCGCGAACGGGCCCTCCGGGTCCCGCGCGATGTCCGCTAGCTCGCGCAGAAACCAGGGGTCGATCGAGGTCGCCTCGTGGATCGTGTCGAGGTCGCCGCCGCGCGCGAGCAGCGCCAGGATCGTCTCGTAGCGGTCGACGGCTGGCACGCGCAGGCTCGCGAGCAACTCGTCGTCGGGCAGCGCATCGGTATCCGCGGGCCGGTCGAGCTCGCGCGAGCGGAGCGCCTTCGCGAAGGCCTGGCCGAATGTGCGCCCGATCGACATCACCTCGCCGACCGACTTCATGTGGGTTGTGAGCGTCGGGTCGGCGCCGGCGAACTTCTCGAACGCGAAGCGCGGCCACTTCACGACGACGTAGTCGATCGTCGGCTCGAACGATGCCGGCGTCACGCCCGTGATGTCGTTGTCGATCTCATCCAGGCGGTAACCGACCGCGAGGCGCGCGGCGATCTTGGCGATCGGGAAGCCGGTGGCCTTGGACGCGAGTGCCGATGAGCGCGAGACGCGCGGGTTCATCTCAATGACCAGGACCTCTTCGCTGTCGGGTTCGACTGCGAACTGGACGTTCGAACCGCCGGTCTCGACGCCGACGGCGCGGATCACGGCGATCGCCTGGTCGCGCAGGCGCTGGTAGAGGTGGTCGGGCAGCGTCTGCTGCGGCGCGACCGTCACGGAATCACCGGTGTGCACGCCCATCGGGTCGACGTTCTCGATCGAGCAGACGATCACCACATTGTCCGCGCCGTCGCGCATAACCTCGAGCTCGAACTCGCCCCAGCCGACGACCGACTCGTCGATCAGCACCTGGCCGATCGGCGAGATCTCAAGGCCCTGAGCGACGATCCGCTCGAACTGCTCGCGCGTGTGCGCCACGCCGCCGCCGCGCCCGCCGAGCGTGTACGCGGGTCGCACCACGCACGGCAGGCCGAGCGACTCCAGGTCGCCGAGCGCTCCGGCCAGATCGGTCGCGATCGCGCTGCGCGGCATGCGCAGCCCGGCGTTCTGCATCGCCGCACGAAAGAGCTCGCGGTCCTCGGCGCAGGCGATCGCGTCGTAGTCGGCACCGATCAGCTCGACGCCGAACTCCGCGAGCGTGCCGTCGTCGTGAAGCGCCTTGGCCAGGTTGAGCGCCGTCTGCCCGCCGAGCGTGCCGAGCAGCGCGTCGGGGCGCTCTTGTTCGATGACCTGCCTCACGGGCCCCGGCAGCAGTGGCTCGATGTACGTGCAGTCGGCGAACTCGGGGTCGGTCATGATCGTCGCCGGGTTGGAGTTCACGAGGACCACCTCGTAGCCCTCTTCGCGCAGCACCTTGCATGCCTGGACGCCCGAGTAGTCGAACTCCGCGGCCTGCCCGATCACGATCGGCCCCGAGCCGATGATCAGGATCTTGCTGATGTCGTCACGCCGTGGCAATGATCTCCAGGAAGCGGTCGAAGAGATAGAGGCTGTCGTGCGGTCCGGGCCCGGCCTCGGGGTGGTACTGGACGGTCGCGCCGCGCGCGTCGAGCAACTCGAGGCCCTCGACGGTGCGGTCGTAGAGGTTCACGTGCGTGAGCTGTGCGGCTGCCGAAGTCTGTCTCCCAGCGGACCGGCCTGTCGTCGTCGATGGTGCGCGCGCCGGACGGCCCGAGCGCCGCGAAGCCGTGGTTCTGTGAGGTGATCTCGACCTTGCCGGTCTCCAGGTCACGCACCGGGTGGTTGGCGCCGCGGTGCCCGAACGGCAGCTTGAAGGTCTCAAGGCCGACGGCGCGGCAGAGCAGCTGATGGCCGAGGCAGATCCCGAGCAGCGGCAGCCGTCCGACGAGTTCGCGGATCGTCGCCACCACGTACTCCAGCGCGGCGGGGTCTCCGGGGCCGTTGGCGAGGAATACCGCGTCGGGGTCGGACGCCGTGAGCTCCGCTGCGCTCGCCGTGCACGGGTGCAGCTCGAGCCGTACGCCGCGGCCCACTAGCTCGCGGACCATCGAGGACTTGATGCCCGTGTCGATCACGGCGACGAGCGGCCCGTCGCCGTCACCGTGGCGGGTCACTTCCGCCGGCGTGACGAGACGCGCGAGATCCTGGCCTGCCATCGGCGGCTCGGCGGCGACGAGCTCCGCGGCCTCGCTCGGGGCGAGCTCCGTCGGGAAGATGCCGCCCCGCATCGCTCCGGCCTCCCGCACGTGCATCACCAGGGCGCGGGTGTCGACGCCGGTGATCGCCACCACACCGCAGTCGGTCAGCCATTCGAGCCACCCGCGCTCGGCGCTCGGGGCGTCCTCGCGGTCGCAGGCGCTGCGCATGATCGCGGCGCGCCCCCACGCGCGGTCGGACTCCATGGCGCGCTCGCTCACCCCGTAGTTGCCGATGTGCGGGTACGTGAACACGATCAGCTGGCCGGCGAACGAAGGGTCGCTCATCGACTCCTGATACCCCGACATGCCGGTCGTGAAGACGACCTCGCCGGTGACGGCTTGGTCGGCGCCGCAGAGCTCCCCTTCGAAGCGTGTGCCGTCCTCGAGCAGGACGTAGCCGGGGCGCACGCTCACTTGACGAGTCCCTGGACCTGCTTGAACTCGGGGCTGCCCGAGCCGTCGAAGAGCGCGAAGAGGATCGACTCGACGGTCTCGACGACGGCACCGAGGTCGCGTAGACGCACGAGCGCCCACTCACCGTCGACGTCATGGCGCGAACCGCAGGCGTCGGCGACGACGTGGACGCCCATGCCGCGCCCGAGGAGATCTCGAGCGGTGTGCTCGACGCAGACGTGGGTCTCGATGCCGCAGAGGATCGCGTGCCCGCGGCCGCCGCTGTCAAAGCCGTCGGCTGCCGCGGCCGAGAAGCATGTCTTCGCGAGGACGGTCTCGCCGGCGATGCCGAGCTCCGGTGCGCTCGCGCCGAGGCCGCGCGGGTACTGCTCGCTGACGACGGCCGCCATCTGGACGGCGCGCGCCCCGGCGAGAAGCCGGCAACAGCCCTCCGCGACTCGCGCGAAGCACTCGTAGCCGCGAAATGCCTCCTGCACGTCGATCGTGACGAGAAGCGTGTCGGCGGGGTCGATGCGGGCGCTCACTTGGCGAGCGCCTCTGCCGTCGCGAGCCGGTGCGACGATCGCGCCGCCGCAGAGCGTCATGACCACGCGCCCGTGCATCCGCTTACCGGCGAAGCAGCTGTTGGCGGCGCGGCTCTGCCAGCCGTGCTCGCCGGCGACCCAGCTGTCTTCGAGGTCGAGCAGAACGAGGTCGGCGCGCGCGCCCGTCGCTATTCGCGCCGTCGGTAGCCCGAAGAGAGCTGCGCCCGCCGTGAGCCGTTCGATCAGCGTCGCGAGCTCGAGCACGCCGGGCACGACGAGGCCGCCGTGCAGCGCCGCGAACGCGGTCTCGAGTCCCGTGGTGCCCATCGGGGCCTCTTCGAACGGGACCTCCTTCTCGTCGCGCGCGTGCGGAGCGTGGTCCGTCGCGACGCAGTCGATCGTGCCGTCGCGCAGCGCTTCGACGAGCGCGAGACGGTCGGCCTCGGTGGCCAGGGGCGGGTTCATCTTGCGCGAGGTGTCGAGCGAGCGCACGTCCTCCTCGGTCAGCAGCAGGTGGTGCGGTGTGACCTCGCAGCTCACGCGGGCGCCGCGCTCGCGGGCCTGCGCGACGGCCCGCACCGACGCCTCGCAGCTCAGGTGCTGGAAATGCACGCGCGCCTGCTCGAATGCGGCGATCTCGGCGTCGCGGGCGACCATCGTCGACTCGGAGATCGTCGGTACGCCCGTCACACCGAGCGCCGCGCTGACGCTGCCCTCGTTCATCGCGCCGCCGCGCGAGAGGGTCGGATCCTCCTCGTGAAGCGCGATCACGCCGCCGCAGAGCCGCTGGTACTGCAGCGCCTTGCGGAGCGTCCGGGCGCTTGTCACGGGGCGCCCGTCGTCTGTGAACCCGAGGGCCCCCTCGTCGCGAAGCTCCGCCATCTCGGTGAGCTGTCCGCCCTCGAGCCCGACGGTGATCGCGGGCAGGAATCCGACGGGAACGTTGGCGTGCCGGGACGCGGAGTCGCGAAGCGAGCGCAGCAGCGACGGCGAGTCGATGACCGGAGAGGTGTTGGGCATCGCCACGACGCAGGCGAAGCCCCCGGCCGCCGCGGCACGCGTGCCGGTGTCGAGGTCCTCCTTGTGCTCCTGCCCCGGCGAGCGAAGGTGCACGTGCGGATCGAAGAAGGCCGGGGCCAGGCAGAGCCGCCCGCCGCCGTCGATCGACTCGACCCCTTCGGGCGCGGCGAGCGTACCGGGCGGCGCGAGTTCGGCCACCGCGCCGTCGCGCACCAGTACGTCGTGCGGCGCGTCGATGCGCTCGCGCGGATCGAGCACGCGAACCGATGAGAAGAGGACGTCGCTCGGCTCGAGTGGCCGCGAGGTGAGCTCGTTGCCGCTCACGCCGGGACCTCGCCGAGCCGTGACTCGGCGTCGGCCGGCACGCCCGCGCCTGCCAGCAGCTCGTAGAGGACCGCCATGCGGACGACGACGCCGGCTTCGACCTGAGCGGCGATCAGCGTCTGCGGCGAGTCGACGACCTCACCGGAGAGCTCGACGCCGCGATTCACGGGGCCCGGGTGCATCACGATCTGATTCGCGGCCAGTCGTGCCGCGTTGATCTGGTAGCGCGCCGCGTACTCGCGCAGCGATGGCACCCATGTGTCGTCCATCCGCTCGCGCTGCATCCGCAGGGCGTAGAGGACATCAGCGGAGCCGATGTCGTCGAGGTCGTAGCGGACGTCGCATCCCAGGGTCTCGACGGCGCGCGGGATCAGGGTCGGTGGGCCCGCGACGGTGACGTGGGCGCCGAGCTTCTGGAAGGCGCGAATGTTCGACCGCGCGACTCGCGAGTGCGCGACGTCGCCGACGATCCAGATCGACATGCCATCGAGAGGGCCGAGGCGTGAGAGCAGCGTGTAACAGTCGAGCAGGGCCTGTGTGGGGTGCTCGCGCTTACCGTCACCGGCGTTCACGATCGCCGCATCACACCAGTGCGAGACGAGCTCCGCGGCGCCCGCCCATGGGGTGCGCAAGACGATCGCGTCGGGCTTGTGTGCGCTCAGCGTGAGCACCGTGTCCTTGAGCGACTCGCCCTTCTCGACGCTCGAGCCGCTCGCCGCGAAGTTCACGACGTCGGCGGAGAGGCGCTTGGCTGCAAGCTCGAACGAGGAGCGTGTCCGCGTCGAGGCCTCGTAGAAGAGGTTCAGGACCATCCGCCCGCGCAGTGCCGGCACCTTCTTGATCTCGCGGTCCGAGACCTCCGCGAAGCGCTGGGCCTGCTCGGCGATCCGTTCGATGTCGCCGCGCGTCAGTTCCTCGATCGAGATCAGGTGTCTCATGCGGCGAGCTACCCCCTTCCCCCTCGATCGTGACCTCGTCGAGGCCGTCGATCTCCTCGACGCGGACGTGGACGTGCTCTGCGGCGGCGGTCGGCAGGTTCTTGCCCACGTAGTCGGGTCGGATCGGAAGCTCGCGGTGGCCCCGGTCGACGAGTACCGCGAGCTGGACGCGCTCGGGGCGACCGTAGTCGAAGAGCGCCTCGATCGCTGCGCGCACCGTGCGTCCCGTGTAAAGCACGTCGTCGACGATCACCACCGTCGTTCCCGTGACGTCGAACTCGATGTGCGAGGCGTGGAGCACAGGAGCCTCGGGGCGGACCGCGAGATCGTCGCGGTAGAAGCCGATGTCGACATCGCCGATGGCGATGTCCTCGCCGCTGATGCCGGCGAGGATCCCGTGCAGACGCCGTGCGAGGACCGCGCCGCGACGGTGAATTCCGACCAGCGCAGGAAGCCGGTCCGGATTGCGCTCGACGATCTCGTGGCCGACGCGCGTGAGGGCGCGGTCGATGTCGTCGGCGCGCAGAACCACGCGCGGGTCGCTTGTCATGCTCTCCTTCCTGGCCTCACAGGACCCGGTTAAAGGACGCCTCGAACTTACCAGGGCTAAGCGACGCTCTCAACCGGCTCGCGCCGGCGGCGCTCGTCCCAGGTGACGAGGTGCGGCGCTCCTCGCTCGTGCTGCGGCACCTCGATCGTGTCGAAGTCGCGCGGAGCGACGACGGGCTCGAACGTCTCGCGGGCCTGTGCGAGCAGGTCGGACGGCTTGTAGCGCGCCGAGATGTGCGTCAGCGCGAGCAGCTCCGCCTCGGCGTCGTGCGCGATGAGCGCCGCCTGATGCGCAGTCGAGTGCCCCGTGTCACGCGCGCGGTCACGGTCCTCCTGCATGAACGTCGCCTCGTGGACGAGGACCCGCGCCCCGTGTGCGGCGACGCTAAGCGCCTCACAGGGCGAGGTGTCGCCGGAGATCGCGATACGCCGACCTGGGCGGGCCTGGCCCATCACCTCTTGGGGGCTTACCTCGCGCACCTCGCCGCCGACATCAACCTCCACGCTCCCGCCGCGCTGCAGCACGCCGAACAGGGGCCCAGAAGGCACACCGAGCGCCTCGGCTGCCGCAGGGTCGAATTCGCCGGGCCGGTCGTCCTCCGCCAAGACATAGCCGTACGCCTCTCGGCCGTGGTGCTGCACGGGGACCGAGGAGATCTTGTAGCCGTCGAACTCGACCTCCCCCCACGATTCGATCTCCACGAACGACAGGCGGTACGGGAGCGATCGCCCGTAGATGACGCGCATCGCGTCCATCAAGGATGTGAGGCCCGGCGGTCCGTAGACCGTGAGTGGAGCCGTCCGTTCGCGCAGCGCGAAGGTCTTCAGCATCCCCGGCAGGCCCAGCCAGTGGTCGGCGTGGTAGTGCGTGATGAAAATCTGTTCGACGTCGGGCAAGCCGATCGAGCGGAGCAGCTGGCGCTGGGCGCCTTCACCGCAGTCGAAGAGCAGGCGGTCGCCGCCGCGCTGCACCACGATGGCCGGCAGGCCGCGGTTACGGCTCGGCACCGAGCCGCCGGTGCCCGCGAAGAAGATCGATAGCTCCACGCTTCCACCGTATCGCCGTAGGCCCCCGTCGAGGCGGCGGTAAGCTCACTGCTCGGCGCCCGTAGCTCAGTGGATAGAGCGCTCGCCTCCGGAGCGAGAGGTCGGCCGTTCGAATCGGCCCGGGCGCGCTTCAGAAACCGCTGCAACGATCGGATGGTCGTCGTTCAGGGCTCGAATCCGTTGGCGACGAGCGGCCGCTTTGTCCTGCGGTTCCCTTTGTTAAGCGAGCGGCCCGGCCGTGAGGGGCCGGGCCGCAGTGTACGTCTCCGCGTTTAGGCGATGGGGCCTATCACGTGCTCCCTTCGAGCTCTGCTTCAGCGCCTCCGCCGAGCGGGATGTAGAACGCCACCGACGTCGAAATGGTGGCTTTCTTCGGGCAGGCTTTCGGGCTTTTATGTGCCAGCACTTCTTTCAGCAGCTTGACCTTTTGTTCTTTGAAGCTCACGTTCACAGGCGGACCGGGCAACTGGGTCCCCTTGAGTTTTTTGACTTCCCAGAAGCAGAGTTCCCCACTGGTGTTTTCGATCGCGGCCACGGTGTCTTTGGCAGCGGTCGAGGCGTATTCGCCTGTGCCTTTGGTGCCGAGCTTGAACTCCCCGGCTACGCCGGGGCTGTTCGTGTTGCCGTTAAACCAGATTCCTCTGTTGACTGGCGTGAACCCGGCCACGGTGCTCGTGCAACCCGAGCTGTCGTCGTAGAACCCGCCGAACACAGATTCGACCGAAATGAGGTCGGTTTTCTGGTTGTTCGTCGAGTCCTTGCCCAGGAAACCCTCGTTGTTTTCGCTGATCACGCACGAAACGTTGCCTTCGGCCGACGTGAGTTGCCAGCTCGTGTCATAACCTTCGACTTCGTGGCCGACGGTGAGTTCCGTCGATCCTGAGTAGAAAAGATGGAGTGTTGGGGAAGCCGCTGCGCTTCCCGCGAGGATGCCGCCCGCGCATAGCGCGAGGACGACGGCGCCCGCCAGCCGTATTGTGCGTCGCATTAGATGCAGCTCCTTCCGCTGTGAGTGCACTTCCGCAGCGAAGCTATCCGTTCCATCTCTACAGATGTTGTGGCCTGACCAATGTTTCACGAGATCTCAACGTTAAATTCGCGCCCTCTTCGGGCCCGAATTCCACCGCGGCGCCAAGCGCACCGACAAATTCGCACGGGAACTCCCCGGCGCTTTCGCAGCACGCGCGTGACAGCGCGCGCCTAGGTGGAGTGGGCCGTAGCGTTGCTCATTGCAGCCGAATCGGGCTGAGTCCCGCTGTCGCTCAGCACGAGGCTCCAAGTGAAGTACCCCGGAATCGGAACCTTGGCCCGCCGCGCGGTCCGAGCCCACGACGTCGAGAGCGCGCTCTCTCGATCGACCGGCAAACGACGGAGCACGAAGTCGAGGATCGGAAACGCGACCTGTTCCTTGGCACTGTCCACGACGCTAAGGCCCGTCGCGCTGACCCGGTCGACGAGCTCCGCGTCGCTGGTGTACTCGCGCAGGTGCGTCGGGTCGAGCGCCCACTCCCCCGACTCGGTGCGCCATATGAAGCGTGCCCACGGGCGCTTGAAAACGGTCGAGATATAGGCGACGCCGTCGGGCGCGAGGACCCGCGCCACTGACGCGAGCATGCGCTCGTCGTCGACGTGCTCGAGCACCTGGGTCGAGATCAGGAAGTCGATTTCGCCGTCGCCGACCTTGGCTAGCGTCTCCGCGTTATCGACATCGAACCGGACGTCAGGCAGGTGCGCGCGCGCCCGTTCGACGTTGGTCTTCGAAAGGTCAACGCCGCGTGCGCGCGAGCCCTCGAGCAACCCCTGGGCGGTGAGCGCCGTGAGCAGGCGGCCGTTGCCGCAGCCGACGTCCAGGATGGTGCCGTATTCGCCTCGCGCGAGCCACTCGAGAAGGTGCGGCTCGATGCGTTCGCTCGGGAGCTGCGGGTGCTGCGCTGCGTAATCCTCGATGTCCACGCCGCGATCTTACTGTCGGCGTCGGGCTGCGCAGCGCCATCGAGCGTCGCCGCTGCGGGGCCGACAGGCAGTCGCGCTCTCACGCGTTATGCCGGAGTCCGGACCGCTCCGCGAGACGATTTCCGCACCGTTCGCAGGCGGTGGCGCCGGCCTGCAGCGTCGAGCCACAACGTGGGCATGCTTGCTTTTCCAGCGGCGCCGTCAGGCGTGAGACGAACCAGACGATGCCGATCAGTACGAAGCCCCAGAAGCCGACCGCCAAGCCAATCATCACGACGGGCGATGCGGCGTCGCCGCCGTTCGCGAAGCCGCCGATCAGCCACAGCAGGATCAGTCCCAGCCACACGAGGAGGATCCACGTCAGCCTGCTCCCCGACCGCACTGCAACCCCCGGTTTGCTAGCCAGAAGAGCGTACATCCACGGCTCGGCTCGCGCCCGCCGCGCCATGGTGGCGGCTTGGAAGCGCGCGCCCGACCGGCGCTGCAGGAGCGTCGCCGACGGTAGGATTCGGTCAGGGGGTACTGCGCGATGGAGTGCGAAAAACGCGGCGTCAAGGACGTTTTGCGGGCTGCGATAGCCGCGCTCCTGCTCGTCCTCGCCGTCGGCGCCGCGCTGCCGGCGGTGGCCGGGGCGTCGCTGCGCAGCGGCGTTCTGCTCAGTTCGGACAAAACGCTGTACGGCCAGCTTGGGCTCGGCGTGAGCGGCGAAGTCGAAATGTCGAACGCCACGCCGCGGGAAGTCGCGGGTTTCGAGCACGAAACCGAAGTGCCGGGACCGGAACCGCGCGAACGGCAACTCGAAGCGAACGCGAACCCGAGGGTGCCGATCGTGGGCATCGCGGCGGGCGGCACGTTCAGCCTCGCGGTCACGTCGCAGGGAGAACTGGACGCCTTCGGCAGCAACCATTTCCGTCAGCTCGCTCTGGAATGGGGAAACGGCGAAGCAGAAGCCAAAACGCCGGTCGACCGACCGACGGCAGCGCAGTTCACGCTCCGGTCAGGCGAGGGAGTCATCGCGCAGGTCGCTGCCGGCTCCGGCGACGGTTTCGCCGTCACGACCACCGGAGCCATCTTCGGCTGGGGCCAGAACAACCACGGCCAGGCGGGGACGAAGGCTGAATTCGACCCGGGCGAATGCGCGGTGCTCTCTCCGGGCGTCGAACCGAAGCCGATCAAGCTGCCGAACGAGGAACGAGCCGCGCAGGTCGCCGCGGGGCGCTACTTCACTCTCGTGCGAACCCAGGCCGGCAAGGTGCTGGGCTTCGGGAGCAATCGGTACGGACAGCTCGGGATGAGCCGGTACTTCGGCCTCGAATGCGGTTCGAACGATTACGAACCGCAGGAAGTGCTCTTCCCGGCCGCCGAGAACGGCGAACGCATCGTCGATGTGGCCGCCGGCCTCACATCCAGTTTCGCCGTCACTGCGGGCGGTCGCCTGTTCGCGTTCGGAAACGCCGAATACGGCGCGACGGGACGCGAATCGCCCCTTCCGAGCGACGAACCAAGTGAAGTGCCGCTAGGCGGAGAAAAGGCTACGCAGGTCGCCGCGGGCGGCCATTTCACGCTGATCCGCACGCGCGCCGGGGCCGTGTATTCGCTCGGCCAGAACCGCTTCGGGCAGCTGGGCCGCGAGACGGGATCGGGCACCAGCGAATCCGACCACGAAGCGCACCGTGTCTCGCTTCCCGCCGACGCGGGGAAGGTCGTCCATGTGGCCGCCGGCGAAGAGAACGCGCTCGTCGTGACCGAAAGCGGGCGGCTCTACACCTTTGGCGAAAACGACTTCGGGCAGCTCGGCTGGACCGTGAACCTCTCCGAAACGGACGCGCCGATCACGACGTTCGCGACAAACCTTCCGAACTGGCTGGCGCAGCCCGTGACGCTCCCCGGCGATCTTCGCGCGGAGGACGTCGCGCTGGGGCCGCTGGCTGAGCACGCCCTCGTGATCGCCGGCGAACCGGGCATCCAGACAACAGCGCTACCGCGCGCCCGCGTCGGCTCGCGCTATGAGGCCGAGCTCTCAGCCGCCGGCGGGCGGGCGCCGTACACGTGGAGCGCGACCGGGCTGCCGTCAGGGATCAGGCTGAACGGCGAACGCGGCGTTCTTAGCGGCAGCCCCCGCCACGCCGGGCACTACGAGCTGCACGTCGCGACGGTCGACGCCTTCGGGATCCGCTCCACGGCGACGGTTCGCGTCACGGTCCTCAGCCGCGGGCCCGGCATCGACGATCTGCGGATGGCCTCCACCCGCTGGGGTCCCCGCGGCCGTCTCAGCTTCCGCCTCACCCACCCGGCGATCGTCCACGTTCACATCTGCGCGCTCACGAGCCGCGGCTGCCGGCCGCTCGGCGCGCTCGACGAGCACTCTCGGCGTGGCCGCGTGCGCCTCTCGATCCCCAGCCACGCGCGGATCGCCGGACGGCGCATCTCCACCGGCAGATACGAGCTCTACGTGACGGCGACCGACCGCGCCGGGACATCGAGCTCGCGGCGGCTCCTCTTCATCGTCGGCTGAGCAAACCGTCGCGTAGGATGGCCGCTCTGCCGCGGCCGCGGCGAGCGACGGAGGTGACGCGATGGCGAAGCACTGGACGGTTGACGACATCCCCGACCAGGCGGGACGCAAGGTGATCATCACCGGCGCCAACAGCGGACTCGGACTCTCGGCTTCGACGGCGCTCGCACGCCACGGCGCGCACGTCGTGATGGCCTGCCGCGACCTCGCAAAGGGCGAGCGCGCCCGCCAGCAGGTGCTCGCCGCCGCGCCGGACGCACGGGTCGACCTTGCGGCGCTCGATCTCGCGGACCTCTCGTCGGTCGCCGCGTTCGCGGCGGCTGAGGATGCCGCGGGGCCGCTCGACGTGCTGATCAACAACGCGGGACTCATGGCGCCGCCGCGCGGCGAGACGAAGGACGGTTTCGAGCTGCAGTTCGGCACCAACCACCTCGGTCACTTTGCGCTCACGGCACAGCTGATCGACCGCATGACGGACGTGCCGGACCCGCGCGTGGTGACCGTCTCGAGCGGCGCCCACCGCGCGGGCCGCATGAGCTTCGACGACCCGATGGCCAAGCACCACTACTTCCGCTGGAGCCAGTACGGACGCTCCAAGCTCGCGAACCTGCTCTTCGCCTTCGAGCTCGATCGGCGTCTGCAGGCAGCAGGCTCACCGATCAAGAGCCTCGCCGCACATCCCGGCTACGCCGCGACGAACCTGCAGACCTCCGCGCCACCGGCCCTCGACCGCGCCGTCATGACCGTCATGAACGCGCTCGTCGCGCAGAGTGCCGATCAGGGTGCGCTGCCCGAGCTCTACGCCGCGACGGCGCCCGGCGTCTACTCGGGCGAGTACTTCGGCCCCGACGGCCCCGGCGAATTCCGCGGCTACCCGCGCGTCGTCGGCGCCAGCGGCGCGGCACGTAACGCCGAGGACGCGGCCCGCCTCTGGACCCTCTCTGAAGAGCTCACCGGCGTGAGCTTCCAGATCCCGGCGGCAGCCTGAGGCGGACGGGGGCGCCCGCACGGGCGCCCCCGTTCACCGCCGTTCCTATTCTTCCGGCGCTTCGCCGGTGAATTCGATGACCTGCTGGAAGGTCGACCGGTTGGTCCAGCGCATCGAATACTGCGGGATCAAGCCGGGCGGGAAGGTGATCCTCACCTTCGGCGCCTTCCAGCGCGCGATTTCGCTCGTTTTCTGTTCTTTGCTCAGTTCTTCGACGCCTTTCTGGATCGCGCTCCAGAGCGAGGCCGAACACGCCGAGACACTGCCCGCGCCGCAGTACGGGCGGCTGTAGGGTCCGTCGACGGCTTCTTCACCGAGCAGCGTCTTGAGGTCCTTGTAGACGTAGCCGTACCAGCCTCCGCCGAACGAGGAGCCGCCCGAGTTCGGGCCGTTGTCGACGCCGGAGAGGCCCTTCAGTTCCCCGATCTGTTCGCCGAGGACGGGCCGCAGGACGGCTTCAGCGATCGGTTCGAAGACCTTCTCGATGACCGCAGCTGCCGGCGCTTTGGGCCTGTTGGTCCCGAGTAGACTGCCGCCCGAAGCGGCCCACGAGTTGACCTCGCTGACGGCTTCTTCGGCCAGTTTGCTCGTCGGCGAGCCTTTCGCCAGGACCTTCTCGATCAGCGGCCACACGAACTCCGCGCGGAAGTCCTCGGTCGCCGCCTTGTTCATGATCGAGACGTCGCTGGCCTCGGTCATGCCCGGTCCGAACCCTTTGTACATCTGGACGCGCTGCAGCGGGCCCCACGACCATTCGTTGGAGGCCGCGCCCCAGCCCGGAGCGGGCTTGTTGTTCCAGTTCAGCAGCGTTCCCGACGCCGGGTCGACTTCGTGCGGGTGTTCTTCCTGGTCGATGAAGCCGCGCCATTCGTATTCGCCGTTGCCCAGCGTCGGCAGCGACGGGTTCGTACCCGGCGCGACCTTCGGCAGGCGCCCCGTCGAGAAGAACGCGATGTGCTTCGAGTTGACGTACGCCATGTTGAACGTCGTCTCGAGGTGGTTCGCCGCGTTGAAGAACTCCTGCGGGCTGTGGACTTCGTCGCTGTCCAGCTCGCTGAACGCGATCTCGCCCGCCGGCTCGCGGCCGCGCGTCGAGCGGTCGTTGGCCACTGCGTACAGTTCGCCATGGACGCGGACGGTGCCGCTGATCGGTCCCTGGACGCTTTCTTTGAAGTACACCTCGTGCGCCGGTTCGCCGTTGCCCGCGCCGATGTAGCCGGCGTTGAAGTTGTTGAACGGCACGCAGTTTCCTTCGTATTCGTAGGAGTCGGTTTCTTCGGTGACCGGCCCTTCCGGGTTGCAGAGCTTGTCCAGGAACTGCATCGTGTTTTGCCCGGTCTCGCTCGTCAGCGACCACGCGAAGTCCTTGCCGCGGCCGATGAAGACGTACGGCGAGATCGGCGCGATGACGCCCTCGGCGTCAAGGCCCGGCGCGTGCAGTTCGCCCTGCATCACGATCTCCGGGTAGAAGTAGCCGAGCTGCGGACCCATCACGGCCAGCGGGTTGCCGCTCGCCGTGTCCTGCGAGCCGACGAGCAGGAAGTTCGAAGCCTTCCGGCGCGATGCCTTCAGGTCCGTCGCCGCGGCGCGTGCCGCGGGGCTCGAGGAGCCCGTTTCGACGAGCGGCGATCCGGGCGTTTCACCGCTCGGTTCGAGGTCGTACGGGAATTCGGCTTTTGCCGTGGTCGGCGCTTCGGGGTCGTTCACCTCGCGCAGGTCCTTGAAGATTTCCTTGCCTTCGGTTTCGCCGTGGAGTTTCTCCAGGCGCGAGAGGAATTCCGCGTTCTGCACTTCCTGGCCGCCTCCGTTACCGAAGATCGAGCCGATGAACGCGAACCCCGCGATGGCGTCGGTCAGGGTCACTTCCGGCAGCCGGTCGGCTTCCGGCAGCGTCGCCTCGTAGCCGTTGACGCCTTTGGCCCAGTTTTCGAGGTCGCTGATGACCTGTTTGCCCTCGGTGCCTTCTTTTTCCAGCACTGCCCGCTGCCCGGAGACGTACGATTCCGCCTCGGGGCTCGGCGTGAACGAGCGCTGTTCGAGCAGCAGACCGAAGGGGTTGACGCCCGGGATCCCGAGCGCGGCGGCGAAGGCGGGCCCGAGTCCGAGCTGCAGCAGAAGCCCGCGGTCCTCGGCCGCGACGTAGCCCGATCCGTACATCGCCTCGGCCCGTGTTTCGCCGAAGATGTGAGGGATGTCGTTGGAGTCGCGCTCGATTTTCAGCCCCGGGATCGGGGTCTCGGTGCGCACGATCGGGCCCTGGACGCCGAACTTCTCGGAGAGGTAGTACTTCTTGATCTCCTTGGCCGTGACATTGCCCTGGAGCTGGGTGAGCTTGTTATAAAGTTCGCCCTGATTCGTGGAGTCCGGTCCGGCCGCAAAGCCGCCTTCCTCACCGGGCGCAAGGATCTGGTAGGCGCCGCCCGACTGGTCGCCGTATTCCCCTTCGCTCGCTGCCGCAGTGCTAGCCGCGAGCGCCAAAGCCGCTGTTCCGGCGAGAGCGCCGGCACCGATCAGGTGCAGTCCGCGTCCGCGAACGCTCCCTGTCCAAAGCGCAATACGTCCGAGCATCGCTCCCCCTCCCCTCGCCGCGCCTCCAGCGCGACGGATTGTTCCCATCCCCGGAGGCGGCGATCCTATCACCGCCTCGATGCGCCGTAAACCCGGCGTGTCCGGCCCGCGGCGCGCTACGATTTGGCCATGTGTGCAGGCTGCGCAATGGCCGCTGCCTCGGCCGCCAGCGGAGCGCGTTCATGGCTCCAGTGCCAGAACATCAGCTGGCTTACGCCGCGCCGCCTACGCGGCGTGACCGTGGCGATCATGATCTGCGCGGGGCTCGTCTCGACGATCGGAATGAGCGGCTCGACGGCGCCCGCCCACGCGGCAGTCGCCCACCACGCGGCGCCGGCGCGGCGCTGACGCTCAGCCGCCGGCGACGGCCGGCAGGATCGTGACCTCCGTGCCGTCGTCGACCGGCGTCGCCAGGCCCGACAGGAAGCGGATGTCCTCGCCCGCGACGTAGATGTTCACGAAGCGGCGCAGCGATCCGTCATCGTCGGCGAGGCGGCTGCGCAGCTCGCCGAAGCGATCGAAGAGCGACTCCAGCACCTCCTGCACGTTCTCGCCGTCGACCTCCGCTTCGGCCTGCCCCTCCGACGCTGAGCGCAGCTGCGTGGGGATCTTGACCGTGACCATCAGGCGACGGCGGTCACCGTGGAGGCCTCGAACGCGGCCAGCGAGGGCTCGATCGTCGTGACCTCGAACGAGCCGCGCACGGCGTCGAGCGTCTTCAGACCGTCGCCCGTGATGACCAGCACGACGCGCTCGTCAGGCCCGATGTCACCGCGGCGCGCGAGCTTGGCAAGCGTGGCCGTCGTGACGCCGCCCGCGGTCTCCGTGAAGACCCCGGTCGTGCGGGCCAGCAGCGAGATGCCTTCCCGGATCTCCTCGTCGCTGACGCTGTCCACGGAGCCGCCACTGGTTCGGGCGAGCTCCAGCGCGTAGGGCCCGTCGGCGGGGTTGCCGATCGCGAGCGACTTGGCGATCGTGTCCGGCCGCACGGGACGGCAGACGTCGTGGCCTTCGGCGTATGCGTTCGGCGACCGGGGCGCAGCCTGCGGCCTGGGCGCCTGACATGCGGACGCCGGAGCTCTCGATCAGGCCGAGCTCAGCCCACTCGGAGAAGCCCTTCGCGATCTTCGTGAAGAGCGAGCCCGACGCGATCGGGACGACGCAGCGGTCCGGCGCCTGCCAACCGAGCTGCTCGGCGATCTCGTACGCGAGGGTCTTCGATCCCTCGGCGTAGTAGGGCCTCATGTTGATGTTCACGAACGCCCAGTCACGTTCCGCGCTGACTTCGGTGCAGAGGCGGTTCACGTCGTCGTAGCTGCCCTCCACGCCGATCACGTTCGCCCCGTAGACACCGGTGCCGAGGATCTTCTGCTCCTCGAGGTCCGCGGGGATGAAGATGTAGGCCTCCAGGCCCATCGCGGCGGCGTGCGCGGCCACGGAGTTCGCGAGGTTCCCGGTCGAGGCGCAGGCGATCGTCTCGTAGCCGAGCTCGCGCGCCCGCGCCACGGCCACCGACACGACGCGGTCCTTGAAGGAGTGGGTCGGGTTCGCGGCGTCGTTCTTGACCCACACCTCGCGCAGGCCGAGCTCCTCAGCCAGTCGGTCGGCGCAGATCAGCGGCGTGCAGCCCGGTGAGAGCCCGACGCGGCTCGCGCGGCGCACCGACGGTGCGGGGGGTCCGTCGACGAGCGGCAGGAAATCGGCGTAACGCCAGATGTTCTGCGGTCCGCTCATGATCTCGCCGGCGCAGCTCGCCGATGTCCTGCTCCAGCTCGCGCGCCTGGTACGCGACCTCCAGCGGCCCGAAGCACTCCTCGCAGACGTAAACCGCCTCCAACGGATAGCTCGCGCCGCACTCTTTGCACTGCAGATGACTCACCGCCATAGCATTCGCTCCTTGGTCTTCGCCGCGCCACCGGTGTGGCGAAGAGCCGAAGCTCGCCACACATCTCTCTGGAATTGGCACCTTCCCGCTGTGGCAGTAACGGTGGTTGCCGGGGTTTCAACGGGCCAGTCCCTTCACCCCTCTGGATGTGTCCAGCTATGTAGGGTCGATAATACAGCAGATGCGGCGGAAGACTGCAACGGAAGGCAGGCCGTCTTGAGCGAGAGGCGCAGAAGGATCCTGCTCGTCGTGAACCCGCACGCCTCGCTCGTCGACCGCCGCGTGCGCGAACTGGTGCGCGGCGCGCTGGCGCGGCGCTACGAGGTCCGCGAAGCACAGACCGAGGCGCAGGGCCACGGCCGCGAGCTCGCGGCCGACGCGGTGCGCGACGGCGGCTACGAGATGCTGGTGACGCTCGGCGGCGACGGCACCGTCAACGAAGCCGTCAACGGTCTGCACGGCGGCCAGACGCCGCTGCTCGCGCTGCCGGCCGGGTCGGCGAACGTCTACTCCAAGATGCTCGGCCTGCCGGGCGACCTCGTCGACGCGACGGCCCGTGCGCTCGCCGTGGCCGACGACTTTCGCCCCCGCCGCGTCGACGTCGGCCGCGTCAACGAGCGGCTCTTCGCGTTCTGCGCGGGCGTCGGCCTGGACGCCTCGGTCGTCGAGCGCGTCGACGCCCGGCCGCACCTGAAGGCGCGCTTCGGGCCGTGGTTCTTCTCCGCCGTCGCGGTCGGCACGGCCGTACGACGCTACGTGCGGCGCGGCGCACCCCGCTTCGACGTCCACGCCGGCGGCGAGCGCGTCCAGGGCATCACCGCGATCATCCAGAACGGGCGTCCCTACACGTTCTTCGGTGGACGTCCGATCGACGTCGCGCGCCAGGAGGACCTTCGCTCGGGGCGTCTCTCCGGTGGCGTGCTGCACTCCGCTTCGGCGCTGACGCTCCCGAGCGTCGCGCGCCGCGCGATCTCCTCGCGCGCCAACGTCACGGACCACCGGCGTGTCAGCTCGATCGGGCCGACCGCGTCGCTGACGATCGAGAGCGTGGACGGCCGGCCGCTGCCGCTGCAGGCCGACGGTGACTATCTGGGCGCCGTGCAGCGCGCGGAGTTCACGGTGCTCCCCGAATCGCTCTCGGTGATCAGCTGAGCGGCTACTCGGCCGCGACGACGCCGGGCGTGACGCGGTAGGCGTCGAAGACCGACTCCGTGTTGCGAAGGCGCGAGATCGCGCCCTTCAACGAGTGGGTGTCGGCTATCTCCACCACGAAGCGGTTCTTGACCATCGGCGGCATCGACATGCAGCGCGCCTCCACGATGTTGGCGCCGGACTCCGAGAAGGCGCGCGAGAGATCCTCGAGCAGGCGGTGGCGATCCCAGGCGTCGACCTGGATCTCGACCGTGAACGCGCTCTGGCGCTCGCTCTCCCAGGAGACCGGCGTGAAGCGCTCGGAGTTGCGCGCCAGCGCAACCGTGTTGGGGCAGTCGCGGCGGTGGATCGTGATGCCGCGGCCCAGCGAGATGTAGCCCACGATGTCGTCGCCTGGTACCGGCAGGCAGCATTTGGCGAGGCGCACCATCACCTCGTCGACGCCCTCCACGTGGATCCCGTAGGCCTCGGAGCTGCGTCCCTTGCGCCGCCGCGGGCGCGTGCCGAGCACCTCCGCGGCGCGCTCTGTTCCGTCGGCCGCCTCGCCCTGCTTGAGGCGCTGCATCACCTTGTTGACGACGAGCTTCGGTGAGACCTTGGCGCCGCCGAGCGCGATGTAGAAGTCGTCGGCCTTGCGGAAGCCGACTTCGCGGATCACGTCGGCGAGCAGCGCCGAGCCGGCGATCTTCTGAGCCGGCAGCCCGGCTTTGCGCAGCTGCTCCTGCAGCAGCTCGCGGCCCGCGTGCTCGGTGTCGACGCGCGACTCGGCCTTCAGCCAGGCCTTGATCTTGTTGCGGGCGCGCGTCGTCTTGACGACCGCGAGCCAGTCGCGCGAGGGTCCGCGCTCGCGCTTGGCGGTGAGGATTTCGACGATGTCGCCGCTCGCGAGCTCGTAGGAGAGCGGCACGATGCGCCCGTTGACGCGGGCGCCGACGCAGCGGTGCCCGATCTCGGTGTGCACCTCGTAGGCGAAGTCGAGCGGCGTCGCGCCCGCGGCCAGCGAGCGGACCTCGCCCTTGGGCGTGAAGACGTACACCTCCTCCTCGAAGAGGTCGGTGCGCAGGCCCTGCATGAACTCGTCGGGGTCGGAGAGTTCCTTCTGCCAGTCGATCATCGAGCGCAGCCACTTGAGCTTGGCGTCCTCGCCGGCCTCCCAGGAGTCTTCGCCGGCCTGCTGCTTGTACGCCCAGTGCGCGGCGACGCCGAACTCGGCCATCTCGTGCATCTGCTGCGTGCGGATCTGGATCTCCAGCGGCCGTCCCTCGGGCCCGATCACCGTCGTGTGCAGCGACTGGTACATGTTGAACTTCGGCATCGCGATGAAGTCCTTGAAGCGGCCCGGCAGCGGCTTCCAGAGCGAGTGGATCACGCCGACCGCGCCGTAGCAGTCGCTGACCGAGTCGACGATCACGCGCATCGCGGTGAGGTCGTAGATCTCGTTGAACTCCCGGTCCTTGCGCGTCATCTTCGAGTAGATCGAATAGAAGTGCTTGGCGCGCCCGGAGATCTGGGCGCCCACGTCGACCGCGGCCAGCTCGGACTTCAGGTAGTCGCCGGCCTCCTGGACGAAGCGTTCGCGCTCCTCGCGCTGCTGGGCCACGAGAGCCTTGATCTCCTGGTACTTGCGCGGGTGCAGCGTGGCGAACGCGAGGTCCTCGAGCTCCCACTTGATGGCGTGGATACCGAGGCGGTGCGCGAGCGGCGCGTAGATGTCGAGCGTCTCGCGGGCCTTGTCGAGCTGCTTGCCCTTCGGCATCGCAGCGATCGTGCGCATGTTGTGCAGGCGGTCGGCGAGCTTGATCAGGATGACCCGGACGTCCGTGGCCATCGCGACCATCATCTTGCGGAAGTTGCCGGCCTGGGCCTCATCGCGCGAGGTGAACGTGATCCCGGTCAGCTTCGTGACGCCGTCGACGATGCCGGCGATCGTGTCGCCAAAGCGCTCGCGCACCTCCTCGATCGAGGCCGAGGTGTCCTCCACGATGTCGTGCAGCAGCGCCGCGCAGAGGGCGTCGGTGTCCAGGCGCATCGAGGCGCAGATGCGCGCCACGCCGACGGGATGCACGATGAACTCCTCGCCCGACATCCGTCGCTGGTCGGCGTGGTGTTCGCAGGCGAAGACGAAGGCTTCGCGCACGCGCTGGCGATCGATCGGAATCGTCGTCTCCGCGGCGTGCTCGGCGACGACCGCGTAGAGGTCGTCGAGCAGCTGCTGCTCGGCGTCGTTCAGCGGTAGCTCGACGGCCGCTGAGCGGTCGGCGGCAGCAGGATCGGTTTTGCCCGCGATCGCCATGCCCCAAGGTTAGGGCCTGGGGACGGCGGATAGAAGGGCGTCAGGCCGCGGCGCGCGCGAAAGGCGCTGCGGCGCGCGATGCGCGGCGCAGCACGAGGCGCGGCTCGACGACACCGCGCCACTCGTTGAGCTCGAGTGTGAACGTCGCCGTCGCGGGCTCGCCCTCGGCGACGGGCAGCGCCGGGCTGCCGAACGCCACGGCCCCCGCGCGCGCACCCGGGGCGGCGACGGTGAAGCGCAGGTGGCGGCCTTCCCCCATCTCCTGCGGATCGACGAACGTCGCGTCGCGTACCAGCAGGCACGGCGCCGGGTTGCCCTCGCCGAACGGCGCGAGCGCCGAGATTTCCTCGGCCAGAGCGAGATCGATGTCGGCGACGTCGAGCACTGCGTCGACGCGCTCGACGTGGTGCGGCGGCGCCTCTGCCGCGATCTCCGCGACGCTCTCAGCGAACGCCGCCGCGAAGGCCGGCACGTCGGCCGCCTGGAGCTCGAGGCCCGCCGCACCGGCGTGACCGCCGTAACGGGAGAGCAGGTCGTCGCTGCCGCGCAGGGCGGCGAGCAGGTCGACCCCCGGGACGCTGCGCCCCGATCCGCGGCCGCGGTCGCCGTCGAGCGCCACCAGCACCACCGGGCGCCCGGAGCGTTCGGCCAGGCGCGAGGCGACGATGCCGACGACTCCCGCGTGCCAGCCCTCGCCGGCGATCACGTAGCCCGCCGCGTCGCCGGCCTCGCGAAGCCGCGCCGCGGCCTCGCGGTAGACGACCGCTTTCGATATCGCGCCGCTCGTGGTTCGCCCGGTCGAGCTCGCGCGCGATCTCGATCGCGCGCTCGCGCTCTTCACAGAGCAGCAGCTCGAGCGCCGCGTCGGCGCGGTAGAGGCGCCCCGCGGCGTTCAATCGCGGCGCGATGCGGAACGCGACGTCGCGCTCGTTGACGCGCGTGGCGTCGAGCGAGAGACCGGCCATCAGGGCCCGCAGGCCCGGCTTCGCGGTTCGCGCCAAGGCCCTCAAGCCGTAGCGGACCAGCGTGCGGTTCTCGCCGATCAGCGGTACGACGTCGGCGATCGTCGCGATCGCGACGAGGTCGAGATCACCGTGGCGCGCGGCGGGGTCGATGCCGCACTCACTCTCGACGGCCTGCGCGAACTTGTAGGCCACGGCCGTGCCGCAGAGCGCCGTGAACGGGTAGCCGCAGAGAGCCGGATGGATGATCGGTGCGTCGGGGATCTGGGCGGACGGCGCGTGGTGGTCGGTGACGATCACGTCGAGGCCCAGGTCGCGCGCCAGGCGCACCTCCTCGACGGCGCCGATCGCGCAGTCCGCGGTGACGATCAGCGAGGTGCCGCGTGCCGCCAGCGCCCGCACGGTGTCGGCGGCCAGCCCGTAGCCGTCGCCGCGGTCGGGAATGTAACTGTCGACGTCGGCGCCGAGACGGCGCAGCGAACGGACAAGCACAGCGGTCGCGCAGACGCCGTCGGCGTCGTAGTCGCCGTGGATCGTTATCCGCCGGCCGGCGCGGACGTGATCGAGGAGCTGCTCGACGGCGTCCTCGATGCCGGCGAACTGCTCGGGCTCGTAGTGCTCGCGGGCGTCGAGAAAGGCGCGGGCGGCGGTCGGCGCGCCGAGCCCGCGGCGCACGAGGATCTGCGCGAGCACGTCACCGATGGAGAGGCGCTCGCGCAGCGCGAGCACCTGCTCGGGCGGGCACGGCGGCACCTCCAGTAGCCAGTCGTCCACCCAGCGACCCTACCGGCGGCGACGACGGAAAATCAGACCGTCTGGATCTCCTCGCCACGCATCACGCCGAGCGCGTACACCGCGGCGATGCCGAGGAGCGCCCCAGGGACGGCGTAGAGAACGACCGCGACGTCGGTGGTCTTTTCTCCGGGGATCGCGAGCGATCGAGACTTTCACGCCGTAGATCAGGAAGCCGGAGACGACCGATCCCAAGAGCGCGCCGATCAGCGCGCCGATGATGCCGCCCCAGAAGCGGTCCGGAATGAAGATCGTGAAGTGCCAGATCGCGAGTCCCAGCATTACCCAGGCGAGCAGTGCCCATCAGTCAGAGCTCCCTCTCATCTCGGCCTTCCGTGGCGTTTGTTGCGTCCTTTGCGGGGCGCTTTTTTCGGCGTGTCCTTGAGCACCAGATCCTCAGGGCGAAGGTCGGCCGTGGGGTCCGGTTCCGGTTCGGGCTCCGGCGGCGGCGGCGGCTCGGCGACGGCGGCGGTCGTCGGCTTGGAGTCGACGTCGAGGTCGCGGACCAGTTCGCGGAACTCTTCGTTTGAGATCTGCTGGCCGGCCTCCTCGGGCGCGACGAGCCCGCCGCGCCGCGTGCGCCGCGGGCGCTTTGCCGGCTCGACGTCCTCCATCTTGCCGCCGGAGCCGAGCGCGTAGGCGGGCACCGCTCCGTACTCGGCGATCAGGCGGGCACGCCGCGCGCGGTAAGTCGGCTCGCGCTCCTTCGACTGCGTGAGCACCGGCGAGGCGATGAAGATCGAGGAGTAGGCGCCGGAGGCGATGCCGACGATCAGCGCGAACGCGAAGTCCTGCAGCGTTTCGCCGCCGAAGAGCAGCAGCGCCGTGACCGGCAGCAGCGTGCAGAAGCTCGTCGCCAATGACCGCGTCAGCACCTCGGACATCGACCGGTTCACGATCTGCGAGAACGCGGCGCGCGGCATTCGTGGCACGTTCTCTCTGACTCGGTCGAAGACGATGATCGTGTCGTAGAGCGAATAGCCGAGGATCGTTCAGCAGCGCGGCGACTGTTGCCGTCGTCACTTCCCGCCCCGTCAGGGCGTAAACGCCCGCGGTGATCAGGAGGTCGTGCATCAACGCGATCAGCACCGGGACCGCGTACTTCCACTCGAAGCGCAGCGCGATATATGCGCTGATCACCAGCAGCGAGGCGATGATCGCGATGATCGCGCTCTTCGCCACCGACTGGCCGAACGTCGGCCCGATCGATTTCTCGGAGAAGTGTTTGAGGCCGAACGCGCTCTGCAGGCCCGATTCGACCTTGCTCGAGCTGTTCGGGGTGCAGCGTGCGGGTCGAGATCTGGTAGCCGACGCCGCCGACGCTGGCGTTCGAGAACCGCTGGATCTGGGAGCCGTGGACGCCGAGTTTGTTGAGCTCTTCGTTGATCTTGGTCGTCGTGACGGCCTGCTCGAAGCCGGTCTGGATGCGCGTTCCGGCCTTGAAGTCGATGCCGAGGTTGATCCCCCGTGCGCCGATCGCGAGCGCTCCGATCAGCAGAATCGTGCCGGAAAGCGAGAAGAACCACTTCGAGCGGCCCATGAAGTCGAACGTCCAGCGTTTTGCCTGTTTCTCGGCGCCGAGCGCGCGCGGATGGGTGACGACGCCGGTGGTGCTCATCACGCCGAGCGCGGCCTGCGTCGCGAGCACGGCGGTGAACAGCGAGACGAGCATGCCGATGCCGAGCGTGAACGCGAAGCCCTTCACTTCGGCGGTCGCGAGCGCGAAGAGGATGAAGGCCGTCATGAACGTCACGACGTTCGCGTCGACGATCGCCGCGAAACCCTTGCGGTAACCGGTCGCGATCCCCGCGACCACGGATCTGCCGCTGCGTATCTCCTCCTTAACGCGCTCGAAGATCACGATGTTGGCGTCCGCCGCGACACCGATCGTGAGGACCAGGCCCGCGATCCCCGGCAGCGTCATCGTGATCGGGATCAGCTTGATCAGCGCGAAGAAGTAGATGCCGTAGATCAGGAGGCCACCGACCGCGATCACGCCGAGCACGCGGTAGAAGGTGAGCAGGAAGAGGCAGACCACGACGAAGCCGACGAGCAGCGCGACGAGCGCCTGCTGCAGGGCCTGTTTGCCGAGCGTCGCCGAGACCTGGGAGCGCGAGATCAGGTCCAGTCGGATCGGCAGCGCGCCGGACTGGAGCTCGGAGGCCAGTTCCTGTGCGCTCGTGAGCGTGAAGCCGCCGGAGATCTCCGAGCCGGTGGAGGCGTCGATGCCTTCGGGGTACTGCGTGAAGTCGATCGAGGGGACCGTTATGAGCTGCCCGTCGAGGACGATCGCGAAGTGCTGCTCGGCGGCTTCCTTGCTCACGCCGGGCAGCTGCGCTTCCTGGCCGCGGTGCGCGATTTCCTTCGTGACGCGTTCGAAGACTTCCTTGCCGGCGTCCGGTGAATCCGAAGTTCACGTTCGGCGAGCCGTTGCCGCCGGTGCCTTCGTCGAAGCCCTGCACCGGGTTCGTGACGTTCGAGCCGTCGAGGACGTACTTGTCGTTCAGTACGTACCACTTGTTCGGTGATTCCTCGATCTTCTTGCCTTCCGCATTTTCGACGGCCCGGGCCTGGACGAGGACCGTCCCGGGGTTCACGCGCACGGCCTTGGTGACCGCGCCCTTCGGCGGTTTGAAGCCGTCGGCGTACAGCGCTTCCTTGGTTTCCCCGGCCTGGCAGATCTTTTCCTTGCCCGGGCAGAGGACGCGTTCGTGCTTCGGTTCGATCAGGTACCAGCTCCCGTAGAGGCAGCCGTCCTTCTGTTCCGGCGTGCAGCCCGGCGTCCAAGTCGTCGATTTGTAGCGCAGCATCGGGGCCCGTTTCAGCCCCCGCTCGACGGCCTGGTACTCCGATATTCCGCTCGCGGCGGAACCCGCATTTGTGCCGCCGGTCACCGCGGCGTTGGTCGGTTCCGGCGTGCCGTTCGGGCCGATGACGTTCGGCTCCCAGTCGTAGAAGTACAGCTGGGCCGTCTTTCCGACCTCGTTCTGAGCGCGCTCGGCGCTGCTCACATCGGGCAGGGCGACCGAGATTTCGCGTTCACCGGTCTGCTGGATTTCCGGCTCGGCGACGCCGAGCTGGTCGACGCGTTTACGCATGATTTCGATCGACCGGCTGATCGATTCGCTGTCGACTTTGGCCTGCGCGGTCGGCTTGGCCTGGTAGACGAGCTGGACGCCGCCCTTAAGATCGAGGCCGAGCTTGGTCGGCATCGTGATGATCACGACCAGCGAAGCGGCCAACAGACCCAACACGAGCAGCAGCACGAACACGTTGCGACGGCGATCGTTCATCTGCGATCCAGCCTACTTGTCGGGCGTGAGGATGAGAAGCAGTCCGCCCTCGCCTTCCTCGTCATAGGCGGGGAAGATGTCGGCGCTGGCCTTTGCGGGCTGATCGCGCCTGCCGTTGACCGTCACGGGGACTTCGAGCGCCCGCACTCCCCACTCCAGGACGCGTTCCACGGGGTCGTCTTCGCTGACGAAAGCGAGCCCCAGAATCTCCTCGACGGGCCGGCCCATCGCGTCGGGCTCCTCGACGCCGGTGAAGGAGAAGGAGTTGCGGCCGCAGCCGATGACGCGCCCCTCGCGATCGCAGACGAAGAACGCTGCGTCGGGGGCCGGGTAGTAGTCGTCGAGCAGCTCAAAGAGAAATGCGAAACCGCACTTGGAACAGCCCTTGCGCTCGCGCGTGAAACCGAGATGACCGTCGAGCTCCGCCGTGCGGTGGCCGCAGTTGGGGCAGATGAACGGGTGTGCCATGCCCGACTAAGACTACGAAAGAGGTGAGGGGGCCCCGGCGCCCAACCTCAGAAGAGCGGCGCCGCGGGCGCGAGAAGGCCGAGGTGCGCGAAGGCGCCGGGGGTCGCGACGCGTCCCCGCGCGGTCCGCTGGATGAGCCCCTCCTTCAGCAGATACGGCTCGTAAATGTCTTGCAGCGTTTCGGCCTCCTCGCCGATCGCCGCCGAGAGCGTCGAGAGGCCCACGGGGCCGCCCGCGAACTTGACGCAGATCGTCGTGAGAATCTCCCTATCCAGCCGGTCCAGGCCGAGCTCGTCGACCTCCAGGAGGGCCAGCGCCTCACCTGCGGCGTCGGCGGTGATCGGGCCGCGGACGCGCACCTCGGCGTAGTCGCGAACGCGACGCAGGAGGCGGTTCGCGACGCGCGGGGTGCCGCGGCTTCGCCGCGCGATCGCGAGCGCGCCGTCACCGTCTAGCTCGACGCCAAGGATCCCGGCGGAGCGTTCCACGATCGCCGCGAGCTCGTCGGGCGCGTACGGCTCGAGGCGAGCCTGGATGCCGAAGCGCTCGCGTAGCGGCGTGGTCAACAGTCCCGTCCGTGTCGTCGCGCCGACCAGCGTGAACGGCGGCAGCTCGAGCGTGACGACGCGGGCGCCGGCACCCTGGCCGACCGTGATCGGCAGCCGCAGGTCCTCCATCGCCGGATAGAACGTCTCCTCCAGGGCTCGCGGCAGTCGGTGCAGCTCGTCGACGAAGAAGACGCTGCGCGGCTCGAGCGCCGTCAGGAAGGCCGCGACGTCGCCCTTGCGCTCCAGCGCCGGTCCGGCCGTCGCGATGAACGGAACGTCGAGCTCGGCCGCGATGATCTGGCCGAGCGACGTCTTGCCGAGCCCCGGCGGCCCGGCGAGCAGCACGTGGTCGAGCGCTTCGCCGCGCGCGGCCGCGGCCTCGATGGCCAACGAGAGCTGGCTGCGCACCGGCCCCTGGCCGACGAATTCGGCCAGCCGGCGCGGTCTCAGCGAGCGGTCGAGCTCGTCCTCCGGTGACAGGTAGGGCGTCTGGATTCGTTCGCCCTCGCCGTTCACGGGCCGATCCTTGCCGCTTTCAGCGCGCCGCCGATGAGGTCGGCGGCCTCGTCGCCGTCGACGCCCGCGAGCAGCCGCTCGGCTTCGGCCACGCTATAGCCGAGCTCGACGAGCCCCTCGCGGGCCAGCGAACGCGCGCCGTCGCCATTGACGGCGCCCGGTGCAACGTCGATCCCGGCGCCGCCGGCGACCTTCTCGTGCAGCTCGACGACGATCCGTTCGGCGGTCCGCTTGCCGATCCCCGGAACGGTGCGCAGCAGCTCACCGTCACCGGCCGCGAGCGCGCCCGCGAGCTGCGGCGCGGGCAGCGCCGTGAGGACCGCGAGCGCGACCTTCGGGCCGACAGCCTGCACGCCGAGCAGCAGCATGAACAGGTCGCGTTCACTCTCGCTGCAGAAGCCGTAGAGGCTCAGCGAGTCATCGCGGGCAAAGAGCTGCGTGTGCAGCCGCACGCGGGCACCGGGCGGTCCGAGCGAGCGCAGCGTCTCGCCGGACACCGCGGCGCGGTAGCCGACGCCGCCGCAGTCGATGACGACGTAGTCCTGGCCGCGCGCTACGAGCTCGCCCGAGAGCGATGCGATCACGCGAGCGCCTCGGCGAGCGCGGCGGAGACCGGCGCCCGGTTGACGTGGCAGACGGCGACCGCGAGAGCGTCGGTCGCGTGGTCGCTGAAGGGCTGTGCGCTCAGCGCGAGCAGCGCGGTGACCATCCGGGCGACCTGCTCCTTGTCGGCGCGGCCGCTGCCGCAGACGGCGGACTTGACCTGCTGCGGCGTGTAGCCCTCGCACGGCACGTCGCGCTGCGCGGCCGCGAGCAGCACGACGCCGCGCGCCTGGGCGACGGGCTGCGCGCTCGTCACGTTGCGGCCGAAGTAGAGCTCCTCGAGCGCCATCGCGTCCGGGCGGTGCTCGTCGAGCAGCGCGCACGCCGCGTCGTACACGACGCGCAGGCGCTCGGCGTGCGAGAGCGCCGCCGGCGTCTTCACGACGCCGCCGTCGAGCGCCAGCAGCCGCCCGCCGGCGCGCCCCACGACGCCGTAGCCCGTCGCGGCCAGGCCGGGGTCGATGCCGAGGACGATCATGCAGCGTGATTCTGCGCCCGTCCCCGGACGCCTGCCCGGGCTAGCCGACGGCGCGCGCGCCGGCCGCGAGCCACGGCGGATTGCCCTGCTGGCACATGTCGTTGAGTGCCACGGCGTCCTTGTAGGTGTCCATGCAGCGCCAGAACCCCTCGTGGCGGTAGGCGTGCAGCTCGCCGTCGGCGGCGAGGCCCGCTAGCGGCTCGCGCTCCAGCACGGAGTCCTCCTGGAGGCGGTCGAGGACGTCCTCCTGGAGGCACATGAAGCCGCCGTTGATCCACTGCTCGGCGCGCGGCTTCTCGACGAATCCGCGGACGCGGTCCTCGTCGTCCAGCTCGGCGACGCCGAACTGCAGGTCCGGGCGCACGACGGTGATCGTCGCCAGCGCGCCGTGAGCGTCGTGGAAGGACAGCAGACCCCGCAGGTCGATGTCGGCCAGACCGTCGGCGTACGTCAGGCAGAAGCGACCGCAGCCGTCGAGCTCGGCGGCGAGCGCGAGCACCCGGCCACCGGTCTCCGTCTGCGGCCCCGTGTCGATGCAGCGCACGCTCGCGCCGTCGGGCCACGCGCGGTCCGCGACGTACTCGGCGAGCATCTCGCCGCGGTAGCCGGCGGCGAGCAGGATGCGCGTGAATCCCTGGGCGAGGTAGAGGTCGATGACGTGCTCGACGATCGGTCGTCCGCCGACGTCGACGAGCGCCTTCGGCAGCTCGCGGGCGTGCTCCTTCAGGCGCGTTCCCCTGCCGCCGCAGAGGATCACTACCGGCGTCGATGGCGCCAACGACTAGCCGGCGACGCGCTCGAGCACGTCGGTTGCGATATCGAAGTTCGCGTGCACGGCGTTCACGTCGTCGTTCTCCTCGAGCATGTCGATCAGCGTCATCAGCCGCTTGGCGTCGCGTTCCTCGACGGGTACGAGACTCGACGCACGCCACACCATCTCGGCGCTCTGCATCTCGACGCCGGCCTCTTCAAGCGCGCCACGAACCTGTCGCAGATCGCCCGGTTCGCTGACCACTTCGACGACGCCCTCGTCGGCGTTGATGTCTTCCGCTCCGGCCTCGACCGCGGCCAGCAGGTCGTCTTCGTCGTAGCGCTCGCCGTCGACGAGGATCACGCCCTTCTTGTCGAAGAGGTAGGCCACCGAGCCGGGCTCGCCGAGGCTGCCGCCGCTCTTGGAGAAGATGTGCCGCACGTCCGCGCCGGTCCGGTTTCGGTTCTCGGTGACGGCCTCCACCAGCACGGCCACGCCGCCCGGGCCGTAGCCCTCGTAGACGACGGTCTCGAGCGCGTCCGCGTCGCCGCCCTCCCCCGTGCCGCGAACGATCGCGCGTTCGATGTTGTCCTTGGGCATCGACGCCTCGCGCGCCTTGCGGATCGCGGTCTCGAGCGCCGCGTTGCCGTCCGGGTCGCCTCCCCCTTCGCGCGCGGCGACTGTGATCGCACGCGTCAGCTTGGAGAACGCCGCGCCGCGGCGCGAGTCAACGACGGCCTTCTTGTGCTTGATGCTCGACCACTTCGAATGGCCCGACATGGCGTCCTGAGTCTAGGCCGTCGCCGACGAAGCGGCGCGGCGACATAGGATTGCCGCGATGAGCGAGAGCTTCCCGGCGGCCGTTTTCAAGGCCTACGACGTGAGAGGGCTCTACGGCCAGGAGATCGATGGCGAGCTCGCCGAGCGCGTCGGCCGCGCCTTCGCGCGGGTCCTGGCGGAGCTTTCAGGGCACGCCGTCGGGGACCTCACGATCGGCCTCGGACGGGACATGCGCCTCACGGCGCCCGAGCTCGCGGCGCGCTACCGCGACGGCATGCTCAGCAGCGGCGCGAGCGTGATCGACGCCGGCGAGGTCGGCACCGAGATGCTCTATTTCCTCGTCGGATCGCGGGGTCTGGACGGCGGTCTGATGTGCACCGCCTCGCACAATCCAAAGCCCTACACCGGCGCCAAGCTCGTGCGCGAGGGAGCGCTTGCGCTCTCCGGCGACAGCGGCATCGAACGGGTCCGCGAACTCGCCGAAGCGGACGAGCCCGCGGCCGGAAGCCCGGGCGAGCTGAGCGAGGTCGATGTCTACGAGGACTTCCAGCGCAGCGCGCTGTCGTTCATCGATCCGGCCGTCATCAGCGACGCGACGCGGCCTCCGCGCGTCGTCGTCGACGGCGGCAGCGGTATGGCCGGGCCGATGGTCGGACCGCTCTTGGAGGGGCTCGGTCTCGAGCTGCTCGAGACGTATTGGACACCCGACGGGAGCTTCCCCGACCACGAGCCGAACCCGCTGCTGGAGGAGAACCGCCGTGTGATCGTCGAGAACGTCCGCTCCTTCGGCGCCGACCTCGGCATCGCCTGGGACGGCGACGCCGACCGCTGCTTCTTCATCGACGAGGACGGCGAGTTCGTGGACGGCGACTTCATGACGGCGCTCCTGGCGGGCGCCCTGCTCGAACGGCCGGAGAACGCGGGCGCCGACATCCTTTACGACGTGCGCGCGTCGCGCGCCGTAGCCGATGTCGTGATCGCGGCGGGCGGTCACCCCCACGTCAACCGCGTCGGCCACGCCTTCTTCAAGACCCGCATGCGCGAGGAGGGCTCGCTCTTCGGCGGCGAGGTCTCGGGCCACTACTACTTCCGTGACTTCTACTGCGCCGACTCCGGCACCCTGCCCGCGCTGCTGATGCTCGAGCTCCTGTGCCGGCGCGGCGTCAGGCTCTCAGAGCTCCTCGCGCCGTACCGCGAGCGCTACTTCATCTCGGGCGAGATCAACTCCGAGGTCGCCGACCAGCAGGCCAAGATCGACGAGCTCGCGGAGGTCTACGACGACGCGCAGCTGAGCTGGCTCGACGGCGTCTCGGTCGACTACCCGGAGTGGCACTTCAACGTCCGCCCCTCGAACACCGAGCCGCTGCTGCGCCTGTGCCTTGAGTCGCTCGTCTCGCGTGAGGACATGGAGCGCCGGCGCGACGAGGTGCTCGCACTGATCCGCTCGTGAGCGATCCGCTGGAAGAGGCCAGAGCGGCCGGCGTGCATCGCATCGCGGTGCCGACGCCGTTCCAGGTCGGCCGCGTGAACGCCTACCTGATCGAGGACGAACCGCTGACGCTCGTCGACTCGGGGCCCCACTCCGAGCGCTCGCTCGCGGAGCTCGAGCGGGGTCTGGCGGAGCTCGGCTACGCCGTCGAGGACCTCGAGCTGCTCGTCATCAGCCACCAGCACATGGACCACTTCGGTCTCGCCGCGAGCCTCGCCGAGCGCTCCGGCGCCCGCGTCGCGGCGCTCGACCTGCTCGTGCCGGTGCTCGGCGACTACGAGCGCTTCAGCGAATCCGAAGAAGATTTCGCCCAGCAGGTCATGGCGCGACACGGCCTGCCACAGGAGACGATCGACGGTTTGCGTGCCGTGCTGCCGGCCTTCCGCCGCTGGGGCCAGCCCGTGGCGATCGACGAGCCGCTCGCGGCCGGCTCGCGCATCGAGCTCGCGGGCCGCACGCTCGAGGTCTTCCACGCCCCCGGCCACAGCCCGTCCGACACACTGCTCCTTGACCGTGAGCGGGCGATGCTCTTCGCCGCCGACCACCTGCTTGCGCACATCTCCTCAAACCCGGTGATCGCGAAGGCGCTCCCGGAGCAGGCCGACGCCGAGCGTCCGCGGTCGCTGATCGTCTACATGGACTCGATGGCGCGAACGCGCGAGCTCGACGTGGCGCTCGTCCTGCCGGGCCACGGCGACCCGTTCTACGACCACCGCGCCCTGATCGACGAACGCCTGCGGATGCACGAGCGCCGCGCGCGCAAGATCGGCAAGCTGATCGGCGAGCGGCCCGCGTACCGCGCACGAGATCGCGCTCGAGCTATGGGGAAACATCGCGGTGACGCAGTCCTATCTGACGATCAGCGAGGTCGTGGGGCACGCCGACGTCCTGCTGCGCGAAGGCGCGATCGCCGAGCGCGAGGAGGACGGCGTCGCGACGTACGAGCCGGCCTAGGCGCGCTGCTCGCCGGGACGGCGCTAGGAGACGACGCGGGCGGCGAACGCGGCGTGAAGGCGCGTGTCCTCGCCGAGCTCGGCGTGGAATGCGACGGCGTAGATCTCGCCCTGCCGCGCCGCGACGGGGTGCCCGTCGACGGCCGCGAGGATCTCGACCTGCGGCTCCGGCTCGCTCGATCCACGGCGCGCGGATGAAGATCGCGCGCAGCGGCGCCGGCCCGAGGCCCGCGCACGTCGAGGTCGTCCTCGAAGGAGTGCAGCTGGCGGCCGAAGGCGTTGCGCTGCGCGCGTGATGTCCATCAGCCCGAGGTGTCGCGGTCGAGCATGATCAGCCCCGCGCAGGTGCCGAGCATCGGCGTCGCCGCGGCCGCCAGCTCGCGCATCGGCTGCGGCCGAGCCCCTCGCGCTCGATGCCGAGCGTCATCGTCGTCGACTCGCCGCCGGGGATCACGAGCGCGTCGAGCGCCGTCGAGGTCGCGCGGCGACGCGCACCTCGCGCGTGGCGGCGCCGACGCCGGCGAGCATCTTCTCGTGGGCCTCGAAGCCGCCCTGCAGGGCGAGCACGCCGAATCGGCGCGCCGTCGTCGCGACCGCTACCAGCCGCGCTGGGCCAGCAGCTGCTCGTCCGGCGAGCTTCGAGCTCTCGAGGCTCGCCATCGCGGCGCCGAGGCCGCGCGAGGCGGCGGCGACGCGCTCGGCGTCCTGCCAGTGCGTCGTCGCCTCCACGATCGCGCGGGCCCGTCGCGGCGGGGTCCTCGGACTTGAAGATCCCCGAGCCGACGAACACGCCTTCGGCGCCGAGCGCCATCATCAGCGCGGCGTCGGCCGGCGTCGCGATGCCGCCGGCGCAGAACAGCACGACCGGCAGCCGCCCGCTCGGCCGCGACCTCGCGCACGAGTCGCAGCGGCGCCGCGAGCTCCTTGGCGGCGGTCGGCAGCTCCTCCTCGCCGAGCGTCGCCAGGCGGCGTGATCTCGCCGGTGATCTGGCGCATGTGGCGGACGGCCTCGACGATGTCGCCGGTGCCGGCCTCGCCCTTGGAGCGGATCATCGCCGCGCCCTCGCCGATCCGCCGCAGCGCCTCGCCGAGGTTGGTGGCGCCGCAGACGAACGGCACCTTGAAGGCCCACTTGTCGATGTGGTTGCGCTCGTCGGCCGGCGTCAGCACCTCCGACTCGTCGATGTAGTCGACCTCGAGCGCCTCGAGCACCCGGGCCTCCATGAAGTGGCCGATCCGCGCCTTCGCCATCACCGGGATCGTGACCGCCTGCTGGATCCCGTGGATCATCTCGGGGTCCGACATGCGGGCCACGCCGCCGTCGCGGCGGATGTCGGCGGGAACCCGCTCGAGCGCCATCACCGCAGCGGCGCCCGCCTCCTCGGCGACCTCGCCTGCTCGGGGGTGACGACGTCCATGATCACGCCGCCCTTGAGCATCTCGGCCAGGCCCGCCTTGACGCGGAATGTCGACTCGTCGCGCATGGCCCTAGTTTGACAGGGCCGCCCGCCGGACGCGCGGCAGGCGCGCCTACTTCAGGCGGAAGGCCTTGATGCGGTCGTCGTACTGCGCGCTGTCCTGCGCGTAGACGGCGTAGGCGAGGGCCTGGATGATCGCTCAGCAGCGCCGCGTGGGAACGCACGAAGGCGGGGCTGTTGGAGGAGTAGTAGAGCTTGATCTGGGCGAGCTTGGCGACCTCCGAGAGGGTCGCGTCGGTGATCGCCGCGGTGCTCGCCTGGCGGTGGCGGGCGAGCTTCATCGCGCGCACGACGAGCGGGTGCGGGCGGCCCGGCGGAGAGGCCGATCACGAGCGTCGCGCTGTCGATCCGGCCGAGCCGGCTGAGCGCCTCCTGCGAGGGGCTCGCGACGACCTCGACGCGCAGGTCGAGCAGCATCAGCAGGTGGCGCAGGTAGCTCGCGAAGAAGGCCATCTGGTCGGTGCCCGCGACGAGCACCTTGCTCGGCGGCGACGATCGCGTCGACGAGCGCCTCGACCTCGCTGCGCGAGAGCTTGCGCGCCGTCTCCTCGAGGTTCAGGTGGTCGGCGGCGAGCGCGGACTCGAACTCGTTCTGGTCGAGCGAGAACAGCGGCTGCGAGGCGCCGAGCCGCCGTCGGGCGTCGACTGCGCGTTGACGCGCCGGTATTCCTCCCGCGCGGCCGCCTGCAGCTCGGGGAAGCCCTCGAAGCCGAGCGCCTGGGAGAAGCGCACGACCGTGGAGCTCGAGGTGTTGGCGCGGCGGGCGAGCTCCTCGGCCGTCTGGAAGGCGGCCTCGTCGAGGTGGTCGACGATGTACTGCGCGACGTCCTTCTGCGAGCGCGAGCACTCGTCGAAGCGCGCCTGGATGTACTTCGAGAGGCTCTGGTGCTCGCTGGTGCCGTCGACGGGCGGTGTCTGCGTGGGCGTGGTTGCTCGCTTCATCGGCGGCTCTTTCGACGTTCCTGCCGCCGGTTCCTGCCCGGGACGCTAGGGTCGGCGCGTGCGCCGCACGATCTACGAGGACCTGCACGAGACTTCCGGGCCAGCTTCCGCACGTTCCTGGAGCGCGAGGTGGTCGGCGAGGACGGCCGCTACGGCGAGTGGGAGCGGGACGGGCATCGTCCCGCGCGAGGTGTTCGCGCAGGCCGGCCGGGGCGGCTTCCTGGCGATGGCCGTCCCCGAGCGCTACGGCGGGGCCGGCGCCGAGGACTTCCGCTTCAACCTCGTGATCGGCGAAGAGTGCCAGCGCGCCGGCGTCGGCTGCTTCGGGCTCGGGATCACGCTCCACAACGACATCTGCCTGCCGTACTTCCTGCGCTACTGCAGCGACGAGCAGCGCGAGCGCTGGCTGCCGGGGATCGCCAGCGGCGAGCTGATCACGGCGCTCGCGATGACCGAGCCGGGCATCGGCTCGGACCTGGCGGCGATGACCACGACCGCGCTGCGCGACGGCGACGACTACGTCGTCAACGGCTCGAAGACGTTCATCACCAACGGCATCAACGCCGACCTCGTGATCGCCGCCGCCAAGACCGACCCCGCGAGCGCCACCGCGGCATCAGCCTGCTGGTGCTCGAGCGCGGGATGGAGGGCTTCGAGCGCGGCGCAAACTCGAGAAGCTCGGCCAGCACGCCCAGGACACCGCCGAGCTGTCCTTCGAGGACGTGCGCGTCCCGGCCGCGAACCTGCTCGGCCAGGAGGGCGAGGGCTTCACGCTACCTGGTCTCCAACCTCCCCCAGGAGCGCCTCTCGATCGCCGCCTCGGCGCGGTCGCGGCCGCGGAGGCCGCGCTCGGACTGGACGCTCGCCTACGTCCGCGAGCGCACGGCCTTCGGCCAGCCGATCGGCTCGCTTCCAGAACTCGCGCTTCACGCTCGCCGAGCTGCACAGCGAAGTCGACGATCGCGCGCATCTACGTCGACCGCTGCGTGCAGGCGCTCGACGCCGGCGAGCTGACCGCCGAGGACGCGGCGAGCGCGAAGTGGTGGTGCACCGAGCTCAGGGCCGCGTCGTCGACCGCTGCCTGCAGCTGCACGGCGGCTACGGCTACATGCTCGAGTACCCGATCGCGCGCGCCTGCGCCGACGCGCGCGTGACGCGCATCTACGGCGGCGCGAACGAGATCATGAAGGAGATCATCGGGCCGCTCGCTGGGGCTCTAGCGAGCTGCCGCGAGCTCGACGAAGTAGTCGAGCGCAGCGCGGGTTGGCGAGCGAGTCGACGCTCGCGGCCTGCTCGGGCGCCGCGCCCATCAGGATCCGCTTGACGGGCACCTCGAGCACCTTGCCCGAGAGCGTGCGCGGGACCTCCTCGATCTGGAGGACCTCGTTGGGGACGTGGCGCGGCGAGCAGTCCTCGCGGATCGCGGCGCTTGATCCGCGTCGCGAGCTCGTCGTCGAGCGTGACGCCGTCGCGCGAGCACGACGAACAGCGACATCCACAGCTCGCCGCCGCCGCCCGCGGCACGTCGACGACGAGCGCGTCGAGCACCTCCGGGACGGCGCGCGGCCGCGCGGTAGATCTCGCTCGTGCCCATGCGCACGCCCTGGCGGTTGATCGTCGAGTCCGAGCGGCCGTAGATGACCGCGCCGCCGCGCGGCGTGATCCGGATCCAGTCGCCGTGGCGCCAGACGCCCGGGAACATCGAGAAGTAGCTCTCGCGCAGCCGCGCGCCGTCCTCGTCGCCCCAGAAGAAGAGCGGCATCGAGGGCATCGGCTCGGTGATCACGAGCTCGCCGACCTCGTCGATCGACGCTCCTGCCCTGCTCGTCCCAGGCCTCGACCGCGCAGCCGAGCGCGCGGCACTGCAGTTCGCCCTCGTAGACGGGCAGCAGCGGGCAGCCGCCGACGAAGGCGGTGCAGACGTCGGTGCCGCCGCTGGTCGAGAACAGCCACACGTCCGCGCCGACCTGCTCGTAGACCCAGCGGAAGCTCTCGGGCGCCAGCGGCGAGCCGGTCGAGCCGATCGCCCGCAGCGACGCCGAGGTCGTGTTCGGCGCCGGCCGACGCCCGCCTTCTCGGCAGCTCGCGATCAGGCCCGGCGCTCGACGCCCAGGCAGGTGATCGCGCGCGCGCTCGGCGAGCTCCCACAGCACGCCCGAGGTCGGGGTACGCCGGGGCTGCCGTCGTAGAGCACGATCGCCGCCTCGCTGAGCAGGCAGCCGACGAGGAAGTTCCACATCATCCAGCCGGTCGTCGTGAACCAGAACATCCGGTCGCCGGGCCGCAGGTCGAGGTGCAGCGCGCTTCTTCAGCTGCTCGAGCAGGATCCCGCCGTGGCCGTGGACGATCGCCTTCGGCAGGCCGGTCGTGCCCGAGGAGTAGAGCACCCACAGGGGGTGGTCGAAGGGCACCTGCTCGAACTCGAGCGCCGCGCCCTCGCCGAGCGCGAGCAGCTCGTCCCAGCCGAGCCGCCGCGGCGCCGCGCCGGCGTCGGCGCCGTGCGTCGAGCAGGTAGGGCAGCACGACGACGTGCTCGACCGTCGGCAGCTCGGCGAGGATCCCGCCGAGCGCCTCGCGTGCGGTCGAAGTCCTTGCCGCCGTAGCGGTAGCCGTCGACGGCGAGCAGCACCTTCGGCTCGATCTGGGCGAAGCGGTCGATCACGCTGCGCGCGCCGAACTCGGGCGCGGCGCTCGACCAGATCGCGCCGATGCTGGCGCGCGGCCAGGAACGCGACAGCGTCTCGGGGATGTTCGGCATGTAGGCGACGACGCGGTCGCCGCGCCGCGACCCCGAGCGCGCGCAGCCCGGCGGCGGCCGCGGCGACCTGCGCGCGCAGCTCGCCCCAGCTCAGCTCGCCAGCGGCGCGCAGCTCCGAGGCAGTGCAGCACCGCGATCGTCGTCGGGCGTCGCCGCCGCGCCAGCAGGTTCTCGGCGTAGTTCAGCTCGGCGCCCGGCGAACCAGCGCGCGCCGGGCATCTCGCTGCGAGCCGAGCACGCGCTCGTAGGGCCGCGAGGCGCGCACCCCGCAGAACTCCCAGATGCTCGCCCAGAAGTCCTCGAGCTCGGCCACCGACCAGCGCCACAGCTCGTCGTAGCCGGCGAAGTCGCGGCCGTGGCGCTCGCCGGCCCAGCGCATGAAGCGCGTCATCGCGCGTGCTCGCGGCGAGCTGCGGCGACGGCTCCCAGAGCGGCTGCTCGGTCTGGCGCCTGTCGATCCAGGCGCGCTGGCCCTTATAGCGCGTCGCGCACGGCATGCGTCGGCGCGCGCTGCGGTATGTCTCGCCCGTGGACCCCGGCTGCTGCGCGGACAGTTCCCGGTGCTCGCGCGACGCGGCGTACCTGAACGCCGGCACCGACGGCCCGCTGCCGCGGGCGCGGTCCGCGCGGCCGCCGACGGAGCTCGAGCGCGAGCTGCGCGACGGCCGCGCCGCGGCCCACTTCCAGCGCCGCGGGCGAGCTCGCGCGCGCAGCTGCGCGAGCGCCTACGCGACGGCGCTGCTGCACTGCGAGACCGAGGACGTCGCGCTGACGACGCTGCACGACCGAAGGCATCGCGCAGGTGGTCGGCGGCCTCGCGCTCGAGCCGGGCGATGAGATCCTCACCAGCGACGAGGAGCACCCGGGGCTGCTCGGCGCGCTCGCCGCGGCGCGCGAGACTGCGCGGCGTCGAGCGTGCGCGAGGTGCCGCTCGGCGCGAGATCGCCGAGGCGGTCGGGCCGCGGACGCGCCTCGTCGCCTGCTCGCACGTCGGCTGGATGAGCGGCTCGCTCGCGCCGGCCGAGCTCGCGCGACGCTCGACGTGCCGGTGGTGCTCGACGGCGCCCAGGGCGTCGGCGCGGTGCCCGTGGACGTCGCCGCGCTCGGCTGCGACGCCTACGCCGGCGCCGGCCAGAAGTGGCTGTGCGGCCCCGACGGCACCGGGATGCTCTTCACGTCAGCCCGAGCTGCGCGAGCGCCTGGCGGTCGACGCGGCGCGGCTACGGGAACCTCGCCGAACCCCGGCGACGGGCTCGACGCGCGGCTGCACCCCGACGCGCCGGCGCCTGGACGCGCCTCGCCTGAGCGGCGAGACGCTGGCCTGCGCGCTGGCGCGGCGTTCGACCTGCTCGAGTCGGCCGGCTGGCGCGGCCGTGCACGAGCGCGCCGCGCGAGCTCGCGGAGCGCCTCGCGCGAGCTGCTCGCCGAGCGCGGCCGCGACCGTCGCCCCGCGCGATGCGACGACGCTCGTCGTCCTTCACAGCGACGACCCCGCAGGCGAGCGCGACCGCCTCGCGCAGGCGGGGGTCGTGCTGCGCGACATCCCCGGGCGGCCGTGGCTGCGGGCCTCGGTCGGCGCCTGGAACGACGAGAGCGACCTGGAGCGGCTGCTCGGACGCGCTCGACGCGTGAGCGCCGCTACACCGGCCGCTCGAGCCGCCGGGCTCGCGCCGAAGGCCGCCGCGCGGCCAGCGCCACCGCGCCAGCGACGGCTCGCGACTGCAGCCTCGCGCGGGCTGCCGCTGGTGGTCGCCGGTGTCGGCCGGTCCTGAACACCCACCGCCTCGCACAGAACGGCTACGCGAACATCTTCTACTCGGCGGCCGTCAAGTCGATGCTGCACTCGCTGCACAACTTCCTGTTCGTCTCGTTCGACCCGGGCGGGCTGAGTCAGCGTCGACAAGCCGCCGCTGGCGCTGTGGCTGCAGGCGGCGAGCGCGAAGCTGTTCGGCTTCGGCCCGCTCAGCCTGCTGCTGCCGGAGGCGATCATCGGCGTGGCGACGGTCGCCGCCGATCTACGTCGTGCTGCGAACGCGCTTCCTGGGCCCGCCGCGGCGGTCGCCGCGGGGCCGCGCTGGCGCTGCGGTCTTCCCCTCGTTCGTCGCCGTCTCCCGCGACAACGGCGTCGACCCGCTGCTGCTCCTGCTGATGATGCTCGCGCCTGCGGGCCGCCCTGCGGGCCGCGATCACGCGGCGGCCGCGTGGCGCTCGCTCGTCTCGAGCGCCGTGCTGGTCGGCCTGGCCTTCAACACCAAGACCCTCGCGGCGCTACCTGGTCGTGCCGGGGATCGTCGTCGGCTACCTCGTGTGCGCGCCCGGCCGGCTGCGCCGGCGCCGCGCCGGGCGCCTGGCGCTCGCGGGCGCGGTGATGCTCGCGGTCTCCGTGCGCCTGGATCGCGTTCGTGGAACTGACACCCGCCTCGCAGCGCCCGTACGTCGGCAGCTCCAACGAACAACAGCGAGCTCGGGCTGACGTTCGACTACAACGGCGTCGGCCGGTCGACGGCCAGGTCGGCGGGCCGGGACCGTCCGGCCAAGCGGCAGGCGACGTAAACCAGGTGCCCCGCCGTCCGCGTGCCGGCCAGCCACCCGCCGCTGGCGGCCGCCTGGGGCTCGCGAGCGGCGAATTCCAGACCACCTACACCGCCGCACGAGGCCGGCGCCTGGCGGACGGCCGCAGAACGCGCCCGATCGCGCCTTCGGCAGGTCCGCCGGGACCGCTGCGGCTGTTCGGCAAGGGCCTCGGCGACCAGGCCGCCTGGTTCGCTGCCCTCGCCCTCGTGGGCCTCGCTGCGCGCTCGCCCTGCTGCTGCTCCGGCGCTGCCGCGGCGTGCGCCGGCGCGAGCGCCTGCCGGAGCCGCGGCGCGATCCGCGCCTGGCGTTCGCTGCTCGTGCTTCGGCGGCTGGCTGCTCGTCGAGGCGGTCGTGCTGAGCGAGTCCAAGGGGATCGTCCACCCCTACTACGTCTCCGCGCTCGCGCCCGGCGTCGGCGCGATGGCCGGCGCGGGGCGTCGCCTGCGAGCGGCTCCTGCGCGGCGCGCGCCGGCGCACCGGCATCGTGCTCGCGGTGCTCGCGATCGTCGCGACGCTCTGCGTGCAGAGCGCGCTGATGCACCAGCTACGCGCTACATGGCGTGGTTCATCCCGTTCCTGCTCGCGCGGTGCGCCGTGGCTCTCGCGGCGCTCGTCGCTGGCGGTCGCGGCGCCTCGCCGGCCCGGCGCTGGCGGTCGCCTTCGCGCTGCTGCTGGTCGTGCCCGGCCGCATACGCGAGCACGACCTGGCTAGCGCCGGTCGAGGGCACGTTCCCGGCCGCCGGCCCGCGCACACCGCCGGCTACGGCGGCGTTCGGCATCGCAGCGCGGCACCGCACGAGACGTACGAAGCGGTGCTGCCGACTACGTGCGCGCGCACGACCCGCGCCGCCGCTGGGCAGTGCTGACGGTCGCCTCCGACGCCGGCCGCCGCCGCTGATCCTGATGGGCACCCGGGCCGCCGCCGCTCGCCGGCTACAGCGGCACCGACCCGGCGCTCAGCGCGGCGCAGCTCTGGCGCGCTGGTCAAGCGCGGCGAAGCCCGCTACGTCCTGCTCGGCGGCCCCTACTGGAACCGCGGCGGCAACGCCGCCACGCGCTCGTGCTCCACGTCTGCCGTCGAGCTCAAGCCGGCGATCTGGAACGCGCCCTACGCGAGCACATACGGCGCTGATGCTGTTCGACTGCGCGGGGCGACGCCGCGGCGACTCGACACGACGCACTGCCCGGCTGAGCGCGCGCCACTAAGCTCGGCTCACGGAGAGCTCGCGGCCGAAGGCCCGGCGCGAACAGCCCGCCCTCGCGGCTCGCAGCCCAGCGTGGCACGGCGATCTCGCCGTCGGCGACCAGGCGCAGCTCGACCGTCTCGCCGTCGTCTGCTCAGCTCGCACGGAGCGCACCGAGCTGGTCGCGCGAGCGCTCGAGGTCCTCGGCGAGGCGCAGCAGCAGCGCGCAGCGGTCCAGCCCGCTCGGCGTCGCCGGCGCCGAACAGCGCGCCGAGCGGTCCCGGTGACGGCATGCCCCTTGCGGTGGTAGCGGGCGGCCTGGGCGATGATCGCCGTCTCGACGGGGGCTGAACCCGGGCAGGCCGCCGTTGAGGATCAGGTAGCGCGAGTGCTTGTGGTGGTCGTCGTAGTCGATCCGACATGCCGATGTCGTGGAGCATGCACGCCGCCCACAGCAGCTCGCGCTCGCGCGGCGTCGCCGCCGTGCAGCCCGAGCGCCGCGAGCTGGTCGAACATGCCGAGCGCGAGCGCCGCGACGTGCGCCGGTGTGCTCGGAGTCGAAGGTCGTACTGGTTCGCGAGGTTCATGACGCTCGCGCGCCGGACGTCCTCGAACAGCGGCGGGTCGTGCGGCGCCAGCAGCCGCTCGAGGAAGATCCCCTCGCGCAGCCCCGCCTCGGTCGCTTCCAGACGCTCGAAGCCGCCGCGGCGCATCACGCCGAGAACGACGAGCGCGCCGGCGAGGATCAGGTCGGCGCGCGCCGGCTTGACGCCAGGGATGCTCGCCCGCTCGTTCGCCGGCAGCGCCGCGAGCCGCGTCGATCAGCTCCTCCAGGCAGCCGCGCTCGAGATCTACCCCCTGCACGACCCCGGTCGGCAGGCCGCCCGCCCGCTGCGCGGCGGCGGCGAGGTTGCGGACCGTGCCGCCGACGCCCACGAGGACACCGTCGCCGTCGCTTGCCGCTGGGCAGCCATTCGGCGCGCGAGAGCTCGGCCGCGACGTGCTCGCTGAGGGCCTTCAGCTGACGCGGCTTCGCCGCCCCGTTGGGCGGCAGGAAACGCTCGGTCATGCGCACCGTCCCGAGCGGCCACGACGCGGTCTCCTGCTCGCCGCGGTCCTCGGACGCGCACCACCTGCATCGAACCGCCGCCGAGTTCGAGCACCAGCCCGTCGCGGAGCGTCGTCGAGTTGGCGGCCGCGATGTACCCGTAGCGGGCCTCGTCGTGGGCGCTGAGCACACGGATCGGCTCGGCGAAATGCTCGCTCGCGAGGGCCAGGAAGTCCTCGCCGTTGCGACGCTTCGCGGATCGCGCTCGTGGCGACCGCTTCGACCTTGCCGTCGTCCAGGCCGGCGGCGCGGCAGAAGTGGGCGAAGACGTCGAGCGTCGCGAGCGCGCGCCGCGTCGGCTCCGCGCCGAGCTCGCCGCTCTCCCCCATCCCTTCGCCGATCCTGACCGGCTCGTAGATCTCGTCGGTCCGCCTCCAGAAGCCCTCACCGGCCGCGAACACGACGAGGCGGAAGGAGTTCGAGCCGAGGTCGATCACCGCGAGCCGCTCTCCTGCGCGCATACGGCCAGCGTATTCAGCGCTCCGGCGGGCACGGAACGGCTAAAGCGTCGCAGCTCAGCGGGGCGTCGAAGAACGCCCGGCGCCGCGCTCCCGCGCCGCGGGGGCGGCGCGCGGGCCCCTCAGGACAGCACGCGGCGGCGGAAGTTGCGCAGGCCGAGCGCGAGGAAGAGGACGAGGAAGAACGTCATCACCGGGTAGATGACGTAAAGCGGCATGTGGCCGATTTCGGTGAGGCCCGCGCGCATGCCCTCCGCGAGGTAGATGAGGGGGTTCACGAGCACGATGATCTTCAGCCAGTGGATGCCCGCGACTTCGACCGGCGAGAGGCGCTGCCACTGGTAGTAGGTGCCGCCGAGGAAGGTCAGCGGCAGGACCACGAAGCCGAACATCAAACCGATGTTGCGCGGTTCGAAGAAGGTGCCCAGCAGCAGGCCGAGCGAGGTCATCGCCACGCACGCCAGGGGGATCAGCGTCACGAGGATCCAGATGTGGACGTGCAGGTTCGGTTCGACCCCCTTGGCGTGGACCACGGCGGCGATCGGGAAGACGACGAGCGCGGCTATCGCGCCCTGGGTCGCGCCGGAGAGGATTTTCGCGACGGCGACGAGCCAGATCGGGCACGGCGCCTGCACGCGATCCTCGATCTCGCGCGTGAAGCCGAACTCCGTCGCGAGCGGCAGAGCGACGGCCTGGATCCCCTGGAACATGATCGTGATCGCGACGACGCCCGGCACCAGCACGGTCGCGAAATGCGACTGCGCCACCGGGTTGCGGCCGCCGACGCTCTGGCCGATCGTCGGGAACACGTAGAGGAAGACGAAGACCAGCAGGAACGGCTGGATCACGGTCCGCGCGACGAATTCGCCGAAGTTCTTGCGCAACACGACGAGGTCGCGTAGCACCAGCGCCAGCAGCGCGGCGCGGCTGGCCTGCACAGCGGGGCGCGTGCGGGCCTGGATCAAGGCGGTCGAACTCACTCGCGGAGCGCCTTCCCCGTGAGCTGGATGAAGACGTTCTCGAGGCTCGGCTCGCTGACCGACAGGTCGTCGAGGTCAAACCCGCTCTTCTCGGCGGCGCTGACGATGCGCGGCAGGAGCCGTTCGCTGCCCGACACGTGGAGCTCGAGGGCACCTTCGGCGACGCGGCTGCGGGTGATTTCCGGGATCGCCTCACGCAGCCGTTCGGCGAGCGTTTCGAGCTCGCCGCCGGCGCGGACCGTGACGATCGACTCGGCGCCGAGCGTGCGCTTCAGGGCCGCCGGGGTGTCGAGGGCGAGGATCTTGCCGCGGTCCATGATCGCGACGCGCTCGCACAGCGTGTCCGCCTCCTCCATGTAGTGCGTCGTCAGCAGGATCGTCTGGCCTTCACCGTTCAGCTCGCGCATCACCTCCCACAGCGCAAGGCGGCTCTGCGGGTCAAGGCCCGCGGTGGGCTCGTCGAGGAACAGCACCGCAGGGCGGTGCAGGATCGCGCGCGCGACCATCAGCCGCTGGGCCATCCCGCCGGACAGGGCGTAGACGGACGATGCGGCCCAGTCGGCGAGGCGGAATCGCTCGAGCATCTCGTCGGCCAGGCGCCGTGACTCCGCGGCAGCGATGCCGAAGAGACGCCCGTGGAAGTAGAGGTTCTCCCAGACCGTGAGCTGGCGGTCGAGCGTGTTGGTCTGCGAGACGGTCCCGATCAGCTGCTTGGCGATCGCGGGGTGACGGATCACGTCGATCGAGCCGACGCTCGCGCTACCCGAGGTCGGCACGACGCGAGTCGTGAGCATGCCCGCCGTCGTCGTCTTGCCGGCTCCGTTTGGCCCGAGTAGGCCGAAGATCTCGCCCGCGTGGACACTCAGGTTGAGGTGGTCGACGGCCGCGAAATCAGCCCCGGGGTAGACCTTCGTCAGTTCCTCGGTGCGGATCATCTCCGCGTCCCCACCGTCCGTGTGCTGCTCCGCGCCGCTCTGCGCTGTCGTGGCCGCGGTCATGCTGGCCACCTTATCCCGGGCGCTCGTGGCCGCCCGGCGCTCTCAGGCGGTGTCCAGGAAGAAGCCGCGGAACGTCCGGTCCGTGCGTTCGCGGTAGTTCGTCCAGGACGGGTAAACCTCGAGCAGCTTCGGCCAGAGACGCTCGATGTCCGCTTCGCTCGCGGGCCGCGCCGTGACGTCGTGGTGTTCATCGTGTATCTGCACCGACGCATGTGGGTCGGCGAGCAGGTTGCCCGACCAGGCGGGATGGTGCTCGCGCCCGAAGTTGGACGCGATCACGAACAGCGAGCCGTCTGCGTCGTCGCGGATGAACAGCACGGGCGTCGTCCGCGGCTGTCCGCTGCGCCGGCCCTTTGTCGTGAGGAGGAGTGAGGGCAGGGCCTCCGACCGGCCGGCGTGGACCATCGAGAGGCGGCCGCCGGTCGCTTTGTACACCGTCCGGTCGATCGGGACGAGCACCACAGCCGTGAACTCGGAGAACCATTTCTGGGCGCCGAGCCGAACGAGGGCGTCGCGATAGAAAGGCACCGCGCGATCGTACAGCGGCGGGCCGCCTAGGGTTCTGCGAGCAGCGAGCCGGCGGCGCCGAGGTTGCCGACGGCCTGGAGCTCGGCGAGCGCTTTTCGGCTGTTTCTCAGGTAGGCGTCGAAGAAGGCGACCGTGACTCGTTCCACGAGCGCGAGCTGCGCGGCGTCGGTGGTGTAGGGCGCGAGGTGTTCGCCGCCGCCGATGCGCAACAGGTACTTCGGCTTTGGCGCCGCGTCGAAGAAGAGGTATGTGTCGGTCGGCGTGTTGATCGTGTCGTCGGTGCCCTGCGCCGCGAGCAGCGCGGGTCCCGTCGAGGGGAATGTGAACTGGCCGAGCTGCGGGATCTCGGAGCCGGAGAGGATTGCCGCCGCGTCGATCCGCTTGTCCTGCATCGACGGGTCGTAGGCGACGGTGAGTGCCGCGTCGCCGCCGTCTCCCTGTCCGGCGACCGCGATGTGGTTCGCGTCGATCAGGTGCGCGAGCGGTCCGGCGCCGCGTTCTGATTCTTCGAGCAGGTGGGTGATCACGAAGGTGAAGTCGGCCGGCTCGTTGATCAGGTCGGCCTGCGTCGCGCCGCCGGGTGCGTTGCTGTTCTCGAGCGGGAAGACGGGAGCCGCGACGACATAGCCGGCGCGCGTCCAGCGGTCCAGCAGCGCTGCGTAGGTGGTTGGCGAGGCGTCGAAACCGTGGCCGAAGACGATCAGCGGATACGGCCCCTGGGCGGCCGCTGGCGTCGCCGCGGGCACTTCTTCGCCGCCGGCGCCGCCTCTCGCGGGGTAGCGCACGACCGTTTCCAGCGGCCGCGGCACGGTGTGCCCTTCGGGCAGCGTGATCGTCCGCGAGGTGTCGACGTAGTGGAGCGTCGTCGTGCCGACGGCGAACGACGGCGGGCGCCGGCGCCGCGCCGCGAGGCGCCGCTTGTGAGGGTGCTGCGACGGCTGCGACGTGGAGCCGGCGTAGGCGTCCACGAAGATCACGAGCACCGCGAAGATCGCGAGCGCGAGTGCGCCGATCGCGATGCCGCGCGAGCGGCCCTCGTGGTGGTCGCGCCCGCCGCTGATGCTCTTCCGGCGTGGCGCTCTGGGGTCGTCCATCGGTTCGCGTCCGGGGTTCGGGGCGCTGAGCGTAGCGCGTGCTTCACAATCCGCGCGTGACGAGGATCGGCCTTCTCACCGGCGGCGGCGACTGCCCGGGCCTGAACGGCGTGATCCGCGCCGTGGTGCGCTGTGCCGCCGTCGACGGCGACGCGCAGTGCATCGGCTTTCGCCACGGCTGGGAAGGTGTCCTCAGCGGCGACGCGGTCGAGCTGACGCTCGAGAGCACGGCGGGCATCCTGCCGCGCGGCGGCACGATCCTCGGAACTTCGCGCACCAACCCTTACGCCGGCGGCGCGGACGGCACGGCCGCCGTCCGCGAGGCATGCGCCGCGAACGCCATCGACGTGCTCGTGCCGATCGGCGGCGAGGACACGCTCGGCGTGGCGCTGCGTTTACACCGCGACGGCGTCCCCGTCGTCGGCGTGCCGAAGACGATCGACAACGATCTCGGCGGCACGGACTTCACGTTCGGCTTCCAGACCGCCGTCCAGATCGTCTGCGACGCCGTGGACCGGCTGCACACGACGGCCGAGTCGCACGACCGCGTGATGGTCGTCGAGGTGATGGGACGCCACGCCGGCTGGATCGCGACGTACGGAGGAATCGCGGGCGGCGCCGACGCGATCCTCGTGCCCGAGCGGCCCTTCGACGTCGACCGCGTCGTGGAGCACGTCCAGAGCCGCCACCGCCGCGGGCGGACGTTCTCGATCGTCGTCGTCGCCGAGGGGGCCGTGCCGCTCAACGGCACGATGACTTCGCCCTCCGGCGACACCGACGCCTTCGGCCACCCGAGGCTCGGCGGCGTCGGCCAGGCCCTCGGCGGCGAGCTCGAGGCGCGCACGGGGTTCGAGACGCGCGTCACGATCCTCGGCCACGTGCAACGCGGCGGTACGCCCGTGGCCTTCGACCGGGTTCTTGCCACGCGTTTCGGGGTCGCCGCCGCTCGCGCGGCCAAAGAGGGCCGCCGCGGCGTGATGGTCGCCCTCCGCGCCACCGATATCGTGGACGTGGATCTGGGCGAAGCGCTGGCTGCGCCAAAGCTGCTGGACCCCGCGCTGTATGAGACGGCGTCGCTTTTCTTCGGCTAACACAGGAGAGAACCACATGAGCGAGAGCCGCACCTTCCAAATCGAGGGGATGTCCTGCGAACACTGCGTCGCCGCCGTGAGCGGGGCGCTCTCCGCCCTGCCGGGCGTGGAAGAGGTCGAGGTTGATCTAGCGGCCGGAACCGCGGTGGTCAGTGGAGCGGTGCCTGATGAGGACGCTGTCAGCGAGGCGCTCGAAGAGGCGGGCTACGAGCTGGCCTGAGCCGCGGCTGACGCCGTTCGCGCGCGCGGCGGCGCGCTTGGACGAGCGGGCATCAGGGTGAGTGCGAAGAGCACCAGCAGCGGGCCGGTGTTGACGTCCGTCGCTTCGCCGCCCCAGAACGGACCGCCCATGTTCTGGCCGAGATACCAGTAGGCGAGTGCGAGCACCATCGCGACGATCAGTGTCGGGACACGAAAGCGTGTCCACACCCCGGCGGCGATCAGCGCCGAGAGGATCGCGAGAGCCGACGCCGTCGAGCCGCCGCTTCCCGCAAGCCAGTGCGCCACGGTCGACTGGTGCGCCGAGATCCAGTGCGGCGCCATCGCGGACATCCCGTTGATCTGGCCGCTGATCGCGTTCCGCGAGCTGTTGACGTTGAGCGTCCAGAGCACGGCCGCCTCGACCCACACGGCGGACCAGATGACCTTCGCCCAGGTGTCGCCGACGAGGCCGCCGTCCGCCGCCGAGCGCTCGCCCTCCCTGCCGGCGGGCCACACGAGCAGGCCTATGACGCCGTAGATCAGCACCGCGCCGGGCGCGCCCATGAGGGGCGAGATCGGCGTCCCGGAGAAGAGCGTCGCGAAGCCCTCGCCGAACCACCACACGACCGGAACCCAGAGGAACGATGCGATCAGGGCGGCCTTCACGGTGCGTCGGCTCACGATCAGGCCGAGGCCGATGGCGCACTGGATCTCCGCGGAGAGCGTGTTCCAGAGCGTCAGGTCGTGGCCGTAGAAGCGGGCGAAAGTGTGGATCGGGCCGGCGATGAAACCGGGTTGGCCGACCGCCGTCGGTTCGATCACCGACGCGATGAAGTTGTGGGTGTACATGAAGCTCTGGAGCTGCAGAAGACCGTCCAGGAGCCAGATGCAGCCGAGCGCTATCTGAATGCCGCGCCTCGTGACGCGCAGGCGACCAGCAACGCGGGCCGCCGCGGGATACGAGACGGCAGGTCTCACGGTGGTTTGAGTAGACATTCCACGTCCTTACCTCGCAGATGTCACGGCTGTATGCCGCACGCTGACGGCAGCCGCGCAGCCGGCGGCGGCCGTTTGCTTCCCTGAGGGGCCTGCTAGATGTGGCTGCAGCCCACGGGAAGCGGCGGCGCACGGCCAGCGACGCATTCGCGTGCGAGGCGACCCCCGCAGCGCCGCGCCGTGACGGCGAAACGCGGCGGCAGGATCAGAGGCACCCGCCGACGCCGGCAAGCGCGGCGCCCGGCGGCTGAGAGGAGTGTCCGATGCCCCGGGTAGCGACCCGCCACGAGGACCGCGGAGAGCAGCGCCGCGGGCGCGAGATACGCGAGACCGACTAGGAGCGATGAGGGCGCCCCGTGCGTTAGCGCTGCGACGACAAAGGACGCTACGACCGCGGCGGCTAGCACCGCTGCCGCTCGGCGCACGGGTAGCGCGCGGACGCGAGACATCGCCGCGAGAGTACCAGCCGTCAGGGCGACGATGCGCAGTGGTACCCTCGGCGCGAGCGAGCCGGGAGAGGCGCTGTGGGCGGCAATCACATGACGATGAACGGCATGGCCAGCCACGCGGGTCACGGCCATGCGATGAGCATGGCGATGGGGGGCGTCACGTTCACCGGCAACGGCTCGGGCGTCAATCTCCTCCCCGACTGGCTCGCTGTCCTCTGGATGTTCGTGTTCATCGCGATCCTCGTCATTCACGCGCGCCACGTTGCTGAGTCGCAGGGGCAGAGGCGCCTCTGGCATTCCGGCCATGTGCTGATGGCTTTCGGAATGGCTTTCATGTTTGCGCCCGGCTCCATCGATCACGTCGGCGTGCCGGCCGGGGCGTGGCCGGTTCTCTTCGCAACGGCGGCCGTCGCGATCCTTGCGTGGGTGCTCGTGGAGGTCACAAACGGGCGAACGGTCAACTCGCTGTGGATCGTGATGGCGATCGACATGGCTGCAATGGCCTACATGTGGTCACCCGCCGGTTATGTCGCGCCGCTGACGTGGTTGCTCGTGGCGTACTTCCTCACGCAGACGGGCCTCTGGGCTACGAACCGCTACCGCCTGATCGACGAACGCCACCTCTTCGGCTCCCTTCGCGTGGGCCGCGGCGGGACGATCGTCGCGTCGACCGCCGAGCCGCTCGTCTGTGAGCGCGACCTGCGCCTCTCGATGGGCGTGATGACGCTCGGCATGGCGTACATGCTCGCTGCGATGCAGCTGATGCTGTAGCGCCGGCTATTCGATCTTGAAGCTGAACGAGCCGCCGAGCACGTGGTGGCCGCCGTCCTCGCCCGACACGGTGAAGCGCCACGTCCCCCGCCCCAGGTCGACCTGGCCGATGTAGTGCGCGGGGCCGGCGGCGAAGAAGCGCGGCGTCACGACCTTCCCGGTGCTCGAGACGCCGCGCATCGAAAGCCTGCGAATCGATGGTTCGGCGCCGTTGGCGCCCGAGAGGTAGCTGTGGAGTTCGACGTTGCCCGGCCGCAGCGGCTCGGCGGCGACGAGCAGCGTCTCCGCCGCGGGCTCGTGCAGGTAGTTGATTGATGTCGACGGCCCGACGAAGGTTTCCGGCGCGATCAGGACGAGCGCGCCGAGCAGGACGCACGGCGCGATCGCCGCGGCCGCGACGCCGAGCGCCTGCCGCCGGCGCGAGCGCACCGGCGTGGGACGCCCGGGTGCTCCGAAGCGCTGGAGGCGCAGGCTGTTGGCGACGACGCTCACGCTCGAGATCCCCATCGAGAGGCCGGCGAGCGTCGGGCTGAGCAGGCCGCTGATCGCGAGCGGCAGCGCGATCAGGTTGTAGCCGAAGGCCCAGCCGAGGTTCTGCAGGATGATGTTGTAGGTCTCGCGCGCGAGCCGCAGCGAGCGCGCGACGCCGCGCAGGTCGCCCGAGAGGACGCTGATGTCGGCGGCGGCGACGGCGACGCCGACGCCGGTGCCCATCGCGATTCCGAGGTCCGATTGGGCGAGCGCCGCAGCGTCGTTGATGCCGTCGCCTACCATCGCGACGCGGCGCCCGTCGCGTTGCAGCGCGACGACCTCTTCGACCTTGCCCTGGGGGGTCACGCCGGCGTGGACGCGTTCGATCCCGACCTCCTGCGGCGACGGCCGCGGCGGTCCGCTCGTTGTCGCCCGTCAGCAGGTCGACCGAGAGCCCCATCCGCTTCAGGCCGGCCACCGCTTCGCGCGCCTCGGGCTTCACGGTGTCGGAGAGCGCGATCGCGCCGACGGTCCGCCCCGCGGCCTCGACGGTGACCGCGGTGTAGCCCTCCTGCTCCCAGGCGTCCAGACGCGCCGCAGCGCTGTCGTCATTGGGGCGTCCGACCCACAGCTCGCTTCCGTCGACGGTCGCGCTCACGCCGTGGCCGGGGTGCGCACGGAAGTCCTGCGCGGGCTCGAGAGTGATGCCGCGGTCGCGGGCCGCCTCGACGATCGCGGCCGCGACGGGATGCTCGGATGATGCCTCCGCTGCCGCGGCGAGCGCGAGCACGTGTTCTCGGTCTCCGTCGCCGGCCGCCCAGACGTCGCGCACCGACAGTTCGCCGGTCGTGACGGTGCCGGTCTTGTCGAGCACGATCGTGTCGATCCGGTCGCTGTGCTCCAGGATGTCGGCGCCGTTCACGAGCAGTCCGAGTGCCGCGCCGCGGCCGCTGGAGACGAGCAGCGCGACGGGCGTGGCGAGCCCGAGCGCGCAGGGGCACGCGACGATCAGCACGGCGACGCCCGCGAGAATGCCCCGTTCGGATTGTCCGGCGGCGATCCAGCCGAGCGCCGTGAGCGCCGCGACGGAGATCACGATCGGAACGAAGACCGACGCGATGCGGTCGGCGAGGCGCTGGATCTGGGGCTTGGAGGTCTGCGCGTGTTCGACGAGCTCGATCAGATGGGCCAGCGCGGAGTCCGAACCGACGGCGGTCGCGCGGGCGCGCAGCGCGCCGTCGAGGTTGACGCGTGCCGCCGTAGACGATCGCTCCGTCGTCCTTCGTGACGGGCAGTGACTCCCCCGTCAGCATCGACTCGTCGATGCTCGAGCGGCCGGAGAGGACGATGCCGTCGACGGGCACACGGTCGCCGGGGCGCATCTGGAAGACGTCGCCGCGGTGCACCTGCTCGACGGGGACCAGGCGCTCCTGCGCCGCGGGGTCGTTCTCGTCGACGAGGCGTGCCTGGGTGGCGCCGAGCATCGCCAGGCGCCGCACGGCGCGTCCGGCGCGTCCTTTCGCGGCGGCCTCGCAGTAGCGGCCCGCGAGCAGGAACGTGATGATCGCCGCGGCCATGTCGTAGTGCAGGTGCCCGCTCATGAACTCGCCGCCGGGTCCGCCGTGGACGTGCAGGTTCGTGGCCGTCAGCAGCTCGTACGTGGAGTAGATGAAGGCCGAGAGGGTGCCGAGCGCGATCAGCGTGTCCATGTTCGTGGTGCGTGCGCGCGCCCGTAGCCACGCGCCGCGCAGGAACGGCAGCCCGCACCAGAACTGGACCGGAACGGCGAGCAGGGCGACGATCCAGCGCGCCGTCTCGTCGTGCGGTTTGGTGTAGGTGAGCACCACGATCACGATCGTCAGCGGCACGGCGACGACGATGCGCCGCAGCCAGTCGCGCTTTTCGCGGTCTTCCTCGGCGTCGAGCTCTTGCGCAGCGCGCGCCGGCGAGGCCCCGTCGGCGACGACGGCCTCGGCGCCGTAGCCGATCCGCTCGACGGCATCGACGAGTTCCTGCGCGTCCGCCCCGTCGGGCGCCGACGCGGACGCTTGCCTGCCCCGTCGCGAGGTTGACGATGGCGTCGCTCACGCCGGGCTGACGGGCGAGCACCCGCTGTACGCGCGCGGAGCACGAGCCGCACGTCATGCCGCTGACCGCGAGGCGCATCGTCTGCTCCTCGACGCCGTCACCGGCGTCGGCGCGAGCGCCCGCCTCGAGCTCGCTCAGCTCGGCCATGCATCACCGCCTAAAGCTGTGGCCACGTGCCCATTTCAGCACGTCCGCCGACCGCCGCGATCGCCGCGCCGCTCAACGCGCGTAGACGGCGAGCCAGGCGAAGAGGCTCGCGGTCGAGGCGGGTGTCCGCAGCATGTTCGGTTTGGTTTCTTTCGTCTCGATCGGCCCGCCCCACCAGCTGCCGAGCAGCAGGCCGTGACGATCGAAGCTGTGCGCGTCCGCCGCGTCGGCGTTCAGTTCGGCGAGGTGCTGCCAGTAACCGACGTGGGTCGCGGCGCCGTAGGCCAGCATCCACTGCAGGAACACGGCGTCGTACTGCGGGCCCCAGCGATACTCGTATTCGGGTTCGCCGTTGCGATTGGGATGCATCCGCGTCTCGGCCACCGTCGCCGCGGCGCGGCCGGCACGTTCGCAGAGTTCGGCGCCGAAGCCGTTCGAACAGAGCAGATACTCGGCGTAGATCAGCGGCGCCTCCACGTAGTCCGCGGTCTTGCGGCCCGGGTAGTGGTCGAGCCAGAGCTGCGTGCCCGGCTCGATGCCGCGCCGGTTCGCCCAGTTCACGAACTCCAGGACGTCGCGAATCTGCCAGCCCCGGTGGTCGGTCAGGTAGAGGAACGTCCCCAGCAGCGTGTCCGCGGCAAGCGCCGGGCCCGAGCGGTATGGGTGCGACGTGTTCCACCAGATGCCGCCGCCGCCGCGGGCGTCCCAGCCGTGAGTCGCGACGAAGCGGAATGCCCGCTGGGCGGACCGCAACCAGCGCCCTTCGCCGGTCGCCCTGTAGGCGTTGAAGTACGCGAGCCCCTCCCAGCCGTCGTCATCGAAGAAGATCGGGCCGCCGGCTTCGGAGGCGCCGGTGCCGGGGTACGGCGCGTAGCCGTCGCGGCGCGGACTCCAGAAGCGCTCGTTCTGTTCGCCGAAATAGCGCACCACCGCACGGTGCGCGCCACTCGGCGAGGCGATCTGTATCGCGTCGGCGGCCTCGAAGAGCCCGATCGCTCCCCACAGCGTGGCCATCGGGTAGGGGCCGTGTGCGCAGCGCAGAAATTCGCAGTACCAGCCGCGCGCGCGCCATCGCGCGGTGCCGGCCATGCCGCGCTCGGCATCCCGCAGGAAGCGTGCGGGGCTGCGTTCCGGCAGTTCCAGCGTCGGTAGCAGCCATGACGTGAACGGCAGGTAGCCACCGAGGCCGACTTCGCCGCCGGCGCTCTGCGGCGTCGCAGCCGAACTGGCGGCGGGCGCCGCGCCGAGCGCGAGGAGGGTCACCGCCGCGCTCGCGGCGAGCAGCGCTCGCGCGCGCCGTGCCGTCTTCATGGGACCCCTCGTTCCCATTCTTCGCTGAAGCTAGCGAAGTACGTGCCTGAGCGCGCGGGTCCCCCGTTGGTAGATTCGCGGCGGTGAGCGGCGAGCGCACCGTGAGGGCAGCGAACAGAGGCGACGGCGCCGCGTGCGCAGCGATCTACGCGCCGTACGTCACGGACACGGCGATCACGTTCGAGCTCGTGCCGCCGACGGCCGAGGAGATGGCCGGCCGGATCGAGAGCTCGATCGAGAACCACGCGTGGCTCGTCCTGGAAGAGGACGCGGCGCTCGTCGGCTACGCGTACGGCGCCCGCCTGCAGTCGCGGCCCGCGTACCGCTGGTCGTGTGAGGTCAGCATCTACCTGCGCATGGGGCTTCGCCGCAGCGGCGCCGGCCGCCTTCTCTACGGCGCGCTGCTGGCCCGCCTGACCGAACGGGGGTACAAGGTCGCCGTCGCGGGGATGACGCTGCCGAACGCTGCGAGCGAGGGGCTGCACACCGCGCTCGGCTTCGAGTCCGTCGGCGTCTATCGCCGGATCGGCTTCAAGCTCGGGAGTTGGCACGACGTCGCGATGATGCAGCTCGTACTCGCCGCCCAGGGCGACGCGCCCGGCGAGCCTCACTAGGCGCGCGCCGGCGTCCGCGGACCGGTTGCCGCTCGCGGGACATCACGGACCGCTGCGCCGGCGAGCGCGTCGACGACGGCGGGATCGTAGAGGCTGCCGGCGCCGCGGCTGAGAAGTGCCAGGGCGCGCTGCGCGCCGTCTCGTTCCCGCGCTTCCTCGAAGGCGATGCAGGCGCAAAGGATGCGCGAGCCGAGCGGTATCTTGCGGCCGGCGATCCCGTCGGGTAGCCCGGAGCCGTCGTAGTGCTCGCGCGATGAGCGGACGATCTGAGCGACGGGAATCAGAGACGGCGCGGCGGCGATGATCCGCTCGGCCGCCAGACACATCGCGGCTGCCTCACGTGGACTGGCGCCGTTCAGTTCGCGCTGGACGGCGATTTCGCCGATCTCGCCGAGTTCGGCGGCCCGCGCGACATCTTCGATCCCGTGCTCTGCGAGCTCGAGCTTGGTGGCCACGTAGCGCGCGAGTTGCGCCACGCGCATGCCGCGCTCGGCGCGCGCCGGGTCGACCGCGCGGATCAGCTCGATGAGCGTTCCGCTTGCCTGCTCGCGCGGCTGTTCGCCGCGCCGGCGCTTCTCGTCGTAGAGCCGCGCGTCCGCGACCCTCAGCGCTTCGCCCGCCGCGCGCGCGTCGGCTGGGATGCGCGCGACTCCGCTCGAGGAGCGGATCGAAAAGCCTTCGCCGAGGGACTCCAGGGAGACGCGCGCGACGTCGACGACGCGCTCCAGCTCGCGCTCGTCGCAGGCGACGATCGCGCAGAACTCGTCGCCCCCCATCCGGTAGGCGCTGCCATACGGCGCGACGGCCGCCGCGAGGTTCTCGCCGGCCGCGGCGAGCAGCGCGTCGCCGGCCGGGTGGCCGAAACGGTCGTTGTAGTCCTTGAAGCCGTCGAGGTCGAAGAGAGCGAGCTGGAACCGCGGCGCCGGCGCGCGGCAGCGGTCGGTGAGGTCCGCGAGCAGGCTGCGCCGGTTCCCGAGCCCCGTCAAGGCGTCGGTCAGCGCCTGCTCCCGGGTGTCCCCGAGCAGCTGGAGCTTTTCGCGGAACGTGATCGCGAGCCGAAGCAGCACCGCGACCAACGAGACGGCGGCGAGCATCGCGGCGAGCGCGTCGATCGGGCGGAACGTGCCGACCAGCAGCAGGCCCAGGCCCAGCAGGGCGAAGGTCACCGGCACCGTGATCGTGCGCAGGCTTTCCGAGCGCACACGGCCGGGGAGGCTGACCGGCTCCTGCCACGCGGCGATCGCGATCAGCACGACAACGAGCCAGCCGAGCGCGTCGAGCTGACCGCCCTGCGAGTAGCTCCCTTGCGCGGATGCGACGAGGTACACCGAGTCGCCGATCCAGAAGAGCGCCACGGCGAGACCCAAAAGCCACCAGCCTTTGTCGGGCCGCCAGCGCGCGACCGCGAAGCCGGCGACGATGACGCCCATCAGCAGCGTGTCGCCGAGCGGGTAGGCGAGGTTGGTGGCGACGGAAGCCGTCTGGCCGCCGACCGCGTTGACGATCTGATCGACGACGATCGCCGCGGCGTACGCGGCCATCACGAGCGCCGCGATCAGACCGTCGATCCAGACCGTCGCGCTCTGTTTGCCGGTCCGTTCGCGCAGCAGCAGCACGAGACCCGCGAAGGCCAGCGGGTACACGGCGAGGTAGCCCGCATCCGCTGGTGAGGGCACCGGCACCTTGCGGGCGGTCCAGAGGGCCACCGTGAGGTAGAGGTCACCGAGCGTCCAGCCGAGCATCGCGCACGCGATCAGCACCCATGCCGTGCGCTGGCGCGCGTCGAGGTAGGCCCGCAGCGCGCAACATGCGGTCGCCGCGAACAGCACCACGGAGTGGGCGTAACGACCGAAGAGGATGTTGCCCGCGGGCAGCGCGAAGAGCGCGTGTAGCTCGTAAGCGGCGAGCCACACGCCCATCAGCACAAATGCCGTGCGGACGGCCTGCGGACAGCGCGAGTTCATCTTCCACTGGATCTATCGACCTCGCGCGCACGGCCCTGTAGCGCGGCGAGCAGCGTCCCTAAAGAGAGCCGGGGTAGGCTGCCGACGGTGCGCTACTACACGGTGGCCGAGATAGACGTCACAGAGACAGCGTGGGTCCGCGAGTACGTCCTGGGGACCTCGCCACTGGTCGAAGCGGCAGGCGGGCGCTACCTCGCTCGCACCGGCGACGTCGCGCTGGTCGAGGGGCACGGCGCGGCGCCGCAGACGGTGGTGATCATCGAATGGCCTTCGAAGGAGGCCGCCGAGCTCTTTTACGCCAGCGACGCGTACCGGCCGTTCCAGGCGATGCGCGCCGCCGGCTCACGCGGCCGCTTCCTGCTCGCGGCCGGTGAGGACGTCACGGGCATCGCGAGCGTCGGCCCCGCCGACCAGGCCTAGCGCTCGGCCGAGGGCTCCGGGCTCTCCAGGTCACCCGCGGTCTCGACGGCGGCGTCACGCCACTGCTGGAGCGCTTCGATCGTGCCGTCCGCGATGCGTCCCAGGAACTCGACCCGATCGTTGATGTGGGGAAGCTCGACCTCGGGCACGGGCAGCTCGAGGAACGCACACAGCGGCTCCCAGCCTTCGCGGACATCCCAGACGAGCAGGCGGTCCGCAGGTATCGCGGCGCGGACCGCGTCCTCGTGGGCCTCTGCCGCGTCGATCAGCGCGTCCATGCTCTCCGGTTCCTGCGCGAACGTGCCCTGGCCGCGCCACAGCAGCGAGTCGATCATGCCGAGGAACGCCTTCCACTGTGGGTCGATGTGGGCGCGGGCGTCGGATAGCGCGCGGGTCAGCGAGTCGCCGTTGCGAACTGCCCACACGGTCTCGTGCATGCTTTCGGCCCAGCGCTGCTTGTCGCGCACGCTGAGGACGACCTTCGCCTCCGGGTAGCGCTCGGCGAGCGCCAGCGTGAAGTAGCCGCCAGGCCAGTCGACCGTCGACTGGAAGCCGTCGAAGACCTCGTCCCAGACCGGCTCACCGTCGAGCGCGCGAGCCCACAGCTGCGCCTGTTCGAGGTCGGAGAGGACGTTGACCATGTGGTAGCAGGGGCCGAGTCCGAGCATTTCGAGAGCCATCTTTTGCGTGAGGGTGCCGGTGCGCGGCAGCCCCGCTCCTATGACCTTCATCGTTCCCCTTTCGGTCACGTAAGGCGATTGCTGAGCGCGCCACTTTACTCCACGGGCCCGTAGGCGAACGATCCGACCGGCGCGACGTCGCGCGGCACGCTCAGCGCGTGAAGACGAGGACCGGTGCCCTGCACGCGCGGCGAACCCGCCGCACCTGCAGGCGGCGCGCGATTCCGCGGCGTTCGGTGGCCAGCAGAACGCTGCGGAAACTGTGCGGCTCAAGCCAGCGCACGAGCGCATCGCCGTCGTGCTCGAAGAGCAGCGCGAACCTGGTCTCAGACAGGCCGGCGAGCGCTCCCCGTGCGTTCCCGAGTTCGCGCTCGCAGTCCTCGCGGACCGCGATGTTGTACTCGAAGATCCCCGGCCTGCAGCAGTGGAGCGAGTCGGCCTGGGGCACCTCCACCAGGACGGTCAGGGGGTGTCCCTCCGAGGCGAGAGTACGCAGGTCCGCGAGAGCCTTGCGCCCCGCTCGCCCTTCGCGGTAGATGCAAAGGACGCCGTCATCGCCGCGTGTCGGCTGTCCGCTTTCAAGGTCGCTAACGCTCCCCGCGCGCGCCATGCCGCGAGGCTACCACCGCCCGACTGCTCCCGCTCGGCGGCGAGAGCGACGATCGGGAGCGCGGCGGCAAGTACGCCGCGCTGTCATCCTTTGCTGACCGGCGCGCAGCCGCAGTCGTTCGAATCCGGGGCAAGGAGTGTCGTGGCGTCAATCACAGAAGCCGCCTCCAACGAGGCCGTCGAGCACCTCGACGCGCTGATCGTCGGCGCCGGCATCTCGGGCATCGGCGTCGCCTGTTATTTGAACGCTCGCCTGCCCGGCAAGCGCTACGCGATTCTCGAGGAGCGGGCGGCAAGCGGTGGCACGTGGGACCTCTTTCGCTATCCGGGAATCAGGTCCGACTCGGACCTTCACACCTACGGCTACGCCTTCAAGCCCTGGCTCAGCGAGGAAGCGATCGCCGACGGCCCCGCGATCCTCGACTACGTGCGCGAGACCGCCGACGAGCACGGCGTCGCGCCACACATTCGCTACCAGCAGCGCGTGGTCTCGGCTTCCTGGTCGAGCGACGAAGCGCTCTGGACGGTGACGGTGAAACCGGCGGAAGGGGCCGCTTACGCGATCACCTGCTCGTGGCTGTTCATCGCCGCCGGCTACTTCAGCTACGACCACGGGTACACGCCGCATTTCGACGGCGTCGATCGCTTCCAGGGCGACGTCGTTCATCCGCAAGCGTGGCCGGCGGACCTCGACTACGACGGCAGGCGCGTCGTGATCATCGGCAGCGGAGCGACCGCCGTGACGCTGCTGCCGGCGATGGCCGAACGCGCCGCGCAGGTCACGATGCTGCAGCGCTCGCCGAGCTACATCATCTCGCTGCCGCGCCACGATCCGCTGGCGAAGCTGTTCTCACGCTTCGTCTCGGCCCAGCGCGCGTATGAGCTGACGCGCCGCAAGAACGTCTGGCTTCAGCGCAACATCTACCGCTTGAGCCGATCGCACCCGAACTCGTCAGGCGCGTTCTGCGCCGGGGCCTGGAATCGCGGCTGCCCGACGGCTTCGACATCGACACGCACTTCACGCCGACTACGACCCGTGGGATCAGCGGCTGTGCGCGGTACCCGACGGAGACATGTTCGACGCGATTTGCGCGGGGCGCGCGGACGTCGTGACCGACCACATCGAGACGTTCACGGAGCGCGGCATCCTCCTGCGCTCGGGCAGGAACTCGAGGCCGACGTGATCGTGACGGCCACGGGCCTTGACCTTCAGGCCTTCGGAGGCATCGACGTGAGCGTCGACGGCGAGACGCGTCGACGTCGCGGACGAGGCTTGTCTACAAGAGCCTGATGATGAGCGACGTGCCGAACCTCTTCTTCATCTTCGGCTACACGAACGCCTCGTGGACATTGAAGGTCGACCTGGTCTGCGATTACGCCTGCCGCTTGATGTCGTTCATGGACGAGCGCCGCTACGACGCGTGTGTGCCCGTCAACACCGACCCCGCGATGCCGACACGGCCCTTCCTGGAGTTCGCCGCCGGCTACGTCCAGCGTGCGCTCGACCGTTTCCCGCAGCAGGGCACCGGTCCGTGGGAGATCAAGATGAGCTATGCCGACGACCTCGTCGCGCCTGCGCGAAGGCGCGGTCGACGACGGCGTGCTCCGTTTCTCTCGCGCCGCGGTGGGTGCTCCGGCGGCGCTGGCCCGAAGCTGAGCCTCAGCGGCTCCGCGCTCCCGCGTCGGCGTTGCCGTGCTCGACCTCGGACGCCGGGGCGGGATACCCCATCAGATAGCCCTGCGCCATCGCGCAGCCCATCTCTTCCAGCGCCAGCAGCTGGCTCGGCTTTTCGACCCCCTCCGCGACGACCTCCAGGGCCAGCGCACGCCCGACGCCGAGCACGGCGTTCGAGAGCTCGCTGCTCTGGCCGCCGTCGTTGAGCGCCGCCACGAAGCTGCGATCCACCTTCAGGATGTCGACGGGCACACGCTGAAGATTCGAGAGCGAGGCGTAGCCGGTGCCGAAATCGTCGATCGCGATGCGGACGCCCTGCGCTCGCAGTTCCTCGAGCTGCGCAGAAGCGGCCGAGGCGTCGCGCATCAGCACCGTCTCCGTGATCTCGAGCGTCAGCGCAGAGGCTTGCAGGCCCGTGGCGTCGAGAGCAGCGCGTACGTCGTCGGCGAACGTCCGGCGATCGATCTGGTGCGCCGAGACGTTGACGGAGACCCCGAGCGGGGTGCCGCGAGCGGCCCAATCGGCGCCCTGCGCGCACGCCGTCGAGGATCACCCAGCGGCCGATCGCGACGATCAGCCCGCTCGCCTCCGCGAGCGGAATGAACTCGTCGGGCATCACCACGCCGCGTTCGGGGTGGCGCCATCGGATCAGGGCCTCGACGCCGACGATCGCGCGCTCGGGCAGCCGGAACATCGGCTGGTAGTCGAGGTAGAACTGGCCGTCTCGGAAGGGCGGCGCCGAGTCGGCCTGCAGCTCGCGCTGCCCGTCGACGCCCGATTGCATGCTCGGCTCGAAGAGGGCGTAACGGTCCTTGCCGTCGGCCTTCGCCGCGTACAGCGCGAGGTCGGCGTCGCGCAGCAGCGCGTCGGGACTCGCGTAACGGCCGGACGCGACGCCGATACTCGCCGTCACCGAGGAGATCTTGCGACCGTCGTCGAGCTCTATCGGCTCGCGCAGCACCTCGGTCAGGCGGTCCGCGAGGGCATTGAGACCGCCCTCGCCGGCGGCAGTTTCGACGAGCACCACGAACTCGTCGCCGCCGAGCCGGCCGACCGTGTCGCCTTCGCGCACCGTTGCCTGCAGACGTTCGCCGATCGTCCTCAGCAGTTGGTCGCCGGCGGCGTGACCGAGGTTGTCGTTGACGTGCTTGAAACCGTCGATGTCGATGAACAGCGCGCCCGCGAGCAGCCGCGACTCGCGCGAGGTGCGCGCGATCAGCTGTTCGGCGCGGTCGAGCACGAGCGCGCGGTTGGGCAGGCCCGTCAGCATGTCGTGCATCGCCTGGTGCGAGAGCTCGCGCGTCTTCTCGTTGACCAGCGCCAGCGCCCGCCGGCGGCTCGTCGCGAGCACGATCGCCAGCAGCGCCGAAGCATCAGGCAGAGCAGCACGCCGCCGACCAGCAGCGTGAGCGCGTAGCCGTCGTCGAAGATGCCCGACGTCACGCGGGGGCCGAAGGTCTGCACGGTCCAGCCGTTGTGCAGATTGATGGACAGCGTCTGTGCGTCGCGGGGCGCTTTCCCGCTGTTCAGCGTCACGTGCTGGTGGTGGGCGTTGTAGCGGAACGTGACGGCGACGTTGGGGTGCCCTTGGAGAGCCCGGTCGAGGACGATTCCGGGAACCAGCAGCTCGCCGAGCCAGCCCACGAAGTCGCGCCGGCGGGCCGCAACCGTGTGCGGCACGAGGCCGCCGCGGTAGACCGGCGTCTCCACCGCGAGATCCGTCGTGGCGCCGTCACTGAACGGCGCAAAGTTTGCCTGCCCCGATGTGCGGCTGCTCTCCAGCGACGGCGCGACCGCGCAGTAGTCAAGGCCTGCCGGGACGTAGCTCGTCGCGGAACGCGCGACGCCGGCCGATGCCAGACAGTAGTAGGGGTGGACGCCGGGCGGCACGATCTCGCTTTCCCGCGGGCCGAGCGATGCCGCCCCGAACGGCCGTAGTGGGTGTGCTGCCATCGCGGCCTGGAATGCCGGCAGCTCCGCCGCCGGCACGTACTTGACGAGCCCGACGTTCTCGAGCTCCGGGTAGCGCCGGATGGCGTGCACCGCTTCGACCCAGCGGTCGAATTCCTGCGGAGAGACGTGGGGGTGGCTCGCGACGAATGCGCTCGCCGAGACGACGAGGTCTTCCTCGTGCTGGATCGCGAGTTTGAGCGTCGACGCGACCTCGTCGGAGCCAAAGCGGAACGCGAGCATTTCGCGGTTCGCGTCGGATCGCGCCACGGTGCGCGATCCCGACACCGCGGTCATCGCGCCCGCGATCATCAGCACGCCGGTCGCTGCGAACATCACGGCGTTGCGGCCGCGGAACATGTTCGCGAAACGCCTTGCGGTCTGAAAGCGGAGTGCCGCGAAGCCGATCGCGGGGTGGGCGACTGCTGCGGCGGGGCTTTGAATGTCGCTTTCTTGCATCCGTGCTGGCGGTCGATTTCGCCGGCTTCCTCCCAACGCGATCGGGCGATTCGGCGCTCCTCTGTCGCACGTGCGCGCGCGCTGGACGGATGATGCATGCGCGGCTGCGAGCGCCCCTGCAGCGCTCACGACGGGCGACGCCGAGCGCCGACTTAAACCTGTCGCGCCGCGCAAGTGCGCGTGCGAGGTTCGTCCGATGAGAGAGCGTAACGCCGCCGCAGATACCGCCCCGCCTAGCCCCCGTGTCGGGGCGCTCGGTGTCGCCTCCATCTTGGTGGTGGCGTGCGCGATCGCGGGCTGTGGTTCTACGGCGAGCACGCGGTCGAGCGCCGACAGCACCGCTTACGAAGTCACGCTTCGTGGCGGAGGCGAATGCGATCTGCGCCAAGGGCGATCCGGCGCTCAGCGCTGCGACTTTCCGTCTGGCGACGCTCCGCGGCGCGTCGAAGGTCGCCGTCGTGCGCTCGACGTACGTGCCGATGATCGAAGCGCAGGTTGCTCAGATCAGGGCGCTGGGCGCCCCTGCGGGCGCGAAGGCGGAGGTCTCTTCAATGCTGGCCATCGTCCAGAGCGACGTGCGGCGACTTGACGAGCGGCCCGACCTGCCCGCGACGGGCGTCTTTGCGGACTTCGCGCGCGTCGCACACCCCTTCGGCCTCACGGCCTGCGCGCCGCTCAGCTGAGCCGGCCCCGCGCAGGCGAAGGCGAAGAAAAGGATCGGAAACGTCCGAGGGCGCGCCCACCAGGACGCGCCCCCTTTTTCCCGCGTGTGCGGGCCGCTCTTAGGCTTCAGGCGCCGGGTAGACCGCGACGAGCTTGAACTTAGTGAGCTTGCGGTTCACCTTGAACGTGTAGTTGCTCGTGTACACGCCGTTGTAGTCCGAGTCCCAGCCGACGGTGAAGCCGCCGCTGAGGTTTTCGAACGCTTGCTGTCCGGCGCCGGCCTTCATGTGCGACAGCTTTCCTTCGGTTGTCGTGCACGTCTCGGCGTCCTTGCCGCCGGGGAACTTCGCGCTGACGATGTGGACGCCGGTGCACGTGACGCCGCCGTAGTATTCGCTCGCGTTGTAGGTCGTCGTGAAAGCGACGCTCTGCTTCTTGACCTGCGTTCCGCGGTGTACATCGGGGTGGCCGACTGCGGCGGAGCTCACGGGTGCTGCGGCGAGCATGCTGATTGCGGCAACGGCTGCGACTGGCGTGATGCGCATCGTGATCCTTTCCCTGCGCTTCCGAAGCTCGCGGCCCCGGCGCTTACTTTTCCGTACCCGGAACGTAACAAGCGCCTTCGCTGTTTTGGCTGTAAATAAGTACTTTTTCGTGATCCGATCCTGAGACTGCTTTCACGCGGCCGGACGCCGCAAGCTCAACGGGGCGTCAGGATGACCACCGGGATGACCCTTCCTCCCGCGCTCGCCTCGTATTCCGAGAACTGCGGGTAGCGTTCCGCGTTTTCCGCGTAGATGCGGTCCCGTTCCTCGCCTTCCGCGTCGCTTGCGACGACGTCGATCGTCTCGTTCCCGACCTCGATCTTGGCGTCGGGATTCGCCTTCAGGTTCAGGTACCAGGCAGGATGCGTCGGCGCGCCGGCCTTTGACGCGAACACGACGTAGCGCTCGCCGTCCCGTCGGTAAACGAGCGGGTTGACCCGCTCCGTACCGGACTTCGCGCCAACGTGGTGAAGCAGCAGCAGGTCGCCGCCCTCGAACATGCCACCGACGCGACCTTCGTTGGCCCGGAACTCCTCGATTACCTGGGCGTTGAAATCAGCTGGAGATGTCGCCATTTGCTTCTCCTCTCTCGCTCTAAAGCAGCTGTCGTTGGTGGGGGCGCCGCCGGCTCGGCCGCGGCGTCCCCGCGCTTTCCTACCGATACGTCGACCGTACCTGCTTTCTCCTCTCGCGAGGGGCCGCGCGCCCTGAGCGCCGCGTTGTCGGCGGCGATCCGCACGGGACCGCGATCAGAGCGTAGGATCGCCGCCATGGAGGACCTTCCTCGAGCCGCGGGACTTGCGTACCGCGAGGCCGGCGGGAGCGACGCGCCGGTGGTGCTGCTCGTGCACGGCTACCCCGAGTCGTCGTACATGTGGCGCGAGACGCTCGTGGTCCTCGCCGCCGACGGCTGGCGGGCGATCGCGCCGGACCTCGCGGGCTACGGCGGCTCGCCCGTGAACCCGCCCGGCACCTGGGAGCACCACGTCGAAATGCTCGACGCGTTCGTGCGCGAGCTCGACCTCGCCCCAGTCGTCCTCGTCACGCACGACTGGGGCGCGTTGATCGGCCTGCGGTGGGCGTGCGACGCACCCGGCGCGACTCGCGCGCTCGTCATCTCCGACGGTGGCTTCTTCGCCGACCGGCGCTGGCACGACCTCGCAAACACGCTGCGCACACCCGGCGACGGGGAGGCGCTCGTCGAAGCGATGACACGCGAAGCCTTCGGCGCGGCGATCGAAGCGCTCGTACCGGGCATCGAGACGGCCACGGTCGACGAGTACTTCCGCTGCTTCGAGGACTCCGACCGCAGGCGCGGGCACCTTGAGCTCTACCGTTCCGGCGACTTCGAGAAGCTCCAGCCGTACGAGGGAAAGCTCGCCGCGCTCGGCCTGCCGACGCTCGTTCTGTGGGGCGAGCTTGACCCGTTCGGGCCGATCGCGCTCGCGGAGCGCTTCCACGACGAACTCGACGGCTCGACACTCGCTGTCCTCGAGGGCGCCGGTCACTTCATCTGGGACGAGCGCCCAGTCGAGGCGAACGCGCAGCTACTCGAGTTCCTCGCGGCCAACCCGGCCTGACGCCTCGCGCAACGCGCCGGCGCCGGCGCCGGTGGCTCGGGCCGCGGGCCGCTACGGGCGCGGGCGGCGGCGCCGCGCTCGGTCGCGAGAAGGTAGGCGCGCGCCTGCCGTCCGTCGCCTAGGGTCTTAGAAGCCCTCGACCGTGACGGGATCGAGCGAGCCGTATGTCGGTTTTCTGAAGAACGTTCCGCTGCCGAGCTGACCGTACGCGCCTTCGCCCCAACAGCGAATCTGGCCGGTTTCGAGCAGCGCACAGCCGAAGCTCTGACCGGTCGACACATCAACCGCAGGCGTCAAACCTGAGACGAGCACGGGCGTGAGACTCGATTCGTAGCTTTCGTCGCCGAGGTCTCCGTACTGACCGGAGCCCCAACACTCGACTTCGCCGCCTTCGACAACGGCGCACGCCTGGTGCCCCGACGTATCGACCTGGACCGCTCTTTCGACGCCACCGACTTCGACTGGCGAGTCGCCCCAGTTTTCGGCGCCGGAACCCCAGCAGTCGACGAAGCCATCTTCGATCGCACAGGATTCGGATTCCCCGGCCACGAGCTGCGTTGCATCGCCAAGCCGATCGACGGGCACCGGCACCGCGGAGGATGCCGTCGAGCCGTCACCCAGCTGCCCCAACGACCCGTCCCCCCAGCATTCGACGCGGCCGGAGCTAAGCAGAGCGCAGGAGCCCTCGCCGCTCGATGCGACGCTGATGGCTTCTGAGATGCCCGAGACAGGCACCGGCGAGAGCGCCGCGTATTTGGGTTCTTTGTGGCCGTCTCCGAGAGCGCCTTCTGGGCCGTAGCCCCAGCAGTAGACCTGACCGGACGCCACCACGGCGCAAGCGCCATACCTGCCTGCAGTGATGCTCACAGCAGAGTCGATGCCGTTCACGACGACTGGTTCCGTGGAGTTTTCACGGTGACCGCCGCCAAGCTGTCCGACGCCACCTTTGCCCCAGCACGCGACGTCGCCGGTTTCGAGCCTCGCACAGGTGAACTGGTAGCCGGTGGAGACTTCGACGGCATCATCGATGCCCGGCACTTCGAGCGGCACAGACGTTTTTTTCTGCCCGTTGCTGAGCGTGCCATACCCCGACACGCCCCAGCAGTAGACCTGCCCGGTGACGACGACCGCGCACGCACGCCGATACCCGGCGTCTACGCTCACCGGCTGAGGAAGCGCCGGCGCAGCATCAGCTCGGCCGCGCGCGCCGTAGGCACCCTGGATGCCGATCGTCATCCCTGCGATCAAAATCCCCGTCAACAACGCACCGATCCGCGTCCTGCGTCCCATTGCCGTCCCTCCTTGGCTCACTGCCCATGGCGCCTTAAATCGCAGGATCGTACAGGACGCGTCCAGCTGACCGCAAGCCGGACCGTGCCGCGATCGGTTCGCAGTTGCGCTCTCGGACGTCGCTCTTGACGCCGAGCTCGTGGTCGGCCTGCCGATGCCAGCCGCTGTCGCGCGGGCTGCGCGGCGCGTCTGATCACCGTCTGGCGCGCGCCTCGGCGACGATCGCGCGGCTCCCTTGCGTGGCTGGCTCGCCGTGGCCGAAGTAGAGGGTTCGAGCGTCGACTTGCTCGATCTTCGAAAGCGATTCGTAGGCCTGGTCAGTGGAGGTGTTCGCGGCCTGGGGAGCGACGTGCGCGCCGGGTTCTCCGGTGAAGATGTCGAGGTTGTTGATGGCGTCACCGACGAACAGCGCGTCCTCTGATGGGGCGTAGAGGACGCAGTGACCCTCGGTATGCCCGGGGGTGTGAATCACGCGAAGCCGTCCTGGCACGTCGAGCTCGTCGCCGTCATCGAAAGCGACGACCTCGGGACCTTGGACTGCTTCGCCCCGCCGTTGGCGACCATGTGGCGCAGCACGCGGCGGCCGTGGGCGTACTTGAGCATCGCGAGCATGGCCAGCGGCGATCCTTCGGTCTGCTTGGTCTTGCCCTGCCGCGTGCGCTCGCTGTCTGCACGGTGGACGTAGACCGGGATCCCGTGCGTCTGTTGCAGTTCGCCCGCGAACCCGACGTGGTCGGGGTCGGCGTGGGTCAGGACGATCGCCTTGACGTCGTCGATCGACAGGCCCATTTCGGCCAGCGCGGGCTCCAGGCTGGAGCGGTATCCGCTTAGGCCGGCGTCGATCAGCGTGACCTCGCCGTCTTGCTCGAGCAGGAAGAAGTGCACGAACTCTGTTCCCAGCTTGCGGATCAACGTCACGGCCTCTTCGGTAAGGCGGGACGGGTCGCAGTTGTCGAACTCACAGCGTCTCCGATGGTCCTGTCGTCGGCGATATCGCCGGCGCGGGCCGAATTGTTACGCAGCGGAAGATGCGCCATCAGGCTGCAGACGCGAAAGTCGAGCAGTACGTAGCCAGCGGGGGAAGTGACGGCTCGGGTCAACGTCAGACGCTCAGGCGCCGCCCTTTCGAACAACTTTCGGCCGCGCATCGCTATCGCCGGCGCGATCACAAGGCGCAGTTCATCGACCAGGCCTTGCTCGAGCAGCGATTGACCGAGCGCGATGCTCCCGTGGACGCCGATGTCGCCACCTGGCTGCCGCTTCAGTTCTGTGACGAAGTGAAAGAGATCTCCGGAGACAACCGTCGTGTTGGCCCACGACTTGTCGACGGGAGAGGACGTCGCGACGAACTTTGCGCGTTGTTGACGAAGTCGGCGAAGGGCTGGATATCCCTTGAAGGCCAGTAGTCAGCCCACTCGTCGTACGTTCGCCGGCCTAGAAGCACCGCGTCCTGCGCAGCGATCACAGATCCCAGATTTTCGCGCATCACGTCATCGAACTCCGTGACGAACTCCTCGGGGCGCTCCGCGCGTCCGTCGAGCGAAAGCAGCGTGTAGAGAACGATCTTGCGCATCGAGAGCCCGCCCGTCAGGCCAATCCGGCAAGTCGCGGAACTTCGTACATCGATGCGAACGTCTCTGCACCGGCAGCCTGCAGCGCGGCAGCGTCACTGTCGGCGGTGTATCCGAGCACCCGAATGCCGGCGGCCCTCGCTGCCGTGACCCCAGACACCGTGTCCTCAACGACCAGACACTGGGCGGGCGCCGCGCCCAGCGCGCCGGCGGCGTGGAGAAATATGTCGGGATGCGGCTTGCCCTGCGGCACTTCGGTCGCCGAGAACAGCTCAGCGTCACGAAAAAGCGATCTAAGTCCAGTCAACTCCAGGGACAGCTCGGTCTTTGAAATCTCGGCCTGTGACGCCACGCATGCGCCGCACCCCGCTCGCCTCACTTCGGCGACCGCGTGGCGGGCGCCAGGAACTGCGGTGAGCTCGCGTCGAAAGCTTTCGGAGCGCTTGCGCTCGTACGCTTCAAGCCAATCGGGCGGAAGAGCGTGTCCAATGCCCGTTTCGACAAGCGCTGGCACGTCTTGGAGCCGCATGCCCTGGAAGTTGGCGCGAGCCGTCTGCGTTGTCATGGGCATCCCCTCCGCAGAGATCATCTGCGCGAGAACGCGGTTCGCGATCGGCTCACTGTCGACAAGCACGCCGTCGCAATCGAAAATGACCAGCTGGAGGTCATCCATCCGGCACGAGTCTGGCATCTCGAAATTGCGGCCCGCCTCGCGCGCTGGGGGTGTCCTCCGCCTCGCCGTAGATTCCGGCGTTGACGTCGTCGGTTGCTCACGGCCGCGGTGATCTTGATGGGTCCAACTGCCGCAGCCGCTCGGTCGCCGCGGTGACGTGGGTGAGGTACCGTTTGATCGCCGTCTGCACGGACGGCTCCTTCGCGTGGTCAGGCAGCGCGCGCATCAGATTCAGCCGACTGTCGGCCACCCAGGCTGAGAGGTCGGGCTCGCTCAACCAACGCGCTTCGGTCGACCATGTGCGGCTCACCATCGCTGGCCAGTCCTCGACGCTGCTCGGGTAGGGGTTCGGTCGGCAGAGCCGGTTCTTTTCCGAGTCGTCCTTCCGATGGGCCTCGACGAACCCGACGAGCGCAGAGTTGAAGCAGGGCGTGAGGTGACGCACCTGCTGAAGCACGATTCGACGGCCCGCGAAGATCGGCGTTGCGGGGGCGACGGCCAAGCCAAGCGCTGTGCAGTCCACATGAAGCGTCTCGGGGCCGGTGTTGGTCTCCCCACGCTCGAGCACGATGCGGTCCGCCTCGATGCGTCGGACGCGGCCAAGCCGCACAACATCCCGGATCTGGCGAAGTCGGTCGAGCTCGACCGGGCTCAGCATCGTGCCCCTGAACATGGTTGCCGGCACTGAAGGGTCGATGCGTACGAGTCGCCCGCAAGCCTCGAGTTGGTCGAAGAGCTCGCTGATGTTGGCTGCGTCCGCGCCGGTCTCGGCATCGAGGGAGACCCCCTCCATGATCGCCCCGACCTGTTCGAGCGGCTGGAAGTGGCGGCGGTCGTAAAACCACGCGTCCCGCGGTCGCACCCAGCGAATGCGGTCGGGCTCGACGCCGTTGTCTAGAAGCCACAGGCACGCGTCCGCCGCCGTCTTTCCGGACCCGAGAATTGCGTAGGAGGAGGCCGTTTGCGCGGCCGTCGGCAGGTCGTTGATGGGCAGGAACCGAACGCCCGCCGCCACATCGAACGGCGTCGCGTGCGTGGCAGGAATAGACGCCTCCAGATATCGAGCGTCAGCGATCCTGCGGCGTACCGTGACGTCGTGAATCTCGCCCGTGTCAAGGTCCCGGACCTGCTCATCCTCACTCCCGCGGCCCAGATACTCGTGGCGGGTGAGAACCCGAACCCGCCCCGTCCGCGTGAGCCGAGCGGCGGCCTCAACAAAGTGCTCGCAGACTTCCGCGGCGGTCGCCCGCTCGTAGTATCCGGCGTTCTCCCCGACCTGATCGATGCGGTCCTGGCCGAGTGGCAGCGAGTCGACCCCGTAGTACGAGGAGGGCGTGTGCAAGCGAACGAACGGGTACGCGTGTAGCCAATGGCCGCCCGGCGCCTGTTGGCGATCGACCAGCGTCACCTCAACGTTCTCCGCCTCCGCCACAAGCGTGTCGGCGAAGGCGAGACCACTCGCCCCCGCTCCGACAACCAGATAGTCCGTCTCTATCAGCAAGCCGCCCCTCCCCAGACTCCCCGGCCCCACAACGGGGCCACGCCTCCGGACATCGGAACCTAGCCCGTTGCAGCGGGATCGTTATTACACCGACGATTTACGGGCGCGATTGGTTGCGCGGGCGCGACATAGCCCGCAGCGACGGGACGAACGCGGCGCCGTTGCCTAGGCGCTGCCTCCGATTGTCGAGTTGCGCCGACGCCGGCTGACTCCGACACGATCCAGGTTATACACAACTCCCGGGGTCATACTCTGCGTGCAATGACCGGGGAGATCAACACCAGCGACGGCGTCATTCTTGACTCGGCCAAGCTCGTTACGTACGCCGAGCGTCCCGAGCTCGAGAACTTGGCTTTGGCCGCAATTAGTGACACCTTCCCCGAGTACAACAATCACGGCAACGTGCTCGACTATTACTGGAGCCGACTCGACGCAGACCGCCCCGAGTTTCAGTTCTACCTTGTCGACCGCCACGACGGGATCCTCGCCCGCGCCAAGTCGCTGCCGATCCGCTGGGACGGGACTGTCGACGATCTTCCAGCCGGTCTCGACGATGCGTTCATGCGCAGCTTCGAGGAGCCGGGCGTCAACGCGCTCTGTGCGGTCGTCATAGCGGTGCCGCGCGAACTCCACGGTCGCGGAATCATCTCGGCTGCTCTCGCTGCGATGCGGAAGCTCGCCCATCGTCATGGGATCGCGGATCTCATTGCGCCAGTGCGACCGAACTGGAAGGACCGCTACCCGCTCATACCAATCGAGCAGTACGCCAACTGGCGGCGCAGCGACGGTCTCCCCTTTGATCCGTGGATGCGGACCCACGAGAGAGTCGGGGGGCGCGTTCTCCGTTGCGAGCCGGAGTCGGTCCGGATCACAGGCTCCGTCTCCGAGTGGGAAGAGTGGACGCAGATGGCTTTCCCACAGAGCGGCGTGTACTGGTTCCCCGGTGGGCTCTCCAAAGTGTCGATTGACCGAGGCGAGGACTTGGGTAGCTACTGGGATCCGAACGTCTGGATGCACCATCGGGCGTGATGTCGCCCTCGCATGGGCCCGATTGGTTACGCGAGGGCGACGCAACCCGTCGTGACAGGTCGAACGCTCTTCGGTTGACTCCGCTCTGCCTCCGACCGTCGAGTGTCGCCGCGGTCGGGTGCCTCCGAAGTGAGCGTAGCGGCCGCGGCTCTCGCCAAGATCTGCACCGATGCCGACGATCAGTCGCTTCTTCGGTCTCACGATCGCGATGTACTTCGATGACCACGAGCCCGCGCATTTCCACGCTCGGGCCGCGGGGCGCACCGCCAAGATCCAGATCGACACGCTCGAGGTCCTCGCAAGCGACCTGCGGCGACGCGAGCTCCGACTCGTACTCGCATGGGCCCGGATACACACGGACGAGCTCGAAAACAACTGGCGGAGGGCCCGCGAAGGTGCGACACTGAGCCCGATCGAGCCACTGCGATGATCGGTATCACCCCAGATGTCACCCAGGCCAGCGTTCCGCGACACGGCGTCTTGCGGCTCACGTTCGCCGATGGGACGACTGGAGAAGTAGACGTGCTCGGTCGTATGAACGGTCCCGTGTTCGAGCGCGCGAGAACCTCCGCCGGCTTCTCCGAGGTGACTGTCGATCCCGAGTCGGGCACGGTCTGTTGGCCGGGAGGCGCTGACCTTGCGCCGGACACACTCTACGAACGCGTCCGCACCGGCGCTTGGCCGGGCGAAAGCCACGCGGCATAGCCCGCTTCCGGCCGCCTTCATGGGCCCGCCTGGACTCGAACCAGGGACCTACCGATTATGAGTGTCGCGGTAGGTGTCGTGGAGTGCCGTCGTTGGCCTTGCTGAGCCAACTAACGCCTCGCCGTCGTGTGGCGTGGCGTGGTGTGGCGCCTATTGCCAACTTGTTGCCACCGTAACCGCCCCGCGGGAGCATTGTCGCATTCGCTCCGGCGGAACTTTTCGCACCCGGGTGCAACTGCGCGCCGCGCCTAATAGCGCCGACTGCCGTTCGCCGCGAGCGCCGCATCAAGACGGGCGAGAAGCTCATTGTCTCCTCGCTCTACCCATACGCCACCGAGTGATTCGAGCAGCGTCCGGTTGCGTGACAGTTCCGGCTCAATGAGGTCCATCGCCTCGTGGCGGAACTTTCGGATGAAGTCCTCAAGCGGCCCGGCGCCGATGTCCACCTCTAAGAAGCCGCCCGCATCCACGTCGGCCGGATCGACCTGCGCGCAGATCGCAAGCACCAGCCGCCAGAAGGTCTCGCGATCCAGTACGCGGTCGGCGTCCTGCACGGCGACCCAGGCACGATGTTCGACGCTTCGAGCCCCACGCCGTCCTCACGCTTCTGAAAGGCGATCCAGCCCGCTGCTACTTGAGCCAGGTCATCGTCGGTTGGGGTCGGGTGCTGCTTCCAGAAGTCAACTGGCTCGACGACATAGTCCGGCAACCCGAGGACTTCCGCGCGGTCAAAACCGGCATCGCTGACCCCCCAGAGAAGCCCGGTGGGCGAGTCGCCCCATACTTCGACGTACTCCGCCTTCATCAGAGCGTCAAATACGGCGTTGACCTCGCTTCGATGTCGACCCACGCACGCTCGGGGGGCCAATCGAGGGCGGCCCATACGACCCGCAACGCCTCGTCCGCGTCCTCCGTGGCTTGCGGCACGGTGTGATCTCTCGTCAGCGGGAACGGCGAGCCAGCCACTGCTTCACAATAAGGGGGTCAACCGGCCAGACGCCCGCTCGGTCGTCCAGCATTGCCACTTTGTTGCCACACATGGGTTGCAGCGGGCCACTACGCCCGCGTGGCGAGCGCTCAAGGCCCCGATTTCCAGCCGCTTCGTCATGGGCCCGCCTGGACTCGAACCAGGGACCTACCGATTATGATCGGCAGCTCTAACCAACTGAGCTACGGGCCCGCGCGCAGTGGCGCGCCCTGAACCTAACAGCGCCCCCCGCTGCCGTACCGGCGGCAGGGCGCTAGCAACCGGCGCCTCACCAAGCCGGCCTACGACATCCGTCCGAACGCGCCCCCCGCGAGGCGTCGCGGCGACTCAGGCACCGATTGGGACAATGCTGACCATGCGCGCTCGTCGAGGTCAACTCACAGCAGTTCTCGTGCTAGCCGCAGTCGCTGCGGCGGTCCTCGTCACGACAGGCGGCAGCAGCTCGCTCTACTCGCTTGCGGACGTTGCGAGCCGTACGGCGCAGGTGCCTGGCGCGCACCTCGCGCTTCAGACGACCGTCTCCGGAGCCGAGTCCCTGTCGATGACAGGTTCTGGGACGGTCAACTTCCGCCGCGAAGAATCGGCGATTAACGTGCGCTTGGAAGGGATCCCGCAGTCAGCGACGGCGGAACTTGGAGGCGAAGCGCCCGAAATCACCGAGCGCGAGACCGGCGGCTCGGTCTACGTGCACTCGCCGCTTGCGGGACACGAGCTACCGGACGGTGCGACGTGGATCAAGGTCGACGTAGCGTCGCTGCGCGGCGCCCTCGGCGCCGACCCGACGTCGGCAGGCGAGACGGGCATCGATCCCGACGAGTACCTGCGCTACCTGCAAGCTCATGGCGCCCACTTTTCGCAAGCCGGAACGCAGACAATCCGCGGGGTGAGCACGCGCCACTACGTCGGAACCTTCGACCTGCTCTCTGCAATCGAAGCCTCCGCACACGGTGCGCTCACGCAAACCGTGACCGGTGCGCTCTCGAAAACGCTCACGAACGCAAGCGCGGTGCCGGTCCAGGTCTGGGTCGACAAGAGCGGCCTGCTGAGGCGCGAGCAGGTCTCGCTGACTTTGAACGCCGGGCAGCCGGCAACCGCGACGACGACGCTCGAACTGTTCGATTTCGGTCCGACGCCGCACGTCACGCCGCCGCCCAGCAACGAAACGTACGACGCCACCGGCGCGCTCCAGTCGAAGATCGCGTCAGTGACCGGCTGAGCAACCCGGACGTGACCACTCGTGGCGGCGACGCGTGCTGCCCGAAGTCACGCCGAGCCGTGCGGGAGCTGCGCGCGGACCATCCAGAGCTGCTTCTCGAGTTCGCGCAGAACTTCGACCACGACGTCTTCTGACGCCGCGTCGAGCTCGCTGAGCCGCTCCATCCGCTCACGCACGCGCTCACAGACTTCCCCCAGCCGATGGGTCAGCACCCGCACGACCTCGGCGTCCTCGGTCGGGGTCGCTTCGATCGGCGTGATCTGGCTGTCGGCCGCCACGGCCGCAGCCTGCCCGTTCGGGATGTGCCCGATCGCCACGGCGCGCTCGGCGACGGTGTCGCTCGCCTCCCGCCAGTAGTCGATCAGCTCATCGAGCTGCAGGTGCAGCGAACGGAAGTCTCGGCCGACGACCGACCAGTGAAGCTGCTTGCCGAAGAGCGAGAGGTCGATCAGCTCGACGAGCGTCGCCTGAAGCTGCGAGCCGACCTCTTCCCTCTCGTGCGCGCCCAGCGCGGGCAGGTTCGTGGGGCTGGAATCAGGGCTCATCTCGGCCTCCGTCGTCGTGGTTTGCGCGAGCGATTGTAGGCAAGGCTCGCGCCTTGCGGGCTCGCGTTGTGGAATGCTCCGCGCCGCTAGCCCAACAAACCATGCAGGAGGAGAGAATGGCCAAGCCAGCAGCGATCGTCACCGGAGCCTCGAGCGGGATCGGACTGGAGATCGCGCGCGTCCTCGGCCAGGAGGGTTATGCGATCACGATGGCGGCCCGGCGGCCCGAGAAGCTCGACGCCGCCGTCGCGGACCTCGCGGGCGAAGATCTCGACGTCGTCGGCGTCGCCGCGAACCTCTCGGGCGAGGATGAAATCCGCCGCGTCGTCGATGCCCACCGCGAGCGCTGCGGCCGCCTCGACGTGCTGGTCAACAACGCCGGCGTCGGCGTAGGCGCCGCCGTCGGCGAGATCGAGACCAAGCGCATGGACATGCAGATTGACGTGAACCTGCGCTCGATCGTCCTCTTCTACCGCGAAACGATCGAGATGCTCAAGGCCGCGGGCGCCGAACATCACAACGCGCTGGTCGTGAACACGTCCTCGATCTCGGGCAAGAGCGGCGAGGCGTGGCTGTCGGTGTATTCGGCGACCAAGCACGCCGTCGTCGGCTGGACCGAGGCGATGAACAAGGAGCTCGCCGGCGACGGCATCAAGTCCACGGCTCTCTGCCCGGCGTTCGTCGACACCCCGATGACCGACTTCGTGAAGGGCCAGGTCGCCGCTGAGGACATGATCCGCCCGCAGGACGTCGCGGAGTCGGTGCGCTTTCTGCTGCGCCTCTCGCCGGCCTGCGTCATACCGGAGATCATGTTTGTCCGTCCCGGGGACCGCCTCTGAGCGGGCGGCCCGCGCGCGGGCGCCCTGTAGGGTTGGCGCCGCACGGCGCTCGAATAGGAGATTGAGATGAAGCTCGGCGTACACATCGGCTACTGGGGACTCGGCCTCACATCGGAGGACCAGCTGGCGATCGTCCAGGAGGCCGAGCGGCTCGGCTACGACTCCGTCTGGACCGCCGAGGCGTACGGCTCGGACGCCGCGACGGTGCTCGCGTGGCTCGCCGGCCAGACCACCAAAATCCGCCTCGCCTCGGGGATCTTCCAGATGCCTGCGCGCTCGGCGGCGATGACGGCGATGACCGCGGCGACGATCGACCAGCTCTCCGGCGGCCGCATGATGCTCGGCATCGGCTCGTCCGGTCCGCAGGTCGCCGAGGGCTGGCACGGCCAGCGCTTCGCGAAACAGCTGCAGCGCACGCGCGAGTACGTCGCCGCAGTTCGCATCGCGCTTGCACGCGAGCGGCTCGAGTTCAAGGGTGAGACGCTCGAGCTGCCGCTTCCCGACGGCCCGGGCAAGGCGCTGAAGATGACGATCGGCCCGGTGCAGGAGCAGATCCCGATCTACCTCGCCGCGATCGGCCCGAAGAACACCGCGCTCGCCGGCGAGATCGCCGACGGCTGGCTGCCGACGCTCTTCTCGCCCGAGCACATCGCGGAGCTTCGACCGCTGCTCCAGGAGGGCGCCGACGCGCGCCGGCGGAGCCTCGACGGCTTCGACATCGCTCCCGACCGTCAACGTCTACGTGACCGACGACATCGTGAGCCGCCCGCGACGCGATGCGGCCGTTCATCGCGCTCTACGTCGGCGGGCATGGGCTCGCGCAAGCAGAACTTCTACAACCAGCTCGTCACGCGCTACGGCTTCGGCGACGCCGCAAAAGTGATCCAGGACTTCTACCTGGAAGGCAAGCGCGATGAGGCGATGGCGGCGATACCCGACGAGCTGATCGACATGGTCTCGATCTGCGGGCCGAAGGACGTCGTCCGCGAGCGCCTGGCCGTCTACCGCGACGCGGGCGTCGGCACGCTCGGCGTGACACCGTGGGCGTTCACGAAGGACGAGCGGATCGAGCAGCTGCGCCTGACCGCGGAGCTCGCCGCCTGAGCACCACGCCGCGCCGGCTGCTCCTCGCGGCTCTTCGGCGACGCCGGCCACGCCTTCCCGATGATCGCGCTCGGCCGCGCGCTGGCCGCGCGCGGCCACGACGTGACGCTGAGACGTGGCGGCGCTGGCGGGACGACGTGCGAGCGTGAGGGCATGCGCTTCGCGCCGGCGCCGGAGTACCCCGTCTTCCCGTCCGGGGCCTGAGCCGCTCGACTTCTACGGCGCCGCGGAGCGCGCCGCGCGGCGACACGCGGAGCTGGTCCGCGAACTCCAGCCCGACGCCGTCGTGTCGGACATCCTCACGCTCGCGCCGGCGCTCGCCGCCGAGGTGTGCGGCATGCGGCGCGCGACCGCTCATCCCCCACGTTCTGCCGTACGGCAGGCCGACTTCCCCGTCTATTCGCTCGGCGCACGCTTGCCCTCGACGCCGCTCGGCCGAGCGTTCTGGCGAACCGCGCGCTCGCCCGTCCGGCGCGGCGAGGAGCTAGGGCGCGTCGAGCTCAACGTCGTCCGCGAGAGACTCGGCCTCGCCACCGCTCGAGCGCACGCACGGCGGCATCAGCGACGAGCTCGTGCTCGTCGCCACCCTGCCGCAGCTCGAATACCCGCGCCGGCGCGAGGCCCACGTCCACGTGATCGGGCCGCTGTTGTGGGAGCCGCCCGCGGACCGATCGAACTCCCCGACGGCGAGGGTCCGCTCGTGCTGATCGCGCCGTCCACGGCGCAGGACGCGGAGCACCATCTGCTCTCGGCGCAATGGCCGGCCTCGCAAACCAGGACGTGCGCGTGCTGGCCAGCTACAACCGCCGGCTCCCCTCCCGGCCCCTGCCCGTCGCGCCGAACATCAGCGTCGTCGAGTGGGTCTCCTACGCGCAGACGATGCCGCACTGCGACGTCGTCGTCTGCCACGCCGGGCACGGCACGCTCGTGCGGGCTCTGGCGTCCGCTTGCGCCGTCGTCGCGTGCCCGGCGGCCGGCGACATGGCCGAGAACGCCGCGCGCGTCGACTGGGCCGGTGCGGGAGTGCGCCTGCCGCGCCGGCTGCTCTCGCCGCGCACCGTGCGCTGGGCGGTCCAGCGTGCGCTGCGTCGAACCCTCCATCCGGGCCCGCGCCCGGACGATCGCCGCGTGGAGCGCCGAGCACGACGCGGCGGCCGCGGGCGGCGCGGCTCGTCGAGGAGTTCGCGGCGCGGCCCGCATGAAGCTCTGGGGATGGGACTCGAACCCATAACCCTTCGGTTAACAGCCGAATGCTCTGCCAGTTGAGCTACCCCAGACCGCCCGGCCCGCAGAACTTTACTAAGCGCCTTCGCCGCGGCCGCAGCCTGCCACTCGCGGGCAGTGCTAGCGGCCGGCGGTCTCTTCCAGGGCGAGCGCGTAGGCGTGGTCGAAGCGGCGCTTGAGCTCGTCGCGGCGCTGCGCGAGGTCGCCGACGCGCTCCGTCGCCCCCGGCGCGCGAACGCCTGATCTGACGGTCGAGCGCCGCGAGTTCGAGCTGGTAACGCTGAAGCTCGAGGAGCGCTGCATCGCGCTGCTCGCCGGCGGCCTGCACAAAGAGCTCGCTCAGCAGGGCGCCGAGCTCGGCGTCGGCGTCGGCGCTGGCGCGCGCAGCGTCAGCGCCTTCGTCTCGACAGCAGCACCGCCGCGCGTCGTGTCAGCTCGCTCGCGAAGAGCTCGTCGATCTCCAGCTCGGCAGCGCCTCACGTCCCGCGTCGCCGGTCGCGATGCACAGCGCGAGGTACGCGCGCTCGGTGGCCTCGCCCGCGCTCGGCGCCTGCCGGCGCCGCCGGTCGCCGCAGGCCGCCGTCCTCGCGCGGGGACGGCGAGCGAGCCGAGTAGCTGTGCCGACGACGCTCTCGGGTCAGGTCGAGGTGTCGCCGCAACCAGGCGCGTCAGCTCGAGGCGCATCGCGCTCTGCGGCAGCGTCGCGAAGACAGGGCGCAGCTCATCGAGCGATCCGGTCGCGCCCCTCGGGCGTTGCGGCGTCGCCCGCGCGAGCGCCCGCTCGACGCGGAAGCGCACGAACGGGACCGAGTCCATCGAGCGCCTCGGTGGCGCCGCCGGCGCCGCCGCGCTGAGCACGAGGTCGGCGGGATCGCTGCCGACGGGCAGCGCGCGCGACGCGCAGTTCCAGAGGCTGCGTGCGCGGCGAGCCGTCGCCGCCGTTCAGCATCGCCCCCTGCCCGGCGCTGTCGGCATCCAGCGCGAGCACCACGACCGGGGCCATGCGCGCCGAGCTCGCGCGACCTGCTCGCCCGTGAGCGCGGTGCCCATCAGTCCGACCGTCTCCCGCACCCCGCCTGGTGCATCGCGATCACGTCGGTGTAGCCCTCGCAGAGCATCACGCGCCCGGCGCGCGCCGCATGTTGGCGGGCGAGGTGCGCGCCGTAGAGGTTGCTTGCCCTTGTGGTAGATCTCGCCGTCGGGCGCTGTTCAGGTACTTCGGCTGCTCGTCGCCCATCGCGCGCGCACCGAAGCCGATGACACGGCCGCGGGCGTCGGCTCAGCGGGAACATGATTCGCCCGCGGAAGCGGTCGTAGACACGCCCGCGCTCCCGTGCGCGCTGCGCCAGTCCGGCGTCGAGAGCTCGCCGACGCTGAAGCCGCCGGAGCGCGACGCCGCGAGCAGCCGGTCCCACGCGGAAGGCGCGAAGCCGACGGCGAACTCGCGCAGCATCTCCTCGCTGAGGCCGCGGCTCGCGAGGTACTCGCGCGCCTGAGCCGCCTCGCCCGACTCCCACAGATAGCGCGAGTAGAAAGCCGCGGTGCGCGCGAGCAGCGCGTAGAGGCGCTCGCGGCGGCGCCGACGCTGCGTCTCGCTGGGGTCCTCGGCCTCGCGCTCGAGCTGTACGCGGTAGCGATCGGCGAGCAGCTCGAGCGCCTCTTTGAAGTCGACGCTCTCGGTCTCCTGGACGAACGTGAAGACGTCGCCCGATGCTCCGCAGCCGAAGCAGTGGTAGACCTTCTGCACCGGGTCGATGCCGAACGACGGCGTGCGCTCGTCATGGAAGGGGCACAGACCCTCCCAGCGGTTTGCACCGGCGCGTTCGAGCTCCGTCCGCGCCGAGACCAGCTCGACGAAGTCGACGGCGTCGCGGACACGGTCCCGGGACTCGCTTGTGTAGAGCGCCACGGGCAGAAGCTAGCGGGCGAAGGCCCGCGGGATCTGAAGCTCGGTGTAGGCGCGGATGCAGTAGCGGTCGGTCATGCCCGCGAGATAGTCCGTGACGCGACTTGCGAGCGCGCGATCGGAACCCTGCTCTTCGCCCTCGCCGGCCGGCGGCAGGAGCTCGGGGTGCGCCACGAAGTGCTCGAAGAGCCGGCGGATGACGTTCGAGATACGGACGTGCTCGGCGCGAACCTCCTCCCCGAAGTAGATGCGCTCGAACATGAAGTCGCGCACCGCGTCCATCGCCGCTCCGGCCTGTGGCCCCTGCACGATGTCGCCGGCGCGAGCAGAGCTCTCGACCATGTCGTGCACCAGCCGGTCGATGCGTGCGAGCCACCGTGGCCGAGCACCGCGATCGCATCGGCCGGCAGCTCCCGCTCGTCGAGTAGGCCGGCGCGGACGGCGTCGTCGATGTCGTGGTTGATGTACGCGACACGGTCGATGATCCGCACGATCCGTCCCTCGAGCGTCGCGGGCAGGGCGAGCGGCTGGAGTGCGAGGCGATGCCGTCGCGCACCTGCTCGGTGAGGTTCAGGCCGCGCCCGTCGCGCTCGAGCCGCTCGACGATTCGCAGCGAGTGCTCGTAGTGGCGGAAGTCGAGCCGAAGCGCTTTTCAGGCACTCGTCGAGGACCTCCTCGCCGATGTGACCGAACGGCGCGTGGCCCAGGTCGTGCCCCAGCCCGATCGCCTCCGTCAGGTCCTCGTTGAGCGAGAGGGCGCGCGCGACCGTCCGCGAGATGCTCGTGACCTCCATGGTGTGTGTGAGGCGCGTGCGGTAGTGGTCTCCGAGTCGGCGCGACGAAGACCTGGGTCTTGTGGCTGAGGCGGCGGAAGGTCTTCGAGTGCACGATCCTGTCGCGGTCGCGCTGGAACGGCGTGCGCAGCGCACAGTCGTCCTCGGGCGTCACGCGCAGCGCCGGATAGGACCGTGCCGCCAGCGGCGAGAGGGTCGCCTCCTCAAGCTCGCGTCGCGGCGCGCTCGAACTCGGCGCCGACGCGCTCCTCAGCGGTCGCCCCGCTCACGCCGCGGCCGGGCCGCCGCCGTAACCGTCCCGGGGGGCCCGCCTGTGCTGCCGAGCGGCCCGGGCGCAGGCAGCGACGAGATAGCCGTCGCCGCGAGGTTCAGGTTGACGCCGAGTTCGTGCAGTCGCACGGACCTGTTCGGCGAGCACGAGCGCTCGCCGTAGTCCGTGGCGATAACCAGGCCGTGGAAGATGTCCGCGCTCGTGTCGGCGAGCACACGCTCGACCGACCCGACGCGCTCGCCGTCTTCGGCGTACACCGGCACGCCGGGCAGCAGGACGGTGTGCGCTATCGGTGCTTCCTCGTCCATACCAGCAAGATAGCCGGGCGTCCCGTCGCTACGGCGCGGCGGCCGGGCTGAGGCGCACGTGGGCGTGGTGCTCGAGCGTCGTGGCGATCGCGCTTTCGACCTGGCCGAGGACGTCGCGGCCGCCGTCGGGCGCCTCGCGCAGCGGTGCACCGAGGGCGTTCACCATGAGCTCGCACGCCTCGCTGCTGAAGGGGAATCGAGCCCGCCTCACAGGAGGCGCAGACGACGCCCCCGGCGGCCCCCGAGAAGCCGACAAGGTGCTCGTGCTCGCCGCAGCTCGCGCACGCGGCGAGCTGGGGGGCGAGTCCCGCGGCGTGCATCAGCTTCAGGCGGAATGCGACCTCACCGGCACGCGGCTCAGAGCTCGAGCCGGTGCGCGCCGACTCGTCGAGCAGCGCCAGACGCCGGCAGAGCAGGTTGTAGACCTCGACGTGCGGCTCCTCGGTCTCGAAGAGGCGCGACACCGCGTCGCAGGAGCGCGAGGCTCCGTCCAGTGCCGCGGCGCTCGTGCGGAGGGCGGCGTAGCCGTCGATCGTCTGCGCTCCCGTGACCGTGAGGAGGTCGCTGCGGCCTTCGTGAAGCTCGATGTGCAGGCGGAAGAAGGGCTCGAGCCGGCCGCCGAAGCGGCTGCGCGAGCGGCGCACGCCCTTCGCGATCGCGCCGACACGCCCCCGGCCCGCGGTGTAGAGGTGCAGGATCCGGTCCGCCTCGCCGTAGCGCAGCGATCGCAGCACGACGGCCTCTGTCTTCACCGCGCCAGGCACGACTTCGAGTCTAGGTACGCCATCGGGCGGCCAGCAGGGCCGGGCTATCCTGAAATCGATGGCCTCGATAAGGATCTACACGACTGAGCCGTGCGCTTACTGCGCGCGCGCGAAGGGGCTCCTGAAGAGCCGCGGCGTCGAGTTCGAGGAAATCAACCTGGCCCGCGACAGCGAGGGACGGGCCGAGCTTTCGCGGCGCACCGGGATGCTCACCTTCCCGCAGATCCTGGTCGACGAGAAGCTCGTCGGTGGCTACGAGGAACTGCAGCGGGCCGCCGACGACGGCAGCCTGGACGGCCTGCTGGCAGCCTAGCCTCAGGCGCGCCGCCGCGGCCGCGGCTGGCAGTGCTCGCAGACGTAGGTGCCGCGTCCGGCGACGGTGATCTTCTTGATCTCGCGGCCGCATCGTTCGCACGCTTCGCCGCGCCGCAGGTGGACGCGGAAGCGGTCCTGGAACGAGCCCTCGACGCCGTCGACACCGCGAAAGTCGTCGATCGACGCGCCGCGGGAGTCGATGCCCGCTTCGAGCACCTCGACGATGGCCTCGCGCAGCGCCGCCACCTGGCGCCGCGTGATCCGTCGCGCTTCTCGCAGCGGATGGATGTACGCGGCGTACAGCGCCTCGTCGGCGTAGATATTGCCGACGCCCGCGATCCTCCGCTGGTCGAGCAACAGCGCCTTGATCGATGTGCGCCGGTCGCGCAGCAGGCCCGCGAGATGCTCGTCGGTGAAGCTCGCGTCCAGCGGCTCGACGCCCAGTCGCGAGTCGAGCAGCCGTTCGAGCTCGAGCGAGCCGGTCACGAGCTCGCCGGTGCCGAAACGACGCGGGTCGACGAAGACGAGCGTGTTCGGCAGGCCGCGCGAGGGCGAGAGCTTGAAGCGTACGCGGACGTATCGCTGCTCCGGCGAGGGGTCGCAGAGAATTGTCCCCGTCATCCGCAGGTGGAGCACGAGGTGAACGTCGCCGTCGAGGGACCACATGAGGTACTTGCCGCGGCGTGAGAGCGCCTCGATCGTGCGGCCGCTGACCGCGGCTTCGACCTCGTCCGCCGGGCGCGGCTGCGTCCAGCGCGGATCGAGGATGCGCAGCTCCGTGATGCGCCGCCCGACGACGACCGGCTCGAGCTGGCGGCGGACTGTCTCGACCTCTGGCAGCTCCGGCATCGCTACACCAGGAAGCTCTCGCCGGGCAGACGCCTCCGCCCGCCACGCGGCCGAAGTGTGCGAGTACGCTCGCGCCGACGTCGGCGAGGGCGCCGTCGTGACGCGCGCCACGCCGGCCAGCGGCGATCATGTCGCCGGTCACTGCGAGCAGCGGGGCGTGCTCGCGGGTGTGGTCGGACCCCGGGTGCGACGGGTCGACGCCGTGGTCTGCGGTGATCACGAGCAGGTCTCCTTCGCCGAGGCGCGCCACGAGCTCGCCGACCGCGCTGTCGATCTCTGCGAGCGCCCGCGCGAAACCCTCGACGTCCTTGCGGTGCCCGTACACCTGGTCGGTCTCGATCAGGTTCGCGAAGACGAGGCCCGCTGTCGAGCTCGCGCTCGAGCACAGCGACGCTTGTGAGCGCTGCCTCGTTCGTCGCGCCGGGGTGGCTCTCGTCGATTCCGCGCCCCGCGAAGAGGTCGGCGATCTTGCCGACACCGTGGACGGGAATCCCTGACTCCTGGATCGCGTCGAGGTAGCTCCGCGGCGGCGAGAGCGCCCAGTCGCGCCTGCCTTCGGTGCGCGAAAACGAGCCGGGCGAGCCTTCAAACGGCCGGGCGATCACGCGCCCGACGGCGTCGTTGCCGCTGAGGGCCCCTCGTGCGAGCTCGCAGGCTGTGTAGAGCTCCTCTGGCGCGACGCGGTCGACGTGTCCGGCGAGCTGCAGGACCGAGTCCTGCGAGGTGTAGAGGATGAGCGCCCCGGTGCGCAGGTGCTCTTCGCCGAACTCGTCGATCGCGGCGACGCCGTTCGCGGGCCGGTTACAGATGAACGTCTGACCCGTTGTCTCGGCAAGGCGCGCCACGAGCGGGTCGGGGAAGCCCGCGGGGTACGTCGGAAGTGCGTGCTCCAGCACGACGCCCATCAGCTCCCAGTGGCCGGCGATCGAGTCCTTGCCCGGCCCGGCAGCGGCGAGGCGGCCGTGGATCGCCGGGCGCGCGGCCGGAGCGACGCCGGTGACGGGCTCGATCGATGCCGAGTCCGAGCGCTTCGAGTGCCGGCAGCTCGAGGCCGCCGACGGCGTCCGCGAGGTGGGCGAGCGTGTTGGTCCCGGCGTCGCCGTAGGCCGCGGCGTCGGGAAGTGCGCCGACGCCGAGCGCATCTATGACAAGGACGAAGGCTCGCCGTCGCTGCTCCGCCATCGCCCTATCTAAGCGGTCGCAGCGGACCGGCGCCGGCTATGCCGTCGCGCGGGGGTGGGCGTCGAAGTAGACCTCCTTGACGCGCTCGGCGGACAGCTGCGTGTAGAGCTGCGTCGTCGAAAGGTCCGCGTGGCCGAGCATCTCCTGGAGCGATCGAAGGTCACAGCCGCCAGCCAGAAGGTGCGTAGCGAAGGTGTGCCTGAGGGTGTGGGGGCTCATCCTCACGGCGAGGCCGGCGCGCCGCGCGTGGTTCTGGATGATCTTGTAGAGCCCCTGGCGGGTCAGGCGTCCGCCGCGGTGGTTGACGAACAGCAGCGGCTGGACGCCGTTGCCGATCAGACGCGGCCTTCCCTCCCGCACGTAGAGCGCGACCGCCGCGTTTGCAGCGCCGCCGACAGGTATCAGGCGCTCCTTGTTGCCCTTGCCGAAGGCGCGCAGGATCCGCTCCTGCAGGTCGATGTCGTGCAGTGTCAGAGTCAGCGCCTCGGAGGCCCGCAGACCGCAGGCGTACATCAGCTCGAGAAGCGCACGATCGCGAAGCGCGAGCGGCCCGTCTCCGTGCGGCGAGGAGACGAGGCGCGCAACCTCGTCGCGACTCAGCACCGCCGGTAGGCGCCGCGAGCCACGAGGGCCGCGCAGGTCAGCGGCTGGATCATGCTCGATCAGCTCCTCCCGTCGCAGATGGCGGTAGAACGAGCGCAGACACGCGACCTTGCGTGCGAGCGTCGCTGGCGCCGCTGGTTTTCGCCCGTCGTTGCCGGAGAGGAGCGCAAGGAACGCCGCGAGATCGCCGTGCTGCGCCTCGCGCGCCTCGACGCCGCGACTCTCAAGGAACTCGCCGAACTGCGAGAGGTCGCGGCGGTACGCGGTGACCGTGTTGCGAGAGAGACCGCGCTCGAGCTCGAGGTAGGCGAGGAAATCGGCGCCGAGGGCGTCGACCTCCGCCGCGATCGTCTCGTGCGCCATCGCCTGCATGACTCAGAATTCTCGTTGCGGACCGAGCGCTCCTGCCGTTGCAAGTGCCCGCTCAGCCGATCACGGCCTGCGGTGGATGGCTCAGGCAGCCGCGGCGTCGACCAGCGCGAGCGCCACATCGAGCATGTCGTCGAGCGCGGCGGCGCTCACGCGCTCGTCGGGCCGGTGGGCGAACTCCGTCCCGTTCGCGACGTTGACGACGTCGAGGCCGGCGGCGATCAACGTGTTGGCGTCCGACCCGCCGCCGCTAACGACCGTCCGCGGCTTCGTGCCCGCAGACGGTGAGCGCCGCGAGCGCGCTGCGCACCGGTCCACTGCGCTCGTTGTGGCGGTAGCCGGCGAACGTCACCTCGGTCGTGATGTCAGCGTCGACGTCGCAGTCCGGCAGGTTCGCCGCGGCCTGGCAGCTGTCGACGAACGCTGCGGCCAGCTCGCCGGCGCGCTCGGCGTCGAGCGAGCGGGCCTCGCCGACGATCGAACAGCGCTCCGGCACGACGTTGATCGCGGTCCCCCCCTCGATCGTGCCGACGTTGAAGGTGCTCTGATCGTCGACCCGGCCGGGCGGCATCGAGGTCACCGCCCGCGCCGCCGCGACGATTGCGCTGCGTCCGCGCTCGGGCTCGAGTCCGGCGTGCGCGGCGGTTCCCGCGAAGTCGGCGCGCAGCCGGTAGTGGGTCGGCGAGGCCACGATCACCTCGCCGATCGGGCTCGCGTGGTCGAAGACGTAGCCGACGCGCGAACGCAGGCGGGCGACGTCGAAGGCCCGCGATCCGGCGAGCGATATCTCCTCGCCGACCGTGAAGAGCAGCTCGAGCTCTACCGGGCTGCCGGAAGCCGCGAGGTGTCGTGCGAGCACGAGAAGGAGGGCAACCGCCGCCTTGTTGTCGGCGCCGAGGATGCCGTCGTTGGCGTTCTCCCAGATTCCGTCGCGGAGAACCGGCTCGAGCGGCGCGGTGGGCGGCACGGTGTCCAGATGCGCGCACATCAGGAGCGTCGGTGCGGCCTCGCCGGAGCTGGGCACCCGCGCGAGCAGGTTGCCGGCGTCGGCACCGATCCGCTCCCCCGCGTCGTCCTCCGCGACGTCGATCCCGAACGAGCGCAGCTCGGCCGTCACACGGTCGGCGCAGGCGCGCTCCTGGCGCGACGGGCTCGCGATCTCGCAGAGTTCCTCGAAGAGCGTGCCGAGCCGGCGCCTCTCGAGCGTCAGCTCGGCCATAGCCGTCAGCGTTGTGCGCTGTGGCGCTCGGAGGGCTCGCGCGCGTCTTTCGCGCGCACCTCCTCGCCGGCACGGCGCGCCTCGTGCGAGAGCGCTGCGCCCACGAAGCCGCGGAAGAGCGGCGCCGGGCGCTCGGGGCGCGACTTGAACTCGGGGTGGAACTGCGACGCGACGAAGAATGGGTGCTGCTCGAGCTCGATCGCCTCGACGAGCCGCTCGTCCGGCGAGGTACCGCCGATCGACAGGCCGGCGCTCTGCAGGCGCTTGCGCAGCAGGTTGTTGACCTCGTAGCGGTGACGGTGACGCTCGTAGATCACGGCCTCCCCGTAGAGGCGGCGGATCCGCGTCGAGTCGTGGAGCTTGATCGGATCGGCGCCGAGGCGCATCGTGCCGCCGAGGTCGGCGACCTCCTTCTGCTCCGGCAGAAGGTCGATCACCGGGAAGGGGGTCTCGATGTCGAACTCCGTGGAGTTCGCGCCATCCATGCCCGCCACATTGCGCGCGAACTCCGCGACGGCGACCTGCATCCCGAGGCAGATCCCGAGGTAGGGCACCGAGTTTTCGCGCGCGAACCTCGCCGCGGTGATCATGCCCTCGATGCCGCGACCGCCGAAGCCGCCGGGGACCAGGATTCCGTCGGCGGCGGCGAGCGTCGCGAGCAGCTCGTCGTCGCCGCGCTGGCGCGCGTCGGTCCCCTCGAGCGCCTCGGAGTCGATCCAGTCGATCTCGACGCGGCTGTCCTGCATCGAACCGGCGTGGCGGAGCGCTTCGGCGACCGAGAGGTAGGCGTCCTCCAGGCGCACGTACTTTCCGACCAGCGCGATCCGGACCGTCCTTGAGGCCCGCGCGGAGCGCTCGATCGGCTCGGTCCAGCGCGTGAGGTCCGGCGCCGGCGCCTCGCTTCCGAAGTGCTCCAGCACGAAGTCGTCGACGTGCTGGTCGCGGAACACGAGCGGCACCTTGTAGATGTCGTCGACGTCGCTCGCGGAGACGATCGCTTCCACGGGAAGACTCGCGAAAAGCGCGATCTTGCGGCGGATATCGACGGAGAGCGGGCTCTCGGAGCGGCACATCAGCATGTCGGGCGCGATACCGATGCGGCGCAGCTCGTTGACCGAGTGCTGCGTCGGCTTGGTCTTCAGCTCGCCGGCGTGCGAGATGAACGGGACCAGTGTCAGGTGGATGAACATGCAGCGGCGCCGCCCGACCTCGACGGGGAACTGGCGGATCGCCTCGAGGAACGGCAGCGACTCGATGTCGCCGACCGTCCCGCCGATCTCGGTGATCACGAAGTCGACGTCGCTGCTCTCGGCGATCAGCACGATGCGCTGCTTTATCTCGTCTGTGATGTGGGGCACGACCTGCACGGTCCCGCCGAGGTAGTCGCCGCGGCGCTCGCGGCGGATCACGCTGTCGTAGACGCCGCCGGCGGTCACGTTCGACGCGCGGCTCGTGTTGGCGTCGGTGAAGCGCTCGTAATGGCCGAGGTCCAGGTCGGTCTCAGCGCCGTCCTCGGTGACGAAGACCTCGCCGTGCTGGTACGGCGACATCGTTCCGGGGTCGACGTTGATGTACGGGTCGAACTTCTGAAGCCCGACGGTGAGCCCGCGAGCTACGAGGAGCCGGCCGATCGAAGCCGCGGCGATTCCCTTGCCGAGGGATGAGACGACGCCCCCGGTGACGAAGATGAAGCGCGTCTTCTGCGGGGCTTGGGCGGAGCGGTCGTCTGGCGCTGGCGTCATGGTCTGCTGGGAGCAGAGTGTACGCGCGCGGGCCGCCCTTCCCGTGCAGCCGTTCTGCGGTGCTTGCGCGAAATCGGCCGGACGGCGGGCATTGCGGAACCGTAATCGCGAATGCGGACAGCGCGCAGGAGGCCCTGCGCGGCGCTATGCGGCACGCAGCAGCTCGCGCGCGTGACGGCGCGCGCTCGCGTCGTCCTCGTCGGCGCCGAGCATCCGCACGAGCTCGCCGACGAGCTCCCCACTGCCGAGTTCGCTGACCGTCGTCACGGCCGTCTGGCCGGCGCTGTCCTTCGCCAGCGCGAAGTGGCGCTCGCCGAGCGATGCGATCTGAGCGAGGTGCGTGACGCATATGACCTGCCGCTGGTTCGCGAGGTCGCGCAGCAGCGCGCCAACCGCGCGCGCCGTCTTGCCGCCGATGCCCGCGTCGACCTCGTCGAAGACGAGCGTCGCCGCGCCGGGAGCAACGCCCGCGGCGCTCGTGACGGCGAGCATCACGCGTGCGAGCTCGCCGCCGGAGGCGATGTCGCGCACCGCGCCGGCCGGCACCCCGGGGTTGGCGGCCAGCATGAACTCGACGTTGTCGCCGCCGCGGGGGCCGAGCTCACATTCCTCGAGCGAGATCTCGAAGCTCGCCTCCCCCATCGCGAGCTGGGCGAGCCGCTCGCGTACCTGCGCGGCGAGCAGCCCTGCTGCCTCGCGGCGCGCCGAGCGAAGCTCTTCAGAGCGCGTCGCGAGCTCGGCCGCAGCATTCTCGGCCTCCGCTTCAGCGGCGAGCAGGGCCGCGCCGACGTCGCGCATCTCGCCGACACGCGCCGCGAGACGCTCGCGCGCTGCGGCGACGCCGGCAGCGTCACCGTGCTTTCGCGTCACGCGTTCGATCGCGGCCAGACGTTCTTCGAGCGAGTCGAGTGTCACCTCGCCGCCTGCGAGCGGGCCGCGGTCGATGCGCACCGCGGCATCAAGCGCCTCGCCGTAGGCCCTCACGTCGCTCGCGAGCTCCCGCGTCTCGATCGCGAGCGCCTCGGCGCGGTGGAGAGGGCGCTGAGTTGCTCGTCGGCTCCCGCGGCGGATGCGAGCGCGCCGGCAGCCGCGGCGATCGCGTCGGCTCCGCCTCCTCCGTCGTCTCCCCCGTCGAGCGCGGACGTGGCGGCCGACGCCGCGGCGCGAAGCTCGCCGATCGAGCGCATGCGCTCACGAGCGGTGAGCAGCTGGTCGTGCTCCGGCCCGTCGAGCGCGAGCTCGTCGATCTCGCCAAGTTCGTGCTCCAGCAGCTCGAGCTCGCGGTCACGCTCGGCGCCGAGCTCGCCGAGCTCCTCGGCATGGCTCCGCGCATCGCGCAGGCGGCGGTACGCGGCGGCGCAAGCGTCGAGGCGCGCCTTCTGCGTCGACGCCGATGAAGGCGTCGAGCAGCGCGAGCTGCTCGCTCGAGCTCGTCAGGCGCTGGTGCTCGTGCTGGCCGTGGAAGGTGAGAACGCGTGAGGCGATCGCCCGCAGGTCCGTGAGCGAGGCGGCGCGCCCGCCGATCAGCGCTCGCGTCCTGCCGTCGGTGCCGACGCGGCGGGCGAGCGTGAGCTCCTCCGCATCCGCCGGCACGTGGTCCGAAACGGCCGCTCGAAGCTCCGCGTCGAGCTCGAAGACACCCTCGACGTAGGCCTCGCTCGCGCCGGGGCGAACGATCCCCGGGCGCGCGCGTCCGCCGAGCAGCAGATCGAGGGCGTGGGCCAGCACCGACTTGCCGGCGCCGGTCTCGCCGGTGACGACGTTCAGGCCCTGCGCAGGTCGCAGTTCGGCCCGCTCGATGAGCAGTAGATTCTCGACGCGCAGCTCGAGCAGCATCGGGCAGGTGTACCAGCGGCCGCTGACGGACGGCCAGGCGGCACGGTACCCTCGCGTGCGTGTTCGACGCCCAAGGCCCGAACGGTCATGAGGAGCTCGAGGCGCCGCCGCGCGACGAGCGCGCCGAACAGCTGCGGTCCCGGCTGCGCGAGGAGGTCGCCCGCTCGTCACGACACGGAACGCCGCTCTCGGTGCTTGCGATCGTGCTCGAGAACCTCGACGAGGTCGCCCGCGAGCGCGACGGCTCACTGCGTGACCGCACGACCGCGTACCTCGCCGCGACGCTGGCCGCCGAGCTGCGGGCCTTCGACCGCGTCTGCCGCTGGCCGGACGGCGAGCTCCTCGTCGTCGTGCCGGGCGCCGACAACCCGGAGGCCGAGCGCGTCGGACGGCGCCTGCTGGAGCGCGTTCGCGCCGTGAAGATAGAAAGCGGCGGCAGTCGCCAGGCGCTGAGCGTCTCCGTCGGCTTCGCCACGTGGACCACCGATTCGACCGCCGACGAGCTGCTCGAGCGCGCGCTGGCTGTCGCCCGTCGTGCGGGCGCCGAACGGGCGCTCGAGCTGAGCGCCGGCGCGGCCGACGGCGCTGCCGTTTAGGCGCCCGGTGCTCGCCCCATAATCGGGGCGTGATCTCGGGCTCCGAGCTTTGGCTGCTGCGCCTGATGGCGGACAGGGGTCTGGCCCTGCTTGACGCCGACAGCCTGATCATCGTGCTGCACGAGGACGGCGAGCTGCGAGTGGCCGCGGCCGCCGGGGATCGCCAACCGCGCATCCGGATCGCCCCGGCGCAGGGCAGCGCGCTGGGCGAGCTCTACGCCCACGGCGAGGGGCGCACCTTGGAAAAGCCGCGCGGGCGCGACGGCGCGTGGCTGGTCGAACTCGGGCTCGACGCACGGTCGGCCCTGACGGAGCCGCTGGCCCTCGACGGCAGCGACGGCGGCGTGGTTGCCGCGCTGCGGCAGCAAGACGGCGTTCAAGCGTGCCGACGGCGACGCGCTTCGCGCGTTCACCGCGAGCGTCGCGCAACGTCTAGCGGCGGAGCGCTCGGTGGAGATCGAAAGGCTTCGCTACGGAAACGAGGCGCGCGAGCGCGAGCGGGCACGCTGGGCGCGCGAGCTCCACGACGAGAGCATCCAGGGCATCGGCGCACTGCGCCTGCAGCTGGCGAACGCGCGCGACCTCGACGACGCCGCGGCCCTCCGCGCCGCCGTCGACCGCGCCCTGGAGGACCTGGGCAACGAGATCGACGGGCTGCGCCACCTGATAACCGAGCTGCGGCCCGCGGCGCTGGACGACCTCGGCCTAGCCGCCGCGCTGGAGGCCCTGGCACGCCGGGCGCAGGCCCGCGACGGCCTCGACGTGGAGACCGAGATCGACCTCGGGACCTCGACGCGCCTTGATCCCGAGCTCGAGAGCAACGTCTACCGGATCCTGCAGGAGGCGCTGACCAACGTCGGCCGCCACGCCGCGGCGTCGCAGGCGACGATCCGGGTCCGCGTCGACGACGGCACGCTCGAAGCGAGCGTCAGGGACGACGGCCGCGGCATCGCTGAGCTCGAGCCGCGCGACGAACTCGAGGGCGGCTTCGGGATGTCGGGCATGCGTGAACGGGCCGACCTGGTACGCGGCGAGCTCCGCGTCGCGCCGGCTCCTGGCGGCGGCACGGCGGTCGAGCTCTCGGTCCCGCTTGCCGGGCGCCCGAGCGGCCTAGCCCGCGATTCCCTCGCGCCGCACGTAGGCGGTGATCTCGGCGCGCGAGGAGAAGCCGAGCTTCTCGATAGCGCGGGCGCGGTAGGTCTTGACGGTCCGTTCGGCGACGTCGAGGCGCTCCGCGATCTCGGCGTTCGTGAAGCCTTCGGCGATCAGGTGGACGACCGAGCGCTCGCGCTCGCTGAGCTCCACCACCTCACCTGCGTCACCGCCGGCGAGCGCGGCGCCGAGCCGCGGGTGGACGTAACTACCGCCTTCCACCGCGACCGTGAAGGCGCGCAGCATTTCCGCCGGGTCGGCCTCCTTCAGGACATAGCTGCGCACGCCCGCGCGAATCGCCTGACGGGCGTACTCGGGGTCCTCGCGCATCGTGACCACCGCGACCGCCAGCTCCGGGTGCGCGATGAAGCAGCTCGGCAGCGCACCGAGGCTCGAGCCGCCGGGCATCGAGAGGTCCAGCGTTAGGAGGTCGGGTCTGTGCTGGCCGACGGAGCGCACGAGCGCCGGGATGTCGGCGGCTTCGCCGACGACACGAAATGCGCCGTCGCCGCGTTCGAGGACCGCGCGGATGCCGTCACGTACGACGGTGTGGTCGTCCGCGATCACCACCGTGTACGAGCTTCGCCCCGAGGCCGCCTCGGACATGTGCCGAAAGCTAGCGCGCAGATCCGACAACCGGTCGGCCTCGACGGCTAGCGTTGGGCCGTGCTCCCGCTTCCCCGGTCGCCGCGCACGCGGCGCATCGTCCTCGCGTACACGGTCAATCGCTTCGGGACGTGGTTCGGGAACATCGCGCTGGCGATCTTCGTCTATGACCGGACGAAAACGAGCTCGCCGTCGCGGCGCTGCTGATCGCCGGTCAGGTCGTCTCCGGATTGCTCGTCCCGGCAGTGGTTGCGCGCGTCGAGACGCGCCGCAGCCGCCATGGGCTCAGCGTCCTCTACCTCATCGAGGCGGTCGCGGTCGCGCTGCTCGCGGTGATCGCCGCGACCGGCTTCTCGCTGCCGCTCGTACTGATCCTGGTGGCGATCGACGGCACCGCCGCACTGGCCGCGAACGCGCTGCTGCGAACGGCGGCGGCACGTACGGCGCGGGAGTGGGCGGAGAGCGAGACGCGTGAGGCCGGCGCCAGCGAGCGAGACGTGGACCGAGCCGGCTGGCGTGAAGAACGGGTCGCCAACAGCACGCTCAACGTCGGCTTCGCCGTCACCTACGCCGCAGGACCGGCGCTCGCGGGCCTCGTCGTGCCGGCCTTCGGCGTTGCCGCGGCCCTGTGGTTCGACGTTGCGACGTTCCTCGTTTGCGCGGTGATGATGCTCGATTTGACCCCGGCGGCACTGAGCGCCGCCGGTACCGGCGTCAGGGCGCGGATACGTGCGGCGCGCGAACACCTCGACGAGGTTCCCGCCCTGCGGCTGCTCCTGATCGCGGAGGCCGCGGCCGTGACGTTCTTCACGTTCGGCGGGCCGCTGCAGGTCGCGTACGCCAAAACGAGCCTCGGCGCCGGCGACGCCGGATACGGCCTGCTCGCGGCCGCCTGGGGGCTCGGCGCGACGTTTGGCAGCGTCCTGTTTGCCCGCTCGGCCGAGCGAACGCTGCTGTCGCTTTTGATGCTGAGCACGCTCGCCATCGGCGTCGCCTACATCGGCTTCTGGGCGGCGCCGACGATCGCGGTTGCGGCGCCCATCGCGTTCGTGGGCGGCGCCGGCAACGGCATGCAGTGGGCGTCGTTGATCGGCGCCGTCCAGCGCATGACACCACAGTCGCTCTACGGCCAGATGATGGGCGGCGTCGAAGTTCTCGGCTCGGTTGCGCCGGCCGTCGGGTACACGCTCGGCGGCCTGATCGCAGTGCACAGCACTCCCCGCGCGGGCCTGCTCGTCGGCGGCCTCGGTGCCATCGCGACGCTGCTTCTGTTCGCGCAATTACGCCACGGCGCGCTCGCAGCGCGCTCCGCGGGCGCGACCTGAGAACTGCAAGACCGCGCCCAGCACTTAAAGGACGACATACGTCCGCCCGTTAAGTGAAGTGGACGGAACCCATGCCGAGCCGCCGGACGACAGCCGCGTTTCTCGTCGCAGAGAGCCTTGCCCTGCTCGCAACGTCTCGCGACCGCCGTCGCGATTTCGCGGCCGGAGGAATGGCACCCGCTCGCGCTCGTGCTTCTGCTTTTCGCGCTCGCGATTCTCGGCCTGACGCTGCGGGTCACGGTCCGCGGCCAGACACTTTCCGGCGGCTTCGTCGTCGGTGTCCTTGCGATCGGCCTGCTGGGTCCCGCGCCGGCCGTCGCGATTGGCCTGCTGTCGGCCGTCCTCTCGTCGCTGCGCCGACGCGCGCGGCCCGCCGAATGGCTCGCGAACGTTACGAGCCGGACGCTCGCCGCGCTCGGTGGTGGAGCGCTGCTGGCCCTTCTCGTCGGCCAGGCGTACAAGGCGTCCACGGCGCCGATCAGCCCGGTGCGCTTCGCACTCTCGATGTTCGTGGTGTTCCTCTTCACGAACGTCCTGAACTTCCTGGTGATCGCGATCGACAACAGCGTGCTCGAGGGCCGCAGCGTTCGCGGACAGGTCGTCGAGGCCTTCGTACCGCTGCTTCCCGGTCAAGTCGCTGCCGCGGCATTGACAGCCGCTGCTCGCCGTCGCCTTCTCGAAGTTCACGGTCTGGGGCGCCATCGGCGACGGTGGTCGTGCTCGTCATCTTCCACTCGCTGATGCGGGCCCTCCTGCGTTCCGAGGAGCGCGCCGACCAGCTCGAAGCGAGATCGATACACCTCGCGTCGCTGCAGTTCGGCGTGCTCGCGACGCTCGTCGAGACGCTCGCCCTGCGCGACCGCTCGACCGCTCGGCACGCGGCGGCCGTCGGGCGCTTTGCGCGCGAACTCGCGGCCGCCGCCGGATTCGACGAGAGCACGCAGGAGCTCGCCCACACCGCGGGGCTGCTACACGACATCGGCAAGTTCGCGCTTCCCGACCGCATTCTTCAGGCCGAGATCCTCGACGACTCCGACTGGGCTCTGATCCGCCGCCACCCCCAGGAGGGCTCGACCCTCGTCGGGCGCCTCGACGGCTACGGCCAGGTCGCGGAAGCGATCCTCTACCACCACGAGCGCATCGACGGCGAGGGTTACCCGGCCGGGCCTGATCGGCCCGGAGATCCCTCTCGTCTCGCGGATCATCGCGATCTGCTCGACGTTCGACGCCCTGACGGCGCGTGACTCCTACCGCACACCGATGAGCCCCCAGGACGCGATCACCGAGCTGCGGCGCGTCGCCGGCCGCCAGCTCGACGCGGAACTCGTCGAGACTTTCATCGCGATGCTCCAGCGCGACGGGCGCATCGACGCGCTCTACAGCGACGAGGTGAGCTTCGAGGAGGAGCTCGCTTTCGGCCGACGCGTGCGCGAACTTGCCACCCCGATGATGTAGGGCCCGCGCCGTGCCCGGGGCAACCGCCCGGGCACGACGCGGTCCGTGCATTTAACTGCGGTCGGCTACTTCTCCCACCACATACTCATTCTCCTTTTCGCACGGGCCGTAGGCCCGGTCGCACGGCGCCCCTGGGGTTGTCTCCATCCCGAAAACACCGTGCCTCGCCTGTCAGGCAACCCAATCCTTGCCGTTTTGGGCACGTTCGTCAACTTCTGCGTAGGCATGTGCGCCTCAAACCGGTCCCGCTCGGACCTGCGCACCCGTGCGAAAAGCTGTGCGGTGCTCAAGTTCTGGGCGCCGCGGGCGATAAATGAGGCACGATGTCTTCCACCATCTCTGACGGGCGCGAGACGAGTCAGCTGAGTTTCACGAGCTCTGAAGCGGCTCGCTATCTGGGCGTCTCGCTGGCCACGGTCCGCCGCTGGACCGACGCCGGCCACATCGCCTGCTACCGCACGCCGGGCGGCCAGCGCCGCTTCTCGCGCGAACAGCTCGACGCGTTCATCGACTCGATGACGCGCGCCGAGCGCCCCCGCCGCTCGGTCGGCTGAGCGGCTAGCTCGCCAGGCGCCCGAACTTCTCCCGCAGGCGGCGGTAGAAGGACGAGCCGTGCGGCTGCGCGAGCGTTGCGACGGCGTCGACGAAGCGTGCCTGCAGCGAGGAGCCGGAGGCCAGCTCGCCGACCAGTCGCCCATCGACGACCACGTCGAGCGGATCGGCCGAGCCGTTGGTCAGCTCGATGGGGTCGGCGGGCGCGACGACGAGCGCGCGGGCGTTCAGCGAGTGCGGGGCGATGAACGAGACGACGTAGCCCGCGACGCCCCAGGCCATCACGGGCCCGCCGTTCGCGAGGTTGTAGCCGGTCGAGCCGGCGGGCGTCGAGAGGACCAGTCCGTCGCAGCGGACGCTGCCCGCGATCTCGCCGTCGAGCGAGTAGGAGATCTCCGCGACGCGCTCGCCGACCTTGCGGTGGATCGCCAGGTCGTTGATCGCGACGTGCTGGCCGTGGTCGAGCTCGACCACGAGCGCCGGCAGCTTGAGCAGCTCGAAGTCGCCGGCGAAGGCGCGCTGGAAGCCGCGTCGCCATATCGCTCTGCTCGACCGTCGCGAGGAAGCCGATCTCGCCGAAGTTCACCGCTACGACGGGCATCGGCGTGCGCGCGTAGAGCTGCAGCGCGCGCAGGATCGTGCCGTCGCCGCCGAGAACGATGCAGATGTCGGCGTCACGATCCTCCGAGACGACGACCCCGTCGCCCGGCTCGATGTCGTGCTTGCCGGCCTCCTCGGCATCGAAGACGAGCTCCACGCCGGCGTCGCGCGCCGCGACCTGAGCTCGCAAGCGCGCGCGTCGTCTCGGGCGGGCGACGGTGCGTGAGGACCGCGGCACGCATCAGGGCTCGACCTCGCGCGCCAGCGCGTCCAGCTCGCTCGCGTCGCCGCGTGCCGATGCCGCGGACCGGGTCGGCGAGCGCGATGAAGGTCTCGCGGTTGCCCTTCGGCCCGGGCAGCCCCGAGGAGTGGTATCCGGTGACGGCCGCGCCCAGCGCGAGCGCCGCCTCACCGACCGCGACGAGCGCGCCTCGCCGCGCCTCGCCGTCGCGCACCACGCCGCCCTTGCCGACGTGTCCCACGGCCGACCTCGAACTGTGGCTTGACGAGCGCGAGCACGTCATATCCGCCTGACAGACACGAGAGCATCGGCTCAAGCACCTTGGCGAGCGAGATGAACGAGACGTCGACGACGGCGAGGTCCGGCTGCGCCCCCGCCGGCAGGAGCGCGGGCGAAAGCTCCTCGCGTTCGTACGCTCGAGCACCGTGACGCGCTCATCGCTGCGCAGCCCGTAGTCGAGGATCCCGTAGCCGACATCGACGCAGATCACGGACGCGGCCCCGGCCTGCAGCAGGCAGTCAGTGAAACCCGCCGGTCGAGGCTCCGACGTCGAGCGCCGCGCGACCGGCGACCGGAACCCGCTGCCGTCGAGAGCGTTGCGGAGCTTGATGCCGCCGCGCGAGACGAACTGCGCTTTTGCCGCAAGCGCGATCAGCCCGTCTTCTCCGACCATCTCGCCGGGCTTGGAGGCGCGGCGACAGTCCCGCGCCGAGCAGCACCTCCCCCGCCATCACGGACGCCGCGGCGCGCGTGCGCGACGGGAACATGCCGCGCTCTGCGAGCACGGTGTCAAGGCGACGCTTGGCCATCACCGGCAAACGGTTGCATAACCCGCCTACAGGCCACGGGAGGCACCTGTCAGCAGCCCATCGGCGAGGCTCGCGTAGAGGATCCCGGCAAGCTCGCGCGGGCCCTCACGCTCGCTGTCGAGGCGCACGTCGATCCCCTCCAGGGCCGGGACGACCTCGGCGAGCCTGCGCGCGCGCACGATCAGCTCCTCCTTGCCGACCCAGTCATCGTCCTCGCGCTCGCTGAGCCGTGTGACGACGGTCTGCCGGCCCGCGGTCACGCAGACCGTGAGGAGCTCCTCTGTACCGCACGCGGCGATGAGGAGCGCGAGGTCGGCTTGGCTTTCCGGCGTCGCGGCCACCAGGAAGAGGCGCCGGCCGGCATCGCGTTGGCAGGCCAGCACCGCTTCGAGCTCCGCGCTCCAGACAGCCGCGGGGAGAAGCGGATACCCCCACGCGAGCTGCTCGCTCTCGAGCGCGCCGAACGGGACGCGCTCACGTTCCAGTTCGTTCGCGAGCGCCTCAAGCAGCGAGGTCTTGCCGGCGCCAGGCGCGCCGATCACGAGCAGCACGCCATCCACGATGCGATCCTAACCGGCCGAACCGGCGCGCAGGCTTGTGCGTCTCTGCCACAATCGCCGCCGTGTTGACCTTGCGCAAGTCGCGCCTTTCGCGCGCCGCAGTCGGCGCACTGCTCGTGTCCGTCTCGGCGCTCTCGGTAGCCGCCTGCGGCGACACGATCGAAGACGCGCAGCGATCGGCCGACAGGGCTCAGCTGGAAGCCGAAACGGCGACGCGCCGAGCCGAAAAGGCCCGGCACAGGGCCGAACACGCCCAGCACGAAGCCGAAGCCGCCAAGCGCCGCGCCAACGAAGAAGCCAAGCGCCGCGAAGCTGCCGAACAGTCACACCAGAACGAACACGGCGTGGTCGAAGAAATCGAACACCTCTTCGCGGGCGAAGAAGGCGAAAAGCACGACGGCTGACGGGCGCCGGCGGCGACCGTGCGCCACGCCGCGACTATCCGCGGAGCGCCAGAAGCGTCCGTCGAGGGATCAGGGTTCCTCTTCTTCGATGTTCAGGTACGGGCTGGGCGCCGTCGAAGCGCACACCGCGTAGGGCTCCCAGCGGTGCGCCGGCGTCGCCGGTGTCGCTTCGATTTTCGCCGTCACCTTCCACCCCGCCGGGTAGCCGCTGTCCGTCGGATCGCTGTGCGCGTAGGCGTCGAGCGGATCTTCGTTTTCGTTGCCACGCAGCAGGGTGTGCGCGAAGAGATACATCGCTTCGCCGAGTCCGAGGGCCAGGTCTTTGCCTTCGCCGTCCGTCAACCCGATCGCTTGAACGCCGCCGTTGAGCGCGAACTCGCCGCTCGGGCACCAGACCTTTTCTTCGATCGTCCTGGATTCCCCGGCGCCCATTTCGCGCACCGGGCCGAGGATGACGCTCTGGTCTGTGCCTGCCGCGCCGCGGGCGCCCGTCCTGCCGCGGGCGCCTTTCGCGCCGTGAAGCTTGGCTCGCACGCTCGGCTTGATCTGCCCCGTGCTGGTGATGACGTACCGGCTCGCCGCCAGGCCCGTCCCTGCGAGCGCGAAGAACAGCGCAACAAGAGCGATTCCAACGGCTGGCGACGGTCGGCGCAACCGCATAGTGAGCGAGCGTACCAGTGCGATATGCGCACCGCGACAGATGGCCCGGCGCCGTATCGCTCTTTGACGCCCAAGAGGAAACCTGCGCTTGCCGCCGCCCGGCGCCCCTCCGTGCGGGCCGCGGCAAGCTGCAGGGCGTCATCAGGAACGGCGATCCGTCGCCGCGCGCTGCGCACCGGAGCCTAATGGACTGACCAGGGTCCCTGTCAACCCCGCAGTTTGCGAAGGCCGAAAGAATGTCAACGGGCTCGCAGCGCGTGAGCGGCGACGGGAGCAGCGCGCTTGGCGCTCCCAAGCCACCGTCGCTTAGGGCAAGCTACACGTACCTCGCGGCGCTCGGGTCGATCCGGATGTGGCGCAAGTGGGCGAGTCGACCGAAGCTCGCGTAGATACCAGCCCAAGCGCGAAGCGTGCGGCCGATCTTCCATGGCGGGTTAACCGCTCTAGTAGGTTGTCCCGATGGTCCTCGCAATCGCAATACTGGTCGTCGCGATACTCGCCGCAGTTGGCTTCGGCCGATGGCTAAAGCGCAAGGGCGAAGGTATGGAACGGGGCGACGAGTAGAGGGCTACGCAGCGGGGCGCGCGTTATCCGCCGCGCCATCGTGCACCAGACCGACCGACGACGTCCTGGCAAGAAGAGAGCCGTAGGGCGTTGCGAGGTCCCCACGGCCCGTCCTCCCTGTACTTGCATCGCGGCATCCGTTCCGCACACTCACCCTAGTCGCTTCTTCCCACCGATTCGGCTTTTCTGACGCTGACAGGCGCGACCAAGCAACCGCCGGCGCGTCTCCCACCAGTGGCTGCGGAGCTGCCTCAACGAGGCCGCGTTCCGCCGCAACGCGCGGTGGTACGACGAGGCGATGTTTCGGCTGTAAGCTCGGCGTTCATGAGCAGCGAAGTGCTGATCGGGCGCGAATGGATCTTGGTCAACGAGAGCGACACCGAGATCATGGTCGTACTCGAAGACCTCGAGCAGCGCCAGACATCAACTCGCCTACGAGACCGCTGGGCGCTCCTAACGATGGCCGGAAGTGGGCGCACGATGAAGATCGATCCGCAAGCCATCCACGGCATCCGTGAACCAGCCGGCTTAGCCGCTCTACGTAGCGCGAACGCGCCCGATGGCGTTCGCGTAGACGTCCTGCATGCCTCGACGTATCTAGCGGCCCCGAGTGCGGAGGAACATGGTGATTGCGGTGAAGATCACCACGCCGCCGAGGATGAGAAGCAGGACGAGCATGGATTCACCCTACATCACGAGTGCATACCCCCGGTCAATGCCCATGTGTGACGCATGTCACAGAACACATGTGCGTGTTCGGCGATCATTCTCCTCGTTCGAGAGACTTGAATTTGCCTCTTGAATCCCTCCTCCCCGAAGCGGCCCGCTTACCCCGGCGGGTCGTTTCATTTCTAGGTAGCTCAGGCGTCGACGGCGGCAGAGCTTCTGCCGCCGATCGCGATCGCGACCCGTTCCGCGATTCGCTCGCCCGTGAATCCGACCTCCTCGTGCAGCAGCGCCGGATTGCCGTGCGTGACGTAGCGGTCGGGGAGCCCGACGCGAAGCATGCGCGGTCGACGCCCATCTCGTTGAGCGTCTCCCAGACGCGCTGATCCGAAGCCCCCGCGAGGACTCCCTCCTCGACGGTCACGAGCAGGTCGTGCTCGGCGGCGAGCTGCGCCATCAGCGCGCCGTCAATCGGCTTGGCGAAGCGTGCGTCGACGACGCGTCGCGGGGATCTCCAGCTCGGCGAGCAGGTCAGCCGCTTCGAGCGCCTTGCCACCCCGGTGCCGTAGCCGACGAGCGCCACGCGCCGGCCGGAGCGCTCCGCCGGGAGCCTCCCGAGGATCTCACCGCTGCCGATCGCGATCGTCACGCCTCGCCGGGAGCGCTACGCCGAGCCCCTCGCCGCGCGGATAGCGCAGCGCGATCGGGCCGTCGTCATGGTCGAGTGCGGTCCGCAGCATGTGCACCAGCATCGCCTCGTCGCGCGGCGCCATCAGCACGATGTTCGGCAGGCACCGCAGGAATGCGATGTCGAACGCGCCGTGGTGGGTCGGACCGTCATCGCCGACCAGCCCGGCGCGGTCCATCGCAAAGACGACGTTCAGCTTCTGCAGGCAGACGTCGTGGACGATCTGGTCGTAGGCGCGCTGCAGGAACGTCGAGTAGATCGCCGCTACCGGCTTGGACCCCGCGAGCGCGAGTCCCGCGGCGAAGAGGATCGCCTGCTGCTCGGCGATGCCGACATCGAAATAGCGGTCCGGGAGCTCGCGCTGGAGGATGTTCAGGCCGGTCCCGGAGTTCATCGCCGCGGTGATCCCGACGACCCGCGCGTCGCGAGCGGCACTCGCGCACCAGCTTTCGCCGAACACCTGGGTGTACGCGGGCGGCGCCGGCGGCTCGGCGATGCCCGCGCGCGCGGCGGCTCGCCGTTGTGGATCGACTTCGGCTTCGCCGCGTGCCACTCCTCCATCCCCTCGAGGCCGCCCTCCTCGGCCGGGGCGAAGCCCTTCCCCTTGACCGTCGAGATGTGCACGACGACCGGCCGGTCTGCGGAGAGTGCGTCACGCAACGCCGCGCGCATCGCGTGCACGTCGTGCCCGTCGATCACGCCGGTGTAGGCCCAGTCGAGCTCCTCCCACCACAGGCCTGGCGCCCAGAAGGCCTTGATCGACTCCTTCAGGTGCGGGCCGAGCCGCTCGAACGCCGCCCCGATCCCGCCCGGCAGCTTTGTCAGGCCGCCCTCGATGCCGCTGCGCGCATGCCACAGTTTCGGGTTCAGGCGCACACGGTTGAAGTAGGTCGAGAGCGCACCGACGTTCGGCGCTATCGACATCCCGTTGTCGTTGAGCACGACGACGATCGGCGTGCGCAGGCCACCCGCCTGGTGAATCGCCTCGAAGGCCACGCCACCGGTCATCGCGCCGTCGCCGATCACCGCAACGACCCGGCCGTCGGTGACCCTCGCCGCGGCGCATGCCCTCCTTCAATCCGACGGCGTAGCCGATCGAGGTCGATGCGTGTCCGGCGCCCATCGTGTCGTGCTCGGACTCGCGCGATCGAACAGAACGGCGCGAGGCCCTCGTACTGGCGGATCGTCGCCAGCTGGTCGCGCCGTCCGGTGAGAACCTTGTGCGGGTAGGCCTGATGGCCGACGTCCCAGAGGATCTTGTCCGTGGGGGATTCCAGCAGCGAGTGCAGCGCCACGGCGAGCTCGCAGGTCCCGAGGTTCGCCCCGAAGTGGCCGCCGATCTCGCCGACGGTGTCGATGATGTGCTCGCGGACCTCCTGGGCGAGCTCGGCGAGCTGCTCGTCCGAGAGGCCTTTCAGGTCATCGGGACCGTCGATGTTCTCGAGCTAGGTCAAGAGCTTCTGGTGTAGACGTAGTCGGTGATCGACTCAGCGCGGCCCGCTGCGGCTGCCCCCAGCGATCGGCTGCCCTGGCGAGCAGCGTCGCCACAGGCCTCGTGGGCCTCCTCGCCAGCCGCCTGCACCATCGAGCCCGAACTCGCTCACGTATGTCCTCTTTCCATGTCTTTCATCACTGCCATGTGGCTTGCCGAGCGCCTCGTCCGTGCCTGTCACGTCCAGCACGTCATCGACGATCTGGAAGAGCACGCCCAGCTCGCGCGGCGTATTGACGCAGGGGCCTGGTCATCGCCGTCGTTCCGTATCCCGGACAACAGTAGTACTCCCACAGACGCTCGCGCCGATCAATCGGCCGGTCTTCAGCTCGTGCAATCGCCGCAGCCCGTCCGCCCCCGCGGGCAGCCAGCCGCTGACGTCGACGTACTGCCCGCCGACCATCCCGCCGACCCCGGTCGCGTCGGCGAGCTCGACCGCGGCGGCGAGCACGCGCTCGGGGGGCTGGGCTGCTGCGCGAGCAAGTGGGCGAAGGCCTCCGCATATAGTCCGTCGCCGGCGAGAATCGCGACGTCCTCGCCGAACGCGACATGGCAGGTCGGCCGGCCTCGACGAAGCTCGTCGTCGTCCATCGCCGGAAGATCGTCGTGGATCAGCGAGTAGGTGTGGATCATCTCGATCGCCGCCGCAAGCGGCAGCACGTCCCGCGGCTCACGCCGATCGCCTCTGCGGTCGCGAGCGCCAGCACCGGCCGTACCCGCTTGCCGCCCGCGAGCAGCGAATAGCGCATCGCCTCCTCCAGGCCCGCGGTCAGCACCTTCACGCGAAAAGCGCAGCTGCTCGAGATAGGCATCGACGAGCGCGCGCAGGCGCTCCGGGTAGCCGCCTCGGCACCGCCGCTAGAGCAGGGTTCCCTGGCCCGGCGGCGGCGCCGTGTCCTCGCGCGTGCCAGCCGTTCGAGCTCGGCCGCCGATCCGTCGCGACCGCAGCGCACTCCTCGACGAGCGTCGCGGCGGCATCGACCGACAGCTCGCCGCTGCGCAGCTGCTCTGCGGCCTGGACCAGCCGCGTGATCATCTCGTCGAGCTCGCTCGTTCATGCGGCGCCCGCATTCTCGCGCACGTCGCGGAAGACCGCCCCAGCACGCCGTTGACGAAACCCGGCGCACGGTCGCCGCAGAACGTCTTCGCGCTTTCCATCGCCTCCTCGATCGCTCCCTCCGGCGGGATCGGTTCGTCTCGCGGGAACGAATCTCGGGTAGAGCATCTCGAGCAGCGCCACACGCATGATCGCCGCTCTAGCGGCTGGATTCGCTCCACGTCCCAGCCATGGGCGTGGCTGTCGATCAAACCGTCGAGCTCTCCCGACGTGCACCGCGGCGTGCGCGAGCTCCCGGGCGAACGGCAGATCGTCGCGCTCGACGTTGTCCAGCGACCGCCCCGTGACGTCATGGCGGTAGAGCGGCGAATGACGGCGGCGCGGCGCTGGTCCGAACGCGCGCATTCAGGCGCGGGCCATATATTCGCCGCAGCGCGTGTCGACCTTGATCCGCGTGCCGGGCTCGACGAACAGCGGAACCTGGATCACCGCGCCGGTCTCGAGCGTCGCGGGCTTCGTGCCCCCGCCCGAGGCGGTGTCGCCGCGCAAGCCCGGCTCTGTCTCGGCCACCTCAAGGTCAACCGACGCCGGGCAGCTGCGATCTCGGCGGGCTCGCCGTCGATGAACAGCACGTCGACCTCGCTGCGCGGGCTCCATCCAGCGCAGTTCGTCGGCCACCGGCTTCTCGGGAAGCGCAATCTGTTCGAAGGATTCGGTGTCCATCAGGTGCGCATCGTTGCCATCCGCGTACAGGAACTGCATCCGCCGCGCTTCGGTGCGCACCGTCGCGAAACTTCTCGCCGGCACGGAAGGTTCGGTCGATGACTGCCCCGTCCGAAGCGCGGCGCAGTTTCGTACGCACGAATGCCCCGCCCTTGCCGGGCTTCACGTGCTGAAACTCGACGATCTTGAAGATCACGCCGTCAACCTCGATGTGGTTGCCGTTCTTGAATTGATTTGTGCTCAGGGCCATATCGCGAACCTTCCGCCGCGTGGCCCTCAGGCCAGCGGGTCGGTGGCTAGGTCAGAGTATCCAGTGTCGGAGGCCCCTCCGGAGAGCCGTGTTATCGCCCCTGAGCCTCAAGGACCGTCCGCGGCCATCCCGGCCCGACACCGCTGCGCGGCGGTTGTCCGTTCGAGGGCGGGCCTCGATGGAGCACTGAAATGAGCGACCGCCTACCCGCCGCGCGAACCGACGGCGGCCACGGGAATTGCGGTGCTGGAGCCGGTCGTCGACCGGCGGGAGCTACGCGCGACTGACGTCGGCGCTGGCGTCAAATGACGCCAGCGCCGGAACCTTCGTCAGTAGATCGCGATCAATTTGAATTTGGTGTCCTTCGCGTTCACCTTGTACGTGAAGTCACCGGTTATTGCGCCAGGGTGCAGCGGGTCATCGGATTCCCACAGTGGGTAACCCGGGTACGGGAAGCCGCCAGTAGCGCCGCTTCCTTCTTCGCCCGCTTTGAGCCCTTCGAGTTTTCCGCTCGGGCTCTTGCTTTCGCAGCGTTCGATTTCCTTGCCGCCGGGGTTGTTCTTGTTCACAACGTACACTCCGTGGCACTCAACGGTGCCATAGAACTGACCCGTGACCAGGCCGTTATATTCGAAGTGTTCCCGGGATGATTTGGCGCTTGCAGCTGTCGCGCCGGCAGCCATCAAAAGCCCCGACATTGCGAGCGCCGCCGTCAGCTTTGCCGCTGTTCCAAAAGTACGTCCGTGCATTAACTTGCTCCGTCCCTGTCTTGCCAGTATTCGATCATCGCGCACGCGAAAATCGCCGCAACGTATCACAGTGTTGTGGACGAATGTACGAGTTTGCTCCCATGTTTTGATTCGGAGGCGGAGTGCGCTGGGTCGCACCGGAGCATCGAGACCGACAATCAAGGCGCTGATGAGCGGGCAAACCGTGGCTGCGCCCGGTGGCTTGCCGATCTGCGGCGCGTGCGCGGAGACCCACTAGGAGCCCTCCGGCGGTCGCGGCTCACGCCACGAAGATGAGCTCCTTCGGGAGTGAGGTGAGAACCTCGTTCGCGCTCTCACCGATCACGACGAGGTCCTCGATGCGGACGCCGCCCACGCCCGGGATGTAGATCCCGGGCTCGACCGTCACCACGTTGCCCGCGACAAGCGGCACGTCGCCGCCGAGCTTTGCCAGGCGCGGCGGCTCGTGGATTTCAAGGCCCACACCGTGTCCGAGGCCGTGGCCGAAATTCTCCCCGTAACCGCCGGCGTCGATGACGGCCCGCGCCGCGGCGTCGACTTCGCGGCCGCTGCGGCCCGGCGCGAGGAAATCGAGCCCCGCGAGCTGTCCACGTAGCGTGAGCTCGTAGATCTCTCGCTCCACGGCGCCAACACCTTCACCGGTCGCGACCGTGCGCGTGCAGTCCGAGCAGTAGCCATCGCTGAGCGCCCCCCAGTCGAACGTCACGAAGACGTCGGCCGCGATCGGCTCGTCGGTCACCTCGGCGTGGGGCCGTGAGCCGCGCTCACCCGATGCGACGATCGCCGGGAAGCTCCCGGCGATCGCCCCGCGGCGGCGCATCGCGAACTCCAGAGCTGTGGCGATTTCGCGCTCGCTGCGCCCCACCAAACCGGCTTCGAGAACCTCGCTCAGCGCCGCGTCGGCGATCTGCGCGGCGGTGCGAAGCGCATCAATCTCGTCGGCTTCCTTGATCTCGCGCAGCTTCGCCACCGGGTTCCCGACGGGCACAAGCTCCCAATCCGGTCCCACGACCTCGCCGAGCTTGCGATGCTCGCTGACGGTGACGGCTCGCTCGTCGAATCCGAGGCGACCGCCGCTCGAGAGCACCTCGCTGAGTTTCTCGATCGGCTCCCCGGTCACGATGCGCGGCTCGTACGGGGGCTGGACCTGGGCGGCCGACTGCTCGGTGTAGCGGAAATCGGTGAGGAGCACGCCGCCGTCCTCGCGTGCGACGACGACGGCCGAGCTGCCGGTGAAGCCCGTCAGATAACGCGCATCGACGAGCGTCGTGACAAGCAGCGCGTCCAGCTGCGCCTCGGCGAGCCGCTCGCGCAGCCGCGTCGCGCGGCGCTCGCCGGCGCCGGCGGCGTTCACGACCCGGTCTCCGTCGAGGTGGTCGCGCGAGCTGCGCCAGGGCGTCCGCATAGCCGTCGGCGCCCCGGCCCGCGACGCTCCCGATGCACAGCTCGCTGATGACCGATTTACGACGGAACTCCTCGCGTGCCTTGATGTCGGAGAGGTGAACCTCGACGGCCGGCAGCTGCGTGAGCTCGAGCGCGTCGCGGATCGCCCACGAGTAGTGCGTCCACGCGCCGGGGTTGAGCACCAGGCCGTCGGCGCGACCGCGCGCGAGGTGCAGGCGCTCGACGTATGCGCCCTCGTGGTTGGTCTGGAAGAACTCGGTGGTCACGCCTAGCTCGGCCGCGCTCGCGGCGATCGTCGCCTCGAGCTCGGGGAGCGTCATTGTCCCGTATTGCGCCGGATCGCGGAAGCCAAGCATGTTCAGGTTGACGCCGTGCAGGACAGCGATCCGGGAGCGCTCACCCGCCGCAGCTCCTCGACGGCGGCGCGCACTGCGGACGCCTCCACCCGCTCGCCGTAGCGCACTTCCCCGGGCTCCTCGACGAGGACGAACGGCACGCCGCTCCCGTCGCGCTTCTTGTCGAGCGCGAGCGCGCCCAGAACGGAGTCGGTCCCAGCGCCGTCGAACTGCGTTGGTAGGCGCCGCTCGGCCATCAGGTCCAAGAGTCGCTCGCGCAGATCGGGCCGGTCGGAGAGTCGCAGCGCCGCGAGCAGGCCGAGCCCCACGGCCTCGCCGTGGCGGTAGCGCCGTAGCCGGTGGCAGTCTCGATCGCGTGGCCACGGTGTGCCCGAGGTTCAGCACCTGGCGCGCTCCGGCGTCGCGTTCGTCGAGCGCGACGACCTGCAGCTTCGTGCGCGCGCAGCCGACGATCGTTCGCACGTCGCGCGTCGCACCGTCGAGTACACGCTGCCACAGCGTGCCGCCCGCGATCAGAGCGGTCTTGACGACCTCGACCCATCCCGCGGCGAGCTCCGCCTCGGGGAGCGTGTCAAGGGTGCTGACGTCCGCCAGCACGCCGGCTGGCTGGTGGTAGGCCCCGACGTAGTTCTTCGCCGCGGGAAGATCGATCCCCGTCTTGCCTCCGTACGCCGAGTCGACCTGCGCAACGAGGCTCGTCGGTACCTGTACGACGGGGATGCCGCGCTGGTAGGTGGCTGCGCAGAAGCCCGCAAGATCCCCCGCGACGCCGCCGCCGAGCGCGGCCACGTGATCGGAGCGCGTGACGCCCGCCGCGGCGAGCTCATGCCAGACGCGCTCGGCCTGCGCGAGCGACTTGCTCTCCTCGCCGGGCTCGAGCAGGCAGTCACCGGCCGCCGCCGCGATCTTCTCGCCGTAGAGCCCGTGCACCGTCCGGTCGGCGACAACGAACGCGCGCGAGCCCACGAGCGAGGCGGGCCACAGCTCGGCGGATTGGGCGAGAACACCGGTACCGACGTACGCCGGGTAGGCGCCAGCGCCGGCCCAGATCATCATCGTGCCGCGACGGGCCGTAGCCTGGCGCGCGAGCTCACGCCGCGAAATCTGACGCCTGCTCGCGGCGCGGGGCGACGATCATCACGTCTGCGAGGTCCGCGTAGAGGTCCGATCGTTCGTCGTAGAGTCGGCGAACATCGCGTGGTCGGCTGCCAGCGGCCGGGCTTTCGAGCCGCCGACGCGCTCCCAGCACTGCGCGAGCGGGACGTCCATCAGGATCACGGTGTGGGCGGCAAGGGCCTCGCGGACGGCAGCAGACGTCACGCTGCCGCCGCCGAGCGCAATGCAATCCCGCTCGTCCGACTCGGCCAGGACCTCGAGCACCAGCCTCTCCTCCGCGAGCGGAATCCTCCTCGCCTTCGAGCGCGAAGTGCTCGGCTATCGAGCGCTCCACGCGGCGCTCGAGCAGCGCGTCGCTGTCGTACGCGTGGAACCCAGCGCCCTTGCGAGGTCTCCGGCGAAGGTCGACTTGCCGGCGCCCATGAAGCCGATTAGGACGTATGCCATCCGATTCGCTCGCGATAGGCGTCGATCGCGGCGATCACGTCGTCTATATGGTCGCCGCCGAACTTCGCACGGTACGCGTCTGCGAGAACCAGCGCCACCATCGCCTCGCCGACGACCCCGGCGGCGGGGACGGTGCAGGAGTCGGTGCGCTCGCGTAGCGCCTGTGCCGGCTGCGTGCGTCTCGGTGTCAACGGATCGCAGCGGCTTGGTCAGGGTCGGCAGCGGCTTCATCGCGCCCCGCACGATGAGCGGCTCGCCGGTCGTCATGCCGCCCTCCAGGCCGCCGGCACGATTCGTTTCGCGGAAGTAGCCGCGCTCCTCGGAGTAGAAGATCTCGTCGTGGGCCTGCGATCCCGGAACGCCGGCGATCTCGAACGCGGCACCGATCGATGCTCCCTTGACCGCCTGGATCGAGCAGATCGCCATCGCCAGGCGCCCGTCCAGGCGCTCGCGCCAGGAGATGTGCGAGCCGAGGCCCGGTACGCGCCGAACGCGACGACCTCGAACATGCCGCCCACAGACTCATTGGCCTTGCGCAGAACGTTGATCTCGTCGACCATCGCGCGGGTCGCGCCCTCGTCGAGACAGCGCACCGGCGACTCGTCGACCGCGTCGAAGTCCTCGACGGTCAGCGCCGCTTCGGGCGCTGGCGCGTGGACCGACGCGACCTGCACGACGTGCGAGCGCACCTCGACGCCGACGCGCCGCAGAAAGGCCTTACATACGGCGCCGCCGGCAACACGCGCCGCCGTCTCGCGCGCCGATGCGCGCTCGAGGATGTTGCGGACGTCGCGTCATCTTGTACTTCTGGAGGCCGATCAGGTCGGCATGACCGGGACGCGGCAGGTGCACCTCGTCGACCTCCTCGTCGACGGGCCACGGGTTCATCCGCTCTTCCCAGTTCGCGTAGTCGCGGTTGTCGACCTGCAGCGCGATCGGACCGCCGAGCGTGTGCCCGTGACGCACGCCGCCGGTGACGCGGCGCTGTCGCGCTCGATCTTCATCCGCCCGCCGCGGCCGTGACCGAGCTGGCGGCGCGCCATGTCGTTGTCGATCGCCTCGCGGTCGAGCTCGAGCCCCGCCGGGAGCCCCTCGACGATGCACGTAAGCCCGGGGCCGTGCGACTCGCCGGCCGTGATCAGCTCTATTCCCACCCAGGGAAGGTTATTTGCTCCGGCGCCGCTGGAAGTTCGCGGCGCCGGCGCCGCCACGGGAGATGCTCTTCAAGAGGACCTCGAAGTCGACGGGCGGTTCGCTACCGCGGCTCCATTCGAGGTTCACCGACTGCTTGATTTTCAGGTCCACTTCTTCGCAGCGCGTCTTGCTCGGCAGGCAGCTTGCGCCCGATACCACCTTGACGTTCTTGCCGAGCTTGAAAGTCGCGCCTTTGCCGCCCTTGTCAACCTTGTGGAGCCAGAACAGCGCGGGCGAAGTGGCGGGCGTCGCGGCTTTGATCGTGAGGTTCGTCCCGAGCGTCAGTTCGAACGGACCGCCGTTCGACTGGGCGACGTATTCGATGCCGACGACGTACCGCACAACGGTGACCTTGTTCGGATTTTCGGTCGGTTCGTGCTTCGTCGCTTTCGAGCCGCCACCGCCTGTCGTTTTCGATTCGGACGGCACGGTTGCGCCGAACTTGACCGCGTTCTTCGTGCCCGACGACGATTCCGTTTTCGACGGTGCTTCAAGGGCCGTGAACGGGTCCGACGGCGAGTGCCCGGTGCGGCGGCGGCGGCGCCGCGCGACGCGCTCGTGGCGCCGCGTCTCCCGGCGCTTGCGGCCGACCGTCGTACCGTCAGACACGTTCTGACCCGACGGCACCGTGGCGATCGGCTGGGGGCTAGGCGGGTTCGCGGCGCTTTCAGCATGGCTGCCGAGCGCTATCCACGCCACAGCCGCGACGAGCGCGCCGGCGCCGATCAACATGAACACGAGCGTTTGGCGGTCGCGCGCATCCGCGCGCAGCTGTCGGAGCAGATCACTCACGGGTTGCTACCTCCTACAGTCGCCGAAGCGGTCGGCGACGTCGCCGCGCCCGCCGTGGTAGTCGCACCGGCGGTCGTTGAGGCGCCTTTGGCACCGGCCGCGGAACCGCCGCCTTGCTGGAACGCGGTGATCTGGATCGTCCCGGTCAACTTGGGATGCCGAGTGAACTTTTTCGCTGTTGCTTCGGGCGCCAGGCGTACATCGTCGATCACGAGAAGACGCCCGCCGACGGACAGCGTCCCGTGACGCGTCGAGTGCGTGAGCGCCGTCAGGCGCCCCACAAGCCGTTCGAATTCGAAGAAACCACCGGCAAAGATGAATGAGAACTCGACGGGCTTCATGCCGTCGACTTCAGGCGGCAGCTGCGAAGACGGAACTGCGCTCGCCCCCCCACTCGTGGCGTTGTTGGCTGTTATCGACGCGAACTGCACGCTTCGGTGTTCGGCGGCCGTTTCGATTTCGTCGATCAGCTGTGGGACCGCCGCCTGCTTGGGCACCGCGCCCCGCAGAACGGCGTCGCTTCGCTTCGCCTGCTTGAACTTCCTGGCAAGCGTCCGGGAGTCGGCGGCCTGCTGTTGCGCGCTCGTCAGTTCGGCGCGCGCACTTTCAAGAGAGCTGATTGCTGCCTGCTCCTTCTTACGCTCGGGCGAGATGACACCGAGCCACGCGACAGCGAGCGCGAGCGCCGCTGCGATTGCCATTACCACCAGTCGATCGCGTGTGGTCACTTCTTCCCCCTTGCGGTGCGTCGGATCGAGAATGCGAGGACGGCCCGCGTGGGCACGTGGACGGCGCGTGGCGTTGCGGGCACCATGTTGACGGTCATGGAGAAGACGGGACCGGCCTTGGGGCAGCCGCCTGACGCGCCACTCGCGCTGCTGCTCGAACCGGCGACCTGCTCCGCTGAGGACTGCAGAGCGACTTCACTCACGCCCGTCACGCCGCGAAGCGCGCGCATCAGCGATGCGACCGGACGCTGCGCACTCGCGCAGCCGGTCAGGACGACGGTGGCGCCAACCGGCACACCCGCTTCGGGCGCCTTTAGCGAACTTGCGGTCGAAGCGTCGGGCGTTATCAGCGTTACGGAGAGCGCGGTGAACATCACCTTGGCAGGCAGGTGCGTCGCAAGCTGATGGAAGAGCGGCGCCCATGCGAAGCGCGCTTCGGCAACTTTCGCGGCATTCCCTACGAGCTGTTCGCTCGCGGGAATCGCAGCGGCCGCGGCTGCCACGGCGGCGATTGAGCGCTTGACGGTCGCGACCTGCGTCCTGACAGCCGCAGCTTCTGATTCGTACGTAGCGGCCTGGTTCCGCGCCGTGCCGTACATGACTGCCATGACGGCGAGTGCGGCGAGAACGACAGCGACGACGTAGCCCGGTCGGATGTTGCGCAACGACGACAGCGAAACCGTGGTCCGGCGCTGCGTCGGCAGCAGGTTGACGGCCTTCATCGCGGCACCTCCGCCACTGAGAGGCCGGCTGCCACGGCGAGACGGCACGGGGCGACCGCGCCGACGCCGTTTGCATGTCCGGCATCAACTTCGCGCGCTACAACGTCGTAGCCAAGAGTCTGGCCGAGCTCGTCAGCGAACCCGCGGACCTGTGCGATTGCGCCGCTGAGCACGATCCCGGTCACCGAGGGACCCTCCTGGCTGCCGTGGAAATCCAGTGCAGAGCGAACCTCGGTCGCAACGTCGCGCAGGCCATCGCGCAGGACCGTGCGGGCGTCGAGTGTCTGCGTGTTCTCGACGTCCAGCAGATTGGTAGCTACGAGCTCTCTGCGGGCCTCCTCGAGCGGGATCGAACGCGCGCCCGCAAGCTCGCCGGCCATCGACTCGCAGCCGACCGACGCGACGCGCGTGAAGAGGCAGGTCGTGCCCTCGGCGATCGCGATGTTCGTGAGACCGTCGACGTTCAGATACAGCTGAGAGCCCGGCGTGTCGTCGTCGGCAGGACGGTGCAGCGCACGAATCAGCGCGAACGCGGAAAGGTCGACACCGCCGGCAGTGAGACCGGCGCGCCGCAGGCTGTCGAGAAGCTTCCCGACGGCCTCCTGGTGCGCGGCCACGAAAACGACGCGCTCGCGCGGCCCTGACTTCGTCTCGACCTCGCCGAGATTGTGAAAGTCGGTCAACGCGGACTCGAGTGGCATCGGCATCTCCTGAGACGCGGTGAACGCCACGGCCTGCGCGAGCTCCTTGCGGTCCTTGAGCGGCGGGACCTCCAGCGTGCGCATCACACACCTTTGACCCGCGAGTCCGACGCGCACGCGCCGTGAAAGCTTGCTGCCCTCGAACATCGTGTGCAGGGCGGCGCCGAGCGCCTCGCTGTCGACGACCTCGCCGTCGCGTACGACGCCCGCCGCGAGGGGAACGCTGATCGCGTCCTCGATGTGAATGCCGCCGTTTCGCGAGACGCGCACCGCGACGGCCGAGCCGGGCTGGATGTCGAGGCCGACGAGCGTGCCGCCGTCCCGGCCGCGGTGTAGCGGGAGCGAGACCGAGCGCAGCGACGCAACGCTCGGCGCAGAAAGGCGGCGCGAACCGCGGCGCTCCTTCGGCACCGCGTCGGCACCATCCGAATCGCGGCTCTTCAGGCCATGGATGCCGAGCGAAGCAGGAATAGCGAAGCGGGAACCTTTTGACGCGGCACCGGCGTCGTCGGCTGACTTCTTCGAAGCCTTGCCGCCGCCGCGCGACAGAGTGAAGCGCGAAGCGTGGCCATCCTTGGGCTTGGCGGCGCTCGCGGTCTCGCTTGACTTGCGCCGTTTGGGCGACGGCAGCCGCACCTCCCGCGAGAGCGACAGCCGACGGCGTCCTGAGCCTGCGTCCTCGGCGGCTTCGGCCGGCGGCACCTCGGCCTGCGGGGGAGCCGGCGCGACCGTCTCCGGGGCGTCGGAAGGTGCGAGCTTGCGCACAGGAGGCACGGGGCTGCGTGGGCGGCGGGGCTCGTCGAGATCCGGGTCGACAGGCTCGACTGAAGTCTCCGCGCCTTCGGGCGCGCTTGTGAATGTTGCCGGTGCGTCCTGCGGAAGCGCTGAAGTACGAGCGTCCGGCTCGCGTTCGACGAGCGGCGGCTCAGGAACCGAGTCACGCACGTCGGGGCCCGTCGGCGGCAGGTACTCCGGCGTCGGAGCGCCCGACGGCGTCCGCGCGGCTGATCGTCCGCCGCTTGGGCCTCGACGCTCTCACCTGTTGCCAGGTCGCCTACATCGGGCGCACCGAACGTCGGCGTCTCTGGCGGTCGCCACGCGGGGCGAAGGTCCTCGTCCGCTTGCGTTCCTGGCTTTCGCCACTCTCCTGCTCGAGCGCGGCCTGCGACGCCAGCCACGACCCTCCGGTTGTCGGTGGCCTCGCGGCTGCCTCGCCTGTGACATCGTCGGGAGTCGACGCTGTGGCCGTCTCGTCAGCGAAAGGAGCGGACTCGACGGGACGCCACGGCGCTCGCGGCGTGTCAACCGCGTCCTCCGCGGGCGGCGCTCCCGCGTCCGCCCCGGGAACGTCGGTGGCGCGACCCGCAAACGGGGCCTCGTCCGCTTCGACGCGATGAGTGTCGGCGGCTCGCGGCGCGAAGTCGAACTGCGGCTGCTCGTCGAACGGCGGCGCGACGAGCGACGCGTCCCTCGCGCCCGCGGCATCGACGGACGTCGTCGGGCGCTCGGCGCTCAGCGGAGGCTCGGCCGCCGCGAAGGGCTCCTCCGTCACGTGCGAGTCAGCGGCGGCGTAGGGTGCTCGCGTCGCTGACGGGTCAGTCGCCGCAGGAAGACTCTCGGCCGTGAATTGCTCCACCACCGGGGATTGGTCTGCCATCGGGGAGGGGTTGCGCTCGGCGCGGGCGCTGCGGTTGCAAGAGGCTCCGCGTCCAGAGACTCTCTCTGCGCTTGCCTCGGGGGCTCGCTGACGGCTTCGAACGCTGGGCTGCTGGGAACGTTCCGCTCGGCCGCGGGGGTGGCCGGCTCTGTCACGTGACTTGGCGCGCTCGCTGCTGGCGCGTCGGCGACGGGCGGGCTCGCGACTGCTTCCGAAGATGCCGCGGGCGGCACGTGCTCGGCTGCCTCAGGCGCATATGCCGGCGGAGTCTCCACGACAGGCTCGCTCTTGACCGGTGCGGGAACCGTGGGCAGCTGCGAGCTCGCAGCGGCGAGGATCTCGCCACCGCCGGGCTCAAGCTCCGTTTCGGTGTCATCGTCTCCGGCCTTACGCCCGCGCGAGGGCATGCGCAAGTCCGAGGTGAGAATGGATTTCAGGCTCATGTCTGCTCCTACCGGCCGATCGAGCCGAGGTAGACGTGGACGATGGAGGGGCCCGCGAAGACGCCGACGACGCCACCGAGCGCTAGGAATGGACCGAAGGGAATCGCCGTCCGGCGACCAGCAGTGCCGCGCGAGATCATCACCACGCCGCAGACGACGCCCGCGACGAGCGCTATCAACATGGCCGGCGCGACGGCCGTGCCGAGGCACAGGCCCATCACGCCGGCGAGCTTGACGTCACCCATACCCATGCCGGCGGGATACGCGAGCGCCGCGACGAGCAGGAAGCCGCCGGCCGCGAGACCGCTTATCAGCCGCGTGACCTCTCCGCCCGGGTCGAGGGCGAGACCGACGATGAGAGCCAGAACGGCGCCCGTCGCCGTGATCTGGTTCGGGATGATGCGGTACTCGAGGTCGATCGCCGCGGACGGGATGAGTACCAAGATCAGGACGATGCCGAGCGCCGCCTCTGCCGCGTTAGACGCCGCGAGGACCGCCCCTAGACAGAGTGCGCCTGTAAGCGCCTCGATGAGCGGGTAGCGACGCGAGATCGGCGCGGCGCACGTCCGGCAGCGTCCGCGCAGCAGGAGCCATGAGAGAACGGGAACGTTGTCGCGCGGCCGAATCGGCGTGTCGCAGCTCGGGCAGTGCGACGGGGGCGCGATCAGCGACTCGCCACGCGGTACGCGATGCGTCACGACGTTGAGGAACGAGCCGAACGCTGTCCCCAGCAGACCGATGAAGGCTGCGACTGCCACGGCTGAGGTATCGAGCGCCTTCGACTGTCCGTTGAAGGTTGACAGTCGACGTGCAGACGGATGTTCGAGGAGCGACCGACAGCGCCGGAGCGCTACCAGGTGTTTTTCTGGCAGCCGCCGCCAGCGGAGCCGGTCGCGTTTTCGGGCGTGCACGTCCGTTCGATCGTGCCGGACGCATGCCGGACGACCGTAAATGTGTGTTTGTCGATCGCTTCGGCGGTCAGCTTGTAGCCTTCGCCGCCTTCGGTCGGTTCGGCGATGGTGAGATATGCCGCGTTGTTACCCGCCGCGATCTGGATCGTCTTCTCGTATTCGTTCAGGACTGTCGGTGACAGACCTTCGTAGGAGCCGGCATGGTCGATCGCATACGTCTCGGCCGTCGTCTCAGCGGTACGGACGAGCTCCTTTGCCGACGCATCGGTCGCCTTGCTCTTCTGTGCCAAGAACGATGGAATAGCGATCGCGGCAAGGATGCCGATGATCAGAATCACGACCAGGAGCTCAATGAGCGTGAAACCCTGGTCTGCACCTAGCCTTGCGCAGAGCGCTCTCGCGGTGGTTGTCTGGGTCGTCGCGACATGACGATCGGTGGTCGTATCGGCAGTGGCGCGTCGCGCATGAAGACTGCGAGGGCGACGTCGGCCGAATTGTCGAGGCACGGACTCCAGGCAGCGATAACGCGCCCAGAAAACGACGGAGGCGGCTCCAAGAGCCGCCTCCGCACAATGTCGCCGTTAGGCGAGGAGAACTACCAGGTGCTGTTCTGGCAGCCGCCGCCTTCGGAACCCGTCTTTTTTTCCGGCGTACAGATGCGTTCTACGATGCCGCTTGCCAACCCTCTAACGGTGAAGGTGTGGCCTTTGACGGTCGAGTCGGCCGTCACTTCGTAGCCTTCCCCACCTTCGATTGGCTTGGCGACCGCCAGCCACGCGTTGTTGTTACCTTCGGCGATCTGGATCGTCTTCTCGTATTCGTTGAGAACTTTCGGTTCCAGACCTTCGTAGCTACCGTTGTGGTCGGTCGCGTACGTCTCGGCCGTCGTCTCAGCGGTACGGGCAAGCTCCTTGGCCGAAGCGTCAGAGGCCTTGCTCTTCTGTGCCAAAAACGACGGAATAGCAATCGCGGCAAGAATGCCGATGATCAGAATCACAACCAGGAGCTCGATGAGGGTAAAGCCCTCGTTCTCCTTCGAGCGCTGGCGCAGGCGATACAGCATTTCGAACTTCCTCCTTGGACTGCGTTTGTGGAATAGCGCCAGCGGCAGGTTCGAGGGCTTTTCATGCTCGGGACCAACGAAGAGTCCTTTTGCGACGACTGCCCCAGTCGACGCGCTGACTGCTGCTCCGGCTACATCGGATCCGCGTGAGGAACTCTTTAGTGACGCAATTCCGCTTCTGGACGCATCTACGACGCGCTGATATCGGTGCGAACACCGCGAGGGCGGCTCGCAGGCCGCCCTCGCTGCAACTTCTACTGGCGGGTCGCGCTACCAGGTGCTGTTCTGGCAGCCGCCGCCTTCGGAACCCGTCTTTTTTTCCGGCGTACAGATGCGTTCTACGATGCCGCTTGCCAACCTCTTAACGGTGAAGGTGTGGCCTTTGACGGTCGAGTCGGCCGTCACTTCGTAGCCTTCGCCACCTTCGATTGGCTTGGCTACTGCCAGGTACGCGTTGTTGTTACCTGCGGCGATCTGGATGGTCTTCTCGTATTCGTTGAGAACTTTCGGTTCCAGACCTTCGTAGCTACCGTTGTGGTCGGTCGCGTACGTCTCGCCGTCGTCTCAGCGGTACGGGCAAGCTCCTTGGCCGAAGCGTCAGAGGCCTTGCTCTTCTGTGCCAAAAACGACGGAATAGCAATCGCGGCAAGAATGCCGATGATCAGAATCACAACCAGGAGCTCGATGAGGGTAAAGCCCTCGTTCTCCTTCGAGCGCTGGCGCAGGCGATACAGCATTTCGAACTTCCTCCTTGGACTGCTTGCATTAGCGCCAGCGGCAAAACTGGGGGAACTCCACACTTGTGCGGGCTATGAGCCCTGCGGCGTTCGGCCCAGTGTCCACGCACTGACCCCCTCACCTGCCGCATCGGAGGCTGCTTCCGCCGGCTTGAGCCGGACGGTCGGTTCAGTAGACGAATTGTCGACGCCGGAGCGTCGCTACGGCGCCGGCGGGCCGTCAGCTGCGCTCAACCAGCGCTGCTGGGCGTCGATCCCGGGGATGCGCGTGCCGCGTCCCTCGCACCACGGGCAGGGCAGCTCGCTGCTCGCGCCGTCGGCGTGAGAGATCACCGTGCCGGTCCCACGGCAGGCCATACACTCCCGCTGCGAATGGGCTGCATCGGCGTGATTGTCTACGGGAGCGTCGTCGGTCACGGTCGGATGAGGGTAGCGCCACCCCCGACCGCCGCGTACTCGGCACCGCGATGACCGAGTCGGGCGAGCTCGACGCCTTTTTCGCGCTGGTGCGCCAAAGCGGCCGCATCGCCATCGACACCGAGTTCATGGGCGAGGGGCGCTACCGGACGCTGCTTTGCCTGGTCCAGCTCGCGGCGCAAGACGCGAACGAGGCGAGCCGCACATTGTGCTCCTTGACCCACTCGGCGAGGGCTTCGACGCTGGCCCGCTGCCACAGCTGCTCGCCGAGCCCGCCGTGGAGGTCGTGGTACACGCCGGAAGGCAGGACGTCGCGCTCCTGCGACGCGCTCTTGGAAGCGACGTCACGAACGTCTTCGACACACAGGTCGCGGCCGGTTTTGCGGGCCTCGGCGCGCAGAGCTCCTACGAATCGCTGCTGCGCGACGTGCTAGACGTTCGCGTGCCGAAGACCGCGAGCTTCACGCGCTGGAATCGCCGCCCGCTCACGGCGGAGCAGCTGACGTACGCGCGCGGCGACGTTCTGCATCTGCTCGACCTGGCCGCCGCCCTGCAAGACCGTCTGAGGGCGATCGGACGCCTGGATTGGGCGCGCGAGGAGTGCGAGCCGCTGGCGCTCGCCAGCGATGAGCGAGATGTCGAGACGATCCTGCAACGCCTGCCGCGAAGCGGGTCGCTGGCGGGCCAGGCCAGACCGGTCGCGCGCGAGCTCGTGCGCTGGCGCGAGGGCGTTGCCGAGCGGCAGGACCGTCCGGTGCAAAGCGTGCTCAGCGATGCCCCGCTCATCGAGGTCGCGCGACGAATGCCGCGGGACCTTGAGCAACTCGAGCGCGTCCGCGGCGTCGGATCGCTTCAGGGGCGCCGCGGCGGCGAACTGCTGGACGTCGTCTCGCGGGGTCGTCAGGCGCCGCCCGAGGCGCCGCCCGAGCGCCGCTCCGGCATCCCCGGTCGAGCCGAGGACGCGCCGGTCGTGGCGCTCTGCGAGGCGCTCCTGCGCAGCCGGGCGCTCGATGCTGGGCTCGCCTACGAGCTCTTGGCGACCCGCTCCGACCTGCAGGCGATCGTCGCGGCCTCCCGAGAGGGGATCGAGGCAAGCGACGTTCGAACACTCCGCGGCTGGCGCCGCGAGCTCGCCGGCGAAGAGGTGCTTGCGTTGCTCGCAGGCGATGTGCGCCTCGAGGTTGAGCGCGGCAGCGCTGGACACCGCGTCGTGGCGGAGAAATCGGGCTGAGGCCACGGCGAAGCTATTCGACGTGGTTGTACAGTTCGAACAGCGGCAAGTACATCGAGATGACGATGAAGCCGACGATCGAGCCGATGAGGATGATCATGATCGGCTCGAGGATTGACGTGAGGGCCTTGACGGACGCCTCCACCTGTTCCTCGTAGAACTCGGCGATCCGGTCGAGCATCGAGTCCAGGGCGCCCGTTTCCTCGCCGACCCCGACCATCCGGGTCACCATGGGCGGGAAGACGGACTCTGCGGCCAGCGGGGCGGCAAGTGTGCCACCCGCCTTTACTGAGTTGATCACCGCGCTCATCGCGTCGTCGACGACGGCGTTGCCGGCGGTGCGGCCCGTGATCTCGAGCGCCAGCAACAGCGGCACGCCCGCGCCAACGAGCGAGGCGAGGGTGCGCGACCAGCGTGCGACCGCGATCTGCTGCACGATCCCGCCGATCTTCATCGGCACTTTCAGCGAGAAGCGGTCGATCGCTCGGCGCCCCTTCTTGGTCCGTTTCACACGCACGAGCGCGATCACGAGTACGAAGGTTCCCCCGATCATCAGCCACCAGTAGCCAATGACGGCGTGCGACAGCATCACGGAGATCTGGGTCATGAACGGCAGTTCGCCACCGAACTGCTTGAACACGCCGACGAACACCGGTACGAGGAAGGCAACCAGCGCCATCATCACGGCGATCGCGAAGATAATGACCATGATGGGATAGACCATCGCCGAGCGGACCTGGCGTCGCAGCGCCGCGTCGCGCTGGAGCTGGTCGGCAACGCGGCGCAGCGATAGCTCGAGCACGCCGCCGGCCTCGCCGGCCTCGGTCATGGCGACAAACAGCGGGTTGAATACGCGCGGGTGACGGGCCAGCGCGATGCTCAGCGACTGGCCGGACTCAACGTCCCGTCGGACTTCACCGAGCGTTTCTTTGAGCATTTTGCCTTCTGACTGTTCCTCCAGAACGTAGAGGCAGCGCAGGATGCTCATGCCGGAGGTGATCATGGTGGCGAGCTGCCGCGAGAAAAGCGAAAGTTCGTCGGCACTGACACGGTTCAGGAAGCGCAGCTGGATCTCACGGGACGCGTGCTTCGCTGCGACCTCGAGAACGATCAGGCCGCGTCCGGCGAGCTGTTCGGATACGGCTGTGCGCGAGTCGGCCTCGACCTCGCCCTCGGCGTGCGCGCCGGTGGCGGTTACAGCCTTGAAACGTACGTCGCCATCGCTACGCCGCCGCGAGCGTCGGCTCGCCGAGTAGACGAGTTAGCTCGTCAGGTGTCGAGGATCCACTCATCGCTGTGGCCTTGCTGATCTTGCCGGCGCGGACGAGGTTGATGAGCGCGGCATCCATGGTCTGCATGCCCACCGCACCGCCGGTCTGCATCGCCGAAGGTAATCTGGTGTGTCTTGCCCTCGCGGATCAGGTTGCGGACGCCCGGTGTCGGCATCAGGACCTCACACGCCGGGACGCGCGCCGAGCCGTCGACAGTCGGCACGAGCTGCTGGGTCACCACGCCTTGGAGGCAGACCGAAAGCTGGGTGCGGATCTGCGACTGCTGGTGCGGCGGGAAGACGTCGATGATGCGGTCGACGGTCTGCGGCGCGTCCTGGGTGTGGAGCGTCGCGAAGACGAGGTGACCCGTCTCGCAGCGGTGAGCGCGGTCCCGATCGTCTCGAGGTCGCGCATCTCGCCGACGAGGATCACGTCGGGGTCCTGGCGCAGCGCTGCCTTCAGCGCCTCGGCGAACGACGTCGCGTCGCTGCCGAGCTCGCGCTGATTGACGATGCAGCGCTTGTGCGTGTGCAGGAACTCGATCGGGTCCTCGATCGTGATGATGTGCTCCTCGCGCGTCGCGTTGATCTCGTCGACCATCGCGGCGAGCGTCGTCGACTTGCCCGAGCCTGTAGGGCCGGTGACGAGCACGAGGCCGCGCGGCTTGATGGTGAGGTCGTGGACGGCGGCGGGCAGGCCCAGTTCATCGATCGAGATGAGGCGGAACGGGATCAGACGGAAGGCGGCACCAAGCGCGCCGCGCTGGAAGAACGCGTTGACACGGAAGCGCGCGAGGCCCGGGATCGCGTAGGCGAGGTCGACCTGCCATTCGGCCTCCAGGCGCCTGCGCTGCTCGCTGGAGAGGATCGAGTAGATGATCTCTCTCGTTTCCTCCTCCGAGAGCTTGCCGTAATCGGCGAGCGGCCTGAGGCGTCCGGTCTTGCGGACCGTCGGCGGCGCGCCGGCGGTCAGGTGAAGGTCGGACGCTCCCCTCTCGACGACCTCGAGCAGCAGGTCAGCAAAGTCAAGTGGCACGCGTCATCCATCGGCAGTGGCGTGACGTTGCGCCGCGCGCGCGTGCAGCGTGGACGAATGTCCGAGCTCAGCCGCCGAGGACTCTGGCGACCTCGGCGATCGAGGTGCGGCCCTGGCAGACCTTCACGAGGCCGTCGTCGGCCATCCGCGACATGCCCTGGCGCACCGCGACCTCGCGCATCGCCTCGGCGGGCTTGCGTTCCAGCGCGAGTTCCTGGACCTCGGGCGTCACCGTCATGACCTCGTAGAGGCCGACCCGGCCCCTGTAACCGCTCCCGCCGCAGCGCGAGCAGCCGACGGGCCCGTACGCCTCGACGTCGAGCCGCGCGCGTAGCCGGCCTGTTGCAGGACCTCGGCGGGGATGATCGTCCGCTGCTTGCAGTTCGGGCAGAGCATGCGCACGAGGCGCTGCCCGACGACGCACTCCAGCGCCGAAGCGATCAGGAACGGCTCGACGCCCATCTCGATGCAGCCGCGTGATCGCGCGCGGCGCGTCGTTCGTGTGGAGCGTCGAGAGCACGAGGTGGCCGGTGAGCGCCGACTTGATGGCGATGCGCGCCGTCTCCTGGTCGCGGATCTCGCCGACCATGATCACGTCGGGGTCGGCGCGGACCATCGCGCGCAGCCCGGCGGCGAACGTCAGGCCGACGCGTGCGGAGACCTGGACCTGCGTCAGACCGGGCATTTCGTACTCGACCGGGTCCTCGACGGTGATGATGTTCTTCTCGGGCGTGTTGAGCTGTCTGCAGCGCGCCGTAGAGCGTCGTCGACTTGCCGGAGCCGGTCGGGCCGGTGACGAGGACCGCGCCGTGGGTGTGGCGCAGCGCGTCTTCGAAGCGCTCGCGCTCGGCGTCCGCCATGCCCAGCCTGTCGAGCTCGACGACGATCGAGGACTTGTCGAGGACGCGCATGACGATGCCCTCGCCCTCGACGCTGGGTAGCGTCACGACGCGCAGATCGATGTGTTTGTCGCGGACGCTGATGCCGATGCGGCCGTCCTGTGGCATGCGCTTCTCGGCGATGTCCAGGTCGGACATGATCTTGACGCGGGAGACGATCGCCGGCGACATCCGGCGCGAGACGGTCGTGACGTCCTGGAGAACGCCGTCGACGCGCATGCGGACGCGAAGTTCGCCTCCCTCGGGCGCCAGGTGGATGTCCGAGGCGCCGCGTTCGACCGCCTGCTCGACGATCTGGTTGACGAGCCGGACGACCGGTGCGTCGTCGGGGCTCTCGCGCAGGTCGACGACCTCGGTGGTGTCCTCCTCCTCGACTTCGATCGGGCCGTGCGAGACGTCGTCGCCGAGACGGTCGAGGCGACCGATCAGCGCGACGATGTCCTCGGAAGCGGCGACGGCGACCCGCACCTCGCGTCCGGTGATGATCGCGATGTCGTCCACCGCCAGCACGTTCGCGGGGTCGGACATCGCGACGAGCAGTGTCCCGTCGTCGACGAACGCCACGGGAGCCGCTTCGTAGCGGCGGGCGACGTCCGGTGCCAGCAGGTTGGCGGCGGAGGGGTCGACGTTGTAGACGTTCAGGTCGAGGTGCTCGAGGCCGTAACGCTCGGCGCGCGCACGTGCCAGACCATCGGAGTTGATCGCCCCGTCTTCGAGGAGGATCCGCTCCGGCGGTACCCCGTTGGCACGCGAGCGCTCGAGCGCCTCATCGACGACCGGGCGTGGCGCAAGGCCCAGGTCGACGATGACGTCTGTGAGGAAACGGTGAGCCGGCCGCGGCACCGCGACCGAGAGCGTCGGCTCGGGCGGCACGGTCGGCTCGGCGACGGGAGGTACCGGCTCGGTGACTGCGTAAAGCGGTCGCTCCGCCGGGTTCATGGCGCCCTCCCGTCAAGTTTCGCCGCGAGCCGCCCTCCGCATGAGCGCGAGAGGCGGCTCGCGACCAGTCCACAGCGCGAGGCTCCGTGCGCCCTGCGCTGCGAGGACATCGATCCCGTCGACCGCATGGACCCCGGCGCGTCGGGCGGCGGAAGTGAGGTGAGTCGGTGGGTCGTTGTAGACGAGGTCGATGACATGGGGGTAACTCGCGAGTACTTCGCATGTAACTCCCATTTCGGTGAGCTGCCTAGGCCCGCTGGACGGATGTCCTGCGTCGGATTGTGTGTCCAAACCGACCGTCGTGCAGTTCACGAGGACGTCCGCGGCCCGTGGCTGGTCCACCGCGTGAGCACCCAGCTCCGTCGCCAACCGGCGGGCGCGTGAGGGCGTGCGATTCCAGACCATGACTTCGCTCGCACCGGCATTGCCGAGTGCCCAGACGGCGGCGCGGGCGCTGCCGCCTGCGCCGAGGACCTGTGCGCTCAGGCCGCGCACGTCGATGCCGAGGGCGTCAAGAAGCCCCGGAGCGTCTGTGTTCTCGGCGAGGATCGCGTCGCCGTCGAAGGTCAGGGTGTTCGCTGCACCGATCGCTCTCGCGGCATCCGAAGCGCCGGTCGCGAGCGCGAGTGCGGCCTCCTTGTGCGGCACCGTGACGTTGACCCCCACGAAGCCGAGATCGGGCAGCGCGCGGATCGTCTGCTCGAACACTTCGGGCGGCAGCGGCAGGAGCTGGTAGTGCCAGTCAGCGAGCCCGAGCTCCGCGAGGGCGGCGTTCTGCATCGCCGGCGAGCGGCTGTGGCGCACCGGCCAGCCGGCAACGCCGAGGCGCCTCAACGTCCCGGACAGCGCGGCGGATGTCCGCCGTTCGCTTTCGCCGCGGCTTCGTACCGAACGACGCCTTCTTCGAATTCGGCCTGCGTGTAGAAGAAGTCGTTGTGGCAGCCGTTCGGCGCGAGCACGTAGTAGAGGTACCCGGCGGAGGCCGGGAAAGCGGCGGCATGGATCGCTTCCATGCCGGGGTTCGAGATCGGCGTCGGCGGCAGCCCTTTGTGCGTGCGCGTGTTGTAGGGCGAGTTGATGTGGAGCTGTTCTTCGGTCAGTTCGTCGGTGTACGTCGGGATGTGGCGTTCGAGCTCGACCGCGTAGTAGATCGAGGCGTCGATCCCGATCGGAATTCCTTCACGCAGCCGGTTGTAGATGACGGTGGCGATCTTCGCTCTGTCGGAGGGCGCCGCCGCCTCCCTTTCGATCAGCGAGGCGACGATCAATAGTTCGTACGCGGTCTCATTGAGCGCTGCCGCCCGGTGCTCGTAGAGCGGCGTGAAGTTTTCTTTGAAGGCGGTTAGCTGCTCGGCCACGAGGCGGCTCGAAGGCGACCGTTCGTAGACGTCGTACGTTGCCGGGAAGAGGAAGCCTTCGAGATTCGTCGTCGTCGCGGGCGCGCCGTATGTCGCGGGGTCAAGGACCGGCGAGCGGACAGACGCACGGAGGTAGCTGCCCGTGAGCTTGTGGGCGCGTGAGATCAGCGCGGTCTGAAGCCGCGTCTTGCCTTCGGGAATCGTGACGTGCTCGATGACCGGGCCTTTCGGCGCTTTCACCGCGGGCTTGTCGATGTGACGGACGACGATGAGCACGCGCCGCGATCACGGCGAGCAGCGCGAAGACGGCGAGCCCCCTAGTGAACATCGTCCGTCTTTCTCGCCCGCCGGTGGCGGCTTCGCCGGCGACCACGGGCGAAGTCGGTGGGGCCGCGCCGGCCTGCTCGAGCACCGGGCCCGCAATCGCCTCGGCACGAACCTGCTGCTCGGGCTCGGACGGTGCAAGCGGCTCGGGTGCGGGCTCCGGTGGCCGCTCTTCGAGCTGCGGTGGCTCCTCCGTGGCCACCGGTTCCTCCACTACGGGCACAGGCGGGTCCGGGGGCAGCTGCGCCTCCGGTAGAGGAGCCTCACTCTCCGCTGGCTCCTGTTTCTCCTCCTCCGCCGGCGGCGGGTCCGGCGGCGTCTCCAGCGCGGGCGCCGGAGCCTCCTCCGTCGGAAGCAGTGGAGCCTCCGACGGGTTCTCGGCCTCCGCCGGCGTCGGCTCTACCGCGGCAGGCGGAGGCGGCTCCGGCGGCGGCTCGTCGGGTTCCGGCTCGGACTGATCGGTCGCGTCGCCGCTGCGCTCGGCACGGCGCCGCGCGCGTTCGGCGCGGTCGCGCTCCCTCTCTTCAGCAGTGCGTTCGCGTCCGGACAAGTTCGGGGAGCCTAGCGGCGAAGTTGGTCAGCGAGGAAGGGCGAGCCAGCTCTCGAGCAGGTGCGCTGCGGCGCGCGAGTCCTCGGCGGCGCGTGCGTCCGCGCCGAGGCGCTGCGCCATTCTTGTGGTGAGACGCTCGTCGTGCATCTGGACCTCGATCGGCGCGACACGGCGCTCGAGGCGCGCCGCGAACTCTCGCGCCTCACGCGTCTGGGCGGTGTCGTTCCCGTCGAGCCCGAGTGGCAGCCCGACGACGATCGGTCGAGGCTTCCAGGTCCGTCAGCGAGCTTTGCGATCGCCGCCATGCCCCTGCGCGTTGCCGGCTGACTTGATCACGTCGAGAGGCGAGGCGATCGTGCCGGTCGGATCGCTGACTGCGCAGCCGCAGCGCGCGCTGCCGTAGTCGAGCGCGAGGACTCTCACGCCGCGAGCGCGGCGGCGATCGCCGCGCGGCCCGCTGCGATCGCCTGCTCGAGGCGCTCGGGGTCGCGGCCGCCGGCCTGCGCGATCGTGTCGCGCCCGCCGCCGCCGCCGCCGACCTCCGCGGCCGCCACCTTGACGAGCTCGCCGGCGCGCAGCCCGCGATCGACGATCTCCGGCGCGACAGCGACGGCCAGGTGCACGCGTCCCTCGGCGCTCGCGCCGAGCAGGATCGCGGCGCCCGGCAGCCGACCCTTCACACGGTCCAGCGTGTCCATCAGGCGCCCGCGCGTCATCGGCCTCGACGGCCGCTGCAAGGACCGGCACGCCCGCGATGTCCTCTGCTCGCTGAAGCACCGAGTCGATGTCCAGCGCGCGCTCAGCCCCGGCGCCGTCGCGCAGCTTCTGCTCGAGCTCGCGCCTTTCGCCTGCGAGGCGCTCGACGGCGTCGGGCGCGTCCTCGCGACGCGTGCGAAGGATCCCGGCGACGCTCCCGAGCAGCCTGTCGTGCTCGCGCAGCAGAGCACGACGGCACCGGGCCCCGTGAGCGCCTCGATGCGCCGCACGTTCGCGGCGCTGGAAGTCTCCGCGACGATCACGAACGGGCCGATCTCGCCGGTGCTGCGCACGTGGGTGCCGCCGCACAGCTCGCGCGAGTATTCGCCTTCGCCGACCTCGACCAGGCGCACCACCTCGCCGTACTTTTCGCCGAACAGGGCCATCGCTCCGAGGCGCTTGGCCTCATCGAGACTTGTCGTGATCGCGTGGACGCGGTCGTTGAGTGAGATCCAGTCGTTGACCGTGTTCTCGACCTCGGCCAACTCGGCCGCCGTGAGCGATTGGCCGTGGCTGAAGTCAAAGCGCAGCTTGTCGGGGCCGACATACGAGCCGGCCTGGCGCACGTGGTCACCGAGGACGCGGCGCAGTGCCGCCTGGAGCAGGTGGGTCGCCGTGTGGTTGGCCTCCGTCGCGTGGCGCGTAGCGCGGTCGACGCGCGCGAGCACCGCCTCTCCGTCGCGCAGGTCGCCGGCCTCGAGCTCGACCGCGAGGGCCTGGTCTTCGCCGAGCCGCATCACGTCCACGACGCGGCCACGGAACGCCCCGTCGAGCCCTTCGACCTCGCCGACATCGGCCACCTGGCCGCCGCCGGGCGCATAGAACGGCGACTCCGCAAGCTTGACGACGCGCAGGCCGTCCTCGCTGTCTCCTACCGCGACGACGCTCGTCTGCTGCTCCTCCGTCTCGTACCCCGTGAACGTCGTCGCGGGTGTGTCGCCGAGGAGCGACGCGGCGGCCGCGCGAAGCGCCTCGGTGTCGCGCGTGTCGGTCCGTGCGGTGGCTCGCCCGCGCTCGCGCTGCTCCTCGAGCAGCACGTCGACATCGCCCTCGATCTCCATCCCCTCGGCGGCCAGTAGCTCGGCTGTCATCTCGCGCGGGAAGCCGTACGTGTCGTGAAGCTGGAAGACGTCGTCGGCGCTCACGCTGTTGCGCTGCTCCTTGTGCGCCTCGTCGATTCGCTCTTCGAGCAGCGCCATGCCGTGCGCGAGTGTGCGGCCGAAGCCCTCCTCCTCCGCGGCGAGCCACATGTCCGTCACTTGCGCCTGTTCGCGCAGTTCGCTGTAGACGCCGCCCATGATCTCGCGCACCCGCTCGGCGTATCGAACGAGGAACCCCGGGGCGATCTCGAGCGCGCGGCCCTGCAGGATCGCGCGGCGCATGATGCGCCGCAGCACGTACCCGCGGTCCTCGTTGGAGGGCACGACGCCGTCGGCGGTCAGGAATGTCATGGCGCGCGAGTGGTCCGCGAGGATCCGCAGCGCGCGGTCGGTCGCGACTTCCGTGCCGTATTTCGCGCCGGAGAGCTCCTCGCCGAGTGCGATCAGCGGCGTGAACTGATCGGTCTCGAACACGCTCGGAGCACCTTGTAGGAGCACCGCCATGCGGTTGAGGCCGAGCCCGGTGTCGATGTTGCGCGCCGGCAGCTCGGCGAGCGGCGGTCGCTCACCCGCGGGCCGCTGGTCGTACTGCATGAACACCAGGTTCCAGAACTCGAGGAATCGCTTGTTCTCTCCGCCCGGCAGATCGTCAGGCGACCCGAACTCCACGCCGCGGTCGAAGTAGAGCTCGGAGCAGGGCCCGCATGGTCCGGTCGACCCGGCTTCCCAGAAGTTCTCGGAGCGCGGACAGGCCACGATCCGCTCGCGCTCGACCCCCACCTCCTGCCAGTAGGCGATGGCCTCCTCGTCCGGGCCGAGGCCGAGCTCGTCGTCGCCTTCGAAGACGGTGACCCATATGTCCTTCTCCTCGAAGCCGAAGACTTCGCGTGCGAGCTCCCAGGCGTACGCGATCGCCTCGGCCTTGAAGTAGTCGCCAAACGAGAAGTTGCCGAGCATCTCGAAGAACGTGAGGTGGCTCGGCGATGAGCCGACGTTGTCGATGTCGACGGTCCGGAACACCTTCTGGCAGTCGGTGATGCGCGTCGCGGGCGGACGCTCTTCGCCGAGGAAGTAGGGCTTGAGCGGGTGCATGCCGGCGACCGTCAGCAACGCCGACGGGTCGTGGGCCGATGGGACGAGCGACGCCGACGGGATGCGCAGGTGCCCACGCTCCTCGAAGAAGGCCTGAAAACGCTCTCGGATGTCGTCCGATCTCATCGGTTACGGGATGTTAGGCGCCGTCGCGCCGCTCAGGGCGCGGCGATCGTGGCGTGACCGACGACGACATCGCCGCGGTAGAGACAGGCGATCTGTCCCGGTGCGGTCCGCTCGCCGGGCTCGGCAAGCTCCAGCGTCGCGCTCTCGTGGCACCCGTGGCGGAGGTGCTGGGAGAGATGCCCGGGCCTCAGCCGGCCGTGTGCGCGAATTCGCACTCCGTCAACGTCGCTGCCGTCGCGGTGGAGCGTGACGTCCTGGAGCGCGAGCGAGCCGTCGACGAGGCGCTCGCGTGGGCCGACCGTAACGGTGTTCGCGCCAGCGTCGGTGGCGAGCACGTAGTACGGCTCAGGCGTCGAGACGCCGAGGCCCCGCCGCTGGCCGACCGTGTAGCGGTGCGCTCCCCCATGCGAGCCGATTTGCACACCGGAAACGTCGACGAGCGCGCCGGGTCGCTGGCCGAGTCCGCCGTGGAGTTCGAGAAACCGTTGGCGCCCAGTGCCCGCGAGGAAGCAGAGGTCCTGGGAGTCGGGGCGACGGGCGACAGATATCCCGTGGCGCTCTGCCAGTTCCCGTACCTCGGGCTTCTCCATCTCGCCGAGCGGAAAGCGCAGCCGCGCGAGCGACTCGGGCGCGAGCGCGCAGAGCACGTAGCTCTGGTCCTTCGCAGGGTCCTTCGCGGTGCGCAGCAGCGGGCCGTCGACGACGCGCGCGTAGTGGCCGGTGGCGAGCGTCGAGGCGCCGACCTTCTCGGCGAGCTCGAGCATCGCGTCTAGACGGACCGCTCCGTTGCAGCGCACGCAGGGATTCGGCGTCAGCCCGGCGGCGTGGTCCGAGAGCCAGTGATCGACGACGCCGGCGCGGAACTCCTCGCGCAGGTCGATCGAGAGGTGCGCCATGCCGAGTTCGTGGGCCAGCGCGCGAGCGGCTCGCACCGACTGAGCCGAGCAGCAGCTCTCGGCGCCGTCGCTCTCGGCGTCCGACCAGAGCTCGAGCGTCACGGCGACCGCCTCGCCTTCCTGCGCAACCAGCAGAGCCGCGGTGGCGCTGTCGACGCCGCCGCTCATCGCGACCAGCGTTCGTCCCGCCACGCCCTTCATCCGCACCGCGTGCCGGACGGCCGACCCGAGGGCGCGATGGAGCGCGTCGGCGGCGAGCTCGGCGGCGTGGATTCCGGCGGCGCCGAGCCCGCCGAGCTCATCGGCGATCTCGCGCGGCCCGATCCGCGCGGCACGAAGGACGTCCCGCCCGCCCACGAGCGCGACGACGGCGCTGCCGGCGGCGATCACCGAAGCGCAGCCGCTCGCGTCAAAACCAGCGTCGACGATCTCGCCCGCGCCATCCACGGCGATGGAGATGCGCACCAGATCGCCGCAGGCGGCGCCCCCGGCGGCGCCCGTGTACCCGCCCGCGGGAGTGTGCCCGCGGCCCAAGGGGTGTTCGAGGTGCGCGGCGAGATCAGACGCGACGGCGGCCATGCGGCGAGTTTAGGGGCGCCGGATCGGCGCTCGCGGTCAGAGCGCGCTCTGACCGCGTAGCACCGCGTGGACCACCGCGTCGGTCGCCACCTCACGCTGTTCGCCGCCCTGCATGTCTTTCAGCTGGCTCGTCTCGCCGTCGACGATCGCGACCCACCGCGCTCCGAGTGCCGCGGCCGCCGACAGTTGACCTTTCAGGGCGCGGCCCGCAAGCTCCATCTGCGCCGGCAGACCGGCGGTGCGCGCCGCGTGTAGCAGCGCGAATGCCGCCCGGCGCGTCGCCTCGCCGCCGTCGGAGAGCGCGACGAAGAGTTCAACCTGCGGCGGCGCGGCGGGCTGGGGTCCGGCGGCCAGCAGCATCCGCTCGATGCCGGATGCCCATCCCATTCCGGGTGTGGCGGGGCCCCCGAGCGCCTCGATCAGGCCGTCGTAGCGGCCGCCGCCGCCGACGCCGCTCTGCGCGCCGAGCGCATCGGAGGTGAACTCGAACACCGTGCGCGTGTAGTAATCGAGGCCCCTGACGAGCGTCGGGTCGATTTCATATGCAACGCCCGCCTCGTCGAGCAGCGCGCGCACCTCGGCGAAGTGCTGGGTGTCCTCGCCCTCGAGGCGGTCGAGCAGCAGCGGCGCGTTCTCCATCGCGCGCCGCGTGCCGGCGTGTTCGGAGTCGAACGCGCGCAGCGGGTTCAGGTCGATGCGCGCCCGAACCTCCTCGGCAAGCTCGTCTTCGTTCGCGCGCAGGTACGCCGGAGCTCCTCGCGATAGGCGCGCGCGCGTCGCCGCGCCGCCGAGGCTCGAGAGGCGAAGGCGCGTCTCGCGCACGCCGATTTCTTCGAGCAGCCGCGCGGCGAGCGAGATCGACTCGGCGTCGACCGCCGGGTCCTCCGAGCCGAGGGCCTCGGCGCCGACCTGCCAGAACTCGCGATATCGACCGGCCTGCGCACGCTCGTGCCGGAAGAAGCACGACAGGTACCAGAGCTTCACCGGCATGCGGCGCTTGTGCATCCCGTGCTCGACGAAGGCGCGGCAGATCGGCGCGGTGCCCTCGGGGCGCAGTGTCAGCGAGCGGCCGCCGTGCGTCCTCGAACGTGAACATCTCCTTGCGGACGATGTCGGTCGACGCACCGACGCCGCGCGAGAAGAGCTCGGTGGCCTCGAAGACCGGCGTCTCGATCCGTTCGTAACCCGACTCCTCGAGCAGGCTGCGCGCCGCATTCTCGACGCGCGTGCGCGCCGCAGCCTGCTCGCCGAGCACGTCATACGTGCCGCGCGGCGCTTTCAGGCGCGCCTCGCTCAAGGGCGCGCGGCCTGGCGGCGCTCGCGAATCTCCTCCAGGAAGGGGTTGAGTCGCGCTCACTTCCAAGCGTCGTTACGCCCATGTGCCCGGGGAAGACCGCGGTCTGCTCCGGATAGTTGTCGATCAGGGTGGCGATCGAGCTCCTGAGCGTCGGCCAGTCGCCGCCCGGCAGGTCCACCCGCCCGACGGACCCTTGGAAGAGCACGTCGCCGGAGAACAGAGCGCCCGGCGTGGCGTAGGTGAGGTGGCCGGGGCTGTGTCCGGGCGTGAAGAGGACGTCGAAGTCGATGCCCGCAAGCGTCAGGTGCTCGCCGCCCGCGAGCGTGTGCTCGGGCTCGTAGTTTTCAAACGGGCCGAAGGGAGCGGGAACCCAGCGGTTGATGTCGCTGAGCAGCTCGCGCTCGATGACCGGGCAGTAGACCGGCGCACCGGTGGCATGCGCGACAGGCGCGACCGCACCGATGTGGTCGAAGTGACAGTGCGTGAGGAGGATCGCCTCGATCTTCGCGCCGAGCGACTCGGCGCCTGCGAGCAGGCGCTCGGGCTCGTCGCCGGGGTCGATTATCACGGCGGGCACCGCGTTGGCGCTCGCGCGCACGATGTAGGAGTTCTCCTGCACCGGGCCGACCGTGAAGGAGCGAACGTCGAGCTAGTCACCGGCCTTGCCCTCGCTTTCGGCGCCAGGCGGCGTTTATAGAAGAAGCTGTCCGTGTAGTAGCTGATCGGGATGTAGATCAGCACGACGATGGGGAAGAGGACGCGATTCCCTGCGTCGGCTTTTTGAACAGCACGGACATGATCACGAAAAGCAGGACCGCCGCGAACATCGCCGCGATGAACGCTCTGCGCCAGCTCGGCGGCTTGTTCCGGCGGTCGATCGGCGCCGACTTGGCGCGCGTCTCGCTTGTCTTCGCGCCCTTCTTCTCGGCGCTCGTCGGCTTGCGCCCCGTGCGCCCGCGGGACTCGACCATCCCCGCCGCGTTGCCGCGGTGCTTGGTCTGGCGTTTCTTCTCGACCTGTGCCATCAGCAGGAGCCTAGTGCGTTCTCGATCACCTGGCGGGCGGGTCAAAGCCCGATGGGCAGCGAGGGGAAAGCCCTCGAGTGCCGCGCGCGGCACAAGCCCGACCATCTCGGCGCTCGCACGTCGGCCAGCTGCGAGATCAGCCGCGACGACCTCGCGCGAGCGGGCCTCGTTCGGACGCTCGACGTTCATCGAGACCTGCGCCTGCTGCCCCGCGAGCACGACGCCGATCGCGCGCAACCCGGGCAACCCGTGCTCTCCCCCCTCGCGCACAGCCGCGGCCACGCGCCGTGCGTCCTCGAGCGTCGCCGGCGGCGCCAGCTGGAGGTTGAATGCGACGAGCGGTGGGCCGCGCCGCGACGAGCGGCGCCCGCCGTCGCTGCAGCTCTGCGGGCCGAAGTCGGGCGCGAGCTCGCCGCTCGCGATGCGCGCTGCGAGCCCGTCGACCCCGCCGCGTCGCAGCTGGCACGGGTGCGCGGTCGCTCCCGTCGCCGAGCTCGCCGTAGAGGAACACCGGCATCCCGAGCTCCACGCGATGCGGTCCGCGACCATCAGCGCCGCCGCACACGCGGCTCCCCGCTGCCCCTCGTCGAGGTACACGAACGGGACGACGTCGAGCGACGCCGACATGCGGATGCTGGCCAGCTGGTCGCCGTGACGTCGATCTCGCGCGAGCGACCTCGCGGCGAGCGCAACGATCGTTCGACGAGGTCGACGGCATCCCCCGCGCAGCGTGAACACCGAGCGGCCGTGGTGGCCGTCACTGTGGACGTCCAGCATCCGCTCCGCCGGAAACGCTGCCCCGAGCGCAGCGACGGTTACCGCGTCGGCGCTGCTCGACGTTCGGGACGGCCAGGAGGGTTCGAGCACGCAGCGAGGCTACCTGCGCGACTCGCGACGCTCCGCTCGGACGCCGGCGGCTAGACTTCGGCGCCCGCCGGAGTAGCTCAGTCGGTTAGAGCAGCGGAATCATAATCCGCGTGTCGGGGGTTCGAGTCCCTCCTCCGGCATCGCGGAACACCCCGCCAAATGGCCGTTTTTGAGTAGCGCAGATCACACGGGTGGGAGGCGGGCCACACATCGGCCGCCCGTGTCAGGCTCGCCGCAACGCGCGAAGCACGAGCCCGGGGTGCCGACCGACCTTGGGCAGCAGCGCCACCGCGAACACGGTCAGACCCAGCCAGGGCCGTATGTGTGGCCTGATTCGGGCGATCCGCCCGTCCGGCGCGAGGTCGAAGACCATCGCGTCGCCGAGCCTGAACGGGCCCAGTTTGCCGTTGCCCACGAGCACGCGGTGGCTCTCGTCGCCGAATTCTTCGACCCACCGCAGCCCGGTCATGCTGCCGTAGACCGCGGCGAACAGCACCGCGAGGTCCTTTCGCCCGCGAATGACCATGTGGCCCGAAATCGGCGAGACGAGCTCGGCGTCGGGCGCGAGCGTCTCGATCAGCGCCGCGACGTCGTTCGCTTCAGATGCCGAGCGGTAGCGCGCGATCGCATCGTCCACTCGCCGGATCCTCGCACAGATGGGACGCAGCGCGAGCGCGCACTGCTCGCATCCGGTCGCACTGCGATGCTGCGCTCGTCGATGGCGCTTCGACCCGGCCAGAGCGCAAGCGATGACGGCCCGACGGTCGACGGGATCGTCCTACCGAAGTCGCGCCTTGAAGCGTTCAGCGACGGCGTCTTCGCGATCGCGATCACGCTGCTCGTACTCAGTCTCGCCGTCCAGTCGAGCCAGGAGCACCGCCTGCTCGACGCCCTCACGGAACTCTGGCCCGCGTATCTCGCGTACCTCACGAGCTTCTTCATGATCGGCCGCGTCTGGATGGCGCACCACCTGATGCTCACGGTCTCCACGGGGATCGATCGGACAGTGATCAAGATCAACCTGATCCTGCTCTTCACGGTCTCGTTCCTGCCGTTCCCGACGAGCCTTCTGGGTCAGTTCATCCGCGACCCGGGCGCGGAGCGCGTGGCAGCCGTCTTCTACGGCTGTTGGCTACTGTTGATTGCGGTGCTGGTCGCCGCGATGTGGCGCTACATCAGCACAGATCGAAGGCTGTTGATCGAGCGGATCCAGCCGCGGCAGGTCGCGAGTCTCACGAGCGCACTCGAGCCGAGCGTCGGGCTTTACGGCGCGGCGATTGTGCTGGCCATCTTCCTGCCGCAGGTTGCCGCCGGCGCGTACCTGGCGATCGCGGTCTTCGGCTTCATCTACTCCGCGTGACGGCCGCTACGCTGAGCCGCAATGTCGGATGACGACACCTGGCGAGCGACGTTCGACGTCCAAGGCGCGCCTCACGTTTCCGTTCTCGATCGTCTCGTCCATCACGACGCGCAGTCGCCGATCACCGAGGCGGCACAGGAGATCTCACATGATGTTGTTGTCACGCACGACGGCGCGCGAATCTTCGCCTACGCCGCCACGCGCGACGCCCTGGATCCTGCGCGACGCACGATCGAACGCCGACTGACCAACGAGGGGCTCAGCGCCAAAGCAACAGTGGGCTGCTGGGATCCGCCGGAGGACTGCTGGCGCCAGGTCGACCCCCCGCTCCCGGACAGTGAAAATCAACGTCTCGACCAGATCGACCACACGGGAAGCGAACAGGACTCCCGGACATTTGTCGCCGGCGTCGGCGAGTTGATCCGGCCCGAATTCGAGCAGACGATGCTCAACGCCGCGGCCCGTCTCGGCATCGAATGCAACATCGTCGAACACCACCACCTGCTGCGCTCGCAGGTCGCCTTCCAAGTGAGCGGCCCTCGTTACAACCTGGACGAGTTCGATCGTGAGTTGAAGGCCGCCGCAGGGACGACGGGTCGTTGCGAGGGCGTGTTGCTCGCGACACCGTTGTAGTCCAGGTGGGGCCGCCGCGGCGCACGCTGAGCAGTGCGGGGCCTGGCTCGCCGTTTACGTCGGTGGCCCTGCTTCGCCGCCGTCGGCAGACGAGAGGTCCCCGGTGCGCACGACGCGATCGTCTTCAGTCAGCGAGAGACCCGAGCCGAGGGTTTCACCTTTGAAGTAGGAGCGGTTCGTGAAGAACTCACACCAGAGCATCCACGCCAGCCCGACGATCACGGTCACCGCGAAGATGAACATGACGCCCCCGAGGTGAAGGCCGATCACGGGGATCGTGAGTTCGACATCGCTTTCGGAAGGTTCGGCATAGACTTTGATACTCCACGCGAGAAGGCCGAAGAGCGCGATCGCGGCGAGTGCCGGAATGATCACCTGGCTCACGGTCTGGCGGACTCCGAGGTAGATCACTGCCCGGTAGTGCCAGGCGCAGGCGGCGCCAGTAATGCCGAGGTAGAGGGCCGCGAAGAACGTTGTCGCAGTGACGGCGTCTTCGATCACTCCGCCGCCGGCGATGAAGTTGATCGCCGCGTAGTAGATGACCGACGCCACGCCAAAGGAGATCGTGGAGAACGTCGGCGTCATGTAACGGGGGTGCGTGCGTCCGAAGATCGCGGGGATCGCCTTGTGGAACGCCATCGACAGCGTCGTCCGGGCGTTGGGCAGGATCGTGGTCTGCGTCGTCGCTGCTGCCGACGTCAGGACCATGAGGATCAGCAGGTGGCTGAAGACCGATCCGATCGTCGAACTCCCGAAGATCGCTCCGCCGAGGACCGACAGGACGTCGCCCTCGTGTTCCGGGTTGCTCAAACCCACGCCGTGGGCGCCGTCGCCCGCGAAGGCGAGCACCGACACGACGACGAGTAGGTAGGTGCCAAGCAACAGGAACGTCGAGATGACGCCCGCGGTGCCAGGGATGCGGCTGGGTTCCTCGGTCTCCTCGTTGATCGATGTCGTCGTGTCCCAGCCCCAGTAGATGAAGACCATCAGCAGCAAGCCCACCATGAACGTGTTGAACGAGCTGAACTGGGCGGGGTTGAACCAACTCCACGACGGCGCGTGGTGGCCCGGGGGTGCCGTGCCGCCGATGAGCTTCACGATTGCGACAACTGACATCACGATCAGGATCGCCATCTCGACGACGACGAGTCCCATCTGCAAGCGCGCCGAGATTTCGATGCCGCGGTAGCAGATGTACGTGAGGCCGACGATCCAGAGAATCCCGAGCAGCAGGACCCAGACGCTCGTCGGGTCACTTCCAATTGCGTCGGCGCCAATCAGTAGGAAGACGTATTGCCCGGCGATCTGCGCGTAGCTCGCCATCGCCAGGAAATCAGCGGCGATCGTCCCCCAGCCGCCCGCGAACCAGCCGGTGCGCGGGCCGAGCGCCCGCGCCGCCCACGTGAAGCTCGTGCCGCAGTCGGGATCCGCGCGGTTCATCTCCTTCGTCGCCCAGGCCGAGAAGAACATCGGGATGAACGCGAGCAGGACCAGCAAGGCGGTCTGGTAGCGGGCGATTATCACCACGAAGCCGAGCGTCGCCGCGAGGCTGTACGCCGGTGCTGTCGACGCGATGCCGACGCCGGTACTCGTGACGAGGCCGAGCGCGTTGCCTTTCAGGCCCTTCGGTTCAACCGCGCCCTCGCGCTCGGCGGCCAGAGCCTCTTCGTGATGGCGTACCGTCGCGTCGGTCCCCTCGCTCACGGCGGCGACTTTATAGCGAGCGACGCGAGTTAGCGCCCGTTGCAAGCTCCCGGCGACCACGGGCTTGAGCGACTCCATAAGAGCTCTCTAACCACGCAATAAGCGCTTAGTGGTTGCGTTGCCGCTTCTGCTGGGCATAACATCCGCCGACTTGACGGCCATGGAGAGGCGACTACGCATCATCCTCAGCGTCGCGCTCGCGCTCGGCGCGATAGCGCTCTCGCTCCCCGCAGCGGCGGGCGCCGCTGAAAACCCCGACTGCAAAGGCCGGTCCAACGGCGACCACCTCGGCGGCTGGACGGGCTACGCGAAGTACTGCTTCCCGATCGTTTCGCTTCCCGCACCGGCGCCCGCGCGTTACGCGCACCTGGCCGAACGCGGCATCGCAGCGACCAGCCGCTGGCACCACCGGCACTGGTACTGCGAATTCCTGCACTGCACGCACGGCCCCTACCCCTACGCGACGATCTGGGGCACGATCGGACTGCTGGAGTCCGTGGACGCGCTCGAGACCTCGCAGCCGAACCGCCGCCACCTCAAGCAGCTGAACCGCATCGCTGGCCAGTTCGAATCGCTGTTCTGGGACCGGGCACGAGGTGGCTACGCGCCGTACCCGTACTCCAGCGCCGCCGGCGTGCGCACGTTCTTCGACGACAACGGCTGGATCGGCCTGGGCTTCTACAACGCGTACGCCGCGACCAAAAACGTCCGCTGGCTGCACGACGCCCAGCGGGCGGCGCGCTTCGTGCTCGCGCACGGCTGGGACCCCTCCACCGGCGGCATCTGGTGGGACACGTTCCACTCCTTCAAATCGGGCCCCGCGCTGGCATCGAACGCGCTGCTGGCGACGCTCCTCTACAACACCGACCACGAAGAATGGCAACTGCAGACGGCCCTGAAATACGTCGAATGGGGCAACACCGTCGACAACAGCGACGAACGGCGCTACTACCGCAACAACCCCGAAGGCGGCGTGACGCTCGACATGGTGCAGTCGCCGATGATCTACGCCCAGTACCTGCTCTGCCAGGACGGACAGGGCGAGGAATACTGCGAACGCGCCGGACGTATCGCGACGACGCTCTCCGAGCAGATCTACGACGCCAACCGCTACGTCTACAACTACGCGCCCCAGTACGACGCAGTCTTCCTGCAGTGGATGATGGCCTACGGCGCCGCAACCGGCGTGAACTACTGGCTCCAGCTCGCAGAGGTCAACGCCGGCGAGGCGGCGAAACACGCCGTCAACCGCTCCGGCGAGTACCTCAAGTCGTGGTGGGGCGCACCCTTTGAAGGCCTGAAATTCCGCGGCCTGATGCGTACCGACGTGTCCACGGCGAGCCTCTTCGCCTGGGTCAGCGTCTACGCCAAATAGCTTTCGCGCGGCCGCACCGCGGCGCCCGTAGGATGCGCCCGTGCCCTACACGCAGGGATTGAGCGAAGTCGGCGACGGCCTCTACGCGTACCTCCAGCCCGACGGCGGCTGGGGCTGGAGCAACGCCGGGCTGATCGTCTCCGGGGACGCTTCGCTGCTCGTCGACACCCTGTACGACCTCGCGCTGACCGAGCGCATGCTCGCCGAGATGAGGGCCGCGGTGCCCGCCGCGGCGGAGTTCGGCACGCTCGTCAACACCCACGCCAACGGCGACCACTGTTACGGCAACTCGCTCGTCGACGGTGCCCGGATAATCGCGTCGAGCGCCACGGCAAGCGAGATGGTCGAGCTGCCGCCGTCCGCGATGGCCGCGCTCGTCGAGCAGGCGCCACAGATGGGCGAGCTCGGCGAGTTCTTTCTGCGCTGCTTCGGCGGCTTCGACTTCGCGGGCATCGAGCTCGCACCGCCCGGCGAGACGTTCGACGGCGAGCTCACGCTGGACGTCGCGGGCCGCGAAGTCCGCCTGCTGGAGGTCGGTCCCGCGCACACGCGAGGCGACACGCTGGTACACGTTCCCGCCGACGGGGTTCTCTACAGCGGCGACATCCTCTTCTCTGGCGCCCACCCGATCATGTGGGCGGGGCCCGTTGCGAACTGGATCGCGGCCTGCGATCGCATTCTCGAGCTCGGCGTCCGGGTGATCGTTCCCGGCCACGGGCCTGTGTCGGGACCCGACGAGGTCCGCGAGCAGCGCGACTACTTCACGTACCTTCGGGAGCGGGCCGCCGAGTGCCTGCGCGACGGTCTCGACGCCGCCGGTGCGGCGCGCGAGATCGGGCGCGACCGCTGGGCAACCTGGGGCGAGAGCGAGCGACTGGTCGTGAACGTCGCGCAGCTCTACCGCGAGCTCGAAGGTGGCGAGCCGCTGAACGCGCTCGAGGCGTTCACAGCGATGGCCACCGCAACGTGAGCGCCGTCGCTCCCTACCGGCATCGGTTGCTCGTCCGCTACGGCGAGTGCGACCCGCAGGGCGTCGTCTTCAACGCCAACTACCTGCTCTACGCCGACGTCGCGTTCACCGAGTACATGCGCGCTGCGGTCGGTCCGTGGCAGCAGATGCTGGATAGCGGCTACGACGCGGTCGTAGCCGAAGCGGCGCTCCGCTTTCGCGCCTCGGCCACGTTCGATGACGAGCTCGACCTGCTCGTCGGCGCGCGGCGGCTCGGCGAGACATCGCTGACGACGTCGATCATCGTGATGCGGGGCGACGACCGGCTCGTCGAGATCGATCTGCGTCACGTCTGCGTCGACGTGTCCTCGCGCGGCAAGGCGCCGTGGCCTGAGTGGATCCGTTCGGGCCTTGCGCCGACGCTCGAAAGCGAAGGCCGGGACTGACGATCGGGCTGAGCTGTCAATTCCTCGCAGGATGCGGGATTGGCGCCCACCGGCCTCTTGAACTCCGCGGCGGCCACGCTTAAGTTGCTCCTAGACGCGGTTCGGAGCCGCCAAGAGCGAGGCCACTGAGGTGTAAGGCCGCGCCACCCAAGCGGAAGGCCCTTGCGGTCGGCCGGGAGGGTTCCTCGAACGGCTTCGGATCGCGTCGATTTATTGCGCCCCGCGCGCGCTCGGTAACAATCCTCGCGTGCGTGCCCTTGTTCAGCGTGTCGCCAGCGCGAGCGTCACCGTCGACGGAGCGGTCGTTTCGCAAATCGGCCCGGGGCTTCTGGTGCTGCTCGGCGTCGGCCACGAGGACACCGTGGCGGACGCTGATCGTCTCGCGGCGAAGGTCCGTGCGCTGCGCATCTTCGCCGACGAGGACGGCCACATGAACGAGGCCCTGGGTGACCGCGAGATCCTCTGCGTGAGCCAGTTCACGCTCTACGGCGACACGCGCCGCGGCAACCGGCCGAGCTTTGTCGCGGCGGCCCGGCCGGAGGTCGCTGAGCCGCTCTACGAGCGCTTCTGTGTCGAGGCCGGCGCGGCGCAAGGAATCTTCGGCGCGGATATGCGGGTGGAGCTCGTCAACGATGGCCCCGTGACGCTGCTGCTCGAGAGCTGAGGCTCAGGGCGCGGGCTCGCTGGCGCTGATGCGCCGGCCGTCGACGACGCCGGTGATGAGCGCGCGGGCGGGCGCTCCCGCCGTCGTCCAGCGGGCGCGGAGGTGGCCCCTCGCGCCGCCGCCCGAGAAGCTCAGCGTCGCGCTCACTAGCCTCGCCGTCGCGTTCGCGCGCGGCTCCGTGGACGGTCACACGGCCGCTCACCGGCACGCCCGGCACCAGTTCGTCGCGCTTCAGCGTCAGCGCACCCGAGGCGCCGATTGCGACGCTGCCGCCGTTCAGTCCCGCGTCCTTGCGGACGGTTGCGAATTCGTTGAGCGACAGCGCCTCGGCGCGCGCGACCGCGTCGCCCGCCGTCTCGACGGCCGCCGCGATCAGTCGGAGCTCGGCGGCGCTCGGATGGCCTCGGGTCGAGGTCGCCGGCTGGGCTTCGCCGAGCGAGCGCGGGTAGACACCGACGGCATGAACCGGCGGTTCGTTCGACGCAGGAGGCGTTCAGGCTCTGAATCTTGCTCGGTGCGCGCACGAACTCGCGCACCAGCTGCGAGCCGCACGGCGTGTCGCCCTCGCCGACGACGTGGGTTGCGTTGGCAACCTCGATGAAGCGTGCGTCGCCGCCGAGGTAGCCGAGGATCTTGTTGTGGTCTGCCGGCGGCGTCCAGGTGTCGAGTTCTCCGCCCAGCACCAGGACCGGCAGGCTCGCGGGCAGCAGCGGCGGTGTGCCGACGACAGGTGGCGCAGCGATCGTCGGCGATGGCCAGTCCAGGCACGCCGAGTAGGCCTCGGTGTTCTCGTCCTGCTCGAGCCACTCCGCGGTCGTGAACGGCGCGAACGTTTCAGCGGGCAGCGTTTCCTGGGCCGAGGCGAACTGCAGCGCGCGCTGCGCCGGCGAGGCCGACATTTCAAAGAGCTGCGGGTAGTCCAGGCAGCTCACGGCGAGGTAGAGGCCGACTGAGTAGAACTGCGGCGGGACGCCGAAGTAGTTCTCGTCGAAGATCAGCCGCTGGGCGTAGAGGCGCAGCAGCGGCGCGTCGTAGCCGTGGAGCGCGGCACGAGCCGCGGCGTCGATCTCGGCGTAGATGTGAAGGTCGCCGGCGGCGTCGTTCACGAGGTCCACGAGGCCGACGACGCCCATCGTGACGTGGACCCGAGCGCCGCGGGGACCGGGGACCTCGCCGCTCACGGGCGTTGTGCGAAGCGTCGAGGCGAGTTGCCCGAGTGTCTGCCATGGCGATCCGGTCTCTGCCGTCGCGCACGGCGACCAACGCTCGCACGCGGCGTCGAAGTCGGCGGGCATCGCGTTGTGAGAGCTGCGGTACCAAGGTTCGAGCTGATAGGTGGAGTACGTCGAATCGAGGACCACCGACTTCGCGAGCTGCGGATAGTGATCCGCGAAGACCTGAGCGAAGAAGGAGCCGTACGAATCGCCGTAGATGTCGACGGGCCCGGTCCGCAGCGCGTGGATGATCTGCGCCATGTCGGCGGCTGCCGCGGCGCTCGTGAATAGGTCCGAAGCCTGGATCGGCGCGCCGCCCTTGGCGTGCCACTCGCCGTTCAGTTTCGCGGCGCACTGCGCGGCGGCGAGCGCGAACGGTTCTCCGGCCGTCGGGCCTTTGAAATCCTGCAGCGCCGGACAATCGATTGGCACCGAGGTGCCCGTGCCGCGGTTATCGATGACGAGCATGTTCCAGCGGCGCAGAAGCGGTCCGTACATTTCGGCGAATTCTTCGGCCGACCCGATCGAGCCGTATCCGGGCCCGCCTTCCACGGGCACGAGCGTGCCCGCCGCGGTGTGAGCACCGCTCGCGGGATACCAGCGGTAGGCCAGGGAGATCGTGGGCCCGTCGTGAAGCGCACGGTCGAGCGGCACCCGGATGCGCCCGCAGTAGATCAGCGGGCCGCTGCCGCAGCGCTCGAGCCGTTGCGTGCCGACCGTGATGGCGTGCGGCGCCGCGATCGCCGGCGCGGCCCACATGGCGCCGGCGAACGCAGCTAGCGCCGCGACGAGTGCGGGCCTGAGGATCGACGTTCGGCTCACGGCTCGACGGTCACGCCGTGCCAGAACGCGATGCGGTCGAGGATCTCCTTCGCCGCGTCCTTGGGCTCGGGGTAGTACCACGCGGCGTCCTTGTTGCGCTCGCCGTCGACCTCGATCGTCTTGTAGCTGGCGGTGCCCTTCCACGGGCAGAACGTGTGCGTGTCGCTGTCCGTCAGAAGCTCGCTGCGCACGCTCTCTGCGGGGAAGTAGTGGTTGCCCTCGACCACGACGGTGTCGTCGCTCTCGGCGATCGTGGTGCCGTTCCAGACGGCTTTCATCGACGCTCCTCTCGGCGGTGGGAAGATGATCCGACATTAGACGGCGCGGCGCATGCGCCCCGCCGTGGCCGGAGAGCGTGATAGAGAGCGAACGATGCAGGAAGGCGCAAAGACGCCGCGGCGGCGCCACCAGCTCGTAATTGCCGTCACGATCGTCGTCCTCGCAGTTGCGGTCGTTCTGGCCATCACGCAGCTGAACCTCTCGCAGGTCTGGCGGTCGCTGACGCACGCCCACCCCGGCTGGGTCGTCGCGGCGCTGCTGCTCATGGGCACGTCGCTGTTCATGCGATCGGTCAGCTGGATCCAGGTGCTCGAGGCCGCGCTGCCGACGATCCGCATCCCGCGCGCGACGGTCGTGCGCGCGACGATGATCGGAGTGATGGGATCCGCGGTGTTCCCGGCGCGCGTCGGCGAGGCGGCCCGCATCGTGCTCGTCACGCGGCGCCTGGAGGGGCGCGACCGCACGCTCCTGCCGGTCGTCGCCGGCACCGTCTTTTCGCAGACCCTGATCAACCTTGGAGCCCTCGCGATCCTCGCCGTCATCGCGCTCTCGGGCATCCCCGCGCTTCACGGCAAACTCGGGGGCCTCACCGGCGCGCTGATCGTTCCCGTCGTGATCGCCTGTCCTGATCGTCATCGGCCCGGTGCTGCTGCGGCTGGCGCGTCGCTCGCGCAACGAGCGCATCGCCCATGCCGCAACGACGGTCGGGTCGGTGCTCGCGCTCGGCCGTTCGGGTCTGACGGTCTTCGCGAGCCCGCGCCATGGCCCCGGAGCGGTCGCGGCGCAGCTGGTGGCGTGGACGCTTCAGTGGCTCGCGTGCTGGTCGCTGCTCGCCGCGCTTTCGCTGCACACCTCCTCCGACGCCGTGACCGCGGCCGGGGTCCTCCTGGCCGTCAACTTGAGCGCGGTGCTGCCCGCGACGCCGGCCAACGTCGGTGTCTTTCAGGCCGCCTGCATCGCGGTGCTGGCGGCGGCCGGGATCGGCGCCGGTGAGGGCCTGGCGTACGGCATCCTGCTCCAGGCAGTGGAGGTGGTCACGGCTTTTCTGCTCGGCGTTCCCGCGCTGCTGCGCGAGGGCTCTCGGCTGGCGCGAGCTTCGCGAGGGGCTGCGCTCGCCGACCGCCGAGCCGCTATAGCGAACGCCACTCCTCGATCGCCGCCGCAACGGTCCGCAGCGCCAGCGCGGCGCGAATGCCACGCGGCAGAGCCGCCGGGCGAAGGAGCTCGTGGCGGGGGCTGTCCAGGACCACACGGACGACGCCGCGCGGGCGCTCCCCGGCACGTTCGAGCAGCCACAGCGACTCCATGTCGACGGCCAGCGCCCCCGCGCGGCGGAGCTCCTCGCGGCGATCTCCGAGCGCGAGGCGCGAGACGCTGACCACCGGTCCGCTGCGGATCTTCAGCCCGCGCCCGGCAAGCGTGCTGATCATCTCCCCCGCGAGACTGCAATCGACGGGCTCGGGCGCGTGGCCTTCGTCGGCGGCGCCGTAGACGTGCTCGGCGACGATCACTTCTCCCGGCACCGACTCCTCGTCCAGGCCGCCGCAGAAGCCGAGGACCAGCAAAGCATCGCCCTCTCGCGTCGTCAGGGCCGGCCGCGGCCGCGCGGGCATTGACGGGACCCATGCCGGTGCGATGGACGCGCGCGCCGCGCAGCAGCGGCCCGATCAGCGCGGCCTCCAGGCGCATCGGCGCAGCGACCGTCGGGAACGCCCGCTCACCGCACGACCCGCACATCCGGCGAGACGAGGACTTCGGGCGTTTCGCCCTGCTCGTAGACCATCAGCGGGTGCGCCACGAGCTGGGACTCGGAGACGACGCGCGGCGTGGCCGCGCGGAAACGGTAGCCGATCATGCCGTGCGCATCAACGCTGCCGACGAAACGGAAGCCCGGCGCCGGCGGCGTCCGCGCGCCGGGTCTGATCGGCGCGTAGCCGGCCTCGTCGATTTCGCTGACGAGGACCTGGGCCCCCGTGCCGGCAGGACGCGCAGCGGCGGCAGGTAGTACTGCAGCGGTGTCGTCGCGAGGTGCGCAGCGGTGATCGCCCGGCGTCGAGGGATTGGCCGGCAGCGCCGCCGCGAGGCCCCGCCAGTCGCCGCGTTGCAGGCGGTGGCTGACGTCGACGTCGAGCGTGACGGCGAGCATCGCGGGACCGCGCCGGCGCGCAGGCGAGGCCCGCGATGCCCCGTGCTGGCGGAGGCCAGCATCACCGCGAAGAGCACCGTGAACGGGATCATCGCGGCGATCAGGTTGCGCGGCGTGAGGTAGTCAAGGCCCGCCGCCGCGAGCAGAATCGGCACCAGCATGGCCGGCGCGCAGATCGCGAGCACCGTCAGCGCGCCGCGGACCTCGGTCGCCGGCACGGCCGGCGGGCGGCGCAGGCGCGCGCCAGCCAGAGCACGACGCCGATCAGCACCGGCAACGCGACGAGGAACTCGATCGAATGCCCGAGCGGCGCTCCAGACTCACCCAGCAGCCAGTACTGGGCGATCGCGAGCGTCCGTTCGCCGAGCGGCCAGCGGCCGATCCACTGCGTGAAGTGTCCGCCCTGGGCGAGCAGGAGCGGGACGAGCGCGATGCCGACGACGACGATGGCGCCGACCACGGGCAGCGCGAAGCGGCGCAGGCGACGGTCCGCGATCAGCCACACGCACATCGGTGCCAGCAGGAAGACGGCGAAGTAGTGAGTCATCAGGCAGAGCGCCGCGGTGACCGCGAAATAGACGGCGGCGCGGCGGTCGGCGAGGCGCAGCAGGCGCAGGAAGCAGAGCGTTGCGAGCGCGCCGAGCAGTGCGTAGAGCGCGTAGACGCGGGCTTCCTGGGAGTACCAGACGAAGAGCGGCCCGACGGCCACGAGCAGTGAGCAGACGATCGCCGCTCGTCGTCCCGCGAGCTCGCGCCCGATGCCCCAGGCGACCGGGACGGTCGCGATGCCCGCCAGCGCCGACGGCAGGCGCAGCGCGAATTCGCTGCTGCCGAGCAGGCGGTAGTCCACCCACTCCGTCAGGTACCACAGGAACGGAGAGTTCTCGGTGTGCACCATCGCCGAGAGCGTCGCCGACGAGCGATGGGTGCAGCGTCCGCACGGCCGTGAACGCCTCGTCGAACCAAAGGCTCTGCGAGCCGAGCGTCGCGAGGCGCAGCACGGCGCCGAGGAGGACGATCGCGATCAGCGGCCAGCGGCTCGCCGCGACTTCGCGGCCGCGAGCCTGCGCGCTCGCCACGGTGCTCATTTTTTACACTTTTCGAGCACCATCGGCGCGGTGCCGAAACAGTCGTAGCGGTTGTTGTAGTGATCGGGCGTCTTCGGGTGCAGGCGCCAGCCGCCGATCACGGTCCGCAGACCGTGATGCACCTGACCGACGATCACCGTGCACTGCTGTTCCGTCGTCCCGGGCTTCTTGTGCGCGACGAGGTTGCCGCACACGACGTCGGTCGAGTTCGTGTAGCCCCACAGCGCCTGCTCGAGTGACGGTTCTTCGCTGTCCAGGTGGGTGTAGTGGCTCCACGTGACGAGGTCCGCGACGAGTCGTTTGTTGATGATCGTCTGGCGCGCCGTGTCGTTGATCGTGATCGCGATCATCGCGACGCCGACGGCGATCATCAGCCAGTTCTCGACCCGCCGGCGCACGCCCCGTTCCGGTGGTTCCTTTTCGCGCGGTTTCAGCCAGCTCGGGCAGGAAGCCACGTGTTTCGCGCGTGCTCATTTGACGGGTTCCAGGAGCGGGGAGTACTGGTGGACGATGAAGCAGCCCATCACGAACAGTGTGGCGGCGAGAAGGCGCCGGTCGCGCGATATGACGGCGAGCGGCAGCGGCCACACGATGTACCACGCGAGCAGCCATGTGGTCGTCACGACGATCGCCAGCAGCGCCCAGCCTGACGCCGCGACCCAGTCGTAGCCGCGCCAGGTGCGCCACAGCAGATAGAGCAGGATCACCGCGAGCCCGATCTTCAAGAGGTCGTGGTCGACCGGGTAGAGGCCCGGCTTGCCGATGATGTGCGCGAACTCGTTCGCGAAGCTGTCGGTCGACACGAACGAGGAGTCGCGACTCAGCGCCGAGACGACGTCGATGCCGTGCGGGCCGAACGCCGCGAGTCCGGCGATTCCCACGACCAGGGCCACGGCAAAGGCTCCGATCAGGACCGGCACGCGTCGCCGCGCGACGAGCATGAACGGCAGCAGGACGCCGGCCGTGGCCTTGATCAGCGCGCCGGCGACTATCGCGGCGCCGGCCAGCGCTTCGTTACGTGGGCGCACCGGCTCCCTGATGACCAGCGCCACGGCGGCCATCATCAGGAAAATCATGATCAGGTCGTTGTGGGCGCCGCCGAAGCCGTAGAGCAGGTAAAGCGGGTTCGCGCCGACGATCAGCGCCGCCGCAGCCGGTTCGTAACCGCGCGCCTTGGCGCAGCGCCACACCAGCCAGAGCGTGCCGCCGCTGGCGAGTAGTGCGACGGTCTTCAGGCCCCAGATGCCGGCCTTGACGCCGAGCAGACCGAAGGGGTAGCTGATCAGCGTGAATAGCGGCCCGTAGGCGGTCGTCGTATGGACCCAGTCGATGCCGACATCGGGGTAGATCGGGTCGTAGGCGATCTTCTGCGGCCCGTGGAGATAGGGGTTCACGCCGTGTAACACCGCCATCCGCGCGTACGCCAGGTAGCTGAAGATGTCGGTCGAGATGATCACCGGACCGACGAACAGGATCACGTGGAGCGCGACGAGCACGATGATCACGGCGCGCTGCGAGAGGCGCCCGCTCGCCATCCGCAGCGCGAGCGTGATCAGCACGCCGTAGGCGATCACGAAGACGATCAGCGTCAGCAGGAAGACGGCGTACGAGAGCCCCGGCCCGAAGCCCTTGAGCCAGGCGGCCGTTTTCGGCTGCTCCGGCACGAGGGCGTTTTTGCCGTGGGCCGCCGCGAGCACGACCTGGAAGGTCGCCCCCACGAGCAGCGCAGCAAATACGTAGCCCAGCGCCCGCGAGTGCGTGAACGTCCGTGTCAGCCGCCCCGCCTTGAGCGGCTCGGCCGTTGCGCTCACGGCGCCGCCGCGCGCACCACGGCGCGGCAGGGCACGCGGTCACCGACCGGCATCGCGGCATGCGCTCTCATCGGCGCCAGCCTACCGATAGGTGCCGTCCTCTCAGGCTGTAAGCGACCGCTCAGGCCACAACAAGCGGCTGCGCAGAGGGCGCGCCGACGGCGTACCCCTGGGCGTAGTCGACCTCGTATTCGCGCAGCAGCTCGACCGTCTCGTCGTCGCCAACGAACTCCGCGATCGTCTTGCGGCCCATGCCGGCGACGACGCCCGCGAGGGCCCTGACGACGAGCTGGTCGGTGTGCGAGACGGGCAGCGAGCGGATGAAGTCGCCGTCGATCTTCAGAAAGTCGAACGGCAGGTGCTTGAGGTACTGGAAGGAGCCGAAGCCGGCCCCGAAGTCGTCGATGGCGATCGAGCAGCCGAGGTCGATGATGCGCTCGCAGAAGGCCTTGGCGCGCGACATGTCGGCGATTGCCGCGGTCTCCGTGACCTCGAGAATCAGTCGCGCGGGGTCCACGTCCCAGCGCGAAAGGCGCTCCTCGAGCTCCAGCGGAAGCGTCACGTCGGTCGCCGAGAGCGCCGAGATGTTGACGGCCAGGCTGGCGCCCGCGAAGCGATCGTCCTCCGCGAGTGTGCACACGGCCCGCGCGAGGACGGCGCGGTCGATCTCGCCGATCAGGCCGCTGCGCTCCGCCGCCTTGAGGTAACGGCCCGGCGCCAGCAGCGTCCCGTCGATCTCATCCGGGATCCGCAGGAGCGCCTCGTGGTGTGCGAGCGAGCCGTCGGCGAGCGAGACGATCGGCTGGTAATGCAGGGTGAAGCTCTCCGCTTCGAGCACGCGGCGCAGCCGCTCGAGCGGCTCTGCTGCGGCGGCGGCGTTGACGGCGCGAAGGTGACGCAGATCGCGCGCGTGAAGCGCGCCGGACACCGGCGCGCTCTTGGCGTTGCTGGACATGCCGGCCGTTCTTCGACGGCGGCGCGCCCAAACCTTCGCCTGCAGCGGCGCTTACGCGCCCCTACCGCTGCCTCGCCGAGCGCTCGGGTCTTCGTGCACGGTCGGAGACCACGAGCAGTAGCGCCACCAGGACGAAGTTCATGACGACCGAGGAGCCGCCGTAGGCGACGAACGGCAGCGTCACGCCGGTCAGCGGAATGACGCGCGTGACGCCACCCACTATCACGAACACCTGGAGCGCGATGACCGTCGAGAGACCGGTCGCGAGCAGCTTGGAGAACGAGTCGCGTGCGATCACCGCGGTCTGCAGGCCGCGGGCGATCAGCAGCAGGTACACGAGCAGCAGCCCGGCGGCGCCGACGAGCCCGAGCTCGTTGACGATGACGGCGTAGATCATGTCGCTTTCGGGCACCGGCAGGATCGGGTGCCCGAACGCTTCGCGCAGCAGCGAGCGGTCAAATCCGGTACCGAGCGCGCCGCCGTCGGCCTGCGCGAAAAGCGACTGCGCGAGCTGGTAGCTGCCTCCCGATGAGTAGTAGAGCCGGTGGCTGAAGGGGTCTTCCCACGCTTCGATTCGCGACTCGACGTGCCCGACGTGGGTCGCGACAAACCACGCCCCGACGGCGAAGAGGATCGCCCCGACGAGCGGGAACGAGAAGCGGCCGGTCGCGACGTAGAGCAGCGCGAGGAACGCGCCGAAGAACATCAACGACGTTCCAAGCTCCCGCGTCAGCAGCAGCGTCGCCATCGCAAGGCCCCAGACGGCCAGAAGCGGCCCGAACTGCTTCATCGGCGGCAACGTGACGCCGAGCACGCGGCGGCCGGCCGTGACGAGGATCTGGCGGTTGTCGCGCAGGTAGCTCGCCAGGAAGATGACGATCGCCACCTTCGCGAGCTCGGCGGTCTGGAAGGTGACGCTGCCGACGTGAATGTCGAGGTAGGCGCCGTTGACTTCGCGGCCGATGCCGGGCAGGCGCGGCAGGATCGCGGCGATGATCCCGACGAGCGCGATCGTGTAGCGGTAGCGCTCGAGGATGCCGACGCCCGTTCGTCGCAGCGCGATGATCGTGGCCGCGAACAGCACGAGGCCGAGCACCATCCACTGCGCCTGCTGACGCGCGAGAACCGGGTTGATGCGGTAGACCATCACGATCCCGACGCTCGCCAGGACCGCGGCGAGCGGCAGCATGTAGGGGTCGGCGTCGGGTAGCGCGAAGCGCACCACGAGGTGCGCCAGCAGGCACAGCCCGAGGAAAAGCACGCCGTAGACGAGCGACGAGCTCGTCGCGCGGCTGAGCACGATGTTGGTGCTCGCCGCGGGCGTGTTGTTCTGCTCCTGTACGAAGATCGCCGTAAAGCCGGCGGTCACGAGCAGCGCGGCGGGCACCAGGCCGAGCAGCTCCCGGTTGCGCGGGCTGATCACGGCTGGAGCGTAGCCGCCGTTGCGGCCGGCGCTCGCCGATACGGTCTCTAGACTCGACACAGGCGCGCGGCGCCCCCATTCTGCGAGCCCGAATGCCAGATCAGACCGAACCACCGCGCACCGGCCTGTGGCGCCACTTCGTGCTCGCGGCCGTGCTCATCATCCTTGTGACGGGCGGCGCGACGGCGGCCGTGGCGCTCAACACCGTGGGCGGCCTGGCCGACGAGATCTTCACGGCGGCGAACAAAATCCACGCGCCGAAAGGGCTGATCGTCCCCGAATACAACGGCGGGCCGCAGACTTTCCTGATCCTCGGCTCCGACCGCCGCGAAGGCTCCAAGGACGCCGACGATCGCCTGGACCCACCGCACAGCGACACGATCCTCCTCGTTCGCTTCGATCCCCAGCAGGGCCAGACGTCGGTGCTCTCGATTCCCCGTGACCTGCTGGCGACGGTCCAGACGCGCTCCGGTCAGGTCTACCCCGACGAGAAGATCAACGCGGCGTACACGATCGGAGCTTCGCTCGGCGGCGCCTCAGAGGCCAGTCTGCTGGCCGCCGAAACGATCAAGCGCGAAGTCTTCCCGGAACTGCGCTTGAACGGCATTGTTGACGTCGACTTCCGGGGTTTCATCCGCCTTGTCGACACGCTTGGCTGCGCGTACGTCCAGGTCGACCACCGCTACTTCAACCAGAACATCGGCACCGCGGAAACGAACTACACGAGCATCAATCTCCAGCCCGGCTATCAGAAGCTCTGCTACGAAAACGCGCTCGACTACGTGCGCTACCGGCACACCGACTCGGACTTCGTGCGTGTCGCGCGCCAGCAGGATTTTCTTCGCGACCTGCGCGACCAGATCAAGCCGGAAGACGTCCTCGGCCAGCTCGACAAGGTCGCCAAAGCCGTCGGTGGCGCGATCCGCACGACGTTCCCAGACAGCGGCTCTGAGCTGATCGAACTGGCGAAGCTGATCGCTTTCTCGCAGAACAAGCCGATCCGCCAGGTGAAGTTCCAGTACTCCAGCGAGGACACCAAAATCGGCGAAGGCGACTACGTCACGTCGACCCCCGAACTCGAGCACGCGACGCTCCATGAATTCCTCTACGGCGCGCCGCGCGTGCCGCGCGCCGAAGTGCGGCTGCGCACGCGGCGGCGCGCTTCGGCGCGAAGCGTGTCGCGCTCGGCGGCGGACTTCGGGCTGCGTCCCGACGACCGGCGAAGCCGAAGCCCGCGCGGCCGCAGCGGACACGCCTGTGCGCGTCCTCTACCCGGCGCTGCAGACGGGCGAGGCCCAGCAGCAGCAGGTTCGCTCGTATCGGCTGCGCAACGAGAACGGCGAACGTCGCAACGCTTACGTCGTCGTCTGGATGCAGAACATCATCGGCGGCTACTACGACCTCGAGGGCACCGACTGGACCGACCCGCCGCTCTTCGACCATTCGCGCACCGAAACGATCGGCGGCCGCGAATACAAAATCGTCGACGACGGCGAACACATCCACGACATCGGCTGGCGCCAGGGGCGCGACCTCTACTGGCTGACGAACTCGCTGCTGGAGGAACTCACGAACCCGCAGATGATCCGCATAGCGCTCTCCACGCGAGTCGTTCGCTAGCCAGACAATCCCCCCGGCGCAGCAGGCAGGATGCGCGCGGGTGCGCTCAGGAGGCGCGTCGAGCGCGGCATTGACGAGCGCGTCGGCGCGGGCGTTCTCGGCCCGCGGCACGGTCCGGATCGTCCACTCCTGGAAGCCGCGCAGCGCTTGCAGGGCGTCGAGATAGCAGCGGCTTGAGCGCTGGATGCTTGACGCTGTAGCGCCCCTCGATCTGACGCGCCACGAGCTCGGAGTCACCGATCACGTCGACCGCGTCGGCGCCGAGCTCGCGGGCGCGCTCGAGCCCGAGCAGCAGGGCGCGATACTCGGCGACGTTGTTCGTCGCCTCGCCGAGCAGCTCCGCGTCCTCGAGCAGCACGGCGCCGTCGACGTCGCTGACGACGCAGGCCGCCGCGGCCGGGCCCGGGTTGCCCCGCGCACCGCCGTCGACGTTGACCGTGACCCTCATGCGCGAGAGCGAAGAGCGCGCGTCAGCCGCGGGCGAGCGGAAGCGGATCGCCGGCGACGCGTGCACGGCGCCGGTCGCGCACCGTGCGGCGCTCGTTTCCCGGCCCCGCCGGTCCCCGCTCGCGTCCGCGGCGGTCGAACTCGCGGCGATCGACGATCACCGTCACGTTCTCGTCGTCGCGATAGTGCTCGACGAGCCGCGGGAAGAGCTCGTCCTCGAGCTCCCTCGGTACGACGCAGTAGATCACGGACCGATTATCTGCCTGCGCGGGCGCCGTCGCAAGGGCTGCAACCCTAACTGGACGCTTGGACGATCTGGCCGTGCGGTCCACGGCGGCGTTGGCGAGGCGCTCGGTTCGCGGCAGCTCCGTCAGCTCGCTGCCCTGCTCCAGGACCCGCGCCGTCGGCGGCTGTTCGGTGAGGTCGACCTCGTAGCGGTACCACGAGAGTTCCCAGGCGATGAGGATCCGTACCACTTCGGCGTGGTGCTCGGCGGCCCAGATGCTGACCTCCGGCGCGCCGAGCGAGCGTGCGACGCCCGCGATGCGGCGCGGGAACTCGCTTCCGTTGAAGACCGACGCGGCTTCGCTGAGCGGCGTCGTGGTGCTCACACGTCGTCAGCGGTTCGATCGATGTGCTCTGCCTGTTCGCCTTCGTCCTCGGCGCTCACCGGCCTGTGCGGCGAACGCTCGTCGCGGTCGAACGGCAGTGCTGCGTGCCGGCTCCGCCGGTTCTACCGCGCTCGACCGCCTCGACCGCGCTCGCGCCGTCCGGCGCAGCCGCGCGCAGCAGGGCGGTGCCGTGGCGGGGCCTTGGCGGTGGTAGCTCGAGGTCCGGGACATCACCCTCGCGGCGCCAACCCTGTGAACGGCGCGGGGAGCGCAGAGCTCGCAGACCGTGCGGCGGCGTCCGGCACCGACGAAGACGTCCGCCGCCTCGCCGCGCAGCAGCGTGCGCTCGCAGATCTCGCAGTTGACTTCCGGCTGGAACGTGGCGATCGTCTTCGTGGCCATGGCTATCGGGGTGCGGCGGGCGGCGTCGTTCTAATCGTCGAAGCTTTCGGCCTGCAAGCGCGAGCGCAGCCGCAGGACTGCCTTCGTGTGCATCTGCGAGACGCGAGACTCGGTGACGCTCAGCACCTCGCCGATCTCCCGGAGCGTCAGACCCTCATAGTAGTAGAGGGCGATGACGACCTTCTCGCGCTCCGGCAGCTCCGCGATCGCCGACGCGATCTGCTCCTTCACGTCGCCGGCGTCGAGCGCCCGGGCAGGGTCGGGCGCGCCGCGATCCTCGATCGTGTCAAGCAGCGAGACCTGGTCGCCCGAGGAGTCGGAGATCGTCCACAGCTCGTCCAGCGCGACGAGCGTGGTCTGTGAGATCGCCACCAGCGAGTCTTCGAGGTCGCCGACGCTGATCTCGAGCGCCGACCGCGAGCTCCTCGTCGGTCGGCGATCGGTGCAGTTCGTGTTCCAGGCTGGCGTTCGCGCGCTCCACTTCGCGGGCCCGGGCACGCACGCTCCTCGGCACCCAGTCCAGAGAGCGCAGTTCGTCGATGATCGCGCCTTTGATTCGCGTCAGCGCGTAGGTCTCGAACTTGATGTCGCGAGAGAGGTCGAAGCGCTCGATCGCCGAGATCAGGCCGCCGAGGCCGTACGAGATCAGGTCGCTCTCCTCGACGTGCGGCGGCAGCGTCGCAGCAGTCCGCCCGGCCACGTACTTGACGAGCGGCGAGTAGGCGACAACGAGCCGCTCGCGGGCGCCCAGATCGCCATCGCCCTTGTAGCGGCGCCATAGCTGTCGTAGCTCGATCGGCTTGACGTTCGTCTCCACGTCGCTTAACCCTGACTAGGCCCGCGGATGGCTGCGCGCGGTACGCGTCCACGAGCCGCGCCGACTCTACTCGAGTGTAAATCTGGGTGCTCGAGACGCTCGCGTGCCCGAGCATCTCTTGGATCGAGCGCAGGTCGGCTCCACCGTCGAGCAGGTGCGTGGCGAAGCTGTGGCGCAGGGCGTGCGGCGAGATGCCAGCGCCGGTCCCGGTCCGCGCCGTCCAGCGGCGCAGCCGCCGTCGCACGTCGCCGGTGCCGAGCGGATGTCCCTTACGGCTGAGCAGCAGCTCCTCACGCTCATCGCCGGGCGCCACGAGCACTGGCACGCCCGCGCTCCAGGTAGCGCGCGACCGCCGCGCAGCGCGGGCTCGCCGGCAGGAACGTAACGGGTCTTCCTCCCCTTCCCTTCGACGCGCAGCTGCTCGGCGTCGTAGTCGACGTCGCGGACCGTCAGCCGCACGAGCTCCTCGGCGCGCAGGCCGCAGGCGTAGGCGAGCTCGAACATCGCGCGGTCGCGCAGCTCGAGCGGCCCGTCCGCCGGGATGCCGTCGAGCAGCCGGCCGGCATCGCGCGCCGACAGCACGCGCGGCAGGTACTGCCCGCGGCGCGGCGTTGCCACGAGGTCTGCGGGATTGGACGGCACGATGCCGTGCTCGCGGAGGCTTGCGAAGAGCGAGCGCACGGCCGCGAGCTTGCGCGCGCGGGTCGTCGCGGCAGCACCGTCGCGCGCGAGCTGCGCGACGTAGCGGCGCACGTCGCGGGCCGTCACGTCGCTCGGCGTCAGGCCCGCGCCCGCCGCCCAGCCTGCGAAAAGTTCGAGGTCGGTGCGGTACGCGCGGTGCGTGCGCGGCGCCGCGTCGCGGCGCGTCAGGTCGGCGTCGTGCAGCTCGAGGGCGCCGGTCCAGGCGGGCGGCTGCACGTCGCTGGCGGCGGGAGCTGCCATCGGCACGCAGCGTAGTTCGACGCGGGGCGGCAGTCGCCTGTTGCTCAGCGGACGATCGCGCCTTCGGAGGCGCTTCCGACGAGCTTGGCGTACTTGGCGATCGCCACCTCGACGTGGCCGTTCCCGTGGCTCACGGGGCGAAAGGCGGCTACACGGGCCGCGATCGTCATCCTCGGCGAGAGCGACGTCCAGGCGCCGCGCGTCGACATCGATCGTGATCGTGTCACCGTCGGCGAGCGCTGCGATCGGCCCGCCGCGCACCGCCTCCGGCGCGACGTGGGCGACCATGAAGCCGTGCGTGGCGCCCGAGAAACGCCCGTCGGTTATGAGCGACACCGTGTCGCCCAAGCCCTCACCGACGATCGCCGCGGTGACGGCCAGCATCTCGCGCATGCCCGGACCGCCTGCCGGACCCTCGCCGCGGATCACAACGACGTCGCCGGCGACGATCTCGCTCGCGAGTACCGCGGCCATCGCCGCCTCCTCACCGTCGAACACGCGGGCCGGGCCGACGTGCTGACGGCGCTCGTGGCCGGCGAGCTTCACGACGCAGCCGTCGGGGGCGATATTCCCGCGCAGAATCGCGAAGCCGCCGTTTGATTGGAGGGGTTCGTCGAGCGGCCGCACGACACGCTGGCCGGCTGTTTCAGCCGCCTCGGCGGCGTGCTCGCCGATCGTGCGCCCGGTCACGGTGAGGGCCTCCTCGTGGAGCATGCCGCGCTCTGCCAGGCGCGCGAGGACGAGTGGGACGCCGCCCGCCTCGTAGAGGTCCGTGGCGGCGTACTGGCCGCCCGGCTGCAGGTCGCAGAGCAACGGCGTGCGGGCGGCGATCTCGTCGAAGTCGTCGATCGCGAGCGCGACGCCCATTTCGTGAGCGACGGCCAGCAGGTGCAGAACGGCGTTCGTCGAGCCACCGCTCATGGCGACCGAGGCAATCGCGTTCTCGAGCGCCCGCCGCGTGATCACTTCACTCGGCAGCAGCCCGCGGCGCAGGACGTCCATCACGAGTTCACCGGCGGCCGTGCGCGACCTTCAGCTTCCCCTGGTCCTCGGCCGGGACCATCGATGAGCCGGCGGGCGAGATGCCGAGAACCTCGAATGCCATCGCCATCGTGTTCGCGGTGAACTGGCCGGCGCAGGCACCGGCGCCGGGAGATGCGGCCTCCTCGATCGCCGCGAGCTCGGCGTCGTCGATGCGGCCTGCGGCGTGGGCGCCGACGGCCTCGAAGACCTGCAGGATCGTGATCTCCTGGCCCTTGTAGTGCCCGGGGCGGATCGAGCCGCCGTAGATCATCAGCGACGGCACGTTGAGGCGCGCGAGCGCCATCACGTCACCGGGAATCGTCTTGTCGCAGCCGGAGATTGCGACGACCGCGTCGAAGCAGTGGGCCGAGGAGACGAGCTCGATCGAGTCGGCGATTACCTCGCGCGAGACGAGCGAGGCGCGCATTCCGGCGGTGCCCATCGTGATGCCGTCGGAGATCGCGATCGTGTTCAGCTCCATCGGCGTGCCGCCGGCGGCGCGGATCCCCTCCTTGACCTTGGCGGCGAGCACGCGATTGTTGAAGTTGCAGGGCATCGTCTCGATCCATGAGTGGGCGACGCCGACGATCGGCTTGGCGAGGTCCTCAGCGGAGTAGCCGACCCCGTGCAGATAGGAGCGCGCAGCGGCGCGCTCCGGTCCCTCGGTGAGGGCCCGGCTGCGGTGCTTTACGTCGAAGGAGGGCGCGCTCATGCAGCGCGCACGGTACCGCGGGCGAGAGTGCGACCGCGTTCCCAGTCGCCGAGACGCGCGAGGTCGCGATGCACGGCCGCCGGGTCCACCTGGCGGCCCGGCAGGTGCATGTTCGCCTTCGCGACGAGGGCGCGCTCGTCGGCCGCGAGCGCCAGCCACTTCGCCAGCACGTCGTCGGCGTCGGGCAGGCGGCCGCTGCCGAACGGCTGCTCGTCGTCGCGGAAGGCGACGCAGTACTCGCTCAAGAGCTCTCCCGATCCGGGGACGTAGGCGACGATCGGACGGTGCGGGTAGATGAGGTACGCGTACGCCGCGGGACCGTCGCCTACCGTTCCCGAGACGCTGATCAGGCCGAGGTCGCGGTACATCTCCCACTCACGCTCCGACACGCAGGTCCGCAAGAGCTCGCGGGCTCGCTGCTCGGCCCGGCGTTCGCGGCCCGGGTCGAAGTCGGGCGGCACGGGCGCGGCGCGGGGCGCCCTCGCCCTTGCCCACGTTCGCCGCAGCGTCGGTCGTGCGGCCTCGAGCGACAGCGCGAGAAAAAGCACGCCCGCGATGGCGACTCCAGCGCCCACCGCGGTCAGCGCGCGCCGCCGGCGGCGCGCGGGAAGAAGATCACGCGCTCCGCGTCGCGCGGGATGTCGCTGAAGTCGCGCACCATCTCCGCGCGGCGCCTGCCGCCGCGCTCCTCGAGCGGCACGGCAGCCCAGAGTCCGTTGTCGAGTTCGCGGCGAAACGCCTCGATCAGCATGCGCTCCTGCTCGGGCACGTCCACGTCGCCTTCCGCGACGACGATCTCTCCGTGGCCGGGCTTCATCCGCAGCAGCCGCATCGCGACCTGATTATGTCAGAGCCCAGCGCGCCGCCTGAGTCGCTCGATCCGCTCGCGCGCAAAGATCGAGTAGCTGCCGATCGCGGTGACGATCAGAGCGCCGTCCTCGCCGCGGACCTCGCTGCTGAGGACGGCGATCGTGCGGTTGCGCCGATCGACGCGGCTGCGGCAGCTCAGCTCGCCGCTGAGGGCGGTCTGAACGTAGTTGATGGAGATCGAAACGGTCGCGATGCCCTCCTCCGCCGACGTCTGCACCCAGAGCGTCGAGCCCATGCAGTAGTCGACCATCGCGTACGTCGCGACGCCCGAGAGGATTCCGCCGCCGTTCAGGAGCTCCGGCCGCACGGCCATCCGCAGCTCGTCGGGGCTCACCCAGCGAAGCCCCATGAATGCCGTGACGCCGTCCAGCGACCGCGGGCCGTCGGCCCGCTCGCCCTCGGCATGCTTCTCGCCGGAGTCCGCCACGGCGGCGAAGGCTACCGCCCCCGCGGCACAGTCCGCGCTCGTCCGCGTCGCAACTTGGTCACAGCCGTGCGAGATGTGCAAGCGCCGAGGCACGCGGCCGGACGTACGCTCCGGCCGGTGTCGGGGACGGCAAGCCACGCGATCGACCATGCGGCGGCCCATCTCGAGCGGCGGGAGATCCACGTCCTCTCGCGGCACGATCACCGTGACGGCGCCGGTTCTGATCGGCGAAAGCCGGGGCGTCCTCGTCGTCGTGGTGGTGCGGGCGCGGGCCGCGGGCGGGCGCCAAGGCGACTGTCCTGTCGGTTCGTCACGACGTCGTCGAGGTGCTCGTGGACGACGATGGCGCTCTGCTGCGCCTCGACCACGCAGAAGGGGGCGGCTAGAGCGCGAGCCGGCTGTAGGCCTCCGACTGGAAGGAGATCCGGTGCAGGGGCGAGATGCCGAGGACCTTGATCGCCTCGCGGTGCGCCTGGGTCGAATATCCGACGTGCTCAGCGAAGCCCCAGCCGGGGTGTCGCGCGTCGGCCGTGCGCATAAAGCGGTCGCGCGTCACCTTCGCGACGATGGAGGCGGCGGCGATCGCCGCGCTTGTCGAGTCGCCGTTCACGATGGCGCGCTGCTCGCGTCCGAACGCGGGGACGGAGAAGCCGTCGATCAAGCACAGCACGGGCGCGTGCACACCGGCTGTGACCTGGCGACTCGCGTCGCCGAGCGCCGCGAGATTGGTGCGGTGCAGGCCGCGGCCGTCGATACCACGCACGCACCGCGAGACGACCGAGATGCGGGCGGCGACCGCGAGCGACGAGCGGGTAGAGCTCCTCGCGCGCGGCGGGGGTGTGCGTCTTCGAGTCGTCGAGCGCGGAGAGCGAGCGCAGCTCGCGCGTGGTGATCGTGTCGTAGTCGAAGAGCACCGCGGCCGCGACGAGCGGCCCGGCGAGGCAGCCGCGGCCCGCCTCGTCGGCGCCCGCCACGAGCGACGGGCCTAGGCGGCGATCGAACGCGAAGAGGCGATGGGCGACGGCGCGCCTGCGCCGGCGCCTGTCGCGCGCCGTACCAGGGTTAGAAGAAGCCGATGCGGTCGGGCGGCCAGTAGGTGGCGAAGGCTTCGCCGATGATCCAGGAGGTTGGGACGGGCCCCCAGAACCGGCTGTCGTCCGATTCGCCACGATTGTCCCCCATCATGAACCAGTGGCCGGGCGGAATCTTGATCGGCTGCGGGAAGTTGCAGATCTTCGCCTTCGGTTCGGCGCACGGTTTGATGTAGGAATCGCTCTCGCGTTTGCCGTTCACGATCGCGTGTCCTTCGACGATCGAAACGGTGTCACCGGGCCCGGCGACGATGCGCTTGATGAAGTTCACGCTCGCCTCCTTGGAGTTCGGCTTATCGCACGCCGAGACGCCTTCCTTGAAGCCAGACGGGTTGCCGCATTCCTCCTCGTCGGCCCCTTCGGGCGGGTGAAACACGACGATCGACCCCACGCTCGGATTGCCGAAACGCATGCCGATGCGGTTCACGAGCACGCGCTGGCCTTCCTGCAGCGTCGGCTTCATGGAGCCGCTGGGAATGCGGTACGGCTTGACGATGAAGGCCTGGATCAGGAAGGCCAGGCCGACCGCGATCGCGACGATTACGACAAGCTCGACAAACGTGCCGAGCGGCGTGCGGCGTTTCGCCTTCGGCTGCGTTGCCACGTCAGTCCGGGGCGTCGGCCTGCTCGTCCGCCGTGTTCCCCCCGTCGTCGCTCGCCGCGGCGTCCGCGTCGGCGTCCTCACTCTCGGCGCTGGGTGCGTCGGCGGCAGTGTCGGCGGCGACGTCGTCCCCGTCCGCTGCGCTGTCGTCCGCTGGTGCATCTGCCTCCGCGTCCTCGACCGTGTCGGCCACGTCCGCGCCCGACGCCTCCGTGTCGGGCATCTGCTCCTGCTGCTCCGCGTCACCCGCGGGCGCCGCATCGGCGGCTTCGTCAGCGGCGACGTCCTCCTCATGCAGCAGCCCCGGCTCGACGAGCTCCTCGGGGCCCGTGTAGCTGCGCTCGCGCACACGCGCACGCTTGCCGACGCGATCGCGCAGGTAGTAGAGCTTGGCGCGTCGCACGTCGCCGCGGGAGGCGACCTCGATCCGCTCGATCTTCGGCGAATGCAGTGGGAACATGCGCTCCACGCCGACTCCGAAAGACTGCTTACGCACCGTGAAGGTCTCGCGTGCGCCGTGGCCCTGGCGCTTGATGACGACGCCCTCGAAGACCTGGATGCGCCGGCGCGAGCCCTCGATGACCTGGAAGTGAACCTTCACGCGGTCACCGGGCTGGAAGTCCGGTACGCGGCGCAGTTGCGCACGCTCGATGGTGTCGATGACGCTGCTCATATTTGGGGAGACGGCAACCGGCCGGGTGTTTGGGGCCGAAGCGGCCCGCCGGCGGCGCGAAGCGCCATCTTAGCGGACGACTGCCGGCCGACCGCTCACATCTGTGAGCCCCGGTCGCGGCTTTGCTGCGTTCGCCAACGCTCGATTTGCTCGTGGTTTCCGGACAGCAGAACGTCCGGAACGCTCCAGCCGCGGTAATCGGCCGGACGCGTGTAGTGGGGATACTCGGGGTTGCCGTCGAGCGAAGCGCTGAACGACTCATGGAGCGCGGACTCCTCGTGGCCGAGCGCGCCGGGCAGCTTGCGCACCACGGCGTCACAGACGACCATCGCCGCGAGCTCGCCGCCGCTCAGGACGTAGCGGCCGACGGATAGGACGTCGCTCGCGAAGTGCTCGACGATCCGCTCGTCAAGGCCCTCGTAGCGACCGCACAAGAGTGTCAGCGCCGGCTCGCGCGCGAGCTCGTCGACGAGTGCGTCGTCGAGCAGCCGGCCGCCGGGCGCGAGAGCGATCACGCGCCGGGTCTCGCGCACTCGCTCGCCATCGCAGCCGTAGTGGGCCTTGAGCGCCGCGTCGATCACGTCGACGCGCAGAACCATGCCCGCGCCGCCGCCGAAGGGCGCGTCGTCGACCTGGCCGGCGCTGAGCGGCGTCGTCGCTCGCGGGTCGATGCATGTGATCGAGCTGCCGCCCGCTATCGCGTTGCTGACGTGACGCTGCTCGAGAAGCCACTCGAACCAGCGCGGAAAGAGGGTGAAGACGTCGATGTTCACTGCGTCTCGCCCCTCACGAACGTCATGTCGGCGTCGATCACGCCGCTCTGCGCGTCGATCGTGCGGATCGCGGCCGCGACCATCGGCACGAGCACGCTGCCGCCGGCGTCGAGCTCGACCTCGAGCGCCTCGCACGTCGGCAGCGTGATCATGCGCAGGACGGTGCCGAGCTGTTCGTCGCCGTCGCGCAGCTGCGCAGCCCTGGAGCTCGTGCGCCCACCATTCGCCGTCGGCGAGCGGCGGCAGGTCGCCGGCGGCGACGTGAAGCTCCTTTCCGCGCAGCGCGTCGGCCTTCTCGCGGCTCTCGGCGCAGTCGAGCCGCACGATCGGCCGGGCGTCGGTCCCGGCGCGCCGCACGATCACGGCACTGCGCCCGTCGACCCACACGGCGGTGTCCGCGGCGAGCGCCTGCGCGAGCGGGCGCGTCACGTAGAAGCTGCCGTCGAGACCGTGGGCGCGGCCCACGCGACCGACGGCGACGCGTTCGGCCGCGGCGGAGGCGTTCAGTCGACGATGTCGACGAGGAGCCGGCACCCGTCGGCTGCGGCGGCCGCTTTGACGACGGTGCGCAGCGCGTGTGCGGTGCGGCCACCCTTGCCGATCACGCGGCCGTAGTCGCCGTCATCGACGCTCAGCTCGAGCACCACGGTGCCGTCGTCCTGATCGAACCTGTCGACGCTGACCGCGTCGGGCTCGTCGACGAGCCCTTCGGCGAGGTACTCCAGAAGCTCCCTTGCGGCGGTCGCCTCGGCCATCCGGGCTTCAGCCGGCGGGAGTCTCGATGCCCTGGATGCGCAGAAGCTTGCGGACGGCACCGCTCGGCTGTGCGCCACGGGCCAGCCAGCTGCGCGCCCGGTCGCCATCGATGTCGATGGTCGACGGGTCCGTCTGGGCGTTGTAGTGGCCGATCGTCTCGATCACCCGGCCGTCGCGCGGCGAGCGCTGATCGGCGACGACGACGCGCCAGATCGGGTCCTTCTTACCGCCCACTCGGGTGAGCCTGAGCCTTACCAATTTGGTCCTCTTTCGATGCTGGTGGCCGAAGACCGGCCGTTCTTGCTGAGCTGAGAGCTTAGACGGTGGACCGGGACGTTGCCGGTCCTGCTACCGCGCCTGGCGCATGAGAGCCGCGAGATCGGGTTTTCCGCCGCGCCCCACGGTGCGCATCACCTTGCGCATCTGGCCGAACTGCTTGACGAGCCGGTTGACCTGCTGGACGCTCGTTCCCGATCCCCGCGCGATGCGCAGGCGCCGCGAGCCCTTGATCAGCTCCGGGCGACGGCGCTCCTGCGCCGTCATCGACTGGATGATGGCCTGCACGCGGTCGAGCTCGCGCTCGTCGACGTCCGCAAGCTGGGCCTGGCCCATCCCGGGCATCATGCCGAGGATGCTGGTCAGCGGCCCCATGCGCCGCAGCATCCGCAGCTGCTCGAGCATGTCGTCGAGTCCGAATTCATCGCGCCTCAGCTTGCGCTCGAGCTCCGCGGCGTCGCGGTCCTGAAACTCGCGTTCGGCGCGCTCAACGAGGCCCATCACGTCGCCCATGCCGAGGATCCGCTGCGCCATACGGTCGGCGTGGAACGGTTCGAACTGGTCGAGGCGCTCGCCCGTCGAGGCGAAGAGGATCGGCTTGCCCGTCACGGCCTTGACCGACAGGGCGGCGCCGCCGCGCGCGTCGCCGTCGAGCTTGGTGACGATCACGCCGTCGACGCGGGCGCTCGCGGCGAAGCTTTCCGCGACGTTGACCGCGTCCTGCCCGGTCATCGCGTCGACGACGAGCAGCACGTCGTCCGGATCGACGCGCTCGCGGATCCGCTCCAGCTCGGCCATCAGCTCGTCGTCGACGTGCAGGCGCCCCGCCGTGTCGACGATCAGCACGTCCTTGCCGTCCGCGCGTGCTCGCTCAAGCGCCCAGCCCGCGAGCTCGACCGGATCGGCATCGGTTCCGCGCTCGTAGACCACTGCGCCGGCTTCCTGACCCACGCGGACGAGCTGCTCGACGGCCGCGGGCCGGTAGACGTCGCAGGCGGCGACGGCGACCGAGCTTCCCTGCTCGCTGGCCAGCCAGCGAGCGAGCTTGGCGGTCGCCGTGGTCTTGCCGGAGCCCTGCAGGCCCGCCAGCACGATCACGGTGGGCGGCCGCGGCGAGAACGTGATCGAGCTCCCCTCGCCGCCCATCAGCTCGGTGAGCTGTTCGCTCACGAGCTTCAGGACCTGCTGACCGGGGTTCAGGCCACCGACCACTTCGGCCTTCAGACACTTCTCGCGCAGCTCCTTCGTGAACTCGCGCACGACCTTGAAGTTGACGTCGGCCTCGAGCAGCGCGAGACGGATCTCGCGCATCGTCGCGTCGACGTCCTCTTCGCTCAGCGTGCCGCGGCTGCGGACCCCTGCGAGCGCGCCCTGGAGGCGCTCGGCGAGCGCGTCGAACACGCGCCGCTCAGTGCTCCTCGCCCGACTCGACCTCGCGGCGGGCGCCCAGCAGGTCGCCCAGGCCGCCGAAGGCCTGTGCGAACTCCGAAGGCACGATGAAGACCTTGTTGGCGTCGCCGCGCGCCAGTTCGGGGAGCATCTGCAGGTAGGCGTAGCTGAGGAGCTCGGCGTCGGGCTTGCCCTCGTGGATCGCGCCGAACACCGTGTCAATCGCCTTGGCTTCGCCCTCAGCGCGCAGGATCGCGGCCTGGCGTTCACCCTCGGCGCTCAGCACGGCGGCCTGCTTCTGTCCTTCGGCGGTCAGGATCTGCGACTGCTTCTCGCCTTCGGCGCGCAGGATCGCGGCACGCCTGTCGCGCTCGGCGCGCATCTGCTGCTCCATCGCGGAGCGGATGTCCGCCGGCGGGTTGACCGACTTGATCTCGACGCGGTTGATGCGGATCCCCCACTTCCCCGTCGCCTCGTCGAGCACGGTGCGCAGCTGGGCATTGACGTTCTCGCGAGCCGTCAGCGTGTCCTCGAGCGTGAGCCCGCCGATCACGTTGCGCAACGTCGTGACCGTGAGCTGCTCGATGGCCTGGAGCGGAGCGGCGATCTCGTACGTCGCCGAGCGCGGGTCGGTGATCGTGAAGTAGAGGACCGTTTCGACCTCGACGACGACGTTGTCTTCGGTGATCACGGATTGGGGCGAGAAGTTCACGACCTGCTCGCGCAGATCGACCAGCGGCTTGACGCGGTCGACGAACGGCGTGACGATCACGAGCCCCGGCTCGAGCGTCCGGCTGTAGCGGCCGAGGCGCTCGACGACCCCGGCGCGGGCCTGCGGGATCACGCGGATTGCGCGTGAGGCGACGAACAGCAGGAAGACGATCACGACGGCGGCAACGATCAGCTCGACCACAGGGGCCTCCTAGGGGTTTGGCGTGCGGCCCGGGGGGCGCGCTCGTTCACTGCATCACGAGCGCGGTGGCGCCCCTTATTTCGACGACCTCGACCTTCTCGCCGGCGTCGATCACGACGTCCTCGTCGAAGCTGCGCGCGGTCCACACCTCGCCGCCGTCGATGCGCACACAACCCACTCCCTCGTCGTTGGCGATCCGCTCCAGCACGGTCGCGGGCTTGCCGATCAGCGCCGCGGCTCCGGTGCGGATCGCGGGCGGCTGTTGGCGGTGGCTGCGGGCGATCGGGCGAAGCATCGCGATCACGAGGGCCGAGATGATGATGAAGACGAGCGCGGAGATGCCGAAGCCCGCTCCGGCGACGGAGACGATCGCGGCCACACCCGCGCCGGTGGCGAAGGGCAGTAGATAGAAGCCGCCGGTGTGCATCTCGCCGGCGCCGAATAGCGCCGCGGCGACGAGCCACACGATCCACCAGTCCATATCTAGAGGTTACCCCTCGAGTATCAGCGCGCGAGCGAAATCCTCGGCGTCGAAGGGCCGCAGGTCCTCGACGTCCTCGCCGATTCCGATCAGCTTTACGGGGATCTGCAGCTCGTCGGCGATCGCCAGCGCGATGCCGCCGCGCGCGGTGCCGTCGAGCTTGGTGAGCACGATGCCGCTGACACCGGCTGCCGCGGCGAATTCGCGCGCCTGGCGCACGCCGTTCTGGCCCGTCGTGGCGTCGATCGTGAGCAGCGTCTCGTGGGGCGCATCGGAGCCTTGACGGGCCATCACGCCGCGTATCTTCGTCAGCTCGGCCATCAGGTCGTTCCTGGTGTGCACGCGCCCGGCCGTGTCGACGATGACGACGTCGACGTCTTCGCTGGAGGCGCGCGCGAGCGCGTCGAACACGACGGCGCCAGGGTCCGAGCCGTCGGGTCCGCCGACGACCGGGCAGCCGGCGCGCTCACCCCAGCGTTCGAGCTGCTCCCGCGCGGCGGCGCGGAACGTGTCGGCCGCGACGAGCATCACGTTCATGCCGAAAGAGCGCGTCAGGTGGTACGCGAGCTTGCCGGCGGTCGTCGTCTTGCCCGTCCCGTTCACGCCGACGAGCATCACGACCGTCGGGTCGGGGCGCAGGTCGATGTGCTCGTCGCCGACCCGCGCCGATTCCGCGAGCAGCGCCACGAGGCGCTCGACGCGATCGCCCTCGCCGCCGCGATCGCTTTCGAGCGCCTGCACGATCCGCGACGTCGTGGGCACGCCGACATCGGCCGCGATCAGCGCCTCCTCGAGGCGTTCCCAGGCCGCGTCGTCGAGTTCGCCGGCGAGCGTTGAGCGAACCTCGCTGCCGAGCGCGCGCCGCGTCCGCGCCATGCTGTCGCGCAGGCGTGAGAAGACGCCGCGGCGCTCGCGCGCGGGCTCGGCCTGCTCGGCGGCCGGTGGAACATCCGTGATGAGGAGGTCACTCCAGTCGCGCGCCACCGGCGCGCGACGTTACCAGCGGCGGCGCTCAGGCGGCCGACGCGGCGACGAGACGGGCCTGGCGATCGTGCGGCAGACGGCGCGAGACGACCTTGGAGACGCCGTCCTGGGCCATTGACACTCCGTACAGAGCGTCGGCGGCCTCCATCGTGCGCCGCTGGTGGGTTATCACGATGAACTGGGCGCGGTCGGCGTGCCGGCGGATCAGGTCGATGAAGCGGTCGAGGTTGAGGTCGTCGAGCGCCGCCTCGACCTCGTCGAGGATGTAGAAGGGACAGGGGCGCGCAAGGAACACCGCGAAGAGGAACGCGAGCGCCGTCATTGACTTCTCGCCGCCGGAGAGGAGCGACAGCCGCCGCGCCGACTTGCCTGCCGGGACGATCTCGATCTCGACGCCGCGCAGGTCGACTTCGCCGTCCTGCTCGTCGATCTCCTCGGCCGGCTCATCCCCGGCCCCCGGCTCGCCGCCGAGGACGCGGGGCGACACAGGCTGCGCATCCTCGACGAGCCGCAGCCGGCCGCTTCCGCCCGGGAACAGCTCGCCGGCCATCCGTTCGAAGTTCTCGGCCGCCGCCGCGAAGGTCTCGGTGAAGCGGCGCTCGATCTGGCGATCGGTCTCGCGGATCACGCCGCGCAGCTCGCGCAGGGCGTCCTCGAGGTCGCTACGGCGTGTCTCGAGCTCCTCGACGTGGCTGACCGCGTCCGCGTACTCCTGCTTGGCGAGCGGGTTCACCGGGCCGAGCTGTTCGCGCCTGCGCCGGAGGCGCTCGATCCGTGAGCGCAGCTCTTCCCGTGCCTCCTCGCTGAGCGGTTCGCGGTCGCCCGCGTCGCCCGCGTCGCCCGCCGCGTCGACGCCCATGCGCTCGCGCACCGCAGCGATCTCCTGTTCGGTCTCGGCGAGCAGGTCGCGCGCACGCTGGGCCTGGACCTCGGCCGAGGTCACGCGCTCGCCGCTCGCGCGAAGCTCGCTCTGCAGCTCGGCCTCGCGAGCGCCGCACGCGGCGAGCTCGGCTGCGACGCCGGCGCCTGCCTCGCGGTCCTCTGCGGCCGCGGCGTCGGTGGCTGCGAGTGAAGCCTGGGCGCCCGCGGCAAGATCCTCGAGGGCGGCGAGGAGGGCCTGTGCTCGGGGCGCGAGCTGGCCGTCGAGGTCGTGTCGGCGCTGCGCCCACGCGCGGCGTTCGCGGGCCTGAGCCTGCTCGAGCGCCCGCTCCTGCGCCCTTCGCCGCTCCGCGGCAAGCTCGCCTTCCACTTGCGCCCGGCGAAGAGCCGCGGGACCCTCCAGCGGAGCCGTCCGGCGCCGCTCGAGCGCGCGTTCGACCCGCTCGAGAGCGTCGACGGAGTCCGCGAGCTGACGGGCGGCCTCACGTTCCACCGCGACGGACTCGGTCCGCGCTGCCTGCGCGGCGCCCAGAGCGTGCTCTGCGCTCTCATGCTCCTGCCGCGCGGCGCGCTCCGCCGCGTCCGCCTCATCGAGGCTCGCGGCGAGGCGGTCGCGCTCTGCGCGGCGCGCGAGGAGCACCTCGCTGCCGCCGCTGGCGATCTGCCGGAGCTCTCCCGCGCCGCCGTCCCAGCGGCGGCCGCCGCGGGTGACAGCGACGCCTGCAAAGTCGGGCGGTAGATCCTCGATGCGCGCGACGAGCCAGACGCCTGCGAGCAGGTGACGCGCGAGCTCGACAGCGTCGGCGGCTCCGTCGACGAGCTCGGCGAGCGCCCGCGCGCCCGCCGGCGGCTCTTGCGCGGCAGCGGCGGGACGTGCGTTCGCGACGAGCGCGGCTCCGCCGTCGGCCCCGCTGTCGTCGAGCAGCGCACCGGCGTCGCGGACGTCTGCCGCGATCAGCGCGTCGAGGCGGGTTCCGAGCGCCGCGGCAAGCGCACTCTCGAGGCCGGCCTCGACGGTCAACCGATCGGCGAGCGAGTGGCGCCCGCTGCGCGAGGTCACGCGCGCTCGCTCGGCGACGAACTGGCTGACCGCGGCATGCTCGGCGCGCACCCTCGTCGCAACGGTACGCGTGCGCGTCGCGTCGGCTTCGGCTTGGGCGAGGCGCTCGCGCGCGGCCTCGGCGGCTTCGTCGGCGGCTTCCACGCCGGCCCGGGCCTCGGCCAAGCGGCTGCTCAGCGATGCGACGTCGCTTCGCAGGCGCTCCTCCTCGCCGCGCAGGTCGGCGACTTCGTGCTCCACCTCGGCGCCGCGCGCTGCGTCTATCGCCTGGAGCTCGGCCTCGAGCTGTGCGACGCGCGGATCCTCCGCCGTCGGATCGCCCTCCTCGGCCGCCGGCGCGAGCTCCAGCTCGCGTTCGAGCTCGGCGGCGCGCGCGGCGATAAGCCCGGCGACGCCCTTGGTTTGCTCGCGCCGCAGCGAGATCCGCTCCAGGGCGCCGCGCACGCGCACGGTGCGCCCGCTGAGCTCCTCGAGCCGCTCGGCTCGCAGTGCGAGCTTTTGCTCGGCGGAGGAGCGACGCCCGGCGACCTCGGCGAGCGCGGCGTCCGCGGCGTCGCGCTGCGCGCGGGCCTCGTCGGCCTCACGCTGGGCGCCGGCGACCTCGCCGGCGCGTATCCGCTGCTCGTCGCGTGCCAGCTCGAGCCGCGCCTGCAGGCTCTGAAGCTCTAGCCGCTCGTGGAGCTCGGCGGCCTGCGACTGGCGTCTCAGGGGCTTCAGGCGCGAGCGCGCCTCACGCTCGATGTCGAGGGCGCGGTCGAGGTTCGCAGCGGTCCGCTCGAGCTTCAGCTGGGCGCGGCGGCGGCGCGCGCGGTGCTTTCCGAGGCCTGCCGCCTCCTCGATGAGCATGCGGCGCTCTCGCGGACGGCTGAGCACGACCTCGCCGACGCGGCCCTGCGAGATGACGCTGTGGCTCTCGCGACCGAGGCCCGTATCGGCGAGCAGCTCCCGCACGTCCGCGAGGCGGCAGCGAACGCCGTTGAGGCGGTAGCTGCCCTCGCCGTTGCGGTCCAGCCGGCGCACTATCGAGATCTCGCTAAGGGGCAGCTCGATCTCGCCGTCGCCGTTGTCGAGCACGATCTCCACCTCGGCCGCGCCGCGCGGCTGGACACCGTTGCCGCCGCCGAAGATGACGTCCTGCATGGCGTGCCCGCGGACCGCGGTCGGCGACTGCTCACCCATCACCCAGAGCACGGCGTCGGTCACGTTCGACTTGCCCGAACCGTTGGGGCCGACGATCACGCTCACGCCGGGCCCGAAGTCGAGCGTCGTTCGCTCGGGAAACGACTTGAAGCCTGCGAGCGTCAGCGACTTCAGGTACACGGCGGCACCATCACTGTGTTCGTAGCGCCTCGATCGCGGCCTGGGCGGCGTTCTGCTCGGCCTGCTTCTTGGAGTGACCGCTGCCGCGGCCGACGAGGCGCCCGTCGACCGTCGCCTCGACGGTGTAGGTGCGGCTGTGCGGCGGCCCCTCCTCGTCGGCGACGGTGTACGCCACTACCTCGCCGCGCCGCGCGAGCATCTCCTGCAGCGTGGACTTGTGGTCCGTCGGGTTCGTGAGGGCGGCGTCGATCTCTGGCGTGAAATCCGCAACGACCGCCGCGGCCGTCCGCTCGTAACCGAAGTCCAGGTAGCAGGCCCCGATCAGGGCCTCGGTGATGGAAGCGAGCACGCGGGTGGTCAGCAGCGTGTCGGCATCGGCGCGTACCCCGGCGGGCGCTGCCGCAACCAGGCGCTCGGGAAGGCCGAGCCGCTCGGCCACCTCGCGACACGCCTCGCCCGAGACGGCGGCGGCACGGATCTTCGTCAGGCGACCCGCGCCGTAGCGCTCGGCCTCGAGCCGTGGGTAGAGGTGCGAGGTCACAGCGAGTGAGAGGACGCTGTCGCCGAGGAACGCCAGGCGATCGTAGGCATCGCCGCGCCGCTCGCTCCACGAAGCGTGCGTGAAGACCTGTCGTGCCAGCGCCGGTGGCAGCTCTTCGAGCAGCCGCGCGAGCTCCATCAGCCGCCCGCATCGCCGGCTCCGCGATTGGCGAGCACGAAGTCGACGGCCTGGCCGACGGTCAGGATCTGCGCAGCCTGCTCGTCGCTCATGCTCACGCCGTAGGTGTCCTCGAGCTCCTGGACAAGCGTGTACAGGTCGAGCGAGTCGGCCTCCAGATCCTCCTTGAAGCGCGTCTGTTCGCTGATCAAGTCGGCCTCGACATCCAGTTCGTCGGCGAGGTGCTCGACGACCAGGGCCAGGATTGGCGCCCGTTCGTCGCTCATCGCCGCGCCGCGCGTCGGGCGCTGCGCGGTTTACAGCGGGAGCAGTTCATTCCTGGCCGGGCACGCTACCTTCCGCGGCGGACATCGGTGCGCTGCGCAGGGTGCCTGCGGCTTCGAGCGCGGCGTGGGTGCGCTCCACGATGCCCTCGCTCGCGCCGCGCTCGGCGCGGACGATGGCCTGGGCGAAACCGTCGCGCGTGAAGCGTCCGTGCGGCACGACGCCGAGGCGCCTGAGGCCCAACAGGTACGCCCCTCCCGCTCCTTCGGGGTCGATTTCGTCGCGGAAGCCGCGCAGCGCCGGCCTGAGCAGGACACCGCCGGCGCGTCCTTTCAGCGAGCCCATCGCAGCCGCCCGCACCGCGCCCAGGACGAGTTGAGACGTGCTCTCGAGCGTCTTCAGCGCAATGTTCCCCGTCAACCCGTCGGTGACGATGACGTCGGCCACGCCCGCGACGATGTCGCTCCCCTCGACGTTGCCGATGAAGTTGCCCGCGCCGCCCGCCATGCGCTCGCTGAGCTCGGCGTTGACCTCGACGAGCGAGACGGCTGCCGCGCGATGCCTCCTCGCCGTTCGAGAGCAGCCCGACGCGGGGCGCCCTGACTCCGAGCACCGTCGACGCCAGCGCGGCGCCCATGAACGCGAACTGGACGAGGTGCTCGCGCCGCGCTTCGGCGTTCGCGCCAACGTCCAGCAGCGTGACTTGGTTGCCCGGCACGGGCAAGGGAATCGCGAGCGCGGGCCGATAGACGCCGTGGGCACGCTTGATGTTGAAGATCCCCGCGGCGAGCGCAGCGCCGGTGCCGCCGGCGCACACGAGCGCCTGTGCTCGGCCGTCGGCGACGGCGCGGGCAGCCTGCACGATCGAGGCGTCGGAGGTCGTGCGCGCGGCGGAGACGGGGTCGGGCGCCTTCGCGATGGAGACCGGCGCGTCGACGACCTCGACGCCCGCGCCGCTCGCGCCGATCTGCTCGGCGGGGCCGAACAGGATGGTGCGGATTCCTTGCGCGGCGGCGATCCGCGCGCCGGCTGCGACCTCGGCCGGGCCGAGATCCGCCCCGTTGCAGTCGACCGCCACAACGCTTCGCGTTGAGGGCGGCTGCTGCGCGGCGCTCACGGCCGGCTAGGCGTCGTCGTGGTCGTGCTCGTGATCATGGGCCGCGGCGGTCTCGACGACGCGGCCGGAGTAGGTGCCGCACGTCGGGCACACGCGGTGCGGGCGGCGCGGGCTGTGACACTGCGGGCAGAGGTTGACCGTCGGCGCCGTCAGCTTGTGCTGGGCGCGGCGCTGAGCCGTGCGGGCGTGCGACTGCTTTTTCTTGGGTACCGCCATGCCAGCGGCAAGCGTAACAGCCGCGTGTCGGCTATTCGGGCCGTAGCTCGCGTAGCTTGGCCCAGCGCGGATCGGGTGCGCTCTCGTGGAAGTGGTCGTCGCCGGCGGCGTTGAGGTCCGCGGCGCAAACGGGGCAGATGCCGCGGCAGTCCTCGCGGCAGAGGATCTTCTCGGGCAGTGCGAGCGCCAGCGCGTCGCGCGCCCACGCGGCGACGTCGAGGTTGCCGTCGCGGACATAGGGGCTTTCGAGCTCCGCGCCGCCGCCCGCCAGGTCGACCTCGCGGGCGCTCACCGACACGGCGGGGGCGCTTCCGCCAGGCACCGCATGCATGGCCCGTGGACGGTCGTTTCGAGCTCCAGACCGAGCGCATAACCGCCGCCCGCCATGCGGGACATCGAGAGCCGGACCGGGACGGGGTCGTCGCCGAAGGAGTACGTCTCACCGCCGAGAACGACGGGCTCGGCGTGCACCGCGAGGTCGAGGCGCCGGCCCTCGCCGGTCGAGAGTTTCAGCGCCGCGAGGTCGAACAGGTCCGTGGCGGGCGCCATCGACATCAGCCTAGCGCCGGCCGCCGAACGCTCAGGGACCGTCAGCTTCGCGTCGGCGCTAAGCGCCGGGGATGATGCTGCTCAGTTCCACCGCGCCCGACGGAGCGCTGATGGAGACTTCCTTGTTCCAGTCGCTGAAGACGAATTTGCCCTTGCCCTTCGTTTCAACTGCGACGGGGTAGTTGGGCGATTCGTTCGCGATGTAGACCGTAAGCGTCGGTTCCGTGGAGCTCTGGACCCCGGTCGCCTCGACGCCTTCGATGGTCTTGGTACCGGTGCTCTTGAGCGTTCCGCCTTTGAGCTTGGCGAGTGGTTCCTTGACCTGGTTTTCGAACTTGGTGAGGTTTCCGAATCCTGCGGTGAAGCTGCTGTCGAGCGGGAACTTCAGCCACTTGTCGCCGAGCGCTGCGGCCGCGGCTCCTCCGCCGAGGCTGCCGAAGAGTGCTCCGCCGCCTTTGATGTAGAGGTCCTTGTCGATCTCGATCATTTCGATCGGGTGGCCTTTGTAGGTCACCTTGCCCATCGCGCCTACGCCCGGGGCGACCGTCATTTCGATCGGGATCGAACCCGAGGGGCCGGCCGCCGCGCCGGTGAGCTTGACGCTCTTGGCGGAAGCCAGCGACGTGTCCGCGGCCTTCAGGAGTTCATCAGGCGATTTGGATGTTTCGCTCGAGCCGGAGCCGGAGCCCGACCCCGACGAACTGGACGAGCCGCAGCCCGCAGCGAGCACCAACGGAATGATGCTCGCGAGCAACAGCGAGCGGTGGCGGTCGAAGAACTTCATTGGCCGCCGCGCATATTACCCCTCGGCGCGGTCAGAGGGGCGGCGCTTGCTCGCGTAGTTCACGGCGCAGGATCTTGCCCGTCGCGTTTCGCGGCAGCTCGGCGTGGAAATGGACGTCGCGCGGGATCTTGTAGCGCGCGAGATTGGCCCGCACGTGCTCGCGTACCTCGTCGGCGTCGAGGGTTGCGCCGGCCCGCAGCACGACGTGGGCCGCGAGGCGCTGGCCGAACTCCGCGATCGCTGACGCCGACGACGGCCACGTCCGAGATGTCCTGGTGCAGCGCGAGCAGGTCCTCGACCTCGACGGGGTACACGTTCTCTCCACCGGAGACGATCATCTCGTCGTCGCGACCGTCGATGAAGAGCCGCCCGCGATCGTCGACGTGGCCGACGTCGCCGGTGCTCATCAGCCCGCCGAGGACCTCCTTGCTGCCTCCTCCGGTGTAGCCCTCGAACTCGGCGCCGTTGCCGACGAAGATGCGGCCGGTGGTCCCCGCGCGGTAGCTCTTTCCCCTGCGCGTCGAGAATCCGCACGCTCGGTTCCGCGCGGCGGCGTCCCGGCGGTCCCGGGCGCCTCACGCAGTTCGCGCGGGCCCGCGACCGTCGCCCACGCGACCTCCGTCGAGCCGTAGAGGTTGTAGAGCACGTCGCCGAAGCGGTCCATGACGCGTCGCGCGAGGTCGCCGGGAAGCGCGGAGCCGCTCGCGGCGATCACGCGCAAGCTGTGGACGTCGAGCGCGGCCACCTGGTCGTCGTCGAGCTCGAGCATGCGGCTCAGCATCACGGGCACGACGATCAGCGCGTCGGCGCGGTGTTGCGCGACCTCGCGCAGGCTCTCGAGCGGGTCGAAGCGACGCCGCAGCACGAGCGTCGAGCGCAGTGGGAGCGAGAGCGTGACGTGCGCAAGCCCCCAGGAGTGGAAGATCGGAGCCGCGATGTGGGTCGTCCCGTCGGCGTCGAGCGGGATGCGGGAGAGGATCGCGGCGGCACCTGAAAGCACGCCGCCGCTCAGCGACGCGCGTCGCGCCCTTTGGCGTCCCGGTCGTGCCGGATGTGAGAACCACGGCGCGCCCGGCCTCGCGCGGACGCCGCATCGCCGGGCCGCTGGCTCCCGCCGCGGTCGAGCTCCTCGAGCGTCTGCCGGCCGGAGTGCCCGTCCGACCACGACAGGACACGCGTGAGGCGGTCCCGGGCGCGGATTCGAAGAGGTTCTCGAACTCTTCGTCGTAGATCAGCGCGGCCGGGTGCTCGCGCTCGATGACGCCCGCGAGCTGCGGCGCCGCGAAGCCCGTGTTCAGGTACACGGTGCCCGCGCCGAGCATCGCCGCTGCGACCATCGCTTCGATGAACCCGCGGTGGTTTCTCGCCATCACGGCGATGTCGTCGCCGGCGTCGATGCCGAGCCCGCGCAGAGAGCGAGCGAGGCCTTCGCTGCGCTGCAGCACCTCGGCGAATGTCAGGACGCCGCGGTCATCGACGATGCGCGGCACGGTCGCCGTGTCGCGCGGCCGCGGCCGCATATCCACCGGCGATGGTGGGGCCCCAGCGCACGATTCCGCCGAAGGCTCGCGCGGCCCGCCACGGCGGCTCGAGCGCGAAGACGCGCCGCTCCCTCAGCGTCGAGGTGATCAGACGCGCGTTGTGGACCCGGTCGCGGATCGAGTCCGGCACGGCCGTGGCCGGACTAGTCGCTGTTTACGGGTTCGTCGCGGCCCTGCAGGCGATCGCGACCGCGTTGCACCGCCGCGATGAACTTCGAAAGATTGACCTCGAGGGTCTTCAGGACGTCGTCGGCGTAATCCTCGGCGCCGAGTCGGATCTCACGCTCGCGGGCACGGGCGTCCTCGACGATGTCGTCGGCGGCGCGTTCGGCCTGGCGCGTGACCTCCTGGTCGGAGACCAGCTGCTCCTGGCGCTCGCGCGCGTCGCGGATGATCCGCTCGGCCTCCTTCTTGGCCTCTGCGAGCATCTCCTGCCGCTCCTTGACGATCCAGCGCGCCTGCTTGATCTCCTCGGGGATCGTGGCCCGCATCTGGTCGAGGATGTCGTAGATCTCCTCCTTGTCGACGCGGACGGTGTCCGTCATCGGCACGGACTTCGCGTTGTGCACGAGATCATCGAGCTTGTCTATGAGTACGAGGACGTCCATCAGAGGCTAAACGCGGCGCGCAGCGGGACCTTCCCGGGGAGTTTTACACGACCTGCGATCCGTAGCTTTCGTCACCGCTGCAGCTCTTCCTGCAATCGGACGGCCACCTCGCCGGGGACGAGGTCGTCAATGCGCCCCCCGAACGTCGCGAGCTCCTTGACGCCGCTGGACGACAGAAAGCTGAATTGGGCGCTAGCCATCAGGTAAACGGACTCGATGCCCGGCTCCTGGCGGCGGTTGAGCTGGTTCATCTCGAGCTCGTACTCGAAGTCCGAGATGGCGCGCAGGCCCTTGACGATGGCGCGGGCTCCGACGGAGCGAGCGAAGTCGACGACGAGCGTCGAGAACGGCTCGACGCGGATGTTGTCGAGGTCGGCCAGCGCGTTGGTCACGAACGAGACGCGCTCGTCGATCCCGAAGAGCGAGCTGCTCTTTCGGACCGACCGATTGACGACGGCGACGATCACCTCGTCGTAGAGCGACGCGGAGCGGCGGATCACGTCGAGGTGTCCGTTCGTGACGGGGTCGTAGCTGCCGGGGCAGACTGCGATCAGCGGCTTGTCGCGGTTCATGGCTTGCGGTTCAGTTTGATGACGGTGTCCCCGTAGCGCCGGCGTCGCAGCTCTTCGCCTGGCAACTCCAGCACGTCGCGCCGGTCGCTCTCGCCGACCAGGCGCGCGCCCGATGCCAGGAGTGGTTCGACCAGCGCCGGCAGCTCGGCTGTCCAGCGCCCTGCTTCGGCGTATGGCGGATCGACGAAGACCAGATCGTATGTCTCCGCGCGAGTTCGTGCCGCGCGCAGCTCGGCGGCGACGTCCCTACGCGCAATTCTGGCGCGGTCAGCCCCCAACCCGAGCGCCTCGAGGTTCGCGGCCAGGACCTCCGAGGCGCGCGCATCGTTCTCGACGAAATGCGCTCGCGTCGCGCCGCGCGACAGCGCCTCGATCCCGAGCGCGCCGCTCCCGGCGAAGAGGTCCAGCACGGAGCCGGACACGTCGCCGAGCATCGAGAAGAGCGCCTCACGGACCCGGTCTGTCGTCGGACGTGTGCCCCTCCCGCGCGGCACCTTGAGCGGCCGGCCGCCGAGCTCCCCGGCGATCACGCGCAAGGCGCGGGCGTGCTTTCGAGCGTCGGTCTCAGCCGGGCACCCGTTCGAGGATGAATTCGCCCGCTACGGAGTCTGCGGGCACCGACCAGGTGCCGTCGATCGGCCCGGACGGAGGCCCTTTGCCGACAAGTTTTTCGACCGCACCGCCGGGGACTTCGCGCTGGAATTCCAACGTTTCGGTGCCAGCGTCGTAGGTCCATTCCCCGTCCGGCGTGGTGTCGAAAAAGCATTTGCCGCCGGCTTCAAAGATTGCGGGATCTTCGAATGCGAGTTTTTTCTGGTAGTAAGTTTTCAGCGTCCATTCGCCGACCACAGTCGTCGGTTTTTCTTCGCCTTTTCCTTTTTCTTCTGACTTGTGGGCGTGGACGGTTAGCGTGATCGTGCGCGTCGTCGTGCCGTGCGGTCCGTGCGCAGAGAGGTGAACGTGGTAGACGACGGCCGCCGGCGCGTGGTTCGGCGGAACCGTGATTTTGCGCGTGCGGCTGTGCGACGTGCAGTGAACGTGCCACGGAAGCCCGGCGAGCGCCGGTTTCGCGGTGACTGTGCAAGTCGAGGCATGCGTGGCTGCGACCGCCAGCGTTACTTTGCCGCCGACTTCGCCGAGCGCCGCGCTGTGGACGGTGAACTCCTGGATGTGTGGGTGGTGCGCGGAAGCGACCGTCGCCGCCTGTGCTGCGGCCGGCGCAAAGGTCAGCATTGCGACCAGCGCTGCGAGATAGCCGAGGGGCCTGGCTCGACGTCTCACGGATCCCGAACGAGTTCGAATTCGCCGGTCTCGGACGTTTCGGTCGCGCTCCACGTGCCTTTGATCGGCCCTCCCGGCGGGCCGGTGCCAACGAGCGTTTCGACCTCGGCCAGTCCTTCCGTGACTTTGCGCGAGAACGTCAGCGTTTGTGTTTTTTCGTCGTACGCCCACGTACCTCCCGTCGTGTCATCGAAGTTGCACACCCCGCCTGCTTCGAAGACCGCGAGGTCTTCATAGGTCGGCGTCCCTTCGTACTTGTAATGGATGGTCCACTCGCCGAGTTTGAAGCGCTTGGCTTCTTCTTCTTTCGTTTTTTTTCTTCTTCTTCGAGCTTTTCCTGTTTGAGTTTTTCTTCCTCGATTTTTTCTTCTTCTTTGAGCTTCTGTTCTGCCTTTAGTTTTTCCTGTTCCTTGGTCTTGGCTTCTTCCTCTTCTTTAATTTTCAGTTGTTCTGTCACCGGCGGCGGCTTGTGTCCGCGGACTGTCAGCTCGATGTAGGTCGTCTTTACGCCGTGTGGGCCGCGCGCCGTTAGGCGTAGGCGGTAGAGGACAGGCGCAGTTTTTGAGTTCGCGGGAACTCGGATCGTGCGGTTGCGGCTGCGCGCCGTACAGCGTGTCGTCCATGGAAGCCCGCCGAGCGCCGGTTTGGAGGTCACGGTGCACGTGGCGGCATACCGTGCGGCGAGCGACAGCGTGAGCGCGCCACCGCTCGCGGTGACAGTTGTCGAATGCATCGTGAACTGCTCAACGCGTGGCGCGTGCCCAGCGACGGCAGCCGACGAAGCCGCAGGCGCCGCCATGGCAACGAGCAAAGCCGAGCACCGCGGCGCTCGCCCAGCTTGCTCAGATCGCGCCGATTCAAGCCTGCTCGCGCCCGTCGGGGTCGCGCTCCGACCAGCACCGCAACGGCGGGCGTCCGGACCGGACGCCGGTCACTCATGCACCAGGACGTACGTGAAAGGCACTGGGCCTGAACCTCCCCCGGTGATGACGCCGGAACCGCTGAACGGGCCTTCTCGCCCGCCGCTCGATTCCATCGACGCGGTTTCGGTGCCTACTAGGATGTCGAACTTCAAGACGCGGTGCTTGTACGACCAGTGTCCCGTGAAGCCTGGGATTGATTTGTCGGTGAGGGTGCCGTCGGGTTCAAGCGTCAACAGGTACGGGACTTCCGTGGTGCCGATCTTGATGGTCCACAGCCATTCACCGGTAACGAGTTTCGCTTCGCCCGGGACCGTGATCTTCAACGTGCGAGAGGTCGTGCCGCGGGGTCCGTGCGCGACCAAGCGAACGCGATAGGTCTTCGCTGTTTCGCTGGTGTTTTCAGGGATCCAGATGCGGTGGACGTGCGAGCGCGACGGGCAGCGTCCTTCCCATTCGAGACCCACGACCGCAGATGGCCCGGTCAACGAGCACGTGCGTCCGCCCTTGACCTCGATCTTCACGCCGATGACGCCACCCGTCGCCTTCGGACGCGCCGTCAACGCGAACGCCTTGATCGAAGGGGCCTGCGCGGCACCGGCCGGCGCCGCGGCAACGAGCAGTATCACGCCGAGCGCTGCGAGCACGGCTGCTACTGCGTAGAGCAACGGCACGGTCCTGGCTTGAAAGGTTCGCATTTTCAGGGTCTCCCTACGATGTGCGTTCGAGTTTGAAGGGCCCGGAATTTGCTCCGAGTTTGACCGTTCCTATGAACGGTCCACCGGGTGGCCCTGAGGCTTCGAATTCGTAGGTGCCGACTTCGATCGCGATGGTGAACTTGAGTGTCCGGTGCTTGTACGTCCACAGTCCCTCATCTTTCGTATCTTCGGGCACCGTGACGAGGCCGTCGGGTTCGAAGCCGACAATGGCGGGGGAACTGCTCACGATCGTCAGTGACCAGAATCCTGTCACGAACGGTGGTTCGCCTGGGATAGTGATCGTGAGTGCACGGCTGGTCGTACCTCCCTTGCCGTGCGCGATGAGCCGCAGGTGGTAGCTCACTCGCGATTCGCGCAGGTTTTCTGCGATCCAGATGGGTTCCAGCCGTCGGTTGGTTCGGCGGTGTTCGTGCCCCGGAGGCCGAGGGGCGCGACTCATGGCAGGCGTTCCAATTTGATGGGAATCATTTTTCCTTCGAGCGAGGCGTCGCCGGTCAAGGGTCCGCCGGCTGGGCCGCTCGCTTCGAAGATGACCACGTCGGGCGAACCGCTGGCGGTAAGCACGAACCTGAGCAGCCGGTGGTGGTACGTCCAGGAGCCGGACGTCGTGGGCTCGGATGGCACGACGATCTGCCCGTCAGCTAGGAATTCGATCTCGATCGGGGGGTTGCTTTCGACGACAATGCCCCAGGCTCCGGCGTCAAACTTGGGTTCGCCGGGGATCGTAATCGTCAACGTTCGGCTGCTCGTGCCAGCCTTGCCGCGCGCCACGAGGTGGAGCCGATAGGTCAAGGCACGTTCGCCCGTGTTTTCAGGAATCCACACCCGAACGATCTGGGCGCGCGACGAGCAGGACCCATACCAACGGGCGCCGATCACCGACGACGGCCCCGACATCACGCAGGTCTTCGCGTTGTGGACGGCGAGCTTCAGCTTGATCACGCCGGCCGTCGCTTCGGGTCGTGCGCCCGAGATCGCGAAGCTCGTGACGTCCGGCCGAGACGTGTGAGCCCACGCCGGCGAAGCCGCGAGCAAGGCGAGCGCGACGGCGGCAGCGACCGTCCCGCAGGACTTCGAAAGTGCATGACTGTGTCGCATCGCTTGGCCTCTCTCCTTGTCGTACCGCTGCCGAGTCACCGTTCAAGATGGAACGGGATCATTTCCGTCCCGGCTTTGAGCGTGCCGTTGATCGGCCCGTCAGCTGGACCCGTCCCTTCGAATTCGAGCGTCGTCGTGTTTTCCTTAAGGTCGAACTTGAGTGTTCGGTGCTTGTAGGTCCACGACCCCGTAGCCCCGGGGAGTCCCGTGACCGTGATCGCACCGTCGGCTTCAAAGTTGAGCGCGAGCATCGTGGTCGAAACGGTCAGGGTCCAAGCCCCCGTGGCGAGCGGGGGTTCGCCCGGGATCGTGATCGTGAGCGTGCGGCTTGACGTGCCGCCCTTGCCGTGCGCGATGAGGCGCAGGCGGTACGTGGCGCGGGATTCGCGCAGGTTTTCGGCGATCCAGATACGCACGATTTTGGCGTGCGAAGAGCACGGCCCCTCCCAGCTGGTGCCGATTACCGACGATGGGCCAGCGATCGTGCACGTCTTCGCGTTGCGCGCCACGATCTTCAGCTTGATGATGCCGGCCGTTGCTTCAGGGCGTGCCCCCGAGATCGCGAAGCTCGTGATGTCCGGCCGCGACGTGTGAGCCCACGCCGGGGATGCTGCCAGCAGGACCGCAGCGACGGCTACAGCGAGCGCCGCACACGTCTTCGAGATGGGGTTACGCCGTGTCATCGGGGCCTTTTTCTCCTGTCTTTGAACGCGGGGTGTCCGTGATCACCGTTCGAGACGGAACGGGCCGGCCGCGGGGCCGACTTTGAGAGTGCCGGCGAAGGGGCCGCCAGCGGGACGGACGACGAACGCTGCCGTGCCGTTCAAGATCGAGCCTGCTCTGCGCATCATCCGTCGTGCCCCCCGTTCGGAATCGGCGGAGGCTATCAGCGCACGCCGGTGGTGTCCAAAGAGCTCAATGTCTGCGGGCGCTGTTTGCATACGCCGTCAGGCCTCGATCGGCGCGAGCGCCGCAACGCCGTGGTCGCGGGCAAGCGCGTCTGCGAGCAGTACGTGCTGCGGAGACGCGAGCTCGCGATCGTCGCGCACGATCGAGCGCGCGCATGCCTGCGCGCGCTCAAGCAGGTCCGCGTCCTCGGGCATCTGCGCGAAGCGCAGGGCACCGAGTCCTGATTGGCGGGTTCCCGTGAGCTCTCCCTCGCTGCGCAAGCGCAGGTCGATCTCGGCGAGCCGGAAGCCGTCGGAGGTCGAAGCCACCGCTCGAAGACGTCGTGAAGGACCATCGCCGGAGCCGACGAGCATGCAGCGCGATGCGTGCTCGCCGCGCCCCACGCGGCCGCGCAGCTGATGAAGCTGGGAGATTCCGAAACGCTCGGCGTTCTCGACCACCATCACCGTCGCGTTGGGCACGTCGATGCCGACCTCGATCACCGTTGTGGCGACGAGGACGTCGACCTCCCCGGCGGCGAACGCGGCCATAGCGGCCTGCTTCTCGCGGGGTGCCATTCCTCCGTGCAGCAGGGCAAGTCTGTAGCCGCTCAGCTCAGTCGCCTTGAGGCGATTGAGCTCCGCGGTCGCGGCCCGCAATCGCTCGCCGCCGCCCTCGTCGTCCTCGCCCGCCTCGATCAGGGGGCACACGACATACGCCTGGCGGCCCGCGGCGAGGTCGGCGCGCAGATAGCTCGTATGCCTCGGCGCGACCGCGCTCGCCGGTGACCAGCTCGGTCTCGACGGGCTGGCGTCCCGCCGGTAGCGATCTCAACATCGTGGCGTCGAGGTCGCCGTAACGTGCCAGCGCGAGCGTGCGCGGGATCGGCGTCGCCGTCATGTGCAGCAAGTGCGGAGCGCCCTTGCCGTCGAGCGCGGCGCGCTGGCGTACACCGAAGCGGTGCTGCTCATCGACGACCGCCACGGCCAGAGACGCGAAACGAACGTCCGGCTCGATCAATGCGTGCGTGCCGACGAGCAGGGAGAGCGCGCCGCTCTCGAGGTGACCCAGATATTCGCGCCGGCGCGCGGCGGGCGTCGAGCCGGTGAGCAGCGCCGCGCTCACGGGCTCCGCGCCGAGGAGCCGCTGAAGCGTCGCGAAGTGCTGTTCGGCGAGCGTTTCGGTCGGCGCCATCAGGGCCGCCTGGTGCCCGCACTCGACGGCGCGCAGCATCGCGTAGAGCGCGACAACCGTCTTGCCCGAGCCGACCTCCCCCATCAAGAGACGGTTCATCGGCACGGGTCGGCGCAGGTCGAGGTCGATCTCGCGCATCGCCGCGCTCTGATCCGCGGTCGGCTCGAAGGGCAGCGAGGCGAGCCAGCGGGCGCTCAGCTCGCCTGCGGTGTCGAGCGGCTCCGCGTCCTCGCAGGCCTGGCGCGCGGCACGCCGCCGTTGCAGCAGCAGCTGTGCCAGCAGTAGCTCGTCGAACGCGAGCCGGCGACGCCCCAGCTCGGCCTGCTCGGCGTCGATCGGGAAGTGCGCGGCGGTCAGCGCCGCAGCGCGGTCGGGCAGCCGCGCCGCGACGCGGACGGCGGCGGGTACCGGCTCGATCACGTCGGCGAGGCGCCCGCGCGCAGCGCGCACCAGGTTGAGGATCTCGATCGACGTGATGCCGACGCTCGCCGGGTAGTGCGACACCGACTCGCCGAGCTCTTCGCTCTGCTCGTCGGCGCGCGCCGGAGCGTGCGATGACACGGCCATCGCGCCCCGCCCGTCGGCGCGGCCGTGCAGGAGCAGTCGCGTCCCCGGTGGATAGCGGTCGACGAGCCACGGCTGATTGAAGAACGTTGCACGCAGCGCTCCCGTAGCGTCGAAGACGTCGGCTTCGACGAGCGGGCGCATACGCCGGCGGCGCACCGAGCGCGAGGAGATGCGGCGCACCTCCACTTCGATTGTCGCCTGCTCACCGGCGCGCAGATCGGCGATCGTGCTGGCGCCGCGGCTCGCGCGCGGCAGGTGCTCGAGCAGGTCGCCCACGTTCTCGATGCCGAGCGCCGCGAGCGCCGCCGCGCCACGGGAGCCGAGCTCGCCCGGAGGCTCGAGCAGGCGCGAGGGATGCGGCCAGTGCAGCGGCGTCGCGAGCAGTTCGGCCCTGGTCGTCGGCCTCCCCTCGGCGAAGCTGCGCGCCGGCGGCGTGTCGAGCCGCGCGCCCCTTCTTGCGGCTATCGGTCGTCGTCGGCATCCGCGCCGATGATGATCGGCGCCGCGGTCATATCCCGCCTACTCGGCGGCGAGCAGCCACCACCAGGCGGCCTGCCCTCCGCGCCGGACCTCGAACTCGACGGCGTCGCTGATGGCGTCGACATCGACACGATCGCTCGGGGCGCCTTCGCCTTCGTAGACGCTGATCAGTTCTGGCGTGATGCCGTTGCCGCTCGCGAGCTCGGCGACGACAGCCGCGAGGGTCTCCTGCGGCTCGCCCCAGGCGATGATCTGCTCCTCGACGAAGCCGACCGCGTCGCCGACCGCGAACCGTCCAGCCGGGTCCTCGCGCGCCGCAGCGGCCACGGATCCTGTGCGCACGCCGTCCAGCGCCCGCGATACGGCCACGGCGTTGGCCTCGATGGGGCGGTCGGGCCGCAGCGCGACGGCCGCCGAGAGGCCTGCCTGCTGGCAACTCGTGGAGACGACGAACACCTCCTTCTCGGAGAGGTGCGCGGCTTGTTGCGCCGCGAGGATCGAATTCGTCGAGTTCGCGAAAAGCACGACCTCCTCGGCCGGAACGGCGTGCACACCGGCCAGCAGTTCGGTCGTCGACGGGTTCATCGTCGCGCCGCCGTCGATGGTGTGGACGCCGAGCTCGTGGTAGAGGTCGCGCATGCCGGTCCCGGAGACGACGGCGACGGCGCCGCAGCGCAGGGCGCTGGCGTCGAGCCCGACCGGCGCAGCCACAACGGACAGCAGCTCGTCTCGTTCTTCCACCTGTTCCTTCATGTCGGCGACATCGAGGCGCGAGACCTCGCCGACGCCGTCGAAGATCGCCGTCGCGGCCTCCGGTTCGTCGGTGTGGACGTGCACCTTGAGCGTCTCGCTGTCGCCGACGACGAGCACCGAGTCGCCGAGCTGCTCGAGCGGCGCGCGTGAACGCGGCCGCTTGCAGGCCGGTGCCGGTGACGGCGAAGTTCGTGCAGTAGCGGAAGCTGGCCGACGCGTGGTGCGGGTGCGAGATGCGGGCCGGGGCATGGTGTTCGAGCGCCGGCGCGTCGTCGCCGCGCAGGGCCGCGACGACGCCGGCGAAAGCGATCGTGAGCCCGTAGCCGCCGGCATCGACGACTCCCGCGTCGCGTAGCGCCGGCAGCAGCTCGGGGCCGCGGCGCACCGAGTCCTCGCCGGCCTCGACTGCACGCGCGAGCGCCTCGGCGATCGCCTCGTCCTGCTTGGCCGGGGCCGTGTCGGGCTGCAGGCGAAGCTCGCCTTCGGTGTGGGCGACGTCGGCTGCGATGCGGTGTGCCATCTCGCGCGCGACGGTCAGGATCGTTCCCTCCGCCGGATCGCGCACTGACGCGTATGCGCGGTCCGCGGCGTTGGCGAGCGCGGCGCCGATCAGCGTTGCGTCGATCAGTTGGCCGGGGCGGCTCACGAGCTCTTCGGCGGCGCCGCGGATGAGCTGCGAGAGGATCACGCCGGAGTTGCCGCGCGCCCCGAGCAGCGCGGCGCGCGTGACCGAGTTCACGATCTCGTCGCGGCCGATTTCGTCGATCGAGCGGTCGCCGGATTCGAGCTGCAGGCGATCGAGCTCCTCCAGGACCGCGCGCAACGTGAGCGCCATGTTGTCGCCCGTGTCGCCGTCGGCGACGGGGAAGACGTTGAGGAGGTTGACCTCCTCACGGCGGGACTCGAGGTGCGCTAACGCACCGGCGACGGCGGCGCGGAATCGTGCGAGGTTGTCGTCCTTCACCGTTTCAACATCATCGCGAACGGCGCGCACCGATGTGCGGCACCGTGCGGTCCGCTCAAGCGGCCTTGGTGACCTTGCCGGCTTTCAGGCACCGCGTGCAAACGTACACGCGGCGCGGCGTGCGCCCATCCATGATCCGCACCTTCTGGAGGTTCGGATCGAAGCGACGCCTGGTCGCGACCATCGAGTGGCTGCGACTGTTGCCGAACGCGGGACCCTTCCCGCAGCTGTGACAGACCTTTGCCATGCGGGCAGTCTAGCCGCTGCCCAGCTGCGCCCGCAGACCAGCGAGCGCGAGCACGGCCTCGGCGGCGACGCGGCCCTGGTCGCGCCGATCGCCCCCGGACCGTGCGAGCGCCTGCTCGACCGTGTCACACGTCAGGACGCCGAAGCCGCAAGGCACACCGGTGCTGAGCTGGACGTCCATGATGCCCGCGGCTGCCTGAGCGCAGACGAGGTCGTAGTGGTCGGTCTCGCCGCGGATGACGGCTCCGACGCACGCCACGCCGTCGAAGCGGCCGCTCGTGGCAATCATCTTCGCGGCGGGCGCGAGCTCGAATGCGCCCGGCACCTCGAAAACCTCGACGTCCACGCCGGCCTTCGCGAACGCCGCGAGCGCCCCGTCCTTCAGTCGCTCGGCCAGATCTTCATAGAAGCTCGCGACGACGATCGCGTAACGCCCGCTCACTTCTCGCCGCCCCGGCGGCCGCGTTTGCTGGCGCGCAGGAGCTCACCGTCTACGTCGATGCCCTGGTGGTGGAGCGTGTGCCCCATGCGCTCGGCCTTCGTGCGCAGGTACTGCTCGTTGTGCGACGTTCGGCGGCGCTTCGATCGGCACCTGCGCGCTGACGGTGAGACCGTAGCCCTCGAGGCCGTGGATCTTCTTCGGGTTGTTCGTCAGGATCCGGATCGAGCTGAGACCGAGGTCCACGAGGATCTGCGCGCCGATCCCATAGTCACGCAGATCGGCCGGCAGGCCGAGCAGCTCGTTCGCCTCGACCGTGTCGTGCCCCTGCTCCTGAAGGCGGTACGCGCGAAGCTTGTTCAGCAGGCCGATGCCGCGCCCCTCCTGCGAGAGGTAGAGCAGCACCCCCTCGCCCCTCGGCCTCGATCATCGCGAGCGCCGCTTCGAGCTGTTCGCCGCAGTCGCAGCGCAGCGAGTGGAAGACGTCGCCCGTTAGGCACTCGGAGTGGACGCGGACGAGCACGTCCGGGCGCGCCGCCGACGTCCCCCTTGACGAGCGCGACATGGTGCTTGTCGTCGACGAGCGAGCGGTAGCCGACCGCCGTGAACTCGCCGAAGGCCGTCGGCAGAGCCGTCTCGACGACGCGTTCGACGAGCTTGTCGTGGCGGCGCCGGTAGGCGATCAGGTCGGCGACCGTGACCATCTGCAGCCCGTGTTCGCGCGCAGTATTCGACGAGTTCCGGCACCCGCGCCATGGTGCCGTCGTCGTTCATGATCTCGCAGATCACCGCCGACGGGTTCAGGCCCGCCAGGCGCGCGAGGTCGACGGCCGCCTCGGTCTGGCCGGCGCGCACCAGCACGCCGCCGTGGCCGGCCTTCAGCGGAAAGACGTGGCCCGGCTGGACGATGTCCTCGGGCCGCGTCTCGGGATCGATCGCCACCTGGATCGTGTGCGCGCGGTCGTGCGGCCGAGATCCCCGGTCGTGACGCCCTCGCGCGCCTCGATCGAGACGGTGAACGGCGTTTCGAAGGCCGACTCGTTCTTCGCCGCCATCAGGTCGAGCCCGAGCTCGTCGCAGCGCTCGCTGGTCAGCGACAGGCAGATCAGGCCGCGGCCGTCTTTGGCCATGAAGTTGATCGCCTCGGGCGTCGCGAACTGCGCGGCGAGCGTCAGGTCGCCCTCGTTCTCGCGGTCCTCGTCGTCGCAGACGACGACCATCCGCCCGTGCGCGGATGCTCGTCGAGCGCCTGCTCGACGCTCGCGAACGTCGTCTCTCGACTGCTCACTTTGCACTCTCCATGAGCCGCTCTACGTATTTTGCGAGCACATCGACCTCCAGGTTGACTTCGTCGCCCGCTTGAGGCAGCGCCGAGGTTCGTTCTCTCGAGTGTCTCCGGGATCAGCGATACCGCGAAAAGCTCGCCGTCGAGCGCGCTCACCGTGAGCGAAACGCCGTCCAGCGCGACCGACCCCTTCTCGACGATGTAGCGGAGCGAGCTCGGGCGGCGCGGTGAGCGACACGACGCGCGAGAAGCCGTCGTCGCGGACCCCCGCGACGCGCGCGCGCCCGTCGACGTGGCCCTGGACCATGTGACCGCCCAGGCGATCCGAGGCCCGCAGCGCGAGCTCGATGTTCACGCGTGCGCCGGCTGCAGCGTGCCGAGCGACGTGCGCCGCAGCGTCTCGTTCATCGCTGCGACGCGGAAGCCCTCGGCGTCTGAGCCGCTCGCCGTCAGGCAGACGCCGTTGACGGCGACCGAGTCGCCCTCGCTCACCTCGCCGGCGAGGTTCGTCGCGATCCGCAGCTCCGCGCCGTCGCCGTCCTCGTGCCGGCGCTCGAGCGTGCCGAGGTCGCCGATCAGGCCCGTGAACACTTGCGTCCTCTTCGGCTCACCATTCGTGGAGCCTCGCCTTGATCAGCAGGTCCTCGCCGACGCGGTCGACGTCGAGCGTCAGGGCCTTCACGGCGTCCGCGATCTTGTCCACGCCGCCGCCCTCGAGCGGATCGCGGGCGGCCCGCCCACCGAGCAGCATCGGTGCGAGGAACAGCCTGAGTTCGTCGATCTCGCCGGCGTCGAGGAAGGCGCCGGCGAGGTGCGGTCCGCCCTCCAGAAGGAGCGAGGACACGCCGTCCTCGCCGAGCAGATCGAGCGCCGACGCGACGCGTGCGGGCTCGTTCTCGCCGGTGGCGACGAGGATCTGCGCACCGCCGGCGGCGAGCGCCTCGGTGTCGGCGCGCGCCGCGGCGCGCGAGACGACGACGGTCAGCGGCACCTCGGCCGCGGCCGCCAGCAAGCGCGAGTCGGGCGGCAGCCGCGCGAGCGAGTCGAACACGACGCGGCGCGGCTGGCGCTCGGGTTCGGGCGTCCCCGTCGAGGGCCTTGCGGTGAGCTGCGGATCATCTGCGAGCGCGGTGCCGATGCCGACAACGACCGCGTCGACCGTGGCGCGCCACTGGTGCGCGATGTCGCGGCTGGCCTCGCTGCTGATCCATTCGGAGTCGCCGCTCCGCGTCGCGACCTTGCCGTCGAGGGTCATCGCGGACTTGAAGAGGACCCACGGCCGGCCGGTGCGGGCGTGCTTGCGAAATGCCTGGTTGAGCAGCCGTGCCTCGGCCGCGAGGTTGCCGTCGATCGTGACGACGTCTACGCCCTCGTCGCGCAGGATCCCCAGACCCCGCCCCGAGGCCTTCTCGGAAGGGTCGTCGGAGGCGACGACAACGCGGCGGATGCCGGAGTCGATTATCGCCTGCGTGCACGGCGGAGTCTTGCCCTCGTGGCAGCAGGGCTCGAGCGAGACGTACATCGTGGCGTCCGCGAGGTCTACCGTGCCGCAGGACTCGATCGCGTTGACCTCGGCGTGCGCGCCGCCGAATTCGCTGTGCCAGCCCTCGCCGAGCACCGTTTCGCCCCGCGCCACGACGGCTCCTACGACCGGGTTGGGACGCGCGCCCGCGATGCCGCGGCGCGCGAGCTCTATGGCCCGCGCGACATGACGCGCGTCGGTGTCGCTCGCTACGCTCATCGCAGCGCTCAGGATATCTGTGGCCCACGTACCGCTCCGCGGTGAGAAACGCGGGGGTCGATCGTCGCGACGCGTTAGCCTTCGCCGGATCGCGCCGCCTCCGGCCTGCGTAACCGCGTCACGCAGGCGAATGCCAGCCAGCCCACCCTCCACAGCGATTTGACCTCAGGCACAGAGCAACAGCAAGCCGCGCCCACGTCCGAGTCGACTCGCCAGAAGTCCGGCGCGACACGCAACCGCGAGTACGTCCGCGGCGCCCGGATCCTCTCGCTCGGGATCGTCAGCGCCGGCGTCCTGACGTTCGCCTACTTCTCGATCGCCAGCCACGTCCTCGGCGAAGTCGACGCCAAGCGGCTCGACCTGTTGTGGTCGGTGATGTTCGTGATCATCTCGGTGATCTACCGGCCGACCGAACAGCTGCTCTCACGCACGATCGCAAGGCACCGTGCGCACGGCAGGCACGCCGGCGATCTGCGCGCCGCGATCACGATCCAGGCCACGTTCGCGCTGGCTTTTCTGCTTGCCGCCCTGATCCTGCACGAATTCCTGGTCAACGAAGTCTTCGAAGGCGACCAGTTCCTCTACTGGATCCTGATCTTCGGCACGCTGCTCTACGCCGGCAGCTACTTCGCGCGCGGCTGGCTCGCGGGCCACGAGCGCTTCGACCTCTACGGCGCGCTGCTTGATGCTTGAGTCGATATCCCGCGTCTGTTTCGCGCTGGTCGGCCGCGATCGGGATCACGCACGGCGAGAGCGCAGTCGCCATCGGCATCGCTGCCGCGCCCTTCATCTCGATGATCGTGGTTCCGATGGCCTTCCGCACGCGCGCCGGCGCATCGGCGGCGCTGCGAACGGGATCTCGCTGCGGCGCCGATCACCGCTCGACGAGGCCGATGCGGCGCTAGCCGGCCCCGGCGCCGAGGGCGCCACAGGAGGCATCGCACGACGAGCGCCTGTCGCTGCGGCGCGGCGGCACGCTTCGCGGCGTGCGGTGGCGGGGATCATGCTCTCCGAGCAGGCGCTCCTGAACGCGTTCGGTGCTGACGGTCGACGTGACCGCGCACCGAACGTCGCGCTGGCCGGCATCGTGTTCAACGTGATGCTGATCGCGCGCGCGCCGCTGCAGGCTCTTCCAGGCGATCCAGACCTCGCTGCTGCCGCACCTGACGGGGCTCGAGGCGACCGAAGGCCACGACGCGTTCGCCAAGGCGATCCGCGTCACGCTGATCGCGATCCCCGGCCTTCGCCGGTGCCGTCGCGCTCGGGCCTGCTGGCGATCGGGCCCTTCGTGCTCGACCACGTCTTCGGCCAGCAGTACCACTACAGCCGCGATCGGGCTCGCCTTGATCGGGATCGGAATGGGCTTTCACCTGCGCCAGCGGCGCGCTCAACCAGGCCGCTCTGGCGCGCGACCGGCGCGCGACCGCCGGCGTCTGCTGGTTTCTGCGCGGCGGTCATGTTCCTGGCCTGGATGTTCGCGCCGATCGTCAGCGAACAGCTGCTCCGCGCCGAGATCGGCTACGCGCTCGCGACCGCGGCAGCTCGCGACGACGCTCTTCATGCTCTACCGCTCGTCGTGCGCCCGCGTCACGCGGCGTCGCTGGCTCCGGCGCCCGCGGCGCCGCAGCTCGGCGATAGGCCGCGGCGGGGTCCGCCGCGTCAGAAGATCGCCGAGCCGGCGACGAACAGGTTCGCGCCCGCGGCGCGGCAGCCGGGCGCGGTGTCGGCGTCGATGCCCCCGTCGACCTGGATCGCGCCGCCGTCGCCGACGGCGGCGCGCGACCGCGGCGACCTTCGTCGCAGCGAGCCGCTCGATGAACTGCTGCCCGCCCCAGCCGGGCTCGACTGTCATGCAGAGCGCGAGGTCGACCGCGCCGGCCATCTCGGCCAGCGCGCCCGACGGGGGTGCCGGGGTTGATCGCCAGCCCCGCGCAGGCACCCGCGCTCGCGGATCGTGGCCGGCCGCGAGCGCGATATCCGGCGTCGCCTCGGCGTGGAAGGTGATCGAGTCCGCGCCGGCGCTTGCGAATTCGCCGACGTGGCGCTCGGGCCGCTCGACCATCAGGTGCACATCGACGATCGCGCCGGCCTCGTGGACGCTCGCCGACGAGGCCGTCGACGACCAGCGGGCCCGATCGTGAGCGGCGGCACGAAGTGGCCGTCCATCACGTCGACATGGATCACCCGGGCGCCCGCCGCCAGCACCTCGCCCACCTGGTCGCGCAGCGCGCCGAAGTCCGCCGAGAGGATCGAGGGCGCGACCGCGGACCGCCGCGCGAGCAGCTCGCGGCGTCGCTCATACCGGTTGAGCATCGATTCGCCGCAGTGGTTGCAGCGCATCACGGCAGTCGTGGACATCCGCACGATCGTCGAGTGCTCGCCGCAGTTGGGGCACACCGACGTCAGCTCGAAGCGGTGCAGGCAGTTGACGCAGCGGTAGCGCCCCGGCAGGTTCGCGGGACGCAGCCATGGCTCGCCGCAGTCCGGGCACAGCGGACCGAGGTCGACCGGCGCTCTCGGCTGGCTGCCTCGGGCTCGTCGCTCATCGCTCAGCTACGGCGCAGCCGGGCGATGAAGAAGCCGGCCGTCCGGTCGCGGTCGGGCAGGGTCTGGAGCGCGCCGACGAGCGCGCGACTCGGCGCGCGGCCAGATGGCGCTCGAGGTCGTCGAGCATGAAGTCGGGGTGGGCTCGCAAGGAAAGACTGCGATCATGCGCTCGTTCTCCTCAGGGCAGATCGTGCACGTCGAGTAGACAAGCATGCCACCCGGACGCAGGCGGCGGCACCGGCGGCGAGAATCCGGCTCTGGAGCGCCGCCAGCGCGCGCCATGTCGCTCGGCATGATGCGCCAGCGCAGGTCGGGCCGTGCCTGCAGCGTGCCGAGGCCCGAGCAGGGTGGGTCGACGAGCACGCGGTCAAAGACTGGCCGTCGCTGCGCGCGTGCAGTCGGCGTCGCGCGACCTCGACGCGGACGAGCCGGCGCGGCATCCGCTGCGGCGGTCGCGCCGAGCTCGCGCGGCCCGCGCCGCGTTCTGCTCCACGGCGACGATCTCGCCCTGCCGCCCATCAGCGCCGCGAGGTGCGTCGTCTTGCCGCCGGGCGCGGCGCACAGGTCGAGCACGCGCTCGCCCGGGCTGCGGGGCGAGGGCGCGCGCGACGAGCATCGCGGCGCGCGACTGTGCGATGTAGCGCGCCGCCGCGCCAGAGCGCGGTCGCGTGAGCGTCCAGCGGCTCCTCGACGACGAGCGCCTCGGGCATCTGCGGGTCGCGCGTGCGTTCTCGCGCCGAGCTCCCCTCGCGAGCGTCATCGGCGTCGCTGACGAGCGTGTTCGCGCGCAGCGCGAGCTCGCCGGGCTGGTTGTCGGCCGCCATCAGGGCGCGTGCCTGCTCGGCGCCGAGCTCCTCCACCACAGCTCGAGCGATCCACTGCGGATGCGAGTGAAGCACCGCGGCCCGCTCGGAGTTCTCGCTCACCGAGCCGCGCGAGCAGCGCCGCGCTCCCTCGCGCGCGGCGCGGCGCAGCACGGCGTTGACGAGGCCGGCCCGGCGCGGGCGGCTGCCGCCGCCAGCTCGCACCGCGTCGTCGACGATCGCGTAGGCGGGCGCGCCCTCGCAGTAGATCAGCTCGTAGCAGGCCCAGCCGCAGCGCCGCGAGCAGCGGCGCATCGATCCGCGCCGGCCGGGCGGTCGGCGAGCTCCGCGATCAGGTGTCGAGCGTTCCGCGCCGCTGGACCGTGCCGTACGCGAGCCGCATTGCCAGTGCGCGATCGCGCGCGTCAGGCTCGGCCGAGCCGCGCTCTGCAGCGCCTGGTCCGGCCGTATGCGCCGTCCTCGAAGACGCGCCGCAACGACGCTGTAATGCGCGCCGCGCGCGGGCGGGCGCGCGCGGCGATCGGCCACGCAAAGCGGGCAGCGGCGCGTCGATCCTTCGCCGGACGGGCGGCGCGCTAGCTGTTGGCACACGCCCTTAGTACCAGACCCGGGAGCGACGCCCGCGGCCGAGAGCCAGCGCACCGCCTTCAGAGCGCGTCCGCCTGCGGCGCACCGCGAACGCGGCGACTATGACCGCGCGGCGATCGACGCGATCCTCGACGAGGCGCTCGTCGCGCACCTCGGCATCGTCGATGCCGACGGGCAGCCGTTCGTGATCCCCACCCTGCACGCCCGCAGCGGCGACCTCGTCTACTGTCACGGCTCGGCGGCGAGCCGGACGATGCGGCGCTGCGTCGGCGGGGCACGCCGGCCTGCCTCACGGTGACGCTGATCGACGGCCTCGTGCTCGCCCGCTCGGTCGATGCAACCACTGCGCCAACTACCGCTCGGCGATGATCCTCGGCCAGGCGCGACCGGTCGAGGAGCGCGCCGAGAAGCTCGCCGCGCTCGAGGCGATCGTCGAACACATCGACCCCTGGACGCTGGCGCGAAGCGCGCCGGCCGACGGAGTCAACGAGCTCGTGAGGCGACTGCGTTGTGGCGCTGCCGATCGACGAGGCCTCGGCGAAGGTCCGCACGGCCCGCCGGTCGACGACGAGCCCGACTACGCGCTCGCCGGTGTGGGCCGGCGTGCTTCCGCTGCCACGCCGCCTCGGGCCCGCCGCGAGCCCTGCCCGCGCCTGTGCGGACGGCATCGCGCGTGCCGCCCAACGTGGCCGCCTACAGCCGCCCTGGCAGCGCCGTGACCGCGCAGGTAGTCGGCGGCCGTCCATCGCGCGCCCGCCCGGCGGCTGCACCTCGAGCAGCTCCAGCGCGACCGTCGCCGTCCCCAGCAGCAGCCGCCCGTCGTCGGCGACGAGACCGGGTCCGAGCCGGTCCGCTCGCCCGTCCGACAGCGCGCGCCGAGAGCGACGCCGAGCAGCTCGCCGCCGTCGGCGAGCGCCACGCGCGCGCCGATGTGCGGCGTGAGCGCGCGCACGATCGCGCTCGAGCTCCACTGCGGGCCGGTCCGGGTCCAGCAGGCGATCGGCGGGGCCGATCTTCTCGGCGTAGGTGACGCCGTCCTCGGCCTGCTCGGTGAACTCGAGCGGCTCCGTCAGCGCGGCCTGAAGCAGCTCGCGCGGCGCAGCTCCTCGAGCCGTGCGCGCGAGCGTGCCGTAGCTGTCCTGGGGGAGGATCGGCTCGCTCGCCCGCATGCGCTACCGGCCCCTATCGAGTCCCGCCGTGACGCGCATGATGCAGACGCCGCTCTCGCCGTCGCCGGCCATGATCGCGCGCTCGACCGGCGCCGCGCCGCGCCAGCGCGGCAGCAGCGACGGGTGGACGTTCAGGAGCTCGCAGCTCCGGGAGCAGTGGCTCGCTTATGCAGCGCGCCGAACGCGCAGACCACGACCGGCCCGCCGCCGGCGGCCGCGGCGATCTGCTCGAAGGCCTCGGGCCCGTTGCACCGCTCCGGCTGGATCACCTCGATGCCGAGCGCCCGCGCGGCGAGCGGCCACGGGCGGCGCGGCGAGTTTTCGCCCCCGTCCGGAGGCGCGGTCGGGCCGCGTGACACCAGCGCCGGGCGCGTGCGCGCGTCGGCGGCTATCCGCTCGAGCACGGCGCCGCGAACGGCGGAGTGCCGAGGTAGACGAGGGGCACGCGCGGCAGTAGTCGTCGGTCTCGATCGCCTCGCGCATCGCACGCATCGCCTCGCGGCGATCGCCGCGCGAGATGCGATCGAAGATCGAGAACACCGTCGAGGTGGTCGATCTCGTGCTGCATCACGCGCGCCACGAATCCCTCCGCCTCGATCAGGATCGCATCGCCCGCGACGGTCTGGCACGCACTCGGATCGCCGCCGCGCGCTCGACCTCGACGTGGACGCCCGGCAGGCTGAGGCAGCCCTCCATGCCGAGTTCGCGCTCCTCGCTCTGCCACTCGATGACGGGGTTGACGACGCGCCGTGACCTCGTCCTCCTCGTCGGCGCGGAACACGAGCATGCGGTGCAGCACGCCGACCTGCGTGGCGGCCAGCCCGACGCCGAGCGCGTCGTCCATCAGCTCGCCCCATCCGCTCCGCCTCACCGGCGAGCTCTCGTCGAAGGTCTCGACCGGCAGGGCGCGTGGCGCGCAGCGCGGGATCACCGAACTGGCGGACGTGCGCGGAGCGCCTCGCGGCGGCGAGCAACGACCTCGGGGTCGAGCTCCTCCTTGACCGGCTCGCCCTCGACCTCGTCCGTGACGGGCTCGCCCTCGACTTCCTCCAGCTCGCCGATCGCGCTCAAGCTCCTGTCATGGCGCAAGTCTAACCCGGCGTTACTGCGGGTTCGACGTCCACCGCGAACGTGACGCCGCCGTGCTCCCGCGCTGCCGCGACGTGCGTCACGGCGTCGCCCACGGCCGCCGCGTCGGCCTCGCGGTCGGCGCTCTTGACGAGCAGCATCGGCGCTCGCGACCGCGCAGGCGAAAGAGCGGCGCCGGCCCGAGCGCGCCGACGCCGTGCTCGCGCGAGCATCGCGGCGATCGCGCGGGCCGCGTCGCGCGCCGCGACGGCCGCCGGGCGCCGCGCAGACGACGCGGATCAGGTGGCCGAATGGCGGGTAGGCAGAGCTCGCGGCGGCGCGCGAGCTCGGCGCTGCGGAAGCCTTCACTGTCGTGCTGCGCCGCGTCACGGATCGCGCGCGCTTCGGGCGCGATCGTCTGCACCAGCACCGTCCCCTCGCCGCCCCGGCCGACGCGTCCCGCGAGCTGGCTGATGAGGGCGAACGTGCGCTCCTCGGCGCGGAAGTCGGGGAAGCGCAGCGTGGCGTCGGCGTCGAGCACGACGCCGAGCGTGACGTCGGCGAAGTCGTGACCCTTGGCGACCATCTGGGTGCCGATGAGAAGACCGCACTCGGCGCCCTCGAAGCGCCGCGAGCGGTGCCGCGTGCCCTTCCTGGCCGGCGGCGTCGGCGTCGAGGCGGAAGACGGGGAAGTCGCCGTCGCCGAAGAGCCGCTCGAGCTCGTGCGCCACGCGCTCGGTGCCGGCGCCGTGCCGCGCGAGGGCGCTCGAGCCGCACTCCGGGCAGCGCTCGGGCAGGTCTCGCGTGTGGCCGCAGTGGTGACACTCGAGCGCCCGGGCAGCGCGGTGCAGGACGAGCGCGACGTCGCAGTCGGCGCAGCGCCAGACCAGACCGCATGAGCGGCAGGAGAGGAAGTTCGACCAGCCGCGGCGGTTCAGCAGCACGATCGCCTTGGCGCGCCGCTCGCGCACGGCGGCGAGCGCCTCGACCGTGCGCGGATGCAGCGCGCCGGCGGCGCCGCGCATGTCGAGCACCTCCACCGAGGGCATCGGGCGGCCGTCGACGCGGCGGTCCAGTCGCGTGAGCTGCAGGCGCTCGACGCTCTCCGGGCCGCGGCGTGGCGCTGCCGAACACGAGCGCCGCTCCGGCCAGGCGGGCGCGGAGTTCGCGGCGACCTCGCGCGCGTCGTAGCGCGGATCGGATTCGTGCTTGTAGGAGGCGTCGTGCTCCTCGTCGACGACGATCAGCCCGAGGTCGCGTGAGCGGCGCGAACACCGCCGAACGCGGTCCGACGCAGACACGCGCGCTGCCCTCGCGAAGGCGCCGCCACTCGCCGTAGCGCTCGGCTCGGCTTCAGGCGCGAGTGCAGCACGGCGACGGTGTCGCCGAAGCGCTCGCTGGAAGCGCGCGACGATCTGCGGCGTGAGCGCGATCTCGGGCACCAGGATGATCGCGCCGCGCCCCTGGGCCAGCGCGGCCGCCGCGGCCTGCAGGTAGACCTCTGTCTTGCCCGAGCCGGTGACGCCGCACAAGCAGGCCCGCTGCGTGGCGCCGCTCGGCGAGGGCGGCGAGGAGCGGGCTCGAGCGCCGCGCGCTGTTCGCCGCGTGAGCTCGGGGGCGTCCGCGAGCAGCCTGCCGAGCGGCGTCTGCGCCGGCGCGTGGCGCGGCGCGACGGCGGCGGCCGCCGAGCCGGCGCGTCGCTTCGGGGGGCAAGAGCAGCGCAAGCGCGCGCGCCAGCGTCGAGCAGTACTCGGCGGCGATCCAGCGCGCGACCTGCGACGAGTTCGACGGGCAGGCCGAGCTCGAGCGACCGTCGCGGCTCGAGCAGCCGGGCCTCGTCGACGTCGCTCTCGTCAGCGACCTCGACGACGACCCCGAGCACGTCGCGGCGACCGAACGGGACGACGAGCATCGAGCCCACGCCGACGTCCAGCGCAGCTCGCCGGGCAGGCGGTAGTCGAACGGCCCGCGCAGCGCGCGGGTCGTGGTGATCGGCGCGACCCTCGCGATGGAACTCACCGGCCGACGTTAGTCGTCGTGCCGGTCAGAGGCCTGCGGCTGCGCGGAGCTCCTCGACGCGGTCCGTGCGCTCCCACGTGAAGTCGTGGTCGTCGCGGCCGAAGTGGCCGTACGCTGCGGTCTTCTGGTAGATCGGCCGGTCGCAGGTCGAGCGCGCGCGGAAGGCCGCCGGGACGCAGGTCGAAGTCCTCGTTGACGGCGGCCGCGATCGCCGCGCGACCCACGCCGCTCTCGGTGCCGAAGGTCTCGATCATCACCGACACCGGGTGCGCGACGCCGATCGCGTAGGCGACCTGCACTTCGGCGCGGTCGCGCGAGCCCCGCCGCGACGATGTTCTTGGCGACCCAGCGCATCGCGTAGGCCGCGGAACGATCGACCTTGGAGGGGTCCTTGCCCGAGAAGGCGCCGCCGCCGTGGCGGGCCATGCCGCCGTAGGTGTCGACGATGATCTTGCGCCCGGTCAGGCCGCAGTCGCCCATCGGCCCGCCGATCACGAAGCGCCCGGTCGGGTTGACGAGGAAGTTGCGGGCGAGCTCGGCCTCGTCGTAGAGGTCGGCGCGGGAGCACGGGCCGCAGGACGTGCTCGAAGAGGTCTGGCTTGATCAGCGACTCGGAGTCGATTCCCTCGGCGTGCTGGGTCGAGATCAGGACCTTCTCGATCTTCACCGGCCGGCCGCCGGCGTAGCGCACCGTGACCTGGGTCTTGCCGTCCGGGCGCAGGTACGGGATGACCTCGCCGCTGCGCACCTCCGCCAGGCGCTTGGCGAGCTTGTGCGCGAGCGAGATCGGCAGCGGCATCAGCTCCGTCGGTCTCGTCGCTCGCGTAGCCGAACATCATCCCCTGGTCACCCGCGCCGGCGCGGTCGAGCTCGTCGTCGTCGCCGCGCGTGCCGCGACTCGTAGGCCTTGTCGACGCCCTGGGCAATGTCCGCGGACTGCTTGTCGATCGTGTTGATGACGGCACAGGTGTCGCAGTCGAAGCCGTAGCTCGCGTCGTCATAGCCGATGCGCCGCACGGTCTCGCGGGCGATCTCCTGGATATCGACGTACGTGTTGGTGGTGATCTCACCCGAGACGACGATGAGCCCCGTGTTGACGAGCGTCTCGCAGGCCACACGCCCGTTCGGGTCGTCGCGCAGGACCGCGTCCAGCACGCCGTCAGAGATCTGGTCGGCGATCTTGTCGGGATGCCCCTCGGTCACCGACTCGGACGTGAAGAGGTATTCGTTGTCGCTCTGGTCGCTCATGGTCCTCCGCGCGGACGCGTCTCGCTTGACGGGAAAGTGGCAGTCTATGCGGCGCGGACGGCGCGTCCGGGTGCCTCGCTCGACGAAGTCGACGATCAGCGGGACGCCCTCCATGGAGTAGCGCGCACGCAGACGGTTCTCGACGAAGTAGGCGTAGTCACGTGTGATCCGGTTGCGCGAATTGACCTGGATCGCAAAGCGCGGCGGGCGCACCTCGATCTGCGCCATGTAGATCAGCTTCAGGCGGTGTCCGGAGGCACCGCGCCTGGTTCCGACGGGCGGCTGGCGTGCCTGCACGGTCTCAGCGAGGAAGCGGTTCAGCTCGCTCGTCGGGATCCGCATCGGCATCCGCTCGCCGAGCGCGATGGTCTCCGCGAGCAGGCGTGAGATGCCGCGCCCGCTGAGCGCCGAGGCCGTCAGCACGCGCGGGCGCAGGCGGAGCTTCGCGGTCACGCGCGCGCGCTCGTTCTCGAGGTCGAGCGTCGTCGCTCGCCGGCTCGCGACAGGTCCCACTTGTTGAGCACGATCGCCGTCGCACAGCCCGCCTTCATCGCGAGCTCGGCGATGCGCAGGTCCTGCGCGGTCACGCCTTCGGTCGCGTCGCACACGACGAGGGCCACGTCGGCGCGCTCTGCTGCGCGTTGCGAGCGCAGCGTCGTGTAGTACTCGACGGCGTCCTGCGACCTTCGACTGACGGCGCATGCCGGCGGTGTCGACGATCACGAGCTCCCGTCCGTCGACCATGAGGTTGGTGTCGATCGCGTCGCGCGTGGTGCCCGAGACGTCGGAGACGATCACCCGGTCCTCACCGAGGAAGCGGTTGACGAGCGAGGACTTGCCGACGTTCGGCCTGCCGATCACGGCGAGCGCGAGGCGCTCGACCTCCTCGTCGGGATCGCCGGCGGGAAGCAGCTCGACGACACGGTCGAGCAGGTCGCCGCTGCCCAGTCCCTGTGTCGCGGAGACGGCTATCGGCTCGCCGAGTCCGAGGCGGTGGAAGTCCGCGGCGAGCGGCATGTCCGGTGCGCTGTCGCACTTGTTGGCGGCCACCACGACGGGTAGCGGCGCGCGGCGAAGCAGGTCGGCGAGCTCTTCGTCGCCGGGCCGCAGCCCCGCGCGCGAGTCGACGACGAGGACCGCGAGGTCCGCTTCGGCGATGCCGGCCTTGGCCTGCTCGCGGATCGAGCCCGCGAGCGGGTCCTCGTCGTCGAAGTCGACGCCGCCGGTGTCGAGCAGCGTGAAGCGCCGCCCGTTCCACTCGCATGCGAGCTCCTTGCGGTCGCGTGTGACTCCGGGGCGCTCGTGCACGACCGCCTCCCGGGAACCGGTGAGGCGGTTGATCAGCGAGGACTTACCGACGTTCGGATAACCGACTACTGCGACCTTCACTTGGCCAGTATGCCCGCCTCAGGCGCGCTCACGGGCAAGCGCGACGACCAGGCTGACGACCTCCTCGGCCGTGCGGTCGGTGGCGTCGATGACGACGGCGTCGTCGGCGGCGCGGAGCGGCGAGTGCGCGCGGGCAGAATCGCGGGCGTCGCGCGCGGCGAGCTCGTCCTCGGTCGCGTCGACGGTCTCGCCGAGCTCGGCGGCGCGGCGGCGGGCGCGCTCGGAGGCGTCGGCGGTCAGGAAGATCTTCAGCTCGGCCTGCGGCGCTACGACGGTGCCGATGTCGCGGCCCTCGCAGACCCAGTCGCCGGCGCGCAGCAGCTGGCGCTGTTTATCGACGAGCGCATCGCGTACTCCGCTGTCCGCCGCGACGTGCGAGGCCGCGGCGGAGACCGCGGGGGAGCGAATTGCGCCGGTCACATCTTCGCCGTCGAGCACCACGCCCGCGGCGGAGAGCTCGATCTGCGCGTCGCGGGCGAGCTGCGCGGCGTCCGCCGATGGGTCGCGCAGCGCCATCAGGCCCACGCAGCGGTACATCGCGCCGCTGTCCAGGTAGTCGAAGCCGAGACGGTCGGCGACGGCGCGCGCGACGGTCGACTTCCCCGCCCCGGCCGGTCCGTCGATCGCGATCAGCACAGGGCGGCCAGGTCCCGCGCGAACGACGGGTAGGAAACGGCCGCCGCCTCCATCCCGAGGACCCGGACACCCTCGCGCGAAGCGAGGCCCGCGACGGCACCGAGCATCGCCATGCGGTGGTCGCCGCGCGAGTCGAGCGTGCCGCCACGCAGGCCGCCGGTGCCCTGCACGACGAATCCGTCGTCGGTCGCCTCGATCTCGCCGCCGAGGGCGCGCAGGCCATCGACGACGGCGCTGATGCGGTCGGACTCCTTGACGCGCAGCTCCTGTGCGCCGCTCACGACCGTCTGGCCCTCTGCGAAGCAGCCGAGCAGGGCCACGAGCGGCAGCTCGTCGATCGCGGCTGGAACCTCCTCCGAGCCCGACGGTCGTCCCCTCGAGCGCGCCGTGGGCCACGTCGAGGTCGCTGACCGGCTCGCTCGCTGCGATCTGCTCCTGTGGTTCCTCGAGCTCGCCGAAGACGATGCCGCGCATGCGCCGCACGATGCGAAGGAAGCCGGTCCGCGTCCAGTTGACGCCGACGTCGCGGATCAAGAGTCGCGAGCGCGGCACGAGCACCCCCGCAGCGATCAGGAAGGCCGCAGAGCTCACGTCGCCGGGCACGCGCAGGTCGCCGAGCGCGAGGTCGTCGGCGCTCACGACCGTGACGGTCGTCCCGGCGCGCGACACCGCAACGCCCGCGGCGCGCAACATGCGCTCGGTGTGATCGCGGCTCACGGTCGGCTCGGTAACGCGAGTCGTGCCGTCCGCGGCAAGACCCGCGAGCAGCACGCAGGACTTGACCTGAGCGCTCGCGACGTCCATCTTCCAGTCGACTGCGCGCAGCTGCGATCCACGCACCCGCAGCGGCGTGTAGCCGTCGCCGCGCGCCTCCAGCTCCGCGCCCATCGCGCTGAGCGGCGCGACGATCCGGGCCACCGGGCGGCGGCGGATCGACTCGTCGCCGTCGAGCGTGAACGTGCGCCCGCTCTGCGCGGCCAGCCAGCCCGGCAGCAGCCGCAGGAGCGTCCCCGCGTTGCCGACGTCGATCGGCTCGCCGGGTTCGCGCGCGTCGCGGATCCCCGTGCCGCGCAGAACGAGCTCGCTGCCGTCGCGCTCGACAAGCGCGCCGAGCGCTTCGACGGCGGCGAGTGTGCTCTCGGTGTCGGCCGCTCGCAGGTAGTTCTCGATCCTGACGGGCTCCGCGGCCATCGCGCCGAGCAGCGCCGCGCGGTGCGAGATCGACTTGTCGGCGGGCGGCATGCAGCTTCGCCGGAGAGCGGCGAGGCCGGGGCGAAGAAGGTGTCCATCAGGCGCTCACGACCGGAAGCCGAGCTCTGCGATGAGGTCCGCCGCGACGCGGGCCTCTCGTCGCCCGGGAGCCAGAGCGCACCTCGCCCTGGCTGTTGTCGGGCGACGGCGCGAGTGCGAGGTCGACGATGTTGACCGACGCACGTCCCAGCGCGAGTGCGATTTCCGCGACCACGCCCGGACGGTTCGGCACCGCGACCCTCAGCTCCTGCGTCGCGCCGCCAAGTAGACCCGTATCCAGAAGCTGCTCGCGCCGCTCGCGCGCGCCCTCGTTCCAATCGACGAGCGCCCCCCTGTCGCGGCTCTTCAGGAGCTCACTGGCCGCGCCGAGTGCGGCGCGGAAGCGCTCCAGCGCAGCCGCGAGGGCGTCGGCGTTGGCGACGTAGATGTCGCCCCAGATCGCGCAGTTGGCACCGGCCACGCGCGTCGCGTCGCGCAGGCTCGGGCCCACAGCCACCAGTGAGCCGTCGCCTGCCGCCGAGCTCGTCCGCGGCCTGGGCGACGAGGACGTTCGCGAGCACGTGGGGCAGGTGCGAGACGACGGCCATCAGCCGGTCGTGCTCCGCCGCGTCGATTGCCACGGGCCGGCCACCGAGCTGCCGACGAGCAGGCGGTGAAGTCGCTCGTAGAGCACCCCGGTCGTGCCGGCGGTCGGCGTCAGGTACCAGGTCGCGCCCTCGAAGAGGTCGCCGCGCGCGTTGCTCACGCCCGCGGTCTCCGCGCCCGCCAGCGGATGGCCGCCGATGAAGCGCGCGTCACGGCAGGCGTCGGTCACGGCGCGCTTGGTCGATCCGACGTCGCTGACGACGCAATCCGGGCCGGCCGCCGCGAGCGTCCGCGCGACGACGTCGTCGAGCACGCCGACGGGCACGGCGACGAACGCCGCTTGAGCACCCTCTAGGGCCTCGTCGAGACTCGCGAACGCCGCGTCGACGGCGCCCATCGCGAGTGCCGCCTCGCGTACCTCGACGTCGGCATCGAAGCCTGTGACCTCGGCCCCGGCACGCTCCCGGCAGGCGAGGGCGATCGAGCCGCCGATCAGCCCGAGGCCCGCTACCGCGACCCTCATGGCGGCGAGGCCGCCGCGGCCCGCTGCCGCATCAGACTGCGCTCAGCGCCTTGCCAGCGAGCGCCGCCGCCTGCATCACGGTGCGCGAGTACTCTGCGAAGTCGTCGGCGCGCAGCTGCTGCGGGCCGTCGCAGATCGCCTCGTCCGGGTTCGGGTGCACCTCGACGATGATGCCGTCCGCGCCGACTGCGGCCGCGCCGAGCGAGAGCGGCGCGACGAGGTCGCGGCGGCCGGCGGCGTGGCTCGGGTCGACGATCACCGGCAGATGCGTCATCTGGCTTGCAGCACGGGGATCGCCATCAGGTCGAGCGTGAAGCGGTAGGACGTCTCGAATGTGCGGATGCCCCGCTCGCAGAGGATCACGTTGGGGTTCCCCTCCTTGAGGATGTACTCGGCCGCCATCAGCAGCTCATCGAGCGTCGCGGAGAGCCCGCGCTTGAGCAGCGCCGGTCGCCCGGAGCGCCCGACCTCCGTGAGCAGCGGGTAGTTCTGCATGTTGCGCGCGCCGATCTGGATCACGTCGGCGACCTCCAGCACCGCGTCGAGGTCGCTGACGTCCATCAGCTCGGTGACGACCGGAAGCCCCGTCTCGCGCCGTGCCTCGGCGAGCAGCCGCAGTCCCTCCTCGCCCAGCCCCTGGAACGAGTAGGGGCTGGTTCGCGGCTTGTAGGCGCCGCCGCGCAGCATCGCCGCGCCGCCGTCGCTGACGATGCGTGCGGCCTCAAGCAGCTGGTCGCGCGACTCGACGGTGCATGGACCCGCGATCAGCGCGAAGTGCTCGCCGCCGATCTTGCGACCGTCGATGTCAAGGACGGTCCTCTCGCCGTGACGGATCTGGCTCGAGGCGAGCTTGTATGGCTTGAGGATCGGCACGACGCGGTCGACGCCGGGCTGTCCCTCGAGGCCGAGGCTCGAGACGGACGCGTCCTGCTCGACGTCGCCGATCGCGCCAATGATGGTGACGCGCGCGCCCTTCGAGAGGTGCGCCTTGGCGCCGGCGCGCTCGATTTTGTTGATCACGGCACTCGACCTCCTCCTCGGTGGCGGTCTCCTTCATCACGATCATCATCAACTGGTCCTTTCGTGTGCCTGGCATGGTAGAGGCGAGGGTGCGGCTCGGCGTGAGCGGGCTCAAGGCCCGGCACTCTGGCGCTCGGCCCCTTTGTGGGACCCCTTGCGGCCTGCACCCGTTCACGCCCGGGCTGGGCCGAAGCGCCTACCTAAATCGCCAGGTGCAATAGGCGAACGACGCTGGGCCGGACGCGTGAATGCTCGGTTCACGGAAGGTCGCGATCATGGTCGTTCTGACTGGTTTGTAGCAGACGCGGGCGCGGGTAAAGGGCCGTCCGGCTCTATGCGGCAGTATCTGCCGCGAGCGCGTCGAGGAACTCGGTGTTCCTCGTGCGGCAGCCCGTACGTCACGCGGAGCGCCGGCTCGCTCGCGCCAAGCGCGGCGCCGGCGCGCACGAGGACCCCGCGCTCGAGCAGCCCCGCGACGATCTGCTCCTCGTCGCGCTCGGCTCCGAGCATCACCCAGCAGAAGTTGGCCTGCGAGTCGGCGACGTCGAGACCGAGCGCCCGCAGGCGCTCGCCCATGGAGATGCGCTCTGCCACGGTGCGCGCCACGCGTTCCACGATCTCGTCCTGGGCGCCGAGTGCCGCGCTCGCCGCGGCCTGGGCGGCGGTCGAGACGTTGAACGGCTGACGGACACGGTTGAGCGCGAGCGGCACCTCGTGCGAGCCGCAGAGCGCGTAGCCGACGCGCAGGCCCGCCAGCCCGTAGACCTTGGAGAACGTCCGGAGCAGGACCAGGTTGGGGTGGTGCGAGAGCAGCTCCACCGACCCCGCGGCGTCGTCGAGGAGGTTGTACTCGCTGTATGCCTCGTCCAGGACCACGCACACGTATGGCGGGAATGCGCTCGATGAACTCGGCGATCGCGGCGAGCGGCACGGCCGTCGAGGTCGGGTTGTTGGGGTTGCAGACGAGCATCATCCGCGTGGCCACGGTGACCTCGCGTGCCATCGCCTCGAGGTCGTGGCGCTGCTCACCGTCGAGCGCGACCGTTACGGCGGTCGCGCCCGACGCCGCGGCAAGATGCGGGTAGACGGAGAACGACGGCCAGGCGTGGACGATCTCCGCGCCGGGCTCCAGCAACGCCTCGCCGAGCAGCATCAGGATCTCGCACGACCCGTTCCCGACCGCTACTGCGCGAGCGGGACTTCGTGGCGCTCAGCGAGCCGGCGGCGCAGTTCGGCGGCCGACGGGTCGGGGTAGCGGTTGAGTTCGGCGGCGTGAGCGTCGAGGGCGTCGCGGACCACGGCGAGCGTCTCGAACGGCGCCTCGTTGGAGGCGAGGCGCACGTGTGGCGCGCGGTCTCCGTACGCGTCGGCGGCCGGGTAGGCGGGGATCCGCTCGATGCGGCTCGAAAACTCGAGTCCCATGGCTACTGCGCGCCGGCGAGGTCGCTGCGCAGTTCGCTCGCCTGGTGCAGATAAACGTGGACGGGCTTGTGGTCCTCGGCGGCGTGGTAGTGCATCAGCACGCGCACCACGCGCGGCATCGAGCCTGGCACGGAGATCTCGCGGGCGCAGATCAGCGGCACGGAGCTGAACCCGGCCTCGCGCGCCGCGGCGGCCGGGAACTCGGCGTCGAGGTCGTCGGTCGCTGTGAAGAGGCAGCTCACGACGGTCTCCGGGGTGAGGTCGTTGCGACCCATGATCTCGGCCATCAGCTCGGCGGTGGCGTCGCGGATCGCGCCGGCGTCGTTCGCCTGCACGCTGGTTGCTCCGCGGAGAGCGAAGAGCCGGGTCGCCATGGGCCGATTCTTTCAGAGCGCCGCGGCGCGCAGGGACTGAAGCTCGGCGTCGCTGAGCTCGCGGAACTCGCCGGCGCCGAGGTCGCCGAGCTCGAGAGGGCCGAAGGCGACGCGGCGGAGCTCGATCACCGGGTGGCCGACGGCGTCGCACATCCGCCGCACTTGCCGGTTGCGCCCTTCCGCGATCGTCAGCTCGATCGTGTCAGGCGAGAGCAGCCGCGCGTCGGCGGGCGCCGTGGCTCCGTCCTCGAGCTCGACGCCGCCGCGGAGCGCGTCGAGCGCGCGCGGACCGACCTGGCCGGCGACCCGCGCCCGGTAGGTCTTCTTGACCCCGTGGCGGGGATGCGTGAGGAGATTCGCGAGTTCGCCGTCGTTCGTGAGGAGGATCAGCCCGCTCGTGTCGGCGTCCAGTCGCCCCACCGGGTAGAGCCGCACGGGCGCGGAGACGAGCCCCACGACGGTCGGCCTGCCGTGCGTGTCGTCGGCCGTCGAGACCACGCCGACGGGCTTGTTGAGGGCGAGCGTTAGGTGGCTCTCAGGCCGGACGCGCTCGCCGCGTACGCGCACGTCGCTGGCTTCGTCGACGTCGCGCGCGGGGTCCGTCACCACCTTCCCGTTGACCGTGACGGCGCCGGCGGCGACGAGCGTCTCGGCGGCTCGCCGCGAGGCGACGCCCCCGTGCGCTAGGTAACGAGCGAGGCGCACTCAGCTCTCAGTGGGCGAAATCTGCATCGGTGGCACCATAGGGCGGCGCCCTCATGGACCTCGAGCTTCTGGAAACGACCCTCGCCGCGCTTGGCGAGCCCTCCTACCGCGCCCGCCAGGTGTGGGGCTGGGCGGCGCGCGGCGCCGCCGGCTACGAGCAGATGACAGATCTACCGCTCGCGCTGCGCGATGAGCTGGCGCAGAGCGTGCCCTTCTCGACTCTCAGTGTCGGCGACCGCGCGAGCTCGCGCGACGGCACGCGGAAGGTCCTGATGTACACGACCGACGGTCGCCCCGTCGAGGCCGTCCTGATGCGCTACCGCGACGGGCGCGCGTCGCTCTGCATCTCCTCGCAGTCGGGCTGTCCGCTGACGTGCACGTTCTGCGCGACCGGCGCGATGCGTTTCTTCCGCAACCTTTCGGCGTCGGAGATCCTCGACCAGGCGCTGCATTTCCGCCGCGAAGCCGGAGTGCCGCTCACGAACTGCGTCTTCATGGGGATGGGCGAGCCGCTGATGAACGTCGACGCCGTGCTCGCGGCCTGCGAGCGGCTGCCCGACGTGGGAATCGGCGCGCGTCACACGACGATCTCAACGGTCGGCTGGATCCCGGGCATCGAACGGCTCACCGCGAGCTCGCTGCCGATCCGCCTGGCCTTCTCGCTGCATGCGCCCGAGGAATCGCTGCGCTCACAGCTGATGCCCGTGAACGAGCGCTATCCGCTGAGCGAGGTGCTCGAGGCCTGCCGCGCCTTCTACGCGCGGCGGCGGCGGCGCGTCTTCATCGAGTACGTGATGCTCGCCGGCGTCAACGACAGCTACGCGCAGGCGATCCAGCTGGCGCGGCTCTTGCGCAGCGACCACGAGCGAACCCCGATCTTCAAGGTGAACCTGATCCCCTACAACCCGGCCGGCGGCCCCTACGAGGGCTCCTCGCGCGACGCGATCGCCGCGTTCCTCGGCGCCCTCGACTCGCGTGGCATCCCGGCGACGGTGCGCATGACGCGCGGCCGGGACATCGCGGCGGCCTGCGGCCAGCTCGCCGCGCCGGCGGTCGCGGCCTAGACCGAGCCGGCGCGCGCCTCGCCGGCGCGAAGCAGCCGTTCGCGGAGTTCGCCGCGCTCCTCGGGGCTCGGGTCCCACTGCTCGATGTCGGGGAGTTCCGCCAGCTCCCGAAGACCGAAGAGGCGCAGGAACTCGGCGCCGGTGCGATAGAGCGCGGCGCCGAAGCGCGACTGGCCGGCCTCCTCGATCAGGCCACGCTCGAGCAGCGTGCCGGCCGTCGAGTCTGCGTTGACGCCCCGGATGCGGGTGATCTCGGGGCGCGACACGGGCTGCAGATAGGCGACGATCGCGAGCGTCTCGGCCTGCGCCGCGGTCAGCGCAGCGGCGCGCGGCCGGCTCAACAGGCGCCGCGCGGCGTCCTCGGTCGCAGGGTCGGTGGCGAGTGTGTAGCCGCCCCCGAGCTCGCGGAGCTGGAGACCGCGCCGCCCCGGCGCGTATTCGCTCGTGAGCTCGGCGAGCGCAGCGGCTACCTCGTCCGCGGGCCTCTCGGTGGCCTGCGCGAGCTCGTCGAGTGAGAGCGGGTCGCCCGCCAGGAAGAGCAGCGCCTCAATCGTTCGGGCGAGCTCGCTCACCGGCTGGCCTCCGAGCGCGCGCCCCTGGCCACGACCGATATCGCGCCGAAGTTCTCGCCCTGCTGCCAGTCGGCTTCGCCGCGGCGGTAGAGCTCGAGCAGCGCGAAGAGGGTCACGGCGACGGTCATGCGGTCGGCACCGCGGACGGCCTCCTCGAAGTCGAACGCGCCTCGCGAGAGCAGCGAGCGCAGGGCGTCGAGCCGCGCCTGGAGCGAGACCCGCGGCGCGTGGATGTGCTTCACATCGACGGGTGGCGGCGTCGTGAGCAGGCGCCCGATCGCCGCGCCGAGCTGTTCTGGCTGCTGCGATCCGTCGACACCGACGACGACCGAGCGCCGCAGCGCAGCCGGCGGCGGCACCGCGCGGAAGCGCACGCCCTGCTCACGCGAGAAGAGCGTGCGCAGGTGTTCGGCGGCGCCGCGGAAGCGCTGCGCCTGCAGCATCCGCTCGAGAAGCTCGTCGGCCGCTTCGGCCGGCTCGAGCTCGAGCATGCCCTCCTCTTCACCGGTCAGCAGTAGGCGAGACTTGAGCTCCATCAGCGCCGCGACGAGCACGATGAAGTCGGTGGCGCTCTCGAGGTCGAGCTCGCCGCGGGCCTCGAGGTGGTCGAGGTACGCGAGCACGAGCTCCGCGAGCTCGAAGTCGAGCAGGTCGAGCTCTTCGCGCAGTACGAGCGTCAGCAGCAGGTCGAAGGGGCCGCTGAACTGGTCTAGGTCGAGCTGCAGCGCGCCGATGCTCACTGTGCCACCGGGCCGTTCATAGCCGCAGGCTAGCCGCGGCCGCCGACGGTGTGCGCGGCGCGGTCGGCTCTACGGCTGGTGCCAGAAGACGGTGACGTGTTCGGAGAAGCTGTAGCGCGAGCGTTGCGCGCCGTCGCGACGCTGGATGAAGGCCTGGAACTGGACCGGCGCACCGGTCAACGCGGGGTTGTCGTTCTTGACCGTGAAGTGCGCGACGCCTTCCGAGTTCGTTATCGCGTAGACGGGCGAGACGCCGGCCGGTTCCCCGTTGATCTGCGCCGTCGGCAGCTTGCTCGACGTTTCCTTGTAGGCGGTCTGGACCAGGCCGATCGTGAGTCCGGCCTTCTGGATCGGCGTGCCGGTCACCGTCGCGAGCGCGGCGGTCAGGCGCACCGATTCGCCCGGGGCGAGAACCCGGATGACGTACTTCGGCTCGAGCTCGAGCGCGAACTGGTAGGCGGTGACCGCGCCGCTGGAGCTGAACGTGTCCGGAGCGTGGGTCATCGCGATCAGCCGCACCGGCTGGTTTCCGCTCGCCTGCGAGCCGATGTTCGGCGCGTCGAGCGTGTAGGCAGCCGTCGTGTTCGGTCCGAGCGCCGACGGCCCGGCGACCTGCCGCCAGTAGTTGCTCGCAAGGCCGTTGGAGTTCGTCACGAAATGCGGCTTGAGCGATTCGCCCGAGCTGTTGTGGACGAGCACCCGGATCTGCCAGAGCGAGGAGCGGCGCGCGGCACTCTTGATTTCCTGCACCTTCAGGCTCAGCGGCGACGGCGTCGCGAGCGTCGCGATCAGCAGGATCGCGGCCGGGACGAGCGGCAGCACGTAGCTCGCGCGGCGCGTGAGGACGCTCTTCCAGCGGTGCTCGCGTACCGCGTTGAAGCTGTCGGGCGAGATCGTCGTGACGCTGACGATCCACGCCGGGATCATCACTGTGAAGTACTCGCTGAGCGACCGCGAAGCGAAGAACAGCGGGATGATCGCGAGCACGAAGCAGGCTCGTCCGAGCGTGCGGAAGTTGAGCGCGAACACGACGAGGATGCCCAGGTACGTCGCGGCGGCCGCGAGCGTCAGCAGGTGCAGGCTGCCGCCGCCGAGGTGGAAGAAGAGGATCAGGCTGACGAACCCCTGGCCGTACGGGATCGCGTCCTGGGTGAGCGGCGCCGCGACGCCGCTGAGCCAGCTACCCGGTCCGGCGATGATGAACGGCAGGTTGATGATGAAAAACGTCGCGCCGGCGATCCCCGCGTAGCGCGCGACGATCTGCGCGGCCCGGCGGGGACCGAAATCGGCGTTGCGCAGCAGGTAGACGCCGGTCAACAGGAATGGGATCACGAACCACGCGAGCGGGCTGCAGGCCGCCGCGAGGCCGAGGCAGATGGCGCTCACGCGTTCGCGTCTTCGCGAGCGCTCGGGCGCGCCGATGTCGGTCCATTTGTTGGCCGCGACGATCAGGAACATCACCATCACGACGGAGACGTTCCCCGAGGAGGCGAAGCCCTCGAGAACAGGCAGGCCGACGGTCGCGAGGACAGCGAGCGCTCGCCAACGCCGCGGCAGCATGAAGAACATCATCAGCGTCGCGCCGAGCAGCGCGGCGATGTCGACGATCATCACGGCCTGCGTCGTCCCGAAGACGGAGGAGTAGACGGCGACCATGATCGCCGCCGCCGGCGGATAGCCGAACGAGGTGACGACGTGCCCGTTCATCAGCAGCGTCCAGAACGCCGTCGGCACCCGGAACTGGCTGAGCGCATAGCCGAGATCGACGCCGTACGGGCTGTGTCCGTGGAGCAGCAGGTTGGCCGCGGCCTGCGTGAACGCGGCCTCGTCCGTGCCGTAGACGGGCCGCACGCGGTGGATCGACGCCCCCCACGCGCAGAGCAGCACCAGCCCCGTGATGAGGAGCATGAAGTCGACGCGGTAGAGCGTGCGCGACCGCGTCGCAGAGAGCGCGACAACGGTCATCACGAGGATCATCGCGAACGCGGCGACCGCGATCAGGCCCGTGATCGGCAGCAGGATCGAGGTACCCCACGTCGCGAACGTCGCCGCGAACAGTCCGACCGCCGCGAGCAGCGTGACGAATCGGTGGGTCGGGTCGACTGGCGTGTCGGGGGGCCTCGCGCGCCGTCTCGCGGCGCGCGCAAGCGCCTCTTCCGACGGCACCGACGGCGATGTTCGTTCGATTGGGGAGGACATCGTCTGTGTCGTCAGCGCCGCGGCGCGGGCCCATCGTGCGCCGCCGCTGGGGCGCGCGCGGGGTATCTCATCGATGCGTTTCCGATCGCTTTCGGCGCCGGCGGGAGCGCGATCAAGCTAACACACGTCCCGGCAGGCTCAGGCGATCTGCGGCTACGCGGACGGCGGTCCGACCCCCATCACCTCGCGCACGTCGACGAGCGTCTCGGCGGCGATCGCGCGGGCCCGTTCGGCGCCCTCGGCGAGCACGCGCTCGATCGCCCCACCGTCGGCGCGCAGCTCGTTGTAGCGCTCGCGGACCGGCGTCAGATGCGCGCTGACGGCGTCCGCTACGGCGGCCTTGAGGTCGCCGTAGCCGGCGTCGCGGAACTCGGCCTCGATGTCCTGCGGCTGCGCGTCGCGCACGGCGGCGAGGATCTCGATCAGGTTCGTGACGCCGGGCTTGTCCTCGCCTCTGCGCACCTCGCTGCCGGAGTCGGTAACGGCCGATTTGAACTTTTTCGCGATGGCTGACGGCTCGTCTAGCACGTAGACGGTGCCGAGCTCGCTGTCGGAGCTCGTCGACATCTTCGTGCTCGGGTCCTGGAGGTCCATGATCCGCGCACCGACTGGCGGGATCAGGTGCTCGGGGACCACGAGCACGTCGCGCCCGTCGCCGTAACGCGCGTTGAATCGCCGCGCCACGTCGCGCATCAGCTCGAGGTGCTCGCGCTGGTCCTCGCCGACCGGCACCTGCTCGGCGCGGTAGGCGAGGACGTCGGCGGCCTGGAGCACCGGATAGAAGAGGAGCCCGGCGGATACGAGCTCGCGTTGCGCGAGCGACTTGTCGCGGAACTGGTGCATGCGCCGGAGGCGGCCGAGCTCGGTGACCGACGAGAGCAGCCAGGTGAGCTCGGTGTGCTCGTGCACGTCGCTCTGGCGGAAGAGGATGCAGCGCGCGGGGTCAAGGCCCGACGCGATCAGGATTGCGGTCGTGTCGTAGACCCGCTCGCGCAGCTCCGACGGGTCGTAGTTGACGGTGATCGCGTGGAGGTCGACGATGCAGAAGATGCCTTCGCCGCGGTCCTGACCGGCGACGTACTGGCGGATCGCGCCGATGTAGTTGCCGAGGTGCTTGCGCCCGGTGGGCTGGATTCCAGAGAAAATGCGCACTCTGGCAAACTATCGGCAACCGTCGATGACCCGAGCGGGAGCCGCCCACACGCTGGCCGAGACGCTGTGACGGCCGCCGCAACGTCGCGAGCGCAGGACCGCCCGCGCCGATCCGCCCGCGTCGACCGCCGTCGCGCCGCCCGCTGGTCGCTGATCGTCGTCGGCGTCGCGACCGCCCTCTACTTCGCGGCAGCCGCGGCGCGCTTCGGTTCGGTCCTCGCCGGCGTTCACTCCGACGCCGACCTCGTCGGTCCGCTCGTCGTGGGCCAGCACTTCCGGCTCGGCAGCGACTTCGTCACGCTCGGCTCCAAACCGCTCTACTCGACGCTTTTCTTCCAGCTCGCGACGCGCTGGCTGCCCCAGCACGAGCTGCTCTGGGAACTCGCTGCGCCGATCGAGACGTTGGCCGCGATTGCCCTGATCACCGACGCCTCGCGCCGTGTGCTCGGGCGCTCGCGCGCGTTCGCGCTGGCGTGCGTGATGCTGTGCATGAGCCCCTATCCACTGGAACTGGCACTTGGCCTCGGAACACACACTCCTGCCTGGCTGTGTATGGCGGCGACGCTGTGGGCCCTGGTCTGGACGCGTGAACGCGCCGCGCTGGGCTCGCCGTGGCTCCTTGCGGGCCTCGCGCTGGCGCTTTTCACCGGCGCCAGCGCCGCGTCCGACGACCTCGTCTATCTCGTCACGCTCGTGCCCCTGCTTGCGGTGCTCGCCTTCGAGCTTCGCAGCGACGGCGAACGCGACCGTGCCCGGCGGCGCATGGTGCTCGGGGTGGGCTTCGCGCTCGCTACCGCGCTGAGCGCGTGGGCGACGGAGATCGCCGGCCATGACGCGAAAGTGATCTCGCCGCCGGGGATCTCGGTGCTGCTCTCACCGCATCATCTCCTGGGCAATGCCGAACTTCTGGGGCGCTCGTTCGTGTTCGCCGGCAACGGCGGCTACTTCGGCGCCCCGGCGGCGCTGTGGAGCGCCGTTCTCGTGGCGGCGGCCGTTTTGCTCACGGTCGTGGCTGTGGCGGTCGTCTTTGCCACGCCCGTCGCGATCGCGCGACCGACGGTCGCGGAAACGCGGACGCGCCGCAGCTACGTGGTGTTCTGGGCTTCGGCCACGGTCGCGCTCGTCGTCGGCTACCTGGTGAGCTCGGCACAGCAGGACCTCAGCTCGGCGCGCTACCTGATCGGGCTGCTCTGGGCCGTCTACTGCCTCGCGGCTTATGCGTCACTGCGCTGGCGGCGCGTGGCGGCGCCCCTAGTGGTGGCAGCGGTGGTCTCGATTCTTGCCGGGGCCGTGACGCTCGTCGAGTACTCGTTCACGCGCGCCACGGTGTTCGGACCCCCGCCGAGCTATGTGGCTGCGGCGGCGAAGATCGCCGCGATCACGCGCCGTGCCGGCGTGACTCGCGGCTACGCGCCGTACTGGGATGCCTCGCCGCTGATGTGGCTGTCCGGCGAATCGATCCACGCATTCCCCGTGGAGGCCTGCGGCACAGGCGTGTGCGCGTTCGCGGTGAACTCGCTGAGCGGCTGGTACAGGCCCCGAGCGGGACGGACATTCGTGGTCGTCGACAACCGCCAGCCTACGTTCGCGGCCCTTCCGGCCAGCTTCGGCAAACCGCTCGCGAGCTACCGGATCGACGGCCACATCACGCTCTACCTCTTCGGCTACGACGTCGCGAGCCGCATCCACAACCTGCCGTGATGCGCAGCTAGAGCGCCTGGCGGATCACGGGGCGCTTGGCGGCCGCGGCCTCGTCGAGGCGCCGGACCGGCGTGCTGTACGGCGCGTGGCGTGCGATCTCGGGGTCCTCGGCGGCCTCGGCGAGGATCGCCGCGACGGCGTCGGCGAAGGCGTCGAGCGTCTCACGAGTCTCGGTCTCGGTCGGCTCGACCATCAGCGCCTCGTCGACGAGCAGCGGGAAGTAGACCGTCGGGGGGTGGAAACCGTGGTCCAGGAGACGCTTTGCGAGGTCGAGCGTCTTGATCTGAAGCTCGCGCTTCATCGGCTCGCCGGAGAGGACGAACTCATGCATGCAGAGCTCGCCGTAGGCGAGCGGCAGGTACTGCGAGACCCCCTTTTCGCGCAGCCGTGCGAGGAGGTAGTTGGCGTTCAGGACGGCCGTTTCGGAGGCGTCGAGCAGGCCGTCGGCGCCGAGCGAGCAGATGTAGGCGTAGGCGCGGACGCAGCAGCCGTAGTTGCCCTGGAAGCTGCGTAGGCGGCCGATCGACTGCGGCCGGTCTTCGTCCAGCGCGTACGTGCCGTCGTCGCGGCGCACGACGAGCGGACGCGGCAGGAACGGTGCGACGCGGTCCGACACGGCGATCGGCCCGGCACCCGGGCCGCCGCCGCCGTGCGGCTGCGTGAACGACTTGTGCAGGTTGAAGTGGACGATGTCGAAGCCCATGTCGCCGGGCCGCGAAAGGCCCATCACGGCGTTCAGGTTCGCGCCGTCGTAGTAGAGCGTCGCGCCGACGCCGTGGATGATGCTCGCGATCTCCTCGATGTTGGGGTCGAAGATGCCGAGCGTGTTGGGGTTCGTCAGCATCAGGCAGGCGACGTCGCCGTCGGCCTTGGCGCGCAGGTCGTCGATATCGACGCCGCCGCCCGGCCCGGTCGCGATCTTGACGAGCTCCATGCCGGCCATCGTCACGGTCGCCGGGTTCGTGCCGTGCGCCGTGTCGGGCGTCAGCACCTTGTGGCGCTGCTCGCCGCGCGCCTCGTGGTAGGCGCGCGTGACGAGCACGCCCGCGAGCTCGCCGTGCGAGCCGGCGGCGGGCTGGAGCGAGACGTTGGCCAGCCCGGCGAGCTCGGCGAGCGCGCCCTGCAGCCCGTACATCAGCGCCAGCGCTCCCTGCGCGAGCTCCGGGTCCTGCAGCGGGTGGAGGCGGCTGTGTCCGGGCAGCGCCGCGGCGCGCTCGTGCAGGCGCGGGTTGTGCTTCATCGTGCACGAGCCGAGCGGGTAGAAGCCAGAGTCAAGGTCGTAGTTGCGCTTGGAGAGCGAGACGTAGTGGCGTACGAGCTCGGGCTCGGAGACCTCGGGCAGCCGCGGCGGCTCGGCGCGCCGCGAGTACGCGGGGAGCAGGTCGCCGATGTCCAGCTCGTCGACTTCGGTCGCCGGGCACGCGAACGCTCGGCGCCCCGGAGCGCTCTTCTCGAAGATCGTCCGCGCCGCGACGCGCTGCTCGCGGCGGTCCGTCGCAGGAGCTGCGTGCTCACGCCGCCACCGCCTCGTGCTCGGCGGCGATGGCAGCGCCAAGGACCTCCGCGAGGGAGTCGATGTCGGCGCGCGAGCGGCGCTCCGTGATCGCGACGAGCAGCCCGCCACGGTCCTCCTCGCGCTCGGTCAACGCGTACAGGTCGGCGCCGGGGTTGATGCCGCGCTCCAGGCAGCTTCGCCGCACGGTGGCGACATCCGCGTCCAGGCGGACCGCGAACTCGCGCACCACGGGCCGCTCGTGCGCGAGCTCGACGCCGTCGAGCGCCTGGAGCGACTGGCGCGCGTAGTGGGTGCGCCGTGTCAGCAGCTCGCCCAGCTCCACGATCCCCTGGCGACCGAGCCAGCCGAGGTAGGCGACGCCGGCGAGCGCGTTGAGCGCCTGCGCGGTGCAGATGTTGGACGTCGCTTTCTCGCGCCGGATGTGCTGCTCGCGGGTCTGAAGCGTGAGCACGAAGCCGCGGCGGCCGTCGACGTCCACGGTTTCACCCGCGATGCGGCCCGGCATGCGCCGCAGCAGCCTCTCGCGGGCCGCAAAGAGGCCGAACGACGGGCCGCCGTAGTCCAGTCGGTTGCCGAGCGGCTGCCCCTCGCCGATTGCGACGTCGACGCCGCATTCGCCCGGGGAGCGCAGCACGCCGAGCGTGATCGGATCGACGCTGGCGACCGAAACGGCCTCCTCTCCTCCCTTTTCGCGGACCACTGCCGCGAGCGCCGCGGCGTCCTCGACCGCGCCATAGAAGTTCGGCTGCGCAAAGACGGCGGCGCACGTGCGCTCGTCGATCGCCTCGCGCCACGCGTCGGCGTCGGTGACGCCGCCGTCGAGCGGCACCTCGACGATCTCGACGCCGTACCCGGGCGCAAGGGTCCGCAGCGTCTCGATCGCGTGCGGGTGCACGCCGGCGCTGACAAGGACCCGCTCGCGCCCGTTGTCAAGGCGCGCCATGTACGCGGCGGCGCCGACGGCGGAAGCGCCGTCGTACACGGCGGCGTTGCTCGACGGGAAGGCCTGTGAGCTCGCTGACGGCGGTCTGGTACTCGAACATCACCTGCAGCGTTCCCTGCGAGATCTCGGGCTGGTAGGGCGTATACGGCGTCAGAAACTCCGAACGCTCGGTGAGCATGTCGATCAGCGCCGGGACGTAGTGGTCGTACATGCCAGCGCCGAGGAAGCTCGTCTGGCTGTCGGCGTCGACGTTCTGCGCGGCGAGCGCGCGGAGGTGCTCAAAGACCTCCTGCTCCGGCATCCCCGGCGGCAGCTCGAGGTCGCGGCCGAGGCGAACGGCCGCCGGTATCTGGCGCTCGAAGATCTCCTGCAGGCTCTCCACGCCGATCGCGGCGAGCATCGCGCGACGATCGTCCTCGGTAGCCGACGTGTAGCGGGTCAAACCGCTATCAGCCTAGCCAGGGAGCGACGCGCGGTAGGTCGCGGCGTCGAGAAGCCGCTCGGCCTCGGCCTCGTCGGCCACGCGGATGCGCACGAGCCATCCGACGCCGTAGGGGTCCTCGTTGATCAGCGCCGGCTCCTCCACGAGCTCGCTGTTGACCTCGACGACCTCGCCCGAGAGCGGCGCGACGACGTCGGAGACGGCCTTAACCGACTCGATCTCGGCGTAAGCGTCGCCGCTGCGAAGCACGCTGCCGACGGCGGGCGGCTCGAAGAAGACGACCTCGCCGAGCGAGTCCTGTGCGTACCACGTCACGCCGAGCGTCGCGGTGTCGCCGTCGATGCGCGCCCAGTCGTGTTCGGGGTGATAAAGCAGGTCGTCGGGGTAGCTGGCGGGCGCCATGCTCACGCTGCCTTTCTGTAGAGCGGTCGGTCCTTGATTACGGCGGTGCGCATCTTGCCACGAACGTCGATCTCGATCTGTTCGCCGACCACGGCGCGCGCCGCGGGCACGTACGCCATCCCAATGGCCACGCCGAGCGTCGGCGACATCGTGCCGCTTGTGACGACGCCGCCGTCCACGACAGGGTTGCCCTGGCGCGCGATGCCGGCACCTTCGATCGTGAAGGCGACGAGACGTTCGCGCGCGCCGGCCTCGCGTTCGCGCGCGACCGCGTGGGCGCCGATGAATCCCGTCGGCTCCTTGCAGCACCAGCCGAGTCCCGCTTCGATCGGATGGCGTTCGCGCGAAAGCTCGTTGCCGTAGAGGTGAAGGCAGGCCTCCAGGCGCAGCGTGTCGCGCGCGGCGAGCCCGGCCGGGCGCGACACCGGCCTGCGCCAGCGCGTCCCAGAGACGGCCGGCGTCCTCGGGCGGGCAGAGGACCTCGAGCCCATCCTCTCCCGTGTAGCCGGTGCCACAGGCCAGTGTCGCCACCCCGGCGATGGCGAGCGGCTCGCAACGGTGGCGGGCGGGAAGGTCGCCGTCGGCGAGCGCCCCGACGATCGATCGCGCCCGCGGCCCCTGCACGGCGATCATCGCCCACTGCGTCGCGGCGTCCTCGACGCGCACGCCGCCGCCGTCGGCGTGCTCCTTGATCCACGCGAGGTCGCCGTCGTGGTTGGCAGCGTTGGTCACTGTCAGGTACTCGCCGCCGGCGAGCCGGTACGTGATGAGGTCGTCGATGACGCCGCCGTCCTCGGCGCACAGCAGCGAGTACTGGGCACCGCCGAGAGCGATCTGGGAGACGTCGTTCGTCAGCAGCTGCTGGAGCGCCGCCTCGGCGCCGTCTCCCGTGGTGATCACCTCACCCATGTGCGAGACGTCGAACATCCCTGCGCCGCTGCGCACCGCTTCGTGCTCGGCGCCGACGCCCGCGTACTGGATCGGCATCTCCCAGCCCGCGAAGTCCGCCATCCGCGCTCCGGCCGCGACGTGGCGGTCGTAAAGCGGTGTGCGTCGAAGCTCGTCGGGCACGCGGCCAGACTAGCCGAGGGCGCCTGGCCCGCTGCGCTAGTCGCGCAGGAAGGGCGGGATGTCGATGTCGTCGTCCGCGATCTCAAGCGACGAGCGCTGGCGCTCGAGGCTGGGACTGCGGTCGGGGCGCTCGCTGCGCGTGGTCGGCGGGCGCAGCCCGCGCCTGACGCGATGATCGAAACCGGTGCCGATGACCGTGACGCGGACGTCGTCGCCCATCGCTTCGTCGATCACCGCACCGAAGATGATGTTGGCGTTCGGGTCGGCTTCGTTCTGGATGATCTCGGCAGCCTCGTTGACCTCGAAGAGCCCGAGGTCTTTGCCGCCGGTGATGTTCAGCAGGATCCCCGTCGCGCCGTCGACTGCCTCTTCGAGCAGCGGCGACGAGATCGCGGCGCGCGCCGCCTCCGTCGCGCGGCTCTCGCCGGAGGCGGTCCCGATCCCCATCAGCGCCGAGCCGGCGTCCGACATGATCGTGCGCACGTCTGCGAAGTCGAGGTTGATCAGGCCCGGGATCGTGATCAGGTCGGTGATGCCCTGGACGCCCTGGCGCAGGACGTTGTCGGCTTCGCGGAACGCGTCGAGCATCGACGTGCGGCGCTCGACGACGGCCAGCAGCTTCTCGTTTGGGATGACGATCAGCGTGTCGACGACCTCGCGAAGGCGCTCGATGCCCTCCGTCGCCTGTCGTCCGCGCTGGGTGCCCTCGAAGTCGAAGGGGCGCGTCACGACGCCGACCGTCAGGGCGCCGATCTCGTTCTTGGCGATCTCGGCGATCACGGGGGCCGCGCCGGTACCGGTACCGCCGCCCTCGCCGGCCGTCACGAAGACCATGTCGGCGCCCTTCAGCGCCTCCTTGATGTCGTCGCGCGACTCCGCGGCCGAGGCGAGTCCGACGTCCGGGTCGGCGCCCGCGCCGAGGCCCTTCGTCGACTCGTGCCCGATGTTCAGCTTGACGTCCGCTTCGCTCATCGCGAGAGCCTGGGCGTCGGTGTTTGCGGCGATGAACTCCACGCCGCGGAGCCCTGCATCGATCATCCGCGTGACGGCGTTCGTGCCCCCGCCGCCGATGCCGACGACCTTGATCACCGCGAGATAACTGCCGCTGCGCTCCATTCTCCCCGTCCGAAGTCTCGAGTGCCAGATGAGCTTTAGAGCCCGCTCGCCGCGTACTCTACACGGCGCAAGATCGCGACGCTATGCGGGATTATCGGCTCTGTCAACGCTTTCCCGGCGCCGGCAAGACGCGTTGCAGAACCATACTCTCAAGTTCGACTCGAGTCTTTCGACTCCTTCATCCCGAAGTCTCCACCCGAACTCTAGGGTTGTCTAGCCCGTCGGTTCGACCGGCGTTTCGGTCGGCGCGGCCGTCTGCTGCTGTGGTTCGCTGGCCGGCGGCTGTGGTTCGCTCGCGGCGCTCGAGGGCGTTGTCGCGGCGGCGCTGGCCGAGAGGTCGCCGCCTTCGGAGAGCGCCGTGGTCAGGGCGGAGATCAGCGCTTCGCCGGTCAGCGGCGCCGTTGTCTGCCCTTCGCTCGAGCTGGCCTTGAACGCCGCGGCCGGGCGCCCGGGGACGCGCACGTCGATGGAGCTGGCTCCGTGCGAGCTCGGCGCTGTCAGGACACGCACGAGCGATATCCACTTGGCGCGCGCGAGCGAGCCGTCGCCGAAGTAGACGCGCAGCCCGCCGCGCAGTGACGCCGTGACGCCCTCGGCGCCGTAGTCGATGTTTTCGACGGCTGCCGCGAGCGGCGCGGGCGCCGCGGCCGCGATCGCGAGCAGCGCGGCGGCGTGGGCGCCGCGCAGGACCTGGCCGGCGATACGGAAGTCGCCGCTGACGCGCGGCAGGCGCGAGCTCACGAAGCCGGCGCCGAGGATCCTTCCATCCCCAGCGACGGCACTGGTGAGCGAGCCGACCTGCACGACGGCGGCCGGCAGCTGCTCGGTGACGATGATCCGTAGCGAGTGCGGAAAAGAGGCCTGCGTGCTGACGGCACGCACGACGGGGAATCGTTCGACGGCGGAGCGCAGCGCGCCTTCGTCGACCGCGAGCGTGCTCATGCCGAGGGCGCTGCGTCTCAGGGCGGCGTCGATCGCGCGCGCGTCGACGCCGCGGACGCCTTCGACGCGGACCTGCTGGACGGCCGAGATCGGCGTGTGGACGGCTCCCTCGTAGAGCGCCGCGACGGCGCACAGTGCGACGACGCTGAACAGCGCGAGCCGCCGCAGCGGCCAGCGCCGCGAGCGCGCCGCGCCGGCGCGCGGCGAGCGAGAGCCGATCGTGGCTTCAGCGGCGCCCATGCGTGGCATTGGCTATCTATTCGATCGCGCTTGCCGGACACCTACCCGCGCCACGGGAAGTCCACGTCACCGAGCGTCTGGACCTCCGGCTCGAGTTCGATGCCGAACTGCTCGAGCACGCGCCGTCGTCCCTCGGCCATCAACGCGACGATCTCGGCGGTCGTCGCGTTGCCGGTGTTCTCGATGAAGTTCGCGTGCTTCGGCGAGAAGCGCGCGCCGCCGACCGTGAGTCCGTTGCAGCCGGCGGCGGCGAGCAACAGGCCCGCAGAGCGCCCTTCGGCGCGGTCGTCGTCGGGGTTCTTGAACGTCGAGCCGAAGGTGCGGATGCCCTGCGGCTGAGCCTCGTGGCGCTGCTCGCGAAGCGCCGCGAGGCGGGCCGTGACCGAAGCCGGCTCGTCGGCGCTCAGCGCGAAGCGGGCCCGCGCGACGACCTCGTCGGGCCCGAGGTTCGAGCTGGCGGTACGCGAACCCGAGCTCTGCCGGGACGCGGCGTGCCAGGCCGCCCGGCGACGCGACCTCGGCCCACTCCAGGACGGCGTCGAGCTCTCCGCCGTACGCGTTGGCATTCATCCGCACGGCGCCGCCGACGGTGCCCGGGATGTTGACGCCGAACTCGATGCCGGCGAGCCCGGCGCGCGCGGCCCGCGCCGCAACGGATGGAAGGCGTGCGCCTCCGCCCGCCGTGAGGGCGGTGCCCTCGATCTCGACCGCCGCAAGGTCACCGTCGAGCTTCACGACGAGACCGCTCACCCCGTCGTCGGCGATCAGCAGGTTCGAACCGGACCCGACGACGCTAAGTGGCGTCGCGCTCTCACGCGCCCAGCTCACGATCTCGAGCAGCTTCGCCTCGGAGCCGGCGCGCGCGAAAAGCTCGGCGCTACCGCCCGTCCGCACCGTCGCGAGCCGAGCGAGCGGGACGTTGGCGCGCACGCCGTCCGGCATCTCGCTCATCCGGCCACCAGGTTGCGCGCCAGCTCGTCGACGTCGCCGGCGCCCATCACGACGCACACGTCGCCAGGTGAGAGCAGGGCCGCGAGGGTGCGAGCGGCATCGGCGAGGGTCGGCGTCCAGTAGACGGCCCGCCCGCCGCCGGCGTCAGCTGCGGCGCGCGCGACGAGAAGCCCGCTCACGCCCGGATACGCAGCGGCGCTCTCGCGCGCCGGGTAGACGTCGAGCACCAGAGCGACGTCGGCGGCGGCGAGCGCGGCGCCGAAGCGATCGGCGAAGAGACGCGTGCGCGAGAACATGTGGGGCTGGAAAACGGCGAGCAGCCGCGTGTGCGGGACCGTGCTCGCTCCCGCGAGCGTCGCCGCGACCTCGCTCGGGTGGTGGGCGTAGTCGCTGTAGATGCGCGGCGCCGCCGCGCTCGCCGGTCTGCTCGAAGCGCCGTCCGGCGCCGCTGAACGCGGCGAGTGCCGCGGCGGCCCGCCCGGCGTCGGCGCCCGCGAGGCGCGCCGCTTCGAGCGCCGCTACCGCGTTGAGCGCGTTGTGGGCTCCGGGAACGCGCAGCGCGACGCGGATGGCCGCGCCACTCGAAGCGCGAGCCGCCCTCCACGCAGCTCGACGGTGCCGGGATCGGCGAGCGCGGCGTCGGCGCGTATCGGCTCGAGTCCGGCGTGGGCAGCGAGCACCGCCTGCGGCGCGGCCTGCGCGAACACCGTGAAGAGCTCACGCAGCTCGCCGAGGGAAGCAAAGACGTCGCCGTGGTCGAGCTCGACGTTGAGCAGGACTGCGATCTGCGCCTCGACCGCGAGCAGCGAGCGGTCGGACTCGTCGGCCTCCACAACGCAGCCACTCGCCCTCGCTCCAGTGCGCGTTCGCGCAGGCCGTCGCCGGCCGGGGCGCCGATCAGCCAGCCGGGGTCAAGCCCGGCTCCGCGCAGCGCCGCGACGAGCATCGAGCTGGTCGTCGTCTTGCCGTGGGTGCCGCCGACGGCGATCGTCCGCCGCAGCGCCGTGAGCTCGCCGAGCAGTTCGGCGCGCGTGAGCTCGCGCAGGCCGCGCTCGCGCGGCGGCGCTGCGCTCCGACGTTGTCGGCGCCGACGGCGCTCGAATGGACGACCTCGACGCCTTCGCCCGCGGGGATGTTCGCCGCGTCATGTCCGACGCGTGCCGTCGAGCACGTCCGCCGCGCGCAGCGCCTGCAGGTACGCGCTCGTCGGCCGCGTCGGAGCCGCTCACGACGGCGCCCAGCGCGCGCGCCGCGCGCGCATAGGCGCTCATGCCGGCGCCGCCGACGCCGACGAAGTGGCAGCCGGCGGCCGTCCCACGGCGCCGCTCATTGCCGCGCCGCTCCCAGGAGCTCGCCGGCCACGCGCGCCGCGGCGTCGGGTCGCGCCAGCGAGCGCGCCGCGTCGGCCATCGCCGCCAGGCGCGGCCGCCGGCGAGCACGCCGTCGACCGCGGCGCGAGCCGTGCGGCGTCGAGCTCGCTGTCGTCGATCGACGACCGCCGCGCCCGCTGCTGCCAGCCAGCGGCGCGTTCGCGCTCTGGTGGTCGCCCGTCGCGGCGGGGTAGGGCACGAGCACCGCGGGCAGCGCCGTGGGCGGCGAGCTCGAAGACCGAGCCGCCGGCAGCGCGCGACCGCGAGGTCGGCGGCGGCGAGCGCCTCGCGCGAAGTGCTCGCGCGTCGAGGTACTCGAGCAGGTCGTAGCCGTCGCGAGCGGCTCGCGCTCGCGAGCTCGGCGTAGTCGCGGCTGCCGCAGATGTGCAGCACGTGGAACGGCGACTCGCGGAAGGCCTCGAGCGCCGCGAGGTTGACTCGAGCGCGCGCCCAGCGAGCCGCCGAAGACGAGCACGCATCTGGCCTGCGCCGGCAGCCGCGAAGCGCTTCCCGCGCGGCCACGCGGTCGGTGAACGGCGGGTCGACGGGGCGTCCGGTCACGACGTAGCGCCGGCCGCCGCGGCTTGCGAGCGGGAAGGCGAGGCAGACGCGGCGCGCGAACGGCGCGAGCAGGCGGTTGCTAGGCCGAGGTGGCTGTCGGCCTCGGTCGAGCACCAGCGGCACGCGCAGCGACAGCGCCGCCAGGCCCGCCGGACGCCGACGACGTAGCCGCCGCCGCCGAGCACCGCGTCGGGCCGCAGCGAGCGCGAGCAGCGATGCGCGCGCGGACTCGGCGCGCCGCGTCGGCCGCGAGGGCCGCACCGCGCAGCGCCTCGCGGCGCGTCGCTGCGGCTCAGACCCTTCGACGGCGATCGAGTGCAGCTCGAAGCCCGCCGCGGGCACGAGCTGCGGCCTCGGCGCGCTCGGCGCCGATGAACTCGACCTCGGCGCCCCGCAGCCCGCAGCTCACGCGCCACCGCGAGCGCCGGCACGACGTGACCCGCCGTCCCGCCGGCGGCGATCACGATCCTCGTCGCCTCGCGTTCACCGCTCAATCCTGCCCGTTCGCGCGGCGTAGCGCCTCGGCGCGCCGCGCGGGCCTGTCGCGGCACGCGCGCGCACGTGGCCCGTCGCCGCCGCGCGGCCACGTTGAGCAGCAGGCCCATCGCGGCGAGCATCACGATCAGGCTGCTCGAGCCGTAGGAGACGAACGGCAGCGGCACGCCGGTCAGCGGCGCGAGGCCGAGCACCGCGAACATGTTGAGCAGCGCCTGCGAGACGATCAGCGACGGTCACCCCGACCGCGATCAGCGGCGCTGTAGAGGCTGCGGGCGCTCTTGCGCGCGCGCGCAGCCCGGCCAACGCGATCAGGCCGTAGAGGAGCATCAGGGCGAGCACGCCGACGACGCCGAGCTCCTCGCCGATGACCGCCAGGATGAAGTCCGTCTGCGCCTCCGGCAGGTAGAAGATCTTCTGCACCGACTGCACCCGGCCCGACGCCGAGCAGCCCGCCGGATCCGATCGCGATCTGCCCCTGGACGGCCTGAAAGCCGCTCGAGGGGCGTGTGCGCCCACGGGTTCCAGGAACGACGTCAGACGCGCGCGCGCGTAGCGGGCGCACGAGCGACATACAGCAGCACCAGCGCCGAGCACCGCAGCCGCCGATCCGAGCGACAGCTTCGCGAGCGGCATTCCCGCAGGCGAAGCATCGTCGCGATCGTGAAGCGATCACCATCGCGGTGCCGAGTCCGGCTGCGATGAACACCAGCAGGCACGCACCCGCGACGACCGTCGAGCAGCGGCCGCACAGCTCGCGCAGGTCGTGCACGCAGCCGCGGGCGCCGGGCGAGCAGCGTCGCGGCATAGAGCACGAGCGCGAGCTTCAGCAGCTCGGAGGGCTGGAACTGCAGCTGGCCGGGCCCGATCCAGCGCCGGGCGCCGTTGACGCTGACGCCCGACGTGCGGGATGTGCACGGCCGCCACGAGCACGAACGAGGTCGCCAGCAGCGGCGCGGTGATCGCGTGGACTTTGGCCACCCCGCCGCGCGCGAGCACGTGCATCAGCAGCCGAGCCCGATCGCCGCCGAAGAGGACGAACTTCAGCAGGTAGCTGCTGCCGTAGCCGCCGCCTTGCAGCAGGCTCGTCGGCGAGGAGGCGCTGTAGACCATCACCGCGCCGAACGCCAGCAGGCACAGCGTCGCCGTCAGCAGCATGCGCTGCTCGAGGGCGCTCGCTCGCCCGCCTGGCGCGCGGCGCCGACGGCGCGCGGCCACGCGGACGTCCGGCTGCGGCGGCCGCTTCGCATCGAGCGTCCTTCGACGCGTCCGCGCCGATGCCTCCCCGCTAGCCCGCTACATGCCGCGGCTCTGGCGGTAGATCGTGAACCCGATCGCCGCGCAGATCGACGCGACGATCCAGAAGCGCAGGATGATCTTCGTCTCCGACCACGCCTTGAGCTCGAAGTGGTGGTGGATCGGCGCCATCAGGAACACGCGCCTGCGGGTCGTCTGGAACGACGATCACCTGGATCAGGACCGACAGCGCCTCGATCACGAAGATCCCGCCGATCAGGATCAGCAGGACCTCGGTCTTGGTCATCACCGCCAGCCCCGCGATCGCGCCGCCGAGCCCGAGCGAGCCGGTATCGCCCATGAAGATCGTCGCCGGGAAGGCGTTGAACCACAGGAAGCCGATGCACGCGCCGACCAGGCAGCCGGCGAGCATCGCGAGGTCGTAGTCGGCCGGCGAGGAAGTTGATCGCCGATGTAGGCGAGCAGCACGATCGCCGCGCACCCGGCGGCCAGACCGTCGAGCCCGTCGGTGAGGTTGACGGCGCTGGTCGTGCCGGCCACGACGAGGTAGATCAGCAGCGGGTAGAGCGGGCCCAGGTCGACGTGGTAGTCGACGACCGCAGGCATCAGCGTCGGCGGCAGTCCGGCCTCGTGCTGGGCGACGCACCACAGGCCGAGCGAGATCGCGATCGTCACGAGCAGCTTCGTGCGGGCGCGCAGGCCGAGCGAGCGTCGCTTGGACGAGCTTCGTGTAGTCGTCGGCGAAGCCGAGCGCGGCGCACGCGACCGCCGCCCCGAACACGCCCAGCGAGCGCCATTCGCAGTTGGTCAGGATCAGGAACGGACGGCGACGGCGAGGAAGATGATCAGGCCGCCCATCGTCGGCGTGCCCGCCTTGCGTGGTGCCCCTGCGGGCCCTCCTCGCGGATCTGCTGGCCGAACTCGCGCTGCGCAGGAACTCGATGAACTTGGGGCTGAGGAAGATGCAGATCAGCAGCGCCGCCAGTCCGCCGAAGAGGATCCGTCCCGGTCATGCGCTGGCAGCGCTCCGCGCGTCTCGCGGCCTCGGCGCCGCGCGCCGCGACGACCGCCTCGAGCCCGACGCCGCGCGAGCCCTTCACCAGCACCGTGTCGCCCGGCGCCAGCAGCCGCGCGCGAGCAGCCGCGGCGGCCGCGGCGTCCGGCGCCGTACGTAGCCTCGCCGCCGAAGCGCTGCGGCGATCTCGCCGCGCCAGCGCTCCCGACCGCGACCAGCAGCGTCGACGCCGGCCTCGTCGCGCCTGCGCGGCCGACGCTCGCGGTGCAGCGCCGGCGCGTGCTCGCCCAGCTCGAGCATCTCGCCGAGCACCGCCACGCGCCGGCCCCGGAGCGCTGCGCCGCCAGGTCCTCGAGCGCCGCGCGCATCGACATCGGGTTGGCGTTGTAGCAGTCGTCGATCAGCAGCGCCTCCGCCGGCCAGCGCGTAGCGCTGCGCCGCGCATCGCGGAGAACGTCGACCGCCAGCTCGCCGTCGGGCAGTGTACGTCCAGCGCGCCCGCGCCGCCGCCACCGCCGCCGAGCAGGTTGCGCAGCTGGTGGCGCCTGCGCGAAGGACGGGCTGCAGCGCAGGTCCTGCTCGCCGTCGCGGACCACGATCCGCGCCGTCGCGGCCCGCGCCCGGCCAGCGTCACGTCGCCGCCCTCGTCGCCGAACGTCACGCGTCGCAGGTCGGCCCGCAGGTGCGCGCGCGAGCAGCGGCTCAGCCGAACGGCACCACCGCGGTGCTGCGCCGGCGCGCAGCCCGGCGATCAGCTCGGCCTTCGCGGCGGCGATCGCCTCGAGCGAGCCGAGCAGCTCGAGGTGGGCGGCGCCGACGTTGACGATCACCCCCACGTCGGGCTCGGCGATCGCGGTCAGCTCGGCGATCTGGCCGGCGCCGCGCATCGCCATCTCCAGCACCAGCACCTCGGCCTCCTCGCCGGCGCGCGAGGATCACGAGCGGCAGGCCGATCTCGGTGTTGTGGTTGCTCGGGCGTCGCGACGATCGCGGGCCAGCGCGTGCAAGCAGCGCGGCGAGGATGTCCTTCGTCGAGGTCTTCCCGGTCGACCCGGTGATCGCGACCACCCGCGTCCCGCCGCCCAGCTGCGCGCGCCAGCGCGCGCGCGAGCGCCTGCAGCGCCGGCGAGCGGATCGCGCGGTGCGCGAGCACCGCGCCGCCGTGACCGGCTGCGAGCGCGCGGCTGCGGCGTGCGTCGGGAGCGACGAGCACGCCCCAGGCGCCGGCCGGCAGCGCGTGCGGCGGCGTAGGCGCCGCCGTCGAGCTGGCTCGCCTGCCAGGCCCGACGAACAGATCGCCCGCGCCGACGCTCGCGCGAATCGATCCGACGCCCGCGTCGGGCACCCGGGGCCGTCCGCGGGCGCAGCTCAGCCGCCGGCCGCCGCGCGCGAGCCACGCGCTCGGCGTCCAGTCCTCATCCGAGCCGCCGCCTCGCGGCCTGCAGCGGCGAGCGCCTCGCGCGCGACGGTCGACGTCGTCGAACGGAAGCTTGCGCCCGCCGGCGAACTCCTGGCCCTGCTCGTGGCCCTTGCCGGCGATGATCACGACGTCGCCGGGCGCGGCCGAGCGCCGACGGCGCGCGCAGCGATCGCCTCGGCGGCGGTCGGTGAGTGGTCGTCGCGTCCGGTGGCGTCGGCATGCCGGCGAGATCTCGGCGATGATCGCCTCGGGATCCTCCGAGCGCGGGTTGTCGGAGGTCACGATCACGACGTCGGCCAGCCGCGCGGCGATCTCGCCCATCAGCGGGCGCTTGCCGCGGTCGCGGTCGCCGCCGGCGCCGAACACGCAGATCACGCGGCCGCCGTCGCCGGCCGCCGGCGATCGAGCTCGCGCGCCGCCGCGAGCACGTTCTCGAGCGAGTCGGGCGTGTGCGCGTAGTCGACGAGCACGGCGAACGGCTGGCCCGCGTCGACCGGCTCGAAGCGGCCGGGCACCCGTACCCCCCGCTCGAGCGCGCCGAGCAGCCGCTCGAGCGTCGACGCCCGAGCGCGTGCGCGCCGCGCGAGCGCGCCGAGCGCGTTGGCGACGTTGAAGCGCCCGGGCAGCGGCAGCCGCGACCCGGCGCTCGCTCGCCGCGCGCGTGCGAGCGTGAAGCGCGCAGCCGGCCAGGCTCGCAGTCGACGGCCGTGGCGCGCGTAGTCGGCGTCGCCGTCGATCGCGAACGTGACCGCGCCGTCAGCTCGCCGGCGAGCCGCTCGCCGTAGGGATCGCCGACATTGACGACGCTGAGCGCCGGCGGCGCGCCGCCGGCGGGCACGAAGAGCAGGCGCTTGGCCTGGAAGTAGTCCTCCATGTCGGCGTGGAAGTCGAGATGGTCCTGCGTCAGGTTCGTGAAGATCGCCGCGGCGAAGCGCGACGCCGTCGGCGCGGCCGAGCGCGAGCGCGTGCGAGGAGACCTCCATCGCGCAGGCCCGGTCGCCGCCGTCGAGCATCGCCCGAAGGTCGCGCCTGCAGGTCGATCGCCTCGGGCGTGGTGCGCACGACGTCGCTGCTCGACGCCGCCGATCACCGACTTGACGGTGCCGAGCAGCCCGCACTGCACGCCAGCGCCCTCGAGGAGCTCACGCACCAGATAGGCGGTCGTCGTCTTGCCGTTCGTGCCCGTGACGCCGACCACCGCGAGCTCGGCCGACGGATGGCCGAAGAAGCGGTCGGCAATCGGCCCCATCGCGGCGCGCACCGACGTCGACGAGCAGCTGCGGCGCGTCGAGGTCGAGCGCGCGCTCGACGACGAGCGCCGCGGCGCCCGCGGCGAGCGCGCTGCGGGCGCGAAGTCGTGACCGTCCACGTTGAAGCCGCGAAACGCAGAAGAACAGCGACCCCGGTTGGACGCGGCGACTGTCGTATGCCAGCGAGTTGATGTCGGGGTCGCCGCCGGCAGGCTCGGCGAGGTCGCCGGCGAGCTCGTGCAGCCTCATCGGGACACTTCCGGCGGCTCCATCGCCGTCAGTCTAGATTTGCCGTCCAGCGGAGCGGTCAGCCCGGCGGGATCGAGAGGTACGGCAGCGCATAGGCCATGATCTCGCCGAACGCCGGCGCCGCGACGTGGCCGCCGTAGATCGATCCGGCGGTCGGTTCATCGACGACGACGGCCGTCAGCAGCCGCGGGTGCATCGCGGGCGCGAAGCCGATGAACGAGGCGACGAATTTGCTTTCCGAGTACTGGTGCGTTTCGGGGTTGACCTTGTTCGCCGTGCCTGTCTTGCCGGCCAGCGTGTAGCCGGGCACCGACACCTGGCTCGCGGTGCCTTCGGGCCCGAGCACGCCCTCGAGCATGTGGCGGATCTCGGCGGCCGTCGCACGCGTGATGACGCGGCGCCCGGCGGGGAGCGGCACGCGGTGACCACCGATCGCCTCGACCACATGCGGGGTGCGCAGGATGCCGCCGTTGGCGATTGCCGCGTACGCCGTGACCATCTGCATCGGCGTCACAAGCTCGCCCTGGCCGATCGGCAGGTTGCCGATCGAGGAGCCCGAGTATTCGGATTGGTGCAGGGTGAGCCCGGCTTCCTCGCCCGGCTCGTCGACTCCCGTGGGACGGCCGAAGCCGTAGCGGCTCACCCACGACGCGAAGTTTTCTTCACCCAGTTTCTCGGCTATCTCGATCGTCCCGACGTTGCTGGAGCGCGCGAGGATCTGCGACGCCGTGAGGTCTTCGACGCCGTGTTCGACGTCGTCGTGGATCGTGCGGTTGGCGACCTGGATCGAGCCGGGCACGGAGAGCACCGTTTCGGGCGTGATGATGTTTCGTTCCAGGGCACCCGAGAACGTCACCGGCTTGAACGTCGAACCCGGTTCGTAGTCGAAGGAGACGGCGCGATCCTCGAGTTCGGCTGTCGCGTTGGCGCCCGGCGCGTTCGGGTTGAAGAACGGCCAGCTCGCCTGGGCCAGGATTGCGCCCGTCGCGGGTTCCATCACGATCGCCGTCGCGTCCGCCGGTTTGAAGGCCTTGGCGGCTGCCGCGAGGACCTCTTCGGTTCGTTGTTGGATGTTGGCGTCGAGTGTCAGCGTCACGTTCTGGCCGGGCCGCGCGCGCTTGGTTTCGCTCACTGCCACCGGCTGGCCGATCGCGTCGCGCACCGTGCGCCGGCTTCCGGCTACGCCGCTGAGCTCCCCGTTGAGTGAGTATTCGAGCCCGGCGAGGGGCTTGCCTTCGGTCCCCAGCAGGCCGAGGAGCTGCCCGGCGAGCTGACCTTGCGGGTAGACGCGGGCGTCAGCGTGGGCGAAAGTTCGATGCCTGGCAGCGCGAGCTTTTCGACCTGTTCGGCCTGGCGGTCGGGAACGTCGCGTGCGAGGTAGACGAAGCCGGCTGCCGATTCGCTCAGTTTCGCGTCCAGCTCCCCAGCGCCGACTTTGAGCAGCGGCGCGAGCTTCTGCGACTCGCTGTAGGCATCCGTGACGCGGTGCGGATCAGCCGAGACTTCCTGCGCCGGCTCGGAGATCGCGAGGTCGACGCCGCTGCGGTCGGTGATCGTGCCGCGCGGCGCGAGGATAGTTTCGGAGGCCAGCTGCTCTTCGCTCGCGGCGCGGCGGAGCGCAGGGCCGCGGACGACGCCGAGGTAGGCGGTTCTGGCGACGGCTAGTCCGATCGCCAGGAGAAGGACGAACACGATGGCGCGCGAGCGGCGCTTGAGCTCCCCGCCCATCCCCTAACCCGCGGGGGCGGTGGCGCCGCCCCCTGCTGTCGCTTCGGTGGAGGTCGGCGCCCCGGCGCTCGGTGCCTGCTGCGTTTCGGTCGTCTGGCCGCCGCTCGCGGGCGGTACGGTCTGGGGCTGCGTTTCGGTCGCGGGCGGCGCTTCTGTCGCGCCCTGCGTTCCTTCGCTCGCCGCTTCGCTACTCGGGGCAGCTGCAGTTTCGCTGGTGCTCGTGGCGGGCGCGGGCGCGGGCGTGGTCAGCGAGCTGGCGGCGCGCTCGGCGTCCAGCGGGCCGCGGGCGTTGAGGATGTGCAGCGCGCCGTTCGCGACGATCACCATCCCCAGAGCCTGAGCGGCCGCTGCGACGTGCTGCCCGGAAGAGCGTTCCGAGTCTTCGATCGAGAGCGCCGTGTTCTGGCGCTCGAGCTTTTCCTCTTGTTCGATCGCCGCACCGCTGCCGTGCGTGAGCTCGAGGTGCACGAGCTGCAGAACCACGATGCCGATCAGGCCCACCGCGATCGCGGCGATCCAGCGCCGCCCGCTGGCGAGAAGGCCGAGCCGCGTGCCCAGGCCCCGTGCGCGCCGAGCCGGGGGGCGCTTCGGTGCGCCGGCGTGCGGGGCCTGAGACACGACGCGGCGGCGGCGGGGTGCGGCGGCGGTGAGTGCGCGCCGGTGCGGCGGCGAGCGGCTGCCGGGGGTGGCGTCACGCTGCCTCCTTTTTCGCGCCGACCTTGCGCGCGGCGCGCAGCTTCGCGGAGGCGGCGCGGGGGTTCTCTCCACTCCTCGGCCGCCGCCGATCAGCGGCCGAGAGTGAGCGGCTTCGCCTCGGGCTTGTGGCCGCAGACGCAGATCGGCAGCTCGGGCGGGCAGATGCAGCCGCGGGCGCGCTCGGCGATGAAGCGCTTGACGCGGCGGTCCTCGAGCGACTGGAACGAGATCGCGGCGAGGACGCCGCCGTCGCGCAGCAGCTCCCAGGCCAGCGGCAGCGCCGCGTCGAGCTGGCCGAGCTCGTCGTTGACGGCGATCCGCAGGGCCTGGAAGGAGCGCTTGGCGGGTGCCCGCCGGCGAAACGCACCGGCGCCGGAATCGCGCCGCTGATCGTGTCCACGAGCTCCTGTGTCGTCTCGATCGGCGCTTGCGCCGCGGCGCGACGATCGCGCGCGCGATCTGGCGCCGCGTAGCGCTCCTCGCCGTAGTCGCGCAACACGCGCGCGAGCTGTCGCTCGTCCCACTCGCGACGAGCTCGCGGGCGCGTGAGCTCCTGCGTCGGGGTCCATCCGCATGTCGAGCGGCGCGTCGTAGGCGTAGGAGAAGCCACGCTCGCGGCTGTCGACCTGCATCGACGACACCCCGAGGTCGAAGTAGACGGCGTCGGCGATCGACGCCCTCGTCGCGAGCTGCCGAGCGCCTCGGCATAACCGGCGCGGATGAAGCGCAGCGAGCAGGTCACCTCGCGTGCGAGCTCACCGAAGCGCTCTTCGGCCAGCGGGTCGCGATCGATCGCGATCAGCGTCCCTCTCGGCCCGAGACGCTCGGCGACGAGCCTCGCGTGGCCGCCGTCGCCGAAGGTGCAGTCGACGACGATGTCGCCGGCGGCCGGCGCGAGCAGCTCGAGCAGCTCGTCCGCCAGCACGGGGACATGCGACCCGGCAACATCGGGGCGGCGCGGCGCTGGGACGGCGCCGGCCTTCGCGCCGGCGGCGCGCAAGCACCGCGATGCGCGGTCTCAAGCAGCAGCATCGGCATCCGCTGTTATCCCGGCGATGCTTTCGAGGAGAGCACCCTGCTGGTCGTTCCAGGCGCTCGGGGGTCCAAACCTCGAGGCGGTCCCAGCGCCGAGACAACAACATCCTTCTGTACCTGGGCCTGACTCGACTGAACCCGGCGGGAATAATCACACGCCCGGCGGCGTCAATTTCCGCATCCTGCGCATTTGCGTAGAAGAACCGCTCGAGCTGGATGCGCTTGTCGACAGCGGTGGCTGCTGGTCGATCGCCGCCCGGCTGTAGGCCTCAAAATCGTCCGGACGCCAGATGCCGACGCAGGGGCTCATGTCGATTGAGCGAACGAGCACCACACTGCCGGCGAAGGCGGACCGGAACCGCTTCGGGCATCGTGAGCCGATTCTTCGCATCGACTGTGTGGTTGAAGGCGCCGCGAAAAAGTTCCAAGAGTGCTCCGAAGGTGTTTGCGGGCCGAGGTGGAGGAGTGGGAGGAACCCCTCCACCCCGGTCCGTTGAGGGCATGATACCCCACCTTTCCCCACTTTGCAACCCTCAGCCACATTTTTCCCCACCACGCTGCATCGCGACGTTTCGACCGGCGAATCACCTTGAGCCGTATTCAGGATTTCGATGCCCGCGCAGCGGGGGGAGGGTCAACCTGGTGAGCGTTCGCATCGGATCGCGGGCACCGCGGCCGCCGTTCCGGCAATGGCCGTGGCGGCTCTGGCTGCGGTTCCTCGAGCCCGCAGACGGGGCCGGACCCGGCGAATACGTTCCCGCCGGTGCGTCCGCGTTACGTCGGGCGCGGTGCTGCGGCCGGACGGTTCACTGCCAGCAGTCCGCGCTCGGGCCTCGCGCACCATCTGACGGGCGAATCCGTCCCCTATAAGCGACTCGTGCGGGTGCTCGAAACGCCAGGTTCCAAGTCGCTCTCCTACGACACCGACATCGAGCCCTGGCTGGGCTCCAACGGCGGACTCTTCCTGACGGCCGCGGGGCGCAGCAGCGGCGGCTACTCGGGAATCTCGTCCGCGGCCTCTTCGGCGCCGCCACCGCGAGCCAGGGCAACTACCCCTTCTCGGTGTCGGGCGCCAGGGCGCGATCCTGCTCGACTCGCGCGACGAAGGAGCGGCGAAGTCCTTCCTCTCGCGCCAGGAGCAGGCGGCGAGCGCCGCCACGGGCGCGTACCGCGGCGTCGCCGTGGCGCAGACGGCCGACGGACTCGCCTTCGCCTACCTCGACTCGCTCGTTGTGATCGGCAGCACGAGCGGCGTCCATGAAGTGATCGACACCGCGAAGGGCGGCTCGCCGCTAAGCAGCAGCGAGCAGTACGCGACGCTCGCCGACCACGCTCCAGACGGCGCGCTCGCGACGGTTTACCGCGCGGGCGTCAGCGCCCCCAGCGCGTTGCCGGCCGGGCTCGCCGAACTACTCGACATGGTGGTCGGCAAGCCGAGCGCGGCGCTGACCGTCGTGCCGACGCCGAGCTCGCTCTCGCTCTACGCCGATGCGAGCGGCTCCACCGAAGGCCTCCTGACCGGCGCGCAGCGCTCCTCGCAGCCTTCGACGCACTACCCGGCGAATCTTGGTTTGCGGCCGGCTTCGGCGCCGGGCCGCCCGCGGTCACGGCAGCACTCGACCACCTCGGCGCGGTCGTCGGCCTGCTGTCTGGAAGCGGCCACGAAGGCACCGGCGGCCTCGGCGTCGGCTCGCTGCTCGAAAGCCTCACGCAGCCGCTCGCGCTGCTCGCCAGCGGTCCGGCGGCCGGTAACTGGGAGGGCCCCGTCGGCGATCTTCGCGACGGGCGCGAGCCCGCTGGAAGTCCGCGCCGGACTGACGATCGACTCGACGAGCACCGCGAGCAGTAAGGCAGCGATCGCAAAGCTCGGTACGGAGCTGCAGGCCAAAGGCGCCAAGGTCGAACCGAAGCACGTCGCCGGCACCGAAGCGGCGCTCTCGCTGCACCTGAAGGGGCTGCCGGTGGAAGTCGTGCTCGCGACCGGCCGCGGCCGCGAAGGCACGAGCAAGATCGTGATCGGCCTCGGCGTCGAATCGGTGCAGCTCGCGCTGGACCCGCCGAACACGATGGCCAACGCCGCGAGCGCGCGCGACGCGCGTAAAGCCCTCGGCGGCCTCTCGCCGACGCTGGTGCTGGAAGTGCCGACCCTGCTGGCAATGCTCGAAACGATCGAGGCGACGAACGAACCGACGGTCGCCGCGGTCCTCCCTACCTCAAGCGCTTGACGACGGTCGTCGGCGGCGCGGGCGAGATCGGCGGCGGAATCAGCCGCTACCGGATCCTCGCGACGCTACACGACTGAGGCCGGCGGGCTACTCGGCGCGGTTGCCGCGCATGTAGCCGGAGAGGATCCGCACCGCGATCCCCACCAGCACGATCGTCAGGGCGACTATCCCTGCGTCGTCGGGCTTGGTGCCGATCGCCCAGAGGACAATCCAGATGCAGAGCGCGGCGGTCAACGTGATGACGAAGCCCATCGGCGGACATCCTACATCGCGCCGCGCAGCGCATCCGCGAGCTCGCCGACGAGCTCGCCGACCGCCGACGCCGGATCCTCGGACTCAGCGGCGGCGCGCACCAGGCGCGTGCCGACGATCACGCCGTCGGCTCCCGCGGCGGCGGCCTGCGCCGCCTGCTCAGGCGTGCTGATACCGAATCCGAGCGCGACCGGGACGCTCGTGCAGGCCCGAGCGCGCGCGACGATCTCGGCGAAGCGGTCCGAGAGGGCCACACGCTCGCCGGTTGTGCCGACCACCGACACCGTGTAGAGGAAGCCCTGCGCGCGCGCGCCGACGAGCGCCAGGCGCTCGTCGGTCGTCGTCGGCGCGACGAGCGGCACGAGCGCGATGCCGTGCTCGCTGCAGGCGGCAAGGATCGCGTCGGCCTCCTCGGGCGGAAGGTCCGGCACGATCAGGCCGCTGAGCCCGCTCCGGCGCGGCGCGCTCGACGAAAGCGTCGGCACCGGGCGCGAAGACCATGTTCGAGTAACACATGAGGACGACCGGCAGCCGCTGCGAGAGCTCCGCGGCGACATCCAGGACGCCCGCGAGACTCGCGCCGGCGGCGAGCGCGGCGGTTCCGGCCGCCTGGATCACCGGGCCGTCGGCGAGCGGGTCGGAGTACGGCACGCCGAGCTCGAGGATGTCGGCGCCCGCGTCGGCGCACGCCAGGCCGACCCGGGCCGAGTCCGCGAGCGTCGGGAACCCGCCCATCGCGTACGGCATCAGCGCCGCACGCCCGGCCCGCTCAGCGAAGGCCAGGGCGATGCGTTCGACGCCGTTCACGCCGCGAGCACCTGCGCAAGGTCCTTGTCGCCGCGACCGGAGAGCGAGACGAGGTCGAGCTCGCCGTCCGTTCGTGCGAGAACCCACGCGAGCGCGTGCGCGGTCTCCAGGGCCGGAATGATGCCCTCCGTGAGCGTCACGGTCCGGAACGCCGCGAGCGCCTCTTCGTCGGTGACCGCCTCATAGCGCGCCCGCCCGCTGTCGCGAAGGTAGGCGTGCTCGGGTCCGGCGCCCGGATAGTCCAGGCCCGCCGAGATCGAGTGGGCCTCGAGAATCTGGCCCTCCTCGTCCTGCATGATCGCCGAGCGCGAGCCGTGAAGGATGCCGGGGCGCGCGCCCACTGTCAGCGGTGCACCGTGGCGGCCGCTGGCGATCGACTCGCCGCCGGCCTCGACGCCGACGAGTTCGACGTCGGCATCGTCGAGAAAGGCCGTGAAGATCCCCATCGCGTTGGAGCCGCCGCCGACGCACGCGACGACGCGCGACGGCAGCCTCCCCTCGCGCTCGAGGATCTGGGCGCGCGCCTCGTCGCCGATGACGCGCTGCAGTTCGCGCACGATCGCCGGATAGGGCGCGGGACCGACGACGGAGCCGATCACGTAGTGGGTGTCCGCGACGTTCGTGACCCAGTCGCGAATCGCCTCCGACGTGGCCTCCTTGAGCGTTCCGGCACCGGCGGCGACGGGCTCGACGCTGGCGCCGAGCAGCTGCATTCGCTCCACGTTGGGGCGCTGGCGGCGCGTGTCCTCGATGCCCATGTAGACGACGCATTCCAGGCCGAGCAGCGCACAGACGGTCGCCGTCGCGACGCCGTGCTGGCCGGCGCCGGTCTCGGCGATGATCCGCCGCTTGCCCATGCGCAGTGCGAGAAGCACCTGGCCGAGAGCGTTGTTGAGCTTGTGCGAGCCGGTGTGGTTGAGGTCCTCGCGCTTGAGGTAGACCGTGCGGCCGAGCTGGTCGGAGATGCGCGCGGCGCGGAAGATCGGCGTCGGGCGCCCCGCGAAGTCGCGCAGCAGTCCGTCGAGCTCGGCGTGGAACGCGGGATCCGCCCAGGCGCTGAGCCACTCGCGCTCGAGCTCGGCCAGCGCCGGCATCAGCGTCTCTGGAACGTACTGGCCGCCGTACTCGCCGAAGCGGTGGGGAAGCGAGCCGTCGCTCACGAATGCTCCGCGAGAACCTCGCCGCTGGCCGCAGCGATCAGCGCGCGCACTCGCTCGGGATCCTTCTTTCCGGGCGCCGACTCGGTACCGCTCGCGCTGTCGAGCGCAAACGGGTGCACTTGGGCGATCGCCTCGGCGGCGTTCTGCGCCGTGATGCCGCCGGCCAGGATCAGCGGGACGCGCGAGCGGCGCTCATCCAGGAGCGACCAGTCGAAGGTCTCGCCCGTGCCGCCCCGCGGGGCCCCGGCGCCGTGCGCGCGGGCGTCGAGCAGATGGAAGTCGACGTGATAGCGGTCGGCGTCGCGCACGTCCCCGACGTCCGCGACGCGGATCGCCTTGATGATGCGCGCACCGGTCCGCCGCGCGACCTCGGTGCAGAACGAGGGCCCCTCATCCCCGTGCAGCTGAATGAGCGTGAGGCCTGCCTGCTCGGCGATCGGCGCGATGCGCTCGAGCGGCGCGTTGACGAAGACGCCGCAGAGCTCGGTGCGCCGCTTCAGCGCCGCGCCGATCGCCGCGGCCTGCTCGAGCGAGCAAGCGCGCGGACTGTTCTCGTCGAAGATCATCCCCACCGCCCAGGCACCGGCCTCGGCAGCGAAGGTCGCGTCGGCGAGGTTGGTTACCCCGCAGATCTTCACGCGCGTGGCCGCGACGGCTGAAGGGCCGGTCGCGGCCACGGCGTGATCGCTCATGTGCCCGAGGGTAGCGGGCCTAGCCTTCTGGCTGCTGCGCGCCCGCGGGTGCCTTGCTGGGCCGCGAGCCGAGTGTCGCGGTGGTCGATTTTTCTTCGTACTTGCCGTGCCCGGTCGGCGCCAGGTACTTGATTGTCACCTTTTCGCCGGCGTGCTTGGAGCCGATGACGGCAGCGAGTTCTTCCGAGCTAGCGATGTGTTTGCCACCGACGGAGACGATGATGTCGCCGCCGATTTTGATCTCGCCGCCTTCGGTCTGCGTCGTGACGGTGCCGCCTTTCAGCCCGGCCTTGGCCGCGCCCGAGCCCTTCACGACTTCCTCGATCAGCGCGCCTTCCTTGACCGGAAGGTTGAGCGCCGCCATCTGCGCCCCGACCGAGACGGTCGTCACGCCGAGGAACGGCCCGGTGATCGTGCCGCCCTTCTCGAGGCTGCCGAGGACGCCCTTGGCGGTGTTGATCGGGATCGCGAAACCGATCCCGATGTTGCCGTCGCTGCCGCTGCCACCGGTCTCGATCTGCGAGTCGATGCCGACCACCTGTCCGTAGGCGTTCAGGAGCGGCCCGCCCGAGTTGCCCGGGTTGATCGCGGCGTCGGTCTGCAGGACGTTGCTGATCGTGAACCCGTTCGGCGATTTGATCTGGCGCTGAAGGGCCGAGATGATTCCGGCCGTCAGCGTTCGCTGGAGGTCGAACGGGTTGCCGATCGCGTAAGCCGGTTCGCCGACCTGGACCTTGTCGGAGTTGCCGAGGGTCAGGGGGTGCAGGTTCAGCCCGTCGGTGGGGATGTGCAGCACGGCGAGATCGTCAGAGGGGTCCTTGCCGACGACGGTCGCTTCGACGGTCTTGCCTTTTTCAAAGCTGACCGTGACTTTGATCGAGTCCTCGATCACGTGGTAGTTCGTCAGGATCGTGCCGTTGCCGCTGATCACGATGCCCGAGCCCGTCGCGACGCCCTCGCTCGAGCCTCCGGAGCCTTCACCGAAGAGTCCGGAAGATTCGTTTTTTTCGACGCGCGTCGAGGTGACGAACACAACGCCAGGGGCGTTGCGGACGTAGATTTCATGGGGGGTCAGCGTGCCGGTGACGTGTGAGGCGGTCGTCGCCGCTGCGGGAACCGGGGTCTGGACGGTGGTGACCGTTGTGGTCTGGCTGCCGTTCAGGTTGCCCGTGGCTGCGACGACGGCGACGACAATCACGCCGCCGATCAGCGCGCTGATGAATGGGATCCAAAGGGTGCGTTTCATGAGCACATCCTGGGAGCGGTCCCTGAAGGTGGTCTAAATGGGCGCATTCGCTGTGAGCACCCTTAGAGCGCTCGCCGGATCATCTGAGCGCATCAGGCTCTCGCCGACGAGCACGCCCTCTACGCCGGCCGCGGCGAGCGCGGCGACCTGCGTGGCGTCGCGTATGCCGGACTCCGAGACGACCGTGACGCCGTCGCGGCACCAGCGCCATCAGCGCTTCCGTGCGCGTCACGTCGACCGAGAAGTCGCGCAGGTCACGGTTGTTCACGCCGATCAGCTGGGCGCCGACGGCGAGCGCGCGGCGCATCTCCTGCTCGTCGTGCACCTCGACTAGCGCGTCAAGGCCGAGCTCGTGCGCGCTGCGGTGAAGTCGCTCAAGTTCGTCCTGGCCGAGGGCAGCGACGATCAACAGGACGGCATCGGCCCCCCAGACGACGCTCTCGCGCAGCTGGTACTCGTCGACCACGAAGTCCTTGCGTAGCAGCGGCAGCGAGCACGCCGCGCGCGCGGCACGCAGGTCGTCGAGGCTGCCGCCGAAGTTCGGCTGCTCGGTGAGGATCGAGGCGGCGACCGCCCCGCCGGCCTCATAGGCCCGCAGGACGGCGACCAGGTCGGGGGCCTCGGCGAGCGTCCCGGCGGACGGCGAGCGGCGCTTGAACTCCGCGATGACGCCGACGCCGGGGGCCGCGAGCGTGGAGCGAAGGCGCGCGCCGTCTCCCCCGGGCGTCACGGTCTCGAGCGGATCACGCGCGCGGCGCTCTTCCACCGCGGCGCGCGTTTCGGCGAGGATCCGTTCGAGCACGCTCACGCCGGCGCCCCGGCCAGTTCGGCGGTCACGGCGACGAGGCGCTCGAGCGCTCCGGCGGCGGCGCCCGACGCAATCGTCTCGCGGGCCAGTTCGACGCCGGCGACGATCGACTCGGCGTGCCCTGCCGCGTAGATCGCGGCGCCGGCGTTCGCGGCGGCGAGGTTCTCGCCCGCTGCGCCGGCGCCGGAGACGATCGCGAGCGTCACCGCAGCGTTGTCCTCCGGCGTACCGCCGGCGGGCGCCGCCCCGTCGGCTCCAAGCGGCAGCTCCGCGGGGTCGATTTCGTAGCGCTCGATGTCCGTCCCCGTGACCTCGGCGATCAGGGTCGGCGCGCTGTCGGAGATCTCATCCAGGCCGTCGGCGCCTGCGACGACGAGGGCGCGGTCGACGCCCAGCAGGGCGAGCGCTCCGGCAACGGTGTCGATCGCGCCGGCGTCGGAGACCCCGATCAGCTGGCGCCGAGCTCCGGCCGGGTTGGTCAGCGGGCCGAGTAGGTTGAACGCGGTTCGCACCGCGAGCTCGCGTCGGACCGGCACGACGTAACGCGTCGCCTGGTGGTGCGCCGGGGCGAACATGAAACCGAAGCCGGCGCGGCGGATCGACTCCGCGACCTGGGGCGGCGTGAGGTCGATCCGCACGCCGAGCGCCTCGAGCAGGTCCGCGGAGCCCGAGCGGCTCGTCGACGAGCGGTTGCCGTGCTTGGCAACGGCGCAGCCGGCGCCCGCCGCAATCGATCGCCGCGGTGGTCGAAACGTTGAAGCTCGAGCGGCCACCGCCGGTGCCGGCGGTGTCCAGCAGGTCGTCGCGGCCGACATCGACCGGGAGGGCGAAGCGAGCGCATCGTGCGCGCCATCCCGGCGAGCTCCGCGGCCGTCTCCCCCTTTGTGCGCAGCGCGATCAGGAAGCCCGCGATCTGGGTCTCGCTCGCGTCGCCCTCCATGATCGCGGCGAGCACCTCCTCGACCTCGCTTTCGTCGAGGTCTTCGCGCGCGGCGAGGCGGTCGATCGCCCGCGTCAGCGTGTCGTTCGGCATCGTCAGTCGGCCAGGAAGTTCTTGAGCAGATCGCGCCCGTGCTCAGTGAGGATCGACTCCGGGTGGAACTGGACGCCCTCGGCGGGAAGCTCGCGGTGGCGCAGGCCCATCACGATCCCATCGGCCGACGCCGATCGTTCCAGGCACGCGGGCAGGTCGTCGTCGACGATCAGCGAGTGGTAGCGGCCGACCCGCAGCGGCGACGGCAACCCCGCGAAGATCGTGCGGCCGTCGTGCTCCACCGTCGTCGCCTTGCCGTGCACGGGCTCGTGGACGCGGACGGTGCCGCCGAAGGCCTGCGCGAGTGCCTGGTGGCCGAGGCAGACGCCGAGCACCGGCGTCCCCTGGCGCGGCATCTCGGCCACCAGCTCGAGCGAGATGCCCGCCTCGTTGGGCGTGCAGGGACCCGGTGAGACGACGCAGCGGTCGAAGTCGGCCGGCGAGCAGCTCGGCGACGGTCGCCTGGTCGTTGCGCACGACGACGAGCTCGGAGCCGAGTTCGCCCAGGTACTGGACGAGGTTGTAGGTGAAGGAGTCGTAGTTGTCGAGGACGAGGACCTTCATGGCCACTCCGGCTGCCTGCAGGCCAGCGCCATCGGCGCGCAGCACGGCCTGCGTCTTGGCGACCGACTCGCGCTGCTCGGCGTCCGGGCGCGCGTCGGCGACCGTGCCGCCGCCGGCCTGGACGTGCGCGCGGCCGCCCGCGATCACGACGGTGCGGATGTGAATGGCGGTATCCAGGTCGCCCGCGTAGCTGAGGTAGCCGACGGCGCCGCCGTAGCCGCCGCGCTTGACGGGCTCGAGCTCGTCGATGATCTGCATGGCGCGGAACTTCGGCGCCCCTGACAGCGTCCCCGCCGGCAGCACCGCAGCGCAGCGCGTCGAGCGCGCCGACGTCCTCGCGCAGCGTGCCGATACCGACGAGACGATGTGCATCACGTGGCTGTAGTACTCGATCTCCATCAGCTCGTCGACGTGGACCGTGCCGTACTCGCAGACGCGGCCGAGGTCGTTGCGGCCCAGATCGACGAGCATCACGTGCTCGGCGCGCTCCTTCTCGTCGGCGAGCAGCTCGGCGGCCAGCCGCCGGTCCTCCTCGGGGCGCTCGCCGCGCGGGCGCGTGCCGGCGATCGGCTTGGTCGTGACGCGCCGGCCCGTGACCGTCACGAGCGGCTCGGGGCTCGCGCCGACGACCTGGAAGTCGCCGAAGTCCAGGAAGTACATGTAGGGGCTCGGGTTGACGGTGCGCAGGCCGCGGTAGATCGAGAAGGCCTCGACCGGCACGTCCGCCGACCAGCGCTGCGACGGAACGACCTGGAAGGCGTCACCGGCGTGGATGTAGCGGACGATCCGCGCGACGGCCTCTTCGAAGCGCTCGGCTCCCATGTTGGAGACGAACTCCGGTGGCTCCTGCACCGATCCGGTGAGTCGCGGCAGCGGCCCGGCGAGCGCCGCGCGGACCGCGGCAATCGCTTCCAGCGCACGGCCGTAGGCGCCCTCGATGTCGCCCCCGTCGCGGACGTCGGCGTTGGCGATGATCGTGACCGTGTGGCGCAGGTGGTCGAACGCAACGAGCGTGTCGGTGAGCATCAGCGCCATGTCGGGCAGTCCGAGCACGTCGGGCGGCGGCGGGCCCAGGGGCTCGACGGCGCGGACGAGGTCGTAGCCGAAGAAGCCGACGGCGCCGCCCGTGAACGGCGGCGCGTCGGCCAGCGGCGCCTGCGTCGTGGCGAGCGTGAGCGCGGCGGCGAGCTCGTACGGGTCGCCGCCGTCGCCGAGGTTCCAGCGCAGCACCTCGCGCGGGCGCACGCCGATGAACGACCAGCGGCCGACCTGCCCCTGGTCGGCGGACTCGAGCAGGAAGGCCGGCTCACCGGCCGCCATCGCGCGGAGCTTCAGGTACGCCGAAACAGGTGTCTCGCAGTCCTCGATGAACGTCAGCTGCAGCGGCACGAGGCCGTGCGAGCGGGCGAGCTCGCGCGCCTCGTCGAGGCTCGGCCGGACCTCCTCCACCGCCAACGGGTCAGGCGCGACGGCCATCGAGCACCCGCTCGGCGTCGGCTAGGGAGCGGCCCCTTCCGTGCAGCAGCACCAGCAGGTGGTAGAGGAGGTCGGCTGCCTCTTCATCGACGCGCTCGTCGCTCTCCTCGCGGGCGGCGCGCGAAACCTCCTCGGCCTCCTCGCGGACCTTGGCCTGCGCCAGAGCGCCATCGTCGAGCAGGCTGACCGTGTATGAGCCCGAGGGCCGTGCGGTGGCGCGATCGTCGATCGTGCGCTCGAGCGCGGGGAGCGTCTCGAACGGCTGGCCGCCCATCTCGCCGCGGTAAAAGCACGTGCGCTCGCCCGTGTGGCATGCGGGGCCCGCCGGCTCGACCAACGCGAGAATGCTGTCGCCGTCACAGTCGACGCGCAACGCGCGCACGCGCTGGACGTTGCCCGACGTTTCGCCCTTGTGCCACTGCTCCTCGCGCGAGCGGCTGTAGAGGTGCAGTTCGCCGCTCTCACGCGTGCGCGTGAGCGCCTGCGCGTTCATGTACGCGAGCGTCAGGACCTCGCCGCTGGCCCAATCCTGCACCACGCACGCGACGAGTCCGCCGTCGTCAAAGCTGACGAGGCTGACGATCGGATCTGCGGCGTCACTCACCCGCCGATTGTATGAACCGCCGGGCAAGGGGCGGATTGCGGGAGACTGCCGTGCCGATGCAGGGGTTGCTCCAGCGCGAACTGCTTGTGCTCGCCGGCAAGGGCGGCGTCGGCCGCACGACACTGGCCGCGGCGGTCGGCCGCGTCGCGGCACGGCACGGGCGCTCGACGGTGATCGTCGAGGTCGGCGAGCAGTCGCGCGTGCCCCGTCTGCTCGGCGTCCGACCCGGTGCGCCCGGCGAGCCGGTCGATGCCGGCGACTCGCTTGCGGTCCTGACGCTGGACCCGGATCGCGCGCTGCTGAGCTGGCTGCAGAGCGTGGGCGGGCGCGCGGCGGGGCGCCTGCTCGCGTCGAGCTCGACGTTCCAGTACTTCGCCGCGGCGGCGCCGGGGGCGCGAGAGCTCGTCGCGATGGTTGCGATCTGGCAGCTGACGGCGGCCGCCGAGGGCCGCGGCAAGCACTTCGACCTGGTCGTCGTCGACGCGCCGGCGAGCGGCCACGCCCTCGCGATGCTGCGCTCCCCCACGACGTTCGGGACGATCGCGCGGGTCGGGCCGATCGCCCAGCACAGCCAGCAGGTGGCTCAGCTGCTCGGTGACGAGCGCCGCAGCGGCTACCTGGCGGTGTCGATCGCCGATGAGATGGCCGTCGCCGAGACGATCGAGCTGCGCGACTCGCTCGAGGCTCAGCTCGCGCGGAAGCTCGATGGCGTCGTCGTCAACCAGCTTCTGCCGCGCCGCTTCACGGATGCGGAGCTGGAGCGCGCCGAAGCTCTGCGCCCGAGCGGCGCCGGTGCCCATGCCGTGCGCGCGGCGGTGCGCTCGGCGCGTGAGCTCGAGACGCGGGCGCGCGTCCAGCACGGGCATTTACGCCGTCTGCGCCGCAGCGGCCTGGACGTCGCGACGGTGCCGTTCCTGTGGGTAGATGAGGTCGGCAGCGGCGAGATCGACGAGATCGCAGCGCACCTCGAGCGCCCGCTGGCTAGCTGATACCGAGGCGGTCGAGCAGGCCGTCGTCGCCGCGCCAGTCGCGACGCACGCGGACCGACAGCTCGAGGTGGACGCGTCCGCCCATCACGCGTTCGAGTTCGCGCCGCGCTGCGCTGCCGATCGCCTTGATCATGCGGCCGTGCGCGCCGACGACGATCGCCTTCTGGGAGTCGCTCTCGACCCAGATCAGGGCCCGCACCACGTGCACGCCGTTGGGTTGCGTCTCGATCTCCTCGACCAGGACCTCCGTAGCGTGCGGGACCTCCTGGTAGGTGCGCCGCAGCAGGGCCTCACGGATCAGCTCGGCGGTGAGCAGCTCGAGCGACTGGTCGCCCGCGCTGCCGGTGGCAAAGAGAAACGGTCCCTGCGGCATCTGTTCGCGCAGGTGCGTGAAGAGCTCGGACATGCCGCTGCCGCGTCGCGCGGAGACCGGGAAGACCTCGGCGCCGGGGATCAGATCGGCGGCGTCCGCGAGGACCGGGACGAGCTGCGCGGTGCCGACGCGGTCGGCCTTGTTGACCGCGATCGTCGCCGCCAGACCGCGGTCGATGAGCGAGCGCGCGATGAAGCGGTCGCCGGCGCCGACGCCCTGCTCTCCGTTCACAAGCAACAGGGCGGCGTCGGCGCCCGCGAGCTCCTGGTCGACACGGCCCGCCATCCGTGCGGTCAGCGCGTCGCGCGGACGCTGCACCCCGGGCAGGTCGACGAACACGATCTGACAGTCCTCGACCTCGTGAACACCGCGGATCGCGCGGCGCGTGGTCTGCGGCCGGTCAGAGACGATCGCGACCTTCTCGCCGACGGCGGCGTTGACGAACGTCGACTTGCCCACGTTCGGGCGACCGGCGATCGCGACTATGCCGGCGCGCGTCACCGCCCCTCGGCCATCAGCTCGTCCTGGAGCGCGAACATCTCACCGTCGTCCTGGTCGTGATCGAGCCCCAGCAGGTGGAGCGTGCCGTGCACGACGGCCTCGCGCACGTCGACGGTGTGCTCGGGGCAGATCACGACGTCACCGAGCTCGCGCGGAACTCCGGGCAGCGCGTCGCGGCCGTCGATCGGGAAGGAGAGGACGTCCGTGGGGCCCGTTTTGCCGCGGTGCGTCTCGTTGAGCTCGGCGATGCGTGTGGCGTCGACGAACTCCACGGCGACATGCCCCTCCTCGACGCCGAGGCGCGCGCAGGCGCTGCGGCAGAGACGCGTGATGTCCTCGTCGCCGGGGCGCTCTAGCGCCGCCGGGGCGATGATCTCCACTTCGACCACTGCGCTACGCGCTGCGGATTGCGGGGCGCGCGGGAACCGGGTCGTTGGCTCCCTCGTCTCCGCGCTGCCCGCCGTGCGTGTCGTAGGCCTCGACGATGCGCTGCACCAGCCGATGGCGGACGACGTCCTGTCCGCCGAAGCGAACGAACTCGATCTCCTCGACGGCATCCAGGATGTCACCGACTACGACGAGCCCGGAGCGCTGCTCGCGCGGCAGATCGATCTGCGTGATGTCGCCGGTGACGACCATCCTCGAACCGAAGCCGAGCCGCGTAAGGAACATCTTCATCTGCTCGGGCGTCGTGTTCTGCGCCTCGTCGAGGATCACGAACGAGTCGTTCAGCGTCCGGCCCCGCATGAACGCGAGCGGCGCGATCTCGATCACGCCGCGCTCGATGTGCTGCGTGACCTTCTCGGGGTCGAGCATGTCGTGCAGCGCGTCGAAGAGCGGCCGCAGGTACGGGTCGACCTTCGCCATCATGTCGCCCGGCAGAAAGCCAAGCCGCTCGCCGGCCTCCACCGCGGGGCGCGTGAGGATGATCCTGTTCACCTCGTGTCGCGAGAGCGCGGCCGCCGCCATCGCGACCGCGAGGAACGTCTTGCCGGTTCCCGCGGGACCGATGCCGAACGTCACCGTGTTGCGGCGCACCGACTCGACGTAGCGCTTCTGGTTGACGGTCCGCGGCGCGACGCGCAGGTTGCGATGCGCCCAGACGACGTCCTCGAGCACCTTTGCCGCAGGCTCGCGAGCCTCGATCGCACCGCTCACGGCGATGATCGTGCCGGGTCCGATCTGGTGTCCGCGCTGAACCAGGTCCGACAGCTCGGCGACGATTCGCTCGGCGAGCTCGATCTGGCCCTCGGCGCCGTCGAGCGTCAGCAGGTTGCCGCGAAGCCAGACGCTGCAGTCGACGTGAGCCTCGAGCGCTCTGAGAACGGCGTCCTGGCTACCGGCGATCTCCGCCGCGACGTCGTTGCTGAGCTCGACCTGGACCCTCAAGCGCCGAGCGCCTCCTTCACGAGCGTCGACACGCGGCGCCCGTCGGCGCGGCCATCGACCGCGGCCATCGCGGCCTTCATCGCGGCCCCCATCTGCTGCGGCGAGCTCGCGCCGCTGTCGGCGACTGAGCGCTCGACGATCTCCTTCAACTGCTCGTCCGACAGCTCGGCGGGGAGATAGGCCGCGATGATCGCGGCCTCGGCCTGCTCGCCGGCCGCTAGTTCCTCGCGGCCTCCGTCGCGGAACGCCGTCGCCGCCTCCAGGCGCCGCTTGCGCTCGCGTCGCAGCACTGCGAGCTCATCGCCGTCCCCGTCCTTCGATGCCTTCTGCAGCTCCGAGAGCACCATGCGAAGCGCGCCGAGGCGCTCTTTCTCGCCGCTCCGCATCGCATCCTTGATGTCGAGTCGTATCTGCTCGGTGACGTCCATCGGCCCTCCAAGGATACGCCGCACGGCCCGCGAAGCGGCGCGGCCGCAGGACGTGGGGCCGCGGGCGTGCCGCTCGGCGCCGAGTCGTCAGAGGCGGACGGCTCCGTCTGCGGTGAGCGACCAGTGCGGGTTGTGCGCGATCTCCCACGGGTGGCCGTCGGGGTCGACGATCAGCGAGCTGTAGCCACCCCAGAATGTGGCCGCGGGCTCGCGGCCGATGCGCGCCCCCGCGGCGCGCGCCTCCTGCGTCACGGAGTCGACCTCGGCGTCGGAGCCGACGTTGAGCGCGAGCGTGACGCCGCCCCAGCCGCCGTCGTCTGCGACGCAGCTGTCCTCGGCCAGGCGCGAGCGGTCCCACAGCGCGAGCACCATGTCGCCGGCCTGGAAGAAGACGACATCGTCGTCTTCGCCCGCTTCGGTCCGCCAGCCGAGCGCCTCGTAGAAGCGCCGCGCGCGGCGCAGGTCGCTTACGCCGAGCGTGATCACCGAGACGCGCTGCTTCATGGTCAAAGTCTCTCGCACCGAGACGCACGGCGCCCGTCGATAGGCTGCTCCGTCATGGATACCGGGCTCTACCGTGCCGCGCTCGAGCCGTTCGAAGAGGAAATCGACGAGCTGCTGCCCGAAGGCGCCGAGGTCTTCGAGGCCCACTCCCATCTCGGGCTGGACGAGGACGGCCGCTCGCTGGACCTCGCGACGCTGCTCTCGCAGCTCGACCAGGCACGCGCGAGCGGCGCATGCGTCTTCGCGCTGCATGACCCGGACCGTCAGCCTTCGTACTCGGTGCCGAACGATCGCGTCCTGGCCTGGGCCGAGGAAAGCGACGGCCGTCTCGTGCCGTTCTGCCGTCTGGACCCGGCCGAAGGGCCGGTTCGCGAGGCCGAGCGCTGCGTGGCGCTCGGCGCGCGCGGCATCAAGCTGCATCCCCGCGCCCAGAGTTTCCGCTTCGACGGCCCCGAGATGAACGACATCTTCGCGTTCGCGGAAGACGCGCGGATCCCGATCCTGATCCACGCCGGGCGCGGGATGCCGCCGATCGCCGATGATCTCTGCGACGTGGCGCTCCGCCATCCGGGAGCCGCGCTGATCCTCGCCCACGGCGCGATCTGCGACCAGGGGATCCTCACGTCGCGCCTGCGCGGGCACCCCGCGGTGCTTTACGACACCTCCTGCTTCTTCCCGGTCGACGTGGTCGAGCTGCTCGCGCGGACCAGCGCGGAGCGCGTCGTTTTCGCGTCCGACCCCCCGTACGGCCTGCCTGCCGCGACGCTTTACCTGCTGCTGCGCGTTGCGCGCCACGCGGACCTCGACGACGACACCAAGCGCCTGATGCTCGCGGGCTCGATGCGCGAGCTGCTCGCAGGGCACGAGCTGCCGGCCGCGAAGCCGCCGCGCCGCGGCGAGTCGATCGCCCTGCCGGGAAGGCTCGCCCGCGTGACGGCTTACATTTCGATCGTCGGACCGGCGCTCTTCAGCGGGGCGACCGAACAGGCCAAGCAGATGCTCAATCTCGCGATCGCCTCCTGCCGCGATCCGGACCCCGGGGCCGACGGCGCCGACCTGCAAGCGGTCGAGGCGGCGCTCACGGTGGCGACGCAGCTGCTCGACGAAGAGGAGGGCGAGCGCGCCGCGTTCGACCTCATCTACCGCTCCAATGCGCGCGCGGCGACGGCGCTGACGACGGACTGATCAGCGAGCGCCGAAGAGCAGCGCGCCCCAGCCTTCGGAGGTGAGCCGCGAGGACTCGGCGAGACCGCGACGGGTGAACGCCGCGGCGACCTCGTCGAGCTCCTCCTCGAGCAGGCCCGAGGCGATCAGCGTCGCCGGCAGGTCGCCGAGTCCCGCGGCCAGTTCGAGCAGCAGCGGCCGCAGAAGGTTTGCGAGCACGAGCACTTCGGGAGCCGGAGCGGGCCAGGGGAGCGCGTCGCGACGCAGGTCGACGCGCTCGACGACCACGTCGACGCCGTTGACGCGCGCGTTCTCGCGCGCGGCTTCGACGGCCTCCTCCTCACTGTCGAGCGCGGCGACGGGGCCGTAACCGAGCTTCGCCGCGGCGATCGCCAGGACTCCCGAGCCGGTGCCGACGTCGAGTGCCGGCCCTGCGCCGTGCTCGCCTGCCGCGTGGGACAGAAGCAGCTCCAGCGACATACGCGTCGTCGCGTGCGAGCCGGTGCCGAAGGCCCGCCCGGGGTCGATGACGACCTCGAGCTCGCCGTCCGCTATCGGCTCCCACGGCGGGCGCACCGCCAGCGCCGGGACGCCGGCACCGGGCGAGGCAAGTCGCAGCGGGCGGTGAAAGTCGCGCCAGCGCTCGGACCAGTCGTCGTCCACCTCGCTCGTCGAGACCGTGACGAGCGCGCCGGCGACGAGGGTCTGGAGGCGATCGAGGGCCGGGAGCTCCCCGGGAGCCCCGTACAGCGCGTACTCGACCTGGTCGCCGTCCTGGCTCTCCTCGACCCCGGCCGGCGCGAACTCGAGGAGTTCTGCCAACACGAGCTCGGCGTGCGCCGCGTCGACGCGCAGCGCCAGGCGGATCACTGGTGCGCGCCGAGGGCCCGCCGCAGGCGGGCAAAGACCGATTCGGGCGCGCGGCCGTTCTCGTCGGTCAGCGAGTCATCAAAGCGTCCAAGGATCTCCCGCTGCTCCGTGCTCAGCTTGTGGGGCACCACGACGTTCACCACGACTCGGATGTCGCCGTTGCGGCCGCGCCGGAGCGGCGGCATGCCGGCGCCGCGGATCGAGAGGATCGTCCCCGGCTGGCTGCCGGCGGGAAGCTCCAGGTCCTGCTCGCCGTCGAGCGTCGGGACAGTGATGGTCGTGCCGAGCGCGGCGCGCGATGCCTGCACATCCACGACAGTCACGAGGTCGTCACCGTCTCGCACGAAGCGCTCGTCTTCGCGGACCTCGACCAGCACGTAGAGATCGCCAGGCGGTCCGCCGCGCTCACCGGCGTGACCGTGGCTCGCAACGCGTATGCGCTGCCCGTCGGCGATGCCGGCGGGAATGTCGACCTGAACGTCGCGCGCGACCGCCAGGCGGCCCCGGCCGGAGCACTCGTGGCAGGGCGTCGCCGCCACGCGCCCGTCGCCGCCGCAGACGTCGCAGGCGACGGTTCGGACCACCTGGCCGAACGGCGTGCGGACCGCGTTCTGCAGCTGGCCCGCGCCACCGCAGCGAGAGCAGGTCTCGATCGGCGTGCCCGGCTCGGCGCCGTTGCCGTGGCAGCTCTCGCAGAGCTCGATCGCCTCGTAGGCGACGCTGGCCGTCATGCCCCGCGCCGCGTCGAGTAGGTCGATCCGCACGGCCGCGCCGACATCCGCGCCCTGCGACGGACCGTTGCGGACGGGACCGCCGCCGAAGAAGGCGTTGAAGAGGTCCGAGATGGAACCGAAGGCGTCGAAGTTGGGGGCGTAGCCGCCACTGCGCAGGCCTTCGTGGCCGTAGCGGTCGTACGTCGCGCGGCGCTCGGGGTCGACGAGAATCTCGTAGGCCTCGGCGGCCTCCTTGAAGCGCGACTCGGCGTCGGGATCGTGACCGTTGACGTCGGGGTGCAGCTGGCGGGCGAGGCTCGCGGAAGGCCTTCTTGACTTCCTGCTCGCTCGCGTCGCGACCGACGCCGAGGACCTCGTAGGGATCGCGCGGGATCGCCTGGCCGCTACTCCGCGGCATTTGCGTCCTGTACGAAGCGGGTTAGCTGCGCGCGCGGCGTCGCGCACGATGTTGATCGCGCCCGCGTAGTCCATGTTGACCGGGCCGATGAGCGAGACCGTGCCCGCGCGCCGCTGCGCGAGGCCGTACCCGCTCGCGACGATTGCGAGTGACTGCAGCGCGGGCAGCTCGTTCTCCGCGCCGATGCGGACGTAGACGCCGTGCTCGCCCAGCGCGTCGCGAAGCACGCCGAGCAGCTCGGCCCGCCGCTCGAGGAGTTCTATGAGCTCGTTGACGGGGCCTTTGCCGTCGATCACGCCGGCCTCGAACAGGCGCGCCGTGCCATCGAAGTAGATGCGGTCCTGCCCCTCGTCTGCGAGGTCGCCGAAACCGGAGGCAAACCGCGCCAAGAACTCTCGCTCGCGGTCGGGCAGCGAGGGGTCAGCGATGCGCTGCTGAACGATCCGCGCGCCGATCGCCAGACCGACGAGGCGCTCGTTGAGGTACTCGCCGGCCCAGGCGATGAGGCCAGGGTCAGCGGGTGACTCGAACGTCGCGATCATCTTTGAGACGTTGCCGGTCGAGGTGATCACGACCACCAGCACGGCCTCCGGCTGCAGCGCGAGCACCTCGACGTGACGGATCGATGCCGTCGCCATCGTCGGCGCCGACACCACGGCGAGAAGGTTCGTCATGCGCGACAGCGACTCGGTAGTCGCCCGCATTGCGGCGTCCACCTCGCGCCGCATCAGCTCCAGGTGAAGCGGGCCGGAGCCCGGAACGTCCTGCTGTCCCTCGAGCAGCCGGTCGACGATGAAGCGCTGACCGGCCTCGGTGGGGACCCGCCCCGCAGAGGTGTGCGGGTGGTCCAGGAGGCCGCGCTCCTCGAGCAGCGCGAGTTCGGTGCGGACCGTCGATGGGCCACACGCGATGAGCGGGTCAGCCGCGATCGCGCGCGACCCGACAGGCAGACCGCTACGCAGGTAGCCGTCGACGACATGCCACAGGATCCGCTCTTGACGCTCGCTCAGCATGGCGCTGATTGTAGGCGGCGCGCCTGCGCCCCAAGATGCGCGCAGCGCTCTGCGGACGAGGACCGCGACGCGCGAAGTGACGCTCCTGCGCCCGTCGGACGCTCGTCGACCGCGGCACGGCGAGCTCCCGCCTCTGTCGTTGTCAGCGCAGGCGAAAGCCGACGCCGCGCACGCACACCACGAGTCCGGCGGCTCCGGCACCTGCGAGACGTCGCCGCAGCCGGCTGGCGTGGCTGTCGATCGTGCGTCCGCTTCCGCGCGAGCTTCCACCCCACACGGCGCGCGTGATCTCGGCCCGTGTGAAGACCCGCTCGGGCTCACTGGCGAGGAGCGCGAGCAGCTCGAATTCAAGGCGACGGAGGTGAACATCGGCGCCGTTGACCCTGACCACGCGCGCCGAGAGGTCGACCGAGACCGGCCCGGCGGCGAGCGTCGACGCGGGCGCGCGCCGTCTCCGTGCGAGCGCCGCGAGCCGCGCACGAAGCTCCGCGTACTCGACTTTGAGGTCCACGAAGTCGTCGGCTCCGGCCTCGAGCGCCGTGAGGGCCGGAAGCGCCGCGTCTGCACGCACGAGCACGCCCTCGGCGCCGGTGTACGGGTCGACCGCACCGCGTATCGAGCGCAGGAGCGCGACCTGGCCGGCGGCACCATCGAGTTCGCCGAGGAGGATCAGGTCGTATGCGTCGCGCGCGGCGATCGCCGCGGCATGGTCGGCGCTGCGCGCGAGCGCGACGTCGAAGCCATCCAGCGACAGCCGCCCTGCCAGGCACGCCGCCGTCTGCGGGTCGCGGTCGACGATCAGGAGCGATGCTTCGCTCAAGGCGTTTCGACCTCGCGCGGGCTGACGCCGAGCCCGGTTCGCGCGATCAGCGCGAGCACCTCGGTGTGCACCCACGGCGTCGGACGCGCGCGCCGGGTCTCGGCGAGCAGCCCGACGCGCCGCGCGAGCCAGCTCGTGTCGCCGCTCCTCGTACCGGCGCCGTCACGCTTGGTGCGCCCGCAACGCGCTGCGATCTCCCCCATGCTCGACCGCGCCGCTCCGACCTCCGCGGCGACTCGTTCACGCAGGCATCGGTTCAGGAGGATCGGGCTCTCGCGCACTCGCTCCAGCTCGGCGCGCAGGACGGCCGTCGAAACGCCGCTTAGAGCAAGCGCCGCCTCGGTCGCGTCGCACACCGGTGCGTAGGACTGCATCGCGGCGACGACATCGCGGACGCTGACGACCGCAGACGCGTCGTCGCGCCACCGCATTTCCGGCAGCCGCGTAGCTCCGGCGACCCGCGTCAGGCGCCACACGCGTCCGTCGCCGTCGCGCAGCGCGCGCGGGGCATCCGCGGCACAACGATCGGGACGTGAACGCGGCGCGCTGCCGTCGAAGTCAGCGCAGCGAAGCGAGCGGATCGCGGCGTCGGCCACGAATAGCTCAGCCAGCAGCGCGGCATTCGACCGCGGCTCCTCGGCCGCGAGCACGCCAATCAGCCGCCGCCCTTGATCGCCGTCAGCGGAGCGGTCGAAAACCGTCACGCGCCCGCTCCCCTCGTCAGCGAGTGCGAGTACTTCCCGTGCTCGCCCGTCCGCGTCCGTGAAGCACGTCATGAGTCGCTCGCGGGCGCCGGCCGCGACGGCTGCGTAGGCCACGTCGTCCTCCTTGATCCGCTTGCCGGGCTCCGTCTTGGCGCCCGTATCGGGATTACCGACAGCCGTATTCGCGCGTGACGTCGCAAGCGCTCCGCGAACCTATGATCGGCTGAATGGCGACCGAGCGAGCCGCGATGCCGACACGTTCCCTGTCGGGCGTCCCCTCACCGCTTCTAATCCTGGGCGCGATCGTCTCGATCCAGTTCGGCTCGGCGCTCGCCGCGAGCCTCTTTGACCGCGTCACTCCGGCCGGCGTCGTCGGCATGCGCATCGTTGCCGCGGCGATCGTGATGGTGCTGCTCGCTCGCCCCTCGGTGCGCGAGCACGGGCGTCGCGAGATCTCGGTCGCCGTCTGCTTCGGCGCCGTCCTGCTCGGCATGAACCTCTGCTTCTACGAGGCGATCAACCGAATCCCGTTGGGGATCGCGGTCGCAGTCGAGTTCCTCGGACCGCTCAGCGTCGCGATCGCCGGTTCCCGACGCGCGCGCGACGTTCTCTGGGCGCTCGTCGCCGCCGCCGGAGTTGGGGCCATGTGCCTCGGGGGTGTCTCCGGCGTCAACGCCGCCGGGGTCGGCCTCGCGCTCGCCGCCGGGGCACTGTGGGCCGCGTACATCCTGCTCAATGCCCGCGTAGGGCGCGCGTTTTCCGGCGCGAGCGGCCTGTCGCTCGCCTTCGTTTTCGCATCGATTGCCGCACTACCGCTCGCCATCGCAAGTGCTGGCAGCTCGCTTCTGACGCCCGAAGCGCTCCTCGTCGGGGCGGCCGTCGGCATCCTCGCGTCGGCTGTCCCGTACACGCTCGAGCTCGAGGCTCTGCGGCGCATCCGCGCGTCGGTGTTCGGGGTCCTCATGAGCCTTGAGCCGGCGGTCGCCGCGCTCTCCGGCTTCATCGTGCTGGGACAGGAACTCGGCCCGCGTCCTCTCGCGGGGATCGCGATGGTTGTCGCCGCGTCGCTCGGCGTGACGCTGACCGACGGCGGCCGCGCGGAGATCACGCCGTGAGCAGCCGCGAAGACGGCCTCTGCATAGCAGTGAGCTGCCCCGGCCACGGGGCTGCGGCGACGGAGCACGTTCTGGAGCTTGCGGAGCTGGTCGGCCGCGAGCTCGCCGTCTCCGGCGCGACGGTGCTGTGCGGCGGCCTCGGCGGCGCGATGGACGCGCTCGCAAGCGGCGTGAGAAGCGCCGGCGGGACCTGTGTGGGGCTGCTGCCGGGGACCGACCGCGACGGAGCGTCGCCCGCGCTGTCACTGGCCCTACCGACGGGTCTCGGACAGGGGCGTAACGCCGTTCTGTCGGCGGCCGGCGATGCGCTGATAGCGGTGGGACGCGGCTACGGCACGCTGAGCGAGATCGCGCTCGCGCTGCGCCTTGGGCGGCCGGTCGTCGTGCTCTCCAGCTGGCAGGTCGAGGGCACGATCGCGGCGGACGACGCCCCCTCAGCTGTAGCGGCCGCGATCGCGGCCGCGCGCAGCTAGCTGACCTGGCGCGCCCGTCTCACTCGCCCTCGCTCGCGTCTTCGCCGCGCACCTCGCGGTAGCGACGGTCAAAGAGCTCGAGGACCGCGGTGATGTCACTGGGACCGCGAACGTCGTGACTCACGCCCGTCGATTCGGACGATCCCTCGCCGTGTTCGATCAGCTCGTCGCGCTCGATTCCGCTGACGTGCAGTTCGGCCCGGCCGTGCTCGCGGTCAAGAACGCCGAGCTCGACCTCGTCGTAAAACACGACGGCTGCGTCTTCCGTGCGGGGCTCGACACGGACACCGGGCCATGTCGCGAGCTCATTGGCGACCTCGTCGACGAGCGGTGTGGAGCGGGACACCGCTGCATCGTACCGGCGGTTAACCTCGATGGGCGGCCAGCGGCGTCGGACGGGTACGATGGTGGCGTGAGCGACGAGAGCATCACAACGCACATCGAGGGACTGGTCGCCGAGGAGCACGAGCTGCGGCGCCGCGAGCAGAGTGACAACGCGGACAGCGAGCGCCTGGAAGCAGATCGACGGCGGCTGGATGAGATCCAGATCGAGCTAGACCGCTGCTGGGATCTGCTGCGCCAGCGCGACGCACTGCGCGACGCGGGCGAGAATCCAAACGCAGCGCGCGAGCGCGACGCGAGCACCGTCGAGCGTTACCTTCAGTAGCGGCGCAGCCGCCACCGTCGCTCAGGTCGGCGAGTCCGCTACGTCGCCCTCCTCGTCGCCGTCATCCTCGCGCCGCACCGGCGAGACGATCGCCCAGTGATGGCCGACCGGGCAACGCTGAAGCCTCCAGCCGGCGAGCCGCAGCGCCCGCACGGAGACCCCGGGGATCCACAGTGTCGTGAATTCGTGACCCGACGTGCAGCGGACGTTTACGCGTCCTCCGATGATTCGGTAGCCGCGTCGACGCAGCGCGGCGACTTCGGCCAGGAGCGAAACGGCCGCGAGTATGAAGGCGGCGGTGCGCCGCCTGGATCTCCGCGGGGCTTGCCGATGGGGCTCGGCGTTGGGTGGCAAATCGTTTGCTCCTTTGCGGGCCGCCGAAGGCGATGGCACATCAGAGCGCCTGGCGGCTCCGCATCCGCGGCTTTACCGGTGATCAGCGCCGCATCATACCGCCGGCATTTCGCCCAGTAGGCTGCGCCCGTGGACTACGTCTGGGTGGGCGAGGTGGATGGCGTCGTCGTCCTGACGATCGATCGCCCGCCGGCAAACGCGATGGACCTCGTCCTACTGGAGGAGATCGTCGCGACCGTGGGACAGCTGGCGGACGACCCGCCGCCAGCCTTGGTGCTCACGGGACGGCCCGGCTTCTTCTCGGCCGGTGTCGACATCAAGGTGCATCCGTCCTATTCGGAACAAGACCGGCACCGCATGGTCACGCTGATCAACGAGATGGCGCTCGGCGTCTATGAGCTCACGTTCCCGGTTGTCGGCGCCGTGACTGGCCACGCGGTCGGCGGCGGGCTCGTGCTGGCGCTGTGCACTGACCTTCGCGTCGCCTCGACGGCGGGAAGGTACGGCCTCACTGAGGTACAGGTCGGCGTCCCCTTCCCGCAGGTCGCGATCGGCGTCGTGGCCGCGGAGCTGCCCCCCAGCGCGGCTCGCAAGCTAGCCCTCGCCGCAGACCTCAGGGACGCAGAGGAGTGCTTGCGCGCCGGTGTCTTTGACGAGCTCGCGGAGCCAGAAGCGGTGCTACCGCGCGCGCTCGAGCTCGCGACCATGCTTGCCTCGTACCCCGCGTCGACCTACGCGCAAACCAAGCGTGACCTGCGGCGCCTAACGATCGATCGCGTCCGCGCCTCGGCACTCGACGACCCGCTTCTCGAGCACTGACGCACGCGCCGAGCCGCGTCGCGCGCGAACTCAGCGCACAGCCGGCTGCCCTCCCGTGCCGGCCAGTGCGTTCGCGCGCGACCCGAGCTGCGGATTACGCTTCGGTGACTTCGAGGGTTCCACCCTTCTTCGGCGTCATTTCGAGCGTCCCAGCCATGCCGACCAGGCGCCCTTCGTACGTCAGCGACCATTCCGGTAGCGGCGACGCGGGGAATTCGATCAGGAGCGCTCCGTGCCCCGTCGTTTCGAGCAGGTTCGCGTCGATACCGCCGGTCGCTTCGATTTTGGTCTTGGTCTTGCCTTTCCCGAGGCTGATCGACAGGTCGGCCGAGCATTTCGGAAACGTCCAAGTCGGCGGTTTCGTTTCATCGTTTTCGTCGTGCCCGCAATCCGACGTGAACGCCAACGAAGCCTTGACTTTGCCTTCGGGTTCGCCTTCCACGTGGCAGTCCGTGATCTTGGCCTTCGCGAAAATCGCCGTTGCGCTCGGCCCGCCCGTCAGTGTTCCCGTGTCACTCACCGTGCAGCCCGACACGCTCTGACCCATCGGGGCAACGTCGTCGAAGATCACGTGCGCCGCGGTGAGTACCACTCTCGACGTCTGCCCTGGCTTCAGCGGGGTTCCGTCGACCTTCCAATTGAATTCCGCGGCTGCCGCCATTGTCGTGACAGACGCGAAGGCCGCGACTGCCACCAGCAGTGGTACCCCGAAGAACGTAAGTCGCCTCATTCTCTCCCCCATCCCCTCGCCGGAGTCCACTGTGCTGCCCCGGATCGCGCGACTCTAATGCCACCTCGCTGAGCGTGCGCGACACGCGGCGCCGCCGGCCTCGCGGGGCACGTGCACTCGACGGCACGACGGCGCCCATCTGCGGGCTCCGGGAGGTCGCTACCGCCAGGCCGTCTCGCCGTTGGTCACGTGCGTTGCTCGTGTCCTGGCTCTCGATCGCAAAATCTTGTTTGGCCTCGGACTGGAGAGCGGTGCTCAGCGCCGACGCGGCAACGGTCGTTCGCCACGGGCGGCGGCGCGTCGCTAGGAGCGCTCCGAGCCCGTGGCCTTGAGCAGCTGGGCGAGGTCGGGCGGGGGCGTGAACGTATACCTGCGGCCGGATCTGCGGCGCTGTAGAAGCCCCATCTCGGCGAGCGGGATGAGATCGTTCCGCGCGGTCTCGTGCGTCACGCGGTTCCTCTGCGCGTGCGAATCGAACGTGTAAGCCGCGTCCGGCGAGCGCAGCGCGTCGCCGAGCAGCGCGAGCTGGCGATGATTGAAGCCGTTTGCATCTTTGAGCAGCCGCTCGACGTCCTGAACTTCCTTCATCTTCGTCTGCAGGTACTCGTGGAGCTGTTCGACGGCACGTTCGATGGTCCGGAGTTGGTAGTCGATGAAGTACGTCGCGTCGAGCTCATCGGTCTCCGTCAGGACATACGCGCGCGTGTACTTCGAGGGCGCTTCGCGGAGGATCTTGGAGATGGAGAGGTAGTCGACGAGCCAATACCCGTGGGAACGCATGTACCAGTAGAAGAGAGCGCGCGCGGTCCTTCCGTTGCCGTCTTCGAAGGGGTGGTCGTAGGCGAGCCAGAGGTGCAGCAGAATCGCCCGGACGACGGGATGAATGAAGGGGTCGGCGTCCGGATCTTCGTTGGCGAAGTCGCACATGGCGTCTAGCCGGGCCGGGAGCTGATCTGCGGGCGGCGGTGTATGGACGACTCGCCCGTCCGTGCGATCGATGACGGCGATGCGGTCCTCGTCCGGCGTCTGGAGGCGCCCGGCTGCGTCCGGGTTGTCGAGCGTGCCCTCGGTGAGGATCCGCTGCAGCTCGAGAACCAGTGCGGGAGTTAGTTCGGTGCCCATGGCGTCGCGCATGAACTGGAGCGCCCGATAGTTGTTCAGGATCATCAGCTCGCTGCGATCGGCGGGCGGGCGTCCGGTGCGGAGTAGCTCCTTCGCGACCCGGCGCGACGTAGTCGCGCCCTCGAGTTGGCTGGAGCGGATCGCCTCCTCCATGAGGGAGTTGACGAGGTAGCGCTGACGCGCTTGCTCGTCGGCCGTGACGACCTCTTCCATCGCGACCTCGCCAGCACAGTGCTGGTCGACGTAGTGCAGCCCCCGCAGCACGATGTCTGGGACGCCGTACTCGAATGGACGGCCCTCAGGGTCGCGCAGCAGCGGGAGCGGGCGCAAGATCGCGTCTCGGCGCCGCTTGATTTGGAACCACCACTCTTCATGCGTCAGACCCTCAGGCGGCTTCAGGTGGCGCAGCTTGTCCCAGTCCGGGTAGTCGTACTCGCGCGGATCGGGCGCGTCGCGGGTCAGGAGCTCGACAATTCGCGGCGGTGCGATGTTGGCGAGCATCTCTTGCAATGTTGGCGGTTTAGCTGCGTGCATCGGCGGTTCCAAGTTGCTCCGAATCTGTCCAAGGATTTGGAGAATAGCCACAGTCCAAATACTGGGAGCAATTTGGACGTAATTGGAATCGCGCAAAACCCGCCGACACGTGGTCGGTCCTGCTCCACGCCGCCGGCGCGGGCAGATGGCAGGTGTGTCCACGTTCGGGGCTACCGGCTGCAAGCGCTGTCGAAATCGCCCAAAAGGCGCCGATCCGCGCTGACTGTGGTTTCCGTGGCTTCCTCGATGGCGTGCGCTGTACGCAGCGAAACTCCGCCGGACTTACATTCACGCGTCATTGAAACGCAAAACGCCCCGTATTTACGGAGCGTTTGCGATACCGCTACCGGGATTCGAACCCGGGTTTCCGCCATGAGAGGGCGGCGTCCTAGTCCCCTGGACGATAGCGGCGCGCTGCCCGGTGAGGCTAGCAAACGGCGTCTGCAGTGCGCACGTAAAGCGGCCGTCTGGCGAGGGAACTGCGCTATCGTCGCCGCACGCTTTTCGGCGCGCGGATGTGGCGGAATTGGTAGACGCGCACGGTTCAGGTCCGTGTCGGGGAAACCCGGTGGAGGTTCGAGTCCTCTCATCCGCATTGGCTCCGGAGGAGGTGCCGGATTGATGCCCGCTGCGGAGAGGCTCTTCGTCCAGATCAAGTCAGCGCGTGGCCTTCTCGGACGGTCGCCGCGCTGCCTGATCGGGCGCGCCCGAGCGCGAGAGATCGCCGGACGCCACGAGGTCTCCGACGACCTCAGCGAAGGCCGCGGTGTGCACGTCTACGTCAGCCTCGTTCGTCGCCGGGCAGGCGAGCGCCATCATGTGGAACGGGGTCAGCAGCACCGTCGTACCGGAAGGTGCGGCGCGGATCCGGCTACAGGTGTCAGCCGCACACGCACCTGACCAGCTCGCACGCGCGGCGCGAGCGGTCGCCGAGGCCGCGGCACCTCAGGGTTCAACACCTGCGTAACGGCACTTCCACCCCGGCTGATCGGAGCGATTCGTCGGCGTCCAACGCGTGGCAGCGCCGGCCTCAAGCCGGGCCGCGACACCCGCGCAGTCATCCAGCGGCGACCAACTCGGCTGCGATTGCCCGCACCGGCGCTCCAACGACGGAGGTTCAACACGGCCGCCGATACATTGGAGCGCCACGTTACTTTGCCCGGCCCCCTCGGCCCCGAAGGACGCCCCGCAAGGGCGGTTCGCGGCCGCAACTCGGCGGGAACCTGCACCAACCGTGAACGGAGACGTTGATTTGACCCGACTCATGATCGTCATCGCAAGCACGCGCCCCGGCCGAGTCGGCCTGCCCGTGGGCCAATGGTTCGACGCGCGGGCGAGAGCCCACGGTGGCTTCGACGTCGATCTCGCCGACCTGGCCGAGATCGACCTGCCGTTCATGGACGAGCCGAACCATCCGCGCCTTCAGCAATACACGAAGGAGCACACGAAGAAGTGGAGCGCCCGCGTTTCGGCGGCCGAGGCGTTCGTGTTCGTGACGCCCGAGTACAACTACGGTCTTTGCGCGCCGCTGAAGAACGCGATCGACTACCTCCACAACGAGTGGCGCTACAAGCCGTTCGGCTTCGTCTCCTACGGCGGCGTGTCGGCGGGGACCCGCGCGGTGCAGATGGCCAAGCAGGTGCTCAGCCCGCTGCGCATGTTCCCGACCGCCGAGGCCGTCTCGATTCCCTTCGTCGCGCAGTTCATCGACGACGACGACGAGCTCCAGGCCAACGATCTGATGAATCAGGCAGCCGACGCGATGCTGGACGAGTTGGTGCGCGTCAGCGCCGCGCTTGCGACGCTGCGGGACGAATCCGCCGCCGCCTGACCCCAAGCAAGGGACCGGGCCCAGGGGCCTCAGGCATCGCTGCCGCGTCGGCGTGCCGGCGGGTCGAGAGCGGCGCTGACCCACCCTGCGTCGGCGGGGTTGATGTTGACGCCGGGCGCCGCGATCTGGTCGATGCGGTCGAGCACGGCCGTGGGTAGTTTGAGCTCGGCCGCGGGGAGCTGCGACTCCAGCTGCTCCATCGTGCGCGGCCCGATGATCGCGGCAGTCACGGCGGGATGGTTGACGACGAACGCGATTGCCATCTCGATCAGCGACAGGTCCGCCTCTTCCGCGAGCTGGGCGAACGCCTCTGCGGCGTCGAGCTTGCGCTGGTTGACGGGCAGTGACAGGTCGTAGCGCTCGACGAGACGCTGGCGCGCCGGCGAGGTCGGTGTCGGATTATCGGCGTCCTTGCGCCAGCGTCCCGCCAGCCAGCCTCCGGAGAGCGGGCTCCACGAGATCACGCCCATCCCGTAGCGCTGGCACGTGGGCAGCACGTCGGCCTCGATGCCGCGCGCAAGCATCGAGTACGGCGGCTGCTCACAGACGTAGCGCTGCAGGTTGTGCTCCCGTGCGATCCACTGAGCGTCGACGATCGCGGAGGGCGGGAAACAGGAGGAACCGAGGTAGCGGACCTTGCCCTGGTGGACGAGGTCGCTCAGCGCCGAAAGCGTCTCCTCGATGTCCACTCCTGGTTCGAAGCGGTGAATCTGGTAGAGGTCGATCCAGTCGGTGTTCAGCCGCCGCAGCGAGTTCTCGACCTCTTTGATGATCCAGCGGCGCGAGACGCCGCGACTGTTCGGGTCCGCCCCCATCGGCGCCCAGGCCTTGGTCGCGAGCACGACGTGGTCGCGCCTGCCGTCGGCGAGGGCCTTACCGACGATGATCTCCGACTCGCCCTGCGAATAGATGTCGGCGGTATCGATGAAGTTGATGCCGGCGTCGAGAGCGCGGTGGATGATCCTGACGCTGTCGTCGTGGTCCTTGTTACCCCACTCGCCGAACATCATGGCGCCGAGGCACAGCTTGCTTACCGACACGCCGGTGCGTCCGAGTAGTCGCTGCTCCATCGTCTGCTCCCTCCCGTCAAGTCTCGCTCGGTCTAAGCAGCGGCGCCATGGCGCCGCGGGCACCCCAGAGGAATAGCGCGAACCGCACGCCAAGTTGGTGCCGCGCACCGCAAGCGGCGACATGCGATGGTCTCGCCGATGCTCGAGATGCGAGACAGGTGCGAGCGCTGCGGCTCCTCGCTCGGCCCCGAAGATGACGCGCGGATCTGCAGCTACGAGTGCACGTTCTGCCCATCGTGCTCCGCGGATATGCGCGACACGTGCCCGAACTGCTCCGGACGCCTCGTGCCGCGGCCGCCGCGAGCCGCGGCTCCGGACGCCTCCTGAGCGCCTCTGTCAGGAGGGCCTGTCGGGGTCGTACTCCGCGTCGCTGACGTGCTCTTTCCAGTCCACGACGTTCCCCCCGTCGTCTGCCTGCTGCATCGCGAGGTGCGTCATGAAGCGATCGGGCGCCGCGCCGTGCCAATGCTCCTCACCGGGCTCGAAGAACACGCGATCGCCGGGCCCGAGCGCCTCGAGCGGACCGCCGCGGCGCTGGCAGCGGCCGGCGCCCTCGGTGACGAAGATTGTCTGGCCCGCAGGGTGCGTGTGCCACGCGGTTCGGGCTCCTGGCATGAAGTGGACGCTGCTCGCGGCCAGGAGGGACGGGCCGGATGGCACGGCGACCTGGTCGAGGAACACGACGCCGGTGAACCAGTCGGCCGGCCCCGCGACGGTCTGCGGTCCGTTGCGCGTGATCTGCATCTTTCGCCTCCCGTGTGTCGGATGTGAGCAGGAGATGCCGCCGCTCGGCGAGGCGAGGTGCGGCGCGTTGACGCGAACGCTAGTGGAGCCTGAAGGCGTGCGTGACCTTGACGGTCTTGATGCCGCTCGCCGCGAACGTCGCCTCGCCGGTGAGCTTCGCGCTGTGCGCGTGCCTCAGTCGTGACTTGCCTTTCGCGGTCAGCTTGACTGTGAGCTTGAACGTGCCGGCGCGTGTCGCGACGAGGTGGCCGCTCGCCACGAGTACCGGACGGGCGCTCGTGAGGTGCGCGCCTTTTGGCAGGTAGTACCAGAGGATCGTGATCCTGCCGGCGGCCGGAGCTTTGACCGTGACCGACGCTCCACCGTGTTTCTTGACGTTCCGCAGGCGCTCGGCCACTTCGTGGTTGCCAAGCGCGGCAAGGAGGTCGTGCTTGATTTCGGCTTCGCTCGGTGGTGGCGGTTCGCTGTGTTTGGCCGCCACGACTGCAGTCGGTTCGGACTCTGATTCTCCCGGGCCGCCTTCGTTGGAGGCTTCTTCGTTGAAGCGGATGGTGTGACCGACGTCTTTGCTCGTGAGTTCGTAGGACGTCCCGGTCTGGCCGCCGATCGGTTCGCACGCCGCCCCGCTCGCGTTGCAAAGCAGCCATTCGCGGGTGAATTCGTTGGGGCTGTTCGTCCAGCTCGCCGCGGTGGCATTCAGTGTCCGTCCTTCTTCGGCTCGTCCCGCGATTGTCGGCGGGTGCAACGCGCTAGGCACCGGTTCGTTGCTTTTTGGTCGCAGCGCGCCATTGATTTCGGCGACGGTTTCGCCCTGTTTGACGCCGACTTCGTTCGCTTCGGCCGCCTTGGCCTTGGCATCCCAGTACTGAATTCGGAATTCGCTCCCGTCGGAGAACTTCACGCGGTATTTGCCCGTGTTGAGGCCGGTGATCGTGTATTCGCCCCTTGAATCCGTGTAGACGCAGGACGTGTTGGCTCGACCAAGCTCTTCGGCGCAGACCGACGCGCCTTCGAGCGGAATTTTGGTTGCCGAGCTCGTCACCTTGCCGCGGATGACGCCGCCCTGGGTCAGCATCGCGTTAATGGCGCTCTTTTCCTGCCCCGCCTGTTCGATCTTTACGAGCGTCGCTTCGCTACTTTCGAAGACGCCGTTGTAGAACTCGGTCAGGTAGTTGCCCGCTTCGGGCTTGAATTCGACCCGGTATTCACCGGTGGCGACGCCGCGGATCGTGTAGTTGCCGAGCGCGCCGGTGTGGCTGCAGTCGGTCGGCGCGCCGGCGGTTGTCGGGTTGGCGCAGACCTTCACGAGTTCGACGGGTTCTGCTTTCGCGTTCTTGACGTTGCCGGAGATCACGCCGCCTTCTTCGAGTTCGGCGTCTATGCCGCTGTCTTTCTCCTGCGCGGCGAGCGTCAGCGTTTCGGCCGTTGTCTTGGTCTTGGCGCCTTTGTAGTACTGGGCGGCGTAGAAGCTGCCTTCTTCGGGCGTGAAGACGACGCGGTATTTGCCGGGTGCCAGGCCTTTCAGGCTGTATTCGCCTTCTTCGTCAGTCTGCGCGCAGAAGTGGCCTTCTTCGGAGAGCGGGACGGCGCAGACTTCGACCCTTGGTAGCGGCGCGGGTTTGGCGGCGCTGTTCGTCACCTTGCCTTCGATTGTCGCGCCGACCGCGAGGTTGGCGTCGATCGCCGCTTTCGTCGTTTCGTCTTGGAGGTCGAAGAACGTCGAGTCGGCCAGGGATGGCGAGCCTTCGTACCACTGTGTTTCGAAGCCGGCTTCTTCGGCGTTGAATTCGACGGTGTATTCGCCGGGCGGCAGGTTCGTCGCGGCGTATTCACCTTTTGTGTTCGTCTTTACGCAGGAGAGTGTTTCGCGCGAGCCTTCGGCTTGGCGGATCGGGCACGCGAACGCACCGGCGACGGGTGATTTGCCGGCGCCAGTGGTCACGACGCCTTCGATGTTGCCGCCGTGGGCAAGCTGGCCGTCGATGCCCGTCGCGGTTTCGGGGGCCGTGACTTGCACAGGCGACGCTGAAGTCTGACTTTCCGCGGTGTCGAAGTACTGCGGTAGGTAGGTTTCGGCTTCGAACCGGACGGTGTAGGTTTCGCTCGCCAGGCCGCGCAACGTGTAGGAGCCGGTTTCGCCGGTTTCTTCGCAGACTTCTTCGATCGATTCGCTCGTGAGCGGCTGGGCGCAGACGAGCGCGTTGGCGAGCGGGTGGCCTTCACTGTCGCGGACCACTCCTTCGATCTTTCCGCCTTCCAGCAGGCGCCCTTCGATTTCGGTCTCGCTCGTTCCCGCCGAGACGTGGAGCGCCGTTGCTTCGCCGATAGTCGCTGCTTCTTTGTAGTACTGCGCAACGTACGCGCTGCCGGACTTCTGGAAGAGGACCTTGTAGGCGCCGGGCGTGAGGCCGGGGATGGAGTACGCGCCGGTCGCTTCGCTGCGCGTGCAGAACTGTTCGCCTTCGCTGCCCCCTTCGGGGATCGCGCAGACACTTGCTTCTTCAATCGGAGCTTCGCCGACGGCGGCCTTGACGGTGCCACTGATCGTGCCGCCTTCGCCGAGCGTCGCATCTATCGCCGTGTTCGCGCTTTCCGCTTTGACGGTGACGGCTTCGGCGTTGCTGAGGCTCGCCTGGTCTTTGTAGTACTGCCGGGCAAGGTCCGCTTCGGAATCTTCGAACTTGACGTCGTATTCGCCGGGCGCAAGGCCCGTAATCGCGTACGCACCGTCGCCTTTGCTCAGGACGCAGACCGCTTCGTGTTCTTCGCTGCCTTCGACGGTTTCGGCGCACACGTTCGCGTTACCGACTGCCCCGTGTGGGCCTTTCACTTCGCCTTCGATCGCCCCGCCTTCGCGAAGCGCCGCGTCGACGTGTTCGGCCGTTGCTTCGAGTTTGACTTCGACGTCTTTGGCTTCGGAAAGCTTGCTCGCGTCCTGCCAATACTGGTGCAGCAGCGAACTGAAGATCGGCGGGCCGAAGCTGACGATGTACTTGCCGGCTTCGAGCCCCTTCAGCGAGTAGGCGCCGCTTTCGGATGTGGTCTCGCACTCCTGCACCGCTTCGTCTTCCGCTGCGTAGGCGCAGACGTCGGCACCTTCCAGCGCGGCTTTCGATTTGTTTTCGGTGACGACACCGGTGATCGTTCCGCCGGTGAGAAGCTTTCCGTCGATTGCGGTGCGCTTTTCCTTCAGCCTTACTTCGACGGATTCGCCTTCTTCCCGAGTCGCGGCTTCACGTGCCTTGTTGTAGTAGCGCGTGACGTAGCCGGCTGCGCTGTCGGCGAACTCGACGGTGTAGCTACCGGCGAGCAGGCCCTGGACCGCGTATTCGCCGCTGCTGTTGGTTTTTGCGCAGACCGGTTCTTCGGAGCCGGAGCGCAGCTGCGCGCAGACTTCGGCTCCGGTGAGCGGTTTTGTCGAGCCTTTCGATTCGCCTGTGACTTCGCCTTCGATGGTCGCTCCTTCGAGCAGGTCGGCGTTGATTTCTTCGTCGACCTTTTCGTTTTCGACCTTCACGGGCGTTGCTTTGTCTTCCGCTGAGACGCCGTTGTAGAACTGGTGAACGTAGATGCTGCCGGCGTCCGTGAAGACGACGCGGTACTCGCCTTCTTCGAGCCCTTCCAGCCGGTAGGCCCCGCCCGCTTCGGTTTTCGTACAGGTCTGTTCGAAGCTGCCGAACTCCATGGACGCGCAGACTTCGGCTCCCACGAGCGGTTCGCCTTCTCCTTCGACCTTGCCGGTGATGACGCCGAGTTCCGCCAGTTCGGCGTCGATGGATTTTGTTTCTTCGTTCCCTTCGACCGCCACCGCAGTCGCATTGCGTTCTTCGGACACGCCTTTGTAGAACTGCGCGGCGTAGTTGGAGGTCAGGGCCCGGAATTCGACCTTGTACTTGCCGACCGGGAGCCCCGCGATCGTGTATTCGCCTTCTTCTTCGGTGAATTCACAGGTCGAGAAGCCTTCGCCGTCGCTTGGTATCGCGCAGACCTCTATGCCTTCCAGCGCCGCGTGTTTGTTTTTGCTGGTGACCGCCCCCGAGATCTCGCCGGTCTGAACCAGCGCGGCGTCGATGCCGGTGCGCGGAGAGCCTGCGGCGACCGTCACTTCGTCCGCTTCGGCTGGGTTGGATCTGTCGTTCCAGAACTGGAGGTCGTAGCTTTCGGATGGGTCTTCGAAGGAGATCGTGTAGCCGCCGGGCGGCAGGGAGCCGAGCTTGTATTTGCCTGCGGCTTCGGTGGTCGTGCACTCGTATGAGCTGAACGTGCCGGCTTTGTCCGCGCAGACCGTGGCGCCCGCGAGCGCCGATTTCGTGACGGAGTTCGAAACGCTTCCGGTGACTTCGCCGCCTTCTTCGAGCGTCGCCGAGACGCCTTCTACCGTTCGCTTCGCTTCGACTTCGACCGGCGTCTCTTCTTCTTCGTTCACCGTCGCTTCGAAGAACTGCGTCACGTAGCCGTGTGGCTTGTCGCTGAATTCGACGTCGTACAGACCGGCCGGCAGGTTCGTAATTTTGTATTCGCCGCTGGTGCCGGTTTCGATGCACTCAGCGACCGCGTCTTCGACGCCCGCTTCGCGCGCGCAGACCTCAGCGCCTTCGTTGTTCGCGGCGCCTTCCAGCGTTACGGTGCCCGAGATCACGCCTGCGGGTTCGAGCTTGGCGAAGACTTTGGCCGTTTTGCCTTCGACGACCGTCAGCTGCGTTGCTTCGCCCACGGTCGCGGCTTCTTCGTAGTAGCGGGGCGCGAAGTACTTGTTCGTCGGCCCGGGCCGGAAACTCACGTAGTAGGTGCCGGCGGGTACTTCGAATTTGTACTGGCCGGTCGATTCCGTCACGCCACATTTGACGGGGACTTCTGGCCGTGCGATTTCGTCGATGCAGACGCTGACCCCGCCCAGCGCCGCTTTCGTGGCTTTGGCGGTGACTTTGCCTTCGATGATGCTCGGTTTGCCGATCAGCGGCTTGAAGAGCGGCGACTTAAGCTGATCGCCGAAGCCCGCGGCGAGCGTTGTCGCGGGGGCAGCGACCACGGTGATCGCGACGGCGAGCAGCAAGGCGCGCGGCAGGGCCACGGATGGACGCTTGAGCACTTCGCGGCGGAGCTTTGCTGCCATGGACCGGGGCACCGTTCCTGTCAATGCGGTTGACGCGCGCATCGTACAGCGCCGCTCCGCGGCGCGCGCTGGATGCGACGGCTAGTAGCCGCCGCCGCCGGAAGATGTTGCGCTCGCCGCCGGCTCGCCGGCGGACGTGACGCCTTCCCAGGTGCCCCCGAAACTCTTCAGATTCTCGCCGTTTGCCTCGCCGCTCTGACTATCCCCGGCGTACGTGTACAGCGGGTGTCCATCGAGCGTCACCTGGAGCGTGCCGCCTGGACGTTTGATCACCGCTAGGTGGCCGGTGATGCCTTCGTTGCCTTGCGCGAGGTCGGAGGCCGAGCTCACCGTGACGATCGGCCATGCTGCCAGGCACGCGCTTTCGGTGCACAGCAGGTGTGTCGAGGTCTCGGGTTTGAGCAGGTAGACGGTGTGGCCCGCGGAGTCGACGACAACCTTGCCGGAGAGACCCGGGACCGTCGCCACTTTCAGCGGTGCCGAAGAGTTGCCGGACGAGGCCGACGCGCCCGTCGAGGTCGACGCTGTCGAGGTCGATTCGGTAGACGTCGAGCCCGCCGTCGTCGACGGCGATGAGGAGCCGCACCCGACGGCGGTGGCCGCCAAGCCGACGAGGGTCGCTGCAAGGGCCCGTCTCATCGCTGCTCCCTCCTCACGCTCGCTTCCCCGCAACCGTACATGCTCAATCGGCCGCCGTCGAGACCCTCAGGGTCCTTCGGGTCCGCGGTAAATAGCTTCTCGGCCGAGCTCGGACACTGACTGGCAGCCGGTAAGGCCGAGCGCGGTGTCGACGTCGGCACGCATCACGTCGATCATGTGCGCCACGCCGGCCTGCCCGCGCGCCGCGACGGCCCATGCCCAGGCGCGGCCGACGAGTACTGCGCGTGCGCCGAGCGCGAGCATCTTGACGATGTCGAGGCCGTTGCGGATACCGCCGTCTGCGAGCACCTCGATCTCGTCCGCCGACGGCGTCGGCGATCTGTGGCAGCACGGTCAGGGTGCTGGGGACCGAGTCGAGCTGGCGGCCACCGTGGTTTGACACCACGATTGCGTCGACGCCGGCGTCGGCCGCGCGGCGCGCGTCGTCGACGTCGAGGATGCCCTTCACCGCGACGCGCCCGCGCCAGTGCTCGCGGACCCACGCCAGGTCGTGCCACGTCACCGAGGGGTCGAACTGCGCGTCGACCCACTCGCGGAAATCGGCCGGCGTGGCGGCGTCGGGGACGGCGCGCTCGAGGTTGCCGAACGTCAACGGCCCGCCGCCACGGCCGACGGTGCGTACCCACGTGGGATGGGATATGAGGTCCAGGCCGCGCCGCAGCTGGGCGGCGCGTGAGGCCGCGCCGACGACGGCGTTGCGCGTGTCGCGGTGACGCGCCCCGACGACCGGCAGGTCGACCGTGAGCACGAGCACCGGTGAGCCGACGGCGCTCGCGCGCGCCATCAGGTCCTCGGCGTAGGCGCGGTCGCGCATCACGTAGAGCTGGAACCACGGTGGCCGTGTCGTCGCGGCCGCAACCTCCTCGATCGGGCAGATCGAGACCGTCGACTCGACGAAGGCGATACCCGCCGCCTCGGCGGCACGCGCAGCCTGGACCTCGGCACGGGTCGCGAACATCCCCGCGAGCCCGACGGGACCGAGAATCAGCGGCATCGAGAGCTCCTGGCCCAGCACCTGGACGTGCTGGTCGCGCCGCGAGACATCGCGCATCACGACCTGCCTGAGCAGGACGCGCTGCAGGTCTTCGACGCTCGCGCGGAGCGTCGCCTCTTCGTACGCGCCCGCCGTCGATGTAGTCAAAGAGCTGACGCGGCAGGCGCCGGCGTGCGAGCTCGCGATAGTCGAGCACGGTCGCCGGCGCGAGGCCGAGCGGCCGGTCGCGCGCGAATCTCATGGGGCGATTCTACGGGCGGGCCGCTAGTGCGCGAGACCGATGTCCGCGCAGCGCTCGCAGACCGAAGCGGGAATGACGCCCGCCCGCATCAACACGGCGAAGGCGCGGCAACCGAGGCAGAGACCCACGAAGGCCTCGAGGCTCGCGGCGCACACGAGCACCCCCAGCACGATGTACGCGGCCGTGACCTGGTCGAGCGCGAGGGCCAGGATCGCGGCGGCGAGCGAGAAGATGAGGCCGATCAGCTGTGCGAAGCGCTTCGGCGGGCCCGGCACGGGGCGCGCGGCGACGCCGAGGCGCGGCGTGACCCATCGCGTGACGATCTGCGCGAGCGGGCTCAACGTCGGTCCCGTGGCCACGCGAGCCGCGAAGCCGTACGCGATCACCGCCGTCATCCACGGGAGGTCGAAGAGGATCGTCGCAGCGGACATTGCGACGACGCCGGCGGCCACGAGACGCGCCGAGACCTCGTTAACGGGGTCTGGGAACGAGAAAAGTCGGCGGGCACGTTCTTCACCTGCCATATGAGGATCTTAGCGCCGCTAGGGGCTGTCGCCGGCCTCGGGGGCCGCGACGGGCTCGCCACGGCGGGCCCGCGCGATCCGCCCTCCGGCGGCGCCGAGAAACATGCCGATGATCGCCGTGACGACCGCGAAGAACGGCGGGAAGCTGCCGAGCGACACTTTCGCTTCGGTGCCCACGATGGCATGCGTCACGAGCAGCGCCACGCCGTAGATCCCGCCTCCCACGACGCCGCGGTCGGCGCCGCCCCAGCCGTCCTGATGCTCGAAGCCGGCGATGAAGCCGCCGATGCCCGCAACGCCCGCGATCGCCCAGTAACCGACGGTGTTCGCCCCGATCAGGATGCCCGCCGCGACACCGATCGCGGCCGGGACGAAGCCGCCGAGGATGATCTGCGCCGGCCGCGAGCGGTGTTTGAACAGCGTCGGATTCACTTGCTGGCCTCTCGACTCCCCCGCGGTGAAAGCTAGCGCCTCTGGCGGCTCAGGGGAAGGTCGCTCAGACCGAGACGCGCCCGTCGAGCGTGCCTTCGGCGAGACGGGCGCGCAGGACCTTCTTGTCGAACTTGCCGACGCTCGTCTTCGGCACCTCGTCGATGAACGCGAACTCGTCGGGCAGCCACCATTTCGCGACGCGCCCTTCCAGGTGCTCGCGCAGCCCCGCGGGGTCGTGCTCGGCGCCGTTGCGGACGACCACGCAGGCCAGGGGACGCTCGGCCCAGCGCTCGTCGGGCTTGGCGATCACTGCCGCCTCGAGAACGTCGGGGTGGGCCATCAGCTCGTTCTCCAGATCCACCGAGGAGATCCACTCGCCGCCGGACTTGATCACGTCCTTCGCGCGGTCCGTGATCTGGACGCTCGCCTGATCGTCGATCGACGCGATGTCGCCGGTGCGCAGCCAGCCATTGTCGAACTTCTCCTCGCTCGCGCCTTCGCGGTAGTACCCGGCGGCGACCCAGGGGCCACGGATCTCGATCTCACCCGTCGACTCGCCGTCCCAAGGCACCTCGGCACCGTCGTCGTCGACGAGGCGAAGCTCGACCCACGGCAGCGGCCGGCCCTGCATCGCCCTGCGGTCCCAGTAGCGCTCTTCGTCGGGGCTGCCGTCGGGGCGCGAGTACGTCGCGATCGGGCTCGTCTCGGTCATGCCCCAGGCCTGGTAGATCGTCACGTTGTGGCGCTCCTGGAAGTCGCGCATCAGCTGCCGCGGCACCGCGGACCCGCCGCACGCACAGTTCTGAAGCGAGCTGAGGTCGACGTCGGGGTGCTCGTCCGAGTAGCGCAGGAGGTCGGCGAAGATCGTCGGCACGCAGCCGAGCATCGTCGGGCGCTCCGCCGCGATCAGCTTGGCCAGTGGCTCTGCGCCGAGGTGGCGGTCGGGCAGCACGAGATCGGCTCCGGCCAGCGCCGCCCCGTACGCGAGCCCCCACGCGTTGGCGTGGAACATCGGCACGACGGCGAGCACACGGTCGTCGCGCGAGAGGCCTGAGCCGTCGCGCATCAGCGTCGCCGTGGAGTGCAGGCTGATCGAGCGGTGCGAGTAAAGGACGCCCTTCGGGTTGCCGGTCGTGCCGCTCGTGTAACAGAGCGCAGCGGCCTGGCGCTCATCCAGGTCCGGATAGCTGTACGGCGTATCGGGCGAGGCCGCGAGGAGCTCCTCGTAGCGCAGCGCGTTCGGCAGCGTGCCCGCGTCGCCGTCGCCCATGACCACGAAATGCTCGACGCCGCCCATCTGCGGCGCGAGCTTCTCGAGCACCGGCACGAGCGAGTCGTCGACGAAGATCACGCGATCCTCGGCGTGATCGACGATGTACTCGAGCTGGTCGGCGAAGAGGCGGACGTTGAGCGTGTGCAGGACCGAGCCGATGCACGGCGCCGCCATGTAGAGCTCGAAATGCCGCTGGTTGTTCCAGGCGAATGTCGCGACGCGGTCGCCTTCGCCGATGCCGAGCGCCGCGAGGGCGTGGGCGAGCCTGTCGATCCGCGCCGAGACGTCGCGGTGCGTCGGGCGCTCGACCGTCTCCGTCGTCGCGCAGCGTGAGCACTTCGGCCCCCGGGTTGCACGTAGCGAGGCGGCCCCGAATGTGGTTCAGCGTCAGCTGGAAGTCGTCCTGCATCATGCTCTGAAGGCGCGTCACAGTCCCCCTACCCCCTCCCTGGCGGCCGGCCGGCCGCACTGTTCGTATATCGGCGCGGGTGCGCGCCGCGACGTCGTCCCAGTCGAACGTCAGCACGTGCTCGGAGGCCTCGGCGACGAGCCTGTCGCGTAGTGGCCCGTCGACGAGCAGCCGTTCGATCATCACCCCGAGGTGCTCGGCGTCGCCGCCGTTGAAGCGCAGGCCGACCGCTCACCGACGGGCACGACCTCGCGCAGGCCGCCGGTGTCGGCAACGATGCAGGGGCACCCCGAGGCCATCGCCTCCAGCGCGACGAGCCCGAACGGCTCGTAGATCGAAGGCACGACGCATAGGTCGGCGATGCGGTACAGCGAGTGCAGTACGTCGTCGCCGATCCAGCCGAGGAACGTTCCGTGCTCGGCCAGGCCGAGGCGCTCGGCCTGGCTGCGCAGCTCGGCCTCGTGGGTACCGGAGCCCGCGACGAGGTAGCGGACGCCACCGACCCGCTCGATCACTCCGGGTAGCGCGTCGAGAGCCAGCTGGAAGCCCTTCTCGTAGACCAGCCGCCCGACCAGCAGCACGAGCTTCTCGTCGGGCGCGGCGAAGCTCGCCCGCAGCGCAGGCGAGGTCGTCGCGGGGCCGCAGTTCGCTCGGGTCGATGCCGTTGGGGATCACGGCGACAGAGCGCTCGTCGATGTCGAAGATGTCGGCGACGTGGCCGCGCATGTAGTACGAGCAGACGATGACGGCATCGGCGCGTCGCGCCATGCGGCGCTCGACGGCGTGGATGTGCGACTGCGGCTGCTCCCGACCCAGCCCTGGTGCCGGCCGTGCTCGGTGGCGTGGATCGTCGTGACGTAGGGCACGCCGGCGCGGTCGGCCAGCGTCGCGGCGGCCCGCGCCACGAGCCAGTCTGGCCGTGGATCACGTCGAAGTTGCTCCTGGGCGAGTAGCCTCGCCGGCGGCGATCATGTCCTCGTTGAGCTGCCCGACCCAGCCGAGGAAGCGGTCCAGGTCGCGGGGCCGCACGGGCTCACGGAGGCGCTGGATGGCACCCCGGCCTGCTCCTCGCCGCCGAGTAGCCTGCGCTTCGTCGCCGCCACCACGGCCGCGCGTCAGGACGTCTACGGATACGCCCTGTCGCGACCAGCCCCTCGGCGAGCTTTCGCACGTGGCGCGCGAGGCCGCCCTCGATCACCGGCGGGTACTCCCAGGAGACGATCAGCACGCGGGCGCTCATCCATGGACCCTACGCCGCCGCGCCGACCGGCGCGCTCGTACCAAGATTGCCCCATGCCCGAGCAGCCGGCCGGTCGATTCTACTTCGCGGCCATGTCGCCGTACTCGTGGTTCGCCGCCGAGCGGATCGACGGGCTGCTGCCCGAGCGCCCGCTGGCATCCCGTGTCGCCGGCGGCCTTCATTTCAAAGCCGCCGGACGCACATCGTGGGGCCTGACGACGGGCGCGAGGACGGCATCGCGGACTGCGAGCGCGCGCCGCCGAGTACGGCCTGGCGCCGATCCGCTGGCCCGAGCCGTGGCCCACGAGCGACGTCGACGTGGCCCGGGCGATGACCTTCGCGAACCGCGGGCAGCTGAAGCCGTACGCGCTGGCGGCGATGCGGCTCGCGTTCCATGGCGGCGCGGACTTTCGAAGCCGCGAGGTGCTGCTGCGGACGGCGCCCGCGAGGGCTCCCCGAGCGCCGGAGCTCCTCGCCGCACTCGACGACGACGCCGTGAAGCTCAGCTGCGCGAAGAGACCGACGCCGCCAGCGCGCGCGGCGTCATCGGCATCCCGACGGTCGCCGTCGGCGACGAGCTCTTCTGGGGCGACGATCGCCTCGAGGAGGCGGCCGCCGCGGCGTAACGGCGCCCGGGCCCGGCGTAGGCTGGCGCCGTGCGCTGGATCATCGACGGCATGAACGTGATCGGCACGCGTCCCGACGGCTGGTGGCGCGACCGCCACCGGGCGATGGTGCAGCTCGTCGACAGCCTCGAGCGTTGGTGGCGCAGACCGGCTACGACGTGACGGTCGTCTTCGAGCACCCGCCGCGGCCCCCGATCAGCTCGACCGTGATCTTGGTGACGCACGCCCCGAAGGGCGGCGCCGGATGCCGCGGACCATGAGATCGTCCGGCTTCTGCGCGCCGACGGCGAGCCGCGGCGGTGCGCGTGGTTACGTCGGACGGCTGGCTCAGCGAACGAGCCCTGACGGTCGGCGCGACGGTCGAACCGGCTCTCGCCTTCCGCCACCTGATCGAGCCTGCCGACTAGTCGAGCTGGAACTCGCCGCCGGCGTAGATCACGCGCTCGCTCCCGTCGGCGAGCGTCGCAGTCACCGTGCGGTCGGCGGTCGAGACGACGTCCGTATGGACGCTCGAACTGTTGAAGCCGAGCGCCTGCCATTGGTCGTCGCTCAGCTCGCTCGGGTCGCCCGCGAGCGCGTCCTGGTAGGCGCGGCCGACCGCGATGTGGGTGTTGCCGTACTCGCCGCCGACATTCTCGTCGTAGAGCGTGTGCGCCATGAAGCGCGAGATCCGCGACAGGCGCCGGTCGGTGAGCGAGAACTCGCCGATCTTGTCCGCGTTCTCGACGGCCAGCATGTCGGTCAACAGCTGCTCGTTCTCCTCGGCGCTTGCGTTGACCACGCGCCCGCCGGCGAACTCGAGCCGCACGCCACGGACCAGCGTTCCGTAACGATAAAGCGGCTGGTTGCAGTAAATCCAGCCCTCAGTGCCGCGCCAATCCGGGCTCGTGAAGATCTCAAAGCTCGGCACGTTGCGCCCGCGCCCCCCGAGCCAGCGCCGTTTCTCGCCGATCGACACGCGCAGGTCTACGTCTGAGCCGACGACGTGCACGCTCTCGATCGCGAGCGCGTCGAGCCACTCCACGGTGCGGTCGATCTGCTGGCCGACCTGCCGCCAACGGGCCACCGGGTCCTCGTCGTCGAGGTAACAGGCGTGGATGATCTGCTCCCAGTACTGCTCGAGCGACATGCCGGCCTCTTTGGCCATCCCCTCGGTGCCGTAAAGGCCGAGCGTCCAGGTGAAGTCGCCGGCGTTCTCCTTCGCGCCGCGCCAAGCAATTAGCTGGCGCAGCGTCTCGCCGCGGCGCATCATCAACGCCGGATCGATGCCGTCCAGGGCATGCGGGTCGCTTTCGGCGAGCACGCCGACCTGGTGGTCCATTTCGTCGACCAGGCCGCGGTAGTAGTTCTCGGCGAAGTGATCGATCTGCTCCGGCGAGGCGATCTCGAAGAATTCGCGCTGCAGGTTCACCTGCTGGTCGGCGTCTGTCGCGTACGCCGGCAGAACGTGGCCGCCGGCGCGCCAGATCGCCCGGTGCAGAGCGGCATAGAGCAGGCGTGCACTCTCGGGCGCGACTACACGCACCACGTCGCCGGCGCGGATTCCCTCGCCTGCGCCGAGCGCGAAGTTGACGAGAACGTTCGCGTAACGGTCGAGGATTTCCCTGGATGGCTCGAAGGTCATCCGGCGAACATTAATGAAGGCGGCCATCCGCCGCTGCTCGCCGCGGCGGCGGTACTGTGATTGCCGGCGTGGCACGTGGCCATGCCGGACCGTGATGAGAACGCTCAGACACCGACCGACAGGAACGCTCGTCGCGCTTGCCGCCGTGCTCCTGCTCGCCTTCTGCGCTCCGCTCGCGAACGCCCAGGGGCCGACGGCGAACCCGACGGCGGAGTCCGACAATCCGTTCGCCGACCAGGGCAGCAACTTCCACTACCGCTCGGAAATCATGAAGGTCGAGCCGGCGGTCCCGGGGCTCTCGCTGCAGGTACTCGAGTTCGCGGACCGCCTGCTGCTGACGAACCACACCGGACAGACCGTCACTGTGTACGGGTACGAGCACGAACCGTATGCGCAGGTCCTCGCGAACGGGACGGTGCGCTTTAACACGAATTCGCCCGCCTATTACCTGAACCAGAACTTCTACGGAAACGTCACGGTGCCGTCGCACGCCACGCCCTACGCGACTCCCCACTGGGTGACGGTCGATAAGACCGGCGAACTGGAATGGCACGATCACCGCATCCACTGGATGGAGCCTACGGTGCCGCCACAGGTCAAGAACCAGGGCAAGCGCACCAAGATCTTCGACTGGCGCGTTCCGATCGCGGTCGGCGACCAGCCGGCGCAGATCCACGGCGTCCTCTACTGGACGCCCGAGCAGGACTCGAGCGCGCCGATCGGCGCATTTATCGCGCTCGGCGCGATCATCGTCGCGAGCGTCGCGTTCGTGGTCTTCGTGCGACGCCGCAGGCGCACAGCCGCGCCCGACAGTGACGCCTGGTAGGCGTCAGCGCGACGCGACGCGCGACAGCTCGTAGAGCCCGAAGATCACGGCGCCGACGACGAGGCCCGCCAGGCCGAGCATCAGCGTCAGCAGCACACCGCCGCCGACGATCGCGACCGCCGCGTTGACCGGCGTGCGCCCGGTGCTCCTGCGGCGCCAGACGTAGACGCCGAGCGCGACGAGGACTACCAGGCCAGCGGTCCAGAGCGCGCCGCTGGCGTTGAGTCCTGCTTCTTCAATCGTCGCGAGCGTCTCGTACATGGCGCCGCGCACCGGTCCAAGGCGCGCTAGCGGCGAGTCTACCCGCGGCCGCCTCCGCGCCGGTGTGCTGCGACGGGGCCCATGGTTATGCTGGCGCCCGATGCGAACTTGCCCCAACGGCACCGCGGGGCCGCAGATGCCCGCGCCGCGGGCGTGAGCGATAGCCCGGTCCCGGCGGACGCGGAGAACTCCCCGTTCCCGCCGATCGCCGATTACGCTTTCCTCTCCAACTGCCACACCGGCGCGCTCGTCGCACCGGACGGCGCCGTCGACTGGATGTGCATTCCGCGCTTCGACGCGCCGAGCGTCTTCGGCACACTGCTCGACCGCGAGGCCGGCAGCTTCCGGTTCGCGCCGTTCGGCGTCAACGTCCCGGCGGCGCGGATCTACGAACCGGGGACGAACATTCTCTGCACGACGTGGGAGACGCCGAGCGGCTGGATGCTCGTGCGCGACGCGCTGACGATCGGTCCGCGCCAGGGCGAGGACGTCGTGACTCCGCACACGCGTCCGCCGTCCGACGACGACGCGGACCACATGCTGGTCCGCGTCGCGCGGTGCCTGGAGGGCTCGGTAGAGGTCGAACTGGTCTGTGAACCGGCGTTCGACTACGGCCGTGAGATGGCCGGCTGGTCGGTTGCGCAGGATCGCTCGTCGGCGTCTGTCAGCGGCAGCGGCTGCACGCTGACCCTTGTCAGCGACCTCGAACTCGGCGCCGAGGGCGACCACGTGCGCGGCCGCCACGTCCTGGGACCGGGCGAGGTCTGTTTCTGTGTGCTCTCGTGGGCCGAGGGATTCCACATCCCGGCCGACGCGGCCGAGGCCACCGAGAGGATGGAAGTCACGGGCCAGTACTGGCGGCGCTGGCTCGGCACCGCGAGCATCCCGGACCACCGCTGGCGCGAGCCGATTCAGCGTTCGGCGCTTGCGATCAAGGGCCTGACCTACATGCCGACGGGCGCAACCGTCGCCGCACCGACGACCTCACTGCCCGAGACGCCGGGCGGCGAACGCAACTGGGATTACCGCTTCGCCTGGCTGCGCGACAGCACGTTCACGCTGCAGGCGCTGCACATCCTCGATCTGGACTGGGAGGCCGGCGAGTTCATGGAGTTCATCGCCGACCTCGAGCCCGACGGCGACGGCGCGCTCCAGATCATGTACGGCATCGACGGCCGACGCGACCTCACCGAGCACACGCTCGATCAGCTGTCCGGCTACGGCGGCGCACGGCCCGTGAGGATCGGCAACGGCGCCTACGACCAGAAGCAGAACGACGTTTTCGGCGCCGCGCTCGACGCGATCTACCTGCACGCCGAACGCAGCCAGCGCCTGTCGCGGCGCCTGTGGCCGATGGTTCAGTCCCAGGCGGGCTGCGCGACCGCCGTCTGGCAGCAACCCGACCAGGGAATCTGGGAGGCGCGCGGCGCGCCCCAGCACTACGTCTCCTCCAAGATCATGTGCTGGGTCGCAATGGACCGCGCCTCGCGCCTGGCCGAGATCCGCGGCGACGACGCGGCGAAGTCAGAGTGGGCGGGCGTCGCCGACGAAATCCGCGCCGACGTGCTCGCGCACGGCGTTCGCGACGACGGCGTGCTGCGCCAGCACTACGACAGCGACGCTCTCGACGCCTCGACGCTGCTGGCCGCGATGCTCGGCTTCCTACCCGGAGGCGACGAACGCCTGCACGCCACGGTCCAAGCGATTGACAGCGGCCTCACTGAAAACGGCTTCGTGCTGCGTTATCGCACCGACGAGACCGACGACGGACTCTCGGGGCGTGAGGGGAGCTTCCTGATCTGCTCGTTCTGGCTCGTCTCCGGCCTCGCCATCATCGGCGAACTGCAGCGGGCCCGCGACCTTCTCGAGCGGCTCGTGAAGATTGCCTCGCCGCTCGGGCTCTACGCCGAGGAGTTCGATCCGGCCACCGGTCGCCACCTCGGCAACTTTCCCCAGGCCTTTTCGCATCTCGCGCTGATCGAGGCCGCGGCGCGGCTCATCCAGGGCGAGCGCGACGCGCATCGGCTCTGATCAGCGTCCCGCGAGCAACCGCTCGTAGATCGCCAGGGTTGCGGCGACGTGGTCGGCGACGCCGAACGACTCGACGATCCGCGAGCGCGCCGCAGCGCCCATCCGCGCAGCGAGTGCCGGGTCGGCGAGCACGCTCGCAGCGGCCCTGGCCCAGGCGCTCGCGTCCCGCGGCGCCACGAGGTAACCGTCCTGCCCATCGCGCACGAGCTCGCGTGAGCCACCGACGCTTGTTGCGAGCACCGGGACTTCGAGCGCCATCGCCTCGAGCAGCGCACGCCCGAAGGGCTCCTCGTGCGAAGGCAGCAGCAATACGTCCAGGCCGCGAATGATCTCCGCGACGTCGTCGCGCTCACCGAGCCAGGAGACGCGACCCGAGAGGCCTTCGCGCGCGACCTGATCGTGGAGCTGCCCGACGTACGCGCGGTTGTCGAAGCGCGTCGCGCCGGACGTGAACTTCGCCGAGCCGATCAGCAGCAGCTGCGCGTCGACGCCGTCGCGGACAAGCTCGCCGAGCGCCGCGATCGCGGTGTCCTGCCCCTTCCAAGGCGTCAGCTGCGCGACGACGCCGAGCAGCGCGCGCTCCCGCGGCAGGCCGAGGCCGGCTCGCGCGGCGGCCGGGTCAAAGCGGGCCGGGTCGAACGCCGCGGTGTCGATCGCGGGATATACGACCTCGACCCGCGCGCGGGGCGCGAGCGCGGTGACCGTCGAGCCGGTGTAGCGGGAGTTCGCGAGGACCAGCGACGTACGGGCGACAAGGCCCGCCGTCGCGCGTGCCTGCGCGCTCGGCGGCAGGCAGTCGCGGACGCTCGTGATGCGAGGCGCTCCCGCGACCCGGGCGACCGCGATCTCGAGCCCCGCGCGCACCGAGTTCGCGTGCACCAGGTCGACGCTTCGCGCCCGCGCGGCGGCGCCGACCTGGCGCGCGGCGCGCGTCATATCGGCCAGCGCGAGGGGCGTGTGCAAGGGGTGAAGTCGCAGGCTGCCGGCAGTCGCCGTGATCGGGATGTGGGCGATCGAGAGCTCGCCGGCAGCAGTCGCAAGGTCGCCGTCGGGGCAGGCGAGCGCCGCGTCGACGTCCGCGGGCAGCGCCGCAAGGAGCGTGAGCAGTGATCGCTCCGCGCCGCTGACAGCGGCCGTGTGGTTGACGTAGAGGACCCTCACCGACGAGGGTCTACGCTACGCCACTGCGCCGCGGGCGAAAATCCGGTCGGCCTCGCGGCGGCCGCCGGCGAAGAGGCCGGCCCACGTCGACATCGCGCCGCGCAGCAACGCGAAGTCCGCGTCGTCGAGCGGCAGGCGGTCGGCCAGCTCGATGTAAGCGCCAGCTACGGTGCGCTCGCTGAGGACGACGGAGTCGACGGCCCGCCAGAAGGTCTCGTTCGCGCGCATCCCTCGCGACTCCTTGGCGAGGTTCACGAAGACGTCCGACGCGCGCTCGTGCGCGACCGCCGGCGAGCCGCTGTTGATCGCGAAGCCGAGATGGTCGGCGATCCGCTTTGCGAGCACCCCGCACCAGATGTCGCCGAAGCGGTCAAACGCGTAGTCCGGCCCCATCAGCAGGAAGTACATGGCCGGCGCGAACTCCGAACGCCAGGCGAGGTTCATCGAGCACATCGGCAGATAGCTGCCTCGCGCGATCGTGCGGTCGCTCCAGCCGCGCCCGATCGGGACGCGGCTCGCGACGAGCTGCGTCGGCGCGTCGAAATCCGGCACGCCGTCCCAGAGGCCGTGGTTGACGACGACGGGGGCGTTGCGTCCGGTCTCGAAATAGGGCATCCCGCGGGGCTTGGCGTCGTCGAGGGTGCTCACCCACGCCGCGTCGGCGGAGCTTGAAAGGCGCCGTTCGTGCGCCGCGAGGAAGCCGGGGTGTTCTTGGTGCGGGCGCACGTCATCGTCGAGCGTGACGATCATCTCCGCGCCCATCTGCCACGCAAGCCAACAGCCGAACGAGCGGATGCAGCCGCTGCCACTGGGGATGATCCACGCCGCGTCGCCGAGGTGCTCGCGGATGTCCTCGCGCGCGAAATGGTGGACGTTCGCGCCGGCGACGTCGAAGCTGCGGCGCGGGCCGTCCTGCACGACGATTATCTGGGCCGCGGCGAACTCGTCCTCCCAAGCCGCGAGAAACTCCGCGATGCTTGCCTCACGAACCGTCGGCACTACGACTATCGACTCCAAGCGGCGCCCCTCTCCGTAGGGATTTGGATGTCGCCGGCGAGCATAGGCCGTCGCGGCGACCGCCGCAAGGCCCGCCGCCGCTCAGCCGCCGCCCAGCTCGACGGCCTTGATGATCAGCAGCACAACCGAGACCAGCAGGTAGACACGCAGGCCGAGCATCGCGACCTTGCGCCCGGTCGACCAGCGCGGCCGGCCGAGCAGCGTCAGCGGCGGCATCGTCCACTGCTCGCGCGGAACGCCCCAATCCTCGGGTTCGCTGACGGCCGCCGCGACGCGGCGGCCGCGCGCGGTCGCCAGACCGAAGATTCCGAGTCCGGCGGCCAGGATGGCGCCGCCGATGAGCGTCACGCGCGCGACGTCGACGTCGGGAAAGATCGTGGTGACCATCAGGATCAGGGATAGGAGCACGAGCACCGCGACGATGACGCTCGCTAGCGCGTTCAGCCATGGTCCGTTGCGCCACGGCCCTAGGACTTCGCGGTCGTTGCACAGCAACAGCAGAAAGACGCTTGCCGACGGCAGAAGCACCCCCGCCAGCGCCTGTACGGCCTCCGTGATGATGCCGAGCGGGGCACCTGGAATCAGCACGATCGCGCCGGCCACGACGATCAGCGCCGCGAAGATGCCGTAGAACGTTCGCGCCTCGCGGAAGCTTCGGTGCAGCGAGGAGCTCGTGCCGAAGACGTCGCCGAAGGCGTAACTGGTGGAGAGCGTCAGCGCTCCCGCGCCGATCAGCGACGCGTTCAGCAGCACGATGGCGAAGAACGCGCCCGCCGTCGAACCGAGCGTGTCGCTGAGCGCAGTCGCCGTCTGGCCGGCGTTCACGAAATGCCCGGCGAATGACGTCGGCCCGAGCGCGAATGCCGAGATGCAGATCAGCGCGCCGGCGCCGAGCACGACAACGACGGCGCCTATCCAGGTGTCCAGGCGCTCGTAGTTGATCCAGCGCGGCGTGATCCGCTTGTCGATCACGTTCGACTGCTGGAAGAACAGCTGCCACGGCGCGACGGTCGTGCCGACGATGGCGATGATCAAGAGCACCGACGTGGACGTCGCGCCGCCCTGGATCCCGGGCACGACGAGATCGTGGGCGATCTGCGATCCGTCGGGATGGGACATGAAGAACAGCGGGATCACGAGCACGTTCGCGAAGACGAACAGGAACATCGAGCGCTCCCACATCCGGTAGTTGCCGCTGACGGTGATCGCGACGAGCCCCACCGCCGCGACCGGCACCGCCGCGTACTTGCTGACGCCGAAGTAGCCGAGCGCGAGGCTCACGCCGATGAACTCGGTGACGATCGTCAGGAAGTTCAGTAGGAAGAGGTCGCCGACCGAGAACCAGCCCCAGAAGCGACCGAAGCGCTCGTTGATCAGCCGCGCGTGGCCGACACCCGTGACCGCGCCGAGCCGCACCACCATCTCCTGGTTGACGACCAGCACGGGCACCAGGAGCAGAAGGACCCACAGAAGGGTCGTGCCGTAGTTCTGGCCGGCCTGCGAGTACGTTGCGACGCCGCCGGCGTCGTTGTCGCCGACCATCACGATCAGCCCGGGGCCGATGATCGCGAGCAGGGCGAGCGTGCGCGAGCGCATGCCGCGACGGCCCTCCTCGTGCTGGCCGATCGTGCCGAAAGCCCCGCGGATGTCGCCGACGTGCGCGGAGTCGAGCACGTAGCGCTCGCGCGCCGCGGCTTTCGCCGGCGGCGTGGGCGGATCGCTCGCCATCTGCTGGACCTCCTTTCGGCGCACGCGACGCTAGCCGCGGCGTCCGGCGGAGGCCCCAGCCGGCTAGCTCACGCTCTCCGGCAGGCGAGGGGCACCCGGCGCGACAGCCGCGGCCACGCTACTTCGCGGCAGATCTAAATCGTCGTGTCGGGTCTGGTCTTCCATCGCTGATTCGCTCTCGCAGAGAGCCTCTGCGGACTCCCTGCACGAGCCTATCAGCGCCCAGACGGCGCGCCTACTCGCGGGCGAGCGCCGTACCGCCGGCGCCAGTCGCCGGGCATCGTGTGCTCGAGCACGTCATCGACCGCGAGGACGCCGAGCGGCCTCCCATCGCCGTCGACGACGGGCAGCGCCACGAGGTTGAAGTCGCTCATGACGAGCGCTATCTCGGGCAGGTCTGCCTCGGCGCTCACGGCGGGGCCGCCCTGCTCGACGAGCGCGGCGACCGGCGTGTGGGGTGCCGACTTCACCATCTCGACGACGCCGATCGTGCCGACGAGGTGGCCGTCGCCGTCGGTCACGACGACCGTCGTCAGCTGGCCGGCCGGGATCTCGCTGCGGCGGACGAGCTCGAGCGCCTGCTCAACCGTCGAGTGCTCGGGAACCGACACGAAGTCGGGGTTCATCAATCCGCCCGCCGTCTCGGGGTTGTGGCCGAGCAGCGAGAGCACCTTGGCGCGCTTGGCGGCCGGCATCTCGTTCGAGGACGGGCAGCCGCCTGTCCTGGTCGAGCTCCATCAGCAGGTCGGCGGCGTCGTCGCTGTCCATCCGCGCGAGCACCGCCGCGACCTGGGCGTCGGAGCGCTCGCGAAGGAACTCGAGTTGGTGCTCCTCGTCGAGCTCCTGGAAGATGTCGGCCTCGAGCTCCTTGTCCTGTGCGACGGCCTCCAGGATCTCCTCGCCCTCATCGTGCGACGCGGCCTCGACGAGGTCGGCGATCTGCGCGGGGTGAAGGCGCGCCAGGCGCCGGTGCGCGAGCCGCAGTCGCGACGTCGGCACGTGCGAGACGAAGGGCTCGAGGTCGCCCCAGGCGATGAACGCCGCCGCTCTCGCGCTCGCCGCGCAGGCCGCCGTGGCAGGAGCCGGCGCCAGCGCGCGCCGAGGCTCGCGTCGATCCCCGCGACACGCCAGACGCCGTTCTCGGGGAGCAGCTCGACCTCGCGTGCGACGACGAGGCAAGCGTTCGTGACGTTGATCAGGCTGCGGCCAAGAACGTCCTGGCGCAAAAGGACCTCGCCGGGCCGTCGCTCGAACTGCGCGAGGTTGAGCTTCGTCGTGGTCGTTCGGACCGCGCCGGGTCAAGGTCCTGGATGCGATCGATCGGCACGAACAGCTCGCGGCCGCCGATGCGTGCCTTCAGGCCAACAACGAGCGGCTGCGCGACGCCCGTGTCGAGCCGCGCGACGACGTCCTCGACGCGCCCGAGGTGCGCTCCGGTCGAGTCGAGCAGCGGGCTGCCGGCGATTGAGGAGAGATGGACCGCGTCTGGCATCAGCGCGCTTCACGCGACAGCGTACTAGGAGGCCGGACTGCTCGCCAGGCAGGCAGGCCGCCGTGTACTCACGCGCTGCCAGAGGTTGCGGCGCGCAGGCTCCCTTGGATCGGCCCGCGCGGCCGAATGAGCGGTGCGCTCAGTAGCGCACGTGGTGTTCGTACGTGATTTCGCCGAACGGACCCAGGTTGATCTGGAATTCGACGGCTAGGCGGCGTGGCGATGTCGCGCTGGCCGTGCCGTTGCACGTCCACTGCGTTCTGCGCCTCGCGTCGCCGTACGGCCCTTCGCAGCTGACCCCGCCGACCGAGAACGAGCGGGGGTTTCCAAGCCACCCCTTCGCTTTCCCGCCGGCGTCGTTCGCGGCCAGTTCACGCGCGCCGGCCGAGCCGCCGCAGCGCGCACCGCAGATCAGCGGCATCATTCGGCCAGACGCCGCCGCGGGCAGAATCCCCGCTGCAAACACCCCACCTGCGACCGCCAATATTGCGCTGTACTTTCGGATCGAAACCACTCCCTCACCCCATCATCGGCAAAAGATGTTCGTCGATTGATATCCGACTGATACTAGACCTTTTCCCGGCGGCTTGCGTGACATCGGACACACATGGATTCGGCGCTAGCGTGGACGTTGTTGTTGTACCGTCAGTGTGGCACGGATGCCGACCCGTTGACCCCGATGAACCTGCGCCACTGCCGCCCGATTCTGCTCGCGATCGCCGTCGCCGCGACGCTGCTCCTGGCGGCGGTTCCCGCCGGATCGGCGCACGTCGTGGGCCACGAGGCCGGGCGCCTGCACTTCCGCGGCGTCCTTACGCGCCTCTCGGGGAACAAGCTGATGTACCGCACCTGGGCGGACGGCTACTTTGAATCGCTCCTGGTCGAGCTCCGGCGCCCGGGCTACAGGGTCACGTCCAGCGTCCTGACGAGTGAGGACGGCGAACGCACGAACGCCACGCCCGCGACGAGTCCGTGCTACCCCGCGCCGTCGGGCTACCTCCCCCATCATGGGGCGGTCGAGTGCCCGTCGCTCCTCTACCAGAGCAACGGCCACACCGGCGTCCATTCGCTGACCATCGTCTTCACGACGAGCCGCTGCTATCCGCGCTACGGCGGCATTGTCGGCGGCATCAGCGGACCTGCGACGGCCTGCAGAAGTTAGCGGCGCGGGCTTCAGCCGCCTCGCGACGGCCGCCGGACGGCCCGCCTCCGCAGCAGCCACATGAGCGCCAGCGCGCCGACGCCGAGGACGGCGCAGAGGATCCCGAGGGCGGTGCGCGGCGAGGTGTCGCCCTGCGTCGGGCCGAGCACGCCAGGAAGCGCCTGGCATTCGACGACCAGATAGACGACGCCAACGGCGACGAACACCGCGCCGATCAGGCCCATCAACCAGGTCAACGTGCGAGCCGCGCCCGCCATGGCTCGAGTCTAGGCCGCCCCGACGGCCGTTAGTCCGTCCGGTAGCGCTCGTACTGCGGCAAGTCGTCTGTTATCTCGTGCCACGGGGCCTTCTGGCTCACGAAGATGTGATGCGTCGGCGTAATCGATGGCGCGTCGGCGAGCGACCCCATTCCCGACGTGGACCCACTCTCCGTCGCGCACCACCGAGAAGAGGAATGAGCCGCAGCGGGCGCAGCGCTGATCGTTCGCCAGCTCGTCGCCGATGAGCATGATCTGGTCCTCGCCCGCGACGACCGACAGCTTCTCGCGCTCGACGCCCGCGATCGGCTTGCACGCCGCGCCAGTCGCCGCGCGACAGTCGACGCAGTGGCAGTTCATCGCGTATTGAAATTCGTCGGCGACGTCGTAGCGGACGGCCCCGCACCGGCAGTGCCCTTCGAGGCGCTTCGAAGCGCCCGGGGCGTCGAGCGGCGCCGTCACGATTTGGAACCGGCCGACGCGCCGTCGCTGGAGGGCGGATGTGCGTTGCGCGCCGCTGCATCGGGCTCGTCAGCGGGGCCCTCCCAGGTCGGCGGCGGGTCGCTCGCGGGGAACGACTGGCGGCCCCATTCGTCGACCTCTTCGTCGAGTTCTCGGTGCGCGTGCTCGCTGGACGCGTCGCGTTCTGCGGTCAAGGGCCCTCCGTTCCGCTGCCTGCCTCTCTACATACCACGCTGCGGGGGCCGGCGCGCTGCCGCGCACCCTCGCCGAACGCGCACGAGGTCGCCTAGAGCACCGAGTTGATCTCGATCGGCGCTTCGCTTTCCAGCGTGAGGGACGCCGAGAGGACGGCCGGTTCGAACGGCCCGCTGTTGAGCGACGCTTCTAGCTCGTCGGGCGCTTCGCCTAGGAATGCGTCCGGGTCCTGCGAGCCTTTGGACGCCTTGAACTTGAGGCTCTGAAGGACGGTCATCTTGTTGGCTTTGACCGGCACGAGCACCGAACCATTCACGACGATCGTCGCGCTGCCGCAAGTCATCTGAGCAACCGATCCGAGCGGTTCTGACGCTGCGAGGCGTAGCGCGATCTTGTTCTGACTGCTCGTCGCGCCGAGTTGGTAGATGCCGAGCACGCCATCGAGCGAGTGCGTTACGACTTCGCCGGCTGCGGCGCCCGGACTCGTGCACTGCTGTCCTGCGGATTCGCATCCTGTGAGGATGAGATGCGCTGCGCCGACCGTATTCAATCCCGAGAATTCGCCGGTCCCGGCCTCCCCGGCGCAGACGACCTTGGCCGTCGTGCCGCGCTGAAGGGTCACGGAACCAGAGGCCAGCCGTGTCGTGAAGTGGTTCGCTCCGACGACCCCGTAATCCCACTCGTAATCGTCCTTGCCGCCCGGTTTGGTGCACGCCGCACTGGAGTAATGCCCGGTGCCGGCGGCGACTTTCAAACACTCGCCGAATTCGGGCGGAGAGTGGTTCAGCGTCTTGAAGCTTTCCGTGGCCCCCGTCGAGGCGCCGCCGGCGTTGGCGGCAATGATCCGGAACTGATAGGTCGTGTTGGCAGCGAGTCCCGCGATTTGTGCGGAGACGGTTACCGGGCTGCTGCCGGACCCCGGCGTCGGGGTACACGCGGCACTCGTGCTCGATGGCAGCGACGTCCCGTATTCCAGTTCGCAGCTTGTGACTTTCGCCCCATTCGGGTTGACCTTCGCGTTGAGCGTCGCACCGGACTGCGTGATCAAAGAAGCCGCTTCGCTCTGCACGACAGGCGCGTTCGGCGTGGTCGTGAACTGTTCGACGGCACTTTCGGCCGTGCCGCCCGCGTTGGCGGCGATGACGCGGAACTTGTAAGTCGTGTCGGCCACCAGGCCCGTGACCTGCCCGGAGACCGCAACCGGGCCGGTGCCCGATCCCGGCGTCGGGGTGCACGCGACGATCGTGCCCGACGGCAGAGAAGTCCCGTATTCAAATTCGCAGCTTGTGACGTTCGCGCCGTTCGGGTTTACCCTCGCGTTCAGCGTCGCGCTGGCTTTCGTGATCGAGGATGCAGATTCACTTTGGAGTGCGGGAGCGTCGGGAAGGGTGGTGAATTTTTCGCTCGCGCTCGTACTCGTGCCGCCGGCGTTGCTTGCGATGACACGGAACTGGTAGGAGGTGTCGGCCGCGAGGCCCGTGACCTGCCCGGAGACCGCAACCGGGCCGGTGCCCGATCCCGGCGTCGGGGTGCACGGGACACTGGTGCCCGACGGCAGTGAGGTCCCGTATTCGAGTTCGCAACTTGTGACGTTCGCGCCGCCCGGGTTCACCTTCGCGTTGAGCGTCGCGGCGACCTGCGTGATCGAGGACGCCGCTTCGGTTTGAACGGTCGGCCCGTCGGCGAGGGTGGTGAATTTTTCGCTGGCGCTCGTACTCGTGCCGCCGGCGTTGCCGGCGATGACGCGGAACTGGTAAGTCGTGTCCGCCGTCAGGCCCGTGACCTGCCCGGAGACCGCAACCAGGCCGGTGCCTGACCCCGGCGTCGGGGTGCACGCGACGCTGGTGCCTGACGGCAGCGAGGTCCCATATTCCAGTACACAACTTGTCACGTTGGCGCCGTTCGGGTTGACCTTCGCGTTGAGCGTCGCGGCGGCCTGGGTGATCGAAGAAGCAGCTTCGCTTTGTACGGCCGGCGGATCGGGCAGGGACGTGAATTTCTCGCTGGCGCTCGTACTCGTGCCGCCAGCGTTGGCGGCGATGACGCGGAACTGGTAAGCCGTGTCCGCGGTCAAGCCCGTGACCTGCCCGGAGACCGCAACCGGGGTGGTGCCAGACCCCGGCGTAGGCGTACACGAGACAGTTGTGCCCGACGGCAGCGACGTGCCGTATTCCAGTTCGCAACTCGTCACTTTCGCCCCGTTGGGGTTGACCTCCGCGTTGAGCGTCGCACCGGTTTGCGTGATCGAAGACGCGGCTTCGCTTTGCACGGTCGGCGCATCGGGTTGGGTCGTGAACTGTTCAGTGGCTCCCTGCGTGGCGCCGGCGGAATTCGTAGCGTCGATGCGGAAGTAGTACGTCGTGTTTGTCGCCAACCCGCCGATCGCCGCGGTGACCGTTACTGGCCCCCCGCCGTCGCCCGGCGCCGGCGAGCACGGCGCGTGCGTTCCGAACGCGGTCGTCGTGCCGTATTCGAATTCGCACGAGCTGACTTCGATGCCGTGGGGATTAACGGTCGCGGTCAGCCGTGCCGCGCTGGTCGTGACCGCGCCCGGCGGCTCACCTTCGACCGTCGGCGCTTCTGAGCGCACTTCGGGCGCACCGTACGGGCTTCCCAGCCCCGTCGGTCCGTCGTAGCCTGGCCCCGCTTCGCATAGATAGTCGCCGCAGGTTCCGGTGACGCCGGACGTCACGTCATCCAAGACGCCGGTCCCGTTCTGCGCCGCGGCGGCGTACAGCGCATCGGCGCCGGCGAACGACCTCGTGAACGAGTTCGTCAGCGCCATGATCCCAGCGACGAGCGGGGCCGCGACGCTCGTGCCGGCTACCAGAGTCCAGCCGGCTTCCGGTTTGGAGAATTCAGACGGAAGTTTGTACGAGTCGGCGACCGACACCGGAGTTTTTGTGCTGGCGACCGCCGCGACATCGTTGTCGGTTCGCCTCGGACACAACGGGCTGGCGCTCTGCCAGGCCGGCTTGGGCTCGTAGGCGCTGCAGCCGCCGCCGCTCCCGCTCCAGGCGCTTTCGGTCCAGCCACGGGCGTTCGAAGCCTGCGTGAGGCTCGTCCCTCCGACAGCTATGACGTCATCCGAGGCGGCGGGATACTCGGCGCCGTACCCTTCGTCGCCGGCGGCGACGGTGACGGGCACGCCGCTGTGATGGAAGTACGAGTCGTAGGACGTCTCTTCGGAGAACTCTTCACCGCCCCAGCTGTTGCTGATCTCGGTTGCCCCCAGTTTCGCTGCCTCATCCTCGGCGGCGAAGAGGTTGCCGTCGTTGGCATTTGTCGCCTCGACGAGAAGGATGTGGCAGTTCGGGCACGCGGCAGACACCATGTCGAGATCCAGCGAGATCTCGACAGACCAGCCCGGGCTCGAGGCCGGCGGGCTCGTCCCGCCGGCCTGGTTGACCTTCTTGAAGCATCCGTTGCCGGTCGTGCAGGCCGAGAGGCCGTAGCGCGAGCGGTACGTCGCGAGGTCGGATTCGGCGTTGGGGTCGTTGTAGGCATCGACGATTCCGACGGTCTGCCCGGAGCCCTCCGTGGCGGAGGGAAGGTCGTACGCCGAATCGAGGTCGGAGGGCGAGTAACCGCCGCCGACTCCGCTGCCCGTGAACGCCGGTGTGAGCAGTTTCGGGGCTGCCTCGCGCAGAAGCCCCGAGGACGGCAGCTTCGTGGCGCTTGGAACGAGAATCGCGAAGCAGCCGAAGTGACCACGGGTCGCGTGTCCGCACGTCGCGTACGGTCGCGTCCTGGACGGCGTCCAGGAGAAGCCCGCGTTGGCGCCCGCGGCTTGCGGTGCTGCGCACGCGAGGACTGCGACTGCGAGAACCAACGCGCGCGGCACGCGGCGAAGTGCCTGTTTGGCCCCCGACTTCGCTCGATCAAGCTCGAACAACACTCAGCCCATCCTCCGTGACTTTGTCCGGACCGATCGCGGCCCAGTGTACCGCCGCACGACGGCCCGGTGCGAAGCTTCGGCGCATGTTCAGCGACCTCTCACGCAGGATGCTGCGCGCCCAGACAGTTCGTCGCGTGACTCCGCTGTGAGACAAACCCAGCGCGTTTCGAACAGCCGGGAGAACGCGCGATCTCCCGGTGTGTTATGCGTCATCCGGTGCAATTTTCGCGGGCAACACGTACACACGGAGCCTTGAACTGCGACCTTAATCGCGGGCCGGGATCGCGGCGCACCGCCAGGTGCTCCCTGGCTGCCCTGATCATCGTCATCGCCTGCTCAGGCTCGCTGGCCAGGTCGGCATCGGCCGCGAGCGGCCCGCCGCTGCGGATCTCGCTTGGCTCGACGCCGAAGTCGGTCCTGCGAGGTACAGACGTGCGGATTTCGGGCAAGCTTCTCGGCCCGGCCGGTGACATTGCCTCCGTCGCTCTTTCCCTTCAGCTTGAGATGCCCGGGCGTCACCGCTTCACGACCGTCGCGAAGGCCGTCAGCGGCCAGAACGGAGAGTTCGCGTTTGCGCGCGTACGGGTCAGTCGCGACCTGCGTGTGCGCGTGGCAGATGTCGCCACGAAGCTCGTCAGCGTCGTCGTTGAGGTCCGCGTGCGCGTGCCCGAATTCCCGTCCTCGCGCGCCGTGCGCGCGGCGGCTCGATTTCTCGCGCACCGGGCAGGCCGCGACGCGTTCGCCGTGATCAACGATCAGGGACGGCTCGCCGGGCTAGCGCTGCATCGTCGTTTCCATTCGGCAAGCGTGGTGAAGGCGCTTCTGCTCGTCGCGTATCTGCAGCGCCTCGCCGACCGCCACGACGCGCTGGGAAGCGGCGGTCGCGGGTTGCTGTACCCGATGATCCACTCGTCGAGCAACGAAGCTGCAACGGCGGTTCTTGAAATCGTCGGTGAGGCGGCCGTGAACCGCGTGGCCAGAGAGGCGCACATGACCGACTATGTCCCTGGAGGCGCGACTTGGGGGTTCACGGAGATCTCGGCCGCAGACCTCGCGCGCTTCTTCGAGCGCCAGGAACAACTCACTCCCCGGCAGTTCCGCGGATATGCCCGCTGGCTGCTCTCGACGATCGAACCGAGCGAGAGTTGGGGCATCCCGGCCGCCGCGCGACCGCAATTCGAGGTTTTCTTCAAGGGCGGATGGCTGCCTGAAGTAGAAGGCCTCGTCAACCAGGGCGCGCGGCTACAGCGACGCCGAACGATCGTCGCTCTGGCGGTGCTCACGAAGAACGACCCGTCGATGGCGTACGGCGAGGCGACGATCGAGGGAGTCGCGCGGCGTTTAGTCGGGCGCGCGTGGCAATAACGCAAGCGGACGAACTTCGGCGAAGGCGCCGTGCTCAGACAGCAGCGGCGTCGGTCTCGACCTGCAGGTTCCAGTCGGCCTTGGCTTCGCGCCACGCTTCGTCCGTGAGCGAGCGCTTCCAGTAGCCGGACGCGGAGAGCGCCTTCGCCGGGACGCGACGGTCGACGACCAGATGGCGGCGCGCGAGGCGAACCGAGGTCGCCTCGCCGTGGAGGAAGACTTGGACGTCGCCGGGCGGGAACTCGAGCGCGGAAATCGCCTCGACCACCAGCTCTTCGTCCGCCTCGCCGTGCAGCCAGTGCACAAGCAGGTCGCCGGGCGAGACGAGCTCGACCTCCTCCTCGGGGCCGTGAACCTGGATGAAGACATGCACTGGCACGCCCGCCGGGACCCGCGTCAGGGAAACCGAGATCGCCGGAATGACGCTGGCGTCGCCGGCCATCAGGTGCCATGCAAAGTCCGGGTCCGGGGCATAGGCGCCGCCCGGGCCGCGCATTTCGAGTCGGTCGCCGGGCGTAGCCGCCGCGGCCCAAGGACCCGCGATCCCCTCATCGCCGTGGACAACAAAGTCGATCGTCATGAGCCGGCGGCCGGGATCCCAATCACGCACGGTGTACGTGCGCACCTTCGGTCGCTCGTCGGCCGGAGCGCCCTCGCGCGGAAACCGCAGCTTCACGTACTGGTCGGTGAACTCAGCGGGCTCGAAGCCGGCAAGGCCTTCACCCCCGAAGACGATCCGCCTCAGCGTAGGCGTCAGGTCGACGACGGATTCGACCCGCACGGTGCGAACCGTCGCGCTCGATTGGCCCGCGACGCGCGCTTCGCCGTCGGCGCTCAAACTGGACCCTTGGCAATCATCGTGGTCGCGGCATTGTAGGCCCACCCTTGGCGACGGCCGAGGGCGGTGCGCGGCGTCAGGGGCCCGGTGAACGGAACGCGAAAGGTCAGGTCGGTTGACACCCGTTACGTTGAGCTGCGCAAGTTCTATGTCCGCGTCCGATGCCACTGCGCCCGTCGGCGTTGCCGCTGAAGTCAGACCGTTTTTCTGCGCGCAGGGCGGCGCGCTGTAGCGGCCATGCGCGGGCCGATCCTCGTCTTCGGTGCCACGGGCACCCACGGCGGCGCGGTTGCGCGCGCGATGATCGCCGCCGGCGGCTCCGTAGAGGCCTTTGTTCGCAACCCTCACTCCGAGCGCGCGCTCGCGTTGGAGTCCGAGGGAGTCCGGCTGGTCGCGGGCAATCTCGATGACGCGCCGAGCGTGACCCGCGCGCTTGCCGGAGTGGACGTCGCGTACGCGGTGACGACGCCCTTTGAGAGCGGCCCCGACGAGGAGGTCCGCCAAGGCGAGCAGATAGTCGGCGCCGCGGTGAGCACGCAGCTGCCGTGGCTGATCTTTGCGTCGGTCGCCTCCGCGGCGACTGCCGCCGTCCCGCACTTCCGGAGCAAGGCACGCATAGAGGAGCGCTTGCGGGACTCTCCGCTTGCATGGACGGTCGTCGCTCCGAGCTACTTCTACGAGAACGTGCTTGGCTCGGCCGACGCCATCAGCGAGGGCCACCTGCCCCTCGCGCTGCCTGCGAACACGCCGCTGCAACAGGTCGCCTTGGAGGACCTCGGCGCCCTCGTTGTCGCGATCATCTCCCGCTCTCAAGAGCACATCGGCGAGCGGGTTGAGGTTGCGGCCGACAGTCCGACACCCGATGAGATGGCACGAGCGCTTGGCGTCACATATGAAGAGACGCCGTTAGTCGAGGTCGCAGAACGCAACCCGGACCTTGCGGCGATGTACGCGTTCCTCGCAAGCGACGGATACAGCGTCGACATCGAAGGGGTGAAGCGCCGGTACCCCGAGGTCGCGTGGAAAGGTTTCGCAGAGTGGGCCGCGGGCGAGAACCGGCCCAGCTCCCAAACCGCGGCCAGCTGACGCGCGCCCGTGAGTCAGACGCCTGCGGTCGCCGCACGGCTGGGGCTGCGCGATCCGTCACCACCAACGCCAATGCCCTTACGCCGCGAGCGCTATTGCGATATCGGGGAGAAGGCTAAAACGCCCGTGCTTACAGGGCAAGATGGGGCCTGTCGGCGGAGTCGTGGGCGCGCAGGCGGCGGCGACCGAACTGTGACGCGCGCCGGCCCCGCGTGCCACACACGGCGGCCGAGACGGTGGTACTCTCACCCGGCCGAGCCACGTGACGCAGGGGAAATGGGGCAAGCGCGGGGGCCGGCAGGACGGTGAACGAGGCGAACGGAGGAGCTTTGTTAGGGGCAGCCCGCCGATCTGTTGTCGGAAGCATCACCGGACTGCTCGTGCTCGCCACGGTCGTTCTCGCAGGCGCCGCACCGGCCGCGGCACGACACCGGGCGGCGGCGCAGGGCGCCGTCTCCTTCACCGGGCCCCAGCAGGCCGATCCTCCGCTCCACCACGCCCGGCGCGCGGCCCGAGGCCGGCGCGTTCGCGCAGGCGAACTCGAACCGTCACCGTGGACGCCGCTCGCGGCTCCGCCATCGCTGAATCCCGGCACGATGCTGCTGGCGAGCGACGGCACGGTGCTCGTCCACGACGAGCCGCGAATCAGGCGGCACGAACGAATGGTTCCGGCTCACGCCGGACGCCGAAGGGCAGCTACGCCGACGGGACCTGGAGCAAGATCGCCTCGATGCCGTCGCGGCTACGACCCGCTGTACTTCGCCTCGGCGATCCTGCCCGACGGCCACATGATCGTCGAGGGCGGCGAGTACCTCGGCGGCGAACGCCGTGTGGACGAACCAGGGCGCCATCTACAACCCGCGTCACGAACACCTGGCGCTCGGTCGCCCCGCCCGCGGGCTGGACAAACATCGGCGACGCCCAGAGCGACGTGCTGGCCAACGGCACGTTCATGCTGGCCCAGGCATGCCAGAACTGTCTCTCCTCGAGCCCGATCCTGAGCACGGACGATGCGCTCTTCAACGCCACCGGGCTGACCTGGACGGCGATTCCCGGCGCCGGGCAAGAACGACCCCAACGACGAGGAGGGCTGGACGCTCGAGCCCAGCGGCCAGCTGCTGACGATCGACACCTGGCTGACGCCGACGACCGAGCTGTTCACGCCGACCAGCCTCAGCTGGAGCTTCGCCGGGAACACCGTGACCTCGCCGGTCAACAGCCCGGAGGTCGAGATCGGCCCGCAGGTCGAGATGCCGGGCGGCAACACGTTCGTGGTCGGCGCCGGGACGAGCAGCCGGAGGCCCCGGAACGCCTGCACGACGCACAACGCCCGCCGCGACGGCGCTCTACGACTACGCGGCCGCGCAAGTGGCTCAAGGGCCCGCCGATCCCGACGATCGAAGGGCTGCAGTACGACAGCGCCGACGGGCCGGGCTCGGTCCTGCCCGACGGGAACGTGCTGTTCGACGTCAGCCCATGCGTCTACAACGCCCCGCTCGCGTTCTACCTCTACGAACGCCAGCACGCGCAAGACTCAAGCCCGGTTCCGGACATCCCGAACGCCGCAAACGACTCGACTTACTACACGCGCCTGCTGGCCCTGCCGAACGGCCAGGTGCTGTTCGACGACGGCAGCAACCAGATGGAGGTCTACACCGCGGGCGGCACGCCGAACCCGGCGTGGGCGCCGTCGATCACCGTCGATCAGCACGACGGCCCTGACGCCGGGCAAGACCGCCAGCCTGTCCGGCACGCAGCTCGCGGGGCTCGACCAGGGCGCCGCCTACGGCGACGACGTCCAGGACGCCACCAACTTCCCGCTCGTGCGCATCACAAATACCGAAACGGGCGTGGTCACCTACGCGCGGACGAGTAACTGGACTTCGGTCTCGGTCGCCCCGGTGCGGCGTCCTCGACCGAGTTCACGCTGCCGCCGAGCACGCCGGTCGGGCCGAGCGAGCTCGAAGTGGTCGCCAACGGGATCGCCTCTGCGCCGGTGCCGGTCACGGTCCGCTGAGCGGCTTCGCGATAAATAGGTAGGTAGCTGTGCCTGAAAGCGTCGGCGGCCCCCGCGTCCGCGAAACCGGAACTCGCGGCCGAACCAACTCAATCTGCGCATTTCACCGAACGCCCGAACCCCGACGTCCAGACGCAAAGAACCTCGCGTTAGCGGGGCTCTTTAGTCGGGGAGACAGGATTTGAACCTGCGACCGCCCGGCCCCCAGCCGGGTGCGCTACCAGACTGCGCCACTCCCCGTGGCCCGACGGAGTCTACGCGGGGCGCATCCGCGCAGCGTCGGCCAAGCCTTCGAGGCCCGCGTTTTCCACCGCGACGCGCTATCTGTGCAACTGTCGGCGACGAAAGTCCGCACGGCCGGGGCAAGGTCAGCGTGCGGCGGTAGCTCAACGGTAGAGCCTCGCCCTTCCAAGGCGATGATGCGGGTTCGATTCCCGTCCGCCGCTTTTCGCCGTCGTCAGCTCTTCGCCCTCCGCTCCTCGACGGGCACCTCGCCCGTCTTCCTGCAGTCCCTCGGGCGGCCAGGCTCCGAACCAGTTGTCGCGGGCGCCGTCGAGCGTGACGGTTGAACCATTCAGGCTCCGGCCGAGGGGCGAGGCGAGCAGCGCAACGAGCCACGCGTGCTCCTCGGGACGGCCCAAGCGCTGCAGCGGGATTGCACGCGGCATGTCCGATCGCACGGCCACCGGATACTTCACCATCACCTCGGTGTCGTAGACGCCGGCGGCCACCGCGCACACGGTCACCGCATCGCCAGCCCACTCGCGTGCAAGCGCGGCCGTGAACGCCTCGACCGTGGCTCGCGCGGCACCAGAGTGCGCCATTCCCGGCATGCCGTGGTGGGGCGAGAGCGTGACGTTGACGATCGCGCCGCCCCGGTCGCGCATCGCATGTGCGTAGGCGGCGCGCGCCATTCGCAGGTGCCCTCGACATTGAGCCGCCAGACCGCCGCCCAGCCCTTTTGCGCGATGAGCTCCGCGGGGCTGAAGAACTGCCCGCCGGCGTTGTTGACGAGCACGTCGAGGGCTCCCTGGCCATCGACGACGCCCGCGATGAGACGGTCGGCGTCGCCGCGGATGTCGCCGCACCGCGGTCGTGACGCGACCTTCGGGCCCCAGGCCGTTGATCTCCTCGGCGGCCGACTCGAGGACGTCGGCGCGCCTGCCGGCGATAACGACGTCCGCGCCGCAGCGCGCGAGCTCCTGCGCCGTTGCCCTGCCGAGGCCGGTCCCGCCGCCTGTGACGAGCGCGACGCGGCCGCGTAGAATGCCGGGCGCGAAGATCGTGCTCGCGTCACTGGGAGCCATCGCGGCGATCATAGGCGCGACGCGGCTGGCCCGATCGCGGCCCTCCGTCGCCTGAACGCATTACGGTTCTCCGTGCTGAGACGTCCGCTACCACTGCTCGCCGTCACCATCGCCGACTACCTGCTCTGGCGCTGGTCCGCGGCGTCGGGACCACAGGTCGTTGCGGTGATCACGCGGGCTCGCCCTGCTGCCACTCGTACTCGCGACGCTCGCGCTTGGCGTCAGCGCACTGACGCGCCGCGCGACAGGCCGCAAGGCACGCCACCAACGCACCGGCCACGGAGGCGGACTCGGCGAATCGCCGCAAGAAGAGGCGGCCGAGAAGCCCGAGAGGATCGCCGCGTAGCCTTGGGGCCGCTGGACCGGCTGTCCCGTCGCGGCAAGATCGTGCTCGGCGCAATCGCCGCGCTGGTCGTCGTCGCCATCGGCATCTACATCTACACGAGCAACCGCACCGGCAACGTCTACACGCCCGGGGCGCGCTTCGTGCCGACGCAGGCACCGAAGACACCGAAGAAGGAACCCGCGTTCAGCTGGCCGCTCTTCGGCTTCACGCCCGAACACTCGCGCTTCTATGCGGCGTCCGCCGCGCTCAAACCGCCCTTCCGCGTGCGCTGGCGGCGCGGCAGCGGCGGCCTCCTGGAGTTCCCGCCCGTGCTGCGTGGCAGAACGCTCTACCAGCTCTCGGACAGCGGCGAACTCGTTGCTCTGAACACCGAAAACGGGCGCCGGCGCTGGCGCCGCTCGCTCGGGCGCCTGGCAGCATCAACGCCGGCGCTCGACGGCCAGGATATGTACGTGACGCTGCTCGAGGGATCTGAAGCCTCGGGTGGCGTGGGACGTGTCGTCGCGCTGCGCCAGTCCGACGGGCGAATCCTCTGGTCGAAAGCGCTGCCCTCGCGCAGCGAGTCCTCGCCGATGGTCGACGGTAACGACGTCTACTTCGGCACCGAAGCGGGCACCGTCTACGCGGTCAGCCGGCGCACCGGCCAGACGGTCTGGACGTACCAGGCGGCGGGCGCCGTAAAGGGCAGCCCGACGCTGGTCGGCGGCGTCCTCTACTTCGGCGACTACGGTGGCCAGGTGCAGGCGGTCTCGGCGCGGACCGGCGCAGCGATCTGGAAGACGCAGTCCGAAGGCGCGGCAGTCGGCAGCGGCACGTTCTATTCGACCGCCGCCGTCGTCTACGGCCGCGTCTATCTCGGCAACACCGACGGCCACGTCTACGCCTACGACCAGCGGACCGGCGCGCTCGACTGGGCCGTGCAGACCGGCAGCTATGTCTATGCGTCGCCGGCCGTCACCGAAGTGAGCGGGCTCGGGCCGACGATCTTCGTCGGCTCCTACAGCGGCTACTTCTACGCCCTGAACGCCCAGTCGGGCGCGATCCGATGGAGCTATCCGGCGGGCGGCAAGATCTCGGGCTCGGCGACGATCATCGGTGGCGTCGTCTACTTCTCCGTGCTCGGCAACCACGAAGCCGTCGGCCTTTCGCTGCGTACCGGCCACCGCGTCTTCCGTTTCGCTGACGGCGCGTTCGACCCTGGCATCAGCGACGAACACGATCTCTTCCTCTCGGGCAGCTACGAGCTCTACTGCCTGGAACCGTTCGTGCGCCGAAGCTGCCGGCACCGCTCTCAGCGCGAGCAATAATCGACGCGTGAATCTCCCTCGCGGAAGGGCTCGGGCGGCGTTCTGCGCGCTCGCAGCAACGGCGCTCTGCCTCTGCCCTCGCAGGGCTGCGGCAGCGGCGACCCGCTGCCGGTGTCGCGCGGCGAACTCGCCGAAGCACGAGCTTCCCCTACTTCAAGCTCTACTGGGTCGGCCCGCGCTTCGAAGGCGATCCGCCTGGTCGCCACCGACGGCAGGCGCGCTACTCGACGCCGTACGGAGACAGCGTCTACTACGGAAACTGCGTGGCGAACAGGGCTTTAAGGCGGCGGCACATGCCACTTGCCGCTGCAGGTCAAGACGCTCGTCTCCGTCCGCCACTCCAACGACGCGCTCGGCCAGCAGCGCAACCTGCTGCTGCGCGGAGTGCCGGCCGCGATCTACGACGCGGGACATGCGATCGAGCTCTTCACCGGCCAGGTCGCGGTCGACGTGTTACTCACTCACTCGCACGCTCGCTCTGCCGCAGTCAGCGCAGCTTCGTCCCGTGAACGCCCCCGGCGCCCAGCACGACCCCCTGCCGCCGCCGGTCTACTGCCCGGAGCTCGTCGGCACAGTGCCGCGGCGATGCTCGCGCGATGGCGCGCCTGCCCCACCACGCCTGCCGCGAGACGCAGCGCCGGCAGAACTCGCGAACGCGATCTACCCCTGAGCGCCGGCTCCAGCTCGACGCGGGCGATCGCCGATTTCGCGCCGCAGACTGCCGAACGCGACGGTCCCGATCACGGCCGGTATCCACAGCGCGATCGCGCGGTAGATGATCACCGCCGCGACGACCGACGACGCCGGCTGCACGCCATACAGCAGCAGCATCCCGACAAGGCCGCCTTCGACTGCGACGAGACCGCCGGGAATCGGGAAGCGAGTTCGCGAGCATCCCGACGAGGTAGGCCATCGCCACGATCCAGAACGAGGTGCTGACGCCGACCGCGGCCAGCGTCGCCCACAGCACCATGTTGTCGAACAGCCAGTAGCGACCGCGCCCAGCAGGCGCACGTCGCCGCCGCGCAAGATCATGCAGCGTGCCTCGAAAACCCCCTCCCCGATGATCGCCGACCGCGCGGCGCACCCGCGTCTCCCCCTCGCCGCCCGCGCCGAACTTTCGTGCCCAGAGCGCGAGGCCGAGCACGCTCAGGATCACGGCGAGCGCGGCGAACGCGGGCAGTGCCGTGAGCAGCGGGTTGCGGCTACCGCCATCAGTCCGAGCCACATCGGCATTCCGATCACGAACACCGCCGCGACGTTGACCGCGCGCGAGCACCCACATCACGTCGAGCGTCGGCGACGATGTCCGTCGGGTTCGAGGCCGCGACTGTGCAGCACCCACGCGCCGAGCGCGATGCCGCCAAGTCCGCTGACCGACACGAACGAGTTGACCGCGAGCTCCGACAGCGCGACGCGCATCACGAACGAGCGGCCGATGTCCTCGAAGACCAGGAGAAGAAGAAGACATAACCGGCGCACGAGGCAGAGCTTGAGGCGACCGCCGCGACGATAGCGGCATGCCCGCGTCGGTGACGCGCTCCAGCGCCTGGCGCAGCGATGGAACGGCGAGCAGCAGCGCGAGCAGCATCGCGCTGAAGATCGCCAGGCGCGATGATCCCGTTGCGCATGTTCCCCGCTTCGTTCCCGACTCGCATCGGGCGCGCCGGGGATCCCCTTCGGCTCCCTTGCCTCCTCGATGTCCGTCATCTTCCTCAGTCGCACCACGCGAACCGCGCGCTGACGTCGCCCCCCTACTCCTCGCCGAGCTCGAGAACCGCGAGGAATGCCTCCTGAGGCACCTCGACCCGCCCGACCTGCTTCATCCGACGCTTGCCCTCCTTCTGCCTCTCCAGCAGCTTTTTCTTGCGGCTGATGTCGCCGCCGTAGCACTTCGCGATCACGTCCTTGCGAAATGCCTTGACGGTCTCGCGCGCGATCACGTTCGGCGCCGATCGCCGCCTGGATCGGCACGTCGTACTGCTGGCGCGGGATCCGCTTGCGCAGCTTCTCGGTCAGCGTGCGTCCGACCGCGTATGCCTTGTCGCGGTGGACGATCATCGAGAGCGCGTCGACCGGCTCGCCGGCGAGCAGCACGTCGAGCTTGACCAGATCCGCGACCTTCGGTGCCGCTCACTTCGTAATCCAGCGAGGCGTAGCCGCGGGTCGCGGCTCTTCAGCTGGTCGAAGAAGTCGAGCACGATTTCGGCCAGCGGCAGCTCGTAGCCGATCTGCACGCGCTCCGGTGAGAGATAGTGCATCTCGGCGTTCTCGCCGCGCCGGTCCTGGCACAGCTCCATCACGGCGCCGACGTACTCGCGCGGCGTGATTATCGAGGCCTTGATGAAGGGCTCGCGGATCTCGGCGATCCGCCCGGGGTCCGGCATCGCCGACGGGTTGTGCACGATCATCTCGCTGCCGTCGGTGAGGGTCACTTCGAACTGCACGGAGGGCATCGTCGCGAGCAGCTCGAGGTCGTACTCGCGTTCCAGGCGCTCGCGCACGATGTCCATGTGCAGCAGGCCAAGGAAGCCGCAGCGAAAGCCGAAACCCAGCGCGTCGCTCGTCTCCGGCTCCCAGGAGAGCGCGGCGTCGTTGAGCACCAGCTTTTCGAGCGCGTCGCGCAGATCCGGGTAGTCGTCGGAGTCGATCGGGAAGAGGCCGCAGAAGACCATCGGCTTGACCTCGCGATAGCCGGGTAACGCCTCGCTCGCTTCGCCGACCGGCGAGCGGGCGCCGTGCGCGGACGGTGAGCGTGTCGCCGACGCGCAGCTGCGTGACGTCCTTCAGGCCAGTGATGAGGTATCCGACCTCGCCCGCGCCGAGCTCGTCCGAGGGCATCATCTGCGGGCGAGAAGAAGCCGATGTCGTCGATGTCGGCGACGGTTCCGGTGGCCATCGCGCGAATCTGCTCGCCCTTGCGGAAGACGCCGTCGACGACGCGGATATAGGCGATCACGCCGCGGTACTGGTCGAACTCGGAGTCGAAGATCAGCGCGCGCGGCCGGGTCCGTCGGCGTCGCCGGCGGGCGGCGGCACGCGCGCCACGAACTCCTCGAGAACCTCTGCGACGCCCTCGCCGGTCTTGCCGCTGATCGCGCGGATCGCGTCGGCGGGCTCGCCGAGAAGATCGGCCACTTCGCCCGCGACGCGATCGGGTTCGGCGCCGGGCAGGTCGATCTTGTTCAGGCACGGGATCAGCTCGAGGCCCGACTCCACCGCGAGATAGGTGTTGGCGACGGTCTGCGCCTCGACGCCCTGCGAGGCGTCGACGACGAGCAGCGCGCCCTCGCAAGCCGCGAGCGAGCGCGAGACCTCGTACGTGAAGTCGACGTGGCCGGGCGTGTCGATCAATTGCAGCTGGTAGGTCTCGCCATCGCGCGCCGTGTAGAAGACGCGCACCGCGCGGGCCTTGATCGTGATGCCGCGCTCGCGCTCCAGATCCATCGAGTCGAGCAGCTGGGCTCGCATCTCGCGCGGCGCGACGGTGTGCGTGAGCTCGAGGATGCGGTCGGCGAGCGTCGACTTGCCGTGGTCGATGTGCGCGATGATCGAGAAGTTGCGGATATTGGCCTGATCCATGGGCGGCTACAGCGTAGACGGCGCCTGCCGGGCCGCTGGCGATCGCGGTTATCCTTCCGCCACGGGCAGATCGCCCACCCGGCCGTGGCCCATCGGGTCGTCCTTGGCAACGCACCGCGTTTACGCGGTGGCCCGTCCAGGAGGTCGGGAGTGTCGAGCCACCCGGGCTGATGACACTCACCCGGGACGTATGCAGTACAAGGGGCGATCGATGCTCGGCCGTGCGGTCGGGAAGCCCTTGTGGCTCCCCGGCCGCACGCTTAGCGCTAGACGCCGCCCGAGCCGCGTGCGCGATCAGCGGACCGGATCCGCTCGGCCTCGGGTATCCGCATCAGCGTGCACCGCCCAGAGGTAGAAGACGCCGCCGGCGAGCGCGGCGCTGCCGACGCTCGACGAGCTGGGCCCAGAAGGACGTGCCGAGCAGGACTCCATCAGCTTCCAGACCGACCAGGAGACGACTGCCATGCGGCCGACGCGACGACGATCCGGATCGTGATCATCGCGTGCGCGTGCCCTCCAGGTCGCCGTCGAAGCCCTCGCGCAGCCGCGCGATCTGAAGCGCAGGTCATCATCACGTTCGCCGCGAGCGTGCCGATGATCAGCCCCGCGATGCCCAGCGGCTTGTAGAGCGCGACGCTGACGATGATGTCGACGACGATGTTCATGGCCGCCAGATCCGCGTCGGGATCCAGGGCCGCTTGACGGCGAAGAAGGTGCGCGTCAGCAGCAGGTTCAGGCCCGCCGAACGGGCAGGCTCAGCGCGAACCAGAACAGCGCTTCGGAGACGAGTTCGGTCGAGTGGGCGTGAAGTTCCGCGCTGGTAGATGCAGCCGCACGATCGGGCGTCGCGAGGACCATCAGGAAGGCGGCCGAAGGGATCAGCAGCAGGTTGATCTGGCGCATCCCGATGCCGATGCGCGCGGCGCATCTCCGCGCCGTCACGGCGCGCGGCCATGCGGCTCAGCGTCGGGAAGAGCACCGTCGCGACGGCGACCGAGAACAGCCCCTGGGGAAGCATGTAGATGCGGAACGCGTTTTCGATCGCGCGCGGCGCTTCTTCGCTGACCAGCGTGCCGAACGCCGCAGTTGATCAGCTGGTCGAGGTTCACGATCCCCAGGCCGATCGTCACGGGCAGCATCAGCGCGAAGATCTGCTTGATGCGCGGGTCGCGCCAGTCGAACGGTGAACGCGCAGTCGGAAGTCGATCCGGCGCAGTGCGGCCGCGCACGATGCGCGAGCTGCACGACGGTCGCGACGAGGATCCCGATCGCGTAGCGTACAGCGAGTTGCCGTTCTCGTACCCGCCGTGGAAGTGCGGGTGCAGGACGACCAGCAGGACGATGATCACGATGTTCCAGACGGCGGGCGCGATCGCGGGATCGTGAAGTGGTCGTAGGACTGCAGCATCGCCGACGAACAGCCCGGTCAGGCCGAGCAGCAGCACGACCGGGAACAGCACCTGCGACAGCCCGACCGTCAGCGCGTCGAGCTGGGAGTTGAATGTCGCCCCGGTGAACAGCGGCATGAAGATCCCGGCCGCGAGGATCGCGACGGCCGTGATCGCGCCCGAGCGCGACCAGCATGATCCAGAACAGCGTCGAGGCCAGACGTATCGCCTCGCGCTTGCGTCCCTGCTGGAGCAGGTCGGTGAAGACCGGCACGAACGCCGCCGACAGCGCCGCGTTCGCGAACAGGTTGCTGAACGAGGTTCGGGACGTTGAAGGCGATCGTGAACGCCGACGCCGGTCCGCTCGTGCCGAAGTAGCCGGCGGCGACGATCTCGCGCACCATCCCGGCGACCCGGGAGATCCCCGTGGCGATCGAGAAGATCGCTGTGTTGCGGGCTATCCGGCCGCCTCCAGCCGGCGCCGCGGCGGCCGCGCGCGGCGCCTGAATCCGGGGCTGAACCGGCCAAGGCCGCTATAGTACGGCGCTGCGCGGCGAGCCTCGCTCGGTCGCTGCGCGCTCTTCCCCATGGCCAACATCGACTCGCAGAAGAAGCGGATCCTGCGCAGCCAGCGCGAGCGGCAGAGAACCGCCGCTACACCTCCGCGGTCAAGACGTACACGCGCGAGCTGCGCGAGCAGGTCGCGGCCGGCGACGACTGACGCGCGCCGACGCCATGCTGCGCAGACTCACGTCGACGATCGACAAGGCCGTCAAGAGCGGCGCGCTGCACCGCAACACCGGCGCGCGCAAGAAGTCCCTCGCCGCGCGGATCCGCGCCGGCGCTAGCTCGTAGCGCGCGCCAGCGCGAGCAGCTCGGCGGTCTCGGCCGTCGAGCGACGCCTGCGACCTGCGCCGGGCGCTGACCAGCGGCTCCGCCCGCGCGTGTCCACTTCCAGTCGCGCGAACTCGTCGACCGCGCGCTCCAGGCGCTCGGCCGTCGCTGTGTCCGAGCGCTGCGGCATCACGGCCCGCGCGTCGGCGGGCGCCATCCGCAGCTCGCGCTGCGCGGACTCGCGGCCGCCGCCGGACTGCAGCCGACGCATCGCGCGCGGCCGCCGCGAGCAGACGCCAGCCGCTTCGCGGCGCGAGGCGCCCGGGCCTGTCGCCCTGTCGCGTGAGGCTCCAGCGTGACGAGCCGCAGCGCCGCGGCGCGGTCGCCCGCGACCAGCGAGCGCCGCCAGTTCGCGCCGCCTGCAGCTCGGCCGAGTCGGCGCTGCGCGCGTAGATCTCGTCGGCGCCGCCACGACCGGCGACGCGGCTCGGTCGCCCTGCTTCGAGCGCCAGGCGCTCGAGCTTCGCGCAGCAGCCGCTGCTGGCGCTCCCCGACGTGCTCGATCAAGCGCGTGCGCGGCGTCGTTGTCGAGCTCCAGGCCGAGCCGCGCCGCCTGCTCACGAAGCCACGCGGCGAGCTCGCGTCCGCGCAGCGTCATGTGCGCGACCGCGCGCCCGCCGGCCGCCGCGAGCGCGCGCGTGAGCGCGGCGCCGGCGCAGGACGTCTCGTCTTCGCGCGCGCACGAGCGCGAGCGTCGTCTCGGCGCGATCTCGCCAAGCACCGCCAGCAGTTCGGCTTCGACGTCCTCGTCGCGCCAGCGCTCCACGCCGTCGGCGATGATCACCCGCGCGCCGACGGCCGAGCGTCAGCGTCGCGAGCGCCGAGGCCACCTGCTCGCGGCCGGCGTCTTCGAGCGCCTCGACGTCTGCCCCCTGCTCGCGTTCGGCGAGCGCGCGCAGGCTCGCGCGGCGCTCGGCGACCGCGCCGTGGTCGTCGCCGTGGATCAGGTAGATCGGGCGCGAGCTCGGCCACGCCGTCGAGTCTACGGTCGGTTGCCGGCTAGCGGACGACGACGTTGACCAGGCGGCCCGGGACGACGACCTGGCGTACGACTCCCGTCCGTCCAGTGTGGCTCACGACGTTCGGGGCCGCCAGGCAGAGCGCGAGCAGCTCGCTCTTCGCCGGCGTCGCTGGGCGCCATCACGCGGTCGCGCACGCTTGCCGTTGACCTGGCAAACGAGCTCGTACTCCTCGTGCTCGAGCAGCGCCTCCTCGGCTTCCGGCCACGGCTGCTCCCAGACGCGCTCGCCGGTCAGCAGCTCGTAGGCGTCGGCGCTCACGTGCGGCGCGAACGGGAACAGCATCGAGCGCCGCGTTCGCCACGCGCGAACGCGCAGCGTCTCGCGGTGCGACGTCCTCGCGCAGGCGGTAGCAGTCGTTCACCAGCTCCATCACCGCGGAGATCGCGGTGTTGAAGGCGAAGCGCCGCAGGTCGCGAGCTGACCTTCTCGATCGCCCAGTGCGTCTTGCGCAGCAGCTCGAGGTCGGCCCCCGCCGGCGTTCTGTGGCGTCGCGGGCACCGGCGCTCGCCCTGGCGCTGTCGGCCATCTCGGCGGCCAGCCGCCAGAGCCGACCGAGGAAGCGGTGCACGCCCTCGACGCCCTCGTCGGACCAGTCGGCATCCTGGTCGGGCGGTCCGAAGAAGAGGACGTAGCAGCGCGCCGTGTCTGCGCCGACGCGATCGACGATCGAGGCCGGGTGAGACGACGTTGCCCCGCGACTTGCTCATCTTCGCGCCGTCCTTGGTGACCATGCCCCTGGTGAAGAGCGCCTTGAACGGCTCCTCGAAGTCGAGCAGGTCCGAGGTCCGCGAGCGCCTTGGTGAAGAAGCGCGCGTACATCAGGTGCAGGATCGCGTGCTCGACGCCGCCGATGTACTGGTCGACGGGCATCCACTCCCGCAGAGCCGAGCGATCCCACGCGGCGCGGTCGTTGCTGGCGTCGCAGTAGCGCAGGAAGTACCACGACGAGTCGACGAAGGTGTCCATCGTGTCGGTCTCGCGGCGCGCCTTGCCGCCGCACTGCGGGCAGCGCGTGTTGACCCAATCCTCGGCGGCCGCGAGCGGCGAGCGGCCCTTCGGCTGGTAGTCGTCGACGTCGGGCAGGCGCACCGGCAGATCCTCCTCCGGCACCGGCACGATGCCGCAGCCGTCGCAGTACACGATCGGGATCGGGCATCCCCAGTAGCGCTGCCGCGAGATCAGCCAGTCGCGCAGGCGGTAGTTCACCGACGCGTGCCCCTTGCCCTCGCGCTCGCAGCCACTGCACGATCGCGCCGAGCGCCTCGCGGTTCGGCATGCCGTCGAAGTTCGGGTTGGAGTCGACGATCGGTCCGTCGCCGGTGTAGGGCAGCTCCTCGCCGTCCTGTCGACGACGCGCCGGATCGGCAGGCCGAAGCTCAGAGCGAACTCGTAGTCGCGCTCGTCGTGCGCCGGTACCGCCATGATCGCGCCCGGTCCCGTACTCCATCAGCACGTAGTCGGCGACGAACATCGGGATCTCCTCGCCGTTGACGGGGTTGACGACGGTGCGTCCGAGCGGCACGCCGGTCTTCGGACTGGTCGGCGTTCCCGCGCTCCTGATTGGACTCGTTGAGGGCGTGATTGACGTACTCGTGAACCGCCGTGCTCATGCTCGGTGCCGGCGGCCAGACGCAGCACGTCGGGGTGCTCCGGCGCCATGACGAAGAACGTCGCGCCGAAGAGCGTGTCCGGCCGGGTCGTGAACACGGGGTAGTCGACTCCGAGCGCGTCGCAGCGGAAGTTGACCTCGGCGCCCTCGCTGCGTCCGATCCAGTTGCGCTGCATCGTCTTGACGTGCTCGGGCCAGTCGATCGAGTCGAGGTCACCGAGCAGGCGCTCCGCGTAGTCGGTGATGCGCAGGAACCACTGCTCGAGCTGGCGCACTTCGACCATCGCGCCGCAGCGCTCGCAGCGGCCCGTCCGCGTCGACCTGCTCGTTCGCGAGCACCGTCTGGTCGTGCGGACACCACTTGACCGCCGCCTCGCGCCGGTACGCGAGGCCGGCGCCGAAGAGCTGCAGGAAGATCCACTGGGTCCAGCGGTAGTACGAGGGTTCGTCGGTCGCGAGCTCGCGCGACCAGTCGATCGAGATCCCCCAGGAGCGGAACTGCCGCTGGAAGGCTGCGATCGACTCCGCCGTCGACTCTCGGGGATGCACGCCGGTACGGATCGCGTGGTTCTCCGCCGGCAGGCCGAACGCGTCGTATCCCATCGGGTGAAGGACGCGCTCTCCCAGGCGGCGGTGGAAGTGGGCGATCGCGTCGCCGATCGAGTAGCACTTCAGATGCCCGATGTGGGGCTCGCCGCTCGGATAGGGCAGCATCTCCAGCACGTAGGTCCGCGGCGCCGCGGCGTCCGTTCGGCCTCGTTGGGGCGCCGCATCGTAGCCCTCATCGTTCGGCACCTCCCACGTGCGCTCGCTCTCCCAGAGCGCCTGCCAGCGGGGCTCGATCTCTTCGGGGCGGTAGCGGCGTTCGGACATTGGGGGGAAAGGTTAGTCAGACCGGCTCGCACCTCCGTCGCGGCGTCTACGATCTGGCCGTGGCAGGAGCGGACAGCGAGCGCGACGCAGCCGGCGCGGACGAGACGTCGGAGCGCGTTGCCGCGATCCTCGCGGCGGCCGAAGATACTGCGGCGAAGATCGTCGCTGAGGCCGAGCGGCGCGTCAACGAACGGATCGACGAAGCCGAGCGCGCCGCCGCGATGCGGATCGACGCCGCCGACGATGAGGCGCGCGAGACCCAGGCGCAGGCGCACGAGCGCGCGCGGAGAGCACGCGAGGCAGCGGCAGCGGCCCTCGCGCAGGCGCGCGAGGAGGCGCAACGCATCTCTCAGGTGGCCGAGGCGGGCTCCGCCGAGCTGCGCACAAGCGCTGAGCAGGAGAGCGAGCGCATCCGTGCCGAGGCCGAGAGGCGGGCCGGCAAGCTTACGGACGGCGCGCGCGAGCAAGCCGAGCGCCTCGCAACGGAAGCTCGTGAGCGCGCCGAGAGCCTGCTCGGCGACCGACGCGAGGAGCTAATCGCTCTGCGCAGCGACGCCGACGCGCAGGCCCGAGAGATACGGGCCCGCGCCAAGCAGGAGGCTCGCGAGATCACCTCTGACGCGCACGCCGTGACGCGCGACGTCGTCGTCGAAGGAACCGAGCTGGCGCGCGAGCTGCACGAGCTTTCGGTCTCGCTGCGCAACAACGCGGAGCGCCTGCTGCGCGATGTCCGCCTCGCGCACGGCGCCATGACCGCCCAGCTCGACCAGGTCGCGCCGGCCGGCGAGCGCCGCGCCGCAGGCGGCGACGACGACCTCGACGTGCCCGAGTTCATCCCCCGCTCCTAGGCGCCGGCCGTCGCCGCCCCGATCACCCCCCGGTAGCATTGAGGGACCCTGGGGCTATAGCTCAGCTGGGAGAGCGCCGCCATGGCATGGCGGAGGTCGTCGGTTCGATCCCGACTAGCTCCATAACCACCGGGGGCCTGGAAAATCCGGCCCCATTTGTGTCCCGAAACACGGCCTGTGCCTCCGTGAGTTCTGCGTCCGGCACCGGTTCGGTAGATGGGATGGCGTTCGCCGATCCTGATCGTCGCCGCGGGACGTGACGATCGGCGGCCCGTGAGGACGCGGGCCGCGACGGACCGGACCCTGACGTGGAGGGCTCAGCTTCGCAAGCGCCGCGATCCGGCGGCCGCGTCTCCCTACTTCAGCTAGCCGGGCTCCTTGCGAGCGCCCGACCGACGAGGTCGCGTTGATCGCAGCTGACGAGCGTGGCGCCACTTTGGTCAGCGGCTGCCACGTAGGCCGCGTCGTAGACGGAGATCGCGTGGTCGTCAGCGAGCGTCGCCGCGCGACTGAGCAAAGTCGTCGTCGACGGTATGACCCCACCGTCGCCGGAGATTCGGTCGATTGCGTCCAACAAAGGACCGACGCGGCCCGGGTCGTGCCAGGCTCGAACTGCAACGTTCGCGACCTCGTAGCGGGCGAGGTCGAGCGTGGTGAGCGTCACAGCGGGGTTGGCGAGAAGCTCCCGGCACGGTCGGTGGAGCTCGTCGTCGGAATCGAACGCCGCCAGGATCACGCTGGCGTCCAAGAGCAGCGTGGTCACTACGGCCTTGTGGCTTTCACCCGCTCGGCAGCCGCACCGCCGTGCCCTGCCGTGTCGCGCAGGAGAGTACCGATGGCTGCCGCACGATCGGCGCGGCGCCTGCGCAGCGCGGAGTCAGCGAAGTCTCGCAGCACCGCACTCCGCGATGTGCCGAGGCGCGCAGCCTCAGCGTCGACCTCGCTAAGGAGATCGTCTGGCATCGACACCATAACCTTCGCCACGCCGTCAGTATACCCGGGTATACCGTGAAGCGTTAGGCCGCCGGCTCGACTCTCGCGGTCGCGGTCCCCGTCAGGACGACCTCGCCCGTTTGACGCTCGACCGAGAGCGCGATCTGCGCTTCCGGAGCGCCGTCCGTCGATACCCCCGTCACTTCTCCCGAGAAACTGAGGACGTCGCCTGGCCAGACCTGGCCCGTGAAGCGGACAGCGAACTTCGTGATGTTGTTGGGACCGACCCAGCGCGCAAGGCGCGTGCCGAGCATGCCCGCGTGCAGCATCCCCATGCCGAAGACTGACGGCAGGCCGAACGAGACGGCCATCGGCTCGTCGTGGTGAATCGGGTTGAAGTCCCCTCCCGCGCCGGCGTAGCGGACGAAGTCGGTGCGCGTCAGGGGGCCGACGCTCTCCGCGGGCATCTTGTCTGCCACGCGGAACGTCAGCGGCGCGTTCGGCAAGCTCGGGGATACGTCGGCCGCGCTCATGTGCCCGCTCCACGCTCGATCAAAGTGTCTCGGCGCCGTGCGACGAGCGCGCCGCCGGCGTTGGTGTAGTCGGTCTCGATCTCCACGAGCGTCATCGTCCCACCGCGCTTGCCCTCGCGCTGGGAGATGCTCGCGACTTTCGCCGATGCGGTCAGCTCGTCGCCGCAGGCGATCGGCTCGAAGTACTCCCACGCTGCTTCTCCGTGCAGGACGCGGGCCAGGTCGGCGCCGATCGCCGCGGCGGCTGCGATCGCGCCGCCGGCCCGCCAGTGGTCCACGAGAGTCGTGATTGTTGGCGGCATCGGGATGCCATCGAAGCCCGCCTGGCGCGCCGCCTCGGCGTCCCACCACGCAGCGTCGGTCTCCTGGAACGAGCGGGCCAGCTCCGCGAGCTTGCCGCGCTCGATCGGGAACGTCACCTCGCCGAGCTGCTTGCCGACAATCTCCTGGTCGATCACGCTTGCATCCTCCCTCGCTGCGTCGGCCGCCGATCCTAGCAAAAACAAGCAGCGGCGATGGTTTTCTGGTAGTCTCGCCCTCCTAAAGCCGAAACGGAGAGTCAGATGAGCGAGCCGAAAACCACCAATCGCACCTTCATCGTCGGCGTGGGCATGACGCCGTTCGCAAAGCCGGGAACTAAGGAGGGCGACTACCCCGACTGGGCGCGCGAGGCCGGCGAGCGGGCTCTCGCCGACGCCGGGATCGACTATTCCCTTATCGAGCAGGCCTTCGCGGGATACGTGTACGGCGATTCGACGGCCGGGGAGCGCGCCGTCTACGAGCTCGGACTGACCGGGATCCCGATCGTCAACGTCAACAACAACTGCTCGACCGGCTCGACGGCCCTCTATCTCGCGCGCCATTTCGTGCGCCATGGCGGCACCGACTGCGCGCTGGCGATCGGCTTCGAGAAGATGCAGCGCGGATCGCTCGCGGCCGGCTACGCGGACCGCGCGAACCCGATGGAAAGGCACGTCGGGCGCATGATCGAGCTGCGCGACCCCGAGCAGTCGCCGATGGCGCCGCAGATGTTCGGCAACGCCGGCCGCGACCACATGGCGCAGTACGGCTCCCGCCCCGAGCACTTTGCCTGGATCGGCTGGAAGAACCACCGCCACTCAACCAACAACCCGTACGCCCAGTTCCAGCAGGAGTACTCGCTGGCGGAGATCGAAGCGGCGCCGATGATCCACGAGCCGCTGACCAAGCTCCAGTGCTCACCGACGAGCGACGGCGCAGCCGCCGCGATCGTCGCTTCGGAGCGCTTCGTCGAAGAGCATGACCTGTGGGAGACCGCCGTGGAGGTCGTGGGGCAGGCGATGACGACCGACATGTCCTCCTCGTTCGATGAGACGGCGGACTGCATCACGATCGTCGGCTACGACATGTCCGCCGCCGCCGCGGCGCGGGCCTACGAGGAAGCCCAGGTCGCGCCGGCCGACGTCGACGTCTGCGAGCTCCACGACTGCTTCTCGACCAACGAGCTCATCACGTACGAGGCGCTGGGCTTCGCGCCGCGCGGCGAAGGGCACAAGCTCGTCGAGGCCCAGGCGACGACGTACGGTGGCGACGGGCCGCTCGTGAACCCGTCGGGCGGCCTGATCTCGAAGGGCCACCCCCTCGGCGCGACCGGTCTCGCGCAATGTTCGGAGCTCAGCTGGCAGCTGCGCGGTCTCGCGGGCGAGCGCCAACTCGACGGGGCGCGCACTGCGCTCCAGCACAACATCGGCCTCGGCGGCGCCGCCGTCGTCACGATCTACCGCCCCGCGAGCTGACCGACGCGCGGCAGGCCGCCACGAACATGGCGACGGCACCGGCCACGATCGCACCGAAACAGGAGCGCAGCGCCGCGACGCGCGAGAAGCTGCTCAACGCCGCCGTGGACGAGTTGCTGGCCTCCGGCTATAGCGGATTCACGACGTCTGCGGTATCGCGGCGAGCAGGTGTCTCGCGGGGCGCGCAGCAACACCACTTCCCGCACAAGGCGACGCTGATCGGCGAGGCGGTCCAGCACCTCGCGCGGCGCCAAATCAGCGAAGCTCACGAGCTGCTCGCCGCCGCACCCGAAGGCAGGGCGCGCGTCGAACATGCGCTCGAGGGGCTCTATCGCGCGTACTCCGGTCCCCTCTTCGCCGCCTCCGTCGAGCTCTCGCTGGCGTCGAAGCACGAGCCGCAGCTGAAGCCCGTCGTGCGCGAGCACGAGAGGCTTGTGAGTCACAGCCTCTCCGACCTGGACCGTGAGATATTCCAAGCGGCGACAGTCGACGCGCCCGGGTTCCCGGCTCGCTGGGCCACCGCGCTCGGGGCTGCGCGCGGCATCGCGATGCTCCGGCTGCTCGGGCACCCCGCAGCCGCCGTCGATCGCCAGTGGGCGGCGGCAAAGCGCGAGCTGCTCGACCTGCTGCTCGCCGCGTAGGGCCAAGCGACCGGCGCCGCTGGCGCCGTGCGCGATGATGGCTGCGTGTCTCTTCTCGCGGTCAAGGTGCTCCTGGCGCCGGCGTTCGTCGTTGCGGCTTCGCTCGCGGCGCGGCGCTTCGGACCGCGGATCGGCGGCCTCATCGCCGGCCTACCGGTCGTCGCGGGCCCGATCCTGCTCGTCTATGCGCTCCAGCACGGGGACGTATTCGCCTCTCACGCCGCGGTCGGCTCACTGCTCGGCCTCGTCTCGCTGATCGCGTTCGTCGTCGTGTATGCGCGCCTTGCACCGAGCGGCTTCTGGGGCCACTGCGCCCTCGCCGGCTGGGGTGCTTTCGCCGTGGCGACGCTGGCACTCAGCCAGGTACATGTCTCAGCGCTCGCGGCGCTCGCGATAGCTGGCCTCGCCTTCGTTGCGGGCCTTGCGCTCGCCCCCTCGCCGCAGGCCGAGCCCGGACCGCCGGCTCCCCCGCCCCCGTGGGATCTGCCGCTGCGCGCGCTCTGTGCGCTCGTGCTGGTGCTCGCCCTTACCGCCGCCGCCGGCTGGCTCGGTCCGCGCTGGAGCGGGCTGCTGACGCCGTTTCCTGTGATCGGCACGGTCCTCGCGACGTTCACGCACGCGCAGCACGGGGCTGACACCGTCCGGCGCATGCTGCGCTGGCTGCTCGCGGGTTACGGAGCCTTCGCGCTCTTCTGCTTCGTACTCGCCGAGGAGCTCGTTCCGCTCGGCACGGCGTCCGCTTTCGCTCTTGCTCTCGCAGTGGCCGTGTCCGTCCAGGGCGCGCTGATCTTCACGATCGCACGCCTCCACGGCGGGCGCCTCGTCGACGTCGGCTCCGGCGAGCCGTCAGGTCTCGAGCGGCTCTAGGTGGCGCACCCGGTCTCGACGCGCGGCAAAGCGCACCGCCTCGTAGGCGATCAACCCCGATAGCAGCGCTGCGAGGGCCCCGATCGTGACGAGCGCCGGCGGCGCGAGCGCGAAGTCGATTGCCAGCAGAACGCCGAGCAGCGCGATGCAAACGACGCGCTGGCGGCTCAACGAGTGGATCGTGCGCCAGCGCATCGCGACGTGCCCCGCGAGGTAGAGCGCCGCACCGCCGATCATCGCCGTGGCGGCGACGTGGCCGAGGGGCTGCGAGCTGTGCGGCAGAGCCCTTTTGAGCCCGACGGCCACAAACGCGATGCCGGCGACCATTGGAAAGTGCATGTAGGAGTAGGCGTCGCGCGCGATCTCGTTGCGTTCGCGGCCCGGGCTCGCTTTGATCAGGCGTCTTTCGGCGACGATCGAGACGACGTCGAAGTAGAGCCACCACAGTGCTGCAGCGACGACGGTCCCAAGCAGTGCCGCAACGACGACGCCGGCGTCGACGCGACGGCCGGCGCCCGCACCGATCGCCACGATCGACTCGCCGAGCGCGATGATGATGATCGCCCCGTGCCGCTCGGCGAAGTGGGCCGGGGCGATCCTCCAGCCTTCGGCGCCGAAGAGGTACGGGCCGCCGAGATCGAATGTAAGTGCGAGCGCCCACAACGCTACGCGAAGCGCGGGTCCGACGAAAGCAGCGGCGACGAGGATCGCGACGGCGATCGCGCTGCTCGCGGCGAGATCGATGACGGAGCGGCGCAGTTTCGGGTCGCCGCGGCTCGCGAGCATGAAGAGCGCGATGTGCGCCGCACGCACGAACCCGTAGGCGACCGCGAAGAGCAGCGCCTCGGAGCCGAACGCCCCGGGAACACAGAGGGCCGCCACCAAGAGGGCGCCCATCGCCGCGAACATCACGAGCCGCACTGGGCCTTCCTCGGGGTTCAGGACGCTCGTGAGCCACGAGTAGCCGGTCCACGACCACCACAGCACACCAAGGATCAGTGCGGCGCGGCCGATGTTGGCCCATGTCGGGGCGTGGGCGATGAGCGCAGTGCACTGCGTCAGCGCTAGGACGAACACGAGGTCGAAGAAGAGCTCGAGCGATGTCACGCTCTCCTCCTCGCGCAGCACGGCGCCGAGCCGCAGCCGCGATCCCGCGCTCGAACTCACCCCGCCATCTTCGCAACTGCTGTCGCGGCGAGGGAACGCCGAACGTGCGCCGCGGGCGGCACTCGAGGCATCAACGAGACGACGCGGGGCGGAGCGACATCAACGGCCGCGGCCTCAGCCGGCGGCGCGCGCCGGCGCCTCACCCCAGAGCCGCTCGAGGCGGTAGAACTCGCGCGTCGCGGGCGTGAAGATGTGCACCACAACATCGAGAAAGTCGACCAGCACCCAGCCGCCGTCGGGTGTCCCCTCGACGCGGCGCGGCATGACGCCGTGCTCGGCCTTCATGGTCTCCAGGATCCCGTCCTGGATCGCTTTCGCTTGGCGCGCCGTCGCTCCCGAGCAGACCACGAAGTAGTCCGTGTAGCCGAGCACCCCGCGCAGATCGAGCTCGACGATGTCGATCGCCTTCTTGTCGGCCGCGAGGCGACCGATCTCGCTGACCATCTGCTGCGAATCCATCAATGCCCACCATCCCTGTAGAGGCCGTGTTCCAGTATGTAGCGCGCGACGGGCTCGCCCGTGAGCGCATCGATATTCGAGCCAGCGGCGACGAGTTCGCGCACGCGCGAAGAGGACACGTCGAGCTCCTCCAGTTCGAGGAAGCGCAGCGCCTGCACCGCAGCCGCATCGATCGAGCCAACCGCGCGCTCGACCTCCTCGCGCTCTGACCCGTCGCGCGCGGCAACCGCAAGCGTGCAAAGGCTCAGGAGCTCCGCGGGGCGCCGCCAGCTGCCCAGCGTGCTTGCCGTGTCGGCTCCGAGGATGAACGTCAGCTCGTCGTCCGGTTGGCTTGCATGGATCGTCGCGAGCGTATCGACAGTGAAGGACGGGCCGCGCCGCTCGATCTCGAGCGTGCACACGCCCAGATGCTCGCTGCCCTGCACGAGCAGCCGGACCATCGCCTCGCGGTGCTCGGCGCCGATATCGTCGGCGCCGTCCTTGTTCGGCGCGGCGTGCGCGGGCACGAGGTACACGCGATCGAGCTCGAGCTCGTCGAGGGCGTGTACGGCGACGGCCAGGTGGCCGAGGTGCGGCGGGTTGAACGTCCCGCCGAGCAGCCCGATGCGCGTCACGTCGCGCCTAGCGGCGGATCTGCCCGTCGCCTTCGACGAGATACTTGAAGGTGCACAGCTCGCGCAACCCGATCGGGCCGCGCGCGTGGAGCTTCTGCGTCGAGTTGCCGATCTCGGCGCCCATGCCGAACTCGCCGCCGTCGGTGAAGCGAGTCGACGCGTTCACGTAGACGCAGGCGGCGTCGACGCCGCGCTGGAAGAGCCGCGCGGCCGCCGTGTCGCTGGTGACGATCGCCTCCGAGTGGCCGCTGCCGTACTCGGCGATGTGCTCGATCGCCTCGGCCGTCGAGTCGACGACGCGCACCGCGAGCGTGAGCGCGAGGTACTCGGTCGCCCAATCGTCCTCGCTCGCGGCCAGGACGCCCGGCGCGAAGGGCGCCGCGAGCGCGCGTGAACGCTCGTCGGCGCGCAGCTCGACGCCGCGCTCCACGAGCTGCGGCACGAGAAGCTCGAGCAGCTCCGGCGCGATGCGCTCGTGGACGAGCACGGTCTCGGCGGCGTTGCAGACACCCGGCCGCTGCGTCTTGGCGTTGACGACTATGTCGGCGGCCATCCGCAGGTCGGCAGCCGCGTCGACGTAGATGTGACAGTTGCCGGCGGCGGCGTAGATGACGGGGACCGTCGCGACCGCCTCGAGGGCCGCCTTCAGACCCTCGCCGCCGCGCGGGATGATCAGGTCCAGGCTGTCGTTCTGCGTCGCGAGCTCCGCGAGCTCCTCGCGCCCGCCGCCGGCGACGATGCCGACAACGCCGTCGGGAAGGCCGGCGTCGACCGCGGCTGCGGCCGCGATGCGCGAGAGGGTCTCGTTGGAGGCGGCGGCAGACGTCGAGCCGCGCAGTACGCAGGCGTTGCCCGACTTCAGGCAGAGAACCGCCGCGTCGATCGTGACGTTCGGCCGGGCCTCGTAGACGACGGCGACGACGCCGAGTGGCACGCGGACCTTGCGGACGTCGAGCCCGTTCGGCAGGCGATGGCCGTCGATGACCTCACCCACGGGGTCGGCGAGCGCCGCGACGCGTTCCACGGAGACCGCGATCTCCTCGAGGCGCCGCTCGTCCAGTCGAAGGCGGTCGAGCAGGGCATCGCCGATCTGGCTCTCGCGGCCCGCCGCGCAGGTCACGCTCGTTGGCAGCGAGGATCTCCGCGGTGTTGGCGCGGAGAGCCGCGGCGATCGCGTGCAGCGCGGCGTCCTTGACGTCACTATCGGCCTGCGCGAGCGCACGCGACGCGCGCCGCGCGGAGCGGCACACGTCGACGACCGATGTCACGCCGGTGCTCGCCATCGTCAAAGCTTAGGCGCTCACTCGAGGACCAGGTAATCGCGGTGCACGGCCTCCTCGGCGGCGCCGGGTAGGCGCTCACGAAGCTGCGCCGAGTTCAGACCCGCAACGGCCCGCAGCTCCTGTGCCGAGAACGTCGTGATGCCCTTCGCGAGCGGCTCGGCGCCCGGCGCGCTGATCGTGACCGCGTCGCCGGCGTCGAATTCACCGTTGACCTCGACGATGCCGACAGGCAGGAGGCTGGCGCTCGTCTCGCGCACCGCGCGAGCCGCCCCCGCGTCGATCACAATCTCGCCGCGCGCCGGCTTCGCGTACTTCAGCCACAGCTTGAACGAGTTGTAGCGCGCCTCGCCGGCGGCGAAGCGGGTCCCGACGGGGCGCCCCGCGAGCGCCTCGGCCAGCGCCCCCGCTTGCAGCCCGCTGCAGATCACCGTCGGAATACCGGCCGCCATCGCCATCTCGGCTGCGAGCACCTTGGAGCGCATGCCGCCGGAGCCGTGCGGCGACGTCGTACGGCTGATCGCGAGGTCCTGGAGCTCTGCCGGATCGTCGATGTTCGCGACGGGCCTGGCCCGCGGATCGGCGCGCGGATCGGCCGTGTACAGAGCGTCGATGTCGGTCAGCAGAATCAGCTCGTCGGCCGCAATGAGGACTGCGACCTGCGCCGCGAGGAAGTCGTTGTCACCGAAGGTGATCTCGTCGGTGGTCGTCGTGTCGTTCTCGTTGATCACCGGCAGGACGCCCCACTCGAGCAGCGTCGCGAGCGTCTGGCGAGCGTTGAGGTAGTGCGTGCGCGCGCTCATGTCGAAGAACGTCAGAAGGACCTGCGCGGCGAGCACGTCGCGTTCGCGCAGCAGCCGCTCGTAGATCTGGTAGAGGCGGCCCTGGCCGACGGCACTCGCCGCCTGCAGTTCGCCGATCGCCTGTGGGCGCGCCCCCATGCCCATCGCGAGAATCCCGTGAGCGACGGCGCCGCTCGTCACGATGATGATCTGCCCGTCGGAGCCGTGGACGCGCGCGAGCTCGTCGCAGACCGCCTCCAGAACCTCGACGCGGACCTGTCCGCTCTCGTCGGCGACGACGCTCGAACCCAGCTTTACGACGGTGCGGCTCATGGGCGCAGCTTAGTTTTCGGCTCACTCGCCAGGATCGAGCTCGAACACGGTGCCCGAGATCTCGACCTCGTCGCCGGGCTGAAAGCCCTGGGCCTGCAGCGCGCGTATGACGCCGATGCGCCGCAGGCGCGACTCGACGTACGCCATCGCGTCTTCGTTGTCGTGGTCGAAGCGAGCCAGCAGGACCTCCACTCCCTTGCCGCGCACGGCGAAGCTCGTGGGACCGGTTCGCTCGACGAGAAAGCCGCTTTCGGGCGCCGGCCGGAAGACCATGTGCTCGGCCAGCTCGCCGTCGGCGGCTGCCGTCGCGGACGCGGGCGTGTCGGCCGGCACGGCGTGCAGGAGCCGTGCGGCGAGCTCCGCGACCCCCTGTCCGGTAGCGCTGGAGGTGAGCAGCACCTCTACGTCCGGGCCGAGTCGCTCCCGCCAGGCGGCCGCGAGATCTTCGCCCTGCTCGGCGGTGACCAGGTCGGCCTTGGAGAGCGCGAGCATCCGCGGCAGGCGGGCGAGGCGCTCGTCGTGCGCGGCGAGCTCGGTCTCGACCGTCGCGAAGTTGACCGCCGGGTCGCCGTCCTCGCCGAGCGCCGGATCGGGCGAGACGTCCAGGACGTGGACAAGCAGGCTGGTCCGCTCAACGTGGGCGAGAAAGTCGTGGCCGAGCCCCGCGCCTTCGCTGGCCCCTTCGATCAGGCCCGGAATGTCGGCGACCACGAGCTGGCGTTCCTCGCCCTCGATCACGCCGAGCACCGGCTCGAGGGTCGTGAACGGATAGTCGGCGACCTTCGGCGCCGCGCGCGTGAGGCGCGAGAGCAGCGACGACTTGCCGGCGTTCGGCAGCCCCACGAGCCCGACGTCAGCGAGCAGCCGCAGGCGCAGCTCGAGCGTGCCTTCCTCGCCCGCGAGGCCGCGCTCGGCGAAGTGCGGCGACTGACGCGTGGACGTCGCGAAATGGCGGTTACCCCGACCGCCCGCACCGCCCTTCGCGATCGTCGCGCGCTGGCCTGCGGCGACGAGATCCCAGCGCCGCCCGGCGAGGTCGCCGTCCTCCCCGCGAACCTCGGTGCCTGGCGGCACGCGCAGCGTGAGCGGCTCGCCGTTGGCGCCGTGGCGTTGCGCGCCCTCGCCGTGACCGCCGCGGCCCGCCGCGAGGTGGCTGCGCCTTCGGAAGGCGCGCAGGTCACGCAGCGACTCATCGCACACCACAAGCACGTCGCCGCCGCGACCCCCGTCGCCCCCGTCGGGGCCGCCACGGGGGACGTGTGCTTCGCGACGGAAGCCTTGGCTTCCGTCGCCGCCGGCACCGGCCTTTACGTGGATGCGCGCGCTGTCGTCTAGCACGCGCCCATCGTGACAGCCAGGTAGACGGCCGCGGCTATCCTGTCGCGCCAGGCGAGCGAGGAGGAGTCATGGCAAGCGAGGGACCCGTAATCGCGATCACCGGAGCATCGTCGGGGATCGGCGCTGAGACGGCGCGCCTGGCCGCCGAGCGCGGCTGGCGCGTAATGCTCGCGGCGCGCTCAGAGGAGCGGCTCCAGGCCCTCGCCGGCGAGATCGGCGAGGAGGCGCAGTTCGTGGTCTGCGACGTCACGGACTGGGATCAGCAGCAAGCGATGGTCGCCGCGACGCTGGAGCGCTTCGGCCGGCTCGACGCGGTCTTCGCGAACGCCGGCTTCGGCGCGCCGCGCGGCTTCAGCGAGAGCACCGTCGAGCACTGGCGCGAGATGGTGTTGACGAACGTCTACGGCGCGGCACTGACGATCCGGGCGAGCGTCGGCGCGCTGCGCGAAAGCCGCGGCCACATGCTGCTGACGAGCAGCGTCGCCGGACGCCGCGTGCTTCCGGGGTCGCTCTACTCCTGCACCAAGCACGCCGTCGGAGCGATGGGCGAGGCGCTGCGCCAGGAGCTCGACGGGAGCGGCGTGCGCGTCACGCTGATCTCGCCGGGCATGACCGACACGCCGTTCTTCGAGCAGCGCCCGACCAACGGCCTGGAGGCCGTCGACGTCGCGCGCGCCGTGCTCTTCGCGCTCGACCAGCCGCCGCACGTCGACGTCAACGAAGTGCTCGTTCGCCCGACTGCCCAGGCCGGCTGACGGGGTCGACCCCAGCCGTTTGCGAGCGCGGGCCGGCTACTCGGCGGCGGGTATGACCGAGACGATGCGTCCGCGGCGGCCGTTCGCGAACTGCACGGTGCCTGCCGAGCGCGCGAAGAGCGTGTCGTCCTTGCCGATCCCCACGCCGTCGCCCGGCTTGAAGCGCGTGCCGCGCTGGCGCACGATGATCTCGCCGCCGCTCACGGTCTGGCCGGCGAACGTCTTGACGCCGAGTCGCTGGGCGTTGGAGTCGCGGCCGTTGCGGCTCGACCCGAGCCCCTTCTTATGCGCCATCTTTGCTGTCCTCCGGTTTGGCGCCGGCTTTCGGTTTTGCTTTCGCCGGCGCTTTCGCTTTGCTCTGCGCTTTTGGTTTCGCGGCCGCTTTCGGTTTCGCCGCCGCTTTCGGTTTCGCGGGCGCTTTCGGTTTCGCCGGCGCTTTCGCGGCGGCCGGTTTGGCTTTGGCCGCGGTTTTCGGCTTCGCGGCGGCTTTCTCGCCAGCCGGCGCTTTCGCTCTGCTCGGCGCTTTCGTCGCGGCCGGCGCTTTGGCCTCCGCCCCGGCTTTGGCTGCCGGTTTGTGCTCCGCTTTGGCCGCGCCCGCGGCGGCGATCTCCGTGACCTCGATGCGGGTCAGCTCCTGCCGGTGGCCGGTGCGCCGCTTGTAGCCGCGCTTGGGCTTGAACTTGAAGACGCGGAGCTTCTCGCCGCGCTCGTGGGCGACCACGCGGGCCGTGACACTCGCGCCCTTCACGGCGTCCCCCACAGCGACGTCCTTGGTGCGGACCATGATCGGCTCGAGCGTGATCGTCGAGCCCTCGTCGACGGCCAGGCGCTCCACGAGCAGGCTGCGCCCGGTTTCGACGCGGTACTGCTTGCCGCCTGTCTTGACGATTGCGTAGGTGTCCATGGTCAGCTCCGTAAGTTCGGCTCTACTCGGAGCCGGCCTCGGCCCTTGCGGCCGAACGGCGCCTGCCGCCTCTGCGGCCCCGGCGCCGAGGTTTGGATTGTAGGCCATCGTCCTCGCCGTCGCCGGGGGAGTCCTGCTCCTTGCTGGCGTCGCTCTCGGCAGGCGGTTTGCGCGGCGCGGGGCGTCGCCGCGATCGCGTCTCGGCGCGCGGCGCCGGCGTGATCTCGGCGCCGTTCTCGTCCAGGAGCAGCGCTGTCGCGGCCGTCCGGCCGACGTTCCCGATCCGCACGAGCCGCTTTTCGCCGACGTGCGCGGCGGCACCGGCGATCTCGATGATGTAGCCGTCGATCTTCGCGACGCCGTCGTCGGCCACGTACATGTGGGGCTCGACGATGTCGACGAGCACCTCATCGCCCTGGCGGAACGGCAGCGCGCGCTCCTCTACCTCGGCGCGCGTGCCGACGAAGGTGATCGCGAAATGGTCGAGCGCGAGGCCTTCGGAGCCCTCGAAGAGGAACGAGGCGCCAGTGCGCTCCTCGAGCGCGTGCAGGACACGCGCCCCCTGGCCGGTGAACTGGGCGCTGACGCGCGGGTGGATCTGGACCAGGAACGCCTCGGCGTCGGGGTTCTGGGCGGCGACGTCGCGCAGCCGGCGCTCGAAGTCGATCGCGATCGTTTCCTCGGAGCGGATGACGCCCTCGCCGTCGCACGTCGGGCACGGCCGGCTCATGATCTCGCGTACCCCGTCGGTGACGTTCTGGCGCGTCATCTCGACCAGGCCGAGCTTTGAGATCTCGGCCGTGAAGGTCTTCGTGCGGTCCTCGTCGAGGCGTTTGCGGAGCGTCTTCATCACGGCGTCGCGGTTGCGGGCGCGTGCCATGTCGATGAAGTCGATGACGATGATGCCGCCGATGTCGCGCAGCCGTAGCTGGTTGACGACCTCCTCGGCGGCCTCGAGGTTGGTGCGCGTGATCGTCTCCTCGAGTCCGGCGTTGCGGCCCTTGCCGGTGAAGCTGCCGGAGTTGACGTCGATCACCGTCAGCGCCTCGGCGTAGTCGATGATCAGATAGCCGCCGCTCGGCAGGTCGACGCGGCGCGAGAGGACGCCGTCGAAGGCTGTATCGACGCCGAAGCTCTCGAAAAGCGGCTCCTCGCCTGACCACAGCTCGACGCGCTCAAGGAGCTCCGGTGCGGTGCGAGTGAAGAACGAGACGAGCCGCTGGTACTGGCCCTCGTCGTCGACGATCGCGCGCTCGAAGTGCTCGGAGAAGATGTCGCGCACGACGCGCACCGAGAGGTCGGCTTCCTGGAAGACGAGGTCCGGGGCGTTGGTCTCGCTGACGCGCCGCTCGAGTACCTCGTGGAGCTTGTGCAGGTACTTGAGCTCGCGCTCGAAGTCGGCGCGTGCGGCGCCGTGTGCCGCGGTGCGGATGATCGCGCCGCCGTCGCCGAGCTCAAGGCCCTGGGTCTGGCGGCGAAGTCGCGCGCGCTCGCGGTCGTCGAGCCGGCGCGAGACGCCGACGCCCTCGCCGCTGGGGCTGTAGACCATGTAGCGGCCGGCGATCGTGAGCTCCATCGAAAGGCGCGCGCCCTTCGTCTTCAGGGGGTCTTTGACGACCTGCACGACGACTTCCTGACCGGGTTTGAGCAGCTCGGCGATGCGACTGCCGCCGCTGCCGCGCCCGCGGCGCTGTGTCTGCACGCCGGGGAGCACGATGTCGTCGACGTGCAGGAAGCCGTTCTTCTCGAGGCCGATATCGACGAACGCCGCCTCCAGGCCCGGCAGGACGTTGTCGACCTTGCCCTTGTAGATGTTTCCGACGATGGAGCGCCCACCACGGCGCTCGATGTAAAGCTCAGCGACCCGGTAGTCGGCCTTCTTGGGCGCACGGCGTCGTCCGCCGCCGCTGTTCGACTCGGTGCTGGCGCCTTCCGGCGCCTCCAGCAGCGCGACGCGCGTCTCCGCGCGGTCGACGCTCACGAGAACTTGCTTTTTCACTTTGATCCAGTCTTTCGAGGGGCGGGCTCTCCACCGTCGCGCAGTGCTTGCGGCGACGGGGGGCCAGCGCCCCGGTGTGCTGTGCGCGCATGCGCACAGGAGGCGCCGCGGCACGCGCGGCGTGGATAAGCGTGCGAAGGTCGGCGGTCTCGAACGGTGGCAGCCCGGCTGCAGGGGCCGCCGGCGCTGGGGTGGGGGTTGGGGTGAAAACCGTTCGCTTCATCGCAGAACGCGGTCACCAAGCGGGTAGGCGGCGCGCGCACGCACGTATATCGACTGTAAAAGGCCCATCGCCAGCATGACCGCGATCACCGAAGATCCGCCGTAACTCATCAGCGGGAGGGTTACTCCCGTGATCGGCATGATCCCAACGACCATTCCCACGTTGACAAAGACCTGGAACATGAGCATAGCCGCTACCCCCGCCGCGATGAGCGAGCCGAAGAGATCCTTCGACATCAGCAGGATGCGCGTCGTGCGCCATAAGAGCAGGGCGTAGAGCACAAGGACCAGCGCCGCGCCCGCGAAACCCCAGTTCTCGCCGACCGCGGCGAAGATGAAATCGGTGTTGTCCTCGGGCACGAAGTTGAGCTTGATCTGTGTGGGATTTGCGCGCCCGGTACGCCCGCCGGAGCCGACTGCGATCTCCGACTCGCGCAGCTGGTACGAGGATTCCGAGTGGCTCGACGGGTCAAGGAACGCCGTCAGACGCTGTTCCTGGTAGGGCTTGAGAACGTGAACGCCGGCTGCGGGCGCGCCGACGAAGACAAATGCGATGCAGGCCGCCAGCACAGCGGCGAGCGCGGCGAGCCTGCGCCCCGGCGTGCCGGCCACGAAGAGCAGCATCGCGGCGATGAACACGTACACCATGCTCGAGCCGAGGTCGGGCTGGATGGCGACGAACGCGGCCGGCACCAGCGCCGCGAGCAGGACGCGCGCCGTCGTCTCGCGCGCGCCGATCGAGCGTGCGTTGTCGACGATGAAGGCGGCGAGCGCGACGATCAAGAGGTCCTTGCCGATCTCCGAGCCCTGGAAGGAGAAGAACGGCAGCGCGATCGAGCGTTGGGCGCCGAGCGAGGAGTAGTGGCCGAGCGCGAGGACCGCGAGGATGCTCGCGATCAGCAGGGCGTAAATGGCATTGCGCCAGCGCCGCAGGCGCGCGTAGTCGATCCGCGAGACGACGAGCATCAGCACGAAGCCGACGCCGAGGTAGATCGCCTGGCGGTCGGTGTAGTAGCCGGGATCGCCGGGAACGAGGTTGCTCGTCGCTGCGCGGAGCGTGAGCAGCGAGCAGATGGCGAGCGCTATGACCGTGCATGTCAGCACCGGGTCGAGCGGCAGCCGTCGCGTGCCCGCGCGGGGCGCCGGCGTGCTTTCGGGGAGCGCTATCGGGCTGAGCGTGCTCATAGCGTTTTCGATGAGCCGACGACGAACTTCAGCGGCTGCTTGAACCACTCGGAGGCGATGAGCCGCGCGATCGGCGCCGCGGTTTCGGCGCCGAAGCCGCCCTGTTCCACCGTCACCGCGATAACGATCGGCCGTGAGCGCGAGCCGACGTAACACATGTACCAGGACTGGTCTTCCTGGTTTTCGTGCTGCGCGGTGCCGGTCTTGCCGTAGACCGGGTAGGCCGACTGGTTCCAGCCCGTCCAGACGTCGGTCGAGGTCCCCCCGGGCAACGTCGTCGCGCCGTGGATGCCTTCCATGACCAGCCGCAGGTCGGCCGGGTCCAGGTGGACCTTGCGCCCGTGCGGCGTCGGCAGGGCCTGCACCAGGCCGCCCGTCGGTTCCTCGATCGCGAGGCCCAGGTGGGGCACGACGACTTCGCCGTTTCCTTCTTTTTCGTAGGAGTTGGCGAGCGTCGAGTAGGCGACCGCCATCTGCAGCGGGTCGGTCAGCAGGTCACCCTGGCCGACGGCCAGGTGCATGTTGTCGCCGACCGACCAGGGACGGACTTCGCTGACGATGCCGCACGAGGGAACGTGGCGGCGGCGGCGGCAGGCCAGTTCGAGCTGGTCCTGGCGCGCTCGCCAGCGCGCGTCCGGAACGACGCCCGTGATCTCGCTGGGCAGGTCGATGCCGGTCGGCTCGCCGACGCCGAGCTTGTGCGCCATGTTCTGGATCACGTTGCCGTAGGCGTTGGCGCGCTCGCCGACTTCGAAGAAATAGGTGTCGGAGGAGACCGTTAGGGCCTGGACCAGCGGCAGCGCGCCGTAGTCGGCGTGGCCGGCGTTGCAGAACTGCTCCCGGCCGGCGGTGATGCACTGGCCGGAGCCGAGCAGTTCGTCCGGCGTGATGACGCCGGCTTCGAGCGCAGCCATCGCCGTGATCGGCTTGAACGTCGATCCGGTCGGGTACGCGCCCTCGGTCGCGAGGTTCGTGAGCGGGCCGACGGCGCCGCCACCGCCCTCCAGAGCGCGATATTCACGCTCGGTCATGGGGCCGGCGAAGCGGTTCGGGTTGAATGACGGCGACGAGCCCATCGCCAGCACCTGGCCGTTGCGCGGGTCGAGCGCGACGAAGGCGCCCGCGGTCGCGGGTTTGCCGGCGGCGCGGGCGTTTGCGATGCCCTCGTGCAGCGCGCGTTCGCCCTCCTGCTCGAGACCCAGGTCGAGCGTCGTGAGCAGGTTGTAGCCGGCGGTTGGCTGTGTCGGGTGCAGCGTGCTCGCGACGGGATAGCCTTCCGCGTTCACCTGGACGCGTTCGACGCCGCTCTTGCCGCGCAGGTAGCTGTCGTAGTAGTACTCGAGCCCTTCCTGCCCTACGATCGAGCCCTGCGGGACGCCGCCGAAGCCCTTCATCTTCAGCTCGGCCGGCGAGACTTGGCCGACGTGGCCGATGACCTGCGCCGCCATCGCGCCGTAGGGGTAGGTGCGGATCGAGACGGGCCGCTGCTCGACGCCGGGGTATTCGTTCTGGCGCTCGGCCAGGACCGTGAGCGCGCCGCGTCCGGCGTCGGTCTTGATCGTCACCGGCGCGTAGGGCACGTTCACCTTCCCGCGGTTGACGAGTTCGCCGATGTGACGCGGGGTCATCCCCAGCAGGTGGCCGAGCCGAACGTACAGCGCGGCGCGCTCGCGGCGCCCGGCCGGCAGCGCCGAGGGAACGATCTGCACGGCGTTGGTCTCCTCGGAGGAGACGATCGCCTGCCCGTCGCGGTCGAGGATCTCACCACGCGGCGCCGGGATCGGCAGGCTCCGGATGCGGTTAGCGTTGGCCTGCTGGACGTACTGTTCGCCGGTCAGCACCTGCAGGAACCAGAGGCGGAAAAGGATGATCCCGAACATCGCGAGCGCGATCATCGCGATGATGCTCACGCGGAACGCCATCTGCGGTGGCGTCGCGCCGGCGGGCGTACGCGAGTCGGCGGGGCGCAGCGCGCTCATGGCCGAGTGAGGGGACTGAGTCCGCCAGTCGTGTAGGCGCGTCGCCGTCGCCGGCGCCGCGGGTCCTCGGGCAGCGCGGGCTCGACGACGCGTTTGACGAGCAGCCACATCGGCAGAGCGAGGACCGCGTCGAGCAGCACGCCGATCAGTATCTGCCGCAGCAGGTCGAAGCTGACGGGCGCGTCGACGTCGAGCATGAACTCCATCGCCGCGTAGCCGAACAGTGACACGGCAGCGGCGAGCGCGCCGACGACGATCGGCGTGAGCGCGGCCTGCGGGTCACGGACTTCGCGCAGCCGTCCCGCCCAGTAGCCGATGAGCGTGAAGACGAGCGATGTGAGACCGAGCGTCTGCACCAGCGCGAGGTCGACGAGCAGGCCGACGCAGAAACCTGTCACGGCGCCCGTCAGCGACCCGCACATCAGGCCGACGAACGCGACGAGGAGCGTCGTGATGTCCGCGCTGACGCCGAAGAACGTGATCTCGGAGACGACGCAGACCTGGACCATCACGACCACGAAGGCCAGCAGCGAGACGCGCAGCACGAGCGAAGGCGATCCGGTGCCGTTCATCCGCCGCTCCCCGTGGAGGCGAGCTGTTCGCCGCTCGGCGGCACCGCCTCGGTCGTTAGGGAGTGTACGAGCCGCGACTCGCGCGCCGGCGTGGAGCTCGGCGGCGTCGTGAGGACCTGCACGGTTTCCAGCGCGTGAAGGTTGACGGAGGGGTGCACGTTGACCGCGAGGTAGCCGCCTTCTTCGCTCGTCGAAGTCACCTGGCCGATGATGATGCCCGGCGGGTACAGCGAGTAGTCAGGCGGCGCGAGCGTCCCGGACGTAACGACGTATTCGCCGTCGTTGGCCTGCGTCCCAGCGGGTAGGTACTGGAGCAGGAGGTCCGACGGTTCGCCGACCTTCGGCTGCACGACACCCGTCGCGCTGCCGGTGCCGATGCGCGCGGAGACCCCCATGCCGGAGTTCGTGATGAGGCTGACGATCGCTCCGTTCGGTGCGATCGTGGTGATCTTGCCGACCAGGCCTTCGCCGTTGACGACGGGGTCGTTGACTTTTATGCCGGCGCTCGATCCGGCGTTGATCGTCACCGTCGCGTACCACAGGTTCGGTGTTTTCGCGATCACCGTGGCTGTCACCGGCTTGTAATTCGAGACGCCGAGCTGGTCGATGTGGAACAGGGCGAGCAACTGGTGGTACTCCCGTTTTTCGGCTTCGTCGTTGACCTTTTCGTGCTTCAGGCGCTCGTTCTGCGCGAGCAGTGAGGCGCGCTGGCCCTTGGCGTGGAGCGTTTCGCCGAACCAGTTGAAAAGGTCGCGTACGGGCTTGAGCGCCTTGTCCACGCCGTCCTGGATCGGCGAGACGACGGTCAGGAAGTCCTGCTGCACAGAATGCAGCGATCCTTCGGAGGACTCGCCGAAGTATGCGGTCAGTAATAGGAGCGACAGGATTACGAGCAGCGCGAGTAGCGCGCGCCGGCGTCGTACCGACTTGTCATGCACTGGCGAATACCTTCCGGAGCGTTCGCCTGAACAGGGTAGCCGCGGCGCCCGCTAGTGGCGCCGTCGTCTGCGCGCAGTGCGGTTAGAGCGGTGGATCGCCTCGAACTCCTCGAGCGAGCGGCCGGAGCCGACGGCGACGCAGGTCAGCGGCGATTCGGCGAGATGGGCCGGCATCTGCGTCTCCTCGCGCAGCCTCTCGTCGAGTCCCTGCAGAAGCGAACCGCCGCCCGCGAGCATGATGCCGCGGTCCATGATGTCCGACGCCAGCTCCGGTGGCGTGCGGTCGAGTGTCTCCTTGACGGCCTCGATTATCTGGTTGAGCGGCTCCTCGAGCGCCTTGCGGATCTCCTCGCTCGTGAGCACCACCGTCTTGGGTAGGCCGGCGACCATGTCGCGGCCGCGGATCTCGGCCTGGAGCTCCTCGGCCATCGGGCAAGCCGAGCCGATCTCGAGCTTGAGCTCCTCGGCGGTCTGCTGACCGATCAGCAGCTTGTACTCGCGCTTTGCGTAGTTGATGATCGCCTCGTCCATCTCGTCGCCGCCGACGCGGATCGACTGCGAGACGACGATGCCGCCGAGCGAGATCACGGCGACCTCGGATGTGCCGCCGCCGATGTCCACGACCATCGAGCCCGTCGGCTCGCCGACCGGAAGACCCGCGCCGATCGCAGCGGCCATCGGCTCCTCGATCAGGTAGGCGGTGCGCGCCCCGGCTGAGAGACAGGCCTCCTCGACGGCGCGCTTCTCGACGCCGGTCACGCCGGATGGGACGCAGACCACGACGCGGGGGTGCGCCCAGCGATTCTGGTGCACCTTCTGGATGAAGTGGCGGAGCATCTGCTCGGTGACGTCGAAGTCCGCGATGACGCCGTCCTTGAGCGGGCGGATCGCCTGGATCGTCCCGGGTGTGCGGCCCAGCATTCGCTTGGCCTCGATGCCGACGGCGTGGACCTCGCCGGAGCGCGAATCGATCGCGACAACGCTCGGCTCGGAGAGCACGATGCCGCGTCCGCGGACGTAGACCAGCGTGTTCGCCGTGCCAAGGTCGACCGCCATGTCGCGGCCCCCGAAACCGGTCAGATAGGTGAAGATGCTCATGGAGGTGGGACTCGACCCTGCAGCGAGCCGGGCGGGGCGCGACCGGGCCGCAGTCTAGCGCAGGGCGTAAGGCGCTCCACGCAGCCGAGTGCCCGCTTGCACCGCTTCTTTATGGGCTTTGGAGCAGGTCCGGCCAGCGCTCGATGACGCGCGCGACGGGCAGCCCGACGATGTTCTCGAAGTCGCCGTCGATCGACAGCGCGAAGGCCGACGCGCCGCCTTGGATCGCGTACGCACCCGATCGCTCGCGCCATTCGCCGCGCGCGATGAACCAGTCGAGCATGGCCCGATCGATGGTCCTGAAGGTGACGCGCGTGCGGGCCAGCTCGCTGTGCTCGTGGAAGCCTTCGAGCAGCGCGAGGCCGCTGACGACCTCGTGCGTGCGGCCGGAGAGCGCCGTCAGCGTCGCGCGGGCCTCGCTCTCGTCGGCCGGCTTGCCGAAGACGCGCCCCTCGAGTGTCACGACCGTGTCGCAGCCGATCACGCGTGAGGCGCCGTCGGCGACGGAGCGGGCCTTGGCGAGCGCGTTGGCGAGCGCGATCTGGTCCGCGGGACCGTCCTCGAGCTCCTCGACCCCCGGCGACCGGACCTCGAACGCGATGCCGAGGCGCTCGAGCTGCGCGCGGCGCTGCGGCGAGCTCGAGGCGAGGATCAGCGGCGGCGCGACGGCTACCCCAGCTCGCCGAAGAAGAGCTCGCTCTCGCGGGCCGCGGACTCGGGCGAGTCGGAGCCGTGAACCATGTTCTCACCGACGAGCAGCGCGAAGTCACCGCGAATCGTGCCGGGAGTGGCCTCCAGCGGGTCGGTGGCACCGATGATCTGCCGCGCAGCCTTCACGGCCTCGTGCCCTTCGAGGACGAACGCGACGAGCGGGCCGGACGTGATGAACGCGACGAGCTCACCGAAGAAGGGGCGCTCGGCGTGCTCGGCGTAGTGGCGTTCGGCGAGCTCCTCGGTGATCGTCATGTGGCGCAGCGCGACGATGCGCAGCCCCTTGCGCTCGAAGCGGGCGATGATCTCGCCCGAGAGGCCCCGCGCGAAGGCGTCGGGCTTGACGAGGATCAGGGTGCGTTCGGCGGCCATCGGCTAGGCCTCGGCGTCGGCGCTCGGCCGACGCGAGCGGCTCGCGCCCGCTGGCGCTGTGGCTGCGGGGGCCGCGGCGGGCGCCGCCTCCTCGAGCGCCACGTCGGCCTCCGCGACCGGGGTCTCGGCCTTGGGCGCGGCGGCGGCCGCTTTCGGGCGCCGCGTGCGCCGGCGCGTGGTCGTGCGGGCTGCCGCTTTGAGCTCGGTCGCGCAGTAGGGACAGGTCGACCAGGTCGGTTCGAGGGGCCGCGAGCAGGAGGGGCACGGCTCCTTGAGCTTGCGCATACAGCTCGGGCAGAGCAGGAAGTCCCGCTCGATGGGAGACTCGCAGTGCGGACAACGCGTGCGCTCGAGCTCTTGCTCGCGGGCCTGCGCGGCGCGCAGGTCGAGATCGCGCTCGAGCGCGTCGTCGAGATACTCGGGCGGGCGCAGCACGACGTAGACGAGCGTGCCGATGTACGGGAAGAGCGACGCCACGGTCGCGCAGCCGACGAGCATCGGGTCGGCGATGCGCCGGCGGGCGTCGTTGTACGTCCAGTAGATGAGCGCGAAGTAGAGGACGACAAGCGCCAGCACGAGCAGATCGACGGCGATCTTCAGCCCAGCGCTTTCCACCCCGAGGATTGCGAGCGAGGTCATCGGGGGCCTGAGTTTAGAGAAACAGGCGACCGAACAGGTAGCCTGCAGCGAAGAATACGAGGATCACGACGGCCACGATCAGGGCCACCGCGCCGATCATCGCGGGAACGGACGGGCCGCGATCGTTCACCGGGCGACCTCCCGCACAGGGCCGTAGCCGCGGTCCGCGAGCACCGCGCCGACGAGGTACACCGAGCCCGTCACGAGCACCGCGCCGCCGTGCTCGGAGGCCCAGGCCTGAGCTGCCGCGAGCGCCCGTTCGGGGCGGCTCTCGCACTCCGCGGCGTCGAATCCCTGCTGCGCGGCGAGCGACTGCAACGTCGCCGGCGACAGCGCCCGCGATGAGCGCGGCGCCGTGAAGAACGCGCGGTCGCTGAGCGGCAGGAGCGTCGCGAGCATCTGCGCCGCATCCTTGTCGTCGAGCACGCCAAGCACGAGCGCCAGCGGGCGGCCGTCGAGCAGCGCGGGGAGAGATTCGGCGAGTGCGACGGCGGCCGCCGGGTTGTGGGCCCCGTCGAGCAGCGTCGGCGGATCGGCGTCGAGTAGTTGCGCGCGGCCCGCGATGACCGTCGAGGCCGCGGCGCGCGCGACGGCCCGCTCGTCGAGCGCGATACCGAGCGCGTCGAGCTGGGCCTCCGCCGCGGCACGGGCCAGCGAGAAGTTGAGGTGCTGGAAGGCGCCGGCGGCGGCGAGCGGCTCATCGCTCGCTGCGGCCACCGTGATTCTCGCGCCGCGCTCTGCTGAGATCTCGTCGGCGACGGCGCGCGCGTCGGCGTCGAGGTCTGCGCCGAGAATCAGCGTCGTGCCGGGCGCGAGCACGGCGAGCTTCTCGCGCGCGATGTCGGTGATGGTCGGCCCCAGCCAACGGGTGTGCTCGAGGCCAACGTTGGTCAGCACCCTGATCGGCGCGTCGACGACGCTCGTCGCGTCGTAGCGCCCGCCAAGGCCGGCCTCGACGACGGCGACGTCGACCTCGCGCCCGGCGAAGTGCACGAGCGCGGCGGCCGTCAGCAGTTCGAACTGCGTGATGTGATCGTCCTCGGCGAGCGTGCGGTCGACGGCGTGCGCGGCGTGGCTGGCTCGCGCCACGGCGTCGGCGAACTCGCCGCCGTCGATCGCGTCCCCGGCGACGAGGATGCGTTCGCGGTAGGAGACGAGGTGCGGCGAGAGATAGGCACCGGTCCGCAGGCCGTGAGCGTCGAGGATCGCGGCGGTCATCCGCGTCGTAGACGTCTTGCCGTTGGTGCCGAGCACCTGGATCGCGTCGTACGCCTGCTGCGGCGAGCCGAGCGCGGTCAAGAGGCGGCGCATGCGCTCCAGGCCGAAACGCATGCCGAAGAGCTCCAGCGAGCGCAACTCGCTTTCGGCGCGCTCCTCGCTCCAGTGCCCGTCGCCGCGGCGCGCGCGTGCGCCGTCAGCCGCCATGCTCACGCAGGTATTCGATGAACACGGGCCGCAACGCCTCGCCGAGGGCGCCCTCGCCGCTGTGGAAGAGCGCGTCGGAGATCACTCCTTTGGAGGACTGCAGGTCGTAGTCGGCCTCGCCTTCGTCGCCGCTGGCGACCTCGGCGGCGGGGATCATCTTCATCAGGCCCCAGATGAATGACATGTCGAGGTGGCGCTCGGCGCGGCGCATCGCGCGGTCGTGCAGCTCCTTTGTGCTGAGCGACTCGAGGTCCTCTGCGTTCACGATCTCACCTCCTTCGGGGTAGCCGCATACGGCCGATCAGGGGCAGCACGTCGCGGCCCGCCCCGACGGGGTCCAGCCGCGCGATCAGCAGACGGAGCTCGGTGCGCTCCTCGCGCGTCAGGCGTCCCGGCAGGCCGCGGCTGTTGCGCAGCAGCGCTGCCAGGCGCGCGCGCTCCGCGCGGTCGAGTGCGCGGCGCCGGCGCTCGAGCGCGAAGAGCGTCGTGATGATCAGGGTCCACGGCGTGCGCCGCAGGAATGCCTTCGTCGTCCCGCCGCCCGGCATACGGGCGATCGTATCGTCCGGCGATCAGGCGGACTCCTCGTGAAGGACGTCACGCTCGCCGTCTTCGGGAGCGGCTTCGGTCACGAGCGTCGGCGGCAGGCCCGCGCTCGACCGTGTCCTTGGTCACGACGCACTTCTTGACGTCCCGTCGCGAGGGCAGCTCGAACTGCACCTCGAGGAGGATTTCCTCGACGATCGAGCGCAGCCCGCGGGCTCCCGTTTCGCGCGCCAGGCCGCGGTCGGCGATCGCGGTGAGCGCGTCGTCGGAGAAGACGAGCTCGACGCCGTCGAAGGCGAAGAAACGCTGGAACTGCTTGACGAGCGCATTGCGCGGCTCCACGAGGATCGAGACGAGGTCGTCGCGCGTGAGCTGGTGGACGGCCGACATCACCGGCAGGCGACCGATGAACTCGGGGATCAGGCCGTATTCGATCAGGTCCTCGGGCAGGCAGTGTTCGAAGATCGCACCGGCGTCGCGCTCGACGTGCTCTGAGATCGCCGCACCGAAGCCGATGCCTTTGTGGCCGATCCGCCGGTCGATGACGCGGTCGAGGTTCTGGAACGCGCCGCCGCAGATGAAGAGGACGTTCGTCGTATCGAGCGTCAGGAACTCCTGGTGAGGGTGCTTGCGGCCGCCCTGCGGCGGCACCGAGGCCTGCGTGCCCTCGAGGATCTTCAGGAGCGCCTGCTGAACGCCCTCGCCGGAGACGTCGCGCGTGATCGACGGGTTGTCCGCCTTGCGCGCGATCTTGTCGACCTCGTCGATGTAGATGATGCCGGTTTCGGCCTTCTTGACGTCGTAGTCGGCGGCCTGGATCAGCTTCAGCAGGATGTTCTCGACGTCCTCGCCGACGTAGCCGGCCTCGGTCAGGGCGGTCGCGTCGGCGATCGCGAAGGGAACGTTGAGCACCCGGGCAAGCGTCTGCGCGAGCAGCGTCTTGCCGCAGCCGGTGGGTCCGAGCAGCAGGATGTTGGACTTCTGCAACTCGATGTCCGAGTCGGAGGAGTTCATCATCTGCACGCGCTTGTAGTGGTTGTAGACGGCCACCGAGAGCGTGCGCTTGGAGGGGTCCTGTCCGACGACGTACTCGTCGAGCACGTCGCAGATCTCGCGCGGCTTGGGCAGGTTCTCGATATCCAGGCCGGCGGGGGCGGCGAGCTCCTCGTCGATGATCTCGTTACAGAGATCGATGCACTCGTCGCAGATGTAGACGCCGGGTCCCGCGATCAGCTTCTTGACCTGGCGCTGGGACTTGCCGCAGAAGCTGCAGAGAAGCTGCTCGTTGGAGTCGGTCGGCCTGGCCATTCGCTGTTCCCCTCCCCCGTCTCTCCGCGCCTAGTGTTCGGTGATCACGCGGTCGATGATGCCGTACTCCTTGGCCTCCTCGGCGCTCATGAAGTAGTCGCGCTCGGTGTCCTGACGGACCTGATCGAGCTCTTTGCCCGAGTGGTTGGCCATGATCTCGTCGAGCCGCCGGCGCAGGTCGATGATCTCTTTGGCGTGGATCTCGATGTCGCTGGCCTGGCCCTGGAAGCCCGAGGAGACCTGGTGGATGAGGATCTTGGCGTTCGGCAGCGCCATCCGCTTGCCGGCGGCGCCGCCCGCCAGCAGCAGCGCGCCCATCGACATGGCGATGCCGACGCAGATCGTCTGAACGTCGGGCTTTATGAACTGCATCGTGTCGTAGATCGCAAGGCCGGCGTAGACCGAGCCGCCCGGCGAGTTGATGTAGATCGACACGTCCTTCTCGGGGTCCTCGCTCTCGAGGTGAAGGAGCTGCGCGACGATCAGGTTCGCGATCTGGTCTTCCACGGGCGTGCCGAGGAAGATGATCCGCTCGTTCAGCAGGCGGCTGTAAATGTCGAACGCGCGCTCGCCACGGGAGGTCTGCTCAACGACCATCGGAACTAGTGGGCTCATGGTCCTCGCCTCAATTTCGCTTCGCGCTCCGGATTCCTTCCGAAGGCTAGCGGTCGGGCGTCCAAAGCTCGCCGGATTTGTTGCCGCCGTCGTCGCCCTCGCGCTCCTCCGGCGTCCAGATGCGCTCGCGAACCTCGGCCTGGGCGGGTGTGATGGGCGTCGCCTCGTCGCAGATCAGGTCGATCGCCATCCGCGCCGCGAGGTCGTCGAGCGCCTCCTGCAGGCGGCCCGAGTCGCGTAGACGCTCAACGAGCGCGGCCGGCGTGACCCCCTCCTGGTCGGAGGCCTGCGTCAACGCGTCGGCGAGCTGCTGCTCGCTGGGCGCGATCTTCTCGGCATCGACGATCGCCGTCACTACGGCCTCGCGTCGCAGCGAGACAGCGGCCTCCTCGCGCAGTTCGGCCAGAACGTCCTCCTCGCTGCGGCCGACGAGCTGCAGGTAGCCCTCGCGCGTGACGCCGCGGTGCGCGAGGGCGTGCAGCGTGCGGTCCCACATCTCCTGCGCGCGGCCGGCGACCAGGTCGTCGGTCAGCTCGACGCGTCGCGGCTGCCACGGCCCCTTCCAGGGCGGCCTGGCGGAATTCCGATTTGGAGCGCTCCGCGTCGGCCTCGAGCAGGCGCTCGCGCACGTCGGCGCGCAGCTCGTCCATGTCCTCGAAGCCCGCGTCGGCGGCGAAGTCGTCGTCGAGCTCGGGCAGCAGGCGCTCCTTGACCTCCTTGACGGTGACCTCGAACGAGGCGTCGCGGCCCGCGAGCTCCTCGGCGCCGTACTCCGCGGGGAAGCTCAGCTCGAGCGTCCGCGTCTCGCCGGCGCTGGCGCCGAGCAGGCCGGCCTCCATGCCCGGTATGAGGTTTCCGGTGCCGAGCTCCACGAGCTGGTCACGGCCGCTGCCGCCGTCGAACGGGACTCAGCTCGTCGCCCTCGCGCAGCTGCCCGACGTAGTCGATGACGACGAAGTCGCCGTCCTGCGCGGCGCGCTCCGCGGTCTGCAGGCGCGCCAGGCGCTCGCGCACCTTCTCGATTTCGCTCTCCACCTGCTGCTCGTCGGCGGCCGGCTCGCGCCGCGGGACCTCTAGGCCGCGGTAGGCGCCGAGCTTGGCTACAGGAAGCACGCCGATCTCGACGCTGAAGCCGAGCTCCTCGCCCGCGGCCGGCAGCTCGCCGAGCTCGATCTTGGGGTCGCCGACGGGCAGGATCCCGGACTCGGCGATCGCCGCGGCGTACCAAGTGGACAGCGACTCGCGGATCGCCTGCTCGAGGACCGCGTCACGGCCGACGCGCTGCAGGACCAGCGGCGCGGGGACGTGGCCGCGGCGGAAGCCGGGGAGACGTAACTCCTTGCCGAGCGCCGTGGCGCGCTCGTTGACGCGCCGCTCGACCTCCTCGGCCGGGACGCGAACCTCGACGCGCACGCGGGAGTCGCCGAGGTCGGCGACCGTCGTCTGCGGTCCGCTGGGCACCGGGCCACGATACCGTGCGCGCGATGCGCCGCCGCGTCCAGCTTTTCGCCGGCCGACTGGTGACCGGGCGCGCCGCCCATCTGGTGGGCGGCGCGATCGATCTTGCCATCGCGGCGGTCGTCTACCGGCGCTCGATCAGACGCTCTGCGTCGCGGCAGCGGCCTGCCTGAACTCCAGCTGCTTGCCACGCGGCAGCACCAGCGTCGCGGCGCGCACGATCTCGATCAGGTGCGCGGCGGATGAGCTGAGCGAGACGGTGCCGGGAGCAGCGTCGGGGCGCGAGTCGATCACGACGAGGTCGGTCTCGTCGTCGATCACGGGCTTGACCTCGCCGCCGAGAGCGGCTGCGATCGCCTCCGCGGTCGCCTGAGCGCCGCCTTCGCCGTCGACGACGGCGACGACGCCGCGCAGCTGGTCCGAGCCCTCCGCGAGCCCCGCGGGAGCGATCGCGACGCCGCACGGCCCGCCCTCGAGCAGGCGCTGGGCGGAGTTGCCGATCGAGACCTGGCCCTTCGCGGTGTGTGAGTCCGAGCAGAAGACGACGACGTCCGCGTTCTCCTCGGCGGCGAGGCGCGCGAGGCCGTTGGGCGTCGAGGGGTCGATCACGACGTGACCGGCCGCGTCTGGGGTGCCGAGCAGCTTGACGCCGCGGGCCAGGACCTCCTGGGCCTCTGCCTGGGCGGCCTGCTCGGCTGCCGTGTCACCCGCCGCGGCGTGGCGCACGTAGGCGACCGAGACGTCGGCGCCGGCGCGGCCGAACGTGCGGCCGAGCGCGATGGCGTCCTCCTCGTTGGCGGTCCCGTCGTAGGAAACGATGATCTTTGTGGGCATTTTGCTCTCCTTTTGTTCGCGCTGGCGGGCGCTGTTATGTGCGGCCTTGCAATGAGAGTGACGCACTGCAGGTAGAAGATCAAGTAATAGTGCTGATACTCTGTATTAGGTGAACTGATGCTGAATGTGAATCGCTTGAGGACGCTCTCGGAGGTCGCGCGGCGCGGCTCCTTCTCCGCTGCGGCGCAGGCGCTCGACTACACGCAGTCCGCCGTCTCACAGCAGATCGCGACGCTTGAGGCCGAGACCGGAACGACCCTCCTGGAGCGCCACGGGCGGACCGTACGGCTGACCGCCGCCGGTCAGACGCTCGTGGCACACGCCGACGGCATCATCGCCCGCCTGGAGGCCGCAGAGGCCGCTCTCGGCGCAATCGCCGGCCTGCGCGGCGGCCGCCTACGGATCGCCTCCTTCCCGAGCGCAGGGGGCGCGATTCTGCCGACCGCCATCGCCTCGTTCCGGGCCGCCCACCCACTGGTGGAGCTGAGCCTGGCTGAGGGCGAGCCGGAGGACCTCGCGCCGCGCCTTCGCGACGGCGAGCTGGACCTCGCGCTGCTCTTCGAGTTCCCCGACGGACCGGCGCTCGCGGAGAACATGGAGCGAACCGTGCTGCTCGAGGATCCGCTCCGTCTGGCGCTGCCCGCCGGCCACCGTCTGGCAGAGCAAGCGAGCGTCGACCTCGCGGAGCTCGAAGGCGATTCGTGGGTGCAGACGTCGCTGCGCAGCCCTTGCGCCCAGCAGGTTGTGCGCAGCTGCCACGCGGCGGGCTTCGAGCCCCGTGTGGCGTTCGAGAGCGACGACTACCAGACCGTCCAGGGCCTCGTCGCGGCGGGCGTGGGCGTGGCGCTGATTCCGCAGCTCGCGCTCTCGCCGCTTCACGCCGGCGTCGTGATCCGCCCGCTCGAGCCGGCGCCTCCGGCACGCACCGTCTTCGCCGCCACGCCGCCCGCATCACGCCTGGTGCCGGCGGCGCCGGCGATGCTCGAGGTCATTGCGCAGGTCATCGAGCGCCAGCACGACGCACTCAAGCCTTAGCCGGCGACCCTTAAACGACTCGGGGCGCCCGGCCAAGCCGGGCGCCCCGATCGAATTGCTTACCCGGAACCTAGGGTTCTGGGCTCACGTCGTGGTGCTGACTACGAACCGCAGTCTTTCTTCATGACGTGGGCGATCACTTCGTAGCCGAGCGGCGTCGGGTGAATGTCCGGGCCATCGGCTTTGCCATTGCTGACGTTGGTGTTCGCCATGTTCGTGTACTCCTGAAGGTGGGTCGGTTCGTTTTTGCCTTCAGGGTTGAACTCAGGCTGCGGGTTCGCGAAGCAGGCGTCGTAAGGCGCCTTGGCGAATTCCGCTTCCTCGATCACGTTGAGCGTCTTTGCCAGCGGCAGCGAACCGGAAAGCAGTTCGCCATGACCCAGCAGGTTGCCGTACGGGTCGTAGCCACCGATCGCGATGATCTGGCCTTTGTAGCCAGCAGCGCGAAGCGTGCCCATGATCTTCAGGTTGTTCGTCACAATGTGAGTGAACAACGCTGTGGCGTGGGATTCGAGGTACGCTTTGACTTCAGCGAGCCCGTGGGCGGCGCCGTACGCTTCACCGGCAGCTTTGCCGATCGCGCCAGCTTCAGCTTCGACGAATTTCGTCCCAGCTTCCGTCCCGATACGAGTCGCTTCGGTCACGATGTAGTTGTAACCGGCAGCCGCAGCTGCGGCTTCCGCTTCTTCGTAGTCCTTGCCTTCGCCGAGTGCACCGATGAAAGCTTCGTACGCGACCTGTTGGTCCTTTTCGTACGCTTCGGTGCCCGGGGTCTGTGCTTCGACCTCGTATTTGTAGGCAGCGGCGCCACCAGCAGCCTGAGCCGCTTCGTACGCTTTCGTGCCCGGCGTCTCAGCTTCAACTACGTATTTGTACGCCGCAGCCTCACCGGCTTCTTCGGCGTGTTTACGCGCTTCGGCTTCGGCTTTCGCGATCAGGTGAAGCTCGTCGTTCGCCCCGATGTCGAGGGTCACTGTCGTGACGGGCTTGCCTTCGGCAGCCGACGCACCGAGCTGGTACAGGGCAGCTTCCAGCTGCGAGGTACCGGCAGGTCCGTAGGAGACGTGAAGCGGGTCGCCGCCCAGTTCGTGGTAGGCGCAAGGCGCTTCACTCGTTTCGCCGAGCTCTTCCCCGACCGGACCGTTGCCGATCAGCGAGTTCGACGTCTCTCCCGGGCAGCCCAAGTCGATCAGGCGCCGCGTTGACGATTTCGCCTGTTTGGCGAGATAGTCGTTCGCGAAGCCGTGTTCGAACTTCGATGCTTCGTCACCATTCGTGATGTTTTCGTTGTAAAGCTGAGCCGAATACCCGAATGTGAGCGAGTCACCCAGCGTCATCGTGGACTGCGTTACACCCGCGTGTGCCGATGCTCCCGCCGCGAAGATCGCGCTAAGCGCGAATACGACGGCAAGCGTCAGACCAGCGAGACGGCCGCGTGAGCGACCGGAAAGAGCCGAGCCATTCTTGGCTGACATCTCATCCTCCTTTGGGACAAAGCCAGTCGGCAAGGCCCCTTCTTATTTCCCCATTTGCAGTGGTTTGGCGGGCTCGGTTGGAATTGACGCCCCCCTGACCCACTCCGAAACTAAAGAGTCATCAACAGGTTGTCAAGCGCACAACCGTCCAGTCAGCGCGTCCGGACCCAGTGGAAAGCTGCTTGGTCCGGTGTATGAGATCTCCCAGAAATCCTGGTCATGAGCGGCCTCGCGGCAGCGATGCTGATCGTCGGTCTCGCGCTGGGCGCAGCCGCCGCGGTGCTCATTTCGGCTCGCTCGCGCGGCCGCGACGGCGATGCGTTACAGGCCATCGCCGAGCGCGCGCTCGCGCAGACGAGCGACGCGCTCGCCGCGCGCATGCAGGAGTCGCGCCGGCTCGACGAGGAGCGTGCCAGCGGCGAGATGAAGCTGCGCACGGAGGAGATCAAAGGGCTCGTCGTGCCGGTGCAGGAGCGCCTGACCCGAATGCAGGACGAAATCGGCCGGCTGGAGCGCGAGCGCCGCGAAGCGCAGGGCCAGCTCGCCGAGATGGTCACCGCGCTCGGCAGGGGCGTCGGCGACCTGCGCGATGAGACCGGCCGCCTCGTCACCGCCCTGCGCCGCCCGGCGACGCGCGGCGCGTGGGGCGAGCTTCAGCTGCGCAACGTCGTCGAGATGGCGGGGATGGTCGAGCACTGCGACTTCATTGAGCAGCACTCGCTGGCGGGGGAGGACGGCATCCTGCGGCCCGACATGCTCGTCAGGCTGCCTGGCGGCAAGGTGGTCGTCGTGGACTCCAAGGTTCCGCTTGACGCTTACCTCTCCGCGCTCGAGGCTACGGACGACGGCGAGCGCGAAGTCCATGCCGCGCGCCACGCCAAACAGACGCGCGAGCACATCGCAAAGCTCGCCGCGAAGTCCTACCAGTCGCAGCTCGAGTCCTCGCCGGAGTTCGTCGTGATGTTCCTGCCCTCGGACGCGATCTACCAGGCCGCGCTCGCCAAGGATCCCGCACTCATCGAGTACGGCGTCGGCCATCGCGTGCTGATGGCGACGCCGACGACGCTGATCGGAATGCTGTGGGCCGTCCACTACGGCTGGCGCCAGGAGCAGATCGCCGCGCTCCGCCAAGAACATCGCCGAGGCCGCGGGCGAGCTTCACTCCCGTCTCGCCCGCTTCGCCGAACCGTTCGCGAAGCTCGGCCAGCGGCTCGATTCGACCGTCGACGCCTACAACGAGGCCGTCGGATCATTCGACAGCCGCGTCATGCCACAGGCCCGCCGCTTGCAGCAGGACGGCGCCGGGTCGGGCCGCGAGCTCAGCGCACCCGAACCGGTCGACGTCAAGGCGCGGCGCGTGAACGCGGCGCAACCAGAGGGCGAGCCACATCCCGCCCTGCCGCGCGTCGGCTGAGGAGCAGCACGGCGAGCGTGAGCGCGGGCGGCACCGTCGCCGGTAGTTCGTCGACGAAGAAGAACAGCAGGTCGAACGAGACCGCCAACACGGCGCACAGCGCGGCCGCCTGGAGCTGGACCCGACGCCCGTACACGACCACCACGAGGGCCCCGAGCACCGCCGCGACGAAGAGGTCCCCGTAGCCCATCAGGGCCGTGCCGAACGTCGCAGCCTGCAGCCGCGGCAGCCCCGCGGGCGGCTGCACCGCGTTGAGCGCGCGGTTCGGCTTCTGCAGCTGATGGGAGAGCACCAGCGCCGTGTCGGCCGTCGCCATCGCGAAGATTCCGGCGGCCAGCCAGCGGGGCGGCGTAACGGCAGCGAGCAGCACGCCGAGGGCAACGCAGCTGAGCGCCGAGAGCGCGACTGCGGCCGCCTGGCCGGCGAGCCCCGATGAATCGATCCACGCGATCGCGAAGAGCACCGGCACCAAGAGCGCCAGCACCGGCCGCGCCCCATACATCAGGGTCGCGAGCGCGAGCGCGGCGAGCAAGGGAACCGCGACAAGCGCGAGGTAGGTGAGGGCGTGGGCGCTCGCGCTCTGCACGATGGCGCCGGCGATCACGAAGAGCACGATCGAGAGCGGCAGGACCAGGGCCCACCCGCGCCCTCGCGGCGCCCAGGCCAGCGGCAGGCGCCGCGCGCCGGCGAGCGCGACGGTCCCGCCCTGCGCCAGGGAGAGCACGCCGATCGAGCACCAGAAGGGCAGCACGCGGCCACGATAGATCGCGCGGGCCCCTCCCGAACCTTCAGGCTGGCCTTAGGTGCTCTGCGATAATCGCCTTTCTAAGAGGTCCGAAGCAACCAACGGGGAACGGAACACGGATGTCCAGGAAGCTTTTGCTGATTGCGTGCTGCGCCGCGGCGCTCGCACTGAGCGCGGCGCTCGCCGCGTGCGGCTCCTCCAACAGCCCGACGACGTCGACGACGCAGACCGTCGCGAAAACGCAGGCGCCGACAACGACCACGGAAACCAGTCCCGGCGTGTCCGGCGAACCGACCGAACACAGCTCGGCGCACGGCGCGATCGACACCTGCCTGGCGGCGCACGGGATCAAAGCCCCGAGCTCCGGTAACGGCACTATCCACCTGCCCGCCGGCGTCTCGACCGCACAGTTCCGCGCGATTCTCGCAAGCTGCGCCCACAAGGCCGGCGTGACGGGCGGTGTGACAGGCAAGGGGCAGCCCCCCAACGCCCAGGACCACAAGATCGCCTTCGAGCGGGTGCTGGAGTGCTTGCGCAGCCACGGCGCCGGGATCAAGAAGAACGGCAAGGTCGACCCCCAGAAGCTCAAAGAAGCGGAGCGCGCGTGCCGCAACGTCCTGAAGGACACGCTCGCGGCGGAGCAGGCCACGCACCCGTCTGTCCAGGACATCCACATCGGCAAGATCCACGTCGGCAAGGTCAAGATCGGCAAGATCAAAATCAGCAAGCTCGAAAAACTCGGCACCTCCGGAACGCAGGAAGCCGAAGGCGACAAGAAAAAATAGGGGGAACCTGCAGTGCCGTTCACCACGCTCGGCCGCGCGGCCGGCATCTGCGCCACCGTCGCCGCATCCGTCGCCTTGGCCGCATGCGGCGGCAGCTCGACCACGACGACGTCGGCTAGCCAACAGCACCCGTCGACCACGGCCAACCAGAATCCCGGTGCCCCCGCTGCCCTCGCGGGCGAAGGCACCGGCAGCGTCCCCGCGCCGCTCGTCGCGTGCCTGCGCAAGCAGGGCGTCGGCGCGCCCGTCTACCGCGCCGGCCAGCCGCTGCAGGCGCCCGCAGGCGTGCCGCGCGTCCGCTTCGAACGCGCTCTTCGCCGCTGCGGCGTCCCTGCGCACAGCGGTGCGTACAGCCCGCCGGCGACAGGTACGGCGGCCAAGAAAGGCGCCCACGGCAAGCGCCAGTTCAACACCGGCCGCTTTGCCGGCCCCCATCTCGTCGCGGCACTCGACAAGTTCGCGCTCTGCATGCGCCGCCACGGCGTCGACCTGCCGGAGCCCAACCTGGCGGGCCACGGCCCGATCTTCCGGGGCAAGCCGATCAGCCCGTCGAGCCCGAAGTTCGGTCAGGCCGAGCACGCCTGCTTCCCGGTGATCAAAGCATCGCTGCCCAAGCCGGGACAGGTCAAACCGCGCTTCAACCCCGGCGGCAAAAACTCCAGCCCGTCGAAGGAAGCCAACTAGGCGACGGGCTGTTGGGCGCCGGCGTGCCGGCGCCGGCCGCTCAGTGCAGCGGCTGCTCGTCCCGGATCGACCAGCGGCTCGGCCGCGTCGTGACGACGGGGGCCTGCAGCGAGCCGATCGTGCCGAAGAGGTTGCGCCACTCGCTCGGCGTGAGGACCGTCGTCGTGACGGTCGGTAGCGCGGTGTGCTTCTTGCCGTGCCCCGCGCTCTTGGTGGCGGCGAGCGGCGCGGCGAACGTGACGCGGATACGCCGCCAGGAGGCCCTGTCGGCCTTCGTGCGCGACTGGCCGGGGTAGTGCATGAGGCTCGTGATCTGCTGCGGCGCGTAGCTCGCGGGCAGCGTCAGAAGCGTGCGGATCGTGAGGTCGGTGATCGTCCCGGCGCCCTGGTGGTGGGCGATCTTCGTGCCGTTGATCGCTGTGATGTCGATCGCCACCTCGCGTGCGCCGGCGCGGCAGCCGTCGGAGGCGACGGTGGGCTGAAGGCCGCTGCGCGAGAGGTAAGCGAGCACCGCCAGCAGCCGGCTGTCGACGGCGCCGGAGGCGATCGCCCGGCGCTCACAGGAGCCGATGACGATCCCCGAGTCCGTGAGGACCGTGCGCCGCAGCTGCGCGGGGCTTAGCAGGAAGACCTCGCTGGAGGTCGCGCCGAGCAGCGGGTCCGTCGCCGTCGCGCCCTTCGGGTGAAGAGCGCGCTGCAGCTGCGCCCAGTTGGCGAGCAGCGGCGCGGGGTCGATCGTCGCGCCGTCGCCGGCCGGTTTGACCGCAAAGCTCAATGAGCCGCCGCTGGAGGAGCTCGCGCCGTTGACGTAACCGAGGACCGTGCCCTTCGCGACGACCGAGCCGACGCGCAGCTCGTGGCCCGCAGCCGCTGCCGCGCGGGCCCGTTGCGCCGCGGCTGCCGCGGCAGCGCGCGCGTCGGGGTTGCCGGGGTGCGCGTAGAGACGGACGCGTTCCATGCCCGCGGGGGCGGTTTCGGCGGCTTCAGGCACCAGTGCGGCGCCGGTCACCGCGGAACTCGGCGCGCGGCGCGAGACGGGGTGCACCGTCAGCGTGTGCGGCTGCTGCGCGCCGGCGCTCGCGGCTTTCGCGGGCGCCGGGCCGCTGGAGCTCGCGGTGCGAACGACCAGCGAGCTGGCGTGTCCGCGAGTCGCGCTCTGGTTGCTGTAGGTCTTGGCGAGGCGTCCGAGGCCGGCGTACGTGTACTGATCGCCGTAAATGTCGCGGAGCACGATGAAGTAGCCGGCCGCCGTGTGTCCCATGCGCGCGACGCGGCCCGCCTGCACGGCTACGGCGGCGGCGTGCGCGCCGCTGCGGACCTTTGCGTAGATCGGCGGCGCCGACGATTCGCGCTCTGCCCGGCGGAGCGCGGCCCGCGTCGCCGCGCGGCTCGCCGGCCCGCTGGGCATCGGTGCCGGCGCGAGACGATGGGCCTTGGCGGCGCTCGCCTGCGGCACCGACCAGGAGACGTGGGTTCCCGTCACGGGCAGCGTGCCGTCGACGAGGCCGGTCAGTGTTTCAAGGACGGTGCGGGGGTAGGTGGCGATCAGCTTCGCTCGCAGCAACACCGAGTCGACGTATTCTTCGGAGTGGTTGTAGGCGAGGATCGCCTCGTGGAGGTTGGTCTGGGCGCCGGCGGCGCGCAGGTAGCGCGCCGCGGCGAAGATCGCGTCGACCGGGTTGAAGGGGTCGGCGTAGCCCGATTCCAGGGCGTCGACGCCGTACTGGAGCCAGGTTCCCGGCATGAACTGCATCCAGCCCACCGCTCCGGCGCTCGAGACCGACAGGTCGGTGCCGTAGTCGGTCTCGATTTCGTTGATCGCCGCGAGGATCTGCCACGGAACGCCGTACTGGACGGCTGCGGCCTTGTAGATCGGCAGCAGGAAGAGCGGGATGCGGTAGAACTGCAGCGCCTTGGCCGACGTCTGGTCGCCGGAGAGCAGCGCCTCGAGCGCGCTCAGCTCGGCGACCGAGTTGGGGGCCCCGGCGACGTTGTTGTGGGCGCCCTTGGACTTCGCGCGGTGCGCCGTCGGGGTCGCGTGGTGCGGCTTGGCTTTGTAGCGCTTTGCCGGCGGCTGCGGGCGCTGCAGGATGACCTTCGGCGGCTGCGCTTCCTCGGTCGTCGTCGTCTTGCCGGTTTCCGTCGGCGTCGTCGTCGTCGGCTGCGTGGCCGTTTCGGTTTCGCTCTGTGTCGAGGTCGTCGACGTGCCGGTCGTCGATTCCGCCAGGGCGCCGTCTGCGCCGAACCCGAGGCCCAGAACCGCGAGGCCACCGCCGGCCAGTGCGGACAGCAACGAGCGTGATGCGCGCAAGCGCGTCCTCTGCTCGTTGTTCGACGGCTCCTTGTTCACTGGGACGTACCTCTCCATGCTTGGCGCGGACCCACCATCAGGGGTACGTCCGACCTGTACTCATATCGACGCTGAGATAACCCCCGGTAAAGGAATCGTGACCCCAGATTCGAAACCGGGCCCCCGGCCCGGTGCACAACAAGGCGCGAAGATACCGATCTGCGGGGCGTAATGTCGCAATTGGGCTGGCTTTTTCCACCTGGACGAATGTCGTAGCAGGCCCCGCGCCGAGACCCAGGCGCTACCCTTGCGGGCGTGGAATTGATCTTCTCGATCACGCAGGTCGCGATCTCGGTCGTGCTGGTGCTGCTCATTCTCATGCACTCCGGCAAGGACTCGGGTCTCTCTGGCGCGTTCGGCGTCGGCACCGGAAGCGGTCCGCTCGGCGGTGGCTCGCTTGTGGAGCGCAACCTGAACCGCTGGACGGTCGTCTTCGCGGTTCTCTTCTTCCTCAACGCGATCCTGCTCCTCAAGCACCCCTGGTCGTAGCCGGGTCGGGGTCCTCGGCGCGGGCCTCTTCGAGCTCGCCGAGGATCGTGAGCGCCTCGGCGCGCAGGCTCGAGTTCAGCTCGTCGTAGTCGTGGTCCTGCAGCTTGCCGGTGCGAAGGTCAAGTTCGGCGTCGCGGATCTCGTGGTACTTGGCTTCGCGCGCCGCTTCGAGGTTCGCGACTCGCTCGGCGTGGTGTTCGGGCCGGCGCTCGGGGTCGCGGCGGCGTAGCGGCGCGCTCACGACGAACACGACGGCCAGCAGCAGCACGAAGGCGAGAAGTACGACCACGTTCCGCGTCCGTCGTCAGACGTTCGCCGTGCCGAGTTGGCGTCGCGAGCGCACGCGCGCTGCGACCGTTCGCCGCACGGCATGCGGCGAGGGCCAGATCGCGATCGCCGCGCCGAGCACGACGATCAGGCCGCCGATCCAGATCCAGAGAACCAGCGGCGAGACGATGAAGTGGAACTGTGCCGGCGGCGGATGGTGCAGGTACGCGCGGGCGAGGTAGGCGATCGCCACGATCGCCTCGCCCGGCGCGAGCGTATGGTTGCCGATCCGCACGATCCGTTTCAGCGCCGGCGATTCGATGTCCGGCGCGATCGCCGTCCAGATGTCGCGAGTGATGCCGCCGTCGATCGCGACGTGGCTCACGGGCTGTCCGCCGATCAGCGCGCCCACCGTTCCTTGCGAGGATTCACCGGAGGCGTAGAAACCCTCCGACGGGTAGAGCGTCGCGACATGCTTGCCGCCACGCGAGACGTCGACGACGGCGCCGAGGTTGAGCGTGGAGCCGGTGTGCGCCGAGTCGTAGCGGGGCGTCACGCTGGCCGTCGGCCGCACGTACTTCAGGCGATACGCGCCGACCTTCGTCGAATGGCCCGGACTGAGCGTGAGCTCGGAGGCGTGCTGGAAGGACGAGGATGCGGCGACGCCGATGAAGAGCGCCGCGATCCCGATGTGGACGATGTAGCCCCCATAACGCCGGCGGTTGCGCTGGACAAGTGAGACGAGCGCGCGCGGAGGCGTCTCGTGCGAGACGGCGCGGCGCGCGCGGACGCCGCGGTAGAACTCCTGGCCGACCGACGCGAGCACGAACGCGGCGAGCGAGAACATCAGCGCCGCCGTGAACGACGACGCGGCGATGCCGGCGACGACCATCACGGCGAACGTGAAGATCAGCGCGCCGACCGGGAACGCGAGGTTCGCGCGCAGGTCCCTGAACGTCGCCCTGCGCCAAGCGATCACGGGCCCGATGCCGCTGAGCAGCACCAGGATCAGTGCGAGCGGGACGGTGTAGCGGTCGAACCACGGCGGTCCGACGGACGATTCCTGCCCGGTGATGGCGCGCGAGATGAGCGGGAAATAGGTACCCCAGAAGATCACGAAGGCCAGTGCGACGAGCACGATGTTGTTGGCCAGGAAGATCGATTCGCGAGAGAAAAGCGAGTCCAGGCGGTGCTCGCTGCGCAGCAGCGAATGGCGCGAGACCACCAGGTAGATCGAGGCCACGATGAGGACGCCGATGAGGATCACGAAGGGCACGCCGAGTGTCGCGCCGCCGAAGGCGTGGATCGAGTTCAGTACGCCGCTGCGGACCAGGAAGGTCCCCATGATCACCAGCACGCCGGTGGCGAGCACCAGCGAGACGTTCCAGACCTTGAGCATGCCCCGTTTCTCCTGCAGCATCCGCGAGTGCAGGAAGGCGGTCGCCGTGAGCCACGGCATCAGCGAGGCGTTCTCGACGGCGTCCCAGCCCCAGTAGCCACCCCAGCCGAGCTCGGAGTAGGACCAGCGTGCGCCGAGCAGGATGCCGGTGCCCAGGAAGAGCCAGCCGGCGAGCGAGAAGCGGCGGATCGTGCGAACCCATTCGGCGTCGATGCGGCGCGTAATCAGCGCCCCCATCGCGAAGGCCATCGGGATCACGGAGATCGTGTACCCCGAGTACAGCATCGGCGGGTGAATGATCATCGTCGGGAAGCGCAGCAGCGGATCGAGCCCGGCGCCTTCGACCGGGACGCGGCGTGCGCGTGGTGAAGGGGTCCGCGTAGAAGAGCATCAGGCCGATGAAGAAGGCCGCAAAGCCGAGCAGGATCGCCGTCGCCCACGCCGCGACCTCGCGGATCCGGCGGCGCACCAGGAAGAGCGCGAGGCTCGACCAGATCGACATCAGCCAGGCCCAGAGCAGCAGCGAGCCTTCCTGCGAGGACCAGACGGCTGCGAGCCGGTAGCCGAGCGGCGTCGTGCGGCTCGAGGTTTCGGCGACCGTGTTGAAGAGGAAGTCGTTGCGCACGAACGCCACCTCGAGGACGACGAAGCAGACCGTCAGGACGCCGGCCAGGGCATACACGGACCGCCGCGCCGATTCGGCGTACTGCATGCGACCCGTGCGCACGCCGTAGATCGCGGCGCCCGCGCCGTAGAAGCAGAGCGCGAACGCGATCAGCAGCGCGACGAAGCCGAGGGAGGCCATCGTTGACTAAGTGAGTCCCACGGCGCTCAGTAGTTCTGGCGCTCGTTCGGCGGGGCGGTTTTGTACTTCGAGGGGCACTTTGTGATCAGGGAGTTGCGTTCGCCGATGAAGCGGCCATTCTGGCGCTCGACGGTGACGATGATCTCGCGTCCTTCGCGGAAGGGGTCGGGCACGGTGCCCGTGTACGCGACGGCCACTGCGGCGCCGGCGCCGGCGCGGTTGCGGACCGCGAAGTGCAGCACTTCGCCCTCGCGGTGCACGGATCCGCTGGCGACCACACCGGTGAGGATGTAGTTGTCGCCGGGCCGCGCCTGGCTGAGCAGTTGGCTCGGCGTGAGCGCCGGGCTCGCGGCGCTGAAGCTCGTGTAGATCAGTGCACCGGCGAGTAGGACGGCTGCCGTGAGCGCCGCGACCAGCCGGAGCTTGCGGGTGCGGGCGGGGTTCATCGCCCGGCCAGTATCGCAAACCATCCGCGGCGGGCGCGCGGGCCAGCGAGGAATCTGAGTTGCAAGCGCGAAACCCCAACCGATGACGGGCGTACATTGGGTAGAACAATGTTGATGGCCCGCTTTCTCGACGAACTGACGACCCGTCATCCGCGGATCTCGCCGCGCTCCGAAGGCCATCACGAACGCGTCACCCGCGCTCCGGGCGCGGCGCCCGCGGGCGGCGGCCTGCGCGACCCGGCGCTCGACACGGCGTGCTACACGTGCTGCTGCGGCTTCGTGTTCGACGCCGCGGTCTCGACGTCGGTTGCCTGTCCGCACTGCGGCGCAGACCAGGCCTGGTAGTCCGGCCACACCGCCGGCGCCGGCCGGTGTACGCTCCCGGCGTGGACGAGCTCTCCCCCGCCCTCTACCGCGCCGGCCGCGGACCGCAGCTCGTGCTGCTGCACGGTTTCACCGGGACCTGGGGCCACTGGCGGCCCGTGCTCGCCGACCTCGCGAGCGGCCACGAAGTGATCGCTCCGACGATCACCGGGCACTACGGCGCACCGCCGCACCCGGCGGGCACGCCGATGACGATGCCTGGGGCCGCCGAAGAGCTCGAACGCAGGCTCGACGAGCTCGGCGTACAGCAGGCGCATTTCGTCGGCAACTCGATGGGCGGCGCACTGGCACTCGAAATGGCCAAGCGGGGCCGCGCGCTCTCGGTGGTCGCGATCGCGCCCGGCGGCGTGTGGGAGCACGGCAGCAGCGAGCCGGCGCGCCTCGCCGATTACTTCGAGCGCAGCCTGCGGATATCGCGCGCCGCCGATCGCTACGCGCCGCTGCTCATGCGCGGCGCGCTGCGGCGGCGCCTCGCGCTGCGCGACGTCATGCGTCGCGGCGACCTGATGCGCCCCGAGGAAGCGGTCGAAATGACGATGGCCGCCGTGCGTTGCGAAGTCTCCGACGCCGTCATCGCGGCGCTGCGCGCCGACGCCGGGGTCACGCTCACCGACCTGGACCGCATCGCTTGTCCGGTGCTACTCGTGACGCCGAGCCACGACCGGATACTGCCGCCCGCATTGCATGCGCCGCGCCCACGCCGCGAGATCCCGGGCGTCGTGTCGAGAAGCCTGCCGGCGGGCCACGTGCCGATGTGGGACACGCCGCAGCTCGTCGTTCAGATGGTCACGGACTTCGTCGCGGCGAACACGCCGGTCGCCGCGGCCGCGTAGCCGCCGCGCCTAACGCGCCTGGCGCGTTTTCCATGCAGCCTCGGCGCGCGTCAGCTCGATGACGTCGGCCGGAAGCTCGTCGCCCGCCACATCGGCGACCGTCACGCTCTCCAGCACGGTGCGCATCGTCGCGCGCAGCGCGACCCAAACCTCGCGCAGCGGCGCCGCGTTGCCCGCGTACTCGACCTCCTCGGGCCGCTGGCCCCGCACGCCGACGAGCGGTCCCTCGACGGCCCGGATGATGTCCGCCAGGCTCAGCTCATCGGCGGGCACCGCGAGCCAGTAGCCGCCCTCGGGGCCGCGCTGGCTTCGCACGAGTCCGGCTGAGCGCAGCTGCGTGAGGATGTTCTCCAGGAAGGAGACGGGGATCGACTGGGCCTGCGCAAGCTGATCCACCTTGCGCGGCGTCTGCTGACTGGAGCCGGCCAGCTCGACGATCGCCCGCACCGCGTAGTCGGCCTTGGCCGTGACGTGCATACGCGGATTCTGTCCTATCGGCCCCGCGAACGCCAACGCGTTGACTGTTAGGGCGCCCTAACTGCTGTGATACGGTGGCGCTGATCCCGACTCCTGGGGTCGGATTTCACATGAGAAGCGCCCGGCTGACAGCGCTAGTCACGATCCCCGCCGTGCTCGCGATAGCCGCGAGCGGCTGCGGCGGTACGCCCGCGGAGCTCGTCCTCTACAACGGCCAGCACGAACAGACCACCTCGGCGATCGTCGCGGCGTTCGAAAAGAAGACCGGCATCAAGGTCGAAGTGCGCTCCGCCGACGAGTCGACGCTCGGCAACCAGCTGATCCAGGAAGGCACCGCCTCGCCGGCGGATGTCTTCTACACCGAGAACTCGCCGGTCCTCGAAGCGCTCGCCAGACGCTCCCTACTGCGGCCTGCGCCGGCGGAAGCTCTGGCCTCGGTGCCCTCTCGCTACAGCTCCGCTCACGGCCTTTGGGTCGGCGTCTCCGGGCGCATTGCGGCGCTCGTCTACAACACGGGTCTCTTGCACGAACGCCAGGTGCCCGACCGTCTCATCGAACTGGCCTCGCCTCGCTTCAAAGGCAAGCTCGGCTTCGCGCCGACGGAGACCGACTTCCAGCCGCTCGTCACGTCGCTCATCCACTACGACGGCGCCGCCGTCGCCGAACAGTGGCTTCGCGCCTTGCAGCGCAACGGCACGATCTACCCCGACAACGAGACCGTGACCGCCCAGGTCAACAACGGCGAGAGCGCGCTCGGCCCGATCAACCACTACTACTGGTTCCGTCTGCGCGCCTCGCTCGGCGCCGGCGAAGTCCACTCTGCGCTGCGTTACTTCAAGCCCGGCGACCCGGGCGATCTGCTCGACGTCTCAGGCGCGGCCGTCCTGCGCTCCTCGCACCACGTCGCAAACGCCGAACGGTTCCTGCGTTTCCTCGTGAGTCGTGACGGGCAGGAAGCGATCGCCCACTCCACGAGCTTTGAGTACCCGCTGCGGCCCGGCGTGGCCGCCTCACCACAGCTCACGCCGCTCAGCAAGCTGCGTCCGCTCGGCCTCACACCGGCACAGCTCGGCACCGGGTCGCAGGCCCTCGCGCTCGAGCAGAAGCTGGGCCTTCTGTGAGCGCGCTGGCTGCCCCGCCGGCGAGCGGGCCCGCGCGGCGTCCGCCGCTCCGCTCACGGCTGCCGCTCGGGAGCCTGTCGGGAACGCTGATCGCAGTGGCACTGGTGCTCGTGCCGCTGACCTTCGTCGCCGTCGAGGCGCTGAGCGCCGGCCTCACCGAAGTGCGCCAGGTGCTGCTGCGGTCGCTGGTCGGCGAACTGCTCCTGCACACCATCGCGCTTGCAGCCGCGTGCACCCTGCTCTGCGCCGTGATCGGCGTGGGGTGTGCGTGGCTCGTCGCGCGAACTGACCTGCCGGCCCGTCGCATCTGGGCCGTGCTTCTCGTTCTGCCACTCGGCATCCCGGATTTCGTCGTCGCGTTCGGCTGGGTCTCGATCGACCACTCCCTGCACGGTTACCTGCCGACAGTCGCGATTCTCACGCTCTCGCTCTACCCCCTCGTCTACCTACCGGTCGTGACGGCCCTGTCGTCCGTCGATGGAAGCCTCGAGGAGGCGGCGCGCAGTCTCGGCATGGGGCCCTGGCGCACGTTCCGCTCGGTGACGTTGCGGCAGGTCCGCGTCGCGGTGCTCGGCGGCTGCCTGCTCGTGACGCTCGGCCTGCTCGCCGAGTACGGAGCCTTCGAAATCCTCCAGTTCCGGACCTTCACGGTCGAGATCTTCACGCAGTACAAACTCGCCTACGACGGCGTCGCGGCCGCGGTGCTCTCGCTCGTGCTCGTGGTCCTGACGATCGCCGTCCTCGGCGCCGAGCTCGCGCTGACGGGGGGCCGTCCGGCCACCAGGGTGGGCCGCGGCGCGCGGCGGCCGGCGACGAGGATTCGGCTCGGGCGGCGGCGGGTGCCGGCAATCGGCGCCGTGGCGCTCGTCTGCGCCGCCGCGCTCGGCGTGCCCGTGTCCTCCGTCATCTACTGGACTCTTCGCGGCGGCAACACCACCCTCCCCGGCGCCTCGCTGCTCCAGGCGCTCGGCTACACCGCCGCCTACAGCGCCGCTGCCGCGGCGATCGCAACGGTTCTCGCCGTGGCGGTCGCGACGCTCGCGCTGCGCCACCGTGGCCGCTTCACGCTGCTGCTCGAGCGGGTCACGTACCTTCCGCTCGCACTCCCCGGCCTCGTCGTGGCACTTGGCTTCGTGGCCTTCTCCGTCCGCTTCACTTCGTCGCTCTACCAACGCAGCCCGATCGAACTGATCCTCGCCTACGCCGTGCTCTTCCTGCCGCTCGCGGTCGTCGCAGTGCGCTCTTCGCTGGCCGGTGCGCCGGCGCGCTTCGAGGAGGTCGCGCGTTCGCTTGGCGCCAGCCCCTCGCGTGCATTCGCACGCGTGACGCTGCCCGCGATCGTTCCCGGCGTCGCCGCGGCGTTCGCGTTCGTCTTCATCTCCGCGGCCACGGAGCTCACCGCGACCCTCGTGCTCCGCCCCACCGGCGTCGACACGCTCGCGACTCGCTTCTGGGAGTACACGGGCGGCTTCGCCTATGGCGCGGCGGCCCCCTACGCTCTGGTCATGATCCTCATTTCCGCCGTTCCCGCCTACGTTTTGAGCACGCGGTTCGGCCTGCGCGCGACGGGGAAGATCCGATGAGCGAGCTGCACGTGCGCGGTGTATGGAAGGGCTACGGCGGGGACTCCGTGCTGCAAGGCGTCGACCTCGACGTGAGCGCGGGTTCACTCACCGCGGTTCTCGGGCTCTCGGGCTGCGGCAAGACGACACTGCTGCGCGTGATCGCCGGCTTCGAGCGAGCCGAACGGGGAGCCGTGACGCTGGCCGGGCGCGAGCTCGACGGCCCCGGCGGCTTCATCTCGCCGGAGCGCCGCGACATCGGCTACGTGCCGCAAGAGGGCGCTCTCTTCCCCCACCTCTCGGTGGCGGCGAACGTCGGTTTTGGCCTGACACGCGCGGAGCGGCGCGGCGGCGAGGTCGACCGGCTGCTCGAGATGGTCGGCGTCCAGGACCTCGCGGAGCGCCTGCCGCACCAGCTCTCCGGCGGCGAGCAGCAGCGCGTCGCGCTTGCCCGCGCGCTGGCGCGCAGGCCCGCTGCGCTCCTCCTCGACGAGCCGTTCTCTTCGCTCGACGACGCGCTGCGCGGCCGCCTGCGCGAGGAGGTACACGCGCTGCTGCGCGAGCAGGGCGTCACAACCGTACTCGTGACGCACGATCGTGAGGAGGCCCTCTCACTCGCCGACTCCGTCGCGGTGCTGCGCTCAGGCGTGATCATCCAGCACGCGAGCCCGACCGAGCTCTATGAGCACCCCGCCGACCGCGACCTCGCAGGCTTCCTCGGCGAGGTCAACCTCGTCGCCGCCGAGATCCGCGGCGAAAGCGCCCACACTGGCCTCGGCGTGCTGCCGCTGCGGGGTACGTTCAGCGCCGACGCCTCGCTCGTGATGCTGCGCCCCGAGCAGCTCGTCGTGAGCGCCGGCAGCGCGGGCGACGGACTGGCCGGCGTCGTCGCCGAGTGCCGCTACTACGGCCACGACGCCGTGCTCCAGATCCGCCCTGATGACTCCGGCCAGCTGCTGCTCGCGCGCGTCCACGGTGAGCAAGCGCTCCCGTCGGGGACGCCGGTGCGCGTCACGGCGCGCGGTCCCGTCGCGGCGCTCGACGACGGCGCCGGGGTCAGCGCGTGAGGGCCGCCGGGCTGCTTGCCGCGGTCGCCGCGGCGGCCGTGATCGGAGCGGGCTGCGGAAGCTCGACGAGCACCAGCACCGGCCACGTCGAGCACGTGGCGACGGTTCCCGAAGCGAAGGGGATCGTCGGGCGCGGCGCGAAGCTCTACGAAACGGACGGCTGCGAGGGATGCCACTCGCTCGACGGGACGCGCATGACGGGCCCGACATGGAAGGGGCTCGCCGGCAGCACCGTCCACCTCGCCGACGGGCGCACCCTAACCGCGACGAACAGCTACCTGCGCGACCACATAATCGACCCGAACGCCTGGACCGTGAAGGGCTACCCGGGCGAAGTGATGGCCGCGGCGATCGAAGAACTGCACCTCGCGAAGCACCCCCACGACGTGGCCGCGCTCGTGGCGTTCATCGACTCGCTGCGCGCCTGACGCCGAGGCACACGATGCCCGACTGGCGCTGGAACTTCGACGACGACCCGCGACACAGCCACCGACCGCCGCCGGAGTACGTCCCGGGCGGCGTCGACGAGCGCCAACGCCGACGGCGGCGCCGCCTCGGGCCGACGCTCTTTGTCGTCGCGGTGCTCATCGTCGCACTTGCGGTTTCACTCCATCACTCCGGCCCAAGCCGGACCACGCGGATGGTCGACCGCGGCATCGGCGTCCTTGGCCACAAGCCGGTCGAGAGCAACGCGAAGGCGATCGCGTCGGTGCTCGCGTACACGCCTTTCGTGCGCGCCGGAGCGGACCGCGGCCACGACGTGGCGCTGACGTTCGACGACGGCCCGGGCCCCTACACGCCGCAGATCCTCGACGTGCTTCGCCGCGCCCACGTGCAAGCCACGTTCTTCGAGATCGGCGAGCTGATGCGTTACTTCGGTGCCTCAACCGAACGCGAGGCGAGCGAAGGCGACGTGATCGGCGACCACACCGAGACGCACCCCTTCATGGCCACCCTTTCGGGGCGCGAACAGTACAACGAGCTGTTCGAAGACCGGGCCCGGATCGAAGCGCTGGGTGGCGGGCGCGCCCAGCTCTTCCGCCCCCCGTACGGCTCGTTCAACCACACGACGCTGCGCGAGCTGCACCGCCTGCACATGCTGATGGTGCTGTGGACCGTCGACACCAGCGACTACCAGCTTCCTGGTGTGAAGGCGATTGTCCAGCGGGTCCTCGAAGGCGCAAAACCGGGGGCGATAATCCTCCTCCACGACGGCGGCGGCAACCGTTCCGAGACGGTCGCAGCGCTGCCGGCGATCATCCGTGGCCTGCGCAAGCGCCACTTGCATCCGGTGACCATCCCGCGGCTGCTGCGCGAAGATCCACCGCCGCACGGCGAACCGGTGCCGACGAGCCTCGCGGGCGACTAGGCAGCCCGTGGCGCGCAGCGCTCGCAGGCGCCGCGAAGGACGATCTCGTGCTCGGACACGGTGAGCGGGATCGTCTCGCTGACACGGGCGATCGCGCGCTCCAGGCCCGCGTCCGTGAACGGCTCGACGCGCCCGCAGCTGTCGCACACCAGGTGATGGTGGTGGGACGCGTCCCCGCCGGCGGGCTCGTACCGCGCCGGCCCGGCGCCGACGTCGACCCGCTGCACGAGGCCGATCTCCTCGAGCTCCTCCATGACCCGGTAGACGGTCGCCCGGGAGACGGTGCGCCCGCCACCGGAGAGATGGCGCTCGAGCTCGTCGGCAGTCAGCGCGCAGGCCTGTTCGCCGAGCAGCTCGAGGATCGCGCGCCGCGCCGCCCCGCGTCTGTAGCCGGCGTCGGCGAGCGCCGACTCGGCCCTCTCGGCCCAGCTGACCTCGCGCTGTCGGGACGCCACCACGCCCGCGAGCGTAGCAGTAACGAGACACGGTCTCATGAAGCCGGCCGCCCGCGCCGGCCCTATCCTCGAGCCGCGAGGGACGACGATTGCTGGCGCCACGAACCACGATCATCACGGCCTGCGCGGCCGCCGCGGTAGCGATCGCGGCCTGCGGCGCGAGCTCGCACTCGCCTCCTCACAGTTCGACCACGGCCCCCGCGACCTCGACCCCCGCGGCGAGCGGCGCCCGCGCACCCCGGCGACGTGTCGGCGCCGGTCCTCATGTACCACGTGATCGCGCCGCCGCCCGCGGGAGCGCCCTTCCCCGGCCTCTACGTGCCGCCGGCCGAGTTCAGCGAACAGATGGCGGCGCTCAAGCGGGCCGGCTGGCACGCCGTGACACTCGAAGAGCTGCACGAGAACTGGACCAAGGGCACGCCGCTACCGGGTGGCAAACCGGTGGTCATCACCTTCGACAACGGCTACCAGTCGCAGTACACGCGGGCGCTACCGGTGCTGCGCTCGCTCGGCTGGACCGCCGTCGAGAACGTCCAGCTGCAGGGGCTTCCGCCGTCGCAGGGCGGCTTTTACCCGGGCCAGATCGAAGGTCTGATCCACGCCGGCTGGGAACTTGACACCCAGGGCATCAGCCACGCCGACCTGACGACCCTGAGCGGCCCCGAACTGGCCTACCAGGTCGCGACCGCGCGTCGGACGCTGCAGCGGCGCTACCACGTCCCGGTCAACTGGTTCTGCTACCCGTCGGGCCATTACGACCAGGCGGTCGTCGAAGAGGTCCGCTCCGCGGGCTTCATCGGCTCGACAACGGTGATCCCGGGCTGGGCCCACCGCAACGAAGACCCGTACCGCATGCACCGCCTGCGCGTGCTCGGCGGGACCAGCGGCAGCGCGCTGCTCGGGCTGATCGACGGAACGCGCGACGAACCCCCAGGCGCCGCAGACCTACACCGGGGCCTGATCTCACGAACCCTGCGTTTGACAGCGTTCGCGCGGCGTTGCTACCGTCGGCGGCTGCGGCCAGACGGCCGCACGGTTTCAGGGGGAGGACCGCTGCACATCGATCCGTACATCGTGCTGGGCAGCGCCGTCGTCGGCCTGCTCGTCGGCATGACCGGCGCCGGCGGCGGCGCGTTGATGACGCCGATGCTGATCCTGCTCTTCTCTGTCACGCCGTCGAAGGCGATCTCCAGCGATCTCGTGGCGGCGGTCGTGATGCGCCCGGTCGGCGCGGCCGTCCACTTCCGGCGCGGCACCGTGAACTTCGGCCTGGTGAAGTGGATGGTGATCGGCTCGGTGCCGATGGCCTTCCTCGGCACCTACCTGCTGCACGTGATGGGCCATACGAAAACCTCGGAGAAAAACATCGAGGTGATCCTCGGCATCGCGCTGCTGGTCGGCGCCGGTGCGATGGTCGTGCGCGGCATGCTCGACAGCCGCACCGGCGAGCGCCGGACGCAGAGCGTCACCGACCTCGTCGTCAGGCCGATCCCGACGCTGATCATCGGGATCATCGGCGGCGTGATGGTCGGCCTCACGTCGGTTGGCTCGGGGTCGCTGATGATCGTGATGCTGCTCTTCCTCTACCCGCTGATCGGCGCCGGCCAGCTCGTCGGCACGGACCTCACGCAAGCCGTCCCGCTGACGGCCGCGGCAGCGCTGCGGCGCGCTGATCTTCGGCAAAGTCGAATTCGGCGTGACGCTTTCGCTGATCCTCGGCTCTGTGCCGGCCGTGTTCGTCGGCGCGCTCTTCTCCTCCAGCGCGCCGGACCGCTATATCCGGCCGGTCATCACGTTCGTGATCTTCGCGTCGGGGCTGAAGTACGTCGGCCTCGCCACGGCGGCTCTCGGCTGGGTGCTCGTTGTGACCTTGCTGGTGGGCTTCGTGCTCTGGCTGTCGATCGCCCAGCCCTGGGGCAGCGACGAGCCGCCCGAAGCGGGCGCCGCACCCGGCGGCTAGGCGACTCGCAGTCCGCAGGCCGTCAGAGCTCGAGCTGCTCGCCGAGGGCGAGCGCCCGCGTCGCGACGCCGGACCGGCGCGCGGCCTCTTCGAAGCGCGAGACGGCATCGACCACAGGTTCGTACACGCCGGCAACCTCATAACCCTCGGCGTGAATCGGTATCGCGAGACTCGCACCGAGGATCTTCGCGGCCGCGGCCGCTGCCTCGGGATCGAGCGCGACCGGCATCGGACTCGGCGGCTGACGGTGCGGGAAGCTGACGACGGCGCCGTTGACCGGCACGAGCACCGCGTCGAGAGCCCTGGCGCGGCGGGCGATCCGCCACCAGTAGCCGTGCCAGCACGTATCGCCGAGGTGAAGGACCCGCTTGCCAGAGCTCTCGACGAGCCACGAGAGCTGCGGGTCGCCGATGCCGTCAGCGGCCGGAAGCGCGGTGATGCGGAAGGGGCCGACCTCGACCGACTCCCAGGCCCCAAGCCGGCGTCGCTCGAGCCCCGACTCGGCGAGCTCGTGCTCGGCCTGCATCAGGGCCAGATCTTCGGTCCCCTCGCCGCCCGCAGCAGGCGGCTCGAGCACCGGAGCGCCGTCCGCGAGCGCGAGCGAGAGCGCTGCGGCGTCGGCGTGGTCGCGGTGCAGGTGAGTGAGCATCCCGACGACGGCCGCGCCCGGCGTCGGCGCCGCGACCTCGGGCAGCGCTATCGCGTCGCCGTCGTCAGCGGCAACACCCGCGAACACCGCTGCTGCGTCCTGCAGCGGATCGATCACCGCCGTCTGGCCCTCAGATTCGATCTCCACGCCTGCCCAGCCAAGCGACCTCAGCCTCATCACGGCTCCTTTCTCGGGCCGCGAGTTATACCAGACGTTCGTTCGCTATATTGCGGTCATGCCCCGGCGGTCGCTGTCCGATGTCGAGCGCAGCCGCGAAGCGACGGTCCAGGTGGCGGTCGACGTCGCGTCCGTCGAGGGCTTGGAAGGACTCACGATCGGCCGGCTGGCGCGCGACCTCGGCATGAGCAAGGCGGGACTCGTCGGCCGTTTCGGCGACCGGGAGAGCTTGCAGCGCGCGACGCTCGCGGCAGCCATCGAGCGTTTCATGGGCGCCGTCTGGGAGCCGGCACGATCCGCCAAGTCGGGAAGCGAACGCCTTTCACGGATCATCGACCTCTGGGTCGATCACCTACGCGACGACGTCTTCCCCGGAGGATGCTTTGTGACGACGGCCTCGGTGGAGTTTGACGCGCGCCCGGGGCCGCTCCGCGACGACGTCGCCGCAGCCGTGCGCGACTGGCTCGCCGTGCTCACGACCGAAGCACGGCGGGCCGGTGACGCGGGCAACCTTCCCCCCGGCCGTGATCCGCACGACGTCGCTCTCGAGCTTTACAGCCTCGCGTCGGGAGGCAGCGTCACCGGCCGCCTGACCGGTGATCGCTCGTCGCTTGAGAGGACGCGGGGAGCGATGCGACGCGCTGCCGGCCTCGACGCGCCGTGACGGGCCGCTTGGCGCTGATGTGCACGCCTCCGTCCAGCACGGCCGCAACAAGCGGCGAACGGGCTTCGAACCCGCGACCTCAAGCTTGGGAAGCTTGCGCTCTACCAACTGAGCTATCGCCGCACGAACCGCTTTCTACCCTGCAAACCGGAGATCGCGGCGGAACCGCTCGCCCGGTCAGCCCTGCTCGGTCCTCGGTGAAGCGTACTGCCTGGGCGAGTCCGCCCAGCGCGTTCACGGCGCTCCGTGCTCGGTCCTGCTGCGCACCGGCACCTGCGCACCCGTGCAATCATCCTGCGTGGTCAGATTCCGACGATCGCAGGTGTACCTGAATGGTCGCGACTGATGAGAAGGTCGGTTTCATCGGGCTTGGGCACATGGGTGGGAACATGGCCGCCCGCCTGCTCGGCTCCGGTTACACGGTTTATGGATCGGCGCGTGGCCGGCCCGGGGCTCTGATCGACGCCGGGCTCCAGTGGTGCGCCAGCTCGCGAGAGCTGGCCGAAGCCGTCGACGTAGTGATCACCTCGCTGCCCGACGATGACGCGCTCGAGGAAGTCGCCTCCGGCGCCGACGGTCTCCTAGCCGGCCTCGCGCCGGGGAAGGTCTGGGCGGACATGAGCACCGTCAGCCCGCGCGTCAGCCGCGAGCTCGCGGCGCAGACGAGGGAGCACGGCGCGGCGATGCTCGACGCGCCGGTCTCCGGGAGCGTGCCGCAGGTCCAGTCGGGGACGCTCACGATCATGGTCGGCGGCGACGAGGACGCATACGACCGCGTCGAGCCGATCCTGCGCGGGCTCGGTACCCCGACACGCGTCGGCGACAACGGGCAGGGTCTCGCGCTGAAGCTCGCGATCAACATCAGCCTCGCCGTGCAGATGCTCGCGTTCGCGGAGGGACTGCTGCTCGCCCAGCGCTCCGGCGTCGACCCGCAGCGCGCGCTCGACGTGATGGAGGCGAGCCCGATCGGCTCGCCGATGCTGCGCGCCCGCGCTGCGCTGATCCTCGACCCGCCGGCCGACGACGCGTGGTTCGACCTCGCGTTCATGCACAAGGACATCAAGCTCGCGCTCGACGCGGCGCGGTCGCTCGAGATCCCCCTGCCCACCGCGGAACGTGCGGACGAGATCCTCGAGCGCGCGAGCGAACTTGGCTACGAACGGCGCGACCTCGCAGTGCTCTTCGAGGTCCTCGAGCAGATCGCGGGCCGCAAGGAAGCGAAGGCTTCGTGACGACCGAGGCGCTCGAGTACGTGAGGCTCGGCATGACCGAGCTCAAGGTCTCTCCGATCGCTTTCGGCACATGGGAGCTCGGCGGCGAATGGGGAACGTTCGACGAGAACGCGGGCGTCGAAGCGATCCGAATCGCGCGCGAGCTCGGGGTCAACTTCTTCGACACGGCCCAGGGCTACGGCTTCGGAGCGTCGGAGCGGCTCCTGGGACGAGCGCTACGCGACGATCTCGACAACCGCCGCGACGAGCTGGTGATCGCCACGAAGGGCGGGCTTCGAATGACGGAGGACGGGCTCGTCCGTGACGCAAGCGCCGAGTGGCTGCGCAGCGGCGTGGAGTCGAGCCTCGAGTCCCTCGGCGTCGAATACGTTGACCTCTTCCAGGTGCACTGGCCGGATCCGAACGTTCCGTTCGCGGAGAGCGCGGCGGCGCTACAGCAGCTCGTCGACGCGGGCCAGATCCGCCACGTCGGTGTCTCTAACTTCGACGTGGGGCAGGTGCAGGAGTTCGCGAAGACCCGACCTGTGGAGACGGTTCAGCCCCCGTACCACCTGTTCCGCCGCGAGGCGGAGGCCGACATCCTTCCGTTCTGTCGCGAGCAGGACATCGGCGTTCTCGTCTACGGACCGCTCGCGCACGGCCTGCTCACGGGCGCTCTGAGCGAGCAGACGCAGTTCGCCTCCGGCGACTGGCGCGGCAGCGCACCGTTCTTCAAGGGCGAGGGCTACCTGCGCGATCTTGCGGTCGTCGACGAGCTAGAGCGCCTCGCGCGGGAGCTCGCCGTGTCGCTGAGTCGACTGGCCATCGCGTGGACGCTCGCCAACCCGGCGGTCGACGTCGCCATCGTCGGCGCTCGCAGCCGCGCCCACATCGAGGACAGCATCGAAGCGGCGCACCTCGTGCTGAGCGAAGAGGATCTCCAGCGCATCGATCGGATCATGAGCGACGCCGTTCCGATCGGAGGCCCCTCGCCGGAGATGATGCCGGACTGACGCCGCAGCTGCCGCTGCGCGTCGTCCCCTCCGGCGCCACCGCGGGCACGCGCAGCGGCGGTGGCGCCAAGTCGAGGCTCGAGCGCGAAGCTCACGGAATCAGCACGATCTTGCCGTGCGTCTGTCTGGTCGCGAGCTCGCGGTACGCGTCTCGCACCTGGTCGAGCGGGAACGTGTCGGCAATCGGAATCTCAAGGCTTCCGTCGGCTACGAGGCCCGCCAGCTGGGCGAGCACAGCCGACGTCGCGACCGCTTGGGTGCCCTGGCCGTGGACGCCGAGCCGCTCCACCGCCTCGAAGTCGGCGATCGTGTTGATTCGCTGCGGATCGACGCCGAGGTCGATCGCCAGCTCCACGTAGCCGCCGCCGAAAGTGTCGATGAATGCGTCGACCGCGCCGCCCGCCGCGCCGCGGATCCGCTCGGCCTGCCCGTCGCCGTACGTCACCGGCACGATGTCGTGTTGGCGCAGCCACTCGTGGTTGCGCTCGCTGGCCAGACCGATCACCGTCGCTCCGGTGCGTCGCGCGAGTTGCACGGCGACGGAGCCCACTCCGCCGGCCGCGGCCGAGACGACGACCGTCTCGCCGGCCTGCGGGGCGACGGCTTGGACCGATGCGTAGGCGGCCAGGCCCACAACGAACAGCGACCCCGCGACCTCCCACGAGACCGACGGCGGCTTGGCTGTCAGCTGATCGGCAGGAACGACGACGAGCTCCGCGTGGCTGGCACGCTCGCTCAGTCCAGCCGAGCACCTCCTGGCCGGCGGCGAACTCCGTCACGCCCGCGCCGGCAGCCTGCACCACACCGGCAAAGTCGCTGCCCTCGCCCGATGGGAACGTCGCGGGCCATCTCGCGTCAAGGGCCCCCTCGCGGATCGCGATCTCGCCCGGGTTGATTGCCGCCGCCTTCACTGCGACAAGCACCTGGCCCGGCGCGGCGACCGGGTCCTCCACCTCGCGGACATCGAGCACATCGACGCCGCCGTATTCGTCGAATCGCACCGCTTTCATGTCGTCTCCTCGATGATGTTTGCCGGCTTGCGCAGGATGCGGTAACCGGGGCCGCAACGTAGCGCAGGCGACGCGCCAGGATGGTCCGCGCCGCGAGCGAACCGCGGTCGCGGGGATCGCCGCCTCACTACCCTTGAGCCGTCGTGCGAATAAGGGCCGTGCCGATCTCCGTCTCAATCGTGGCCCTGCTGCTGATCGGTCTCCTGGTCTACGGGGTGTCTCACAGCGCGGCGAGCCGGACGCTCGACGAGGACCTCGCGCGCGGCCAATATCCGATCGCGCCGAACGCGGCGGCACGCCTGCCGCGCCTGGGTGAGCCGGGCTCCGTCTCGCTTGCGTCGCTGCGCGGTCACGTCGTGCTTCTGAACTTCTGGGCATCGTGGTGCGAACCGTGCCAGGCCGAGGCACCGCTGCTCGAGCGCACGCAGCGCGCCATGTCCTTGCACGGCGCGACGATCCTCGGCGTCACGTACAAGGACCTTTCGGAAAACTCCGAAGCGTTCGTGCGCCGCTACCACCTGACGTTTCCGAACCTGCGTGACAAGACCGGCGAATTCGCCGCCGCGTACGGCACCGACCGGATCCCCGAGAGCTTCCTGATCGACCCCGAGGGCCGGATCGTCGCGATATCGCGCGGCGAGATCGAACGGTCCTTCGCCACGCGCGCCGTCGCGCTCGCGAGGTCCTCGTGAGGCGAGCAATGGCCGCCGCGCTGCTCGCGATGCTCGTCGCCGCGCCGGCGGCGAGCGCGGACGCGCTCGCTGCCGGCGATCGAACGCCAGGTGATGTGCGTGACCTGCAAAATCCCGCTGATGGTCGCGGAGTCCATGCAGGCCAACCGCGAGCGCGAATACATCCGCAAGCTGATCGCGCGCGGCGACAGCGAAGCGCAGATCCGTCGCGAAATGGTCGCCCAGTACGGGCCCGCTGTGCTTGGCTTGCCGCAGGACAGCGGCTTCGGCGTCGCCGCCTATCTTGTGCCGGTGGCGGTCGTCCTCGGGGGCGCGCTGCTGCTGGTCGCGCTCGTGCCGCGCTGGCGCCGCCGTCGGCCGCGCCCGCCGCAGCCGTGCCACACCTGAGCGACGAGGACGGCGAGCGCCTGGACGCCGACATCGCCCGCCTGGAAGGCTAGGCGGGCTTCTACATCTCCTGCGGCGCGCCGATGCCGAGGAGCGTCAGGCAGGTCTCGAGCAGCCGCATCGACGCCAGCGAGAGCGCGATACGCAGCGCCCGCGTCTCCGCCGGCTCGGCGTCGACCACGCGGCAGTCGCGGTAGAAGGCGGTGAAGGTCTGGGCGAGCTCGAGCGCGTACGCCGTGATCCTGTGCGGAGCGCGGCGTTCGGCGGCCTCCGCGAAGTCGGCGGGGAACGCCAGCAGCTGCATGATCAGGGCGCGCTCTGACTCGTGCAGTGGCCCCGCGGCCTGCCAGGAGTCGGGGTCGCCGGCGGCCGTCACGTCGGCCTGGTCGAGGCGGCGCAGCAGCGAGGCGATACGGGCGTGCGCGTACTGCACGTAGTAGACGGGGTTCTCGCTCGAGGCCTGGCGCGCGAGGTCGAGGTCGAGGTCAACCGTCGTGTCATGCGAGCGCGCGAGCAGGAACCAGCGCGCCGCGTCGCTGCCGATTTCGGCAATCAGCTCGTCGAGCGACACGAATTCGCCTGCGCGCTTGGACATCTGCGACCGCGCGCCGGAGCGCACGAGGTGGACGAGCTGCATGATCACCATCTCCAGCGAGTCGGGCTCGCCTCCCAGCGCCGCGCACGCCGCGCGCATTCGCTGCAGGTAGCCGTGGTGGTCGGCGCCCCAGACGTCGATCTGCCGTTCGAAGCCCCGCGCACGCTTGGCCTGGTAGTAGGCGATGTCCGACGCGAAGTAGGTGTGCTCGCCGCTGGAGCGCACGAGCACCCGATCCTTGTCGTCACCGAAGTCCGTGGTGCGCAGCCAGAGCGCGCCATCGCTCTCGTAGGTGCGTGACTGGCTGCCCAGCAGCTCGAGCGCCTGATCGACGGGGCTCGGGCTGCCGGCGTGAAGTTCGCTCTCGTACGACCAGTGGTCGAACGACTTCACGGCGAAGGCGTCGAGCGAGTGCTCTATGTCGGTCACCATCAGCGCAACGGCGGCGCGGCCGAGCTCGTCCGCGGGCATTTGCGCGGCGCCGCCGATGCGCGCGATGAGCCCCGGGATGTAGTCGCCCTGGTAGCCGTCCTGTGGAATCGGTTGGTCGTTGGCGGCGGCGTGCAGCGACTCGCCGAAGCGCAGGATCTGCGAGCCGGCGTCGTTGACGTAGAACTCGCGCTCGACGTGGTGGCCCTGGAAGCTCAGCATCCGCGCGACGGCGTCGCCGTATGCCGCGTTGCGCGCGTGCCCCACGTGCAGCGGACCGGTCGGATTGGCGGAGACGAATTCCACGTTGATCCGTTCAGTGGGGCCGGCGCCGCCCGCGCCGTAGCGACCGCCGAGCGCAAGCACGCCGGCGAGCGCCCCGACCAGCCAGCGGTCTGCCAGGAAGAGGTTGATGAAGCCGGGGCCCGCGACCTCGGGGCGCCGCAGCTCATCACCCAGCAGGTCGGACAGCTCGCGTCCGAGTTGTTCGGCCACCTCGCGCGGCGGCGTGCCGAGCACCGGGGCGAGCAGCAGCGCCGCGTTCGTCGAGTAATCGCCGAACTCCGCGCGCCGTGGGCGTTCGAGCGTGACGGCCGCGGCCGCTGCCGAGCCGCGGTCTCCCGCTGCCCGCTCCACAGCCTCGAGGACGGTCAGGCGAAGTAGGTCGAGCGGAGTGAGGTCCTGTTCGGGCATCTGACCAAGCGAGGGCGTTCGGGTGACGGCCTTGCGATACTAGGCCAATGACCGACGCGGACCCCGGCGCCGAGCGCCACATAAACATCCATCTTTCGCCGGAGATAATGGGCGGCGTCTACGCGAACTTCGCGAACGTCAGCCACTCCGACTACGAGTTCACGATCACGTTCGCGCGCGTTGACCACGAGGTCGAGGCCGAAGAGGTGCCCGGAGTGGTCGTGTCGCGCATCAACCTCTCCTCGCGCTTCATGCGCGAGCTGATCGACGCCATGGAGGACAACTACTCGAAGTGGCGCACACGCGAGGGGATCAAGAACCTGCCGGAGTTCAGCGGCGAGGACGACGCCGGCGAGGAGTAGCCGGGGAGCCGGCGTTGCGCGGCGCGCCAGGAGAAACTGTGAAGGTCGCAGTCGTATCCGACATCCACGGCAACCGTCAGGCTTTCGAGGCGGTGCTCGACGACATCGCGGCAACCGACGCGAGCGAGGTCTGGTGCCTCGGCGATCTCGTCGGCTACGGCGCCGACCCCGACGCCTGCGTGGAACTCGCGCGCGAGCACGCGGCGGTGTGCCTCGCCGGCAACCACGACCTGGCGGTGACCGGTGACATCGAGATGGGCGACTTCGTGATGGGAGCGCGGGTCGCCGCGGAATGGACGCGCGAAGTGATCGCCACCGAGAACCTTGAGTTCCTGCGGGCCCTCGAGCCGGCCGGCCGAGAGCACGAGATCGGCCTTTTCCACGCCTCACCGCGGGACCCGATCTGGGAGTACGTGACGTCGGCGCTGCTCGCCGATCTGTGCCTCGACACGCAGCGCGAGCGCGTCTGCCTCGTCGGCCACACGCACGTCGCGCTCGCCTACCAGCGCCTCGAGGGCGAGAGCGCCCGCGGCGACCGGCGCGAGGACGGCGACCGGCTCGATCTCTCCAGCGACGAATGGCTGATCAACCCGGGTAGCGTCGGCCAGCCCCGCGACAACGATCCGCGGGCCGCGTGGCTTGAACTCGACCTGGACCTGCTGAGCGCACGCTTCTTCCGCGTGGACTACGACGTCGATGGCGCCGCCGACGCGATCCGCGCCGCGCGGCTGCCGGTGGCGCTCGCCGAGCGTCTGGAGCACGGATGCTGAGCCGGGGCAGCGCCTGGCGGATCGCTGCCGCGCTCGTGGCGGGCATCGCTTGCGCGCTGCTGGTGGCATGCGGCTCCTCCAACAACGGCCTGATCCCGCTCTCGGCCGCAGGGCCCCTGCAGTCCGACTTCGAAGCCGTGACCGAAGCGGCGCAATCCGGCAAGGGCAACTGCTCGCCGACAGAATCGGCGCTCGAAAAGACCGAACGCGACTTCACGAGCCTGCCGACGTCGGTCGACGACGCGCTGCGGCACCGCCTGGAAGAAGGCATCCACAACCTGCGCACCCAGGCGCTCGCGGAGTGCCAGAAACAGGCCACCACGACGACCACCGAAACGCACACCTCGCAGACCAGTACGTCGACCACCCCACCGACCACGGAATCCGAAGAAAACGGCGGCACGCCACCGCCGGAAGAAAGCGAACGCGAACGCGAACACGGAAACGAAAACGGCGGCTCGACGCCGGAAAACGGCAACAAGCCCGGCGGCGGCTCGCCGACCGGCGGTCAGGAACCCGGGTGAGCGCGACCGAGATCGGCGGGCGCTACGTGCTCGAAGGCCGCCTCGGGATCGGCGGCATGTCGACCGTTCACCTGGCCACCGATCGCCGCTTGGAGCGCCGCGTCGCCGTCAAGCTGCTGGCCGAGCATCTGGCCGAGGAACCGGCGTTCGTCTCGCGCTTCCAGCGCGAGGCGCAGGCCGCGGCGCGGCTCGTGCACCGCAACATCGTGCAGGTCTTCGACTCCGGCTACGACGAGCCGAGCGAGCAGTACTTCATCGTCATGGAGTACATCGAGGGCAGCTCATGCGCAGAGATCCTGCGCGACGACCACTGGGTCGACGTCGACGAGGCGGTGGACATCATCGAACAGGCCTGCGAAGGCCTGAACTACGCGCACCGCAACGGCATCGTCCACCGTGACGTCAAGCCGGGGAACCTTCTGCGCTCGAGCGAAGGCGAGGTCAAGCTCGCTGACTTCGGGATCGCCAAGGCCACGGAGCAGTCGAGCATCACCCAGGTCGGCTCCGTCGTCGGCACCGCGGCGTACCTGGCGCCGGAGCAGGCGCGCGGCGAGGACGCCGGACCGGCCGCCGACATCTACGCGCTGGGCGTCGTCACCTACCAGCTGATCTCTGGTCGCCTCCCGTACGACGCCGGCTCCCTGACCGAGCTCGCACTGATGCAGCAGCGCGAAACGCCGCCGCGGCTCGACGAAATCGTCGCCGCCGTGACGCCCGAGCTTGCCGAGGCCGTCGCGATCGCGCTCGCGCTGCAGCCAGACGAACGCTACGCGACGGCGCGCGAGATGGGGATGGGGATCCGAGACGGCCTGCGCGGTGTCTCGCCGCAGCGGCCGCTCGCGGCGGCCGCGACCGGCGCCACAGCGGTACTCGGCGGCGGCCGAAAGGAGCGCTCGCGCGAGCGCCGCGCGCCACTGACGCCGCGCCAGGCGCCACCCGCCAAACGGCCACCGCCGACGCAGCAGGCACCGCCGCAGCGCGCGAGCGAGCGTCGGCGCGGCGGCTCGGGCCGCATCGCGTTGTTGCTGCTCGGCGTGCTCGCCGTCGCCATCGCGGTGATCGCGATCGTCGTCCTCACGGCGCCGTCGAGCTCCAAAGTCGTCCTGCGCAACGTCGTCTACTCCGACGTCCAGCAGGCCTCCGAAGCCCTGCACCAGCTGGTCAGTGAAAACACGCGCTGAGCGCCGCGGCCAGCGGCGACGGCTGCGCACAGCATGACGCCATGGTCCTCGCGCTGAGCATCTCGCACATCGTCGAAGTGGCGGGCTACCCGCTGCTTTTCCTGCTCGTGATGGGGGAGTCGGCGGGCGTGCCGATCCCCGGCGAGACGGCCCTGGCGGCCGGCGGGATAGCCGCGAGCCGCGGCATTCTGGCCATCGAGTGGGTCATCGTCGTCGCCGCGGCGGGCGCGATCGTCGGCGACAACATCGGCTACCAGATCGGCAAGCGCGGCGGGCGCAAGCTGCTCGAACGGCCCGGTCGCTGGTACGACGAGCGCCAGGCGGCGCTGCACCGCGGCGAACCGTTCTTCGAACGCCACGGGCCGAAGGCCGTGTTCCTCGGACGGTTCGTCCTCGTCCTGCGGATCTGGGTCTCCTGGCTCGCCGGCGCGACCGAGATGCCGTGGCGCAAATTCTTCTTCTGGAACGCCCTTGGCGGCATCTGCTGGGCCACGGGCGTGGGCCTCGCGGCGTACTTCGTCGGCAACGCCGCAATCAAAATCATCGAAGACGTCGGCTACGTCGCCCTCGCGGTCGTCGTGATCGGCTTCGTCACGGTCTTCATCCTGCACCGGCGAAGCCGCCGACGGCGCGACTCGGGCGGCACCGACGCCGCCTAGGGCCTAGGCGCCGATGCGCTCGCAGAGGTCCGCGAGCTCTGAGAGCTCGCGGGCATCAAGGTGCGGCAGGAGGTTCGCGCGGACGACGGCCAGATGTGTGCTGCGCGCCTTCTCGACCTGCTCGCGCCCGGCATCGGTGAGACACGCGTAGGCGCCGCGGGCATCGTGCGCGCAGGTGCAGCGCTCGAGAAGCCCGTCGCGCGACAGGCGGTCGACGAGGCGCGTCAGACCGCTGCGCGATATCTGAAGCTCGCACGCCAGGTCGCACATCCGCATCTTCCCGGCGGGCTGCTCGACAAGCAGCTGGAGCGCCTCGTACGAGCTGAGCGGAAGGCCATGGCAGCGCTCCAGTTCGGTGTCGAGCTGACGCGAGAGGCTCGCTTGCGCTCGCAACAGGCCCCTGAACGCCCGCAGCTCACAAGCTACGCCAAGCGCTGGGGGTGTTTCTGCGGCGGTGCTGGCTTCGACGTGGCTCATAACAGCGTGAGCTCTTACACAACCGAAAATAGCAGCGCCAGGCGCTACCGGCCGGCCGTTCAGGTGCGGGTTGACCTCCAGGCCCAGGCCATCATCAGCGGCTGCAGCGGCAGCCGCGCCAGCAGAGCCCAGCGCGGTATGCCGGAGAATCGCTTCGGGTTGAGGGCCATGTAGATGTTCGCCGGGAAGATCGCCGCGAGCAGAGCCACGATCAGCGGCCCCGAGGCCCTGCGGGTCGAGGGCGCGATGACCGCGAGGCCGGCCAGGATCTCGGCGAAGCCGCTGACGCGCACGACGGTTGCCGCGCGATCCTGGAGCGGCGGCGGCACGATCGGCTCGTAAAAGCTCGGCGCGCGGAAGTGGTTGGCGCCCGCGCCGATCCAGAAGAGCGCGAGCCCCCACGGCATGCGCGCCCTCGGGGCGCTCAGCTCAGAGTCGTCCATGGCTCGCGGCGCAGCATACAGGCGGGCACGCCCATCACGCGAGCAGCGAGTGCCCTGTCATCGCCGCCGGTTGCGCGATCCCGAGCGCCTCCAGCACGGTCGGCGCGACGTCGGCGAGAATGCCGCCCTCGGGGCGCAGCGCGCACTGCCGGCACGTGACGATGAACGGCACCGGGTTCAGCGAGTGCGCGGTGTTGGGGCTGCCGTCAGGCTCGAGCAGGTGGTCGGCGTTGCCGTGATCGGCGGTGACGACGCACACGCCGCCCGTGGCGTGGACCGCCGCGACGACGCGCCCGAGGCACCCGTCGACGGTCTCCACGGCCGTCACCGCGGCCGAGATCACGCCGCTGTGCCCGACCATGTCGGCGTTCGCGAAGTTGATGATCCCGAAATGCGGCCGCTGCGAGCTCCACGCGGCGACGAACGCATCGGCCGCCGCTTCGGCGCTCATCTGCGGCCGTTCGTCGTACGTCGCCACGTCACGGGGCGACGGCACAAGCTCGCGCTCCTCGCCCTCCAGCGGCGCCTCGTCGCCACCGTTGAAGAAGTACGTGACGTGGGCGTACTTCTCGGTCTCGGCGACGTGAAGCTGTGTCGCGCCGGTTTCGGCGAGCACGCGCCCGAGCGTCGTCGCGGGCCGCTCGGGGTCGAACACGACCGGAAAGTCAAAGTCCTCCTCGTAGCGCGTGAGCGTCGTGTAGTGAGCGACGGGGGCGGCGCCGCCGCGTCCGCTCCAGCCCGGCAGGTCCTCGTCGTTCTCGCCGAAGCCCGGCTCGGCCAGTGCGCGGCTGATCTCGCGCATCCGGTCGGGCCGGAAGTTGAAGGCGATCACGCTGTCCTCGGGGCCGATGCGGGCCTCGTCGCCGACGAGCGTCGGCTCCACGAACTCGTCGCCTTCGCCGCGGGCGTACGCGTCGCGGAGGGCCTGCGCGCCACTGGCGGCGCTGTGCTCGGCGCGGCCGTGGACCATCAGGTCGTAGGCGCGCTGGATGCGCTCCCAGCGGCGGTCGCGGTCCATCGCGTAGTAGCGCCCGACCACCGACCCCACGCGCACGCCGGGCGTCTCATCCACGCGGGCCAGGTACTCGGCGCCGGCGCGGGGAAGCGTGTCGCGGCCGTCGCTGAAGGCATGCACGACGAGGTCAGGGACCTCGAGCTGGCGTCCGATCGCGACGAGCGCGAGCAGATGCTCGAGCGAGGAGTGCACGCCGCCGTCGGAGACCAGCCCGATCAGGTGGACGCGGCGCGGCGGCGTGGAGTCACCGAGGAACGCGCGGCGCAGCGTCTCATCGGCCGCCAGCGAGCCGTCGCCGATCGCGTCGTCGATTCGCATCAGGTCCTGGCGGACGACCGTGCCGGCACCGAGGTTGAGGTGGCCGACCTCGCTGTTGCCCATCTGCCCCTCGGGCAGCCCGACGGCTCGGCCGCTGGCGGTCAGGGTCGTGTGCGGGTAGGCCTGCCAGAGCTCGTCGAAGACCGGCGTCGAGGCGAGCGCGACGGCATTGCCGGGCCCGGGGTCGGCGAGCCCCCAGCCGTCGAGCACGATGAGGCATGCGGCCGCAGCGGGGAGCGTGTCGGGCCCGGCGGGCAGCGTCACGGCGCCGCGGCGGCGATCGCGGCGAAGGAGTCGGCCTGCAGCGACGCGCCGCCGACCAGCGCGCCGTCGACATCGTGGAGCGCCAGGAGTTCGGCGGCGTTCTCGGGCTGCACCGAGCCGCCGTAGAGGATCCGTACGTGCTCTGCCGCTTGCGCGTCGCGGTCGCCGACGAGGGCCCGGATGAACGCCGCGGCGTCCTGCGCCTGCGCGGGCTCAGCCACGCGGCCCGTGCCGATCGCCCACACCGGCTCGTAGGCCACGACGACGTCCGCGAGGCGATCGGGCGCGACGTCGGCCAGCGCCTCCTGGACCTGGTGGCGCAGGCGCCGCTCGGTCTCGCCCTCGTCGCGCTCGGCCTCGCTCTCGCCGACGCAGAGGATCGGCACGAGGCCCGCTGCCAACGCGGCGGGCACCTTGGCCGCGAGCGCGCGGTCGCTCTCGCCGAAGAACTGTCGGCGCTCGGAGTGTCCGAGCACGACGCCCGCCACATCGAGCTCCACGAGCATCGGCGGCGAGATCTCGCCGGTGAACGCTCCGGCGTCGCTCTCGTGCATGTTCTGTGCGAAGACCTCGACGCGCGAGCCGCGCGCGCTGTCGACCATCGCGCGCAGGTCGGTGTACGGGACGCAGATCGCGAGGTCGGCTCGATCGAGCGTCGTGACGCGCGGCAAAAGGCTCTGGATGAACTCCTCGGCCTGGGCCTCGGTCTTGTTCATCTTCCAGTTGCCGGCGATCAGCGGGCGCCGGCTCATGTCGCGCCCACCGCAGAGTTCTCGAGTGCCTGCACGCCCGGCAGCTCGACACCCTCGACGAGCTTAAGCGTCGCGCCGCCGCCCGTGGAGAGGTGGTCGACGCTGTCCTGCAGGCCGAAACGGGCGAGAGCTGCGGCCGAATCACCGCCGCCGACGACGGTCAGCCCGGGGGCCACCGCGACGGCTTCGGCCACGGCGCGCGTACCGGCCTCGAAGGGCGCGAACTCGAAGGCGCCCATCGGCCCGTTCCAGAAGATCGTCCCGGCGGCGGCGATGATCTGGGCGTAGCGCTCGGCGGTTCGGGGCCCTATGTCCAGGCCCATCATCCCGGGCGGGACGTCGACACCGTCCGTGACGAGCGCCGTGGCATCGGCTGAGAGGCACTCGGCGACGACGAGGTCCTGCGGCAGTTCGAGCGCCGCGCTGTCGGCGCTCTCGGCCCGTGCCAGAAGCTGCGCGGCGTGTGTCGTGTCCTCTTCGGAACACAGCGACTCGGCGACGCTGTGGCCCTGGGCGGCGAAGAACGGGAAGCACATCGCACCGCCGATCAGGATCGTGTCCGCCGCCTTCAGGAACCGCTCGAGCACCGCGATCTTGTCGTGGACCTTCGATCCGCCGACGATCGCGACGAGCGGGCGGGCCGGGTCCTCCACGAGTCCCTTGAGGGTCTGCACTTCGCATTCCAGCAGTCGGCCCGCGGCGCTCGGCAAGAGGCGCGCCACGCCGGCCGTCGAGGCGTGCGCGCGATGGGCGGTGCCGAACGCGTCGTTCACGTAGAAGTCCGCGAGCGCGGCGAGCGCGGCGGCGAATTGCGGATCGTTGGCTTCCTCCCCGGGATCGAAGCGCACGTTCTCGAGCAGCATGACGTCGCCGTCCTTAAGCTCCTCGGCCATCTTCTGGGCGCCGGGACCGGCGACGTCGGGAGCCAGACGCACCTCGATGCCGAGGATCCGTGAGAGCTCCTTGGCGACCGGCGCGAGCGACAGATCGGCGTCGGGTTTGCCCTTCGGGCGGCCGAGATGCGAGACGAGGATCACGCGCGCACCGGCGGCGCGCAGCTCGTTGATCGTCTCGAGGCTCGCGAGGATTCGCGTGTCGTCCTCGACCTGCGCCCCGCCCTTGCCTCCCGGCTGCAGCGGAACGTTGAAGTCGACCCGGACCAGTACTCGCCGGCCCTCGACCGGGAGTTCGTCGATGCTCCTCACAGCACCCGCTGGACGAGGTCGACGAGACGGTTCGAGTAGCCCCACTCGTTGTCGTACCAGGCGATGACCTTGAGCATCGTGCCGTCGATCACCGCCGTGAGTTTGGAGTCCACGATCGACGAGTGCGGGTTGGAGATGATGTCCGTGGAGACGATCGGGTCTTCGGTGTAGGCGAGGATCCCGGCCATCGGCCCGCTCTCGGCGGCTGCGCGCAGCGCGGCGTTGACCTCCTCGACGGTGGTCGCGCGAGCGCACTCGACGGTCAGGTCGACGACCGAGCCGACGGGCACCGGTGCGCGGACGGCCATGCCGTTGAGCTTGCCCTGCAGCTCGGGGATCACCATGCCGATCGCTTTCGCGGCGCCCGTTGAGGCTGGGATCAGGTTGATCGCCGCGGCGCGCGCGCGCCGCGGATCCTTGTGCGGCAGATCCTGGAGGCGCTGGTCGGAGGTGTAGGCGTGGATCGTCGTCATCAGGCCGTGCTCGATGCCGACCGTGTCGTTGACGACCTTCGCCACGGGCGCCAGGCAGTTCGTCGTGCACGAGGCGTTGGAGATCACGTCGTGCTTTGCCGGGTCGTAGACCTCGTCGAAGTTCACGCCGAGCACGACGGTCACGTCGGGGTCGTCTGTCGAGGTGGAGATCACGACCTTCTTCGCGCCGTTGCGCAGGTGGACAGCGGCGTCATCGCGGGCTGTGAAACGACCGGTCGACTCGATCACCACGTCGACGTCGAGATCGCCCCACGGCAGCGCCGACGGGTCCGACTCGGCGAAGACCTGTATTGGCTTGCCGTCGACGACTATCGAGTCGCCGGCGACCTCGACGGTCCCTTCGTAGGGTCCGAGGTTCGAGTCGTAGCGCAGGAGGTGCGCGAGCATCGTGGCGTCCGTGAGGTCGTTGACCGCGACCCATTCGATCTCGGAGCCGAGGTTTCGCGCCTTCGCAGAACGCAAAACGTTCCGCCCGATGCGGCCGAAGCCGTTGATCGCAACCCGTGTGGGCATCCAGTCCTCCTGCGAGCTCGTGACCCTGATCCGGCGCCGTGCGGCTCGCTTCGCCGGGCCCGCCCGGAGGCTATCAGCGGCCCGCGTGGGGCGGGCGCGCTCAGTCCGGCCCGAGCCCCTTGGTGATGTCGCGGTGGTGGACGGCGACATCGACGTCGTCGCGGTTCACGTAGCGCTCTGCCAGCTCCTCGGCGACGGCGACCGAGCGGTGCCGCCCGCCGGTGCAGCCGACGGCGATGATCAAGTGCGACTTGCCCTCCGCGACGTACTGCGGGATCAGGAAGTCGAGCAGGCCGTGCAGGTGCCCGTAGAACTCCTCAAGGCGGCCGTCGTCGGCGATGTACGCCACGACCTCGTCGTCGAGGCCGGTGAGGTCACGCAGCTCCGGCACGTAGTGCGGGTTCGCCAGGAAGCGCACGTCGAAGGCGAGGTCCTCCTCGCGTGGCGGGCCGTGCTTGAAGCCGAAGCTCATGAACGTCAGGCCCAGGCGCGCCCCGCGGCTGTGCGGCAGCAGTTCGTCGGCGATCCGTTCGCGCAGCAGCGAGGCCGGCATGCCGGTCGTGTCGATCACGAGGTCCGCGATGTCGCGCAGCGGTTCCAGCAGCGCACGCTCGGCGGCGATGCCAGCGCCGACGTTTCCCTCGGGCGCGAGCGGGTGGCGCCGCCGCGTCTCCTTGAAGCGCGTGACCAGAGCCTGTTCGCTTGCTTCCAGGAAGAGCACGCGGTGCGCGACGGTGAGCACGTCGAGGTCGCGAACGACCTCGCGCAGGCCTTCGAAGTAGACGCCGCCGCGGACGTCCGAGACGATCGCGGCGCGGCGCACCTTCGATCCGCCGTGCACGAAGAGTTCGACCAGCGAGCGGATCATCTCTGGCGGCAGGTTGTCGACGCAGAAGTAACCCGCGTCCTCGAAGACGTTCATCGCCGTCGACTTGCCGGCGCCGGAGAAGCCGGTGATGACCACGAGATCCTCGAGCCCCGTCCCCTCCGCATCGCGGGGCGGATCCTGGGGCGCCGACTGGCTCTCAGCTGCGGCCATTGCACCACCCATTGTGGCGATGGGATCCGACGCGCCGTGAAATCCCTGTGGCTATCCGGCGCGGTGCAGGTGCGCGTACAGTTCGCGGCCCACCTTCGCCGGCACTCCGGGCACCGACTGAAGCTCCTCGCTGCTCGCGGCGACCATCGCCTCCGGCGAGCCGAAGTAGGTGAGTAGCGCCCGCTTGCGCGCCGGCCCGACGCCCGGCAGCGCGTCGAGCAGGGATCCCGTCATCGCGCTGTCGCGCCGCGCGCGGTGGTGCGTGATCGCGAAGCGGTGCGCCTCGTCGCGCACGCGCTGCAGCAACTGCAGCTCGCGCCGTCGCGTGGTCGAGGATCAGCGGCTCGGGCACGCCGGGACGAAAGACCTCCTCGATCCGCTTGGCGAGCGAGATCGACGGCGACGCCGCGCTCACGGAACCCCTCGAGCGGCCCGAGCCCCGCCGCGAGCTGCCCCTTGCCGCCGTCGATCACGATGAGGTTCGGAAGCGCCGCGAAGCTCGCGTCGAAGTCGCGGTCGTGCGGCGATACGTCCTGCTGGTGCTCCCACGCGGCGAAGCGGCGGCCGAGTACCTCGGCCATCGCCGCGAAGTCGTCGGGCGTGCCGTCGAGCGAGCGGATCTTGAAGCGCCTGTAGTCCGAGCGCTTGGCGACGCCGCCCTCGAAGACGACCATCGAGGCGACGGTGTGTGTGCCGCCGAGATTGGAGATGTCGAAGCACTCGATGCGGATCGGCGGCGCCTCGAGCGCGAGCGCGTCCTGCAGGCCTTCCAGCGCCTCCGCACGGGCCTGGCGTCGGCGCTCGGTGCGTAGGCGCTCCTGGCCCAGCGCGAGCGCGGCGTTGCGCTCGGCGAGCATCAGGATGCGCCGCTTCTCGCCGCGCTCGGCGGCGCGCAGCTCGACCGGGCCGTCGCGGCGAGCGGCGAGGGCCTCGGCCAGCGCGCCGCCCTCGCCGACGCCCGCTTTGCACGACGAGCAGCGCCGGTATCGCACTGTGCGCCCCGTAGTACTGCAGCATGAACTCCTCGGCGACCTCCGCGATGTCGCGCCCCGTCTCGTTCGACAGGTAGAAGGCCTGGCGGTCGGAGAGCATGCCGTCGCGTACCTGCAACACCTGCGCGCTGGCGTCGCGCGCCTCGACGGCGACGGCGATCGCGTCGTAGCTCGACACGTCGTCGCCGGCGACGCGGCGGCGCTCCAGCAGCGAACGCACGGCCTGCAGCCGGTTGCGCTCGACCGTCGCCTGCTCGAACTCCTGCGCCTCGGCGGCGGCGCGCATGCGCTGCTCGATGTCGCTCTCGATGGCGCTGAAGCGGCCCGACAGGAAGTCGATCACGCCGTCCACGGCCTCGCGGTACTCCTCGCGCGAGACCTTGCCGACGCACGGCGCCCCACAGCGCTTGATGTAGTAATCCAGGCACGGGCTGCCGCTGCGCCGGCCCGGCTCGGCGCCCGTGCAGGAGCGCGTCATGAAGACCTTCGCGAGCACCTCGAGCGTTCCGCGCACCCGCTTGGCGTTGGAGTAGGGCCCGAAGTACAGGCGCCCCGGCCGGTGACGCTCGCGCGTGAAATAGACGCGGGGGAAGTCCTCGTCGAGCGAGATCGCGATGAACGGGTAGGACTTGTCGTCGCGCAGGCGGATGTTGAAACGCGGCCGGTACTGCTTGATGAAGGCCTGCTCGGCGAGCAGCGCCTCGGCCTCGCTCGCCACCACGACGCACTCGATGTGCTCGACGAGGTCGATCATCTCGGCGTGGCCCTGCGTGTCCTGGGGGCGCGACGGCGCGAAGTGCGACGCGACCCGCTTCCTCACGGACTTTGCCTTGCCGACATAGATGACGGTCCCGGCGCCGTCGCGGAAGAGGTAGACCCCCGGTTGGTCGGGGAGGGCACGGCGCTGCGCGGCGAGGTTTGACTCGCCCTCGGCGCTCGCCTCGCCTTTCTCGTCAGCCACCCGAGCGGACGGCGCGCTCAATAGGCGCGGTAGCGGCGGTAGACCTCGACAAGACCCCATACGGCGGCCAGGGCGAGAACGATCCAGAGCAGTTGGCCGGCTCCCGTCTGCCACATCGTGTGGTAGCCCACGTACAGGAAGACGGCGAGCGCGATCGAGCCGTAGAAGAGAGCGCGGTGACCGTCTCCGAGCAGATAGATCTGGTCTTTGTATTCGCGGTAGCCGCGAACTGCGAGCAGCGCGATGGCGGTGCCGAGCGCCACGCCGAGCACTGCGCCGATCGTCGATTCCAGACGCCCGCCACCCGGCAGCGCATAGATCGCCGCGGCGATCAGGATCACGATGCCGGCGTTGCGAAATGCGGCGAATCGGGCCACGCGCCGATTCTAGGTGGTCACTGCATGAGCGCTTCGAGCCTCGCGTAGGCGTCCTCGACGGCGCGCCGTGCCGCGGTGTGACGGGCCTCGGACTTCGCGGCCTCGTAGGTCGTCGCCCAGGCCTGCGGCTGCGTGAGCTCCTCTTCCAGCGCCGCCAGCGCGAGCTCGGCCTGCTCGACCTCCAGCGTCGCGTTCTCCTGCGCGACGAGCCGGTTCTTGGAGGGGCCGTCGCGCCGCGCCCGCTCGCGCTTCGGCCCGGCCGGGGCGGGCGCCGGCGAGCGCGGCTCCCGGCGCTGCGGCGCGGGGTTGGCGGCGAGCTCCTCACGGGCGCTCACGTAGTCCGACCAGCCGCCGCTGAAGCTGCGCAGAGTGCCGTCGAGAACTCCGACCGTGCGGCTCCCGACGGCGTCGAGTAGCGCGCGGTCGTGCGAGACGAGGAGGATCGCGCCGGAGAAGGAGAGCAGGGCGTCCTCGAGCGCCTCGCGGCTCTCCAGGTCAAGGTGGTTCGTCGGCTCGTCCAGGATCAGGACGTTGGCCTTGGAGTTGACGAGCACGGCGAGCGAGAGCCGCCGCAGCTCGCCGCCCGAGAGCCCGGCGAGCGGTTTGTCGACCTCCTCGCCGGAGAACAGGAAACGAGCGAGCAGCGAGCGCGCGCGGTTGGGCGCGAGGCCCGTCGCGTGCTGTGTCGCCTCGAGCACCGAACGCGTCGGCGGCGCGCCGGCAAGGATCTCCTCGGCGTGTTGCGAGAGATAGCCGAGCTTCACGTTGTGGCCGCGTGAGAGGCTCCCGGCGGCCAGCTCGCCGCGGCCGACGAGGACGTCGATCAGAGTCGTCTTGCCGCTTCCGTTGGCGCCGACGAGCGATACGTGCTCGCCCCGTTCGAGCCACAGTTCGGCGTGCTCGAGAAGCACTTCGGCGGTTCACCCACCGTCACCTGCCCGTCTTGCAGCTCGAAGATGACGCGGCCCGAACGCTCCGGCCGCGCGAACTTGAACGAGAGCGCGGCGCCGTCGCTGGCGTCGCGCTCGAGCCGGTCCATCTTCTCCAGGCGCTTGACCCTCGACTGCGCCTGGCGCGCCTTGCTGGCCTTGTAGCGGAAGCGCTCGATGAAGCGCTCCATGCGCGCGATCTCCGCCTGCTGGGCCTCGATCGCGCGTCCCAGCGCGAGCTCGCGCGCGGCGCGTTCACGCCGCCAGGCGTGCCAACTGCCGGCGAAGTAACGCGAGCGGCCCGCTTCCAGCTCCAACACGGCGGTCCCCACGGACTCCAGGAACCAGCGGTCGTGCGCGACGAGAACGACGGCGGCATCGAGATCGACGAGGGTCTGCTCAAGCCACTCCAGTGACTCGATGTCGAGATGGTTCGTTGGCTCGTCGAGCAGCAGCACGTCGGCCCGCGCGGCCAGTGCGCGGGCTAGCGACGCGCGCGTCAGCTCGCCGCCGGAGAACGTCGCGAGCTCGCGCGCCATGTCGGCCTCCGCGAACCCGAGCCCGGTCGCCATGGCCTTCGCGCGCCCCCGCCACAGGTAGCCGCCGCGAGCCTCCAGGCGCGCCTGCGCGCGGGCGTAGCGAGCGAGCAGCGCCTCGTCGCTCTCCCCCGCCGCCATCTTCGCCTCCAGGCGCGCGAGGTCCGACTCGATCGCGAGCTCCTCGCTGCAGCCGGAGAGCACATAGTCGGCCAGTGCCAGGGAGCGCTCGCGCGGCGGCCTTTGGTCGTGGAGCGTGACGCGCGTGCCCTTGGCCACGGAGAGCTCGCCGCCGTCGATCGTTGTCTCTCCCGCGAGCATTCTCAGCAGGGTCGTCTTGCCGGCGCCGTTGCGGCCGGCGACGGTCAGCCGTTCGCGCCGCTCGAGCTTCAGCGATACGCCGCTGATGAGCGGGCGGCCGGCGATTTCCTTAACGAGCGATGAGGCAGTGAGCAGAGCCACGGCCGCCATCGTAGGTGCGCGGTGCGGCTGCGCCCCGGCCTCCGTTACGATGCCCCGCATGAGAGCCAAGCTCGCAGGCGCAACGCTGGCCGTGTCGCTCGTCGCGACGCTGGTCATGGCCCCCGTGGCGGCGGCCGAAAACGACGGACGCGGCCTGGCCGGCGCCACGAACGACAAGATGATCGTGACGATCATGTTCTGCCTGATCCTCTTCTTCGTGGCCTTCGTGTTCGTGGCGAGTTTCATCCAGGCGCGGCTCGAAAAGCGCAAGGAAGCTCGGATGGCCGGCGAGAAGGCCATCCGCAACGACGCGCGCTGGCGCGGCGGCTGGTAGCAGCCGGCGTGGCCGGCGGACTCGGCGGTCCTCTACGAGCGCCGCGGAGCCGCGGCGCTCGTGACGATCGATCGCCCGAGCGCCGCAACGCCGTGAACGGCCCCACGGCGGAGCTCCTGCACGAGGCGCTGGTGCGGTTTGAGAGCGAAGAGGACGCCCGCGTGCTGGTGCTGACGGGCGCCGGCGACGCCGCGTTCTGCGCCGGCGCCGATCTCAAGGAGACGGCCACGTTCGAGGGCCGCCTGATGAGCACCGAGGGGCCGATGGGCTTCACTCGCCTGACGCCGAGCAAGCCGACGATCGCCGCGATCTCCGGCTGGTGCCTGGCCGGCGGCCTGGAGCTCGCTCTGTGGTGCGATCTGCGCGTCGCGACGGCAAACTCGATGTTCGGCTGCCCCGAGCGCCGCTGGGGAGTACCGCTGATCGACGGCGGAACGCAGCGGCTGCCCCGCATCGTGGGGCTCGGACGGGCGCTCGACCTGATCCTCACCGGCCGGCTATCGACGCCGCGGAAGCCCTCAGCATGGGGCTCTTGACGGAGGTTGTCGAGGGCGGCGCGCACGTCGAGCGCGCCGTCGCGATCGCGCAGGCGCTCGCGGCGTTCCCGCAGCGCACGATGCTCGCGGATCGCCGCGCCGCGATCGAGGGTTTCGGGCTTCCGCTGGCCGAGGCGCTCGCGCTCGAGGCCAGCGCCGGGCCGGACGTCTTCGAGGAAGGCGCGCAGGGCGCCCTGCGCTTCGCCGCCGGCGAGGGACGCGGCGGCGCCGGCGCCGGCGTCTGAGCAACGGGCGCAGCGGCGATTCGAGTACCCTCCGCGGGCGATGGCGTACTTCGTCACCGGTGGGACGGGCTTCATCGGCAGCCGCCTGGTCGAGCGCCTGCTGCGCAGCGCGAGGGCACGGTCTACGTCCTCGTCCGCGAGGACTCGCTGCGCGCGGCTCGACGAGCTGGTCGGGCGCTGGAGCCTGGCGCCGGTGCCGACGTCGGCCGAGCGCGTCGAGCCGGTGATCGGCGACCTGCGCCGCCCGCTGCTCGGCGTGAGCGCGAGCACGATCGGCGAGCTGCACGGCAACATCGAGCACTTCTTCCATCTCGCCGCGGTCTACGACATGACCGCGCCCGCGGAGCGCAACACCGCGGTCAACGTCGGCGGCACGACGCACGCGGTCGAACTCGCGCGCGCGCTGGAGCGCCGGCACGCTGCACCACGTCTCGTCGATCGCCGTCGCGGGCGAGTACCAGGGGCGTTTCAGCGAGGAGATGTTCGACGAGGGCCAGCGGCTGCCCTCGCCCTACCACCAGACGAAGTTCGAGTCCGAGCGGTCGTGCGCGACCAGCCGTACGTGCCGTGGCGCGTCTACCGCCCGGGCGATCGTCGTCGGCGACTCGCGGACCGGCGAGATGGACAAGGTCGACGGCCCCTACTACTTCTTCCGCGCGATCCAGCGCCTGCGCCAGCTGCTCCCCGAGTGGGTGCCGCTCGTCGGGCTCGACCTCGGCTACACGAACGTCGTGCCGGTCGACTGGGTCGCGGGCGCACTCGAGCACATCGCGCACGAGCCGGACCTCGACGGGCGCGCCTTCCATCTCACCGACCCGCGTCCGCAGCGCGTCGACGAGCTGCTCAACGAGCTCGCCGAGGCCGCGCACGCGCCGCGCTTCGCGTTCGCGTCGACAAACGCTTGCTCGACCCGCTGCCGAAGTGGCCGCTGAAGCTCGCGCTCGCGCTGCCGCCATGGCGCCAGGCTGAGCGGACTCGCGCTGCGCGACCTCGGCATCCCGCGCGAGGTGCTCGCGCACATGGAGCTCGTGCCGCGTTCGCGACCGAGCGAGACCGGCCGAGGCGCTCGCGGGCTCGCCGTTCGAGCAGCCGCCCGCGCTGTAGCGAGTACGCCGCGCGCCTCTGGGATTACTGGGAGCGCGAGCTGGAGCCCGACCTTCGCCGCGGGCGCACGCTCAAGCAGGCGATGTCCGGCCGCACGGTGCTGATCACCGGCGCCTCTTCGGGCATCGGCCGCGCCACCGCGCTGAAGGTCGCCGCCGCCGGTGGCGTCCCGCTGCTCGTCGCGCGCGGCGTCGACAAGCTCGAGGAGGCCCGCGCCGAGATCATCGCGGGCGGCGGCACCGCCTACGTCTACGCGGCCGACCTGTCGGACATCGAGTCGATCGAAAGCCTGATCGAGCGGGTGCTCGCCGACCACCGCCACGTCGACATGCTCGTCAACAACGCCGGGCGCTCGATCCGCCGCTCGATCGCGCTCAGCTACGACCGCTTCCACGACTTCGAACGCACGATCCAGCTGAACTACTTCGGCGCGGTGAAGCTGATCATCGGCGCTGCTGCCGCACATGCGCGAGCGCGGCTTCGGGCCACATCGTCAACGTCTCCTCGATCGGCGTCCAGACGAACCCGCCGCGCTTCTCGGCCTACGTCGCCTCGAAGGCGGCGCTCGACGCGTTCACGCGCGTCGTCGCCTCGGAGGTGATCGGCGACGGCGTGACGTTCACGACGATCCACATGCCGCTGGTGCGCACACCGATGATCGCGCCGACGAAGATGTACGACGCGTTCCCGGCGATCAGCCCCGACGAGGCCGCGGACATGATCTGCGAGGCGATGCGCAGCCGGCCCAAGGAGATCGGCACGCGGATCGGCAAGTTCGGCGAGGTCGCCTACTCGCTGAGCGCCGAGCGATGGTCGACCGCCTGCTGCACCTCGCCTACCGGGTGTTCCCCGACTCGGCCGCCTCGCGAAGGGCCAGCATGCGCCAGCGAGGAGCACGTCTCGTTCGAGCAGATCGCGATGGCGACGCTCACGCGCGGCGTGCACTGGTAGCCGCGACAGGGCCCGTGCGATCATCGCCGCCGATGGCGACGACAGCGACGGCGATCGAGGTCCGCGACCTGCACAAGCGCTACGGCGAGTACGAGGCCGTGCGCGGGATCGACATCACGGTGCACGCGCGGCGAGGTCTTCGGCCTGCTCGGGCCCAACGGCGCGGGCAAGACGACGACCGTCGAGATCCTCGAGGGCTACCGCGCGCGCACGCGCGGCGAGGTCTCGGTGCTCGGCTTCGACCCCGCCGCGCGGCCGCTCGAGCTGCGCCGGCGCATCGGGATCGTGCTGCAGGCCGGCGGCGATCTACAGCCACATCACGCCGCGCGAGGCGCTCGAGCACTGGGCGCGGCATGTACCCGCACCCGCGCGACTCGACGAGGTGCTCGAGCTCGTCGGGCCTCAGGAGAAGGCCGACGTGCGCAGCCGCAAGCTCTCCGGCGGCCAGCTGCGCCGGCTCGACTTCGCGCTCGCGCTGATCGGCGACCCGGAGCTGATCTTCCTCGACGAGCCGACCACCGGCTTCGACCCCGAGGCGCGGCGCGCCGCCTGGGAGACGATCCGCTCGCTGCGCGAGCTCGGCAAGACGATCCTGCTCACCACCCACTACCTCGAGGAGGCACAGGCCCTCGCGCGACCGCGTCGCGATCGTCAAGGACGGGCGCGTGCTTGCGGTCGGCCCGCCGCGCGAGCTCGGCGTCGGCGCCGCGCACTACACGGTCTCCTACCGCGACGCGAGCGGCGAGCTGGTCGAGCGCGAGACCGACGATCCGACGGACGCTGCTGCACGAGCTCACCGGGCGACGCGCTGGAGCGCGGCGAGCCCCTGACGGAGCTCTCGGTCGGCCGCCCGACGCTCGAGGACGTGTACCTGGAGCTGACCGCCGATGAGTGACACGCTGACCCTCGCCTGGCGCCAGTACCGGCTCGAGCGCCGGCTCTTCTGGCGCAACCCGAGCGCGGCGTTCTTCAACTTCGTGTTGCCGCTCGCTGTTCCTCGCGGCGGGCGGCGCGATTCTCGCCTCCAACCACGCGCAGCTCGACAAGCTCGTGCCGGCGATCGCCGGGATGAGCGTGATGTCCACGACGTTCACCGCACTCGCCTACAACATCGTCTTCCTGCGCGAGCGCGGGATCCTCAAGCGGATCCACGGCTCGCCGCTGCCGACGCTCTCCTACTTCGGCGGCGTCGCGGCGAACGCGATCACGAACACCGCGTTGCAGATCGTGATCGTGGTGCTCGTCGGCAAGGTCATCTTCGGCATCGGCTGGCCGCCCGAGCCGGCCTCGCTCGTCGTCTTCGTGGCCGTCGGCGTTGTCTGCTTCGCCGCGCTCGGCGTCGCCTTCGCGCACGTCATCCCGAACTTCGAGTCCACCGCCGCCTACGTCAATGCGGTCTTCCTGCCGCTCGTCTTCATCTCCTTCTACGTCTTTGACTCCGCGAGCGCGCCGGGCTTCCTGCGCACGATCGCCGAGGCGCTGCCGCTCTACCCGCTGATCCACGGGCTGTACGGGGCGATGTCGACGGGCGTATCCGGCTCCTCGAATCTGGACTCGCTGGCGGTGCTCGTCCTGTGGGCGATCTTCGGCGTCTACTTCGCGATCCGCGGCTTCACCTGGGAGCAGCGCCGGGCATGAGGGAAGTGGCGCAGGACGTCCACCAGCTCGGCGGCTTCCCGCCGCACGCGATCAACATCTACCTGATCGGCGACGTCCTGATCGACGCGGGCACACGGATGTCGCGGCGGCGGATCGTGCGCGAGCTCGGCCGGCGGCGACTTTCGGGGCACGCGCTGACGCACGCGCACCCCGACCATCAGGGCTCGAGCCACGCGATCTGCACCGCCTCGGCGTGGGTCTGTCGTGCGGCGCGCGGGACGCCCCGGCGGTCGAAGACCCGCGTCTGATCACCGAGGGACTCGGCTCGGCGGCGATGCGCGCCGTCCAGGAGCGGCTCGCCGGCCCTGCCCATCCCGTCGAGCGCACGCTCGCCGAGGGCGACACGGTCGCGGACTTCGAGGTGCTCGACACGCCGGGCCACAGCGCCGGCCACGTCGCGTTCTTCCGCTCAAGCGACCGCACGCTGATCCTCGGCGATGTGCTCACGAACATCGACCTTCGAACCGGCATGCCGGGCCTGCACGAGCCGCCCGCGCCGTTCACGCCCGATCCGCCGCTCAACCGCGACGCGGCTCGGCGCCTCGCGGACCTGCGGCCGGAGCTTGCGCTCTTCGGCCACGGCGCGCCGCTGCGCGACCCGGGCCGCTTCGCCGACTACGTCTCGACGCTCGCGACGTGAGCGAGCCGCTCTTCAGCGAGCGCGACGGCGAGTTCGTGCCGGGGCGATACACCGCGCGGCCCGTGGGACCCGCGCGCGCTGCACGGCGGGGCCTGCGGGGCGCTGATCAGCGACGCTTTCGAGCGCTCGCCGGCGACCGCGGGGCTCAGGTGCGCGCGTCTCACCGTTCGACCTCGTGCGCCCGGTACCGATGCGGCCGCTGACGCTCGAGCTGGACGTCGCCACGCCCCGGGCGTCGCGTGGTCGAGCTCTCCGCCACGCTCGCCTGCGACGGCGAGACCGTGTGCCGCGCCGACGGCCTCTTCCTTTCACCTGTACCGCCGGGGCTGCCCGCCGTCGAGGCCCCACCGCCCGCCTCGCTCCAAGGGCCGGATGACGGCGAGCTCATCGAGTTCGCGCTCGACGGCGAGAGCGGCGACGAGTCAGCGTCCTTCCCCGCAGCGATGGAGATGAGCTGGCTCGACGACCCCGACACGCGGGGCTCGGCGCGCGTCTGGATGCGCCCGCGCCGGGAGCTGCTGCCCGGCCGGCCGCTTTCGCCGCTCGCGCGGGCGGCGGCGACGGCCGACTTCGCGAACGGCGTCGCGGCGCCCCTCCCGTTCTCGGACTACGTCTTCATCAACGCCGACCTCGCTCTTCACTTCATGCGCGAGCCGCGCGGCGACTGGATCGGTCTCGCCGCCGGTACCCACGTCGTGGCCGACGGCACGGCGCTCTCGTCGAGCGTCGTCCACGACACCGAAGGGCCCGTGGCGTGGAGCTTTCAGGCCCTCGTCGTCGGTCTCCGATAATTACTTGCGTGCGCAAGCAACTGTGGTAGTGTTGCTCCTGAGCCGCTAGAGCGGATCCTCAAATCGAGAAGGAGCACCCCAGATGGCAGAGACATCCAGCCAGGCCGTCGCAACGGGATCGATCCCCCAGGGGACGTGGGTCGTGGACCCGGTCCACTCGTCGATCGGCTTTCAGGTCAAACACCTCGGCATCGCGAACGTCCGCGGTGAGTTCGGGACGTTCGAGGGCAAGCTCGTCGTGAGCGACTCCGGCGCGACCGCGTCGGGAACCGTCGACACGGCCAGCGTCGACACCGGGCAGAGCCAGCGCGACGACCACCTGCGTTCGGCCGACTTCTTCGAGGTCGACAAGTACCCGCAGATCACGTTCACCTCGACGTCGATCTCGCCCGTCTCCGACGGCGAGTTCGAGATCACGGGCGACCTCACGATCCACGGCGTGACCCGCCCGATCACGCTCCAAGCGGAGCTCGAAGGCCACGAGCCCTCTGACATGGAAGGCAAGGAACGCGTCGGCATCTCCGCCACAACGAAGATCAGCCGCGCCGACTTCGACATCAAATTCGACGCCGCACTCGGCTCCGGCAACAAGGTCGTGGGCGACCAGGTGAAGATCTTCGTCGAGGTCTCCGCGCAGAAACAGGACTGACGTGAGGCGCTCGCCGTCAGTGCACGGCGACGCCGCTGAGAGCAGCGTCAATGGCCTCCAGCAGGTCCTCATCGAGGACCTTGCCGGAGGCTGCGGCGTTCTGCGCGGACCTGTTCGGGCCGGCTGCGCGCCGATGATCGCCGACGCGACGTTCGGCTCGCGCAGCACCCATGCGAGCGCCATCTGGGCCATCGTCATCCCCGCCTGGGCGGCGATCGGCACGCAGGCGCTGCACCGCTTCCAGCACCGCGCTCCGTGGTCAGCTCGGACGATGAAGTTGTTCATCGCCTCGCTCGCGGCGCGGGAGTCGGCGGGCGGCGGGTTTCCCGGGCGAGTACTTGCCGGTCAGCACGCCCTGCGCGAGCGGCGACCAGACGATCTGCGAGATGCCGTCTGCGGCGCACAGCGGCGATCAGGTCCGCCTCGGGCTGGCGCCACAGCATCGAATACTGCGGCTGGCTCGAGACCCATTCGCGGCGCGCCCGCGATGCGCAGCGACCGTTCGACCTCCTCGACCGGCCACTCGCTGAAGCCGATGTAGCGGGCCTTGCCGGCGCGCGACGACCTCGCCGAGCGCCGCCATCGTCTCCTCCAGCGGCGTGTCGCTGTCGAAGCGGTGGCACTGGTAGAGGTCGACGTAGTCGGTGCGAAGGCGCTCCAGCGAGGCGTCGATCTGCTTGTGGATCTGCGCCGCGGAGAGACCCCGGTCGGTGTCGGTCATCGGGAAGTAGACCTTCGTGGCGAGCACGTACGTGTCGCGCGGGCGATCGGCGAGGACCTCGCCGAGCAGCGTCTCGGCCGCACCGCGGCCATAGACGTTCGCCGTGTCGATGAAGTTGATGCCCTGCTTCGAAGGCCGCGTTCACGCACGCCGCAGCCTGCTCGCGCGCCACGCCGCCGGAGTAAGTCAGCCACGAGCCGAGGCTGATCTCCGAGACCTCGAGGACACTCGAGCCGAGTTTGCGGTATTGCATCGTCGCGGAGCTTATCGGCGCGGAAGATGATCGACCCCTCGCTCAAGATCAACGGTGTGACGCTCGCGGTATCGGACCTCGACCGCTCGCGCGACTTCTACGGGCGTGTGCTCGGCATGGAGCCCGTGGAGCGCGGCGATGACCGCGTGCTGCTCGGACCGGACGGCGCGCTCGAGCTCGTCGCCATCCCCCAGCCGCAGCCCGCCCAGCGCGGCGCGAGCGGCCTCTACCACGTGGCCTGGCTTCACCCCGACCGCGGGGCGCTGGCGCAGTCGCTGCGGCGCCTCGTGCAGCAGGGGTGGCGCCTGGACGGAGCGTCGGATCACGGCGTCTCGGAGGCCCTCTACCTCTCCGACCCCGACGGCCTGGGCATCGAGCTCTACGTCGACCGTCCGCGCGGCGAGTGGCCGCGTACGCCGGACGGTTCGATCGCGATGTTCACGGCGCCGCTCGACATGCCCGCGCTGCTCGCGGCCTACGATGGCGAGCCCGACCCGCGGATCGATCCGGAGACTGTCGTCGGCCATGTCCACCTGAAGGTCTCCGACGTCGATCGCTCACTCGCCTTCTACCGCGACCTCCTGGGCTTCGAGGAGCAGGCCGCGCTGCCAGGAGCAGCGTTTGTGTCGGCCGGCGGCTACCACCACCACCTCGGCCTGAACTCCTGGGAGAGCCTCGGCGGGCCACGCGCCGCGGACGACTCCCCCGGGCTGCGCCAAGTGACGTTCTCCTTCGACTCGCCCGACGCCCTCGCGCCCTTCGGCGGCAACGGCGCAAGCACGGTCGACGTGGAAGGCCCGGATGGCGAGCAGCTGACTTTCTCCGCCTAGCCGCGCGGCCCGGCGGCTAAGGTGTTTGGCCGGGCGCCGCCCGCCGGCACCCGTAAACGGATGAGCGAGAGCGAGCACACGCCAGCACCCGGGACCGGCGCGCGCGAGGGCCTCTTGCCGCCGGGCTTCCGTGCGCGCGCAATGCGAGCGCAGGAGGACGCGATCCCCGCCGGCGAGACCCTCGTCGCCACCTGCAACGCACCGTTCGGCGGCGGCGGGCTTGGACGTCACCTGGCGGAGATCGCCGACGCCGCGGCCCGTGCCGGCCGCAGCTGCACGACGATCGACGAGACAGCGGTCGGGGAGCGGCGCGATGGGCGACTGTGGCGTCTTTTCTCGGCGCGCACCCCGGCCGCCAGGTCGATCGCGACCGCGGAGCGATTCGACACGGCCGTCGCGGCGCGGCTACCCGCGGCCGAGAGCCTGATGGCGTTCAATCGCCAGGCGCTCGCGCAACTCACGGCCGCGCGCGACAGCGGTTACCGTCACTGCGGCCTGGTCGCGGCGAGCCCGCACGCCGGGCTGCGCTCCGAACGGCACGCCGCCGCGCTGCGCGCCTACCCGATCGAGGAATCGTTCGCCGTTGACGTGCCGCCGCGACTGCTCGACGAATACGAAATCGCCGACTTCATCTATCCGGCGTCGCAGTACACCTACGAGTCGTTCACCGACCGCGGCTTTGAGCCGGCGAAGCTTCGCGTCTTCCCCCTGACGCCCGACCCGCGCTTCTCGCCGGGAGGCGCTGGGGACGGCGACACGTTCGACATCGTTTACGTGGGCGCCCTGACCGTCGCCAAGGGCGTTCCCCTGGTCGTCGACGCCTTCCGCGCACTGCACCACGACGACCTTCGCCTGAAGCTCGTCGGCGCCCCGAAAAGCCGCCCCATGCGCCGCTGGCTCGACGCGACGCTCGCCGCCGACGAACGGATCTCCGCCGGCCCGGGCGACCCGCTGCCGGTGCTGCGCGCCGCCAAGCTATGCGTCCACGCGACGTACGAGGACGGCTTCGCTTACTCGCCCGCCGAGGCACTGGCCTGCGGCGTACCCGCCGTGGTCAGCGCCGACACCGGGATGCGCGAGCTGATCGAACCCGGCGTCAACGGCGCCGTCGTGCCGACGGGCGACCTTTCGGCGCTGCGCGAAGCGATCGACGCCGCCTACCGCGGCGAGCTCCTAGGCAGCGAGCGGCCTCCCGCGCCGCTGTTAGAGTCCGCGGCCGACCCCGGCAGGCGCGCCGAGGACGCACCAGGAGAGAACAAGTGATCCACGAGCCACAGCGGTGCGCCGCATGCTGAACCGCGTCGTGGGGGGCATCTCGCGCCGCATCGGCCGGCCCGAACTGCTCGCGCTGGTCAGCGAGCAGGCGCGCCAGGCACAGCACGAGGCGCAGGGCATGTCGGTCGTGCTTGCTTCGCTGCTCGGCCCGAGCTCCAGCTACGTAGACGTCGGCGCGAACCGCGGTCAGGTGCTTCGTGACGCCGTTCGCGTCGCGCCAAAAGGCCGGCACGTTGCCTTCGAGCCGATCCCCGAACTGGCCGCCGCGGTGCGACGCGCCTTCCCGGCCGTCGAATGCCGCGAGCTCGCGATCGGCGCGCGGCCGGAAAGCGCCCGCTTCTGCCACTTCACGAACCTCGACGGCTGGAGCGGCCTGCGCAGGCAGCCGTCGATCAGCGACGAGCGCGGTCGCCCGACCTACATCGACGTCCAGGTCTCCACGCTCGACGAACAGATCCCGGACCTCGAGCCGGCCGTGATCAAGATCGACGTGGAGGGCGCAGAGCTCGCGGTGCTGGAAGGCGCCCGCGGCGTGATCGGCGCGACCCGGCCGCGCATCATCCTTGAGCACGTCGAGGAGAGCTCGCTCCTCTACGACGCGAGCTCGGGCGACGTCTTCGACATTGTCGCGGACCTCGGCTACCGGGTTTTCACGCTCGACGGCGACGGGCCGGTCGCGCGCGCGCGCTTCGTGGCCGACGCGGTGACCGTGAACTGGCTGCTGTCCGCCAGCTGACGGCGCTCACGGCGGCAACACCCGCCCGCGCCGCTTCGCACACGCGTTAGATTTTGGCTATGGAGCCGAACGCCCGGCAGACGGGGACCGAGGACGCGCCTGCGCAGAGCGACGCTGGCGATCAGTGGCGGCCGGCGTTCGACGACCAGGCTCGCCGGCTGCCGGATTTCTTCCTCGTCGGGCATCCCAAGTGCGGCACCACGGCACTTCACCAGATGCTGCGCGCCCATCCTCAGCTCTTCATGCCGGACCTCAAGGAGCCGCGTTTCATGGGCTCCGACATCCATTTCTCGGGTGAGCAGCGCAAAGCGCCGCTGCCCCGCGGACTTGATGAATATCTCGCGCTGTTCGAGCCGGCGGGCGCCGACCAGCACGCCGGCGAGGCGTCGCCGATGTACCTCGTTTCGCACCGCGCCGCTGGCGAGATCGCCGCAATCGCGCCGCAGGCCCAGATCATCGCGATCATCCGCGAGCCCGCGAGCTTCCTGCGCTCGCTGCACCTGCAGCTGTCCAGTCGTATGTCGAGAACTGCAACGACCTCAGACGTTCGCTGGCGATGGAGGACGAACGGCGGCGCGGAAAGAACATCCCGAGACCGTCCATTCCGGCCCGAGGTCCTCTTCTACTCCGACCACGTGCGCTACGTCGAGCAGCTGCGCCGCTACGAGGAGTTCTTTCCCCGCGAGCAGCTGCTGGTGGTCGATCTACGACGACTTCCGCGCCGACAACGAGGCGACCGTGCGCGCGTGCTGCGCTTCCTGGGCGTCGACGAGGACGTCTCGATCGAGGCCGAGGAAGCCAACCCCACGGTCCGCGTGCGTCCCAGCAGCTCGACTCCCTGACGCGATCGGTGTCCGTTGGCACGACGCCGGCGACGCGTGCCGTGAAGTCGGCGGTGAAGGCCCTGACGCCGCAGCGCTTCGCCGTCGCGCGCTGCACACGATGCAGCACCGCGTCGCGGTCGCCCCGCCCACCGGGCCGGACGAGGAGTTGATGCGCGAGCTGCGACGGCGCTTCAGAGGAGGTCGTGGCGCTCAGCGATACCTGGATCGCGACCTCGTCGCCTGTGGGGCTATGACGCCTCGGCTGACGCGCCTGACGGCTCGCCGGCGCGCGCCTGCCCGGACTTCTTCATCGTCGGCCACCACAAGAGCGGCACCACCGCGCTGTACGAGATGCTGCGGCGCCACCCGCAGATCTTCATGCCCGACTTCAAGGAGCCGAGGTTCTTCGCGACCGACCTGCGCGCCGCTGGAAGCCGCAGCAACTCGCGCGGTTTGCCGGACCACGCTCGAGGAGTACCTGGCGCTGTTCGCGCCGGCTGGCGCCGACCAGCACGTCGGCGAGGCCTCCCCGCAGTACCTGCGCTCGCGAGCGCGCCGCCGCGGCGATCGCGGCGCGGCGCCCCGATGCGCGGATCATCGCGATCCTCCGCGAGCCCGCGAGCTTCGTGCGCTCGCTTCACCTGCAGCTCGTGCAGAACGCAGCGTCGAGCACGAGCCGACCTGCGCAAGGCGCTGCGCCAACGAGGCGGTCACGCGCTGCCGGCCGGTCGAGCGCCTGCCGCTACTCCGACCACGTGCGCTACGTCGAGCAGCTGCGCCGCTACCACGAGTGCTTCCCGCGCGAGCAGGTGCTGGTCCTGATCTACGACGACTTCCGCGCCGACAACGACGGGACGGTGCGCGAGGTGCTGCGCTTCCTCGGCGTCGACGACGCCGTGCAGCTGGAAGCCGTGGAAACCAACCGTTCGGTGCGCACACGCAACACCGGCATGAGCCGCGTGGTCGACTCCGTTGCCGCGGGCAGCGGAACGTTCGGTGGCGCGGTGAACAGGGCCATCAAGACGGTCACGCCGCGCTCGCTGCGCCGACGGGCACTGCGCACGACACACGAGCGCCTCCTCTACGCGGACCCCGAAGCGCCGGACGAGGAGCTTATGCTCGAGCTGCGCCGGCGCTACGCACCGCAGGTCGCCGCGTTCAGCGAGTACCTGGACCGCGACCTCGTCTCGCTCTGGGGCTACGACGGCCTGGACGGCTAGCGGCGGCGCCCGGACGCGAAGCTCTGCACCGGGGGAGCGACGGCGGCGAAGTCGTCGGCACCGTCGTTCTCAGCGCCCAGCTGCCTGACCGGCGCGGGCTCGGATTCGCCGGTGATGCGCTGCGGCAGATGGCGCGCGAGCGGCTCGAGCTCGCGAACCAGCAGGTTGATCACCTGGCGCGGCTGCTCGCCCGGCGTCTCCGGCCCCTGCGAGCGCTCGAGCCGGCCGCGGGCCAGCAGCAGCGGCTCGCTGCGCGCCAGCGCGCGATGCCGTTCGTAGACCTGCTGGGGCACGATCAGGTTCACGGTCCCGAACTCGTCCTCGAACAGCAGGAACATCGTGCCGTTCGCGGTCTGCGGTTTCTGGCGCGCGATCACGAGCCCGGCGAGCGCCACTGTGCCGCCCGACGGCAGCCGCGCGAGCTGGGCGCTCGTCGCAAGGCGCGCCAGCTGCAGGTGTGGGCGCAGCACCGCGAGCGCGTGCTCCTGCAGCGTCACGCCTGTCATCGCATAGTCGGCGAGTAGGCGCGGCCAGCGGCCGAGCGCCCGCAGGCGCGGCGGTTCCGGCAGCTCCAGATCGAGCGCGAGCTGCCCGGCGGGCCCGGCCGCGGCGGCCACACCGAGCTGCCAGAGCGCCACGCGCCGCTCGCCGCCGGTCAGCTCGTCACAGGCGCCGGACCACGCGAGGCGCTCGAGCGCCGGCCGGCCCAGCCCGGAGCGCGAAGCGAGATCGGCCGGCCCCGTGAAGGGGCCGCCGGCCGTGCGCGCGTCGACGAGCGCCTGCCCATCCTGGGTCGAGAGCCCCTTGATCTGCCCCAGGCCGATGCGCACGGCTCCATCCTCGACGGCGCACAGCACCTGCGAGCGGTTCACGTCGGCCGGCAGCACCTCCAACCCCCTGCGCTGCGACTCGTGCACGAGGCTGTCGGGTGCGTAGAAGCCCATCGGCTGCTCATTGAGCAGCGCGCACAGAAGCTCTGCCGGGTAGTGGACGCGCAGCCACGTCGACTGGTAGGCGAGCAGGCCGAAGGCCGCGCTGTGCGACTTGGGGAAGCCGAAGCCCGCGAAGCCCTCGATCATCGTCCAGACGCGTTCGGCGACGGGTCGTTCGGCGCCGACGTGTTCGTGCGCGCCGGTGATGAAACGCTCGCGCCGGGCCTGCATCTCCTCGGCGCCGCGCTTGCGGCTCATCACGCGCCGCAGACCATCGGCCTCACCGGGGCTGAGCCCCGCGAAGACTTCGGCGACCTGCATCACCTGGTCCTGGAAGATGATCGTGCCGAGCGTCTCGCTGAGCACGGGCTCGAGCGCCGGGTGATCGTAGGGAATGCGGTAGCCGGGATCGGCGAGCAGCCGGCGGCGGCGCTCGATGTAGGGGTTCACCGCGCCGCCCTGGATAGGCCCCGGGCGGATGATCGCGACCTGGATCGTCAGATCTTTCAGGTCCTTCGGCTGCGTCCGCAGCAGCGACTGCATCTGCGCGCGGCTCTCGATCTGGAAGACGCCGACCGTGTCCGCGTCGCGGATCGCACGGAACGTCTGGAGGTCGTCGAGGGGGATGCGCGAGAGGTCGACGCGCTCGCCGCGCAGGCGCTCGATGTCGGCGACGCAGCGCTCCACGGCCGAGAGCATCCCAAGGCCGAGCAGGTCGATCTTCAAGAAACCCGCGTCCGCACAAGAGTCCTTGTCCCACTGCACCATCTGGCGCCCCTGCATCGCCGCCGGCACCACGGGGCAGCAGTCGACGAGCGGCCGTGTGGCGACGATCATCCCTCCCGAGTGCTGCGAGAGGTGGCGCGGCAGCCCCTGCGCCTCGGCGACCAGGCGCGCCAGCCACGCCCAGACCCCGCGCCGGCCCTCCAGCGAGGTGATCGGGCGCTCGTCGAAGCGGTCCGCGCCGCGCGCGAGACGCTCGATCTCGCCCACGGGCAGACCCAGCACCTTGCCGAGCTCGCGGATCGCGCCGCGCACGCGGAACGTCGGGAAGGCCGCGACGAGCGCCGAGCGTTCGCGGCCGTAGCGCTCATGCACGCGGGGGATCAGCCGCTCGCGGATGTCGCGCGGGAAGTCGAGGTCGATGTCCGGCAGCCCCGTCAGGTCCTCGTGCAGGAAGCGCCCGAGCGCGAGCTCGCCGGCGATCGGGTCGATGTGCGAAAGGCCGATCAGGTAGCAGACGAGCGAGGAGACCGACGAGCCGCGGCCGCGGCCGGGCGCAAGCAACGCGCGGGCGCTGTCCGGCCCGCGTACCTCGACCGCCACCTCGCGCGCGAGCTCGAGCATGTCGTGGTGCAGCAGGAAGAAGCCGGCCAGCCCCAGGCGCGAGATGACGGACAGCTCCTGCTCCAGGCGCGCCTCGGCGCTGCCGGCGCGGGTAGCGCTCTGCCAGGCGCGCCTGGCAGAGCTCAGCCAGCCGGCGCTCGGCGTCGGGGTCCTCGGCCCCGGGGTAGCGGTAGCCGAGGTCGCGTGTGAGGTCGAACGTCAGGCGCTCCGCCAGCGCCAGCGTCTCGCGCACCGCCTGCGGGTGGTCGGCGAAGCGCGCCGCCATCGCCTGTGGCGTCGCAAGGACGTAGCTCTGGTTGCCGCGGCGCTGGGGCTCGCAGGCCTCGAGCGTCGCGCCGTGGCGGATCGCCACGAAGGCGTCCTGTAGCTCGGCGCGCGAGCGGTGGTGGGCGTGGACATCGCCGGTAGCCACCGTGCGCAGACCGAGGCGCCCTGCGAGCCGCTCGAGCGCGCGGTTGCGTGCGCGGTCGCCCCGGTGGAACGGTCGCTGCAGCTCGACGTAGAGGTTCTCGGGGCCGAAGGCCTCGCGCAGCTCGCGTACAGCCCCCTCCCCGCCCAGCAGCGCCGCAGAGCGTTCGGCGCAGCCCGTCAGGCACACGAGTCCCTCGCTGTGCGCGCGCAGCTCGCTCGAGCGTCACGGATGGCTCGCTGCGCAGCGGCGCGCGCTCGCGCGTGTGGGCGTGCGCGGCGGTCAGGATGCGGCACAGGCTGCGCCAGCCGCGTCCATTCTCGACCAGCAGCGTGAGGTGCACGCCGCCCGCGACCTGCACGTCGACCTCCGCACCGTGGATCGCCCGTACGCCACAGTCGCCCGCGCTGCGGGCGAACTCCATCGATCCGCACACCGAGTTGTGGTCGGTCAGCGCGAGGGCGTCGTGGCCGAGCTCGGCCGCGCTCCAGGCGAGCTCGTGCGGCAGCGAGACACCGTCCAGGAAGGAGTAGGCCGAATGGCAGTGAAGCTCGACGTAGGGAGGCGTTCCCACCGCGCGCCCCTAAGCCCGTTGCACGAACCAGCGGCCCGTGCCCAGATCGCGGAAGACGACGATGTTGCGTCCACGCACGCCGACCACCTCCCAGTAGCGCCGGCGCAGCGGCGCATCCGTCCACCAGCGGTCTTCGACCAGCCAGGACTCGCGCAGCTGCTCGACCTCTTCGCCATCAACGCGCTGCGGGGCCGCCGCGCCCCAGCTGACTCTCGCAGGACGCGGCTCGTTCATCTCCCCGCTCACCGGCGCGAGGATCACCCGGCGCTCGGGCACGCGCGAGTCGACGTCGACCAGCAGCACGCGCTGCGCAGCGTCGCGGCCGGCCGCGGCACGCACCTGCTCCACCGCCTCCGCAAGACGCGAGCGGCGTTCGCTGTCCCCCTGCCCCAGCAGCGCGAGCTGGTCGCCGGCCGGCGGCCCGAAGCGCTCGACGCTCAGCGTCAGGGAGCGCGCCGGAGCGGGCAGCAGCGCCAGGCGTGACGCGAGCGCGAGACAGATCCGCTCGCTGTCGGCGAGCGGCTCGCGCAACATCACGCGCTCGCTCCAGCCGCCGCCGGCGGCCAACGCGGCGGCCAGGCGCACGGCGCGCAGCGTGCGCCCGCGGCGCTCGGGCCGCACCAGCAGGCGCTCCACGAGTAGCTCCGCGAGGCCGCCGAGCGCGAGGCCCGAGCGGGCCTCGTCGACATCCGCTGTCTCGCTGAGCAGCTCCTGCGGCGAGCGCGGGCGCAGCGGCTCATCCTGGGCGCAGACCAGCCGGTGCGCGGTGACGCCCGCCGCCCCGAAGCGGTCGGCGAGGGGTGCCCGGCCGAGGTGCTCGAGCTCGCCGAGCGTGCGTACGCCGAGCCGCACGAGCGGCTCGACCAGGCAGGCTGTCCGCTCGTCGCGCTCCAGCAGCGCCACCGGCCGCGCCGCGAGCCAGAGCCGCCCCTCGGCTCCCTCGACGATCATCGCCCGCCGCGGGCGCGTGGCGAGCGCCGCCGCCAGCGCGCACAAGCGTGTCGGCCCGGCGCCGATCCGCACCGGTCGCGTGAGCGCGCGGCGCAGCGCGGCGATCACGCCGCGCTGCCCGCCGTACATGGCGTGCAGGCCGTCGCTGTTCAGGTAGACGGTGCCTGGAGCCGCCGGCTCGACCGCGGCGCCGATCCCCTCGAGCGCCGTGAGCGCCTGCTCCCACTCGCGCTGTACGGCGCCGGGGTCGCAGGGCACGAGCTCCAGCTGCGGGCAGCGCGCGATCGCCTCCCCCAGCGCCATGCCGCGATGTACCCCTTGCGCCTCGGCCGCGCCTGATACCTCGCCGATTCGCGTCGTCGCCCCCGCGCGCTCGGTCGCCGGGGCGACGGCGAGCGCCCTGCCGGCGAGTGCACCGGCGCCGCCGGCGGCTACGAGCAGCTCGAAGCGGGGCAGGTGTACGCAGACGACCATACGAACATATGTTCGCATAGCCGGCAGGCGAGTGTGTCTTCATGGACACGTACGCCAGAAGGCGTACGTCAATGCGCGTTAGGCGTCAGCGGCAGTCCAGGGAAGGACCGCCCGGGGTCAGGCTGAAGCTACCGGGCTCTCGCTCGGCGGCCTTTCGGCCCGCGGCGTGTCCGGCTCCGGTTCCTGGGCCCCGGTGCCGCAGCAGCCCCAGCAGGGCCGCCACTCCGGCGTCCCGTTGCCGGCAGTCGGGATCAGCACCCAACCTCGACCGCTGCAGCGTCCGCAGCTGCCGTCCTCCCCGGTCGCATCGTCCCTCGGCGCGAAGCGCTGTTCATCCGTGAACACCCCTCCAACGATACGCCGCAACGCAAGTTTGTGCTGCACCGCGCAAGCGGCTCTGCATGCATCTGCCACGCACGTCTGTCGGCGGGGTCGGTTGGCGGCGCAAAAGGTCGCGCGCCGACCAGGCCGACTAGTCCATCGTGAGAGGCCCCTCGGCGGCGCCGGCGAGGAACTGGCGCACGAAGTCGTTGTCCGAGGAGAACATCCGCTCGGCGTCTCCAGCTTCGACGATCCGCCCGCGCCAGAGCAGCGCTATGTACTCGCCGATGCGCCGCGCCGACGCGATGTCGTGCGTGACGACGATGTACGTGCCGTGGTGGATGCCGTGCATCTCCTGGATCAGCTCGCAGAGCAGCGCGGTGCGGACGGGGTCGAGCCCCGAGTCGGGCTCGTCGAAGATCACGACGTCGGGGTTCATCACGAGCGCACGGGCGAAGCCGGCGCGCTTGCGCATGCCGCCGGAGAGCTGCGAGGGCGCGACATTCATGGCATCGCCGAGTCCGACGTCGACGAGGTGGCGCTCGACGCGCTCGCGGATTTCGCCCTCGGCCATGTCGGTGTGCTGACGCAAGGGGAAGGCCACGTTGTCGTAGACGTTCATCGAGCCGAACAGTGCGCCGTCCTGGAAGAGCACGCCGATGCGCCGGCGCAGCGTGAGCAGGTCGTGCATGTTTAGGTTCGGGACCGACTCGCCGTGCACGATGATGTCGCCGGAATCGGGGAACATCAGGCCGATGATGTGCTTGATCAGGACGCTCTTGCCGGTACCCGAGGGGCCGAGGACGACGGTGATCGTGTCGTCGGGGAAGGCGACGTTCAGGCCGTTGAGCACCGGCGCGCCGCCGAGCTTCTTGTGGACGTCGACGCAGCGGATCGACCAATCGCCCGTCGACGGGTCGCCCGCGAGTTCGAGGCCGCTCTGGTGGAAGCGGTAGTCGTCGTCGGGGTGGATGTCTTCGCTCTGGCTCATCACGGCTTGTAGATCATGTGCGGGAACTGTGATTCTTCGCCGTTGAATTTAGCCTTGCCCTGCTGGTGGCAGGCGGGAATGCCCGACGTGGTTTTCGCTCGATCCGGCGGGGTTGACTACTTTGAATTCTTCGAGCAGTTCGATCGTCGTACCCGAGACCAATTCATTCGGAGGCCCTTCGATCTTCGGCGCCTTGGCCGTGCAGTGTTTGGAGCTATAAACGGGCAGGCCTTCGATCAGCGAGCGGTAGGTACCCGCGAGCGGGTACGCGTTGAGGCGCGAGTAACCGAGTGCTTCCGCGAAGACCGAGAGGCTTTCCGGCGTCACGATGGACATCGACGTCAGCACCCTCTGTTTCGGCCCGTGGCCTTCGTCAACGTTCGAGTTTTCCCCGGCGTAAAGCGTCGCCGCGGTGAGGTTCGCGAAGAACGCCTGTAGCTCGTGCACGTATTCGCCGTTGTACTGGAGGAAGGGGTCGAGGTTGTGGAGCACCGGCCGCAGGTTTTCGAGGATCGGTTCGGTGAGCGAGAGCGACTTGCCGATGTCCGGAAGCGCTGTTTTCGCGGCCGCCGAGAGCGGCCCGAGATCCGTCAGCAGGCGGTTGAACTGCGGCGCGAACGGCTCGGCGGCGTGGAGCAGCCGGGAGAGTTCGACCTCGGCCTTCTTGAATTCGTCGAAGTAGGGCACGGCGGTCGTCTGGAATGTGTCGAGTTCGCGCAGCGCCTGAGACGAGCGCCGCTCGAATTCGGGCAGTTCGCGGAATGCCTGGGCGAAGGAATCGCTGGCGGCGGCCGCGGCGTGGAACGTGACGGCGCCGCTCGCGATGAACCGTTCGAGCTGGTTGTTGCGGCCGGCGAGCGCGTTGAATACGGTCCCTGTTTCGCGGACCAGAGCACGCACGGCGCCTTCCTGTTGCTCGAGAACGGTGACGAGCGAGTTGGCGTTTTCGACGAATGGGTGGAGGCTCGCGAAGTCAGAGTTGATCTGTTCGCCGCGGCCGTTGATGCCGATTGCGACGTCGCGTTGCCAAACTTTGAACGCCTGGCGTGTTTCGGCGTTGAACGTCGAGACGATGTCATCGAGCGTGACCGACGGTTTCACGTGCGAGTTCGGGAGCTTTCCGCCGTCGGGGATGTAGGGCCCAATCTGCTGCTTGGGCAGCAGCTGGACGTACGTCTCGCCGAGGAGCGTCTTCTGGCGCAGGATCGCTTCGGTGGAGCGGCGGATCGGCGCGTACTGGCTTTCGACTTGGACGGTAGCGACGGAGCGCCCTTCCGGGTTGAGGTGCACCGCAATGACGTGGCCGACGCCGACGCCGCTGATGCGTACTTCGGACTGTTCCGTGAGTGCGAGTGCCCGCGGGAAGGCTATTTCGAAGCGGTAGCCCTTCGGTTTGAGCGGCAGTGGCCCACCGAACGACGCCCAGAGGAACATCAGCAGCCCGAAGCAGCTGAGGATGAACAGGATGATCACGAGAATATTGCCGATTGTCGGCGCGCGCTTTTGCATCAGCCGTCGACCTCTGAGATGGGCGTGATCATTCGAGCCCTTCTTTTTTGCATTCGGCCGGCGTCGGCGGATTGAGCAACTTGATCAGGAGGTTGACGTTCTTGTTCGTTGCCGCGGCGTTTTTCAGGACTCCCAGCAGATCGCAGTTGAAGTAGATGACCGAGCGCCCGAAGGTGCCGTTCGCGTCGGCGGAGCTCACGACGCTGTTCAGATCGTGGTTCGCCCAGTCGAGGAAGAAGACGAACCCAGCCTTGTTGTGGCCCGGGTTGTATGCGAGCTCGTTGAAGAATTCGTTGAGCACATCGAAGCTTGTGGTGAGCTTCGGGAAGGCCTTCGAGAGGTTGCTTGTGGCGGGCGTGAGCTTGCGGACGACGGGGAGGATTTCGCGCGCGAAGGGGCGGATCTCGTTCTTGATCACGGGCGTCGTGGTACGCGCGAGCTTGGCGCTCGAGCGCTGCGCGGCGGCGAGTGATTTCGCGAACGGGTCGAGCTTCGTGAGGGTCGGTGTGACGAGCGAAGAGGCGGTGGCGGCCTTGCTGAAGGCGGAGCTCGTCGCTTCAAGCGCGCCGGGCAATTTGTGGACTAGCGCTTCGACGTTCCGGTCCTCGTTGGCGAAGGCACGGAAAACGGTGTTCGACGCGTCGACGAGTTCGGCGAGCTGCGTGTCCTTGCCGCCGAGAGCTTCCATGATCAGTCGGAAGTTGTGGATCGACTCGCGGATGTCGACGTTGCGCGTTTTCAGTTCGTGCGTGATTTCTTCTCCCAAGCGCGCGGTCGGTGCGAAGCGCTTCAGCGCCGCCGAAAGGTGCGCAGCGTTGTGTTCGAGGCCTCCCGCGGCCCCGGCGAGCAGAAGCTGCAGGTAGTAGCGGGTGTCGCCGTCGAGGCCCGCGAGGAACTGGTCGAAGTCGACGTTGGGCGCCGTCTGCGCCAGCGGGATCGTTTCCCCGCTCTTCAGGTCGCCGGACCGCGGATTGCCGGGGTCGACCTCGATCGTGATGTCCTGCAGCTGCGTCTTGGGGCGTAGCAGCAGTGTCGCGTTGCGGTAAAAGTGCGCGTATTCGGGCCTCACTTTCATCGCGACGATGGCAGTGCCCTGGTGAAGTTCGACGCTTTCGACTTCGCCGACCTTGGCGCCGGCGATGGTCACCGCCTGTCCCTGCCCCGGTGTGACGGCCTGCGCAGTTTCGAAATCGGCGCGCAGGATGAACCATTCACTTCCGACAACCGGCACCCACCCCGGCAGCGACAGGTTCTCGTGGTCGAGGATGTAGCCGGCGACACCGACGGCGATCAGGAACATCACGACGACGGCGATGAAGGCGCTGCGGTAGCGCTCGATCTGTTCGCGGACGGAGAGCCCGTCGTGGCCACCGTGCGAGCCGTGGCCGTCGGCCCCCCCTGCGGGAGTTGTCTGCTCGTCGAGGGCCATCAGCTTCCGTCCGCCGGTCCGTGGGCTAGCGGCCCGTTGAAGTCGGGCAGCTTCTGCTTGTCGCACTGCTTTTTCGGCTCGTAGGGCGGCTCCTGCGCGGGGTAGGCGGGACTCGTACCGAGCGGCTGGAATGCGCTACGCGCCAGCAGGCGGAGGTTCGACGAGTTGTCAGGATGCCCGAGCGTCTGCGTCGGCTTGCTCTTGATCGTTATGTTGCCCGAGCTCAGGAGGAAGCGAGCCGCGGAGCCGTTGCCGGTGAAGCTTTGGCCGAGTCCGGCGAGCCCCGGTAGGCCGTACCAGAATTCCTTGTACGCTTCCTCGCCGGTTGTCGAAGTGCCGTCGGAGAGCTTTGTGTTGCCGGCGGGATATATGACCTTGGTCAGGCAGCGATTGAAGAGTTCGGTCTGCTTGTACAGCGGCACCTGCTGAGCCTCGAGCTCTGCGAGAGACGGCGCAGCTTGCTTGAGCGCCGCCGCGACGCCGCCGAGCTCGTCTGGCCCGAGCGACGCTTCGAGCTGCACGATCCAAGGCAGCAGGGCCTTGACCGTCGCGGGCGTTTCGCGAACGCCCGGGCAGGATGTCTTTCGCGAATTTCTGCGTTGGCCCGAAGGAGGCGTCGAGTTCGGTCAGGCCGTGGTCGATGTTCGTGAGCGAGCTCGGAAGCACCTGGACGGTGCGTGCGAGGCTCGTCGACTGGTTCGCAAAGGAGCGGAAGAAGACGTCGAAGTTGACGATCAGTTCGCCAAGCGCCTGCTCGTGGACGTTGAGCGCCGCGGTGACTTTGCCGATCGATCGCGACGAGCTTTGTCAGGTCTTCGCCTTTGACTCCGCCGAGTGCCTGGTTGACGATCGCGGTGCCGCGCTCGGCTTCGGGCGCGATATTTGTAGGCGCTGTTCAGCGCCTGCGCCGCGTCCAGGCCCCGCACTTCAGCTTCCTGTTCGGCGTCCTCGGCGGCGGTCGGCTTTTGCGTCAGCGCCGAGCCGTATTCGATCAGGAAGATCTGCAGGTCGTGGCGGGTGTCGGTGTTGAGTGAATCGAGGACCTGATCGAGCTGGACGGGGTCGGCCGTCTGCGTCGATCGGAATCGTGTGGCCGGAGGAGACCGTGGGCGAGGTCGGCGTGCCGGGCTGCAGTTCGACGAACCAGTTGCCTTCAAGGAAGATGCGCGGGCGGATCTTCAGCGTCGCGTCTTCGTGGATCGGCAGGCCCTTCTTTTCGATTTCCATCGTGACGACGCGCGGTGCTGCCCTCGCGCTTGATCCATGTGACTTCGCCGACGTCGACTCCCGCGATGCGTACTGGCGACTTTGTTTTGATGTTGAGCGCCGAGGCGAACTGTGCCTTGAGCTGGTAGCCCTGCGGAACGGGATCTGCTTCGTTATGCCGAAGTACACGACCACGGCGAGCAGCACGAGCATGATCAAGCCGATCCGGACAGGTTTCATCCGGCGCTGCAGTTCGCGGACGGGGACCTCGTCCCGGCGACGGAACAGGCGCGTCACTTACTTGAGCCGAGTGCCTTCTGCTCGGTCGCTGGAGTACTTTTCGCCGTATAGGTTCTTCGCGAACGCGTCGTGAATTCGCGGGCGTTTTCGACCTCCGACGCCGGCAGGTTCCGAGCTCGTGCTTGCCCGTCGCGTATTTCTCGTTGCCGGCTTCGCAGGCGCTGGCTGGCCGGGGGCGTTGACGTACGGGTACGGGTTTGACGTGAAGGTGGTTGTTGTCGTGATCTGCGCCGTCGGGTTCTTCGGACGGACCTTTGGCGGGCGCGGACGACGGGAACCCCTCGCTGTTCGGGCCCGATCGGCGCGAGCAGGAACGCCGACCGCGCGATCGTGCCGACGCCGACGGTCTCGGACTGGAGGCTGGCGAGGTTGCGGAACGCCAGCGTCACGTAGTTGCACTTGTCCTGCGCCGGCGCGAGTCCGCCGAGCAGCGGGCCGCCGAGTTCAGCGGTTCGCGTGAAGTCTTCGAACGCGAGTGTGACGATCGGGTTCTTGCGCGAATGCTCGAGCGCCGAGCGCCGACTGCTGAGTGCCCTTCGTCACCGCGTCGGCGGCGATCGAGGTTGATCGCGCCTTCGTGGAAGGCGTGTGCGAGTTGCGGCGCGACTGTCTCGAGCGATTTGGCGCTCGGGTGCAGCAGGTGCATGAATTCGGCCGCGTTTTCGATCAGCTCGGCCTGGTTAGGCAGCGAATATGTCGCCTGGCGCAGCGCGGCCGGGCCGCCTGCATCGATTCTTCGAGCGGCCTCGTGACCGTCGCCAATTCGGTGAAGAACGTGTCGAGGTCGACGTAGTACTGGGCCTGTATGTCGGCGACGTTCGCGCCCTGCTCCGGCCGCCCGGTTCAGCGCCGCGAAAAGCCCGCGGAGGTTCGGTCTGCTTGGCGGCCAGGTTGTGCAGCACCGGGATCGCCTTTTCGACGACCGGCTTGAGTTCGTGCGATCGTTTCGTTGAGGCCCTGGCCCCGCGCCGCGACGCCATCGCCGAAGTTGTTCGTGTTGATCTTGATCGCTTCGCGCGTCGCTTCGATCGAACATGTTGAACAGTTCGTCGATCGACGACCGCTTCGCGGGTCTGGCTGACAGGGATCGTTCCCCCGGCGTGGATCTTCGAGCTCGAGTTTCCCTTGACCAGTTCGAGGTACTTCAGGCCGATCGCGGACACCGATTGGACGACTGCTTTGGTGTCGGCGGGCAGCGTTTCGAACTTCTTTTCGAGCTGCAGGTGGGCGATCGCGGTGACGCGACCTGTCTTCGGGTTCTGCTTCGGCGTCAGCGAGTTGACCAGGCCCACGCGGGTGCCGCCGATGCGCACCTGGTTGGACTGGATCAACCGGACGCCTCGGGGAGTTCGACGTTGATGTTGTACGTCGGCACGAACGGCAGGCCGTTGTTCGCGTTGTACGCGAGGATACACGGCCACGACGATGATCAGCGTCGTGACCGCGCCGATCAGCAGCGGGTTCGAGGCCAGCGATGTGCTAGCGCCGCGTGTTCATCACGGCACCTCGAGCGGGTCGCAGGAGAGGAGGCCGCCGTCTTCGAACGGACTCGAGCCGTCTTCGGCCGGTTCGGTCGCGGCGCCAGGGCAGCGCGCAGCTGATTCGTGATCAGGTCTTCGAGGCCTTCGACGGTCGAGTTGGACCGGTTGAGCGTTTCACCGGCGCCGAGTTGAAGTCACGGGAACACGGGGCGATGTGGACGTAGTGGCCGTTGGCGTCGTAGTAGCCGCCGGCCTGCGCCGAAGCTGCGTGTCGCCGCGACGAGGTCCGGCGAGTAGGGGCCGAAGAACGCCGTGATCGGCACCGATTCTTCGAGCGCTCTGACCGACGTGGCGACGCGGTCTTGAGGACCTGTAGAGCTCGGGGATCGTCAGCGCGAGTTCGGTGAGGTCGTTGTTGGCGCCGGGCTTGTGAAGTCGCGTTCGCGAGGCTCACTCACCGGGCCGGTCGCGGTGTGCACGAGCGGGCGCAGGCGTCGCAGCAGCTGGATCAGCGACGGGGTCGTCGGCTTCGCAGTTCGATCAGCTTCGTGAGCGCTGCGAGCGTCGCCGGCACTCCCGCGAACGTTTGGTTGCCTTGGTGGAGCGTGCTCGGCAGTTCGTGCAACGCTTCGGCGAGTTCGCGGCCTGGTCGCTGCCGAGCGCTTGGAATGTCGTGCTGCCGTTTTCGATCAGCCCTTCGAGCTGCTCGCTGCGTGCTCCGATGACGGAGACGGTCTTTGCTGTTTCGACGAGGAAGCGTGTGAACGACGGCTGGTCGTGCACGAGCTGGTCGAAGACCTGGCTCGTCGCGTTGAAGCGCCGGCGAGAAGAATTCGACCGATTCGCCGAACGGCCCTTGCTCTGGTTTTCGTACTGCTGTCGCGGTCCCCTGGATGAACTGCTGTAGCCCCTTGCGGGTCGCCGGGTTGAGCGTGTTGAAGAGTTCGTCGATGTTGGTCACCGCCTTCGTGGCCGATCGCCGGAATCGTTCGAGCCTTCGGGCAGCGCCGGATTGTTGTTCGGCCCGGGCTGAGATTTCGATGTAGCGGTTGGCGACGCTCGAGAGCGACGGCTGCGCGGATCTGGGCGGTCGTGCCGCGGTGAAGCGGCGCCAGCGACGATTCGACTTCGATCGTGACCTTCGGCCTTGAAGTTCTTGGTCAGCGCGATCTCCGTGACCGAGCCGACAGGTACCCCGCCGACCTGGACCTGGTCGCCGCGGACGAGCTGGTCGGATTCCGCGAAGATCAGGTTGTACGTGGCGGATCCGGAGCCGCCGAAGAGCAGGTAGCGCGAGTCCGAAGACGATGAGCGCGAGCACGCCAACGCCACGCGAGTCGCCCCCACGGCACACCGCGCGACGGCGCGCGCGGCGGCATCCGCGAGGGCGGCGGTGGCGGCGCGGCAGGAGGCGGAACCGGGGGCGGGCTAGTGGTCGCCACGGCGTCCGTTCGCGATGAGGTGGCTGGCAAGGTCGCGTCGTTCATCGTCCGAGCAGCGTACTTGAGGAGCGGTCCGTCGGGCTGTGCCGGCGCTTCCGGGCCCGGTCGCGGACGGCTTGTCGTCGATCGCGGCGAGCGTGCGTGCGAAGCGTCGGGGAGGTCGGGGCAGAAGCGACAGACGCCGTCGAGCTGCCTGCGACTGCCTTCCTGGAAGAACTTGCGGACCACAGCCATTCTTCTCGGTGACTTCGACTCTCAGGCAGTCGTTGCCGACGCCTTCGGTGCGCAGGAAGTGGCCGAGCTAGTCGTAGCCGTTGGCGGCGCCGGCACCCAGGAAGATGAAGTCCATGATCCGCTCGAGGCCCCCGGTGTTACGCAGGCTCGTGAGCAAGCCCGGCGAGGCTCGTGGCTGTCGGCAGGCCGGCGCGGCCGAGTTTTTCGAGCTGGTCGAGCAGCGGCAGCGTCGACACCAGTGCAGGGCCCGTGACCTTGGCCGACTTGCCGAGACCTTTGAAGTATTTTTCGGACGCGCGCGAGAAGGCAGGAGTCTCGACGAAGAGCCTTGGAGATCGACGGCGCGGCCGTAAGGAGCGGCCGGAAGTCACCTGTCGTTTCCTCGCGAGAAGTGACCGAGGCGGTCCATCGCCGGGCCGAGCTCTTCGAGGAAGCGTGGGAAGCAGCGAGAGGTTTTCTTCCAGCGCCTCGCTCTGGTTCGCCGAGGCACGCGAGACCTTTGCGCTTTCGGCGATGAAGTTCGCGAACTGTGCGCGCACCCCGGCCCAGGGCGCGAGCGCCTTGTTGGAGTTGACGGCGAGTTTCGTGAGGACCTTGTTCTGGCTCGCGAGGATCGAGAGCACGTTGTCGAGTTCCCGCAGGGCGGGGTTCGCGCGGCGGATCACGGCGTTCAGGTCGCTACCGCGGTCTGCCAGGCCGACGCCGAGTTCGTTGAGGATGATCGTGAAGCGCTCGCGTTCGGGCAGGCGCTGCATGTCACCGAGCAGGTCGACGTCGACCGGGCTGCTCGTGTTCGTGACCGGGCAGCAGGTACTGGCCTTCGCCTTCGTGCCCTTCGGGGATCTTTTTCAGCGGCGGCGGCAGCGGCGTGCCTTCGGGCCGCGGCTGAGTGGGCAGGCAGTCGACGTACTTCTCGCCGATCAGAGCCTGTGGGCGGACGATGCAGCTCGCGTCCCGGCGGAAGTCCTGGAAGCCCTCGTTTTCGATCTTCAGTTCGACGGCTGCCTTCTCGGTCGGCGTCGGCGTCACCGCGCCCACCGATCCGACGTCGGCACCGGCGATCTTGACCTCCTCGCCCGGGATGACGTTGCCGGCGTCGTCGAAGATCGCGCGGACGACGTAGGAGTGGTTTTTGCCGCCCGCGCCGACGGAGAAGACGACCGCGAGGGCGAGCAGGAGAACGCCAACCGCGCCGAGCGCGGCAGCTCTGCTGCTGCGGATCCGTTCCCTCACAGCTCCCGTCCCTCTCCCGAACTTCGCCCTTCACGGAAGCGACCCCACACCGTGTGGGGTCGCTGACCGCACTTCCGTGATTAGGAGCTTACGCCCTCAAGGCAATAAGCCCCGCAGTTAGCAGCGTTACTTGCGCGGGCAGGGCGCGTGGTATTCCTTCTTCACGGTCACCTGGGGCAAACCGCCGACCCCGGCGAACGTGAGTTCGGTTTTCACGGGCAGGTAGTGTTTGGGGCACTTCTTCGGCAGCGTGCCGTAGTAGTACGTTTTCTTGCCCTTCTTGTACGCCGATCCGGTCTTCACCGAGATCGCTTCGACCGACGCGTACGGGGCGCCCGGCAGCGATTCGACCAGCGGCACTTCGCCGCTGAAGATCGGGCCGTGGCCGCCGGATCCACCGAGGTCTTTGAAGCCGCCGCCCGAGTCGATGTTCAGTTCGACCGGGTGCTGGCCGATCGTCACGAACTCCAGACCGCGCGACGTGTAGAACGGTTCGATCGTGATCCGGTTCGGCTTACCCGCAGCAGGTTTCGCCCCGTCCCACTCGTGGATCTTTTCCCATTCCGTGTATTTGCCTTCTTCGATTTCTTTCTGCTCTTTCGCTTCGTACGCTTCGCATTCGGGGGTCGTGATGCCTTCGGGGCACGGTCGCGCGAGCTGCACGCTGCCTTCGACCCAGCCTTTCGGCCCGGCGTGAGAGCCCTTGGGGCACTGGTTCGCGCGCTTGGCCTTGATCAGGGTTTCGGAGCAGGTCGGGAAGCCCTTACGGTGCAGCTGCGCGCCCTGGGGCAGGAAGAAGTTGACGTGGATGAGCGGTGCCGGCGCGCCGTAGTATTCGGTGCCGGAGATCTGGTATTCGGCGTCGACCGCGGCGCCTGCGCCGTAGAAGTTGCCGGTGTGCTTGAAGCCGGGAATCGGCACGGCCGTTGCTTTGAACTTCACGTTCGGCGTTGCCGAGGCCGTAGCGGGGATCGCCAAGACGGCGAGACCGGCTACCGCGATAAAGGTGGACGCTGCTCTGCGCATCTTGTTGATCTCTCCTCGTTGCTTGTGCTTATGTCGCGGCTTCGGCGGCAGTGCCACCAGCCCGACGTCGCGCGGTTGCACCCCGTGCGGCATGCCCCCTGCGGATCGGCCGATAACCCTATAGCTACAGAACCGTGCGTACAAGCTGCAACCGTCGGCGGCGGCCACAGTTGCGGTGTCGCGGTCTACGGCGTGAGCTCAAGGCGCTCGCCCGCGAGCGTCAGGCCGAGCGGCTGGAGGATCACCTGGCGCGGCCCCGCCTCAATCGAGCCAGCGCGCAGCGCGAAGAGGCCGACGTCGCGAGCCGCGGCGACGACGCTCTCAGCGCTCCCCGGCGCGCAGTAGACGGCCCAGCCGACCCCCATGTTGAGCGTGCAGTGCGCCTCCTCGGCGTCCATGCCGGATCGCGCGACGATCATCTCGAGCACCGGCGGCACCTCGGGCAGGATCTCGATGCGGTACGTGAAGCTCGCGGCGCGGTCGCATCAGCTTGAGCAGGCCGTGGCCGGTGATGTGGCTGTGGTAGTGGACCGGCACCGCCAGCTCCTGCAGGCGCGCGACGAGGCGTGCGTACATCGGCGCGGGGTCGAGCAGCGCCTCGCCGAACGTGCGCCCGTCGGAGAGCTCGGTGGCGTAGCCGCGCTCAAGACCCGCAGCGACGCGTCGCGCGAGTGAGGCGCCATTGGCGTGAAGCCCGCTGGACGCCACGAGGACGATCTCATCGCCCGGGGCGAGCGCGTCGCCGAGCAGCGGCGTTGCCCCGTCGGGCAGCACTCCAATGGCGGCGCCTGCCAGCTCGATCTCGCGCGCGTCGACGAGTCCCGGGAGCGACGGCGACTCTCCCCCGCCCCACGTGCAGCCCGCGTCGACGCAGGCGCGGTTCCAGCCCTCGAGAAGCGAGCGCGCCCGCTCCTCCTGCTCGTACCAGGCCGCGTCGCCGGTGGCGAAGTAGGCGTTGCAGACGAGCGGCAGCGCGCCGACGGACGCGAGGTCGTCCGAGAATCGCCGCGACTGCGTCGTACGCGACGTCCGCGAAGCGATCGACGCCGAGCTCTTCGAGGACGGCGCGCGCGATCATCGACTTGGTGCCGAGGCCCTCGACGACGAACGCGAACTGGCGCCCGGCGAGCTCGAAGACAAAGGACGGCTCCCCGCGCGAGTCGTCGCGTGGCGTCGCGCCGCGCGCGACCATGAGGTCGCGAGGTCGAGGCAGCGAGCGTCATCGCCGCGCGCTTTCCGGCATCGAGCGTCTCGTAATCGACCCCGGCGTCGCGGTAGGACGCACCTTCCTCGCCCATCGGCGATGATCCTACGCGGTACCGGCCGAGCAGGAGGGGGCGCAGATGGAGTTCCAGCACAGCGAGCGGTGCCTCGAGTTCAAAGCGCGACTCGAGGCCTTCATGGATGAGCATGTCTACCCGGCCGAGGAGGTGTACCACCAGCAGGTCGCCGATTCGGGCGACCCCCACCACCACCCGGCGGTGATGGAGGAACTGAAGTCGACGGCGCGCTCCGTCGGCTTGTGGAACCTCTTCCTGCCCGACGAGCGCGACGGCGCGGGGCTCTCGAACTCCGACTACGCGCCGCTGGCCGAGATCATGGGCGGCTCGCCGATCGCTTCCGAGGTCTTCAACTGCTCGGCGCCTGACACCGGCAACATGGAGGTGCTGCACCTCTTCGCGACCGACGAGCAGCGCGAGCGCTGGCTCGTGCCGCTGCTGGAGGGCGAGATCCGCTCCTCGTTCGCGATGACCGAGCCGGCCGTCGCGAGCTCGGACGCCGCGAACATCGAGATGAGCATCGTGCGCGACGGCGACGAGTACGTGCTGAACGGTCGCAAGTGGTGGACGTCGAACGCGTACCACCCGAACTGTCGCGTGATGATCGCGATGGGCAAGACCGACGCCGACGGGCCGCCGCACCGCCAGCAGAGCATGGTCCTGGTGCCGCTCGACACGCCGGGCGTCACCGTCGATGCGCAACCTCACCGTGTTCGGCTACGACGATCAGGAGGGCCACGCCGAAGTCGACTTCAGCGACGTCCACGTTCCGGCGTCGAACCTGATCGCCGGCGAGGGCGACGGCTTCATGATCGCTCAGGCGCGGCTGGGGCCGGGACGAATCCATCACTGCATGCGCGCGATCGGTGCGGCGGAGCGCGCGCTCGCGGCGATGTGCGAACGCGCGGTGCAGCGCACGACTTTCGGGCGCCCGATCGCCACGCGCGGCAACATCCAGGACTGGATCGCCGAGTCGCGGATCGAAATCGAGATGGCGCGCCTGCTTGACGCTGAAGGCGGCGTGGCTGATGGACACCGTCGGCAACCGCAACGCCCGCACCGAGATCGCCGCGATCAAGGTCGCCGCGCCGAACGTCGCGCTGAAGGTGCTGGACCGTGCGATCCAGGTCCACGGCGGCGGCGGCGTCAGCCAGGATTCGGGACTCGCGAGCGCCTTCGCCCACCTGCGCACGCTGCGCCTGGCCGACGGTCCCGACGAGGTCCACAAGATCTCGATCGCCCGCCGCGAGCTCGCCCCGTACATGCCGTCCGAGTGACGGCGCCGCGGGTCGAGCGTCTAGGGTTCCCTCCGGGCCGCGACCGGGAGGAAGTACGGCGGTGGGGACAGCCAACGGACAGGTGCGAAGGGCGATGCGCGTCGCGATAGTCGGCGCCGGCTTCGGCGGCATCGCCGCGGCGATCGAACTGCGCCGCAAGGGCTTCGAAGACATCGTGATCCTCGAGCGCGGGCCCGGCATCGGCGGCACGTGGCTGTTCAACTCGTACCCCGGCTGCGCGTGCGACATCCCGAGCCACCTCTACTCGTTCTCGTTCGAGCAACGGCGCAACTGGACCCGGCATCTGCTCGCTGCAGGGAGAGATCCTCGACTACCTGCGTGACGTCGCGCGCCGCCACGGCGTCGACGGCCTGGTCCGGGCCAACACGACGGTCACCGGCTGCACATGGGACGAGGGGCGCCGGTCCTGGTCGGTGGAGGTTCTGGACGGCGAGAGCATCGAGGCCGACGCCGTGATCTTCGCGACGGGCCAGCTTCACAAACCGGCGCTGCCGCGAATCCCGGGTCGCGAGACGTTCGCCGGGAGAAGCTTTCACTCCGCCGAATGGGACCACGACTACGACCTGCGCGGACGGCGCGTTGCCGTCGTTGGTACGGGCGCGAGCGCAGTGCAGATCGTGCCCGAGATCGCCCCTAAGGTCGCGAAGCTCGAGATCTTCCAGCGCACCGGCAACTGGTTCATGCCGCGGAGCAACCGCCCGTATCCGGCGATGCTGCGCGCCGCCGTGGAGACGCTCCCCCTCGTCCAGCAGCTGCGCCGCCTCTACATCTTCTATTTCACCGAGCTGCTCACGATGACGATCCGCCACCCGCGGACGGTCGGCCGCGTCGCCGCGTTTCGCTCGTCGCTCTTCATGCGTTCGCAGCTGCGCGACCCAGAGCTGCGGCAGCGGATCTGGCCCGACTACACGTTCGGCTGCAAGCGCATCCTTTTCAGCTCGCACTTCCTGCCGGCGCTGCAGCGACGAAACGTCGCCGTGACGACAGAGGCGATCACGGAGGTCCGAGCCGGAGGGCATCGTGACCGCGGACGGCGAGCTGCACGAAGTGGACTGCATCGTCTGGGCTACCGGCTTCCGCACCCACGACTTCGTGCTGCCCGTCCGCGTGGCCGGCGAGGGCGGACGCACACTCGACGAGGCGTGGGGATCGTCGCCGCGCGCCTACCTCGGCATGACGGTCCCCGGATTCCCGAGCATGTTCCTGATGTACGGCCCGAACACGAACACCTCGGGCGGCTCGATCGTCTTTTACCTGGAGACCCAGGCCGCTTACATCGTGCAGGCGCTCTGCCACGTGCGCGCGGCCGGCGCCGCCGCCCTCGACGTGCGGGCGAGTGTCGAGCAGGCCGCGGACGAGGTCGTCCAGGCGCGCTTCGCCGGCACGGCGTGGGAGGAGTGCGCCTCGTGGTACCGCCAGGACGACGGCCGGATCGTCACGAACTGGCCGGGCTACATGCGCGACTACGTCGCGGCGACGCGCGTGCTGGACGTCGAGGACTACGACCTGGTGCCGCGCGCCGACATCGCCGGGCAAACGGCGCAGATGGCGGGTGAGGCGCATGTATGACTACGTGATCGTCGGCGCCGGTTCGGCCGGTTGCGTGCTCGCCAACCGCCTCTCTGAGGACCCGGCGGTGCGCGTGCTCGTGCTGGAGGCAGGCGGCAACGACCGCTCGCTCAAGGTGAAGATGCCGGCGGCATTCCCGCAGCAGTTCCACACCAAGCTCGACTGGGACTTCTTCAGCGAGCCCGAGCCACACGTAGATGGACGATCGCTCTTCGTGCCTCGCGGCAAGATGCTCGGCGGCTGCAGTTCGATGAACGCGATGCTCTACGTGCGCGGACGGCCACTCGACTACGACGGCTGGGAGGCGCAGGGCGCGCCGGGCTGGGGTTACGCCGACGTCCTCCCCTACTTCAAGCGCTCGGAGAACAACGTCCGGGGCGCCTCCGAGTTCCACGGTGTCGGCGGTCCGCTCGAGGTCGCCGAGCAGCGCTCGCCGCGGCCCGTCAACCGCCGGCTGCTCGGCGCGAGCACTGAATTCGGCATCCCCCGCATCGCTGACTACAACGGGCCCGAGCAGGACGGTGTCTCGCCGTTCCAGGTGACGCAGCGCGGCGGCCGGCGCTGGTCGGCGGCGGATGGGTTCCTGCGCCCGGCGATGACACGGCCGAACCTCGAGGTGCGCAAGAAGGCGCAGGTCCGCGGCATCGAGTTCGACGGCCAGCGCGCGGTCGGCGTTCGCCTCGGCGGGCGGAGCGGCGAGGAGCGTCGTGCGCGCCGAGCGCGAGGTGATCCTCGTGCGCGGGCGCCATCGGCTCACCGCACCTCCTGCAGCTCTCAGGCATCGGTGCCGCCGACACGCTGCGGGCGGCCGGCGTCGACCCGCTCGTGGACCTGCCCGGCGTTGGCGAGAACCTGCAGGACCACCCGTTCGTGACCGTGATGTGGGAGATCAGCGAAGGCAACACGCTCTACGGTGCCGACAAGCCCAAGCCGCTCGCGGAGTGGCTGCTGCGTAAAAGCGGGCCGCTCTCCTCGACCGTCGCCGAGGTCTGCGCGTTCACGCGAACACGAGGCGGCCTGCCCGCCGCCGACATCCAGTTCCACATGGGCGCGGTCTATTTCGAAGACCACGGCCAGGAGACCTACGACGGCGACGTCGTGGTGATCGCGCCGACGCTCGTCTCGCCGCAGTCGCGGGGCCGCGTGTGGCTGCGCTCATCCGAGCCGACGGACGCGCCGCGGATCCTCACGAACACGCTCGCCGCGCCCGACGACGTCGCGTCGCTCGTGGCGGGCGTCGAAATGGCGCGCGCCATCGGTGCGCAGGCGCAGCTCAGCGAGATAATCATCAGCGAGCTGAAGCCCGGCCCCGGCGTCCAGGGGCGCGAGGAGATCGAAGCCGACATGCGCCGGCGTCTGATGTTGATCTACCACCCCGCAGGCACGTGCCGCATGAGCGACAGTGCCAACGGCGCCGTCGTCGACTCGAGCCTTCGCGTCTACGGCACCGAAGCGCTGCGGGTGGTCGACGCCTCGGTCATGCCGACGATCACCGGTGGCAATACGCACGCCCCGACGGTGATGATCGCCGAGAAAGCGGCCGACCTGATCCGGCAGTCCGCATGAGCCTTCGCATCAACTACGAGCGCCGCGGCGAAGGCCCGCCGCTGCTTCTGCTGCACGGCGTCGGCCACCACTGGCAGGCGTGGCGGCCGATCATCGAGCGCTTGGAACCGGAGTTCGATGTGATCGCCGCCGACTCCCCGGGCTTCGGGCGCTCAGCGCCGCTGTCGCCCGGGATCGAACCTTCGATCGTCGCCTACGCCGACGCCTTCGAGTGGTTTCTCGCCGAGCTCGGGATCCACCGCCCCCATGTCGCGGGCAACTCGATGGGCGGCGGGATCGCGCTGGAGCTGGGCCGCCGTCACGCCGTCGCATCGGTGACCGCGTTCTCCCCGGTCGGCTTCTGGACGCCCGCCGAAGTCGCCTTTTGCCGCTCCTCGCTGAGCCTCCTCGGCTCAACTCCGCCGCGGCTGCGCCCGCTGCTCGAACGGCTGGCGGCGACCAGAGCGGGCCGCCTCGTGCTCTTCTCGCAGATCTGCGGCTACCCGTCGAGGCTTCCCGTCGAGGAGGCGGTCGGGACGCTCCGAGACGCGTGGACCGCGCCGGCATTGAAAGGCGCGCTCGAGGCTTTCTCCGGCTACCGCTTTCGGAACGGCGAGGAGCTGGGCGGGATACCCGTGACGATCGCCTGGGGACGGCGCGACGCCCTGCTGCTCTACCCGCTGCAGGCGCCGCGCGCTCGCGCTGCGCTGCCCGACGCCGAGCATCTCACGCTGGGCGCCGGGCACGTCCCGTTCTCCGACGATCCGGCCGCGGTGGCGAGCGCCATCCGCGACCACGCCGCGCGCGCCGCCGGAGTGCTCGCAGCTTCCTGACGGCTAGAGCGTGCGGACCATGCGCACGTGCGCGAGGCCCGCTTCGTAGAACACGTCGGAGTCGACCACGAAGCCGGCCTTCTCGTAGAGCTCGGCAGCGTAGGTCTGCGAGGCGAGGACGGCGCGCGCACAGCCGGCATCGCGCGCGCCCTGCACGCCGGTCTCGGTGAGCGCGAGGCCGATGCCGCGGCGCCGCCACGAGCTGTCGACCGCGACGCGACCGATTTTGGCGACCTCGCCGCGAACGAGAAGCCGCATCGTTCCGACGACGAGCTCGCCGTCCAGCGCGACGGCGTGTCGGGCCTCGTCGTCGAGACCGTCGATCTCTTCCTCGCGAGGCACGCCCTGTTCGTCGCAGAACACGCGCTCGCGCAGGGCGAGCGCCTGCCGCAGCTGCTGATCGTCCGTGACCCACACGATGCGTGGTGTGCCGTCGCTGTCCACGGCGCCACGATCGCAGACCGCGGCGGTGAACTGGGCCGCCGGGGCGCCGCGCAGCGCCCCGGCGGCAGCTGCCGTCTACGGCTTACCCGTCGAACGTGTAGACGGCGAGCTCTTGTGCGCCATGCAGCTCTCGGTGAGCGTGACCGTGATCTCCGCCGCGAGGACGGACCGGCTCTTGGCGCTGAGGTAATCGATCGCCCGCCCGAAGGCGCTGGGCGCCGTCACGGTCGGACATATGCTCTTCATCGATTCCCTCCTGGAATCTGGCCAAACGTGCATTCCATGCGCCTCGAAACTAAGCGCCAGCCGGAACGCCGGCAACGCCCGCAAGGGCAACATCCGTCCACAACGCAAGCGGCGGTGAGCCCGTGAGCCGTGTGATCGTCAACCTCACCGTCTCCCTCGACGGCTACATCGCTGGCCCGAACGACGGCCCGGGCAACCCCCTCGGCGACGGTGGCGACGCGCTCTTTGACTGGTGGCGCGCGGGCGACATCGCGCTACGCGGCGATGAGCGGCTGCGACCTCCGGCGGCGAGCCTCCCCTTTGTCGAAGAGATGTTCGCCATCGGCGCCTTCATAAGCGGTCGCCGGACGTTCGACATCGCGGGCGGCTGGGGCGGCCGGCATCCGCTCGGCGTTCCCTTCTTCATCCTCACGCACCGCGTCGCCAGCGAGCACGTCGGCCCCGGCACCGAAGGCCAGGTCGTGGACGGCGGGATCGAGGAAGCCCTTGTGGCTGCGCACGCCGCCGCGGGAAGCCGGGACATAGCAGTCAACGCCGCGGACGTCGCGCAGCAGTTCATACGTGCCGGCCTGCTCGACGAGCTACAGCTCAACCTCGTGCCGGTGCTGCTCGGCGGCGGCGTGCGCCTGCTTGAGAACCTCGGCCCGCGACCGCCGCGGCTCACGCTCGGCAGGGTCGTCCCGTCCGCCGGCGTGACCCATCTCGTCTACGGCGTGGAGCGCTGAACGCCTGTGTGGTAATAATCGCTCTGGGTACTGGGGGGTCCCGTGGCAGACCAACTGGCCGACATCTTCCAGCAGCTAGTCGACGATCGAGCGGCGGTGCGCTTTCGCGCGTTCGATGGAAGCGCGATTGAGCCTGAGCATGCGGTCGGGTCGATCGAAGTTCGCCGTCCGCGGGCGCTCCGCTACATCGCGACGGCACCCAGCGAACTCGGCCTGACGCGTGCCTACGTCGCGGGTGACCTGGATATCGAAGGCGACCTTCACGCGACGCTGCGCGAGCTCGAGGCCCACCGCCGCCCCGGGGTCCGCCCGCTCGAGCTGTTCGCCCACGTCAAGCGGTGGATGTTGCGGCCGGCGCCGATACCGGCAGAGGAGATGCCCGCGCCGTGGCGGCGCGGGCTCAGGCGCCACACGCGGCGGCGCGACGCGCGCGCGATCTCCCATCACTACGACCTCTCGAACCGCTTCTACGAGCTCCTGCTCGGGCCGTCGATGGTCTACTCGTGCGCCGTGTTTCCGACACCCAGCACGACGCTCGAGGACGCGCAGCGCGAGAAGATCGACCTGATCTGCCGCAAGCTCGACCTCAAGGCCGACGAGCGGCTGCTCGACGTCGGCGCCGGCTGGGGTGCGCTCGTGCGCCACGCCGCAGAGCACTACGGCGTTCGCGCGCTCGGCGTGACGCTCTCGCGGCCACAGGCCGAGTTCGCGACGCGCGCGATCGCCGACGCCGGCCTTGAGGGTCGCGCCGAGGTGCGACAGCTCGACTACCGCGACCTGGATAGCTCGACGTTCGACGCCGTGGCGTCCGTCGGCGCAATGGAGCATTTCGGCAAGGCGTCGCTGCGGTCCCACTTCGAAGCGATGACCGCTCGCCTGCGACCGGAGGGCCGCATGCTGAACCACGCCATCGCGCGCCCCAGCAACGCTCACGGGACGCGCACCGGCCCGTTCGTCGACCGCTACGTCTTCCCCGACGGGGAGCTCGAGAGCCTCGGCACGGTCGTTAGCGCGATGCACGACGGCGGCCTTGAGGTCCGTCACGAGGAGAACCTGCGCGAGCACTACGCGCTGACGCTTCGCGAATGGTCCGCGAACCTCGAACGCTCGTGGCAGGCCGCAGTCGCCGAGGTCGGCGAGCACCGGGCCCGTGTCTGGCGCCTCTACCTCGCGCTGTCGCGCGTCGGCTTCGAAACCAACCGGGTGCAGATCCACCAGGTGCTCGGCGTGCACACCGGCGCCGGCGGCGGCTCGGGAATGCCGCCACGCCCGACGTGGGACGAGGCCAGCGGGTCGGGGCGCAAACGGCGCTTCCGCAAAGCCGCGGAAAGCGGTCCCGACGGCGCCGAGACGCAGGCCAGCGAAACGGCGTCTTCAGCGGGCCGGCGTTCAAGCACGGATTAGAGTGCCGCCGCGAGGCAGCGTCGGCGGTTGGGCCGGCGCGCCTGTGGACGAACGGGAGGAGACGATCATGGACACGCCGCCGACGGTCTCACGAGCGGAGTGGGACGCCGCGCGCGAGAAGCTGCTCGCTAACGAGAAGGCGCTGACGCGGGCTCGCGACGCGCTCGCGGCCGAGCGGCGGCGCATGCCCTGGATGGCCGTCGAGAAGGCGTACAGATTTGAGGGGCCTAGCGGTGCCGCAACCCTGCTCGACCTGTTTGAGGGGCGGCGGCAGCTGATCGTCTACCGGTTCTTCTTTGAGCCCGGCGTCAGCGGATGGCCCGAGCGCGGCTGCGGCGGATGCTCGTTCCTCGCGGACCAGGTCGCGGACCTCGCGCACCTCCATGCCCGTGACACCACGCTCGCGTTTGCCTCGCGCGCACCGCAGCCGGACATCGCACGGTGGAAGGCACGGATGGGCTGGACGATGCCGTGGTACACGGTCACCGACGACTTCGATGTCGACTTCGATGTCGGCGAATGGCACGGCACCAACGCGTTCGTGCGCGACGGCGAGAAGGTCTTCCGCACGTACTTCATCGACAACCGCGGCGACGAGGCGATGGGCTCCACGTGGAACTACCTGGACATCACGGCGTTCGGCCGCCAGGAGGATTGGGAGGACTCGCCCGAGGGCTACCCGCAGACTCCGCCGTACAGCTGGTGGCGTCTGCACGACGAGTACGAGACAGCCGGCTGAACCGGCGCCGGCCGTGCGCTCAGCCGCCGGGCGCGTCGCCCGGCGCGGGCGGCTCGGGCGGCGCCGGGGGCTGCGGTTCGACGGCCGGCTCCGGCGGAGCGTCCGCCAAGGGCTGCGGTGGCGGCGGTGCCGGTGGCGCGGCGTCGCCCGCGCTCGCGAGTTCCGGCGACGGACCGGTGGCGGCATTCACCGTTCCCTCTTCGAGCGGCGGGTAGGTCTCGGTGAGCAGAAAGATGTAGGCGTCGCTGCGCGCGACATACGAGTTCGCCATCGCCATCAGGTCGAACATGCCGCGCGGCATGCTGCCGCCGATCACGATGATGAACCACGCTGCGATTGCGACGAGCTCGAGCACGATCGTGATCGCGTAGCGCAGGATCAGAAGCGGGATCATCAAGATGATCCTGAACAGCGTCTTCATCCGGTTGTACGGATCGAGCGGGCCCCGGAACTCGAGACGGATCGGATAGTTCGGGTCATCGCCGCCCCAGAACGGCGGATACGCGTCGCAGAGCAGCGCTGCGTAGCCCGTGTAGCGCGTGATGAAGCGCGTGTATCCCGCGACGAAGTCGTACATGCCGTCGGGGTAGCGACCCGTGAACACGATGGCGAACCACGCGATGAAGACCACGATCGTCGCGATCAGGCCGTAGATGTAGAGAACGATCGTGAGCGGAATCAGCAGGATCAGGCGGAAGAAGACCGACAGGCGGCTGCGCCGCTCGACATAGTCGGCATCGAAAGTGACGGGGTAGGACATCTCAGCTCCTCGCTGCGCGGCGCGTTGACGCTAAGCCTGCGCACGTCCAAGGTACTTCCCCGCCCCGACGACGCGCGGTCCGGTAGCCTCCTGCGCCGCCCGAGCTCCGTGTTAGATAGGTCCAAGCGCGATGGGATCGCACGCGGACGACAACGTCGACGGGACCGTGGCCGCCTACGAAGCCGGCGTCGAGGCCTACCTCGCGGCCTACTCTGAGACGCCGTCGATCGAATCCTTCAGGCGCGCGGTCGCACGCCACCTTCGCCCCGGCGCGCGGATCCTGGAGCTGGGCAGCGGCCCCGGAGGCGACGCCGCGTTCTTCGAGTCGCAGGGTTTCTCGGTCGCGCGCACCGATGCGACGCGCGGGTTCGTCGAGCGCCTGCGCTCCGAAGGCCACGAGGCACGCGTGCTCGACGTAACCACCGACGAGTTCGGGTCGGGTTTCGACGCCGTGTACGCCAACGCTGTCCTGCTGCACCTCACGCGCGAGCAGTTTTCGCGCGCGCTCGCGAAGGCCGCGCGCTGCGTCACGGCCGGGGGATGCTGGCGATCACGATGAAGGAAGGCGACGGTGAGGCATGGACTCGGGCGAAGCTCGCCGCGCCGCGCTACTTCACGTACTGGCGCGAGGAGGCGCTCACCGCCGAGCTCAGGGCCGCGGGGTGGAAAACGGTCTCTGTGGAGCGCGTCGAGGCCCGCGAGCGCTGGATCAACTGCGTCTGCGAGCTCGCCGGCGAGGACGGCACGACGCGAGCGGGGGCGGTTATTCGCTGAGCGCGATCGCCTTGAGCGCTCGACGCGCGCCCACGATCCCCAGGCGGTCGACGACCGGGCGACGGTAATGCCGCAGCTGGCGCTCGACCGCGTCGCGGAGGGTCGCGACGTCGAAAAGACGGCCGCCGACAACGACGGCCCGCAGAGAGGACAGGGCGCTCATGTCCTTCGCCGGATCTTCAGCGAAGACGAGGAGGTCGGCCGGCGCGCCCGCGCTGATGGTCCCGAGTCCTGGGATGCCAAGACGGCGCCCGGCGGCATCCGTCGCCATCTCCAGGACGTCCGCGGCGGGAATTCCGGCTTCCACGAAGAGCTGCATCTCGCGCTGAAGGCTCTCACCGGGAACGACGAACGGCTGCGGTACATCGGTGCCCGGGTAGAGCTGAACGCCGGCGCCATGGAGGCGCGCCACGAGGTCGAGCTTGATCGGCAGTGAGTTGCGGAGCAGCGCGATGTCGCGCGGCGTCGCGTTTCGGTAGGTATTGATGCCGCGGACGGGATCCCAGACGACGTCCGTGTACATGCGCGGCACGAGCGGCGCCGTCGGATTCGGCTCACGGGCGCGCAGCACGCCCTCGCTCACGACAAGAGTCGGCGTGTGCCTGATCCCCTGCTCGACGCTCGCCGCGACGACGGCCTCGAGACGCGCGTCGTCCACGGCCTGCCAATCCGCGAGGCGCTGCAGCAAGCCGGGAGCGTGCTCGCGCGACTCGCCCGTGGGAACGCCGAAGAAGTGCTGGACCTCGGGGACGCCGGCGCTCTCCATGTCGAGCGCGGCCGGCACGTGGCCGATCGCGCGCAGGCCCCGCTCGCTGGCCGCCGCGACGAGTCCTTCGATGTCGGCGCGCGTCAGCGCCTCGTAGAGCTTGATCATCTGCGCGCCGCGGTCGATGGCCTCCTGCACGACGGCGTGCGGCGACACGGGGTCTTCGACCAGCACCGTGTTCGGCCACTGGCGCGGCGGCCGCGCGATGAAGGGCCCGACGCTCACGACGCGAGGTCCGGGCAGCTCATCTTCGATCTGCATGCGACGCGCGGTCGGCACCGCCATTCCGTCGCCGTCGCCCGCCTCGAGGATCGTCGTCACCCCGTGCAGCAGGTTCAGCAGGCAGAAGAGGCCGGTCAGCTTCAACGGCGTCGCCGGCGGGAGGTGCTGGTGGGAGTCGATCAGGCCCGCCGTCACGAAGCAACCGGCGTACCGCCCGTCGTCGCCGGGCCGCGTCTCACGCACGTCGATGATCGCGCCGCGCTGAACAGAGATCGTCTGCCCGCGCTCGCCGCGCAGGATGACGTCGCCGAGCTCGCACGAGCTCGGCGGCATCTGGTCGAGCGCGCGGGGCGGGTCGAGGATCATGGCCGGCATATTAGCTCAACCACTCGGTTGAGCTATGTCCGGGTGTCAAACTCTGTGCGATGCGCTCCGCGGTCGACGGCCGAACCCTTCGCTACGCCGGGCGGCGCGAGGAGCTGCTCGATCAAGCCTCGGCCTGGGTCCTCGAGCAGGGTCTTGCCAACCTTTCGCTCCGCGCGGTCTCCTCCGACCTTGGAATCAGCCACCGCACGCTGCTGCACCACTTCCCCACCAAGCAGCAGCTCATCGCGGAGATCCTGCGCGAGCTACGGGCCCGGAGCGTGACGGTCCTGATGGAGCAGACGCGATCGATGGCCGACGACGATCCGCGCTTGCTCATCACGACGATGTGGGAGCACTTCGCGGCGCCTGAGAACCTGCCGTACCACCGCCTCTTCTTCGAAGCGTACGGCGCGTCGCTCTCAGACCGCGAGCGCTACAGCGGCTATCTCGAGGGGTTCGACAGCGACTGGGGGGATGCGATCGCGACGATCCTCGAGCGCAACGGTGTGGCCCGCCACGACGTCGCCGCACTCGCGCGACTCACCGTCGCCGGATATCGCGGACTCTTGCTCGACCTCCTCGTCACCGACGATCGCGTTGCGACGCGTGCGGCGCTCGATCGACTCGCCGACCTCATCGGCGATGACGTGGACCGCAGCAGCCGGCGGGCGCAGCGCACCAGCGAGTGAGGTCGGTGGGCGCGTCTAGGCCTCGTTGGCCGGGCCGTCGTCTGAATCGCTCTCGCTCGATTTCCGCAGCCACTCGGCGATGCGTTGCGCCGCCTCGCCGACGGGCTCTCCGAGGTCGTTCAGAGCCTTCTGGAACCGTTCCGCGTAGTGCGTCACGGCGTCAGCCGTGTCCTCGCGCGGCCGCGGCGGCTCGTCACGCGTGACGAAGTCGCCGCCGACGATGCGGTCGTACTCGCCCGAGCGCACCCAATCCATCAGCTCGTGAACGCGTTGCACCGACATTGGGTGCGTGAGGTTGAGGTCGATCGTGAGGCGCGAGAGCCGATCGAACGGCGAGGCTTTCTCGCGGTACTCCTGCCCCTGGCGGACGAACGCATCGAGGTCTAGCTCGGCCGCCTCGGCGCCGGCCGAGATCACCATGAGCGTCCGGCAGACCGCGAGCGGGTCCCTGACGACGAGCGCCGCAGCTCTGTCGCAGCTCAGCTCGGCCGCCCGGAACCACTCCATCAGGGCCGCCTTGAGCGGGAACAGCGGTACCGGGATGCCCGGCACGGAGGAGAGGCGCATCAGGATCGCGAGCGCCGTGCTGTAGAGCACGTGATCGGAGAGCACGTGCCCCGCCTCGTGGGCGCAGACGACCCTCAGCTCGTCGTCGCTGCCGATCCGGACCAGCTCGGAGTTGATCACGACGATTGGCCGTACCGAGCCGATCGTCATGGCGTTGGCGATCGGGTACTGCGTGAGGTAGAGATCGGGGACCGGTTCCAGGTCCAAGGTGGCGTAGGCGCGCGTTTGCGCACTCCAGACGCTCGGCAGCTGATCCTCACCCAGTCGCACGGCCGAGCCGAGGACGCCGCGCCGCATCGCCCGCTCGTACCCGTACTCGATCAGCTTGCGCACGACGGTGTCGAGGTGCGGGATGGCTTTCAGCGCCGCGGTGGCGGCACGGTCGGCAGGATGCTCATAGGCCTTCGAGGAGATCCGTCTGAGCTGGTAGCCCGTCACGGGGAGAGTCATCGTCTTCACCCTACAGGCCGGCTGGTGGTGGAAACGGGGCGCGTTCCCGCTGCCGACTGCAGGTCGAGACGTGCACGCGGGAGGTGCGAAACCGCCCGCGTATCGGGCGCTTTCGTCAGGCCTCGGCGGCGCGAAGCGCTTGACGGCAGCGGCCGCGCCGCTCGTGCGGCGAAGGCGGCCTTCAGGCGGCCTCGCGCACGAACGTCGGCCGGACCGGTGCTACGCGGTAGCCGGTCGGATGTTCTGGTTGATGTGGAACACGTTCTCGGGGTCGTACGTTCGCTTGATCTGTGCCAAGCGGGCGTAGTTGTCGCGGTAACTCTCGCGAACACGCTCCTCGCCCTCGTCCATGATCATGTTGAGGTACGCGCCGCCGGCCGAGTACGGGTGAAGGGCCTCCTGGTACTCGACGCTCCAGCGCCGGATCGCGTCGGCGTTCGCGGGGTTCGCGTCGACGCCGGCGAAGACCGCTCCCCAGTTCGCGTCCCGGTAGCTCCAGGCGGTGTCGGCCGGCGCCGACGTCGTGAGCCGCGCCGTCGATTGGGTAGAGGTGCATGGTCGACTGCATGCTCGGCAGGTCGGCGCCGAAGCGGGCGTGCAGCTGAACCGCGTCGTCGGGGATCTCGGTGACGAAATCGGCGCGCCAGTACCACTGGTCGCCGGGCGGGTACAAGCCGTCGAAGAGGCCCTGGAGCATCGCGTGGGGCATCGGCTGCACTCCGTGCATCAGAGGCTCGGGCACCGACTCGAGCAGCGGCGCCATCGCCTCGCGCGCGTCGTCCTCGGAGCCGACGGTAACACCACACGATCCCGCACACGTTGCGCAGGTGGATCTCCTCGGGGAACGGCGGCGCCGGCGGCACAGTGTGAAAGGCGAAGAATCCGCTGAGCTCGCGGGGCGCGTTGGGCAGGAACTCGCGGTAGACCGCGAGCACCTCGGCGGCGTCGCTCAACCGGCCAGAACGTCGGCCCGCCGACGATGGTGCCGACCTCGTGTGCGGCGGAAGAGGAACGAGGTGACGACGCCGAAGTTGCCGCCGCCGCCCCTGATCGCCCAGAACAGGTCGGGGTGCTCGTCGGCGCTCGCGCGAACCTGCTCGACCGTTGGCGAGCACCACCTCGGCCTCGAGCAGGTTGTCGATCGTGAGACCGAACTTGCGGGTCAGGTAGCCGAGCCCGCCGCCGAGCGTGAGGCCGCCGACGCCGGTGGTCGAGATGATCCCGCTCGGGTCGCGAGCCCGTGCTCGCCGGTGGCCTGGTCCACTTCGCCCCACGTGCAGCCGCCTCCCACGCGGACCGTGTCGCGCGTCCGGATCGACGACGATGTCTTTGAGGAGCGAAAGGTCGATCACGACGCCGTCGTCGACCGTCCCGAGCCCGGCGCCGTTGTGCGCCGCCGCCGCGGATGGCCAGCGCCAGCCCGTGGGCGCGGGCGAACGCGATCGCCGCGGCGACGTCGTCGGGGCTCGCGGCGCGCGCGATCAGCGCCCGGCCTGCGGTCGATCATCGCGTTGTACACGGCCCGCGCCTGGTCGTAGTCGCTGTCTTCGGGGCCGATCAGCGGTCCCCGGAAGTCGGCTAGTTGCTGGCGGGCGGCTTGGCAGGTGTGACGGTGGTGCTCATGGCGTTCCTCTCCTGCTCGAAGGTCTCGAAGTGCCGATCAGGCCGCACACCGTAAAGCGTCGCCATGCGGCCGTCATGACGCGAGCCTGACCCACTTTCACGCCAGCGTTGAGCACGGCGCGTCGATCGCGTGGGTGATCAGATCTGACTATCGTGGTCGCGCGGTATCAGTGGACGAGCTTCCTGCAGCGCTTCGCGTTCCCTCGCCGTTCCCGTTCGTCGGACGCTCGGCACGAGCTGGAGAAGCTGCGCCTGCTGCTACCGGCGGCCGAGGGCGAGGGGCGCCGGGTGGTCCTCCTCGGGGGAGCGCCGGCTCGGGCAAGAGCCGCCTGGTCCGCGAGTTCGCCGCACGAGGCCGCCGAGGCGGGGGCGCTGGTGCTGTACGGCGCCTGCGACGCGGTCGTGCACTCCCCATACGGACCGTTCGTCGCAGGCGCTCGAGCGCCTCGTGCGCTGGCTCGACCCGACGAGCTGCGAGCGGCGCTCGGCCCGTCACGGCGGCGAGCTCGCGCGGCTGCTGCCGAGCCTGGACGAGCTGCTGGGCGAGCTGCCGCCGCCGGTCGCGCGCCGACCCCGACACCGAGCGCCATCGCCTGCACACGGCCGTGACGGACCTGCTCGGACTCGGCCAGCCGGCGGCGCCCGGTCGTGCTGGTGATCGAGGACGGCCATTGGGCGGACGCGCCGACGCTGCTGCTCCTGCGTCACCTGGCCCAGGCGCCTGGGCCGAGGCGCGTGCTGCTGTTCGCCACCTTCCGCGACACCGAGGCGGAGGTACCCGAGGCGCTCTCGCAGACGCTCGCCGACCTGCGCCGCGCCGACGACGTCGTGCGGCTCAGCCTGGACGGGCCTCTCAGACCGAGGAGATCGGCGAGTTCGTCAGCGCGCGTGTGGCGGTCGCGCCGGCGCCGACATGCCCGAGTCGCCCAGTCGATCTTCGACCTCACCGGCGGCAATGCGTTCCTGGTGTGCGAGCTGTGGCGGGCGCTGATGGAGACGAAGGTGATCGAGGTGGTCGACGGGCGAGCTGCGGCTGGCCGGCTCGCTGGCCGACCTCGGGACCCCCGAGAGCGTGCGCGAGGTCGTCAGACGGTCGCCTCGCCGAGGCTCGCGCCGACGACCACAGAGCTGCTCGAGCTCGCCGCCACCGCCGGCGCCGGAGTTCGACCTCGCGATCGTCGCGCGAGGCTCGGGGCTCGGCGAGCGCGAGCTCGTCGCGCCGCTCGACGAGGCGATCAGGAGCGGCATGATCGTGGAGCTGCCTGGCCGCGCAGCTGTCGCTACAGGTTCGACGCACGAGCTGGTCCGGCGCGCCGTCGTACGACCGTCTGCCGGGGGTGCGCAGGGCCGAGCTGCACCTGCGCGTGGCCGAAGCCCTGGAGGCGTCGGCGGGCCGATCGCCGCGGATCCTTGCCGATCTCGCCCATCACTTCGCCGCCGCGGCTCCACTCGGCGAGCCGCAGCGGGCGATCGAGCTACAACGTCCTCGCGGCCCGCGCGGCGGCTGACGTCGCTCGCCTTCGACGACGCCGGCGGCGACTGCTCGCGATCGCGCTCGAGCTGGGCATCGAGGACGCGGCGCGGCGCGGCGCGGTGCTGCTCGAGCTGGGCAGCGCCAGGCACAAGGCCGGCAAGGCGTTCGACGCGCTGGACGCGCTTCACGCGCCGCCGCGCAGACTCGGCCGCGAGCTCGGAGATCACGAGCTGCTCGCACGCGCCGCGATCGGCTACGAGGAGGCGAGCTGGCGGCCGGGGATCGCCGAGCGGGGCGCCGTCGAGCTGCTGGAAGAGGCGACTCACGGCGCTCGGAGACGAGGACTCTGAGCTGCGCGTCGGCCTGCTGGGCGGGCTCGCGCGCGCGCTCGACATTCGCAGGGCCAGCGCGAGCAAGCGCGCGATCGTCCGCGCGAACGCTGTCGCAGCTCGCCCGGCGCCTCGACGACCGGCTCGGGCTCGCGACGGTGCTCGTCCGCTCCTACTGGTCGCGCGGGACGACGCCGATCGAGGAGATCATCGAGATGCTGACCGAGGCGCGCGACATCGGCGAGGAGCTCGGCGACACCGAGCTCCAGGCGGAAGCGATGGCCTGGCGCGTGCCGGCGTTCGTTGCCGCTCGGCGACATCGCTTCGGCGCGAGCAGAGGTCGCCGAGATGCGCGCAGATGGCCGAGCATCACCAAGCAGCCCTTCAACCTCCACGTGGCCGAGCACTACGGCGCCGCGATCGCGCTCTCAGACGGGCAGCTGGACGCTGCCGAGGGCCGTGGCGCTCAGCGTCCGAGCAGGCCGGGCGGATGCTGACGGGGCGGCGACGCGTCCGGCACCTACGGGATCCAGATGTTCAGCCTCCGCCGCGAGCAGGGACGCCTCGCGGAGCTCGCGTCGGTGATCCGGATCCTCGCTGGAAGCGACCGCGAGGACGGACCGTGGCGGCCCGGGCCTCGCGTCCCTGCTGGTCGAGTTGGGCATGGAGGCCGAGGCCACGCGCGAGCTCGCACGAATAGCGAGCGCGGGGCTCGACGCCGTTGCGCGAGTCACTGTGGCTTGCGTCGCTCACCTACATCACCGACGCCTGCACGGCGCTCGGCGACGAGGCCAGCCGCCGAGCTGGTCTACCCGGAGCTGGCGCCGCTGGCCGGCACGAACGTGATGGTCGGGCATCTGGTCGCCTACTACGGGGCGGCCGACCGCTATCTCGGGATGCTCGCCGCGACGCTCGGGGATTGGGAGCGGGCGGAGGAGCACTTCGAGCGGGCGCTCGAGCTCAACGCGCACATGGATGCATCGACCTGGCTGGCTCACACGCAGTACGAGTACGGCCGCATGCTGCTTCTGCGGGGAACCGGACGGCGCGACGAGGCGAGGGCGCTGCTCGGCGAGGCCGACCAGCTGGCCGCGACGATCGGGATGGGCGCACTTCGCAAGCGAATCGCCAAGCTCGGCGCTCCGCCCGCTGCGCCGCCCGGGTCTGCCCGATGGGCTGTCGGCCCGGGAGGCGCAGATCCTGCGCCTGGTCGCGCGCGGACTGAGCAATCGCGAGATCGGCGCAGAGCTCTTCATCAGCGAACACACCGCCGCCAACCACGTGCGCAGCATCCTGCGCAAGACCGGCTGCGCCAACCGCACCGAGGCGGCCTCCTACGCGCACCGGCACGCCCTTGTCGACGCGCCGGGGCCGAGCTAGGATCGCTGACGCGATGCCTCTGTTCATCATCGAGCGCACGTTCGCCGATCAGCTGGAGTTGAACGACGATGACGTCAAGCTGATCGAGGAGGTCAACGCCGACGAGGGTGTGCGCTGGTTGTTCTCGTTCCTGAGCGCCGACCGCAGGCGCACCTACTGCCTCTACGAGGCTCCATCGGCCGTGGCCATCGTGGCGGCCGCGAAGCGGGCGAACGTCCCGGCGGACGAGGTCGTCGAGGTCGGGCAGGAGACGCTGGGACACCCCAGCCGCCTTCACGAGTGGGCCGCTTCGCAATAGCGCACCTAGAGACTCGGCGCACGACGCTCCTCAATCGCTGAACTGCCGCTAGAGAATCCTGCGGAGCTCGTCGCGATCGATTGCCGCGTCCCTCAGGATCCCGGCCAACGTCCCGCGCTTCAGCTCGCGGTGCAACGGCACCACCAGGAAGGTCCCGCGTTCGGGATGCCGGAGACGGACGTGACTGCCGCGCTGGCGCACTGCCTGCCAATCGCGCTTTTCCAAGGCGGCAATCAGCTGGGCCCCGGAGACGACCGGTAGCCGTTCACTCACGCGGGAACTGCGAGCCGCCGCCGGACAACGCCCGAGTCGACCGGCCGGCCTTCCTCGCGCAGCCCTTCTACGTAGAGAGCGAGCGCCTCGCGTGCGTTCTCAGTGGCCTCGTCGATGTCCTCGCCCTGCGTGTGCAGGCCGGGAAGATCGGGCGCGTAAACGTAATAACCACCCTCGTGCTGTGGCTCAAATACGAACTCGATCTCGCGCCGCTCAGACATGGAAGCAGGATACCGCCGACCCCCGGCGACGTTCCGGCGTTAGTGGAGACGGCGGGAATTGAACCCGCGTCCGCGACCGCGCAAAAGTGGCTTCTACGAGCGTAGCCGGCGCTCTGATCTCGCTCACACGCTAGCCTCGCCGGCGGGGTTGCGTGGGGCCAGCTCCCTGAATTTGTCCTCGGATCGGCGAGAGCGCATCCTTACCGGGTGAGCCCGCTTTGATCCCGGATCTCCCCGCCGCGGGCGAGCGGGGCCCGAGACCTCACGGTCTAGTTCGTGCTAGAGCGGCGAGGGCGTACTCGTGTGAGTCCGCACTTATTGTTTCCCCGGGTGTTTTACGAGGCCTCCCGGGACCTCGACTCGCAACCACCCCCACGGAACCGACCACGTCGAAGCCTGTCGTCCCCGGGTGATGTGACCCAATGTACCGTGGACGCACGGCCACAATAAGAAGACGCGGCCCCAAGCCGATTTGAGGAACCTCCAGCAGCTCCGCCCGTGAAGGCTTCACCCGGTTTGGTGGCGCGGCCTCACACCTCGGTGGCCTCGCTCTTCGCGGCTTGGTTCCGCGTCTGATGCGGAACTGATGCGCCTCCGCCGCGCCGCGCAAGGGGGACGCGCGCGATCAATCCGCATTCTCCGAAAAAAGGAGCGTGCCGGCGGCGAACGTCGTCGCCGGGCGCGCTTCGCTGACCCTTAAGTGCGCCTGCGACAATGTAGCCATGGACGACCTTCGGACTATCGCCGTGGCCAGCGAGGACCCGTTCGGCCTGCCTGCGCCCGTGCCGGCGCCCGCACCGCGGCGGCGCCTTCGCCAGCGCATCAGGGGCATCCTCGCGGCCATCGGCGCCGCCGTCGCGAAGTTCTTCGCGCAGATCAAGGCGCTGCTGATCCTGCTCCCGAAAGCGAAGCTGCTCACGACGTCGGGCACGGCACTGCTGTCGGTCGCGGCCTACTCGCTCTTCTGGGGCTGGCCGTTCGCGGCGGGCTTTGTGCTGCTGATTTTCATCCACGAGATGGGGCACGTCGTCGCGCTCCGTCGCGAGGGAATCAAGGCCAGCGCACCGACGTTCATACCGTTCCTCGGCGCGGTGATCGCCGCGCGCTCGCTCGGCGACAACGCGGTCGCCGAGGCGCGCGTCGGCCTCGCGGGCCCGATCCTCGGCACGATCGGCGCGGCCGGCGTGCTGGTCGCTCGCCGAAGCCCTCGACAGCCAGATGCTGCGGGCCCTCGCGTACGTCGGCTTCATGCTGAACCTCTTCAACCTGATCCCGGTTACGCCGCTCGACGGTGGCCGCGCGATGGCCGCGATGGCGCCGTGGATGTGGTTCGCGGGCCTCGGCGCGCTCGCCGCGATGCTGATCCTCTTTCCGAACCCGATATTGCTCCTGATCCTGATCGTCGGCGCGCTCGACACGCGCAGGCGCTGGAAGGCGCGCTCGACGCGCTCCCTGGAGCAGGCCGCGTACTACCGCGTGACGCCGCACCAGCGGCTGCTCGTCGGCGCGACATACATCGCGCTGATCGTCGTCCTCGCGGTCGGCATGGCCGACACCCACTACCGAGCGCCGGCGGGCACTCCTTCCGGATTCTCAGCGCCTGGCCTGCCGCGCCGAGCGGTCCATTTCGCGCTTCATCTCGCGCTCACGGATCGCCTCGCGCTTGTCGTGCGTGTCCTTGCCGCGGGCCAGCGCGATCTCGACCTTGGCGTGTGGGCCCTTGAAGTACATCCTCGTCGGGACGATCGTCAGCCCGCGTTCCCGCGCTTTGCTCTGCAGGCGGTCGATCTCGCTGCGGTGCAGCAGGAGCTTTCGTAGCCGCTCCGGGTCGTGGTTCTCCCGCGCCGCCGGGGGGTACGGCGGGATGTGCACCGAGCTGAGGAAGAGCTCGCCGTTGCGCGCGAGCACGTAGCCGTCCTTGAGCTGCGCCCCGGAGGTGCGCAGAGACTTGACCTCGGTCCCCTCGAGCACGATTCCGCACTCGACTCGCTCGAGCAGCGAATACCGGTATGAGGCCTGGCGATTCGTCGCGATGTCGCCGGATGCGGCCTTGCGTTTGGTGCCCTTTGCCATCGGCCGAGCCTATCCGGCGGGGATCAGGTCCACGCGCCCACGCAGGGCGTCGACGCGCTCGACGCGCACACTCGTGGTCTGCCCGAGCGCGAGCTTCATGCCCGAGCTCTCGCCGCGCAGGATCGTCTCCTGTTCGTTGAGCGACCACCACTCGCGCCGCCCCTGGCCGGCGCCGGCGGCGCGGAGCGTCCGCACCGGCAGGAGCCCTTCGTGGATCAGCTCCCCGCCGGCAGGACCGAATGCGATGAACGCGCCGGCCGAGATCAAACCGGCGACCTCGCCACCGTACGAGCTGTCCCAGCCGCCGCTGAAGAGCTCGCGCTCCAGCAGCAAGCAGCTCGCGATGTCGTCGGCGCGGTGCTCGAGCACTGTCGCCTCTCGCTCGCGCTCCGAGCAGTGCACCGCGAGCTCCGCGAGCGTCGAACGCTCGTGAGCGGTTTCGTCCTCGCCGATGGCCTGCAGCAGTGCGCGGTGACAGACGAGGTCGGGGTAGCGCCGGATCGGCGACGTGAAGTGGAGGTAGGCGCGCGATCCCAGGCCGGCGTGGCCGGTGTTGCGCGGCGAGTAGACCGCCGGCTTGAGTGACCGCAGGATGAGGCTTCCGTAGGCGCGGGCGCCGTGACCGAGCCGCTCGGTGTGGCGCGCGACCTGCAGCGAGATCGGCCCGACAAGCTCGCCCGCCTGCGACGGCGAGAGCGGATCCGGCAGCGGCGGTGTCGGTACATCGAGGGAGGCAAGCTGCTCCACGAGGCGCTCCACGGCTGCCGGCTCGGGCCGTTCGTGGACGCGGTAGAGGCAGGGAAGTGAGCGTCTCTCGAGCAGGTCCGCGACGGCTTCGTTGGCGGCGATCATCAGCTGCTCGATAAGCCCGTGCGACTCGCTCTGCTCCCGCATCGCGGCTCCCGCGACGCGCCCGTCCCCATCGAACTTGAATTCGGGCTCCGGCGAGTCGATCGCCAGGGCGCCGGCGTGCCGGCGTCTGGCTTGAAGCGAGGCAGCAGCACGCCGCGCGAGCGCAAGCGGCTCAGCCCAGGCCTCCTGGGGGCGCTCAGAGCCGTCGAGGATGCGCTGTACGCGGTCGTAGTCCAAGCGGATGTCGGAGCGGATCAGCGAGCGATAAAAGCGGGCCGACGAACACGCCCCCTGCTCGTCGAGCTCGAGCTCGGCGGTCACGGCGAGCCGGTCCTCCCCCGGGCGCAGCGAGCACGCGTTGCTCGAAAGCTCGTGCGGCAACATCGGCTCGAGCGCGCCCGGCAGGTACACGGAGTTCGCGCGGCGGCGCGCCTCGAGGTCGAGCGGCGAGCCGGCCCGCACGAACGCTGCGACGTCGGCGATGTGCACCCAGATGCGGACACCACCGCTCTCGAGCAGTGCGGCAGAGATCGCATCGTCGAAGTCGCGCGCGTCCGCGGGATCGATCGTGAACGTGACGAGCTCGCGCAAATCGAGCCTGGGCCCCGGCTGCGCCGCATGCGCCGAGTCGCGTGCTTCGCGCTCGACCTCGTCGGGGAAGCCGTGCCCCATGCCGCGGTCTAGGAGCAGTGCGTCGATCACGTCGCGGGCGACGTCGGGCCGTCCAACGACCCGCTCGACGAGCGCACCGCGTCCGCGGCGACCGACGCGCACGATCGCGATGTCCCCCTCCCCGCGCTCACGCCGTGCACCTGGACGGCGATTCTTGGCGGCGGACGGTCGTCCGTCTCGAAGAGCGGCGCCGCGGTGAGGAAGCGGCCGCGCCGCTCGAGCAGCGCGACGAAGCGCTGCTGCGCCGGTCTTTCCGTCAACCGAGCTTGGCGGCGACGTTTGCGAGCGCCGCCTCAGGCCGGCTTCACCGTCGACGCCGCTGTGGACCTTGACTTCGGGAATCACGCCCGCGCCCTGGCGCACGCCGCCACCGCCGAGGTTGCGCCCGTCCGGCGTGAAGTACTCGCCGACTGTGATGTCGAGGGCACCGCCGTTGGAGAGCGACTGCTCCTCCTGGAAGACGCCCTTGCCGAACGTGTGCGTCCCGACGACCGTGGCGCGGTGATGGTCCTGGAGTGCGGCGGTCACGATCTCCGCCGCCGACGCCGTGTTGCTGTCGACGAGGACGGCCATCGGGATCTTCGGCGCGATCGCGTCGCGACTGGCGTAGAGGCGCGTTTCGCCCACCGCGCGGCCGCGCATCGAGACGATCAGCCCGTTGGCGATGAAGATCGATGCGATGCGCTGGGCTTCGAGAACCAGGCCACCGCCGTTGGAGCGCATGTCGAACACGAGCCCCTCCGCGCCTTCGTGGAGGACTTTGGCAACCGCCTGGTGCACTTCCTCCGCTGCGCCGGGCGTGAACGAGGCGAGCGCCACGATCCCGATCTTGTGACCGTTGTAGGTGCGCGTCTCGGAGGCCACGACGGGCTCCGTGATGACGGCGCGCTGCACCGTCACGGCGCGGACCTTGTGCGTCGTGCCGTTACGGACCGTGAGCACGACGTCGGTGCCGGGCAGGCCCTTGATCATCGTCACGGCCTTGTCGGCGTCGATGCGCGAAGGTCGCGGCCATCGACGGAGAGGATCGTTTCACCGTCCTTGAGTCCCGCGTGCTGCGCCGGAGAGGAGTTGAATACGCGCGCGATCAGAAGCCCGGAATGAGTGGCGGCGACCGCGATACCGATCCCCGTGAAATGAGGCGGCGCGATGAACGTCCCGTATTCGGTGGGGCTCAGATAGTGCGAGAAACGGTCGTGCAGCGAGCTGACGATGCCGGACAGCGACGCTTCGTCGAGCTTGTGTTCGCCGATCGGCCTGTAGTAGTCGTGCTCGATCCGTTCGACGGCTTCGCCGACGAGCTTGTTCGGCTGCTGGGCGACGAACGTTTCGCGGACGAATCCCGGCAGCCGGTTCGGGTGCCCGCCGAGGTACAGGCCGAGCACCAGCGCAAGCACCACGACGAGGACGACCATGAGCGTCCGTTGCCCTTCACCGCGCACCTTCATATCCCGGCAAGCGTAGAGCAGGCACTGCCGCCCGCCGGGAGTAACCGCCCCTTCGAGCGTCTAGTCTGGCTTGTCGATGGCGGCGGTTGACGAGAGCACGATCGAGGGAAACGGGCTGCCGCTCGCGCTGCTCTCGCTGCCCGGAACGCGCGCGGCGACGATCCTCGTGGCGTTCGATGCGGGGGCGCGAAACGAGCGGGCCGAGGAGAACGGGATGGCGCACTTCCTCGAGCACCTCGTGTTCAAGGGTGGCGAGAGTTACCCGACGTATCGCGACGTCAACGAGACAGCCGAGCGCCTTGGCGGCGTCCTCAACGCGTTCACCAGCCAGGAGCTCGTCGCGTTCCACATCACGGTCCGCGCCGAGGCCGTCGCGCCCGCGCTCGACCTGCTGACCGACTTCGTCGGGCGGCCGCGACTGGACGCCGAGGAGCTCGATCGTGAGCGCGGCGTCGTGATCCAGGAGATCAACCGCGCCTACGACCAGCCCGCGATGGTCGCCGAGTACCTGATCGACCGCGCGGCGTTCGGCGACCATCCGATGGGGCGCACCGTGCTCGGCCCCGCAGAGAACCTGCGGAGCTTTTCGCGCGAGGCGATCGTCGCCTTCCGCGAACGTTGCTGGTCCGGCCGGCGCGGCGGCGCGTTCATCGCCGGAAACCTCGAGCATCTGCCGGAGCGCGCGCGCTTGCAGGAGCTGTTCGGCCGCTTTCCCGCGCTCGACGCCGGCGCCGGCGGCGCCGGCCCGTCGGCCCGTTCGAGCCGCAGACCCTCGTCGAGCGGCGCGAGACCAACCAGTCGCACCTGCGCATGATCTACCGGCCGGCGATCGACGTCTCCGACCGCGCACAGCGCGCGGCGCTCACGATCTACTCGACGCTTCTCGGCGGCTCGATGGGCTCGCGCCTGTTCGATGAGATCCGGGAGCGCCGCGGCCTCTGCTATTCGGTTTCGGCGGCCTCGGTCGTGGCCCGCGACACGGCGGTGCTCCAGCTGAGTTCGGGGCTCGACTCGGAGCAGTGCGTCGAGGCGTACGAGCGGATGCGCGGCATCGTCGACGAACTGCGCAGCGACGGCCCGAACGAGGCCGAGCTTGAGCGGGCGCGCGCGTACGCCGCCGGCAGCAGGGTGCTGGGGTTTGAGAACAGCCGCGCTGTCGCGAGCAACGCGGCGCGTCAGCGCGATCGTCCACGGCGCCTCGATCGATCCCGACGATGCGATCGCCGAGCTCGACCGCGTCACTTTCGGGCAGGTCCGCGACGTCGCTGCAGCGGTCAGCGAGGATCTCGCCGTGTCGTGCGTCGGCCCGCACGACGCGACCGACTTCTAGCCGATCGCGACCATCCGGTCGATTGGCACGCGCGCGCGCTCTGCGACGTGCGGTGCGACGGCCACCTCGAACTGCTGTTCGCGAGCGCGTCACGCAGCTTCGGCAGCGTGATCATCTTCATGAATTGGCAGGAGGCCTCGGCGTTCGCCGCGATGAAGTTCACGTCGGGAGCCGCCCTGCGCAGCCCGTGCAGCATGCCGACCTCGGTCGCGACGACGACCTCGCCGCCGCTGCGCCGGCGCGCGAAGTCGAGCATCCCGCCGGTCGAGAGCATGTGGACGCCGACGGGGTCGATGTCGCCGGCGGCGACGTACTCCATGATGCTCGTCGAGCAGCCGCACTCGGGGTGGATCAGCATCTCGGCGTCGGGGTGTTCGGCGCGCATCGAGTCGATGTCGCCGGGCCGGATGCCGGCGTGGACGTGGCACTCGCCGTCCCAGACGTGCATCCGCTTGCCGGCTGCCGCTCGACGAAGGCGCCGAGCCACATGTCGGGGCCGAACAGGATCTCGGTGTCGTCGCCGTGGCTCGGTAGATGTGACGCACGACGTCGACGGCGTTCGAGGATGTGAAGCAGTAGTCGGTCAGCGCCTTGACCTCGGCCGTCGTGTTGACGTACATCACGACGACGCCGCCCGGATTTCTCGCGCCAAGCTGCGAGCTGCTCGGCGTCGATCGACGCGGCGAGCGAGCAGCCGGCGTCGAGGTCGGGGATCAGGACGGTGCTCTGCGGGCAGAGGATCGCCGCCGTCTCGGCCATGAAGTGCACGCCGCAGAAGACGATCGTGTCGGCGCCCGCCTCCGCGGCGCGCCGCGAGAGCCCGAGCGAGTCGCCGACGTAGTGGGCGACGTCCTGGACCTCGGGCAGCTGGTAGTTGTGCGCGAGGATCACCGCGTCGCGCTCCTCGGCCAGCTCCCGCACCTCGGTCCTGCAGCTGCGCGATCTCGCCGACGGAAAGCTCGGCGGCGGGTGGCGTGAGAAGCGGCATCGGCAGGTTCCTGGCCGCTGCCGTCAGCAGCAGCGAGAGGTCCAGTGCGGGCGCCGAGTGCGTGAGCGCTCCGATGGAGATCCATCGACCCCGGTCGCGGCGATCGCCGGGAGGTCGGCGAGGCGTGAAGCCGCCGCTGGCCTCGAGCTCCGCGCGGCCCTGGACCTGCGCCACGGCGGCGCGCAGCTCCTCGAGCGACATGTTGTCGAGCAGGAGGCGAGGCGCGCCCGCCGCGAGCGCCTCGGCGATCTGATCGGCGTCGGCGACCTCGACCTCGAGCGTCGCGGCGAGCTCGGGGCGCGGCCGCGCGCCTCCTCGACGGCGGCGGCGATGGAGCCGGCCGCGGCGATGTGGTTCTCCTTGATGAGGAACGCGTCGAAGAGGCCCGCGCGGTGGTTTTCGGCGCCGCCGGCCGCCACCGCCTCCTTCTCGAGCGCCCGAGGCCGGCGTTGTCTTGCGCGTGTCGAGAACCTTGGCGCCGCTGCCCTGGACGGCCCGCGCGCGCCGCGTGCGGCAGGTCGCGACCCCGGAGAGGTGCGCGAGCAGGTTCAGCGCGGTGCGCTCGGCGCCGAGGATGCGCGTGCGCGCTGCCGCTCGACCTGGAGGACCGTCCCCCTCCTCGCGCCAGACGCCCTCGGCCGTCAGCTCGACGAACTCGACGCCGGGGTCGAGCTCGCGGAACGCGAGCTCAGCGGCCTCGACGCCGTAGATGACGCCGGCGCCTTCTGCGTGATCGTGGCGCGCGCCTTCGCCTGCGCGGGCACGGTCGCGAGCGTCGTGACGTCACCGCTGCCGATGTCCTCTGCCAGGGCGCGGCGACGAGCGCCGCGAGCTCACTGCGCTCCACTTCGCTCCGCCGGCCGCCTCCAGCAGGTAGGTGCGCACGAAGCCGTCGAGGTCGCCGTCGAGCACGCGCTGCGCGTCGCCGACCTCGAAGCCCGTGCGATGGTCCTTGACGTTCGTGTAGGGGTGCAGCACGTACGAGCGGATCTGCGAGCCGAAGTTCACGTCCTGGCTCTCGCCCTTCTCGCGCGCGATCTCCTGCCGCGCGTTCGCGCTCCACGCGCTCCAGCAGCTTCGCGCGCAGCATCGACATCGCGGTCGCGCGGTTCGAGGACTGCGAGCGCTCGTTCTGGCACTGCACGACGATGCCGGTCGGGCGGTGCGTGATGCGCACGGCCGAGTCGGTCTTGTTGACGTGCTGGCCGCCGGCGCCCGACGCGCGGTACGTGTCGACCTGCAGGTCGTCCTCGTCGATCTCGACCTCCCCGGTCTCCGGTACGACGGGCGCGACCTCGACGCCCGCGAAGCTCGTCTGGCGGCGGTGCGCCGAGTCGAACGGCGACAGGCGCACGAGGCGGTGCACGCCGCGCTCGGCGCCGAACAGGCCGTAGGCGTTTTCGCCGCTGAGCGCGGAACGTCGCGGACTTGATGCCGGCTTCCTCGCCGGCGCTGACCTCGAGGAGCTCGGTCTTGAAGCCGCGCCGCTCGGCCCAGCGCAGAAGCATCCGCAGCACCATCTCGGCCCAGTCCTGCGCGTCGGTCCCGCCGGCGCCGGCGTTGACGCTCACGAGCGCGTCGCCGGCGTCGTAGCGGCCCGGAGAAGAGTCGCTGCTCCTCGGCCTCGGCCAGGCGGTCCTCGACGATCGCGATCTGCTCTTCGAACTCGGCGGCAAGCGACTCGGTCCTCCTCGGCCAGCTCGGCGAGCCGTCGAGGTCCTCGACGTCCCGCTGAGCGCTCCGGTACTCCTCGAGGCGGCGGGTGAGCGCGCGAGTGCTCGGCGGAGAGCTCAGCGGCGCGCTCGGCGTCGTCCCAGAATCCCGGCGCGCCGATCTCGGCCTCCAGCTCAGCGACGCGCGCTGTCAGCCCAGCCGGGTCAAAGATAATCCGCGAACAGCTTCATCTGTTCACGGATCGCGGCGAGCCGCTGCGGCGTCGGTTCGTACGTCGGCGTGCTCTGCGGGCATGCGCTGAAGCTAGCAGCAGGCGCGCTACGCGCCGTGGCAGCGCTTGTACTTCTTGCCGCTGCCGCACCAGCAGGGGTCGTTGCGACCGACCTGATGCTCGTCATCGACGATGCGCTGCTGGACGACCGGCGCCTCGACTTCTTCGCCTTCGACGGGGTGGACTTCGGCGCCCTGCGCACCGGCGTCGGCTGCCGCCGCGGCGATCGCTCCGGCGCCCGCCACCGACGTTCCGCCGGAGTAGGAGATCCGCCCGGCCTGCGTCGCGGTGCCGGAGGCCGCGAAAGTCGGCGGCGGCGCGCCGCCCTTCGCCCTCGACGCTGACCTCGACGTTGAAGATCATCCGCGCGTAGTCGCTCCAGACGCTGTTCATCAGGTCGCCGAAGAGCGTGAAGGCCTCGTTCTTGTACGCCACGAGCGGGTCCATCTGGGCGAAGCCGCGCAGGTGGATGCCCTCGCGCAGGTAGTCCATGTCGAAGAGGTGCTCGCGCCAGCGTTCGTCGATGATCTGGAGCAACAGGAAGCGCTCGAGGGCCCCCATCAACTCCTCGCCGAGCGCGCTGCTGGCGCTCGTCGTACTGCTCGAGCGCCATTTCGCCGACCACCTCGACGAGCCCGAAGTGATCACCGCTGACCTGCTCGAGGCGCTCGTCGGCGGGGTCGACCGGGAAGAGCTGGCCGAGCGCCGTGAACATCCCGTCGATGTCCCAGTCTTCGATGAATTCGCCTTCGGTGTACTGCTCGACGATGCGCTCGACGGCCTTGACGACTTCCTCGCGCGCCTCGTCGCCGATGTCCTTGCCTTCCAGGACCTGGTCGCGGTAGGCGTAGATCACGCGGCGCTGCTCGTTCATGACGTCGTCGTACTCGAGGACGCGTTTGCGGATCAGGAAGTTCTGCTGCTCGACCTTTTCCTGGGCTTTCTCGATCTGCTTGCTCAGCATCCCGGCTTCGATCGGCTCCTCGTTGCCCTCCTCGTCGACGCCACCGAGTTTGTCGAGGATGCGGTAGATGCGGTCACCTGCGAAGAGGCGCACGAGGTCGTCTTCGGCGGAGAGGAAGAAGCGCGACTCGCCGGGGTCGCCCTGGCGGCCGGAGCGTCCGCGTAGCTGGTTGTCGATACGCCGCGACTCATGGCGCTCGGTGCCGCAGATGAAGAGGCCTCCGGACGCGACGACCGCTTCGCGGTATCCCTCGACGTCGCTTTCGAGCTCCGGCAGGACCTGCTCCATACGCTTGCTGTAACCGTCGTCGTCGGGCGCGACGCCCTCCTTCGCCAGGCGCTGCGCCGCGAGGTGTTCCGGGTTGCCGCCGAGCTTGATGTCGACGCCGCGGCCCGCCATGTTCGTGGCGATCGTGACGGCTCCCGGACGGCCGGCCTCGGCGACGATGTCGGCCTCGCGCGCAGCGTGCTCGGGCTTGGCGTTGAGGACCGTGTGCTTGATGCCGCGCTCTGTGAGGCGCTGCGAGAGGAGCTCTGAGACCTCGACCGAGATCGTGCCGACGAGCACCGGCTGGCCGGCCTCGTTGCGCGCCGCGATCTCGCGCACCACGGCGCTCCACTTGCCCTCCTTGGTCTTGTAGACCTGGTCGTTGTGGTCGCGTCGGACCATGTCGCGGTTCGTCGGGATCTGCACCACGGGCAGCTCGTAGATCTTCAGGAACTCCGTGGCCTCCGTCAGCGCGGTCCCGGTCATGCCGCTGAGCTTGTCGTAGAGCCGGAAGTAGTTCTGGTAGGTGATCGTCGCCAGCGTCTGGTTCTCCTCCTGGACCGCGACGCCCTCCTTGGCCTCGATCGCCTGGTGCAATCCCTCGGACCAGCGGCGTCCCTCGAGGATGCGGCCGGTGAACTCGTCGATGATCTGCACCTGGCCCTCGACGACGGCGTAGTCGACGTCACGCTTGTACAGCGCCTCGGCGCGCAGCGCCTGCTGCAGGTGGTTGACGAGGTGGCCGTTCTCGGCGCGGTAGAGGTGGTCGATGCCGAGGAATTTCTCGGCCTTCTCGACGCCCAGCTCGGTGACCGAGACGGTCTTGTGCTTCTCGTCGATCTCGTAGTCGAACTCCGCGACGTAGCGCTTCTTGCTGCGCGGGTCCATCCCTTCGGGCGTCTCGCCGACGATCATTTTCGGCGCCAGGCGCGCGAACCGGACGTACAGGTCGGCGGCCTGTTCGGGGGCCCCGGAGATGATCAGCGGCGTGCGCGCCTCGTCGATCAGGATGTTGTCGACCTCGTCCACGATCGCGAACGGGTGGCCGCGCTGGACCTTTTCACCGAGGTCCTTCGCCATGTTGTCGCGCAGGTAGTCGAAGCCGAACTCGGAGTTCGTGCCGTACACGACGTCGCAGGCGTACGCGCGCTGCTTCACCTCGTGCCCCTGCTGCGCCTGCAGCACCCCGACCGTGACCCCGACGGCCTCGTAGATCGGCGTCATCCATTCGGCGTCGCGGCGCGCAAGATAGTCGTTGACGGTCACGACGTGGACGCCGCGGCGGACCGGCGGCGCGTCGGGCTCGTCGGGGTTCGGCTCGGCCACTGCGAGCGCGTTCAGGACCACCGCGAGCGTCGCCGTCAGCGTCTTGCCCTCGCCGGTCTTCATCTCGGCGATCTGGCCGTCGTGTAGCGCCATGCCGCCCACCAGCTGGACGTCGAAGTGGCGCATGCCCATGTTGCGGCGGGAGACCTCGCGGACGATCGCGAAGCACTCCGGTAGGACCTCGTCGAGGCTGTCGCCGTCCGCGACGCGCTCGCGCAGCTCGTCCATGCGCTCGCGCAGCTCGGTGTCAGATTCGTGTTCGAGCTCAGCCTCGAAGGCGGCGATCACGGCGACGCGCCGCTCGTAGGCCTTGAACTGTTTCGACTCGCCGACGTTGAGGGCCCGCTGCAGCAGTGATGGCACGAGCCAAGGATAGCCAGTGCCAACGGGGCTGAGCGGGGCCCTTCGCTACATCGCGGGGCGCGCGCGACCGGCCTCGCCGACCCGCGCGTCGCGACGATGGCGCAGTTTGTCGCGGTGCCGCTTGACCTGGCGTGCGAGCTCGTCGACGACGAGGTTCAGCGAGTGCATCATCTCTGGCGACGCGTCGCGCGCCCGCAGCGTGACCCCCTTCAAGTAGAGCGTGCCCTCTGCGACATCACAGTCGGACACACGAGGATTGCGCTCTCGTAGCAACTCCAGCTCGAGCCGCGCGAACGGCGAGAGCTGTCTGGCTACTTTCTCCAGCCGGCGCGCGGCGTGCGCCCTGAGCTCGTCGGTGACCGGAACGTTACGACCGGTGATCTCGATCTCCATGCTGGCTCCCTTCGCCGGGATTTGCGATGCCCTCCCCCGATCGTACGCCGAACGGCCGTCGCTGTAAACATCTTGTGAGCGGTCCGCCGCTCTTTGCGGCCGTCGGCTGATCCCTGCGAGAATCCGGCCGTGCTGGCGTACGCACCGCCGATCATCTGGTCGCTCAGTCCGGGCGCCCTGATCTCTGCCGCGGTCGTCGGTGGCGCCTACGTCCACCGCTGGATCACGGTTCGCCGCTCGCCGTCGCCGCGCGCCGACCACGACGCGCCAGTGTGGCGGCTGGCCTGCTTTCTCGGCGGCATGCTCGCCGGCCTCGTGGCCCTCGTCTCGCCGATCGACACACTCGCCGACCACCTCTTCTTCGTCCACATGGTCCAGCACATCCTGCTGCTCGACATCGCGCCGATCCTCGCGATCCTCGGCCTCACGAAGGTGATCCTGCGTCCCATCACCCGCGCAATCCAGGACGTCGAGCACCGCGCCGGCTGGTTCGCGGGCCCGGTCTTTGCGGCCCTGCTCTACATCGGCGTGATCTGGATGTGGCACATCCCGGCGGCCTACGACTTCGCCGTCTCGCACGCGCCGATCCACGTGATCGAGCACATGAGCTTCCTGATCGCTGGTTCGCTCTACTGGTGGCACCTGATCTCGCCGATCCGCTCGCGCCAGCGCCTCGCGGGCCTCGGCCCGATCGTCTACATGGGCTCAACGAAGGTCTGCGTGGGGCTGCTCGGCATGGCGCTCGCGTTCGCGCCGGTGGCGCTCTACCCGTACTACGTGCACCAGAACCACCCGTTCGGGATCTCGCCGCTGACGGATCAGGCGCTCGCCGGGATCATCATGGCCGTCGAGCAGTCGATCGTGATGGGCATCGCCCTCGTGTGGCTCTTCATCAAAGCGCTCGGCGAGTCCGAGCGCGCCGAGCAGCGTCGCGAGCGCCTGGAAGCGCCGGCGTAGAACGAGGCCGCTAGGACACGCCGCGGGCGCGGCTCGCGGTCATCGCCTCCAGGACGTTGCCGCGCCCGGCGATCGCGCCGATCACGATCGCCCCCGGCGCGACCTGCGCACCGGGCAGCAGAATCGTCTCGCGAAGCTGGGCGCCCGCGCCGACGATGGCCCCGTCGCCGATCACCACTGGGCCGATCAGGCGCACGTCGTCGGCGACGCTTGCTCCGCGCCCGACCCAGGCCTGCCCCTCGACCTCGACGCCCTCGCCGACGCTGGCACCGGGCGCAAGCGTGAGGCCCGGCACCTCCTCGCGGCCGTCGAGCTCCAGGTGTACCTCGCCGCGCAGAGCGTCGAAGGTGCCCTGGCGCAGCTCGGCGAGCGAGCCGATGTCGTTCCAGTAGCCGTGGATCTCGTGGATGTGGAACGGCACGTCGGCGTCGAGTAGCGCCGGGAAGACGTCCTGCGCCCAGTCGGCGAAAGGGCGCTCGGGGAAGTAGTCGAAGATCTCGGGCTCGAAGACGTAGATGCCGCAGTTGCCGAGCTTCGAGCGCGCCTCGTCGGGCGATGGCTTCTCCTGGAAGCCGGTGACGCGGCCGGCGTGATCGTGCACGACGACGCCGTACTCGCGGGTGTCCGCGACCTGCTTGACGGCGAGCGTCGCGATGCCGCCGGCCTCGCGGTGGCGCTGCGCGAGCGCCGTCAGGTCGATGTCGGTCAGCGCGTCGCCGGAGATGATCAGGAACGCCTCGTCGCCGAGGAAGTCGGCGCAGGCGCGCACCCCGCCGGCGGTGCCGAGCAGCTCGGGCTCGAAGCGGTAGGAGATGCGGTCGCCGAAGAAGTCGCGAATCGAGTCGGGGAAGTAATGGAGGTTCGCGATCACCTCGTCGATGCCGTGACGCGCGAGCAGCTCGAGGATGTGCTCCATGACGGGCCGGTCGATGACCGGCACCATCGGCTTGGTGATCTCGTAAGTGAGCGGGCGCAGCCGCGTGCCGAGGCCCGCAGCGAGGACCATCGCTCTCATCGCCGGCTGCCCCGCGGCGCCTAGTAGCGGTAGTGGTCGGGCTTGTACGGCCCGTCGACCGGCACGCCGAGGTACGCCGACTGCTCGGCGCTCAGCTCTGTGAGCTGCACGCCGAGCGCGTCGAGGTGCAGGCGGGCGACCCGCTCGTCGAGATGCTTGGGGAGCACGTGGACGCTGGTCTCGTACTCGCCGGACGCGTGAAGAGCTCGATCTGCGCGATCACCTGGTTGGAGAACGAGTAGCTCATGACGAAGCTCGGGTGGCCCGTGGCGTTGCCGAGATTCAGCAGCCTGCCCTCGGAGAGCAGGATGATCGCGTGGCCGTCGGGGAAGACCCACTTGTCGACCTGGGGCTTGATGTTGACGCGCTGGATGCCGTCGACGCTCGCCAGGCCGGCGACGTCGATCTCGTTGTCGAAGTGCCCGATGTTGCCGACCATGGCCTGGTGCTTCATGCGGGCCATGTCGCCGGCGGTGATGACGTCCCTGTTGCCCGTAGCGGTGATGAAGATGTCGGCGCTCTCGAGCACTTCGTCGAGCCGCCGCACCTCGTAGCCCTGCATCGCTGCCTGGAGCGCACAGATCGGGTCGATCTCGGTGATCATGACGCGCGCGCCCTGGCCGCGCAGCGATTCGGCGCAGCCCTTGCCGACGTCGCCGAAGCCGCACACGACCGCGACCTTGCCGCCGATCATCACGTCCGTCGCGCGGTTGATGCCGTCGAGCAGCGAGTGGCGGCAGCCGTAGAGGTTGTCGAACTTCGACTTCGTGACGGCGTCGTTGACGTTGATCGCCGGAAACAGCAGTTCGCCGCGCTCGAACATCTCGTAGAGACGGTGGACGCCGGTCGTGGTCTCCTCGGTGACGCCGATGATGCCTTCGCCGAGGCGCGTCCAGCGGCCCGGGTCCTCGGCGAGCGAGCGCTGAAGCAGTTCGAGGATCACGCGCTGCTCTTCGCCGGTCGCGCTGGCGGGGTCCGGCACCGCGCCGGCGCGCTCGTACTGGGTGCCGTGGTGGACCAGCAGCGTCGCGTCGCCGCCGTCGTCGAGGATCATGTTGGGCCCGCCGTCGGGCCACGAGAGCGCCTGCTGGGTGCACCACCAGTACTCCTCGAGGCTCTCGCCCTTCCAGGCGAACACCGGCACCCCGCTGGGGGTCCTCGGGGCTTCCGTGCGGCCCGACCGCGACGGCCGCCGCCGCGTGGTCCTGCGTGGAGAAGATGTTGCAGCTCGCCCAGCGCACCTCGGCGCCGAGCGCAATCGAGCGTCTCGATCAGGACCGCGGTCTGCACCGTCATGTGCAGCGAGCCGGTGATCCGGGCGCCCTTCAGCGGCTGCTCCGCGGCGTACTCGCGCCGGATCGCCATCAGCCCGGGCATCTCGTGCTCGGCGAGCGTTATCTCGGCGCGCCCGAAGTCGGCGAGGGAGAGGTCGGCGACCTTCAGTTCAGGCGTGGTGGTGGCTGCGGTTGGGTTCATGCTCGACCAGTCTAGGGACCGCCCGCCGCTCTTTCAGCGGCGCGCGCTCAGCTCGCTTCGAGCTCGCGCTTGAGCTGCTGGATCGCGGCGATCGGCGTCGGGTCGACTCCACGCAGCGCCGCCATGTAGATCGAGACAAGGTCGCCGAGCAGAACGAGCGAGACGACGCGTTCGACGCAGTTGCGCCCGCGTGTTTCGACGCGCAGGCAGGCCGCGGCGTGCTCGCGCGCGATCCGCTCGGTCGCTTCGATGCGCTGGCGCACGCGGGGGTGCGCGTCGGCGTCGTCGAGGAAGACTGCGGACAGTCGCCCGACGTCGGCCGCGCCCTCCCACCCTGCGACTTCGTTGTGGTCGAGCTCGGGAAGTTCGTTGGAGAAGGCCGGGACCTTGGCGTTCTCGTTGATCTGGGTCTTCCAGCGGTAGGCGATCGGGCTCGTGAGCCCGGCGCCGGCGATCACGGGGATCGTGCCGTGCAGTTCGCGCGCGATCCGCTTTGCGAGCGAGTCGGCGGCGGCGTCGGGCCCCCACTCGGCGACGAGGTCTTCGAGCGCGGATGCGGCGACGTCGATCTCCGACGACAGGCGCGGGCCGGCGCCGCACTGGGCGGCGACTTCGAGCGCCGTCACGAGCGTGTAGCCGACCGCGGCGCGTGGCTGGAAACCGCCCGGCAGCGGGATCACGGGGACGCCGTCGTCGCGGGCCATCTCGGCCAGGCGCCCGCCAGTCGTCGTGACGATGCGCCGCGCGCCGAGGGCCCCGGCCGACTCGTAGCAGGCAAGCGTCTCCTCGGTGTTGCCGGAGTAGCTCGCGCAGAGCACGACGGTGTCGGGGGTTGTCCAGGTAGGAAGGCCGTAGCCACGCGTCACGAAGAGCGGCCGCGTCAGGCGGTCGCCGAGCGCCGCGCGGGCCAGCGCACCGCCGATCGCCGAGCCGCCCATGCCCGCCACGACGAGTCCCGGCGGAGGAGTCGACGTCGTCCATGATCGCGGAATCAAAGCGCCAGAGGGCGTCGCGCAGGTGGTCGGGGAGCGCGAGGATGTCGGCCATCTGGCCGTCGGGGTCGACGGTTGCGATCGCCTCGCGCGTCAGGTCTGCGGCTTGTGTGCTCATCGCGGCGCTCCCCTCGCTGTTGCCTGTCCGGCGGCCGATGCCTAGAAGGCGATCGCGCCGTCGGGCAGCCGTACACCGGGGAAGATACGCGCCCCGCCCGCGAGGACGTTGTCCGCCCCCAGCACGGCGTCTTCGCCGAGCACGCGTCGCCGTCCAGCTGGCAGCGCTCGCCGACGGTGCTGCGCGGCGCAAGGACGCAGTTGCGAAGCTCGCTGCCGGCGCCGACGCGTGGCGCCGTCGAGCACCACGGCGCTCTCCACGCGGGCACCGGCGCCGATCGTGACGCTGGCGCCGATCACCGCGCAGGGGCCGACGGTGGCCCCCTCTGCGACGCGCGCGCCAGCGCCGATCACGCACGGCTCGAGCACATGCCCCTCGACCACGGCGTCGGGCGAGATGGGCTGCGCCGGTGCGCCTGGGACGTCGCCGGCGATGATGTCGAAGGTGCCCTGCAGATAGCGCTCTGGAGTACCGATGTCCAGCCAGTAGCTCTCACTCGCATAGCCGAAGAGGCCGTTGCCTACGAGGCGTGGCCAGACGTCATGCTCGATCGAGACTTTGCGGCCGCTCTCCAGGAGGTCGAGCACCTCGCGCTGCAGCACGTAGGCGCCGGCGCTGATCAGGTTCTCGCCGGGGATCTCGCTCTGCGGCTTCTCGACGAACTCGCGCACCGCGCCTCGCGCGTCGAGCAGCACGAGGCCGTACGGAGAGGGGTCTGCGACCGGGACCAGGGCGAGCGTGGCGCGCGCCCCGCTCGCGCGGTGGGCCGCGATCTGCGCGCCGAGGTCGATGTCGGTGAGCACGTCGCCGTTGAGCATCAGGAACGTCTCCTCGAGCATCGGCTCGGCCAGCTTCACCGCGCCGGCAGTGCCGAGCGGTTCGGGCTCCTCGACGTAGAGCAGCTCGATGCCGAGCTGTGAGCCGTCGCCGAGCACGTCGCGTACGCCGTCGGCGAGAAAGCCGCAGGAGAGGATCACCTGCGTCACGCCGTGCCCGCGCAGCCATTCGAGCATGAACGAGATGAACGGCCGGTCGACGAGCGTCACGACCGGCTTGGGAACCGTGGAGGTCAGCGGGCGCAGCCTCGTTCCCTGCCCGCCGGCGAGGATGACGGCCTGCACGGCTAGCGCCTGCCGACGCCCTCGTAGGCGAGTCCCGCGGCGCGGATCGCGTCCGCGTCGAGCGCGTTGCGCCCGTCGATCACGAGGTCGCCGGCCATCGCCGCCGCCACCTCGTGCCAGCGAGAGCGCGACGATCTCGGGCCACTCCGTGACGAGGACCGCGGCGTCGGCTCCGGCGACTGCGGCGAGCGCGCCCGGCGCGAACTCGACGCCGCGCAGGAGCGCCCGGGCCTGGTCGGTGGCGACCGGGTCGTAGGCCACGACGTCGGCACCGGCGGCCTGCAGGCGCGCCGCGAGCACCAGCGAGGAGGCCTCGCGCATGTCGTCGGTGTTGGGCTTGAAGGCGAGGCCGAGTAGCGCGACACGCCGACCGGCGAGCTCACCGAGGTGGCGTTGGAGCTTGCCGATCACGCGCCGCTTCTGCAGCTCGTTGACCTCGATCACGGCGGTCAGGAGCTGGAAGTGGTAGCCCGAGTTGCCGGCCAGCTGTTTGAGCGCGTCGACGTCCTTGGGGAAGCAGCTGCCGCCGTAGCCGATGCCGGCCTGCAGGAACTTCGCACCGATGCGCTCGTCCAGACCCATCCCGCGGGCGACCTCGACGACGTCGGCGCCGGTCTCCTCGCAGACGTTCGCGATCTCGTTGATGAACGAGATCTTCGTCGCCAGGAAGGCGTTGGAGGCCAGCTTGACCATCTCGGCGCTGGCGATGTCGGTGCGCACGAGCGGCGCCGCGAGCGGCTCGTAGAGGGCGGCCACGGCGTCGCCGGCCCAGTCTCCGTTGTCGCCGATCACAACGCGATCGGGGTGAAGGAAATCGTGGACCGCCGAGCCCTCCTTGAGGAACTCGGGGCAGGAGACGTACGCGAGCCCCTGCTTGCCCTGCTGGGCGAAGACGCGCGCGAGAGCCGCGCCGGTGCCGGACGGCACCGTGGACTTCATGACGAGGGCGTGCTCTTTGGAGGGCGGGATCGCTTCGACCACGGCGTGCACCGCCGAGAGGTCGGCGTCGCCGGAGTGCGTCGGCGGCGTGCCAACGGCGACGAAGAGCAGCCGCGCGCCGGCCAGCGCGTCCGTGATGTCGGTCGAGAAGTGAAGGCGCTCGCGGTTTCGCTCCATCAGCTCCTCGAGGCCCGGCTCGTAGATCGGCACCTCGCCGCGGTTCAGGCGTTCGATGCGCGCGACGTCGATGTCGACGCACCACACGTCGCTGCCGAGCTCGGCGAAGCCGACGGCGGTAACGAGGCCGACGTAGCCGGCGCCGATCACGCCGACCGGCTCGCGCACTGTGCCCATCGCTATGCCGCTACGGCGAGGAACGCCTCGTAGCGCCGGACGTCGCGCCGGGCGCGCGCGAGTTCCTCGCTGCCGGGCTCGGCGCTCTCCGCGAGTGCGCGGGCGTCCGCCAGCCGGGCGCCGATCTCCTCGCGGTCGATCTGCTCGGGCGCGAGCGCTTCCCCGAGCAGTACGAGCGCGCGGTTGTCGATGAACTGCAGGTAACCCTCGGATTGGGCGTAACGCACGATCTCCGACTCGCTGCGGTACAGCCGCAGCTCGGTCGGCTCGAGCGTCGCGAGGATCGGCTCGTGGAACGCGAGGATGCCGATCGAGCCAAGCGTCGTTTTCGTCGAGAGCATCTCGATCTCCTCGGCGAAGACCTCCCCCTCGGGCGTCAGCACCTCGGCCAGGAATTTGCGTCGCGCCATCAGCTGGGGACGGACTCGACCACTTCGTCGATCGTGCCCTTGAGGAAGAACGCGCTCTCGGGCACCTCGTCGTGCTTGCCCTCGATGATCTCCTCGAAGCCGCGGATCGTCTCGGCGATCGGCACGTAAGCGCCGGGGGTGCCGGTGAACTGTTCGGCGACGAAGAAGGGCTGGGACAGGAATCGCTCGATCTTGCGCGCGCGCTGCACCGTGAGCTTGTCCTCGTCGGAGAGCTCGTCGATGCCGAGGATCGCGATGATGTCCTGGAGCTCCTTGTAGCGCTGCAGGATCTCCTTGACGCGGTTGGCGACGCGGAAGTGGTCCTCGCCGAGGATCGCCGCCTTGAGGATCGTGGATGTCGAATCCAGCGGGTCGACCGCCGGGTAGATCCCTTTCTCGGAGATCGCGCGGGAGAGCACGGTCGTGGCGTTCAGGTGCGCGAACACGGAGGCCGGCGCGGGGTCCGTTAGGTCGTCGGCGGGCACGTAGATCGCCTGCACCGAGGTGACCGAGCCGTCGCGCGTGGAGGTGATGCGCTCCTGCAGCTGCCCCATCTCGGTCTCCAGCGTCGGCTGGTAGCCGACCTGCGAGGGCATGCGCCCGAGCAGCGCGGAGACCTCGGAGCCGGCCTGAACGAAGCGGAAGATGTTGTCGATGAAGAGCAGCACGTCCTGGCCCTGGTCGCGGAAGTATTCGGCCATCGTCAGGCCCGACAGCGCGACCCGCATGCGGGCCCCGGGCGGCTCGTTCATCTGGCCGAACACGAGCATCGTCTTGTCGATGACGCCCGACTCCTTCATCTCCAGCCACAGGTCGTTGCCCTCGCGCGAGCGCTCACCGACGCCGCAGAAGGCGGAGAGCCCACCGTGTTCCTTGGCCAGGTTGTGGATCAGCTCCTGGATCAGCACGGTCTTGCCGACGCCGGCGCCGCCGAACAGCCCGACCTTGCCGCCCTTGGCGTACGGGGCGAGCAGATCGATGACCTTGATGCCGGTCTCGAACATTTCGGTCGTCGGCGTGAGGTCCTCGACGCGCGGCGCCTCCTGGTGGATGTTGCGCCGTTCGACGTCGGCGGGCAGCGGCTCGCCGAGGTCGATCGGCTCGCCGAGAAGGTTGAAGATGCGCCCGAGCGTGACCTCGCCGACGGGCACGGTGATCGGCCCTCCGGTGTCGATCACCTCGGTGCCGCGGGCCAGACCGTCGGTGGTGTCCATCGCGACGGCGCGGACGCGGTCGTCGCCGAGGTGCTGCTGTACCTCGCAGACAAGAACGGACTCTTCGCCGCCGGGCGAGATGCCGGGCGCCTCCTCTGCGGCCGCCGCGGCGGGCCTGGCGATCGTGATCGCGTGGTAGATCTCGGGCAGGCGGTCGGGGAATACGGCCTCGATCACCACGCCCTGGATCTCCTCGACGCGGCCGACGTTTCGCTGGCCGTTCGCGGGGGCGTCTTGGGCGGTGGTGGACTGCATCTGGGTGGCTCTCCTTGTCGGGCTCATTGGTGTGAAGTTCCTGCTGGGCGCTACGAGACGCCCTCGGCGCCGGCCACGACCTCCATGATCTCCTGGGTGATCTCGGCCTGGCGCGCGCGGTTCATCTGCAGCGTGTATTCGGTGATGATGTCGCCGGCGTTGTCCGACGCGCTGCGCATCGCCGTCATCTGCGCGCCAAAGAAGCCGGCGGCGGACTCGACGAGCGCGCGGAAGATCGACGTCTCGATGTAGTCGGGGACCAGGCGGCGCAGGATCGCGTCGGGGTCCGGCTCGTAGTCGACGTTGACGCGCTTGCCGGGCTCCTCGTCCTGCTCGCCGCCCTGCACGACGTCGCTGGAGACGGGCAAGAGGACCTGGCGTGTCACGTGCTGCGTGAGCGGCGACACGAAGGAGTTGAAGACCATCTCGACGCTGTCGATGCGGTTGTCGACGTAGGCGCTGGTGAGGTCCTGGGCGATCGAGCGCGCGTCGGCGAACGCCGGGCGGTCGGTGAAGCCGACGTAGCTCCCCGAAAGCTCGAAGCCGCGGAACGTCAGCGAGGAGACGCCGCGGCGCCCCGCGGCGTACCAGACGGTGCTCGCCGCGTCAGCGCGGTGCTCGTCGTTGAGACGCACGCCGGCGCGGATGATCTGGCTGTTGAAGGCCCCCGCGAGGCCGCGGTCGCCGGTGACCAAGAGGAGCGCGCGGCGCTCACGCGTCTCGTGCTCGCTCAGCAGCGGCAGTCGCGCGGCCTCGCTGCCCGCGGCGTCGGCGGCCTGGCGCGTCATGCGGGCGATCGCGTCGGCGTACGGACGCAGCGCCGTGATGCGTTGTTCGGCCCGCCGCAGCCGCGCTGCGGCGACCATCTCCATTGCCCGGGTGATCTTCTGGATGTTCTTCACCGAGGCGATCTTGTTCTTGACGTCGCGCTGGGATGCCATGTGCGTTGAGCGGCGGCCGTCAGGCGGCCGCGGTCTCCTCGGTCGGTTCGCCCTCCTCGTCGAGGTCGTAGCCGAAGTCCTCGGCGTAGGACTCGACGACGGATCGCACCTCGGCCTGCGTCTCGTCGGACCAGTCGCCGCCGCGGATCTTCTCGCGCGTTGCCTCGGCCTGGGAGTGCATCCGTTCGGTGAGACCGAGCAGGAAGTCCTCGACGCGGTCGACGTTGAGGCGGTCGAGGAAGCCGTTGGTCGCCGCGTAGATCTGGACCACCTGGTCCTCGACGGCGAGCGGCGCGCGCTCGTTCTGGTTGAGCGTCGCGACGAGGCGTTCGCCGCGCGCGAGCGTGCGCTGGGTGTCGGCGTCGAGGTCCGAGCCGAACTGTGAGAAGGCCTCGAGGTCGCGGAACTGCGAGAGCTCGAGCTTGATGCGCCCCGCGACTTTCTTCATCGGCGTGATCTGCGCGTTACCGCCGACACGCGAGACGGAGATGCCGACGTTGATCGCGGGCCGTACCCCGGAGTTGAAGAGTTTGCTCTCCAGGAAGATCTGACCGTCGGTGATCGAGATCACGTTCGTCGGGATGTAGGCCGAGACGTCGCCGGCCTGTGTCTCGATGATCGGCAGCGCCGTCAGGGAGCCCGCGCCGAGCTCGTCGTTGAGCTTCACCGCGCGCTCGAGCAGGCGCGAGTGCAGGTAGAAGACGTCGCCCGGATACGCCTCGCGACCCGGCGGGCGCCTCAGCAGCAGCGACATCTGGCGGTAGGCGTACGCGTGCTTGGTGAGGTCGTCGTAGATGCAGAGCGCGTCGCCGCCGCTGTAGAGGAAGTGCTCGGCCATCGCGCAGCCGGCGTACGGCGCCATGAACTTGATCGGTGCCGCCTCATCGGCGGCGGCGGCGACGATGATCGTTTTCTCCATCGCGCCGTATTCCTCGAGTGTCTCCGCGAGGGCGACGACGGTCGACATGCGCTGCCCGATCGCGACGTACACCGAGATCACGCCGCTCTCGCGGTTGTTGATGATCGTGTCGATCGCGATCGCCGTCTTGCCGGTCTGGCGGTCACCGATGATGAGCTCTCGCTGGCCGCGGCCGATCGGGATCATCGCGTCGATCGCCTTCAAACCGGTCTGCATCGGCTCCAGCACGGGCTGGCGCTGGACGACGCCGGGCGCCTTGAACTCGGCGGGGCGAGTCTCGGTCACGTCGATGTCGCCCTTGCCGTCGAGCGGGCGGCCGAGCGGGCTGACGATGCGCCCGAGCAGCTGCTCGCCGACGGGGATCTCCAGCAGGCGTCCGGTCCGCTTGACCGTGTCGCCCTCGGAGATGCGTTCCCACTCGCCGAAGAGGACGGCGCCGACGTTGTCGGACTCGAGGTTCAGCGCGAGGCCGGTGACGCCGTGGGGCAGGTCGAGCATCTCGAAGGACATGCAGTTCTCCAGGCCGTGCAGGCGCGCGATGCCGTCGGCGACGGACAGCACCGTGCCCACCTCCGTCAGCTCGGCCTGCTCGCTGCCGAGGCCCTCGATGCGGCTCTTCAGGATGCTTGTGATCTCGTCGGGGTTGATCTGCATTTCGTTCAGGAGGCTCCTTGAGCGACCTGCGTGCGCAGCCGCTCCAGTCGATTGCGGATAGAGGCGTCGAGGATCGAATTGCCGACGCGGATGATCACGCCGCCGAGGATCTCGGGGTCGACGTGGACGGAGAGGGTCACGTTGCGTTCCGCGCGCTCGCCGATCGTCTGGCCGAGCGTCGCGGTGGTCGCCTCGTCGAGCGCGACGGCGCTCGTGATCTGGACCGGCAGGGTGCGGTTCTCCTCGGCCCAGAGGCGCTCGAACTCGAGGCGAATACGGAAGATCACGGGCATGCGGTGGTTTTCGATCAGCAGCTCGAGGAAGTTCACGAGCAGCTCGTCGGCGCCGTCGAGCAGACCGGCCAGCGACGACGTCTTCTCGACGCTCGAGAAGTACGGGGAGAAGAAGAAGACCGCGAGCTCGCGGTTCTGTTCCAGCGCGTCGGCGAGCTGGCCGAGCTGCTCGCGCAGGACGTCGAGTTGCCCCCGGTCGCGGCCGGCCTCGAAGAGCGAGCGTGCGTATACGCGGGCCAGCTCCTCCATCAGTCCTCGCCGCCCCCCTGGGCGATGCTGGCAAAGTCGAGTTCGCCGAGCGCCTCCTCGACGAGACGGCGCTGGTCATCTTCGTTCAGCGACTTGCGCGTGACCTTCTCGGTCGCGAGGATCGTGAGGTCCGCCACCTCGTGCCGAATGCCGTCGAGCGCGCGGCGCGTCGCGTCGTCGATCTCGCGTTCGGCGCGTCGCGCCGCCTCGGCGATCATCTCCTTGCCGCGATCGCGTGCCTCGGTCTCGTGCCCCTCGGCGGTCTGACGCGCGCGCTGGATGATCTCCTCGGCCTGGGCCCGCGCCTCCTTCAGGCGCTCGCGGTATTCAGCGAGGATCTCGTCGGCCTCTTTGCGCGTCTTGTCCGCCGAATCGAGCGAGTCCGAGATGACCCTGCGGCGCTCGTCGAGCGCTTCGCGGATTCGCGGGAAGACGAATTTGACGAGGATGATCATCGACAGCGCGAAGACGACGAGGGTCCAGATCGTCAGGCCGACGTTGGGCGTGATCAGCCAGGATTGGCTGGCGAGCACGTGCGGTAGTGGGATGTCGGGCAGCGTGGGCATGGCGGTCTACAGGAAGAAGGCGATGAATCCGCCGACGAGGCCGTAGAAGAACGTCGCCTCGGTGAGCGCGAAGCCGAGCCACTGGATCGACGTGATTTCGTCGCGCATCTCGGGCTGACGGGTCACCGACTCGATGACCTTGCCGAAGAGCATGCCGATGCCGGCGCCGGCGCCGGCCGCGCCGCCACCCGCGCCGACGCCGAGGGCGATCGACTTGCCGGCGTTCTCACCGATTTCGACGGCTTGGTTGGACGCCGCCATCAGTGGCGCCGCCAGGTGCAGTAGGGCTGGTATGACGTGAGGCAGCATCTGTCTCCTTGATGGTTTCTAGTGACTCTGAGAGGTCGCGCCGCCGAGGTAAATGGCGGCGAGAATGGCGAAGATGAAGGCTTGAAGGCCGGCGATCAGCACGGCCTCGAACAGGAAGATGATGACGGCGAACGGAAGGGTGAGCCAGCCGATCACCTCGAGGCCGAGCAGCACGGCGAGGGTGCCGGCCATGAAGTCGATCAGCAGGTGGCCGGCGAGCAGGTTGGCCCAAAGTCGGATCGTCAGCGAGAGCAGCCGCAGGAGGTTCGAGACGAGCTCGAGCGGATACATCAGGATCAGCATCGGGCCTTTGACGCCGGCCGGGATCAGGCTTTTGACGTAGCCCCTGAAGCCGTGGTGGCGGACCCCTTCGACGTTGAAGGACATCCACACGATGAGCGCGAGCACGAACGGCACGGCGACGTTCGTGACGGCGGCGTAGATCTGGAATGCGGGCAGGCTGATGCCGAACACGTGGATCGGCTCTGACGTGTCGATCGGCAGCGGGATGTAGCCGATGAGGTTCGAGATGCCGATGAAGACGAAGAGCGTGAAGATCAGCGGGAACCAGCGCTGGGCGAGCTCCTCGGACATGTTCTCGCGCGTCATGTTGCCGCGTGATGTCGTACATCCACTCGACCGCGACCTGGGTGCGCGACGGGCGCCGTTTCATCTGGCGGGCGACCCAGAGCATCGTCACGAGCGTCAGGACCGTGGCCATCAGCAGGTAGAGGACGCCCTTGTTGAACGAGATCGGCCCGATCTTGAACCACGTTTCGAGCTTGAAGGAGTCGATCACCTTGTACGTTTCGTTTTTCTCGCCGTGGAGGCCCCAGACGGCAATGAAGAAGACGAATCCGAGAACGTAGACTGAGGCGAGGCCCCAGATCACCTGCCTTTTGCGGCTCATGGAGCGGATCCGTTTCATCGCCCGCCCTGACCGTGCGCGCGGTTCGGCGGTCCGCTGAAGACCCGCACCGCGAAGTAGATCGAGTAGGCGACGAAGATCGTGACCGCGGCGGTCAGTCCGTCGGGGCGCCCGCCGATCACGCCGGCGGCGATGATCGCGCCCGCGAGCAGCCAGATCCGGCCGAAGGCCTCGAAAAGGTTCAGGCCGAGCTGCGTCCGCGGCTCCGCGGCGCGGTTGCGGATGAGGTGACGGTCGTACTCACCGAGCGCGCGCTGCGCGACCCACGCCGCGACGGCGATCAGGAGCCCGAGCGTCGGCACTCCTAGTGCCAGCGCCGGTATCGCGCCGACGACGACGATGATGACGTCGAGGAAGCGGATCGGTAACGGCAGCGGGGGGCGCTCGGTTCCGGCCTCGGGCGCGCCGGTGCCGGATCGGGGCGCCGCCCGTCCGGCCATCTCGATCGATCGTGTCATCAGCGTCGCGCGCTCTTACGCGTTTTCCAGCCGTCGGCGCCGACGCGTACTTCGCGGCTGGGGCAGCGCCTGCGCGCCGTGACACGCCGCGAGCTCGCGCGCCCACGGGCGACCGCGCGGCGCATGCGGCCGCGACTGTACTGGTCGGGATTCTCTGCTGGGTCGGTCACGCTGAGGATGGGCTCTTCCCGTGCGGGCACTGCGCGCCCCCCCGGGATGCAGCCGGCGGGAAGATTCCCGCCGCCCGCGAGTCTAACTGCTCGCGGACTTCGTAACAACATTGTGACAACCGTTACGCCGCCTCCGCGGGCGGCTGCGCCGCGCGCTCCCTAGAGCGCTGTCGGGCTGAGTCCGCGAGCCGCGAGCGTCTCGATGATGCGCGGCAGAGCTTCAGCCGTCGCGCGCCACGATCCAGGCGCACCGTAGTCGTCGGCGTCGTGGAGCAGCAGGACCGCCCCGTCGCGCGCGTCGCGCGTGACGAGCGACGTGATCGACTCGGCGTTCGCGCGCTTCTCCCAGTCGCGTCCCCAGTCGCTCCAGAGGACCGTCCGCCAGCCGCGCCGGCGCGCCGCGCGCAGCGCGGGCGAGGTGAGGATCCCGTACGGCGGGCGGTAGAGCTCAGGCACGCTCCCCGTCGCCGAGCAGATCGTGTCGAGGGCCCGCGAGAGGTCCTCGCGGACCTGGCGCGCGGAGAGGCGCAGGAGGTTTCGGTGCCGGTCGCAGTGCAGCGCGATCGTGTGTCCGCGCTGGGCGATCTCGCGCGCCAGCGCGGGGTCGCGGCGCACCTGCTCGCCGACCAGGAAGAACGTCGCGTACGCGCCGGCGCTCTCCAGAACCTCGAGCACCGCCGGCGTGCCGAGCGGGTGCGGCCCGTCGTCGAACGTCAACGCGTAGCCCCGTCCGTCGGGCGTTTGGTCCTCGATGCCGAGTGGGCCGCGCAGGACGGGCCACGCGCCGGCTAGCGCCGGCAGCGAGCGTGCGAGCAGCAAAGCGCCGAGCAGCGTGCCCGCAATCGGCGCGAGCGCCCTGCGATGATCGCTCGCTGAGATGAGTGAATTGGTGCTCGGCATCCTGTGCGCCGTCGCCGCGTCGGCGATGTACAGCCTAGGGGTCGTGCTGCAGGCGCTCGAAGCGCGCCAGACGCCGCCCGAGATGAGTATGCGGCCGGAACTGGTCATCTCGCTGCTGAGCCGCAAACTGTGGCTCGCCGGTATCGCGCTCTCGATCCTCGGCTGGCCGTTCCAGCTCGTTGCGTTGCTCCTGGCCCCGCTGGTCGTCGTGCAGCCCGCGCTCGCCGGTGGCCTGCTGGTGCTCCTGATCGCCGCGGAGCGCATCCTCGGTGAGCGCCCGCGCGGCTATGAGTACGCGTCCGTCGCCTTGATCGTGCTCGGCGTGATCGGCGCCGGCCTGTGTGCGCCGAGCCGCTCCGACGCCCATAGCGGCAACCTCACTCTCACGATCGTGCTGCTGTTCCTCGGCGTCGCGAGCCTCTCGCCCTACCTGTTGAGCGCCTTCGGTCGCCACCACCCGAGCGTGATGATGGTCGGCGCGGGCCTCGCGTTCGCCTGGAGCGGTGTCACGACCAAGCTCGCGAGCGACGACATCGCGCGCTCCCACTGGGGGCCGGCGGTCGCGTGGGCGGTCGCCGCCGGCGCCGCGGCGCTGGTCGGGGTCCTCAGCGAGACGAGCGCGCTTCAGAGACGGCCGGCGATCCAGGTCGCGCCGGTCGTGTTCGTCGTACAGACGATCATTCCCGTGGTGCTCGCCCCGCTGCTGCTGGGCGAGCACTTCTCCGACACCCCCGGAGGCGGCGTGCCGCTGAGCTTCGCCCTTCTCCTACTGATCGCGGGAGCGGTGATGCTGAGCCGCTCGCCGATGCTGGCTCACCTCACCGAAGTTGCGGAGACGTGAGCGAGCCGAGCGAACCCACGGCCAGGCCGTGGCTGTGGATCAGCGCGACATCGTGCTCGACGTCGGCGATCGACGACGGCGATCCCGAAGCTTCGACCACGATCACGTCGCCGGCCCGCGGCGCTTCGCGCAGGCGTTCGTCGGCCCGAACGCGCATCGCGCCGAAGATCGGCTCGTCGCCCGCGATCCTCGCGAGCACCAGCTGACCGAGGTCGGCGCCGCCGACGGGCGGCAGGTAGTAGTAGTGCTTGCCGAGGCGCAGAGCGCGCGCCTGGCGGTGCAGCTGCGAGCGCGTGCCGAGCCAGTGCAGGAAGCTCGATCGCGGCTCTTCCGGCACGAGGCCGTCGCCTGCAGCGCCAACGGCCGCGATCCGCGATGCGGGCGGCGTGGCGCCGGCGGCGCCGTCGGCGAACGTGATGTGAATGCCGGCCGCGGCAAGCGTCTGTGCGGTCGGGACGACCTCGCCGGCCGGTGTGCGCACGATCAGGGCGACCGCGTGCCGCGACGTCGACACGCGCGTCAGGGGGTGCACGCCGAAGAGCTTGGCGGCAAGCGCCGCGACCTCGTCGGTGCTCATCATCCAGGTCCCGACCACAAGCAGCAGAGCAGCCTGCGCGGCGATGGTGCGCGTGCGCAGCATCCACGCCGGCACCGGCTTGACTCGCGCCGGCGGCGCGAGGACGATCTCGGCGGCGGGCCGCGCACTTGCCGCCGCGGCCGCCGGTGCTGCCGGGTGGTCGGATGCCGCGATGCTCGCGCGCACGTGCTCACTGAGCTCGCCGGCGTTGGCGGCGAGACGTACGAGGTCGAGGTCGGCCATCGCCTTCGTGTTCAGACGAGCGTGGCCGATCGGAAGCCCATACGAGACGACGGGGACACCAACGGCGCGGGCCTCAAGGCACGTCACGCCGCCCGTCGAGTGCACGAGCACGTCGGCCGCCGCCAGGAAATCCGCCATCCGCTCGGTGAAGCCGAACACGAATACGCGCGGCTCACTCACGAACGCCGTCTGCAGACGGTCCAGCAGAACATCGTTACGCCCGGCGAGGCAGACGATGCTCGAAATCTCGCCATCTGCGAGCAGCTGGCGCACCGCCCCCTCGAGGTCGCCCACTCCCCAGCCGCCGCCGGAGACCACGGCCATCCGCCCGTCGGCCGGCAAGCCGAGCGCTCGCCGCGACACGGCCGGCGAGCGGGGCACCAGGAAGTCGGCTGAGATCAGCGGCTTGACGAGCGCGGCCGAACCGGAGCCCGCGATCCGCTCCACGTCCGGCATCGACTCGTCGTACATCAGAAGGTGCATGTCGATGCCCTTCTGAGCCCAGAAGAAGAGGCCGGTCAAATCGGTGATCGTGGCGATCGTCGGGCAGGTGACGTCGCCGCGGCGGCGCAGGTAGGAGAGCACCACCGTCAACCCCGGGTACGTGGAGACGACGACGTCGGGCTGATGTTCGGCGATCGTGCGCCTGATCGCCCGCGCGCCCAAGATCACCGCGAGTCGGCGCGCGAGTGCCCGGATCGGCGGGAATTTCGCCATCGCCCCGTACATGACGCTGTACACCCACGGTGCGTTGTCGAGCTGGTTGCGGTAGCCGTCCTCGACCGAGCGCTTGACGAAACCGCCGATCGCGGCCAGACCGTCGACGACAACCACGTCGGCATCGGGATCGGCGGCGCGGGTCTGCTCGGCGAGCGCACGCGCGGCCGCCGCGTGTCCCTCGCCGACGTCGGCGGAGAGGATCAGCACACGTTTGCGCCCCGTTCGGGGCTCTATCTGATCAGGGTCTGGTCGCGCCATGTTTCGCCGGGCACGGCAGGTGTCGCGGTGGGAATACCGCCGCGTCCGCGGCATTGTACCTGCCGCCGCCGATCGCGGACATGTGTCACCTCTTCGATACGGCTTCGAACTCCCCTGTTTCCAGGTCCTGCGCGACGTCGCGTTCGATTTCCGCGGCGCTCGCACCGGGCCGCAGGCGCCGTAGCCGCGACGCGTCCAGGCGCCTGAACTTGAGGATCTCCAGGACGTACACGAGGTACACGCTCGCGGCGATCACGAGCAGCGCGATCGCGATCATCACCAGCGACCAGCCGAGGTTGTAGCGACCGTCGTGGTCGCTGTAGGGCACGAAGCGCAGCGCGAGCGCGAGCCCCGAGAGCATCAGCGTCCAGGCGTACAGGTAGGCGATCGTTCGGCGTGTGGAGAAGCCGATCCGCGCCATTCGATGGTGGAAGTGCTCGCTGTCGGCCTGGTAGATCGGCTGGCGGTACTTCAGGCGCTTGAGCACGACGAAAGTCGTGTCCATGAAGGGCACGGCAAGCAGGATCAGCGGGATCACGAAGGAGACGACCGCGGCGGTCTTCACCGCCGCCTCGACCGCGATCACGCCCATCAGAAGCCCGAGCAGGTTCGAGCCGCTGTCGCCCATGAACGTCGACGCCGGCGGGAAATTGAAGAACAGGAACCCGAGTGAGGCGCCGGCGGTGAGCGCCGCGAGAACCCCGGGCTGCTGACGGTCGAGGTTGAACGCGAGGATCGCGAGCGTCGCGGCGATGATCGCGCAGACGCCGGCAGTCAGGCCGTCGACGCCGTCGGAGAAGTTGACGACGTTCATCATCGCGACGAGCCCGAGCACCGTGAGGATCGGCCCGGCGTTCGTCGGCCCGGTGTCCGGGAAGTGAAGGACGCCGATGAAGGGAAGCGTGATCGCCTTCACCTGGACGCCGAAGTGCACGACGACGAACGCGGCGATCAGCTGCCCCACGAACTTCGCGGCGGGGTGAAGCCCGAAGCGGTCGTCGACGGCACCGACGAGCGTGATCAGGGCGCAGCCGTAGAGCAGGCCGTGCCAGACTTTCGCGTCGGTGCTGTCGCCGGCGGGAAGCCAGACGAGCGTCGCGACGAGGACGCCGGCGAAGATCGCGAGGCCGCCGAGGAGCGGCGTCGGTCGCACCGAGAGTCCACGCTCGCGCGGCTCGTCGATCGCCCCGACGCGCCGCGCGAAAGCCATCGTCGCGGGCGTGAGCAGGGTCGTCACGGCAGCGGCCGTGAGCAGTGCGTACAGCGCTTCGAGCTCGCTCGGCTTGGCCATCAGCTCGCGCACAGGATGCCATGCGCGCAGGTCGCGCCTGCGCGCGCCCTACGCCGTGGCGGCGCTCAGCGAGTCGTAGAGCGGGTAGCGCGCGGTCAGATCGCGCACGCGCGCAGCGAGCTCCTCGGCACGCGCGTCGTAGCCGGGGGTGAGGGCAACCGCGAGGATCTCGCCGACCTCGACGAAGTCCTCCTGCTGCAGCCCGCGCGTCGCGAGCGCCGGCGTTCCGATGCGAAGGCCCGATGCCTCCATCGGCGGCCGCGGGTCGAACGGCACGGCGTTGCGGTTCACAGTGATCCCGATCTCGTGCAGCCGATCCTCGGCCTGGCGGCCCGTGAGTTCGCCGTCAGCGTCGCGCAGGTCGACGAGCGTGAGGTGGACGTCGGTGCCGCCCGTGAGGACGTCGACGCCGTGGCCGGCCTTGAGCAGCTCTGCCGCGACGGCCTTGGCGCCGGCGACGGTGCGCCGCTGACGCTCCGCGAAGAGCTCGCTTTTCGCGATCTGGAAGGCCACGGCCTTCGCCGCGATGACGTGCTCGAGCGGGCCGCCCTGCTGCCCGGGGAAGACGGCCGAGTCGATCTTTTTCGCGTACTCCTCGCGGCACAGGATCGTGCCGGCGCGCGGGCCGCCGAGCGTCTTGTGGGTGGTCGTCGTGACCACGTCGGCGCCGGCTGTGACGGGATTCGGGTGAAGCCCCGCGGCAACCAGGCCCGCGAAGTGCGCCATGTCGACCATCAGCAGCGCGCCGACATCGTCGGCGATCTCACGGAAGCGCTGGAGGTCGAGCACCCGGGGATACGCCGACCAGCCCGCGATCAGCATCTGCGGCCGCTCGGCGCGCGCGACGCGCGCCACCTCGTCCATGTCGATGCGGCTGGTCTCGCGGTCGACCTCGTATGCCGCGACTTTGTAGAGGCGGCCCGAGACGTTGATTTTCATGCCGTGCGTCAGGTGTCCGCCGTGATCGAGCGAGAGGCCCATGATCTTCTCGCCCGGTTTCAGGAGCGCGTGGTAGACAGCGGCGTTGGCCTGCGCCCCGGCGTGCGGCTGGACGTTCGCGTGCTCGGCGCCGAACAGCTCGCAGGCCCGTTCGATTGCCAGCGTCTCGGTGACGTCGACCCACTCGCAGCCACCGTAGTAACGCCGCCCGGGATAGCCCTCGGCGTACTTGTTGGTCATCACCGAGCCCTGGCATTCGAGGACCGCGCGCGGCACGAAGTTCTCCGACGCGATCATCTCGAGCGTGTCCTGCTGGCGCGCGAGCTCGCCCGCCAGCGCCGCCGCAACCTCCGGATCGACCTCGGCCAGCGGGTGCTCGAAGTAGTCGTCTCTGAGCTGTGTCACTGCGCTCTCCTTTGGGCCGTTGAAGCTCTCTGCCCAGGCGCGCGGCGCTCTGTCCGACCGCTCCCCGGTGGTTCTTTCCACCCCAAGGCGCCAGTCACGGCGGACCGTGGCAAGGCTATCACCGGTCGCCGATCGCGCGTGTGCCGAGCGCCTCTTCGACGGCCTCGGCCGGGAGCGCTCCGACCCGCAAGATCTCCCAGCGGCCGGGGCCGCCGCGCAGATCGATGACCGTCGACGGCGTGCCGACGAGCGGGCCGCCGTCGAGCACGAGATCGGCGCCGTCGCGGATGTGGGCGGGCACGTCCTCGAGTCGAGCGGCGTCGGCGCCGCCGGAGTCGTTGGCGCTCGTCTGCAGGACGGGAACGCCGACGCCCTGTAGCGCCGCCGCGCCAAGCGGCAACGCCGGAACCCGTAGCCCGAGAGTGTCGGGGTCCGGGCCGCAGGCTGCGAGGAAGCCCCGCTCGGGATTGGCCATCAGGAGCGTGACGGGGCCGGGCATCAGCGCCTGCACAGCGGCGAGCTCGTGCGGCGCGAGTTCGCCGAGCTCGTCGAGCGCCGCTGTGAGCGAGAAGAACATCACCGCCGCGGGGCGCTCTGGCGGCCGCCCCTTCAGCTCGTAGATGCGCGCCGCGGCACGGGCGTCGTCCGGGTCGCAGCACAGCCCGTAGACGGTGTCGGCGGGAAAGACCGCGACGCCGCCATCGCCGACACAGCGCGCGAGCGCCGCGGCGTCTGACGCGCTCAGCGACACCGCTCTGCGATCACGACGCGCGGGATTCCCGCGAGGTCAGGGGCGGCCCTCACCGAGGCAAAGCCGGCCCCAAGTGCGAGCTCTTGGACCGCGTCGGATTGGCCGACGCCGACCTCGACGTACACGTGCTCTGCACGCGTGCGACCGGCGAGCTCGGCAAAGAGCCGGCTCACCACGCCGAGGCCGTCGTCACCGGCAAAGAGCGCGAGCGCCGGCTCGTGGCGGGTTATCTCGGGCGCCAACGCGGCACGGTCGTGCTCGGCGACGTACGGCGGGTTCGCGACCACGACGTCGAAGGAGTCGTCGAGGCGCTCCAGCAGGTCGGAGCGGACCCAGGTGACCTCGAGCGCGAGCGCGGCCGCGTTCTCGCGCCGCGAGGTCGAGCGCGTCCTCGCTGATGTCGCTGCCCCAGACCTCGAGATCCGGCCGCTCCGACTTGAGCGCGAGCGCAACGGCGCCCGAGCCCGTGCAGACGTCGAGAACGCGGGCGCCCGCGGGCGCTTGGAGCGAGAGTTCGACGAGGTGCTCGCTCTCGGGTCGCGGGATCAGCGCGCGGCGGTCGGCGTGCAGTTCGAGCGCGCGGAAGTGGCGGCGCCCGGTGATGTAGGCGACGGGCTCGCGCAGCACCGCGCGACGTCGCACCGCGTCCTGGAAGGTTCGGACCGCTCCCCCCTGGACCGACGGCGTGGCGCCGCTGTGCAGGCTCTCGCGCGAGACGCCGAGGGCGTCGGCGAGCAGCACTTCGGCGTCCAGGCGCGGGCTTTCCACACCCGCGGCCGAGAGCGCGGTCGCGGCGCTGTGCAGCGCGTCGCGCACATCGGTGCCCTTTTGGATCACGCCGCTGCCTGCGCCTCCAGGAGGCGCTGTGTCTCAGCGGCCTGCAGCGCTTCCGTGAACTCCTCGAGCTCCCCGGCGAGGATCTGGTCGAGGTTGTGGACGGTCAGCTTGATGCGGTGGTCGGTGACGCGCCGCTCACCGTAGTTGTAGGTCCTGATCTTCTCGGCGCGGTCGCCGGTGCCGACCTGCGAGCGCCGGTCGGCTGCGAGCTCGGCGCGCTGTTCAGCCAGGGCCTGCTCGTAGAGCCTTGCGCGAAGCACGCGCAGCGCCTTTTCTCGGTTCTGCAGCTGCGACTTCTCGTCCTGCATCGCGACGACGATGCCCGACGGCCGATGCGTGATGCGCACCGCCGAGTCGGTCGTGTTGACGGACTGCCCGCCCGGCCCCGAGGAGCGATAGACGTCGATCTGCAGGTCCTGCGGGTCTACCTGGACGTCGACGTCCTCGGCCTCGGGCAGCACCGCGACGGTCGCGGTCGAGGTGTGTGTGCGGCCCTGCGACTCGGTGGCCGGGATGCGCTGGACCCGGTGCGTGCCGCCCTCGAACTTGAAGATCGAGTAGGCGCCGTCGCCCTTGATGGCGAACGTGTACTTGCCCTCGCCGGCGTCGAGCGGCTCGACGCTGAGTTCCCGTTTCTCGGCGTAGCGCGTGAGCATCCGGTAGATGTCGCCGGCCCAGAGGGCCGCCTCGTCGCCGCCTGCGCCGCCCTGGATTTCGACGATCACGCTCTTGTCATCGTTGGGGTCGCGCTCGATCATCGCCGCACGGATCTGCTCTTCGAGCTCGGCGGCGCGGGCGCGCGCGCTGTCGAGGTCGGCGCGCAGTTCGCCCTCCTCGCCGAGCTCGCCGATCAGCTCTTCGGCCCCCGCGGCGTCGTCGACGGCGCGGCGCCATTCGCCGGCCAGCTTCGCAGCCGGTTCGAGCTGCCGGTACGCGCGGCCCGCCTCCGCTGCCCGGCGGCGATCGCCGATCACTTCGGGATCGGCCATCTGCGCGCCGAGCTCGGCGAATCGCTCCTCGATGCGCTCGACGAGGTCCTCGATCATGGGCGCAGTCTAGGCGCGGCTAAGTCTTCGGCTGGCGGGGCGCGTAGCGGTGGTGCAGCATCAGGTCGTTCCCGTCGGGGTCGCTGAAGAAGGCCATGTGACAGACCCCGGTGTCCAGAATGTCGTCCGTGAAGTCGACGCCTTGGCCTTCGAGCTCGGCGCGCGCAGCGGCGACGTCGGCGACGTGCAGGGCGATCGTGGCGCCGCCGGGAACGTGCTCGCGGCCCAGGCGCCTTGACTCAAAGACGTTGATCGTGAGCGAGCCCGTCTCGAACTCGGCGTAACCGCGGTCGGCGTACAACACGGAGCACTCAAGGCCGAGCGTGTCTCGGTAGAAGTTGAGCGAGCGCTCGACGTCCTCGATCGACAGTGAAACGAAGTCCGTGCGCTCGACGAGCGACACCGTTACGCGACGACCTCGACGCCGACGAGCTGCTCCGGCGAGATCGCACCGAGGTCCTCGACGGCCAGGATCTCCTCCATCGCGGCGATCGCGACCGCGAGCTCGTCGAGGTCCGGCTCACGCGTCGTCAGCAGCTGCAGCTTCATGCCGGGCCACATCAGCGCGCGGACCCAGGGCCGCGTGCGGTGACGACCGGCGTAGCGGATGATCTCGAAGGAGACCCCGGCGATGATCGGGATGCCGAGAATGCGCGTGGCGACGAGCCAGTACCAGGCCGGCAGGCCGATCGGCGCGAACGCGAAGATGGCGACGATCATCACGATCAAGAGGAAGCTCGTGCCGCAGCGCGGGTGAAGGCGGGAGAAGCGCTGCGCGTTGGCGGGCGTCAGCTCCAAACCCGCCTCCAGGCAGGAGATGGTCTTGTGCTCCGCGCCGTGGTACTCGAAGACGCGCCGCAGGTCGCGGGAGCGCGAGAGCAGGACGAGATAGCCGAGGAAGAGAAGCGTGCGCACCGTGCCCTCGACGAGCCAGAAGAGAAGCGAGGAGCCAAGCTGCCCCTTGATCAGGCTGGTCACCGCGACGGGCACGACGAAGAAGAGGACGATTGCGAAGGCCAGCGCGACGCCGACGGTGGCGATCCACATCAGGCGCGAGATTTCCTGCGGCTCCTCCTCGGCCTCCTCGGGCTCAAGCTGCGCGTTCGTGGCTATCTGAAGCGCTTTCATGCCGATTCCGAGCGAGCCGCAGAGGGCGACGAAGCCGCGCAGAACGGGGATCCGCAGCCAGCGGTGCCGAGCCAGCGCCGAGTCGAGCGGCTCGCGCGTGCGGGCGATCGTGCCGTCCGGGCGCCGCGACGCGACGGCCCAGTGCTTGACGCCGCGCATCATGACGCCCTCGATGACGGCCTGGCCGCCGACGGGGATGTCGCGGTCCGCGATGAGCTCGCCGGCGCGGTCGATCTCGACGGTCGGCGCGGCGGCCGTGGGCGGGGCGCCCATCGGGCTAGTTTGCTGCGGTCGTCTTCGCTGCCGCGGCGCGGCCTTTGGCCATGCGACGCTGGAAGCGCTCGACGCGGCCGCCGGTGTCAAGGAGCTTCTGACGGCCGGTGTAGAACGGGTGGCACTCCGCGCAGACCTCGACATGCAGGCGCTCGGATGTGGAGCGCGTCACGAACTCGTTGCCGCACGAGCAGGTCACCGTGACGGGCTCGTAGCGCGGGTGGATGCCGTCCTTCATGGTTCGATGAGTGTAGCGAGCGACTGCTCGCTGACGGCCTTGTGTCCGCCGTGCGCGGCCTCGTGGCAGACGGGCGTGTACGCCACGACCGACTTGATGACGCGGCCGTCCGTGGCGAGCCAGCGGAACGCCACGATGCCCGCGGTAGCCGGCGGGCGCCGTGAGACCGCTGATCTTGCGGACGTCGCGGTACGAGCCGACCTGAGGGGCCGCGGCGCGCCACTGCCCGAGCGCGGCGCCGCCGACGGTGTGGAAGCGTTTCGCGCCCGACACGCGCTCTTGCACGTCGATCTTGACCTCCATGTGCGCGCCGTGCCGGACCGCGTCGATTTCGCCTGCGAACGTTGCTGAGCGGGCGTCGACCGTGTCGCCGCTCACGCACTGTTCGAGTGTCGCGCTGTAGGGGCGCTTGGCTGCGAGCGCACCGCTGGCGCAGGCGAGCGCTGCGCCGACCGTGCAGGCCAGCATCGCGCACAAGAGCCTCCGTCCGCCTATCCGTAGCATCACAACCGGTAACACGTCACCGGGGCTTGGGTTTCGGCGTGGCTCGACACCTTTTCGCCGGCCCCCGCTCAGGTGATCTGGTAGAGCGGTCCGTCGCCGCCCTCGGGCGTCGTGAGCCGACCGCCCTTGGCAGTGATTGCGCCGCACTGCACGCAGTTGGTGTAGTTGACGATCACGTCGACGTCGCCGCTGGCCGGAGCGTCGTCGGGGATCTCGTAGACGCCGGCGGGGCACATCCAGCGCCAGGTCTCCGGCGAGCTCGCGGGGCACGTGGCGCTGCACGCGAATGTGGTTGGGCGCGTCGTCGCGCGTGGCGTTGCCGCTGATGTACACCGAGGAGAGCTTGTCGAACGTGTATTTGCCGTCTGGCTTGGGGTACTTCTCGCTCGTGTCGCCGACGAACATCGGCTTGGCGTCGTTGCGGTGCCACGACCAGCGCCCGCCGGGGAAGCGGCCTTTCGTCGCGATCATCAGGTTGACCATCGGCCCGCCGCGCAGGAAGCCCTTCTGGAAGGGCTGTCGGGTGTTGCGCACCGTGTACAGCTCCTTGCCCACCGAGGAGTCCTCGATCGCCGATTCGTAGGCCTCGAAGTTCGTCTCGCCGCGGACGAGCGCCGCGTAGATCGACTCGGCGGCGAGCTTGCCGGACATCAGGCAGTGGTGCACGCCCTTCAGGGCGACGGTGTCGACCATGCCGGCCGAATCGCCGACGAGCAGCGCTCCGGGCATCGTGAGCTTCGGCATCGACCACCAACCTCCGCCGGGCAGCGCCTTGGCCCCCCACGCGACGCGCTCGCCGCCCTCGAGTATCGAGCGCACGAGCGGGTGGGTCTTGAACTGCTGGAGCAGGTCGTGCGCGGACGTCGTGGCGTCGGCGTACTCGAGGTCGACGACGAAGCCGATCGAGACGAGGTTGTCGCCGCTCTTGGCGTCGTGCATCGGGTAGATCCAGGTGCCACCGATCTGGCCGTACTTGGCCGAGATCTTCAGCGGCCACGGGCCGATCGTGTGAATCAGCGTGTCGAGCGCCTTGGGGACCTTCCAGACCTCCTTGACGCCGAGCTCCCAGACGGTCGGCTCGCGCCCCGCGCCGAGGTCGAACTCCTGGATCGCGGCGCCGGTCAGGTGCCCCCAGCAGCCCTCGGCGAGCACCGTGGCCTGGGCCTTGATGTCGGTGCCGGGCTCGAAGTTCGAGAGCGGCTCGCCGTCCCTGCCGCGGCCCTTGTCGCCGGAGCGAACGCCGACGACGCGGCCCTCCTCGACGATCAGCTGCGTCGCGGCGGTCTCGGTGAGGACGTATGCGCCGGCCTCTTCGGCCTGCTCCTGCTGGTAGCGGGCGAGCGCCGAGACGGAGATGACCTCGTTGCCGTGGTTCTTGAACGGCGGCGGCGTCGGGATGCGGAGCTTGGTTTTGGCGCTGGGCAGCATGTAGACCGCCTCCTTGGTGACCTCGCCGAAGGCGAAGCCGGCCTCGCGCCACTGCTCGCGCGTCATCTCGGGGAAGAGCTCCTGCAGCGGGCCGGGGCGCATCACGGCGCCCGACAGGTTGTGGCCGCCGCAGGTCTTGGCCTTCTCCACCACCGCAACGGGCACTTCGCCGAGGCGCTCGAGCGTCTCAGGGTCGTCGGCGAGCAGCTGCAGCAGCCGGTTCGCGCACGCCAGGCCCGCGGTGCCGCCGCCGACGATCGCCACGCCGACCTCGATCAGCTCGTCCTCGGGGTCAAGGCCCGCGCTTGATGAATTCGCGCCGCGAGTCGACGGGCGGCGGGAATGCCGCCGGAACGACCGATGCGCTGCCGTTGCCGGCTGACATCAGCTCGCCTTCTTGGCCTTCACCGCGTCGGTGAGCTTCGGCAGGATCTTGTTGAGGTCGCCGACCACGCCGAGGTCGCAGAATTCGAAGATCGGCGCGTTCGCGTCCTTGTTGATCGCGACGATGTTCTCCGAGCCCTGCATGCCGACCTTGTGCTGGATCGCACCCGAGATGCCGGCCGCCAGGTAGAGCTTCGGCGAGACGGTCTTGCCCGTCTGGCCGATCTGCGCCGCGTACGGGTACCAGCCGGCGTCGACGACTGCGCGGGTCGCGGCGACGGCGGCGTTGGCGCCGAAGGCGGCGGCGAGCTGTTCGCACAGCTCGAAGCCCTCGGCTTTGCCGAGGCCGCGGCCGCCGGCGACGAGGATGTCCGCGCCCTCGATGTCGACGTCGGCGCCGCGCTGTTCGCCTCGCGTGACCATCGTCGCGCGCGTGGCGTGCTCGCTGAGCTGGAACGTGAGGTCCTCGACGCCGCGTCGCCGCCGCCCTGCTCCGTGATCTCGAAGGCGTTCAGGCGGCCGATGATGATCCCGACGGCGAGCGGAAGCGAATCTCCGAGATCGCGGAGTCGCCGAGGATCGGCCGTTCGGCGACAAGCTCGCCACCAGCGCTGCGGACGCCGGTCACCTCCATCGCGACGCCCGCGCCGACGCGGGCTGCGAGGCCCGCCCCGATCTCGAAGCCGAGCAGTCCGCCGCCGAAAACGGCGTACGCGTAGTCGCCGTCGGCGATCGCCTGCGCCATCGCGTCGACGACCGGCTGCGCGAGCCCGTCGGCGCCTTTGGCGATCAGGACCTTGCTCGCGCCGTACGCGCCGAGCGAGGCCGCGACGTCGCGCGGCACGTCCTCGCCGACGAGGATCGCGTGGGCCTCGCCGCCGATCTCGGCGGCGAGCTTGGCGCCCTCCGAGACGGCGCCGAGGGAGTTCTTGTTGATCGCGCCGTCGTAGTGCAGCGCGTAGACCAGGATGTTCGACATCTTCTTCTCTCAGCTCCCTCTCAGATCAGCTTCCGCTCGTCGAGCCACGCGACGATCCGTTCAACGGTCTCGCCGGTGTCCTCGTCCTCGATAATTTCGCCGGCCGCCTTGGCCGGCGGCGCCTTCGCGGCGACCCACTGCGCGGCCGAGTTGTCGCCGCCCACTTTCGCCGCGTCGATTTCCGACGTCGGCCGCGGAGACGGTCTGCAGCGGCTTCTTCTTGGCGCCCATGATCGCCTTCAGCGACGGGTATCGCGGCTCGTTGATCGCGTCGCCGACGGAGATCACGGCCGGCATCTGGACGGCGACGGTGTCGTAGCCGTACTCGGCCTGGCGCTCGCAGCGCAGCGCGCCCCGCTCGATGTCCATCTTGATGACCTGCGTAAGCGAGGGCATGCCGAGGTGCTCCGCGACGACCGCGCCGATCGTGTAGCACTCGCCGTCGTCCGACTGCTGGCCGAGCAGCACGAGGTCCGGGCTCTCGCGCTTGCAGCGTCTGCGCGAGCGCGTAGCCGGTGGCCGCGACGTCGGAGCCCGCGACGAGCTCGTCGGTGAGGTGGATCGAGCGGTCGGCGCCGAGCGAGACCGCCTTGTGCAGCGCCCGTTCGGCGCTCGGCGGGCCCATCGTGACGGCGATGATCTCCTCCACCGGGACGACTCCGCCCTCGCGGATCTGCATCGCAGCCTCGATGGCGTGCGTGTCGTAGGGGTTGAGGTTCTTCTCGCCGCCGCGGTCCATCCGCCCGGTGTTGGGGTCGATCCGCTTTTCGACCGCGGCGTCCGGGACCTCCTTCACAAGCACGCAAATCTTCATCTCTGGCAAAGCTCCTTGGGGTTCTTGTCGCGGTGCATCCTACCGCGTCGATTTGTTGACTGACGCGTCAATCAAGCGCGCGCGGCGCACGCCGAGCGGATGAAGTCGACGATCTTCTGGGTCGGCGCGCCGGGCGTGAAGACCTCGGCGACGCCGAGCGCCTTCAGCTCCGGGATGTCGTCTGCGGGGATCGTCCCGCCGACCGTGACGACGACGTCGTCGACGCCCTGCTCGCGCAGCAACGCGACGATCCGGGGCACGAGCGTCATGTGGGCGCCCGAGAGGATCGAGAGCCCCACGGCATCGGCGTCCTCCTGGATCACGGTCTCGACGATCTGTTCGGGAGTCTGGTGCAGGCCCGTGTAGATGACCTCCATGCCGGCGTCGCGAAGCGCGCGAGCGATGATCTTCGCGCCGCGGTCGTGCCCGTCCAGGCCGGGCTTGGCGACGACGACGCGGATCCGCCCGCCGCCGGTCTGTGTTGTTGGCGCGTCCATCGCTCCGAGCGTACTTGGCGGGAGCTTACGCGCTGGCCCGCCGCCCGCGCGCCGCCGCCGCGGCGCCCGCGATCAGGGCACCCGCCGCGCCGAGCGCTCCGGCCATCCGCAGGCGGCGGCCGAGGGGGTCGAGCTCGATGATCTCCCAGCCCTCGCGCGGCGCGATCGCGCGCAGCGCCGCGTCGGGGTTGACGACGACCGGGTGACCGACGGCGCGCAGCATCGGCAGGTCGGACTCGGAGTCCGAGTAGGCGTAGGAGGCGCGCGAGGTCGAGTGCTCGCGCTCGGCGGCCAGCACCTCCATCGCGGTCGACCTTGCCCTCGCGGTAGTTGAACGGCCCCGCCGCGCGCCCGGTGTAGATGCCGTCGACGATCTCCGAGCGCGACCCGAGCCCGCCGTCGAAGCTCGAGCACGTGGGCCAGCAGGTCGGCCATCTCCTGCGACGCCGCGGTGACGATGTAGACGCGCACGCCGGCGTCCTGGTGGTCGTAGGCGCGCTCGAGCATCTCCGGGTACAGGCGCGGCAGCACGCCGGCTGAGCACGCGCGGCGCGAGGCGCTGCAGGTCGCGCACGCGCACGCCGGCGATCAGCTCGCCGACCCGCAGGCGCACCGCGTCGGCGCGCTCGTCGGTCGAGCCGCGCAGCCGGAAGCGCAGGTTCTCGAACAGGTCGAGCGCGAGCCGCGCGCCGGCTGATGATGCCCGTTCTCGTACGCCGCCCGGGCGAAGATACACGCCCGAGGACCCCTGCATGAGCGTCCGGTCGAGATCGAAGAACGCGAGCGCCCGGGCGCGCGCGACCGTCCGCCTGTCGGCGGCACGATGTTCGTTCGACGGCCGTGCGGTCGTCAGTTCCCGGACACCTCGATGATCACCGCGTCGCCCTGGCCGCCGCCCGAGCAGATCGCGGCGCAGCCCAGCCCGCCGCCGCGGCGGCGCAGCTCGAGCACCAGGCTGCCGAGGATGCGTGCGCCGGAGGCGCCGAGCGGGTGGCCGAGCGCGACAGCGCCGCCGTTGACGTTGACGCGGTCCTCGTCGATGCCGAGCATGCGGATCGAGTTGAGCGTCACCGAGGCGAACGCCTCGTTGATCTCCCACACGTCGATGTCGCCGGCCGTCATGCCGGTCTTCGCGAGCGCCTTCAGCGCGGCGTTCGCCGGGCGTGCGTGCGAGGTAGGCGAAGTCGTTGGCGACTCTGCGCGTGGGCGACGATCTCGGCGAGCGCTCGACTGGCCGTTTGCCTCGCGCCCACTCGTCGGCGGCGAGCACCAGCGCGCCGGCGCCGTCGTTGACGCCCGGCGAGTTGCCGGCGGTGTGCGAGCCCTCCTTGCTGACGCAGGCCGGGCAGCGAGGCGAGCTCCTCGAGCGAGGTGTCTCGGCGCGGGCCCTCGTCGATCTCCACGGTGGTGTCCCCTTTCTTGCGATTGATCGTCACGCGCGACGATCTCCTCGGACATCCGGCCCGTCGTCGATCGCCTTGAGGGCGCGCTCGTGCGAGCGCAGCGCCCAGCGGTCGAGGTCGGGCGCGCGTGATCTCGAGCTCGTCGCCGACCTCGGTCGCCTCGACGAACATCTGGCTGGCCGGAGAAGGGGTTCGTGAGCCCGTCCTGGATCATCTCGTCGAGCATCTTCGCGTCGCCCATGCGGTAGCCGAAGCGGCCCTGGGGCAGCAGATACGGGGCGTTGCGACATCGACTCCATGCCGGCCCGCCACGCCGACCTCCACGTCGCCGGCGCGGATCGCCTGGTCGAGCAGCACGGTCGCCCGCACGCCCGACGCGCAGACCTTGTTGATCGTCTCGGAGGAGACCTCCTTGGGGATGCCGGCCTTGATCTGGGCCTGGCGCGAGGGGATCTGACCCTGGCCGGCCTGCAGGACCTGACCGACGATCACGTGCTCGACCTGCTCGGGCTCGACGTCGGCGCGCTGCAGCGCCGCGACGATCGCGGTGCCCGCGAGTTCGGTCGCGTCGAGCGACGACGAGGCCGCCGCCCATCTTGCCGATCGGGGTGCGCGCGGTTGCCGAGGATCACGGTCTTGGGCATGGCTGGTACTCCTGGTCAGTCGGGAGCGGGGAGCTCGATGGCATGAGAATCCTCAGAGCGAGCGAGCGGCTCTGTGAGAATGGCCGGCCGTGCTGACTTCGACCTGTCGCGCCGACCACGAGCTCATCCGCCGCACCGCGCGCGACTTCGCCACCGGCGAGGTCGCGCCCGCGGCCGAGGAGCTCGACCGCACGAAGTCCTTCCCCTACGACCTCGTCCGCCAGCTCGGCGCGCTCGGGCATGATGGGCATCCCCTTCCCCGAGCGAGTACGGCGGCGCCGGCGGCGACACGCTCGCCTACGCGCTCGTCGTCGAGGAGCTCGCGCGGGTCGATTCGTCGGTGGCGATCACGATGTGCGCGCACACCTCGCTCGGCACGCAGCCGATCTACCGCTTCGGCAGCGAGGAGCAGCGCGAGCTGGCTGCCGCGAGCTGTGCGCAGGGCGCGCAGCTCGGCGCCTTCGGCCTGACCGAGCCCGACGCCGGCTCCGACGCGCAGCAACACCAAGACCCGCGCCGCGCCTGCGACGACGGCGAGTGGGTGATCGACGGCGCCAAGCAGTTCATCACCAACGCCGGCACCGACATCTCCGGCGCTCGTGTCGATCACCGCCGTGACCGGCGAGGGCGACGACGGGCGGCGCGAGATCTCGAACCTCATCGTCGCCAACGGCACCCCCGGCTACGAGCCCGGCGAGCCGTACCGCAAGATGGGCTGGAACGCCTCGGACACGCGGCCGCTGGCCTTCACCGAGCTGCCGCGTGCCCGCAGGAGAACCTGCTCGGCGCGCGCGGCGCGGGCCTGCGCCAGTTCCTGCGAGATCCTCGACGGCGGGCCGGATCGGCGTCGCCGCGATGGGCGTCGGGCCTCGCGCAGGGCGCGCTCGACGAGGCGATCTCGCCTACGCGCGCGAGCGACGCGCCTTCGGCCGGCCGATCGCGAGCTTCCAGGCGATCCAGGCGAAGCTCGCCGACATGTCGACGGAGATCGAGGCCGCGCGCCTGCTCGTCTACAAGGCGGCGATGGAGAAGGACGCGGGCCGCAACTTCTCGCTCACCGCGGCGCAGGCGAAGCTCAAGACCGGGCGCCTGGCGGTCCGCTGCGCCGAGGAGGCCGTGCAGATCCACGGCGGCTACGGCTACATCGAGGAGTACCCGGTCTGCCGCTTCTACCGCGACGCGAAGATCCTCACGATCGGCGAGGGCACCGACGAGGTGCAGCAGATGGTGATCGCGCGGGCGCTAGTCGCCTGAAGCCGGCGGCGCTCGCGCCGCAGGAGGATCTCGGCGGCGCTCGCGGGGTCAAGGCGCCGCGCGACGACCTCGTCGATCAGCTCCGCGAACTGCGCGTCCTGCGCGAGCTCCCCTTCCAGACGCCGGCGCATCCGCGCCGTCGCCAGCGACAGCACCTCGGCGCGCAGGTTGCGTGCGCGGCGCTCGGCGAGCTCGCCGGCGTCGACGATGTGCGCGTGGTGCGCGTCGAGCGCAGCGACGAGCTCGGCAACGCCCTCGCCGCTGAGCGCGTCGGTGCGGACGATCGGGACGCTCCACCACGGCCCGCCCGCTGACGAGGCGCGGTCGTCGGCGAGCGAGAGTACGGAGCGGATCTCGCGCACCATCGTGTCGGTCAGCGGGTGGTCGGCCTTGTTGACGACGATCACGTCGGGGATCTCCATCACGCCGGCCTTCAGCGCCTGGATCGAGTCGCCCGAGCCGGGCATCAGGACGAGCACGATCGTGTCGGCGTGGTCGATGATGTCGATCTCGGCCTGGCCGACGCCGACGGTCTCCACGAAGACGTCCTCGCGGCCGGCGGCGTCGAGCAGCAGCACGGCCTGCAGCGCGGCCTCGGAGAGCCCGCCGAGCGCACCGCGGTTTGCCATCGAGCGGATGAACACGCCTTCGTCGAGGTAGTGGTCGGAGAGGCGAACGCGGTCCCCGAGCAGCGCGCCGTGCGTGAAGGGCGATGAGGGGTCGATCGAGAGCACCGCGACGGTGCGCCCGGCGGCCCGACGGAGCGCCGTGACGGCGCCGATCAGCGTCGACTTGCCGACCCCCGGCGGCCCCGTGAAGCCGACGACCCGCGCCGCGCCGGTGCGCGGGTAGATCTCGCGCACCAGCTCCCATCCCTCGGGTCGGTCGTCCTCGACGAGCGAGATGGCGCGCGCGAGGGCGCGCCGGTCACCCGCCATGAGCCGCGCGGCAAGGTCCTTGTCGGCCATCGGGCGCGCATCATCGCAGGGCCAGGTGACCGTGTCCGTCGCTTACCATTGCGCCGCGATGGACACGCTTGCCGACCATGGACGCGGAGCTCGCGGGCCCGGCGATCCGGCGGCCCGCCGCCGCCGCCGCACGGAGGGCCGCTGACGCTGCTGCGCTTCCTGCGCGAGCACCGCATGCTCACGCCGTCCTACGCGTGGCTGCTGGCGCGCCTTCTCTATTTCAAGCTGCGCTTCGGCCGGCGCCTGCAGACCGACGGGCATCTGCTTCATCTGCCCGGGCGTGAAGCTCGAGATCGGCCGCGGCGCGACGCTCCGCCTCGGCCGCTGGAGCTGGCTCGGCAGCGGCACGAAGATCCGCGTGCACGAGGGCGAGGTGGCGATCGGCGCGAAGAGCGTGCTCGGGCAGGACTGCACGATCTCCGCCTATCAGCGCGTCGTGATCGGCCGCGAGTGCATCGTGGCGGACCGCGTGATGCTGATCGACTTCGACCACGGCGTGACCGAGGTCGAGCGGCCCGATCCGCCTGCAGGGGATCTACAAGCGGGACGTGAAGCGTCGGCCACAACGTGTGGATCGGCTACGGCGCGTGCCTCTTGCGCGGCGTGACGGTCGGCGACAACAGCATCATCGGGACGAGCTCCGTGCGTGACGCGCGACGTGCCCGAGAACGCGGTCGTCACCGGCGTGCCGGCGCGCGTGCTGCGGATGCGCGATGCGCCGCAACACATGCGCTGGTCCTAGCGCGCGAGCGCCGGCGCCAGCGAGCGCGGGCCGGCGACACTGGCGCCGGCGAGCGCCTCGCGGAACTCGCGCAGGTGGCTGTCGTGGCGCTCCTTGCCGTAGGGCGCCGCGACGTCCCGCGCAACCGCGAAACACCAGTCGCTGGACTGCAGAGCGAGCAGCTCGCGCAGCGCGTCGGGTCCGGCGCCGCGGGCGAGGGAGCGCAGCTCCGCCGCACGCACCTCGAATGCCATCTCGCTGACCGGCCCCGTCGACCACGTCGAGAGGTCGTTGTCCTGGCCCCAGCTGGTGGGCGGCCAGCGGTCACTGTCCGCGGGCGCCGCGGCCACGCCGGCCAGGGCCTCATCGAGTGCACGCAGCGCGAGGCCCTGCGCTTCGCACTCGGCGACGACCGCGCGCAGCCATTTGATCCCCTCGTGCCACCAGTGACCGAGCAGCTCGGTGTCCAGAGCGCAGACGAGGAGCCCGCCGCCGGAGAGACGCTCGCGTGCGCGCGCCACGAAGTCGCGGGCGTGCTCTTCGGCGAGCGCCGCGGCGGCGTGCGGGTCGTACGCCCCGCCGCCGTTCGACCAGGGACGGTGGTGTTTCATCGTCAGCCGGTGATGGTCGCGGTAGGCGCCGGCCGACGGGTAACCGTCGGCGCCCCACACGAGGTCGATCGTGGCCCTGTCGATCGGCACCAGAAGCGGCCCGTGGGGACTCTGCAGCGGCGCGAGGTGCGCGGCCGCCCCGGCGCCGTGCAGGGAGGTCAGCTCGACGCACGTCGCGGCGACGCCGGCGCCCGCCAGCAGCGGCTCGAGCCACGGCGCGTGTGCGCACTCGGGCAGCCACAGGCCGCCGCGCCAGGCGCCGAAGCGCTCGCGGTGCGAGGCGACGCCGACGTCGAGCTGCAGGCTCGTCAGCTCGTCGCAGCTGACGAGCGGCAGGATCGCGTGGGTCGCGGCCGATGTCCACGCCGCGTGCGGCGCGAACGCGGCGAGCAGATTGCCGCCGCGGCGCTCGAGCTCCGCGGCGGCCCACCCGTATTCGCGCCAGGATTCGTCGATCCGTTCGGCCAGCACGCTCTCGCCCGCAGCCTCGAAGGCGTCGCGGTCTTCGCGGTGCGTCGCGGCGCGGACCTCGCGCACGAAGCGCGCGAAGCGCGTGCGATGTCCGCGCAGGGCGAGCTGGTCGCAGAGCACCGGCGTCAACGACAGCGTGACCGGCGCCCCCTCGTCGAGCAACGAGAGGAGCGGCAGGTAGCTCGTCGCGATCGCCTCCCACAGCCACTCCTCGCCGAAGGGCCACGTGCCGTACCCCTCGACGTAGGGCATGTGGGTGTGGAGAACGATCGCGAGCGCGCCGTCCGCGCCCCGGACGCTCACGGCCGGCAGACGGCGACGAAGTCCAGCGCGCGGTCGAGGTCGGCCATCCCCACCGGGCGCAGGCGAAAGTCGCGCGCCTCGATGGCCGGCGTGAAGCGGTCATAGAAGCGCTCGCTGATGCCGAGCCGCTGATGTACGCGGTCCCAGCCGCACTTCAGCGCGAGCTCGTGGGCGCGCAGGCGCCGCGCGTGGAAGAGCCCGAAGAGCTGCAGCGAGCCGAAGTGGCTGCGGCAGAGCGCCTCGAACTCGTCGCAGCGGTACTCGTGCACGTGCCAGGGGTTCCCGGAGCGCTCGGCTCCTGCGGGCGCGAGCGTCAGGACGTTGGGCGTCGAGACGTAGACGAAACCGCGCGGGCCGACGAGCGAGCGCATGTGCTCGAGCACCGGCGCCGGGTCCTCGACGTGCTCGATCGTCTGCAGGAACACGACGGCGTCGGCGGGCTCTGAGAAGCGCTCGATCAGGTCTCGCTCGAAGCGCAGGTTCGCGGCGCGGTAACGCAGCCTGGCGTGCTCGTGGGCCTCGGGGTTCGCGTCGACACCGACGACGGATGCGGCCTGCCGGGCGAGAACCGCCGAGCCGTATCCCTCGCCACAGGCCATGTCGATCACGCGCAGGCCGCCGACGCGCGCCGCGATCCATTCGTAGACCACGAGGTGGCGGCGATACCAGTAGTTCTCGGCCGCTACGTCGGGGAGCGTCCGCTCCCCCGTCAGCGCCAGCGGTGGCACTCCGTCTGGCTGGTCTGTCTGCAGGTGGACGGCTTCGCTCATCGCGTCGGGCCGCGAGCCGCGGCCACGGCGGGCGAGTATATGGTGGGGACGGTGGGAGCAACGCTCAGCGCCGAAGAGATCCGGGACGCAAACACCCGCTACCACGACGTGGCGGCCACGCACTACGACGCGAAGTGGGGCATCGACTTCGGCCCGACGGGACGCCAGCAGGTCGCCGCCAAGGTGGTCAAGGCGCTCGGCTACGACCCGGCTCCTTTCGGCCGCTCGCTGGAGATCGGGGCCGGCACCGGCTATTTCACGCTCAACCTGATGCTCGACGGGCGGATCGCCGATGCGACGTGCGTGGATATCTCCGCCGGCATGCTCGCCGCGCTCGAGGCCAATGCCGCGGACCACGGCCTGCAGGTCAAGACGCGCGTCGCCGACGCCGAGGACCTCCCGTTCGCCGACGAGAGCTTCGACCTCGTGTTCGGGCACGCCGTGCTGCACCACATACCCGACCTGGACCGCGCGATGCGCGAATTCGCGCGCGTGCTCTCCCCCGGCGGCACGCTGCTCTTCGCGGGCGAGCCGTCGCGCTACGGCGATCGCCTGGCCGTCGGTACCCAAGCGCGCGGCGCAGGTCGCGGCGCCCGCTCTGGCGGCGGGCAATGCGCGCCGCTCGGGGCCGACGACGCGGCCGTCGCCGGCGAGGACTTCGAACTCGAGCGCGTCGTCGACGTCCACGCCTTTGCGCCGTCGCGGCTGCTGTCGGCGGCACGCAGCGCCGCGCTCATCGACGTGCGGGTGAGCGGCGAGGAGCTGCTCGCGAACTGGTTCGGCTGGACCAACCGGACGCTCGAGGCGACCGCCGCCCCCGAGGACGTACCGCGGCTCTGGCACCAGTACGCCTACCACGGCTACCTGGCCCTGCAGCGCGTCGACGGTGCGCTACTCGAGGGCCGCCTGCCGCCCGCGCTCTTCTACAACCTCCTGCTGAGCGCCCGCAAGCGCTTGCGCTGAGGGCGTCGTGCCCGCCGCACGAACGCGCGATTTCCCGCTCTTCCCGCTGGGGATCGTCGCGCTGCCCGGCGAGCGAGTGCCGCTGCACATCTTCGAGGAGCGCTACAAGACGATGATCGCCCGCTGCATGGAGTTCGAGCGCGGCGACGAGCGCCGCAGCTTCGGAATCCTGTGGCTCGCCGAGCAGGAGCTCAAGAACATCGGCTGCGCGTGCGAGGTCGAGTCGATCCTCGAGCGGCTGGAGGACGAGCGCCTGAACATCCTGGTGCGCGGCACGCGGCCGCTGCGCGTGATCGAGCGCCAGGAGGACTTCGCGTTTCCGGCCGGCGTCGTCGAGTTCCTGGCCGACGACGGTTCCGAGGACAGCGCCGCGGCCGTGCGCCGCGCGCGACCTTTACCGCGAACTGGTGCTGCGCGCCACCGAACGAGAGCTCGACGACGCGGAGCTCGCGGCGATGGCCGCGTACGACATCGCCGCGACCGTCGAGTTTCCGGCTGACCAGAAGCAGCAGCTGCTCGAGCTGCGCTCCGAGGGCGCGCGGATGCGCCTGCTCTCGTCGATGCTGCGCGGCGCCCTGGAGCGCCTCGAGGTCGCGAACCTCGCGGAGGTACGGGCGCGGTCCAACGGCCGCGTCTGGTACGGCTAGGCGGCCTCGGCGGCGCCGCCGCGGCGCGGGTCGCCGGCGCCTTCGGCATGGCCCTCCTGGCGCAGCACCGCCTGGACGCCGCCGAAGAAGAGGTTCGGCCGCGAGAAGTTGACGGTGGGGATCTCGATGCCCGCGGTGTCGATGCCCGGCTCGGCGTAGAGCACGTCGTCCTCGAAGTGCACGCGCGGCGCTTGCACCGCGGCGCGCGCGTCGAGCCCGTGGTCGGCGACACCGACGATCACCTGCAGGAGCGCGGAGCGGATCCGGTTCGACCCAGCGCTGCCGAGCACCAGCTCGACGCCTCCGTCGCGCAGCATCACGGACGGCGCCATCATGCTCGGCAGGCGCACGCCCGGATCGTGGCGATGGAAACCGAGCGGGTTCAGGTCGTGCTCGCCCATCATGTTGTTCAGGTGGATGCCGGTGCCGGGGACGACGACGCCGGAGCCCTCGCCGTTGGTGCTCGTGACGCTGCACGCCAGGCCGTCCGCGTCGAGCACCGAGATGTGGGTGGTCGAACCGAGGTGGGCCGCCATGAACTGCTCCAGGAAGCCCGGCTCGTTGAGGCCGGCGACGAACTCCGGGGTGCGCGCGCGCTGCGCGGCGCGCATCGAGTCGACGATCGCCCACAGGGTCGGCGGTGCGGGGGCGCGCGCGAGCAGCGCCAGCGAGTATGCAAGCAGCGTGCCGCCGGCCGCCGGCGGCGGGTTCGTGAGGATCTCGCGGTCGCGATAGCCGACGTGCGCGGGCGCGCGCTCGATGGCCCTGTAGTCGGCCAGGTCCCGCGGCGTGAGCGAGCCACCCCGGTGCCACACCCACTCGCTGACGGCGCGCGCGATCTCGCCGCGGTAGAAGGATTCGGCGCCGTCGCGCGCGAGCAGCGCGATCGCGTCGGCGAGACCGGGGCACACGACGCGTTCGCCCTCGCGTAGCACGTGGCCTTCGGGGGCCCAGATCGCCGCGCACTCCGGCGTCTCCGAGAGCAGGGCGCTGAGGATCTCGGCGACGTAGGCCTGCGGCGCGTTCAGATCGACGCCGTCGCGGGCCAGCCGTTCGGCTTCGGTGGCGAGCTCGCCGAGCGGCAGTCGTGCCCAGCGTTCGGCGGCTGCGCAGACGCCGGCGGGCATCCCGTAGACGGCACAGGACGCGGGTCCGCCGTGGAAGTTCTGCACCGCGTCGCCGAACGAGACGTCGACGCTCAGGAGCTCGGCCGCCCCGTCTGCCCGCCGCGATGGCGTCTGGGCGAAGAAGTCCAGCAGCGTCGGCTCCACGCCCGCGCCCGCTACGAGCATGTAGCCGCCGGCACCGAGGCCGGTCAAGAGTGGCTCGCTGGCGAACGAAGCCAGCAAGGCCGCGATGGCGCCGTCCACGGCGTTGCCTCCCGCGCGCAGCGCCTGTGCCCCGGCGTGCGCCGTCAGGGGGTGCCCTGCTGCGACGACGCCGCGCGTGCCGGTGTTCATCGCGGGCCGGTCCCGCCCGTGCTCAGCGCCCCGGGAGGAACTCCGGGACGTCGAAGTCGCTCTCGCGGCGCAGCGCCGGTGCCGGCGTTCCCGCTCGCTTGATGCGGACCTCGCCCGCGGGCTCGTGCATCGAACGCACGCTCTTGCGCCGGCCGCGGTCGCCGTAGCCGGTCGCAACGACGGTCACCCATACCTCGTCGGCGAGCTTCTCGTCGACCGTCGCGCCGAAGATGATGTTGGCGTCCGGATGGGCGGCGGCCGAAACGGCCTTGGCGGCCTCGTTGACCTCCCACAGCGAGAGGCTCTCGCCGCCGGTGATCGACAGCAGGATCGAGCGCGCGCCCTCCATCGAGGTTTCCAGCAGCGGCGAGGAGACGGCCTGCTCGGCGGCTTCGGTCGCGCGGTGCTCGCCGGTGCCGATTCCGATGCCGAGCAGCGCCGTTCCGGCGTCGCGCATGATCGTGCAGCACGTCGGCGAAGTCGAGGTTGATCAGGCCCGGCAGCGTGATCAGGTCGGACACGCCCTGCACGCCCTGGCGCAGGACGTCATCGGCGACGCGGAAGGCCTCGACCATCGAGGTCTGCTTGTCGAGAACCGACGAGCAGGCGCTCGTTGGGGACGATGATGACGGTGTCGACCTCCTCGGAGAGCGCCTGGATGCCGCGCTCTGCCGCTTCCGAGCGCTTCTTGCCCTCGAAGGAGAATGGCGTGGTGACGACGCCGACCGTCAGGGCGCCTACCTCGCGCGCGATGCGTGCCACGACGGGAGCGGCGCCTGAGCCGGTGCCGCCGCCCGAGCCGGCGGTGACGAAGACCATGTCGGAGCCCTTCAGCGTCTCCTTGATGACGTCGGAGTCGGCGAGCGCGGCCTGGCGTCCCACCGACGGATCCGAGCCCGAGCCCCGTCCGCCTGTCAGCTCCTGGCCGATCGCGACGGTCGTTTCGGCTGCCGACTGCTGCAGCGACTGCAGGTCGGTGTTGACAGCGAGGAATTCGACGCCCGCGACCTCGGCCTCGATCATCCGGTCGACGGCGTTGGTGCCCGCGCCGCCGACGCCGACGACGCGCAGGACCGGGCCCTGCTGCTTGGCGCGCGAGTGTGAGTGGCGGCGTTTGTGGGCGCCGGGCACGACGGCGCCGGTCTCCGAGTTGAAGGCCTTGCGCAGGCGCTCGGTCGGGCTCGGCGTCTGCGACTCCTTCTCCTCCGGCGTCTGCTCGGTGTCGGTGCGACTGAAGAGCGCCGCGAGCGGGCCGCTGCGCATGCTTGCGCGCTTGTCATTTGCCATGACTTAGGACCTCCTGCGCGAGTTGGCGGTAGGACTCGGCCGCGGCTCCGTCGGGCTCGTATCTGAGCACCGACATCCCCTTGACGGGCGCCTCGGCGAAACGGACGGTCTTGCGGATACGCGAGGCGAAGACGCGGTCGCCGAAGTTCTCTTCGAGAATTTCGAGCGCCTCTTTCGCGTGGATGGTGCGGGAGTCGACCAGTGTCGGCAAAATGCCCTCGATATCGACGTCGGGATTTAGGTTCTCGCGGATCATCTGGAGCGTGTTCTGCAACTGGAGCAGCCCACGCATCGAGAGATACTCGCACTGCACGGGGACGATCACCTTGTCGGCCGCGGTGAGCGCGTTGACGGTGAGCAGGCCGAGGCTCGGCGGCGTGTCGATGCAGACGAAGTCGTAGTCCTCCTGGACCTCGCGCAGCGCGCGCTGCAGCGAGCGCTCGCGCCCGATCATCATCGACATCGCGATCTCGGCGCCGGCAAGGTCGATCGACGAGCAGGCCACGTCGACCTCGCGCCTGCGGGTCACCTCGCGGATCGACATCCCGTGCACCAGCACGTCGAACATCGACTTCGTAAGCGTGTCGGGATTGATGCCCTGCGACATCGTGAGGTTGCCCTGCGGGTCCATGTCGACGCACAGCACGCGGTGGCCCTCCTCGCCGAGTGCCGCGGCGAGGTTCAATGTCGTCGTCGTCTTAGCCACGCCGCCCTTCTGGTTGGCGAACGCGATCACCTTGGCCATGCCGTCCCCTTGATCTTCGGTGGCGTATTGCCCTGCGGGCGATATTCGGATGGCGCGGGACAATTCCTGCCCGGCGAATAGGATCGGCCGATGGGCGGCGCTGACGGGCTGGCTGCGCACCTGGCCGGACGGAGCGTGGTGATCTGCCTCGGCGCCGGCGGTGTCGGCAAGACGACGACCTCGGCGGCGCTCGCCTTGGGGCTCGCCCGCTCGGGCCGCAAGGTGGCCGTCGTCACGATCGACCCGGCGCGGCGCCTGGCCACGGCGCTCGGTATCGACCGCCTGTCCGATGAGCCGCACCGCATCGCGGATGCGCCCACGGGCGACGGCGAGCTGTGGGCGATGATGCTCGACCCCAAGCGCGCGCTGGACGGCGCGATCGGGCGCCTCGCGCCGGACGAGGCGGCGCGCGCGGAGATCATGGCGAACCCGATCTACCGCGAGCTTTCCGGTGCCGTCGCCGGGTCGCAGGAGCTGAGCGCGATCGTGAAGCTCTATGAACTCCACGAGGAACACGACTTCGATGTCCTGGTGCTCGACACCCCGCCGTCGCGCAACGCGCTCGACTTCCTGGACGCGCCGGCGCGACTGCTCGGCTTCCTGGAAGGACGGGCGCTGCAGATCTTCCTCGCGCCGAGCGGCCTGACGGCGCGGATCTTCGGTCGCGGCTCGGCGCTCCTGTTCGCGATCTTCGCGCGCGTGACGGGCGTCGACCTGCTCGCCGACCTCTCGTCGTTCTTCGGCTCCATGTCGACGGTGCTCGACGGCTTCGGCGAACGGACGCGGCGAGTCGAAGCGCTGCTGAGAGAACAGTCGACGGCGTTCGTGATCGTGACCTCGCCGGAGAGCGAGCCGGCGCGCGAGGCGGTGTACCTTGCGCGACGTCTCGGCGAAGCGAAGATGAGCGCGCCGCAGCTCGTCGTGAACCGCTTCCAGCGCCCGGTCCTGGGGTCACTGGGCGAGGAGTCGCTGCGCGGGTTGCTGGCCGGCGAGCTCGGCGCCGCGCTCGCCGCTCGCATCGCACGCGGCGCTGCGGGCAGCGAGAGCCTCGCAAGACGCGACCGGCGCGCGGTCGAAGCGCTGAGCGAAAAGATCGGCGGGCGCCCGGTGCTCGTGGCCCAGCTCGCGCGCGAGGTTCAGGATCTCGACGGCCTCGCCGAGGTGGCCGGGCTGCTCTTCCGCTAGGGGCGCGGCATCGCGTCCGAGCGCCCGGGCGGCCAGGTACGGCGCGCTCCCGTCATCGACGTAACCGTCGTAGAACTCTTCGGGTGGCGCATCGCCGCCGGGCGCCACGGGAGTCTCGCCGGCGTCTTCACCCGCCGCGAGCTCCTCGCTGAGCAGCTCGTCGGCGAGCCGAGCGAGGTCCGCATCGAGGTGACCACAGATGATGTCGCGCAGCAGCGCCCGCAGGTTCGCGGAGATCGCGTCGGCGAGCGCGAGCGCGGCTGCCTTGTCGACCGCGGCGCCGTCGATCACGCTCCGCTCGAGGGCGATCGCCTCGTTGGCGCGTGCAGCGACCTGCGCACGCTCCTCCTCGTCGGCGCAGAGCACCGCGAGGCGCGGCGCGAGCAGACCGCTCGCGGGGCCCTCGGGCTCAAGCAGCGCGCGCAGCGCGGCAAGGTGGTCGGTGAGCGCCTCGCCGGCGCGTTCCCGTTCGCAGCCGAGCTCGAAGCGCCGCAGCGCCCACGCCGTGCGATCCCCCGTCGGTGCGCGGCGGCCGACGAGCTCGCAGAAGGCGCGAAGCTCCTCCTCCTGGTCGGCTGTGGCCAGGAGCGTTCCACGCGGCCGCCCACCGGCCGAGAGCGCAACGGGCGCCCAGGCGCCGGCGCCATACCTGCACCAGGCGAGCGGGCCCAGGCAGACCCGGCCGTCGCCGAAGAGACGCAGCGAACGCAGCAGCTCGAGCACCGCGGCGCGGGCCATTGAGATTTCGCCGTCGGTGCTCAGCATGATCACCAGGTGCGGCTCGGAGCCGGTCTCGCGCGCCCCTTCCGGCAGGCCCGCGATGGCCTCGGGCTTGGCGATCCGAACGCCCGGCGCGACGCCGAGCTCGGGCGCCGCGAGCGCCATGCCGCGCAGCGTGGCGACGAAGGTCAGTGCGCCCGCGCCCTCGGCGGCAGCGCGGTCGAGCCGCTCGAGCGCCGCGGAGAGGCGCGCGGCGTGGAGCTGGAAGTCGCTCTGTTCGTCGAAGACGTCGCACAGCAACGCGAGCAGCGCAGCGCCGGCTGCTCCCTGCGAGCCCAGTCCCGGGCGCGTCCCCGTAGACGCGAGGTAAGCCTGCAGCCCATCGAAGTCCGCGAGCGGGGCGAGCGCCGCGCCGTGCGCGTCAAGTGACGCGAGGTCCGACGCCCGTTCGGTGATGAACACGTCGGTCAACGGCCGGTAGCGCGCGAGCGCCGGCCCGCCGGGACCGCTGCGCGACCCCTGCTCGAGGTCGAAGGGGATCTCGGCGCCTGCGAGCAGGGCGCCTTGCAGCTGGCCGGCGGCCGCTTCGACGAATGAGGTCAGTGCGCTCTCGAGCGCGATGGAGCGCATCGCACCGTGATTCGATGCGCCTACCCCGCCCTCCTGCCGCTGGCGGCGCTCCGGCGTTTCAGGCGACGGCGGCCGGCAGGGGCGCGACGACCCACTGTTCGCCCCACGCGTACATCGACTCGATGACAGGGACGAGCGAGCGCCCCTTGTCGGTGAGCGCGTACTCGACGCGAGGCGGGACCTCGGCGTGCGTCTCGCGCTCGACGATCCCTTCTTCCTCCAGCGACCTCAGGCGCAGCGAGAGCGTCCGCGGGCTGATCCCGGGCAGGGCCCGCTCGAGCTCGCAGAAGCGCGAGCGGCCGGCGGCCAGTTCGCGCACCAACAGCAACGTCCACTTGCTGCAGACGACGTCCGCGGTGCGGCAGAAGGGACAGCTCTCATCGACGGCCACACCCCCACTTTACCAAGTGAAGTTATGGCGCTAGAGCGCTCAGGCGGCGTTTTCGACGGCGTTGCGCGCGCCGAGAGGCTCGGCACCCTGCCCCGCGGGCTCGCTGCCGTCGCCCGATTCCTTGTCGCGCAGGTCGTCCATCGTCGTGCCCCGGCGGCCGTCGGCCTTGACGAGCAGCTTGAAGTCGTGCAGGTTCGTCGCCGCGGCGAGCGCATCATCGAGGCTCACGCGGCCGACCCGGACGTGGTCCAGCAGCGCCTGTTCGAAGGTCTGCATCCCGTAGTAGCCGCCGTCGGCGATCACCTCGGGCAGGGAACCCGTCTCGTTGGGGTCGAGCACCATGTCGCGCGCCCGGCCGGTCATGAGCATGACCTCGCACGCTGCCACGCGCCCACCCTCGGCCGCCGGCACCAGTCGCTGGGAGATCACGCCGCGCACCGTGCCGGCGATCATCGAGCGCACCTGGTGGTGCTGGTGTGGGCGGGAAGAACTCGAGCATGCGGTTGATCGACTCGGTGGCGTCAACGGCGTGGATCGTCGAGAACACGAGGTGCCCCGTCTCGGCGGCCGAGAGCGCCGTACGGACGGTCTCCTCGTCGCGCATCTCGCCGATCAGGATCACGTCGGGGTCCTGGCGCAGCACGCGGCGTAGCGCGCGGGCGAAAGAGGCCGTGTCCATGCCAACTTCGCGCTGGCTGATCGCCGAGCGCTTGTCCTGGTGGACGAACTCGATCGGGTCCTCGATCGTCACGATGTGGCGGCTTCGCGTCTCGTTGATGTGGTCGATCATCGCCGCGAGCGTCGTCGACTTGCCCGAGCCTGTCGCGCCGGCGAGCAGGACGATGCCGCGCTCTTCCTCCGCCAGCGTGCGGACCGCGGGCGGCAGTAGAAGCTCTTCCATCGTGCTGATGCGATGCGGGATCGCCCGGCACACGAGGGACGTCGTCCCGCGCTGGCGGAACGCGTTGACGCGGAAGCGCCCGACCTGGTCGATCTCGAACGAGAAGTCGACCTCGTTTTCGCGCCCGTACTCCTCGCGCCGCTCGCCCTCGGGGAGCAGCGCGTGCAGCGCGCCTTCGGTCTGCTCGGACTTCAGGATCTCGCACTCCGGGACGTCGACGAGGGTGCCGTCGATGCGGCAGCGCGCGGGCGAGCCGACCTTCAGGTGTAGGTCAGAGCCTCCCTGCTGGACCATTTCGCAGAGCACGGCGTGCACGTCGAACATGCTTGCCATCTCGGGCCCCGCGCGTGGACCCTTGATCGACCGGTCGGCGGCGTGGACGGATAGACGACGAGCTAGGCGACGTCGCGGAGCTTCTGCGCCTCGGCGAGGCTCTGGAGCTTCTTCAGCGACTGGTTCTCGATCTGGCGGATCCGCTCGCGCGTCACGTTGAACGTGCGGCCGACCTCGTCGAGCGTGCGGGGGTGCTCGCCACCAAGGCCGTAGCGCAGCTCCAGCACGCGGCGTTCGCGGTACGAGAGGTTCTCGAGCGCTTCGCGCAGCGCCTCCTTGGTGAGGATCTCGGCGGCTCGCTCGTACGGCGACTCGGCGCGCTCGTCGGCGATGAACTGCCCGAACTCCGACTCCTCCTCGTCGCCGACCGGCTTCTCGAGTGACACCGGCGCCTGCGCCGAACGCTTGATCTGATCGACCTCTTCGGGATCGATGCCGGTGACCTCGGCGATCTCGTCGGCCGTCGGCTCGCGGCCGAGCTCGGTCACGAGCTTGCGCTCGGCGCGGCCGATCTTGTTGAGCTTCTCGACGACGTGAACCGGGATGCGGATCGTGCGCGCCTTGTCGGCCAGCGCGCGGGCGATCGCCTGGCGGATCCACCACGTCGCGTAGGTCGAGAACTTGAAGCCCTTGCGGTAGTCGAACTTCTCGGCGGCACGCACCAGCCCGAGCGTGCCCTCCTGGATCAGGTCGAGGAACGGCAGGCCCTGGTTGCGGTAGTTCTTGGCGATCGATACGACCAGGCGCAGGTTGGACTCGACCATCTTCTGCTTGGCGTCGAGGTCGCCGCGCTCGATGCGCTTGGCCAGTTCGACCTCCTCCTGCGCCGTCAAGAGGCGCACCTTGCCGATGTCCTTCAGGAACAGCTGGAGCGAGTCGGTCGTCATGTCCGGCTTGAGGTCCAGCGCCGTTTTGGCTTTTCGCCGGCCGCGCCTGTCGGGAGCGCGCTCGACCTGCGTGGAGGCCGCGGTCGCGGGGTCGATGTCCTCTACGAGCTCGATCTCTGCGCGCTCCAGGAAGCCATGGAGCTCCTCGACGTCGGACTCGTCGAGGTCGATGTCGGACATCGCTTTCGCGATCTCCGTATACGAGAGGACACCGAGCTGTTGGCCCTTAGCGAGCAGCCCCTTGACCTCGTCCAGCTCCTGGAGCTCAGTTACCGACATCCCACTCCCGTTCTAGCGTGATTCACGACAGGTTTTTGGACAATGCGGAGTCAACCGGCCGCGCAGACCACCCCGCGACGGCCGATACGGCCTCATCGGCCCATGCTAACGCCTTCAGAGTCGTATCGGTGCAAGGCGCGATGGCCTTGACTTAGCACCTGGTGTAGTGTCGTTCCCGTGAACGCGCGGGAGGAATCGAGCGCCGCGGAGAGCAACGGGGACGCCGGTCTGCTGGGCGGACTGCCGCGGAGCAGGCCGCAGCGCAGAAGTCCGCGCCGAGCCGCGTCCGGCGTCGCTGCGCCACCCAAACGCAAGGCTCCGGCAGCGAAACGAAAAGCCGCGAAGGCGAAGGCCAAGGCGCCTGAACCGCGCGATTCGCCGTCGCTCAACGGCAGCGCACCGCACGCCGACACGGCGAAGCCGAAGGCCGCGCGCAAAGCGCCGCGCGCCGGTAGCGCGACGGCCACCAAGGCCCCGCCGCGGGCTCGCGCAAGGCCAAAGATCGCCGACGAGCCGGCCGTCCCTCCGCAGGGCTATGAGAGCGACAGCGAGCGAGCGCGGGGATCGGTGAGCCCGCCGGGCGGCGCCGATTTCGCGGCGACGGCGTTCGAGGCCGTCTCCGAGCTCGCGCGGGCCGGCCTTTCGACGAGCGAGCGGCTCGTGCGGGATCTCCTCGGCCTGCGCCGCTGAGCGCCGCAGCGCTGTATATACTGCGGCGCACGCCGAACCGGAGCGTCTCCGAACGCGCCGGACGGGGGACCCGAAGCGAGGACAGTCCTCGCGGGGGCGAGTCGGCCAACTAGGCCGTAGCGCAGCACTTTGTGCGGCGCGAGCCCGTCAGCTAACCCCGCAGGCGAAACGGACATGAAAGCTCTACGGACAGCATCCACTGCAACCGTCTGCGCCCTCTTGGCGCTCACGCTGGCGGCACCCGGCGCCCAGGCCTCACGCCGCCACCGCCACGCCGTGCGGACACGCACGGCGATCGCGACGTGGTACGGGCCCGGGCTGTACGGCAACTCCACAGCCTGCGGGCAGATGCTGACGCCGGCGACCGTCGGCATCGCGAGCCGCACGCTGGCGTGCGGGACGCTCGTTCACGTCAGCTACCACGGGCGCAGCGCCACGGTCCCCGTGATCGACCGCGGCCCCTACAGCTTCGCGACCTGGGACCTCACGAGCGGCGCCGCCGCGAAGCTCGGGATCGACGAAACGGTTGTCATCGCGACGCGCGTCGTCGGCCATGTTCGCAACACGCCAATGCTCGGCGAGTCACGCACCGAACAGGCCGCCTCGTCCGTCGGCGCAGTCTCCGCCGGCTGAGCGCTAGCCGCCGTCGACGGCACGCGCCTGCGAGCGCGCCGCGAACATCGCGACGTCCGCCTGGGCTGAAAGCTCCCGGAACTCCTGCCCGTCGGGCGGGCTGACAGCGACGCCGACGACGAGCTCCAGCGGATCGCCGCGCCCGTCGCTCACGGCACGCGCGGCGCGCGCGAGACGCTCGGCGGTGCGCCGCGCCGTTCCGCGGTCAGCATCGGCGCAGACGATCCACCAGCGGCCGGGGCGCTCGCGCACGGGCTCGCCGTCGCGCGGCGAAAGCTCGTACGAGATCGCCTCGTCGACCGCGTCGGATATGCGCTCGAGCGCCGCGGAAGGTTCGGCCGCGGCGAGCAACTGAAGATCCATCAGCTCAGCGAGGAGCAACGAGAACGGCAGCCCTTCGGCGCGGAAACGGTCGAGCTCCGCGCGAATCAACGCGCCCCAACGAGGAGCCTCGCCGCCGCGGCCATGGCGCTCGTCGCGGACCTCGAACTGCGGCGGCGCCGCCGCAGCGTCGGGCGCTGGCGAGCTTGCGACTCGCCGACCGGCATGCTCGTCGAAGATCACGAGCTCCTGCTCTTCCGGCGGCGGCCGGAGCGGGTCCTCGCCGGCGCGGTCATCCGAACTGAGTGCTGCCGCGACAAGATCGGCGCAGGCCGCCGCCAGCCGGTCGGCGGCGTCGCCTCCGGCGTCCGCGCCCTCCGAGCAGAGGATGCGCCAGCAGACGCTGCGCAGGAGCTCGCCGGCGCGCACCGTGCGCGCGGCGTCGCCGCGGCCGGCCCGGCGCACCGCAGCGGCGCCCCTTCGCGTGCTCGCGGGGTCACGCAGCAGCGCCCGGCAGACCACGGACGGCGTCGCCCGCGAGCTCAGCGAGCGGCAAGGAGGCGATCTCGTCCAGCGCTTGGGCGCCGACTACCGCCGCGAGCCAGGCCCGGGCAACGTCGCTCTCGTGCCGCAACAGCGCCGCCAGCGCGTCGTCTCCTGCAACGGACGGTTCCTGGCCGCGGCGATCGCTCATGGCGCGTTGCATACCAGCAGCGCAGGACGCGACTGCGACGGCCGCTGGCTACCCTCGCCCTGTGTTTCGCACGGCGCGAAGGCTCCGCGGCGGGACGCCACTCACGGCGACCGCGATCGTCGCAGCCGCGGGCGCCGCGACTGCGGCGCTGCTCGTGCGCCGGCGCCGGCAACCGGCGCGGGCGCACATCGACGCGCTGTTCGACGAGACGACCGTCGGCGACGACGGAGCGGTCCGTTCCGTCCAGACAGCGGAGCTGACGATCGACGACGTCGCGCTGGCCGAGCTGTGGTCGCCGATGTACCTGGAGCGTCTCGCGAGAACGTACTGGCGCTTCCTCTCGCGCGTGACCCTGGGCTTTGTGCGCATCGTCTACACGCCGACCGAGCGCTGGGCCGTGCTGCTGTTGCCCCAGCTTCGCCTGCTGACGTTCAGCGCTCCCGAATACGAGCTCGACGCGGAGCGCGCCCTGGTGCGCTGGCGGATCGACCGCGGCGTGCTCGTCGCGCGCCGGGGCCGTGGCGGGCGTGGCCACCTGCAGATCGAAGTGCAGCGGCTCGGCGCCGCGAGCGAGACGGGCCGCAGCCGGCTGCGCCTCACGGTCGAGGTCGCAAACTTCTACCCGTCGATCGCGAGCGCGATTAGCCGACGGATTTACGGCGCCACACAGTCGCGGGTCCACGTCCTGATCACCTTGGGCTTCCTGCGCTCGCTCGTGCGACTCGATCTCGCCCCGTCGCGTGTCGGCCGCCTGGTCGACTAGCTGCCTCGTGCCGGCCGTAGTATTCGCCAATGCCACAAGGCGAGATGCCTCGGACTGAGCTTCCGCGCCACCCGTCGCTCGACGATCGCGAGGATCCCGCGTACCGCATCGTCGAGTACGACCCGTCGTGGGCGCTGGAAGCCGAACGCGAGATCGAACGGCTTCGGGCGGGTCTCGGCGAGGTCGCCGTGCGCATCGAGCACATCGGCTCGACGGCGGTGCCGGGCATGCTCGCCAAGCCGATCGTCGACGTCCAGCTCTCCGTGGCGTCGCTCGACCCGCTCGAGCTCTACCGGGACCCCCTCGACGACCTCGGCTACACGTTCATCCCGGACCCCCTGCGCCCGGATTACCTGTTCTTCGCCCGCCCCCTCAAACGGCCGCGCAGCCACCACCTTCATGTCTGCTGCGCCGGCGGACTGGAAGAGCTGCGCCACCTCGCCGTGCGGGATTTCCTGCGCGCCCACCCGGCGGAGGCCACGCGTTACGGCGAGGTCAAGCGCAACGTGGCACTGCGCGAGCCCGACGACCGGATCGCCTACATCCAGGGCAAGGACGCGTACGTCAAAGACCTGCAGGACCGCGCCGTGGCGTGGGCCGAAGCGCCCGGAGCGCCGTAGGCGCTAGCGGCCGCCGCCGACCGCGCGCAGCTTCGCGCGGTCGTGGAGGGCGTGGATGCGCCGAATCGTGCCGGAGCGCGAGCGCATCACGAGCGATTCGGTTGTCGCACCGCCCGCACTCGGATACCGCACGCCCTGCAGCACGTCGCCGTCGGTGACGCCGGTCGCCGAAAGAAGACGTCGTCGCCGACCACGAGATCGGCGCTGGTGAGCACACGTTCGAGGTCATAGCCCGCCGCGAGCGCGGCCTCGCGCTCGGCCTCGTCGCGAGGCCAGAGGCGGCCGAGGAGCTCCCGCCGAGGCACTTCAGCGCCGCCGCTGAGATCACGCCCTCGGGCGTGCCGCCGATCCCCCACAACAGATCGACCGGCGTGCGCTCGGTCACCGCTTGCAGCGACGCCGATACGTCGCCGTGCGGGATCAGCCGGACCCTCGCTCCGGCGGCGCGGATCGCCGCGATCCCGTCCGTATGCCGCGGCCGGTCGAGCACCACGACGAGCACGTCGCTGACCGGGCACTCGCGACGCCGCGCGACGAGCCGCACGGTCTCCCCGAGTGGGCGGTCGAGGTCGAGCAGGTCGGCGATGTCGGGGGCGCCGGCCATCTTCTCCATGTACACGCACGGCCCGGGGTCGAACATCGTGCCCCGAGCCGAGAGCGCGATCACCGCGATCGCATTCGGCATGCCCTCGGCCGCGAGGGTCGTGCCCTCGAGCGGGTCTACCGCGATGTCGACCTCCGGCGGCGTCCCGTCGCCGATCTGCTCACCGTTGAAGAGCATCGGCGCCTCGTCCTTCTCCCCCTCGCCAATCACGACGACGCCGTCCATCGACACCGAATGGAGCATGTGGCGCATGCCGTCGACTGCCGCCTGATCGGCGGCCTCCTTGTCGCCGGCGCCGACCAGCGGCGCACAGGAGAGCGCGGCCGCCTCCGTCACCCGCACCAACTCGAGCGCGAGGTTGCGGTCCGGCATCTGCCTGTTCGGGTGCTCGCTCATCGCTGCTGGCGCGCTGGGTCGCGCGGCGCGAACTATACGTGCGCCGCGGCGTCTACGATCGTGTCGTGCGAGCTCGGCTCAGCTGCGGCGTGGAATGGAGTGACACCGGGCGCGTGGAGCGGACCTGCCGCAGATGAGTACGGCGACTCAGGCTCCGAACCCCCTCGCCGCGGGGCTCGAGCGCCTACCTATCGACCCGACGACGCTCGTCATATTCGGCGCGACAGGCGACCTCGCGCGGCGCAAACTCTTGCCGGCCGTCTACAACCTCGCGCACGACGGGGTGCTGCCGCAGCGCTTCAATCTCGTCGGCGTCGCGCGACGCGACATCAGCGACGACCAGTTCCGCGAGCAGTGCGCCGAAGCGATCGGCTCGTTCTCGCGGCGGCGGCCCGACGCCGACGTCCTTGCCGCGATGCTGGCGGCGACTCGTTACGTGTCGGGCGTCTTCGACGACCCTGCCCTCTTCGCGAAGCTCTCAGCGCTGCTCGACACGCTGGACGAGGAAGCCGGCGAGCCGCTCGGGCGCACGTTCTACCTCTCGACCGGCCCGAACTTCTTCCCGGCGATCCTCGAACGCCTCGGTGAGGCCGGACTGCAGAGCCTCGAACGGGCGCCAGTGCGCGTCGTGGTGGAGAAGCCCTTCGGCACGACGCTCGCCGAGGCGCGCGCGCTGAACCGCACCGCGCTGCGCTACTTCGAAGAGCCGCAGATCTTCCGCATCGACCACTACCTGGGGAAGGAGACGGTCCAGAACATGATGGCCCTGCGCTTCGCGAACGGCCTCTTCGAGCCGCTCTGGAACCGCAACTACATCGATCCGTCCAGATCACGGCCGCGGAGGACATAGGGATCGGCTGCGCGCGCCGACTACTACGACCGCACTGGCGCGCTGCGCGACCTGATCCAGAACCACATGCTGCAGCTGCTCTGCCACATCGCCATGGAGCCGCCCGGTCGCTTTCACAGCCGAAGAGGTGCGCAACGAGAAGCTCAAGCTCCTGCAGATCGATCCACGCCCCCGCCGAGCGCGAAGTGACCGAGATCGCGGTGCGCGCACAGTACGGTCCGGCGCCACAGCGACGGCGAAGAGGTCGGCGGCTACCTGGAAGAGGAGGGCGTACCGGAAGACTCGACGACCGAGACCTACGCGGCGCTGCGGCTGGAAGTCGACAACTGGCGCTGGGCCGGCGTGCCCTTCTACATGCGCACCGGCAAGCGGCTTGCGCGCAAGGTCACGGAGATCGCAGTGACGCTCAAGCCGGTGCCGCACCTCGCGTTCAGCGACGCCGGCTCACTCGGCATCCGCCCGAACCAGCTCATCCTCACGGTCCAGCCGAACGAGGGCGTCACGCTGCGCCTCGGCGCGAAGATCCCAGGCACGCGGATGATGATCCGCCCCGTCAGCATGGAGTTCCTTTACGACACCGCGTTCCTCTCGCAGTCGCCCGAGGCATACGAGCGCCTCCTGGGCGACGCGATGCGCGGCGACGCGATGCTCTTCACGCGCGACGACGAGGTCGATGCGCAGTGGGCGATCTGCGACCCGATCGTCAGCGCCTGGCAGGCACTGCCAGGGCCGCTGCCGACGTATGAGGCTGGGTCGCAGGGCCCCGTCCAGGCCGATGCGCTGCTCCGGGGTGATGACCGCTGGCGGGCGATCTAGTGAACGACGCCCGCTCCTGGCAGGCCGACGGCGTGACGGTCGACGAGATCGAGGCGGCGCTGCGCGAACTGCTGTACCGCGCCCACCAACAGGATGAGCGCGTCATCCCCGCCCGGGTGCTGAACATGATCGCCTTCGTCGACCAGCACGCGAGCGCCGAGATCACCGCCCGGCTGCGGCACGTCGGCCGCTACAGCGCGTCGCGCCTCGTGATCTTCGCGCACCGTCCCGAGCTCACCGAGCTGCGCGCGCACCTACAGATCGCGCCAGAACCCGAGCACGGCGCGGACGAACCAGAGCTGGTTCGCGAGGTCGTGCGGATCGAACTGGGCGACCGGCACCTGTCCGACCTCACGACGATCGCTGCACCGCTCGTCGTCACCGACCTGCCGACGCTCCTCTGGTCGCCGAACGGACACCGCGCGCGGACCGCGCCGCTCCTCGCGCTCGCGCAGAGTGTGCTCGTCGACTCTGTTGACGCGAGCGACGCGGCCGACGGTCTCGCGCAAGCCATCGAACTCGCCGGCGAGGCGTACGTCGTGGATCTCGCGTGGCTTCGCTCAACGCCGTGGCGCGAGCGCCTTGCCGGCGCCTTCGACCGGCGCCGCGACGAGCTCGCACGCGTCGTCTCGGTGCAGATCCGCCACCACCCCGCCTCGACCGCGGCGGGGGCGCTCGCGCTGGGCTGGCTTTCGTCGCGCCTGGGCTGGCGCGACGGCCACCTGGCGTGCGGCGACGACGGGGCCGGCTATCGGCGGCGGCGCAGAGCGCGAGGGCCAGCCGATCGAGCTGCAGATGACGCCCGATCCCGAGCTGCAGGTTCGCGGCCTCGCGGGCGTCGCGATCGAAACGACATCCGGCTGGCGACTGGAGCTCGACCGCGGACTCGGCGGGTTGCGCGCCCGGCGCACCGACCGGGACGGAACGGAGCGCACGTGGACGATCCCCGGCGCATCGCGTGGCGAGTCGGGCGTTCTCGGCGAGGGCATTCGGCAGGCGCTCCTGCGCGACCCGACGTACATGCCGGCCCTGCTCGCGGCGGAGGCGATGCTCTCGTGACCGACGTGATCCGATGCGCCGACGGCGCGGAGATCGCCCAGCGCGCAGCGTCGCTGGCGGCCGCAGAGCTCGCGTCGGGTGTCGAACGTTCCGGGCACGCGACGCTCGCAGTCAGCGGCGGCACGACGCCGGGGCCGACCCACGAACTGCTCGCCCGCGAGGCGGTGCTCAAAGAGTCCGTCGCCGTCTGGTTCGTCGATGAGCGCTGCGTCTCGCCCGACGATGAGGAAAGCAACTACCTGCTCGCACGGCGCACGCTGCTCGAGCCGGCAGAGATCCCCGCACGACGGGTGCACCGCATGCGTGGCGAGCTCGGACCCGACGCCGGCGCCGCCGCCTACCGCGAAGAGCTCGAGGGGGCGCTGGGGCGCGAGCCGGTGCTCGACGTCGCACTGCTCGGTATCGGCCCCGATGGACACACGGCATCGCTCTTCCCCGACGCGCCGCAGCTCGCTCAGGATCTCAGCTGCCTGGCGGTCTACGAGTCGCCGAAGCCGCCCCCGGAGCGGATGACGCTTTCGCTGCCGCTGCTGCGCCGCGCGCGCCGCTGCGTGCTGATCGTGAGCGGCGCGGAGAAGGCCGAAGCGGTCGCCGCGGCCCTCGGCGAGCCGTCGCCGAGCGTGCCTGCAAGCCTGCTTGAGCGGGAGCGTCTGACGATCGTCGGCGACGCCGAGGCGCTGGCAAGGCTGGACGCGACTTAGCCGCCGCGCGACCAGGTCGATAAGGTTTTGACTCTGGTGGGCGCCGCGGATTCGACCACGCGAGAGGCCGAGCAGCTGCTGCGCACGATGGACGGTGCAAGGCGGGGAACGCTGACGCTCGTTGCCAACGTCGCAGACGCCGACATGAATCGCGTCATCGACCCGCTGATGAGCCCCCTCGCCTGGGACCTCGGCCACATCGCAGCGTACGAGGATCTGTGGCTCGCGCACCGCTGCGGCGGCGCCGATCTGCTGGAGCCCGATCTTGCGTCGCTCTACGACGCGTTCGAGACGCCGCGCGCGGTACGGGGCGACATCGACGCGCTCACGGCCGTCGAGGCGGTCGAGTACCTCGCCCGCGTCCGCGAGCGCACCCGCGAGCTCGCGGACGGTTCGGGAACCGAGCCGCGCGAGATCTGGGAGATGGTGCTGCGCCACGAGCTCCAGCACCGCGAGACGATGCGTCAGACGCTTGACCTCGGCGACCTGCTCCCGGCGGGCGAGCCGTCGCTCGTGGCGAACGCCGCCGCGCTCGAGTGGCGGCGAATCCCCGCGGGGACGTTCACGATGGGCGCCGGCGACCAGGGTTTCTCCTACGACAACGAGCGTTCCTCTCACGCGGTCGATGTCGGCCCTTTCGAGATCGCAAGCCGCCCGGCATCGAACGGCGAGTGGCGCCGCTTCACGGCAGCTGGCGGCTACGAGCGCCGCGAGCTTTGGAGCGAGGAGGGCTGGAGCTGGCGCCAGGAGGAGTGCGACGGCCCTCACCCGGCGATCGCCGCGGGTCTCGCGGACGTGCCCGCCTGCCACGTCAGCTGGCACGAGGCCGAGGCCTTCGCGCGCCACGAAGAGGCGCGACTGCCGAGCGAGCAGGAGTGGGAGAAGGCGGCACGCGCCGGCGGCGGGCCGTGGGGCGTGCTCGGCGGCTGCGGCCAGGTCTGGGAGTGGACCGGCTCGAACTTCGCCGCCTATCCGGGCTTCGTCGCGCACCCCTACCGCGAGTACTCAGAGGTCTTTTTCGGCCCGCACTACCGCGTCCTTCGCGGTGCGAGCTGGGCCACGGACCCGCTCATCGCGAGCGCCACGTTCCGCAACTGGGATCTGCCGGCGCGGCGCCAGATCTTCGCGGGCGTGCGGCTCGCACGGGATCTCTGATGGACCAGGCGCAGATCACGATCGAGTCGCACCTCAACGGCGCCGCGCCGCGCACGCTCGCCGACGACGTCCGCGATGGCCTCACACGTCCCTTCAAGGAGCTACCCCCGAAGCACTTCTACGACGCGCGCGGCGCCGAACTGTTCGACCTGATCTGCGAGCTACCCGAGTACTACCCGACGCGCACCGAGCGCGCGATCCTCGAGCGTCGCGCCGACGAGATAGCCGCCGCGACCGGCGCCGCCGAGCTGGTGGAGCTGGGCGCCGGGAGCGCGAGCAAGACGCGCGTGCTGATCGATGCGCTGTTGAGGGCCGGCACGCTCGTGCGCTACGTCCCCGTCGACGTCACCGAGTCGGTGGTCCGCTCGACGGCGGCCCAGCTCGTCCAGGAGTACCCCGCGCTGCAGGTACACGGCGTGATCGCCGACTTCGAGCGCCATCTTGACCGTCTGCCCGCGGCGGCCGGTCCGCGGCTCGTGGCGTTCCTCGGCGGCACGATCGGCAACTTCACACCGCCCAGCCGCCGCGCCTTCCTGCGCGAGCTGGCGGGCCTGCTGTCGCCCGAGGACTACCTGCTGATCGGCACCGATCTCGTCAAGGACCGGGCGCGACTTCGCGCCGCGTACGACGACAGTCGCGGCGTGACGGCGGAATTCAACCGCAACGTGCTCGCCGTCATCAACCGCGAGCTCGGCGCCGACTTCGACCTCGCCGACTTCGACCACGTGGCGATCTTCGACGAGGACCGCCAGTGGATCGAGATGCGCCTGCGCGCGCGCCGCGAGCTCGTCGTCCACATCGCCGAGCTCGACCTCGACGCGCACTTCGCTGCGGGCGAGGAGATGCGCACCGAGATCAGCGCGAAGTTCACGCCCGACAGGGTCCAGCGCGACCTCGCAGGCGCGGGACTCGAGATTGCGGCCTGGATGGCGGATCCCGACGGGCTTTTCGCGCTGACCCTGGCGCGGCCCGCCGGATAGCATCGCCGCGTGCAGATCTCTGGCAGCAGGGCGGTCGTGGTGGGTGGCGGCTCGGGCCTCGGTGAGGCGACGGCGCGCGAGCTCGCGGCGCGCGGCGGGGTCGTCACGATCATCGACATCGACGCCGGCCGCGCGGCCGCCGTCGCCGGGGACCTCGGCACCGAGCATGCGGTTTGCGACGTCACCGACGACGACTCCCTGGGGGCCGCGATCGAGCAGGCCGTGGGCGGCGCGGAACTGCGCATTTCGGTGTGCTGTGCAGGCATCGGCTGGGCGGAGAAGATCGCGGGCTCGCGCGGACCACACCAGCCCGAGCCCTTCAGGCGCACGATCGCGGTGAACCTCGTCGGCACGTTCAATGTCCTGCGCCTCGCGGCCGCGGCGATGGTCAAGAACGAGCCGCTCGAGGACGGCGAGCGCGGCGTCTGCATCAACACGGCTTCGATCGCGGCCTTCGACGGCCAGATCGGCCAGGTCGCCTACTCCGCGTCGAAGGGCGGCGTGGTCGGTATGACGCTCCCCGCCGCGCGCGACCTCTCACGCGCCGGCGTGCGCGTCAACACGATCGCCCCGGGCCTCTTCGACACGCCGTTGCTCGCGGCGCTCCCCGAGCCTCAGCGCGCCGAGCTCGGCGCCGGCGTGCCGTGGCCTCGCCGCCTCGGCCATCCCGCCGAGTACGCGCAGCTCGCCTGCCAGATCGTCGAGAACCGCATGCTCAACGGCGAGACGATTCGTCTCGACGGCGCGCTGCGGATGCCGCCGGGCTAAGCCAGGCGCTCGACGAGCATCGCCATGCCCATGCCGCCGGCGACGCACATCGACTCGATCCCGTAGGTCGCGTCGAGCGTCCGCAGGTCGTTCAGCAGCGTCGTCATGATGCGCGCGCCGGTCATGCCGAACGGGTGACCGAGGGCGATCGCGCCTCCGAACGGGTTGAGCTTCTCGTCGGAGATGCCCAGCTCTTGCTTGCAGGGCACGATCTGGGCCGCGAAGGCCTCGTTGATCTCGACGACGTCGATGTCGTCCATCGTCATGCCCGTGGCCTCCAGGAGCATGCGGATCGCGGGGATCGGGCCGACGCCCATGACCTCGGGTTCGACGCCGGCGACGGTCGACGCGATGATCCGCGCCAGGGGCGTGAAGCCGTCGCGGCTGGCGCGCTCGTCGGACATGATCAGCAGCGCCGCGGCACCGTCGTTCAGCGGGCAGGCGTTGCCGGCAGTGACCGTGCCGCCCTCCCGGAAGGCCGGCTTGAGCGCCGCGAGGCCCTCGAGCGTCGTGCCGGGCCGCGGGCCGTCGTCCTTGGTGACGACGCGCTCGGGAACCTGCACCTCGTTGCCTTCGCGGTCGACCTCGGTGTGCGCGGGTGCCGTTACGGCGACGATTTCCGAGTCGAAGTGGCCGGACTCCTGCGCCGCGACGGCGCGCGTCTGCGAGATGACCGCCCACTCGTCCTGCTCCTCACGCGAGACTTTCCAGCGTTCAGCGACGTTCTCCGCCGTCATGCCCATGGGGATGTAGACGTCGCAGATCGACCCCTCCGAGCCGTTCAGGAGCGGGTGGAACTCGAACGGCGCGCTCTGGCCGGCGCGCGAGACGGCCTCCACTCCGGCCGCGATGTACGTGTCGCCCTCTCCGGCCTTGATGGCGTGGAAGGCCATGCGAGTGGTCTGCAGCGAGGAGGCACAGAAACGGTTGACGGTCGTGCCGGGGACGCTGACGCCGTAGCCCGCGAGCAACGGAGCGTTGCGGCCCACGTTGTAGCCGGACTCGCCTTCGCTCATCGCGCAGCCCATCATCACGTCGCCGACCGACTCGGGGGCCAGCTGAGGGTTTCGCTCCAGCAGGGCGCGCAGCGGCACCGCCGCAAGGTCGTCGGCGCGGACCGATTTCAGCGAGCCCTTGCCGGCCCTGCCGATCGGGGTTCGTATTGCGTCAACGATCACTACGTCGGGCATGCCTTGCTCCTCGGGTTCGGTTGCGGCGGAATCGCTATGCGAAGGCCGGCGGACGGCCTACAGGTCGTGCTGGCTGACGCCGAGCTCGTCGAGGCCGAGGTGCTGTGCGAGCTCGTGACGGACGGTGCGCGTCACCTGCTCGCGCAGGTCATCACGCGTCGTCGCCGAAGTCGCGGCGCAGCGAGTCGCGGAAGATCACGATGCGGTCGTGGCCCGAACGGTGTGACCCGTAGCGGCCGTAGGCGCCGGCGCGCCGGCCCCCGTCGGAGACGACGACCGTGATGTTGCGCAGCGCGTTGCGCAGGAGATCCGGCAGGTCGTCGAGCGCTTCGCGCACCAGCTCGTCGAAGTCGCCGTCGTCGAGCGGGTCGAGGACCATGAACTCGGCTTCTTCGGGGTCGACCGCCAGGCCGTCGTCGGCCAGCTGCTCGGCACGGCGCACGATCCCGTCGAACTCGCTGCTCGAGACCGGGTCGCGCCAGCCGCGCCATGCGGACCGCGAGGAACGCGATGCGAGCCGAGAAGCGCGGCGACGACGACCACGCCGAGCGCGACGTCCTCGAGCGGCGCGCAGGCGGCCCTCGGAGCTGAAGCCCTGGGCGACGACTATGCACCACCAGGCCGACGGCCATCGCGATGATCGCCGCGACGCCTGCGCGCCGGAGGCGGTTTCCGTGCTGGATCGATCGCGCATGAGCCGCCCACCGCTCTGTGCCGCCTACTTAAGAGTACGGGCGATCACGAGCCGCTGGATCTCGTTGGTGCCCTCGTAGATCTGGGTGATCTTCGCGTCGCGCATCATGCGCTCGACCGGGTACTCCTTGACGTAGCCGTAGCCGCCGAGCACCTGGACCGCGTCGACCGTCACCGCCATCGCCGTGTCCGAGGCGAAGACCTTCGCCATCGACGAGTACTTGGCGCGCTCCGGGTGGCCCTGGTCGGCCATCGCGCACGCCTTGTAGAGCAGCTCGCGCGCCGCGGCGGTGCTGGTTTCCATGTCGGCGAGCTTGAACTGGATGCCCTGGAACTCGTTGATCGGCCTGACCGAACTGGCGGCGCTCGCGGGCGTAGCGCGACGGCGTAGTCGGTCGCGCCCTGGGCGATCCCGACGGCCTGCGCGGCGGCGCCGAGACGCGTGCGTTCGAGCGTGCCGAGCGCGACCGAGAGGCCTCGGCCGACCTCGCCGATCACGTTCTCCTGCGGTACGCGAACGTCGTCGAAGATCGGCTGGCCGGTCGGCGAGGCGCGGATGCCGAGCTTGTGCTCGAGCTTGCCGACGCTGAAGCCCGGGCGGTCGGCCTCGACGACGAACGCCGTGATGCGCCGCGGTCTCGCGGTCGGTGACCGCGAAGACGACGTAGAAGTCGGCGACGCCGAGGTTCGTGATCCAGTTCTTGGTGCCGTTGATCACCCACTCCTCGCCGTCGAGCACGGCGTGCGTCTTCATGCCCGCCGGATCCGAGCCGGCCTCGGGCTCGGACAGCGCGAAGGCCGGCGACCACTCACCGCTCGCGCAGCGCGGCAGGAAGCGCGCCTTCAGCTCGTCGCTGCCGTACAGCTGGATCGGCAGCGTGCCGAGCTCCTGCACCATCAGGATCAGCGCGCACGACGCGTCGACCTTCGCGATCTCCTCGACCGCCATGTTGAGCATCAGCGTGCCGGTCCCGGTGCCGCCGTACTCGTCCGGGAAGGGCAGCGCCGAGGATGTCCTGCTCGGCGAGCAGGCGCGCGGATGTCCCAGGGGTATTCGGCCTTCTCGTCGATCTCTGCCGAGCGAGGCGCGATCTGCTCGCGCGCGAGCTGCGCGATCATCGCGCAGAAGTCGAGGTTCTCCTGCGGCACGGTGTACGTGTCACCAACGGCCTGCACCCCGCTGATCGTAGTAGGAGCCGCTGCATCGCGCGCCCCCCGCGCCGCCGCTAGGCTCACCGTGTGTCCGAGGAGCAGCACGAGCTCGAGATCGCCAGCGCCGACGCCGCAGAGCGCCTCTCGGCGGCCTCCCCCGTCCAGTTGATCGACGTGCGCGAGCAGCACGAGCGCGAGGCCGGCTACATCCCCGGCAGCAGCCACATTCCACTCGGCGACCTTCCGGCGCGCGTCGGAGAGCTCGACCAGCAGACGCCCGTGATCGTCTACTGCCGCGTCGGCGCACGGTCGCTGATGGCCGCACAGGCGCTGAGCGGCGCTGGCTTCCAGGCCTATTCGCTGGCCGGCGGCATCCTCGACTGGGCCGCGAGCGGGCACGAGCTCGAGCCGAGTGGCGCCGTCGTCGCCGAGATGGAGCAGGACGCGGCATGAGCGAGGCTGCGGAGCAGGGCAGCGGCTGGGCCGCCGCGAACCTCGACGAGCTCGGCGACGGACCGGGCTTCCGCAAGATCCGCCAGGCCCTCGGTGTCGATGCGTTCGGCGTCAACGCGATCGTCCTGCCGCCGGGCGTCAAGACGGGCTTCCACTTCCACGACCGCCAGGAGGAGCTCTACTTCCTGCACGCCGGCGACGCGATCGATGGAATTCGGCGACGGCACGAGCGTGCACTTGCGGCCGGGCGCCGCGGTGCGCGTCGACGCCGCCGTGCCGCGGCGCATCAGCAACGTCGGCGACGGCGACGCCGTTTACGTGTGCGTCGGCGGCGATGGCGGCTACGTCGGCCGCGACGGACGGCTGGTCGAGGGCGAGGAGCGAGGCCCGAGACCGATCGACGGGCCCTAGCCGCCTTGGCGGAGGTCGACGCGCTGCGCGTCGCAGCGGGCCTTCAGATCCCGCTCGGCGAAGTCACGATCCGCACCAGCCGCTCGTCGGGTCCCGGCGGCCAGCACGCGAACGTCACGGCCTCACGGGTCGAAGCAAGCATCGTGATCGACGAGTGCAGCGCGCTCAGCGACGAGCAGCGCGCGCGCCTGCGCGGGCGCTACGGCGACCGCGTCGCCGCCGTGAGCCAGGACGGGCGCTCGCAGAGCCGAAACCGTGAGCTCGCGCTGGCGCGCCTTGCTCGCCGGATCGCCGCCGGCCTCCACGTCGATCCGCCGCGGCGGCCCACCAGACCGACGGCCGCCTCGCGCGAGCGGCAGGCTGCGCGAGAAGCAGATCGACGCCGAGCGTAAGCGCACTCGCCGGCGCCCCGATCCGGGCGAATAGGCTCCTCTGCAGGCGACCGGCTAGTGCAGCAGTTCGTCGACTTCGCGCTGGTGCAGATGGCCGAGCGGCGTGCTTTCGGGGTAGACGCCGAGCGCGCGCCATACCGACACGGGCGAGATCACGAGGTACAGGCCCACGAGCAGCGCCGCGATGCGCAGGCGCCGCGACCCCGCGACGGCGGCCATCGGCAGCACCCAGAGGACGTACCACGGCAGCACCCAGCTGAGCGTCAGGAGCAGCGCGATCGTCACCCAACCGCCGGGCGCCATGATCTCGCGCCGCGTGTATGCCCACCACGCGCCCCAGCCAACGGACCCGACGAGCAGCGCGTAGGCGACTGCATGGACGCCGACGGTCTCTCCGCCGAGCCCGATCGAGAGGCCCAGCAGGTTCGGGATGCTCTCGGGCGTCACGAGCGAGCTCTGCGCGCCGATGTTCGGCAGGTGGGGGCCGAACGCGGCGAGCGTCGCCGCGCCGAAGACGATTGCACCTACCACCATGCCAAGCACTAATTGGACGAAAGCGCGGCGTTCGCGCCAGGTGTACGCGAGGGCCACGGGAATCAGGACCGCGGCCGACGCCTTCAGCGAGCAGGCCGCGAGCAGCGCGAAGCCGGCACCGGCGTAGCGCGGCGAGAGCGGCCAGAGGACGCCCGGCACGGCGCGCCACGGTTCGCTCTTCGCGCAGGATCAGATAGAGGGCGCCGAAGACGGCGACCATCATCAGGAAGTCGTTGTGGCCGCCGCCGAGGCCCCAGATGATCACGATCGGGTTCAGGCCGACGAACGCGACGGCGAACACGGGATCGCGCCCCAGGAGCTTCGCGCAGCGCCAGACGAGCAGCAGCAGCGCGAAGCTCGCGAGCGTGAAGAGCGCCTTCAGGGCCCAGAACGTGCCCGCCACGCCCAGCGGCACGAGCGCCATCGTCATGATCGTGAAACTCGGGCCGTAGGGGTCGAGCAGCTGGTGCCAGTTGCTGAGCAGGTAGGCCGGGTCGCCGTGGGGCTCGCTGGCAGCGATCGTGGTGTAGGGGTTCAGGTTGTGAACCGCCTCCATGCGCGCGTAGTTGATGTAGTTGAAGATGTCCGTCGTCGCGAGCGGCGGCGCGAGCATGTAGACGAGCTGCACGGCGACGACGGCGCCGAGCACGATCTTCGTCGGCAGCGCCGCGGCTCCGCGCAGGACGAGCAGGTAACAGACGATCAGCGCGAGCAGCGAGACGGTGAAGACGACCTTCATCGCCGTCGCCGAGTTCGTCGCGCCGGGCAACAGCCCGCCGAGCGGACCGGCCATCCAGCCCGGGAAGAAGCCTTCGTGCGTGACCGGCGAGAGCTGGCTCGGCCGGTTCGCCGCGATCGTGACGAGGGCCAGCGAGATCACCACCATCGCGCCGAGCGCGATCGCAGCAGCGCGTCGCCCGGGCGGCGCGATGGAACGGATACGACCGGTCCAGGCGGCCCGCTCGCGGGTAGCTGGAACGGCCGTCAGGGTACCTGCGTCTGACGACATACGCGCGGCAGCAGGTTACTACCGCGAGAGCGCATTGAGGGTCCGCGCGTGACGCGGACCCTCAGAGAGCTTCAGCGACCTAGATCGCCGTGACGTTGACGGCCTTCGGGCCCTTGTCGCCCTGCTCGGGCTCGTACGACACCTTCGCGCCCTCCTGCAGAGAGCGGTAGCCGTCCGAATTGATCCCCGTGTGATGGACGAAAAGGTCCTTGTCGCCATCGTCGGGGGTGATGAACCCGAACCCCTTCTCGTCACTGAACCACTTAACTGTGCCGGTTGGCATGTTGCTGGTCTCCTCCAACTTCTGGTGCGTGCTACACGGAGGAGGCCATACAACCTCCGACTGCGAGCGACTGCACTACTTTTACCGACCGCTTCGGCCGGCCATTCGCGATGAAGGTAGCACGACATTGCGGCCGATTGTTGACGGAATGTTGTCGGCGCCGCAGCCCCCCGAGCGGGACCTCGGAGCTAGGCTCAAGCGATGACTGACGGCACCGTAAAACGCGGCTCAGCGACGCTTCGGGAGCTCTCGGCGGGCGCCGCCGTCGACGCCGGGGCGTACCTCGACGACGTCGGACTCGACGCGCGACCGCCGCAGCGCCGGGTCCTCTTGAACATGGTCAGCACGGCCGACGGGCGGGCGAGCCTCGACGGACGCTCCGGAGGGATCGGCGGCGCTGCGGACCGAGCCCTCTTCCACGCCCTGCGCGAGCGCGCCGATGCCGTCCTGGTCGGCGCGGGCACGGTCCGCGCCGAGAAATACGGGCCGCTGGTCGGCTCGGCGGAGGCCCGCGCGCGGCGCACCGCGCGCGGCCTTGCGGCGCAGCCGCTCGCGTGCATCGTCAGCGGCTCACTGAACCTCGATCCTTCGCTGCCGCTGCTCGCCGACGGCGAAAGCCACGTGATCGTGGTCACCGGTGGCAGCGGCGAGCTCGCCCCCTGCGCCGCCACGGTCGACTACATCCGCGCGGCGGGCGCCGAGGGCGGCGTCGATCTCGCTGCAGCGCTCGACGAGCTCGAGCGTCGCTACGCGGCGCGCCTCGTGCTCTGTGAGGGCGGGCCGAGCCTCGGCGCCGACCTCATCGCCGGCGGCGTGCTGGATGAGCTGTGGCTTTCGCTGGGGCCGCTCCTCGGCGGCGACGATCCGGCGGGCCCGGCGCGGCGGATCCTTGCGGGGCGCGTCTTTTCGCCACCGGTCGAGCTCGACGTGCTCGCCGTCGGCAACGGCGACGGCGACCTCTTCGTGCGTTACGGCGTGCGCTCGCCGACCGTCTCGCGCGACACCGCGGATTGAAGTTCCCCCGCCACGACGTGGCCCTGGCTCGCAACGAGCGGAGTCGCCGTTATCGAAACGACGACCTCGTCGCCGTCGATTTCCTCGAGCGTGATCCGGGGCGGCGTGCGCAGCGGCGTCTTGATCGAGTTCTCGAGGAGCTCCTGCAGGTCGGCGGGCGTCGTTTCGGCCGGCACGCGGGCACGCAGGTTCACGGCGTCCGGTTCGCGCATCGGCATCACCGCCACGTTCAGCACGACGCTGTTGGGCACCATGATCGAGTCCTCGCCGCGGGCGAACGTCGTGTAGAGCAGACCCAGCGAGCTGACCGTCCCCTCGAGCTGGCCCGCCAGCGGCCCGCCCTGCAGGCGGACTTTGTCACCGACGCGAAACGGCCTTGCGCTGAGCAGAACCGTGCCCGCGATCAGGTTGCCGAGCGTCTGCTGCGCCGCGAGACCGAAGACGACGGCCGTCAGCGCTCCGCCGAGCGCGATCGTCTGCGGTTTGACGCCCGCCACGGCGAGCGCGACGAGTACTGCCAGGACGAGCGTCCCCATCCGGATCAGGAAGCCGACCGTCCCGGCGGTCGCGGGGTCCATGCGGCGGAACAACGACGGCCCGAGCGCGCGTCCGATGTCGCGCGCGATCGCCCAGCCGAGGATCACGAGGACGACGATCACGACGATCTGCAGCGGCGTTTCGACGCCCGTTTCGACCACTGGTTTCGTCACCACGTGGTGCGTCCACTTCAACCGTGACGTGATGGACCGTGCCGAAGAGGCTCTTGCGATGGTCGTAGAGCACGACGATCAGCACGAAGATCGGGATCAGCACGAAGGCCTCGATCCGCGCGCGGCGCGCTGCGCGCGGGTTGATCTGGCGCAGCAGGCCGACCTCCTCCCAAGCCTGGCTCTGTGTCTCGAAGATCTTCGGCGGCGTCCGCGGAATCGTCATCGCCCGCCCATGATGGCCGACGGCGATGCCGATCGTCAGGTCTGCGTGTAAACGATCATGAAGCTGCCGAAGACCAGGCAGTAGATCGCGAACGGCATCAACGTTCGCGTCTTGAAGAAGCGGAGCAGGAAGCCGACCGTGAAGACAGCGGCGAAGGCCGCGGCGGCGGCTGCGACGAGCGCCTGGCCGCGGACGCCGTCGCCGAGATGCCCGAGCAGGTCGGGGAGCTTGAACACGCCGGCGGCGAGGATGATCGGCGCCGCGAGCAGGAACGCGAAGCGAGCCGAGTCCGAGTGGTCGAGGCCGCGCGCGAGACCGGCGCCCATCGTGACTCCGTCGCGGCTGATGCCGGCGACGAGCGCCGTCGACTGGGCGATGCCGATGACGAACGCCTCGCGGAACTCGAGCGTGTCGAGTTCGCGGCCGCCGTCGGGCTTCATGCCCTCGCGGGCGGCGAGTTCGCGCACCTCGGCGCGACGGCGGAAGCGCTCGGCGGCGAACAGCACGATGCCGTTCAGCGTCAGGAATATCGCCGCCAGTTCGGGCTTCGCGGTGACGGTGCGCAGCTCGTGCTCGAACGCCAGGCCGATGATGCCGGCGGGGATGCTCGCGGCGATGATCAGCCACGCCATCCGCTCGTCCGGCGTCTCGATCCGGCGCGTGGAGAGACGTCCGGAAGAAGCCCTTGACGATCTCGACGTACTCGCGCCAGAAGTAGATGAGGATGCCGACCGCGCTTCCGACGTGGAGCATGACGACGAATGCCAGCCAGATACGACTCCGGCCGGCTCTGCGACTTGACGAGGCCTCCCAGCCGAAGAGCGTCGGGACAGAGCACCGTGTGACCGAGGCTCGAGATCGGGAAGAGCTCCGTCACCCCCTGCAAGAGCGCCGAGGACGATGGCCTGGAAGTAGGTGATTGCTGATCGCGACGGGCGGCACGAGCGCGGACATCGTCGGCGAGCCTAGCGCCGTCCACGGCCGCGTCCCGTCGTACTCTGCGCCCGTGAAACACGGCGGACATGTCCTTCGCGAGATCGCGCGCGCCTGGCTGCGGATCGGCGTAACCGGCTTCGGCGGGCCGCCGACGCACATCGCGATGCTGCGGGCGCTGTGCGTCGAGCGCGAGGGCTGGATGAGCCCGCGCGACTTCGAGCGCGCGGTGGCGATGGCGAACATCCTGCCGGGGCCGGCGTCGACGCAGGTCGCGATCTACTGCGCATGGTGGCTGCGGGGCACCGCGGGCGCCCTGCTCGGCGGCCTCTGCTTCATCCTGCCGGGCCTCGCGGCTGATCATCGCGCTGGCCACGGTGTTCCTCGCCTCCTCCCCGCCGCGCGCTGTGCTCGCCGCCGGCCTCGGCGCCGGCAGCGCGGTCGCCGGCCGTCGCGCTGCGCGCGGGCCTAGACATCGCGCTGCCGATTGTGCGCTCGGCCTCGGCGGCTCGCTGCGGGTTCGCTCCGTCGCCTACGTCGCTCGCGGGCGCCGCGGCGGCCGCGACGCTCGGCCCGTTACTTGTCCTCGTGCTGCTCGCCTGCGGCGCTCTTCGAGCTCGCGCTGAGCGCGGCGGGGCGTGCTTGCGCCCTTCGCGCTGCCGCCGCCGCGGCCGGCTGCGGTCTTCGCCGTCGCGGGCGGCGCCGGCGCACTCGCGTGGACCGCGCTGAAGGTCGGGGCGCTCTCGTTCGGCGGCGGCTTCGTGATCGTCCCGCTGATGCAGGCCGACGCCGTCAGCGTCCATCACTGGATGACACAGCGCAGTTCCTGAACGCCGTCGCCCTCGGCCAGGTCACCCCCGGACCCGGTCCTGCAGACCGTCGCCGTCGTGGGCTACGCGGCGGGCGGCCTCGGCGGTGCGCTGCTGGCGGCGGCCGTGGCGTTCACGCCGTCGATCGCTCTTCGTTCTCGCCTCGCACCGAACCTCGAGCGCGTCGTCGCGAATCGCCGCGCGAGCGCCTTTCTCGCCGGCGCCGGGCCGCGGCGGCGGGAGCGATCATCGGCGCCTCGGTGCCGCTCGCCGCGGCCTCGCGCATGGCTGGCAGTTCGCGCTTCTTGCCGCCTCGCCCGTGGCGCTGCTGCTGGCGCGACGGCGCTCGCTCCTGGCGACCGCTCCCCACTGTGCCGTGGCCGGCGTCGCGCTCGTCGCCGCGGGGGCGCCCGGAGGCTGAAAAGCCAGCAGTTCACGCGAGCTTCACCGGTTCGTTCCGAGTTCGTCACAAAAAACCGCAATTTGCGGAGAACTCTAGATCATGGAACGGATATCGCGACCAGCGCAGCATGGGCAGCGTACCAGCCGCGCGGACCTGCACTGCCACTCGACCGCCTCGGCCGTTCTCCCGGCTCGGCGTCCAGCGCGCGGTCGGCCTGCCGGAGTGCGCGACGCCGCCGCGAGGAGGTCTACGAGCTCGCCAAGCGCCGTGGCATGGACTTCGTGACGATCACCGATCACGACACGATCGACGGCGTGCTGCAGATCGCCGACCGCCCCGACGTGTTCGTCTCCGAGGAGCTCACGGCGCGCTTCCGCGGCGAGCCGCCAGGCGGTGCACGTCCTCTGCTCGGCATCACCGCGGAGGACCACGAGTGGCTGCAGGCGCACGGCGTCCGACGTCGAAGCCTGCGCCGAATACATGCGCGAGCGCGGCGATCACGGCGGCGCTCGCGCACCCCTACTACCAGGTCGCGGCGCCGCTCACGCGCCGCCACCGGCGCCGGCTCGCCGAGCTGTTCGACATCTGGGAGGTTCGCAACGGCGCACGCGCGCCGGAGCTCAACCGGCCCGCGGCCACCTACGTCGCGACGCGCGACGGGATCGGCATCGCGGGCAGCGACGACCACGCCGGCGACGGACATCGGCCGCACGTTCACCGAGACGCCGCACGCCGCGACGCCCGCCGAGTTCCTCGCGCACCTGCGCGAAGGCAACGTCCGTCGCGCGCGGCGCGCAGGGCAGCGCGGCAAAGTGGGCGCACGCCGCGATCGCCCTCGCCGCCCGCTCGCTCCCGGCGCCCGCGGACGGCGACGAAGCGCAGCCCGACCCGGCGCGGGTGATGGGACTGATGAACCGGCTGCTCAGCGAGGCCGACGCCCGAGAGGGCGCCGCGCAAGCTCGACTTCCAGCCGGCGGACGCCCGCTGCCTGCTGCGCGGCTGGCTCGTCGCCGTGGGCCTCGGCGACCTCGACGAGGCGGGGCTGATCGCGCTGATGCAGGACGACGGGCTTCAGCCACGCCGCGCTCTACCGGCGCGCCTGCCGCGCACACGAGCGTGGCCTGCGCGGCGCCGTCGACGCCGCGCTCGCCGCGGTCGCGAGGCGACGCCGACCTGCCCGCCGCGGCCCGCGGGCTCTTCGACGCCTGCATCGCGGCGATCCCCTATGCGCCGGCGACGGCATTCCTCGCCAACGAGCGCCAGAAGGTCGCCTCGATTCCGTCGGCGCGGCGCGACGACGGCGAGCCGGCACGCGTGGCGATCCTCGCCGACGGCATCGGCGCGACGCACGGCGTGAGCCGCACGATCGAGGAGATCCGCGAGCGCGGCGTACCGGGCTTCGAGATCGAGGTCGTCGGCACCGACCCCGACGTCGACCGCCGCCTGGCTGCCGTCGCGGACTTCGACGTCCCCTTCTACCCGGGGCTGCGGATCGGCGTCCCGAGCCTGCCGGCGACCGTCGAGGCCCTCGCGGACGGCCACTTCGACCTGATCCACGTCTGCGCACCCGGTCCTGCCGGCGTGACTGCGGCGCTGCTGCTCGCGCGCGCTGCGCCTGCCGCTCGTCGGCAGCTACCACACCGAGCTCACCGCCTACACGGGCCTGCGGTCCAACGACGAGCGCCTCGCCGCGGCGATGGCGATGACCGTCGCGGGCTTCTACGACGCCTGCGATCTGCTGCTCTCACCGAGCGCCGCGTCCGACGAGATGCTGGCGTCGATCGGCATCGCCGGCGAGCGCGTGATGCGCTGGGACCGGGGCGTCGACACGGCGCGGTTTGACCCGTCGCTGCGCGACGAGAGCCTTCTGCCCGGCGAGGTCACCGTGCTCTACAGCGGGCGCATCACGCGCGAGAAGGGCGTCGACCTGCATCGCCGACGCCTTCCTGCGCGCGCGCGAACGTGACCCGCGCCTGCACCTCGTGCTCGCCGGCGACGGACCCGAGCGCGAGCGCCTGGCAGCGCGGCTCGGCGAGCACGCGACGTTCCTCGGCTGGCGCCACGGCACCGAGCTGGCCCGCGTCTACGCGAGCGCCGACGCGTTCCTCTTCCCCAGCGCGACGGACACCTTCGGGCAGGTCATTCTCGAGGCGCAGGCGAGCGGCCTGCCGGTGGTCGCGGTCGCCGAGGGCGGGCCGCTCTCGCTGATCGAGGACCGGATCACGGGTCGCCTCTGCCCCGCCGACGGGGCCTCGCTGGCCGCTGCGCTGCTCGAGGTCGTCGCGCACGCCACTGCTGCGCGAGCGGATCACGACGGCGGCGCTGCGGTCGGCCCGCGCACGCACCTGGGAGTCGACGATGGAGCGGCTCGCCGACGCCTATCGGCGCGCCCTATCGGGCGAGCTGAGCGGCGGCGGCAGCGAGGACGATGCGGCGCGCGCGGCCTGAAGTGAGCGCCCTGCGGGGCGCGCTGCCGGTCGCGGCCGGCGGCACGGCGGTCACGCGACCCGTGGTCCGTAGCGGAAGGCGGACGGCGATCGCCGTCGCGTTGCACGGCATCGAGCCGGCGTCGCTCGAGCGCTGCGCGCTGATGCGCGACTGGCTCTGCGACCACGGCATCGACCGCGTCACGCTGCTCGTCGTGCCGGCCCGCGACCTGCATCCGATCGGCAGCCGCTCGCCGGCGACGATCGAGTGGCTGCTGCGAGCGACGGGCCGCCGGCGATGAGATCGGCCAGCACGGCTTCCGCCACCTCGGCGTGCGCACGCGCGCACTGCCCCGTGCCGGACTCGCCGCGCGCGCGAGTTCGCGGCGGCTCGACGCTTGAGGAGACGCGCCGCGCCGTCCACGCCGGCTGGCGGATCCTCAAGCTCGCGGGCGTCGAACCGCGAGGGCTTCGTCGCGCCGGCCTATGCGTACACTCCGCGACTGCGTGCTGCCCTCGATGGACGCTACCGCTGGAGCGCCGACGTGATGGCGATCCGCGGTCCGCAGGGCGAGCGCGGCCCGGTCGCGCCGGCGTGGAGTCTCGCGTCGGGCCCGCTGGCGCCATTGCTCGCGCCGGCGCTCGTGCGCGCCGGCGCCCGCCTGCCTTTCGACGCGCTGCGACTTGACCTTCACCCCGCTGACGTCGAGCATCCGCGCCTGATGGACGCGCTGGAGCGCGTGCTGGAGCGGACGTCGCGCGAACGGCGCGCCGTCACGTACGGCGAGCTCGCCGGCCGCTAGCTCTTCGCGTTGAAGAGGGCGGGCGGCAGCGTCGGCAGTTTGGCCAGCGCCGCGTAGCCGATCGCCGGCAGCCCGAAGAACTGCTCGACGGTGCGCAGCAGCGAGAAGTGGTTGAAGTTTTCCTGCGCCGCTTCGTTCGCTTCGCTGCCTTTGATGAAGGGCGATATCAGCAGCGCGCCGACGGTGCCGCCGCCTGAGACGCCACCGGCGAGGTTCGGGAAACGAGGCTGCGAACAGCAGTAGGTCGATTCGGCGAATTCGCCGCTCGAGGGGGCCTGGTCGACGGTCACGACGAGCAGCCCGTTTTCCTTGAACGCCGCCGAGCCGGTGATCTCGGGGACGATGCGCTTCAGCAGCCCTTCGCTGTCCTGGATGCCTGCCGGCGCGCCGGGTCTGCAGGGCGTTGAGCTGCCGTCGTTGCAGCGGTCGGGGACGATGTACGAGAAGTTCGGCGTCGTCGAGGCGCGCGCGAGGTCTTTCGAAAGCGAGGAGAGGCCGACGTCGTTGCGCGCGCAGGCGCTCGAGCCCGTGATCGACGCGAAGTAGACGAAGGGGTTGCGGGCCGTCGTGTAAGCGCCGGGCGCCGGTTCGGGGCCGGCGTTCGGGTCGGCGTGACCGAGCTGCGGGTGGGCGCAGGCCGGCGGTGTCGATCCCCCTTCGTCGATGCCCTGCACGTACGCGCGCCACTTAAGGCCCTTGCCGCTGAGCTGACCCGGCAGCGTCTGGGTCGAGGAGGGATATACGCAGCCGCTGCCGAGCACCTGGCTGTAGGAGCCGGTGCGCGGCGCGCCGATCGCGGTGTAGTTCGAGCAGTTTCGGGCCGTTTCAGTGGTCGGGCCTTGGCCGCTGATGAGTGCGATGCCGTTCGCCAGTTCGTTGTGCGCGACGGCGTAGTAGCGGTCCAGCAGGACCCCCTTGGCGACCAGCGTCTTGGCGAGGTACGGCGCCGGCGAGATCGGCGTGAAGACGTTTTCGTACGGCTGGTTGGCGAGCATCACGACGAAGACATGCTTGACCGGGGGGAGTTTTTCGGCGGCCGGAGGTTCTTTCTTTTCGGGTTCTACTTTCGCCGGCGGCGTCGCCGGAACGGAATTCGGCGGCGCCGTCGGCACCGTGGTCTTCGGGACCGTGACAACCGGCGTTTCGCTTTCCGGCGTCGTGGCTTCGCTTTCTTTCTTCGGCACCGAAGCTGAAGGCAGCAGAACGCGCAAAGGGCCTCGCTCCGCGGCAATCAGCGAGTCGATCGCCGAGCGGTGCGCGACCTCGCCGAGCGCGACGCCGCTGCCGAGGAAGACGAGCAGGAGCGCCGTGGCGAGCATCCGCGACGGCAGGGGGATGACGGGCAAGCGCCACCGCGTGGCGGGCGCGGCGGCGACCGGCACCGCGCTCTCGCGGCCGCCTGCGCGCCGCATCAGCTGATCGACTTCCGGCCGGCGCGGACCGCAGCGCGAGCCACACGCGACGCAGTACTGCTGGCCGAGAGCCAGTGGCGCGCTGCAGCTGCTGCACGTGAGCGCCTCGCCGGTCATCGGATCTCAGGCGCTGCCGGTTTTGCCGTTCAGCTCGCCGCCGGTCGACGCCGGGGGCGCGGGCTCGCTGCCCGGCGCCGGTGTCGCGGAGCTCGGCATGCGCTCCATGAGCTGCGTGCCGCACTGCCAGCAGTAGAGGGCGCCGCGGCTGTGCGGCGAGCCGCAGCTCGGGCAGTTACCGACGATGCCCTCCTGCTCCATGCGCAGCAGCCGTTCGACCTCTGCGAGTTCGGCGTCGCGTTCCTGGAGCACGGCGGCTCGACGAACGAGGACGTCGAGCCGGAAGTGGTCGCGTATCGCCATCTCGTAGGCCAGCCCGCCGAGGTCCCAGTGAAGCTCGGTGACTTCTTCGGCCAGCGCTCCGCGCCGCCGGGCGAGCTCGGAGTCCTGGGCCGCGGGCACCGGCGGAGGGGCGCTCGGCGGCTTCGGGGGGCGTAGAGGCTTCTCTGGCGTGTCGGTCGGGCCGCTCATCGTCTATTTCGTTTCCACGACGTCGGGGAGTTCTTCGGATTCCTGTTTGTAGCTCGTGTGGCTCGATTTCTTTTTGGTCAGCGGCGCGGGCTTGGTGATCGCTTCGCCTGGCTTCGCCGCTTTTTCTGCGGCGCTCGGCGGTTCCGAGCCGCCGCCGGCGTTGTTCGAGACTTCGATCACCTTGGCGCCGGCGAACTTGCCTTTTAGCGACGAGAGCGCCGCCGCCGCCGCGGCACGCGAGGCGTACTGCCCGGAGTAGATGACGTATTCGCTGCCGCCGAGGCTGCTGAATTCTTCGGCCTTCAGCGCGCCGACGCCGCTCGCGCCCTTGGCGCTCGCGCCGTTCTTGGCCGCTGTGATCGTCGCGACCGAAGTACCGGAGGGCAGCGTTTTGAGCTCGACCGTGAAGCCCGTTTTGCCTGACGGCCAGCTGCTTGTGAATCCGGTTTCTCCCGAGGTCTGCGTCGCAGCCCCGCTGCCGCTGACCTGCACGACCTTGGTAGGCAGCGTCGGCGTCTTGCCGGCTTTGCCGATCAGCACGCCGACGCCCATCGCGAGCAGCAGCAGGCCGACGAGGCCCAGCAGCAGCCATGCGCCGCGCCGCCTTTCGTCGCCGCTCTCGGTGGGGGCCCCGGCGGCAGGCGGGACGCCGCCCGACATCGCCGCCCCCTGGGCCGCACCGGCGCCGCCGGCCAGCAGGAAGTCGCTGCGGGCGATCTGCCGCTCGCCACACTCAAGGCAGTAGCGCTGGTCGTCGGCGACGACGGCGCCGCATGCCGGGCACGCACGCCCGGTCGGCGCGGTGGCCGGCGCTCCAGTCGCCGGCTGCGCCGTCACCGGCGCGGGAGGCCCGCCCGGCCCGACGGGCGGCGGCGGAGTCCTCGGCGGCACGGCGGGCGGGGTCACAGGCGGCATCGGAGCGCGCCCGCCTACTGGCGTGCTCGGGCCGTCAGTGCCAGCGGGGGCGCCGCTGGCTGTTGGGTCGATCGACAAGTTGGGGTCCATTCGGTCGGGTGGCGGCAGGCGGGCGCCAAGGGGCCGCGCCCGCAAAGCATAAGGTTCGCGCGCCGGCCACCCCGCCAGGTGAGGAAAGTGTGAACGCTCGAGAATGCAATGCGCGCCGCAACAAACGGGCGGTCACAACGTTATATGTGCAGTGCGGTCGCAAGAGACACCCATCTTCGAAAGGCGGGGAATCAGGCTGATGTTCCGCAGGCTGACCACCATGCCGCTTGCAGCGGCGCTCGTTTTTGCCGCGCTCGCGGCAATCGCGCCTTCCGCAGGGGCTCGCAAGGCGATCGAACCGAAGCCCTCCTGCTCGACGGGCGGCGTGCGCTATCTGGAGGCGAGCTCGGCCCAGCTGACCGCGGTCGTGCAGCCGAACGGAGTGCAGACGAGCTACGCCTTCCAGTGGGGCACCTCCTCGAGCGCCCTGAGCCGCGAGACCAACGTCACGTCGGTCGGCAACCAGATCGCGAAGATCAACGTCGGGCAGACGATCACCGGCCTCACGCCGGGCGCCGTCTACTACTACCGCGTCGTCGCCTTCGCCCAGGGCAAGACTTACGACGGCAAGATTCGCAACTTCAGCGCCAAAGGCAGTGAACTTCACTTCACGATCGCCAAACGGATCGAGGTCGCGGTCGGACGGTCGTTCACGTACAGCGGCACGCTCGCGGGCACCGGTTCGGCCGGTGCCACCGTGGTGCTTCAGGCAACGGGGTACCCCTACGCGGAAGTTCCGAGCCAGCTTGGGAACTCTGCCACGACGAGCTCGACCGGCCACTTCTCCTTCGCCGTCGACGACGTCAAACGCAACACCGAGCTCCGCGTCGAGGTCCTCAGCAAACGTCCCATCTACAGCACCTTCACGGTCGTGCACGCCACCGTGCACGTGACACTCCGCAGCCGCACCCGCAGCGGCTTGACGCGCCTCTACGGCAACATCACACCCGGCCGCGAACGGCAGCGAGATCGACATCCAGCAGGAGAAAGTCGTGCGCTCCGGGCGCCACGCCGGCTCCATGACCTGGGTGACCGTCATCGCAACGCACGCCAAAAGAGCGTCGAGCAACGGCTCGCGCTTCAGCGTCGTCCTGCGCGTGCCGCGCACCGGCCGCTATCGCGCCTACGCGCGGATCACGAGCGGCCCGCTCTCGGCCGGAGCAAGCGGCTGGATCCACCTCGTCGCGCCCGCGCACCGCAAGCGCCGACCACCACTAGGCCGCGCGGCCGCTCTAGAGCAGGCCGCGCGCGGCGAGCAGCTCGATCACGCGCTCGACCTCCTGCTCGACCGTTTCGGAGCTCGCAGCCGAGCACGAGGTCCGGCTCCTGGGGGCGCTCGTACGGCGCCCCGACGCCGGTCATGCCCGCCAGCTCGCCCGCGCGGGCGCGGGCGTAGAGGCCCTTCGGGTCGCGCTCCTCGCACAGCTCCAGCGGCGCGTTGACGAAGATCTCGATGAACCCGAGCTCGTCCGCCGCGTGCATGCGCGGCGGCCGCCTCGCGGTCCGCCGCGTAGGGGCTCACGAGGCTGACGAGCGCGATCGTCCCGGACTCGGCGAGCAGTTTCGCGACGTGGGAGGTGCGGCGCACGTTCTCGCGCCGCGCCCGCTCGTCGAAGCCGAGGTCGCCGTTGAGGCCGTGGCGGAGGTTGTCGCCGTCGAGCAGGAACGCCGGGCCGGCCGTGCTCGATCAGGCGCTCCTCGACGGCCGCCGCGACGGTCGACTTGCCGGCCCCCGGCAGGCCCGTGAACCACACCGTCGCTCCCGTCGTGGCCGAGCGTGGCCCAGCGCCGCTCGCGGGTCATCCGCGTGCCCTGCCAGCGGACGTTCGGGCTGCGCTCGCTGCGCTCCTCGCTCGGCGCCCTCGACCTCGGTGTCGAGGATCACGCCGGCGGCGACCGTTTCGTTGGTCGCCTCGTCGATGACGATCAGGCTGCCGGTGACGCGGTTGCGGCGGTAGGAGTCGAACACCAGCGGGCTGTGAGAGCTGCAGGTGGACGCGGGCGAGGTCGTTGAGCTCCAGCGTCTCGACGGCCGCGTCGCGGTGCAGCGTCTCGACGTCGATGCGGTAGCGCACCTCGATCGCGCCGAGCATCGCGATGCCGGTGGTGTGCTTGACGAGGTAGCGCCGCCGCGGGCTGAGCGGCTGCTCGGACATCCAGCAGAGCAGGCACTCGAAGCCGTTGGCGACCGTCGGCTGGTTCTGCGTGCGGACGATCATGCTGCCGCGGCGAGACGTCGATGTCGTCGGCCAGCCGCATCGCCACCGACATCGGCGGGAAGGCCTCCTCGATCGGGCCCGTCGAAGGTGTCGATCGCGGCGACCTTCGAGTGCTGGCCGCCGGGCAGCACGACGACCTCGTCGCCGGGGCGCATGACGCCACCGGCGACCTGGCCGGCGTAGGCGCGGTAGTCGGCGACGCTGCCGACGGCGGCCGGATCACCCACTGCACCGGGAAGCGCGACGTCGATCAGGTTGCGGTCCGAGGCGATGTGGACGTGCTCGAGGTGGTAGAGCAGCGGCGGCCCCTGGTACCAGGGCATCGCCTCGGAGCGATCGACGACGTTGTCGCCCAGCAGCGCGGAGATCGGGATGAAGGTCACGTCGGGCATCTCCAGGCGCGCGGCGAAGCGCGTCGAACTCCTCGACGATCGTCGTCGAAGACCTCCTCCTCGAAGTCGACGAGGTCCATCTTGTTGACGCACACGACGACGTGCGGGATGCCGAGCAGCGAGCTGATGAACGCGTGGCGCTTGGACTGCGCGAGGACGCCCTTGCGGGCGTCGATCAGGACGATCGCGAGGTCCGCGGTGGAGGCGCCGGTGACCATGTTGCGCGTGTACTGCTCGTGGCCCGGCGTGTCGGCGATGATGAACCGGCGCTGCGGCGTCGCGAAGTAGCGGTAGGCGACGTCGATCGTGATGCCCTGCTCGCGCTCGGCGCGCAGGCCGTCGGTCAGCAGCGAGAGGTCCAGGAAGTCGTGGCCCATCCGCTCGCTGGCCTGCTCGACGTGGGCGAGCTGGTCGACGAGGACCTGCTTGGAGTCGTAGAGCAGGCGGCCGATCAGCGTGCTCTTGCCGTCATCGACGGAGCCCGCGGTGGCGAAACGCAGCAGTTCCGCCGGCCGCTCGGTGAGGCGGCGGAAGGCCTCCGCGTTGCCGTCCTCCTCGTTCGGGTCGCGGTGCCCGTTGCTCTTGAAGTCCCCGTCGGCCATCAGAAGTAGCCCTGGCGCTTGCGGTCCTCCATCGCGGCCTCGGTCACCTTGTCGTCGGCGCGGGTCTGCCCGCGCTCTGTGACCTCGGTCGCCGCGATCTCGGTGACCACAGCCTCCAGCGTCGCGGCGGTGGACTCGACGGCGCCGGTGCAGCTCATGTCCCCCACGGTGCGATAGCGGACCGTGGTGGTGAAGGCCTCCTCGCCGTCCATCATTTCGATGAACGGGCTGACGGCGAGCAGCATGCCGTCGCGCCGGAACACTTCGCGCTCGTGCGCGAAGTAGATCGACGGCACCTCGAGGCGCTCCTCTGCGATGTACTGCCAGACGTCGAGCTCGGTCCAGTTGGAGATCGGGAAGACGCGGGCGTGCTCGCCATTGCGTAGCCGGCCGTTGTAGAGGTTCCACAGCTCGGGCCGCTGGTTCTGCGGCTCCCACTGGCCGAATTCATTGCGGAAGGAGAGGATCCGCTCCTTGGCCCGCGCGCGCTCCTCGTCGCGGCGTGCGCCGCCGAACGCCGCGTCGAAGCGGTGCTCGGCGATCGCGTCGAGCAGCGTGACGGTCTGCAGGCCGTTGCGGGAGGCGCGCGGGCCGGTCTCCTCGACCACGCGGCCGGCGTCGGATCGAATCCTCGACGGAGGCGACGACGAGCCGCACGCCGAGTTCCTCCGCCCGGCGGTCGCGGTACTCGATCGCCTCAGGGAAGTTGTGGCCGGTGTCGACGTGCATCACCGGGAACGGCAGGGGCGCGGGGCGGAACGCCTTCTCCGCGAGGCGCAGAAGGACGATCGAGTCCTTGCCGCCGCTGAACAGGAGCACCGGGCGCTCGAATTCGGCGACCACCTCGCGCATCACGTGGATCGCCTCGGACTCGAGCGTTCGTAGGTGTGTCAGGTGATAGCTGGATGGCATTGCGCGCGGGGGCTCAGCGGCGTTGATCGGCCCGGGGGCCAGGAGTCTGAACTTTAGGAATCAGCCGAGGCTTGTCAACCGGTCGCCGCGTCGGGTATCCGCGCCGTCGCCCGTGCCGGCGGCAGGGATCTCCTGGCGCCGTCGCCGGCCCCACCAATACTGGCACAACCCGCGAGATCTGCCCACCCGTGCTCACGACGGATTGCGCAACAGCGACAGGAGCACGCTTTCGGCGCGGGCCGAGACGATCGGCCAAGCTCGTTCGCGGGCATGGACCACGCCCTCCTCACCGAGCCTGCGGGCGAGCGCGTCGTCTTCGAGCAGGTGCACGAGGGCGCCCGCGACGGCGCCCGGATCGGTTGGGTCGACGAGCAGACCCGTGCGACCGTCCTGCACCGAGTCGGCGGAGCCGCCGACGTTACCCGCCACGACGGGCTTGCCGTACGTGCCGGCCTCCAGGTAGACGATGCCGTACCCCTCGCCCGCCAGGCCCTCCTCCGGAAGGCGCCCGGGCATCGCGAACACGGTGGTGCGACGAAGCCACTCATTGCGCTCCTCGTCGGACGAGGAGCCGACGAAACGGACGGCGTCCTGCACGCCGAGGCTGCGAGCGAGGCCTTCGAGCTCGCCTCGCAGCGGCCCGTCGCCGACGACGACCCACTGGACATCGGGCACGCGCTCGCGCACGGCGCCGAGCGCCCGCAGCATGACGTCGTGTCCCTTGAAGCGATCCTCAAGACGCGACACCGTGAGGATCGTCGGGCGTTCCGCGGGCAGCGGCTCCGTAACGGCAGGGAGGTCGACGCCCGGCGAGATCAGCACGCTCTCGCGCGGACTGCCGCCGGCGCGCGCGAGCACGCCTTCTGCGTACCTGCTGACCAGCAGGCAGACCTCGGCGTGGTTCGCGGCGAACGCGGCGAGCCGGGGGCGCCCGCCGATCTCCTTGGCATAGAACATCTGCGCGACGGGAGCCGAGAGCATCAGCGACAGCGCGCGCGCGGCGGGCGCGACAACGAGGTGGGCGCTCAGGATCACGTCCGGGCGCAGCCGCAGCCCCGCGCGCAGCGACGCGGCGTTGAGCATCGCGATGTCCACGGCGCGCCTGCGGCCGCCCCGCACGCGGATCGTCGGGACGCCGCTGGTGCGGTCGAAATCCGCCGCGCCGGCCCGGTCGAGCGTCACGACCGTCGAGCGGAGCCCTGGCATCAGCTCCACGAAACGGAAGACGTGCTGCTGCATTCCACCGATCGAGGGTGGAAAGTCGGGCGTAAGAACCAGCAGGACGGGCCTGGTCTCCTGCTGTGGCGAAGGGAGCCCCCCGGCCTCGCGCTCGCTCACGCGGCGAACGGTAGCGGAAGGCGCAGCGACGACGTCACGGGCGCATAAGCGTCGGCGGCGCCGCACAGCGCGCCTAAAATCGGAGCTGGATGGACTCGCCGCCGACAGAGGGCGCCGCGCCCGCAGGCGGCGGCGGCAAGGGGCCCCGCGCGCTCACACCGCGCCTCGTCTTTGGCGCGCTCGCCGCACTCCTCGTGATCATCGCGATCGTCGCCGTCGCACTGCACCACTCGGGCACCCCGAGCAACGAATCGTCCGGCACCAAGGCCGAACGGCACCCGCCCGCGGTGCGACCGCCCGCGTGCGGCGCTGTTTGCGCACCGATCGACGCCGCGTATCTCACGGACCTTCGCTTCGGCAACACCTCGCCGTGGCTCCAGCCCTGGCGCGCCTATCTAGACACGTGGCCTGCGTCGCGGCTGCTCGAAGCGATCGGCGTGAACTTCAACATCGCGCCCGCCGAGGCCGACGCGACGGCGCGCCTGCTGCACGAATCCGGCTTTCGCCTGGCGCGTATCGGCCTCGCGTGGGGCTCGATCTCCTACAGCGAACCGTCGAAGTTCACCGACGAAGCAGAGATCCGCGAGCGCTTCGAGGCCCTACAGCGCTGGCACCTGCGGCCCCTCATCCTGCTCGACGCGAACAGCGGTGCGCCGGCGCCGCACGTCAAGGTCGAGCTTGAATCGCTGGCGCCGGCAGCCGCGGGCTCGACGACGATCCGGCTCTCGAGCGCGAGCGCATCGCAGGTGGTGCCAGGCAAGACGGGCCTTGACTCCGGCAACTTCAACGCGGGTTTTGTCCTCCACAGGCACCATCACAAGAACCCGCTGAAGGACCTCACACCGCAGCAGCGCCGCGAACGCCACGAACGGCTCAAGGCCGAAAAGCACAGGCTCGGCCTCTCGCCGCTGATCCTCACAGGAAACCCCGCGATCCTCATCACACACGTCTCGTCAAACGGCACGGCAACGCTCTCGCGCCCGATTCCGCGCGAACTGCCCGCCGGAACGCTGAAAGGCGTCACGCTGCGCTACGCGCCCTTCCAGGCGCCGCACCTGCCGGATGGGCAGCCGAACCCGGTGTTCGCTGAAACGATGAAGGGCTGGCTGGCATACGTGCGGACCGTGAGCCGCATCGCCTCGTCGATCTTCGGCAGCGGCGGGTTCGATCTCGAGGTCTGGAACGAGCTCAGCTTCGGCTCGCAGTTCCTCGACGCCGCCAAGTACTACGCGACGCCGCCCGCGGGCGAAGGCAAGCACGCTACGAAGGTCACCTCCAAAGCTCTGCTCACCGCCACCATCGGCTGGGTCCGCTCGAGCGCGAGCGGCCTCTCCCCCGCAGTCGGCATCACGAACGGCTTCGCGGACGAGACGCCTTTCGCGGGCGGCGCGTATGCGCCGCCGGGACTCACCGCGATCAGCAAGCACCCCTACGCCGGCCCCAAGGAATATCCGGCGCAGTACAAGGTGCGGCCGGGCCACATCCCGCTCAACGCGCTCGCCGAACGCGACACCGTCGGGCCGCGCGGCTCCAGCGGAGCATTCACCCCCCGATTCGTGCCGCACATGCGGATCCTCTTCCCCGAGTACTACCTGACCGCAGAAACGCCGGACACGCTGATCCGCGACCTCTCGCCCGTCCCGACGTACATCTACAGCGCGCCGCATGGACGCTACGTGCACCGCGCCGGCCAGCCGCCGGTCCAGGTGTGGGTGACCGAGTACAACCTGGGCTCCAAGCGCGCACAGCCGACCGGGCCGGACGGATACACGCCGCTGCCGAACGCGCCCTTCACGGCGCGCGACCGCGAACACTTCGAGTCGAAGGTCCTCACGCGCAGCCTCGTCGCGATGGTCGGCAAGGGCGTGCGGCGCGAGTACTTCTTCGCCGCGGCCCACGCCGGCGACCTCTCGCTGATACCGGAATCGTTCATCGAAGCCGCGGCCCGCGGCAACTACCCGGGTGCCGGAGCGGGCGGCGAAGTGATGTCCACGTTCCGCAATCTCGTCACGCAGTTCGCGGGCCCCGGGCCGGGCGCGCAGGCCAGGCAGCTGAAGCTCATGTCGATCCAGCAGCACGGTGACCACGCGCAGTTCGCCGGCGACGGCAGTACCGCGCACCCCTCGCTGCTGGACCGCGAAGTTCTCTTCGTGCAGCCTTTCCAGTCCTCCCCCACGCGCTTCGTGATCCCGTTCTACGTGATGACACGCAACCTGCTCACCGATTACGACCCAAGCGCCCCATCGGGCGACCTCCAGCGCTACGACCTCCCGAACGAGACGTTCCGCGTAACACTGTCGGGACTACCGGGAGGGACGCCGACAGTGACCGCATACGACCCCATCACCGGTGACCGCACGGCGGCGACGCTCGTCGCGCACGCCGGCTCGAGCGCCACATTCGAGCTCGCGGCCACCGACTATCCGCGACTTCTGGAGCTGCAGTACCCATGAGCGTCTCATTCCGCGGCGGTGCCTGTGCGGCGGGACTTCTATGCCTGGTACTCGCCGGCTGTGGCGGCGGCGGCGCTCACGCCGGCGAAGGTGAAAGCGAAAGCGAAGCCAGCGCACACGGCGGCGGCGCCGAAGCGGCGGAACACGCCGCCGAAGCCAAACGCGAAGAAGCCTCTGAAATCTCCAAGGACCGCGAAATCCTCGCCCAGCTGGAAGCCAAGAAGGTCGCCGAACACGCCGAAAAACGCGCCAAGGAACGCGAAGCGCAGGCCGAAGCGCGCGCCAAGCGCCGCGAAGAAGCCGCCGCGAAAAAGGAACACGAAGCGAACGAACGAGTAGCTCAAGCCGAACACGCACGCGAAGAAGCCGCGAGGCGCGCCGCCGCAAGCAAACCCAAGCCGAAACCGAAGCCGAAAGGGCCGCGCGCGAAATCGGGCAGCCACAGCGCGGCCGCGGCGGGATCGCGATGACCGCGGGTCCGTCGGTGTGGCGCACGCACGCGGCGCTTTTCGCGCTTCTGGCTGCCTTCGCGGCCGGCGTCGCGGGCTGCGGCGGTAGCGGCGGCTCTGGCGGCGGCGAAGGAGCAGAAAGCGCCAAAGGCACGAAGGGCGAAGCCGAATACGAAAAGCAACTCGAAAAGCAGGAACACGAAAGCCGTATCTCGGCGGCCACCACGAGCACCGAAACGACCGCCGCCCCGGCGCCGGCGGCTTCCGCGACGAAGAAGAGCTCCGGCAGCCACGGCAAGGGCGGTAAAGGCGGTAAAGGCCACGGATCCGGACACGGCGGGCACTCGGGTGGATCACGGCACTCGGGCGCTCATCACGCACATGGGCGTGCGCACCACCGTGCTACGCATAAGCCACCCTCGGGCAGCGAAAGCGCCGCCGAACGGGCCGCGCGGCGCCGCTTCGCGGAAGAAGAATCGCGCGAAGCCCACGGCGGAACGTAGCTGGGTCCAGGGCAACGATGAGCGAGGCGGCTCAGCCGGGCAGCGTGATGATCGTCACCGCGCGTTGGACGCGGAACGGCGGCGTTGGCGCCCACGCGCAGGCAAGCGCCGCCGCCCTGGCCCAGAGCGGCGTCGAGGTCACGGTCCTCGCGGCGCGCTCCGACGACGACGCTGGACCTGCGCGGGTGATCGTCTCGGAGCGCCTCTTCGACCGCACGGCCGACAGCGCCACACGCGTCGGAGACGCGCGCGACGTTCATGCCGACATCGTCCACGTGCACCAGGCGGACCACCCGGAGCTCGTCGCATATCTGCGGCGCGACGCGCCGCTCGTTGTCAGCGCGCATGGCTACTCGGCGTGCCCTGCGAGCGTCCACTACTTCCGACCGGGCCAGGAATGCCATCGCAGTCACGGACCGGGGTGCATCGTCAACATGCTCGGGCGCGGCTGCGCCCACGGCCGCGGCCCGGGCGCCTGGCGCGACATGTACACGCGGTCGGGCCGCGCACTCGAAGCACTGCGCCACGCCGACCTCGCGGTCTCCTACTCGAGCGTCGTCGACCGGCACCTCGCGGAGAACGGGCTCGAGCGGCGCGCGATCGTGCCGCTCTTCTCGACGCTGCCACCGTCGCCGCAGCGGCCGCCCAAGCCCCGCCGAGTCCTCTACGCGGGCCGCCTCGTACAGCCGAAGGGCGTCGACGTTCTGGTGCGCGCCGCGGCGCGTGTCGACTGCGAGCTCGTGGTGTGCGGCGACGGCCGCGAGCTCGAGCCGCTACGGCGCCGAGCCAGCTCGCTCGGTATCGACAGCCGCGTCACGTTCACCGGCTGGCTCGCCGAGGACGAGCTCGCCGAGCAGATCGCGGACGCCGCTGTCGTCGCCATCCCGTCGCTCTGGCCCGAGCCCTTCGGCCTCGTCGGCATCGAGGCCTTCGCAGCCGGCCGGCCCGTCGTCGCGAGCGACACAGGCGGAGTCCGTGATTGGCTGACCGAGGGCATCGACGGTCTCGCCGTGCCACCGGGCGACGTCGCGGCACTCGCGGGAGCGCTCGAGCGCCTGCTCGGGGACGGCGCGCTGTGCGAGCGCATGGGCGTCGCGGGCCGGCAAGCTGTGGGCGAGCGTTTCGAGTCCTCGCATCACGTCCACGCGCTGCTCGAGTCGTACGCGGCAGCAAAGACGGCGCGTGCCGCGCTGGGTTAGCCGCCTCGGACCTCGCGAAGCAGTTCACGGACCGCCGCGGCGGTCCGCTCGACGGCCATCTCTCGCTGGTAGAAGCCCGCTGCCAGTGCGCCCATTGCTTCGCGCCTGCCCTCATCGGCGAGGAGCTCCGCGGCGGCGGCCGCGATCGCGTCGGCGCTGCGCGGCACGATCGTCGCGGCGCCGCTCTCCGCGAGCGCGGGCCACGTGCGCCGCCCTTCAAGCGCGATCAGCGGGCGCCCCGCGGCGAGCTCACCCGCGAGCGTGCCCTTGCGTCCGGCTGGCCCGGTAGGGTCGACGTAGAGGAGGACGTCGGCATGGGCGAGCTCATCCGCGAGCTCTTGCGCGGGCCGCGGCCCAGTGAAGCTGATGGCGTCCGAGACACCGATCCTTGCGGCGTCGGCGCGCCAGGCTTGACCGCTCTGCGAGTGCTCGCCAGGGGCGCCGAGCAGGCGCAGCTCCACGGTGTGCTGGGAGCGCAGTCGGCAGAGGGCGTTCAGGACCACGTCGCGGGTCTCCTCGCCGAGCGCCCAGCCGAAGATGCCGAGTGTCGGCGGCGTGGCGGCCGGATGGGCCGCCGACGGCGGGAGGTTCGAGAAGACGGGCGCGACGCGCATCGGGCGACGCGGCAGCCATGCGCGGCTGCGCAGCCACTCCGCACGGAAATCCGCCGTGACCAGCAGCGCGGACGAGCCGCGGACGAGCTCGAGAGCGGCGAGCCGCTGTGACGCCGCCCACGCGACGGCTCGCGGCGCGGGTCGCTCCGGCCAGTTGAAGGCGACCTCGTGCAGGATCGCGATCGTCGGAACGCCGGCTGAGCCAAGCGCCCGCATCACCGGGCGCACGAAGACCGGCAAGCCGCGGTGCGAGTAGGCGAACACGGAGTAGTGCAGGAGCACCGCATCGGCTCGCTCCCGAGCGAGTCCGCCGGGCAGCAGCGCCGTCCACTTGAGCACGTCGCGGCGCGAAGCGCGCAGGCCTGCGTCGCCGTCGCGGTCGAGCCAGTGCGTCGTGCAGCGGCTCCCTTCGGCTTCGAGCTGCGCGGCGAGCAGCCGGCCGTGGTCGCGGACGCCGCAGAACTCGCGCTCCGAGATGCCGACGGTCGCGAGGCGCTCGTCAGCCACGGCCAAGGCGACCGTCAGTCGCGGTCATAGCCCCAGAGGGCGATCAGGTCACGGCCGATGTACTCGCCGAAGGCGCGCACCTCCGGCGCGTAGCGACGGCGCAGCGTCCGCATCAGCGCCTCGTCGGGCGCCGGCGCGTCACCGCGCACGACGCGCTCTCTCACGGTGCGCAGCGCGGCGCGGCGCGCCGACTGCGGAACGACCGCCTTGATCGACGCGCGCAGCGCATCCGAGACGGGCCCCTTGCCGGCGGCGACGGCGTTCATCGCGTCCTCAAGCTGCTGCGAACGGATCAGGACCGAGGGGTTGGCGTCGCTGGACGCGAGCTCCACGGTGTCGTCGGCGCCGATGAAGCGGACAATCTCGCGCATCGTTCCCGGGTTGTCGGCGACGAGGTCGTCGTAGATCAGGGCCAGTACCTGCTCGCGCGGGAAGTGCTCGTGGAAGCGCCTGAGCTGCGCGGCGTAGCGGACGTGGTCCGAGTACTGGAGCGCTTGCGGCCGGTGCGAGCGGCGCGGGATCCGGTGACCGTGAGCGCGCTCGTTCTCCAGCGAGAGAGCGGTGCGCAGGTCGCGAACGGTCTCCACGTGGGATCTGCACGAGCTGCAGGTGAAGCGAGCGCAGGAAGCTCGCGGGCTCACGGAAGATCACGACGATCCGCGCCTCGGGACAGTTTCGTGCGATCAGCCGCGGCGCGCTGTGCGACGCGACGTAGGAGGGCGACGCCTCGCCGACGATCGCATCCGCCGGCGCGTCACGGAAGAGCGCCACGTAGTCCGCCATCGTTTCCGGCAGCGGCCCCGAGCGCGGCGGCGTGAAGCGCCGGCGCATGTCGCTCGCGAAGTAACGCGGCTCCTTGACGTCCGGCATCCAGATCTGCGGGTGGGAGACGAGCATCTCGTAGATCGCGGTGGTGCCGCACTTGGCGTGCCCGGCGATGAAGAAGTCCGGAAGGCGACCGGTCGTGCCCGGCGCGAGCGAGCTGCGTCGCCGTCAGCTGACGTCGTCATAGCCCCAGAGGGAGACGAGGTCGCGGTCCAGGAGCGCGCTGACGAGCTCGACCTCGCCGCGCAGGCGGCTACGCAGGTCTGCGACCACGCGCTCGTCCGGCGGCGTCGGCTCGCGGTACACGGCCTTCGAGCGCACCGTGTGCAGCACGCGCTTGCGCGTCTCGCGCGGCACGACCGCCTGCAACGAGCGCTTGAGCGCCCCCGCCACCGGCCCGCGCCCCACGGTGAGCGCCTCGAGCATCTGGTGGGCCCGGATCGACCGCGGCTCGACCGACGGATTGGCCTCCGTCGAGAGGAGCTCGACGTCGGGGTCGACGCCGATGAACTCGAGCACGTCGCGCGCGGCCGCTGCGGTGTCCGCGCCGGACGTCGTCGTAGATGAGGACGCGCACCTGCTCCGGCGGGAAGTGCTCGCGGTAGCGGCGCAGCTGCTCCGCGTAGCGCACGTGCTCCGAGTAGAGAAGCAACTGCGGCCAGTAGGAGTCGGCCGGCCGTCTCGCGGCCGTGGCGTCGCGCGTCCTCGAGCGCGAGCGCGCGGCCGAAGTCGGGCTCGGTCTCGATGTAGGCCTCGAGGTACTGCAGGTGCAGCGAGCGTAGGAACGCCGTGGGCTCGCGCAGGATCGCGATGATCCGCGCGTCGGGGCGCTGGGCGGCGATGAGCCTCGGCCGCGGACGGCGACCAGAGGTACGTCGTTGACGCGTCGCCGGCGCGCTGACCGGGCTCAGCGCCCGCGAACAGGGAGCGGTAGTGCTCCAGGTCGCGCGGCAGCGCGAACGGCTGGCGCGGCGGCGGCCGGTCGGCGAGCTCGGGCGAGAAGAACCACGAGCTCCTTCTCCGCGCTCATGAAGATCTGGGGGTGGCTGTCGCAGCATCTCCCAGCAGCGCGGTGGTGCCGCTCTTCGGGTGCCCGACGACGAAGAAGTCGGGGACGCGGCCGCCGTCGGCAGCGCCGTCGCTCACGGCAGCTCGCCACCGGACGCGATCGCCGTCGCGTTGCGGTAGTAGGCGCTCTCCTGCTCGAGGACGTCGATGCGGTCGAAGGCGACCAGGCGACCGTCGAGGACGACCATCACGCGGTCGCAGATGTCCAGCGTGGACATGCGGTGGGCGACGATGAAGATCGTCAGCTCACTCTTGAGCGCGGCGAGCGATTCCTGGATCAGGACCTCGGATTGGGGATCCAGGGCGCTGGTCGGCTCGTCGAGCACGAGAACCTCCGGCCGCGCGGCGAGCGCACGGGCCAGGCAGATGCGCTGCTGCTGGCCGCCGGAAACGGCGTCGGCGCGCGGCCCGATGATCTCGTCGTAGCGGCCTTCGGCCATCCCATCACGACGTCATGGATGCGGGCGAGGCGCGCGGCGCGCTCCACGTCCTCGTCGCTGATGTCGTCGCGGAAGAAGCGGATGTTGTCCGCCACCGTGGCGTGGACGAGCTTCGGCTCCTGCGGCACGTATGTGACGCGGCGGTTCCAGTCATCGTGCGCAAAGTCGGTGGCCAGGTCGCCGTTGACGAGATAGTGACCTGCGGTCGGAGCGCGGAGTAGCAGCAGGATCTGTACGAGCGTCGACTTGCCGGCGCCGGAGGGGCCAATGACCCCGATCGACTCGCCTGCGCCAACCTCGAAGCTCACATCGGAGAGCACCTCGCGGCCCTCGCGGTAGGCGAACGAGACGTGTTCGAAGACGATGGAGTCGACTGTCCCGAGGGGCTCGAAGCCGTCGCTGGGGCGCGCACGTTCGTAGCGTTTCGTCGCCTCCTGGACACGTTCGATGAATGGCATCGATTGGCGGAGCCCCTGCCAAGCGCCTTGAATCTGCTGACCGTTGGAGCCCGCGCGGAACAGCAGCAGGATCACTCCTGCGAGCCCGCCGAGCTCGTGGCGGTTGAGGGCGTAGAGCGCCGCGAGTCCGGCGATCAGCATCAGGTAGACGACGCTCTGGTAGAGGTTCGGCGCCAGGCGCACCACCAGCTGGGTGCGGAAGAACATGTCGCGTGCCGACTCGATGAAGCGGTCTACCCGGTTTCGCTGCGGCGCGTCGACGCCGAATACGTGTGTCTCTTCGGAGACGCGGACCATCTCGCTGATCGACCCGGCGTACGACAGCTGGGCGCGCGACAGTTGTCGTGCGCGCCGCGAACCGAGTCGGTTGAGCGGTCGCAGGGCGGCGAGCAAACCCACGGCGACAACGAGCACGATGGCCGCGGCCTTCGCGTTGACGCGGAGTGCCGTGATCATCAGGATCGAGAAGTTCAGGCTCGCGGCGAGCAGCGTCGACGCCTGAAGCGCGCCCTGCGAGGCTTGGATCACCTGCGTCGTCATCGTCTCCTGCAGGTGCCCCTCGCGGTCGTTGGACTGCTCGGCCCACGATGCGCGCGTGTAGGCGTGTGAGAGGTCGCTGCGCAGCTTCGCCTGCACCTCGGCGCCGATTCGCGCCGGCAGCTGCGACAGCGGCCACTGCATGATCAGACGCACGACCGCGAAGACGGCGGCATAGGCGAAGAGCTGGCCGACCGTCCCATGAAGGTCGAGCCCAGGGATCTTGAGCGACTGGCCGCTCTTGTGCTTGTTGGCGAAGGTCGCTGCGATCTGCGCGAGCGACACGAGCATCGCGGCTTCCGCGATGCCCGAGATGATCGACGAAATCGCCAGGCCGACCATCAGGGAGCGCCGCTCGCCGAGCAGGGAGCCCAGGCGCTCGCGCGCCGTCGCGGTACTCACCACGTCGGCAGTGAGCTCGACCGTGCTCACGTCGCGACCTCGACTGTCGGCGCGCTGCGCTTTCTTCGCCCGATGACCTGCGGACGTCCGGGTCCAGCGAACCAATAGGCGGCGATGCCGAACGAGAACCAGAAGTAGGAGCCCGCGGCGGAGGTGTCCATAAATGCTCCCCGCAGGCCCATCACGAGGTGGGCGATGAACACCGCGAACACGCCTGCCAGGGCAATGCGGATGTCGACGTTCGGCATTTTCGGAAGGAAGCGGATGATGAGCACCAGGATCTCGATCGACAGCGCGAGCCACAAGATGAGCCCGGGCGCACCGGTTTCATCCTCTGCGAAGTTGTACTGGGTCTCGGCGGTTATTCCGTGACCTTCGAGCTCCCCGCCTTTTTTGCCGCCGAAGGCCGCCGCGGGGCCCGCGCTGCCGAGCCCGAAGCCGAAGGGGTCGGCCGAGATGTAATGCGGCAGCAGTTCGAGCGCCTGTTCCTTGTATTCGGTCGACGTTTCCACGACGCGGTTCGGGGCGATGCTTTCGTAACGCGAGAACAGGTTCGAGCCGACGGCGCTGACGAAGAGCGCGCCGAACGGGACTGCTAGCGCGGCAACGGTGAGCAGAGCTGCGAGCGGTTTGGTGACCTTGCGGCCTGCGCTCGCCGAGAGTAAGGCGAACGCGCAGAGCGCTACCACCCCGCCCACGACCTGCAATCGGCCGAGGCCGATGATGATTGCGACCAGCGATCCGAGCGTAAGGATCGTGCCGTAGATCCGGCGTCTTCGGCCACCGAATGCAAGCAGCGCAAGGCACCCCGGTAGCGCAATGACGCCGACGCCGGCGCCGCCGCCGCTGTCCGACGCGAGGCCCATCGGCCGCACGTGTCCTTCGCCTTCCACGATGTATTTGCGTCCGGTCACCTGGACGAGGCCTTCCCCGGACGTGTTGCCGTTGACCTCTTCGCTGTAGCCGGGACCCCAGGCGGCGAGCTCGCCCACGGGGATCTGCGTCTGGTAGGTCGCAACGATCCCGTTGGCCAGCGCGATGACACCGAGGATCACGAACATCTGCGCGAAGCGCTTCTTGCTGCGCATCAGCGCGTAACCAAAGAAGAAGAAAGGAATCCACTCCAGTTGCTGGCGGTAGCCGCCAACGGTCTTCAGCAAGCCCTGCGTTTTCGGGTTCGCGGCCTGAATCAGGACGAGCGCGACGAACGCGATCACCCAGCCGGAGAGCGGCGGGAGGCTCACGCGTTCACGTTTGGCGATGATGCGCAGAATCGCGCCGATGGAGACAGCGGCGATCAGGACGTCGCGACCCGTCGACGCGAACTGATTGTGAGCCAGGAGCTTCACCGGGCCGTCGAGCGTGCCCAGGTAGACCGCAAGGATCGTGACTCCCGTCTCGAGGTTGACCCAGAACACGAGCGCGACGATCAACACGACGGCGATGATCAGACCGAACACGAGAGCGAACTCGGGTGCCCGGACGGCAACGCTCACGGCGAGCGCGATCACCGTCGCAACTACGCCGCCGGCGATCGTCGCGACTTTGCGGCGGTCAAAGCGCTGGCGACCGCCGACTCCGCGCCCGGCCCGCCCGGCTCGCCCGGACGGCGGCGCCTGGGTTGCGCTCATTTTCCTTTGCGCTTGGAGTTCTTACGGGACTGCTGCGTGGCGCGCTTGCGTTTGACGCCCCACAGGCCATTGTTCTCGAGGTCGCGGTCGGTGACGCAATTCGCGACGGTGCCGATCAGCGGCGCCGTGCCGGGGAGCGCCAGAACCTCATCGAGGCGCTCGATCGAAGCGTCGCGGCTGTGCCCGACGCGGCCGATCAGGATGATCCCGTCGACCTCGCGCAGCAGGGCGATCGTGTCGGCGGCTTCGAGCTCGGTCTCGACGTCGACGAGGACGCAGTCGTATTCGTCGGCGAGCGACTTCAGGAGATTGCCGAACGCCGCGCCGGTGAGGGGCGGGCGATTCTCCTCTGTCGTGCCGACGAGCGCCGAGATCGATCCCGCGTGTTGTGCCGCGACGGCGGGCGCCGCGCCACCCTCGCCCCCGGGCACCGCGACGGTTTCCGCGACCGGCTGGCCGAGCGGAACCGTCTGCATCGCTTCAGCCAGCGTGCGCCTGCCGGTGAGGACATCGGCGAGTCCGTACTCGCCCTCGAGCCCCAGCTTCTGAGCCTGAGTCGGTTTCCTGAAGTCGGTTTCGAGGAGCGCGACGCGCTCTCCCATTTCGGCCTTCACGAGCGCGAGGGCGGCCATGAACGTCGACTTGCCGTCGCCGGGGTCAGGGCTCGTGCAGAGGATCGTCTTCGGAGGTTTGGAGCCCGCCGCCTCGAGTGCGCCGAGGGTGGCGTTGGCGCGCCGCAGCGAATCGAGCATTCGCGGTGGCAGCCCCGGAGTGCCGTCGCGCATCAGGAGCGGTTTCTGAAGCAGCGGCAGCGCCGCGAGCAGCGGGCCGCCGAGCTGGCTTTCTACGTGCTCGATGTCGCGCAGGCTACGGTCGATGCGCTCGAGGCCGTAGGCCACGAAGATCGCAATCAGGACGCCCAGCAGGAAGCCGAAGATCGCGCTCTGTTTCGGCATCGGTTCAACGAGTTCCGTCGTCTTGCGCCCGGCCGGCGTCAGCTGCGTGACGCCCGGCTGGTGAAGCTGACTTTCGAGCTGGTTGATCTTCGAGGCGAGCGTCGCCTCCTGGATCACCTGGACGCCGCCCCCGCCGCCCGACTTGCTGGAGTGCGCCGCGGCTACTTCGATCCTCTTGAGCTGTTTGCGGGCGGTCGTGATCGCCGCTTGGACCCCTTCAGTGGACGTGCGGTTCTGGCGAAGAATGAAGGCGTTCGCGTATGCGTTGGCCAGACGCACGACGTTCTTCGCGCCGTGCGCTTCGGCGAGGATCTGGATGATGTCGGCCGCGTTCGCGCTCGGCTTGGCCTTCACTTTGCCCTTGACGACTTTTTTGCCTTCGGCGCGCATGATCCGCTTGGCTTCCTTGGCGTTGACCGCCGACATGATCAGCGCGGGGGCATCGGCGACGCTGGCTTTGCTTTTGGTGCCCGATTTCAGCCCTTGGGAGGCTTCCTGTTCTTCGCTCGCGGCGAGGTTCAGCGTCGTCGTCGCCGAGTAGACGGCCGGCTCGTGCTTGTAGTAGACGTAGCTACCAACGCCGCATACGAGGCCGACGATCAGGATCATCCACTTGCGCTTCCAGATGGGTGCAAGCAGGGAGGTGGAGGTGGACTTGTTCATCTCTGCGAGGTCGGCCGTGCGTCCATGTAATCGACGCACATACAGGTAAAGATTAGCCATGCGAAGCTGACGTTTGGTGAGGGTTACTTCAAACTTGACGTGGTGCAATCGCCGTCCCCGACAGCCACTCCGCCTGACGAGGAGCGCGATCCGCGCTCCCGGCGGCTGCTGGTCGTCAGCCATCCGGCGGTCCTGCCCGTAAACCAGGTCATCTACCGCGAGCTGGCAGCGCGCGGCTGGGACCTGACGCTCGTCGTCCCGGATCGCTGGAGCCATACCTACGCGGCCCGCGTCGATGCCGTGGCCCTTCCGGGACTCGAGAGCGCACTGACCCCCACAGGCGTGGTGCTCCGCGGCCGCGCGCAGCGCCACCTGCATCGCGTCCGCGCGGGCCACTTTGTGGACCGTGTCCGACCAGACGTCGCGTTTCTGGAGGCCGAGCCGTACGCCCTCGTCGCTACGCAGTGGGGACGCGCGCTTTCTCGTCGCGGAGTTCCGTTCGGCGTGCAGTGCTACGAGAACATCGACCGGCCACTCCCCGCACCCGTGCGTGAGCTGCGGCGTCGCGTTCTGCGCGACGCGGCATTCGTGGCGGCGCGCTCGCAGACCGCCGCGGAGCTGGCGCGGGAGTGGGGCGCCGTTGGCGAGATCGCGATCGCACCGCCTGCGGTGCCGCGTTGGGACCCCGAGCCGCGCACCGAGCGCCCATTCACGATCGGCTACGCCGGGCGGCTCGTGGAGAGCAAGGGTCTGCTCGACCTGGTCGCAGCGGTCGATGCGATGGAGGGCGACCGCGAGCTTGTGCTGTTCGGTGACGGCGAGCTCAAGGAGAGTCTGCGCGCTGAGCGCGCCGGCGACCGGCCGGTGCGGATCGTCGACGACTTGGGCCACGACGATATGGCGGCGGCGTATGCGCAGCTCGACGTCGCGGTTCTTCCATCGCACACGACCGCGACCTGGAAGGAGCAGTTCGGCCGCGTGCTCGTCGAGGCGCTCTGGTGCGGCGTGCCCGTGGTGGGGTCTGACTCCGGCGAGATCCCGTGGGTGATCGGCCTCACCGGCGGCGGCCTCGTGTTTCCCGAGGGCGACGCGGCGGCACTCGCCGAGCGACTGACGCGCCTGCAGCGATCGCCCGAGCTACGCCGCGAGCTCGCCGCGACCGGGCGCGCGAACGTCGAGCGCCTCTTCTCCGTCGAGGCCGCGACGAGCGCGCTCGAGCGAATGCTGCGCGGCGCGCTGCCCGCTGCCGCTCAAGCGGCGAGCGAGCCGTAGAGCTCGTCGTGGCGGGCGACCATGCGCTCCCAGCTGAAGGCGAGCGCCGCGTCCCGCGCTGCGTCACCGAGCCGGGCCCGTAGTGAGGAGTCGCCGGCGAGCTCGTTCAGGCGCGCCGCGATCGCCTGCGGATCGCGCGAGATCAAGAAGCCGGTGCGCCCGTCGCTGACGAGCTCTCGCACGCCGTTGACGGGCGTCGCGAGCACCGGGATCGCGCTCGCCGCGGCCTCGAACGCGACGAGCGAGAACGTCTCGTAGCTCGACGGGAGAACGAACGCATCGGAGGCCTCGTAGACGGTCTGAATTTCGGGCGTGACACCCAGCCAGTGGACGCGTTCGCCGACGCCGCACCGTTCGGCAAGGCCGCGGTAAGTCTCTTCGTCGCCGCTGCCGGCGACGAGCAGATCCCATGCCGGAGCCTGGGCGAGCGCTTCGATCAGCTCACCGAGACCCTTGTGCCCCCAGCCGCGGGCGACGAAGCAGGCGACGAGGCGAGCGTCGTCGATCCCGTGACGCGAGCGCAGCGCCTGCGCCTCGGCGTGCATCGCGCCGGGCCGGAATTCAGCGGAGTCGACGCCGTTGTGGATCGTGATCACGCGATCGGCGGCGCGCGGATAGTAACGGCGCATCTCTTCCGCAACGCCCTCCGAGACGCAGACGAAGAGGGCCGTCCGGTTGAGCGCGACGCAAAACCGCTCACCGGCTCGCTTGAAGAGGCCGACGGCCCGCTCGTAAGCCTCGAAGAGCGGCGTCTGCCGCCGCGGCGCGGCGCGGTAAACGCGGTGGCAGCAATGGATCGCGACGACATCGACGCGGTTGAGAACGATCGCGCCCGTGGTCTGGACGACGCCGCGGCGGTGGCGGCGCACCGCGAGCGTGCCGGCCACCATGAACCAGAGGTATCCGAGCGGGAACGGCCGTCGCGGCCCGCGCACGGTGTGCAGCTCGACGTCCACGCCGGCGGGCAGCACACATTTCCAGGCAATGACGATCACCGGGTGGCCGAGCTTGCGCAGCCCCGCGATCAGCTCCGCGAGCTGGCGCTCCATGCCGCCGACGGCGCCGATGTCATGGGCGACGATCGTCACAGCCTCTGTTCGGTCGGCGCCGGCCATCCTTAGCTCCCTGCTGCGATCGCCTGCATCCGGGCGAAAAAGCGCTCGCGGAGTGCCGCGTCGGTGTAAGAGGCGAGAAAGCTCTGGCGTCCCGCCGCCGCCATCGCGGCACGCTTGTCGGGAGCCTCGAGCAGCGGGGAGAGCGCGTCGGCGAGGTCGGCGGGGCTGCCGGACCGCGCCAGCATGCCCGTGACGCCGTCCTCGATGAACTCCGACGGGCCGCCGGAGTCGACCGCCATGACGGCCACTTCACGGGCCATCGCCTCTAGGAGAACGATGCCGAACGGCTCGGGATCCGACGCGTTGACGAGAACGTCCATGCGCCGAATGTAGGGGCCCGCGTCTGGGACCTGCCCCGTGAGCGTGACGTCGGCTTCGAGGCCGAGCTCGCTCACCAGACGCGGCAGCGAGGCCGCGTACTCAGCGGACAGGCCGTAGGCGTCGCCGCCCACGATCAGCTGGTGCAGACGCACGCCGCGGTCGCGCAAGAGGGCGTGCGCACGGAGCATCTGATCCTGCCCCTTCCATGGCTGCAGCCGCCCGACGAGACCCACGATCGGAACGTCCTGTGGCAGCTGAATCTCAGCGGGCACCTCGGCCGCCGGCGGAGGTGCCGTGCCCGCGGCGATCGTGTATGTCGCGCGTGGCGGCGAGAGTTCGAGCTGCGCCTCTCGCGCCGCGCGCGAGTAGCAGCAGATCGCCTTCGCCGGCAGGCGGGTTGCGAGCCGGTCCAGCCAGAAGCCGTCGGGGATGCCCTGCTGGAACCACACGATCCGCTTCCCCATGCCCGCCAGCTCAGCGGCCGGCGAACCGTAGATCTGGGTCTTCGCCGCCCAGTTGAGCAGCACGTCCGGGCGGCGGCTTCGCAGCAGCCGCCGCAGGGCACCGACGGTGCGTGCGAAGCGGACCGGGTCCCGCAGACGCCCGGCTTCGAGCACCTCGACGCGCAAACCGGCGGCGCGAAGCTCGTCGGCCCACGGCCCCGGCTCGAAGAAGACCGGCTCGAGCTCGACGCCGTTTTCGCCGGCGCCGTCGAAGATCGCCTGGATCATCGCCTCGGCGCCGCCGAGCCGCTGCGCCCAGGGGAGCGTCACGAGGATCCGCATGCTCTCCCGCTCATCCTCGCCAGCCCCCCTCGGACCGTCCATGATCCGCTGCCGTGCACGAGTTGAGCGTAGCGAGGGGCAATCGGCCCAGCGGGGCTATCCTCCCCGCGATCCGACGATGAGTGTTGAGGAGAGCGCCAGCGAGCCCAGCGTCACGCTGGCGCACGATTACCTGCTCGTGATGCGCGGCGCCGAGCGCGCCTTCGCAGCGATTGCAGCGCTCTACGGCCGCGCGCCCATCTACACACTGCTCTACGACGAGCAGGGCACAGACGGCCGCTTCGCGGGCCGCAGGGTCCAGACGTCGCTGCTGCAGCACCTCGGCATCGGGCAGGACGGGTTTCGCCGTCTGCTGCCGCTCTACCCGCTCGCGACGGACCTGCTGCGCCTCGAGCAGTGTGAAGCAGTCGTGTCGTCGAGCAGCGCCTTCGCGCACGGCGTGCACGCGCCGCCGGGCGCCGTCCACGTCTGCTACTGCTACACGCCGTTTCGTTACGCGTGGTATGAGCAGGACCGCGCGCTGGCCGAGGTCTCACCGGCGCTGCGCCCCGCTCTCCGGCTGGCGCTTGCGCGGACGCGTCGCTGGGACCTGCGCGCCAGCCGTCGGGTCGATTCGTACGTCGCCATCTCGGAGCTGAGCCGGGAACGAATCGCGCGCTATTTCGGGCGCGATTCGATCGTCATCCATCCTCCCGTGGAGACAACGCGCTTCACGCCGGGAGAGGGCGGCGAGAGGCTGCTCGTCGTGTCCGAGCTCGTCCGCCACAAGCGGGTGCACGTGGCGCTGGAGGCGGCTCGCATCGCGGGCGCGCCGATTACCGTCGTCGGCAGCGGCCCCGATCGGGAAGCCCTCGAGCACGAGTTCCCCGAAGCGCAGTTCCTCGGCCGGGCGAGCGACGAGGATCTCGCGGCGATCTACGCGGGGGCGCGCGCCGTTGTCGTCCCGAGCATGGAGGAGTTCGGCATCACCGCGGTCGAGGCGCAGGCCGCCGGCCGGCCGGTTGTCGCGGCGGGCGCCGGAGGCGCGCTAGAGACAGTCCTTGACGGCCGTACGGGCCTCTTCGCGACGCTGGATGACCCGCAGGACTTTGCCCGTCAGATCCGCGCTCTCGACGAGCTGGCGGCCGACCCGCTGCAAGCCAGAGCCAACGCTGAACGCTTCTCGGTCGAGAACTTTCAGCGCCGCCTCGATGCGCACGTGCGCGCCGTGATCGCGCAGTCCGCTACCGCGGTGCCGTGAAGACCACGATCTGGTGGTAGCTGAGTACGCCGAGGTGAAGGCGCAGCAGCAGGTCGTCGAACGCCGCGAGGGCCCGCGAGAAGCGACGGTTCCTGTAACGAAGCACGTTGCGGTCGAGGATCCTCAGAAAGCGCATCTGTCCGACCACCAGTTCGACGGGACCGATGTCCATTTCGAGCACCCGCAGGTCGGCGCGGTCGAGGGGCTTCTCGTCGTCCGAGCCGTAGGAGGCGACGCCGGCCCGACCGACCAGGGCGCGGCGCGAGATCGAGAGCAGGGGATTCAGTCCCATCGTCTCAACAAAAGCGCCGCGACCGCCGGGCACCAGCAGTTCCCGAAAGATCGGCGCGATGACCGTCAGATCGACGTGATGGAGCGCATAGTGTCCGGCGAGCGCGTCAAAGGATTCCGGCGGGAACGTGTCCAAGGTGAGCTCACCGGCGACGAACTCGACGTCCAGTCCGGCGTGCGCCGCCAGTTCCCGTGCCTGCTCGATCGAGCCTGGGCTGATGTCGATTCCGACGACGCGGGCGCCGCGGGCGGCCAGAAAGCACGCCGTGACGCCGGCGCCGCAAGCGAAGTCCAGGACACGCTTGCCGTCGAGCGGCTCCAGCGCGTCGAGCATCGCGGTGGTGTTGGGGTCGGGGCCGGCCTCGTACTCGTTGATGCAGTACGCAAGGCGCGGTACGTGCTCGTCCCAGAACGCGCGCTCACGTTCACCTACGTCGCTCATCGCGGCGATCGAGCGCCGCGCATCGCTCTCGTGCCATCGGCCCGCATCGCGCGGGCAAGTATTCCAACTGGCCGCCGACTGTCAAGAGCGCACCTCAACGGACGACGCTGAGCGGTGTCTAGAATCGCCTGACCGCAAGCAGCGGGAGGTGAGCATGAGCACGGCGCAGCAGACAGACACGGACGTCAACAGCGGGCGCGGCCGGACCCCCGACAGCTTCCTCGTCGGCCAGCCGAAGAGCGGCACCACAGCCCTCTACGAGATCCTCCGCCAGCACCCGCAGATCTACATCCCGGACCGTAAGGAGCCGCGCTTCTTCGCCGAGGAGCTCTTCGAACGTGACCCGCCGCGTCCCGGCGGCACGCCGAAAACGCTCGCCGAGTACCGCACATGGTTCGCCGACGCGCGCGAGGGCCAGCGGGTCATGGACGCTTCACCCTGGTACCTCTGGTCGCCGACATCGGCCAGGCGTATCGCCGAGGCGCGGCCCGACGCGCAGATCATCGTCGTGCTGCGCGAGCCGGCGAGCCTCTTGCGCTCCCTGCACCTTCAGCTCGTTCAGCTTTACGTCGAGGCAGAGACGGACTTCCCCCGCGCCCTTGAACTGGAGGACGCGCGGCGCCGCGGCGAACACATCCCGCGCCACACGTACTGGCCGGCGATGCTCATGTATTCCGACCACGTCCGGTATGTCGAGGAGCTCTCGCGCTACGCCGAGCACTTCCCGCCGGAGCAGATGAAGATCTTGATTTACGACGATTTCCGTGCCGACAACGAGGGCACGGTGCGCGACGTTCTGCGTTTTCTGCGCGTCGACGAGGAAGTGGACCTGGAACTCCGCGAAGCGAACCCGACGGTGCAGGTGCGCTCACGCCACATGCACGAGATGGTCCACGCGGTGTCTGTGGGGCACGGACCTGTGTCGAGGGCGACCAAGGCGGCGGTCAAGGCCGTGACGCCGGGCCGCTGGCGCCGCCAGGCGCTCTACTCCGCCAAGCGCAAGTTCGTCTTCACCGAGCCCGCGGCGGTCGACGGCGAGTTCGTCGCGCAGCTTCGGGAGCGCTATCGGGGCGAGGTGGCGGCGCTCGGCGAGTACCTGGGACGCGACATGCTCGCGCTCTGGGGCTACGACGACGCAGCTTGACGTAAGCCCGGCGCCGCTGGGAGGAGCGCCGATCGCCGGACGGGCGGCGCTAATGCTGCGGCACGAAACCGCCGATGCTGTTGGAGAGCGAGCGAGCGAACGACGATGAGCCTCTTGGTGATCATCCCGCTGCTTTGGACGGCAACAGCCGTCTGTGTCGTGATTCTGTGCGTTGCCGCCGCCGGCGGCGATGCCCAGGGCGGCCAGGTCGCGCACGGGGCGGCGCGGCCCGAGCCGCCGAAAAAGGCCGGCCGATCGCGGCCGTCACAGCTGGCGACGTAGCGCTCGGCAGGCGTAGAAGCCGCTCCGACGGGTGGATGCTGTCGCCGCGCCGTCTAGGCCGCGTGGACCGACGTGTACCGCGAGGCGCGCCGCGGGCGCGGCGTCCTCGGACGCAGCTCGCTTTTCCCTTCCATCGTGTGCCGAACGAGAACTCCATCGTCGCCAACCTCGTAAGAGCCCATGCGAAGTAATGGGGGCGAGTAGACGTGGAGCGTGACGGCGGCTCCAGCTCCAGCGTGCTGCACGCGATGGATGTCGGCAGGGCCGAAATGGAACGAGCCGCCGGCCTTGTAGCGCTTGTCGAGCGGCGGGCCGTCCAGGACAAGTCGCTCCTCGCGCACCTCGCCACCGACCACCGCTACGGCGCCTGCCGACACGTCGTGGTCGTGAAACCCGGTGTCGTGATCCTCCATCCAGCAAATCAGCCACGCCGTGACGTGCTCGTCGCTCACCAGCTCCTCGTAATGGCGCTGCGACGCGTCGTGGCGCACAAGATCGATCCAGAGCTCAGGACGTTGGGCGAGTGCCACGACGAATCGCTCGAGCTCGGCGCCGCTGAGGTCGCGGTCTCTCGGACGCCGCAAGGCGGCAAGGTCAGCGTGGTCGATCACAGCCGCGCCTCGGCACCGGTCACGGGCATCGCGGATGGGGGCGCCGCGAAGGCGCGGCTCGCGGTGCGCGCCAGCGTCTGCCACTCGTCCGTAGATGGAAGGCGCTCGGCGGCGACATCCACGATCGGAGCGTCCGATCCGAACAGCAGCTGGTCGTGGCCCACGGCCACCGCCACGGCGCCGACGGCCTGCGGGCCGTAGGACGATGTGTCGTAGAAGTTCATAAGGTGCTCAAACTCCAGCCGGGCGCCGCGCGACTGGAGGCGCTCGCCGTGAAGGGGGGCGAGGCCGGCGAGCATCGCGAACACGACGGGGAGGTCAGGGAGGTCCGCACGCAGGTGGCACTGGAACGCGAGCCATGCGGCGTGCATCTGCGAGACGTAGTCCGTCGCAGCCGGCCACCAGAGCGGCTCGAGGAGCGAGTGGTTGCGGTGGCGGCGTGACTCGGGGCCTGGCCCTGGGTGGACAAACAGGGGTCGGCCGCGTCGCTCAAGGCGCCGCAGTACTGGCTCAAGCCTCCTTGCTGACTCGACGTCCGCGATCGCTCCGGCGGGGAGTGAGACGCCGACGCAGCCGGCGTCGAGCACGTGGTCGACGTCCGTGACCTCGGCGGGATTGACCGGTATCGGCCCCCATCTGGCGAACCTTTCGTCGAGGGCACCCGCGCCGGTGAGGTGGGCGTCGATGAGCTCGAGTGCCTCCAGCCTGGGCAGAGCCTCAATTCCGAGCGGGCTTGAGATCGCGACGATGGCGGCATCGAGACCATGCTCGCGCAGCATCGCGCTCCGCGCATGAGCGTTTTCGTCGTTGACAGCCACCGCGTAGGGCCGCTCGCCGTCTAGGTAAACAATCGGCAGCCCGTGGTCGTCACGGACCAACGGCGTGCACTCCCGCTCGCGCAGCGCGTCGAGCAGGTCGACGCTCCAGAAGTGCTCGTGCACGTCGAGCCTCGCAGTGGTTGGGTGTATATTGTCCAACATCTTGATCGGGATTGTGAACATAGCATGACGGGGTTGCCGCGGCAAGCGCCTGCTTCCCCGACCAGCGAGGCGCGGACACTGCCGCGTCCCGCGCGATCGCCGGCTGCGGCGACTTGATTTACGCTTCGCGTTTCGTGGAGGGGCCGCCGAACATCCTGTACTTGCATTCGCATGACACGGGCCGTTACGTGCAGCCCTACGGCCACCCCGTGCCAACGCCCAACATTCAGCGGCTCGCCGATCAGGGCGTCCTCTTCCGTGAGGCGTTCTGCGCCGTCCCCACGTGCTCCGGCTCGCGCGCGTGCCTGTTGACCGGACAGTACGGTCACACGAACGGGATGCTCGGGCTGGCGCACCGCGGATGGTCGTTGAACGACTACAGCCAGCACATCGTCCATCCGCTCCGCGAAGCGGGCTATTACTCGGTGCTGATTGGTGAGCAGCACATCGCGAAGCGCCCTGACCTCATCGGCTTCGACCGCGTCGAGAAGATCGCGACGACCCACGTCGACAGCGTCGCGCCGGTCGCGATCGACGTGATAAGCCAGCCGATAAAAGAGCCCTTCTTTCTCTCGGTCGGATTCTTCGAGACGCACCGCGACTGGCTGGGACCGTCCTCCGTGCGCGACGCGCTCTACTCGCTGCCCCCGGCGAACCTCCCTGACACGCCGCAGACGCGACAGGACATGGCCTCCTACAAGGCGAGCGCGCGGACGCTCGATCAGGGCGTGGGCTCAGTCCTCGCGGCGATCGACGCACAGGGCCTCGCCGAGCGGACGTTGATAATCCTGACGACCGACCACGGATTGGCCTTCCCCGGCGCGAAGGCGACGCTGTATGACCGCGGCCTCGGAGTGATGCTGGTCATGCGAGGGCCCGGCGGCTTCCTCGGCGGCCGCGTCAATGACGCGCTCGTCTCGCACCTGGACATCTACCCGACCGTCTGCGACCTCGTCGGGATCGAGCGACCGGATTTCCTGCAAGGCCTTTCGCTTCTCCCCTTGGTCCAAGGCGAGGCCACCGACATTCGCGACGCGCTTTTCGTCGAGATGACGTGGCACGCGGCTTACGATCCGCAGCGAGCGGTGCGAACCAACCGCTACAAGTTAGTCCGCCGCTTCGGCGACCGTGAGACTCCGGTGCTCGCCAACTGCGACGACTCGCCGAGCAAGACGCTGCTCATCGAAAACGGTTGGGCGGAGCGGATCGTCCCCTTCGAACAGCTCTACGACCTCGTATTCGATCCCAACGAGGCAGCCAACCTGATTGACGACCCAGCGTACGCCGACGTCCGCGACGATCTCAGGGCGCTCCTCGACGACTGGATGGTCGCCACGAACGATCCGCTCTTGCACGGAGACCCCGAGCCACCGGTCGGAGCCGAAATAAACGATCCCGACCAGGTATCGGCGACGGAACCGGTGACGATCGTGGGCGCCCCGACGTGAGCTCGCCCGCGGGAGAGGCGGCGGAGCCCGTCACGCCGGCCGCCTCGTACCTCGTGTGCGCTACGCCGCGGAGCGGTAGCACGCTGTTGTGCGAGACGCTGCTCGCTACCGGCGTCGCCGGCCGGCCGCGCGAGTACTTCGAGGAGCTCAAGGAGACCGGTGTGCCGCGGCGCCCGCGTGAGTACTTCTGGGGTCTTCGCAGTCCGGAGGTGCTGCGGCTTCTGCCTGCCGAATCGGACCTGGACCGAGACAATGAACGGCAGTCGTCGTGGAGCCGCGAGGATTACGCGGGCCATCTGCAGTCGGCCCTGCTCGCCGGCACGACGCCAAACGGCGTATTCGCCTCGAAGATGATGTGGGGGTACTTTCCGGACTTCCTCGAACTGATGCGCGGCATCCCGCGCTTTTCGGGCATGGGCGACGGCTCGCTGCTCAACAGCGCGTTCCCCGAATGTTCACTACGTGTTCATCTCGCGCAGCGACAAGGTTCGCCAGGCGGTCTCTTTGTGGCGTGCACTGCAGACCTGGGTCTGGCGCAAATCGGTCGGAGCGCCAGCCGAGGAGCAGCGCGCCGGAGCGCCAGGTCGTCTACTCGTTCGACGCGATCGACCATCTTCTCGAGCAGCTCCGCCGCCACGAGGACGCATGGCGAGGGTTCTTCTTTCGCATCGGACGCGACCCGCTGCAGCTTCTCTACGAGGAAATCGCCAGCGACCCGGCGAGCGCCGCAGGCCGGGTCCTCGAGCTGATGCGGGTCGACGCGCCGCAGGCACCCTCGTCAGCGCATGGAGGGCATGGGCCGCCAGTCCGACGAGCTCTCAGAGACCTGGGTGCAGGGCTACCTGGAAGACGTCTCGCGTCGCCAGGCTTGAGCAGGCGCTCGCGGCGGAGCCGTCGGGGCGGCTAGAGCCCGCGGCGTCTGAGAACGTACGGGACGGTCCGAAGCAGGATCTTCATGTCGGTCCACAGCGACCAGTTGGCTACATAGAGGTAGTCGATCTTGACCATCTCGGTGAGCGGCATCCGCGAGGGTCCGAGGATCTGCCACGGCCCGGTCATGCCGGGCGTCAGCTCGAGACGGCGGCGGTCCAGCCTGCTACCTGCCGGTCCTCGTCGATCACAAGCGGGCGCGGGCCGACGAGGCTCATCTCGCCGCGCAGGATGTTGAAGAGCTGAGGCAGCTCGTCGAGCGCGGTCTTACGCAGCAGCGGCCGACGCGGGTTATGCGCGGGTCGTCGGCGATCTTGAACAGCCCCTCCGGACTCGTTGCGGGTCGCGCAGTCGCGTCCTTCATCGCTTCGGCGCCGTCGACCATCGTGCGGAACTTGAACATCCGGAAGCGCTTGCCGCGGCGGCCGACGCGCCTGGCGGAAGAAGACCGGCCCGCGGCTCTCGAGCTTGATCGCGACAGCGATCACCAGCATCAGCGGCGCGAAGACGAGCAGCCCGAGCGACGCACCGACGAGATCGAAAGCGCGCTTGAAGATCGCCGAGGAGCGGGACAGCCCGAAGCGCCGGACGCCGAGCACCGTGACGCCGTGGAGCTCGTCGAACACGACCGAGGAGCCGACCACCTCGAGGAGCCGCGGCAGCACGCTGACGCGCACGCCGATGGCCTTCGCCTGCGGACGAGGTTGAGCATCTCGCCGGCGTCGGCGCTGCTCGGCGCGATGACCGCGCGGTGAACGTCAAGGTTCGCGGCGAGGTCGCGCACCTCACCGAGGCGCTGCTCGGAGAATGTCTCGCTCGTCCACGGCGCGACGTTGTCGAGGTCGACGCGCGCCACGACCTCGGCCTTTACGCCACTGAGCCCGTTCAACTTGGCCCTGATCGTCTCGGCCGCTAGCTCGTCACCGATCACAAGGCAGCGCTCCGTCGGCGACGCGGCAAGCGCGGCTGCCCGCGCCAGTGTTCGCATGATGAGAAGCAGGAGTACGAGGAGTCCGAGCAGGATCGCTGCCTGGCGTCGGTTGAAGCCCTCGCTGATCAGCAGCCCGCCCGAGATCCAGACCATCACGGCGCCGAGCGCGGCGAGTTGCAGGAGCCGCGGTGCCTCGTCGAGCGTGGTCTTGCGCAGCAGGGACTCGTCACGGTCGTAGAGACCGATGACCTTGGCCACGACGATGATCACCGGCAGGCCCAGCAGGCAGGCCCAGCCGATCGCGAGTGCGCGGCCGTCGAGCACGACGGTGAGCAAGATCGCGGCGATGAACGCGATCAGGTCGGCGGCCACGAGGCTGCGGCGGAAGAGTGCGTCACGGCGCACCGAGGCCGCCGGTCCGCGCACGTCCCAAAGCCCCGCTTTGTGGGGGTGCGACGCCGTGTCGGTGGCGCCCCAGACGAGAATGTTCTCGGCGTCGCTGCCTGATCCTATGCTCATGACCCTGCGCCTCCCTGCTCGCCTAAGTTCCTCAGATTTCCGGGCGCGTTGGCCTTGCGCTCCGGCCCACCTCTTGAGGACTCCCTGGCCCTCTGCGGATGGTAGCCCGAGGTCGCAGCTTGCGCAAGTAATAGTGCTCTCAGGCTCGCGTGTATCCGCACAAAGGAGTACGCTTGCGCGCAAGGAAAAGGACACGAGCCGCACGGATAGCGCTCAAGCGCCCCGGAGAAGTGATCCCATCCTGCTGGTCTTGATATTTGCTGCGTCGCTTTGGGCCACGAGCGTGGTGTTTGTCTTGGCGCTCTGTGGCGCCGCCGCGCGAGGCGATGGCGCGGTGCGCATGCTGCCGGCCGAAGCTCCCGAAGCTGCTGCGGCTCAGCTGCGCCCCGCGCGCGGCTGAAGCACCCGACACATTCGGAAGTGGCAGGTAGCGGGGCGTGCCTGCTCGCCAATGCGGGCGATTCTTCTCGACTGCGTCGGCGGTGGTGTCGCCATCCGGTAACGAGGGCGCTGCTTAACGGGCAGGGCCCGCCTCAGAGAGGCGGGCCCGAACCCTCACCTTGATGCTCGTGACCGGACCTGCCGGCCTCAAAAGAGTCGACTAGAAGCCGATTTCTTTCGCGCCTTTTTCGGCGATGAGGAGCACGTTGGTTTTCGGCGATTTCGAAGTCGGCAGCTGGATGTAGTCGCTTTTGGAAGCAACCTCCGTCTGGCCTTCTTCGGCACCCGAGCCGAGCACGAATTTCACGAAGTTCGACACCGTGTCGGTCTTCGATTCTTCGAACCCTTCGTACAGGTGGTAGTGCTTGTACGCCAGGATGTAGCTGAGGCCACAGATGCCGTACGTTTTCTCCGACAGCTTCGTCGTCGCTTCGTTCCACGGTAGGGCCGTAGAAGCGGGCGGGAACTTCGCGCTGCTCGCACCGTTCGAGAACGTCGTGCCAGCGCAGTTGGCGGTCGTTTTCACGCCGCTGTTCCACGCGCCTTCGCCGCTTTCGGTGACGAGAGCCGGTTCAGTGAACTTCGGCGATTTCGCCGTGCCGCCGTACTGAGCCTCGACCCAGAAGATCTGGGCGCCTTCCTGGCTGTTTTTGCTGCGTTCTTCTTCCGTACCCGCGATGTGTTTGTTGCGCGAGTCGGCAATGCCGGCGTAACCGAGCGAGTCTTCGTGCTCCTGGACCCATTCGGCAAGTTTTCCGCCGGACGAGGTGCAGGCTTCGCCCGCGCCGCATTTGCCCTTGACGACGGGGTCGGCTGATTCGTTCGGCCACGTCGTGTTTTCGACTTCTTCGGCGCTCGCTTTCCACGATTTGCCGCCGAATTCTGCCGGGTCTTCTTTGATCAGGTTCAGGTACTTCTTGAAGATCGAAGTCGTACCCGAGCCGTCACCGCGGACAGTCCTTTTGATCGTGTCGCCGCATGCTTCACCGGTCCATTTGTTTTCGGCCTTCGATTTGGCGCCGGTGATGCCTTTGAGTTCGTTCCACTTCGTGATTTCACCAGCGAACACGGCCTGCAGCTGTTCCGAGTCGAGAACGAAACGGCCCGTGTTGCCTTTGGCGGTGCTCGTCACCGTGCAGCCTTTCGGAAGGTGGACGATCACAGCCACGGACTCCTCGACGACCGGGATCGTCTGTAGTCCGCCTTCAGGGTTTTCAGACTCGATTTCCGTGATCTGTTCAGCGTTCGGCGGCTGGTCCGTGCCCACGAACTGGGTTGTCGAGTCTTCGCGCGTTTTGCCTTTCGAGCCGAAGCCCCATCGTTTCATGCCGACCGACGAGGCTTCCTTGGTGTATTTCACCGTCGGTTTGCCGCCTTCGCCCTGACCTTCTTTGCCGGCGCAGGCAGTCGAGGCCGCTGACGTGTTGAACGTCGGGTCCCATTTTTCCTCGGCTTCAGCCTGAAGCGAGGAGCCTTCTCCATGGATGTTTGCCCCTTCTACGCAGTGCTTGCTCACTTCGGCGCTTGCCGACGCGGGAACAATGAATGCGAAGCTCGAGAGCGCACCCAGAATGATCGCCGGCGCAAGCCGACGGGTGGTGATACCCATGCTCTAACAACCTCCGTGGTTAGACCGTTTCAAGGAGAACCGTGTCCTCTGGGACGTATCGTGACCGTGCGGGGGCTGCCGGTGGTTACGATTGTGGGGCCCAGTTGTTACCGGGTCTTCACAATGTAAAAGGCAAACTGACGCAAGCAGCTCAGGCAACCGCCGGCCGCCCGGGCGGTGCCTAGCGCACCAGCGTCAGTTTGAATTCGCCCTTGTGAGGCCCGTTGAGTTCGTCGTGGCCTTCGTACGACAGCCGGACCTTGAAGCTCTTGTCGTGAATCAGCGCCAGCTTCGCGGACTTGCTGAGGCGCAGGGTGACCTTCTTCGATCCGTGAGCCGCGATCTGGAAGGACGCGCCGCCGAGCTTCAGAGCGCTCTTCCCGTGCTTGTGCGGGATCGCGACCTTCCCGCTCGTGGCGAGGCTGAACCTGCCGGGACACGAGCTCGTCCCAGCGCACAGAAGCGTGATGCTGATTGCACCAGACCGCTGCATCGTTATACGCGAGGCGCCAAGCGCGAGCTTGAAGTCTTCTTTTTCGAGCCGTTCTTTTTCCCTTCTTGCTTCTTCAATCGCTATCTGTTCTTCTTTTTCTTTGATTTCGGTGGCGTCCGGTTCGACTTTGACCTGGACGGTCTTTTCGCCCGTGTCGCCAGCGGAGTCTTTCACGACAAGCGTCACGTTGAACGTGCCGGTTTTCGTGAAGGTGTGTGTGACTTTCGCGCCTGCAGCACCGGAGATTTTTTCCGATGTGCCGTCGCCGAAGTTCCATTCGTACTCGGAGAGCGGGAGTTTGCTCCCGCTTTTCGAGTTGGACGCGTTGAATTCGTCAGCTTTCTCGTTGATGACGGGAGACGTGTAAACCAGGACGACGGTCGGTTTGTCTCGCAGCAGAACGAAAGACTGCGTGGTGATTTCAGGGGTGGCGCCGTTGTCGCTCTTGATGACCGCTTCGACGGTCATTTCTTCCCCTTTGGAGAGCACTTTCGTCTTCAATTCCGGTTCGACGTATTCACGCGGGTGCAGGATCGGTTCGAATTCCCATTCGAATTCCTGTTTGCCGCCTTTCGGTTCGAACAATTTGCCGGCGACCGGGTGGGGAGTGGTCGTGACGGTTTCGGTTTTGCCGCCTTCGGTGATCTTCCATTCCACTTCGCGGGCGTCCGAGCTGGTCAACGGCACCTTGAACGTGACTTCGGTGTTCGCTTCCAGTTCGGTGCCTTCGGCGATCTGTTTCTGAGCCGCGGAATATGCTTTGATTCCTTCCTTGGCGCTTCCGGTCGGGCACCCTTTCCCTTCCGGGCCGAACTCGACGATTGCGGGGTGTTCGGCCGTCGTCGCCAGGAATTCCGGGGCAAGTGCGAAGACGTCGCCTCCGGCGCCCGCGGCTACGAGTACCGGGGATCCGAGAATGCCGACGGTGCCACCGGGGATGCCCGGCTCGAGGACGCATTCGTCCGTCGTTGCGTTCGCCGTTGGCGTTTGACCACCGGTCCAGAAGAGCGGTTCGCCGACGTTAGCTGAGAGACCCGAGCGCACATCTATCCCGCCGTATTCGGCTTCTTCGCCGGTGACGATCTGCGCTTCGGTGTAGATCTTCCCTTCGGACGCTGACATGGACCCGCCCGGCGCGAATGATCCCGGGACGCCGAACGACGATTCGTATCCGACGTCTTCGCGAAAGACCTGTTTGGCTTTTTCGGCTGCCGAGAAGGTGTACGGGATTTCGACGAGTCCCTCGAAGTTCACGTACACGTGGGGTTCAGCTTCGGTTCCGGCAACGACGGGCGAATCGGGCTGGGCTTCTTTCGTGGGCGGGTCGAGCAGCACGCCGCTTTCTTCGACGTATTTTTCGGTGAAGGCACCGGTTTCCTCGTTGATCCGTTGGAGCACGTAACGGTCGTGGCCGCCTTTTAGTTTGAAGGGCGGCAGTTCGCCGGATTCATCTTCGGCGTGCGCTTCGGTGTGCGAGCCGGTCCGGATGTGGGCGAGAATGATCACTTCGTGTTTGTACGGGTCGACTGTGATCCCACGGGGGGAGAGCAGCGTCGCTTCCGGGTTGCCTTCTTTTTTGTTGGCGAGCGTGTTGAATTCTTTCTCGCCGACAAGTACCGGTGACCCGGGCGCGTTGCCCTCCGTTTCGAGCGTGCCTTCTTTCGATGTAGTCGAGAAGGCGAGAAGCTCGCCCGCTGCCCAGTCGTTGTAGTTGACCGCTAACAGTTCTTCGCCGTTTTTCAGTTCGATTTCCGGCCGCGCGTCGGAGACGAGCACGAACAGCCGCCCGTTTTTGGGGTCGACGGCGATTCCCTCGACGGGCGGTTCTTCCACTTCCAGCGATTCATTCAGCGGACCGGCCTCGGAGAATTCGACGCTCGCCGTGGCTTCGTATTCGCCTTTGCCGTTGTGCGTGAACTTCTGGATCCTGAAGTGGCGGATCAGTTCGGTCGCCGTTTCTTCCTGCGCTTTGGGCTGGTCGAGCACGAAGACGCTGTTTTCTTCGTCTGGATCGACGCCCAGCAGGGTCGTGCACTTTTCCGTCGCTTCGAGCTGGCCGACGCTGTCGCAAGCGGTGGCGCTGAGCTGGCCGGGTCCGGTGCCCTCGGCGCCGAAGCGCGTGAGTTCGCCGAATCCCGTTGAGGCGGCCGCGGCGCTCGTGCCCGCGATTGCGAGCAGCGAAACGGCGAGGGCGACTGTTGACAGAGCCTTGAACGGGCGCGGACGGCTGCTCATCGGTGGGCCACCTTTTCTGGCGTCGTGGGTCGGTCGTCGTGCTGCTCGCGGCGAACTGCCCGCCCGCGCACTTCAGACGTGGCGCGCGGCCGCAACGTCATGGATTGAATCGTGATTCGGCGAGCAAATGCGCCGGATTTGTGAAGTCCGGTCACAACCACGGGTTCCGGCTCCGGCGTCGCTCGAGGCGCGCGAGGCGGCGTTCGCTGCGCATCGCGTTGATCGTCGCGGGCGCGACGCGGATCGGCCGGCGTCCGCGGCGCCGCCGCGCTCCGCCGGCGCCGGCAAATGCCGCGAGGACGAGCAGGCCGATGAGAAGCGCCGGTGAGGGCTCGTAATCCTCCGGGTGGTAGGCGGTCGCCTGGTTGCCCACGGACTCCGTCGCCTCCTCCTCCTCTTCTTCGTTCTGGGCGACCGGCTGCGTCACGGGAGAAGTTCCGCTCGGTGGTGTCGGCTCGCCGGCGGCGGGCAGCGGCGGCGGCAACAGCGTGTGCAGCGGGACGGCCGGGATGGCTTGCAGCGGCACGAACGGCGATGGCACAGCTGGGACCTTGACGGCCGGCACCGGCGGCACTGGGGGCAGCGTGAGCGCCAGCGGCGTCGCGTTTTCTACGGGACCAGGCCCGCCGGGGTTCGGTTTTTCGATTCCGACTTCGTTAGGTTCGTTGTCCGGTGTCGACCCGCACGGCTTGCGCACGCTGCCGGCCTGAACGGTGACCGCCTGAGACGCCGAGAGCCCGCCGCTGCTTATCGTCACGGTCGTCGTCCCGGGGTTGTAGGCGCAGAAGAGACCCGACGCCGAGTCGTCGATCGGCTTTTCTTCGTCGCCGAGGAGCACGGCGTTCGATTCCGAGCTCTCGAGGTTGGGCTTCACGAAGGTGCCGACGTCGGGCTTGGACGACGTGAATTCGTATTCGGGCAGGATCGCGTCGGCGCACGCCACGCCGACGCAGTTCGCCGGGATCGGGATGTACTGGCCCGCTTCGCTGCGCGTCGACTGGCCTGTCGCGTCTCCGCCGGCGCGGGGGCGGCGGGCGAGCGCGCCGAACATCGCGGCGTGGCTTCGCCTGATGAGAAGGCCGTCCTTTGCTTCGAGAGCGAGTTCGCCGATGTTCGGGATCAGGCGGACGCTGACGGGCGCCCGGTTGGTGTGCGTGTCGCGTTCAGCGACTTCGATCTGCGCGAGCAGGAACCCGGCGTGGCCGTGGAATTCTTCGGAGGTCGAAGCGTTCCTCGACATGTAGCCGAGCGTTCCGGAGCCGAATGAGGGGATCGATTCGCGGCCCGAGCGAAGCGGGATCGTGATGTTTTCGCCCTGGGCGTCGAAGAAGTAGGCGGACGCTCCGTCTTGGACGAGGTCGCGGGCGAGCGACGCGGCGGCATTGTCGCCGGCAGCGATCTGCTTCTGCAGGTAGGCGTTGCCGACGGCGATCGCGGGCACGCCGGCCGCCTTGGCCTCTTGGAGCTCCCGCCCGACCCAGGCGAGCTGCGCGGCGTTGACGTTGCTCGCGCGGGCGTCGTCGAGAACGAGGACGCGCACCGTGCCGGCGGTACCGGTCGAGGCGGCGTGCGCGGCGTCACCGGCCTTCGCCGAGGCTTCGAACGCGTAGTACGAGGCAGCACCGGAGGCGCAGGACTCCGTCGAGCCGCCGAGCGACTTGATCCCTTCGGGCGAGGCCGTTTCGCCGAACGGCGCAGGGAATGACGCGAACGCTTGCCTCATCGGGCACTCGCTCTGTTCGCCGTCGAGTTCGAGCGGCGTCGCGACAGCGTACGTCGGGAGTTCGGTCGAACGAAGGAGTTCGGCGTAGCTCCCGAGCTCGCGCGGATAGTTGGTGCCGAGCAGCGCTTGGCCGGAAGGCGGCCCGGACGTCGCGCCGCTCGTCACTCGCGGGCCGGTGTCGATAAAGGCGCGAACCCCCCGCGTCCGGGCGGCAACGTCGAGCGCCGTCTCGAGCCACGTGTCAGGCCCTATGCCGGCCTGGGCGCGCAGTGCGCATGGAGCGTTGCACGCGCCGCCGCCGCCGATGGCGAGGGTCGCGTCCTGGGCGTTGTCCTTGATCGCGGAGGTCCCGACCCCCGGCGGCGTCGTCCCTTCAGCGGGGTAGCGGCCGATATCGGCGGTGTCGCCGGTGCCGCCTTCAGGGTCGATGATCCCGCCGACGGCCCAGCCTTCGTCGCCTTGGTCGTCGACCAGCACAGCTGACGTGGGGTCGCCGTTGTAGACCATGTCGTAGCGCGCGTAGTCGGCGTCGGGCTGCGCGATTTCGTTGCGATCGTGCTCCTCGTCGGTCCAGCCGATCGACGTCTGGCGGATCACGTAGCCGGACGCGACTGGGTACGGCTGGACCAGCGCTTCGGGAAAGCCCTGGCGGCGGCTCCTCGACTTCGTCGATGCGTTTCGTTTCCGGGAGGCCGCCGGCGGTGATGACTCTGACCTTCCCGGCTTCACGGAACAGCGAGAGCGAGCCGGGCGCTTCGTAGCCGGGGTACGGCTGAGTCGTCGGCTGCCACGCGGCGCTCGTCGATTCACGCTCGAGGATCTCCGGCACGCCCTGGGTGCCCCCGTCGAGCGTCGCCGAGACGGCAGCGCCGCCGTCGTCGAGCGCGCCCACCGCCCACGGCACGTACTTGCCGAGGATTTCCGCGGCGCCCTTGTCGATCTGCCAGCCGGACCCGTCGTTGATCAGCAGGCCGCCGCTGTAGTACGGCGCCGTGCCGCCCGTTTCGCGGTGGAACTTGCGGAAGGCGACGATCGCCTGCGAGCCGGCGAATGCGATCGACGTGAAGCTCGCGCCTACCGCCGGGGCGGGGATGCATTCGGCAATTTCGCCTTCGCTTGCGCATTCGGGCAGCTGCACCCAGCCCTTCCCGTAGCGCAGCAGAACGCCGTTCTGGCCGACGGCGAAACCGCGGCTCGGTTCGCCGGGCTGGAAGGCGATGCCCATCAGGTTGCCGCGGAAGTTCGGAGGCGCACCGGCGTCCGGTTCCCAGAGGCGTGTTTCCGCACGCCAGATCCACATCTGGCCGAATTCGCCCACGGCGTAGGCCCGCGAGGCCTTGGGCCAGGCGACGGCCCGGAGGCGCGCCCTCGAGATCGAAGCGTTGGTGCCGTAGAGGCTTTCCGGCGTCCAGCCCGCACCGGGCTTGTAGCGCGCGACCTCACCTTCGTCGCCGACGGCGAGCGCTTCGCTCTTGAGCGAGCCGACGGGCTGCCCTGGTGCCGGGGCGATCGCCGTCAGGGCCTTGCGGAAGGGGACCGGGTACTCCTCGATGCGGTCGGGCGCTGGGTGCGCAGTGAGGTGGACGGGGAGCGTGAAGCTCCCGAGCCAGCCTTCGGCGGGGCTTGAGAACGCCGCGCCGTGCGTGCCGCCGACGTCGTTCGGCGGCGTCGAGCTGCCGAGCGCGAGTTGCTGACGGAATTCTGATCCCTCGAGCCGGAGGCTGACACCTTCGATGAGGCCGCTGATGACGCGGCTGCCGTACGGCTCGGACGGGCCGGTGGACGGCCACGCGTAGCTCCGGTAGGGACCGCTTGTCGGCAGCGATTCGGGCAGTTCGTGCGTGCACGGCGTTTCGCCGGGTCGCTCGGTGCACCAGCTTGCCAGTACGTGGCCGGCGGCGCCGCTGCCTTCGCTCTGGAAGTACATCGTCGCCTCGTGCCGTGTTTCGCCGCGCTCGCCGTCGATCCAGACGCCTTCGTTGGTTGCCGTCAGGAGGGAGTCGGCGTTCGTCGGCGGCGAGCCGACGCCGAATACGGCGAGGGGTTCTTCGCCGCTCTGCGTAGGGATTTTCAGCAGCGCGTGCCCCCCGAAGAGGATGGGCTTCCATTCGACTTCGCTGCCGCCGGTGATGCGACGGAAAAGCGCGACCTTGTCGCCGTGGCTGGAGAGCTGGGCGAGCAGCCAGGCGTCGGACGGCGACGCCGCGCTGAGTGAGAGGACGCGGAAGCCGGCGTTTTCGGCTTCGGGCGGCAGGCGGATCGGCTCGCTCGACCACGCGGTTCCGTTCCAGTGCAGGACGTGGGCCTCGGGGCCGGCGCCGCCGAGGCGCACCGGCGCGAGGAGAGCGCCCGCTTTGCCGCCGGCTTCTTCGAGCGCCGTGAAGTTCGGTGCGCGGTATTCGCTGTAGAGGCTTTCGTTCGCGGTGTTGAGCATCGCCGTCGGCACTTCGGGGGTCTCGCGGAATGCGCCGCCCGGTTGCCTCACTAGGACCATTCGAAGCTGTCCGTTGGGCGCCGATTTGTCGCTGACGAAACCGAGCAGCGCACCAGCCCCACCGGCCGCGATCGAGCCCGCGAGGTCGTGGATCGGTTCGCCGGTCGGTCCCGGTGACCCCGCCGGCTGGAAGCCGCTCATCGGTTCGCCGTGTTCGTTCTGCAGCGCCGGCGCCGTCGTCCAGCCGCCGGCCGACGTGTAGCGGACGAGCTGCCAGGCCTGCGAGCCTTCGGCGTTGCCCTGCCCTATCCCCCACGTCTCGCCTTCCGCCTCGGCCGGCGAGGAGCCGAGCATCGTCACGTTGCGCGCCGGAACTGAGTCGTCGGTCTGCGCGACGACTTCACCGCCGGCCGATTGAGCGGCCGCGGTCGTGACGTCGTCCGAGCTGCCACCGAGGAGCAGCGCGGCGGCGACGACGGTCGCCAGGAGGGCGAGGCCGATCGCGGCCGCGCGCAGGCGGCGGAGGCGCAGGCGTCCCGCTCGCATCAGAGCGCTCCGCGGCCCCCGCCGAGCAGCCGGTCCGCGAATCCCGACGTCGTTACTTCGCTTTCGGAGCTGCTCCGTTTCTTGCGCACGCGTTCAGTGGGCACCGGCGCGAGCGGATGGGTCTGCAGTTCGATCTTCGAAGGCCAGCGCTTGGGGTCCAGGCGCAGTAGGAGACGGCGCTCGCCCCGCTTCAGCACGCACCGGCGGGTCGCGGCGACAACGCGGTGGCGGCGCAGCGCGACGAGGCGGATTCGGGTCTTCACTGCGAGGCGGAACCGCAGTTCGAGGGTCGAGCCGTGGACAAGCCGCGAATGAACGTGGCTGACGAGCGCAACCCTGCGGCGTGGTTCTCCGTTTCCGGGAGGGGGCTTCTTCTTTGTTGGTTCAACGATCGTTTCTTCCGGCTGGTATTCCTGAGCGTTCACCTGCGGCACGCCTTCGTCGGGCGGGCGTTCGGTGATCAGGCTCGAGAAGGCGGGCGACGTGTCGCGTTCGAGCGTGCGCGTCGAAGAGTTCGCGTAGTGGTAAAGCCAGCCGCGCGTGGTCACGAGCCAGCAGTCTTCGGCTGCCGGGCAGATCACGTGTGCCGCCTGCCCCTTCGGGCCGCCGCCGTCAGCGCGTTCCTGTTCGGACGGCAGCGTCGACTCGGATTCGATCGCGCCCGACGGCGAGATGCGTGCGACCTTCGCCGATGGGACCGGAGCACGCGCTTCCTGCGGCGAGCCGAGCGCGAGCCACGCGTCTTCGCTCGACGGTTCGGGTGCGATCGCGGCAACCCGCTGATCGGCCGCTTCGGCTTCCTTTTCCGCGGACGTCTGTCCGTGACCCGCGGGCGCGACGTACGGAGTCAGCGGGTTGGAGGGATGTTCTGCGCCCAGTACCTGCTGCCAGGTGCCTTCGTCGTAGCGGACGATCGTGACCTGGCCACCGTGGGCATCGGATTCTTCCGGGAATTCCGCGTAGGGCAGCGGGTTCGCGGCGCCCCAAAGCGAGGCTTCGTCGGTGCCGAGGTTCAGCGTGCCGAGCGCCCACGACGGTTCGGACTGGTCGGTGTAGACCGGGATCGACGGTGACGTGAGGCGCAGGAACGTCGGTTCGATGCCTTCGCGGTTGATGACGTGAAGGTCTGACGGTTCGGTCGGTGATTCCGGTTCGCCGAGCCGGTTTTCTTCGGCCGGCCGCGGGGGCTCGTAGCTGCGTCCGATGTGGACGCCCTCGTAGATTTCTTCGCCGAAGAGCTTCATGCTTTCGATGGGGTAGCCCTGCGGGTCCGCTTCCTCGTTCAGGGACTGGCCGTTCCAGTGCAGCTGGAAGGCGCCGATCTGCGGCTCCGGTAGTTCGGCACCGCCGAACCAGCAATCGGTCGGACCGAAGCAAGCGGCGGCCGCCATCGCCTGGTAGGAGGCCGCTTCAAATGCCGGCTTGGCATACGAGGTGACGACCTTGCCGCCGCTGAAGTGGCACAGCGTGTTGTCTTCCAGCGGCGGCGCCTGGTCGGTGTCGCTGACGGCCTGGCCGCGCCGGCCGTTCGCGACGGTCCAGAATTCTTCGGGTCCGGCCCACGCGATGCGCCCGTTGGTTGCGCCGCAAACCGTCGCGAGCTCGTGCCATTCGACGCCGTTGTAGGCCCAGAGGCCCGCGGGGATCGTTGGCGGGTTGCCTTCGGTTATCAGCAGGCCGCGGTTAGGCGCCCAGAACTCGATGTCGCCGACTTTGCCGAGGCCGATTGGCACCTCGGATTTCTGGCCATTCGGCGCGGCCGGTGGAAGCGGCTGTTCAAGGCGCCACTGCGCCGAGCTCGCGAACGCCGATCCCGTGCAGACGAGCGTGAGAAGCGTCACGGCGACGATCGCAGCGGCGGCGGTGCGCTTCATCGTCTCCTCCTGCGTCGCCGCCGCCGGTGGCGCTTTACGTGGCGCCGGCTAGCGGCCGAGCTTGCTGGCGGACGCAGGGTGACGGAGAGCTCCTGCGCGAGCGGCTTGTGTCCAGAGGCGCTGAAGCCGACGCGCACCGACACCGTGACGGGCTTGCCGTGGGCGGCGCGAACGTAGCCCGCAGCGAGCTGTAGGTGAAGCGCGACGGTGCCGGCGCCGGCGGCGACCGCGGAGGCGCTGGTGGCGGGAGCGGTACCCAGCGCGGGAGCGCGACCGGTCGCCGTGACCTCGCCGGCACCCGGAACAACGACCTTGAGCGTGGCTCCCCCCGGCGCGCTTTCAGCCGTCGCATAGATCGCCCAGTAGGCGTTTGGCGCGGCGTTTGGCGGCGGCGGCGAGATTTCCTCGTGCGGCGGTTCGGGCGTGAACGGGATCTGGTTGATTACGAACGCGTCGGCGCCGCCCCCGGCCTGCACAACGCCTTCGGGCGGCGTGTTGCCATCGTCGTAGACGAGGTTGTTTGCGGTCGACGAGAACGCCAGCGTCTCGCCGTTGGCGCTGAACGACGGGGCGAAGGTGCCGTCGGCTCCTTCGTAGGTGTCCTCCGAACCACCGCCCTCTTCCTTGTGCGGCTGCGAGGACGGTTCTTCTTCGCCGCCGACTCCGTGCGTGAGACGCGTCAGGGTTCCGTTCTGCAGATCGATGACATAGAGCTCGCTCTCGCCTTCGATTGCGAGCGGCGGGCTGACGAACGACAGAGACTGGAGCGGAAACACGCCGCGCACGGTGGTGAAGGCGACTTTCTCGCCCGCCGGCGAGATCGTGTAATCCGTGATCGGCGCATCGAGCAGCAGGTCCGTTGCGTTGGCCGACGCGACCTCGGTGAGCTGCGTGACGGCCTGGACGCGCGTCAGCGAGCTCTGCATGCTCGCGACATAGAGGTCGTCCGTGGAGCCGTAGGCGGAGCCGAATTCGCCGCCCCCTTCCAAGTAGGGCGCATTCGCAACGAAGACGGCGGTCATGCCGTTCGCGCTGAGGCGAGGAAGGGCATCGAGCGTGTCGGGTTGCAACGAGAAGAGCCCCCCGGACGAGGCTTCGCTTTCCTTGGCGAACGGGCCCTGGCAGGGGTCTTTGAGCGTCGCCGGGAGCGTGACTTTCGTCTCGCCGGTTTCCTCACATTTCGTCGCTTCGGGCTGCGCCGTGCCTGCGATGCGGCGGATCGGCGCCGTCGGGCTGTGCAGTTCGCGCCACAGCGGTTCGCTGTATTCCGGTTCGGTGTGGAGCAGTCCTGAGCGTTCGCCGGCCAGGACCTTTGTCTGCTCGGCGACGTCCTGCCCGAGCCACGCGACGGCGTTCCCGTCGGCGCTGATCGCAGCGCCGAACGTAGACGCGCCCTCCGGCGCCGTCTCGCTCAGTTCGCTCAGGACGGCGAACCGCGGCGCGCGAACTCCGCCGGGGAAGACGGCACCGAAGCGTTCGGCACCGTGGTTCTCGAGGATCGGCACGGGCAGGTCGCGGAGCGAGGCGCCGGAGCCGGTGGTGATCGGTTCGCCGGTTTCGGGGTTGGAATCCGCCGTGACGAGTTCCGTTGTCTGGGTCTGGAGGTCGCGAACGGCGATCTGCATCGCGGGCGTGTGGGCGCCTGCGAGATCGGACTCGGCAGTCGTCTCGAAGACCACGTATCTGCCACTTGCGCTCATCGCCGAGCGGCCGACCGCGATCGACCCGTTTTCCGCTTCGAAGGTTTTGAGCGCTTCGCCGGTCAGTGCTTCTTCCGGTTCGTAACTGATCGCCTGTTCGCTTCCGCTGACCGCGGAGACAAGCCGGTAGGGGCACGTTTCGGCGCTGACCATCGGCGGCGTGCAGCTTTCGGCGTACGCCTTGTCCATGTCGCGGACGTAGACGTCGGGGCCGCTGTTGGTGTCGCCCGGCACCAGCCGCCGCGTCGTGGTGAAGGAGATGTAGCGGCCTTCTTCGCTGATCGACGGGAGCGTCGCGTCGCCGGGGGCGACGAGTTCGACCGAGCCGCTGGAGATGTCGCGGCGCCACACCCCGCTGACGCCGGCGAACGATCCGTGCATCGCGACGTAATGCCCGTCGCCCGAGATCGCCGGCTCGTTGGCGTAGTCGGATTGCTGCGGCTGCTGGCCTTCGGCGAGGGCGCCGCTCGAGACCAGTTCGATCGGACCGAACACGCCGATTGAGTCCGCGAGCGCGGGCGCGACGTGCAGCGTCGCGAGCGCGCCCCCGAGTACCGCCGCGAGAAATAGGCGCCTCATTGCACGCGCACCGGGACGCGGACGTGTGTCGTGATGCCGAGCGAGCTCGTCGCGCTCGCCGTCACCCAATACAGGCCGCGTCGCGCGTAGCGGTGTACGGCCTCGGCGTGCGCCGCCGCGCGGTGCCCGTCGCCGAACGCGATGTGAACGCTTGAGTGGCGCAGCCCGGGCGGGCTGTTGTCCATGCGGTCCGTTATCGCGACGTGGACCTTCGCGCCGCGGTGCGTGACGGTGATCTGCGGTGGACCGCCGATCTGAAGTTCGACGGGCGGCGAAAAGTGCCGTTCGCCGTAGCGATCGGTCGCCCGCACCTGCACGTGGTGCACGCCGGGGGCGAGCAGTTCGGGGTTCAGGGTGAGGCTGAGAGCGTGCGGCGGCGTAGGTACTTCGTGGCCGTCGAGGAAGACGGAGTAGGTGACGGGTCCGTCGGCACTCGGCGCGGGCTCCCAGGAGACGGTCGCTTCGGATGGCCTTACCCACTTGGGCGGCGCTGAGATGACGAATTGGCCGGGTGGCGCGGTCACGACCGAGGCGACGATCGCGGCGTCTCCAAGCGGCCCCTGACGGAACGCGACGATGCCATCGCCGAGGCCCGATCGGCCGACCGCGAGGTTCGCAATTTCGCCCCCGCCACCACCGCCGACGAGGCCGTTCTGGACGCCTTCGCCGGGGTATTCCTCGTGTATCGCGACGGACGGCCGACCGAGCGTTTCGCTCGACGGCCATGCCGAGAAGCCCCCGCCTTCAGCGTTGATGACGGCGACGCCGGCGTGTTCGCTGCCGGCAACGGCCGGCTGCAGCGCCTGTTCTTCGGGCGAGCCGAATTCGGTGCCGGCGAATTGGGCCGGAACGCCGTTCGCGTCGTAGAAGAGTCGGTATTCGTTGTTTTCGTCGAGATCGACCGACGGTGAACCGACCGCGGCGCCGAAGCCCCCCGTGACGTTGTTGCTGGCGAGTTCGGCACCCTCGAACTTGGTCCCGGTCTTTTCTTCGTTTTCGCCGTCGGGAAGGGTGTTCGTGAATATCCGGGGGCCTTCGAACGGCGAGCCGGCACCGACGGTTTGGCGGTAGGCGACTACCGCCTGGCTGAGCCGGCTATAGGCGACGGCCGGAGCGTCGTCGTCGCCGTTGAGCACCGCGTGGTCGTACTTGGTCGGCGACACCTGCATCACGTAGCTCACGGACTCACCGAAGATCCGGCGCGCCCAGATCAGCGCCTGGCCGGTGATTTCGGGCTCCTGCCAGACGACGATCGCGTTGCCCCACTGGTTGACGACGATCTGCGGCGCGTTTTCCGCCGTCGGAGGGCGCATCGAGAGCGCGGTATCGCGGTTGACAGTGCCGAGGTAGGTCCAGCGCGCGCCGGTGTAGTGCGCAACACGGACCGACATGACCACGTCACCTGGTCGCAGGATGTCGACGCGGCTTCCCGAGCTGGATTCGCCTTCGACCACGCGGTAGACGAGGTCTGCGTAACCCGTAGAGCTCACGGAGAGGTCGGGGTTGGTACCCACGCCGGTACCGATGTTCGAGTCGATCACGTATGCGGGTCCGAAGCCGCTCGCGCCGGGACCCATCGTCGCGCCGAGCATCTCGTCGACCGGCTTGTTGTTTTCCGTCGCGTACGGCGTCGCCCACGTGACGATGAGCCGGCCGCCTTCGGCCGCACCGATTCGCGGCCAGCTCGCCGCGTATTTGTCTTCGCCGTCGACGCGGATCGGCATGCCCCATTTGCCTTCGGCGTACTGGGACACGAAGACGTGCGCGATGCCTTCGACCTTCTTCAGGTACACGACGCCGCCGGTTCCGTCTTCGGCCATCGCGACGCCACCGAAGCCCGCGATCGCGGCGCTCGGCCCGTCGAGCGTCACCGCCGGCAGGATCTGCGCGCTGGCCATCGGCGCAGCGTTGAAGCCGCATGCGAGGGCGAGCACAAGCGCCCCGGCGAGGCGGCGCAGGTCGCGGCTAAGCGGGGTGCGCGTCGGCCGCGGCCGTGGCCGGTGTCGCTGTGCGCGCAAGGCCGCCACGCAGGTCATTCACTGTTTTTGAGCTGGGCGCCCTGCGACAGGTTGTAGGCGCAGCGAAAGTTCTGCGGTTCGGACACCGGCTGGGATCCCGCGAAGCCGCCTTTGGTGAAGTTGCTGTAGACGTCGACGTACTGCAGCGATTCCGGCAGGGGGTTGGCAGGCAGCGGGACGGGAGTCCCCTGCCCCTGACCGGGATCCCCGGTCGCGCCTTCGGTGACTCCCTCGAAGCCGGCGGCCGCCGAGCCGGGTTCGGTCGTCACCAGAGTCGAGCTCATCTCGCGTTCGTCTTTGAGCCCGTACTTCGGGTTCGTGTCGATCGTGGCCGTGTCTTCGTGGTCGTTTATGACCGACTCGAGCCTGACGATTTCCGCGGCACCGAGCAGCTGCGCGGCGCTCGGCAGGTATCCGCCTTCGCGCTCGCAGGTCTTGGTCGCGAAGATGAAGTTGTTGTGTCCCTTTTCGGCGTTGCTGAGCGAGAACGGCGCCGATTCAAGGCACCAGGTGCCGATGTCGGCCGTGTCGGGGGGGCAGCTTCCCGCGAGCTGTTCGGCGCTCTTGCCGTCGACGCGCAGCGAGTTGCCGACGGTCGGTATCGCGGTCGCCGGGAACTTGCGGTTCCGGCCGAGGACGAGGATGCCGTCCGCGAGCGGCTTGGAGCTGACGGGGTGGCCGGCCACCGCCGCGAGGACGGCGTTGCGCGCGGCGTCGGCCGCTCCCGTCAGCGACAGGACCAGAGCGATGATCGCCACGAGCATCGCGGGCGAGGGAAGACGGCGTCTCATTGCGGGCTCTTCGGGGTGCGCACGCCGTTGGGGCTCGGGCGGCGCACGTCACGCAGTTCATCGAGCGTCATCGGCTTGACCGTCGAGAGCACCGCGTCGAGCGCCACGCCGGAGAGCGTCTCCTGCTCGAGCAGGGCCGTCGCGGTCTCCTCAACAGCACTCCAGTTGCGCTCGAGGACGACCTCGGCGCGAGCCTCCGCGTCGCCGACGAGCCGCTCGATCTCGCCGTCGATCACGTTGAGCGTCTCAGGCCCGACGGAGCCGAGGTCCTGAAGCGAGGCGCCGAGGAAGATCTCGCCGCCCTGCTCGCCGATCGTCACCAGCCCGAGCGCAGGCGACATTCCGAACGACGTGACCATCGAGCGCGCGAGCGTCGTCGCGGCGTGGAGGTCGTCGTTGACGCTGGTGGAGCTCTGGCCGAACGCAATCCGTTCGCCGGCCAGTCCGGACGTGATCACGATCAGCTGGCTGCTCAGGTCGGCCTCGGTGTTGATCTTCTGGTCGCGGTCCGTGAGCATGTGGGCGGCGGCGCCAAGCGACCGGCCGCGCGCGACGATCGACAGCTTGCGCGTCGAGCTGGCGTGCCCGAGCGCCTCTGTCACGACCGCGTGCGCGGACTCGTGGATCGCGATCATCCAGCGCTCCTGTTCGGTGAGGATGTGCTTCTTGGCGGGGCCCGCGACGACGCGGTCGATGGCCTCCTCGAGAGTCTTCTGGTCGATCTCGGCGCGACCCTCGCGGACGCTCAGGAGCGCGGCCTCGTTGATCACGTTGCCGAGCTCGGCGCCGCTGAAGCCGGGCGTCTGGCGCGCGACCTCTTCCAGCGACGCGTCCGCCCCGAGCGGCCGCTTGGAGCCGTGGAGGCGCAGGATCTCAAGGCGCCCGTGCACGTCAGGAACGTCGACGACGACCTGGCGGTCGAAGCGCCCGGGCCGCAGCAGCGCGGGGTCGAGAATGTCCGGGCGGTTCGTCGCGCCCATCACGACGAGTCCGCCGTCGCCGCCGAAACCGTCCATCTCGACGAGGATCTGGTTGAGGGTCTGCTCGCGCTCGTCGTTGCCCTGCCCGATGCCGGCGCCGCGCTTTCGTCCGGCGGCGTCAAGCTCGTCGATGAAGATGATCGCGGGCGCCGCCTTGCGGGCCTTTCGGAAGAGGTCGCGCACGCGTGCCGCGCCGACCCCGACGAGCGACTCGACGAAGTCCGAGCCGGAGACCGAGAAGAAGGCCGCATCAGCTTCGCCGGCGACGGCCTTCGCGAGCAGCGTCTTGCCGGTACCCGGGGGACCGACGAGAAGCACGCCCTTCGGCGCGGCGGCGCCGACCGACAGATACTTCCCCGGTTCGGAGAGGTAGTCGCGGATCTCCCGTAGCTCGGCCACGGCCTCGCCCGCGCCCGCGACGTCGGCGAACGTGATGCGGTCCCGCGTCCCCTTGCCTTTCTTGCGCCCCTTGGCCCCGGACTCGGAGAAGGATGCGAGGCCACCGGCCGCGCCTTCGGTTCCCGAGCGCATGAAGAGCGAGAAGAGACAGACCAGCAGCAAGATCGGGATCAGGAACTGGACGATGATCGCGCGCGCCGCCTTGCCTGGTTCCTGTTCGATGGTCACGGGTGTGCCACCGGCCGACAGTTCGCGGATCAGCTGCTGAGTGAGAGCACCCGAGGACGGGTAGGAGGCCCAGAGTTTGGTGTCCGGGCGGACCGCTTCTTCGGACGGGATCTTGCCGCCGAGCGAGCTGCCCGTCGTCACCGCGACCCGGTTGTCCGGGTCGAGCAGCGTCGCGCTCGCCAGGTCGTGGTGCTTGGCGAGCGACTGGACCGTCGTGAGCGGCACCTCCGTGCCTGGCGCCTTCGGCTTGATCGAGCCGAGAAGCAGTGCGAACGTGATCGCCAGCGCGATCGATGCGCACAGCAAGAAGGTCGAGAGCGTGTCGCGCAGGACGAGGTGACGCAGACGCGCGAACGCTTCTCCGGCGCGAACGAGGACTGGATTGCGCCGCTGCGCAAGGCCCGAACGGACTTTGGCTGACGATGCCGGCGGCGGACCGGGCTTCGCGCCGTCTTGGCGACCATCGCTCTCCTGAGGCTGGGCGCCGTCGGCGTTTGAACTCATCTAGCTCTCTCTCGTCTCACTACGCCGCGTTCGACCGAGGCCCGACTTCTAGCAGCGGTTTTGCAGCGTCGTTGCAGTTGCAGGGGTCGCAAGAAGCGGTTGTGTGAAGCTTTTTCACAGGTGACAATTGCGCCTCCGAAGTCGGCGGTGCGGGTCGACCCTGAACGACCGGCGCGAGGGCCATCCCTGGCACCGACTGGGAATCTCACAGACGTATCTCGGCTTTTCAATCCCTGTTCACGGGAACGCAACAGGTCACACGCCTAGCCGTCTGGCCGCGGCACCGCCGCTTCACAAGACCGAAACAAATGGGCACGCGTGGACCGACAGGCTCTGTGTCGAGATCGCGTACTTGCGAGTCGCGAGTAGTCGCGAGTGCAACAAAAGCGGGCCTCACCTGATGGCGAGGGCGAGCGCCCCCAATGAGCGCTCTGACCTCAAACACACAACAGAAGGAGCTAGCAGCGTGCGCTCAAAAAGAACACTTGCCATCTGCCTTGCCAGCTTCGCGGTGCTCGCGGTGCCGGCCCTGGCATTTGCCCGGCCGCTGCAAATCGGTGGCTCAACGTCGGTGCAGCCGCTGGCCGAAAAACTCGCGGCGGCCTACCACACGCACACGCACCACCCCAAGCCGGTCGTGCGGGGCTGCGAGTCCGACTGCGGCCTGACGGAGGTTGCGAAAGGGAAGATCAACATCGGCGACGTCTCGCGCAACCCACAGAAATCCGACGAATCGCTTGGCGTAAAACTCACGTGGACGAAGATTGCGAAAGACGCCGTGTGCGTCATCACGAATGACAGGAACGCGGTGCCCGACCTCTCACAACAGACCGTCGAACGCATCTTCACCGGCGCCTACACGAACTGGTCTCAGGTGCCGGGCAGCCCGCTGAAAGGCAAGGTCATCTCGGTCTTCGACCGCAACGGCTCCTCGGGTACCCAGGACGCCTTCCAGCACATCTTCTTCCGCAATCCCGAAACGACGGAAGTCACGCACCGCGCTTCAGCCGAGAACTCAAACGGCCTTGAGAGGTCGAATGTTGCCGGCACCGAAGGTGCGATCGGGTTCGTCTCGCACGCATTCACGCACGGCGTGCACCCCGTGCCCTACCAGGGCGTCGGCTGCACGCTGCACAACGCTCGCGCCGGCCTCTACGCAGGCGTGCGTAACTTCTGGATGGTTACGAAGGGCAAGCCGAAGGGCGAAACCCTGCGCTTCCTGCGTTGGGTGACCAGCGGCAACAGGATCACCAAAGACATCATCAACTCGGAATGGATCGCAATCCACTGAGGCGGTGCCGGGCGGCGTGACGCGCCGCGCCGGCAGCCGCGCTGGCAGGATGGAAAAGCGCACCGAGCTAACGCTCGGTGCGCTTGCCGTTGCGGTACTTGCGCTGATCGTCGGCATGACGATCAGCGTCTTCGTGAACGCTTGGCCGTCCTTCTCCTACAACGGCCTTTCGTGGTTCGGCAACGCCGGCGAACCGGACGCGCAGATCCGCGCAATGACCGCCGGCACGCCGCTGTCGGGCCACGGACTGCTCTACTTCAGCGCCTGGCCGCTGCTCTGGGGCACGGTCCTGACGACGTTCTTCGCCGTCGCGATCGCGCTCGTCGTCTCGACCTTCGCCGCGATCTTCCTGACTGAGTTCGCACCGGCCGCCGTGCGGCGCGTCCTGGATCCCGTCATCCGCCTGCTCGCCGCCGTGCCTTCGGTGATCTACGGGCTCATAGGGATCCTCGCGATCGCACCGTGGATCAACGAAAACCTGATCAGCGAAGAACGGCGCAAATCGGTGCAGCTTGTCGTTCAGCTCAACGGAGCGTGCCTGCTCAACGCGACGCTGATCCTGACCGTGATGATCCTGCCGATCATGGTCTCGATCAGCGCCAACGCCTTTGCCGCGGTGCCGCCGTCCTGGCGCGAAGGCTCCGCGGCGCTCGGCGTGAACCGCTGGCGGACGATCTGGCGCGTATCGCTGCGAACCGCGTGGCCGGCGATCGCCGCGGCGACTGTGCTCGCGACGGCCCGCGCGCTCGGCGAGGCGGTGATGCTCGGCATGGTCGGCGGTAGCCGCGGCTTCGCGCCTAATCCGCTCGATGGCGTGACGATGCTGTTCGAGCCTGTCCGGCCGCTCGCCGCGACGATCTTCGAGGAATCGGGGAGCATCACGTTCGGAGCGGTCTCGCACACGCTCTACGCGATCGGCGCCGTCCTCCTGGTATCGGCCGCCTTCTTCTCGCTCGCTGGCTGGGCGGCGAAGCAGCCGATGAAAAAGTTCGGGCTCGCCTGATGGGGACCGTCCCAGCCACCGGGACTCCGCCGGCGCGGATCACGCCGCCGCGAGAAGGCACGAAATCCTGGCCGCTCATCGACCGGCTCGCTTTCGGATTCTGCTGGGTCGTCGGGATCGGACTTTGCCTGATCGCACTCGCGATCGTCCTGTACATGTTCGTCAAAGGCGTCTCCTACCTCAAACCGAGCCTCTTCTTCGAACCGCCCGCGCCGTCCACCAACCAGGCGCACAGCGGCGGCTTCTCCAGCGCCATCGTCGGCACGTTCGTCGTGACGCTGATCGGCATCTCGATCGCGGCGCCGGTCGGTGTAGGCATCGCCGCCTGGCTCACCGAGTACCGGCGTCCCGCGGCACTGGCGCGCATTGTCGAATCGGCGATTGAGATGCTCGCCGGGGCGCCGAGCATCGTGCTCGCGATCTTCGGCCTCGCGGTGTTCTCGAAGGGCTTTCTCGAGTTCCTCTCGACGCAGGCCGCCGAAGGCTCGGCGGGCGCGTTGGGCCAGTCCTTCTTCGTCGCCGGCATCGTGATGTCGGCGCTCGCGCTGCCGCTGGTCGTGGCGTCGACTAGGGAGGCGCTGCTGCAGCTGCCGCCGCGTGTGCGCGAGGCCTCATTTGCGCTCGGCAAGACGCGCTCGACGACGATCCGTAGCGTGCTCCTGCCGTCGATTCGTCCGAGCGTTGCGAGCGGCATCGTGCTCGGCATGGGCCGAATCATCGGCGATACGGCGATCATCACGGTGCTGCTCGGCGCAACGCTCAAGGATGAACCGGTGAACGGCACCCCGGTCATCGGGTTCCTGCGCGGCACCGGATCGACGCTGACGAGCTACGTCTACTCGAACTCGCCGGCGGGCGAAGGGAACTCCAACCAAAAGGCCTACGCCGCGGCCTTCGTGCTGCTCGTAATCGTGCTGCTGCTGAACGCGACCGTCACGCGGCTGACCGGCGCCTCGAGCGTCGGCGCAGCGGCGCCGACGACGCAGATGGAGGCTCCCGTGGACCCGCTGATGCCGCCACCCGTCAGGCGCATCACGTCGACCAGACGCCGACGATCGCGCCGCCGCGTCCACAGGGAGACGCGGCCGCCGTCCGAGCGGCTCCGCCGCGCTTCGCAAGCTGCCACGAAAGCCCGCGCCCATCACGCGAGCGGATGCGCCTGGAATCCGTGTGGCTCGCATACGGCGAGAACTGGGTTGTGCGCGACGTCTCGTTGCGCGTCCGCGCGGGCTCCGTGCTCGCGCTGATCGGCGCCTCCGGCTCGGGCAAGACGACGCTCCTTCGCTCCATGAACCGGCTCACCGAGATCACGGCCGGTGCGGCGCGCGCCGGCGCGTCACGCTCGACAGCCGCGACATCTACGAGCTCGAGGTGAACGCGCTGCGCCGCCTCGTCTCGATGGTCTTCCAGCAGCCAAACCCCTTCCCGATGTCGATCTTCGACAACGTCGCGTACGCGATCGCCGAGCAGCGCCCCAAGCGCGGCGTGCGGCGCCGCTCGCGGACCCCGGAGCTTGAGCGTGAGGTCGAGGACGCTCTGCGCCGCGCGGGTCTTTGGGACGAGGTCAAGGACGACTTCGGCCGCTCCGCACTGCGCCTCTCCGGTGGCCAGCAGCAGCGGCTTTGCATCGCCCGCGCGCTCGCGGCGCAGCCCGAGGTTCTGCTGCTCGACGAGCCGTGCTCCGCGCTCGACCCGATCTCGACCGCGACGATCGAGGAGCTGATCGTCTCGCTGCGCGAGAGCGTCGCGGTCGTGATCGTCACGCACAACCTCCAGCAGGCATTCCGCGTCGCCGACGAAGTCGCCTTCATGCACCTCGGCGAGCTCGTCGAGTACGGCCCCGCCGAACAGGTTTTCGACCGGCCCACCGCAGGAGCGCACACGCGACTACATAGGCGGAGCGTTCGGGTGAGGTGGCTCGCGCTCGCGCTGGCAGCGCTCGCGCTTGCCGGCTGCGAGTCAAGCCAGGAAAAGAACGCCGAGCTCGAAAAGGAAGCGCGCGCCAAGGCACCCGCTCGTCACCGGCCCCACCGAACAGGCCGTCAAGATCGCGACGCCCAGCAAGTTCATCCACGTGATCGTCGACGAGTGCGCTGCACGGAAGCGAAAGCGACGCCGTCGCGATCGTGCTGCGCAACGAATCGAACGAAGGGATGGGCGGCATGCCGATCCAGTTCGTCGTCAAGGGCCCCGGCGGCCAGAGCCTCTACACGAACGTCACGCCGGGGCTCGCCGCGGCACAGACCGCGGTCCCGGTGATCCCGGCGCACAACACGCTGACGTGGGTCGACAACCAGGTCATGTTCGAAGGGACACCGGAATCCGTCAAGGCGGTCGTTGGCGAAGGAAAACCCTCGGAACGCCCTGAAATGGCAGTCTCGGCCGTCCACCTGGAAAGCGAAAGCGGCAGCGAAGTGCTCGCCGGCACCGTGACCAACACCGGCACTGTCACGCAACACTCGCTCTCCGTCTACGCGTTCGCCAAGCACAGCTCGACGGTCGTCGCCGCGGGCACCGCGCTGGTGCAGAGTCTTGCGCCCGGCCAGCACGCGCGTTTCCAGGTCTTCCCGGCGGGCAGCTCTGCGAAGGGCGCGACGCTCGGCGCGCAGGCGCCGGCCAATGCCGGCTGAGTTCAGCGCGCGCCGGCGCGCTGACGCAACGTGATTCCCTCGAGAACGTGGGCCACGGTCTCGCAGGCGTCGACGGCGGCCTCGAGCGACTCGAAGATGTCCTTCCAGCGGATCACGACCATCGGGTCGATGCCGCCGGCGAAGAGGGACGCCACGGCGTCGCGCTGGATCCTGTCGCCCTCGTTCTCGAGGCGGTGGATCTCCACGAGGTGGGGCGAGAGGTCGCTTCCCATGCGCAGGCAGCGCAGCGCCGCCGCGATCTGTTCGCCGGCGCCGACGAGCACGTCGCTGAACTCGATCGCCTGCTCCATCGGCGCCTCAACCGAGTAGAGGTCGAGCTGCGCCGCGACCTGCTCGACGTAGTCCACGACGTCGTCCAGCGCGGTCGCCAGGGCATGTCCGTCGTTGGCGTCGAACGGTGCACGCACGCGGCCGCGCACCGCAAGGCGGTGGATGATGTCGTGTGTGATCCGGTCGCCCTCCTGCTCACAGAGCTTGAGCTCCTGAGCGAGTGCGGCGTGCTCGGGGTAATCGGCGAGCAGATCGCGGAGGAGCAACCCTCATCGCTGCAGGTTGCGGCCGGCCTCTCCGAGGAGTTCCATCAGCTCGACGTCCGTCGCGCGGCCGAAGCGGGACATGGCGCGCAGCCTATTGCGATCCGCTCGACGACCGTGACTCGCTTCACAGGCTATTTACTCCACGGTCACGAGTCCGCAACCACCGCGGGCGCTCACGCTGCGAAATTTCAACGGTCTTGCCGGGGTCAACCGACATTGCCGTGGAGGGACGATCTACGTCGGCGAGCTGGAGATACGACCAGCAGAGGGTTTCGTGCTCGCGTCCGGCGCCGCCGTCCCGATGTCCGTGCGCGAATTCGACGCTGATCGTCGCGATGGCACGTAGGCGGGGCGCCGATCATCTCCCGCGACGACCTCTACGAGAGCGTCTGGGGCGGCCGTCTTCGCGCCCACGACCGCTCGGTCGACGTCTACGTCAGCAAGCTGCGCAGCAAGCTCAAGCGCGCTCTCCCGGACCGGTCGTTCATCCACACGCATCCCGGCTTTGGTTACCGCATGCAATCACAGCCTTCACAAAACGTTCACACCGAGCCACCGCGCGCTGAGCACACTTGCCGCCACGCCGTGGGAGCCGACCGGCTTCCACCCGCATCCACCCACAGGGGGAGACCAGTGAGCAAACGAGCTGCATCTGTGTCGTCGCCTGTCTAACCCTGAGTCTCGCCGTCGCCGCCTGCGGCAGCAGCAGTCGTTCGGGGACTACGTCTTCGAGCACGTCCTCGCCGCTTTCCGGCGCCGGTTCGACCTTCGCCGCGCCCGTTTATCAGCAGTGGGGGTCCAGATATCCGGCTTCACGCTCAACTACCAGGCCGTCGGCTCAGGCGCCGGCATCACTTCGCTGGAGAGCAAGACGGTCGACTTCGGTGCGAGCGACCCGCCGCTGAAGCCCGAAGAAGAAGCGGCGATCGCGAAGAACGGCAGTCCCGCGGTACAGATCCCCATGTTCTTCGGCGCGATCACGGTCTCCTACAACGTCCCGGGGCTCGCGGCCGGCCTGAAGCTTGAAGGCAAGACGATCGCGGAAATCTTCGTAGGGCACGATCAAAACGTGGAACGCGCCGCAGATCGCTGCGCTCAACCCGGGCGTGACAGCTTCCGAGCACCGCGATCACCGTTGTCCACCGCTCCGACTCGTCTGGCACCACGGCCGGCTTCACAGCCTTCCTCTCAGCGACCGACCCCGAATTCAAGACCAAGGTCGGCGAAGGCAAGGTCGTCCAGTGGCCGACGGGCACGGGCGCGAAGGGCAACGCGGGCGTCGCCGGTGCGGTCTAGCAGACTGCAGGCGCGGTCGGCTACGTCGAGCAGGCCTACGCGCTGGAGCACAAATTCACGTACGCCTCGGTGAAGAACGCAGCCGGGAACTTTGTCGAACCGTCGCTCGCGTCGACGACGGCTGCAGCCGAAGGCGTCGAAGTGCCCGCAAACCTCGGCATCAAGGTCGTCAACCCGTCCGGCACAGAACGCGTACCCGATCACATCGCAGACGTTCATCGTCGTCAACAAGGATCTCTGCAAGGCCGGGCTGCCCGGCGGCGAAGGCGCCGCGAAGAGCTTGGCCAAGCTCCTCGAATATGGCCTCGGCTCGGGCCAGTCGATCCTCGCCCAAGGCGGATTACGCCAAGCTGCCGCAGGCGATCCTCGAAAAGTCCAAGGCGGCCGCGAGCGGCCTCGAATGCAACGGCTCGCCGCTGAAGGCCTAGGCGGCTTCGACTAGCGCATAGGCTCTCGGCGAATGGACTCGTCGGCGCCGTCGCGGGCAGTGGGCAGCCGCCCTTGGAGCGGCGCCCACTGCTCGCCCGGCTGGCGGACCCGACGGTCCGTTACACCCTCGCGGCGATCGCAGCGCTGCTCGTCGCGCTGATCGTCTACTTCCTGCTCCGGCTCTTCGGCGAAGCGAAACCGGTCCTTCGAACGCGAAGGCGTGTTCGGGTTCCTCTTTCACGACGACTGGAACGTAAGCCGTGAAAGCTTCGGCGCCCTTCCGCTACTAGTCGGGACGCTCATCACCTCAGCGATCGCTCTGCTGATCGGAGTGCCGATCGCTGTCTGCGCTGCGATCTACGCGACCGAGCTCTGTCCGAGGCGACTGCGTACACCCTTGACCGTCGTCGTCGAGCTTCTTGCCGCCGTGCCATCCGTCGTCTACGGCCTATGGGGCATTTTCCTGCTCGCGCCCCACCTGCTCGGCATCGAGCAGTGGGCTGCCAGCACGTTCTCCTTCATCCCCTTCATCGGCGGAGGAGCGGTCACGATTCCCAACTACTTCGTTACTGGCCTGGTCCTCGCGATCATGATCCTGCCGATCGTGAGCGCGATCAGCCGCGAGACGATGGCCAGCGTCCCCGCCGAGCAGAAGGAGGCCGCACTCGGGCTCGGCGCTACGCGCTGGGAGATGATCCGCATGGCGGTTCTCCCCTACTCGCGCCTCGGCATCGTCGGCGGCGCCATGCTCGGCCTCGGACGCGCGATCGGTGAGACGATCGCGGTAACGATTCTGATCGGCGACAGTCCGACCCTCGGCCACCATCTGTTCAGCCAGGGCTACAGCCTTGCCGCGGTTATCGCCAACGAATTCGGCGAGGCGCAAGGCCTGCACCGCTCGGCGCTTTTCGCCTCAGGGCTCGTGCTCTTCGTTCTCACCTTCGTCATCTACGCAGTCGCGCGCGTAGTCGTGATGCGCGCGGCCCGTGGAACCGAGACCACAACAATGACCCGCTCAAGCGGGCCGACGCTCGTCATCGACGCCGCGGCCGGCGCATGAGCACGCAGCCGGCCACCGCGGATGTCCTGGCGCCGTTTGCTGTCTCGCGTCGGCGCCGGCGGAGCGATCGGTTTGCCCGGTGGGCGGTCGCGGCAGCGACGCTCATCGCGATCGTCCCGCTCGCGCTGATCCTCTACTACCTGCTGCACAAGGGACTCGGGGCGATCAGTTGGTCGTTTTTCACCACTGACCCGACGGGCAACACGTTCTTCAGTTCAAGCTCGATCGGCGGCATAAAGAGCGCGATCCTCGGCACGATCGAGATCGTCGCGATTGCCTCGCTGCTCTCGATCCCCATCGGCGTGGCCGTCGCGCTGTGGCTCGTCGAGTACGGCCAGCGCAGCCGCGCCGCCCACGCCGTGAGGCTCTTCGTCGACATCCTCACCGGCGTGCCGGCGATCATCTTCGGCCTCTTCATCTACATCCTGCTTGTGGTCGGCACGGGCTACGCCGGCTACAAGGGCTCGCTCGCTCTCGCTCTGCTGATGCTGCCGATCGTCGTGCGCTCCGCGGAGGTGGCGCTGGAACTAGTCCCCTCAGCGCTGCGGGAATCGTCGCTCGCGCTCGGGGCGCCGCGGTGGCGGACGATCGGGTCGGTCATCCTCCCCGCGGCGCTGCCCGGACTGGTGACGGGCATCCTGCTCGCGGTGGCCCGCGCCGCCGGCGAGACGGCGCCCCTTTTGTTCACGGCTGGATCGACGATGAAGACGAACTTCGACCCGACTACGCTTCATGAACTCGTTGCCTGTGCAAATCTACAACGACGTGATCTCGCCGACGCCCGCAGTCGAACAGCGAGCCTGGGGCGCTGCCCTGACCCTCGTCACCATGATCCTGGCGGTCAACCTGTTCGCAAGGCTTGTCGCGCGTCGGAGCCCTCTTGGCTAGCGTGCCCGTCCCAGACCGTTCGGCGGCAGGCACCGCGAACTCTCCGGCTGCCGTCGCCTCGCGGGCCACCGACGACGAGCCGCAGGCTGTCGACGGGCACGCCGTGCGCACCGAGGGCCTGCGGGCGTTCTACGGAGATTCTGAACAGCTGAAGGGCATCGACCTGGAGTTGGCACCCAACCAGGTCACGGCGATCATCGGCCCATCGGGATGCGGCAAGTCGACCCTCGTTCGCTGCATCAACCGGATGCACGAGGAGATCCCCAACGCTCGCGCGGAGGGGCGCGTGCTGCTCGATGGTCTCGACATTTACGCCTCGCCGGTCGACGTGGTCGCCGTGCGCCGCGCTATCGGGATGGTCTTCCAGCGGCCGAACCCCTTCCCAACGATGTCCGTCTACGACAATGTCGCGGCCGGATTGCGGCTCACGGGCCGGCGCCGCGAAAGCACTCACGCGGCCGTCGAGCAGGCACTTCGCAGTGCAGGACTTTGGAACGAGGTTGCGACACGCCTCGACGTGCGCGCGACCGAACTGTCGGGCGGCCAGCAGCAGCGCCTGTGTATCGCCCGCTCACTCGCCGTCGGCCCGCGCGTCCTGCTGATGGATGAGCCTTGCTCAGCGCTCGACCCGATTGCGACGCTCAAGATCGAGGAGCTCGATCGGCGCGCTGAAGTCGAGTGTGACGATGGCGATCGTCACCCACAACATGCAGCAGGCGGCGCGCGTCGCCGACAGGACCGCCTTCATGCTCGACGGCGAGTTGGTCGAGGTCGGACCGACCGACAGATATTCACGAACCCGACCGACCCGCGGACGGAGGAATATGTCACCGGCAAGTTCGGCTGATCCAGAGCGGGAACGAGCCTCGGCGACAGGGGCTTCACGCGACCCCAACACCGACGAGCCGATCGGCCGCGCCCACTACCGCCAGCAGCTCGCGGAGCTGGAAAAGCGTGCGTTAGGCGGTCTGGATTTGATCGTCGAACAGCTCGACCGCGTGATGGAGGCTCTGGCGCACCAGGACGTTGAACTCGCGACGATGGTGATCGACGATGACGATCGCGTCGACGGCCGCTACCTCGAGGTCCACCAAGGCATCCTGTCGCTGCTCGCGCTGCAGGCCCCGGTTGCGGGCGACCTGCGCCTCGTCGCGGCGCTGCTTCACATGATCAACCACATCGAGCGCATGGGCGACCAGTGCGTGAACATCGCGAAGATGATCCCGCTCTCCGGCTACGAGCCGCCCGTCCATGGCGACGTGCTCGACGCCCTGCTCAAGATGGGCGCGTACGCTCGGTCCGAGGTGACGCAGTGCAAGACGGCGTTCGCCAGCCGCGATGGCGACCTCGCGCTGGACCTCGCGCGCCAGGACCGCGAGATCAACCGGCTTAACCGCGACATCTTCCGCATGGCGATCGAGATCGGCGACGACCCCGACACGCGTGAGTGGGCGATGCATATGACGCTCGTCGCTCGCGCCCTGGAGCGGATCGGCGATAACGCCGTCGACGTCGGCGAGCAAGTGGTCTTCGTCGTAACTGGCCTCTTCCGCGAGTTCCACGACGTCCCGCGAGGCGTCGCGGACCGCTGAGGGCGACGCAAGTGCAGCAGTTTGCACACTTAAGTTGTTACCAAGATGTTTCCGCCAAATTGCGGGTTCGCAGCGCCCTCGAAGGGTGCCTTACACTCCCGGCCAATGACGGCACGCGCCGCCACCGCCGACCAATAGCCGGTAAGCCAGCGAGTCGCGCGCCGTCCACTGCGGCTGCGAGCATCGCGGGCATGCGCATCGCGATCATCGACCGCGACAGCGGCTTCATTCAGGTGCTCAGCAAGCGCCTGGAATCGATCGACTGCGAGTACAGCGTGCTCGCGAGCCCGGTCCCGCCGGAGCAGGTCGCTGCGATGCGCCTTTCGGCGTTGATCGTCAACCTCGCCGTTCTCGGCCCGCAGGCGTGGACGTGGCTTGAGCGCCTCTGCGAGGAGCTCCCGGAGCTCGGCGTGATCGTCTGCACCGAGCAGTCGACCGTCGCCCAGCGCGTGCGCGGCCTCAAGCTCGGCGCCGACGACTGGATCGCCAAGCCCTGCCACCCGCTGGAGGTAATCGCCCGCGTCGAAAGCATCGTCCGCAGGCGCCGCCGCGCGAGCAAGCGCATCGGCAAGCGAACAGGTCGTCGCGGGTGAAGTCGAAATCCGGCCCGACCGTTTCCAGGCCTTCGTCGCCGGCAGCAGCATCGACCTCACGCGACGCGAGTTCGAGCTGATCGAGTTGCTTGCCTCGGCCGAGGGCCGCGTGCTCGAGCGCGAGGAGATCTACTCGCGGCTCTGGGGCTACGCGATGGTCCGCGGCGACCGCTCCGTCGACGTCTTCGTGCGAAAGCTCCGCCAGAAGCTCGAGAAGGCCTCGCCCGGCTGGCGTTACATCCACACGCACTTCGGCATCGGCTACCGCTTCGCCGCCGAACCGGTCGGCGACGAGCCCGCTACTCGACGACGAGAGCGACGCCGGCGATAGCGAGCGAGCTCGCGCGGCCTGAGCAGGACCGCGAGCTCACCGGTCCCGCCGCCTCCTAGGCGCACAACCGCCATCCCGCCCTTCTTGAGGTCCGCGCGGGCGCCCGGTCAGTTCGGCGATCAGCGTCGTCAGTATACGGCTCATGGCCGACCAACAGCATCGTGCGCGTCGGGCGCCGAGCCCGGCAAGCTCATCGAACACGAAGCGCGCGTCGAGACCGCTCGCGAGCGCCTCGCTTGAACGCGCGACGTCCGAGTGGCCGACCTCTGCGAGCGCTATCGCCGCCGTACGTACCGAGCGGACCTTAGGGCTGTAGAGGACGAGCTCGAAGTTCGCTCCTAGACGGGCGAGCGCAACGCCGACGAGGCGCGCCTGCTCTTCACCGCGCTCGGTCAGCGGCCGCGCGGCGTCCGTCACGTTCACCGTGGGGCTCTGCGTCGGCGTGTCTGAGAAGCCAGATCTGGCGGGCCATGGGACCGCAGCTAGCCTAGCGTCCGCGCCCGGCCAGACGCGCGGTGTTAGCTTGGATGCGATGAGCAGCGAGCTGACCCTGGATCGACGCGGCCCTGGCCCCGCGCAGCCGACGGGCGCCGAGCTCTTCATCAACCGCGAGCTCTCGTGGATGGACTTCAACGACCGCGTGCTCCAGCTCGCCGAGGACCACGACGTGCCGCTGCTGGAGCGCGTCAAGTTCTGCGCGATCTACACAACGAACCTCGACGAGTTCTACATGGTGCGGGTCGCCGGCCTGCGTGACCAGATCGACGCCGGTTTCGAGCAGCCGAGCCAGGACGGCATGACGCCGGCCGAGGCGATCACGGCGATCCGCGTCCGCGCGCTCGAACAGAGCGCGCGCCTGACCTCCTGCTTCGAAGGCGACATTCGCCCCGCGCTGGCCGCCGAGGGGATTCGGCTCGTCTCGATCGACGAGCTCGACGCCGCCCACCAGGACGAGCTCGCGGTCCACTTCCAGCGCGCGATATTCCCGGCCCTCACGCCGCTCGCGGTCGCGCCCGGCCGGCCCTTCCCGTACATCTCGAACCTCTCGCTGAGCCTCGCCGTACTGGTGCGCGACCCGCTCGACGGCCACATCGTCTTCGCGCGCGTCAAGGTCCCGACTGAGATCCTGCCGCGCTTCGTGCCGCTCGAGAACGGCGGCGAGCTCCTCCTGGTTCCGCTCGAGGACGTCATCGCCCGCCACCTCGACGAGCTCTTCCCGGGCATGGAGATCGCCGACTCACGGCGTATTCCGCGTAACGCGCGACGCGGACCTCGAGGTCTCGGACGACGCCGCGGACCTTCTGCAGGCGGTCGAGGACGAGCTGCGGCGCCGGCGCTTCGGCGAGATCGTCCGCGTCGAGGTGGCCGCCGACTGCTCGCCGGAGCTGCGCGGGGCACTGACGACGCTGCTCGGCGTACAGGAGGCCGAGATCTACAGCGTCGACGGGCTGCTCGACATGGGCGCACTGTGGCAGATCGTCAGGCTCCCGGGGAGGCGCGAGCTGCGCGATCGCCCGATGACTGGCGTGACTCACCCGCGGCTGCGACCGCACGGCGACGAGGAGGCCGACATCTTCGCGGCGATGCGCGAAGGCGACATCCTGGTCCACCACCCTTACGAGTCGTTCGCGACGTCCGTCGAGCGCTTCGTCCAGCAGGCCGTCGCCGACCCCGACGTTCTGGCGATCAAGCAGACCATGTATCGCACGAGCGACGACTCGCCGCTCGTTCCGGCGCTGATCGAAGCTACGGAACGCGGCAAGCAGGCCGTGGCTCTGGTCGAGCTGAAGGCACGGTTCGACGAGCGGCTGAACATCCAGTGGGCCAAGGCGCTGGAGGAGGCCGGCGTCCACGTCGTCTATGGGCAGCCCGCGCTGAAGATCCATGCCAAGAGCGTCCTGGTTGTCCGCCGCGAGGGCGACGGCGTCCGCAACTACGTGCACATCGGCACGGGTAACTACCACTCGACGACAGCGCGCCTTTACACCGACTTCGGCCTCTTCACCACCGACCCCGAACTCGGCGCCGACGTCGGCGACATGTTCAACTACCTCACCGGCTACGGGCGACCGGGCCGCTACCGCAAGGCCCTCGTCTCGCCGTCGGGGATCCGCGACGGCCTGATCGCCGAGATCGAACGAACGGTCGCCGCCCACCAGGAAGGCACACCGGCGCGGATCGCGCTGAAGATGAACGCACTGGTCGACGGGCGCTGCATCAGGGCGCTTTACGCGGCGTCGCAGGCCGGTGTCCCCGTCGACCTCAACGTGCGCGGGATCTGCTGCCTGAGGCCGGGGGTGCCGGGACTGTCGGAGAACATCCGCGTCGTGTCGGTCGTCGGCAGGCTCCTCGAGCACTCACGCGTGTACACGTTCACGCGCGGAGATGAAGTCAGCGTCTACATCGCCTCGGCCGACCTGATGCCCCGCAACCTGGACCACCGCATCGAGCTCGCCGCCCCTGTGCAGGCGCCGGAGCTGCGGCTTGAGATTCTCGACTGCCTGGAGCGGGCGCTGGCGGACAACCAGAGCTCCTGGGAGCTGCACGGCGACGGCACGTGGGTGCGGCGCGCCCCCGCGCCAGGCGAAGAGCCACACAACTCGCAGCAGGAACTGATCGAACGCTACGGCGCGTTCGTCGACGCCTGAGCCGGCGGTCCGAGCTCGGCCAGCGCTGCCTTTATCTCATCGACCGACTGGAAGTCGAGCCCCAGGAGGTGGTCGTGGCGGTGCCGCACAACGCCGTTCTCGTCGATGACGATCACGGCGCGCTTCACACCCAGCGCGTTCGTCGCGCTGTAACGCCGCGCGACGGCGCGGTCGGGGTCAGCGAGGAGAGGCACGTTCAGCGAGTGCTTCTCGGTAAATGACTGGTGCGACTGCAGATCCTGCCCGGAGATGCCCACGACGGTCGCGCCGAGGTCCGCGAAATCCTCGGCGCGGTCGCGATACGAGCAGAACTGGCGAGTGCAGACCGGCGTGTTGTCTCCCGGGTAGAAAAGGAGCACCACGCGCTCGCCGCGGTGCTCGGAGAGCTTGAACGTGCCGCTGGTTCCTTCAAGCGCGAAGTCTGGTGCCTCATCTCCTACGCTCGGTCGCTTCGCCATCGTCGCCCCTCTCCTCGTGTGCCCGGGCAGCATACTGCCCGGGTAGCGGCGCACCGGGTCCGCGCGAGCAGCTAGAACTAACAGTCGTGCGCCCTGCAGTGCTAGCGCGTTTCGCGGCGGCCGGGGCCATCGGCGTCACGATCGCGGCCTGCGCCGGCGCGTCCGCGACCGCCCACCACGCTTCGGCCTCCTCGAGCGGCGCGTCGCTTCGCTCGTGGCCGGAGTTCGGACTCACGCCGCAGCGCCTGGACGCGACAAACCTCTCGCCCGGGATCGACGCCGCGAACGTCCACGGCCTGCGCGGGCGCGCCGTTTCGTTGCCGGGGACCGTCGACTCGTCCCCCGTCTTCGCGCCGGATGCGCTGGTTCGCGGGGCCCGCCGCAAGGTGATCGTCGTCGACACCACCTACGGTCGAACCGTCGCGATCGACGCCCGCACCGGACGGTTGCTGTGGGTGTTCACGCCCCGCGGCTACTCGAGGTGGGCGGGCAGCTACCAGATCACGACGTCCACGCCGCTGCTGGACCCCGACGGCCGCTGGGTCTACACGGCATCGCCCGACGGGCGGATCCACAAGCTTTCGCTCGACGACGGCCGCGAAACGCGCAGCGGCCACTGGCCGATCTCGATCACGCGGGACCCGCGAACGCGAGAAGATCGCGTCAGCGCTCAACATCGACGGCCCGTGGCTCATCGCGACGACCGGCGGCTACATCGGCGACACGCCGCCCTACCAGGGTCACGTCGTGCTCATCGACCGCTCCAGCGGTCACCTGGTGCGGGTCTTCAACACGCTCTGCGCGGGGCGGCGCTACCTGCAGCAACCCTCGACGTGCCCGGCGAGCGACTCGGCTGTTCTCTCTCGCGCGGGCGCCGTAGTCGAGCCCGGCGGCCGCGGCCTGCTTGTCGACACGGGCAACGCTCCGTGGAACGGACGCAGCGACTTCGGCGACAGCGTCGTGGAACTGACGATCCCTCGCCTCTCGCTGCGCCAGGCGTTCACGCCGCGCAACCAGGAAGAACTCAACCTCTCGGACATCGACCTCGGCTCGAGCGCACCGGCGCTGCTCGGCGACGATCTCGCGCTCGTGGCCGGCAAGGACGGGATCGTGCGGTTGCTCTCACTGCGCCACCTCGACGGTCACCGGCCCCCGCTCGGCGGCCGCCGCGAGACGCTCGGCGGTGAACTGCAGCGGCTTGCCACACCTAGTGGTGGCGAACTCTTCACGGCGCCCGCCGTCTGGCACCACGGGAGCGCGACGACGGTCTTCGTGGCGGATTTCGAGGGCACAGAGGCGTTCGCGCTTCGCCACGGACGACTCGTGCGGTTGTGGGAGAACGGCTCCGCGGGGACGAGCCCCGTCCTCGCCGGCGGCCTGCTCTACGTCTACGAACCCAACGAAGGCGGGATCGAGGTCTACCGCCCGCTCTCCGCGCACCCGATCGCCCGGCTGCCGGGAGAGCCCGGCCACTGGAACAGCCCGATCGTCGTCGACGGGCTTGTGATCGAGCCCGAGGGCGACGCGAACGAACACCTGACCCACGGACAGCTGGAGATCTTCACTCTTCGCTGACGGCTCAGGAACTCGGTATCCGGCGTACTACTGTTAGCTCTCGGCGGACCCCCAACCGTCCGCCGCTCCCTTCCGTCCCCCCTCCGGAGAGGAATACGACGCAGTGCTGACACTCGCACGCTGGACGACGGCTCACCGGGTCTGGGTAATCGTGGCCTGGGTGATCGTGCTGCTCGGGGTCGGCGCGCTCGGCCGCGCCGCGGGAACCGACTACTCGTCGAATTTCTCGATCCCCAACTCCGACGCCCAGCGCGCCTACGACCTTTTGGCGTCGCAGTTCCCGCAACAGGCCGGCGACCGCGACTCGATCGTGTTCAAGGTCGACTCGGGGACCGTCAACGACCCGGCGGTTCGCGAACACATGCAGGCGATGTTCGACCGCGTCGCCAAGCTCCCCCACGTGACCTCGGTGCTGAGCCCTTACGAGGTGCCCGGGGCCGTTTCGCGCGACGGCAAGATCGCCTTTGCGACCGTCGTCTTCGACAAGCGCGCGAACGAAGTGCCGACCCCCGCGATCGAGGCCGTCATGTCAGAGGCCAAAGCGGCGGAAAGACCAGGCGTCGAAGTGGCGCTCGGCGGGCAAGCCATCGAGTCGGCCCAGAAACCGGCGTTCGGGATCTCGACCGGCGTCGGCCTGCTCGCGGCGATCGTCGTGCTTTTGCTCACGTTCGGCTCGCTCACCGCGATGGGGCTACCGATCCTCACGGCGCTATTCGGGCTCGGCACCGGTCTCAGTGCGATCGCCCTCTTCACGCACGTCAGTGCGACACCGAACTTCGCCTCCGAGCTGGCGGCGATGATCGGCCTCGGCGTTGGCATCGACTACGCGCTGTTCATCCTCACCCGCTTCCGCGAGGCCTACCGGACGCCGGGTCCCACGGAAGGCGACGTCCGCGAATCGACGATCAAGGCGATGGACACCGCGGGGCGGGCGGTTCTGTTTGCCGGCTGCACCGTGGTCATCGCGCTGCTCGGCATGATCGTCCTCGGCGTCTCCTTCCTCTACGGCCTGGCGATCGCGGCGTCGATCGGCGTGCTGCTCATGATGCTCGCGTCGCTGACGCTGATGCCGGCGCTGCTGATGCTGACCGGCGAGCGCGTCGCGCGGGTCGGACGGCGCGGGCGCGGCGCGAGCGAAGCCGCGCCGCACGGACTGGTCGGCGCCGGTCAGCGCTGGATGCGCTGGAGCGAGTTCATTGCCCGCAGGCCGGCGCTCATAGCCGTTCTCTCCGGCCTCGTGATGCTCGCCTTCGCGCTGCCGGCTCTCTCGCTGCGACTCGGATCGAGTGACGCCGCGAACGACCCCACTACGCAGACCACGTACAAGGCCTACCACCTGCTCGAAGAAGGCTTCGGGCCGGGCTTCAACGGCCCGCTAACGATCGCGGTCAAGCTGCCGAACGGCCCCGCCGCGCACACGACGCTCGACGAGCTCACGGCCGCGGTCGCGAAGACGCGCGACGTCGTCGCGGTAGCGCCGGCCCGCATCAGCCCGAACGGCAAGGTCGGGACGATCACCGTCGTCCCTGCGAGCTCGCCGCAGGCCCCGGCGACCAACGAACTCGTCGAACACCTGCGCTCGACGGTCATACCTCCCATCGAGCATTCGACCGGAGCGGCGGTCTACGTAGGTGGCTTCACGGCGGGAGCCATCGATTTCGCGAAGACGCTGTCCGAAAAGCTGCCGCTGTTCATCGGCGTGGTGGTGCTGCTGTCCGCGCTGCTGCTGCTGATCGTGTTCCGCTCCATCGTGATCCCGATCCAGGCCGCGGTGATGAACCTGCTCAGCATCGGCGCCTCGCTCGGCGTGATCGTCGCGATCTTCCAGAAGGGCTGGCTCGGCGGCCTGCTCAACCTCAAGCCCGGCCCGATCGAGTCCTTCTTACCCGTGATGCTCTTCGCGATCGTCTTCGGACTGTCGATGGACTACGAGGTCTTTCTGATCTCCCGCATCCACGAGCGCTGGCTCGCCACGCGCGACGCTTCGCGCTCCGTCGCGGAGGGCCTCGCGCTGACGGGACGCGTGATTACCGCCGCGGCGACGATCATGGTCTGCGTCTTCCTCTCCTTCATGCTCGGCGAAGAGCGCGTAATCAGGGAGTTCGGCCTCAGCCTCGCGGTCGCCGTCGCGCTGGATGCGCTCATCGTGCGCTGCCTCTTGCTACCGGCGACGCTGCACCTGATCGGCAAAGCCGCGTGGTGGATGCCGAGCGGCCTCGGGCGCGTCCTGCCACGCGTGCACGTCGAGGGCAAGACGGAGACCGGCGAACCCGCTGCAGCCGCGCCGGAACCCGTGCTCTCGTCCACGTCCAGCTAGGCCTGTTCGCACCGCTAGCCGTCCCGCCCGGTGCGGACGCCGAGGCGGGAGCGCGCCGTCGCGAGGTCGAGCCCGGACACCGCGACGACCTTTTCGCGGCCGCGGACGCCGCGGACCAGCGTCACCGCGCGCGTCGCGAGACCGAGACGGTCGGCGAGCAGCCGAACAAGAGCGTCGTTGGCGCGGCCGTCGACCGGCGGCGCGGCGACGCGCACCCGCAGGATGCCGTCGCGCTCGCCGTCGACGCTGTCACTGCCGGCACGCGGCGTCAAGCGCACCGCGAGCCGGCAGCAGGGCGCATCTTCTACGCTTATTCCATCTCGCTTTTGCGTTTGCGGTCGTAGATGTAGTAACCGATCGCAACGATCACAAGCACGATCACCACGCCGCCGATGATGTATCGGAGTTTGTGTTTGGCGGGTTTCGCCGCGACTTCTTTCTGCGCTTCTTCGCTGCTCTCGACGGTGGCCGTGATGCCCTTTGCGCGCAGCGCGGCCTCGATTTTTTCGACGTCGTGGGCGTGCAGGTGGATGAAGACCTTTTCGCCGTTCTTCAGCGTGATCAGCACGTTGTGATCGCGCTTGTTGATCTTCGCTTCGGAGATTTCAGCGGCGTGGAGCTGTTCTTCGTAGTTCTTCTCCGTCTCCTTGGTGTAGTGAGAGACGGCCGCTTCTTCTGCGGCGGCGACCGACGGGAAGGCCAGCGCGACGAGAAGGACTGCGGCAAGGCGGAGCGTGAGGGTTCTCAGGGATGGATTCATTGCGGGAACGCTACAACAGAGACGCCCGCCGTCCGCAGGCTCGTTGCAGCGGTCAGCGTCGGGCGCTTTTCAGCGCCTTGTTGCGCTCGATCTTGGACAGGTTGACCTTGCGCATGCGCACGTTGAGCGGCGTGACCTCGACGGCCTCATCTCCCCGAACCCACTCCAGCGCCTCGTCGAGCGTCAGCGCGTGGTGCGCGTCCAGGCGGACCAGGACATCGGCGGTGGAGGAACGCATATTGGTCAGGTGCTTTTCCTTGACCGGGTTGACGTCGAGGTCATCGGATCGTGAGTTCTCGCCGATCACCATGCCTTCGTAGACATCCTCGCCCGGGCCGACGAAAAGCGTGCCCCGCTCCTGCAACGTCATCAGCGAGTAGCTCACAGTGCTGCCGCCGCGGTCGGCGACCAGCGCGCCACTGGTGCGCGTGACCAGGTCGCCCGCCCACGGCTCCCAATCCTCGAACACGTGATGCATGATCCCGGTTCCCCGTGTCTCGGTGAGGAACTCGGTGCGTAGCCCGATCAGCCCGCGCGCGGGGACGAGGTACTCGAGGCGCACCCACCCCGTGCCGTGGCCGACCATGTGCTCCATGCGGCCGCGGCGCACGGCAAGCAGCTGCGTGACCGTCCCGACGTACTCCTCCGGAACGTCGATCGAAAGCCGCTCCACCGGCTCGTGGCGCTTGCCGTCGATCTCGCGCTCGACGACGTGCGGTTGGCCGATCGTGAGCTCGAAGCCCTCGCGGCGCATCATCTCGACGAGGATCGCGAGCTGGAGCTCGCCGCGACCCTGCACCTCGTAGGTGTCGGGCCGGTCGGTGGGCAGGACGCGCAGCGAGACGTTGCCGACGAGCTCCTGACGCAGACGGTCCTCGATCTGGCGCGCGGTGATCTTTTCGCCCTCGCGGCCCGCCAGCGGCGAGGTGTTGACCCCCATCGTGATCGACATCGCCGGCTCGTCGACGGTGATCACCGGCAGCGGCCGCGGATCACTCGGGTCGGCGAGCGTCTCGCCGATCGTGATCTCGGCGATGCCGGCAACGGCGATGATTTCGCCGGGCCCGGCTTCCTCCGCTGGCAGGCGTTCCAGTGCCTCGGTTACGTACAGCTCGGCGGCGGAGGCCCGCTGAACGTCCCGTCGGCCCGGCACCAGGCGAGCTGTTGGCCCTTGCGGATCGTCCCGTTCCGCACGCGGCAGATCGCGAGACGCCCGACATATGGGGAGGCGTCGAGGTTTGTCACGAGCGCCTGGAGTGGGTGACCCTCTTCGTATTCGGGCGCCGGGATGCGTTCGATCAGCAGGTCGAGCAGCGGTTTGAGATCGCTGCCCGCGATACCGGTCTCATCGTCGTACTCGAGCGACGCGATGCCCGCCTTCGCGTTGCAGTAGACGATCGGGAACTCGATCTGCTTCTCGTCGGCGTCGAGGTCGAGGAAGAGTTCGTACACCTCGTCGACGACCTCGTGGACGCGCGCGTCGGAGCGGTCCACCTTGTTGATGACGAGGATCACCGGCAGCCCGCGCTCGAGCGTCTTGCGCAGGACGAAACGCGTCTGCGGCAGCGGTCCCTCGGAGGCGTCGACCAGCAACAGAACGCCGTCGACCATCGTCAGACCGCGCTCGACCTCGCCGCCGAAGTCGGCGTGGCCGGGCGTGTCGATGATGTTGAGCTTGACGTCGCCGTAGTGGAGCGAGGTGTTCTTGGCGAGGATCGTGATCCCCTTCTCGCGCTCCAGGTCCATCGAGTCCATGACCCGCGTCGCGACGTCCTGACCCTCGCGGAAGGCCCCGGACTGCCACAGCATGGCGTCGACGAGCGTCGTCTTGCCGTGATCGACGTGCGCGATGATCGCCACGTTCCTGATGTCGTCCCTGGTAGCCACGAAGGCTCAGGCTAGCGCCGTCGCGGCGGCCGTCCGCCCGCGCCAGGGCGCTCAGGTGACAGCGTCGAAGCGCTCGGCCCACGGCTCGAGCTGCACGCCGCACACGTTGATCACATAAGCAATCGCGTGGTACCAGCCCGCCGTCATGCACAGCTCGATGATCTGCTCGTCGCTGAAGTGCGTCGAGAGCTCGGCGAAAAGCTCGTCACTGATGTCCGCGCTCTCGTGGAGTGCGGTCGCGAGCTCTAAAACCACCAGCTCGTCCGCCGCCCATTCGGAACCCTCGACAAGGCCGTCGACGGTGGCGCGGAGCTTCTCGTCGCCGAAGCCGAGGCCGCGCGCATAGACAGCCGCGTGGACTCCCCACTCGTACTCGGCGCCGGTCAGGGCGCAGGTCCGCAGGATCATCACCTCGCGCAGCCGCGGCTCGACGAGCCTGCTGCCGAGGATGCCGGCGCCCAGCGGCCGCGCGCGGGAAGCGAGCTCGCCGTGGCGGTTGAGCGTGCGGAAGAGAGCCAGGGGCTCCACACCGGCGTCCGGAGGCATCCACTTCGCGAGCATCGCGGCGACCTCGGGCTCGTACGGCGGGTCCAGCGGGGCGATTCGTGGTGTAGCGGTACTCATGGCAATTGCTCCCGTCGTCGCGCTTCTATAATCGAAGCGGAGCGTAGCGCTTCTCAAATAGAAGTGCAATCTCGCGAGTGGCACGACCGAACACATCGAGCACCAGCGAAAGGCCGATCATGGCCCTGCTCTCGTTGCTCGGGACGCGGTGGACGCTGCGGGTGATCTGGGAGCTGCGCGACGATGGCGTCACCTTCCGCGAGCTTCAGCGCCGCTGCGACGAGATGAGCTCGTCGGTCCTCAGCCGCCGTCTCGCCGACCTGAGGCGCGCCGACATCGTCGCGAGCGACGGCGACGGCTACCGCCTGACCGCCCGCGGGCGGGAGCTGCTGGCTCTTTACGGGCCGCTCAACGACTGGGCTGAGGCCTGGGCGGCGGGCGTGACGTCGCCCGCGGGAGTCTGAAGCGTGCTTCTCTACAACTCGCGCGTCTCTGGCAACTGTTACAAGGTGCGCCTTCTGCTTGCCCACCTCGGACGCGAGTACGAGGTGCGAGAGGTCGACGTCGTCGACCGCAGTGGCCGCGACGAGCTGCTCGGTGACCTGAACCCGGCACTGCGCGTGCCGACGCTTGTTTTAGATGACGGCCGCCCGCTGGCCGAGTCGAACGCGATCATCTGGTACCTCGCGTCGGGCACGCAGTACAAGCCCGAGGACACGTTCGAGGCCGCGAAGACGCTGCAATGGCTCTTTTTCGAGCAGTACAGCCATGAGCCGAACATCGCCGTCGTGCGCTTCTGGGTCGCGTTCGCGCCGAGCCCGCCTTCGCCCGCCGAGCTCGAGGCACGGCGACGGGCCGGATACGCGGCGCTCGACGCGATGGAGCGCCACCTCGACGGACGCGATTTCTTCGTAGCGGAGCGCTACTCGATCGCCGACATCGCCCTCTATGCCTACACGCACGTGGCCGGCGAGGGGGGTTTCGATCTCGGCTCCTACCCGGCGATACGCGCATGGCTCGATCGCGTGGCGGCGCAGCCGGGACACGTGCCGATATCGGCCTGAACGCCGCTCGCCATCGTGTAGCCTGCGGTCCCCGTGGATCCGGCAGCCGACCCTCAGACCGCCGGCGGCGTACCGCAGACCGCGCAGCGGCCCAAGGTCATCTACGTCATGGGGCAGGGCAAAAGCGGCAGCACGATCCTCGGCGTCGCGCTCGGCAACTGCGACGACGTCTTCTACGCCGGCGAGCTCGTGACGTGGCTGCTGGCCTCCGGCCGGCCCGTCATCGGCGGTGCCGAGCGCGTGCGCTTCTGGCGCGCAGTGCGCGAGCGCGTCGACGGTGCGCAGGAGATGTTCGGCTCGGCCGCGTACGCCGCGCTGGAACGCGGCGCCTCCATCGTGCGCATCGACAAGTGGCCACAGCGGCGGGCGGTTCGCCCGAGATACCGCCGCGTCACGGAGTCGCTTTACCGCACCCTCGCGGCCGAATCCGGCGCCACGCACGTCGTGGACACCTCGCACCTGCCCCTGCGGGCGCGCGAGCTGCAGTCGATGGACGGAATCGAGCTCTACCTGATCTTCCTTGTGCGCGACGCGGAGGCAGTCGTCGCTTCCCACGCCAGTGAGATCAAACGCCACGAGGTCACGCAGCGCCGCATGCGGGTTGCGGCGACGAGCGCACGGCTTTGGATCACCTACCTCCTCTCTATCGGCGTCTTCCTGCGCCAGCCGCCTGCCCGCCGCATGCTGCTGCGCCACGAGGACTTCATCGCCGACCCTGAAGCTTCACTCGCGAGAATCTTGCGGATGGCCGGCGCCCCGGAGACGATCCCCGACCTCGCGCACCTTAAGACGGGGATCCCGCTCGTCGCGAACCCGTTCATCCGTGAAGCAGAGGTCGCGCTGAGACCGAGTGCTGCGCCCCCGCACCGGGCATCGCGCACGATGAGGCTCCTCCAGCGGCCCTGGGACAGGATCCTCTCCCGACTCGGCAGGACCGGCGGCAACGGTGTCGGCTGACCGAATTCGGCGCCTTCGGGCGCAGTTATCGTGGCCCGGAGGCGCGAGTCATGAACGTCGACGAACTCGAAGAGAGGATTGCGGAGTTCCTGAACTGGAACTACCGCTTGGAATTCGACAACGGCGCGATCACGCCGCTGCAGAACCAGGGCCTGCTCAACCGCCAGGAGCAGCGGCGTCGCTACTTCTTCGCGGCGCTTCTGAGCCTCTACGGCGGCTCGCTCGCGGGTAAGCGCGTGCTGGATCTGGGCTGCGGCGTCGGCTTCTGGTCGCTGGCGGCGATCGAAGCCGGCGCCGATTACGTTTTCGGCGTTGATGCGCGCGAGGAGCGCATCGCCCAGTCCCGGCTGGTGTTCGAAGCGAGCGAGATCGACTCCTCGCGCTACCGCTTCGAGCACGCGAACTTCTTCCAGCACGCGGCGCCACAGGGTTTCGATGTCGTCCTCTGTCTCTCGGTTATGGAGGAGACGGCGAAGCCCGTCGAGCTCTTCGAGCTCTTCGCGGCGACGGGCGCCGAGGTCATCGTCCTGGAGAGCGAGATGGCACCGGTGTCCTCGAGCTTCTTCGCCGTCGAGACGCTGCCACCGCGCAAGGTCGTCGAGCGGCCGCTGGTGCTCGTGCCGACGCGCGAGGCCGTCGTTGAGCTGGCGCAGGAGTTCGAGTTCCGGGCCCTCGCGTTGGCCCGCAACATGAGCGACTACGCCGGCATGGATGACTATCGCCGCCGCCGGCGCCTTGCCTTTCTGCTCTCGCGAGGACCGGCGCTCGACGCACTCGACGCGGAGGACGAGTGGCGCGCCGCGTGGCGCCAGGCGCCGCGCGAGGTCGCGCAGGCGCTCGCGCGACTGCGCCGCTGAGCGTTCTCAGCCGGGTCCCGGCGCGGGCGGCGAGGCGAGCAGTTCGGGCGGGTCGGGCGCCGCGGTCTGCCAGGAGAAGGCCAGCATCGACGAGGCTGTGAGGTCGATCGCGGGCTCGGTGTACGTATACGCTTCCATGTTGTCTTCGTAGCGCGCTTCGCCACTGTCGAAGCGCGCAAACGGGTTGCCGCCGCCGACCGGGCAGGGCCGCATCCCTTCAAGGAAGCCGCTGCTCGGTTCGTTCGAGGGCCCCTCGACCGCCGCACCGGCGAGGACCGGCGGCTTGCCGTCGAGTGAGCCGACGATGTTCGCGACCTGGTGCTGGATGCATTCCGGGAAAGTCGAGCCGTCGCCGACGATCAGCGACGTCCCCCACGCGTTGGCGCCGAGCACGTTGCCGAGCCAGCGCTCGGACTGCTGCTGATACGCATCGCTTGCGGTCAGAAAGTCGTACTCGGAGGCCATCACGGAGAGCCCGCCGCCGTGCGAGGTCGTATCGGCCGCGGCCCACGGGAAGCCAAACCCGAACGGGTCGCGCGCCGCCTGATGTTCGGCGGCGCCAAGTTTTTCGCCCAGCGCCGCGATCAGGCTCGCTTCGCTCTCCGGCAGGGCCGGCGGGTCACCGGCGGCGCGCAGCGCGAGTGCCAGCTCGAACTCGCCGATTCCGCTTACGTCGTAGAGGTTCAGCGCTTCGCCGGCGCCACTGACGCGCGTGTATTCGGCGGCCCAGTGCGACGCGCTGTGCAGGTAGTAGAAGGGGCTGGAATGCGGCAGTCCAGCCGGGAGGTTGGCGGTGCCCTGGAGCGCAAGAGCGAGCTCGCTGGCTCCGAGGGTGAGGTCGTCGCGCCATTCGCTCTCGGGGTAGAAATCCCAGGGGATAGTGGTCAGCAGATGGCCAGTCGGATCGGTGTCCGCGAGGCCGTACACGTGCTCGGCGGCGAGCAGGCAGCGATCCGCCAATGCCGGCCGCGTCTGGTCGAAGACCTGGTAGCAGAGCGCGAAATCGGCCGCCAGTCGCCCGGCGAGGTTCGGGCTGACGGGCGAATCGGGCGGCCCGGCACGGAAAACGGGCCTGTTACGGATGAAGCGGTAGAGCGGGTTGTTCCCGCCGTACGTGTCGTCCTGTTGAGGCAGGCGCCAGATGTCGTGATCGGAGATCGTCCGCGAGTTACCCGCGCCGATTCCGACCTGGTAGTAGAGCGTGCGCGTCTTGTCGTTCCACATCCGCAACAGCCATTCGAGGCCGAAGCGCGCCTCTTCTGCGAAGTTGGACTTCGCCGCGCCGGCCCCCATCTGCCACGGGAAGTCGCGCACGCCGATCAGCTGCAACGCGACGACGTAGCTCGTCGTCTGCACGAACTTGAGATAGTCGCCGGCGTCCCACCAGCCCCCCGCGGCGTCCATCCGCAGGTGCAGGCTTTGCAGTTCGCCCTTGAATTCGCCTTCGTCGTTGACGCGGGGCGTCAGGTAGGTCATCGCGTGCTCGTCGTTCAGGTGCGCGGGAGCCGTCCGGAGCGCCGACGGGACGTAGTCGGGCCCGTCCATCTCGTTCTCGTAGAACGACAGGGAGTTCGCCAGCGCCGGGCCGTAGATCGCTTCGGGTGCGGCGATCGGGAAGCTCGGCGAGGAGGCGCCGGGTTCACCGGCGACCTGCAGTTCGTAGCGCGCGGCTGCTGACGGCGCCGTGAAATCCAGCGCGTAGACGTAAGGGAAACGCGGGCTCCACGCTCCGAGCAGCGGTCCGGCCGCTCCGCTGTAGGCGACTGTGCCGCCGCTCTGGCGCAGCGTGAAGTGGGCGCCCGACAGCGGCCGCGTCGACATCAGGTACGCGCGTGCCGGAGCGCCGCTTCGGTAGCCGAGCTGATCGACGCGCACGAACGCTTCGGGAGCCGCCGCACTCGCGGCCGCAGCGCGGACGAGCGCCAGCGCAACGACGACGAAAAGGACTCCTCGCCTCACGGAGCAAGCGTACGCGCCGCCGCGCCGCGCGGCTACACAGATCGGGCGCCGGCCGGTGAGGAGTGTGGACGTGCATCGAATGCAAGACTGGCGGCGTGACGACCGTTCTCGCGACAAACTGGACATCGATCTCGGCGCTCGCCACCGGCGTGGGTACGCTCGTCCTGGCTGCCGCGACGTTCGCATCCGTCCGCTCCTCAAACCGCTCGGCGCGGATCGCCGAGCTCGCCCTCCAAGAGCAGCGCCGCCCGATTCTGGCGCCGTCGAGGCTTGAGGACCCCGTGCAGAAGCTGATGTTCGTCGACGGCCATTGGCTGGCGGCGTCGGGAGGCCACGCGGCGGCGGAGCACGTCGACGGGGCGGTGTACCTCGCGGTCAGCCTGCGCAACGTCGGTAGTGGCATAGGCGTCTGCCAGGGCTGGGCGATCGGGGCGGGCCTCGGGACCTCGCGCGAACGGGCCGGCCACGCCCCGGAGGAGGATTTCCGCCCCCACACGCGCGACCTTTACGTCCCGGCCGGCGACATCGGCATGTGGCAGGGAGCGATGCGCAACCCCGACGACGACGTGCGGGCCGCCGTGGCTGACGCGATCGACGCCGGCGATCCGATCTTTCTCGAGCTCCTCTACAGCGACCAGGTCGGCCTGCAACGGACGATTACACGCTTCTCGCTTGTCGCGGCGGGCGACTCGCGGCTCGCGAGCGTCAACAGGCACTGGTATCTGGACCGTGACGGGCCGCGGCCCGAAGAGGACGTCGTAGCCGCGACCGAGATGATGGTGCGGGACCGCGAGGCCGCGGTCTCGCGGAGCGACAGCCAAGCCCGCTCGGCCGACGGCACCGAAGCGACCCACGGCTCGAGCTAACCCCGTTCGATCGGCCAAGTAGCAAGCGGCAGTCCCGCTCTCTGCGACGAACGTCGCGCGAATGGGCTTCACGAAGCTCCTCGCTCGCTCTAAGGCAGCTTTCAGCTCGGGACAGCCAAATAGAGGCACTCGAGTCGGATGCGGATCGAATCGCAAAGGAAGCTCGCATGCCAAGATCGAAACGTCCCGACGCGTCGCGTCGCATGCGCCGCGTCAATGCGCGCCACCTCACGGCCGCCGCGGCGACTCTCGCCGGCGCGGCGCTCGCCGGCTGCGCCGCTTCCGGCTCTTCGCCCCAGTCGCCGGCCACCGCCAAGCAACAGTCCGCGGAACAACGGAACGAGACGACCTTCGCCGACTTCGCGAAGTGCCTGCGCGAACACGGCATCGACGCGGAAGCCATCTCGCACCCCGGCGGGGGGCACGGCCTGAGAACCACGGGCGGCAGTCCCGCTGCGATGACATCTGCGGAAAAGGCGTGCGCTCGCTATCGACCCGAAGAACAGAAGGGAAGCCCGTCGGCGCAGCAGAAGGTCGAAGTTGAGGAAACGGCACGCAGGTTCGCGAAGTGCATGCGTGAACACGGCATCGACGTGGAAGCAGGCTCTTCCGGGGGCATCACGATCCACGCGGCCGGGAACGCCGGCGGTGCAGCCCCCGACCTGCAAGGCCCGGCCATGAAGAAGGCGCGAGCCGCATGCCAGAAGTTGCTGCCAGATGGCGGCCCGTGAAGCGCAAGCTAGACGGCGGCCTGGCGCCCATCGCGCGCCCTCTTGCGCGACCATTGCCCGCAGGCTGAGACCCGCCTCTAGACGTCGAAGGCGAACTCGCGCTCGATCGCTGCGTGCACGGCCTCGATCAACGTGGCCCGCGACTTCAGCTTCGTAGCCAGGTGCGCCTCGCCGTGGAGCTCGGCCAGCTCGTTCGCGGCCTCGAGGGCCTCCGCCTGAAGGTCGTCCGCCATGACGACGCGGTCGAGGAAACCGGCAGCAACGGCGTCGACCGGCGAATACATCGCAGCGCAGTTCACCGCGCGGTCGAAGTGAGCCGGGGTCAGGCGCGAACGGGCAAGGTCGATCACGAACTGCGGCATCGTCAAGCCGATCTTCACCTCGTTGAGGCCAATCAGAAAGGGACCGTCGATGCCGAGGCGCAGATCGGCCGGCAGCTGGATGAAGCAGCCGGCAGCGACGCCGTGCCCGGTGCACGCGGTCACGACCGGACGCGGAAAGGTCAGGATGCGCTCGGCCAGCCGCGCGCCGAGCGTGAGCATCTGCGGCAGCAGCTCCGGCGTCTCGCTGAACACCCTCAAGTCAAAGCCCCCAGAAAACCGTCCTTCGCGGCCGGTGAGGATGACCACGGCGCCGTCGCTCTCCGCGCGGTCGAATGCCGAATGGAGCTCTTCGAGCATCGGAACGCCGAGGGCGTTCACCTTGCCATCGTCCATCGTGATCGTCGCGACCGCGCCGTCGTGGAGATACGTCGTCAGTTCGCTCATTGGGCCTCCTTGGGACGCTTACGCGACCGAGCATAGCTGTTTCGTGACGTTGTCACGATATGATCCCCTTGATGCCGCGGGCGAAGCTGAGGACGCCGGAGCTCAAGCAGCGGCTCCGTGACGCCGCGGTAGAGGTGCTGGCGCGAGAGGGCCCCGCCGGATTGACGACGCGGGGGGTCGCGGACGCCGCTGAAACGTCAACGCCGGCGGTGTACGAGCTCTTCGGCGACAAGGCGGGGCTCGTGCGCGAGGTCTTCTTCGAGGGCTTCCGGGCACTGCGCAGCCAGCTCAGCGAGGCGCCGGTGACGGCCGACCCGGTCGCCGACGTGCGCACGCTCGGCTTCGCCTATCGCGCGTTCATCAACGAACGGCCGGAGCTCGCCCGCGTGATGTTCTCAAGACCCTTCGGCGACTTTGACCCTGGTCCATCTGAGACGCAGGCCAGCGGGTCGGTCCGCACGCTGATCGTCGGCAGCGTCCAGCGCTGCATCGACGCCGGCGCCATGGCCGGCGACGCGACCGACATCGCGCACGGCCTCGTCGCGCTGATCCAGGGGCTGGCGGAGGCCGAGATATCACGACGGCTGGGCTCGCGGCCCGAGTCGATCGACCGCCGCTGGGAGCTCGCGATCGACGCGATGCTCGCCGGCCTGCGCCCGGGCGCCCTCGCGCCGAATGACCCGTCCTGAGTGGGTGCCCCAGGTGAGAACGCCGTGCCCGAGTCGCGCAGTTGACCGCGCGGCTCCAGCGCCGAGAGACGCCGTGGGACGTGAAAGCGCAACCATGCACTCAATTCCAACCTGGAGGTCAGCATGAGCGCCGTCGAGCAGCAGATGGTCGTGGCCCACTTCATAGTTTCGAACGACGTCGAGCGTTCCCGCCGCTTCTACACGGACGTGCTCGGCGGCAGGACGGTCATCGGGGGCGAGGCGGGCGATCAAGTGACGTACGTAGCGCTTGCCAACAGCTGGGTCATCATCAATGTCGGAGGAGGCCCGACCGATGACAAGCCGACCGTCACCCTGGAGACGCCACCCGATCCCGACCGGGTCAGCAGCTTCCTGAACATTCGCGTCGCAGACATCCAAGCCGTCTACGACGAGTGGAGCGCGCGTGGAGCCGAGTTCCTTACTCCGCCGAAGACGCACGAGACGGAGATTCGCTGCTACATACGAGACCCCGACGGCTACATCATCGAGGTCGGCCAAACGACCCTGGACAGGGGCTGGCGCCCACCGTCTTGAGCAGCGAGCGTCGTTCGTCGGGAACATAGATTCGCGGGCTTTCGCCCGCGTTCGCTCGCCTTCGCCGCTTACGCAATCAATCGGGGCGCCCGGATTTGAACCGGGGACCTCACCGACCCGAACGGTGCGCGCTACCAGGCTGCGCCACGCCCCGAGAGCGCCCAGTATCACATAGAACCGGCGGCGGCTCGACCGGACGTTATCGTCGCGGTGTGCCGTCCGTCAGCGACCTCGTACGCGAGCTCGACCAGCTGCTCGACGTCGATCGATTCGAAGACCCGGGCCTGAACGGCTTGCAGGTCCCGGGCGCCGAAGACGTGCACACGCTCGTGACCGGCGTGTCCGCAAACCGCGCCCTTCTCGAACGGGCCGCCGCATTGGACGCGGACCTCGTGATCGTCCACCACGGCCTCTTCTGGGGCCCCGGGATGCGCGGCATCAACGCGGTCGAGCATCGGCGCCTACAGATCCTCTTCGCCGCGGACATGGCGCTCGCGGCCTACCACCTGCCGCTCGACGCCCACCGTGAGCACGGCAACAACGCGTTGCTCGCGAGCGCTCTCGGGATGACGCCCGCGGCGCCGTTCGCGTTCGAGCACGGCCAGCCCCTCGGCTGGATCGCAGCGCCGGACCGCGAGCTGACGCTCGACGAGCTAGCCGTCCGGGTCAGCGACGCGACTGAACGCGAGCCGCAGCATTACGGCGCCGGCGCCGAGCGGATCGCCCTCGCGGCGATCGTCACCGGTGGCGGCGCCGACTACCTGGAAGCCGCTCGCGAGGCCGGCGCGCAGGTACTCGTGACGGGCGAGGTCACGGAGCGATCGCCGGCGCTCGCAGAGGAGCTGGACATGCATCTGATCGCCGCTGGACACCACGCGACTGAGCGCTTCGGCGTCCGCTCGATCGGCGAGATGCTCGCCGCCGAGCACTCGATCGCCCACACGTTCGTTGAGATAGAGAACACCGTCTGACGCCGACAGTGCCCGCGGCTCTAACATCCCGTGACGCAGGATTGGGCGGAGAGAGGGAGAGGGACATGGAGGCCGGCACCACGGGAACTGGTTCACAGACGGACACGATCGCGTCGCTCGCCGCTACGGCGGCCGAGCGCTTCGGCGAGCGCACCGCCGTTCAGTACAAGCGCGACGGCGAGTGGCACACGCGCACGTACGCGGAGGTCGCGGCGATCGTCCAGGAGATCGCGCTCGGGCTGATCGCGCTGGGGCTGGAGCCCGGCGAGCGGATCTGCATCCTCGCGACGACGCGCGAGGAGTGGACGTTCTGCGACCTCGCGGCGACGTCCGCGGGTCTCGTCGTCGTCCCGATCTACCCGACGAACTCGCCGGAGGAGTGTCACTGGGTGATCTCCGACTCCGGCGGCGTCGCGATCTTCGCCGAGGACGAGGCGCAGCTCGCGAAGATCGCCGAGATACGTGACCGGCTCCCCGCGCTGCGCGAGATCATCTCGATCGACGGCGCGGGCGGCGGCGAGCTCGGCGTCCGGACACTGAGCTCCGCTACGCGAGCTCGGAGCCGGCGTCGACGCGGCGCCGACCTCGACGCCCGACGCAACGGCGTCCGGCCTGAGGACCCCTACACGTTCATCTACACCTCCGGCACGACGGGCAACCCCAAGGGCTGCGTTCTGACGCACGGCAACTACGCGTCGGTGCTGGAGATGGTCACGAGCACGCGCCGACCTCGACGAAAACGAGCTGATCTACCTCTACCTGCCGCTTGCGCACGCCTACGCGCTGCTCGTCCAGCTCCTCTCCTTCCATCTCGGCGGCGGCGATTGCGTACTTCGGCGGCGACACGCGGCAGATCATCCCCGAGCTGATGGAGGTCAAACCGACCTACCTGCCGTCGGTGCCGCGCATCTTCGAGAAGATCTACACGCTCGCCCGCGCGGCGATCGACGCCAAATCGCCCGAGGAGCGGGACAGGCCGACGCCGCGATCGCGCTCGGCCGAAGGTGCGCTGCTGATGGCGCGCGAGCGAGGAGATCCCCGACGAGCTGCGCGAGCCGTTCGAGACGGCCGACGCCGAGCTCTTCGCGAACGTCCGAGCGTCTCTTCGGCGGACGCTGCCAGCGCGCGACGAGCGGCGCAGCGCCGATCGCCAAGGAGATCCTCGAATTCTTCTACGCCTGCGGCATCGCGGTCCTCGAGGGCTACGGCATGACGGAGACCTCGACGACGGCGACCTACTCGCCGCCGACGCGTTCCGTTACGGCACGGTCGGCCGAGCGCTGCCGGGCGTCGAACTCGAATCGCCGACGACGGCGAGATCCTGATCAAGGGCCCGAACATCTTCTCCGGCTACCACAACCGGGCCGACGCGAGCCTTCGGCGACGTCAGTCGACGGCTGGCTGCACACCGGCGACCTCGGCTCGCTCGACGAGGACGGCTACCTGACGATCACCGGCCGCAAGAAGGACATCATCATCACCGCGGGCGGCAAGAACCTGACGCCGGCGAACATCGAGAACGACTCAAGCAGAGCCGCTGGATCTCCCAGGCCGTGATGTTCGGCGACCGGAGGCCCTACCCGGTCGTTCTGATCACGCTCGACGAGGAAGAAATCCCGCCTTTACGCGAAGGAGCACGGCCTGCCCGAGGACATCGCCGCGCTCGCGGACCCGCAGGTCCACGCAGCTGATCCAAAACGAAGTCGACCGCGTCAACGCGAAGTACGCCCAGGTCGAGCAGGTCAAGCGATTTGCGATCCTCGATCACGACCTGAGCCAGCCGACGGGAGAGCTCACCCCGACGCTGAAGGTCAAGCGGAACGTCGTAAACGAGAAGTACGCGGAGATCTTCGAGTCGCTGTACGCCGGACGCTGAGCCCGCGGCTGCCAAGATAGTGCTGAGATGCGCACCGATCCGGCCGACAACGGCGGGCTCTTCGTCGGGCGCCGCCCAGGTACCGCGCCGGTCGACTACCGCGACGCGCCGGCCCGCGCCGGCGATAAACGCCAGCGCGTCGACGGCTCGCTGCGCGAACTTCCTGTTCGCCGGGCATGGTGTTGCTGGCCTGCTTGCTGGGGGCCGATCCCGCTGGCCTGCCTGTGGGTCGGCTCGCAGGCCCAGTACCTGACCGGCAGCGCCGGCGTTCGGCCTGCTCGCGGCCGTGATCGCACTCTTCGCGCTGCTCTTCGGCGCGCTCGCGCTTCTCAAACGCCTCGACGCCGCATGGATCCTCGTGCGCCGCGCCGCCGGACACGACCAGCGCCGCGGCGCGCTGCCGGCGCATCTTCGGCATGACTGTGATCGTCTGCGCCTCGCTGTTCGCGTTCTGGTTCCTCGTCATCCACGGCCCCGGCTCGAGCCTCGTCCCGGGAACGGCGCCACCTAGACCCCAGCGGCGCGCTGCTAGAACGGCTCCGGACTTGGGCCTGCTCGACTACTACCAGCCAGTTCGAAGGCATGTCCGAGGAGGAAGTCAACCGCGAGCTGCGCGAGGAAGACGCGAACGAAAGCGCGACGCGCTCGCCAAGGCTCGAGCCGCTCGACCTCTCGCAGACGACGTGGCATGAGCTGCCCCACCCCCGCATCGCCAACGCGATCACGTTCGTCGCCCGCCGCGGCATGCACCGCTATCCGATCCAGCGCGGCCGACGAGCTCCAGCGACGAGCTCGCCGCCTACCACGGTGTACCCCGCGGAGCGCTGATCGTCGGCAACGGCGCCGCCGAGCTGCTCGAGCTCCGCCACGCGCGCCCTGCTCGGGCCCGGGCAACACCTCGTGACCGCGCTGGCCGTCCTATCCCCTCTACCCGCTGATGGCGCGCCGCGCGAGCGCCGAGCGTGCGCGTCTCCGGCTCCACCGAGGAGCTGCTGAGGCCGCACAGGAGCCGGGCACGCGCGTGGTCGTCATCGCGAGCCCCAGCGACCCGACCGGCACCCTCACGACCGCGCGCGAGCTGCGCGCCCTTCTGGAAGGACCCCGCCGGGTGTCGCGGTGCTGCTCGACGAGGCGCTCGTCGACTTTGCCGACGCGCAGCCCGACCGACGACTCCATCGAGCTGCTCGAGCAGTTCCCGCGCCTGCTCGTCTTCCGTAGCTTCTCGAAGGCCTGGGGCTGGCCGGCACCCGCATCGGCTACGCGATCGGTGGACCGGGCTCCGAGCAGCTGCTCGCCGAGCTCGACCCTGATCTCGGCGTCTCCGAGCTTTCGCAGGCCGGAGCGCTCGAGGCGATCCGCAACTGCCGGCCGCTGATCGAAGCCCGCGTCCGCGCGATCAGTGAAGAGCGACCGCGCCTCGCTGCGGCGCTCGCGCAGCGCGGCTTCGAAGTCGAGGAGAGCCAGGCAAACTTTCTCTGGGTCCGCCACCCGACACTGGCCGGCACCGCCCTCGCCGCAAAGCTCGCCCGCCAGGGCATCACGATCGCCGCGGGCGAAGCGCTCGGCGAGGAGCACCGACGTGCGGATCACGCTTCGCTCGCCCGAGGCTTCCGCGCGGCTCCTGCGGGCGATCGACTCGACGCTGGAACAGCCGCGCTCCACCGCGAGGCTCCGTTCGCCGTCCGCGACTAGACTGCGCGCGTTGAAGCTGATCCACACCTGCTACCGCATCACCGACATCGACCGCTCGGTCGCCTTCTACGGGGCCCTCGGCTTCAGGAGATCGGCCGCCTGCCGATCCGCGAAGAGGCCGTCAACGTCTTCATGAACCTGCCGGGCGACGGCGACATGCCGCGACTGGAGCTGACCTACAACTTCGGCGTCGACAGCTACGAGATCGGTACGGCCTACGGCCACATCGCGATCACGACCGAGGACCTCGACGGGACGCTCGTACGCCTGGCGGAGCAGGGATCGAGCCTGAGCTCCCCCTACTCCGTCAGCGAGGGCGGCTCGCGGATCTGCTTCGTAAGGGACCCCGACGAGTACCGCATCGAGCTGATCGAGCAGGGCTAGCCGCCCGCCCGGCCGCCGCGCCGCCGCGTGGTTACGGTGTCGCGACGTGATTAGAGCCGTGGTCTTCGATGTCGGCGAGACGCTCGTCGACGAGACGCGCATCTGGTCGCTGCTCGCAGAGCGCGCCGGGGTGACGCCGCTGACGTTGTTTGCTGCGCTCGGCTGGCTGATCGCCGAAGGCGCCGACCACCGCGACGTCTGGGAGCTGCTCGGCGTGAAAGCGCCGTCGACTGACGGGATCGCGATCGAGCGGGCCGACCTCTACCCCGATGCGCTCGGCTGCCTGGCCGAGCTCAGCGGCCGCGGGCTACCGCGTCGGCGTCGCCGGAAACCAGCCCGCCGGTGCCGAGGCACAACTGCGGGCGAGCGGCGTGGAGTTCGACTTTGCCGGCACGTCGTCTGACTGGGGCGCGGAGAAGCCGTCGCCGGAGTTCTTCGCGCGGATCTGCTCTGCCGCGGACGAGCGACCGCAGGAGATCGCGTACGTCGGCGACCGCATCGACAATGACGTCCTGCCGGCCAAGCGAGTCAGGCATGCTCGCGGTGTTCATCCGCCGCGGCCCCTGGGGGCACCTTCAAGCGGCCCGGCCCGACGCCGGCGAGGCCGACATTCGCATCGAGGGTCTCGGCGAGCTGCCCGCCGCCCTCGCCGGGACGGTCCCGGCGTCCTAGCCCGACTGGCGCAGCAGCGCTCCGGTCGTTTCCTCGAGGATCTTGCGCCAGGCGCTCGTCGACTCCTCGGTGAGGTCGAAGTGCTCGACGATGCGGCGCACCCGCTTGGCGGAGATCTCGAAGCCGTGGCGTTCGGCGAGGTCCTGGTAGCGGTCGATTTCGCCGGCGATCTGCTTGGTCACCGACTCGAAGCCGTGGCGAGCGATGTCGACGCGGCTCGTGAAGCTCATCATCGATGTCTGGAACATCAGCTCATCGGTCGGTTCCGGCTCGATCAGCAGGATGTCGACGCCCGGGAAGCGCCGCTCCCAGGTCTTCGCGAGTTCGTGCAGGCGCTGGTGGGCGACGAGCTTGAACGTCTGGTATCCGATCTGGGCGAAGCCCATGTCCGAGATGCGGCGCGGGCGCTTGCCGAGCGGCGTGCGGACGGTGCCCGAGAAGTCGTTGATGTACGGGACGATCGGGTTGATGACGATGATCAGCTGCGCGCCCGCTTCGACCGCGATGTCGAGGTTCGTCGTGGAGACGATGCCGCCGTCGATCAGCTCGCGGTCGCCTGACCTTGACTGGCGCGTAGACCATCGGCAGCGCGCCGGACGCGCGGGCCGCCGTCGAGATCGGGACGCTGTCGCGCCGGTCGACGCCGAAGACGACGCGCTCGCAGGTGTCGAGGTCGGTCGCCGTGAGGTAGAGCTCGCAGTTGAGCTCGGAGAAGTCGTCGGTGCGGCCGGGTTCTTCGAGCACCTCGCGCAGGTAGCGCTCGATGCCCGCGCCGGTGTAGATCCCGGACGGCAGGATGTCGACGAGGCTGAGCGCGACGTCCATCATCGACGCGCGCTGCGGGTCGCGGGCGAGAGCGCGCAGGTTGGACATCAGGCGAAGCGGCGCAACGACGCCCATCCGCGCCATCTCGATCAGGTTGAGTTGCAGCAGATCCGTCGACGTCGATGTCCTTGAAGGGCAGCGGGCGCTGGCGTGTCGCGACGCGCATCATCTCCTCGGGCGTCACGCCGTTCGCGGTAGCGCGGCGATGAAGGCGCCGGCCGAGGTGCCGACGTAGACGTCGAAGTCGTTGACGGTCGAGTTGACTGCCAGCAGGTCGAGTGCCCGCAACGCGCCGATCTCGTACATCCCGCCGGTGAAACCGCCGCCACCGAGCACCAGCGCCGTCTTGTCCCTGCGGGGCCGTTTGCGCCGGTCGCGCGCCGGGGCGCGCCCCACTCCCCTCGGTGCCTTGTCCTTGGCTTTGCCCGCCCCCCGCTTATCGGGTTCGAGCTTGACAACCTTGCCCATCACACCCATTCTACGGGCGCGTGGGCAGAAAAGTACAAATAACGCTGCTTATGAGCGTTTTTTTGCTTTTTGCTCCGGCGGCAGGCGCGGCCGAACCGGCGTCCGCCCTCTCCAGGCTGCAAGCCCATATCGCCCACGAGCTCGCGCTCGTCGGCCCCGCCGACGGAGCCTACGTCTACGACCTCACGACACACCGGCTGCTCTTCTCCGAGCGCGCCGGGATCCGCCGCCCGCCAGCGTCGGTCGAGAAGCTCTACACCTCGACCACGGCGCTCGAGCTGCTGGGCCCCGACTACCGACTCGCCACGCGGGTGTTCGGCCGCGGGCACCTCGACGCCCCGCGGCGTCTGGGAAGGAGACCTCTACCTGCGCGGCGGCGGCGACCCGACATTCGGCAGCGTGCCATTCATCGACTCGCACTACGGCGGCATCGGCACGTCGGTGCGCACGCTGGCCCTGCACCTCGCTCATGTCGACCACATCCGTCGCGTCACGGGCTCGGTTCTCGGCGACGAAACGTGGTGGGACACGCGGCGCGGCGACCCCTCAAGCGGCTACGCGTTCGACCCCTACCTCGAAGGCCAGCTCAGCGCCCTCGAGTTCAACCGCGGCGAAGATGGGCCCTATAGCGGCCCGCACGCCCCCGGCGAGGACTCCGCCCGCAACCTGACGCGCGCCTTGAAGGCGATCGGAGTCTGGGTCGTGGGTAAGCCCGGAGCGCGCAAGACGCCGCGCCACCTGCTCCAGCTCGCCGTCGCGCACGCGCCGACGATCGCGCAGCTGCTCGGCCTGATGCTGCCGCCTTCGGACAACTTCTTCGCCGAGAGCCTCGTCAAGGATCTGGGCGCGCTCCGCGGCGGCGCCGGCACGACCGCCGCGGGGGCAGCCGTCGTCCGCCGCACGATCGCCGCCGACTTCCACCTTCACCCGACGATCGTCGACGGTTCGGGGCTCTCCGAAGTCGACAAAACCTCGCCCGAACAGGTCTCGCGACTCCTGATCGACCTCTACGCCACGAAGCTCGGGGCGACCTTGCGATCACACCTCGCCGTGGCCGGCGAGACGGGAACGCTCGAAGAACGCATGCAGCACACCGCAGCCCAGGGCCGCTGCGAGGCCAAGACCGGCACCTTGACCGGAGTGTCGAACCTCGCCGGCTACTGCCACGCCGCGAACGGCAACACGATCGAGTTCGCGATCTTCAACGACGGCGTCGAACTGGAAACCGCGCACCGCATCCAGAACGACGTCGCGATCACGCTCGCCCGCTACGGCTGATCGCGCCGAGGGCCTAGGATGGGCCATCACGCGCCGGCCAAGGAGACAGATTTTGCCCGCAGAGCGAGCCACGCCTTGACAATCCTGGGACGTACCGGGCTCGACGTCTTTCCGATCTGCCTCGGCGGGAACGTGTTCGGCTGGACGGCCGACGAGGACGAGTCGCGCGCCGTTCTCGACGCATACAGGCTCGACGGCGGGAACTTCGTGGACACCGCGAACTCCTACCTGCTCGAACACGGCCGGTCGGAGTCGATCATCGGCGGCTGGCTCGAGGACCGCGGCTGCCGCGACGAGATGGTGATCGCCACGAAGGTCGGCGGCGGCCGCGGCGAGATGCGCAACCTGCGCCCGGCGACGATTGAAAGCGAGGCAAGTGCCTCGCTTGAGCGCCTTCGCACGGATCGCATCGACCTCTACTACGCCCACTTCGACGACGAGGAGACGCCGCTGGAAGACGCGCTGCGGGCCTTCGACGCCCTCGTCAGCGCCGGTGTCGTGCGCCACCTCGGCGCGTCCAACTACACGCCGGAGCGCCTCAGGGCGGCACTCGAGCTGCAGCGCGAGCTTGGTCTCGCCGAGTTCACGGTGCTGCAGCCCCACTACAACCTCGTCCAGCGTGACTTCGAGCGCACGCTGCTGCCCGTGGCCGAGGAGTGGGATCTCGCGGTACTCCCCTACTACGCGCTCGCGAGCGGGTTCCTGACCGGGAAGTACAGGCCGGGCGCCGGAGCGGTCGACTCGCCCCGCGCCGACAGCGCCCGCGCCTACCTGGAGAGCGGCGGCGCCGCGGTGCTCGCCGCGCTCGACGAGGTCGCCGCCGCACACCAGGCGCCCCTCGGCGCGGTCGCGCTTGCGTGGCTGCTCGCGCAGCCGCAGGTCATCGCGCCGATCGCGAGCGCACGCAACACCGAACAGCTCGCCCAGATCATGCCCGCCGCCTCGCTGCACCTGACGGACGCCGAGCTCGACAGGCTCTCGCAGAGCGCGGCCGCCTAGCGTCGCTGCCCGTCAGGGCCCGCCGTCGAGCAGCGCCCTCAGCCCGTCTTCGTCGAGGACCTGGACACCGAGGCGGCCGGCCTTCTCGAGCTTGGAGCCTGCGCTCTCGCCGGCGACGAGGTAATCCGTGTTCGAGGACACCGAGCCCGTGACGCGCCCCCCGGCGCCGGCGATCAGCTCGCTCGCCTGCTCCCTGGAGAGCTGCGGAAGCGTCCCCGTGAGCACGAATGTCAGCCCGGCGACTGGGCCCTCCGACGGCGGCGGCCCGGATTCCTGGAACTGGAGTCCCTCGGAGCGCAGATCGCCTATCAGCTCGCGCATCCGCGGCTCGTCGAGCTGCTCGCGGATCAGCTGCGCCATCTTCGTGCCGACGCCGGGCACCTCCTCGAGCTGCTCGGGCGTCGCCTCGAAGAGCGCGTCGATGTCGCGTAGCTGCTGTGCGAGGTTTCGCCCGATCACCTCGCCGACCTCCTCGATGCCAAGCGCGTATAGGACGCGCGCGAAGGGGCGCGAGCGTGACTCGTCGATCGCCTCGAGCAGTTTGCGCGCCGAGATCTCACCGACGCCCTCGAGCGCGAGAAGCTGATCTTCGCGTAGGCGGTAGATGTCCGCCGCGGTGCGCACGAGCCCCTCGGCGAGCAGGTGCTGGACCTGTCGCTCGCCGAGTCCGACGATGTCCATCGCACCGCGCGAAACGAAGTGGCGAAGCAGCTGGAAGGCGCGGCCCGGGCATACCGGGTTCGGACATTTCGTGTAGACGCCGCCGGGCGCGGGCGGCACCGTCTTGGTGTTGCAGAACGGGCAGCGCACCGGCGGTTTGGGGCGCCGTGGCCGGCCCTTTTTCTCCGCGACGTGGGGCGCGGGCGAGACGACCTGCGGGATCACGTCGCCGGCGCGCAGGACGATCACGTCCTCGCCGGCGCGCAGGTCCTTGCGCGCGATGTCCTGCTCGTTGTGGAGCGTCGCGCTGGTTATCGTGACGCCGCCGACGCCGACCGGGGCAAGCACGGCGTAGGGGCGCAGATCGCCGAACTTGCCGACGTTCCAGCGCACCTCTTCGAGTTTCGTGACGGCCGTGGTCGGCGGGAACTTCCAGGCGACGGCCCACCGCGGGTCGCGCCCCACGCTGCCGAGCCGGCGCTGTAGCTCGAGGTCGTCGACCTTGACGACGGCGCCGTCGATCTCGAATTCGAGCTCGCCGCGGCGATGCTCCCAGCTGCGGCACTGTTCGACCGCCGCCTTCTCGCCGTCGACCACCTTGATCTCCGAGTTGACGCGGAAGCCGTGCCCGCGCAGCCAGTCGAGCGCCTGCGAGTGACGCTCGAACTCGAGGCCCTCGCTGATCGCGACCTGGTAGCACCAGATCGACAGCGGCCGTTTCGAGGCGTCCGCCGGGTCGAGCTGGCGGATCGCGCCGGCCGCCGAGTTGCGCGGGTTCATGAACGTCGAGAGGCCGTCGGCGGCCCGCTGCTCGTTGAGAGTCGTGAAGTCGTGCAGCGAGATGTAGACCTCGCCGCGGACCTCGAGCAGCGGCGGCGCACCCTCAATGGTGAGCGGGATCTCCTTGATCGTGCGCAGGTTGTGCGTCACGTCCTCGCCGATGATCCCGTCGCCGCGCGTCGCGCCGCGCTCGAACACGCCGTCGCGGTAGATGAGCGAGATCGCGAGGCCGTCGACCTTGGGCTCCACCACGTACGTGAAGTTCTCCGGGTCGATTCCCTCGCGGCCGAGGTGCGAGCGCATGCGCTCGACCCAGGCACGCAGCTCCTCTTCGCTGCGGACGTTGGAGAGCGACAGCATCGGCTCCAGGTGCGAGACCTTCTCCAGGCGCGAGACGGGTCCCGCGCCGACACGTTGCGTCGGCGATGACGCGTCGACGAGGTCGGGGCGCTCCGCCTCGATCGCGCGCAGCTCGTCCAACATCGCGTCGTAGACGTCGTCGCCGATCTCGGGGTCGTCGAGGACGTAGTAGCGCTGCGCATGGTACGCGAGCTCGCGCCGCAGCTCGGCGGCGCGTTTGGCCTGCGCGTCGTTTCGCGGGCTCACGCCGCGGCCGCGAGCAGCGATGCGAGGTCGTACGCGCGCAGCGCCTCGATGCCCGAGCGATCGGTGAGGTCGAAGTGGAGCGGTGTCACGGCGATGCGGCCGGCCGCGACGGCGGCGAGGTCGGTCCCGGGCTCGTCCTGATAGCCGGGGTCCGAGCCGTAGATCCAGTAGCGCCTGCCGGTCTCCTCCTCGGACTCGAGCTTCAGCTCGTCGCGGTAGATCCGCTTGCCGAGCCGCGCCACCTCGACGCCGCTCGGCTCGCGCGCCGGCACGTTGATGTTCAGAAGCGTTCCGGCACGTAGCGGCAGCTCGCCGTGGCGCTCGACGAGCCGCGCCGCGAAGCGCGCCGCGACGTCGAACGAGAAGCCGCCCGCGAAGCTGTAGTCGAGCGCGCCGGCGCCGGATTGCTGTGAGACCGCGATCGCCGGCAGGCCGAGGACGATGCCCTCGAGCGCCGCAGCCACGGTGCCGGAGTAGGTGATGTCGTCGCCGAGGTTCGCGCCGTGGTTGATGCCCGCGACGATCAGGTCGACCTGGAAGTCCTCGACCGTGCCGAGCGTCGCGAGCCGCACGCAGTCGACCGGCGTCCCGTCCGTCGCGTAGCCGACGGAGCCGTCGGGAAAGCGCTGCTCGGCCACCCACAGCGGCCGGCGCGTCGTGATCGAGCGGGCCATCGCGGAGCGGTTGCCGTCCGGCGCGATCACGACCGTCCGCACGCCCTCGACCGCGGCCAGCGCGGCGCGCATCGAGAGCAGGCCCTCGGCCTCGATCCCGTCGTCGTTGGTCAGCAGGACGTTCAGCACGCGCCTGCCAGCATAGGCGCGGCCGCGGGCGCAGCCGTGTCGCTTCAGTGACCTTCGGCGTACGCGACGCTGGCGAGCGCGAGGCCGTGCGCCGGCGCGGTGCGCCCCGCGGCGGAGCGCGGCGCACCCGCGAGCAGCGCGGCGAAAGCCTCGACCGAGCCGAGGCCGGTCGCGACGTCGAGCATCGTGCCGACGAGGACCCGCACCATGTGGCGCAGGTACATGTCGGACTCGATCCAGAACTCGAGCAGCTCTCCCTGCTCACGCCAAGCGGCACTGCTCACGTCGCAGCGGAACCACCGATGTTCGGTTTCGCTCGGCGTGAACGCGGTGAAGTCGTGGCGCCCGACGAGCGCGGCGGCGCAGGCCGCCAGCGCGTCGCGGTCGAGGGATCCGGGCCACCAGTACGCGCGCCTTCGTTCGAACACGCTGCGCGTGCGCCGCGCCAGCAGCCGGTAGCAGTAGGTCCGCGACACCGCGTCGCGGCGAGCGTCGAAGTCGTCGGCCGCGGGGCGGCTGTCGAGGACCGCGATGTCGGGCGGCAACAGCCCGTTCAGGCGTCCGGGGTCGAGCGACTCGCCGTCGTAGCCCGCGACCTGGCCCCAGGCGTGCACGCCGGCGTCCGTGCGCCCGGCGACAGTCGTCGCGACAGGCGTGTTCAGGATCTTGCTGAGCGCCCGCTCGAGCTCCTCCTGGATCGTACGGCGGTCCGGCTGGCGGGCCCAGCCGGCGAAGTCGGTGCCGTCGTATTCGATCGTCAGCCGGCTCCGCATCGGCGCCGCCGGCGCTGCGTCAGACGAGCTCGATGTAGACCATCTCGGTCGCGTCGCTGCGACGCGGCCCGAGCTTGAGGATCCGTGTGTAGCCGCCGTGGCGCTCGGCGTAGCGGGGCGCGACGTCCGTGAAGAGCTTGTGCACCGCGAACTTGTCCTGCGAGAGCGTCGACAGCGCCTGGCGACGGGCATGCAGGTCGCCGCGCTTGGCGAGCGTTATGAGACGCTCGACCTCGGGCTTGACGGCCTTGGCCTTGGCCTGGGTCGTTTCGATCCGCTCGTGCTCGATCAGCTCCTTGCTGAGGTTCATCAGCAGCGCCTTACGGTGCGCGGAGTCGCGGCTCAGCTTGTTGCGCGTCTTGCGGTGTCGCATAGCTCGATGAGTGTAGGCGCCCGGCGGCTATTAGTCCTGGCGCAGGCTGAGACCGCGGGCAGCGAGCGTGTCGACGACCTCGTCGATCGACTTCTGACCGAAGTTCGGGATCGCGTTCAGTTCGGCTTCGGACTTGGAGAGCAGGTCGCCGACCGTCTGGATGCCGGCGCGCTTCAGGCAGTTGTACGAGCGCACGCCGAGCTCCAGCTCCTCGATCAGGATCCCCCACTCCTCGCTCTGCAGTGCCGGCGCCGCACCGGGAACCGCCGCCATGCCGTTGGCGTCGAGCTGGCCGCCCGGCGCCGCCCGCAGCTCTTCGATGCGGTCCGCGTCGGTGAAGATCGCGAGCTGGCTGATCAGGAGCTCAGCGGCCTCGCGCAGTGCGGCCTGCGGGTCGATCGAGCCGTCGGTCTCGATGTCCAGCGTCAGCTTGTCGAAATCCGTCTTCTGGCCGACGCGGGCCTGCTCGACGTTGTACGCCACGCGGCGCACCGGCGAGAAGATCGAGTCGATCGGGATCACACCGATCGGCTGGTCGGGCGTCTTGTTCTCCTCGGCCGGGCGGTAGCCGCGTCCACGGCCGATCGTCATGTACAGCTCGAGCTTGGTTTTCTTCTCCAGCGTCGCGATGTGCAGGTTGGGGTTCAGGATCTCGACGCCCGCCGGCAGGTCGATGTCTTTCGCGGTGATCGTGCCCGGTCCCGTCACGACGAGCGGGGCCTCGACCTCGCTGGCGTCGGAGTGCATGCGACAGACGATGCCCTTGAGGTTCAGGACGATGTCGGTGACGTCCTCCTTGACGCCCGGCACGGTCGAGAACTCGTGTGCCACGCCCTCGATGCGAACGCTCGTGACGGCGGCGCCGGCGAGCGAGGAGAGCAGCACGCGGCGGAGCGAGTTGCCGAACGTATAACCGAAGCCACGGTCAAGTGGCTCGATCGTGAACGTCCCGCGGTTCTGCTCCACCGACTCGGAAGTGATTCGGGGGATTTGGAAGTCGAGCATCGGAGTCCTCACGTCGTAGTTCTTGCGAGCCTCCCGCCGTATGGCGGCGGCCCCTTCGCCCGCCGGCCACGGCGGGCCGGCGACGAGCCTTCTGTCTTTACTTCGAGTACAGCTCGACGATGAGCTGCTCCTGCACCGGCGCCGCGACCTCGCGCCGCTCCGGCTTGCGCAGGACCTTGGCCGAAAGCGACTCGTGGTCGGCCTGCAGCCACGCTGGGATCTGTCCGGTCAGCTCGGTCGCGTCCCTGACGACCTGCGCGGCCGGGCTCTCCGCCTTGATCATGATCACGTCGCCGGGCTTGACCTGATAGCTCGGGATGTCGACGCGCCGCCCGTTGACGGTCCAATGGCCATGGCGCACCATCTGCCTGGCCTGGCGGCGGGATGCCGCGAAGCCGAGCCGCACGAGCACGTTGTCGAAGCGGCACTCGAGCAGCGAGAGCAGGTTCTCGCCCGTGATGCCGGGCTGGCGCGAGGCCTTGACGTAATAGTTGTGGAACTGGCGCTCCTGCACGCCGTAGTAGCGCCGTGCCTTCTGCTTCTCGCGCAGCTGCAGGCGGTACTCGCTCTGTTTGAGGCGACCGCGTCCGTGCTCGCCGGGGGCGTAGGAGCGCCGCTCGACGCCGCATTTGTCGGTCAGGCAGCGCTCGCCCTTCAGGAACAGCTTCTGCCCCTCGCGGCGGCACTGCTTGCACTGCGGAGATGTGTCGCGCCCCATGGCTCAGACCCTCCTGCGCTTGCGCGGACGGCAGCCGTTGAAGGCCTGCGGCGTGACGTCCTTGACGCCCGTGACCTCAAGGCCCGCGGCCTGCAGCGAGCGGATCGCCGTCTCGCGGCCCGAACCGGGGCCCTTGACGAAGACCTCGACCTTCTGCAGGCCCTGTTCGATGCCCTTGCGCGCGGCGGCATCAGCCGTCACCTGCGCCGCGAAGGGCGTCGACTTGCGCGAGCCCTTGAAGCCCGCGCCACCGGCCGACTCCCACGCGATCACGTTGCCGTGCACGTCGGAGAGCGAGACGATCGTGTTGTTGAAGGAAGTCTTGATGTGGGCCTGGCCGACGGGAATATTCCGTTTGACTTTGCGGCGCCCGCGGGCGCGTTTCGGGGCGGGCGGCATTTACTTCTTGACCTTCTTCTTGCCGGCCACCTGCATCTTCTTGGGGCCCTTGCGGGTACGCGCGTTGGTCTTCGTCTTCTGACCGCGCACGGGCAGGCCGCGGCGGTGGCGCAGGCCGCGGTAGCAGCCGATCTCCTGCAGGCGTTTGATGTCCTGTGAGCGCTCGCGGCGCAGATCGCCCTCGACCGTGAGCGACTCGTCGATCGCGTCACGGAGCTTGGCGACCTCGTCTTCGGTCAGGTCACGGACGTACGTGTCGGGATCGATGCCGACGTCGCTCAGGATCTTCTGAGCCGTCGGGCGGCCGATGCCGTAGATGTACGTGAGGCCGATTTCCGAGCGCTTGTTCAGCGGCAGGTTGACGCCTGAGATACGGGCCATCGCTCGCCGTTATCCCTGGCGCTGCTTGTGTCGCTTGTTCTCACAGATCACCAGCACCACGCCTTTGCGGCGGATGATCTTGCACTTCTCGCACATCGGCTTGACCGACGGTCTGACCTTCATGATCCCTTTCGGCGTATCCCACCGACCGCCGGCTCTGGCTGCCGTTGCGGCTGCCGCTACCGGAGTCGAGGTTTTGTCCCCGGGCACGCAAAACGTCGCCCGTGGGCAGGACACTGCATGGTAGCATCCCGCGCCCCGCGCGTCAGGCGCCCGCTGGGGCGTTCTCGACCTCTCCGCGCTCCCCTGCGGGAAGGTGCCACGGCGTGAGGACGAGGGGCCCGTCGTCGGTGACGGCGACCGTGAACTCGAAGTGCGCAGCGGCCGAGCCGTCGTGCGAGTAGATCGCCCAGCCGTCCTCGTCGATGCGCACCTCGGGCGAGCCGAGCGTCGTCATCGGCTCGACGGCGAGCACCATCCCCGTTTCAAGCCGCGGCCCGCTGCCGGGACGGCCGTAGTTCGGTACCTGTGGCTCCTCGTGCATCTCGCGGCCCACGCCGTGGCCGACGAGCGAGCGAACGATCGAAAGGCCGGCGCCCTCGGCGGTCCGCTGAATCGCCGCCGACAGGTCGCCCATCCGGTTGCCGACGTGGCACGCCTCGACGCCCGCGTCGAGGGCGTCGCGGGTGCCCGCCAGCAGCCGCTCGCGGCTCTGGTCGATCTCGCCTACGGCGTGGGTGACCGCGGCGTCGGAGACCCAGCCGCCCAGCGTCACGCCGACATCGAGCGAGAGCACGTCGCCGTCGCGGACCCGGTAACCGCCCGGGATGCCATGGACGACCATGTCGTTGGGCGATGCGCAGATCGAGCCCGGGAAGCCGCGGTAGCCCTTGAACGTCGGCACGCCGCCGCGTTCACGGATGAAACGGTCGGCGATCTCGTCGAGCTCGCGCGTCGTAACGCCGGCGCGCACCGACGCGCGCAGGAGGTCGTGCGTTTCGGCGAGCACGAGGCCGCTGCGGGCCATGCGCTCGATCTCCGCCGGGGACTTCTTGACGATCACTACAGGCTCTCCTCGAGCCGCAGCGTCGCGATCGTGGCCCGGACGTGCGCGTGCACCTCGTCGGGGCTGCGGCAACCGTCGACGCGGCGCAATAGGCCGGCCTCGTCGTAGTAGGCGACGAGCGGCTCGGTTTGGGCGTGGTAGACCTCGAGGCGCCGGCGGATCGTCTCCTCCTGGTCGTCGTCGCGCTGGACGAGCCGCGCGCCGTCCTGGTCGCAGACGCCTTCGTGCTTCGGCGGGTCGAACTCCACGTGGTAGATGTGCGTCGGGTTCTTGACGCACACGCGCCGTCCGGCAAGGCGCCGCACGAGTTCGTCGTCGGGGACCTCGATCAGGATCGCGGCCGTGAGGTGGCGGCCGAGCGCCTGCATCGCGGCGCCGAGCGCGTCGGCCTGGCTCGTGTTGCGCGGGAAGCCGTCGAGCAGAAAGCCGTCTGCGGCGTCCGGCCCGGTGACGCGCTCGATGATCATGCCGATGATCACGTCGTCCGGGACGAGCTCGCCGGCGTCCATGAACTCCTTGGCTTTCAGGCCGAGATCCGTCTCCTCCTCGACCTGCGCGCGCAGGATGTCGCCGGTCGAGATCAGCGGCAGCGAGAAATCATCGCGGACGCGCTCGGCCTGCGTTCCCTTGCCCGCTCCCGGCGGACCGAGGAGGATGAGGTTCAGCTCCGGCACTGGCGGACCTCAGGTTAACCGGTGGCGTCTGCGCGGGTGCGCAGCGCTACTTGAGGAAGCCCTCGTAGCTGCGCATCATCAGCTGCGCCTCGAGCTGCTTGATCGTTTCCAGCGCGACGCCGATGACGATCAGGATCGAGGTGCCGCCGAACGCGAACTGCTCGTGGGTCTCGGCGAAGAGCAGCGCCGGCAGCGCGGCCACCGACGCCAGGAAGAGGCCGCCGGGGAATGTCAGCCGCGCCAGGATGCGGTCCAGGAATTCGGCTGTCGGGCGCCCGGGTCTTACGCCCGGGATGAAGCCGCCGTACTTCTTCAGGTTTTCAGCCTGGTCGACGGGGTTGAACGTGACGGCCGTGTAGAAGTAGGTGAAGACGATGATCAGGATCGCCTCGCCGATCACGTAGTGCCAGCCGTTCGGCGTGAAGAAGTCTGAGACATCCTGCCCGGTGCGGCTTTTGATGAGCTGCCCGACGGTCGCCGGGATCGCCATCAGGCTGGCGGCGAAGATCACCGGGATCACGCCGGCCATGTTCACGCGCAGCGGCAGGTAGGTCTGACCGCCCTCGGTCATGCGTCGGCCGATCACGCGCTTGGCGTATTGGATCGGGATGCGCCGCTGGCCTTCCTGCACGAAGACGATCGCGGCGATGATCGCGATCACGAGGAACGGCGCCATGACCTTGAAGACCTGGTCGGTGCTTGTCCACCAGGTCTGGATCGCGCCCGGGATGCGCGAGACGATGGAGGCGAAGATCAGCAGCGAGATGCCGTTGCCGATGCCGCGCTGGGTGATCAGCTCGCCGACCCACATCAGCAGGATGCAGCCGGTCGTCAGGCAGATCACGATCAGGAAGACGTGGGGCGCGTCGAAGTGGGTGACGACCGCTTCGCCCGCTTTGGCCTGCAGCGAGTGGAAGAGGAAGACGTAGCCGATGGACTGGGCGAAGGCCAGCCCGACCGTCAGGTAGCGCGTGTACTGCGTGATGCGCTGCTGGCCGACTTCGCCTTCCTTGCTGAGCTTTTCCAGCGAGGGCACGGCGACCTGCAGGAGCTGCAGGATGATCGACGCCGTGATGTACGGCATGATGCCGAGCGCGAAGATCGCGAGTTTGGAGAGGCCGCCGCCGGAGAAGAGGTTCAGGTAGCTGAGGATCCCGCCGCCGCCGAACTCTTTCTGGATGTTGTTGACGGCGGAGAGGTTGACGCCCGGCACGGGCACGTGCGCGCCGAAGCGGTAGATCAGCAGCATCGCCGCCGTGAACAGCAGCTTGCGGCGGATCTCAGGGACCTGGAAGGCTTTGAGGATCGTCGAAATCATCGCGTGCGCGCGCCGGCGGTCGCGTGCCCGCAGCCGGAACGGCGGCTTCCGATTCTAGTCGAGGGTGCTTGTGGCGCTGCCGGCTTCACGGCCGCCGGCGCCTAGTCCTCGACTACCGTGCAGGTGCCGCCGGCCCCCTCGATGCGCTCGCGGGCGGCGGCGCTGAAGGCGTGAGCGTGCACCTCGAGTGCCTTGGCGATGTCGCCGCGGCCGAGGATCTTGACCGGTACTGCCTTGCGTGTGGCAAGACCGCGCTCGCGCAGCGATTCGGGCGTCACGACGTCGCCGGCGCTGAATCGCTCCTCGAGCGCCTCGACGTTCACGGGCTGCGTGTGCGTGCGGAAGGGCTCGAAGGGCATCGACTTCTTCATGTGCGGGCCGCGCAGCTTTCGCATCCGCATGTGGATCGGCATCTGGCCGCCCTCGAACGCGACGCGTTTCTTGGCGCCCGAGCGGGAGCCCGCGCCCTTCTGGCCGCGGCCGGAGGTCTTGCCGGTTCCCGAGCCTTCGCCGCGACCGACGCGCTTGCGCGGTCGGCGGCTGCCAGCGGCGGGGGCAAGGTTGTGCAGGCCGACGCGCTCGCCGTCCTTGCGTTCGGCGCTCATCGCTTCTCCTCGACGTCGATCAGGTGGCGTACGGCGTGGAGCATGCCGCGCGTCTGCTCGCAGTCGCGCACGCTCACCGTCTGGCCGATGCGGCGCAGGCCGAGCGAGCGCAGCGTGTCGAGCTGTTTACGGTTCGCGCCGTTGCTCGAGCGTCGCTGCGTGATTGCGATGTCGGCCATCACGCGACCCCCTCGGCGACCGGCGGCTCGTCGGTGGTGGTGGCGGCGTCGTCCTCCCCGGTGTTCTTGGGGGCCAGGCCGAGAACCTTGTCGATCGAGATGCCGCGGAGCTCCGCGACCTCCTTCGGCGTGCGCAGGCCGCGCAGCCCTTCCACGGTCGCCTTGACGAGGTTGATCGGGTTCTGCGTGCCGAGGCTCTTGGAGAGGATGTCGTGGATTCCGGCGAGCTCAAGCACCGCGCGCACGCCACCGCCGGCGATCACGCCGGTTCCTGGCGCGGCGGGCTTGAGCAGCACGCGGCCGGAGCCGAAGATGCCGGTCGTCTGGTGCGTGATCGTCGAGCCGTGACGGGGCACGCGGAAGAGGTCCTTCTTGGCGCGCTCGACGCCCTTCTGGATCGCGAGCGGAACCTCGTTGGCCTTCCCGTAGCCGACCCCGACGACGTCCTTTTCGTCGCCGACGACGACGAGCGCGGTGAAGGAGAAGCGCCGGCCTCCCTTGACGACCTTGGAGACACGGTTGATCTCCACGACGCGCTCTTGGAGGTCGAGTCCGCTGGGGCTGACTGATCTGTCCTGTTGACGGCTCATGTCGGAATCTGTGAGGGTAGCGGCCCGCGGCGGGGCTTAGACGCCTATCCCCGCCTCGCGAAGGGCCTCGGCGAAGTGCTGGACATGGCCGTGGTAGCGGTAGCCGCCGCGGTCGAAGACCGCGTCGCTCACGCCGGCGGCTTTCGCCCGCTCGGCCAGCAGCTGCCCGGCGCGCGTCGCGCGCTCGCCTTTCGGCAGCTTGCGCAGCTCGCCCTCGTACCACTGGACTGCGGCGAGCGTGTGGCCGCTGATGTCGTCAATGACCTGTGCGCTGATGCCGCGGTTGGAGCGGAAGACGGAGATCCGGGGCCGCTGTGCGGTGCCCGAGATCTTTGCGCGCACGCGGCGGCGACGGCGCAGGCGCTTGCGCTCTTTCGTAAGCAGTGTCATGCGCGCTTGCCGACCTTTCGCTGTACGTGCTCGCCCTCGTAGCGGATGCCCTTGCCCTTGTAGGGCTCGGGCGGCCGCTGCTTGCGGATGATCGCCGCGGTCTCGCCGACGAGCTGCTTGGAGATGCCTTTGACGACGACGCGCGTCGCCTGCGGCACCTCGAATTCGATGCCCTCCGGCGCCGCGATCGGCACGGGGTGCGAGTAGCCGACCGCGAGCTCCAGGTTCTTGCCCTTCAGCTGCGCGCGGTAGCCGACGCCCTGGATCTCCAGGCGCTTCTCGAAGCCGTCGGTGACGCCGTGGACCATGTTCGCGACGAGCGAGCGGGTCAGGCCGTGCAGCGCGCGGTGTTCACCGCGATCGGTCGGCCGCGTGACGATGATCTGCTCGCCGTCCTGGCGAACCTCCATCGCGGGGCTGATGCGCTCTGAGAGCTCACCTTTCGGGCCCTTCACGGTCACCGAGCCGGGTTCGACCGTGACGGTCACGCCGGCCGGGACGTTGATTGGTTGTCTACCGATGCGCGACACGTTCTCACCAGACCTGCGCTAGGACCTCGCCGCCGACGCCCTCTGCGCGGGCCTCGTGGCCCGTCATGACGCCGTGGGAGGTGGAGATGATCGTCGTACCCATGCCGCCGAGCACGCGCGGGATCGACGTTGCGCCGACGTACGTGCGCCGTCCCGGGCGCGACACCCGGCGCAGGCCCGTGATCGCGGAGCGGCGGTCGTCGGTGTACTTCAAGCGGATGCTGATGAGCTCGCCCGCGCCGTCCTGGGGAGCCGGCATCACCGACCAGGAATCGATGTAGCCCTGCTCGTCGAGGATCCGCGCCAGCTCGCGCTTGAGCTTCGATGCCGGTACGTCAACCGTCTCGTGCGAGGCGCTGATCGCGTTGCGCACACGGGTAAGGAAGTCGGCTATCGGGTCGGTCATTGCCATGGGTCTTCGCTCTCGATCGCTCGTTACCAGGACGACTTGGTCATCCCGGGGATGTGTCCGTTGTGCGCGAGCTCGCGCAGACAGATACGGCACACGCCGAACTTGCGGTAGACGGCACGGGGCCTGCCGCAGCGCGTGCAGCGAGTATAGGCGCGCGTCGGGTACTTCGGCTTGCGTTGCTGCTTGACCCTGAGGGACGTCTTTGCCATCTACTCCTCGCTCTCCGTCTCGCTCTCGGCGTCGCCGCCGGTCTCCTCGGCGACGTCCTGCTCCGCCGCTGCCGCTGTCGGCTCGCTCTCCTGCGTGCCCGCGGCTGCCGTCGACCCGTCACCGTCTTCCGCGGCCGCCTCGGCGGTGCTCTCCTCGGTCGCCTCGGGCTCGCCCGGCTCCTCGGGGAGGCTGGGAACGATCTCCTCCTGCGCGGCGGCCTCTTCCTTGGCTTCTTTCGCCTCGAGCGCCTCGCGTTCGAGGCGCTCGTCGGCCTCCGGGTCAAAGCCCTTCGGGCGGCCCTGCGGGGTGAACGGCATGCCGAACGCGGCGAGCAGGGCGTAGGCCTCGGCGTCGCTATGCGCGCTGGTGGTCAGCGTGATGTCCATGCCGCGCACGGCGTCGACGGCGTCATAGTCGATTTCCGGAAAGATGATCTGCTCGCGGACGCCCATCGAGTAGTTCCCGCGCCCGTCGAAGGAGCGTGCGCTGAGGCCGCGGAAGTCGCGGATGCGCGGGATCGCGATCGAAATCAGGCGGTCCAGGAACTCGTAGGCGCGGTCGCCGCGCAGCGTGACGCTGACGCCGACCGGCATGTCCTCACGCAGTTTGAATGCGGCGATCGACTTGCGCGCACGGCGAACGTTCGGCTGCTGGCCGGCGATCGCAGCGAGCTGCTCGGCCGCCGCTTTGAGGACTTTGTTGTCCTGGCGCGCGCTGCCGACGCCCATGTTGAGCGTGACCTTCTGGAGCCGCGGCGCCTGCATCGGCGATGAGTAGCCGAAACGTTCGATCAACGCGGGGCGGATCTCGTCCAGGTAGCGCTGCTTCAGACGCGCGGTGGGTGCTGTGGGAGTCGCGGTGGACATCTCAGTCGATCTCCGCTCCGGTGGCCTTGGCGACGCGGTGGCGACGCCCGTCGGTGCGGACGATCGCGACGCGCGTGGGAGTTCCTTTGGGGTCCAGCAGCATCACGTTGGAGACGTGGATCGGCCCCTCCTTCTCGATTATTCCGCCGAGCTGCGCCGCCGTCGAGGCGCCCGCGACCTGCGAGGGCCGGGTCGCGCGCTTGATGATGTTCAGGCCCTCGACGTAGACGCGTTCGCGCGCCGGCTCGACGCGCAGCACGCGCCCGCTCTTGCCGCGGTCCTTGCCGGAGATCACTCTGACTTCGTCGCCGCTGCGGATCTTCATCCGCGAGCGAACCTTGGGCTTGACGGTGCGCGGCATCACAGCACCTCCGGGGCGAGCGAGATGATCCGCATGAAGTTGCGGTCGCGCAGTTCTCGGGCCACGGGACCGAACACACGCGTGCCGCGCGGGTTGTTCTGGTCGTCGATGATCACGGCGGCGTTCTCGTCGAAGGAGATGTAGGTGCCGTCGTCGCGGCCGATCGGCTTCTTGGTGCGTACGACGACAGCGGTGACCACCTCGCCCTTTTTGACGGTGCCCTGGGGGTTGGCCTGCTTCACGGTGGCGGTGATGATGTCGCCGACGTGCGCGTAGCGACGGCGCGAGCCGCCCTTGACGCGAATGCAGAGGATCTCGCGGGCGCCGGAGTTGTCGGCGACCTTCAGGCGCGTCTCGTTCTGGATCATCGTGCGCGCTCCAGGACGTCGACGAGCGCCCAGCGCTTGGTGCGCGAGAGCGGACGGCTCTCGATCACCCGCACGACGTCGCCTTCTTTGGCGTCGTTGTTCTCGTCGTGGGCTTTGACGGTCGTCGAGCTGCGCACGATCTTCTCGTAGCGGCGGTGGCGCCGCGCGACGTCGATTCGCACCGTGATGGTCTTGTCGGCCTTGTTGGAAACGACGATGCCCTGGCGCTCACGGCGGCGACCTTCGACTGGCGCGTGGACCGGCGCGAGCGGTGCGGCAGGGCCGGCAGCGGCGCGGCGCTCAGCACGTTTCTCGCGTTCGTTGGCGCGCCGCGTGCGGCGGCGCTCGGCGCGGGCGCGCCGAGACTGCTGGCGTTCGGCGTAGCGCTCCTCGGGCGTGCGGGAGGGCCGTGCTTCGCCGCTGTGCGTCGAACGGGCGATGCGGCGCCGCTGCTTCGAGGAAAGCTGCTCGGCGGGCTCGGAGTCGGCGACGGGCGCGGCGACGTCCTCGTCGGCGCTCTCGTCGCCGTCGCTGGCAGCAGCGGGCTCGGCGGCGTCCTCGGCCGCGCTCTCGTCGCCGTCGCTCTCGGGCGCGTCGTCGGCGGGCGCCTCCGCGGCAGCCTCGGGCTCCGTCGCCTCGACCTGCTCGGTGGCCTGCTCGTCGTTCGCCTGCTCGTCTGTGTTCTCTGTCTCGTCAGCCATCTTCTCGTTCGTCTCTCTTATCTCGCTACGAAGCTACGGTCTCGGTCTCGGTCTCACGTTCACGCGCCACGGTCAGCGCGCGCGCAAGCTCGCGCTTGGCGCGGCCGATGCCGGCCGTGTTGTCAAGTTCGCCGGTGGCGTTGGAGAAACGCAGGCCGAAGAGCTCTTTGCGCAGCTCCGCGATGCGTTTCGCAAGTTCCCGGGCGTCGAGGTCGCGTAGTTCGATCGCGCTCATCGCTAGTCCTCGCGCATCACGAACTTGGACTTCACGGGGAGCTTCTGCGCGGCGAGGCGGATCGCTTCGCGGGCCAACGGCTCGGGCACGCCGGCGAGCTCGAACATCACGCGGCCCGGCTTGACGACCGCGACCCACCCCTCGGGCGAACCCTTGCCGGAGCCCATGCGCGTCTCGGCGGGCTTCTTGGTGACCGGCTTGTCCGGGAAGACGTTGATCCAGACCTTGCCGCCACGCTTGATCTTGCGCGTCATCGCGACACGGGCCGCCTCGATCTGGCGGTTGGTGAGCCAGCCCGCCTCGAGCGACTTCAGCCCGTACTCGCCGAACTGGACGTGCAGCTGCCCGCGCGAATAGCCGCGTCTGCGGCCGCGGAACTGCTTGCGGTGCTTTACGCGCTTCGGCGAGAGCATCAGGAACGACCTCCGCCGTCGCGTCCACCGCGACCCCCGCGTCCGCCGCGTCCGCCGTCGCGACCGCCGCGGCCGCGCCCCTCGCGGCCGCCGCCGCCGTCGCCGTCCTGCGGCGGCGATGGTGCCGACATGTCGGTGAGGTCGGCGCCGGTGTAGCCCTCGGGCATGATCTCGCCCTTGTTGATCCAGCACTTGACGCCGATCCGGCCGAACGTCGTGCGCGCCTCGTAGAAGCCGTAGTCGATGTCGGCGCGCATCGTGTGCAGCGGCACGCGTCCGTCGGCGTAGCTCTCGGTTCGCGCCATCTCGGCGCCGCCGAGGCGGCCGGCGACCTGCAGCTTGATCCCCTTGGCACCGGAGCGCATCGCGCTCGTCATCGCGCGCTTCATGGCGCGGCGGAACGCGACGCGGTTCTGCAGTTGCTCGGCGATCGACTGTGCGACGAGCTTCGCGTCGAGCTCGGGGCGCTTGATCTCGAGGATGTTGACCTTGATCTGCTTGCCCGTGAGCTTGTGTAGCTCGCGGCGCAGGGCGTCCACTTCGGTGCCCGACTTGCCGATCACGATGCCGGGCCGCGCGGTGTGGATGTTGACCTCAAGTTCGTTCGTGTCCTTGCGGATCGTGATGTTCGACAGGCCCGCGTGGGCGAGCTTGTTTGTGATGTGCTCGCGCACGCGAACGTCCTCGGCGAGGTAGGCCGCGAAATCGCGCTCGCTGAACCAGTTGGACTTCCAGTCATGTATGTAGCCGACGCGGATCGCCTCGGGGTGGACCTTCTGTCCCATGCTTAGCTCGTCCTCTTGTTGGTGTTCTGTTCGGGGCGCGGCATCAACGTGATCGTCAGGTGGCTCGTGCGCTTCAGGATCGGCGTCGCGCGTCCCATCGCGCGCGGACGGAAGCGCTTGATCGTCGGTCCTTCATCCGCGTAGGCCTCGCGGATGACGAGGTCATCCTCGAGAAGTTCGTGGTTCGCTTCGGCGTTGGCGACGGCCGACTCGAGCAGCTTGCCCCAGGCCCCCGCAACCTCACGCGGCGTGAAGGCGAGGATAGCGCGCGCCTCATGCACCGACTTGCCGGGAAGCTGACGGCAGACCATGCGCGCCTTGCGCGCCGAAGTGCGGACGTACTTGGCGTGGGCGCGCACGACGTTGCGCGGCCGCGCGCCGGCACGCCGCCGCGCCGGCAACGAGGCCGTGGGCGCTGGTGCGCTCTGGGGCTCGACGCCGGGCAGCGCCTGCTCGCCCGCGGTGTCTTTGTCCTGCTCGCTCATCGGACCTTCCCGGAGCCGGCGTGGCCGCGGAAGGTGCGCGTCGGCGCGAACTCGCCGAGCTTGTGGCCGACCATCGACTCGCTGACGAAGACCGGCACATGGCGCTTGCCGTCGTGGACGGCGAGCGTGTGCCCGACCATCTCGGGGTAGATCGTCGAGGCCCGCGACCAGGTGCGCAGCATTTTTTTGTTGTTTTCGGCGTTCAGCGCCTCGACCCGCGCCAGCAGGCGCGCTTCGATCCACGGACCCTTCTTGCTGGAGCGGCTCATCGGCTCTTGCCCTTCCCGCGGCGGCGGCCGCGCACGATGTAACGGTTCGACGGCTTGGAGCGCTTGCGCGTGCGGTAGCCGAGCGTCGGGACACCCCACGGTGTGACGGGGTGGCGCCCGGCGGTCGTCGAGCCCTCGCCACCGCCGTGCGGGTGGTCGACCGGGTTCATCGCGACGCCGCGCGTCTGCGGGCGCACGCCCATGTGGCGCTTGCGGCCGGCCTTGCCGACCTTCACGTTCTGGTGCTCGGCGTTGCCGATCACGCCGACGGTGGCGCGGCACTCGGTCCGGACCATGCGCATCTCGCCGGAGGGCAGGCGCAGGGTTGCCATCGGGCCGTCCTTCGCCATCAGCTGTGCCGAGGCGCCTGCGGAGCGCGCCATCTGGCCGCCGCGGCCGGGCGCAAGCTCGATGTTGTGCACCACGGTGCCGACCGGCATGCGCGCCAACTCCATGCAGTTACCGACGGCGATTTCGGCCTCCGCGCCGGACATCACCGTCATGCCGACGGTCAGCCGCGAGGGCGCGAGGATGTATCGCTTCTCGCCGTCGACGTAGTGCAGCAGCGCGATGTACGCCGAGCGGTTCGGGTCGTACTCGATCGCGGCGACCTTCGCGGGCACGCCGTCCTTGGTGCGTTTGAAGTCGATGCGGCGATACGCGCGCTTGGCGCCGCCGCCGCGGTGGCGCGAGGTCTTGCGCCCGCGCGCGTTGCGACCGCCGCTCTTGCTCAGCGGCTCGACGAGCGACTTCTCGGGCTTGGACTTCGTGATCTCGGCGAAGTCCGGGTAGGAGACGAACCTCATGCCGGGGCTCGTGGGCTTGGGCTTACGTACCGGCATGGCCTAGTTGCCTCCGTCCAGGCCCGCGAGCCCTTGGAAGATCGGAATCGATTCGCCGGCGCCGACCTGGACGATCGCCTTCTTCCAGTTGCGCGTGCGCCCGCCGATCGCGCCACGGCGCTTGGGCTTGGACTTCACGGACATCGTGCGCACGTCGATGACGTGGACCTCGAAGAGCTCCTCGACGGCCTGACGGATCTGCGTCTTGTGGGCGTCGGCGTGGACGCGGAACGTGTAGCGGTCTGCCGCCGACAGGACATACGACTTCTCGGAGACGACCGGGCGGATGATGATCTGTGTGGCGTCCATCAGCCCTTGACCTCCGCGCGCTCGCGCTTCGGCGCGGCGGCGCGCTCGACGAGCACCTCGAGGGCGGCCGGCGTGATCAGGACCGACGCGGCCCAAAGGAGCTCTGCGATGCCGACGTCGGTGCCCGTGCGGACCTCGACGCGTGAGAGGTTGCGGAACGAGAGCGCTGCGTCGCGCTCCGACGCGTCGAGGACCACGAGCGTCGGGAGCGGCTGGCCCCAGTCGTCGAGCAGGTCGCTCGCGCGCCGGGTCGATGGCGCGTCGAAGGTAGATGCGTCGAGTGCCGCGATCGAGTCGCGGCCGGCGTGCAGCGAGAGCGCAGAGCGGAGCGCGGCGCGCTGCTCCTTGCGGTTGACCTTGAAGGTGTAGCTGCGCGGTTTGGGGCCGAAGACGACGCCGCCGCCGGTCCACAGCGGGCTGCGGCTGGAGCCGGCGCGGGCGCGCCCGGTTCCCTTCTGACGCCAGGGCTTGGCGCCGCCGCCGGACACTTCGCCGCGCGTTTTCGTCGCCGCCGTGCCGCGACGGCGCGCGGCCTGCTCGGCGCGCACGCACTGGTGTACAAGCGCTTCATTGAACGGTGCGGAGAAGGCCGTCGCGTCGAGCGCGACCTTGCCGGAGCCGCCGACGATCTTGATGTCAGCCATCGGACCGGACCTCCACGATCTGGCCGCTCGATCCCGGTACCGCGCCGCGCACCATCAGCAGGTTGCGCTCGCTGTCGACGGCGACGACCTCGAGACCCCGCTGGGTGATGCGGCGGTTGCCCATCTGGCCCGGCCCGCGAATGCCCTTCATGACGCGGGCGGGCGTCGCCGACGCGCCGATCGATCCCGGCGCGCGGACGTTGTGCGAGCCGTGTGACTTGGGGCCGCTCTTGAAGCCGTGGCGCTTGATCGTGCCCTGGAAACCCTTGCCCTTGCTGACGCCCGCGATCTTCACGCGCGCGCCGACCTCGAAGGAGTCGACGGTCACGGCGTCGCCGAGCGCGAGCTCCTCGCCGTCGTCGCGGAACTCAACGAGTGTGCGCATCGGCGGCGCGTCGGCGCGCTTGAGGTGGCCGAGCTCGGCGCGCGTCAGGTGCTTCTCCTTCGACGCGCCGTACGCGAGCTGGACGGCCTGGTAGCCGTCGCGCTCGACGGTGCGCACGGCCGTAACCGGGCAGGGGCCGGCCTCCAGGATCGTCACGCGCGCGACAGAGCCGTCGGGCTGGAAGACCTGGCTCATGCCGAGCTTGGTTGCGAGTATCGAGGCCATCGCTGTGCTCGTGGGGTCAGCTCAGCTCGCGAGGCGGATCTCGATGTCAACGCCGGCCGGCAGGTGGTCCAAGCGCTGCAGCGAGTCGACGGTCTTCGGCGTCGGCTGGTAGATGTCGATGAGCCGCTTGTGGGTGCGGATCTCAAAGTGCTCGCGCGAGTCCTTGTCCTTGAACGGCGAGCGGATCACGCAGTAGACGTTCTTCTCTGTGGGCAGCGGGACAGGGCCGGACACGCTCGCGCCTGTGCGCGTGGCGGTCTCGACGATCTCCTTCGCCGCGGACTCGATGGCCGACGTGTCGTAGGCCTTGAGCCGGATTCTGATCTTGTTTTGTCCTGCTGCCATCGTTGACCTGTTTCGTCTGCTGCTGCGTTTCGCACCGGCGCGCGCGGGGCGCATTGAGTCCCGCGCCGGCCATGTCGGGGGTCCGAGAGCTTCCCCTTGGGGCGCGCTTCCGGATACCGCCCGGACCACCGGGCCTTCTTTGGTCGTATGTGACTGAGGGCGCGCCCTCGGCGCGCCCCCCCTGTTGTTACTCGATGATCTCCGTCACCACGCCCGAGCCGACGGTGCGACCGCCCTCTCGGATGGCGAAGCGGAGACCCTGGTCCATGGCGATCGGCTGGATCAGCTCGATGTCCATCTGGACGTTGTCGCCGGGCATCACCATCTCCACGCCGTCGGGGAGCTTGGCGACGCCGGTGACGTCGGTCGTGCGGAAGTAGAACTGCGGCCTGTAGCCGGTGAAGAACGGCGTGTGGCGGCCGCCCTCCTCCTTCTTCAGGACGTAGACCTCAGCTTTGTACTTGGTGTGGGGCGTGATCGAGCCCGGTTTGCAGAGCACCTGGCCGCGCTCGATCTCCTCGCGCTTGGTGCCGCGCAGAAGGCAACCGACGTTGTCGCCGGCCTGCCCCTGGTCGAGGATCTTGCGGAACATCTCGACGCCCGTCACGACTGTCGTGGTGGTGTCGTTGATGCCGACGATCTCGACCGTGTCGCCGGTGTTGACGACGCCCTGCTCGATGCGCCCGGTCGCGACGGTGCCGCGGCCGGTGATCGAGAAGACGTCCTCGACCGGCATCAGGAACGGCTTGTCGAGCTCGCGTACGGGCTCGGGGATGTAGCTGTCGAGCGCGGCGGCGAGCTCGATGATCTTCTCCTTGTAGGCGTCGTCACCCTCCAGCGCCTTCAGCGCCGAGCCGGTGATGAACGGGATGTCGTCGCCCGGGAAGTCGTACTCCGAGAGCAGCTCGCGGACCTCGACCTCGACGAGTTCCAGGAGCTCGTCGTCGTCGACCATGTCGGCCTTGTTGAGGAACACGACGATGTACGGCACACCGACCTGGCGGGCGAGCAGGATGTGCTCACGCGTCTGGGGCATCGGGCCGTCGGCGGCCGAGACGACGAGGATCGCCCCGTCCATCTGCGCCGCACCGGTGATCATGTTCTTGACGTAGTCCGCATGGCCGGGACAGTCGACGTGCGCGTAGTGGCGGTTGTCGGTCTCGTACTCGACGTGGGAGGTCGCGATCGTGATGCCGCGTTCCTTCTCCTCCGGTGCGTTGTCGATCTCCTCGAAGCTGCGGGCTTCTGCGCCGCCCTTCTCGGCCAGCACGGTCGTGATCGCAGCGGTCAGCGTCGTCTTGCCATGGTCGATGTGACCGATGGTCCCGACGTTGACGTGCGGCTTGTCGCGCTCGAACTTCTCCTTCGCCACTTTGTGTGTCTCCTGTATCGGCTCTTTCGCCCGCCCGGTGCGGGCGAACCTACAAAATCTATCTAAATCCAGTCGCTCACTAAGTCTCGTTACTCGTCGCCGGCATCTAGGCCGGCACCGGTTCCCCCGTCCGCTGTTCGACGATCTTCTCGCCGATGTTCGGTGGAACCTCTTCGTAGGCCTCGAACTGCATGGTGTACGTCGCCCGTCCCTGCGTGTTGGAGCGCAGGTCGGTCGCGTAGCCGAACATCTCGCTGAGCGGCACCTTCGCGGTGACGACGAGTGCGTTGCCGCGCCGCTCCTGGCCTTCGACGCGGCCGCGGCGGCGGTTGAGGTCGCCGATGACGTCGCCGAGGTAATCCTCGGGCGCCACGACCTCGACCGCGAAGATCGGCTCGAGCAAGACCGGTTTGGCCCGTTTCGCGGCCTCTTTCAGCGCCAGCGAGCCCGCGACCTTGAAGGCGATCTCCGAGGAGTCCTGGTCGTGGTACTTGCCGTCGACGAGCGTCGCGCGCATGTCGACCAGCGGGTAGCCGGCCTTGACGCCGTTCTCCAGGGCCTCTTCCATCCCCTTGCGCACGGCCGGGATGTATTCGGAGGGCACGGAGCCACCCTTGATCTTGTTGACGAATTCGAAGCCTTCGCCCGGAGCGGGCTCGAGGTTGACGAAGACGATGCCGAACTGGCCGGAGCCGCCCGTCTGGCGCACGAAGCGCCCTTCGATGCCCTCGACGGTCCCGCGGATCGTCTCGCGGTAGGAGACCTGCGGGCGGCCGACGTTGGCCTCGACGCCGAACTCGCGCTTCATGCGGTCGACGAGGACCTCGAGGTGCAGCTCGCCCATGCCGGAGATCTCGGTCTGGCCGGTCTCCTCGTTGGAGCGGACCTGGAATGTCGGGTCCTCCTCGGCCAGGCGGCCGAGGGCCACGGACATCTTCTCCTGGTCGGCCTTGGTCTTCGGCTCCACCGCGACCTTGATCACGGGCTCCGGGAAGACGATGTTCTCGAGGTGTACGGGGTGGCTCGGGTCGGCGAGCGTGTCGCCTGTCACGACCTGCTTGATGCCGACCGCGGCCGCGATGTCGCCGGCGTAGACCTCGGAGACCTCCTCGCGGTCGTTGGCGTGCATCATCAGGATGCGCCCGATCCGCTCGGTGCGGCCGGTCGTGACGTTGAGGACCTTGCTGCCGGCCTCGAGGTGGCCGGAGTAGACGCGGAAGTAGGTGAGCTTGCCGACGAATGGGTCGGCGGCGATCTTGAAGGCGAGCGCTGCGAACGGCGCGTCGTCGTCGGCTTCGAGCGTGAGCTCACGCGGCTCGTCCTGGCCGCGGACGGCTTCGGTGCCCTCGACCGGCGGCACGTCGAGCGGCGAGGGAAGGTAGTCGACGACCGCGTCGAGCAGCGGCTGGACGCCCTTGTTCTTGAACGAGGAGCCGCACAGTACGGGGGTCAGCTTGCTGGACAGCGTCGCCTGGCGGATCGCGGCCTTGAGTGTCTCGACGGGGACCTCGGTTTCTTCGAGGATCAGCTCCAGCAGGTGGTCGTCGTAGTGCGAGACCTCCTCGAGCAGGTGCTCGCGCGCCGCTGCGGCGGCTTCGGCGAGGTTCTCGGGGATCTCTTGTTCGACCTGTTCGGTGCCGAGATCGTCGAGGTAGACGATCGCTTTCATCGTCACGAGGTCGATGACGCCCTCGAAGTCCGACTCCGCGCCGATCGGCAGCTGGATCGGTACGGGGTGCGCGCCGAGGCGGTCGATCATCGTCCGCACGCCCATGTCGAAGTCGGCGCCGATGCGGTCCATCTTGTTGATGTACGCGATGCGCGGCACGTGGTACTTGTCGGCCTGGCGCCAGACGGTCTCGGACTGCGGCTCGACGCCGGCGACGGAGTCAAAGAGCGCGATCGCGCCGTCCAGGACGCGCAGCGAGCGCTCGACCTCGACCGTGAAGTCGACGTGGCCCGGCGTGTCGATGATGTTGATGCGGTGACCCTTCCACTGGGCGGTCGTCGCGGCGGACGTGATCGTGATGCCGCGCTCCTGCTCCTGTTCCATCCAGTCCATGACGGCCGCGCCCTCGTGGACCTCGCCGATCTTGTAGGTGCGGCCGGTGTAGTAGAGGATGCGCTCGGTCGTCGTCGTCTTACCGGCGTCGATGTGGGCCATGATCCCGATGTTGCGGGTGTCCTTGAGTGAGAACTTGCGTGGCATCTCTCTGTTCCGTGGCTGCGTGTTTCGGGGATAAAAAAAGGGCCCCTCGGGCCCACGTGCGCTGCTGGTCGTCGATTGACCGAACGGCGTCGCTATCTGCTCGAGGTCTCCATTTCGCTTCGAGAACTGCGGGCACGCGGTGCCCACAGCGAAAGGCGACTATAGCAGAGGCCTGGTCACGATCCGCCCGTGGAATCGGGGGTTTCGGCGGCCTCGTCGAACATCGAGGTGATCCTCTCCATGGCGCTCGCGGCGGCCTTCATTTCGCGCGGCGAGAGGCCCGCGAGCGCGGCTTCCCAGCGCGGCAACCAGTGCGCGCGCTTGCTCTCGAGCGCGCTGCGGCCGGCCTCCGTCAGGTCGCTCACGACGACGCGGCGGTCCTCGCTGGAGCGCACGCGCTGGACGTGGCCGGCGCTGGCCAGATGGTCGAGCATCTGCGTCACGGTTCCGGGCGAAAGTCCGGCCGCCTGGGCCAGGTCGCCGGCGGAACTAGGGCCCGAGGCCTCGAGGCGCACGAGCAACTCGTACTGCGCCGTCGTCAGCCCAGGCGATGCGATGTGGGAGTCGCGCCCACGCATCCGGATGATGGAGCGCGCGAGGGCCGAGAAGGCGAGGCGCAGGCGCTGCTCTGCGGCCACCGAATCCTCGCTGCGCGGCGTTGAGACGGCCATCGTCAGACCCCGACGGCCTCGACGGCCTCGACGGCCGGCCCGCCGGCACGCTCGCTCGGGGCGCCGGGCCGTTTGAAGCGCTCAGCGCGCGCCAGAACGACGCACGGGATAAGGCCGACGAGGCAGATCCCAAAGGACGCCCAGTACGCGGCCTGGAAGCCCGCGACGGCGTGCGCCGGCGTGTGGATCAGTCCCGTCGCACGCGTCAACACGACGGCCAGGACCGCGGTGCCGATGGCGCCGCCGACGCGCTGCAGAACGTTCAGCTGGGGCGTCGCGTCGGAGAGCTGGTCGGGTCGCATCGCGGCGAACGCTGCGCTCATCGCGGGCATGAACGAGAGCCCGATGCCCATGCCGCGGACGAAGAGCGTGATCGAGATCAGCAGGATCGACGTATCGGTACCGATGAAGCAGAGCGGCAGCGTGGAAAGGCACAGCACGCTCACGCCTACCAGGGCGACCTTGCCGCCGCCGTAGCGCTGCATCAGCCGGCCTGAGAGCGGCATCGTGATCAGTGCTCCGAGTCCCTGCGGGCCGGTCAAGAGTCCTGTTACGGCCACGCTCTCGCCGCGCAGGTCCTGGTAGTAGAGGGGCACGAGGATCATCGCGCCGAAGAGCGCCGCGCCGAGCACGAAGGTCGTGACGGAGGCGGCGGCAAAGATGCGGTTGGCGTACAGGCGAACGTCGAGCAGCGGCCGCTCGGTGTGCAGCGCGTGCCGCGCGAAGGTGCCGATCAGTATCAGGCCGATCACGATCGGCCAGACCACGCTCGGCGCGGTGAGGCTCGCGTGGGAGCCGGCCTCGCTGAGCCCGTAGACGAGCGACGTCGCCCCGCCCGACATCAGCAGCAGTCCCGTGACGTCGAGTTTGCCCGCCTCACCGGCCTCGGTGTGCGGCAGCATGCGCAGGCACAGCGGGATCGCGACCAGCCCGACCGGCACGTTGACGAGGAAGATCCAGGGCCAGTTCGCGTTCTGCAGGATCAAGCCGCCGATGACCGGGCCGAGGATCGGGCCCATCATCGCCGGCATCGCGACGATGCCCATCACGCGTCCCATCCGCCGCGGGCCCGCGACCTGGGCCATGATCAGCATGCCGATCGGCATGATCATGCCGCCGCCGATGCCCTGCAGCACGCGGAACACGATCAGCTCGTCGACCGAGGTCGCGAGCGCGCAGAGCGCCGAGCCGAGCGTGAAGAACGTCAGCGCGAAGATGTACACCTGCCGCGCGCCGAAGCGCCGGGCCGCCCAGCCGCTCAGCGGGATCACCGCGGCGAGCGCCAGCAGGTAACCCGTTATGACCCACTGGACCTGATCGATCGGGCTGTGAAGCTCGCGGCTGAGCGTCGGCAGCGCGACGTTCACGATCGTCGTGTCGAGGATCGACATGATCATGCCGAGGATCACGACGCCGGCGATGCGCCAGACGTACGGCTCTATGCGATCGTCAGCCTCTGGGTGGTGGTCGTTCACGGCCATTGGGGGGTCCGCGTCAGGAAGTTGTTAGGGGCCAAAACATTCGGTGCCCAATTATTGCAGGCGCAAGCAAAAGCGTCAAGGGCCGTTTGGCCCCCGAGCGTCCCTGCTGAGCCGGCGCCGGCCGGCTACCAGCGATAGTGGGCGAAGGCCTTGTTGGCCTGCGCCATGCGGTAGATGTCGTCCTTGCGCTTGTACGCGCCGCCCTGCTGCGACTGGGCGTCGAGCAGCTCGTTTGCGAGGCGCTCCGACATCGTCTTCTCGCGCCGTTGGCGAGCAAACTCCACGAGCCAGCGGACCGCGAGCGTCCGCGCCCGGCGCGCTGGCACCTCGACGGGCACCTGGTAGGTCGCGCCGCCCACACGCCGCGAGCGGACCTCGAGCGTCGGGGTCAGGGCTTTGACCGAGATCTCGAGCGTCTCGAGCGGGTCGCGGTCGCTGCGCTCGGCGAGGATCGCGAGCGCGTCGTAGACGATCTGCTCGGCCGTCGACTTCTTGCCGTCGAGCATCACCTTGTTGATGACCTGCTGGACGAGCTTTGAGTGGTGGATCGCGTCCGGCTCGATCGGCCGGATCTGTGCGGCTGCGCGGCGCGGCATCTACTTCTTCTTGACCCCGTACTGCGAGCGCGCCTTTTTGCGGTCCGTGACGCCGGCGGCGTCGAGCGTGCCGCGCACGACCTTGTAGCGGACACCCGGGAGGTCCTTGACGCGGCCGCCGCGGACGAGGACAACGGAGTGCTCCTGCAGGTTGTGCCCCTCGCCGGGGATGTACGCCGTGACCTCGATCGAGCCCGAGATACGCACGCGCGCGACCTTGCGCAGCGCGGAGTTAGGCTTCTTCGGGGTGATCGTGTAGACGCGCGTGCAAACGCCGCGTCGCTGAGGCGCGGCGACCTTCTTCTTGCGTCCCTTGCCGGACTTCAGGCCCGGAGTTGCAAGCTTCTTCTTGGGCGCGACGCGCCCTTTGCGCACCAGCTGCGAGGTAGTAGGCATCGGCGAGGGATGCTAGCAGCGCTAGGCGGCCTCGGCCACGTGTGCCGAGCGCACGGGCGCCGGCAGGATCGCCGCCGCGGCGACGATCAGGGCGAAGGCAAGGACCTGCGCGATGACGCCCGCGGGGCCGCTCGCGACCGGGTCCCCGAACACGATCACGCCGCCGCAGATGCCTGCGACGTTGGCCGCCGTGCCGGTCACCGCGATCACCGGCACGGCCTCGCCGATCTGCAGCGCGCGCGCCGACGCGAAGAGCGCCGCGAACGACGCCACGACCGAAACCGCCAGCAGCGGGCTCGAGAGCACGCCGCCGGCGCCGTGTGAGTCGGCGATGCCGGTGAGCGCCTTGATCGCCGTGTCCGAGACGCCGAACAGGATCCCCGAGGCCGCGCCGAGCATCACGCCGTGCTGGGCGACGCTGCCGCCGAGCCGCGGCGCGGCGAGCAGCGCCAGCGCGAAGCCGGTTGCCAGGACCTCGAAGGCCACCATCGTCGAGTTTTCGAACGACGAGTGGACGCCGTGGACCGCGGGCAGCGTGGCGCCGAGCAGCAGCAGCCCGCCGGCCGCCATCAGGAGGCCCGTCCACTGGCGCGGGCCTACGGAGAAGCCGAACATGCGGTCCGCGAGCACGGCGATGAAGACGACGCCCGCGGCGAGGGCGGCCTGGACGACGGACATCGGCGCGACCCAGAGCGCGGCGACGTGCAGCGCCCAGCCGGCGGTCGCGACGGCGATGCCGACCATGAACCAGCCCGAGGAGACGAGGATCCGGGCCGCGCGCAGCGGGCGTCGCAGCTCGATCGCCGGCCGGTCGCGTACGCCGCGGAACTTGAAGAAGAAGCCGAAGTTCGCCGCCATCGCCGAGCAGAAGGCGAGCAGCAGGCCGAGGGCGAGGTGGTCGCTCACCGCGATGGGCTCCGCGAGCGCATCGACGAAAGGCTACCGTTCGCCCTCGCCATGCAAGGCGAGTCCGATGGCACGAGCCGCCCTCTGCTGTTCGTCGACATCGACGGCGTCATCTCGCTGCACGGCGTCGCGGGCGACGGCGCCGTGGAGGGCCGCTTCGCGAACGTCGACGGGGCCTTCGCATACCTGTCCCTGACGGCGGCGCAAGAGCTTTGCGCGCTCGCCCCGCTGTACGAGATGGTGTGGGCCTCGGGCTGGGAAGAGCGAGCCGACGAGCACCTGCCTTTCCTGCTCGATCTGCCGCGGGGACTGCCCCACCTGCACCTTCGCGCGGGACGTCGGGCGCCAGCACGCCCACTGGAAGCTCGACGCAATCGAAGCCTTCGCGGGCGAGCGAGCGCTGGCCTGGATCGACGATTCGCTGGACGAGGCGTGCGAGGAGTGGGCCGCCGCGCGAAGAACGCCGACGCTTCTCGTCCCGACCGACCCGGCACTCGGCTTCACGGCCCGCGAGCGCGGGCCGCTGGAACGGTGGCGGCTCTCTCTCAGCTGATCCGCGCGTCGACGGCGGGAAGCGCGAGATCCGGCGAGCGTGTCGCCCCGAGGCGCGCCGCGTCGAGGCAGAGCGCGCGCACGCTCGCGGCGTGCGCTGCGGGGACGGCGACGCGGTAGGCGCCCGAGGAGTCGGTTCGCGCGGTCGCGATCGTGCGCTCGCTCACCTCTTCGCCGCGCCGCGCGACGGAGCGGGCCTGGACCAGCACCTGGGCGCCGGCGATCGTCGTCCCGTCGAGGCGCGCGAGTCGCCCTTTCACTTCGCGCACCGCCGTCGGCGGCGGCGCAGGCGGTCGCGCCAGGCCGATCGTGAGCTGCGCGGGTTCGGGAAACGAGCGGTGGACGGCGCCGCGGATCGACGGCAGGTGGGCGTAGAGCACGTTGCCGGGACAGTCCGTGGAGTCGGCCTGACGGTGACCGGAGATCCGCGTCAGCACGACGCGTTCGCCGGGCCGGTGCGTCGACCAGTGCTGGGCGCCCGCTCGGTCGCACGCACGGTCACCTCGCCGACCGACGGCACGCCGTGGAGCGCGAGCTTCCAGCTCAGCAGCGCCTGCAGCGAGCGCCGTGCGGCGGGCGAGATGTCGACGCTCGCGAAGGTCCCGAGCATCGCGATCCCGGTCGAGTTGGTGTTGAAGCCGCCGGCCTGGGCGCCGACGACGGCCTGGTCGATGCCGCCGGCGCGGGCCTCCCAGATGCCGCCGTAGAGGTCGACGAGGAAGTTGTAGCCGATGTCATCCCAGCCGTTGACGAAACGGTGGAAGACGTAGATCGCCCGTACCATCGCGGGCACCTCGTTGCGCGAGTAGCCGTTCGGGTTGTCGGTGTGGTGGACGAACGCGAGCTCCACGTCGCCGTAGGCCGGCGCGACCGCCGGCGGCGAGCCGGATCCCGCCCACGCGCCCCGTGCGAGGATCGCGGGCTGGCCGGCGCCGGCCGGCAGGCGCGGCTCGGCAAGACGCGGGCTGAGCGCCTGATGTGCGTTGCGCGCCCCGGCGCCCGCGCTGACGTCGACGGTCCGCAGCACGGCGCCCGAGAGCGTCCGGTCGGGGATCAGCTGCACGGTTCGCGGTGCCGCCGGTCCAGACCGGCTCGCCGGTATGCAGCGAAGCCGACGGCCCGGCCTCGGGGCCGTGTCCCGCGGCGCCGGCCGAGACCCACTCGCTCCAGCGTCCGCCGGCGCCGCGGAAGCGAAGGCGCACAGCGGCGTCCGCTGGACGCCGCCACTGAAGTCCGACGAGGTCGGCGTTGGCGTCCAGCTCGACGGTCGCGCCGCTGCGCGGCACGTCGCCCAGGGCGACGGTGCCGGGCCGCTCGCTGTCGCCGCTCGCGGCGCGGCCCAGCGCGGGCAGCGCCAGCGCCCCGGCGATCGTCCCGGTGCTGGCCGCGAGCAGCTCTCTGCGCGTCTGCGCGGATCTGCTCATCGGCCGCCCGGACCTACTCCTTGCCCTCTCCGTCCTCGTCGGCGCGGCCGCTGAGCTCAGCCAGCTCCTCGGCGAAACCGGTGTCGCTGGCGCCCACGCCGAGCGACTCGAGCGAGGCCATGTCGGCCTCCAGTTCGCGCCCGAAGTCGGCGAGCGTGTCGGCGCCCAGGCCGAGCTCGGCTTCGATCTCGCTCTGGTCGAGCAAGCCGACCTCGTCGACGGCCCGCGGCAGCGGCTCCGCCGGTTCGATCTCGATGCGCCGGTAGCGCTTCAGACCCGTCGCGGCGGGGATCAGCTTGCCGATGATCACGTTCTCCTTGAGGCCGTTGAGGCGGTCGATCTTGCCCTCCAGCGCGGCGTCCGTGAGGACCTTGGTCGTCTCCTGGAAGGAGGCGGCCGATAGGAACGAGTCCGTGTTCAGCGAGGCCTTCGTGATGCCGAGGATGATGTCGGACCATTCGGCGAGCTCGCCACCGTCCTCGCCGATCGCGGCGTTGGTACGCAGCAGATCGAAGCGGTCGACGAACTGGCCGGGTAGGTAGTCCGTGTCGCCCTTCTGGTCGACGCGCACCTTTTTCAGCATCTGGCGCACGATCAGCTCGATGTGCTTGTCGTTGATGTCGACGCCCTGGGACTTGTAGACCTCCTGCACCTCGCTAACGAGGTAGCGCTCGGTCTCCGTGCGCCCATGCCACGACGGCGCGTCGATCGCGAGCAGGTCGTGCGGGTACACCGAGCCCTCGTTGAGCTGGCGCCCAGCCTTGATCTTCTCGCCGTTGCTGACGAACAGCCGTGTGCGTTTGGGGAACGAGTGGCGGTGCTCGTCGCCGGCCGCGTCGGTGATCGTGATGTTGACCGCCTTCTCGGTTTCCTCGATCGAGACCACGCCATCGTGCGCCGCAAGCTCGGCGATGCCCTTGGGCCGACGGGCCTCGAAGAGCTCGACGACACGCGGCAGACCGTGCGTGATGTCCGCGCCGGCGACACCGCCGGTGTGGAACGTACGCATCGTCAGCTGCGTGCCGGGCTCGCCGATCGATTGGGCGGCGACGATGCCGACCGCGTCACCGATCTGGGCCAGCGCGCCGGTCGCCATTGCCCGGCCGTAACAGGCCTGGCACACGCCGCTCTGGGCCTCGCACTTCAGGACCGAGCGGACGGGCAGGCGAACGCCGTCGCCCTTGTCGTTCTCCTCGCCGAAGACCTCGATCAGCTCGGCGAGCTCGGCGTTGCCGATTTCGGCGCCCTGCTCGACGAGCATCCGGCCGCGCTTGGTCGTGATCGGTTCGGCGGCGATGCGCCCGATCAGGCCCTCGTTCGGCTCGTCGCCGTTGAAGAGATCGAGCTCGATGTGCTCCTCGGTGCCGCAGTCGGGCTCGCGGATGATCACGTCCTGTGCGACGTCGACCAGGCGGCGCGTGAGGTAGCCGGAGTCGGCGGTGCGCAGCGCGGTGTCCGCGAGTCCCTTTCGGGCGCCGTGGGTGGAGATGAAGTACTCCAGCACCGACAGGCCCTCGATGAAGTTGGCCTTGATCGGCCGCTCGATGATTTCACCCTTCGGGTTGGCCATCGGGCCGCGCATCCCGGCGAGCTGGCGGATCTGCTTGAAGGAGCCGCGGGCGCCGGAGTTGGCCATCATGTAGATCGGGTTGAGCTTGTCGAGCCCCTGCAGGTTCTCGACCATCGCCTCACCGACCTCATCGGTGGCCGCGTTCCACTCCGCGACGACCTGCTCGTGGCGTTCGGCCTGGTCGAGCAGCCCTTCCTCGTACTCGCTGACGATGCGGTCCACCGACTTCTCGTAGCGGGCGAGGATTTCGGCCTTCCGCGGCGGCACGACGACGTCGTTCTTGGAGATCGTGATGCCGGCCTGCGTCGCGTACTTGAAGCCGAGGTCCTTGAAGGCGTCGAGCACCAGCGCGATGCGTCGGCGCTCCGTAGGCCTGCACGAGCAGGTCGATCAGCCGCGTCGTGTCGCGCTTGGTCATCGACTGGTTGACGAAGGTGTACTTCTTGGGGTCGAACTCGTCGCCCAGCGCCTCCGCGAGCGCGCGCTCGATGCGGTCGTTGTAGATGATGCGCCCGATCGTCGTCAGCACGTGGCTGTCGCTGCCGATCGGCCGGAACTCGGCGACATCGTGCAGTTTCACGACGCCCGCCTCGTACGACAGTTCGGCCTCCTGCGCGGTGCGGAAGACGTGCGGCCGCGGCTCATACGTCGCGCGGTCGATCGTCGAGAGCTCCTCGCCTTCGGGCCCGTACGTCAGGTAGTAGGCGCCGAGGATCATGTCCTGCGCGGGCGTCGCGAGCGGCGCGCCGTGAGCCGGCGAGAGAATGTTGTTGGAGGAGAGCATCAGGATCCGCGCCTCGGCCTGGGCCTCGGCGGAGAGCGGCAGGTGCACGGCCATCTGGTCGCCGTCGAAGTCGGCGTTGAAGGCGTGGCAGACGAGCGGGTGTACCTGGATCGCCTTGCCCTCGACGAGCAGCGGCTCGAAGGCCTGGATGCCGAGACGGTGCAGCGTCGGCGCGCGGTTCAGGAGCACCGGGTGCTCGTGGATCACTTCCTCCAGCACGTCCCAGACCTCGCCGATGCCCGAGTCGACCATCTTCTTGGCGGCCTTGATGTTCTGCGCCGAGCGGCGTTCGACAAGGCGGGCCATGATGAACGGCTTGAAGAGCTCGAGCGCCATGATCTTCGGCAGCCCGCACTGGTGCAGCTTGAGGTACGGCCCGGAGACGATCACCGAGCGGCCCGAGTAGTCGACGCGCTTGCCGAGCAGGTTCTGGCGGAAGCGCCCCTGCTTGCCCTTCAGCATGTCGGAGAGGCTCTTCAGCGCACGGTTGCCCGGCCCGGTCACGGGCCGGCCGCGGCGGCCGTTGTCGAACAGCGCGTCGACGGCCTCCTGCAGCATGCGCTTCTCGTTGTTGACGATGATCTCCGGCGCGCCGAGGTCGAGCAGCCGCTTGAGGCGGTTGTTGCGGTTGATGACGCGGCGGTAGAGGTCGTTCAGGTCGCTCGTCGCGAAGCGGCCGCCGTCGAGCTGGACCATCGGCCGCAGCTCCGGCGGGATCACGGGGACGGCGTCGAGAACCATCATCTCGGGCCGGTTGCCCGACTGGATGAAGGCCGAGACGACCTTCAGGCGCTTGACCGCGCGGGCCTGCTTCTGGCCTTTGCCGTTCTTGACCTGGTCCTCCAGCTCGATCCGTTCGGCGTCGAGGTCGACCTGCTCCAAGAGTTCACGGACCGCTTCCGCGCCCATGCCGCCGCGGAAGTACTCGCCGAAGCCGTAGGAGGAGCCGAAGCGCTCGCGCAGTTCGCGGAACGTCGCCTCGTCGCTCTCGGTCTGCTTGACCTCCATCGTGCGGAAGAGGTCCCACACGCGCTGCAGGCGGTCGATGTTCTCGTTGCAGTACTCCTGGATGTCGACGATGTCCGCCTCGACGGCCTTGGCGACGTCGCGCAGCTGGCGCTCGCGCTCCTCGTCGGAGACTTTCGCGATGTTGACGTCGAGCCCGTCGGCCCACAGGTGGTCCTCGTCGACGAAGCCGGTCTGCTTGCCGCTGCGCAGGTACTCCTCGCGGCGGGCCAGCGACTCGCGCAGCGCGAGCACGTCCGTTTCGCGTTCCGCGGCGTAGTCATCGAGGGCCTTGGCGACCTGCTTCTCGAGCGCGTCGAGATCGTTTTCGCGCGCCTCCTCGTCGATCCAGGTGATGATCGACGCGGCGAAGTAGAGGACCTTCTCGAGCTCCTTGGGTGCCATGTCGAGCAGGTACCCGATGCGGCTTGGGACGCCCTTGAAGAACCAGATGTGGCTGACGGGGGCAGCCAGGTCGATGTGGCCCATGCGCTCGCGGCGCACCTTCGCGCGCGTCACCTCGACGCCGCAGCGCTCGCAGACGATGCCCTTGTAGCGGACGCGCTTGTACTTGCCGCAGTAGCACTCCCAGTCCTTCGTGGGACCGAAGATGCGCTCGCAGAAGAGGCCGTCCTTCTCCGGCTTGAGCGTGCGGTAGTTGATCGTCTCGGGCTTGGTGACCTCGCCGTGGCTCCAGCTACGGATCTGCTTGGAGGACGCGAGGCTGATCTCGATGGCGTCGAAGTTATTGATGTCGATCATCTGTGTGCTTTCGCTCGCGGGTGTACCGGATTACTCGGTGGGCTCGTCGGCTGCGGCCGGCTCTAGCGCGCCGTCGGTCGGCGGCGCCTCGGCTGCCTCGCCGTCGGCCTCGGCCCGAAGTGCGCGGACGCCGGAGAGGTCGATGCCCAGCTCCTCGGCCGCGCGCAGCAGGTCGTCGTCCTCGTCGCCCATGTCGGCGCGCTGGCCCTCCTCGGAGACGACGTTGACGTCGAGCGCCAGCGACTGCATCTCCTTGAGCAGGACCTTGAAGGACTCGGGGATCGAGGGCTCGGCGATGTTCTCGCCCTTGACGATCGCCTCGTAGGCCTTGACGCGCCCGACGGTGTCGTCGGACTTTATGGTGAGCATCTCCTGCAGCGTGTACGCGGCGCCGAAGGCCTCCAGCGCCCAGACCTCCATCTCGCCGAAGCGCTGGCCGCCGAACTGCGCCTTGCCGCCGAGCGGCTGCTGAGTGACGAGCGAGTAGGGGCCGGTGGAGCGGGCGTGGATCTTGTCGTCCACGAGGTGCAGCAGCTTCAGGATGTACATGTAGCCGACCGTCACCTGCTCCTCGAACGGCTCGCCGCTGCGGCCGTTGTAGAGCGTGACCTTGCCGGACGCCCGCTCGCCGGGGCGCCGGCTCTTGTTGACGTCCATGCGGATCCGCCCGCCGGCCGCGCTGTGCGCGTCCTGCCATTTGACGAGCGCGTCGTCGACGTCTTCGACGGCCGCGCCGTCGAAGACCGGCGTCGCGACGAAGACCCGGCCATCGCCGAGTTTGCCGTGCGCTTCGCGGTAGGCCTCGCTGTCGTCGTCGTACCAGCCCTGCGCCGCGGCCCAGCCGAGGTGCGTCTCGAGGATCTGGCCGACGTTCATGCGCGAAGGCACGCCGAGCGGGTTGAGGATCACGTCGACGGGCGTGCCGTCCTCCAGGAACGGCATGTCCTGCTGGTCGACGATCTTGGAGATCACGCCCTTGTTGCCGTGACGGCCCGCGAGCTTGTCGCCCTCGGAGATCTTGCGCTTCTTGGCGACGAACACGCGCACCAGGTCGTTGACGCCGGCCGCCATCTCGTCGCCGTCGTCGCGGCGGAATGTCTTGACGTCGATCACGACGCCGCCCTCACCGTGCGGCACCTTCAGCGAGGTGTCGCGGACCTCGCGCGCCTTCTCCTTGAAGATCGCGCGGATCAGCTTCTCCTCGGCGGTCAGCTCGGTCTCGCCCTTCGGCGTCACCTTGCCGACGAGCAGGTCACCGGACTGCACCTCGGCGCCGACGCGGACGATGCCGCGGTCGTCGAGGTTGCGCAGCGACTCCTCGGAGCGGTTGGGGATGTCGCGGGTGATCTCCTCCTCGCCGAGCTTGGTCGTGCGGGCGTCGATCTCGTATTCCTCGATGTGGATCGAGGTGAGCTCGTCGTCCTGCACGAGGCGCTTGGAGAGAATGATCGCGTCCTCGAAGTTGTAGCCCTCCCAGGACATGAAGGCGACCATCAGGTTCTTGCCGAGCGCCATTTCGCCGAGGTCGGTCGAGGAGCCGTCCGCGAGCACGTCGCCCGCTTTGACGCGCTGCCCCGGCGAGACCACGGGCTTCTGGTGAATCAGCGTGCCCTGGTTGGAACGCATGAACTTCTGCAGCTCGTACTCGTCCTTGCCCTCGCCGCTCTGGACCACGATTTTCTCGGCGTCCAGGTACTCGACGGTGCCCGCGGCGTTCGCAAGCAGCACGTCGCCGGTGTCGAGCGCGGCACGGCGCTCCATGCCGGTGCCGATCAGCGGCGCGTCGGCCGTCAGCAGCGGCACGGCCTGGCGTTGCATGTTCGAGCCCATCAGCGCGCGGTTCGCGTCGTCGTGCTCGAGGAACGGGATCATCGCGGTCGCGACCGACCAGATCTGCTCCGGCGAGACGTCGATCAGGTCGACCTTTTTCGGCGCCACGGCCAGGTACTGGCCGGCCTGCGTACGGCAGAGCACTTCGGGCCCCTTCAGGCGACCGGTCTTCGCGTCGACCGGCGAGTTGGCCTGCGCGATCAGGAGCTCCTCTTCCTGCGTCGCGTCGAGGTGCACGATCTTGCCGGTAACCACGCCGTCGTCGACGATGCGGTAGGGCGTCGTCACGAAGCCGTACTCGGAGACCTCGGCGAACGAGGAGAGAGAGCCGATCAGGCCGATGTTCGGACCCTCGGGCGTCTCGATCGGGCACATGCGGCCGTAGTGGGTCGGGTGCACGTCGCGCACCTCGATCGGCGCGCGCTCGCGCGTCAGGCCGCCGGCGCCGAGCGCCGAAAGGCGCCTGCGGTGCGTGAGGCCCGCGAGGGAGTTCGTCTGGTCCATGAACTGGCTGAGCTGCGAGGAGCCGAAGAACTCCTTGAGCGAGGCGCTGACGGGCCGGATGTTGATGATCGTCTGCGGCGTGATCGTGTCCGCGTCCTCGGTCGTCAGGCGCTCGCGCACGACGCGCTCCATGCGGTAAAGGCCGATGCGGAAGGCCTCCTGGATCAGCTCGCCCACGGTGCGTAGCCGGCGGTTGCCGAAGTGCTCGTACTCGTCGAGGTGCTCGACGATCGTCTCGTGCGGCAGCGACATCGACTCGGCGGCGTAGTCCTTGATCTCGACCTCGCCGTCCTCCGGGATGCCGAGCAGCTTCGGCAGCTTCACGAGCTCGCGGATCAGGGCGATGATGTCCTCGTGCGTGAGCGTGCGCTTCTCGATGTCGACTTTCAGCCCGAGGCGTGAGTTCAGCTTGTAGCGGCCGACGCGCGTGAGGTCGTAGCGCTTGTCGTCGAAGAAGAGCTGGTCGAGCAGTTTCTTCGCGTTCTCGACGTTCGGCGGCTCACCGGGGCGCTGCTTCTTGAAGAGTTCGATCAGCGAGCCCTCCTGCGTGCGAGTGGCCTCGGTGTCGGCCTCGACGGTGTTGCGGATATAGAGCGAGTTGTCGAAGAGCTTGATGATCTCCTCGTCCGTGGCGTACCCCATCGCACGCAGCAGCACCGTGACGGGCAGCTTGCGCTTGCGGTCGATGCGGACGTAGACCTTGCCCTTCTTGTCGATTTCCATCTCCAGCCAGGAGCCTCGCGCCGGCATCAGGTTCGCGACGAAGACCTGCTTTTCGCGGTCCTTCGGTTCCATCAGGTAGGCGCCGGGCGAACGCTGGAGCTGCGTCACGACGACGCGCTCCGTGCCGTTGATGACGAAGGTGCCGCGCTCGGTCATCCACGGGAACTCGCCCATGAAGACCGACTGCTCGCGGATCTCGCCGGTCTCTTTGTTGATGAACGCGACCATCACCGTCAGCGGCCTCGAGAACGTGAGGTCCTTCTCGCGGCATTCCGCGAGGCTGGCGGCGGGGTCATCGAAGCGAAGCTCGCCGAACTGGATGGCGAGGTTGCCGGTGTAATCGGTGATCGGCGAGATGTCGTCGATCGTTTCGCGCAGGCCGCCCTTCTGAGGATCCGTGAGCCAGGTGAACGACCGGCGCTGGATGTCTATTAGGTTCGGAAGATCGACGGCGTGATCGAGGCGTGCAAAGGAACGACGGGTCCGGAGAGCACTGGCAGCCAATCAAAGACTCCTTCGGGGGGGCGAAACACTATAAGGAAGGGCGCGTGAGCGCGGACAGTCAAAGATAGCACAGACCAGCGTCACCCACCGGGCCGCTGGTGCTCACGGACCCCGCCCCGGCGCTCGCGTATGTGGCGCGAGACCCTGTTACGGGCGGCTACGGCTATCGACCAGCAGAGGCACTGTACCGGAAAGTGCTGCAAACCGGTAGTGCTGAGCGAACTTCACGCATCGGGGCCCCGCCGGCCGGCGGGGCCCCGGAGCGCTACTTAATCTCGACGGAGCCTCCGGCCTCCTCGAGTTCCTGCTTGAGCTTGTCGGCTTCCTCGCGCTCGATGCCCTCCTTGATCGGCTTGGGAGCCTCGTCGACCATCGCCTTCGCCTCTTTCAAGCCGAGGCCGGTCGCGGCACGCACGACCTTGATGACCTGAACCTTCTTGTCGCCGGCGGCGGAGAGGATCACGTCGACCGTGCCCCCCTCCTCCTCGGCCTCCGCGCCGTCAGCGCCGCCTCCGGCGGCCGGGGCGGCGGCGGGCGCGGCGACGGCCGCTGCCGAGACGCCGAACTCCTCCTCGAGCGCCTTGATGCGCTCGGCGAGTTCGAGCACCGAGATGCCCTTCAGCTCGTCGATCCACTCTTGTGTACTGGTCGCCATTTGTTACTCGTTCTCCTTGGTCGAATCGGTCGCGGCGTCCTGCGTCTGGGCCTCAGCCGCGACGTCCGCTTCGCTTGTCTTTTCTGCGGCCGGCTCCTCGCTGTCCGGCTCGCTCTGCTCTTGCTGCTGCGGCTCCTCGGGAGCGGCGTCGCCGCCCTCGCCGGCCGGCGCGTCGTCCGCCACCGCGACATCGCCCGCCGCGTCGGCGGCCGGCTCCTGTTGCGGCGGCGCTCCTGCCGCTATCTCGCCGGACTCCATCTTGGACCGCAGGTCACCGAGCGCACCGGCGAGACCGCCGAGCAGGCCCGCAAGGCTCCGCACGAGGCCGCCCACCGGCGACGCCACGACGCCGACGAGCTGCCCGTAGAGCACCTCGCGCGAAGGCAGCCGCGCCAGCGAGCGAAGCGCCGTCCCGTCGAGGGGCGCGCCGCCCATCAGCCCGCCCTTGAACGGCAGGAGCTCGATCTCACGGCCGTAGTCGGAGACCGCCTTCGCGGCGAGCGCGATGTCGCCGCGCACGAACGTGAGCGCGGTCGGCCCCGACAGGTGCTCCTTCAGGGCGTCGACGCCCACCTCGTCGGCGGCGCGTTCGGTCAACGAGTTCTTGACGACGCGGAAGCTCGCGTCGGCGTCACGAAGTTTGGCCCGCAGCTCTGCGGCCTGGGCGACGGTGATGCCGCGGTAGTCGAGCGCAAAGATCGCCTCTGCGCTCTTTAGATCCTCGGCGATCTCAGCGATCGCCACTGCCTTTTCGTCTCTGTTCATGTGGCTCCTATCCAGGGCTTGCGCCGTGCCGGGGCACGGCTGCCGGGGTTCTTCGGTGGCCTCGTGGGTGGCGTGCTCAAGCCGCTACGGCTGGCTGCGCCTCCCCGGCGATGTCGCGTGTGCGGCCCGTATCGACTTTCACGCCGGGCCCCATCGTCGTGGCGAGCGTCACCGAGCGAAGGTAGCGCCCTTTCGCCGCAGACGGCTTGGCGCGGACAAGCTCTTCGATCACGGCGGCGTAGTTCTCCAGCAGCTGGCGCTGGTCGAAGCTGGCCTTGCCGATCACGAGGTGGACGATCGCGTTGCGGTCCGTGCGGTATTCGATCTTGCCGGACTTGGCCTCCTCGACGGCGCGCGCGACCTCGGTCGTCACGGTGCCGACTTTGGGGTTCGGCATCTTGCCGGCCGGGCCCAGGATGCGGCCCAGCCGCCCGACGATGTGCATCATGTCGGGCGCGGCGATCGTCACGTCAAAGTCGTCGAAGCCCTCCTCGATCTGCTTGGCGAGCTCATCGCCACCGACGAAGTCGGCGCCGGCCTCTTCGGCCTCGCGCACCTTCTCGTCTTTCGCGAAGACGGCGACTCGGATCTCCTTGCCGAGGCCGTTCGGCAGCGCGATCGTGCCGCGCAGCTGCTCGTCGGCGTGGCGGACGTTCAGCCCGGTGCGGACGTGGACTTCGACCGACTCGTCGAACTTCGCGCTGGCCAGTGAGCGGACCAGCTCGATGGCCTCAGCCGGCGCGTATTCGCGCTCGCGGTCGACCTTCGTGGAACCCTCGACGTAGCGCCGCCCGTGGCCGCTCACGACGCCACCTCCACGCCCATCGAGCGTGCCGTGCCGGCGATGATCTTCGCCGCCTGGTCGATGTCGTGGGCGTTCAGGTCGTCGAGCTTGCGCTCCGCGATCTCGCGCAGCTGCTGCTGCGTGATCGTGCCGACCTTGTTGCGGTTCGGCTCGCCGGAACCCTTGCCGATGCGCAGCGCCTGCTTGATCAGGACCGCGGCGGGCGGCGTCTTCGTGATGAAGGTGAATGTGCGGTCCTCGTAGACGGTGATGACGACCGGGATCACGGTTCCCGTTTCGCTCTGCGTCTGGGCGTTGAACGCCTTGCAGAACTCCATGATGTTGATGCCGTGCTGACCCAGCGCGGGACCGACCGGAGGCGAGGGGCTCGCCTGGCCGGCATTGGCCTGCAGCTTGATCGTCGTGAGTACCTTCTTCGCCATCTCTTCTCTCGTCCTTGGGCGGCCAACCAGCTTAGCCGGATCGCGCCGGCCCGCCGCGCTAGAGCTTTTTCACTTGGTCGAAGCCGACCTCGACGGGCGTCTCACGGCCGAAGATCGAGACCAGGACCTTCAGGCGCGCCGCGTCGTCGTTGATCTCTGAGATCTCGCCTGAGAAGTCGGACAGCGGCCCGGAGACGACCTTGACGGATTCGCCGATCGCGAACTGCGCGCGGGCGCGCGGCACGGCCGCGACCTCCTTGTGCAGGAGCCGGTCGACCTCGGTGCGGGAGAGGGCCAGCGGCTTCTGCTGCTCGGAGGTGCCGCCCACGAAGCCCGTTACGCCCGGCGTCCCCTTCACGACGGACCACACGGCGCCGTCGCGGTCGAGGTCCGCATTGACGAGCACGTAGCCCGGCATCGTGCGCTTCTCGACGCTGACTTTCTGGTTGTCCTTCATCTCGGTCACCGTCTCCGTCGGAATCACGACGGAGCGCACCGAATCCTGCTGGTTGTAGTTGGCGACGCGGTGTTCGAGGTTGTTCTTGACCTTGTTCTCGTGCCCCGAGTAGGTGTTCAGTACGTACCAGCGAAACATTTCCAGTCCTTCTGAGGTCTTTGCGGCGCGCAGTCGCGCCTAGAGGATCCGTTCGACGATTTCCTTGGCCACAACGTCGGCCAGGCCGAGGTAGGCACCAGCGATCGCGACGAAGCCGATGACGACGGCCGTGCCCTGGCCGACGTGGCGGCGGTCCGGCCACTGGACGCGCTGCAGCTCGGACCAGCTTGCGCGCAGAAAACCGATGACGCGGTTGCCGTGGTGCTCTTCGGTGGCTGCGACCTCGGCGCGGCGCTGCGCCCCGCTCTTGGCCTCGGACTCGCGCACGGCCTCCTCGAGGTCGCGCTCGTCGGCAGGCTGGCCGCCTGCACCGACGACGAGGGCCGCGTCGAACTCGTCGTCCGCGCCCGAGGAGTGGTCGAGCGAGCCCGGCAGGTCGCCGCGCAGCGGCCCGGTCGGCTCGTCACCGGACGGCAGGTCACCCTGCAGCGGCTGGGTCGGCTCGCCGCCGGACGGTTTCTGCGAGCCTGATCCGCGGCGCCGACGGCGCCGTTCACGTTTGCTTTCGGCCACGGCGGCTGGCCCGCTTCAGCGGGTCTCCTTGTGGCTGGTGTGACGACGGCACCAGCGGCAGTACTTGCGCAGCGTCAGGCGGTCCGGATCGTTCCGCTTGCTCTTGTTCGTCTGGTAGTTGCGTCGCTTGCACTCCTCACAGGCAAGCGTGATGGCGATTCGAACGTCACCGCGGGCCATGGTGGTTCCCCTGCGTCAGTTTTTGGCGCCGGGCGAAGAAAAACCCCGCCCGGACGCGAGGTGATGTCAAGTCTAGCGCGCCCCGGGCGCGGGCGGCGAGAGCTACTCGAAGTACGCGAAAGTCGCGATCACGACGTACAGCGCGACGAGCGCCCAGCCCTCGAACTCGTACGCTTCGCCGTCGCCGGTGATCTGATCGAGCGCCAGCGTCGTGAGCAGCAGGGCGCCGATGTAGACGGGCGCCAGCGCGAACGTCAGACGGTGGGTCAGCGCGAAGGACACGAGCACCATCAGCGGGAACAGGAACGCCGCGATCTGGGCGACGGAGTTCTTGACGACCGAGATCGCGAGGTCCGAGCGCCGGCGGTACGCCATCACGAGCGCCGTGTAGTTCTCCACTGCGTTGCCGGCGATCGCGACGATCACGATGCCGGCGAAGGCCGCCGAGAGGTTGAGCTCGTGGAGCGCCGGCTGTAGCGCGTTGACGAACCAGTTCGAGACCAGCGCCGAGCCCACGGCGGCGACGAGCAGCAGCGCGATCGTGCTCGCGAGCGACAGACGCGGACTTGCCTGCCCGCCCTCGCCCGGCGCGTCGTCGCTGCGCACGTAGCGATAGAGCCAGGAGGCGTAGACGATCAGCAGGCACACAGCGCCGATCGCGGAGATCGCCTCGATGTGGCGGCTCGCGAAATCGTGCGAGGCGAGCGAGAGGCCGAGCAGGACGACGATGAACACGGTCGCGTGCAGCAGCGTCGCTGTGTCCTTCGGAAGGCGGCTCGAGAAGTGCATCATCCCGTCGGGCGAGCGTCGCGCGCCGATCACCAGGACGATCCCGAGCACGAGCAGCCCGTTGGCGAAGATCGAGCCGACGATCGCGGTCTGCGCGACGACGAGCTCGCCGGCCTGCAGCGCGAAGATCACGACGAAGAGCTCGGGCAGGTTCCCGAGCGTGGACTGCAGAAGACCAGTCACGCCGGGCCCGAAGCGCTCGGCGAGCTGTTCGGTCGCCAGCGACACCGTCCACGCGAGGCCCGCGAGCGCGACCGTCGCGAGGGCGAAGCGCGGGATCGTCGCCCATTGCTGGGCGTTCGCGACACCCGCCAACACCGTCAGCAGCGCTATCGCGGCCATCGCGATGCGCTCGCTCGTCCTCAGCGCGGCCTCCTCAGTGGCTTGCTAGCACGCGGTCGATCAGACCGTACTCGAGCGCCTGCTCCGCGGTGAAGAAGCGGTCGCGCTCCATGTCGCTGTGGACTTCCTCGGCGGTGCGCCCCGTGAAGCCCGCGTAAAGGGTGTCGATGCGGTCGCGCACGCTGATGATCTCGCGCGCGTGTATCTCGATGTCCGTCGACTGCCCTTCAAATCCGGCCGAAGGCTGGTGGATCAGGATGCGGGAGTTCGGCAGCGCGGCGCGCTTGCCTTTGGCGCCGGCTGCGAGAAGCAGCGAGCCCATCGACATCGCGATGCCGACGCACATCGTGTTGATTTCGGGCTTGATGAAATTCATCGTGTCGAGGATCGCAAGGCCCGAATAGATCGAGCCGCCCGGCGAGTTGATGTAGATCGAGACGTCCTTCTCGGGGTCCTCGCTCTCCAGGTGCAGTAGCTGCGCGACGACGAGGTTCGCGACCTGGTCGTCGATCGGCGTTCCGAGGAAGATGATCCGCTCGTTCAGCAGCCGCGAGTAGATGTCGAACTCGCGTTCGCCGCGCGCCGTGCGCTCGATGACCATGGGGATCAGCGGCATGGCCCCACCCTATCGGGAGCGCGGACGGGGCACCGCGTCACGTCTGGACGGTGCGCATGCCTTCGGCGTCGTAGCGCTCGCCGTGCACCGCCGGCAGCGCGTCGGCGATCTGTGCCGCCTCCTGCGTCGTCAGCGCGATGTCCGCCGCCGCCAGGTTCTCCTCGAGGTAGGAGACCCGCTTGGTGCCCGGGATCGGCACGATGTCCGAGCCCTGGCTGAGCACCCAGGCCAACGCGAGCTGGGCCGGCGTGACGCCGCGCTCCTGCGCAAGCGCGCGCACCGTCTCGGCAATGCGCAGGTTGCTCTGCAGGTTCTCCCCCGTGAAGCGCGGACCGACGCGGCGGAAGTCGTTCTCGTCCAGCTCGTCCGCCGAGCTGAAGCGGCCCGACAGAAAGCCGCGGCCGAGCGGCGAGTACGCGACGAGGCCGATGCCGAGCTCGCGCAACGTCGGCAGGACTTCGGACTCGACGTCCCGCGTCCATAGCGAGAACTCGCTCTGCACGGCGGTGATCGCGTGAACGGCGTGTGCGCGCCGGATCGTGTCGGCTCCGGCCTCGGAAAGCCCGATGTGGCGGATCTTGCCGGCCGCGACCAGCTCGGCCATCGCCCCGACCGTCTCCTCGATGTCGGTTTGGGGGTCGACGCGGTGCTGGTAGTAGAGGTCGATGTGGTCGACGCCGAGACGCTGCAGCGACGCCTCGCAGGCTTCGCGGACGTACGCCGCGCTACCGTCGATCGAGCGCCGCGGCGGGTTGCTCATTTCGATCTTGATGCCGAACTTTGTGGCCAGGAAGACCTCGTCGCGGCGGCCGGCGATCGCGCGGCCGACGAGCTTCTCGTTGGTGTGCGGGCCGTACATGTCGGCGGTGTCCAGGAAGTCGCAGCCCAGCTCCAGCGCACGGTGGATGGCCCTGATCGACTCGTCTTCGTCTGTCGCGCCGTAGAAGGCCGACATCCCCATGCAGCCCAGTCCGATGGCGGAGACCTCCGGCCCTGCCGGGCCGAGTTTGCGTCGCTGCATCTCACCCTCCTTCGCGCGTATGCCCGGTTGGCGCCGGCCGGCTACCAGGTGCCGACGCCCTGGACGGAGAATAATGGGCACGATGTTCCCGCTGAATGTGCCCAACGCGCTGACGGTCATGCGGATCATGCTCGTGCCGGTGCTCGTCGTCGCGCTGCTGGGCAACACGCACGACGGCGACGTGCTCGCGGCGATCGTCTTCGCGCTCGCGTCGTTGACCGATTTCGCCGACGGCTACCTCGCGCGCTCGCGCGGCTCGGTGACCACGTTCGGCACCCTGATGGACCCGCTCGCGGACAAGCTGCTGGTGATCGCGGCGCTCGTCTCGCTGGTCTCGCTGCACCGCCTGCCGGCGTGGGTCGCGATGGTCATCATCGCGCGTGAGGTCGCGGTGACCGTTCTGCGTGTGGGCGCCCAGGGCATGGGGGCCACGATCGGCGCGAGCTGGCTCGGCAAGACGAAGACGGCCCTGCAGATCGTCGCGATCCTGCTGCTGATCGCGGTGGCCGGGCCGCCGCGCTGGGTCGACGCCGTTCTCTACGTCGCCGTTTTCGTAACCGTCATCTCGGGGTTGGACTACTTCTTCGGGCTGCGCCGCCACATGGCGCGCGCTCAGGCCGACGGCTGAGAGGCCGCGCCGGCGTCGAGCCACTCGGCCATCGTGCGTCTGGTGCGCCGGCGTGTGGCCGGAGTCGAGCTCGCCGCGTAGCTCCGCGAAGAGCCCGTGGCGTTCGGCGACGACGTTGTGCTGGTGGATCGTCTCGAGGTTCTCCTGGCGCGCGGAGACGAAACAGCCGCCGTCGAGGTGGCCGAGCCGCTCGACCGCGCCGGCGATCATCTCGCGCACGCAGTCCTCGACGAAGCGCGGGCGGGCGTGCGCCTTTTCGACGACCGCGACCTCGTCGCTCCGCTTCATCAGCTCGTAGATCTCCGACGACATGCTGGACTCGGCGATCTCCAGCAGCAGCTTCGCGTCGATCTCCTCGGCGACCGACTCCGTGAGACCGACCTGGAGGGTCGCGAGCCCGCGCTGGTTGTGCGTCGCCACGGGAACGTCGGCGAGGATCTGCTCGATCTGGCGGGCGTCGAAGCCATCGGCCTGCAGGCGCTCGCGCGCCCGCGCGGCGACCAGTTCCTGGGCGCAGGGGCAGGCCGTCATCCCGGTTGCCGAGACGCCAACGGTTCGCCGCGTCCCGCGCGGATAGGCGACAGCGCGGCCGATCAGCGTGTAGATCTCCTGCGTCTGGACCCCCGAGACCGGGGCCGGCTTGTGCTCCGGGTAGCGCGCGTTGATCACGACCTCGGCCCGCGCCGCGCCCTGGCGCTCACGCACCAGCTCGGCGATGTCCCGCGCCAGCGTCTCCGCGCGGAACGGAGCCTCTCTAAGCACCACCTCGCCGATCGCCTCGTTGATGACCTCCTCGAAGCGCGACATGTGCGCGCCCTTCTGGTCGCGGTGCAGGTCGACGAAGCAGTCAAGGCGCGCGTAGAACAGCTCCTCGCGGATCCGGACGACCTTCTCGACGCCCGTCACTCCGACGCGCGAAAGCGACAGCGCAACAGCGGGCGAACGCGCCTGGACGTCATCGCCCGTGCCCAGCGCATGACCGTCGACGAGGAGCGTCCGGCTGGCCTCCACGGCGACAGCGTATCGCCTTGCTGACAGCCTCCGACCGCGTGTCGCCAAGCCAGCCTTTCTGGTATCACTTGCCACGTGCCCGGCAGGTCAGGCCGGACACGAGGGTGCGGCAAATCGAGGCGGCGCCGGGCACTGGAGGCCGGGCAATTCTGAGGGGGCTCGGGGCGCGGTGTCCCGGCATGGGGAAGTTGCATTTGGGGAGGTCCCTCGTGAGCGACACGCAGCAGCTGCAGGCCAGTGGAACGGCACAGCCGGTGCTTGAGCAGGAGGTCTTCGAAGCGCTCCTGGAGGAGGCGCGCACCGACGGCACGCTGAGCATCCAGGCCGTCACGGCCGCCGCGGAGGAGGCCGAGCTTTCAGGCCGGCAGGGTGAAGAGCTCGCGGGCCGGCTCGAAGAGCAGGGCATCGAGGTCTTCGACGCCAACGCCGCGCCGCTCGGGGCGCGCATCACGCGCCGGCGCCGCGAGCAGGCCGTGGAGGTCTCCGTCGACGCGGGCGTCGACTCGCTTCGGCTCTACCTGAACGCGATCGGCCGCGTGCCGCTGCTGACCGCCGCCGACGAGGTCGCCCTGGCGAAGCGGATCGAGCGCGGCGACATCTCCGCCAAGCAGCACATGGTGGAGGCCAACCTGCGCCTCGTCGTGTCGATCGCCAAGAACTACGTGGGGCGCGGGCTGACGCTGCCGGACCTGATCCAGGAGGGCTCGCTGGGCCTGATCCGCGCCGTTGAGAAGTTCGACTACCGGCGCGGTTACAAGTTCTCGACCTACGCAACCTGGTGGATCCGGCAGGCCGTGACGCGCGCGCTGGCCGACAAGGGCCGCACGATCCGCATCCCGGTCCACATGGTCGACCGCCTCAACAAGCTGACGTACGCCGAACGTCGCCTCGTGCAGCGCCTGGGACGCGACCCGCTACCGGACGAGCTCGCCTGCGAGCTCGATTGCACAGAGGCCGACGTCCGCGAAGTGCTGCGCGTGACGCAGCAGCCGATCTCGCTCGAGAAACCGGTCGGCGACGAGGAGGATTCGGCGCTCGGCGACTTCGTCCAGGACGACGCCGCACCATCACCGTTTGAGCTCGCGGCAGCGGCGCTGCGGCGCGAAGACGTGGTGCGCATGCTCGCGGCCCTGCCGATCCGCGAGCGCGAGGTGATCGAGATGCGCTACGGGATCCTCGGCGGCCGGGCGAGCACGCTGGAGGAGGTCGGCCGCGCGTTCAACATCACCCGCGAGCGCGTGCGCCAGATCGAGAACCGCACGCTGAAGAAGCTGCAGACGATGCCCGAGGCGCAGCCGCTGCGCGAGGTCTCCTAGCCGGCGCCGCCACGGCGCCCGGCTGGCCCTAGACTTCACCTCTCCCCGGCGGGGTTCCCGAGCGGTCAAAGGGGACGCGCTGTAAACGCGTTGGCTCTGCCTTCGCAGGTTCGAATCCTGCCCCCGCCATCTGCCTCCCCGGTGCGCTGCCGCGGCCCGTGGGCAATCCGAACCGGGGGCCGGCGGCACGCGCTATCGTCGTGGCGCGGTGCCCAGCTAGCTCAGTTGGTAGAGCACTTCCATGGTAAGGAAGGGGTCATCGGTTCGAGTCCGATGCTGGGCTTCGCCAGCTCGTCCGCGCGACTGCACCCGCCGCGTCGGCTAGGTGACGCCTTCCTCGTCTTCCCGTTCTTCCTCGAGGACCTGAACGAGGTTTGCTTCGTCCTGCTTGAGCGTCGCTTCGTCGGTTTTGAGAACTTCCTGCGCCGCCGCGTGGCTCGCTTCCAGCGTTTCGACTTCGTGCCGTGCGAGCGCGACGGCTGTTTCGTTTTCGGCCAGGACGCGTTCGTCATTGGTGACCGCTTCGCGCGCTTGCGGCTCGCGACCGAGGGCTTCTTCGTGTTCGCTGGCGGCAGTTCGGGCGGCCGTTTCGGCGCTTTGCAGGGCCGCTTCGGCTTCCGCCAGTTTGTGTTCGGCGTCCGCGCGTTCGGCCGCCAGGCGGGACGATTCCGCTTCGCGCTGTTCGATTTCTGCTTCGACGCCGGCCAGCGTTTGCGACAAATGTTCGCGTTGCGCCGCGGCTCGTTCGGTGGCGTCGAGGGCGGCGTCGGACTGTTCCTGCGCAGCTTCCTCGGCTTCTTCGGCCTCTTCGACGTCTCGTTCGGCAGCCGGTCGTTCGTTCGCGACTTCTTCGTAGGACCGCGTGGCCGCTGCGAGATCGGATTCGGTTTCGCTCCGTGCTCTTTCCGCGGCTTCCAGACGTTCCTGGCCTTCGGCCAGCTTTTCTTCGGCCGGCTCGAGCGTGCCTTCCGCGCTTTTGAGTTCCTCGCGCGTCGTCAGCACTTCGGCATGGAGCTGTTCGGCACTTTCGATTTCGTCTTCGAGCTTCGAAGCCAGCGCGCGATAGTCCTTCAGGTTCAGTTCGCTTTCGTGCGCGTGTTCTTCGTCGGTTTCCAGAGTCGACTTGTCGTGCTCGACGGTTGAGTTCTCTTCCTGTTCGACGCCGACATCTCTTTCGAACTCGTCTTCGGCTGCCACGACCTCGGATTCGGCGCCCGCGATTCTTGTGCCGAGCTCGGTTCGTTCTTCTTCGAGCCCAGGAAGTCGTTCGCCGGCTTCTTCGCCTTCCGAGAGTTCGCGACGGGCAGCGTCGAGTTCCCCTTCGACGGCGGTCTTGTGGGCGGCTGACGTGTTGACGTCTTCTTCGTCGTGCCTGAGCTCGGTTTCGTCCTCGCCTGTGACGACCTCGACAGCTTCGATCCTGCCCCGTATCTCCAGCACGTTGTCTTCTTCTTCGAACGCTTCGGCTTCGCCGAGCTGTTCTTCAAGCGATTCGATCTCGGCGACGTCGTGTTCCACCGCCATTTCCGCTTCTCTGCTCACGTCTTCGTCTTCGGACAGCTCGAAGCTCGCGTTCTGAAAATCGGTTTCGAGAGCGCCCACGTGATCTTCCAGCGTCGGCACATCGGCGTCGCGCGCCGCTTCCTTGGCGATCTCGGCTTCGAGCGCCGTCAAGCTTTCCGAGAGGCGCGTGAACTTTGCGTCGGCTTCGGAGAGGATCGTCGAATCTTCTTCAACTATTTCCTTTAGTTCGCGCGCCTCGCCTTCGGCCGAGTCGAGCTTCGTTTTGGCGGCCGTGACTTCGTCGGTCTCTGCGGCGAGTCCGGATTCTTCGTCTTCCTGCGCCGCGAGTACTTCCGTCAGCAGTTTTTCGTTCTGCGGGCGCTTGGCTTCGGCAGCTTCGCTGGCGATCGTCACGCTGGCGAGTTCTTCTTCGAGCTCGCCTACGTCTTCTTCGTCTTTTTCGAGTGCTACGCGGTCGTGTTCGACGGCCGAACTGTCGGCCGCTTCGTCGGCTTCGGCTTCCGACGCCTTGTCCATCGCCGTTGCGAGCGCGACTTCGGCTTCGCGTTCGGCTTCTTCGGTCTGTTCGAGGTGTTCGCGTGCCCGAAGCGTGACGGCTTCGGCTTCAACGAGTTCGGCTTCGGCTTCGCGGGCTTCTTCTTCGGCTACTTCTGCTTCGGCCTTCGCCAGGCTGAGTTCCTGTGCAGTCGTTTCCTCTCGCCGCGTCTGGGTTCCGGCTACTTCGGCGAGGGCTTCCTGAGCTTTTCCGAGAGCTAGCAGGCGACCGGAGAGCGCTTCGATCGAGTGTCGGGCCGCGACGGCCGCTGCTTCAGCTTCCTTGAGGCGCTGGAGCGCCGCTTCTGCCGCCGCTTCGTCTTCGGCGAGGGCGCGGTCGGCGCTTGCCAAGTTGCCTCGTGCGCCGGTGACCGTCGCTTCGCGTTCGGCGAGGTTCGCAGCCGCCTCTTCGAGCTTGCGATCCTCTTCGGCGTCGACCGCCTGCGCATTTTCGAGCGCGGCCTTCGCGGCACGGACTTCGCGGTACGCGCGGAAGCCTTCGCTGCCGATTCCGGGGCTGCCTTCTCGGCCGGCTTCGCCTTTTTCACCAGGTTTCCCGGCCCTGCCTTCGCGCCCTTCTTTGCCGACGATCGTCCAGGTCTGCCTGCTCTGTCCGCGTTTGCAGCTGTGCCTGCCGAGCCACAGCGTGATTGCGTCGTCCCTGGCGACGCAGACCGTGACCACAGCCCCCGTGCCTGCGGCGGCACCGCGCCGCAAGCGCATCCGCCGTTCACCGCGTCGACACGATCTCGCGAAGCGCACATGGTGCCGACGACCGACGCACGCCGTCACGATCCGCCGAGAGCGCAGGGTACGCGCGTCCGATGCCGGGGCCGCGGCCGCAGCCGCCACCGCCACCAGCAGGGCCGACACGATCGTGCGCTGAATAACCGCGGATCGCACCTGCAATCCTCTCTGCGGCGCTGGTTGCGGGCGAGTGTACACCTCCTGCTCTGGCCGGCGCCGGCGTGCTGACGGAGCGTCGGTTGGCGGCCAGAACTCGGCCGGCGAGCCTGTATGTTCGCCCGGGTGAGGCGAGGCGCCTGGTCCAGCCGAAATTTCAGATTTCTGCTCCTTGGACGCGGGCTCTCGTCGATCGGCGACAGCGTCGTTTCCGTCGCGCTGCCTTTCGCGGTCCTCGACCTGACGGGCTCGGTCAAGGACCTCGGCCTGGTGCTCGCCGCGCGCATTGCGCCGCTCGCACTCTTCGTGCTCATCGGCGGTGTGTGGTCGGATCGGATCTCAAGGCGCGCCGTGATGCTCTCGTCCGACGCGGTGCGCTGCGCGGCGCAGGTCGGGTCGGGCGCGCTGGTCCTCGCGTCAACTTCCCACATCTGGCAGCTCGCGGTGCTGCAGTTCGTATACGGCACGGGCACCGCGTTCTTCATGCCGGCGTCGATCGCCGTCGTCCCGCAGACCGTCGAGCCGAGCGAGATCCAGCACGCGAACTCGCTGCTGATGGTCGCCGAAAACGTCTCCAGGGTCGGCGGACCGGCCCTCGCCGGCGTCGTCGTTGTCGCGATCGGCGCGGGCTGGGGTTTGGTCGTCGACGCCGCGAGCTTCGCGGCGAGCGTCGTGCTGCTCGCAGTGATGCAGGTCAAGCCCGTCGACGTACCGCCGCGGCGCTCGGTGCTCGCGGAGCTCCGCGCGGGCTGGCGCTCGTTCCGTTCACGGACTTGGCTCGCGGCGAGCGTGCCGACCTTCATGGTCGTCAACGGCCTCGGCTTCAGTCCGCTGCTCGTCCTCGGCCCGGTGATCGCGAAGTCCTCGCTCGGCGGCGCATCGGCCTGGGCCGTGATCCTCACGGCGATGGGCGTCGGCTCGGTGCTCGGCGGGGTCGTGGGAACACGCTGGGCGCCGCGCTACCCGCTCCGCGCGACGCTGACGCTCTCGCTCGTCGGCGCACCGCTGCTTCTCACGGGGCTCGCGGCCGTCGCGCCCCTGCCGCTGCTCGCGGCCGCCGCGCTCGTCACGGGCACCTCGATCGCGCTTTTCAATCTCATCTGGTTCACGGTCCTGCACAAGCGGATCCCGCAGGACGAACTGTCGCGCGTCAGCTCGTGGGATTCGCTCGGATCGTTCGTCGCGAGTCCGCTGGGGCTCGCTATCACCGGCCCCATCGCGATCGCGTTGGGCGTCGAAGCGACGCTCTACCTGGCGGCCGCCGTGTTCGTGCTGGCGACGCTCGTGAACCTCGCCTTCCCGTCCGTGCGCAACCTCGACGACCGCGCGCCGGCGGGCGCCTAGCGCGTCGCCGTTGCCACGGCGGCCATCGCGTCTGCGGCGGCCCGCACTTCGTCGCGATCGACGTCCATGTGGGTGACGGCGCGCACGTGGGTGGCGTCGACGGTGTGAAGCGATACGTCCTCTTCGACAGCGGCGACGAAGGCCGGTGCGTCGGCGACCTCGAAGACGACGATGTTCGTTTCGATGAGTTGCGGGTCGATCGCGATTCCGTCGGCGGCGGCGAGGCGCTCGGCGAGCAGGCGCGCGTTCTCGTGATCGTCGGCCAGGCGCTCGACGTTGTTCTCAAGCGCGTAGAGGCAGGCCGCGGCGAGGATCCCGGACTGGCGCATCGCACCGCCGAGCATCTGCTTCCAGCGCCACGCCTCGTCGATCCTCTCGCGCGAGCCGGCGAGCACGGCGCCGACCGGGGCGCCGAGGCCCTTGCTGAAGTCGATCCACGCGGTGTCGAAGCCGCCGGCCCAGCGAGCCGCGGGCACGCCGGCCGCGACCGACGCGTTCATCAGCCGGGCCCCGTCGAGGTGCGAGCGCAGCGAAAGCTGCCGCGCCACGTCGAGCACCTGATCGACGGCCGCCACGGGCCAGACGCGCCCGCCGCCGAGGTTCGTCGTCTGCTCGACGCAGACCAGCCTCGGCCGCGGCGAGTAGCGGCTCTCTTCGACGCCCGCGGCGCGCTCGAGGGCCGCGGCGGTGAACATCCCGCCGTCGCCGTCGAGCGCCATCGTGCTTGCCCCGGCCAGCTGCGCGGGGCCACCGGCCTCCGCCGTGAGCGGATGCGCCGTCGGGTGCAGGTAGACCGCGTCGCCGCCCGGTCTCACATGCACGCGAAGCGCGATCTCGTTGCACATCGTGCCGCTCGGCAGCAGGACCGCGGCCTCGTGGCCGAGCAGTACCGCGACGCGCTCCTCAAGCCGCCTCGTAGTGGGATCCATTCCGCGCTGCTCGTCACCGACCTCCGCGTCGGCCATCGCGCGGCGCATCGCGACCGACGGCTTGGTCTGGGTGTCGCTGTAGAGGTTGACGGGCGCCACGCCCGTAGTGTGCCGTGCCGCCGGCCGTTAGCCAAAGGCGAGCTGCCGTATTGTCGGCGCGATGCTCCTCGGCGTCGATGTCGGCGGCACGTTCACAGATGGAGTGCTCGTCACCGCTGACGGCGCCGTGCATAGCGCGAAGGTTCCGAGCACGCCCGCCGACGAGTCGCGTGCGGTGCTCGCGGTCATCGACGAGCTGCTGGCCGTCGCCGGGGCCGACGCCGACGACGTCGAGCGCTTCGCCCACGGCATGACGGTGGCGACGAACGCGCTGCTCGAGGGTCGAACGGCCCGCACGGCGTTGATCGCGACCCTCGGCTTCACCGACGTCATCGAGATCGGCCGCCAGGCGCGTCCGGACCTCTACCGGCTGGAGGCGCGCGCCGCGCCGCCGCTCGTCCCGACCGAGCTGCGTTTCGCGGCCGACGAGCGGATGGGGCCGGACGGTGTGATTAGACCGCTCGACGTGCCGGGCGCGCGCACGCTCGCGGCGCAGGTCGCGTCATCTGCGCCCGAGGCGGTCGCGGTGTCGCTGCTGCACTCGTACGCCGATGAGAGCCACGAGCGCCTCCTCGGCGATGAGCTCGCACGCGCGATGCCGTCGGTCCACGTGTCCCTCTCGTGCGAGACGGTCGGCACCTTCCGCGAGTTTGAGCGCACGGCGACGACCGTCGTCGACGCCGCGCTCTCACCGGCGCTCGCCGGCTACCTCAATCGTCTCGCCTCGAGCGCGCGCTCGCGCGGCCTGCCGCAGCCGCTCATCATGCAGTCCTCCGGCGGTCTCACAGGGCACGAGCGCGCGGCTGCCCACGCCGCCGTGACGGTTCTCTCCGGCCCGGCGGGCGGCGTCGGCGGTGCGCGCCTTCTCGCGGGCGAGACCTCCGCCCTCTGTTTCGACATGGGCGGCACCTCTTGCGACGTCTGCCTGATCGAGGACGGGCAGGTCGCCGAGACCGCGGAGCGCACGATCGGCGGGCGGCCCATCGTTCTGCCGGCCCTCGACATCCAGACCGTCGGCGCCGGCGGAGGCTCGATCGCCTGGCGCGACGGCGGCGGCGCGCTACGCGTCGGTCCGCGTTCGGCGGGCGCCGTTCCCGGTCCGGCCTGTTACGGCCGTGGCGGCACGCTGCCGACTGTGACGGATGCGAACCTCGTCCTCGGGCGCCTCATGCCGGGGGAGCCACTCGGCGGCACCGTCCGCCTCGACGCCGCGGCAGCGCGCCGGGCCGTCGCAGCGCTCGCCGCCGACCTCGACATGAGTGCCGTCGCGTGTGCGGAGGGCATCGTCCGCGTGGCCGAGTCCGAGATGCTCGCGGCGCTGCGGCTGATGAGCGTCGAGCGCGGCGTCGACCCTCGCCCGTTCGCGCTCCTGCCGTTCGGCGGCGCGGGCCCACTGCACGCGACGGCGCTGGCCGAGGAGCTCGAGATCGCGCGGGTACTCTGCCCGCGTGATTCGGGAGTCCTCAGTGCGCTCGGGCTTGCGGCCGCGGCGCCGCGGCGTGACGCTTCTCGAACCGTGATGCTGCGCGGCGCGGAGCTCACGCCGCATAGTCTCCAGGTCCACCGCGCAGCGCTCCTCTCTTCAGTCGCCGCCTCGCTCGGCGGGGCGGTGGAGCGCTCGCGCGTGCGCTACGAGCTGCGCTACTCGGGGCAGGCATTCGAGCTGGCCGTGGACGAACACGTCGCGGCCACGGGAAATCACCTTGAGCCGCGGCAGCTGCGTGAGCGTTTCGACGACGCGCACCGCCAGCGTTACGGCTACCGCGACGAAGATGCGGAGATCGAGCTCGTGACGGTGCGCGCGTCCGCGTGGGGCCCGGCGCCGACGCTGCGCACGGCCTCCCCGGGAGGCCGTGCGGCTGCACCGAGCGAGCACGACCTGATCTTCGACGGCCGCACCGCGCGCGGAAAGCTCTACCGCGGCGAGGCGTCCGTCGGCGCGCGCGTCGAGGGCCCCGCGCTCTGGTCGCTCCCCCACGCGACGCTGCTCGTGCGCCCGGGCTGGGCGGGAGAGGTCGACGAGCGCGGCACGATCGTCCTGGAGCGGCGATGAGCGAAGCCGGCGAGCTCGAGATTCTTTTGGGAGCGCTTCGCGCCGCATGCGAGGAGATGGGCGCCGTCCTGGTGCGGTCGGCGCACTCCTCGAACATCAAGGAGCGCCGCGACTGCTCGACGGCTTTGTTCGACGCGGACGGCCAGATGATCATGCAGGCCGAGCACATCCCCGTGCACCTCGGCGCGATGCCTGCGGCGGTCGGGGCTGTGCTCGGCGAGCGCCACGTCCCCGGCGTCTCTTGGATCCTCAACGATCCGTTCGCCGGGGGAACGCACCTGCCGGACATCACCGTGATCACACCGGTCTTCGAGCGGGGAGCGACGCCGATCGGGTTCGCGGCGAGCCGCGCCCACCACGCCGACGTCGGGGCGCCGACGCCCGGGTCGATGCCCGCCGACAGCCGCTCGATCGAGGACGAGGGTGTCCTGATCTCGCCGCGCCCGCTCGACGACGCGGCACTCGATGAGCTCGCGGGACGGATGCGCCAGCCGCGCGAGCGCCGCGCCGACCTGCGCGCCCAGCTCGCCGCGAACCGCGTCGGCAGCCAGCGCCTCGCGGCGCTCTGCGCGCGTCTCGGCGCGGAGCGACTCCGAAGCGCGACGGACGCGGTCCTCGACTACTGCGAGCGGCGGACCCGCGCGTGCCTGCGCGCGCTCCCGGCCGGCGAGCGGAACGCGAGCGACGTCCTTGAGGCGCAGGACCGCGATCTCCAGTTGCGCCTTCGCGCGATCGTCCGCGACGGCTCACTGACACTCGACTTCGGCGGCAGCGCGCCACAGGACGACGGCAACCTCAACTGTCCGCTCGCCGTGACCGCCTCGGCGTGCCTGTTCGCGCTGCGCGTGCTGACCGATCCGGATATCCCACCGACCGCGGGCTCGACGCGCCCACTGAGCGTCGAGGCGCCCGCGGGCACGTTGCTCAACGCGCGTGCCCCCGCCGCGGTCGCCGCCGGCAACGTAGAGACATCGAGCCGCGTCGCCGATCTGGTCCTCAGCGCGTTCGGCCGCGCCCAGGGCCAGGGCACGATGAACAACCTGACGCTCGGCAACGACGCCTTCTCCTACTACGAGACGCTCGGCGGCGGGCAGGCTGCGTCTTCGATGGGCGACGGGGCGAGCGCCGTCCACGTCGCGATGAGCAACACGCTCAACACGCCGATCGAGGCACTGGAGTCCGAATTCCCGCTCCGTGTCACCGAGTACAGCCTGCGCCGCGGATCCGGCGGAACCGGCGCGAGCCGCGGCGGCGACGGTGTCGCGCGGGAGATCGAAGCGCTCACCGAGATGACGTACTCGCTGATCGCCGAGCGGCGCCGGCACGGCCCGCGCGGCGCCGCGGGCGGTGGCTCCGGCGCTCCGGGACGCGACACCATCGACGGACGCGAGATCGGCGCCAAGTCGACCGGGACCCTGCACCCACGGCAGCGCCTTCGCATCGAAACTCCCGGTGGCGGTGGATGGGGCGAACCGCCGGCCGTCGACTGACAACGCGGCCTACGGCGGGCCGGGCTCCCTGTTGATGCCCCGTCGCTCGCGCAGGAGGCCGAACACGTCCTCGTCGGACGTCGGGCTGAAGTCCTCGTACCAGTAGCCGACGGCCAGCAGCTCGTCGGGTTCTGCGACGCACAGCACCTCGTCGGCCTCGCGGCGCAGGGCGTCCGCCGCGTGACGCGCGGCGACCGGCGCGGCGAGCACCACGGTCGCGGCACCGCGCCGGCGCATCGCCCGTACTGCCGCCACGGCGCTCTGCCCGGTCGCAAGGCCATCGTCGACGACAACCGCCGCGCGACCGGTGGGATCGAGCATCGGGCGCGCGTCGGCGTACCGCTTGCCGAGCGGTACGAGCTCTGACTCGGCGATGCTCACGAGTTCACCGGCCTGCACGTCGTCGATCCGCAGCCGTTCCAGGGCCCGCGCGGCGAGCACACGAACGCCGCCTTCAGCCACCGCGCCGATCGCATACTCGGGATGCCCGGGCGCACCGATCTTGCGGACCAGGACCAGGTCGAGCGGAGAGCCGAGCGCGTCGGCGATCGCGGCCGCCACTGGAACGCCGCCTCTTGCGACGCCGAAAACGAGCGGCGATGCCAAGCCGGCGTCCGCCACGACCGCGGCGAGGCGGCGCCCGGCATCAGATCGGTCGAGGAACACGTCGGAAGCCAAAACCTCTCAGGCGCTAACCGCCAGCGTCTGCGCCGAATGGCGTAAGAATGGTCCCATCCTTACGGACGACTGCGGCAACCCGTGCGGTCGTTGTGGGATAAGGAATGTAGTTGCTTTTTAACGCGCAGCGCAAAAAGCGCAGGCCGTACCGAAAGGACTTTCGCAGAATGCCACCGCCTGATCAGTCGTGCCGCAACCGTCACCGCCGTCCTCGCACTCAGCGGGAGCTACTTCCTCCTTGGCACCGGTGGCGCGAGTGCGGCTTCGCGCACCCACAAGCGCGCACACGCATCCGGCGCAACGACAAGGATCGCAGCGTGCGTCAACTCGCGGGGCTCCGTCAAGTTCCTCGCGAACTCCGGCCGGCGCTGCCGCCGCCATGAACGTAAGGTCGTCTGGAACATTGCGGGGGTTGTCGGGGCTCGCGGCGCCGAAGGCGCGCGCGGCCTGACGGGCGAAGCGGGTGCCAAAGGCGAAACTGGCGCCGAAGGCAAACGAGGCGAAACCGGCGCCGAAGGCAAACAGGGCGAACGCGGCGAAACGGGACCCCAGGGCGCGAAAGGCGAAACCGGAGAAACCGGCGAAGCCGGCCCCCAGGGCGTGAAAGGCGAAACCGGGCCACGCGGCGAAGCAGGCGCGGAAGGTAAAGAAGGCAAACAAGGCGCCCAGGGCGAAGCCGGAAGCCCGGGCGAAGCAGGCGCCAAGGGCGAAACGGGCGCTGAAGGCAAACGAGGCGAAACGCGGTGAAGCGGGACCGCAGGGCGTGAAAGGCGAAACCGGCGCGAAGGCAAGCAAGGCGAACCGGGCGCTCGCGGTGAACCGGGCGAAACCGGCGCCGAAGGCAAAGAAGGCAAAGAAGGCAAACAGGGACCGCAAGGCGAACCCGGCGAACCCGGGGGGCCTCGAGGCGAACGCGGCGAAACCGGCGAACCCGGCCCTCAAGGTCTGAAAGGCGAAACCGGCCCCCGCGGCGAAACCGGCGCCGAAGGCAAACAGGGCGCGCAAGGCGAACGCGGCGAACCCGGCGCCGAAGGCAAACAAGGCGAACGCGGCGAAACCGGACCGCAAGGCGTCAAAGGCGAACCGGGCGAAGCCGGCGCTGAAGGCAAACAAGGCGAAACCGGCGCCGAAGGCAAAGCCGGCGCCGAAGGCAAACAAGGCGAACGAGGCGAAGCGGGACCACAGGGTGTGAAAGGCGAAACCGGCGCCGAAGGCAAAGCCGGCGCCGAAGGCAAAACCGGCGCCGAAGGCAAAGAAGGCAAAGAAGGCAGCTGGCGCCGAAGGCAAAGAAGGCAAAGCTGGCGCCGAAGGCAAAGCCGGCGAACGCGGCGAAGCGGGACCGCAAGGCGTCAAAGGCGAAACCGGCCCTCGCGGCGAACGCGGCGAAACCGGCGCCGAAGGCAAACGGGGCGAACGCGGCGAAACGGGACCCCAGGGCGCGAAAGGCGAAACCGGCGCAGAAGGCAAAACCGGCGCCGAAGGAAAAGCTGGCGCCGAAGGCAAACAGGGCGAACGCGGCGAAACGGGACCCCAGGGCGCGAAAGGCGAAACCGGCGCCGAAGGCAAAACCGGCGCCGAAGGAAGCTGGCGCCGAAGGCAAACAGGGCGAACGCGGCGAAACGGGACCCCAGGGCGCGAAAGGTGAAACCGGCGCCGAAGGCAAAACCGGCGCCGAAGGCAAAGCCGGCGCCGAAGGCAAACAGGGCGAACGCGGCGAAACGGGACCCCAGGGCGCGAAAGGCGAAACCGGCACAGAAGGCAAAGCCGGCGAACGCGGCGAAACGGGACCCCAGGGCGTCAAAGGGGAAACGGGAGCTGAAGGCAAACCTGGAGCCGAAGGCAAAGCCGGCGCCGAAGGCAAACAAGGGCTTGAAGGCAAAGCCGGCGCCGAAGGCAAACAAGGGCTTGAAGGCAAAGCGGGCCCCGAAGGCAAAGAAGGCAAAACAGGCCCCGAAGGCAAAGCCGGCGCCGAAGGCAAAGAAGGCAAAGAAGGCAAAGCAGGCCCCGAAGGCAAAGCCGGCGCCGAAGGCAAAGAAGGCAAAACAGGCCCCGAAGGCCCCTACGCCGGCTCGACCGTGAAGGTCGTCCGCGCCATCAACACCGGGTCAGTTACGTCTGAATTCGTGAAATGCCCGACCGAATACGTCGCGACAGGCGGCGGCGGCCGAGCCGTCGAAGGTGTGCGCTACCTCCTGGCAAGCGGCCCCGCGACGTCGACTGGGGCGTTCATCGCGTCGGAAACCGAAACGCCGACCGCTTGGCGGGTCGAACAGGGCGTCAAAGGCAAACTCGAAGTCTGGGCGGTCTGCGTCCGCAAATAGCGGGCGCCGAATCACGCCGGCCAGGGACGGCCGGCGTGACGCTCACAGTGGCAATCGGATCGCTGGCGATCCGCTGTCGACGACGCGCCTTGGCTGGGGCCGCCGCGCAGCCCCAGCCGCAAAACGGGCGTCGTCGCTAGCTCTGAACCGGCGTGTCTGTCGGCCCCTTGGCGAGCTCGTAAATGATGAGGATCGCGAGCAGGAATACGCAAAGCGACCAGATCGGATAACCGCCCGAGATGTCGAACAGCGCTCCGATCGCCACCAACGCGGCGACGATAATCGCGAACCAGCGGCCGTACGAACCCCCGCCGAAGAGGGAAAATGCCGCGAAAAGCTCGAGCACGCCGAGGATCAGCGTGATCCAGCCCCATGTGTTCAGGCTGCTGAGGATGAAGTGCGTTTCGGCAACGAAAAAGTGGGATTCGCTGACGGCAGCGATGCCCCAGATGATGTTTAGAAAACCGCCGATCGCGAGCAGCACGCCCGCGAATAGCCACCAGCCGGTCACCCTGTCATCGTTGTTCATGGTGCCTCCTATCGGTCCATTGGGTCGGCACGGATGCGAAATCCAGGCGACCAGGCGGGCATGTCGGGCGCCCGCGTGCCTCGGAGTTCGCGACCGGAACCTCGACTCCTACCGCCGATAGAGCGTATATATCGAGCGGATGGCACGGATGCTTGGCCTAGTTGTCGGCGCATTTGTCACTTCGGCGTTGGCTCAAGCCGCGCCCGCCGCGGGAGCTGCACGTCCCGGCATCGTCGGCGGGAGCCGGGCGACAGGGGAGGTGGCGGCATCCCTCGTGCTCGTGGTCGACGAAGGCCCCAGAGGTGAAGTACAGGAATGCACCGGCACCGTCGTCGCGCCCCGACTCGTTCTGACGGCGGGTCACTGCCTGGTGTCGACGACGAGTGCGGCACGGCCAGCCGCGTCAAGCTTTCTCGTCGCAAATGGCAGAGCGTCGGCGCACATCCATCGCTCGCGTGTCGTGCGCGCCGTAACCGATCCGAAGTACAACGAGGACTCCTTCGAAGATGACGTCGGGCTTCTAGTGCTGGCGAGGAGGTTCGACGCTCCGACGCTAGATCTCGAATCGCCGAGTGCTTCGGCAGAGTTTGCGAGTCCCGGCGCTCATCGAGTGATCGCGGGATGGGGCGAGCGCCGCCCCGGCCAGTTGTTCCAGCAGCGCTGGCCGTTTCAAGCGGCGGTTCAGATCGAGTCGTCCGAAGTCTGCGCACTGGACGCCACAGACGATCTTGCTCTCCCCTTCGCTCCGCAGTCTGAACTTTGCACTCTGGGCTCGGCTCGCGGCGCGTGCCACGGTGACAGCGGCGGCCCGCTTCTGGCGCGAAGTGCCGGCCACCTCGTCGAGGTCGCGGTGATCAGCCACGGTGACGGCGACTGTGCGACTTCCGTTCCGACTTTCTTCACGCGCGCGTCGGCCGCTGAGCGTTGGGTCGCGTCGTGGATAGCCCGGCTGCGCGCGCGGGCCCGTCGCCGCTAGCCCGCAGGGCACGACGCCGACGGATGAGGCTGCCGATGGTGGTCGGCGGGCGCCGCGGGCGCGGATGCCCGTGCCCGCGGCGCCGACGTCAGCCGACCGGGCTTGGGGCGCCAGCCGGCGGCTTGCCGGCCGGCGGCTTGCCCAACGGCGGCTTGCCAGCAGGCGGCGCGGGCCGCGAGGCGGATGACGCGCCGGCGTGCTTTGACGCGCTCGAGCTTCCGCTCATTCCCGGGCACGGACCCGGGGGACTCTGAGTCGACGACGCCGCGTGGGCGCGCGTCGTGTGGCGCGTCGAGTCGTGGCTCTTCGCGGCGACGCTCGATGACGTGGCCACGCTCGCGAGAAGGCCTCCCGTCGCCAACATTCCGGCGACGGTGGCAACTGCGTACTTCGGTGTGAATCGGATCCTCATCGGAGGCACCTGCTTTCGTTGGGTGACCCCATCGTTGGACCGAGCCGTAAGGCGATCGACAGCTTCACGTAGGGATCGCGTAAGCGATCGCGCCGAGCGCGCGAGCAGCGTTCAGGGCTCGACGGAGAAGCGGACCTGCGCCGGCTCTAGACGCGCTGCGGCGTCGGCGCCCAGCGCGATCGCTGGCGTCACGCAGCCGCTGACGCCGGGCGTCACGTCGTCGTTCGCGAGCATCAAGCCGACCTCGCCGAGCATCCGTGCAGTCGATAGGTAGCCGGGATGGCCCTCCGCGAAGACGGCGGCGCGGACCACAGCCGACTCGGGCGTGCGCGCGACCAGCTGCATCGACCAGGTCCAATCCACCATTCGGGCCGGCGAGGGACCAAACCCGGATGAGGGACCAAAGCGAGCCATCGCGCGTGCAACCGGACGCCGGATCGCGGGGCTCGCGCCGGCGAGCATCCGCAGCGCGGCCTGGGTGCCCGAGAGCGAGCCGGCGACTGCCCAGCGGACCGGCGCGCTCGCGGGGCCACCTTTCAGCCCCATGCCCTCGCGATAGCGGAAGGGTTGAGCATCACGCCCCTCGAGCCGCGCCGCGATCATCTCGCTGCGGTGGATGACGGCGGGGTTGATGAACGGCGCCGGCACCATCGGTGCGACGACGGCCCCATTCTCGCCGCGGCGCGGAGCCAGGGAGATCGGGCTGATCGCACGAATCCGCGCGGCGTAGTCGACGTCATCGATCAGCGCCGCGGGGTCGACGACTCGGGCGGCGTCGTCAGCGCCCGTGAGCAGCGCGACACTCTGAAAGGTGCCTCCCGAGATGAGGTCCGAGAGGTGCGGTGCGCCGGAAGGCGGCGTCGCCGCGACCGCGATGTCCACCTCACTAAGACTCTGACCGAAGCGTTCGCGCGCGGTCAGCGCCGCAAGCCTGACGAGGATGTCGGCCGGCAGCGCCTCGAACCCGCAGACCTGCACTACCTTCACGCCAGCGCGCTGGGCGGGTCCGTCGAATTCCTCGAGAATCTCACGGACGAAGGGGATCTCTCCGGTCAGGTCGACGTAGTGCGTGCCGGCGGCAATGCAGGCCCTGATAACGGGGCGCCCGTACAGCGCGTAGGGCCCGACGAGGTCGAGAACGACGGTGGCGCGTTTGGCCATCGCGGCGAGACTGGCGTCGTCGCCGACGTCGGCGCGCACGAGCTCCGGGGCCTTGACGCCGCCCTCCGCGAGGATGGCCTCAGCCCGCGCGGTGTCGCGCGCGGCGGCTGCCCACGTGAAATTCTCCTGCGCGGCTCGCTGCGCGAGGTGGGCCGCAACCTGCCTGCCTGTGACGCCCGTTGCTCCGAAGACGACGACGTCGAACTCGCGAGCGCTCACAGCCGCGACCCTACAACACGCCCGCGGACGCCCACGCTGCGGCGATGCGGTCGAAGAGCTCGAACGCGCGCTCGGCCGCGCCCGGAGCGCCCGCGACGATTCGCTCTCGCAGACTCCCCTCGTCGATCTCGTTCTCGGCCAGCGCCGCGCGCGCGCCGTCGATCCACGCGAGGGCTATCGCCGGCGTCACCTCGGGATGGAACTGCAATCCGAACGATGCACCGCGACGAAACGCCATCGGGACCTGCCCGACTGTTGCAAGCTCCTCGGCGCCGGGCGGCACCGTGAACGCGTCTTCGTGCCAGCGAAACCACGGGCCGGGCGAGATGAGATCAGGGGCCTGCGACTCGATGGCCCACCAGCCGGGATCAAGTGACGGCGCGCGGTCGACGCGACCGCCGAGCGCCCGGGCCAGCGCTTGCCCGCCGAAGCACACGCCGAGGATTGGCTGGCGGGCGGCATGTGCTGCCCGCAGCAGGTCGATCTCGGCTTCGATCCAGGGCTCCGGGGACCGCGCAACCGAGCAGTCCGAGCCGAGGCTCACGAGGACGTCGGTGCCGCCGGGCTCCGGCAGCGAGGCAGGCGAGAGAACTCTGGTCGTCACGAGCTCGTGCCCACGGGCCTCGGCCCACGCTTCGATCAACCCGGCGGGAGCCTCGGCCTCGTGCTCGAGCAAAGTGAGGCGCAACTAGAGGAGGCTCCCGCGGAATGACATCGCGCCCTCGCCAACGAGTACGGCGTTGCCGCGCACGCGAAGGCGGTCGATCGCGCCGCCCGTCGCCTCTGCGCGCGCCCACAGCGTGGACGGCCGGCCGATCGCTTCTCCCTGCCTGATCTCGATCCAGGTGTCGAGCTCCGCCTGCCCGTGACGACACAGGTGGGCGGCGAGAGGTCCGGCTGCCGAGCCCGTTGCGGGGTCCTCGTTGACCCCGAGCGCCGGCGCGAACATGCGGCTTCGCCAAGCGTCGCCGTCGGGGGCAAAGCAACTCACGGCCAGGGGCCCGAGGGCGGCGAGCGCTGTGAGGTCCGGCCGCAGTCGCGCGAGGGCGTCGGCGTCGCTGACCGCGACGAGCACGTGGACGGGCCCGTTGCTAGCCGCTTCGACGGGGAGCGCGGCGCGTTCCAGCCCGAGCGCAGTCAGCAGCTCGCCGGCACGCGGGAACTCCTCGGGATCCGGTGCGCCGTGGCTGAGCGTCGCGCTCGGCGTGGCGCCGGCGGGGTCCTCCACGACTATCTCGAAGGTTCCCGCCGCTGTCTGGATCACTGCCTGCGTCGAACCGAGCGCTCGTGCGACGACCACGGCGGTGCCGAGAAGCGGATGCCCGGCGAACGGCAGCTCGGTCGTTGGCGTAAAGATCCGTGCGTGCGCGTCCGCGCCGTCCGGGGGCGCCAGGAGGAACACCGTCTCGGAGAGGTTGAGCTCGCGCGCCGCGGCCTGCATCGCGCGCTCGGGTATCCCTTCGCCGTCCGTGAACACGGCCAGCGCGTTGCCGCTCATCGGCACAGCCGTGAACACGTCGAGCAGGACATAACTGCGCATGGCGGCGAGTTCGGAGCCCGGCGCGGGCGAACGTTCAGCGATGGCTACTCGCCCCCTCGGGTGCAGCGGGCGGGGCGTGGATAATCCGCCAATCGCGGGCGAGCCGACAGACGGGAACGATGGGCACGAGGGGAAGCTCGAGCGAGTCGTCGGCTACGTCGTCCCGATAACGGGCGCGAACGATGTCGTTTACGGCTTGCTGCTGATCGGGGCTCTTCTCGCCGGCGAGAGCGGGCGCCACGAGACGTTCTCGGAGACCGTGCTCGCGACGCTCGTCGCGACGATTCTCGCGTGGCTCGCCCACGCCTACTCCACGCTGCTCGGATGGCGCCTGTCGCAGGGCTGGCGCATGACGCGTGCGCGCGTCGCGGCGGCGCTGCGGCGGGACTCGATCCTGCTGCGCGGGGGCATGGTGCCGTTGACGGTGCTCATCGCATGCTGGCTCGCCGGTGTCAGCGAGACGGTGGCCGTCACGGTCGCGATCACTGCCGTCGTCGCGACGATCGTGGCGCTCGAGGTCGTCGCGGCCGTGGTCTCCGAAGCGAGTCCCGCCGAGCTCGTCATCGACGTGACCTTCGGGCTCGCGCTCGGCCTCTCGATCTTCCTTCTGAAAGTGCTCCTGCACTAGCCGCGCGAAGTTGGCGCGGGCCGGCGCGTCACGCTTTTCCACGTCGCGAGCGAAGACGTTCGACGAGGTAACAGCAGGCGATTCCGATGAGCACCGAGATGGCGATCACGATGATCAGTGGCGCGCTTCCCTTGCCGACGATCCAGTTGACCTCGACGCTCGAGGTGTTGAGCGCCGCGAAGAGGATCACGAGTGCCGCGACGCAGACCAGTAGGACCGTGCGCGCCCGTTCACGCCTTGACGTCGGCTTGGTCTCGCTGGTGCTCACCGGATGTCGATCCTAACCCCTGCTCGACAGGGCCGGCCGGCAGCAAGGCGAAGGAGAGTCACGGCGGAGTGAGAACATCAACGGCGTGCGCTCAACGTCGGTCATCGCATTGCTCTCGGCCGCGGCTCTGGTCGGATGCGGCTCGTCGCAGCCGACCACTGTGACGGTGCACTCGCCGTCGGCTGTCGCCCCTGCGACGGCGCCGGCGCAGACGACCACGCAGGAAGAAACGCCCGCGACGACGACAACGCAAACGAGCACGACGCGTACGGAGAGCGAACCGGAATTCGTCGAACACCACACCGAAGGGCTCAAGGGGGCGGCGGCGACGGTGCGGGCTCTCGGCTACACGCCGACGGAAGAATCCCAGTACCACTCAGACCAGACCCTGCGCGTCCTCGTCGGCGCGCGCAACGGGCAGGGCGGCTACGACCAGCTCGCCTTCTTCTTCATCGGCAACCGCTACATCGGCACCGACGTCAAGCTGCCGAGCGCCAAGATCGCCGTCGCGAGCCAGAGCGAAGGAGCGGTCACGATCGCCTACCCGCTGTATAAGCCCGGCGACATGAAGTGCTGCGCCAGCGGCGGCACGGCGCACGTCACCTTCGCGCTGGAAAACGGCCGTCTCGTCGCGATGCAGCCGATCCCGCCGATCGCGCGCCGCAACCCCGACTATCGAACCTGACGCGAGCGCGTATCGTTGGAGGCGACGGCCAACGACGAGCGGGGAGGGCGGAATGAGCACCAAGGTCGAGGGACGTGCGGAGGAGTTGCTGCGCGCCACCAACTTCGCGGACGTGTGCACGCTGAGGGCCGACGGCGACGTCCACTGCGTGCCGGTCTGGGTCGACGTGCAGGACGGTGTGCCCGTCGTCAACACGGCACGCGGCCGTTACTGGCCGAACAACCTCGAACGTGACCCTCGGATCACGCTCATGGTGCAGAACATGGACAACCCGTACGAGTACGTGACGATCAGGGGTCGCGTGACCGAGATGACAAATGACGGCGCCGACGCCCACATCGACGCGCTCGCGAAGAAGTACATGGGCGTCGAGGAGTACCCGATGCGCCAGCCGGGCGAAGAACGGCTGATCGTCCGCGTCGACCCCGAGACGGTGAGCCACCACGGCACCTAGCGGCTGAAGAGGCGCCGCCAGAGCGAGGGGCGCGCGGGCTGGCCGCGCAGGTAGTCGTCGCGGAGCGGCAGTTCGCCACGTGCGCGGGCGGCGGCGACGCATGCTGTGTGCGCGTGGCGACGACGCGAACTGTCGCCCTCGGGCATGATCAGCATATGCTCGCTGAGGGACGGTAAATGGTTTCCGCAAAATGGACAGCGATAGGTCGCCGGCTTTCGGTTGGCCGCCCGCCGGATCGACCACCAACGAGCCTGCGGAAGAGTTCCCATAGGCAGATTCTTGCGCCGCTTGTGGCGACCGTCGCCGCCGGTGTCGCGGTCGGCCTCGGTGTCGCCGTCGCGAGAGCCGAGCAGCAACGCCACCGGCGCCGCCGCTACGTGCCCGTTCCCCCGGTTCCGGCTGCGCCGCCCGCGCCTCCGACCGAACGCGCGCCGCAGGGTCAACAGCTGGGAGCGACGCTGCAGCGCATGGCGCTCGCGCAGGTCGACTACGCCTTGATCCGGCTTCGCAACGGCGAGGCCGCTCCCGACGCCCGCGCCGTACACGACACACGAAAGGCGATAAAGCGCCTGCGAGCGCTTGTGCGGCTGCTCGACGGCCATCTCGGCCCCGAAGCGCGCAAGCGCGAGGACCGTGCGCTCGCGAGAACCGCGAAGCTGCTCAGCGGCGCACGCGATTCAGAGGTCATGCTGCAGAGCTTTGACTCGCTCGTGAAGCGCAACCGCGGACAGCTCGGACATCGCGGCGGCATCGGGCGCGTGCGCCGGATGCTCGCCGCCGAGAACGAACAGGTGACCCGCGACGCGCTCGGCGACCCCGCAGTGCGGGCGCGCGCCGCCGGAGAACTGCGCGCGCTACGCGAGCGCATCGGGGCGTGGCAACTTGCCGAGCGCGGGCAGGACCGACCTGGTCGAACCGGGCTTGGTGCGCATGTATCGCGAAGGCCGCAAGCGCTACCGCCGCGCCGGCAACGGCAAGGCGCGCGGCCCCGCCGACATGCACGCTTGGCGAAGGCGCGTGAAGGACCTGCGCTACGCGAGCGAAATGCTCGTCGCGTGCGAAGCACACGGCAGTGAGCGCGACGTCGCGCGACTGCGCCGAATCGCCGCGCGAGCAAACGAGCTCGGCGAAGTCCTCGGCGAGGAACACGACCTGGTGATGCTCGCCTCGTGGCTCGACGCTGCGCCCCGGCAAGGACCGAAGTCGCGGCGCGTCGGCCGTCGCACGCGCCGCGAGCTGGAGCGAGCGATCCGCCGCCGCAGGCGCAAGCTCCGACGCGCGGCGTTACGAGACGGCGACCGCCTCTACGCCCGCCGTCCGCGCGCCGTCGCCGAGATCGCGCGCGACGCGCTCAGCCCACGCTGACGATCGTCAGCTGGCGTTCGCCGCTCGGCAGTTTGACCGTGACGGGATCGCCCGCGCAGCGCCCCATCAGCGCCGCCGCCATCGGCGACTCGACCGAAAGCCTGCCCTCAGACGGCTTGGCGTCGGTGGCGCCGACGATCTTCCAGGAGTGCTCGCGGCCGTCGTCGCTGCGCACGGCCACAGTTGATCCAAAGCCGACGACGCCGTCAGCGGCCCCGCCGGCGTCGGGCTCGACCACGACGGCCCCCGAGATGCGCTCGCGCAGGCGAAGGATTCGTGTCTCCAGGTGCGACTGGTCGTTCTTGGCGTCGTGGTACTCGCTGTTCTCCTTCAGGTCGCCCCACTCGCGCGCCGTCTTGATGCGCTCGGCGATCGCTTTGCGCCCCTCCCCTTCGAGCGCGTCGAGCTCGGCCTGCATCGCCTCGAGCCCCTCAGCCGTGGTGAGGTTTCCCCCTTCGCTCATCGGGTCAGCCTACCCGGTCCCGGGCCGGCGTGAATCGGCTGTCCGTGGCGCGCGAGGTGTGAAACGCTGTCGCCTCGCCCACCCCCTGGGCGCCGCATGAGATACGACTACACGACGATCGGCCACGTGACCGTCGACGAGCTCGCGGACGGCGAACGGCGCCCCGGCGGCGGAGCCTTCTACAGCGCCTTGCAGGCCTCGAGGCTCGGCCTGCGCACGCTCGTCCTGACTCGCGGCGTCCCCGCGGAACTCGAGGAGCTGCTCTCGTCGTACACCTCCGAGATCGACGTTCGTGTGGAAGCGGCGCCGGCCACGACCGTGCTCGCGACCGCCGCCCGCACTGGTCCGCGTCGCCAGCGCGTCACCTCCTGGGCGGGGCCCCTCCCCGGATCGCCGGCGGTCGAGAGCGACATCGTCCACTTCGCGCCCGTGGCGGCCGAGTGCCCCACCGGCTGGTCGGGCGAAGCCCGCTTCGTCGCGTTTACGCCGCAGGGCGTCGCCCGATCGTGGGGCGACGACGGCGTCATCCAGCCGTCGAGCGCGCCATCGCGCTACGACGCGCTCGCGCGACGCTGCGCCGCCGTCGTCCTCAACGCGCGCGAGCTCCCGCGCTGCGCGGAGCTGGTTGCCGCGGCACGGGAGGGCGGCGCGGTGGTGGCGGTGACCGACGAATCGGGGCCCAACTTGTTGATCGGGGACGCCGCCGAGGTTCGAATCGCGGTTCCGCCCGTGACACGGAAGGTGGACGACCTCGGAGCGGGCGACGTCTATGCCGCAGCGTTCTTCTGCGAGCTCGCCGCCGGCGCCGCCCCCTCGGCCGCTGCGGCCTTCGCGAACGGCGCTGCGGCGCTGAGAATCGCCGGCCTCGGCGCAGGCGCCATCGCGTCACGCGCCGCGATCGAGCGCGCCCGCGCCGGCTCGTCAGCGCTGCGCTAGGGCGGCCTGGATCTGGTCGTGCAGGCGGTCGCGATCGAGCTTGATGCGGCGGCTGTGGGCCGCGAGCAAGAGGCTCCCGCCGACCGGCGCAAGCTCGACTCGTTCGATCTGTGCCTCTGGTGCGAAGGAGGCAATCCGCTGTCCGAGCGGCTCCGTGAGGAGCGCACCCGCTCCGAACGCACCCCCCAGTAGCCCGATCTTGAAGCGCCCGTTCAGTCCCGTCCGATCGACGACGGCGGCGATGCGCACCGAGAGCTCCTCGGCGGCGCGAACGAAGAGCCGCTGCGCGACCTCGTCTCCGTCGAGCGCGACCTTCTCAACGTCGGATGTGAAGCCGGCGATCTGGCTGAGTGAGATTGGCCGCGCGTAAACCTCGATCGCGACCCGCTCGATCGTGGGCGCGTCGAACGCGCGGCACGCCGCGTCGCCGAGAGCGGTCTGGGGCCCCGAGCCGTCGCGCGCAGCGAGCGCAGCTCCGATCGCTTCGCGACCGATCCAATAGCCCGAACCCTCATCTCCCAGCACGTGCCCCCAGCCGCCGGCCCGCCAGGCGCTCCCGTCGCTCCCGACGCCGAAAATGTTCGAACCGGTGCCCGATATGACGGCCACGCCGGGCTGCGCGGCGGTGGCAGCGGCCCACGCGGCGACCACATCGTTGACGACGATCCACTGCCCACCCATCGCCTCATGGACGGCATCCACGTAGGCGTCGGTGTCAAGCCCAGCGAGGGCCGCGACGCAGGCCGTCCGATCGGCGATCTCGGCACCGGCAGATGCGAGTGCGTCGGCGGTCGCGGCGGCGATCTGCGTCAGCGCTGCGGGGACGCCGATCGTGTCGGCGTTGCTCGGGCCGCCGTGACCGAGACAGAGCGTTTCGCGCTCGCGGTCGAGCACCGCGACCAGCGTCTTTGTGCCGCCGCCATCCACGCCCACCAGATAACGCGCGTCGGCGTCCAGCGGCCCAAGCAGCTCGGCCGGAAGGGTTATCAGGGAGCCGGGGTCCATGCCTCGGGCATCTTCTCAGCGCGCGGGGCGGCGCGCGCCAAGACGAAAAAAGGGCGGGCGCCTAGTGGCGCCCGCCCCTTTGAGTATCCGGCCCCGTCAGGGCTTGCGAACAGCCCTGTTATTCGCCGCCTTCAGCCGATTCCTCCTCGGCCTGGAACGGCTGGTAGAACCAGAGGTTGCCGTTCGGGACCTTGTACTGAATCGTGCCTTTGTAGTAGCCGTTGGTTTCTTCTTTTTTGAAGTCTTCGCAACGGCCGCCTTCGGCGATGGTTTTGATGTTCTTCAGGTCCGACGTGACGACCAGCTGCTTCTGCAGTTCGTCGCCGAAGTACTTCTGTTCTTTCGCGTTCGGCGTGACTTCCGCCGTGCTGTAGACCGCGGACGAGTATTCGCCTTCAGGCTTTTTGATCGCTTTCGACGGAATAGTCTGCGGTTCCCAGTAGATTTCGCACTGCGTGGAGCCGATTTTCACGTAGATTTCACCCGGGTCGACGAGGCGAACGTTGGATTCGCTTTCCCCACCGAGTTCGGCGAAGCCGTTCCAGTGATATTCAAAGTCGACCGGCTGCAGCGTTGCCCTGTAGGGCCCGAGCAGGTTGCCGTTCTCAACTTTGAAGTACGTCCAGCATTGCGAAAAGCGGACCTCGGCGTAGAACGTGTTCGAGTACGGGAACGCAATATGGGTGTGCGCAGCCGTCGCCTTTGAGCAGGTGAACTTAAAGAAGCTCATGTAAAATTCCTGCGGGCCGATGTTCGTGGCGGTCACCTTCGCCGGTTTTTCTTCGCTGATGTACTTCCCGGCACGCTTCAACTGGGCTTCGAAGGCACCGTGTTCCTGCGCGCTCGCCGAAGTGGCGAAGACGCCCAAGAGTGCGGCAACCGAAATGAGCCCAAACAGTGTCTTCCTGATGGTCATTCTCCGTGTTCCTTTCGGGCTCGGTTATTTAGGGGCCGGACGCCCACGACCGTAACCGACTCGGTCTACGATCCCTCCAGACCGTAAGCGTCTCCGGAGCGTACCAGCAGGATCGCGGGAGCGCAATAAGAACCGCAACCCTAAGAACCTTGTTAAGACCTGACCAAATGTGCCCATTCCTAGCCGATTTATCGCCTTAACACCTGCTTAGGTGTCCACTCCAACATGGCTTTCGTGTTCTCTCTGTTATCGCTGAGGCGGCCCACGTCGCGCTGGTCGCGATGCGTTCTCGCGAGCCTCGCGGCGCTGCTCGTCGTCGCGGGCGCGGCCGGCTGCGGCGGAGGTTCGACATCGACGAGCACACAACAGCCTGCGAACGGCGCGAAGGTTCACGGCGAGACGATCGGCGCCATCGCGGCGGCCTACCTGGGCATCAGCCGCGCGCAGCTGCGCCACGAACTTGCGCGCGGACGCACCCTCGCGGATATCGCAAACTCGACGCCGGGACATACCGCCAAGGCGCTCGGCGAAGCAATTCTCAAAGTGCGTCTCGCGCGTCTCGAAGCTGCGGTGAAGGAAGGGAAGCTTTCGAAGGCGCAGCTCGAAACGCGCATGGCGACCGAGCGGCGTCACGTGGAACTCCGGATGGAACACGCCGACGTCGTTGCCGTCAGCGTCGTCGCCGCCACGGCCGCGCACTACTTGCATCTGAGCGAAGCGCGGCTTCGCGCCGAACGCGCGAAAGGACGCTCACTTGCGCAGGTCGCGGCGTCCGTCCCCGGCCGCTCTGCGAGCGGTCTGGTCGCGGCGATCGTTGCCGCCGAGCAGGCACGCCTTCGTCGCGCCGGTCACGCCTCGGGAAGCGGCGCTCCTTCGGCGGCCGTGCTTCGCCGCCGGATCACGGTCATCGTGTTCCACAAACCGGCGACGGCCACCGGCAAGGGCAAGGGACACAAAGCAAAGGGCTCGAGCGAAGAATCAGGCGGCGGCGAATCGGCGGCCGGCCAGGCAGCCTCCGAAGAAGGCTGAGCTGCCCCCGGGTGAGCGACGCCCATCCGATATTCGCTCGCCTGTGGCCGCACCTGAGCGGATGTGTCGTCCCACAGCGCAGGCGCCGAGAATTGCTGGCCGGCTTGGAGGGACGCGTCGTGGAGATCGGCGCAGGCGACGGGCCGAGCTTCACGCACTATCCGGCGACGGTCACCGAGGTCGTCGCGGTGGAGCCCGAGCCGCACCTGCGGGCGCTCGCGTCGGCGGCAGCCGATCGGGTTGGCGTCGGGGTATCCGTGACCGATGGGCGCGCCGAAGCGCTGCCGCTTGCCAGCGGCAGCTGTGACGCGGCTGTGAGCTGCCTCGTGCTCTGCTCCGTGCGCGATCAGGGTGAAGCGCTGGACGAGCTCAGACGGGTCGTTCGCCCAGGCGGGCGCCTGCACTTCTACGAGCACGTCGTCGCCGGAGCGGCGGCGACGCGTGCTGTCCAGCGAGGCCTAGACGGAAGCGGATTCTGGCCGGCTGTCTCGGGCGGCTGCCACCTCTCCCGCGACACGCTCGCCGCGATGCGACGTGCGGGGTTTGAGGTGGGTGGGGTACGGCGGTTCACCTCCGGCCCCGAGAGCGTCGGGGTGCCGTTCCTGCTCGGCGTAGCCACCCGCGCGGCCTGAGACTCGCGCCCGCGCCGCCACCCGCCGCGGGCGCAAGCCGAAGCCACTGTGCAATGCTCCCCGCGTTCTGGGCCGCGCGGAACGATCGGGGAAGCCTGTGAGCACGCATTCAGAGAGCAGCGATAACGCGGGCACGCGTAGCGATGCCCCGGGCTCGTCGTCCCCGGACGATGCGGCGCCGCCGCGGGCCGGCTGGACGCTCGCCGCGCTGATCCTCGTCGCGGCGGTCGCGAACCTCAATCTCTCGGTCGCCAACGTCGCGCTGCCGGACATCGGCAAGCATTTCGACTCCGGGCAGACGACTCTCGACCTGATCGCCGTCGGCTATTCGCTGGGCCTGGCGTGCTCGGTGCTGTGGCTGGGCGCGCTCGGCGACCGCTACGGCCGCAAGATGATGCTGCTTACGGGAACGACCCTCGCGATCCCGATGTCGCTGCTCGCGGCGTTCGCCCCCAGCGACACCGTGCTGTTCATCGCACGCGTGGGCGGCGGACTGGCGGCAGGAATGGCGTACCCGACGACGCTGGCTCTCATCACGGCGCTCTGGAGAGGGTCTGGGAGGACCAAATCAATCGCCTTGTGGTCTGGAATCGGCGCCGCCATCGCCGCCCTCGGCCCCCTCGCGGCAGGGCTGATCCTCGAGACCCACGAATGGGGCTCGGTCTTCCTGCTGACGCTGCCGCTCGCAGTGGTCGCGATCTTCATGGCCTGGCGCCTGGTGCCGGCCCACGTCAACGAGGCCACGGAGCGAGTCGACAACCTCGGCGGGATCCTCTCCGTCGTCCTCGTCGGCTCGCTGATCATCTCGATCAACCTGGCGCCGGTGCCTGGCAAGACGACCGCGACACTCGTGCTCGCGGGTATCGCGCTCGTCGCAGCGATCACGTTCCTGCTTCGCCAGCGGCGCGCGGCCAATCCGCTGTATGACCTCGCGGTCGCGGTGCGCCCGACGTTCTGGGTCGGAGCGATCGCCGGCATCATCGTGTTCGGCTCGCTGATGGGTGCGATGTTCATCGGCCAGCAGTTCCTGCAGAACGTGCTCCAGTACTCGACGCTCGACGCCGGCCTCGCGATCCTGCCCGCCGCGCTGCTGATGATCGTCGCCGCGCCGCGGTCCGCGAAGATCATCGAGGCCAGGGGCACGCGCGCGTCGATTCTGATCGGCCAGGCCTTCGTCTTTCTCGGCTTCCTCGCGATGCTGCTGCTCTGGAAGGAGAACATCCCCTACTGGAAGGTCGGCCTCGCGTACGCGCTCCTGGGCATCGGCGTCGGCCTCGCCGGCCCGCCGACGTCGAACGCGCTGACCGGCTCGGTCCCCGTCCGGCGCGTCGGCATGGCCTCCGGGACCGCCGACCTCCAGCGTGACCTCGGCGGCGCGATCATGCAGTCGATCTTCGGCGCGCTCCTCACGGCAGGCTACGCGGCGGCGGCGGGCATGGCCATCGCGTCGTCGAACTCGAACGTCAACTCGAGCGTCGAAGCCGAGCTCACCAAGTCGTTCTCGAGCGCCGCCGATCTCGCAAAGCAGTACCCGTCCCATGCGACTCAGATCATCGAAGGCGCCAAGGCCGCGTTCCTGCACGGCGACCAGTGGGCTTATGGGGCCGGATTAATCGCCGTCTTCCTGGGCGCCGCGGTCGTGTTCCTACGGTTCCCGCGGCACGAGCAGGAGAAGGCGCTTCTCGCCTCCTACGCGGAGGCCGACGCCTAGCCGCGGGAACCATGCCCTCCGAAGCACTCTCATTTGCCCTCGCGGCTTCGATCTACCCGCCGGCGCTCGCGGCGATCATCGCTCTCGGCCGCGGCCAGGCCGTTCGCCTCCGCGTCGTGCTGCTCGTTGCAGGGGCTTTCTTCACCGTCTTTGTCGTCGGCTGCCTGCTCTTGCTGCTGTTTGCGCAGGCCCACGCGACGAAGAACGACGTCCGCACCCCGAGCGCGGCGCTCTACATCCTGGCGGGAGCCGTCGTGCTCTGGCTTGCGCTTCGCCTTCACCGCAAACCCGTGAAGCCGAAACCCGCGTCCGGGGACCGCGAACCGTCAAAAATCGACCGCTACCTGGAAGGTAAGTGGCTCGTGCTTCTGCTCGGGGTGATCCTCTACATCATCCCTTCGCCGATCTTCATCGGCGGCGTGAAGGTAATCGCCGATACGCACGCATCGACGGGCACGCAGATCAGCTACCTGCTGCAAATGCTGCTCGTGATGCTGTGGATCATCGAGATCCCGATGCTCGTGATCGTCGCCTTTCCGGAGCGCGGGTCGGCGGTACTGGAGTCAATAAATGCCTGGTTCTCGAGGCACGGCCGCTCGATCGGCGAGGCCGCGCTCGTTCTGCTCGGCGCGTACCTGCTGATCGTCGGCGCGATCGAAGCCGCCCACTGATCGCGGCGTAGACGCGGGCGCTTGCCGGCTGAGCGGCGCTCTATGCTCGCACCATGCTCCGGCGCTGGGGTATCCGCATGGGCCTCTCGCTCCTGGGCGTGGCATCGGGGTTGTTGCTGTCCGCTGCGGTGCTCGAAAAGTTCTCGCTCACGGCCAGCGCGTTCGTCGTCTCGACGCTCCTCTTCTGGCTCGTTCACATCATCGTTCAGGTGCTGGCGCTGAAAGTGCTCGTGCGCCAGCCGTCCGTGGCGCTCGCGGGGCTGCTCGCGCTCGCTGCCACCGTCGTCGCCCTCGTGATCGTCGCCGCGGTCGTCTCGGGCCTCCACATTCACGGCGCCACCACCTACCTCGTGGCGACGGTGATCATCTGGATCACGTCCGCGATAGCCGACACTGCCGCTCGTCACATGGTTCGCGACTCTCGCGATGAGCGCCGCGACGAGCGGCGCGCTGCGTAGCTTCCGTCGCGTGCCGGTCTCTCAGCTGGCGCCAGGCCCGGCGGGACCGAAGATTACGCACCCCGTCGTACCGTGGGCGATCAACGCACCGTCGCTCTCTGCGACCAGCCGCCCCTCGGCGGTGGCGGTCCGCCGGCCCCGGTGGATCACGGTGCCCTCGGCGCGGACGCGGCCGGTCGCCGCGTCCATCGCCCGCACGTAACGCACCTGAAGGTCGGCCGTCGTGTACGCGACGCCGGGATCGAGCGTCGTATGCACCGCGCAGCCCATGCACGAATCGAGCAACGTCGCGGCGATGCCGCCGTGGACCGATCCGATCGGGTTGTACATCCACTCCTGCGGCTCGCACGCGAAAACCGCTCGGCCGAGGGCGACTTCGACCAGTTCGAATCCGAGCAGCCGCGCGATCGGTGGCGGCGCGATCGAACCGTCGGCTATGGCGGCCATCGCGGCGAGGCCGCTCAGGCCGTCCGTCGCCGCGAGCGCCCCGGCCGGGTCGTCCCAGCCGAAGGTCCGAACCCGGGCGGTCTCGAGCGTCATGCCGGGTCCGCGACCGCGGGCCGCGGCGCGCCGCGTCGCGCCGCGGCCGGCGCGCCGATCGCAGCGAGCACCGCGCCGGCGCAGACGGCGAAGCCGATCGTCAGCAGCCACGCGCCGTGAAAGTCGGCGAGCGTGTGGGGGGCCGCGCCGAGCACCGCGACGAGCAGCGCTATTCCAAGCGCGATGCCGATCTGGCGCCCCATCGTAAGCACGGCGGCGCCGGTTGCGAAGCGGTCTGGGGCGAGCGCGGATACGCCGGCGCCGGTCAGCGTCGGGATCACGAGCCCGACGCCGGCTCCGGTCACGATCTGGGCCGGCAGAAAGTCCGCGAAGTAATGCGGCGTCACGCCCACCCGAACGAGGTATGAGGCGATACCGGCGCTGAACAGGCCGACGCCCAGCAATCCGGGCAGCCGGTAGCCGAAGCGCGCGCCGAGCCGGGCCGAGGGGAACGAAAGCGCGGTCGCCGCAGCCGGTCCGGGGAAGAGCATGAGACCTGTGGTCAGCACGGACTCGTGCCAGACCTCCGTCAGGAAGAGCACGCCTGTCAGCAGGAACGCACCGAAGCCCGCGAAGAAAAGCAGAGACGCAGTGACCGCGAGCGCGAAACGCGGGACCTTGAGGAGCTCTGGCTCCACGATCGGCGCAGGATGATGCTCGGAGCGCCACCAGATGACGGGCAGGAGCAGAAGGCCGCCGACCACCAGCGCGATCACCACCGGCGAGAACCAGCCCCATTCTTCGCCCTTGACGATCGCCACGACGAGCGCCCCCACCGCGACCATGAGGCTCGTCGCTGCGACCATGTCTGGCCTGGGCACCTCGCCCTGTTCGCGGCGCTCGGTCAGCCACCGGATGCCGGCCGCGAGGGCTGCTAGGCCGATTGGCACGTTGACCAGGAACACCCAGCGCCAGTTGGCCTGGACGAGGAGACCGCCGAGCGGAGGGCCGGCGGCGGCCGCGCAAGCGCCGGTCGCAGCCCACATGCCGATCGCCACGTGGCGCTTCTCGGCCTCGAACTCGGGCAGGATCAGCGCGAGTGAAGTCGGGAGCATGAGCGCTCCGCCGGCAGCCTGCACGATGCGGGCGGCGACCAGCGCAGCGACGGTCGGCGCGACGGCGCAGGCGGCGCTCGCGATCGTGAACACGGCGAGGCCCGCTAGGAACGCGCGCTTGCGGCCGAACGCGTCGGCCCAGCGTCCGGCGGGAACGAGGAGCGCAGCAAACACGATCGCGTACCCGCTGAGGACCCACGAAAGCGAACCGAGCGAGACGTCACCGAAGTGGTGCGAGATCGCGGGGAAGGCGATGTTGACGATGAACAGGTCGAGGCTCGACATGAACACGCCGCTCAGCACAATCACGCTTACGCGCCATCTCCGTTGCATCAGGCAACGGACTCTAGCATGACAGTTGCATAATGCAACCCGAGCCCCTACAATGGGGTTATGCTCGGTCGCGAGTACAAGAGTCAGTCGTGCAGCATCGCCGGCGCCCTCGAGGTCGTCGGTGAGCGCTGGTCGCTGCTGATAATCCGCGACGTCCTGCTTGGGCTACGCCGCTTTGACGAGTTGCAGGCGCACCTCGGCATCGCCAGAAACATCCTTGACTCTCGGTTGCGGCGCCTCGTCGAGGAGGGGGTTCTGGAGCGCCGGCGCTACTCAGAGCGCCCGGAGCGATTCGAATACAGGCTGACCGATAAGGGGCTCGACCTTTGGCCGACGGTCGTGGCGCTCATGCAGTGGGGCGACCGGTATGCGACGCCCGAGAACGGTCCGGCCGTCGTGATCGAGCACAAGAACTGCGGCGGAGCACTCGACGGGCACCGGATGTGTGAGCGATGCGGGGCCCGCGTCTCCGTACGTGACGCGGTGGCGCGGCCCGGACCGGGAGCGGCTGAGGGTCACCCACTGGTGCGGCGCGAAGCTGCACGGCTCGCGGCCTGAGCAGCGGGCCACGAGGCTTGACGCACAGCACCGGGGCGTTCTCGAGGTTTCAGCAGACGTGCCAGAACCCTCGCTAGTGGCCACGAACCTGCGCCTCCCGCAGGGCACGAGCCCCCGGCCCACGCTGCGCCACCGCCCGGTGTACGCTCGTGCCGATGAGCCTGCAGGGCGTACCGACGACGGTCGACTTCGGCGACGGCTACCGCGTCGAGATGCGCAAGGGAAGCGTGGGAATCTTCGGCGACGTATTCCACGAGGACGAGCGAATCAGCAAAACCGTGCAACGGAACGCCAATCGCCACGGCTACGACCGAGTTCTCGGCGAAGCGAGACGAAGCGTCGCTAAACACCGCGGCGATTGAGAGCGGCCAGGCCGGAGTCACCGGCGTTCTGGTTAGGCCGACCGGCTGCCGCGCACGCCGCGGATCCTGCTGCGCGCGATTTGGAGCGCTTCGACGTCGATCGCGTCCTGCGGGCGACCAGCGGCACGCTTCATCGCGATCAGGTCACAGCGCGCATCGCCCCGCCGCTTCTCGCGGGCACTACTAGCGGCGTGGAAACACGTGACGAGTGGCACCGAACGGATCGCCCTTGGCGTGCGCGAACACCTTGCTCGGCGTGACCGAGAAGACGGTCGCCCCGCCGCCGCCATCTGGACTCCGGAAGCAGCCGTCGCGAGCGATGTACTGCCAGCGTCCGTCCCACTTGTTCGCGAACGCAGCGGCGACCCGGCCGAGCACCGCGTCGTCGGTAACTCGCGTCGCGACGCCCTCGACGACCACGTCGAGGCCCGAGTCCCAGCGATTGCAACCGGTCGTCAGTACGACGCCGGAATTGGCGCGCAGGTTGGAGAACTTCTGCTCTTCGTCGCCCGTGGCGAACCAGAGCGCCCCCTCATCCCATACCGCGACCACCGGGGTGACGTGTGGCCGGCCGTCGGCACGGACCGTCGAGAGCCAGAAGAGCTCAGCAGTTTCGAGGATTCCGCGCGTCGTCTCCCATGCGACGGCTGAGGCGGCCGGAGCGCTGTAGCGCTTGTCGAGCGTGGTGTCAGGCGTGGACATCGCGGAAGAGCGCGCCCGAGAGGATTCGAACCTCTGACCTTCGGTTCCGTAGCCGCCCCATGGAGGTGTGATTCGGCACGGTTAAGCGAGATTCAGACCCACTGACCACGGGTTGAGAGCATACACTTCTGCCGGGTCGGGGACTGATTTCGCGACACGGAGAAGGTGTCGTCCCGTCCATGCCGGTACTGATTGATGTCGCACACGTATACTTGGGGTAGGTATCCAGAGCCCGTGACAGGGCAGCGTTCACCGGCGAAGCTCGCCTGCCGCTCAGGCCTGCCGTCGGTTAGGCGCTGCGGTCCTGCGGTCGCCTGTCTTCGGACTGCCCGATCGAGCGGCGAAGCCGCGGCCTCGCGACCGCGACGAGCCATAGGACGCAGACCAGAGTCGCACCTCGCGGGTAGTCCGCTGAGCGAACTCCCGCGAGATGCGCTGCTCATCTAGCTACCCGTGTTCGTCGTGTACCCGATGCTCACTTCGAACGGTTCCCACTCTTCGGGCAGTCCCCCTCTAGCCAAACTAATTCCGAACGCATACGTGCCTCCTGCCCCGAGTTTCACGGGGCCCTGAATCGTGCCGTGGCACCGTGAACCGGGTGGTGCCCGACGTTCCCGCTGATACGTCAGGCCGGCCTGGTACGCGTCGACGCGAGACAGACAAACGGCTACGGACGTGGCGCGCGCGAGAACGACGTTGAGCGCCACGGTGCCTGGCAGCACGCCGCGCGGGGGCGAAAGCCACGGCGGCGGCTTCCACTCTTCGCGCTCGCGCGGCTCGGGTGGCGGCGGTTGAAAGAAGTCGCTCAACGAGCGCGAGGTTACTCGTCGAGCCGGTTCCGGGCAGAGCCTCGTCGCGGGCGGGCGCTCAGGCGTCGTCGATGACTGCGTACGCCGACGTGCAGCGCGACGCCGGCACCGGTTCACCGTCGGCGAGAAGACCCTCGAGATGAAACTCGAGTGCCTCGCGCATCAGTGCTTCGCACTCGCCGCGAGTCTCTGCTGCCGCAATGACACCGTCGACGTCTGGGCAGTACGCGCCGTAGCCGCCTTCCTCGCCTGACTCGACGACGATGAGGTACTCGCGGAGCATCCTGCCGGTGGTCAGGCGCAGGCCACGCGAACGGCGGCGCCTGCGCAGATGTGCGCGGCCTCGCGGCTCAGCTTGCGCCCCGCAAGCGCGGGCTTGCTGTTCTGCGGCGCGATGTCGATCGCGAACTCGATCCCGGTCGCGGCGCTGATCTTCATCAGCGTCTCGACGCGAGGGTTCTTTTCGCCCGACTCCAGCTCGTGGACGCGCGGCTGGCTGACTCCAAGCACCTTGGCAAGGCCGCGCTGGGAGAGCTTGTGTTCGTCCCGGTAACGCAGCAGCTCGATCGAGACGGCTCTGGCGAGGGCGAGCTGATTCCACTCCTGCTCGAACTCCGGGTCGGCTGCGAACTGTTCGGCGAGGATGTCGTCGAACGGGATCACGCCGGGAAGTTCGCGTACGTCTTTGATCACGGAGGCATGATAGGTCATGACTTATCGCTCCTCCAGGTGGGGTGTCTGCGCCTCACCTGAACGCCGGTTCGCGGGCTCAATCCCGTGGCAGGTCCGTTTCTTAGTCGTGCTTCGTGACGGTCCATGTACAGATGAACGTGGGGTCGGCGACGACCTCTCCGGTCGAGCGAAGCCGGTATTCGCCGGGCGCCGCCTCCTGTAGGCAGCGAGCCTCGGGAGGCATGACCCAGACGTTCCCGTCCGTGCGACGGATAGTGATCCCGCCAACGGCATCGGCGCGCCTCAACCGGACCGGCGAACTGCATCTGGTTCAGAGTGCGTCCCGCCTGGTCGACCGTTGTGATCCCCACAAGCACTGTCTTGCCGATCGTGAACGCGGCGCGCTCCGGCCCCATCCTCGGCGACCCGTCCTCCCCCAGGTGAAGCACATCGAACACCTGTGAAGGCTCAACCTGAATTGGATCGCCGCGGCGGTATCCCTCTCGATCGAGCTGCGACTCGGCGATCGTCCCGGAGATCTCTGCATCGCCGCGGGCGACGACTTCGACCCAGATCTGCGAGCCGGTCCACGGGCTCCGCTCCGCCGTCGCCGTCCGTAACCAGCGCGAGGACCTTGATCCAGGTCCCACCCGGCCGGATTGAGTCGAGGACCTGGTTCGACGGCCGGTACCAACTGTCCGGGAAGGCGGTCGGCGAAGTTGGGACGCGTGGGAGGAATACCTCGGGCGGCTGCACGGCCTCGATATCGACCCGTTGTCGGAAAGGTTGAGCTCAGGCGATCTCAACGACGGCGTAGCCGGCGGTGCACTGCGGTTCGGGCACAGGTTCGCCGTCAGCGCGCAGACCGTCGAGGTGGAACTCAATTGCCTCGCGCATCTGAGCTTCGCATTCCTCACGAGTGGCGCCGGTCGCGGCCACCCCTGGCACGTCGGGGCTATACGCGGAGTAGTTATCCGCGGTGCTCCCCTCGATGACAATCAAGTAGCGGCGTGTCATGGGCGCTCCAATCCTGCCTGCCTTCGGATGCTAGCGAGCGTTTTCGGATGCAGCGTGTCATTGGGCTTCCCGGGGACGGTCTACTTTTCCAGGCTTGTTCGCGTGTCCAAATTGGCGGTGGCTGCCACGCGTGCGCTCGAGCCGCCAGCCGTCGAGCTCGATCAGCCGGATGACGTCGCGAACCTTCACCTCGGCACAACCTCGGACCCCCGGTTGGAGACGCTCGCAAACGCCTCCGCGACCAGCCGCGCGTCCTCGTCACGCGGGGCGTAGTGCAGGTAGCGCATCGTCGTCTGGATGTCCGCGTGGCCCATCCACTCCTGGACGCGCCGGATGTCGGCCTTGGCGATCATCCGCGTCCCGAACGTGTGGCGGAGATCGTGGAAGCGGAGTGGTCGCAGGCCTGGCTCGAGCCAGCGCCTCCTTGTAGCGCCGGCGCAGCGCTGATCCATCCAGATAGCCGCCGATCTCACCGACGAACACCAAGCTCGTCCTCGCCGATCCACAATCCCGCGCTGGCCGAGCCGGGCTAGCGCCGTGGCGACGTCAGGGGCCATCGGGACGGCGCGGACCTTGCCCGACTTCGGCGTAGTCAGCTGCGCCGAGCGCAGTAGCTCGCCCGCACGCGGATCGTCGACGCCGGCGAAGTCGACGTCGCGCCAGCGCAGGGCCAGCAGCTCGCCCATGCGTAGCCCCGTGAACGCCGCGCGTCAGGAACATCGCCCCGTCCTGCTCCGACGCCGGCGGCCCGGACGAGCGCCCACACCTCCTCGGGCGAGAACACCTCGATCTCGCCACTCGAGCGCTGCGAGAAGCTTCTCGACCTCCGCCGGCGGGTTGCCCGGCAGCCCGTAGACCTTGCGCGCCCGGCCGAGGATCCCGTGCAGCTGTGATCAGGAGCTTGTTCTGCGCGAGCGCCCGGCCAGCTGAAGCCGGCGCGCCACTGCTCGATCGTCGCTCGGTCGTGATCGTCCTCGACCGGCAGCTCGCCGAACGCCGGCAGCAGATGCGCGTGCGATCGACCGAGCGGTAGCCACGCAGCGTCGACGGCTTGCGCCCGCGGTCCTGCTCGATGTAGCGCATGTACTCGGCCGCGCGCGTCGGCGAACGTCGCGCCGGTCCGCACCGTGCCGGGAAGCGTCCCGCGGCGCGCCTCGTCCAGCCTGCGGCGCAGCAGCTCCTCGGCGGTCGCTTCGTGAAGTAGCCGGCCGGCGGCGCCCGCGCGCGGTCCACGCCGGCCCGAGCTTGCGCTGCACCTGGCGCCCGGACGGCAGCCGGTACTTCGCGTACCAGGCCGGTCCGGCGCGCCGCTCGACCGGAAGACGTGGCCACTCGGCCGCCTGATCTGACCAGTCCCCATCGTCCTTTACTCCGACGAACCGCCGAAAGGTGGACGACTTCTTGGGACATTTCTGGGACATATCGTCCCCAGATAAAGCGTTGCTCGCGCAACTACCGCATGGTTGAGCGGGAAACCGAGCGCGCCCGAGAGGATTCGAACCTCTGACCTTCGGTTCCGTAGACCGACGCTCTATCCAGCTGAGCTACGGGCGCAGCGGTGGCAAGTGTAGTTGCCGGTTGAGCTCAGCCCGTAAAGGACGGTTTGTGCGACGGGACGCGTTTGCGCCTCGACCTGACGAGCACGTGGGCGTGCGCCGTGTTCTTTGCGAAGTCCGGGTCGGGGTTCGCGAGTCCGACGACGGCGTGGTTTTCGAATCTTCCCGCGTGGTGAGGAGTTACGACGACGCGGATCGTGGCCTTGGCGCCCTTCGCGATGTCGCCGAGCTCGCAGTGCAACGGCAACTTGCGGCCGCAGCTGCCTTGGCTCGTGCTTACGGAGACCAGCGTCGCGCCGGACTCGGTCTGGTCGTTGAGGACGACTTCGCGCGCCGTCGCGGCGCCGTCGCCGGTCACCGTGACCGTGAAGCCGGCCTTCTGCCCGAGTTTGATCTCCCGACGATCGGCCACCTTGGTGACGGAGACCCGCGCGGTTTCTTCCACCGGCACTTCATTCGTCTCGAAGCGGTCCGCGAACAGGCACGTCGGCGCGCTTTGCTCTTCGGTGATCGATACGAGCGCCGCGCCCGCTGCGAACGGGACCTCCTGACCGTCGCACATGACCGACGTGAGTTGCCAGTGGCCCGTTGGGACCGGCGGTGGCAGGAACTCCTGGATGACGTACGGTTCGAAGAAGAGCGCGTCTGTTGAGCCACCTTTCGCGTCGAAAGGTTCTCCTTCACGGGTCACATCGGCGCTCTGCCTGATCGCTTCGCCCGGGCGGTCCTGCGAGACGACGCTGAACCCGAAGGTCCCGACGCCGTGTTCAGTCGTCTTCTGGATCTTCAGCGACGCCGTCGGTCTCAGTTCGTTGCGGAACGTGCACGAGAGCGATTCGCCCGACTCGATCCTGACGTGGACGAGTTTGTCGCTGAAGGTGCCGCGAACGGAGTCGCAGCCCGCGTCCGTGAGAACCCACGTGCCGCGATCTTTGGAGGCCGAGGACTCCTCGACCGTGTAGTCGCCGGGGCGCAGGACAATCGGTGCCGGCGTAGCTTCGACCGCGAGTCCTTCTTTCAGCGTCGTTGCGAAGAGATTCGCGACGACGCGATTCGGGCGCGTCGCGCGTCTGACTTTGAAGCCGAACGTGCCGGTGCTGCCAACCGACACCTTCCGCACCGTCAAGTCCCCCGGCGGAGGCTCAAACTCGTCTTCGTAGGTACACGTGACGGTGTCTTCGGGTGCGAGCTTGATGATCGCTTCGTGTTTGGCGGAGTCGATCGAAGTTTCGCTTTCCGCAGTCGCGCTGTGGCAAGTGATCGCCTTCAGGCGCCAGTTGGGCGGCAGGTTCTCATGGACGTTCCAAGGCGTTTCGCCCGGTTTCGTCTGGCCTCTGAAGAACGTGACCGCCGATTCCGTGCTGGGCGGCGAAACGGTGAGGTCAAACGCGCCGCCGGGGTTGAACGACACGTTGCCGCCGAAGTGGAAGGTTTCGGCCGCGCCGCTTCCGTGGCCGACGACCTTCTTCTTGATGATGATCGTGCCTGATGTCGGCGGCGGCTTCACGTAGTACGCGAAGCAGAACATGTGCCGGTATCCGGGCGGGTAGCCGACCCACTCAACGTTGTCCCCGTTCAGGTTGTCGATCGCGCAGCGCAGCGAACCGAATCCATATTCTTCGGGGTAGCGTTTGCTGAGCATCGGGTCGCTCGTGGTACCGCCTTGGACCCACAGGCTTCCTCTGCCGGCAAGTTCGACTTCTTCTTTGGTCAGTTCAATCGTGACGGCGCCTTCGATCGACTGGCCGGTCGGATTGCCCGATGAGTCGAGTAGCGGAATCGAGGGCAGCGTTTCGACTGGCGCACGCGTCTGGCCGGTGATGATCGAGAGAGACCCCCAATAGCCATTGACGGCGCGCGAGATGTAGCCGGTGCCGAGCGTGAATTCCCAGCCTGGCAGCGGTTTGCAGTTCGGCTGCGTCGCCGCCTCGATTTCGGGGCTCACCGGCTGCCCATCGCCGTAGACCGTTTCCGGCCCGAGGTCTTTCAGGCTCTCCTGGATGTTGTTGCGCGCACGGTTGGCCATGATGTCCCCGTACGTCGGGCAGACCCGCGCTGCGAGCGTCAGCGTCACGCCCGTCGGGGATGAGGCCTGGGCGGCTCCGGTGCCGAGCGAGAGCGTCGCGAGGACCGTGGCTCCCAATACAGCCGCGACGCGCTGTGCGCCGCCAAGGGGGTCGACCTTTGCCACCTCCGCAACGTACCGGATTGAGCCGTGGACAGCCGCCGGCAGCTGGGCGAGCTACCTTCTGAAGATGCCGTTACTCGTCGGCCGACGGATCGCAGCCGCCGCGGCGCTCATCGCGGCCGCGCTCGTCCTGCCCGTCTCCGCCGCGGCAGCGGCCGGCGCCCCGGAGCGCACGGTCACCCGCCTCTCCAACGAATTCACCTTCACGACATGGGCGCATCCGCGTGAAGTCGCCGCCGTGTGGACGAGGCCCTTCGCGCAAGGACGGCGCATTGCGCACGTCCACATGCTGACCGAGGAACGCTGGCCCGAGGTGTACATGGCTCTCACCGAAGCGTCGATGGCGGGCCACGAGTCGTGGCTTCACATCCGCCTCCCCGGTCGGCCAAATGGCCGAACGGGCTGGGTGAGGCGCAGCGCTCTTGGGACGCTGCACAGGACGGACGTCGCACTTCGCGTCAACCTCGGCGATGTGCGGGCGACGCTCTACCGCGGCGGCACTGCGGTCTGGCACGCGCCCATCGGCGACGGCAAGCGCTCAACGCCGACGCCGACCGGGCGCTTCTGGATACGGGAGCTGATGCGCGTCCCCGCAGGGTCCATCTACGGCCCGTACGCCTTCGGCACGAGCGACTACTCGACGCTCTCGGAATGGCCGAACGGAGGCGTCGTCGGGATCCACGGGACGAACGAACCGTGGCTGATCCCCGGCCACCCCTCGCACGGCTGCATCCGGATGCGCAATGCGGCCATCACGTATCTCGCATTCCACCTGCCGATCGGCGCCCCCGTGGACATCTTCCGATGAGCGAGCCGCGCCGGCCGCCGCAACGGGTCGAGGCGTTCGCGCTCGCGGCAGTAGCGAGCCTGCCGCGACCCGCCAAGCGGCGCCTGGCGGGCGCGCCGATCGAGCGCGACGGCCTGACGCTCGACCTCGATATGCAGCTCATCGTGCGCTTCGCCGAGCGCAGCCCACGCGCGCCGCTTCCATCGGTCACGCCGCTACAGGCCCGCGAGGAACTGCGCCGCTCGACGGCTGCAGTCTCGGGGCGCCCCGTGGAAGGCGTCGCGGCGCACGAGATGTCGCTGGCGGGCGCCGCCGGGCCAGCAAGACGCAACGGTGCCCTGCTGCAGGCACGACCAATTGCTGCTGGCTTTACTACCGCCTGCCGTCATCCTTTCTGCCGGATGAGGACCAGGGTTATTTCATCACCAGCATCTCCATTGCCGGTCGGCGCGACCGCGCAACGCACGGTGGACGTGCTCAAGCAGGTGGAGCAATACTATTTGAACCAGCCGGAAGTCGCGGGCATGGTGGACGTGGCCGGCTTCAGCTTCAACGGCCAGGGGCAAAACGCCGCGCTCGCCTTTGTTCATTTGAAAGACTGGAGCCAGCGCCACGGCGCGCAACACGGGGTGGATGCAATCATCGGCCGCGCTTTCATGGCCTTGAGCCAAATCAAGGACGCCATCATTTATCCCATCAACCCGCCGCCGATTCCCGAACTGGGCATTTCCTCGGGCTTTGACTTTGAACTGGAGGACCAGGCCGGCCTTGGCCATGACGAACTCATGCACGCGCGCGACCAGTTGTTTGCGCATGGCCGCGACCAATCACGACATCGCCCAGTTGCGCTTCCAGGGATTGGAGGACACGCCGCAGCTCAAGGTGGACATTGATCAGGCCAAGGCCAGCGCGCTGGGCGTTTCACTGGCGGACTTGAACACGGCGCTCGAAACCTATTTCGGTTCGGATTACATCAACAATTTTGTCAACGGCAACCGCGTGCAACGGGTCATCGCCCAACTCGACGCTCCGTATCGCATGTTGCCCCAGGACGTCAGCAAGGTTTTCGTGCGCAACAGCAGCGGCCAGATGGTTTCGCTGGCCAGCCTGGCCAGCTTGCATTGGATTTACGGCTCGCCATCGTTGCAGCATTACAACGGCGTTCCGGCGCTGGAACTCGTGGGCTCCGCGCCGCCGGGCAAAAGCACGGGCCAGGCCATGACCGCCATGGAAAATCTGGCCGCCAAATTGCCCGACCGGTTTTGGCTATGAATGGACCGGCCAGTCCTTCGAGGAACGCCTGTCGGCCAAACAAGCGCCCTTGCTTTATGCGCTGTCGCTCATTGTCGTGTTCCTGGCGCTGGCCGCGCTCTACGAAAACTGGTCCATCCCCGTGGCGGTGATCCTCGTCGTGCCGCTCGGCATCCTTGGCGCGCTGCTGGCCGCCACATTTCGCGGGTTGCCCAACGACGTGTTCTTCAAAGTCGGCCTGCTGACCATCGTCGGCTTGTCCGCCAAAAACGCCATCCTCATCGTCGAATTCGCCAAGGACTTGCAGGCGCAGGGCAAAGGTTTGATTGAAGCCACGCTTGAGGCGGCGCATTTGCGATTGCGCCCGATTCTGATGACGTCGCTGGCGTTCATTCTGGGTGTGTCACCGCTGGCATTGAGCACCGGCGCCGGGGCGGCCAGCCGGCACGACATCGGCACCGGCGTGGCGGGCGGCATGATTTCAGCCACGGTGCTGGCCATTGTCTTTGTGCCGGTATTCTTTGTGGTCGTCCGCCAGATGTTCAAATCGCAAAAGCCCACGCACACCATGTTGGCGCCCAAACCGGCCGGCTTTGAGGAGGACGAAGACAACGGCAAACAAGAACAGCCATGAGCAAATATTTTTCATCTCTCATTGCCCTGTTCGTCCTGGCTTTGGCCGGTTGCACGCTCGCGCCGAACTATCACCGCCCGACGGCGGCGATTTCGCCAGCCTGGCCCAAGGTCCCCGGACACGGTGAAAGCCCGACCAACACTGCTGCCGTTCCCGCTGCCGACATTGGCTGGCGCGACTTTTTCCGCGACCGCGCGCCTGCAACAACTTATCGAACTGGCCCTGACCAACAATCCTGACTTGCGCGTGGCCATGTTGAACGTCGAGCAAACCCGCGCGCTTTATCGCGTCCAGCGGAATGCCCTGGTTCCCACCGTGGACGTCAACGCCAACGGCTCGCGCCAGCGCATTTCCACCGGATTCGCCGGCGGCAGCTATGCGGCGACCTTCAACCAATTCAATGTGAATCTGGGCGTCGCCTCTTATGAACTGGACTTGTTCGGCCGCGTGCGCAGCCTCAAGCGACAGGCGCTGGAAACCTACTTTGCAACCGAAGAAGCCCAAAAGAGCGCCCGGATTGCGCTGGTGGCCGAAGTAGGCGCGGCCTACCTGACGGAACGCGAATTGACTGAACAACTCGCCGTGGCCCGGCAAAGTTTGAAAGCGGCACGGCAAACTTATGAGTTGACCCAACGCAGCTACGAAGCGGGCGTCCTTTCGCAACTGGATTTGAACACCGCCGATACCCAGTTGCAAACCGCGCGCGCCACCGTGGCCGGTTACGAACAACAACTCGCCGCAGGCGGAGGATAACCTGGTGCTGCTCGTGGGCCGCCCGTTGCCGGACGACCTTGCCCCGGCCCGGCCGTTCAACCCGCAGGTTTGTCTGTCCGACATCCCGGCGGGATTGCCATCCGATCTGATTGCAGCGCCGTCCGGACATTCTCGAGGCCGAACACCAGCTCAAGGCCGCCAACGCCAATATTGGCGCCGCGCGCGCCGCGTTTTTCCCGACCGTCACCCTAACCGGCTCCGCCGGCTCCGCCAGCTCGACGCTTGAAGGGTTGTTCGCCCCCGGTTCGCAAGCCTGGAATTTTTCGCCGCAAATTGTGCTGGCCCATTTTCGCGGCGGGAACCGCCTGGAACGAGCTCCAGGCTGTCAAGGCCGGCAAACTCATCGAGGTTGCCAACTACCAAAAAGCCATTCAAACCGCGTTTCGGGAAGTGGCCGACGCACTCGCGGTGCGGGTCACCGTCCAGACGCAACTGGCGGCCAACCGGGCTTTGGTCAAGGCCCAACAACAGGATTACCAATTGACCCAGGCGCGCTTTCACACCGGCGTTGACAGTTCTCTCAACGTGCTCTCCGTCCAGCAAAACCTTTACAGTGCGCGGCAAAACCTGATTCAGTCCCAATACTCGCGGCTGTTCAATTTGATCAATCTTTACCAGGCGCTGGGCGGCGGTTGGCGGGAACACTCTCCACAGCCTGATCACAATTTGACATCGCCACCATCCACCTCCCCATGAATCCTGGAATCATCCAACATCCGAATGTCGAATGACTAAACCATAATGACCAAGGAATTCCCAATGACGAATCATAAATGCAATCGCCAGCCATGCGTTTTGTCATTCGAGCTTCGTCATTCTTTAGTCATTAGGATTTAGGAATTAGTCATTTCAACTATTATGAACGAAAATAAATCCATCCCCGCAAATCCGCCGGCGATGAACGGCGCCCGGTTGGCAAAATTGAATTCGCCGTGGTTCATCTGGCCGGCAACCGGCGTGCTCGCCGTGCTGTTGTTTTTCGGTCTGGATTACCTGATCACCACATTCACGCACGAATCCACCGATGATGCCTTTATCGAGGCCCACGTTGTTTCCATCGCCCCGAGGATTTCCGGCCAGGTTTCCGCCGTACACGTGCTCGACAACCAGATGGTCCGCTCGAATGAGCTGCTCGTCGAAATTGACCCGGCGGATTACTCGACGGCCGCCGCGCAAAAACAATCCTCTGCCGACGCGCAGGAGGCCAATTACAAAGCGTTTCTGGCCGCGCTCGATTTGATGAGCGTGAAAGTGGCCACCGCCGAAGCCATCGCCGACCAATCCAAGGCCGACGCCGACGCGGCCCAGGCCACCGATGTGCGCGCGCAGGCGGATTTTCAGCGCAGCCAGGAACTGCGGAAACAGAACACCATTTCGCAGCAGGAATTTGATGCCGCGCAGGCCGCGGTCGGAGAGGCCGACGCGAACCTCGCCGCCGCGAAACAAAAGGCCGTTGCCGATGCCTCGAAAATCAATGAGGCCAAGGCGGATTTGGCTGCGACCGAAGCCTCGGTTGGCATGGCCCTCGCGCAATTCCGTCAGGCACAGGCGAACGTGCGAATGGCGCAACTCAACCTTTCCTACACGAAAATTTACGCGCCCGCCGATGGCCGCGTGACCCGCAAATCGGTCGAGCCGGGCGATTATGTGGAAGTGGGCCAAGCGCTTTTTTCCCTCGTGCCTACCAATGTCTGGATCGTGGCCAATTACAAGGAAACTCAACTGAAGCACATGCGGCCCGGCCAGCCGGCGTTGATCGAGATTGACGCGCTCGGCAGCCGGAAATTCCACGCGCACGTGGACAGCATTCAGGCCGGCAGTGGGGCGGCGTTCAGCCTGCTGCCGCCGGAAAACGCGACCGGTAATTACGTCAAAGTCGTCCAGCGCGTGCCGGTGAAAATTCTTTTTGACGAACCGCTGCCCGCCGATCACACCATCGGGCCAGGATTGTCCGTAGCCCCCAGCGTGCGGGTCGGTTGGCTTGATATGCCTGCTTGGTTAATCGGGTTGCTGGCGCTGATTCTGGCGGGAGCAGTGGCGTTCGTATGCCGCTCCGCCCTGCAGCGGAAACTGGCGAGGCTTCCCCATTAGCCGGTTTCCATGCCTGACGCCGTCTCCCCCGACGAATGGCGTCCGCGCCACAGTCCGTGGCTGGTCGCCGTGGGGGTTATGCTGGCGACATTCATGCAGGTGCTCGACACCTCGATTGCCAACATCGCCCTCCCCCACATCGCCGGCAGCCTCTCGGCCACGACCGACGAGGCGACGTGGGTCTTGACGAGTTATCTCGTGTCGAACGCCATCATCCTGCCGATGACCGGCTGGCTGGGAAATTATTTCGGCCGGAAACGCGTGTTCATAGCGTGCGTGGCGCTGTTCACGTTGTCGTCGGCGTTGTGCGGGGCGGCATTGAATCTGCCCATGCTGATTCTGGCGCGCGTTTTTCAGGGCGCGGGCGGCGGCGCGATGGTGCCCATCGCCCAGGCCATTCTGCTGGAAAGTTTCCCGCCCCACAAACGGGGCATCGCCATGGCCATCTTCACGCAGGGCGTGGTCGTCGCGCCGATCATCGGCCCGACGCTGGGCGGCTGGATTACGGACAATTATTCCTGGCGCTGGGTTTTTTACATCAACCTGCCGGTGGGAGTCCTGGCGGTCTTGCTTGCCCAGTGGCTGGTGGAAGACCCGCCCTACATCAAACGTGACCGGAAGGCGACCATTGATTTCATCGGATTCGGACTGCTGGCGCTGTGGCTGGCCACGCTGCAAATCACGCTGGACAAGGGACAGGAAGCGGACTGGTTCAGCGCGGAATGGGTCCGGTGGTTCACCGGCATTTCGGCGGCGGCCATGATTGCCTTTATCGTGCGGGAATTGACCGTGCAACATCCGCTGGTGGACCTGCGCATTCTGAAGAACCGCAACTTCGCCGTGGGCGTGACGCTGATTACCATCGTCGTCGCCATTCTCTACGGCACCACGGTGGAGTTGCCGCTGTTTCTGCAAACGCTGATGGGTTATCCGGCGTTGCAAAGCGGTTACGCCCTCAGCCCGCGCGGCATCGGGGCGTTCTGCACCACCATCCTGGTCGGTCAACTGGTCGGGCGCGTCCGCAACCGCTGGCTGATGTGCATCGGTTTTCCCGTGCTGGCCACGGCTTCGTTCATGTTGAGCGATATCAATCTCCAGGTGAGCGAGGCCGCTGTCATCTGGCCGAGCGTCATCAACGGCATTGCCATCAGTTTCATTTTTGTGCCGCTGACCACGGCCACGGTGGGGCATTTGCCCCAGGCCCAGATCGCCAATGCCACCGGCATCTACAATCTCATGCGCAACCTCGGCGGCAGCGTGGGAATTGCGTTTGTCACCACCATGATCGCACGCGACGCGCAGGCGCATCAGGCGCTCATGGCCGGGCATTTGACGCCGACCGACCCGGCATTCACCCAAAATCTTGCCACGCTCCAGCACGCGCTGGTGCGGCACGCCGATCCGGTGACCGCTGCGCATCAGGCCTATGGCCTCATTTACCAGACGTTGGACCGGCAGGCGCATTTGTGGGCGTTTGTGGACAATTTCAGGCTGTTCGGCTGGCTGGCGCTGGGCTGTCTGCCGTTGGTTTTTTTATTCAAACGCATTCAGCGCGGCAAAAAACCGGCCGTTACGCATGTGGAATAAGCGGGGCGTCAACCTCGCGCCGGCGGCGGAAGGCGGCCCGCAAAACTGTTTGACAAACCGATGGTTATTACCTACCGTTCGGTAGGTTTATGGTTAAATACAGTGCAGCATAACCGAGCCGGGCACGGCGTTCGCCAGGGCGCTGATCTGTCATCGGCTCTCAACCGGGGGTTCTCGATCTGTTCCTAAATCCATGTCTGACGACCTGCATCATCAGGAATGGCATCCACGCCACGGTCCATGGCTGGTGGCCGTGGGGGTGATGCTGGCGACGTTTATGCAGGTGCTCGACACCTCCATCGCCAACATTGCCCTGCCACACATCGCCGGCAGCCTTTCGGCCACGACCGACGAGGCGACGTGGGTCTTGACGAGCTATCTCGTGTCGAACGCCATCATCCTGCCGATGACCAGTTGGCTGGGGAATCATTTTGGCCGGAAACGGGTGTTCATCACCTGCATCGGCATGTTCACGTTCGCGTCGGCATTGTGCGGGATGGCGTTGAACCTGCCGATGCTGATTCTGGCGCGCATTTTGCAGGGCGCTGGTGGCGGCGCGATGGTGCCCATCGCCCAGGCCATTCTGCTGGAGAGTTTCCCGGTCGCCAAACGCGGTGTGGCCATGGCCACGTTTTCACTGGCGGTCATCGTGGCACCCATCATCGGCCCGACGCTCGGCGGCTGGATCACGGACAATTATTCGTGGCGCTGGATTTTCTACATCAACCTGCCAGTCGGTTTTCTGGCGATGTCTCTGGCGGAATGGCTGGTCGAAGACCCGCCCTACATCAAACGCAATCTGGAAGCCGCCATTGATTTCGTCGGGTTTGGCCTGCTGGCACTGTGGCTGGCCACGCTGCAAATCACGTTGGACAAAGGACAGGAGGCGGACTGGCTCGGCGCCGTCTGGATTCGATGGTTCATGGCGATTTCCGCCGTTGCGATGATCGGGTTCATCGTTTGGGAACTCAAGGTGGAGCATCCGCTGGTGGACTTGCGGATTCTCAAGAGCCGGAATTTTGCCGTTGGCCTGACTTTGATGACGATTAACGGCATCATTCTTTATGGCACGACGGCGGAGTTGCCGCTGTTTTTGCAGACGCTCATGGGTTATCCGGCGTTGCAGAGCGGCTACGCGATGAGTCCGCGCGGCATCGCGGCGTTTTGCACCACGTTTATCGTCGGGCAGGTGCTGGTCGGGCGCATACGTTCGCGCTGGCTTTTGAGTGTTGGTTTCTCGATGTTGAGTTTGTCCGCTTTCCTGTTGAGCGATCTCAATCTCCAGGTCAGCATGCGCAGCGTCATTTTCCCGACCGTGCTGAACGGCGTGGCCGTTAGTTTTATTTTTGTGCCGCTGACGACGGCGGCGATGAGCCAGTTGCGGCAGCGGCAAATTGGCAGCGCCACCGGCCTTTACAATCTCACGCTCAACATCGGCGGCAGCATCGGCATCGCGTTCGTCACCACCATGATTGCGCGCGGCGCGCAGGCGCATCAGGCGCTCATGGTCGGGCATTTGACGCCGACCGACCCGGCGTTTACGCGGCAACTGCACACGGCACAAGCCGCGCTCGCCCGGCACACCGACCCGGTGACGGCGTCGCACCAGGCTTATGCGCTCATTTACAACGGACTGAACCAACAGGCGCATCTGTGGGCGTTTGTGGACACGTTCCGGGTATTTACGCTGCTGGTGTTGTGCTGTCTGCCACTGATCTTCCTGTTCAAACGCATCCGGCAGGCGCCGGCGCGGCAGGTGGAACTGGCTTGATAATTGCTGAATAATCGGTGTAACAAATTCAAGCGCACCAGTGCTAACAGGATGATTATGAAAAAATCAATTTTAACGAAAAGCCTTTTGATTGCCGTTGGCCTGCCTTTGCTCGCCGGCTGCGTGGTATATGAACGCCAGCCGGTCGCCGCGGCCCCGCCGCCGGGCGCGCCGCCACCCGCCGAAGTCGTGGTGACCCAGCCGGAGGCCCCGCCGGCACCGCAGGTTGACGTCGTGACAGTCGCTCCCGGACCGTCGGACCTTTGGTTTTGGGTGCCGGGCTGCTGGGAATGGCGTGGTCACGGCTATGTTTGGGTGGGCGGACGCTGGGCGCCGCGCCCGCATCCTCATGCGGTTTGGGTGGCCGGTCACTGGGCACACCGCGCTCACGGTTATGTCTGGGTTGGCGGACGCTGGCGGTGAGCCGGGCTGATCTTTCGCGAAAACTTTGATGGCCACCGGCGTCCTCCAACGCCGGTGGCCGCTTTCATTTAATTCGTTGCAGATTGGGGAAAGGCAACGCACATTCCCGGAGATTTCCAGAACTGAAAACGAACATGAAAAATTCTATTCCAGTCAAAATACTGCTCGTCGCCGCCGCATTGCCGCTATTCGCGGGCTGCGTGTCAAAAGCGCCGACCAACGTCGCGCCCCAGGTCGCGACCGCGGACAATGTCAATCTCGGACAACCCACACAACCGCCGCCGGACAATCAAAAGGATGTCATTCCCGCGTGTCCCGGCCCGCGGACGCTGTGGTATTTCATTCCCGGCCATTGGGACTGGCGCGGCCAATGGGTCTGGGTGCCCGGCCACTGGCGGACGCGACCGCATCCGGGCGACATCTGGCTGCGGGGCAAATGGGTGCAGCAAGGCAACGTCTATGTCTGGCAAAAAGGCCATTGGCGTTCCGGCGCGCCCGCCGACGAAGAATCCATGGACCGGCAATTTCCATGACAGAGTGAAAGACACGAATGCGGCAAAGCCCGTAGGGCTGGCATCTTTGTAGTTTGTCCAACCCGAAATAACAAAAGCTCCGTTAGGAGCGATATTGTCCGGAAACAGACAGAATATGCCGCCCCGATGGGGCTGGATTTTTCTTGCGTTGGTGGTCCTACAAAGATGTCGCGCCGCTGGCGCTGCCGGACTTGGCGTGTGCTGCCAAAAACTGCTTGGCATTGGCGATGCCGGTGATTCAATTGGCATCATGAAAACCCAGCCTGCTTGCAATGTAACGAAAGCATTCACCCGGACTGAATTATTTGTGGTCATTGGCGTAGTTGTTGTGCTGGTGGTTGCACTGTTGTTGCCTGCGCTCGCTGCGGCGAAGCGAAAACGTTCGAGGCTTGGCTGCGTCAATTGCCTGCACCAAATCAACCTCGCCTTCAAAACCTGGGAAGGCGACCACGGCGACAGATATCCGATGGACACTGTCCTGAGGGACGAGGAAACCATGAAACTTGTGGGCAGTGGCAAGGCCTTTCTGTTCTGGCAAACCATTTCCAATGAATTGCTTACGCCGCTACTTCTGCATTGCCCGGACGACAAACGGCGAACAGAGGCTGTATCGTTCACTCAAAACTTCAGCGACGCGAACATCAGTTATTTCTTCAGCCCCGACGCTATTGACACATATCCCCAAATGATTATTGACGGCGACGACAATCTGGCCGTCAACGGTGTTCGGGTTAAGCACGGTATTTTGAATCTTCCGACAACCAATTCGCTCGCGTGGACCAAAGAGCGGCATCGTGGCGTCGGCAATATCGGTATGGCCGACGGTTCAGTGCAACAAACCACCGTCAACACTTTGAATTCGGCTGTCACCGCCGCCACCAACGGCGCGCCTGTCGCCACCTATCGTTGGGTGATTCCGTGAGCGCGTAAAAACGGCTATTTCGGCGCGCGTGATTTCTGACGGTTGGACGATACGAAGTCAGCAAAGCCCGTAGGGCTGGCATCTTTGTAGTTATCCATTTAAAGCAGATGAAAGCTCCGTCAGGAGCGACATCATCGGAGTAACGGACGGAATATGCCGCCCCGATAGGGCTGGTATTATTTTGGGTTGTGGTTCTACAAAGATGTCGCGCCGATGGCGCTGCCGCCCGTTTACTTTGCCCGCAGTTGCAATTTTGAATGGCGGCAACCGTAGGCGAAATAAATGACCAAACCGATGGCCAACCAGACGATGAGCCGCGCCCAGGTGTCGGCGGGCAGATTCGCCATCAAATAACCGCAGGACAGTACGCCCATCGGTGCGACGAACCAGAACACCGGCGTGCGGAACGGGCGCTTGATTCCCGGGTCGGTGAAACGCAAAACGAAGACGCCCGCGCAGACAATCGCAAACGCCAGCAACGTGCCGATCGAAACCAGTTCGCCCAGCAGCCCGATGGGGAAAAGGCCGGCGACAAGCATGGCGACCGCGCCGGTGATGATTTGCGCAATCCACGGTGTCCGAAATTTGGGATGGACGGCGCTGAAAATCGGCGGCAGCAGGCCGTCCTTGGACATTGTGTAAAAAATTCGCGGCTGGCCGAGCAGCATCACCAGAATGACGGACGAAAGCCCGGCGATGGCGCCGATTTTGATGAAGTATTCCAGCCAGGCGAGTTTCGGGCCGAGCGTGCTGATGGCCACGGCGATGGGCGCGGGCACGTTGAGCTGCGTGTAATTCACGACGCCGGTAAGCACGAGCGAGACCGCGATGTAAAGCACGGTGCAAATCCCCAGCGAACCGAGCAGGGCGATGGGCATGTCGCGCTGCGGATTTTTTGCCTCCTGCGCGGCGGTGGACACGGCGTCAAAGCCGATGTAGGCGAAGAAAATCACGCCCGCCGCGCGCACCACGCCGCTCCAGCCGAATTGGCCCGGACCGATGGCCGGCGGCACAAACGGATGCCAGTTGGCGTGGTTGATGTAAGCGGCGCCGACCGCGATGAACGTCAGGATGACCGCCAGTTTCAGCGCGACGATGACGTTGTTGAAATTCGCCGATTCCTTGATGCCGATGACGAGGAGAATAGTGACGATGGCAACAATCAACATGGCCGGCACGTTGAGCACCGCGCCGGTGCTGGTCCAGCCGTGGGCGAACAGTTGCCAGACGTTCCACCAATGCAGGTTCGCCGCCGCCACGTGATCGTAAGGCGCCGAGGTGAACGCGGCGGGAAAGGTGATGCCCAAGTCCTTCAAAAACGAAACGACGTAGCCCGACCAGCCGACGGCGACGGTTGAGGCGGCGAAAAGGTATTCGAGAATCAAATTCCAGCCGATGAGCCAGGCGACAAATTCGCCCAGCGTTGCGTAGCCGTAAGTGTAGGCCGAGCCGGACAGCGGAATCATCGAGGCAAATTCCGCGTAACAAAGTCCGGCGAACGCGCAGGCCAGGCCGGAAAGGATAAAAGAATAAACAATGCCCGGTCCGGCGTATTGCGCGGCGGCGTGGCCGGTGAGAACAAAAATTCCCGCGCCGATGATGGCCCCGATGCCCAACGACGTCAGATTGACCGGGCCTAACGCGCGCTTGAGGCTTTTGTCGGTCAGCACCTCCGCTTGCAGGTCGGCGATGCTTCTTCGGCGAAACAGGTTCATTGGGGAGGGTTCGGCGCGTTTTGAGCCTGTTTAATGGACAGCCAGTGACTGGAAGTCAAGCAAACGTCATCGGTCTCAATGTGAAACGAATGGTTCAAATTACGAAGTTGGTGGTGGTGATTTCGGCAGCAACCGGGAGATGATGATCAGCAGTACCACGACGACCAGCGCGAGAATTCCCCAAAACACCACGCCGCCCGTGCCCGGCGTTTCGTGCTCGCGCCAGGATGATTTCCGGAGTTGTTGCTCGGCGCCGAGCGAAGCGCTCGCTTTGTCCGCCCCCAACAGTTGTCCGGCGACGAGGCTCAGATCGTAACGCGGCGGGTCCACGTGCGGATTGCCGTAATACAGGAAAAGTTCATCGTCCGCTCTGGCTTTGAACAGGATGCGCGTGGCCGGATAAAAGAGCTGGAATGCCTCCAATTCAATCGGCGGATTGTCGCCGTTGTGCGTTTCCAAAAACAACGTGTCGCTTTGGAGCGAACCGTCAAGGGTCAGGAAAAATTCCTTGCTCTTGCGGTCGGGCTTCTGAATCCAGGACGCGCCGCTCAAATTGTGCCGGTATTTTTCGCCGCGTTCATCCGTGAGTTCTTCGTAGAGCGTCACGTCACGCTGGAAGAGCGCCGTGCGCGTGGTACAACTCAGTCGGGTAATGGGCAGGTTGGCTTGCGGCAGTTTGATAAGCCAGCGGCTGAGTTTGGGATCTTTTGCCTCGTTGGTGGCAATGACCGCCGGTGTCAGCGAACGGCTGATGGAGGTGCGCTCGACGACGTAAGGTACCTGGTTGGTGCCATGCAACAACCGCAAGTCCTGAAAGTCCGGCTGCGCGTGCCCGAGCACGGCGAGGTCGAACTCCAATTGTTGCGCGCCGTCACGGATAATTTTCACCGGCTCGCGATATTTCCATGCGGTCACGTCGAGTGCCGCGCCGGTTTCCTCAACGCCGGGCAGCACTTCGGGCGGGCGATAATTCGGATTGTTCGCCGGCAGCGGAAGTTTGATCGGCGCGACCGCCACGGATTTGAGATTCATGCCCAGCGCGGCAAGGTCGTAGCTCGGCGCGGCGCAATGGCTGTTGCCGGTCAGGAGATGATAAACGCCGGCCTGGCGCGCGAGAAACACGAGATAAACCGGTCGCCGCTCAACCCGCACGGCGGTGACGCGCAGCGGCGGACTGTCCTGATTGCGGATGAACAACAGCAGTTCGCGCGAACGTACCAGGCTGTCGAGGGGCAACAAAAGGTCCTCCGACACGGGCTGGCCTTCGACGGCAATCCGATAAATCACGCCTTGACCAATGGTTTGCTCGCGGACGGTGTCTTCCGATACCTGTGGCACGGCGACGGTCACCTGCCGAGTGAAGAGCGGTTCGGCGGTTTCAATTTGAACCGCCACGATGTTCAAGTTGGCCGCGCCGAGATTTAACGCCACCCGTGTCTCACCCGGATTTTCGTCGCGTTCAGTAATCGCCACCGGCAACTGCTCGCTCGGCGCCGGTTCGGTCACAGCCACATGGATGCGAGCACCGGTGAAGGGAATTGGCGGCGAACGCTGATCGTCCACGGTCAATCGCAACCACGGCCACGTGCCAGCGGAAAAGGAAACGTGCAGCCGGCTCGCGCCGTCCGGCTGCCGGAAAATCGGCTGCCCCTGTTCGAGTGTCTGCCAGCGTTTGAGGTCGGTGGACCCCTCCACGCGCACGGCTTTGAGAAAACTCCCCGCCGGCGTTTCCAGCGTGACGCTGTCGAGCGGCTGCGCCAGGCCGGTTTCCAGGACGATGGCGGTGTTATTCGGGTTCAGTGAAACGTGGAATGATTTTACATTTTGCACGACTTTCACCACCGGCACGGGGCGTTCGATCAAATAAGGCACTTCGTTGCCCGCGCCGTCGTAAAGCCGCAGGTCTTCGAGTGCGGGGCGCGCGGCATCCAGCGTTTCGACCGGCAGACTCAGTTTCACCAGGCCGGGCGCAGGCACATTGAATGGTTGTTCACGCCGCCAGTCCGCGGGCAAACCGGCGGCGTGGACGGATAAATTGAAAGCGAGTGCAAGGGTGGAAAGGCAAACTGCTCCAAGACAACGATGGTTGCCAAAAATTCGGTTGAGATTAGACCTGCGCACGTCGTGTTTCCACTCACCCCGGCCCTCTCCCCGGGGGAGGGGGAGAATTGTCATCAGCCAGGCGGCGAAACATGCGTCATCGGGAGACTGGACAGGCACACTTTGCTGTTCCCTCTCCCTGAGGGAGAGGGTCAGGGTGAGGGGAAAAACGGTCTCGCCAGACTGGATTACTCCAAATCTATTGGCTTGTTTCATTTTTGGTTTCCTTGTCTTTGGCGCTCACGGCGTAGAAGCGTTGATAGGCAAACGACGCCAGCATGGCGATCACCGCCACGCCGAAGAACGCGCCGATGCGGTAAAGCTGGTTGAGCCGGGCGAGGTCGTGGAAGAAGAGTTTGAGCAGCGTCACGCTCAACAAACCGATGGCGCTGTAACGCGCCGCCGGAATTTCCCGGAGAATGCCGATCACGAGCAGCACCAGCGCGAACAACGCCCACGCGATGGAATACGTCATGTCACGCGCAAAGTCGCCACTGAACTGGAACGTGAGCGTCGAACCGGGCGCACTGAAGTAATCGGCGATTTCAATGTTCAACAGCAGAAACGCCAGCACTGTGCCCAGCCCGGCGAGGATGGGCGGTGCGTTGATCGTGTAAATTTGGTTTCGCGGCGGTGCAAGCAAGCGCGCGCCGGCAAACAGGCAGACGGTCACAATGCCATAGGCGTAGAGATACCAGTTTAAAATCGGCGTGTCGCTGCGTGTGTGGTATTCGAGCACAGCGGGATTCAACGCGAGCCGGACGAAAGCGGCGAATAGCAGGCCTGTGCCGGTGAGCCGCAACCCCGGATGCGGCACACGATGGAACAGCCATAGCAACGCCGCCCCTTCGAGCGCCCAGCCGATGGTGATCCATTGGCGGTCGAATTGGATCGGGAAAATCAGCGTGATGAAAAACAGCGCCACGCCGCCAAACAAGGCGAGTTGTGTCATCCGCACCGGGTTGGTCGCCGGAATGGTTTTCAACACAACGATCAAACTCAGCAGCGGCGGGATGGCAAATGCCGCTGGCAGCAGGCCCATGACCTGATTCGGATACGCGGCAGCCACGAGCCGGTGGATAAGGAAAAATTGCGGCAGGCCGGCCATGGCAGCCGCGGCCCAAGGATTAACCCGGTCGCTGAACTTCTTCAGGAACAGGAACGGGAACAGCGCGAACAAGGCAAAGAAAATCAAATACCACGTCAACGGCAGCGCGGGGTTGGCCGGGTCGAACCGGTTGAAGTGCCAGGCACATTCCAGTCCCGCCACGCAGGCCAGTCCGATGGCGGGCAGCCAATCATGCGAGAATATTCTCGTCACGCCCAACATCAACACGACCAGGAGCAGGGCGAGGCCAAAAACGGGCGACGGATTGGCCAGCGGCAACCGCAGCGTGGCCATGATGAGCAGCAGGAACGGCAGCGTGGCCGAGCACGCCGGCAGCAGCGCTGCCACATTTTCCGGCTGCAAGGCGCCCTCGTTGAGGCGGATGGCTTTGGTAATCGTGTCGGGTTTCAGCTTGCGCACCGCCCAGACGCTGATGGCCACGAAGAAAACCGCGAACAGGCCGAGCAGGGCAAATGACATGGGCAGTCCGGTGAGTTCGACCGGAATTTTGAAAATCAGCGCGCCGGTGGCGGCGAGGGTCAACAGCATCACCACCAGCACCGGCAACAGCGAGGCCATCAGCACGGCCAGCACGATGGCCAGCACGTCTACCAGCAGGACAAACGGCCAGACGATGAACGAAACCTCCGCGAGTTGGAAAATGGGGATGAGCACGAGCACGAGCGCCAACGGCGGAAAAATCTGGACGCCCCACATGACGGTGTTGACGCCGCGCCACCGTTGCAACAGCACCGGGAAAACCGAGTGGACGATGGCAAAAATAAAATAGAATGCCAGGGCTGCGTTCAACAGGTCGTTGGTCAGGTATTTGGCTGTCCACGCGGCGAGCAACCCAAAGACCGCCAGGCCGACGAGGGGCTGGACGGGTGCAATTTCGTCATCCAGCAGGACGAGGGCGGTGACAACAAGGTCAATCAGGAAAATAAATCCGAACATGAGCCACGGCCGTTGTGCCAGCGGCGCGAAGGTCAGGAACCATGCCGTGAAGGCGAGCGCGACGGCGGCGAGTCCAATGGCGGAGCCCGAAAGCCATTTGTTCGTCAGTCCGCGAAACTTTGACCACCAGGCGGCGGCGAGATACAGCACGTTGAATCCCAGCAGGACGGCCAGCGCAATCAGGATTTTGTTGCCTTCGAAATATTGTCCCGCGACGAAGAATTCACCCGCCCAGCCGATTTGCATGATGACGGTACCGGCGGCGCCCAGCGCCGTGAGGAAAAACCAGCGGCGATGCAATGCCACCAGGATCAGCCCGGCATCAAGAATGGCAATGTAACCGAACAGGCCAAGCGGGTTGTCCTCGTGTGTGCCGAGCAAATAGGGTGTTAAAAAGCCGCCCAGCATGCCAAGAATGGCAACGACCATGGCGTTGAGGCGGACGGCGAGCAAGAACGCGGTCACGGTGATGAGTGCCATCAACAGAAAGGTGGGAACCACGTCGAAAAATGGAAACTTGTAAATCGAACGGCAGGCGAAGGTGACGGCGTAAAGAATCACGATGCCAGTCGCGCACAAGGTTTGCGCCCCGACGGTGTATTGCTTTCGGCGATGCAACCAGGCGCCCCCGACGAGCAAGACAATGCCGGTGAGAAACCCGAATGCCATCCGGAGTTCCGGCGAAATCAGGTTGTGATCAAAGGAATACTTGATGGCGAATGCGATACAGAGAAAGAACGCCAGCCCGGCAGCCCAGGCAAAGCCCTTCACCCCCAGAAATTGTTCCCAATTGATGGCCGGGCCGGTCGGGCGAGGCAATTGCGGAACAGCGGCCGGCTCGATTGGTGGAATTCGCGGCGGCACGGGCGGCGGGGCGGAAGCCGGGGACGGTTCAGCTGATTTTGGGGGCGAACCTTCGCGCTGTCTTTGTAGAATTTGTTCCCGGGTCGGCAATGTGAAAGCAGGTTTTGACTCGGGTGCCGGTTTGGCTGGAGTTATCGGTGGCGCCGCCGGGATGCCCATGACACCCGGGGCAATTTCCTCCGGGGGTGATTCGGGAACCATTTCCGATCCGATCGTCGGTATGGGGGACAGCGGGGCAGGAGGCGGAGCCGCCGGCTTCACCAGCGGCAGTGTCACCGGTTTCGGCGCCGGTTCGACCGGCCTCGCGGATTCCCGCTCGCGTTTCAACCGGATGATTTCCGTCTCCAATTCGCTGAGACGACTGGAAAGTTCCTCAACGCGTTCTTTGGCCTGGACGGCGCGCACAATCAACCAGATGGCCAGACCGACGGGAACTCCAAGGACGACCAGAATGACGACCGGTATCATTGCCATAAAATTTCCTTTCTGTCGGCGGAGGCTGGGTTAAGCCCAGTCTGCGCTTGGGCGCCGCATTCTGGCAAGCAGGAACAGACAGGCCTCCGCGAACGCGGACGCAGGAAACTCTCCACCGCGAAGTGGAGCCAATGGCCGGGATTGAACGTCCCGATTGACCCCCGATTACGGGCGCAAGTCCCTTATCTCCGTCCCGTTCTCAATTGAACCGGCAACGATAAAAAGTTCGCCCCGTTACAAGACAATTCGTGCGCAGATGGCACGGACAGCGTCGCTCTCTCCTCACTGCCCCTTCGGTGTCTTTTACCGGAGCTTTTACGGGGATTACAAAGCTGAAGCGTAGAAAAAATAATTGCTTGGAGGCAGGGGGATCGGCTCGTCCACTTTGGCGGATTCCGCGTCTGGCAGGTAAATTTCTAATTCCTAGCCCATCTCCATGATGTCAAATCAAATAACCCAAACAGCTTGTTTCAGAAGTCTCTAAAAATCTCATCACGAACGGCGGAATACACGGCGCCAGCCGCACAGTGCCATACAGCCGATCGCCGATATCGCCCAAGTTGAAGGTTCAGGGACGACCGTTAAATTATTGAAACCAACGTCGCTGCCATTCCCGCCTGCGTCATTGAACACGTCTATTCCGGTAAGAGACCCGGAAAATGTGCCACTCCAACTGTCTGAACCAGCAACGGCGCTATAAGTGCCAGCGCCTGTGACAGTAAAAGCAATATTAAAGGCATTTTGATATTGATAACTCATGGGATCCGGCACTCCCGGCACGTTGTCCCTGCATCGGTATAAAAATAGTAACCGGGACCACCTCCATAAATATAAAATGTATATTGCAGGTGAAGTTGGCTGCCCATTGGCAGTTGTTCCCGAGCCATTCAACAGACTAACGCCGACTTGGCCGGCCGGAAATCCATTGGCCGCAGGATCGGTTGCCCGCATCACAAAGTTGATTGAAACGGTCTGTCCAATTGCCAAAGCTCCGCCGGCAAATGTATCGTAGGAGTTAACACTTCCGCCGAGAGCAATTCCACTATTGCCATTCCCAGGGTTGTCGTAGCTATACTCTTGCCATGAATTTTCGGAACTGCCTCCAATACCGCCTGACCCGTCTGGATTACCGAAATAGACTCCTGAACCTTGCAAGCCACCATCGCCCATGCCATTAAGTCCACCGGCGTAAGTAACTACCGTCCAGACATTAACCGGGTTTGAATTTTGATCTATTCCATCCGGGGTACTGCCCGGAGCGGCGGTTGCGGTGTATGAGAAATCGTTGGAGGCAGATGCGATACCAGCGACGCCAATTATAGTAATAACAATCAATACGACTTTTTTCATAACTTTTTAGGTTCCGTTGACATTTGACTATTCTCTATTATCAGGATTGATAGCACAGAACTGTGCAAATAATAGCAAAACCATAATGGCTTTGACACCACCCTTTCGGGTGGGTATGACACTCGAGCTCTCCGTAAGCTGAAAATCTGAAAAGTGACCATCTGGCTTCAACCTTCAAAACAGCAACAGGTTATGACTTGCTCCGTCACTTGTCAGCCACGGTTCAATTCATAAACCGACTGAAGAATTCACACCAAATGCCGTTGTGGTCTGCCACTGCTGCCAGTCGCTGGCGATGGTGGCCGATGAATCTGAAGAAATATTTGGCGTCGGCGGCGCGGAGGGGAGGAGAGGTCGGATCATACCAGCCCCAGCCATTCGGGACCAGGCCGGCAGTTGCCTTGTAAGCCCACATTGTCCAACTCATGCCGTCACTGTTATAGTCATTAATGGAATAGTCGTAGCAAGCCGCGCCATAGCCCATATCGTTCCATTCGCCGATGTAATCAGGAACGTTCCAGGATTTGTGATTATTGAAATCCGTCACTTGATTGTCGGAGCCAGCCTCGATCCCAGCTGCATTTGTAGCTCCCCATTGGTATTCATGCATGGAATAGACAACATTGGTCCAGCCATACAGGGACGGGTTGGGCAGCATGCTCCAGTTCCAACTCCCAAAGGTTCCCTCGATGATGATGATATGGCCGGGGTCCACGGCACGGACGGTCGCGTAAAGGTTGGTATAGGCAGCCCAAACAGCGGCGGTATTGGGCGCTCCCATTGGCTCGTTGATCAGATCGTAGCCGGCCACGGCGCTGTTGCCGTTGTAATGGGTGGCAATTTGCGTCCACATATAGGCTGTTTCACTCTGATCTGTGCTGCTGGTCCAGTATAGATTCTGATTTTGCTGACCAGTGTCGTCCGAGGTGCTTTGGCCGCCAACCACGCCGTGCATATCAATAACCACATAAATACCGCGCGAAGCGCAATTGGTGACCAGCCAATCGAGCACTGCGAATGCATCCGAACGCCATCCTGAACTGGTGGTATTGGTGATGGAATAGAAGTTGCCCCACCAGACGGGCACACGCACACAATTGAAACCGCCATTCGTGATGTTATCAAGGTCTGCGGTCGTAATCCAATTGGTCTGATAGGTTCTGATGAGGCTTTGCTCGGTGGCGACGCCGAAACGGCTGTCAAGCTCCGTGATAATGCTGTAGGTGTCCGGCAGGCCGCCACTGTCCGCGGGACACATCCATGGTTCCATGACGAGCCAACCACCCAAATTAAGGCCTTTCAACTGCACGGTGATGCCGCTGGCATTGACGATGCTGGTGCCGCTGGTGTGCAACAGGCTCAAAGCAGCCGGGGCATTGGTTGATACTTGCACACGGTAGAAGCGGCTGTTTCCGCCAGCCGAATCGTCAACCGACTGGACTGCATTATTTCCGGAGATAGAACCGCCAAGAGAAATCCAATTGGCATCTGTCAGTTCATTCTTGTATTGCACCTGATAACTCAATCCAGACTGGGTCATAAATGAAATGATAACGTTCGTGCCGTCGTAACCCGCGTAGATTGCAAACGGAACAGCTTGGATTTGAAATCCATCAATATCGCCCTCGGCACTGCCGTTTCCAGTCCAAGTAATAACCAAATTTCCAGAGCCATCGGACAAGGCTGAAGTGAAGTCCACATAATCAACGCCCGCGATTAACGTGCTACTGGAACCGTTCCAAGTGCTGCTCTGGGTATTACCATTAACAGTAAAATAGGTTGTGCGGCCTGCCGCAGGAACATTCGCGGCGTTATACAGGATCAAGTTATAGATCGAGTTTGGTGCAAGACCCGAGAGTGTAATGGTTTGTGAGGTCCCACCATTATAGAGGTAGTCCTCCATGAGGGCGTCGTAGGGAGTGCCAGCAAAAGGCGTAGAGCCGCCATAGTCATTCACATCATATCCACCTGCAGATGTAAATGTCATCGTAACCGCCGAGGTGCCGCCATTTGCGTAGATTAGAGGAATTCCACTGCCACTGCTTGCGTCTATTCCGTTCCACCGGTCACCCGCTGCCCCCAGAACCGCCGCGCCCGACATGGTCGGACCCGGATTGGGACCGCCGCCCGAGCTGGCGCTGCTGTTCTCGTTGAAATCAACATCAATTAATTGAGCTTGAAGCAGGCTGGCACTTAAAAAGAGGAGGCCTGCCGGGAAGACACTTAAAAGCAAAGACGCGATTTTTGCCTTATTCGGTACAATGCTTGAATATTGAAATTCTTTCACAACTTTTATCTGTAATTCAGCAGCCTGGAAATAATGTCATTTTGATTAATCAGGAAAACTATCCGGCAACCAGCCGCGCTCAACACAATAACGAAAATTCCATTCAGAATCCGATTCGAGCTTATAGCTCCAAAAGAACCAGCCGCTTGTGCTTTCAAAACTTAACAATTGCGCGTCTGCGTAAGCGCCATTGACCAGATCTCCCTGGAATGGTGACAGGTTTCGCAACGAATGATTCGGCAACGCGAGCGACCACTCCCCGACAAATGTCGGCAGTTCTTCTCGTTGCATCCGATCAAGTATGCCTTTGCGATTCAGCGCAACGACGACTTGTTCTTGTGCCGTACGTTCACGATCCTCATCGTTAAACGTCTGATACAAATGCGTATCAATGAGCACATTTGCATACCCCGCGCCTTTCATGAAATTCTTCCACGCCATTGCGCGAAACGAATCGTGGAATATGATTGCAACCTCCGGGCCAACATGTTTGCGGATCCGTGAATAGGCGTCCTGATAAAAATCTTTCAGAATTTCAATGGGAATCTGATCACTCGGCTCGTTCAGCAGTTCGATGCCAAATAGCGCTGGATGTTTTCCGTACTTTTGCGCAAAGCTTTCGAGAACCCGCAAAGTCTCTTCAACGTTTTTGGGATCTTTGGACCAACCGATTGGCCCACTCCGTCCGCTGTGATCCCAGCCATTTTGGCTGCCGGGCGCCCCATGCAGGTCCAGGAGCAGCTTCAACCCGCGTTGCAGGGATTGGTCCAATGCAAAATCAACAAACTGCCGACATTCTACGTATGGCCTCGGTGCTTCAAGCGCCCAATAACCTACCGGCAGGCGAACCGCATTCAGACCGCGATCCCGGATCCAGCGAAAATCTTCAGTGGTAATAAAAGTTTCCCGATGCCGCTCCAGCCGGCCCGTGGCTTGGCTGCCTAATGTAAGACAAAGACCGTATTCATCCGACACTTCGGTGCCATGATAAACCTCGGGCACCATCCATTTTTCCAGGACGAGCCATGCCCCCAGATTTACTCCGCGCAGTTTTGAAAAAGCACGATTGCCAACTGCGGCCGTGTCTGAAGAAACAGGCGTGTTGGGAAAATCTTGAGCAAAGGTCAGCCCGGACATGCCGGTCGCAGCCAGCGCAAATGAGCCGCCCAAGGTTTTTTTGAGGAATTCTCTTCGGTGCATATTCCAAATTGTCCGCGTCAATAAATCTGCCCACACCCACACGGAAACAGCGGCCTATTTTGCACCGCGGTATCCGTTGACCATTGCCCATTGCGACACGGTTGAGTGCCGGACAGGACATAATTGTTAGCCCCGAAGGTCGTCCAGTTGGTAAAGTTTCCGGCTTCAAAACCCGGATTGCCCAGGATATTTGCCGCCACCACCCGGCTCGTTGATAGCAAGCCCCCAATCAGCAGCCCTACCGCCATCGCTCCAGCCAGTCCTCTTATCCCGCGGCTTCCAGTCCGACCGACATTACAAACTCTCGTCATAAACCTGGAAGTTTACCCATCCCTCAACTTCCTTGTGCAAAAATGCGCTTACTTATTAGGAACGGTGGTCACGGAAAAAAACCAACCCAAATCCGACGACTTCGGATCAGCCGTCACATTGCATCCCGGCGGCACTTGGGGATTTACATCGCTGATCATATTGCCGTCCGACCATTTGTGAATTTGCGCATGCCCGTCCGCAAACGACATCACACTCGATTGTCCATGCAATACCGCCGGACTGTTATACCACAGCGTCGGCGTCGCCGGGTCCAACGCAAAATAACAGTCGTCTATGCTCGCCGGATTCTCTTCGATAAAATACCAGATGTCCGCCGGCCCCGGCGAGTGCAAATCCGTCTGCTTCCGGTATAGTTTATACGCCTGATCCCACCACTGCATCCCCCCCACGTAGCAATTCGCCGAATACGTGCGCTCCGAATCCACCGCAAACATCGGCGATGCCCCATACGGACACAACGACAGGTCCGCCGGACACTTGTAAACCCCCGGATTCTGGATATAAGGATATACCAAACCCGCCATGATCCAATTGGTGTAGTAATGACCGCTGGTCATTTGGGAACTCCTCAGGTTTCCAGGACAAAACTGCGCCAGACTCCCACCGGGTTGGAGCTGGGGATCGGTCAACGGGTTTTCACCCAGACTCCCGGTGTACCCGTGACGCTCCCGGTTGATAATTCAAACTCCCGACCGGCACGAGCGTGTCACTGTTGTCATTGGCATACATCAGCGCCGCGGCCGATATCTGCTTCTGATTCGACATGCATTGCATCGCCTGCGCCTTCCGCTTGGCCATCGCCAGCGCCGGCAACAGCATCGCCGCCAATATCGCAATGATCCCAATCACCACCAATAACTCAATCAATGTAAATCCCCTTGAACGAAACCCCCATCCACCCCCTGAACCACAATGGCCTGACACCCCCCGCCCGAAAGCGGGCTTTTTAGTCAACTCTTTTGTGTTCATTTTCTTATTCTCGGCCCAGAAGCCGGCACCGACCTCAATCCGGTGCCGGCCTGGTTGCTTGCTTAACTCAATTCAAACGTACCATTCATTTCTACTGAATCAACAACTTATAGAATCCCACCGACCCGCTCGTTCCAAGCGTTACCGTGTGAGTCGTGCCGTCGCCCGCAATGGGACCGGCCACCGCCGTCCAACTGCCCCCGCTCAGGCTGCTGTTGTGCAGCACCGTATAACTGACTCCACTCTGCGTCGCGAAACGCAGCGACAGGTTGCTGCCGCTGATGGAGCCGCTCATATTCACCGATTGAACAACTGGCACAAACATATAGAAGTGCGCATTAAGGCTCCCCGTGGCGCTCCCCGATGGAGCAGTCACTTTTAACGTTTCCACTCCGCCAAGTGAAACCGCCACCGGATTGCCATTGGTATCAGACAATGGCACCCAGTGCCAGGATTGGAACCCGTTTGCGTTTGGATCAGCAAATGCGCCTAGGAGTTGGGTCGTTTGATTTGTCGTGCCTTGGCCGGAAGTCACCAAGCCCATCGTGGCTCCACTATAGGGTGTCACCGGAGGCCAGCCGGCCATAGACATTATAGGTATTCGTGGGGAAGGTCCGGGTATAATTAATCCATGTCCCTGGATTCCACCAGCCCACGTCGAAGTCGGTGTAGTTGGTTACCACCGCCAGATTGTTGGTAAAATAAAACTTCTGACGGAGAAAGTCAGACGTAACCTCCGTGCCACAGCTCTCCGCCGGCCGGTAAACAAAGGTTTCCCCGGCATCATCGTTGGGCGTCGTCAAATCCACGCCAGGAATGGCTGCATTGTCCGAATCACCCGCAGGAAAGTAGAAATAACTGTTCGTGGCCGTGGTGCCATAGGGCGCTGTCGTGCCACCGACCCAATACCCCGTCGGAATCGGGTTGTCAATAAACTGACCGCCATTGAAGTCGAAGTCTTCCGCTTCGATCGTGAAGTCATTTTGATTAAAGTTGTCAAAGGTTTCGCTATAACTATGGGAGTGTCCAGCAACATCTGTCGCCGTGATGGTAATTGCGTAGCTTCCCTGTTGGGGCAGCGGGAGACTAACCAGCCAATTGGTTGCTGAACCGGTGAAAACTAATTGCGACGAAACATTGACTCCATTCAACGTCACTTGAATGTTGTTGGTGCTGACGGTGCTGAGCGCGGAACTGACGGCAAAGGTCAGCAGGTTGGTGTTCTCAAACGGCTGCAGGCCATCCGGATAAATATTGGCAATTGCCGGCGGGGTGTTGGTCCCCGGCGCCAGCATGAAAAAGTTCATGTTGACGCCCCCGCCCAGCGGCCCGGATGTCACCTGCAACGTGGTCTGTCCATTTAACTTCACAACCAGTGGATTTCCCCAAGCATCCGACAAAGGTATGAAATCAAAATTGTTCCATCCACGCGCGCTGAATTGAAAGATGCCAACCTGGGTGGTTGTCTGATTGGTGGTGCCCTGACCGCTGGTGACTTGAGCCAGAGAGCAACTGGCCAAGCCGCCGTTCCCGTTGGCTAGGCGTCCATAGATATTATAAGTGCCGGCGGGGAAAGTCCGGGTGTAGTTCAACCAATTGGGTGGATTAAAATATCCTACTAGATAATCTGGAATGCCGGCGGCGGTAAATTGAGCGCGGATAGTATCATTTGCAAGATCGGTTGACACCTGATCGTTGGGACGCCAGCCGTGAGGTTGTGTCGCACTATAATCGAGCACATATTCGTCCACATTCGACACGCCAACTTGATTGTAATAACTGTCAGGACTGTTTGTGGAAATCACCGGGTTGTCAATGAATTGGCCTCCGCTGAAGTCAAAATCCTCCGCTTCCCAAGTGAAATAGTTCGAACTAAAGGTATCAAACCGAACCGATGCGCTGACGCTGGCACCGGCGGCATTGGTCACGTTAATTTGGCCAATATAGATGGTGTTCAACAAAAGATTGGTATAACGGGCCGTGACGTTTCCGCTGCCACTCCCGCTGATCACCAGATTGCTGGAAACGTTCACCCCGTTTAAGGTCAACTGAATGCCGCTGGCATTGACGGCGGCGGACGGTGATGTGATGCTAAAACTCATCGTGTTGGTTGCGTTGAAAAGCGCCTTGGTATCATCGGGAGAGATGTTGTTGATGGCCAGCTCGGGGGCGACCGTTAAATTATTGAACCCCACATCGCTGCCGTTGCCGCCCGCGTGATTGAATACGTCTATTCCGGTAAGAGAGCCCGTTAAATGTGCCGGTCCAATTGTCCACGGCGCCATTGGCCGCCACGGTTCCAACAATGGCGCTATAGGTATTAGTGCCAGTAACCGTAAAGGCAATATTGAATGGAACTTGGTATTGATAGGTCATGGGTCCGGCTTCTGCGGCAGTTGACCCTGCATCGGTATAAAAATACCAACCAGGACCGCCTCCATAAATGTAAAATGTTATGGCAGTGTTAGTGCCATTTAATAAACTGACACCGACCTGGCCAGCCGGATATCCATTCGCCGAAGCTGGTCGGTAGCCCGCATCTCAAAATTGATTGAAATGGTCTGCCCAACCGCTAAAGCTCCACCTGCAAATGCAGTGCTGGCAGTCAATCCTTCCACCATGCCCAGGTACTGCCGTCACTTTCCGATACTCCATATTTGCCACCCTGAAAAGGCACCGCCAAATGGCGCGCCGAGGTAACAACCTGAAATACCGGTACCAGCTACGCCGGTGGTCTGGCTGAGTCGTCCAGACATTGACCGGGTTATTGCTTTGATCCACCCCATCCGGCGTACTACCCGGAGCCGCAGTTGCGGTATATGAGAAATTGTTGGACGCAGATGCCAATCCCGCGGCACTGACTACACTAATAAGAATCAATAGAGCCTTTTTCATAATGTTTCGTTCCGGTTTGATATTCGATTTATACTGGGCCGCCAGCAGTGGCAGCAACGGATGGCCCGTAAAATAGCTCAACCAAAGCAGTCTTGACACCACTCTTTCGGGTGGGCGTCCCATTCCAACGATCTTACAAGCCAAAAATCTTAAAAGCGATCGTTGATCAATGCAACCAACAGAACAGCAAAGAGTTATCCCGTGATACGCAATGCTGTTTCCCAAAGGATTTGACACCACTTTTAGGGATGAGTGCTGTCTGTTTATTTCTTTTGGAATCCCGGTATTTTCGGGGTAATTTGAATTATACGTTGCCAGTGAATAGACTTTTTGTATTGCCGTTTTGTGCCATATTCGCGCTGCCAAATGCAGAGCAAATGGTTTCGGCGGAGCAATCAAACGAGCTTTTGACCAATGCTTCCCAAGTTCTTTCCCTTTCGGCCGAACAATCATCGCGTGGAATTAAAATTACAATCAAGGGCGTTGTCACCGCCGCAGAACCCGACTGGGGCGGAAGATTTTTCGTGCAGGATTCCAGTGGCGGCGTTTTTGTCGAGAATATCAGCAACGTACAGCCTTCTCCTGGCGATGTAGTAACCGTATCCGGCATAAGTTTTCCGGGAGGCTACGCTCCTACTGTCAGCCAGCCCCGTTGGGAAAAAGTGGGAACGGCGCCCCTGCCTGCAGCGAAACCGGTTTCCATCGAACAACTGATGTCAGGCGCCGAAGACAGTCAACGGATTGAAATCTCGGGCATCGTGAGAAACGCGCAAGCAAGCGGCACGCAACTTGAACTGGAATTGGCTTCGGGAGGATACCGTGTTCATGTGTATGAACCAATCCCGCCCGGCGTTGACCCACAATCGCTGGTTGGCGCCAAGGTCCAAGTGAAAGGCACCGCGGCCACCGCCTTTAATGCGCCATTAAGACATCTCGTAACCGTGGATGTTTACGTTCCTTTTCTAACAGATTTCGTCGTTGAGGAACCGGTGGTGCCAGACCCGTTTAGTGAGCCGTTGACGCCCATTAATAATATTGGTCAATACCACGGAGGTCGTTCGCTCGGTTACCGCGTCCATGTTGGAGGGGTTGTCACCTACCAGCGAAAAGGCGAAGATGTGTTTATCAGAGACGCCACCGGTGGATTACAAATCAAGAGCAGCCAGATGCTCTCTTTATCTCCGGGAGATGTGATCGAAGCGGTAGGATTTCCTGGGGTGGAAAATTTTCTCCCGGTGTTGGAAGATGCTGTCTTCCGGAGGACAGATGAACCGCGCACCAAAGTGCTGACAAGGAATGTGCCGATAGCGGAATTGTTGGAGGGCTTGCACCATGCAGACTTTATTACCCTCAGAGGCAAACTGCTTGGTCGCCTGGCGGAAGAGATCCCATCGCCAGCCGGTGAATCTGACATTTTAAAAACCACCTTGGTGCTTCAAACCACCAATCTTGTCTTTACTGCCGAAGCAGAAACGGTCAAACCAAATTCTTTATTAGCATCAATCCCTATCGGCAGCATCATCGAGGTCGGCGGCATTTGTTTTCTTCAAAGTGACGAGCATGGAAGAATCGAATCCTTTCCGAATACTGCTACCGGCTTCGATATGATGTCAGCATAATTACCAAACCGACTTGGCTGACCACTCAACGTTTGTTAATCATTCTTGCCGTAGCATTGGTCATCATTATTGTTGCCGCAAGCTGGATTATCATGGTCTCAAAAAGAAATTTGGCTTTGAGACACTTGATCCATGAACGGGAACTGGATCAAAAGGCATTGCAAAAAGCTCACGATACACTTGAGTTGCGGGTCAGAGAGCGAACCAGACAACTAAAATTCCAAATCACCGCCAGAAAAGAAGCTGAAGTGCAATCCAAGGCCATTCTGACTGAACGCACTCGATTGGCAAAGGAACTCCATGACACCCTTGAACAAACGCTGACCGGGGTCACTCTACAGTTAAATACCGTCGCAAAGTTATTTCAGCAGAATCCAGAAACTGCCAGCTATCATCTTGGACTGGTCCGGAATATGGTGCGCATGAGCCGGGTGGAATTGCGCAGATCCATCTGGGATTTGCGCAGCCGAGAGCTTGAAGAATTTGATTTGTCCAAGGCACTGTTAATCAGTGGAAACCGAATTGCCGACGGCGCGGGTATCCGCGTCGAAGTTGAAACCAAAGGCAATATTCGTCCTTTGCCTGAAGTCATTGAAGAGAATTTATTGCGGATCGGTCAAGAGGCCGTCACAAACGCGGTCAAACATTCTGGCGCAAATTGGGCGAAGATTGAATTGGAGTTTGGCGCCCAAAATGTCATCTTGGACATTCGGGATAACGGAAAGGGTTTTACACCGGAAAATTGCTCCGGCCCAAACGACGGCCATTTTGGTTTGCTCGGCATGTCGGAACGGGCCAAACGGTTGGGCGGACAAATTTTAATTACCAGCGCTCCCGGAAAAGGAACCACCATTCGTGTCGAGCTTCCATTAGAGCAGGCACAAATGCCAAGATCAGTCAATGAACAAACCGATTACGAAGAAAACATCACCGATTCGGATCCTGGTTGCTGACGACCACTATATTGTCCGAATGGGGTTGATCGCCATGGTCAACACCGAGCCGGACATGGAAGTTGTGGCGGAAGCCACCGATGGAGCTCAGGCAATTGCCCTGTTCATAAAATGGAATCCGGACCTTGCCTTGATGGACTTGCGCATGCCGGTCAAAAGTGGCATTGAGGCCACTGCCGAAATTTGCAAACACAACAATGCCGCACGGATTTTGATGCTGACAGCCCTTGACGGAGATGAGGATATTCATAAGGCGTTGGAAGCCGGCGCCGCCGGCTATGTGCTAAAGGACTCCACGGAAGAAAAACTCATGCCCGCCATCCGGGCCGTGGCGTCCGGACAGCGTTGGATTCCCGAAGAAGTTGCAAAACGCCTTGCGTCACGACGTTTGTTTGAGGAACTGACGCCCCGCGAGTTGCAAGTTCTCAACGAGCTTGTCAAAGGCTTGGCCAATAAGCAAATTGCAGATGTTCTGAATATCTCTGAAAACACGGTCAAATGGTACCTGAAAAACATCCTGGCGAAACTCCGTGTCGCCGATCGAGCTGAAGCTGTTGCGGTGGCCATTCAACGCGGAATCATTCATTTTTAACTTCAAACGCGGGATTTTTTCTCACAGCTGTTCTGATGAGCCTCGGCGGTTGATCCTGAAAAATGCGTTTCAACTGGACAGCTACAACTGGCGTTGAATCAGAGTGTGAAAATTTTCGACTGGGAATCGCCGGAAATGCCCGTCGAATATTGCGGGCACCGAGTTCAGGCGAGAGGCCGGAACAAAGAATTTGCCATCCGACCGGGCCGCATCCTGAAAATCAAACGGTGGATACTGTAAAACGCCTGCAGTTGAATGGGCCGGTTCCTGGTTTTGGAACATTCGTGCATTTTCAGTAAACGCTTCTGAATCCGGCGCGGCCGGTTAATTCACCTGATTCGGCGTCTTGCCTCCCGGATTTATTGTTTGCATCCTCACGCCATGCAACAGCGCGCCCGCACCGACATCGACGCCGCGCCCGAACCGGAATTGGTCAAAGGCCTGGGTCTGACCAGCGCCACCACCTTGGTCGTGGGCTCCATGATCGGTTCGGGTATCTTTATCGTCTCCGCCGAGATCGCCCGGGAGGTCAATTCGCCCGCCCTGTTGATCGCCGCCTGGCTGGTCACCGGCTTCATGACCATCACGGGGGCGTTGGCCTATGGTGAATTGGCCGCTATGATGCCCCGCGCTGGTGGCCAATACGTCTTCCTGCACGAATCCCTGGGGCCGCTCTGGGGCTTTCTCTACGGCTGGACCTTCTTCCTGGTCATCCAGACCGGCACCATCGCCGCTGTGGGTGTGGCCTTCGGCAAGTTCCTGGGCTTCTTCTTTCCCTCTATCTCTTCCGCCCATTGGCTCCTCCACTTTTGGAAGGCACCGCCTATCCACATCGGTCCCATGGTACTGGGCAACATGGATGTCGGTCTCAACACCCAGAACCTGGCTGCCATCCTGATGGTGGTTTTCCTCTCGGTACTGAACATCTTCGGGATCAAGACGGGCGCACTGGTGCAGAACATTTTCACCACAGCCAAGGTGGCCGCGCTCTTCGGTTTGGTCGTGGTGGGCTTCGCCATCGGCCGCAACCGGGAGGCCGTGGCCGCCAACTTCACCGATTTCTGGCGCAACGCCGGCTTGGGCGCCCAGCACCTCATCCAAGTGGGCACCGGAGGTCCCATGGTGCTGGTGGGGACCATCGCCATCCTGGCCGTGGCTCAAACCGGTTCGCTGTTCTCCGCCGACGCTTGGAACAACGTCACGTTCACCGCAGCCGAGGTCCGGAATCCCAAGCGTAACCTGCCCCTGGCTCTGGCCTTGGGCACCGGTCTCGTAATCGTGCTCTATGTCCTCACCAACTTGGTGTACCTTAGCGTGTTGCCGTTGGCAGGCGATCCCAACGGCCCGACCGTCCTGGCCCGCGGTATCCAGTATGCGACCGAGGACCGGGTGGGCACCGCCGCGATGCAGGTCGTGTTCCACCACGTCGGCGGCGCGCTGATGGCGGTGGCCATCCTGATTTCCACCTTCGGCTGCAACAACGGGCTGATCCTGGCGGGCGCGCGTGTGTACTACGCCATGGCCAAGGACGGGCTTTTCTTCCGCTCCGTGGGGAAGGTCCATCCCCGCTATCACACCCCGGCGGTTTCCCTGATGGTGCAGATGGTCTGGACCTGTGTCCTGTGCCTGTCGGGCAGCTACGGTCAGTTGCTCGACTATATCATTTTTGCGGTATTGATCTTTTACATTCTGACCATCGCGGGTCTGTTCGTGCTGCGCCGCACCCGCCCCCACGCTGACCGCCCCTACAAGGCCATTGGTTATCCGGTACTACCGGCCATTTACATCATCGTGGCGATTTACATTGATTTGGTGCTGTTGCGTTACAAACCACAGTACACCTGGCCGGGCCTGATTATCGTGTTGATCAGCATCCCGGTCTATTTTGCGTGGACACGCCGGGCTAGCGTTGGCAAAACCACCTTGCCGCCGTTTACTCCCTGATTTTCTCTTTTGCCAAGGTTTCACACCTCCAATTTCCGAGCCTCATGCGTCATCTGTCTTTTAAGGTCGAACCGGGGACATCTCGTCTGCAAAAAAACTCGGCCATCATATTTGAACCAAGTGCACGGAGCTGGTAAACAAGCACTGAGGAATGGAGCCAATGGCCGGGATTGAACCGGCGACCGACGGTTTACGAAACCGTTGCTCTACCGCTGAGCTACATTGGCCTGGCCAGTCGGAACGCACCGTTGCGAACCGGACAAAAGTATCCGGGCATTCCCCGGATCAAACTTCAAACTGGTGCACCCATCAGGAGTTGAACCTGTAACCTTCTGATCCGTAGTCAGACGCTCTATCCAATTGAGCTATGGGTGCGCCCAAGGAACCTAGGAAATTACGAGCCAGAGTCTGCTCACGCAAGCAGTTTTCCCGACAGCAGTTTTCCTGGGAATTGAGTTCGAGCTTTCCTTGTTCTGCGCAAACGGAAAAATGCGACGGGAACGGACGAAACGATCGAACGGGTGGCCCCAGATAGATTCGCTAACGTAGCCAAAACTGTACAGGGTCGAGAACCCTCCCGCGGCATTGTGCCACGAAAATTGCCCCTTCCACGTCAGGGCGACTGCCACGACGGCCTCACGTGGTACATTGAGTCCAGTTCGACAAGGTGCTAACC